>NZ_FZOO01000003.1 GCF_900188375.1 Geodermatophilus pulveris | reverse complement strand
CCCACCGGCCGACCACCCGGCCCCACCCGGAAGTGACGGACGCCCGAACCCACGGAACGTGGGTCCGGGCGTCCAGGATGTCTTGCGACATCACATGGTCGGGGTGGCGGGATTTGAACCCACGGCCCCCCGCTCCCAAAGCGGGTGCGCTACCAAGCTGCGCCACACCCCGTGGCCCCAGGGAGTCTAGGCGCGCCCCGCGGCGGGGCCGTCCGGACGGCGGCCCCGCTCAGCCCTGGTAGGTGTTGGCCGGCGCCTCGACCGGGGTCACCGAGCGGGGCGCGATGACCGCCTCGGGGTGGCCGCCGACCGGGTGCGGCCGGGGTGGCGCCCAGGAGCCGACGACCTCGACCCACTGGTCGGCGGCGAGGTCCCCGCGCCCGGCGTCGACCACGACGGTGACCGCCACCGCGTCGGCCGCGCAGCACGTGATGCCGATGCGCGAGACGTACCAGCCGCCGCCGTCGCGGGGGGTCACGAACCCGGTGAGGCGGACCAGCCGGCCGTTCAGCGCGCTGGTGTCGGCGGCGAGGGCGTGCAGGGAGTAGTCGAGGAGGCCCATCGTGCGGTGCCGCTCGCCGGGGTCGTCCGGTCCGATGTCGGCGGCCGGGGGTTCGGCCGCGGCCTCGACCTGCAGGGCCTGCCGCGCCGCGGTGAAGGAGCCCAGCGCGGGCGGGGCGACGAGCAGGACCACCGTGACGGGGAGGAGCAGCAGCCAGGCCACGCGGGGGGCGCCGTGGCCGTGCGCACCTCCAGGAGAGCGCTCGCGGAGGAGGCCGGCCAGGCCGAGGAGGAGCAGGACGGCGCCGGCGCCCAGGAGCAGCGGCCGGAAGCCGGGCCGGACGTAGGCGAGGTGGGCGTCGCCCAGCGCGACGGCGAGGGTGACGCCACCGAGCAGCAGGAGGACCCAGAGCTGGGTCAGCCGGTCCACGGGCGGCTCCTCACCAGACGACCCAGGCGACGGCGAGCGCCGAGAGGACGGCGACGGCGAAGGTGACGGGTGCGAACCGCAGGGCGAACCGGCGTCCGAAGGTGCCCGACTGCAGCGCGATGAGCTTGACGTCGACGACCGGCCCGACGACGAGGAAGACCAGCCGGGAGGTGAGGCTGAAGGAGGTCAGGCTGGCGGCCACGAAGGCGTCGGCCTCCGAGCAGATGGCCAGGACGACGGCGAGGACGGCCAGCACCAGCACCGACAGCACCGCGGAGTCGCCGATCGACTCCAGCCACGCCCGGGGGACGGCGACGTTGAGGGTGGCCGCGGTGATCCCGCCGACGACGAGGAAGCCGCCGGCGTGCAGCAGGTCGTGCTGGGCGGCGGTGCGGAAGGTGTCGAGGCGGCCGGCGCCTGCGTGGCCGGCGGCGCGGGACGGCAGCCGCAGCCACTCCCCGCGCCCGTAGGCGGTCCACAGCCACCCCATGACGACGGCCACGACGAGGGAGGCGGCGAAGCGGGCGACCGCCATGAGCGGCTCGTCGGGGAAGGCGACCGCGGTGGCGACCAGCACGACCGGGTTGATGGCGGGGGCCGACAGCAGGAACGCCAGCGCCGCCGCAGGGGCGACGCCGCGGCGCACCAGGCTGCCGGCGACCGGCACGGAGGCGCACTCGCAGCCGGGCAGCACCGCGCCGCTCAACCCGGCCACCGGGACCGCGAGCGCCGGCCGCCGCGGCAGGGCGCGCTGGAAGAAGGACGGCGGGACGAAGGCGCTGATGGCGGCGGACAGCAGCACCCCGACGACCAGGAACGGCAGGGCCTGCAGGCAGACCGCGACGAAGATGGTCGCCCAGGCCTGCAGGCCGGGGATGGCGAACAGGTCCGGCCACAGCCACCGGATGACGAGGACCTGGACCAGGAGCCCGATCAGGAAGTCCCGGGACGAGGGCAGCGACCGTCTCCGGTCCGCGGGCGAGGCCGCGCGGCCCCGGGCCCCTGGCGACGTGGCCGGCTCCGCCGGGGAACGGGACACCGGTTCCCCCCGTCTGTCGATGACCGTCCGGAGTCGGCGGTCACCCTGCCACGCGGGCTGCGTTCTCGGCGACGTCCGACCGCGCCGGCGCGATGAGGTGCCGTCAGGACTCACGGATCAGGTGCGCGCTACCCTCGTCCCGGACTGGGAGCCCGGCCGACCTCGGTCAGCGGGGCGCCTCACGGCGAGGGGGCGCGTTCTCTCGCTCGGTCTCGCGGGTGTAGCTCAATGGTAGAGCCCCAGCCTTCCAAGCTGGCCATGCCGGTTCGATCCCGGTCACCCGCTCCATGCATAACTGCAGGTCAATCGGCCTGTCAGGCTCTTCAGAGAAGCTCTGGAGAAGCCTCCGTACGGCCCGTTCAACCCTTTCGTGACCCCTGTTTTCCGCTGCGTGGGTCATGAATGGGTCACGCCGCTCGGCTTGAACGGCCCGGTGAGACAGCCTCGCCGGCCACCCATCCGAGCCCGTGACCCACTTGGGTCACGGGCCCACTCCTCAGGACCTATAGCTGGGCACGGGCTGTGTGCAGGCGGCCGGTCAGCCGGTGGATCTCCGGATCCCGGTCCAGCGCCGCGTGCCCCTCGCCACGGGGCGCCGGGCGCTCGGCATTGAGCCGGTCGGACAAGCTCCCACGTCGGGATCGCCGAGCACGGCAGTTGAGCATGGACAGCTGTACGCGGTGGCATGTGTGTTGCTCTCCGAGGGACACGAAAGGCGAGCGGCGCCATGAGGCTCGAGCCCTGGAGGGTCGGGGGGGTCGGCCGTGGCAAGAGTTCGACGGAGCTTGAGGCACGCAAAGTCTCGTGACAGCGTCCACGCGCTGCGTCACGGGGACGCTGGACTGGGCCACCCGGAAGGCGCGGAATCGTCCAACCCGGCTGTTTGACCCGTCCAGCTGGTCGGGCCGACAGCCGTGGGCGTGGTGCGCTCAGCGATGGCTCTCCGGCGCCCCCATGTGCCCTCGACCTCGACGTGCACCGCCCCACTTGGCCCCTGATGGCGAACCGGGCGGGAGACTCGGAGGGACCTGACCTACTGTGCCGAGATGAGCTTCCTGCAGGACCCCGATCGTGGGCGTCCGCCGAAGCAGATGAACGCGGTGCTCGGTCTATATGACAGCCCGCCACACCGTGATTGGCTGGTGTGGTGGACCGTCGGATGGACGATCCTCGCTGGCATTGCCATCGCCTTTCCGGACGAGGGCAGCACGTCGACGACCACCCTGCCGCGGTGGCTGGACGCTTTACTCGCGGCCGTCGTCTTCGGCGTCCTCTTCGGGATTTTCCCGACCTGTATCCGCCTGCTGATCCGGCGGGCGCGCTACCGCAAGGTCCGAAGAGGCGCGAACCCGAGCCATGGCCTGCGCAGCGAATCCGTGCCGTCTCCGGCCCCGGCGACACCCCGGCCGGCGCCTTCCGTGCCGACTCCGGGTCCCTCCACCGCACCCCCTCCGCCGCCTCCACGTTCGGAGTGGCAGGCCAGGAGGGGGCCGGCGTCCGTGCCACCGGAGGCGCCTCCGAGCCGGCCGGCTGAGCCCGCCCGCGCACAGCAGTCGACCGTGCCGCCGGCCCCCGAGGCCGGTCGCGCGGCCCGGCGCGCGCAGCCGGCGACGTCCGGACCGGCTCAGCCGCCGAAAGCCCCAGCTGATGTCACACCCATCGACGCGCTGGACTTGCAAGCTGTGCGCAACTGCGAGGTGCTGTCTAAGGCACGCTCCGACATGCCTTATCCCGTGGCGCGGGCCGTACGGGCAGTCCAGAGCGCGACGACTCTACGGGACGTCTACGAGGGGATGCTGCGGGGCGCCGAGGCACTGACTGTGGTGTTGGGCGTCGTCGCGACGACCTGGGCGCGCGAGTACGACGTGAAGACCCCGCAGCTGGCCGACCTCGGTGAGGCGATTGTGACCGGCGGCGCCTCTCAGGGCCACTGGATCCAGGCACTTGCATCTGTCGGCGGCCCGATGTCGCAACATCCGCAGCCCGTCGCCGGACTGAGCGCGGCGCTCAAGCGCGGTAAGGGCGGGAGCGGGCTCATCGCTGACCTCAACGAGCTGGTGCAGGAGCGCAATCGGTGGGCGCATGGGGCCGCGCCGCGGAACGAACTGGAGGCGTCCGACCGGCTGCAGATGGTGCTGCCGGTGTACGAGCGTGCCATGGAGAAGGCACGGTTCTTGGCTGAGTGCCCGTGGATCCTCACTAGTAACTCACGATATCGGCGAAGCGAGGGTGACTTCCAGGTACACGCGTCGCGGACGATGGGTGATCACCCCGACTTCGAGCAGACGACGTTCATCAGCGCCACTCCGCTCGCGGACGACGTGTTCTACCTGCACGTGGGCGACGACTTCATCGACATGACGCCGCTAGTGGTCATGCGCCAGTGCCCGACCTGTCACCAACGCGAGGTCTCGTACGCCGACCGGCTCGACGAGCGGCAAGGCGTGTCGCTGAAGACCTTCGACCGTGGGCACGTGTTGTTCGACCGAAGCCTGATCGAAGAGGTGCGCGCCCTGACGCACGGCGTAGGTCGGCACTCGGACACCGCGTGACGGACCTCCTTTGACCTGACATGTCGCCATGTCGATGGCCCGAATCAGTCCACCCGGCTCAGGCTCCTCGAGCCACTCGAGCTCTCCAACATCGACGGTCAGGCCGCACGGCGAACGAGGCAGCCTGACCCACTTCCTGGACGTGGTGTCCGGAGAGCCGGGTCAGCGGACTTGCCCCGGCGCACACTCACGCACCCTGAGTGAAAGAGCGCGTGGTCACGTTCCTGTGGGGACCGGCGTCCGGGCAGCCGAAGACCTTTCCGACCTTTACGGTCCGGATGCCCTGGCCGCCCTCCGAGCGGCCTGCGCTTGACCCATGATTGGCTGGGCCGCGCAGCGCGACTTGTTTGCCCCGCCGTCGGACACCGGGGCGCTCCCAGCGTGCGGCGCTGACGGACAGATCCGGGCGCCTTCGGGCCAGGCGCGTCCGGCAGAGTGACGTCCGCGCATAGCCGTCTGTGCTGGCCGAGCGGGTGGTGCGCAGGCCGGTAGGCGTCAAGCACCTCGGCAGGGAGCCGACCGTGCTCTCCGACATCGCCGCCGTGCGGTGCATCCGCGGGAACCGGTTGCCGGGATTCCCGACGCACCGTCCACGACGATCCGCCGAGGAGCGCCACCGCGCCGAGCGCCGAGTACACAGCCCCCGACCTCGATGACGATGACCTGGACAACCTCGGGGTCAACCGCCTGCGCAATGGCGCAACCCGCGGCGAGGTGCCGCTCCTGGGCCGCTGGCTTGACGTGACGCCCGACGACACGACGGGTCCGCCTGTCCTTGCTGAGGGCGAGCCGCAGCATCACCCGGTGGGCTTGAACGTAGGATCCATAAATCGACTATCGGCCTCAAAGATCACGGAGATGTGCAGCTCTCGGAGCAACGCCAGCATGTCCGGCGCGGGCGCCTCCGGCAGGAGGACTGCGAGGTTTGGACGCGGTGAGATTCGCCGGCGATAGTCCATCAACTGACCGATCGCATATCGAATGTACTCGCGAGAACTGCCAGCCTTCGCCTCGATGAGGAGATTCTGGGCGCGGTCGAAGAGATCGACTCGAAGAGTGCCCGACTCCGAGGGAAGAAGCACGCTGCTCATGGCGCGCCCCTTTTTCGTCAACCAGGCCAAATAGCGGTCTACGAGCTGCGCCTCGGCCCGGACAACCGTCCGCGTGGTCTCGGAATAGGTCACTTCCGTCTCCGTGATGCGCATCTGCTCCGTGTCTACGAGCCGGGTCGCCGCGGTAGCGGGGATCTGCATGGCGCCAGACGGCAGGCCAGCCTCCAGGCGCTCACGGGCCTGAGCGGTCAACTGCTCGCGCACCTGAGGCTCGGCCGCCATGGCCTTGAAGACGGCGAGCGCCTCGCCGGTGACGGGCTTGAGCCCCCTTCCTGGATGCAATGTCCCTTGGTAATTACCAAGCCGGCGGCTAATTGAGCCCGTCGTACGTCGCGTTAGCCTGGCGAGCTCCTCCACAGCACGATCTCGAGCACCCGAACTGTGCCCCCGCCTCAAATAGAGGTCGGCCACGACGATGTACTCATCGAGCGACCAAAGCTGACCCGTGGGATCTGGTTGCGCCACGCGGGCATGGTGTCATGGCGGCACAAGTGAAGCCGGTCGACTTGCCGCATACTCGGTCGCTTCGTCAATCTCGGGCTAGTTTTGACGCTCGAGTAATTCAGCCATGACACGTGACCACACGGCATGCGCCAGACGGACAAGGGGATCAGGGAGGACGGCTACCCGGTCGTCATCTTGGCCGGACCAGCGGTTGTTCGGATCCTCAAGGACGCCGGGCTGGGTGGCGTTGGCAGCCTGACCGATGGCTGGGCAGGCGGTGTCCGCGGGACTGATTACCAGCTCGGCGTCCCCCTACGGCTCCGCAGTCGGCCGTGTGAGTGATGGCTACATGGCAGCCAGACGTGTCCACACAACACCGGGACGACGGACAAGGTCGTAGGTGGTTGTCGGCATGGAGACCCGCTTGCCCATCCCGGTGAGGCGGTCGCGCGCCGCCTGCACGCGCGGGCTGGGGGCGCTGTCGTTGACGCTCTCTAGCGGGTGTACGACGAGCAGTGTGCCGCCGAAGCCGTCTTCGATCAGCGGGAGATCAGCGGCATAGTGAACGCTGCCGCCGAAGTTCGCGGCGAACGTCCGGGCGAGGCTCGCCGCGAGCGTGTCCTGACGGTCCAAGGCAACGGGTCGTCCCTCGGCCGCATCTAGCAAGTCCAAAGCCAGCCGCCAGTCGAGCAGCGGGTGATAAGCAGAGTTGGTGTGATCGCGCAGGCAGCGGTAGCAGCTGCTGTCACATCCATCGCCGCTCTCCGCATGATCGCGATACTCGTCCGCAAGTTCACGTGCTGCGGCGAGCAGTGCCAGCGGTTCTTGTCCTAGGTGAGTCGCATAGCCGGCGCCGTTGTCCAGGCTGTCGGCGAGGAATGCGGCACCGCTTACGCCGCCCTCTCCAAGGCGACCCGGCCGCGGGAACACGCCGACCTTGAACTCCCCGACTCCGACGTCGAGTTGCTTGCTGGCTGCATTGCGTAGCAGGAAGCCGAAGGACAGCCAGGCTGCGCGAGCCGAGGTCCGCATCGGGTTCAGATCGAGCCCCTGAGGCAGGGACTGAAGCTCCACCAGAAGCGCGTCGGTGCGGGTCCACGCGCCGAGCGCGAGCGGTACAACGGAGCTGTGGTCTCCGCCCGGCTTTGGCAGGTCCAGGTCACGGCGGCGGTCGTCGTCGGCGAGGAGGTCCAATGAGAGGAGACCGTCTTCTCCGCCGACCCGGCCGAACCGGAAGTCAGCACCGGCTGAGTCATTTACGACCAAGACGTCAGCCTTGCCATAGCGCAGATCGAGTCGCTGGTGCTGGCCGTGCTGGAGGACGCCGTCATTCTCCAGGGATAGCCGTGCGTGGCCAGCCCGCGGCGTGAACTCATACGTCCCGTCGTAGTCCGCGGGTGGCCGGTAGCTGGTCCTGAAGCCTGCGGGCTGGCACACCTCGGCGACGCGGTAGATCCCGTCGTCTGCGGCCACCGTCTTGCAGGTTGGGCAGGCCGTCGGCGTCCCGGATGAGTCGACGGCACCGCAAGCGCGGCAGAGCCCAACTCTCGTCATGGGGCCCCGCGGATCGGCGATGGGAGCCCATTGCTGCCCCCGGCGGGAGTACTCGACGAGCCCGACAGGCGTGTAGACCGCCTTGTCCTTGACGATCTCGCTACCCGGCGCGAACTCGCTGATCGCGATGTCGAGCTGGCGGCTGACAGTCCCTCCGGGCTCGCGCCCGTGTGGGCGCTCCTGGTACAGGGTGCGTTCGCGGGTGGGGAAGCCGAACATCGGCAGCTCGCCAGACTCGGCCAGGCGCTGGGCAAGAGATGCGTGGCCGGTGCTCTGGCTAGCGACGCGGTCCACCGCAGCGGGCAGGTCGTTCAGGGCCCAGGACAGGAGAGCAGATCGGCGCTCTCGCAGGCTGGGTGCGGCGCGCTGCAGCAGGACATCGACGATGTGCTCCGCTTCGTTCTTGCTGGCTCGCAGCCAGGTCAAGACGTGCGGCTGCACCGTTGGCCAGCTGATGGCGTCACCGAACTGGCCGTGTGCGTTGCTGCCCCCGACGTAGCCTTGAACGTTGCCCTTGGCGGCGACGAAGGCAAGCCGGAGGAACTCAGCGGCCAGCGCCCGCTTCAGGATGTCCTCTCGGGCAACGTCCACATACGGTGCAGGCGGCAGATCACCGGTGATCTGCTCCGGATGGGCGAAGTAGTGCTCGTCGTGGCTGCGAGTCCCCCGGCAGACAGTCAGCGCCACGGACAGCCTGTCGTTGCGTCGCCCCGCCCGACCGACGCGCTGCTGATAGTTGAAGCGCATCGGCGGCATGTTCGCCAGCACGACTGCCCGAAGGCCGCCGATGTCCACTCCGGCTTCCATTGTGGTGGTGACGCTCAGGACGTCGATACCGCTGGTCTGCGGGACCTCCTCGTCGAGGAACACGTCCTGGAATCTGGCCTGCCGCGTCTGCCCGTCATTCATGTCGGTCTGGCCGGTCAGTTCCTCGACGCGGAGGGGAAACGGCTCGCCCGCGTCCCGGGCCAGCCAGGCGTAGTAGTCGCTCGCTTCCAGGCTGGTGTCGTCTCCCGCTGCGCGGCGCTCCTCAGCGGGGCCGAGAGCCGCGCGGCATTGCGTGCACCGCCCGGCGGAAGGCTGTAGGTGACGACGACGGCAGCGGGTGCACCGCCATTGCAGAGCGCCGGGTGGCCGAAGCCGCACGCGGGTGCTGTCCAGCAGATGCTTGTCACCCAGCCCTAGTGCGCGGGCGACCGCCTGCGTCAGCTCGTCCGTCCTGCTTCGGTCGCCCTCAGCGATGGCCTGCAGGAAAGCCCGCGCATTGCGAGGGAGCTGATCGCGGCCGTTCCGCTCCTGTTCGGGGAAAAGACGGCGCAGGCCCATGAGCCGCACGACGCTGTCACAGACCTCCTGGAAGATCGTCACGGACAAGCCCGTCGGAGGACCGCTCTCAACAGGGCTCGTAGCCTTGGCAAGACCGAGGGCCTCGACGTCTCTGCCGGTCCCAGAGAAGACGCTCCGTTGCACCTCCTCGAGTAGTGACCCCCGGACCCGCTCCGAGAGGTTTTGCTGCGCAGGGGCGAGCAGGTTGACGGGGCGGGCGGTCGGCGGTGCCGTCGTCCAGTCGTAGAGGTCGGTCCACCTACCGCCAGCCTGCAAGCTGGGGGCTGGCCCTCCTGGGTGAACTCCGAGCGACAGCAGGAGCGGTTCGACGAGATTCGCCAGCTCAGCCAATGTGTGCCCTTGGTTCCCGAGTACGGCAAGGCGATCCTCGACGGTCTGTTGATCGTCCGGTCGGGGACGGCCCATCCCCATCCGTCGCACCGCCTCGGCCAGCGCCTTGTCGGCGGCAGCGACCGCTTCCCACGCTGCGACGGCGTCGTCACCGGCGTCCGGGTCCGACCAGTACTCGGCCGCCTTCTGCGGGCTGAGGTCGATCGGGCGGTCGAGCACGGTGACGACGAGCTGACGGACGAGGTCCTGGTAGTGCGACTTCTCGAGTCCTGCAGCGATGCGAGCCGCGTCCTGGCGGCTGTCGGAGAAGACCACTAGCTTTCGATCGTCGCCGAGATCACGCATGAGGACGTCGGACAGCAGCTGGTTGACCTTTTCGAAACCCGTGCCCATCGTGCGGATTGGAGAGCGGTTTCGCTTCGGGTCCTCTGGCTTGAGCCAGTTCAGCTTCAGCTCACGGTCGTCGCCACAGTGAGGGCACTTGCTCGGAAACGCGGGCAGCCTGGCCGGCTCGCCGGTCCTGCCGGCCTTGATGTAGTAGGCCCAGCCGTTATGACCGCTGCTGCCAGGTTCCGGAGCAGCGAGTTCGCCGGTGCGGACGTTCAACTGGCGTCGCGCCATCCCCATCTCATAGGGGCCGCGGTTCCACTTCGTGCTCAGAGGCTTCTGGCTGGTGTCCGCAGTCGGCCAGAACATGGTGTAGCTGGCCGCATTGCGCGCGAGAGTCGCGCGCTCCGGGAGTTCCTCAAGGTCAGTGACGCTGGAGACTAGGTATTGCGTGTGCTCGTCACCGCCAGGGGAGCGGTAACCGCCGAGGAAGAGCTCGCCACAGGTCTGGCAGTACAGCAGCTCTAGGACCCGGGCTCCGCAATCGCACCGGTATCGGGGCTGGGCATAGATCCGGCCTACCGGGCGCGTCGCCGACGGCTCCTCGTCTCCCCGGGCCTTCGGTGCGACTTCGCACGAAGGGTCCGCGCATGCCCAGAGCCCGTTGAGGTTGCGGAAGAACAGGTGCATGCGCAGCCGGGTGGTGTCTGAGTCCGCATCCAGGCAGGCCAGTAGATCGTTCAACGCGCCGAGTCGGGTGTCGGGTGCGGCGTCAGGGAACAGCCGCTCGGACCAGTCGGTGAGGCTGCGTGCCCGCAACCTCCCCTCATCGTCCTGGCCGGCCTCGAATAATGCCGAGTGGACGCCGAGTCGTTCGGTGAGGCCGGTGCGCCGGTGGCCGTTCTCGAGGTCCGCCCGCGCCTCCGCTAGTGCTGTCGCGGCTCCCTGCAGCGACCCGGGCCCGTCCGGACGGGCGAGCGCGCCGGAAACCACGCTGAAGCGGTCTTGGGGCTGGCCGAAGAACTGCTCGAGGAACGCCATGTCCTTCTTGCGACCGGCTTCGAGCGAGGCCGACGCGGCGAGCACTGAGAGCTGGCCTGGCCTGTCATGTAGCCCCAGCCGGTCCAGCAGCTTGCGCAGGAGATAGGCGACTTCAGTACCCGAGGTGCCGCGGTACGTGTGCAGCTCGTCCACGACGAGGGTGAACACGTGCTCGGGGCTCGCGTCGAGCCAGGCGCGAGTAGCCGCGAGCATGTCCTCCTCCCGATCCCGCATGAGGACGACGTTGAGCATGCTGTAGTTGGTGATGAGCACGTCCGGGGGGGCTTCCTGCATGTCCCACCGAGACCGCATCTCGGCACCGTCCAGGCGCGGGAGGAAGAAGGCGTCGTCAGCTCGGACGTCTTGGCCGGCCTGCTCTTGTTGTGCCAGGCGCTGACGCAGCCGTCGGCCGCGCTCGTCGAGCTTGCGGAGCACGGTCCTCAGCTCCGCGGTGCTGGAACTGCTCTGCGTCGACGACACCGGCGTGCGCCCCGTGTATCGGCCGAAATAGAAACGGTTCCCCCGTCGTGCGTCATGAAGCCACTTGCGGGCCTGCGGGCCGTCGAGGGCCCGCCGGAGACGGACTAGCTGGTCTTCGACCAGGGCATTCATGGGATACAAGATCAGGGCGCGGACCGCAGCCGCGCGTCCCGGACTGTGCCCACGCTGGGCCTGCCAGGGGCCGGTGCCGGTCCACCATGGAGCACCGTCCGGCGTCGGCGCATCCCAAGACGCGGACTCGCGGACGAGGCGCGCCAGTACGGGAAGGAGGAACGCCTCTGTCTTACCTGAGCCGGTTCCTGAGGTTATGACGGTGTGTCGGCCGGCCACGGCGTCGCGCAGTGCCCGGTCCTGGTGGGCGAAGAGTCGGTCGCGCCCGGCCAGCAGGCCAGCTTGCGCCAGTCCAGCCAGATCGGGCACTCCGGCTTGCTGGCAGCTGCCGGAGAGGTCCGTGTCGGCGAGCACGTAATCCGGAAGCAATTCGAGGAACGGCTCCTGGAACAGCGCGCTCTGATGGCTGAGCAGGTCACGGCGCTCACTCATGATCGCCTGGTCGCGGAGCCCGTACGCGGTGTCGTAGTAGCGCAGGAACGTGTCGGTGAGGTCGCGGCTGAGCGTATCGACGCTGAGTGCGTGGGCGGACGTCAATTGCGCTCCAAGGTTGGCCGGTCAGCGGGTGCCAAGAACATCGCACCTCGAGTCGGTGGCGGGTGGTCTGCGGCCTGCCGAGAGGCCACGTTGAGTCGCTGCAGGGGTTGATTTAGCAAAGACGCGAGCCGCTCGGCGAACAGTAGGTCGATGTTGACGTAGCGCAGGAGTAGCAGCGTCTGAACGTGCGTCGAGCCAGGGCGCGTGGGGACGGTCACCTTCTCGAGCTGCGGCAGCAGGCCACTGCGGAGGGTGGCGGCGCGGTCGTACAGCGAGGGCAGCCGTAGCCGCGGCGGCACCAGAAGGGTCCTGCGCTCAGCGTCATACCGGAGTGCATGCCGTTCAGTACGCCGCAGCTCGGCCCAGACGATCGCACCTCGCTCAGCTTCGAACACTCGCCCCGGACTGTGGCGGTAGAAGTATCGGGGGGCATCGTAGAGACGCACCTCGTACGCCCCCGCTTCCCCGAAGTCCTGGTCGATCCCGAAGAAGAGCGGCTTCTGGACGCCGTCGCTCATCTTCGCTGGCGCCACTCCACCCGGGAGGTCCACACACTGACCGGGCTGCAGGAGTCCATTGAGATCCGGGAGCACCTGCACGAGCTGGTCGGCAGTGCGGTCCACGAAGGAGATGCCCAGTAGCGCGCACAGTTCTCGCGCATCTTCCGCGGCCGGGGCCTGGAGCAGCCGCAGGGCGGGCCCTCCGCGCTGGGAGACCGGCACGTCGAAGACGACCTCCGCGGCAATGGCCTGCAGCCGGGGATCCGGGTCGTCGACGAGATTGTCGAGTCGCCGAACTAGTGCCGCCGGCCTGGCCCCACAGAGGAGTGCGAAGCCTCCGCCGTCCGTCAGCGTCGTGACAACCGGTGGCGCTACGTGCCAACGCCGCTTCCGCCAGTCGACTTCGAGATGTCCGAGGGCCTGCAGTGACTGCAACGACCACATCCATCGATCCTGCTCGGATCGGGGATCCGGACCAGCCGGCTCTCCTGCGCCGCGCTCTTCACGCAGCCAGTCATGGGCCTCGCGAAAGGCCGTCAGCGAGCCCGACGACCGTTCTGAGCACCAGCGCAGCAGGAGGTCATGGTCGACGGTCACTGGCACCGACCAACCATGACGCCAGGCGGCGGCTGGGTCCCGCACAACGCAGCGGCCTCGTGGATCCACGCTCGCCATGCCGACTGGGCGCGGAGCCCCGGGGCGGCGACAGAATCGAGATGCTTGAGAGCCAGCTGCCACACCGAGGGCCCGGTTTCCAGCGTGGGCCTCCCCGGCGCTTGGCTGGGGGCCGGCGAGACCCCCGCGATGTCCAGCACGGTCGGAGGTTGCCGCGGCGGCACGTGCAACAGCCAGCGCGGGCTGAATGGGAGTCCGGACAACGCAGTGTCCAGGTCAGCATCACGCGGATAGAGCCGTGGCTCTGTGTCCATGAGCCAGCTCGGTGCACTCGGTTGCAATCGGGCAGCCTGACCGGGACCGCCGAGCACAAAATACAGCCCGCCGATGCGCAGGTGCCAGTGCCTCGGCAGGGGTGCAACATCCTTGCCGCCGTCCGCGGTAGTCAGTTCCGCGCCGCAAAGGGTGACTTCGACAGGGACAGCCGCCGTCGACCTGTCTCCGAGCCGGTTGCCATCGTCGGACATCCGAGAGCGGCCGGGAAATCTGTGCCCCATAGCCCGCCGGTCCACGGTGAGTTCGAGGTCGCCGTGTCCACTCTGGTCCACTGCCTCATCGACCAGGGTGAAGCGCATCGTTCGGCCAGCCACGATCAGTTCGTGGAGGCCGGCACGCAGACCGTGTTCTCGCAGCCGCAACCTGCTGTCCGCTGGCCACGGCAGCTCGTTGCCGTCCAGCCGCAGAACCTGGCTTTCCTGCCGTTCAACCAGGTCCGGCAGAGCTACATCGGGGGGCCCGGCGGTCAGCCAGATCCGGTTCCGCAGCTCGATGGGGAGCCCCCCGCTGAGCTGCGCGAGTTCCGCCCGGCTCGGCACCAGCCCTCCGAGCTTGGGGTCGACGTTGGCCAGCCGAGTTGGCTCGAAGCGGTGATAGGCGTACCAGCCCGCGGGCAGCCGGATCCGGGTCAGAGGCGTGGCGCTGCCGCCAAGGGCGGCCATGGCCCGCTCCGCTTCGCGCGCGACACGTTCTCGGACGATGACGACATGCTCGTGATCAAATGACGCGGCACCGACCTCAACCCACATGGCTAGCTCGGCGCTGGATGCAAGCACATGCAGGTCGGTGCTGGGAAGCCGCATCTCGATCTCTCGAGCGCCTGCGGCTGGGTCCTGTTCCGAAGCAGCAAGCATTCCCCGTATCGGCTGACCTTCGAGTGCACTGGCCGGGTCCCCGGGGACGACGATCTGCTCATCCGGAGCTCCGAGCGTGATTTCCTGGTCCCCGATGGCGAGACGCCGGTGACCGAGGCCGGGCACCGCTCGGGACGCCAGCCTCATCTCGCCGCGGGCGCTGTAGTAGCCGAGCAGGAGGGGCAGCGTGACCCGTCCGCGCTCGTCTCGCGGGCGGCCATCCCAGGCGAGCAGCGACTGATGCAGGACAGCGGCCAACACCTCGCGGATGGCAGAACTCCGGTCCAGCTCCGGAGGAGAAGCCCCTAAGCCTCCCCGACGCGACGCCCAACGCTGATAGCTGGCGAGCAGTACTGCCGGAGCGATGTCCTCGCCCGGGAGGGCGCCGATGAGTCGGAAGAACTCGGGGAGGCGGGACCGCTCAGCAGGTGTCAGAACCGTCTGCGACAGCGCCCATCCCACGTTGCACAAGTGCTTGGGAGCGCTTGCTGTGCTTAGCCCTCGCGAGCCGCCTAGATCGTCGTCGAGCCATTCCCGCAGGAACGTCCACAGCATGCGGACGTCATTGTCGAAGTCCGGAGGTTGCGCTCCCTGCGGCAGGCCAAAGAGCCGCCGCAGAGGCTTGTAGTACGCCCTCTCGTGTATCAGGAGCCCGTCGTCGCGGCCTCCGCCTGAGGCGGCGAGGACCGTGACGGCGAGCACGGCTACCCACGGAGGGTTGCCGACTCTGCCTTCACGGCGCCAGCGATGCGCCTGCCGGAGCCAAGGTCCCAGAGGCTCGCTGGCGGCGACGCGCGACCTAACGGCCGAAAGCAAGTCCGCCAAGGGGTCTGGCAGCGCCCAGCCATTGGCCTCAGCGATCATGCTGGGCACGGACGGATCGCAGAACAGGTAGGCCGGCTGCCCAGCCAGCTCAGGTCGGTAGAACCAATCGCAGAGCGCGTCGCTCCACTGCCTGTCGTCCGGCACTTGTCATTTCCCCCCAAGTCGGCGCAAACATATGCCTCGCTGGGGCACCAGGCACCGCATCACCCAATCTGGCGTGTCTGGGGGGACTCGGGGCCAGCGGCGACGCTGCGCGGCATGCGACGACATCAGCCGCCGCGCCCGTTCTCGAACAGCCGCCGCGATGCGGTTCCGGAGCGCAATGACGTAGGTCCCGATTGCCGCGACCGCCGGCTGATCTGGAGTAGTTCGGCCAGGCGCTGTTTGCGCCGGACGCGTTCGGCGTCGGACTGCGCCGACGGCATCCCCGTGCGTTCCGAGCTGTTGCTGCAGGCCAGCTGCGGCGACTCGGCACCTGACAGGCCCGCCGCGGACTGCCGTCTCGCCGCCGGGCAGGAAGGCAAGCCCCGCCGCCTCGGCTGGGCCGACGGTGTTGCCGACGCCCGTGCCTGCTACCCGAAGGGCAAGGGCACCGGCACCCCTCCGGACGCCGCCCAAGCCGAGGCCGCCTACGAAGCCGCCGCCTCAGGTGCCGCCGCTGGCCGCGAAGAGACCCGCCAAAGGGCCTCCCGCCGGGCCTGACGGACCGCCCTACTCGTTCACTCGACGGAACGTCCCGTCCTCTACTTCGGAGGGCGGGGCCTCCTTGCGTTCCGGCCCTCAGCTTATCTCCGAGGGCACCTCCGCAGGTGGGGCCATCGGCAGTCTCGGCACTCGCGGTGGGATTAGCAGTGTTGCCGGAGTCTTGAGGGAGGATGCCGTCAACGGCCGACTATGAGGAGACGCCCCCGTGGAGTACCCTGCGTACTTGCAGGAGATCGACAAGGCCGCCGATGCGACCGGCGGCACGGTGGTCTCCCTCGCCGGTGGCTACTTCGGCGTCCAGCTCCCTGCCGACGGCGCAAATGTCGTGCTCTCCCTAGACCTGGACTCCGACCTCGGCTGGGTCGCCTGGCGTGAGGACCAGTGGGGCGAGCGGTGCTGCGACTCGGCCGAGGAGGTCCTTGGCGACTGCCCGCTCAATGAACTCAAGGACCGTGCCTTGGAAGCCGTCGCGGCTCACGCTCACGCCTGACGGACCGCCTGCTCGATCCGACGGGCGACGTCGTCCGGGTCCTCGTGCTCCCAGAAGCGCAGGACTCGCCACCCAGCCTCGGTCAGCTTCTCGTTGGTCTCCCGGTCCCGCTCCATATTGCGGGCAATCTTGGCGGGCCAGTAGTCCGGGTTGGCCCTCGGCATCCGAAGGTGCAGTGGGCAGCCGTGCCAGAAGCACCCATCCACGAAGACTGCCACCCGTCGGCGCGGGAATACCAAATCAGCGGTTCGACGTAGACCGGGGAGCGGCTGACGCCCCACGTAGAAGCGCAAGCCCTTGCGATGTACCTGCGACCGAACCGCCAGCTCAGGCTTCGTGTCTCGACTGGGGTTGGCGGCCGTCGCTGGGCGGGGCGCCTGCGCGTCCACGTCACCAGCATAGGAACCGCACGGACGTCTCCGGCAGCGCGACATCAGGTTGAGTCCCGAAGGTTGTCACTGCCCGTCGCTAGCCTGCCCCTCATGACCCGTATCGGCTGGTCTCAGCACCTAGCGCTCCGACGCGACCCTCGAGACGAGCGCGGGTTCTCCAGCCGGAGCAGGCGCCCCCGGTACCGTGCCGTCGCACGGATCCCGAGCACTCACAGCGGTGCACACGGCGCGATCTTGGTTGAGGAGCAAATGCATGGATGTCCGCCTGCCTGTAATCAGCCTATTCTCAGGTGCCGGAGGGCTTGACATTGCTGTAGAGCGGTGCGCCGAGCCGCCACTTGACCAAGATGGCAGGAAAGGCCCACTCTCGGTTGCGGTCGCAACCGACTACGACGAACTGGCCTTATCAAGCTTGCGGGCAAACTTCAACGTCCCGACCATCACCCGCGATATTCGGCTGACACCGACCGAGGAGCTACTCGAGGCAGGCGGCCTGTCGAAGGGAGAGCCGGCCCTGGTGATTGGCGGCCCGCCGTGTACCCCTTTCAGCAAGTCTGGATTTTGGATCGAGGAGAAGCGCGAAAGTCGGGACCCAAACGCGTCACTTCTCGATGAATACGTACGCGTCGTGACGGAGGCCCAACCCGAGGCGTTCATCCTTGAGAACGTCCAGGGGCTCACCTACCGAACCCACGCAGCCCAGTTCGATAGACTCATTTCAGCAATGCGTGATTTGAACTACAACCCCCAGTGGAAGGTCCTGATCGCGGCGGACTACGGTGTTCCTCAGCTCCGTCGGCGCGTGTTTATTGTCGGTCGTCGGGACGGGAAGAAGTTCCGCTTTCCGGAGGGGACTCACTCTGGTTGGAGCGAGCGGCACTCCGTCGTGGACCCGACGAAGATTCCCTATGTGACAGCCAAAGAAGCGATCGGCGACCTTCTGCCGGGTGTCTTGGAACCCGGGGAGATGCTGACTGGAGAATTCGCGGAGCTAGCAGCAGAAGTTCCTCCCGGGCAGAACTACTTGTGGCACACCGACAGGTACGGTGGACGAAACGTCTTCAAGTGGAGAAGTCGTTATTGGACATTTCTTCTAAAATTGGATCCGGACCGCCCTTCTACGACGCTTCAGGCGCAACCGGGACCATACGTTGGCCCCTTTCATTGGGAGAACGTGGAGGATTCGGACGGAAACCCGCGGGCGAGGCGCCTTCGCGTTCCGGAGATGCTTCGGCTAATGACCTTTCCGGAGGACTACAAGCTCGAGGGGAGCCGCTCGGACATTCAGCGTCAGCTGGGCAACGCCGTACCAGTTGAGCTTGGGAAGGTCGTCGTCCGTGCCCTCATGTTGCAGTTGGGGCACCTGGCTGGTCCTGATGCAACACGCGATGATGCGGGCCCCGAGCAACTCTCTCTGATGCCCTGAGCTTCCTACTCTCGCCGAACCAGCAACTCGGTGAGGGAGGAACTTTGGGAATCACACTCGACTACGCGAGGGCCACGGTCAGGTTGGCAGAAGCCGTGGCCCTCGCCGTGTCCGAGGAGCCACTGCCTGAGTACTGGTCGATGCTGGCTGCCAAGATGGAGTCGGCGCCTTACAAGACCTATACCCCTGCGCTCGGCACAGCCCTCCTGGCTCGCGCCACTGACAGACGAGTGGATCCGCTGTCTATCAAAGAGGCGTACAGCGAGCGAGCTTACAGCCTGCGAACGCTATGCCACAACGTGCTAGTGCCCGCGGCTAGAGAGTACGGCTTCTCCATACGCAACACAGGGCGAGAGCCCATGAACAATCAGCCATTCTTCCGATACGACCACATGTCCACGATCGATCGGGTGCGAAATCCGGCTACACTGGACGCCCTCAAGGGGAGTCTCGTTTTGCTGGAGACATTCGGTGAAAACCAGGCCTTGAAGGCCCTCGCGTCCTTCATACGCTTTCGGCTATCTGCCACGCCTAGCGCAAACCTCACAATGTCCTTCTCTGGACAGCTCGAGCTGCGAGCTATGCTCCACGCTGTCGCAGGCTTCATGGCCGACAAAACCGAGCGTCCATGGAAGACGCAAGCGCTGGCAGCTGCTTGCATCGACCTGGTCCACGATGACGTCCGCTCACGCCGCTTGAACGATCCCTCTCGTGACGTCCCCGGAGACGTTGAGGTTTACCTCGACGAGAAGGTCGTCCTAGCGGTTGAGGCGCGCGCTAAGGCCGTGACCGAGTCCGATGTGAAGACATTCGTTCAGGCTTGCGCCACTTCGGGCATTGAACGAGCATTCGTGGTTGTCGACGCGCCTCAGCACTCGATGCTTGATATGGCGGCGCTCCGAAACTGGGCGGCTCTGAGCCATAGCGTCTCCCTCAACATCTTCGAATCAATCTCTGACCTTCTTGTCGATGCCCTCGCCTGGGGCGCGCAACCAATCCATCAAGCGTTGACCGAGTTCGCCTCGGCAGGCCTACAGCGCTTGGTTGAGGTTGAATCGAGTGACAAAACGGTTGCCTCGTGGCAGGAAGCTGCCGAGGCCGCTGCTGAGGCGGGCACCAACTCACCCGGGCCGTTGGAGAACGAGCAGCAAGGTCTCTTTTAACGCGTGCCTCCTGATCACTGGGCACGTGTGCCGAAGAGGGCCCCGGCTGGCGCTAGTCCGGGGCTCTCTTCGCGCAGCGGCGGCCCCGAGAACCCCGCGAGATCAAGTGCGACCCGAAGGGTCCCCCAATGCTGAGGACCGTGGCCCGACTGCCGGTCGGCGGGCCTGGCACGATGCCGCCGGGGGACGGCGAGCAGGTCCGTGGCTGGCCTCGCTCTGACTTCGGCCCGAACGTACCCGTAGGAGGTCTCGCCGAGAGGTGTGCAATCTCTGCATATCCTCGTGCGCCCGTTACGGTCCCTGCCGCGCCACAGCCTGACGCGACGAGCGAAGACGTACTCGCCGCCATCCGGGAGTTTGATGAACTTAGATTGGAAGGCTTCCTGGAGAAGCACCGCTCGCGCCCAGCAGCTCGCTGGCCCGCCGGTGGATGGCCAGCTCGGCCTCCAGCTCGGCGATCCTGCGCTGGGCGGCACGAAGCTCCGCCCGCTCGGGCGTCGTCAGCCCCGGCTCAAGGCCTCGGTCGATCCGGTCCTGCCGCAGCCAGGAGTAGATCGTCTGGTCGCTGATCTCCAGGTCGAAGGCCACCTCGACACCTTGCGTCCCGAAGCCACCAGATCCAGCACCTTGCGCCGAAACTCCGGCGGATACCCACGTCGTCCCACAGCCCCTCCTCAAGGGGTCAGGTGGCACGAAGATCCAACAATCGGACTCCACGAAACAAGGGGCACACCACTCGGCCTGCTCGATGCCAACGAGGTGCGGGTGCGCCGTCCGGCGGCTCACAAGGCCCTTCGGCAGCGGTTCGTCTCGGGCAAGGCCCGCGCCAACACCGTCAAGGCACTCGTGATCACCGACCCGCCGGGCGGCTGCTGTTGTGCGGGCGCACCCGCCCGGGATCTACGCACGATCTGACCCAGGTGCGCCAGGCCGGCCTGGTCGAGCTGCTCGCCCTCGCTCCGGGCGTCACCCTGTGGGTCGACGCCGGCTACCAATATCTGAGCACGCAGACCGCCGGCGCGGTGCTCACTCCGCGGCCGGCCCGGCGGAAGAACCAGCTCCGGTCCCGCCCGCGCTTGCCGCGGCGCACGAGGCCGAACGCCGGGCTCACGCGGCGCAGCGGATCGGCGTCGAGCACGGCATCAGCCACCTGAAGAACTGGCGGACCCTATGCCGACACCTCGGCCGGCGCGAACACCTCGACACCATCCTGCCCGCGGTCGCCAGCCTTGTCTCCAGCCAGGAACAAGCCCCACGGCCTGACCAGCTTCACCGCCCGCCGGGAGCGCTCCCGGCCGGCACTGCCGCGTGATCGAACTGACCCTGGACAGGTCAACGACGGCCCGCGGCTAGCCATGCACGAGGTCGTAAGTGCCATAGACCCGTGAATACCGGTGTTGCAGGCGCGCGTCAGCGCGGGGCGGGCGAAGCCCGTCCGCAGTAGTTCTGCAGTTGCGCTTCAGGCGGCCGGGTCGAGGACCACGGTGTGGCCAAGGCGTTCGAGCTGCGCCACCAGCCGGCGAGCGTGTGCCTCGTCGTTGCGGCGGGCCAGCCACTCGGGCCCGAGGTCCTGATAGGGCTCGTCCCGAGTCAACATCCAGTAGGCCGAGACCAGGATCGAATGGCCGACCGCCAGCTGGGCCCGAGCCATGCCGCGGCGGCTGGTGAGCCGGGCGTGCTGAGCGGCCAGGTAGTTGGCGCCCTTCATCCGCCCGACCGACCCGGCGGCCTCGACCAGCATCGCGGTCAGCCACTTGTTGCCGTGCGGCGGCCGAACCGGATACCGCTTACCCGCCGACTCCCGCGTCCCCGGGGCAACCCCGGCCCAGGACGCCAGGTGCTCCGGCGTCGGAAACCGAGACATGTCCGCGCCGGTCTCGGCGATGATCACCTGGGCGACCTTCTCCCCCACTCCCGGGATCGTCTGCAGCAGCTCCAGCTGATGCGCCCAGGGCTCGAAGGCAGCGGCGATCACCGTGTTCAGCTCGGCCAAGGCGGTCTCAATCGCCTCGATGCGGGCCAGCATGCTGCGCGCGAGCTGCGCGTGTTGGGCGTCGAAGTGCCCGGTCAAAGCCTCGGTCAGCGCCGGGATCTTCCGGCGCATCTTGCCCTTGGCCAGCTCCGCCAGCACCCGCGGATCGCTCTCCCCGGCGATCAGCGCGCCGAGCATGGCCCGTGCGGAGACGCTGGTCAGGCTCGCCGCCACCGAGGAGAGCTTCACTGAGGCGTCCTCCAGCATCAGCTCCAGCCGGGTGATCTCCCGCGTCCGGTCGGCCATCAGCTGCACCCGGTAGCGGGTCAGCATCCGCAACCGGCGAATGTCCGGCGGCGGCACGAACGACGGCCGCAGCAGCCCGCACTCCAGCGGCTGGGCGATCCACTCCGCGTCCTTGACGTCGGTCTTGCGCCGCGAGATCGACTTGATGTGCGCAGCGTTGACCAGCCAGACCTCCATCACTTCCTCGAGGCAGTAGAACGCGCCCTTCCAATAGGTCGAGGTCGACTCCATCGCCGCGATCGTCACGCCGCGGTCGAGCAGCCAGTCCCGCATCACCTGAAGCGACCGGGTCATCGTCGAAAACGTCCGCGTCTCCGCCCGCCGACCACCCCGAGCCCCGGGCGTGCGCACGCAGACCGTCAGCGTCTTCTTGCCGATGTCCAGCCCGGCAACCCGCTCGTACAGAACCTCCACCGCCGACCCCTCCTCACGTCGAGGACTGCAAGGCGTCGCCCGGAGGGCCCTCAAGTCAAGGACACAGACCCGCGCGCTCACGGCAGCAATCAGGGGCACCCGAGGACCCCGCGCCAAACACCTCTGCGGGCTCTCCCGCACCAGTGACGCACGACGTCGCCGGACGACAGGAGCATTCTCATCGCCAGAGGCTGCGATTCAAGATCGCAAAGGATTACACCTCTTGCACCTGCGGTCCCGGAATTCGTGGTGACGAGTTACCGGAGGCTCATCTGCAGCGTCATTGGCATGGAGAGCAGCGGCAGTCCCGGATACCGAGCGCGACAGCAGGAGCGTGAGCGGCAACGGCGGAAGCAGGAGTCCCGGCGGCGCCAGCGGGCGGAGCAGACGCCGGCCGCCAAGGCAGCAGGGGCACCCGACGGTGAGGTGGCCGGCCGGGAGCGACGGGCCGCAGCGCAGACCTGTGGGTGGTGCGGAGGGCCGATCAGCCCGAAGAGCCGTGGACCGATCCCCAAGTGGTGTTCGGCTACCTGCCGGCATCGAGCCTGGGAACAGACGCGGGCCATGACGTCGGACCGAACACCGGTCCAGGTGGTCGAGAGGCTGGTGCAGGTCCGTACCCCCCTAGCCCCGACGCGGCGGGACTGGCCAAGGCTTCTCGAGGAGCTCGCCCACCAACTCAACGACGGGCGCGTCTACGACCGCGACCTGTCCGCGCTCGCGCAGCAACTGGAGATGGTGCTGCAGGCCTACCGGCGGCGCGCCCGCCTGACCGGCGCTCCCCACGTGTACTGAGCCCGGTCCACAGCAGGACCCGCAATCGTCGGATCAGAGGATCACGCGACGGGACGGCGGACAGGAAGGACGACCGGAGGCGCACCGGAGGACGTCGGCGAGGCTCGAGGACATGACGAGGCGAGCGGCGCAGGATGAAGCTCTCGACCGCAGCCCACTGCTGACCGTCGCGCAGGCCGGCGAGTACCTCGGCATCGGCGAGCGGTTCATCCGCCGGCTCATCACCGAGCGCCGCATCGCCTACGTCAAAGTCGGCAAGTATGTGCGCCTCGAGCGCTCGGCGCTAGACGCCCTTGTGGACGCCGGCCGAGTCCACAGCCAGCGCTGATCGGCGAAAATGCCCGCTGGATCGCCCGCCAGGGTCGCAACGTGACCAAGCGGACGTTCGGCACCGTCGACGAGCTTCCCAGCGGTCGCTTCCGCGCCCGGTACCGCGGCCCCGACGGTCGGCGCCACGCCAAGGTCTTCAGCACCAAGGCAGACGCCTGGGCCTGGCTCGCCACCCAGCAGACGGACCTCCTCCGGAAGACCTGGCGGGCTCCGACCGCCAGCCGAAGGACGGTGGGCGACTACGCCGAGGACTATTTCGCGCGCAACGACCTCCGCGAGAGCACCCGCGTCCTCTACGCGGGCCTATGGCGTCACCACCTCGCTCATGCCTGGGGCGACGTCCCCGTCGACGAGGTCACTCCCGCCGCCGTCCGCTCCTGGCACGCCAAGGCCGGCCGGACGACTGGTCCAACAGCACTGGCACAGGCCTACCGACTTCTGCGCGCCATGCTTAACGTCGCGGTCGCCGACGAGGCCATCGCCTCCAACCCCTGCCGGTTGCGTGGCGCCGGCACGCCAAAGGCCTCCCGGCCGTCCCGTGCACTCACCGCGGCCGAGGCTCTGCAACTGGCGGAGCAACTGAGGAAGGACCGGAGAACCGAGCGCTACTACGCCCTGCTGCTCGTCCTCGCCTTCGGCGGGCTCCGGTTCGGTGAGGCCACTGCACTGCGTCGGTCCGATGTCCTGCTCGGTGGCCGGTTGCGCGTCGAGCGCTCGGTGCGACGCGTCGGCGGACGGTGGGTGATCGGCGAACCCAAGACCGACGCCGGGCATCGCACCGTGACGCTCCCTGCCGCGATCGCGGCCCTACTGGAGGAGCACCTGAAAAGCCACGTTCCCGCTTCTCCAGAATCCCTCCTGTTCGCCACCAGTTCCGGCGGCTACCTCGCCCGCAGCAACTGGAACGCGACCTTCCGCCGCGCCGCCAACGCCGTCGGCTTGCCAGCGGTCCGGCCACACGAACTCCGCCACACCGGCGCCACCTTGGCCGCTGCCACCGGCGCGACCACCAAGGAGCTCATGCGCCGACTCGGCCACTCCTCCCCCGCCGCAGCTCTCCTTTACCAACACGCCGCCGACGATCGCGACGCCGACATTGCTAGGGCCCTCGATGCCATGCTTGGCGGGCTCACCGAGACTCCTGATGACAACGTCGACGAGCGGCCGAAGTGACATCGACAGGGGGGCTCGCCGACCCCGACGGCTGGCCGTTGTGGACCTGGGTCGTCCGGCCCGGCCACGAGCACGACACCACCGCCCTGCGCACCATTCGCGCTCGGTAAAGCCAATGCCTCCACTGCCCACGAAGACCGCGGCTGTTCTCAGGGTCACCTCTTGGAGTTCCAGCTCGGCCACGCGGCGCAACCGGGCCAGCTCGGCCCGCTCATCGCCGCTGATTGAGCCACGAAGCGGGGCCCGCTCCCACTTGAGCGCACCCACCCCCGTTCCGCAGCGTCTCGTGGTTGACGCGAGTTTCGGGCGAAGTCCCGGACACCACGGCCGCCGTCGACGGCGAGCATCGCCGCCTGCCGGCGAAACTCCTCCGAGTACTTGCCGACCGTCCCCAACCAGCGCCTCCTCCCCAGCTGCTGTCCAGTCGGGAGGTGTCCGGCCCACGGGGCGTCACTTCAGCTGTATGCCTGGCTAGGGCGAGCAGCGACCAATGGCCGAGCGTGGAGCCTGTTGCACCCAGAGTGACAGTTGTGACGGGCGGCTCGCCAAACGGCTCGTCCCACACCAATCCGTCTCGTTCGTCACATAGGCTCCCGGCGACGAGCCGGTCGCTCTAGAGGCGCCGCAATCGGGGGAGCCCCTTGGACGCCAAGACTTATCCACTGCAGGACATCCTCAAGCCGGAGCGCCGGTACATCATCCCGACCTTCCAACGGGACTACGAGTGGACTCTGGACGGCCAGTGGCGGCTGCTCTTTGAGGATCTCGAGACCACGGCCGAGCGCCTCCTAGACGTTCGCACCGGCGGGGAGGAGGGTTCGAAGCTCAAGGCAAAGGAGCAAACGGTCTCGCCACACTTCCTCGGTGCGATCGTCTGTGCGAGCTTGCCGTTCGCGACCGGAGGTGTGGCGCTCCGGTCCGTCATCGACGGCCAGCAACGTCTCACCACGGTTCAGCTACTCGTCCGTGGATTGCTCGACGTGCTTGTCGAGACTAATTCGGATCGTATTAAGTCCGTGCGACGGATGCTCTTCAACCCTGACGACGTCATCGAGTCACCCGAAGAGATCTACAAGCTATGGCCTCGTCGTAAGGATCGGGAGCTGTGGCCCGTGGCGCTCGGCGATGCTCTGCCGTCCTACGACGGAAAGGCAGATCACCTCTACCTGCAAGCGCGGAAGTACTTTTCTCAGGCAAGCCGGGATTTTGCCACGAACGCGAACGGTATTGTGGATCCAGCCCGACTTGTTGCGCTCGCCGACGCCATGTCAAGCCTCTTCAAGCTCGTGGTGATCGACCTCGACGATAACGACGACGCCCAGGTAATCTTCGAGGTATTAAACGGTCGCCAAACGCCTTTATCCGCCATCGACCTGGTCAAGAATCTTCTGTTCCTGCGCGGAGAACTGGCCGACGAAGATGTTGAAAAGCTGTACGACGAGCACTGGGCGCAGTTCGACGACCGGTGGTGGAAGCAGGAGGTCGGTCGAGGTCATGCTCAGCGAGGGCGGCGCGATGTCCTCCTTTCGGTCTGGCTTACTGCAGCCACTGGCAGCGAGGCGAACGTTGGTCACCTATATCGAGAGGCCCGGACATATCTCAACGACGGCCCAAAGACCGAAGAGGTGCTTGAGCAACTTAGCACCTTTGCCAAGGCTTACCAATCGATCTACGATGCGGCTCCAGTCGAAGACCAACGCCTCGTCACGGCATATCGACGCATCCGCGCTCTCGACATCACCACCGCGATTCCGCTCCTAGCTTGGCTGCGGACCCTACCCAGCGTCGCCTTGCCGCATGAGGACCACGTTCGAGCTGTGCGGGCCGTCGAATCCTGGGCGCTGCGGCGAGCGTATATCGGATGGCAGACCCGCGGATACGGCACGCACCTCGCTCGCGTCCTCCGAGAAGCGAAGCTAGCCGCCGACAAGGAGGCGAACGTTGCGGACGCCGTCGTCGTGGGGCTTCAGGGCGGTGTGCTGGACTGGCCAAGTGACGACGAAATTGAGGAAGCATTTCTGACCCGCAGGTTCTACGACGGCATGGCACAGATGCGGATACGCCTTCTGCTTGGGGCGATCGACGATCGGCTTCGCCGCGAGGATCTGAACGAGCCCACTGCCACTGTGACCTACGACGACCTTCAGATCGAGCACATCATGCCTCAGTCATGGGAGACACATTGGCCGATCGCCGATGCACTAGGGACGATCGTGCCCAAGGATGAGGTGGACCTGAAGTGGCAGACCCTCAGCGCCGAGCGCCGTCGCACGGTCGATCGAATTGGCAATCTGACCTTAGTAACGGCCACATTCAATCGTGACGTGTCGAACCTCGGCTGGGCGGTCAAGAAACCAGAGTTCGAGAAGCAGAAGTCTCTGGTCATCAACTACGAGGTGGCCAGGAGCGACGCGTGGAACGAAGGCAAAATCGCTGACCGCGCTCGCGTGCTTGCCGCCGCCGCGATCCGGCTCTGGCCGGCGGCTACGAAGCTGCTCTCCGCCTCGAGTTAAGCGGCCCCCGGCCAACGCTGACGGAGCATGACGAAGACCGTCCCACGGGCTCCCCGACTGCAAGTACGGGAGGCGTGCTTCTGGTATCGCCTTGGTTCGCCTGTATGACGAGTCAGATGTCTGCGTGCCGCCGAATTCGGTGAGTCGGGGAGGGCGACCTACCCGTGTGTGACGGGGTCCACATGACGCGGCCGCGGACAAGATGGCCACGCGCGACCCAAGACTCCAAGGCCATCCCTGAACGTGGCGGTCGCGGACGAGGCCATCGCGTCCGACCCATGCCGGCTGTGCCGCGTCGGCACGCCCAAGGCCTCCCGTCCCTCCCGCGAACTCACGGCGGAAGAGGCACTGCGGCTGGCCGAGCAACTTGGGCAGGTTCGGAGAACCGCTCGATACCGCGCCCGTCTGCCCGTCCTCGCCTTCGGCGGTCTGCGGTTTCACGTAGCCGTGAGCCTGCGCCGTTCCGACGTCCCGCCCGGCGGCCGTTCCGCGTCGAGCGCTCCGTTCGCCGCGGCGGCAGTGAGTGAGTAGTTGGCAATCCCAGGACCGACGCATGGCAGCGGACCGTGACTCTGCCGGCCGCAGTGGCGGCCGTACCGGAGCAGCACCTAGAGAAGCCCGTTCGCCGCTTCGCTGCAATCCCTCTTCGCCACCAGTTCCGGCGGCTACCTCACCCGCAGCAACTGGCGGTCGACCTTCCGCCGCGCCGCCAACGCCATCAGCCTCCCGGCGGTCCGCCGCACGAGCTCCGCCACACCGGAACGACGCTGTCCCGCTGCCACCGGCGCGACCACCAATAGGCTGATGCCCCGGCTCGGCCACTCCTCCCCCGCCGGGACCCTGCTCGACCAGCACGCCGCCGACGACCGCGACGCCGAGATCGCCCGTGCCCTCGACGCCATGCTGCGCGTAGTACGAAACCCACCGGATGACGACCCGAAGCAGGACGAATAGCAATGACATGTCGGGGTGGGTCACGCGTGGGTCACGCCGAGACCCTGGGTCATGAGTGGGTCACGAGCCCTCAGCCGGAGGACAGAAGGGCCAGCTGAGCAGCACATTTACTACAGGAGGCTCCCGCCTTCCAAGCTGGCCATGCCGGTTCGATCCCGGTCACCCGCTCCACATCCTGAACAGCTCCTGACCGGCTTCTGCCCAACTCAGCTAAGCCTGGCAACGGCCTCACTGGCGCTTGGCGTACGAACTCAGTTGGCGTGTCGGTGTCCGTGCAGCAAGCTGATCCCGGCCCACACGAACCAGGCGATGAATCCCAGCCCGAAGATGGCTCCGGCATAGTCAGCTGCCTGCGGCACGAGGGTCCACGCGCCGGCCAGCCCCACTGCGATGCCCAGCGCGCCGAGGTAGCGGCTCAGTGCCCCTGTCCGCATACCGGCGAGACTGACCAGGAATACCCAGGCAGCGCCGACGATCTCGATGCCGCCGCCCAGCGCGTCTTGCACCACGCTGACCGACGACCATGTCGACACGGCGGTGACAGGGTCAGCCGCCGCGAGCTCGATGACGGCGCCCTGCCCCGCGAGCGCGATGAGGCCACTGGCGGACAAGAGGCCGGCCCAGAGGAGGCCCACGGCGGCCGCCGTCTGTGACAGGCCGTGGGCTGCTCGGCGGAGCCGGTCATGCACCCCGATCACGAGACTGACCAAGGCTGCTCCGCCGACGAGGTAGAGCACCAAGTGCCAGGTGTACATCGCCGCCTGGTGGTCGAGCAGGAACGCCAGGGAGCGCGCGGGATCGCCCTGTGCTTCGAGGAACCCTGCCGGCGCCAGGTAGGCGCCCAGGACGCCGAAACCGACGACGTACGTCGCCGCCTTCACGAGGCTCGCGGTGCCGCCTGCGCGCTGGAGCCCGGACGAGGTCCGGGATGCGGTGGGTGAAGGGGTTGAGGTTGTTGTCGTCATGGTGACCACCGTCCCGCCGGAGGCGCGGCCGGCACATCGGCCTCGAGGCCGGACCTGTACTGGCCGAAAGGCGGACCACGGTGGCGATGTGGCCCATGGCGCGGCCGACGCTGCACCGTGGGCTCACATGGTGATCACCAGGGCGGCGCTGCGAATCGTGTGGGCCGGGCCGCGAGCCCCGGCGCCCGCCCGCGCTCGCGGTGGGACGTCGCCGTGGACAGCCCACGGCTCCAGCGTCCCGTCGACCCGGCTGTGGCCTCGGGGCTTGCGAACGAATCAGGTGTCGACGCGGCGCGTCTCGTAGGCCCACATGACGATCTCGACGCGGTTGCGGGCATTGAGCTTGCGCATCAGGGCGGCGATGTGGGTCTTGACGGTGCTGAGGCTGATCGACAGCTCGTCGCCGATCTCGCTGTTGGTCCTGCCTCGGGCGGCAGCGAGCAGGACCTGTTCCTCCCGAGAGGTCAGCGGCTCGACGGGCTCGGGTGGCATGGGGCGCGAGCGCTTGTCGACGAAGGAGGACAGGAGCCTGGCGGTGATGTTGGGTGCGATCAGGGCGTCGCCGCGGGCGGCGGCATGCACGGCCTGGGTGAGCAGTTCGGCGCCGGCGTCCTTGAGCAGGAACCCGCGGGCGCCTGCCTTCAGCGCGCCGTAGACGTACTCGTCGAGGTCGAAGGTGGTGATGACGACGACGGCCAGGGGATCGGCGATGTCGGCTCCGGCGAGCTGCCGGGTGGCCTCGATCCCGTCGACGTCCGGCATGCGGATGTCCAGCAGGCACACATCGGGACGGAGCGAATGCGCCATGGCGATCGCCCGTCGGCCGTCAGCGGCCTCGCCGACGACGGTGATGCCTGGCTGGGCGTCCAAGATCATGCACAGCCCCGCCCTGACGATGTCCTGATCGTCAGCGACGAGCACGCGGATAGTCATGACGCACGCACCGTCAGAGGCAGCGAGGCGTCGACGCTCCAGCCGCCGTCGGGTTCAGGTCCCGCCTGGAAGGTGCCTCCGAGGAGGCTCGCCCGTTCCGCCATGCCGCGCAGCCCGTAGCCGGCGGGCGTGGGGCTGGCCCTCCTGGCCTCGCCGTCGTCGTGCACTCGCAGGCGCACCTGGCCGCGGGATGCGGTGACGTCGATGGTGACGTGGGTAGCCCCGGATGCGTGCCGGGTCGCGTTGGTGACCGCCTCGGCGGCGATCAGGTAGAGGGCGGTGCTGACTGCTGAGTCGACGGCCTCGACGTCATTGGAGACCTGCACGCGGACGCCCAGCACCTCGCCTCCGGGGCGAGCGAGCCGCTCGATGTCCGCCACGCCCCGGCGGGGGGCGACATCGGCGTCCGTTCCGTCGCGCAGCACACCCACCAGCGCCCGCAATTCCTTGAGCGTCCGGGACGCCTCTTCCTCGATGGTGATCAGGGTGGCCAGCGCGCGCTCAGGATCTGCAGCCGACAGCGCGCGACCTGCCTGCGCCTGGACCGCGATCGCCGAGACGCGGTGCCCGACCGTGTCATGCAGCTCGCGGGCCAGTTCGTTGCGCTGGCGCAACCGCACCTGCTCGATCTCGCGGACGCGGCTGCTGGTGCTGTAGCGCACTGCCGCGCCGAGCGCGGCCGAGAACAGGAAGAAGCCGTAGCCGGCGACCCACTCCGCAGGTGAAGCCGGGGTCGCGATGAAGGTGACGGGTAGCCAGACGAGGATGATGCCGAGTCCGAGGGCAGCCTCGCGACCTGCCCCCCAGCGCAGGAGGGCGTAGGGCAGTACGAGCACCCCGGCGATGCTCTGCAGGCCGGTGGCATCGACGGCCACGATCCTCGCGATGTCGAAGGCAAGGAGGGCTCCGAAGGCGACGGCGACCGCGGCCAGCGGGCTCGTGCGCCGCCACAGCAGGCACGCTGCCACGACGAGGCTGACGCTGACGACCAAGGGCGCCCATGCCTTGTCCTCGCGCAGCAGCATCTCGACGAACGAGCTCGCGACGAGAACCGCCACCAGAGCCCAGTCCCGCCAGACTCGCGCCGGCGGGTCCGCGGGGCGCGACTCGGCCCACAACGCAGCCAGCATGCTTCCCCCTCCCGGCCAACGTAGAGGGGCCGCCGCCCGGGCGGATCAGCCGAAAGTACTGCGGATGCCCCGTCCCTGCGGCCAGGACAGCTGGAGCCCGCAGGCGGATGTGTCGCCTGTCAACGCTGGCCATGGTGAGGACATCGACTGAGCCGACCTGGCCAGCTCGCCAGCACACAGGAGAAGTGATGACCAGAAGCAGCACAACCGCCGGGGCATTCCAGCAAGCGCAGCTCCCGGTCCAAGCGAAGCTCGCAGCGGCCTGGACCAGCTTCATGTTCCTCTACATCTACGTCGACTACCTCCACCTGTACAAGCCCGGGAGCATCGACGAGATCCTGGTCGGCGTCGTCCATGAGTTCGAGACCGGCCCGACCTTCGTCGGCCTTGCGCTCACGCTCATGGCCATCCCGATCCTCATGATCTTTCTCTCCACGACACTGCCCGCCAGTGTCAACCGCGCCACCAACCTCGTCGTGGCAACGCTCTACATCCCCGTCTCGATGTACAACGTGGCCGGCGAGGAGTCCTGGTCGTACTCCTACTTCTACGGCCTCTCCATCGGACTCGAGGTGCTGCTCCTGGCCTTCATCCTGCGCGCCGCATGGACGTGGCCCCGGAGCACTCGAGCCACCGCCGGCCGCGACCTCGCCCAGGCCCGGGTGTGACGCTCGAGGCAGGCCCGGTGCCCGTGGTCGGTGACAGCAGCTCTGGTGAGCAGCGACTGGGGTTCCTGTGGTCGAGCCGGTGACCGTCTCGCGGAGGGTCGGTGCTCCCCGCACCCGGCCGCGATCTGTCGACGACCGCGATGACGTGGGACCCGTCCAGGCCGACGAGCCGATCCCAGCGGCCGCAGTAGCAGGGATCAGGACATGAGCGCGGGCGAGCACACGCCGTAGGCTCGGACACCATCGAGGCCTTCCGGTCAGGTCGCCTGGCGCTCCTTGTCGACGGCACCTGAAACTGACCCCCTGGCGGCAGGGGGTCAGCTTTCGCCCGCCGTTGACACTCCTGATCCTGGAAGGTCTCGACCCCTTTCCGGCCTCACTAACGCGCGCGAGTCCTCACACCCGCCGCAGGTATGAAGAGCCCCTTCTCTTGTAGATCGGGGATCCCGGCAGCAGAGCGGCGGCTCGTGCTCGCCGGTGAGCCGCTGGCGGGAGGTGCGGGCGCTTGTCACAGGCCGAGGACCAGGCGCAGCGCAGCGTCAACCTGGCGCAGTTCATCGAAGCTGAGGTGCCCGACCTTCTCCCCCAACCGCTGCGGATCCACGGCACTCGTCTGCTCAGCCAGCACCCGGGTCGGACGCCCCTCGATGGACACCTCAGGACGGAACGTGGCCGCGCGTGCCGAGGTGGACGTCGGAGCGACCAGCCAGGTCGACAGCGGCAGCAGGGCGGACTGGACGACGACCGCGTAGCGGACGCCGGCCTGCTCATGTCCCCGGGCGCCCCGGGGTGAGCGCAGCCGGTGCACCTCACCACGCACGCAGCGTGGCCATGTCCCGAAGGACCTGAGCCGCCTCGGCACGATCCGTGTCATCGGCGACCAGCGCAACAGCCTCTGCGCGCAGCCTGTCCTGCGCTGCCGTCTTGGCGGCTTCGATCAGAGCTGCTCGAACGGCCGTGGAGACGGAGGTGCCATCTTGCGTCAGAACGGCCAACGCCCGGCGGGCGTCCTCATCGGGACGGAAGGTGATCGTTTCAGCCATCCCTACAGCGTCTCACAAATCGTAAGACGTAGGGCCGAGCTTCTGGAGGCACCGCGGAGGCGAGCCGATGCTGAGGCACACGGAAGGCACGAACGCTGCCAGCCAAGCCACTGACCAGCGAAGACATGCCTCAGAGGTCCAAGCCTTCCAAGCTGGCCATGCCGGTTCGATCCCGGTCACCCGCTCCACGCAAAGCCGCAGGTCAGTGCGCCTGTTAGGGCTCCTGGAGAAGGTCTGGAGGACCCTCCGCAAGGCCCGATGCGACCCCTTCTTGACCCCTGTTTTCCGCTCCATTGGTCATGTTCTGGTCACGCCGGGCGGCTCATACGGCGAGGTCGCAGCCTCACGTCAGCCCCCTGGCGCCGCGTGACCACACTGTGGTCACGCGGTGAGCTCGAGGCCGCGCCGAGCGGCGATCCATCGCGCGATGTCCTCCACTGGCACTGCAACCCGCTCGGCTGCTGCCCGGCTGTAGATGACGAGGGCGACGACGGCGTACTGCCCCACCGGGGTCTGCCACCAGCCGGCGTCGCTCAGGAGATCGGGCTGCCGGCCGCCGCGGATGCAGGCGGCTGCGAGTAGTGCGGACCGGCTGTCGCGGTGCTCGACGCGGCCGCGGAACGTCACCGAAACCAGCCGCCGGCGTGCCCATAGTGTGGCCGCCGCCTTGCTCCAAGTCCTCCGAGCCGGTGCACGCCGGTGCTGCTCCAGGACTCTGTGGCCGGCCGCCTCGATAGCGTTGCGAGCATGGATCGGCGCTATCAGGTGTTCATCAGCTCCACGTTCTCGGACCTTGTCGACGAGCGCCGCGAGGTCATGCAGGCGTTGCTCGAGATGGACTGTCTGCCTGCTGGCATGGAGCTGTTCCCCGCCGGCGACACGGACCAGTGGACGCTCATCAAGGGCGTCATCGAGCAGAGCGACTACTACCTGGTCATCGTCGGCGGCCGATATGGGTCGATGACCGCGGAAGGGATTAGCTACACCGAGAAGGAGTATGACTACGCAGTTGAGCTCGGCGTTCCGGTAATGGGATTCGTCCCGGCTGAGCCTGACAAGATTCCGGTGGGCAAGACCGATCGGAACGACGCGGCCGCGGAGAAGCTCGCCGAGTTCCGCAAGAAGGTCCAACTCAAGATGACGAAGGACTGGAAGAACGCCGAGGACCTCGGATCCAAGATCACGCGCGGTCTGATGCACCTGATCAAGACCAACCCGCGACCGGGATGGGTGCGCGGCGACCGGGCCATGACGGCAGAGACACGCGCTGAGATCGCAGAGCTGCAGGCAAAGATCGCGCAGTTCGAGAAGAAGGAAGCCGAGAACTCAACGACAGAGCCGACGCAGATCGATGAGCGCTTCGCCTACGGTGACGACAAGATCGAGCTGGACCTCGTCCACAGCGGCTATTACGGCGGAAGTCAGTCCGAAGACGGCGACCTTACCTACACCTGGGACGAGATCGTTGAGGTGTTGGGCCCTTTCATGATCGATGAAGCGCCCGAGCCCACTCTGCGGGCGACGTTCAACAACCACATGCTGCGCGAGATTCAAAGCGACGCCGACGGCAACTGGGGTAGGGGTTGGCACCGTGAGTCCGCAGAGATCTCCGACAGGGCGTGGGGAGCGATCATCGTCCAACTCCGAGCACTGGGCATCATCACGACCGGGACAAAGAAGCGGACCGTGAGCGACAAGTCCGTCTACTGGAGGCTCACTCCGGCCGGCGACCAGTACCTGGTGTCGCTGCGAGCGATCCCCAGCGCCGTCATTCAGGTGGACTAGAACGCTTCGCCGGGCGAGTGCCCTCTCTACTCCGCGCCGTCCTTGCCGAACTTGGCTGCGCCGTCGCGCAGTCCCTTGAGGGCTGCGTAAGTCTGGCAAGAGCGTGCGCGACCGCCGGCGCTGGGCGACTCGTGAGCACTACGGCTGGCGATCATCACCTGGATCGTGCGCACGTATCACCAACGTCCGCAGGCAACCCCGACTCGGCCGGCTCACCCCGATCGAGTACGAGACACTCCCCACCGCCGCTACCGCGGCCTGACCGCCCACCCGACGAGTCAACTGGAGTGGGGGCAGTCCCCTTCGCCATGAGCACCCACCCGAGTCGCTAGAGCTTGGACTGATCCGCCATTGGTGGGACGCCTAGCAGTACGCGATCCTGACTGCGTGCCATTCATCGAGGGCCGTCCCGACCTCGTTCGTCCCTGGAACCTCCCTCGCCTCGCTCGGGAGGGCGCCGGCGAGTGGGTGGTTATCCAAGCGCTGCGGGAGCAAGCAGTCCCGCCTGTCGTCCCCCGGCTCAAGGTGGGCAAGTACCTGATCGACGCAGCATGCTTTCCGGTCGCCTACGAGGTCTGGCGGTCCAAGAACTACCCGCACAAGGTCACCAGCCAGCGCCAGCGCATCGTCGACCTCATCTCGGCCTGGTGGACGGTCAGCTACCTCCACACTCAAGTCAGCTCTGAGGGCTGTCTGGGACGGCCAGATCCTGCCGGCCCTTGGTCGACTGAGGTTCCTGGCCGCCATCGGCGAGGCGCCAAGCTACGTCCATGCGCACCACCGAGTCTTCGACGCCGGCTTCGTCCAAGACGGCCAGCTCGTCATGGAGCAGTACGGCCAAGGAGAGTGGGGACAGACCGAAGCCCTCCAAGACGCCGAACTGCAGAGAAAGACCTGAGGCGTCGTGACGCTGCCCGGCGCAGGTACTGGCAGAAGCACCACGGCACGGAGCCACCGTCCAGAAGAGCCGGAAATGGCCGGGAATGACGGAACCCCCGGCCGATCAGGGCCGAGGTTCCCGTGCACGCCATTTGTGCAATGACTAGCTTCAGTAGGGTCGAATCAACTGAATGGGAGCATACGACATGGATGAGTCACAATGGGAAGCGACCGCTGATCTCACTGAGCCACCCGTCGAAGTCCCCGTGGACCTTGTCGACGCTCTAGACCCCGCCCAAGTGGGTGCGTGGGTTTGGGTGAAGCGAGAGGAGGTCCGCCACGGGCGACCGTTACTCAAAGACGAAGTCAGAGCGATTTCAAATCAACAGCAATTGTCCCGCAGTGTCGTCATGATCGCCGTGTCGCTGTATGACGACGGCCTGCTTGTTGAGCCGGAAGAGGTTCTTCAGCCGATCGATGCGGCGACGGGTGCGCCGCCGGTTACTCTAACCCACGATCCCAAGATCGTGGGTCCAGCCGACGTCAAGGGCCACGTGCTCTACAGACATCTGGCCGAAGACGGCTCGTTGCTCTACGTCGGCGTGACCGAGGACATCAAGAAACGTCTTAAGGCTCATCGACGGGCGTCCTGGTGGACCGACGTCGCCGAAGTTCACATTGAACCCATGGCCTCCCGCGCAGATGCGCTCAGAGCGGAACTGGAGTTCATCCTGTCCGAGCACCCGGCTCACAACCGATCCGACGCCGCCTACCGGACAGACACGGTGCTCAAGCGGGAGCTTTCCGAGTGAGCATCAAGATGCTGACCTCGAAGACTGCGTATGACCCGGGCACGAGGTCCAGATTAACCCCATCTCCGTGTCTGAGGCGTCCGAGGAGGAGCCGGACGAGGACCGGTCGAAGGGTGACCAGCCGAAGAAGTACACCAACCTGCGTGCTCAGCACTGGTGGGAGGCCCGCAACGCCTTCCGGGAGCGCGAGTACGAGCTGAGCCAGCTCGACGACGTCACCCTCAACGAGCTGACCTTCCCGAAGTGGAAGCTGCAGAACTGCAAGATCCTCATCGAGCCGACCGAGGACATCCGCAAGCGCCTCGGCCGCTCCCCCGACAACGCATCGAGTGCGCTGCTTGCCATGACCGAGTCGGAGCCGGCGCACGAGGTGACGCAGCGCAAGACCAAGGACACCCGCAGGCGCCGACCTCGGTAGCCATACGATGGCGTTCCGCAACGAACGGGACGGTGCTGGTGCTCGACATACCCAGGGACCAAGCTCTCCGGAGCCCTGCGGAGGTGCGAAGGCTGGTCGAGGCCGTCGTCAACGCCAACCCCAACGACGAGAGCCGCAGCGTCGAGTGGAAGAGCACGCTGGACCTGAGCCACAGGAACGGCGCCTTCCACATCGCTCGTTGCATCCTCGGCCTGGCCAACCGGCACCCCCCACACGCTGAGCACGAGTTCGGCGGCGTCGGTTACATGATCGTCGGCGCGGAGCCCAACAACCTGGTCGGCATCACCCCGATCGATCCGGTAGACCTCGACAACAAGCTCAGCCCGTACTTGAGCACGCGGCACCCGTCGTGGTCCTCGCAGTACATCAGCATCGATGGCAAGCAAGTACTCGTCGTCTTGGTGGAACCGCCGAAGTGGGGCGACGAAATCTGGCAACTCCGAAAGGAGTGGAGTGACGGCAAGCGCGTGATGTCAGTGGCCACCATCTTCGTTCGGGGGCTAGCCAACACGGCACCAGCGGACGACGGCGACCTTGACAAGTTGCAGGAGCGCTTGCTTCGTCGAGCAACGGAGACACCACGTCTCGACCTGGACGTGTCCTACGAAGGACCGCCCCTCGTGCGGTTGGACTCAGGCGCGGAAGCAGTCGCTAGGTGGATACAGGCACGTGGCGATCTTCTGCGCGCGTGGACGCTCAACGAACGTGATGAACGCATCGTCGGCCTGCACCTAGCCGAGTGCAAAAGAAGAATTCGCGGTCTCTACCTGCGCCGCCTGGCGATATTCGGTCAGGACCTACAAGTCATCGTCCGCAACCCAACGACACGGAACCTGCCCCAGGTTCAGATCGTCTTGTGGTCATCCGATCCCGGCTTCCTGAAGGCCATGCACGGAAACGAAGCCCTGCCGGACAGGCTCCCGCTCCCCCCTCAGGGGGGCGGTGTGCTGGGTCTGACATCCGGACTCGAGTTGCCGACGGGGGAGACCGAAGTCGAGATCGAACCCACACACATAACCATCGAGAACTTCTTCGAAAAGCCGCCTATCGTCAGACTGCTCCTTGGCGACGTCCGTCCACACGGGGAAGAGAAGTCAGTCAGCTTCTACCTGTTCGCCAAGCGGGACGCAGGAGACGCCATTAAGTTCAACTACAGGCTCACGTCCACCGGCGTGGACGCTGTTCAAGAAGGAACATTCGTCTTCCCGGTCGCCCCCGAGATTTCGTCACTCGAGCGAATCGTTACGATCGACGAGAGGATGGGATGACGGGTAGCCTGGCCATCGTGGGGCTAGCTGAGTTCCTCCTTCCCTCGGAGAAGGGCGCCCTGCGCCGAGGTGTCTGAGTTTTGTGGCGTCAAACGGTGAAAAGCGCCGTGAGTCAGAACCGAAGGGTGGCCGCCCACTTTTGTTAGCTTGCGACCGGTCAGGTAAGGCAGAGCGGGTAACCACTGCCACCCCTCGAGGTCGGGGTCATTGATTCCTGGCCACATAGTGGAGTGGAGCAGTTGGTAGCTCGCCAGGTTCATATCCTGGAGGCCGCGGGATCGAGACCCGCCTCCGCCACCAGGGCCTGGTCGATTCATGGCCAGGCGGGAGCGGCTCAGTGGAGAGACGAGGCGCCACGATGCTCGGTGCGGGTCCGACGAGCACTTAGCTCTCCTTTGCTTGCGTTCGCTGCGGAACTGGAAACTCTTGCCGGACCATCCCCCGAAGAGCGTCACCACAGGGATGACGAGCTGTAACAGCAGTTCCTCCACTGGGCGACGGTACTCTCACGTTCTGGCGCTGACTACTCACTGCCGGTGATCCAGTTGACGCAAGCCCCAGGCGCCCCTAATGCCCCTCAGTTCGAGCGCATCGCTTTGGGCGTGGCTGCCGCAACGAGCTGGTGCAATCTCATCTAGCCCTTGCCTCGCACGTAGTTCCACATCGCCCGCATGCCGAATCCGCAAGCGGCGAGGATGCTGCCAGTGGCGATGACGAACGTCTCTCCGGTGACCTGGTCAACCGGATGGAACTCCGGGATGGTGTTGCCAAGGACTCCCAGAGCGGCGCCAGTGAACAGCAGGGGCAAGTCGAAGCCCTTCTTCGACTCGTTCATGGCGGCGATAACCCCAGCTGTCACCTGGTCGGGGCCAACCTGGGGCGAACTCTGCTGGCGAGCGATCGTGACGGAGAGGTCGGCAAGGCGGATGCCGTAGGCAGTCACTCGATTCGACAGCGCAGTTTCGCCCGTTGCTGAGAACTTGGACTTGAGCTGCCCGGTGTTGATTCGGAGGCGAAGCTGCAGGGTGCGGGGAGGGTGTCCCCCCGTCACCTGAGGCTCAAGGTCTCGGCCTGGCGCATGGCCTCATTGGCCTGCTCGCCAGTCACACCTGCTTCAGCCAACAACTGCCAGTAGAACGCTGCATGCTCCTGGTACGGCGTTTTGCGGACCGCAAGCCTGCCAACTATGACCATGACGCCAAATAGGACGACAGCGAGCGCCAGAAACGCACCAACCCATACAGTCCCAAGGTCGGCCACGATGGCTAGCTGCACCATGGTAAGGAAGAGCCCGGCCATAAGGCTGCAGAAGCAGGCGTAGACCCAGACGGTGACTCGGACCCTGTGCCGGCTGGACCGCGCCTGCTGGTACGCAAGCAGGATGGCTTCCTTGTCGACCCTCGGCGGCGCCGGCTCGGGTAGCTCCAGCTGGCCTGGGCCAGGGACAGGGAGGGGCACTTCGGCCCCAATGACCGGTCTCACGCCGAGGAGTCGAGTTAAGGCCTCGACGTCGTAGGCCGGCAGCAGGTTAACCACCACGCTTTCACCGACTCGCCCGACGTCCCGCCCTGCGGCGAGCGCCTCGTTGACCGCCTCGTCGACCCGCGCTGACACGGACGCCCTATCCGTCCGGCGGCTTGAGTGCCGGAGCTCGACCTGCAACGGCCCGGCCTTGACGCTCAAGGTGAAGGCTTCAGAGGCTGCGAACACCAGCGCGACAGCGCCGACGACGGCAGCCGTCAGCCCCACAAGCAGCCAGTCCACCTAGCGATCGTAAGGCTCTGACGCCTCCTGAGGCACTCTGGACACTCCCGTCCCCCTAGCTAGTCAACTACTCTCTCCCCCGGTCCGGCCCGCGGCGGCCGTCCTCATGGCTGAAGCGCTTTTCAGATAGCCATTCGGGACTGCCCTTCGGCCTTGCCGTTGGTCCAAGGGCAGTGCGGTCGGATCAACTTCTGCCGGCGCCGATCGCCGTTGCTGCGGCGGCGAAGTCCCGGGACCTGCGGTAGTTGAAGGCGTTGTCGGTGATGACTCGCTCGATGGTGATGCCATGCCCGGCGTAGAAGGGCGGCGGGCGGATGAAGAAGCCGGCGCAGGTGGCGCCCTTCTCATCGCCCAGGATCTCGGCGTAGGCCAGCCGAAAGTGATCGTCGACGGCGGCGTGGACGTAGTCGTAACCCAACCCGCGGGCTGAGCTGGGACGGGTGCCACGGCCGTGGGCGCGCCAGGCGCCGCCGTCAGGGATGCGTCCGAGCTTCTTCACATCGATGTGGACCAGCGAGCCGGGCCGGTCGTGTTTGTAGCGGTTGGCGCTGCGCCGGCAGGCGCGGATGACCTGCCCGGTCACCGGGTCACAGGCAGCCAGCGGCGGGGCCTGGTGTCGGCGCAGCACTCGCCCGACCATCGAAGCCGGCATATTCACGTGCGCCCCGATCGCGACCGGTCCGGAGCGGGACAGGAGCCGGGAAATTCGGATCCGGGTCTCGGTGCACGCCGGGGTGCGCCTGGGATGGCGGCGGGCATGGCTGGACCGGGTCGACGAGACCGGCCTTGCCCTCGGCCCGCCACCTGCCCCACCACTTGTAAGCACACGCCCGGGAGACACCCATCTCCGCGGCCACGTGCGCCGGTGGGCGACCGGAGGCGATCCGTTGGACCAGGACCAATGGGCCCGGCAGGAGTCAGCCGGGCACTAGCGTGGGACACGAGCGACCTCCGCGGTCGGGATGGATGCCGTCAGACAGCTCCACACCTGACCCGGAGGTCCCTCCTCACATCAAGATCGACCGCTCACAACGCGGTGCACCAACCTGTCCGGTCAGTACAGCTAGGCCTTGAGCAGTCCTCGGCCCGTCCATCGTCCGGCTGATCGCCCAAGCGCACCTGCGTCTCCGACGCCGCCGCTCGAGCCCTTCGATCGGTACTGGTGGAATCAAGATCGCGGGCCGTCACACCTCATGCACTCCGGCGCAGCTGACTCGTTGTGACGAGTTCGCCGACGCCGACAGGCGGAGCTAGGCCGCCTCGCCGGGGTGTGTGCTCCTGCCTTTCGAACCAGGGCAGTCCGGTCACCAGATGACTTCCACGGCGCCGGTCTCAGCGACCGCGGCGATGGCGCGATCCTTCGTGCCCAGCGGAGCCCCGTGATCGATAGCCGCAGAGTTGATTAGTTGATTAGCCGTTCTCACGGGTCGCGGAGTGCGGCCAACTCCGCGGAGTCGAAGTGGGCCACCGCTGGGGCCGTGATCGGGACCGCGCTGGTGATCGAGCTCGGGTCCTCCGTGACCGCCCAGATGCGTCGGACGTCGTCTGGGCTGAACCGGCCGGCTCGATGGAGGTAGTGCAGGTCAAGTCGGCTCGCCAGGGAGACGGCGATGCCGCCGTCGGGGTGGAACTGGGCCCGCTCGAGCGTTCCCGGGCCGCGTACTCAGGCGCTCGTCGGCCCCGAGGAATTAGACGAGTGCATGTCGTGTCAGCGACGAACCTCACCGATCGGCAGAGGTCGGGCCCGACTCGACGTCCTCCACTGCGAGGCGGCTGGCAGCTTCGAAGTCCTTCCATAGCACCTGACGGACCTCCCCCGGAGCACGCCATAGACCCGGCGGATCTGCGGACGTTCGACCTGGGCCACGATGCGCAGGTGCGCGCCCCGGCTACACCATCGCGCGCAAGCTCCTCGGGTGCGATGCCGCCGTCAGTACCCACCACGACCTCGAAGCCCGCGTCCGCACTCATCGCGTCGAAGGGTCACACGGTCAGACGCCGAAGGAAGGACGACCGGAGGATCACCGGAGGTCCACAGGAGGATCACCGGAGGATCACCGGCGACGCTAGATCCCATGACGACGCGAGCGGCACAGGATCGGCATTCCGACCGCGACCCGCTCCTGACCGTCGCGCAGGCCGGCGAGTACCTCGGTACCGGCGAGCGGTTCATTCGCCGGCTCATCACCGAGCGCCGGATCGACTACGTCAAAGTCGGCAAGTATGTGCGCCTGGAGCGCTCGACGCTAGACGCCTTTGTGGATTCCGGCCGCGTCCACAGCCAGCGGTGATCGTCGACGACGCGAGCTGAGGTACCCGTCAAGGTCTCGACGTGGCCAAGCGGACGTTCGGGTCGGTCGACCGGCTTCCGAGTGGCCGCTACCGCGCCCGGTACCTCGGCCCTGATGGTCGGCGCCACACCAAAATCTTCGGCACCAAGGCCGACGCCTGGGCGTGGCTGGCAAGTCAGCAGACCGACCTCCTGCGGAAGAGCTGGCGAGCGCCGAACGCCAGCAGCCGCGCCGTCGGCGAGTACGCCGAGGACTACCTTGCCCGCAATGACCTCCGCGAGGGCACCCGCGTCCTCTACGCCGGCCTGTGGCGTCACCACCTCGCCGAGCCATGGGCGGACGTTCCCGTCGGCGAGGTCACCCCCGCCGCCGTCCGCTCCTGGCACGCCAAGGCCGGCCGGACGACGGGCCCGACAGCACTGGCGCAGTCGTATCGGCTCCTGCGCGCCATCCTCAACGTCGCGGTGGCCGACGAAGCCATCGCGTCCAATCCATGCCGGTTGCGGGGCGCCGGCACTCCCAAGGCCACCCGGCCGTCTCGCGCACTCACCGCCGCAGAAGCACTGCAGCTTGCCGACCAACTGGGGCGGGACCGGAGGACCGCTCGCTACCGCGCCCTGCTGCTCGTCCTCGCCTTCGGCGGGCTCCGGTTCGGTGAAGCCACGGCCCTGCGCCGATCCGACGTCCTGTCTGGCGGCCGGCTGCGCGTCGAGCGTTCGGTGCGACGCGTTGGCGGCCGGTGGGTGCTCGGCGAACCGAAGACCGACGCCGGACACCGGACGGTGACCCTCCCCGCCGCGGTCGCGGCGGTACTGGAGGAGCACCTGGAGAAGCACGTCCCGACTCCTCCGGACGCCCTCCTGTTTGGCACCAGTACCGGCGGCTACCTTGCCCGCAGCAACTGGAACTCCACCTTCCGCCGCGCCGCGGACGCCATCGGGTTGCCGCCGGTCCGGCCACACGAACTCCGTCATACCGGCGCCACCCTGGCCGCTGCTACCGGAGCGACCACGAGAGAGCTCATGCGTCGGCTCGGTCACTCCTCCCCCGCCGCCGCGCTCCTCTACCAGCACGCCGCCGACGACCGCGATGCCGACATCGCCCGGGCCCTTGACGCCATGCTCGGTGCTATCACCAAGGCACCGGAGAGCAACGGCGACCAGCGGCCGGAGTGATGCCGACCGAGAGGCGATTGGTCACATAGTGGTCACGTGGACCCTCTCGGGGAGCTCAACGAGCCGCTGACCAGCGCCTATAGGTCTACATCGCCCCGCCTTCCAAGCTGGCCATGCCGGTTCGATCCCGGTCACCCGCTCCACCGCGTTGTCGCGGGCATCGTCGAGCGGCGTCCCCAGGCAGGTCCGGCGCCGACCGGCCACCCGCGACGACGCATCCGCCGTGGTCTTCCGCGGAGTCGCCGTGCTCGCCGCGATCCTCGCCCGGCTGACCGGTCGAGCAGACGCGCCCCGGTTGGCGTCCGGTCGAGGCTCGTCCTGTCCGGTGCCGTGCGCGAGCACGCGCCTGATCAACTGCCGGCGGTACCACTCCTGGATGGCCTGGTCCCGGTGGGTGAGGGGCTTGGCGATGTCCTCGCTCCGTGCACCGGTCCCTCGCGACGCGCAGCGCGAGATCTGCGAGTCGCCCGTGGTCCGTCACACCGCAGGCCTCACCGCGCGCGCTGGCACAGCACACCCGGCACCTGGCGACGACCGGCAGGTCCGTGCGGGGGTGGGCCGGGCGCATGCCTCGTGGTCGATCACGACGGTGACCGGCCGCGCGTGGAGCTGGACCAGTCGGCCGGCAGGTCGCGATCCTCCACCGGTCGGCTCCTCCAGAGCTGCGGCGGTCCAGTCGTGCGGGCCGATCCTCGGTCACCACGCCGTCCTGACGCGGTCGAGAACGATCACAGGACCAGTCGACGGGAGTAGCTTCGCGGCAGCGGACCGTTGGGCGGTGGTGCCGGTGGGGAGCGCTGCGGACATCCATGCCACCACGTCCGCGTGGCATGACGACTGGCCGGCGGTAGGCGGGTTCGACGACCTCGTCCGGATGGTGGACGGCCTGTCCCAGGGCGTCGCCCTGCTCACGCCGGATCTGCACGTCCTGCACGTCAATCCCGCGGGGTGGGCGCTCGGAGATGCCGGACACGAGGCGCTCCCGGGTCCGGCGGCACCGCACCGGACCGCGGTAATCACCGTGCCTGCGCGGGGGGTGCACTCCGCCAGGGGCAGTGGGCGACGGGAAGTCGAGTACTCCGACGTCCCACTGGACGTCCAGGGCCAGCGCCTGGTCGTGCGGGCGTTCCGGGACGTCACCGAGGAGCGTCGCGCGGTGCGCTGGCAGGCCACGCTGACCCATCTGGCGGCACAGGTGGCGCTGGCGGAGTCGCTGGAGGCGACCCTCGACACCGTCGCCGCGTGCCTGTTGGAGGCAACGGAGATGACCGGCTGCGCCGCCATCGTCTTCGACGGCGAGCCCGCCCGGTTGCGCGTCGCGGGGACAGCCGGTCTCCCGGCGGACTATGCCGACCGCTTCCGGCGGGCACTGGCCGACGGCAAGGAGGCCCTGCCGTCGGTGGCCGCATTCCGGAACCAGCAGACGGTCGTGGTCGACCGGGCCCGTGAGGACCCGGTGCTGCGTTGGTTGGAGGACCTCGACGGTGATCTGGACTGGCGGAGCATCGCGTCCTTCCCGATGGTCGCCCGCAACCACCCGGTCGGCGCCGTCAAGACCTTCTGGCCAGGTCCGCCGCCGGACGGCGACGAATTGCGGTTCCTCGCCGCCGTCGCCGACCAGGCCGCCACGGCCGTCGACAACGCCCGGCTGTACGCCGACGCCGCCGCGTCCTCCCGCCGGGACGAGGGGCTCATCGCGGCCGGGCTGGCACTGGCCTCCGAGCTGTCCCTCCCGGCAGTGCTGACCAAGATCGTGGAACTGGCGTGCGACGTCGCGGACGCCCGGTACGGCGCGGTGGGGGTGCTCGGCCGGGACGGTCGGCTGGAGGACTTCATCACCCACGGCCTCACGGAGGACCAGCGCGCCGCGATCGGAGCCCTGCCCATCGGCCGAGGGATCCTGGGCGCCCTGACCTCCGATGCCCGTCCGCTGCGTCTGGGCAGCATCCAGAACGACCCGCGGTCGGTCGGTTTCCCGCCGCACCACCCACCGATGACCTCGTTCCTGGGGGTGCCGATCACGGTCCGCGGACGGATCTACGGCAACCTCTACCTCACCGAGAAGCGCGGCCCGTCGGGGTTCACCGACGGCGACGAGCGCGCCGTGGTCACCCTCGCCGCGCAGGCCGGCGTCGCGATCGAGAACGCCCGGCTCTTCGCCGAGGCGCAGCAGCGCCTGGCGCTACAGGCCCGGCACCGCCTGGCGCGCGAACTCCATGACTCGGTCTCCCAGGCCCTGTTCTCGATGACGCTGGAGACCCGCGGCGCGCAACTGCTCCTCGAACGAGCAGGCCTACCACCCGAAGGACCGCTGGGTGAGCGGCTGGGCAACCTGCGCGCATTGACGCAGGGTGCGCTCGCCGAGATGCGGGCGCTCATCTTCGAACTGCGACCGGAGGCACTGCGGGAAGAGGGTCTGGCCGCCGCGATCCGCAAGCAGGCCGAGGGGGTCAGCGCGCGTACCGAGATCCGCGTCGAGGTCCGAGCGCCGAAGCGGCCGATCCCGCTGCCGGGCGATGTGGAAGAGCAGGTCTACCGGCTGGTGCAGGAGGCCCTCGCCAACGTCGCGAAGCACTCCGGGGCCCGGAGCGCGGTCGTGCAGCTGCGTCGCCGGAACAGCGGCCAGGAGTTGCTGGTCGACGTGACGGACGACGGCGTGGGCTTCGACGCGTCCACGCCCCAGCCCGGACACCTGGGCCTGCGCACGATGGCGCAGCGGATGGAACAGCTCGGCGGCTCCCTCGTGGTGGACACCGGACCGGGGCGGGGCACCCGGGTGTCGGCCGTGATCCCGCTGACCACACCCGGGAGCACGCTGGCGGTGCCGGCCACGTCACCCGTGTCGGACGCGCGATGACCGCCCCTGAGCCTGCCGACGAGCGGATCCGCGTCTGCCTCGTCGACGACCACGCGGTGGTGCGCCGCGGGCTGCGCAGCTACCTCGAACTCGTCGACGACGTGGAGGTCGTCGGCGAGGCCGCCGACGGACGGGCAGCACTCGACCTGGTCGCCGCGTTGGTCGCCGAGGGGGAGCCTCCGCACGTGGTCCTCATGGATCTGCTCATGCCCGGCACGGACGGGGTCACCGCGACGCGGCTGCTGACCCAGCGGTACGACGGCATCGCCGTCATGGCCATGACCAGCTACAGCGAGGTCGACCGGATCCGCGGTGCGCTCGAGGCAGGCGCCTCCGGCTACCTGCTGAAGGACGCCGAGGCCGACCAGGTCGTCGACGGCATCCGCAAGGCCCGCCGCGGTGAGATGCCGCTGGGAGCGGCCGTCTCCCGGCAGCTGGCCCGGGCCTTCAGCGCACCCGGCCGGGCCGTGGCCGAGCCCCTCACCGCCCGGGAGCACGAGGTCCTCGTCCTGCTCGCGGCCGGGCTGTCGAACCGGGAGGTCGCCTCCCGGCTGGTGATCAGCGAGCGCACCGCCCGCACCCACGTCAGCAGCATCCTCGACAAGCTGGGGCTGCGGTCGCGCACCCAGGCGGCGCTGTACGCCGTCCACCAGGGCCTGGTACCGGTGACCCCCCGGTAGACGAGCCTCGGCCGTTCCTCCCTGCCACGACAGGTCATTGCGCCGGTGACGCGGAGCCGGTCGCGTGCTGAGCTGAGGAGCACTCCGGATCCAGGCGGTGCAGCGATGAGGGTGCTGGTTGCCGCTCGCGACGTCCGCGTCCGCAGGTCCCTGTCCAGCCTGCTGGAGCTCCACGGGGACCGGGTCGTCGGTACGACGGGTACGCCGCGGCTGCTCGCGCAGCTGGCCACCGACCTCGCTCCGGATCTCGTGGTCCTGGAGCTGAGCCGGCGCGAGCACGCGCAGGACCTGCTCGTCGTCGCCGAACTCGCCCGTCGCGGACGAGCCGTGATCGCCGTGTGCAGCGGGCGCATCTCGATGACCGCCGTCCTCCGCGCCGGCGCCAGGGCCTGCCTGGACGAGGACGTCGAGTTCCCGGACCGACTCGCCGAGGCAGTCCGCTCGGTGACCCCACCGCCGCTGCCGGCACCCCCGCGCTGACCGCAGGACGCGTACTGCAGCGGGCCTACGACAAAGCGCCCGTCCGGACCGGTCATCACGCCGATGTGCCCCGGCACGAGCCGGCGCCAGACTGCATGCCTCATCTCAGGGCGTGCTCACGCCCTCCTCCGCGGAGGCCGGAATGACCGAGAACCGCACCCCCTATCCCGTACGTGTCGACGCTTCCCTGGACCCGGCGCTCTCCCGCTGGCTGTGGCTGGTGAAGTGGCTGCTCCTGATCCCCCACGTCGTCGTGCTGTTCCTCCTGTGGGTGGCGTTCGTCGTCATCACGGTGATCGCCTTCTTCGCGATCCTCTTCACCGGCCGCTACCCACGATCGCTGTTCGACTTCAACGTCGGGGTCCTGCGCTGGTCCTGGCGCGTGCACCACTACGGCTACTGGGCGCTCGGGACGGACCGCTACCCGCCGTTCACCCTGGCCGACGTGCCGGACCACCCCGCGCACCTCGCAGTGACCTACCCCGAACGGTTGTCCCGAGGACTGATCTTCGTGAAGTGGCTGCTGGCCATCCCGCACTTCCTCGTCCTCGCCGTCTTCGTCGGCGGAGGCGTCTGGCTCGGCACGCGGGCCGGTGAGACGAACGACACCTGGGACGACGGCTCGACCGCCGGGTGGAGCCTCGTCGGGCTGCTCGTGCTGATCGCCGCGATCACGCTGCTCTTCACCGGCCGCTACCCGAAGCCGCTCTACGACTTCGTCCTCGGCATGGACCGCTGGGCGCTCCGGGTCACGGCCTACGCCGCGCTGATGACCGACCGCTACCCGCCGTTCCGGCTGGACACCGGCGGCACCGACCCGGCCTCGGTGCCACCCGGGCCGACACCACCGGCGATGCCGACCGCGCCGCCGCCGACCCCGGCCGCCTCCCCGCGCTGACACCCCCGCACGACGGGACGCGCGGCGCCGCCCGCGACCTCCGCTCACCGCCACCACCAGGAGCGCCACATGACGGTCAGCCCCTCGTCCCTCGTCCGAGCCAGCGGGGCCGCCGCGATCGCCGCGGGCACGCTCTTCGTCGGGGTCCAGCTCGGCCACCCCCCGCTGGACACCACCTCGATCACCACGACCGAGATGGCGGTCCGCAACTCCCTGAAGGTCCTGATGGCCGTGCTGGCGCTGGTCGGGATCACCGGCATGTACCTGAGCCAGGTCCGCCGCAACGGGGTCGTCGGCCTCGTGGGCTACCTGGTCCTGGCAGCGGGCTACCTGCTCATCACCAGTTCCACCTTCGCCCTGGGGTACGTCCTGCCTCCCCTCGCGGAGACCGAGCCGGCCTTCGTCGGCAACGTCCTCGCGACCTTCACCGGGGACGCCGCCGCGGGCGACGTCGGCGTGCTGGGGACGCTGTTCCAGCTGCAGAGCGCCTGCTACCTGTCCGGTGGCCTCGTGTTCGGGATCGCGCTGTACCGGGCCCACGTCCTCGCCCGCTGGGCGGCCGTCCTGCTCGCCGTGGGTGGCCTGGTCAGCGCCGTCCTGGCCCTGATGCCCGATGCCCTCTACCGGCTGATCGCCTTCCCCAACGGCATCGCGCTGATCGGCCTCGGGTACTCCCTGTGGCGCACCTCGCGCCAAGCCGACGCCCGGCCGGTCGCCGTCGAGGATCGCCCCGGTCGCACCGCGGTCCGATGACGCGCTGGCGGACGTGGCGGGTGACGATCGCCCTGGTGGCGCTCGGCACCGTCCCGGTGGTCGCCGGCGCGCTGCGCCTCGTCGAGCTGTCCGGCGGCACGCAGGCGATCCCCTCCGACGCCCGCTACCACGCGACGCCGCTGCCGGTGGTGCTGCACATCACCTGCGCCGCCGCGTTCGCGGTCGTGGGCGCCTTCCAGTTCGCGCCACGGCTGCGCCGGCACAGCTGGCACCGCCGGGCCGGGCGGGTGCTGGTCGTCGCCGGACTGGGCGTGGCGCTGTCGGCCCTGTGGCTGAACCAGTACGTCCCACGGGAGGGCGCCACCCGCGAGGTGCTGTACCCGCTGCGGCTGGCGTTCGGCGTGGCGATGGTGGTCACCCTCGTCCTCGGCCTCCGCGCCGCCCGACGTCGCGACACCACACGCCACCGGGCCTGGATGATCCGCAGCTACGCCATCGGCCTCGTCGCCGGCACCCAGGTCTTCACCCTGGGCATCGGCGGGGCGCTCCTCGGCACCGGCGACCTGACCACCGCACTCCTGCTCGCGGCCGCCTGGGGCATCAACCTGGCCGTCGCCGAGGGAGCCATCCGTAGCCGGCCACGCCGCCGCACCCCAGCGCCAGCGATGCGAGCGGCGGTGCCCTGACCGACCGCGAGGTCGAGGCGATGGATCCCCGTGCTGCAGCAACCACCCGTCCACCACCACGTGAGAACGGAAGGTCCCGATGAGAGCTACCGAGCCCGGCTCCCTGAGTGCGCCACCGGTCGGCACCGGCAGACCCTCGATGCAGGCGATCGTCCAGGACCGGTACGGGCCCGCACCGGAGGACGTCCTGCGGCTCCGCAACACCGACCGGCCCACGGTCGGGGACGACGACGTACTCGTGCGCGTGCACGCCGCCAGCGTGGACCGGGGCACGTGGCACATCATGGCCGGACTCCCCTACCCCATCCGCCTCGCCGGCTTCGGGCTCCGCCGACCGAAGTACGCGAGCCCCGGCCGCAGCCTCGCCGGAACGGTCGCCGCGGTGGGCGCCGACGTGCGCGGCTTCGCGCCGGGCGACGAGGTGTTCGGCATGTCCACGAGCACGTTCGCCGGCTACGCGGTCGTGCGGCCGGACAAGCTCGCCCTGAAGCCTCCGGGTCTCTCCTTCGACCAGGCGGCGGCCGTGCCCATCTCCGGGTCCACCGCCCTCCAGGCCGTCCGGGACCACGGTCGGGTGCAGGCCGGGCAGCGGGTCCTGGTCATCGGCGCCTCCGGCGGCGTGGGCACCTTCGCCGTCCAGATCGCCAAGGCGGCGGGGGCCGTCGTGACCGGCGTGGCCAGGACGGCGAAGGTCGACGCGGTCCGGGCGCTGGGCGCCGACCACGTCGTCGACTACACCCGCGAGGACATCACCGATCAGCAGGAGCGCTACGACGTCATCCTCGACGTCGGCGGCAACCGCCCGTTGTCCGTCCTCCGCCGAGCCCTCGTCGCCAGAGGACGCCTCGTGATCGTGGGCGGCGAGACCGACGGGAGGTGGCTCGGCGGCAGCGACCGCCAGGTCCGGGCGGCCGTGCTGTCCAGGTTCGTCGGCCAGCACCTGGGCACCTTCGTGGCCTCGGAGAACGCCGGGGACCTGGTGGCACTGCGCGAGCTGATCGACGCCGGCGCGGTCACGTCCGCGGTCGACCGGGTCTACCCGCTCGCCGAGACCGCCGCGGCCATCCGCCACCTGCTGGACGGGCGCGCGATCGGCAAGATCGTCATCCACGTCGCGCCTGGCAGCGCATAGCCGCCCGCCGGAGGAGAGCCACGCCGTGACCCGGGACGAACCTGCCCACCCGGGCGGAGGTGCGTGCTGATCAACACCGTCGGCGGCTACTGGAACACCCGGCCCGTCACCGCCGACGGGCTCGAGCACACCTTCGCCCTCAACCACCTCGCACCGTTCCTGCTCACCGACCTGCTCCTCGACCGGCTGCAGCGGAGCGCCCCGGCCCGCGTGGTCACCGTCTCGTCCCACGCGCACACCGGCGGACGGATCGACTCCGACGACCTGCAGGGCCGGCGGTCCTACTCCGGCGCACGCGCCTACCACCAGTCCGAGCCGGCCCGCCGCCTGAGCGCCGAGCTGACCGGCCTCGTGGACGACGTGGCGGTCAGGCGTCGCGCCGGCGGAGCACCACCGGAGCCGCGGTGTGCGGTACGAGAGCGCAGGCGGCGACGACCTGGACGCCTGTCGTCGCAGTCGGCTCGCCGCGTCCGACCGTCGTCCGGCGCCGCCGACGGACCGTCGGCCGCTACCGTCCGACGACGTGTCCCCGGCCGCGGGATCCCGTCCCGGGATCATCATCGGCGGCGTCTGGTTGGCAGCTGCGCTCCTCCTCCAGTTGACCGCCGTCCTCGTTCTCACGAGCCGTCCCACCTGGCGGCCGATCGGTCTCCTGGCTGCGCTGCTGTCGATCGCGGTGCTCGTGCCGTCGGCCTCGATCGCGCTGGCCGGTCTCGTTGTGGACGCCGCCGCGCTCATCGCCGTGGCGGTCGCCGTCGCCGCGGCACACCGCACGCCGACGCCTCCGTCCGCCGGAGGGACGCGGTGACCCGTTCCGCGGTGCCCAGGGCGGCGCGGAGCGTGCGCCGGGAGTGGGACGTGCTGGGCCGCGCCACCGAGGCGCCGGAGGCCTTCGACCGTTCGATGCTCGCTGATGTGCCCGAACCGGCGCGCCGCTGGCTGACCCGTGCGGTCGCCCCGGGCACGCCGCTGTGGCAGTCGGTGGAGCTGTCGATGCGCGGTCACATCCGCATCGGCGCCTGGCGGCCCTTCACCGCGCGGCAGGTCCTCGCCCCGCCCCGAGGCTTCGTCTGGGCTGCGACGGCCCGGATCCTCGGCGTTCCGGTGGTCGGCTTCGACCGGCTCAGCTCCGGGTCAGGCCAGATGCGATGGCGGTTGGGAGGGCTGGTCCCCGTCATGTCCGCCACGGGGCCGGACGTCACCCGGAGCGCCGCAGGCCGTCTGGCCGGTGAGATGGTGCTGGTGCCGACGGCGTTCCGCGCCGCGACGTGGACGCCCGGTCCCGACGACGACCGGGTCGTCGTCACCTGGCGGATCGACGGAGAGGACGAGAGCGCTGAGCTGCACGTCGGCCAGGACGGGCAATTGCCGGGCGCCCTCATGCAGCGCTGGGGCAACCCGGACGGAGCCCCCTTCGGCCGCTATCCGTTCGGCGTGGCCATCGACGCCGAGCGGACCTTCGCCGGCGTGACCATCGGCTCGTCGCTCCGTGCCGGCTGGTGGTGGGGCACCGACCGCCAGGCCGAAGGGGAGTTCTTCCGAGCTCAGATCACCGACGCCGTGTTCCGCTGAGCCGCCGTGGTCCGATCGGCCCCAGCCGCGGCGCACCGCTGGCCGTGACCACGAGCCGGTCACAGGCGCCGCACGATGAGCCGGCGGCGAGGTGACCGGGGGCACCCAGCAGGCGATCGGCGGGGTGGTAGGCGCTGTCGGACCCACCCGCGCCAGGAGTTCCGCCAACGGGACGGCATCCCAGATGCCGCGACTGGACCGCCGCGGCCAGCCGCACGAAGCAGCGCGTCGTGGCGTGCCCAGCGGACTTCCAGGCGACGCTCGTCCAGCGAGGCGACGCGCCAGAGGTTTCTCACAGGCCGAGGACCAGGCGCAGCGCTGCGTCGACCTGGCGCAGTTCATCGAAGGTGAGGTGCCCGGCCGACTCACCCAAGCGCTGCGGGTCCACCGCAGTCGTCTGTTCGGCCAGCACCCGGGTTGGGCGGCCGTCGATGGACACCTCGGGACGGAACGTGGCCGCTCGGGCCGAGGTGGACGTCGGCGCGACCAACCAGGTCGAGAGGGGCAGCATGGGTGGCAGGTCGCGGGCGTTGGCGGACAGCCGGCCGGTGCGGGACCAGCGGTCGATCGCCGTGGTGAGTCGGTCGGCGAGGACTGGCATCTGGCCGGCGACCTGCTCCACCTGCCGACCCCGTCACATGCCTGTCGATCCAGCCCAGCGGGCTGTCAGAGGAGCTCCGCCAGCAGCGCGGCCGCCCGAGCAGCTCCGTCGGTCTCCACCGGCCGGTAGGCGACCTCCCGGGTCACCTCCTCGGCGATGATCTGTGCGAGGGCGTCGGGCTCCGCGGCGTCTTCGTACGGCACGCAACGGCCGGCCCCGTAGCGGTCGAGCCGCCGGCGCACGTGGAAGTTCTGCTCGAAGTGCCGGCGCAGCGGGACATGGACGAACGGCTTGCGCAGGGCGGTCAGCTCCATACAGGTGGTGAGGCCGCCCTGCACCACCGCCAGGTCGCACGCCGCCAGGTGCCGGTACAGGTCGGGGAGGTAGCCCGTCACCCGGACGCCGGGCACCTCGGGCAGCGACGCGGGATCGATCCGGGGTCCGGTGACGAACAGGAACGTCAACTCGGGCACCAGCTGCCGGACCACCGGGACGGCGTCCAGCACGCGCCGCAGCAGCGAGCCACCCACCCCCGATCCGCCGACGGTGACGAGGCAGAGCTTCTCGTCGGCGCGCACGCCGAGGTCCCGCCGCACCTCCTCGGTGCCCCGCAGCGCCGCCGGGTCGAAGCCGGTGACGTAACCGGCGAAATCGAAGTTCTGCTCCGTCCACGTCCGGATCGGCGGCAGACCCGGGCCGAAGTCGCCGTCCACGATGTCGTCGGGGCTGCCCACGAAGATCGAGCGGTCCCGCAGGCGCGGGAACCGCGCCCGCTGCTCGAGCATCTCGGCGTTGTAGTCGGCGGTCAGCGCCGCCTCGGCCGCGCCGCCCTCCGGCATCGGCAGCCAGCCGACGAAGTCGGTCATCCACGCGAAGTCGAACCGCTTGAGCTCCGGGTTCTCGTGCAGGAAGTGGTCCACCTCCCAGGCCTCGTCGCCCACCACCAGGTCGTAGTGCTCCTCGGCGACGACGTCGGCGAACACCAGGAAGTTGTTCACCAGGATCTCGTCCATCCGCCGGATCGCCTGGAACGCGTTCAGGTCGTGCTCCCCCGACTCGTGCTCGACGTGCCCGGACTCGTTGGCCAGCCAGGCCGAGGCCGGGTGGATCCGCTCTCCTCGCCCCTCGAGCACCCGGGTCACCGGGTGCTGGGCGAGCCAGTCGATCCGGAGGTCAGGGCGCAGCCGGCGCAGTTCGGCAGCGATCGCGACGTCGCGCCGGGCGTGCCCGAGCCCGATCGGCGACGAGAGGTACAGCGCCCGCTCCGGCCGCCGCGCCGCCCGCGTCCACGTCGTCCGCCCGACCCGGGGGCACACCCGGTCGACGAATCCCCTGACCAGGTGGTTGACCCGCACGGGGTCGCGGGTGTGGGGTCCGTGCCCGCTGCCCTCCAGCAGCACCAACGAACCGCCGGTGGACTCGGCCAGCCGCTCGCCGATCACGTACGACCGGACCCGGTCGTCCGTGCCGGCCACCACGGTGACCGGGCACCGGACCTCTGCGCACAGCGGCTCGATCGGCAGGCAGACCGCGCCGTCGCAACCCAGCCGGCCTGCCGTCGCGTCGACGAGCGTCTCCGGCGCCACCTCACGTCCCCAGCCGATGCAGTCCTCGATCTGCCTGGTGGAGTGCGGCTCGCTGAACATCTGGCCGAAGAAGAACGACAGGAAGGCGTCGTAGTCGTCCTCGAGCCAGAAGTACCGGTTGTAGCGGGCCCAGCCGTCGCGGACGTCGTGCCAGGCGTCCCAGGCGTAGCGCTCCCGGTCGGGTTGTGAGACGGGGAAGCCGCAGGACGGGGAGATGGCGAACAGACCGAGCACCCGGTCCGGATGACCGGCCGCGACGTGCACCGACCAGGTCGCGCCGCAGGAGAGCGAGACCAGGACCGCCGCGTCGGTGCCGGTGGCGTCCATCACCGCGACCGTGTCCTGCGCGTACTCCACGTCGGTGTAGGCCGCCGCCCCCGCCGGCCGGTCGGAGCCCCCGCTGCCCCGGCCGTCGAAGCTCACGACCCGGAAGTACCGGGCCAGATAGCCGATCTGGGCTTTCCAGTGCCGCGACGGGATGATCGCCCAGGTCGGCATGAGCAGGACGGTCGGGCCGTGGTCCGGTCCGAAGACCTCGTACGCCAGCCGGACGCCGTCCCGCTGCACCACGCCCTGGACGTCGGGATCCCGCGCTCGGCTCGGAGCCTGCCGCACGTGCGCAGTCTGCTCCTGCCCGGTCCGTCGTCGGACCTCCGGCGACACGGTCACGGGCGGACCTCGAGGACGTTGTTGAACGGTGTGTTCGCGGCCGGACGGAACCGGCGGAAGCCCGCCGCCGTGGCGACGTCGCGGATGCGGGCCGGCCCGGCCTGCGTGCCCAGCGCGAGGCCGACGTCCTGGGAGAGCGACGCCGGCGTGCAGAGCAGGGTCGAGAACCCGTAGTAGGTCCGGCCGACCGGGTTGAGGTTGTCCTCCACCCGGTCGCCGGCCATCGGCTCGACGATCATCCAGGTGCCGTCCGCGGCGAGGGTCTCCTTCACGTGGCGCGCCGCCCCGACCGGGTCGCCCATGTCGTGCAGGCAGTCGAACATCGTCACCAGGTCGAAGCCCGTGCCGGAGAAGCCGGTGGCCGGCGCCACCTCGAACCGCACGCGGTCGGCCACACCGGCCCGCTCCGCCCGTTCGCGGGCGACGGCGATCGACCCCTCGTGGTAGTCGGAGCCGACGAACGTCGACCGCGGGAAGTGCTGCGCCATGAGGATCGTCGAGGCGCCGTGGCCGCAGCCGACGTCGGCGACCGTCGCGCCCCGCGCCAGCTTCTGGACGACGCCGTCCAGGGCCGGCAGCCACTCGCCGATCAGGTGCGCGTTGTACATCGTGCGGAAGAACCGCTCGCAGCCGACGTGGACGTCGCCGCTGTGGGCGTGCCAGCCGATGCCGTCGCCGGTGCGGGCTGCCTCGAGGACCGCGGCGGCATCGCGCACGGTGCCGTGCGCGAGCTGGAAGAAGCCGGGCAGATAGGCCGGGCTGCTCTCGTCCGTCAGCGCCGCGGCCTGCTCGGCCGGCAGCGTGTACCGGCGGATCTCCGGGTCGTAGTCGACGTAGCTGCCGGCAGCCTGGGCGGCCAGCCACTCCCGCGCGTAGTGCTCGTCGGTGCCCGTCCGCTCCGCCAGCTCGGACGGCGTGACGGCGGTGCCGTCGGCCATCGCGCGGTAGTAGCCCAGGGCGTCGCCCATGACGACGAGCGCGGTGTTGAGCGTCGCGCCCACCTCGTCCACGGCGCGGAAGACGAAGCCCATCAGCTTCTCCGGGTCGATCGGCCGCTGGACGGGGGCGGGCAGCTCGGTGGCGGTCATGACGACTCCTCAGGTGTGGGGTGATCCGGTCACTCCCGACCCTCGTCGCGGCCGTGGCGTCGTCGCATCAGGAGACCCACCTAGCGGCTCCCTAGACTCGGCGGATGCTGCTCGGTCGCGAGCGCGAGCGGTCCCTTCTCGAGGGCCTGATGTCCGGCGCACGGGTCGGGCAGAGCGCCGTCCTGGTGCTCACCGGCGAGGTGGGCATCGGCAAGAGCACGCTGCTCGAGGACGCCGCGGCGTCGGCCACCGGCATGCGGCTGCTCCGGGCGACCGGCACCGAGTCGGAGGCGGAGGTGCCGTTCGGGGCGCTGCTCCAGCTGCTCCGTCCGGCGCTCGTGCAGCTCGACCGGATCCCCGCTCCGCAGGCCGAGGCGCTGGCCACGGCCCTGGCGCTGCGGCCCGGCACCGGCAGCGACCGGTTCGCGGTGGGAGCGGGCACCCTCAGCCTGCTCAGCCGGTTCGCCGAGGACCAGCCGCTCGCGGTGCTGGTGGACGACGCGCACCTGCTGGACCAGCCGTCCGCGCAGGCCCTCGTCTTCGCGGCCCGGCGCCTGACCGCCGACCCCGTGGTGCTGCTCGCGGCGGTGCGCGACGGCGAACCCTCGCCCCTGCTGGATGCCGGCCTGCCCGTGCTCGCCGTGGGCGGCCTGTCCCCCGCGGCCTCCGAGGATCTCGTCTCCGCCAGCGGCCGCCGGCTCGGCAGCCCGGTCGCCGCGCGGCTGTACGAGGCGACCGGCGGCAATCCCCTGGCGCTGCTGGAGCTCGCCGACGACGCCGCCGTCGTGGACGCCCTGCCACCCGGTGCGCCGGTGCCCGTCCCGGCCAGGGTGGCCCGCGCCTTCGCCCGCCGGGCCGACCGCCTGTCGGCGCCGGCCCGGACCGCGCTGCTCGTGGCGGCGGCCGCCGGCGACGACCTGGCGCTGATCGCGCGGGCCTGCAGGCTGCTCGACGTCGACGCGGCGACCCTGGACGAGGCCGAGACGGCGCAGCTGCTCACGGTGACCGCCGGACGCGTGGGCTTCCGCCACAACCTCGTCCGCTCGGCGGTGTGGTCCGAGGCTCCGCCAGGGGTTCGCCGGGCGGTGCACCGCGCGCTGGCGGCGGCCCTGCCCGAGGACGACGTCGACCATCGTGCCTGGCACCTCGGTGAGGCGGCACTCGGACCCGACGAGGACACCGCGCGGGTCCTGGACGCCGCGGCCGGCCGGGCGCGGGACCGGAGCGCCCACGCGGTCGCGGCCACCGCCTTCGAGCGGGCGGCCCGGCTCAGCCCCGACCCCGGCGACGCCGTGCACCGGCTCGTCTCGGCCGCAGAGTCGGCCTGGCGGGCGGGCCTGGCCGACCAGGCGGCCGCCCTGCTGGCCCGCGCGTCGGAGCTCCCCCAGCCGCCGGCACTGTGTGTACGGGCCACCGGGCTCGGCGGCACCATCGCCTCCCGCACCGGTTCGGTCGAGCGGGCGCGCGACGAGCTGATGGCCGCCGCAGCCGAGGGCGCGGGTGCCGATCCCGACACCGCGATCCTGCTCCTGGCCGATGCGATCCTCGCCTGCTTCTTCCTCGCCGACACCGCCACCGTCGCCCAGGCCGCGAAGCGCATCGACCGGCTCGTCGACCGCGCCGTCGGCGAGCCCGCGCGCTGGGTCGGTGCCGTGGCTGGTGGCGTGGCCGGCGTCCTGACCGGACACGGCGGTCCGGATCGGATCCGCCGCGCCGTCCGGTTGCTGGAGCCCGGTGCACCGCTCCTGCGGGATCCACGCCTTGCGCCGTGGCTGGTGCTCGGGGTGCTCTTCCTCCGCGAGCGGGGCACCGGACGGGAGATCGTCGCTGCCGTGGTGGACGACCTCCGGCGGCGCAGCGACCTCGGTGGGCTGCCGTACCTGCTCTTCCTGGTCGCACGGGACCAGGCCACCGGCGACCGCTGGGACGTCGCCGAGGTGAACTACACCGAGGGCGCCCAGCTCGCCCGGGAGACGGGCTCGACCTCCGACCTGGCCGCCTGCCTGGCCGGGCTCGCCTGGCTGCAGGCGCGCCAGGGGCGTGAGGACGCCTGCCGGGCGCACGCCACCGAGGCGCTGGACATCAGCGGGCCCCGGCACCTCGCGCTGTTCCAGGTGTGGTCGCTCTCGGCGCTCGGGAGCCTCGAGCTCGGCCTCGGTCGACCGGAGGCGGCGCTGGCCCACCTCCGGCGACTGGACGCCCTGCTGGCCGACCTCCGACTTGTGGACGTCGACCTCTCGCCCGCTCCTGAGCTGGCGGAGGCCCTGGTCCACCTCGGCCGCGCGGAGGACGCCCGCGCGCAGGTCGCGCGGTACGCCGCCCGCGCCGCCGAGAAGGGCCAGCCGTGGGCGCTGGCCCGCGCCGCCCGGACGGTGGCGCTCACCTGCGAGGACACGGACATCGACCGGGAGTTCGAACAGGCGCTCGAGCACCACGGGCGGACGCTGGACCCCTTCGAGCTGGCGCGGACCCAGCTGGCCTACGGCGCCCGGCTGCGGCGTGCCCGTCGCCGGGTCGATGCCCGCGTCCAGCTGCGCGCCGCGCTCACCGCGTTCGACGCCTTGGGCGCCGGTCCGTGGGGGGACCGGGCGGCCGTCGAGCTGCGGGCGACCGGCGGGAGCGCACAGCGCCGGCAGGTCAGCTCGGTGAGCGACCTGACGCCCCAGGAGCTGCAGATCGCCACGATGCTGGCCGGGGGCCGGACGACGAGGGAGGCCGCCGCGGCGCTCTTCCTGAGCCCGAAGACCGTCGAGTACCACCTGCGGCACGTCTATCTGAAGCTCGGGGTGTCCTCGCGGGCCGAGCTGGCGGTCCGACTCCCAGCCCGTGGTTGATGCGTCCGCTGCCCTCACGGCAGCATCAGGTGCCTGGAACTGCCCCTGGTCCAGTTGACTCCTTGCCTGTGGGGCTTCGGCCTCGCTGGGAGGACCGGCATCGTGCCCGAGCCGTTCCCGCCGGAGTTCCGGCGTGATGTGATCGCCGTGGCCCGCAGGGGCGAGGCGTCGATCGCATGGCGCTACTCAGCAGCTTCGTCCGCGGTCACGGTGCCGTCCCGGTGAGGAACGGCTACCGGGATGGGTCGCGGCACTCACGACCGACGGTGCTGACGGGTGCGGCGGACAGGTGGAGAGCTACACCGCCTACGACGAACACCCCCTCGACGAACCGGACGAGTGGGGTGACCTGGCGTCGTTCCGCGAAGCCGCCGCACGATCGTGACCACGCTGCCCGCGCGTGGCGAGGTCTGGTGGTGCGAGATGGCCGAGGTCGGGCGCCGGCGAGGTGCCGCAACAGCGCGGGGATCCGGGCGGACGTGTGCGAGCGGAGCACGTGCTCGTTGTCGACGTGTCGGGTGTAGCGCCGATCGCGGGTGACAGCGCCCGGGGTGTAGCGCAGCCGGTCGTAGTCGTCGGCGATGGGCACGACCCGGGGGCCGGGATCTCGGCGCACCGGCAGACTCCACGGAGTGACCAGCGCGTTCTCCAGGCGATCGACCACGAGCTGGATGGCGTGCGGCCCGGAGGCCGCGTCGGTCAGGTCACGGAGAGCAGGAGCGGGGTGGGCGACGATCGACACGAGGACCTCACAGCGCAGGAGGGAGGTGAAGGGGACGAACACCCCGGGGTCGCCCAAGGCGTGTCACCGCGCTGCGAGTAGTGGTCGGTTCAGCGCACAGCGAGCCGCGCCCGGGTGATCCCGGGGCGGCGAAATGACTGCGTCGTGCTGCGCACATCCACAGTTCACCAACGGGTTCGGCGGAGATCCGGTGCCTGTCAACCCGCGCTGTTGCACTGGACGTGAGCGCGAGGTCATCCACGTGCGGGCCATCCGGCAGTGCTGCCGCGACACGTCGCCCCGTCATCGGTCACCGGCCGCTGACCTCGGCTGTGCTGGCCGCCGGACGAACTACCAGGAGCGACGTACCGAGCGACCGGGCTCCGTGCCGAGGACGATCCAGCTGAAGACGCAGCTCCATCACGAGCATCGGCCTGCACACCACTCACTGCCTGCCTGCCTGCGGATGGGTAGCAGGACTCGACCGTCTGAGTCGCGGCGTTCCAGGTGCCCCTCGCGTCGGGCCTGCTCGAATGCCGTGTCAGCGGTCCGTGTGCTCGATCGGTCGGTCCGCCGCCTGGGTGACGCGCGGGCCGATCGAACTGCTGCTACTGCCCGATCTGACCACCACGCGGCGCTGGGAGGGCGTCGCCGGGGTCCCGGGGAAGGCGACTGCGGGCTCCAGGCGACCTGTCGGCGCCATGTGCTGCGGGTGTGTTCTCGGCGGCGCCTTCGATGGCGATCTCCTCGAGCGCCTCGCCGAGGACCCGGTCGGGGCTCAGGGCGGCTCCCTGTGCCCAGGCCGCGGCGAACGCGTCCTCGCCGATCTCGGCGCGGGCCCGGCTCGTGAGGCGTTCGTACACGGACGGGTCCAACGGCAGCGTGGTGGCGCCGATGACGGTGCACTGCGCGTCGGCGGCTCCCCACAGCCGTGCCGCCCTCGTCGGCCTGCCCCGGGCGAGCATGACGCGTGCCAGACCGTCGAGGCAGTCGGCGGCCAGCCACTGCTCCCCCAGTCGGGCGAACCGGGTCAGGGCGTCGCCGAAGGACCGGGCGGCCTGGTCCAGGTGCTCTCCCTCCAGGTGGCACCAGCCGAGCTTGTTCAGGTGGGCAGCCGTCAGGCCCTCGTCCCCCGCCGCCCTGGAGACCGCCAGCCCCTCCTCCAGCAGGACGGCTGCGTCCCGGTGGCGCCCACGCTGGATCTCCACGAGACCGGCGACGTTGAGCGCGGTGGCGAGGCCGGAGGGGTCGCCGGTCTCCCGACACAGCGCGATGCTCTGCCGGGACAGCCGGGTCGCGCGCTCGTGCGCGCCGGTCCACAGCGCGACGACCGCCAGTCCGCCCGTCGCCGCGGCGGTCGCACGGGTACTGGGGGGCGCCGTGGCGAGTTCCAGAGCCTGCGTGTAGGAGCTCTGTGCGGCGGTGAAGTCCCCCTGTTTCACCGCGAGGTGGCCCAGGGCGCTCAGCGCCGCCCCGCGAAGCGGCGGCGCAGCGGACGAGCAGGCGGTCAACGCCTCCTGCAGCCACCGGCGTCCTTCCTGCAGGTGGCCGCGCACGTACCAGAACCGCCGCAGCGCCACGGCCAGCCGCAGCCCGGCGTCGTCGTCCGTGCGTCGGAGTGTCTCGGCGAGGGCGGCTCGGAGGTTGCCGTGCTCGGCGTCGAGGACGTCCAGCCACCGACTCTGGTCCGACCCGCTCAGCTCGGGTTCGACCCGTTGGGCCAGGGTCAGGCACCAGTCGGCATGGCGCGCGCGGACCTGGTCCTCCTCGCCACTGTCGGCGAGTCTCTCGAGCGCGTACTGCCGGACTGGTTCCAGCATGCCGTACCGCATCCCAGCGGGACCGGGGGCCGCGGCGGTGCGCACGAGCGCCTGCTCCCACAGATTCTCGAGCGAGGCGAGGACGACGTCTGATGTGAGCTCGCCCCCCGCGCTGACTGCCTCGGCCGCCTCCAGGTCGAAGCCCCCGGCGAAGACCGCCAGGCGGTGGAACAACACCTGTTCGGCCCGGGAGAGCAGGTCGTGGCTCCAGTCCAGGGTCGCCCGCAGCGTCCGCTGTCGCTCCGGCAGGTCGCGCGCGCCGCACAGGCCCAGCACTCCGTCCAGGCGGGTGAGCAGCTGCGTCGAGCCGAGGAAGCTCACCCGGGCAGCCGCGACCTCGAGAGCGAGCGGCAGCCCGCTCAGGCGCCGGCTGATCTCGGCTATCTCCTCGGCGTTGTCCGGCGTCAAGGCGAACTCCGGGTCGGCATCCTGGACCCGGGCCATGAACAACCGCACCGCTGGGGCGTTCGAGATCCGCGCGAGATGGTGGGGCGCGCCGGCCTCCGGCACGGCCAGCGGCTCCACCGGACACGCCCGTTCGCCGCGGACACCGAGCCGGCTGCGGCTGGTTGCCAGGATCCGCAGGGTCGGGCACACCGACAGGAGTTCGGCGATCCGGGGAGCGGCGGCCAGCAGGTGCTCGCAGTTGTCCAGCACGAGCAGCAGGCTCTTGTCCCGCAGGTACTCGCTGAGCAACTCGCCCGGTGGCGTCTGCGCTTCTTCACGCAGTCCCACAGCCCGCACGATCGTCGGGACGACCAGGGAGGGGTCGGTGAGGGAAGCCAGTGGTACGAACACGACCCCGTCGGCGAACGCGCCGCGCGCGCAGGCGGCGAGATCACGGGCGAGACGGCTCTTGCCCACCCCTCCGGGACCGGTGAGGGTCAGGAGGCGGCCGGCACTGCCGCCGGTCAGGCGAGACACGAGCGACGTCACCTCGTCGTCACGCCCAATGAGCGGAGTGTCCCCACCGGGCAAGACCTCAGGAGAGGTCGACGGGGCCCCCGATCCTGGGCTGCGGTCCAGCGACGCGGGCCGCGCCACGAACGCCGCCCGCTCGGCCCCGTCCAGGTCCAGCGCATCGGCCAACGCGCCCAGGGTGTGCGGATAGGGATGCCGCCGCAGGCCGCGTTCCAGCTGACTGACAGCATTGGTGCTCAGTCCGGCCGAGTGCGCCAACTCCTCCTGGGTCAGCCCTGCGGTGTGGCGGAGACGCCGCAGCCGGGCACTGAAGGCCTCGACACCGCTGAGCGACATGCCCGCCGTCCCCGTCTCCTCCCAGCGCCGGCTGGCGCCCGCTGAGTCTAGTGAGTGGGCCGGTGAGTGGGACCTGTTCGTGGCGCACCGGGTCCGGCGCCTCGACGCTCTGCCGCATGGACGGAGTGCTCGCCGAGGGTTCGCGACGTGGCCGGCCGCGGCGGCCTGGCCACAGCCGCCTACCGGCATGCACCCAGCGACGCAGCTACGGCCGTCACACGTCACCCGAACCCTGTCCGGGCGGATCCAGCCGCCGCCAACGCTGGAACGGAGGGTCACCATGGCCCCGTTGCTCGTCCTCATCAGCACGACCGGCGTCGTGTTCCTCGTCTGTGCTGCGACGTCGCGGGCGCTGCACGGGCACTGGACCACCGCACTCCGAGGTGGACTGGCCGCGATGTTCGCCGTGACCGGCACCACCCACTTCGTCGTCCTGCGCGACGACCTGATCGCGATGGTGCCGCCGGCGCTGCCGGCACCCGGGTTGCTGGTCACCGTGACGGGGGTCCTGGAGCTGGCCGGAGCGGCTGGGCTGCTGTGGCGGCCCACCGCGCGCCGGTCGGCCGTGGGCCTGACCTCCCTGATGGTCGCGATGTTCCCGGCCAACGTGTACGCCGCCATGTCCGGCAGCGGGCTGAACGGTGAGGCGCCGACCCCGCTCGGTGTCCGGACGGTCATGCAGGTGGTGTTCATCGCCGCCGCGGTCACCGTCTGGGCCGGCCTGCGCCACGACGGGCGCAGCGCACCAGCGGAGCGGGGCGACCGTACGAGCCAGATCGCGACGCTGCCGCCGGCCCACGGGTCCGCGTACCCGTCATCCCCCGGGGTGGTGATGGTCTCCCGGTTGGAGCTGCGATCGCTGCGGGACGTCCCGGGGTTCCTCCGCGCCGCGCTGCGCCTGCGGCGCGCCTTCCGGACCTCGGCTGGCGCCATCACGCTGCGGCTGGCCGCCAGCCCGCTGGCCGGGACGTTCTGGACCTGGTCGTCGTGGGCCGACGAGCCGGCGCTGCAGGAGTACACCCGGTCGCGTCTGCACGTCGGCGTCATGCGTTCCTACCGCACCCGCATGCGGAGCTCGGCGTTCCACATCCTCGACCCTGCACAGGTCGGAGTCCCTACGACCTGGGCCGAGGTGCGCGCGCTCACCAGGCCGATCCGGACGGACTCGGAGCCCCCGTCGGATCGGTCCCGCGCCGTGACGGGTCCAGGGCGGGCCCCCGAACCGGAGGAGTGATCGTCGACTGGTCGGGGCGACACGCCACCTGCGTCGCCCCGACCTCCCGCGTTCCCGTGGCACAGGACGAGGAGACGTCCATGAGCGGCAGCCTCCCTCATGCCGACCTCCGCGACCGCGCCCAGGTGCAGGAGGCCGTGGCATGAGCGCCGCCGATGCGGTGCCGTACCACCCACCGCGCCTGGCGACCGTTGGCCAGGTGGACCTCTGCCACGACGCGTTCGGGAGCCCGGATGCCCCGGCGATGCTGCTGATCATGGGCCTGGGCTGCCAGCTCGTCCACTGGCCGGAGGACTTCTGCCGCCAGCTGGCCGCCGAGGGCTTCCAGGTGGTCCGGTTCGACAACCGAGACGCCGGCCGCTCCACACACCTGCCCGGACGCCGCTACACCCTCGACGACATGGCCGACGACGCCGTCGGCCTCCTCGACGCCCTCGGTGTCGACTCCGCGCACATCGTGGGTGCCTCCCTCGGCGGCATGATCGCCCAGGCGATGGCCATCAGGCATCCCCGTCGCGTGCGCTCGCTGGCCTCGCTCATGTCGACCACGGGTCGCCGCGGCAAGGGCCGGACCTCCCTGCGCGTCCTCCGCCACGCCTTGGCCCGACCGCCCCGTGACGAGGAGGAGGCGATCGAACGCCGCGTCCGGATCTTCTCCGTGGTCGGGTCGACGGGCTTCGACCAAGACCTCGACGAGTTGCGGCGGGTCAGCGCGCTTGCGTCCGAGCGCGACCCTGACGCGCGGGACGGCCGTCGACGCCAGCACCGCGCCGTGCGCGCCGCCCCGGACCGGACCGAGGCGCTGCACCTGCTCACGGTCCCCACCGTCGTCATCCACGGAACCGAGGACCCGATGTGCCACCCGTCCGGTGGACACGCGACCGCGGACGCCATCCCTGGCGCACGACTCGAGCTGATCACCGGGATGGGTCACGACCTGCCGCCCGGAGCTCGGCCCCGGCTCATCCGCGCGATCACGGACAACGCCAGACGCGCCGCAGCACGGTGACGTCGTCACGTGCGGCCCGGCCGGAGCGGTCCAGTCCCCTGTACCAGGGAGACGCGTCGGGTCCAGTCGCCACAGCCGGAGCCACGTCACGTGGCTGTCCGACTCCAACCCCCGGGTCGCCATCGTCGACCGATACCGGGCGGTACGGGTGCTCCTGGGTCGGCGACGCCGCCCACGTGCACAGCCCCGCGGGCGGCCAGGGCATGACCACCGGCATCCAGGACGCGTACGAGGAGCGGAGGCCGGTCGCCCGCGCGGTCCTGACGAGCAGCGACCTCGGCCACAGCGCCTTCTTCTCCCCCCGCCCCGTCACGCCCCCTCTGCGGAACCGGGTCCTCGTGCCGGCCCTGCAGCTGCCGGTCGTCGTGCGGGCGGACCAGGACCCGTGCAGATCGGCGGCCGGTGCCGTCAGGGCCTCGACGCGCGGCGATCAGGTCCTCACGCCCCGAGGCTCGCCACCGGCGCCATCCCACTCGGGGTGGTCCCGTGCTACCCGTGCCCGGTCGGTGCCGACCCGGCCGCCGGCACGTCGGGCACCGTCGGCAGCGGCAACGTCCCCCGACGGTCCGCACCCGAGAACGGCCGGACCTCGTCGGTCACGTCCCCGCACACCCGGAACGCGTTCAGACACCCCTCCACCAGCGTCTCCATCTCCCCCGGGTCCCACGCCAGGATCGCGTCCGCGTGCAGCCCGTACGGCGACAGCCCGCCCTCGAACCCCATCCCCTCGTACGTCGACCCCTCCGCGTACGAGGCCTCCAGCGACAGCTGTGGGATCGCCACCGGGTGCGCCGCCGGGCACTCACCGCCCCGCGGGTACGCCATGTGCGCCGCCCCCTCCCGCCACAGGTCCACCCCGTCCCAGCACTGTGGGAACTCGACGTCCGACCGCAGGAGCTCTCCCGGCCCGCAGTCCACCGCGGTGTCGTGGACGGACTCCACCAGCCCGTACGACGTCCCCACGCACAGGTGGTCGATGTCGAGCGGTTGCCGCGACGTCGCCATCGGATCCCCCGCCACCAGACGCAGGCCGAACGGCGCCGGCTCGACCAGCTGCGGGTCCACCTCACCCGCCCGGTAGTAGGCGCGGAACGACTCCGGCACCACCGGCCGGCCGGCCTCGTCCACCAGCGTCGGTTGCCAGTACGCCGACCGGTCCGCCGAGTCCTTGCACCCCGAGCCCGCCTCGAACAACTGGCCGGCCGTCGACGACGCGTGCACCGCCGGGTTCCCCCCGAACGTGTGCAGGTGCGGCCACGACCCGCCCGGGTTCAGGATCGGGTCGATGTGCGCCGTGCCCACCTGGTCGCACTCCACGATCCAGTGCACGTCCACCGGCGCGGCCCGCACGGCGGGCCCGTCCGGGGCGGGCGTCATGGCCGCCACCACCACGAACGCCGCCGCCACCGACGCGGTCACCCGGCCCCACATCAGCGAGCGCCCCCGCCGGCAGCCGTCAGCCGCACCGGGGACGCCGGCCACGACGGCACGAGCACGGACACGCCCCGCACCTCCGCTCCCCGACCCGGCGCAGCGCCCCGCTGGACGGCGGGAGCTGCGTTCGAGGGTGCCACCCCGGCCGGGACGCCGGGTCAGCCCTCGTCGTGCCCGGAGCCGGCAGCCAGGGCCTCGGCGAGCCCGACCGCCTGGGCCAGCACCCGCTTGACCGGCCGGTCGAGGGCGGCGGCCGCGCGCGCGACGTCCTCCCACTCGGGCATCGCGTTGACCACCGCGCCGTCCGGCCCCCACCCCAGCTTGACCGCGACCGGCTGCCCGTCGACGTCGACGGTGGCGAACGTCCGGCGGACGGCGTGCCGCACCACGACTGTCTCCCGGACGCCGAGCGTCGTGGTCTCCCGGAGCAGCACGTCCCGCACCCCCGGCACCCGGTCCGGCACGGCCAGCGCCGCGACCACGTGCGCCGGTCGGCCCTTCTTCATCAGCGTCGGGGTCAGCCAGGCGTCCAGCGCGCCCGCGTCCAGCAGCGCGCCCAGCACCAGCGGCCAGGCCCGCGGGTCCAGGTCGTCGACGTTCGCCTCCAGCACCACCGCCGTCGTCGTGTCCACTCCGGGGGCGGTCGAGGACTCCCCCACCACCAGCCGCACCACGTTCGGTCGGCCGGCGGGGTCCCGGGTGCCCGCGCCGGTCCCGGTCGCCGTCGGGCGCAGCAGCGGCATCGGGCCGAACCCGTCCGCCAGCGTGGTGGCCAGCGCGACCCCGGTCGGCGTGGCCAGCTCCACCTCGTCCAGGCCGCCCCGCCCCGGGGCACCCGCCGCCGCCAGGAGGGCCAGCACCGCCGGTCCGGGCACCGGGATCGTCCCGTGCGCCGTGCGCGCGTGCCCTCCCCCGAGCGCGATCGGCGAGGCCACCAGCCGGTCCAGGCGCAGCGCCCCCAGGCCGGCGCAGACCCCGACGACGTCGGCGATCGCGTCCAGCGCGCCCACCTCGTGGAAGTGCACGTCGTCCTCCGGCACGCCGTGCACCGCCGCCTCCGCCCGCGCCAGCGCGCCGAACACCCCGGTCGCCGACGCGCGCAGCGGGTCCGGCAGCCGGCCGAGCAGCTCCCGGACGTCGGACCACCGGCGTGTCGGCTGGCCCGCCTCCGGCGCCTCCACCACCACCCGCACCGCCCGCAGCCCGGCCCGCCGCACCTCCTCCGCGCGCAGCGTGACCGGCAGCTCCAGCGGCTCCAGTGCGGCGGCGACCACGTCCAGCGGCACGCCCGCCCCCACGACGGCGCCCAGCAGCATGTCGCCGGCCACGCCGTTGCTGCAGTCCAGCCACCCGACCCGGTCGGTCACCGCTGCATGCCCCGCGCGATCCGCGCGGCGAAGACCCCGGCCCCGAACCCGTTGTCGATGTTGCAGACCACCACGCCCGCCGCGCAGGAGTTGAGCATCCCCAGCAGCGCGGCCAGCCCGCCGAAGCTCGCGCCGTAGCCCACGCTGGTCGGCACGGCCACCACCGGTGTCCCCACCAGCCCGCCGACCACGCTGGGCAGCGCCCCCTCCATGCCGGCCACCACGATCAGGATGTCGGCGTCCTGGAGCACCGGGCGGGCGTCGAGCACGCGGTGCAGCCCGGCGACCCCCACGTCGGTCACCCGGACGACGCCCGCCCCGAAGGCCCGCACGGTCGTCGCGGCCTCCGCCGCCACCGGCGAGTCCGACGTCCCCGCCGTCACGACCCCGACCAGCCCGCGGGCCTGCGGCAGGTCCCCGACGACGACCGTCGTCCCCTCGACCTGCGCCTCGGGCCAGCGCAGCCGCACCGCCGCCACCGTCGCCGGGTCGGCCCGGGTGACCAGCGAAGGCCGGTCCGGGGCCGCGTCGCGGAGGGTCCCGAGGATGGCGACCACCTCGTCCGGCGTCTTCCCGGCGGCGTACACGACCTCCGGGTCGCCGGTGCGGGGCAGCCGGTCGGTGTCCACCCGCGCGAAGCCCAGGTCGACGTAGCCGGGGTCGCCCCCCTCGCGGTCCACAGCCGTATCCTGCCCGGCCGGGACCGGCGGGCGCGGTTAGGGTCCGCACATGAGGGTGCACCTGGCCTACGGCGAGCACGGCCTCCCCGTCGACCTGCCGGACGACCGGACGACCGTCGTCGAGCCCCGCTACGTGCCCGGCGCCCCGGACCCCATGGCGGTCCTCCGGTCCGCCCTGCGCGAGCCCGTGGCCGGGCCGCCGCTGCGCGACATCGTCCGGCCGGGCCAGAAGGTGGCCATCTCCGTCTGCGACGGCACCCGCGCCCAGCCGCGCGACCTCATGGTCCCGGCCGTGCTCGACGAGATCGCCGGCATCGTCGACCCGGACGACGTGCTGATCCTGATCGCCACCGGCACGCACCGCGGCAACACCGACGCCGAGATCCGGGCCATGCTCGGCGACGTCGTCGACCGGGTCCGGGTGGTCAACCACGACGCCCGCGACGACGCGTCCCTGGTCTGGATGGGCACCCACGGCAACGGCGTCCCCGTGTGGCTCGACCGCCACTGGGTCGACGCCGACGTCCGGATCACCACCGGCTTCGTCGAGCCGCACTTCTTCGCCGGGTTCAGCGGCGGCCCGAAGCTCGCGGTCCCCGGCCTGGCCGGCCTGGAGACCGTGCTCACCCTGCACGACGCCGAGCGGATCGGCTCCCCGCAGGCCGTCTGGGGGATCTGCGAGGGCAACCCCGTGCACGACGACATCCGCGCGGTGGTGGCGGCGGTCGGGGGCGTCCACTTCGGCTTCGACGTCACGCTCAACCGGGACCAGCAGGTGGTGGGCGCGTTCGGCGGGGAGCTGTTCGCCATGCACGCCGCGGCCCGCGAGGCGGCCCGGGAGCTGGCGATGGCGCCGGTGCCCGAGCGCTTCGACGTCGTGGTCACGACCAACTCCGGCTTCCCGCTGGACCAGAACCTCTACCAGGCCGTGAAGGGCATCTCCGCGGCGGCGACGGTGGTCCGGGACGGCGGCGCGATCATCTGCGCCGCCGAGTGCCGGGACGGCTTCCCCGACCACGGCTCCTACCGGGAGGTGCTCCAGTCCGCGGACTCCCCGCAGGCGCTGCTCGACATGATCGAGAACCGGCCGAAGACCGTGCCCGACCAGTGGCAGGTCCAGGTGCAGGCCAAGGTGCAGAGCCGGGCCCGGGTGATCATGCACACCGCCCACCTCTCCGACGAGGCGCTCGCGGCCGCGCACCTGGAGCAGACCCGCGACATCGGGGCCACGGTGCGCGAGCTGCTCGACGCGGCGGGGCCGGACGCCCGGGTGTGCGTGCTGCCCGAGGGGCCGCAGACCATCCCGTACGTGGCCTCCGAGCTCCTCGCCGACGTCGGCTGAGGTGCCGCACGTGTCCGTGACGGCGCTGCAGCCGGACGACCGCCGGGCGGTGGACGCGCTGCAGCAGTCGCTGGCCGGCACGGCGCGGCTGGGGGTCGCCTTCTCCGGCGGGGTGGACTCCTCGGTGCTGCTGGCGCTCGCCGCCGACGCGCTGGGCCCCGGCCGGGTCCTCGCGCTGCTCGGGGTCTCCCCCAGCCTGGCCGCCGACGAGCGGGAGGCGGCGCACCGGGTCGCCGCGCACGTCGGGGTGCCCGTGGTGGAGGTCGAGACCGCCGAGGGCGACCGGCCCGAGTACCGGCGCAACGGGCCCGACCGGTGCTTCCACTGCAAGGACGAGCTGTTCGCCCGCATCTCCTCCGACGTCGTGTCCCGGTACGGCCTGACCGCGGTGGCCTACGGGGAGAACGCGGACGACGCCCGGCGCCCGGACCGCCCCGGCGCCCGCGCGGCCACCGCGCACGCCGTGCTGCGCCCGCTGGCCGACGCCGGCCTGGACAAGGCGGCGGTGCGGCGGGTCGCCCGCGCCTACGCCCTGCCGTGCGCGGACAAGCCCGCGGCCCCCTGCCTGGCCTCCCGCATCCCGCACCACAGCGAGGTGTCCCCCGAGAAGCTGGCGCAGGTGGAGCGCGCCGAGGCGGGGCTGCGGCGGCTCGGGCTGGCCGACCTGCGAGTGCGCCACCACGGGGCCGTCGCCCGGCTGGAGGTCGCCGTCGAGGACCTCCCCGCGCTGGTCTCGGACCCCCTCCGGGAGCAGGCGCTGCAGGTGGTGCGGGCGGCCGGCTTCCGGTTCCTCGCCGTGGACCTCGCCGGCATCCAGTCCGGCGCCTTCACCCTGCCGCTGGTGGGCGTCCGCGAGGGGTGAACCCGCCAGAGCGGTCAGGGCGGCTCTTCTACCCGGCTGCCGGGGCGAGCCGGACGCCAGGGCCCCGGTGGGGAGAAGTTCCCCCACCGGGGCCCGGCGCCCTATGGGCGACGGCTCACAACGCCAACGACACGCAGGCCGCCTCGACGAAGTCGTTCTCGACCACGAGGTCGGCGCAGAGCCGGCCGGCGGGGAGGTCCCGCTCGTATTTCATGACTCGGTCCCCGGTCCTGCTGCAGCCGCGGGACGAACCGACGTCGGTCTCCTCCACGCCCTGCGCCGGGTCGAGGGGCGTGAACCTGAAGTCGATCCGCCAGTTGCAACTCACGGTGACGCCCTCGAAACCGGCCTGGACGCCAGTGACGTGCAGACCGGTGCCGTAGGCGTTGATGCTGACGGTGCCCCTGGGCACGGGCGCGCTGATTGGCCCCACGCCGACGGAGACATCAGGGATCGGGAGACTCGCCGTGTTCCGGCGGATGTTCGTCGGCGCACCGAGCCAATTCGCCTGCCGGGAGTCGCGCAACGCCTCCTCGTAGGGCGTCCCGCGATAGTCGTTGGTCGCGTCGTGCAGCAGCCACCGGTCAGGGCCCGGACCCGCCGGCGATGGCGGCGCCTCCGGCGTTGCGGCCCCGGTCCGCGGCCCGTCGCATTCCGGAGCCACCCGGCCGTTCCGCCCCGTGTGGACGTAGGCGTCACTGACGTACCGGTTTGGACCGATCCGGTCCCAGAGCGAGGTTGGCGCGAAGTACCCGTCGGAAACCATGTCCCCCTCGGTCTGGCACTCGATCCGCACCGGCTGGCCGTCCTGGAGCCGCCCTACCTCCTCCCCACCCCTCCCCGGCCGGTCGCGGACGATCAGAGACGCGCCGTGGGTCTGCACGGTCGGCTGGGCGGTGGCGTTGGCGGCGCCGCTGCCCCCGACGCCGAGGACGACGGCGCCGGCCGTGCTCAGGACGGCGACGGCGCCTCCGAGCGCTGTGAGCTTGGTGCGGTCCATGGTCGCTCCTCGTTCGACCCATCGGTCCGCCGGTCGGCGCCGCTCTGGGCTGCATCGATGCTGTCCGCCGTGGACTGCCCGCGGCATCCGCCCACGGGTGTGGACGGGACCGCCCACCGGGTGGCCACACCCCTCCCTGGCGGGGGGTCCCCGGCTCGCGTGCAGCCGCCTACCCTGGCGGCGGGGGAGGTCCGATGGACGTCGAAGGACCGCGCAGCGTCGGCACAGCTCCGGCGGCTGCGGCGGGACCCACGGTCCCAGCCGGACCGCCGGTGGACGACGACGTTCTCTGTTTCCGGGACGGGGACGGCGCGGCTCGCCGCTTCGTGCTCAGGGGGTCAGCCGGACGTCTCCTCCTCGGACGCAGCTCCCGTTGTGACCTCGCCCTCACGTGGGACGACGAGGTGTCACGCGCCCACGCCGTGCTCGAACGCGTCGGCGAGGACTGGCTGCTGGCGGATGACGGGTTGTCACGCAACGGGACCCATGTCAACGGAGAGCGACTCAGCGGGGGACGACGGCTGCGACACGAGGACCGCCTGCGCCTGGGTGGCACGGTGCTCACCTACCGGCGTGCGTCGCCGGCCGAGACGGAAGCGACCGCGGTCGGTGGCGGCACCGTCAAGATCAGCGAGGCGCAGCGGCTGGTCCTGCGGGCGCTGTGCGGGCCGCTGCTCGAGGGTGCCGTCGTCCCGGCGACGAATCGGGAGATCGCCCAACGCCTGCAGTTGGCGGAGGACACGGTCAAGGAGCACCTCAAGGAGCTGTTCCGCCGGTTCCGACTCGATGACGCCCGCCCGAACGAGAAACGGCAGCGCCTCGCCACCCGCGCTCGCGACCTCGGCCTGATGTGAACGCCGGTCGTGTCCCGACGGTCAGAGGACCCGCGTGGCGTTCGCGTCGGATAGCCCTGCCCTGGTAGGGCTCGCCGGCAGCTCATCGACAGTCCTGACCAGCAGTTTGCGTGTGCACCGCGGTGCGGGCACCACTACGAGCGGGGCAATCCATGACTGATGGTGGACGGGCACTCGGTAGTCGCTACCTGCTGCACACCTGCATCGGCCGGGGAGCGGCCGGGGAGGTGTGGTCGGCGACCAGCCGTGACACCGACCGGCCCCTCGCGGCCAAGCTCCTGCGACCCGAGTTCGCCACCGATCCAGAGGTCCGGATGCGCTTCGAGCACGAGGCGTCCCGACAGGCCACGCTCGATCACCCGGGCATCGTGCGCGTCCGGGACGTGGTGCGAGAAGGAGCGGTGCTGGCGCTGGTGATGGACAGGGTGGACGGTCCCGACCTCCGGGCACACCTAGCCGAGCAGCGGACGCTGTCGCCTGGAACGGCCTGCCGCATCGTCGGGCAGGTCGCCGCGGCGGCCGCCGCGGCGCATGCCGCGGGCATCGTGCACCGGGACCTGAAACCGGAGAACGTGCTGCTCGAACGCGATGGGCGCGGTACGAACGCCCGAATCGTCGACTTCGGAGTGTCCCGCGCCCTGACCGGCCCCGCCCTCACGCGCGCCTCCCAGGTGCCGGGGACCCCCGCCTACCTGGCTCCCGAACTGCTCGCCGGCCGGCCCGCCGGTACCGCAGCGGACGTCTACGCCTTGGGGGTCCTGCTCGCCGAGGTCCTCGTCGGACGCCGGCCGACGCCTGACGAGCGAACGCTCCTGGGCGCCCGCCGGGGTCGGCTGGTCGGACCGTACGCGGCCGTCCCCGAGCCGGCCGGCCGACTGCTCCTGGACTGCCTCGCGAGTGCTCCCCAGCAGCGCCCGTCGGCGGCTCAGCTCGCGGCCCGCCTTGCGCACGCCGCTGAGGAACTCGACGGCCTCCCCGCGCTGCCGCCCGCAGCGAGCCCCGACATCGCGGCGATCCTGGCGGAAAGCACCAGTGGCCGGACCGCCGGTGCTCGGCGGCGAGGGCGGTCGGCGGTGGTCTCCGGGGCCGGCTGGACGCGCCTGCGCATGTACGGCACGTGGGTCGGTGTCGCGGCCCTGGCCTTCGTGCTGCTCGCCGCCAGCCTGGCGGCCCCCACACTGCTCGACCGGTCCGCCCAGGACGTCGGCAAGCAGGCGCGGCCTGGTCTGGCCCCGGGCACCGAGGAGGCGCCGGAGACGGCTGAACCCGTGTCAGCTGCACCCGACGGCGGCCTGGCCGTGCCAAGTCCCTCGTCACCGGAGACCGACCGGCCCGGCGGTACCCCGACCACTCCCGAGGAGGGCCCACCCGTCCGACCCGGCGGAGACGAGGACGCCGGCCCGTCAGAGGACGGTCCGGGCGGCGTAGTCCGCGAGAGCTCGCCGCCGCCTCTGATCTCGTCCGGCACGACGGCCCCGACGGGACCGGGAGGTGGGGGAGCCGGCGGAGCTGCCGGCAGCAGCGCGCCGGGCAGCACGGCCCGGGCGCCGGATCCCCCGCCGGCGACCGCACCCGCCTCACCGGTGTGCCCGGGCCCGGGCTGCGAGGGGCAGAGCCCCTATGGTCCGGCCCGGTGCCACGAGGGGCACGAGAACCTGATCGACCCGGTGGAGATCCGGGCATCCAACGGTGACCTGATCGGGAGCCTGCAACTCGTCGGCTCCGCCCGCTGTGGCACCAGGTGGGCGAAGATCGCGACCGCCGATCACGCCGACCGGCGCATGACCGTCACCCTGGACCCCGGTGCCGGCGAGGAACTCCGAAACGAGGGAGTCGACGACTTCCTGTACACGCGGATGACGTCGGACGGTCCCGGGATCTGCAGCAGCATCCGGGGATCGATCACCACTCGAGACGGCTCCCACACCTGGTGGACCGAGGTCCACTCCGACTGTTAGGCCGCCCGTCCTCGGCAGCCCGACGGCGGCCCCGTCCCGACCTGCTCGGCGCCGCACTGCCGGCCGCGGCCGTGAGGGCACTGTCCCTGGCCGTCGTGCCGGGCAATCCTGCGCCCAACGCCTGGCTACCGCCGGCCTCGACGTGGTGCTCGTGACACGCCGGGCCGACCTGCTGGCCGCGCTCGCCAAGCGGCTGCACGCCGAGCACGGCGTGCAGACCCGGGAACTGCCCGTCGACCTGGCCGCACCGTCCGGCCCGAGGCAGGTGGCCGAGCAGACCGCGGACCCCGACGTGGGCCTGCTGGTACAGGCGGCGGAGTCCGGCTTGGCGGGGCACTTCCTGAACGCCGACCTGGCCGAGCATCTGGAGTTGCTGGAGGCGAACTGCCGGGCAGTGCTGGACCCGGCGCACCGGTTCGCGCCCCGGCTCACCGGACGCCTCACGGGTGGCGGGATGGTGCTGTTCGGCTCGCTGGTGGCCGCCACGGAGCGCCGGGGGCGGCCCACTACGGCGTCACGGGCCCACTACGGCGTCACGGGCTCACTCCGGCTCGACGGGCAGGCCGAGCCGCCGGAACAGGTCGTCGTCCAGGTCGAGGAAGCTGGAGATGTGCGCGACCCGCCCGTCACGCACCTCCAGCACGTGCAGCGCCCACGGCGCGAACCCGCCGCCGGGCACGGGCCGCCACTGGGCCAGCGCCGGGGCGCCGTTGGCGGTGGTCGCGAGCACGCGGGAGCCCCGGCACCCCGCACCCGGACCGAGCATCCAGGTGCCGATGTCGTCGCGGCCGCGCAGCCACATCTCGAACGGCGGCATGTGCTGGGTGGCGTCCTCGTGCAGCAGCGCCACCAGCCCGTCGACGTCGTAGCGCTCGAAGGCGTCGACGTAGCGGGACAGCAGCGCCCGGTGGTCGTCGTCCAGCGGCTCGCTGTCGGCGTCCGCGCCGACGGCGGCCATCGTGGCCCGCGCCCGCTGCAGCGCGCTGTTCACCGACGCCACGGTGCTGTCCAGCAGCGAGGCGACCTCGTCGGCCCTCCAGCGCAGCACCTCGCGCAGCAGCAGCACGGCCCGCTGCCGCGGCGGCAGGTGCTGCAGCGCGGCGACGAACGCCAGCCGGATCGACTCCCGCTGCACGGCCTGCTCGGCCGGGTCGGCGTCCTCGGCGACGACCATCCGGTCCAGCACCGGCTCCACCCACGCCGCCCCCGGCCGGCGGGCCGCCAGCGAGGCCTCCACCGGCCGCCACGGCTGGCCGGACAGGTCCATCGGCAGCGCGCGGCGCTGCCGGCCGGAGAGCTGGTCGAGGCAGACGTTGGTGGCGATCCGGTACAGCCACGAGCGCAGCGCCGAGCGGCCCTCGAAGTCCCCCAGGCCGCGCCAGGCCCGCACCATCGTCTCCTGCACCGCGTCGTCGGCGTCGAAGGACGACCCGAGCATCCGGTAGCAGTAGCCGGTCAGCTCCCGCCGGTGCTCCAGCAACCGGGGGTCCAGCTCGTCGGTCAGCAGGGTCGTCACGGGTCCTCCTCGGCGTGCGGCCGCGCCAGCAGACCACAGGACACCGACACGACGGGAGACGCGGGGCCTCGATCGGGCTACTGGTAGCTGACCAGGTCCGGGCGCGGCTCGACCTCGACCGTCTGCTCGGGGGTGAGCACCGGCAGGTCCTCGTCGTAGAAGTTCTTCCACCCCCAGGCGACCTCGTCCGGCTCGGTCTGCCGCAGCACCCGCCAGGTGTCCTGCTTGGCCGGCTGGGAGCCCTGCCCGTCGACGTGCACCATGATCTCCAGCTCGTCGCGGGAGGTGTCCAGCCGCTCCCGCTCCGGGATCATCCGCACCTGGAACTGGTGCAGGACCAGCAGCTTCTGCGGCAGCGCGTTCTCCCGGGTCAGGTCGGCCAGCCAGGTGACCACCTCGTTGACCTCGTCGATCGACACCTGGCCGATCTGCCGCAGGTGCACCTGGTCGGGCTTGAGCCGCCACTCCGGGTCCAGCGCCAGCCCGACGTGGGGCAGCTCCAGCAGCGGGCGGTACTGCTCGGCCTGGGTGCGGAAGTCGGTGCGGCCCGGCTGCAGGTCCAGGACGACGTACAGCCCGGCCTCCCCCGCCGCCTCGACCCACGGGCGCACGTCCTCGACGGACTGCTCGGTGGAGTAGTTGCCGTCCGGCCCCGCGGCCGACGACGCCACCGTCACGATGATCTCGAAGGCCGGGACGACGGGGACGTCGACCAGCTCCTCGTACGGGGCCGCCGTGCTCCGCGCCCGCTCGATCGACTCCTCCAGGCCCTGCTCGCCGAGGACGCCGAGCGCCGGGCCCTCCGTGCTGCCGTAGAGCGCGATCATCATCCGCCCGGGGAACAGCAGCTGGCCGCCGCCGGGCAGCTGCGCGCCGCTGGCCGCGGCGTCCAGCTTCCACTCCAGGCCCTCCTCGGCGCCGAACCCGGCGCCCAGCGCCACGACCGTCTCCGGCTGCTGCTCGCCGAGCAGCTCCACCAGCTCGGTGGAGCCGCGGGGGTCGGTGGCGTCGGTGAGCTGCACCCGCGCCCCGGCCGCCCGGGCGGTCGCCAGGCCGGCGACGGCCTCCGGCCCGCCGGTGCTCACCACGACCGTGCCGTCCAGCGGCTCGGCCCGCTCCACGGCGGGCAGCTCCCCCGGGTCCTCGCCCGCGGGCGGCTCGGCGGCGTCCCCGGCCACCAGGGCGGCCGGCTGCTCCGGGTCCAGCTCCGCGACGGCGGCGGCCTCCGCCCCGCCGTCCACCTGCTGCGCCTCGCCGAGCTCCAGGCCGGTGGCCGCGGCGACGGCGTCCGGGTCGGCGGGGACGGCGACCACCTCGGGCCCACCGTCACCGGGGACCTCCGCCTCTCCGACGGCCAGCACCGTCGCCGTCCCCAGCCGCTCCAGCTCGGCGGTCAGCGCGTCGGCGGACCCGTTGCCGCCCGGCTCGAGCAGCAGCGGGACGCCGAGGCCGGTGGCGGCCGAGGCGCCCAGCAGGGTGCCGGCCGCGTCGCCGTCGCGGGCGACCACGGCGACGTCCGCGGTGTCGAACAGCGCCCGGCTGGTCGAGGCCGCCGAGGCGACCGGGTCGTCGTCGGCGACCAGGGTGAGCCGGGCGTCGGGCGCGGAGGTGCTCACCCCGGCGGCCTCCGCCTCGGCCTCCTCGCCGGAGGCCCCGCCGCAGCCGCCGGCCAGCAGGACCACGGCCAGGGCGATCGGCACCGTCGGAGAGCGCACAGCTCCCTCCCCCCGCCGGGCACACGGTCGTGGGACACGACGGCGTGGAGGCGCCCGGCTCCCCGCGACCCTAACCAGGTCCCGCACCGGACCCGCGTCCCGGAACCCGGTCGCCGCCGTCCCCGCCCGCCGGGTAGACAGCTCCGGTGACCGACATCGCCGACCGGCTGCGCCCCGCCACGGCCGAGGAGTGGCCCGCCTTCAGCCGCGCGTTCTTCACCGTGTTCGGCGAGGACCCGCCGGCGTCCTTCGTCGACTCCGTCCCCGCCCACGCCGAGCTGGACCGCTCGCTCGGGCTGTGGGACGGCGACCGGGTCGTGGCGACGGCGGGCATCTACAGCCGGGAGCTGACCACGCCGGGCGCCGTCGTCCCGTGTGCCGGCGTGACCTGGGTGAGCGTCGCGCCCACCCACCGCCGCCGGGGCGTGCTGACCGCGCTGATGCGCCGCCAGCTCACCGAGCTGCACGAGCAGGAGCGGGAGCCGGTGGCGGCGCTGTGGGCCTCGGAGTCCTCGATCTACGGCCGGTTCGGCTACGCGCCCGCCACCTGGCGCGGCGGCCTCTCCGGCGACGCGGCCCGGCTGGCCCTGCGGCCGGACGTCGACCTCGGCACCGGGCGGGTCGACCAGGTGGGCGTCGAGGAGTTCCGGGCGGCGGCGGTGGGCCTGCACGACCGGCTGCGCCGGACCGTGCCGGGCAACCTGACGCGGACCGCGCCGTGGTGGGACCGCGGCCTGCGTGACGAGGCAGACCAGCGGCGCGGCGCCTCGGAGCGGCGGTTCCTGCTGCACACCGAGCCGGACGGCGCGGTCACCGGCTACGCCTCCTTCCGGGTGCGCGCGGCGTGGACCGACGACGGGGAGCCCGACGGCACCCTGGACGTCGAGGAGGTGCGCGGCCTGACCCCGCCCGCGTACGCCGCGCTGTGGCGGTTCCTGCTGTCGGTGGACCTGGTGCGCACGGTGCGGGCCGGGTCCGCCCCGCCGGACGACGCGCTGCGGCACCTGCTGGCCGAGCCGCGGGCGCTGCACTCCCGGCCGTTCGACGCGCTGTGGGTGCGCCTGGTCGACGTCGGCCGGGCCCTGGCTGCCCGCCGCTACCCGGCCCGGCTCAACCTGGTGCTCGAGGTGCGCGACCGGTTCTGCCCGTGGAACGACGGCCGATGGTCGCTCGTCGGCCACCCGGCCGGCGCCTTCTGCGCGCCGACCGACGCCGACCCCGACCTGGTGCTCGACGTCGAGGCGCTGGCGGCGGCCTGGCTGGGCGGGGTGTCGCTGGCGACGCTGCAGGCGGCCGGGCGGGTCACCGAGGTGAGCCCGGGGGCGGTGACCCAGGCCGCGACCGCGTTCCGCTGGCCGGTGACCCCCTGGTGCCCCGACCACTTCTGAGACGACCCCCTCGCCCCACCGCTCGCACGCTCGCGGCGGGACCCTGCGAGGGGGCCGCGGCGCGGGCCCTGCAGCGAGGCCGCCTCAGTGCTCTCCTCCGCAGCAGGGGTGGGAGTCGGCCTGCTCGAAGGGGCAGACCTCGCCGTCGTCCCACGGCGTGACCGGCAGCTGCACCCGCCCGCCGGCCAGCCGCAGCCGCACGTAGCCGTTGGTCCGCAGCACCAGGGCGGGGTCGTCGGGCATGTCCACCCGCAGCACCTCCTCGACCACCGTCGTCGGCACGACGTCGGCCAGCGGCAGCAGCGCGGGCAGCTCGTCCTGCCCGGGGAAGCGCAGCACCCGGCCCTCCGTGCGGTCGCGGTGCGCGGCGGCCGACGCCGCCGCGTGCCCGCGGTGCTCGGCCGGGCCGCCGGCGTGCTCCACGCCGCCGTCCCCGACCACCGCCCAGCCGTGCTCCTCCCCCACTGCGGCGGCCACCAGCCCGGCGGCGGCCGCCGCGTCGGCGGTGGCGGCGAGCGACCCGGCGTGGTGCCCGCCGGTGGGCGCGCGGACGACGTGGGTGGCCACCCACGGAGCCCCGCCGAGGGCCGCGCCGAGACCGAGCACCCGGTGCTCGACCTCGGCGCGGGCCCGCAGCGAGGAGCCGTCCGGGCCGCAGACGGCGACCCAGCAGCCCACCGACGCGTCCCGGCTCAGGACACCCGGACGAAGACCGGGTTGCTGTAGGACCACAGGTCCAGCCACGGGTCGCTGTTGCCCACGGGATCCTGGCGGGGCTCGATGCTGCCGGGGGCGCTGACGTTGCCGTCGGTGCCGCGCAGCCGCAGGTAGAACGGCTCCTCGACCCGGCGGAACAGGTGCTCGACGACGATGTCGTCGGTCCCGCCGACCTCGTAGGACCCGACCACCTCGGTGCCCGGCGCGGTGAGGGTGTCGGGGTCGGCCGCGGGCCCGGTCATCGGCCCGGCGATGACGTCGACCCGGCGCAGCCGCGGGAGGTCGCCGTTGGCGTTGGGCGTGCGGCGCGGGCGGATGCGCACCGTCAGCCGCACGTCCTCGCCGCGGCGCACCCGCACCTGCTCGCCGAGGGAGGCCCGCGTGGTGCCGGCGCTCGGCCCCGGCGACGGTGACCTCCAGGCCGTCGGTGAGGTCGCCGTGCCCGACCCACACCCGGCCGGCGCGCATCGCGTCCATCACCGCGCGGAACGAGCGGTGGCGGGCGCCGACCCAGGTGCGCGAGTAGTGACCGGGCCAGAAGTCGCCGCGGTCGTGGAGCGGGGTGCCGCCGGAGACCGGGTCGCCGTAGCGGCCGGTGGTGTCGAAGTACTCGCGGGTGTCCTGGCCCGGCGGGCGGATGCGGTCGTCGCCCCACACGGTGTGCGAGTCGGAGTTGGCGGTGATGAACCAGGTGCGGCCCTCGGCCAGCAGCGAGTCCCACAGCCCGCCGACGGTGGCGGTCATCCAGTCGAACCCGCCGAAGGTCCGGTAGGACTCCAGCGGGTAGCCCGGGAAGCTCTCCGGACCGGGCTCGCCGGCGTAGTAGCCGCGGGCCTCCCCCGGCCCGCCGGGCAGCGGGATGGACGCCGCCTGGTGGCCGGGCGCGCCCTCCATGCCGATGGCCACCCGCGGGTCGGCCGACTGCCAGGCCCGGATCTCGTGCGGGCTGTCGATGCCCCGCCGGGCGGGGTGGTTGGCGAGGAACAGCGCGCTCGGGGTGCGCCCGGACAGCATCTGCCGGCCCAGCCACCGGATGCCGGCCACCGCGTGCGCCTCGTTGGCCGGCGTGCCGGCGCTGGTGCCGGTGACGGTGCCGTCGAACTGCTGCTCGAACTCCTGCAGCACGGCCAGCTCGTCGTCGTTCGGGGCGACGAACACGGTGCCGTGCTCGGCGGCCGGGATGTTCCACTCCAGGCCCTGGAACACCAGCACGTCCGGCAGCGCGGCGCGGGCGGCCCGGATGTCGGGGTTGGTGAGCTCCACGCCGATGCGGGCGTGCGCGTCGGTGCCGTGGTCGGTGATCACCATCCAGTCGGTGCCGTACCGGCGGGCCTCCTCGACCTGGGGAACAGCCGGGCGAGCGTGGCGGCGGCCGGCCCGGTCGGCGGGGACCAGTGCAGCGCCAGGGCGACGGCGACGTCGTGGGCGTGCAGCAGCGCCTCCGCGCACCCCATCGCGGCGAAGCCGGAGGCGTCCGGCCGGCCGTCCGGGTGCCAGCCGCGCTCGTCCGGCGGGGACGCGTCGACCACCCGGGCCAGCACCTCGCCCCAGGCACCCAGGTCGGCCACGAGGGTGGGCAGGTCGGCCCCGGGGCGGCGGACCTGGTCGGCGGCGCTCACCTCGGCCGGACCGGCCACCAGGTCGTGCGCGTACCAGGCCAGCGACCCGGCGACGTGCGCGACCACGCCGGCCACCGAGGTCCCGAGCGCGGGCACCTCGGCCGCACCGTCGCCCACCCGGCCGAGCAGCCCCCGCGCGGCGGCGACCGCGGCCCGGACGTCGTCGCCGGTCACGTCTCCGCGCGGGTGGGCAGCCCGCCGGCGGGGCGGTGCCGGTTCTGCTCGTAGTCGGTGACCAGCCCGATCCGGCGGGCGTGCCGCTCCTCGCCGCTGAACGGCGTCGCGAGGAAGTGCAGCACCAGCTCGGTGGCCTCCTCGACGCCGTGCTGGCGGGCGCCGATCGCGACCACGTTGGCGTCGTTGTGCTGGCGGGCGAGCTCCGCGGTCGACCGGTTCCACACCAGCGCCGCGCGCACCCCGGGCACCTTGTTGGCCGCGATCTGCTCCCCGTTGCCCGAGCCGCCGATGACCACGCCGAGGCTGCCGGGCTCGACCACCGTCCGCTCGCCCACCTCGAAGCAGAACGGCGGGTAGTCGTCCTCGGCGTCGTACCCGAACGCCCCGCAGTCGACCGGCTCGTGACCGGCGTCGGCCAGCGCCTGCTTGAGGTGGTCCTTGAACTCCAGGCCCGCGTGGTCCGTGCCGACGAAGACGCGCATGGCGGGGAGTCTGTCAGGCTGCCGGGGTGGCGGTGCTCGGTGTCGACGGCTGGCGCGGGGCCTGGGTGGGAGCGCTGCTCGACGGCCGGTCGGTGCGGCTGCTCGCGCTCCCGGACGTCGCCGCCGTGCTCGCCGTGCCGGACGTCGAGGTGGTCGGCATCGACATGCCGATCGGCCTGTCGGACGACGGCGCCCGCACCTGCGACAGGGAGGCCAAGGCCCGCCTGGGGAGAGCCGGCAGCTCGGTGTTCCCCGCCCCCGTGCGTGCGGTGCTCGCGGCTCCCGACTACGCGCAGGCGCGCATCCTGTCCGTCCGCGCCACCGGTGGGACGTCGCTGTCCGCCCAGGCCTGGCAGCTGGTGCGTTCCATCGAGGCCCTCGATGACGCGCTCGGCGACCCACCGCCTGGGCACGTCGCCGAGGTGCACCCGGAACTGTCCTTCCGGGCGCTGGACGATCGGGTGGACGACCCGAAGGTCAGCGCGCGCGGCACGGCGCAACGGCTGGCCGCCCTCCGCCTCGCCATGGACGTCGACGGTGCGCTGCTGGACGCTCCTCCGCGCGTCCCGGCCGTCGACGCGCTGGACGCCTGCGCCGCCGCCTGGTCGGCGCGGCGGATCGCCGACGGGACGGCGGAGTGCGTCGGGGACGGCGCGACGGACGCCCGCGGCCGGCCGATGCGGATCTGCTGGTGACCTTCGCCGAGGTGGCCGACGGGGTGTTCGTCCGCCGGCACGCCGCCCTGGACCTCAACTGCGGCCTCGTCGTCGGCGACGGCGCCTGCCTGGTCGTGGACACCCGCTCCGACCTCGGCGAGGCCGCCGACCTGGTGGCCGCCGTCCGCCGGGTCACGCCGCACCCGTGGACGGTGGTCAACACGCACGCCCACTTCGACCACTGCTTCGGCAACGCCGCGTTCCGGCCGGCGGCGGTGTGGGGCGCGCGCGGGTGCGCCGCCGAGCTGCTCGCCAGCGGCGAGGGCCAGCGCGCCGCCCGGGTGGCCGAGTTGCTCGCCGACGGTGACGAGGACGCCGCGGAGCGGGTGCGGCGGGCCCCGCTGGACCCGCCCGACGCCGTGGTCGACGGCACGGCGGTGCTCGACGTCGGCGGCCGCGAGGTGGTGCTGCTGCAGCTCGGCCGCGGGCACACCGCCCACGACCTGGTCGTCGAGGTCGAGGCGGACGGCGACGCGACGGTGGTCTTCGCCGGCGACCTGGTGGAGGAGGGCGCGCCGCCGTCCTTCGAGGACGCCTTCCCCGCCGAGTGGCCGGCGACCCTGGGCCGCCTGCACGCCCTCGCCCGCGGGCCGGTCGTCCCCGGGCACGGCGCGGTGGTCGATGCGGCGTTCGTGGGCGCCCAGCGGGAGGAGCTGCTCGCGGTGCTGGCCGCCGTCCGCGCCGGGCGGCTCGACGCCGGCCCCTACGACCCGGCGACCATGCGCCAGGCCGCCGGCCGCCTCAGGTGATGCGGCGCAGGACGGGCAGCGGCAGCACCCGCAGCGCGGCCGCGACCGGCCGCGACGGCCACCCCGGCACGTAGGCGTGCGCCGGCTCACGCTCGACGGCGGCGGTGAGCGCGTCGACGCCGGTGTCCAGGTCGACGGTGGACGGCCCGCGCCGGCCGGCGTCCAGGTCGGTGGCGATGTGACCCGGCAGCACGGTGGTCACCCGGATCCCGGTGCCGAGGACGTCGGCCCGGACCGCCTCGGCGAAGGAGTTGAGCGCCGCCTTGCTGGCCCCGTACGCCGCCCGTGAGCCGCTCATCCCGCGCACCGAGGCGACCGGGGAGACGACGACGAGGTGCCCGGAGCCACGGCGGACGGGGCGGGGCACCCCGCCAGCATGCCGCCCCTCAGCGGCGGGTGAGCTCCAGGGCGTCGGCCGGGACGGAGTCCAGGTCGGGGCCCGAGGTGCGGGTCCGCTTGAGCTCCCAGAAGTCCGGCAGGTTGGCCAGCAGGACGGCGCCGTCGAAGGCCGTGCCGGCCGCCTCGCCGGTGGGCACCCGGCTGATCACCGGGCCGAAGAACGCCACGCCGTCGATGTGCATGACCGGGGTGCCGACGTCGTCCCCGACCGGGTCCATGCCCGCGTGGTGGCTCTTCTCCAGGGCCTCGTCGTACTCGGTGGAGCCGGCGGCCTGCGCCAGCTCGGCGGGCAGGCCTACGCGCTCGAGCGCCGGGGCGACGATCTCGTCGATCTCGCGGCCCTCGTGGTGGCGCAGCGTGCCCATGGCGGTGTAGAGGTCGCCGAGGACCTCCTCGCCGTGCTGCTGGGCCGCGGCGACGGCCACCCGCACCGGGCCGATCGCCTTGCGCATCATCTCCTGGTAGTCCTCCGGCAGGTCCCGGCCGCGGTTGAGCACCGCCAGGGACATGACGTGCCAGCGCAGGTCGATGTCGCGGACCTTGGCCGCCTCCAGCACCCAGCGGCTGGTCAGCCACGCCCACGGGCACAGCGGGTCGAACCAGAAGTCCACGCGGGCCTTCGCCGGCGCACTCTGCACTGCCTCGGTCACGGTGTCTCCTCGCTGTCGGTCGGTGTGCAGCCTCAAGTCGGGCGGCACGGTGGTTGTTCCCTCAACCGGGTCCGGGTGGGGCCGGAGCCCCCGTGGGAAGCTGCCCTGCGTGGCCGCCCCCAACCTGACCCGCGAGAACGCCGCCGCCCGAGCCCGGCTGCTGGCGGTCGACACCTACGACCTCCGGTTCGACCTCACCGACGGTGCGGGCCGCCCGGGCGAGCACACCTTCGGGTCGACGACGACGGTGCGGTTCACCTGCCGGGAGCCGGGTGCGGACACCTCCATCGACCTGGTCGCCGAGACCGTCCGCTCCGCGACGCTCAACGGGGTCCCGCTCGACGTGTCCACGTACAGCGAGGCGGGGGGCCTGCCGCTGCCCGGGCTGGCCGCGGAGAACACCCTGGTGGTGGAGGCCGACTGCCGGTACTCCAACTCCGGCGAGGGGCTGCACCGCTTCGTCGACCCCGAGGACGGGCAGGTCTACCTCTACACCCACTTCGAGCCGGCCGACGCCAAGCGGGTGTTCACCTGCTTCGACCAGCCCGACCTCAAGGCCACCTACACCGTGCACGTCACCGCGCCGTTCGACTGGCAGGTGGTGTCCAACACCGGCGGGCGCACCGTCGAGGCCGGCCCGGGCGGCGCCCAGCTGGTGCACTTCGCGCCCACCGAGCGGCTGTCGACCTACCTGCTGGCGCTGGTCGCCGGCCCCTACGCCCGGGTCACCGACTGCCACGAGGGCATCCCGCTGGGGCTGTACTGCCGCGCGTCGCTGGCGCAGCACCTGGACCCCGACGAGCTGTTCCGGGTCACCAAGCAGGGCTTCGACTTCTACCACCGCGTCTTCGACGTCCCGTACCCGTTCGACAAGTACGACCAGCTGTTCGTGCCGGAGTTCAACGCCGGGGCGATGGAGAACGCCGGCGCGGTGACCTTCCTGGAGGACTACGTCTTCCGGTCCCGGGCCACGCGGGCCAGGTACGAGCGGCGCGCGGAGACGGTGCTGCACGAGCTGGCGCACATGTGGTTCGGCGACCTGGTGACGATGCGCTGGTGGGACGACCTGTGGCTCAACGAGTCCTTCGCCACCTACATCTCCACGCTCTGCCAGGCCGAGGCCACCGAGTACACGACCGCCTGGACGACGTTCGCCAACACCGAGAAGGCGTGGGCCTACGCGCAGGACCAGCTGCCCTCCACCCACCCGATCGCCGCCGACATGGTCGACGTCGCCGCGGTGGAGGTGAACTTCGACGGCATCACCTACGCCAAGGGCGCCTCGGTGCTCAAGCAGCTGGTCGCCTACGTCGGCCGCGAGCAGTTCCTGGCCGGCATCCGCCGCTACTTCCGCGAGCACGCCTGGGGCAACACCACGCTGGCCGACCTGCTCGACCCGCTGTCGGAGGCCACCGGCCGCGACCTGTCGGAGTGGACGCGGCAGTGGCTGCAGACCAGCCAGGTGAACACGCTGCGGCCGGTCCTGGAGCTCTCCGACGACGGCCGGTACACCGCGTTCGCGATCACGCAGACCGCCGTCCCCGAGCACCCGGTGCTGCGCCGGCACCGGCTGGCCGTGGGCCTCTACACCGCCGGGCCGGACGGGCTGACCCGCACGCACCGCGTCGAGCTGGACGTCGACGGCGAGCGGACCGAGGTGCCCGAGCTGGTCGGCACACCGGCCGCGGACCTGGTCCTGGTCAACGACGACGACCTGACCTACGCCAAGCTGCGGCTCGACGACCGGTCGCTGGCCACCCTGCAGCGGGCGATCGCCACGATGCCGGACTCCCTGCCGCGCGCGCTGTGCTGGTCGGCGGCCTGGGACATGACCCGGGACGCCGAGCTGCCGGCCCGCGACTGGGTGGCCCTCGTGCTGGCCGGGGTGGACGCCGAGACCGAGATCAGCGTGGTGCAGTCGCTGCTGTCCCGGGTGCAGTCCGCGCTGGCCAGCTACGCCGACCCGCGCTGGGCCGACACCGGCTGGCGGGCGCTGGCGGACAGGGCGCTGGCCGCGCTGGAGGGCGCCGAGCCCGGCAGCGACGTGCAGCTGCAGTGGTCGCGCACCTTCGCCGCCGCGGCCCGCATCGAGGAGCACGCCGCCGTGCTGCGCGGGCTGCTCGACGGCTCGCGGGTGGTCGAGGGGCTGCCGGTGGACGCCGACGCCCGCTGGGCGTTCCTCAACGGGCTGGTCGCGATCGGCGCCGCCGGGGACGCCGAGATCACCGCGGAGGAGCAGCGCGACCCCACCGCGACCGGCGCCCGGCGGGCCGCGACCGCCCAGGCGCTGCGGCCGACGCCGGAGGCCAAGGAGGAGGCCTGGACGCGGGCCTTCACCGACGACTCCCTCCCGAACGCGATCCACGAGGCGATGCTGCAGGGCTTCTGGCACCCGGCCCAGCGGGCGCTCACCGCCGGCTACGTGGACCGCTACTTCGCCGACATCCGCCCGCTGTGGGACCGCCGCCCCGGCGAGGTGGCCAAGAACGCGGTGCAGTACCTCTTCCCGCCGGTGGTCGAGCTGCGCACCGTGCAGGCCGCCGACGCCTGGCTGGCCGACGGCGACCACCCCGCGCCGCTGCGCCGCCTGGTCGCCGAGGGCCGCGACGGCATCGCCCGGTCGCTGCGCGCCCGGGAGCGGGACGCCGCCGAGAGCGGCTGACCCGGCGCGACGGCGCGGCCCCGGGACCCCGCGTGTGCACCAGCGCACAGGGGATGGGCACGAATGGGCCTAGCCGCCGCCCGGGCAGCCGTCGACCATCCGGAGCACCAACCCCCAACGGAGAGGGACCCCATGTCGGTCGACGCACCCCCCACCTCGCAGGCGACCCCGGGCGACCGGACCGGTCGCGACTGGGGCATGTACATCGGCGGTGAGTGGGTCGAGGCCCTCGACGGCCGCTGGACGGACGTCACCTCGCCGTCCCGCCGCGGCACGGTGCTCGGCCGGGTCCCGCGCGCCGACGCCCCCGACGTCGACCGCGCCGTCCGGGCCGCCCGCGCGGCCCTCCCCGGCTGGGCCGCCCTGCCGGCGACCGCCCGGCAGAAGGCGCTGCTGGCCATCGCCGACGACCTGTACGCGCACGCCGAGGAGCTGGCCCGGCTCACCGCCCAGGACACCGGCAACGCGCTGCGCACCCAGGCCCGCCCGGAGAGCCAGACCCTCGCGCACCTGTTCCGCTACTTCGGCGGCGTCGCCACGGAGGTCAAGGGCGTCGTGCTGCCGGCCGGCGAGGGGCAGCTGCAGTACAGCGTCCGCCAGCCCGTCGGCGTGGTCGGCGCGATCCTGCCGTGGAACTCCCCGCTGATGATCGCCGGGATGAAGATCCCCGCCGCGCTCGCCGCGGGGAACACGATGGTGGTCAAGGCCGCCGAGGACGCGCCGCTGACCATCCTGCGGCTGGCCGAGCTGTGCGCGGCGCACCTGCCCCCGGGCGTGCTCAACGTGCTCACCGGCTTCGGCGAGGACTGCGGCGCGGCGATCACCGCCCACCCGGGCGTGGACAAGGTGTCCTTCACCGGCTCCACGGAGGTCGGCCGGATCGTCGGCGGCGTGGCCGGGCAGCGGCTCGCGCCGGTCTCCCTGGAGCTCGGCGGCAAGAGCCCGAGCATCGTGTGGCCGGACTCCTGCGACGACGCCACCGTCGAGGGCGTGCTGACCGCGATGCGGTTCACCCGGCAGGGGCAGAGCTGCACCGCCGGCTCCCGGCTGTTCCTGCACGAGGACGTCTACGACGAGTTCCTCGACCGGGCGGTCGCCCGGCTGCAGCAGATGGTGGTCGGCGACCCGCTGGACGAGGCCACCGACATGGGCGCGCTGATCAACCAGGACCAGTTCGACCGGGTCACCGGCTACGTGGCCGAGGGCCGGGCGCGCGACGACGTGTCGGTCGCCCTGGACGGCTCCGGGCAGGTGCCCAGCGGCCTCGACGGGTTCTACCTCGGGCCGACCGTCTTCTCCCGGGCCGACAACTCCTGGCGCCTGGCCCGGGAGGAGATCTTCGGCCCGGTCATGGTGGTCATCCCGTGGCGCGACGACGAGGAGGTGCTGGCCATGGCGAACGACAGCCACTACGGCCTGGCCGCCTTCGTGTGGTGCAACGACCTGGGCCGGGCACTGACCGCCGCGCACCGGATCGAGTCCGGGTGGGTCCAGGTGAACCAGGGCGGCGGGCAGATGGTCGGGCAGTCCTACGGCGGGGTCAAGGAGTCCGGCATCGGCCGGGAGTTCTCCCTCGAGGGCATGCTGGAGTCCTTCACCCAGATCAAGCAGATCAACGTGAAGGTCAACCCGGGGACGGCGACCCAGAAGCGCACCGCCACCCCCTGAGCCGCTCAGGCGCCGGTGCGGCCCACCAGCTCGCACCGGCGCCGGGCGACCTCCCGGCCCAGCTCCTCCACGACCAGGTGGGCCGCGGGGCGGCGCAGCACGCGCGGCGCGAGGGAGACCAGGTAGTCCAGCGGGATGGACACCTCGTCGGGGAACAGCCGGGTCAGGCCGGGTTCGCGGTCCCCGAGGAAGGCCGGCAGCAGGCCGATGCCGCTGCCGGCCTTGGTGGCCTCGACGTGGGCGAACACGTTGGTCGAGGCGAAGCCGATCGTGGAGTCCGGGAAGTACCGCTGGATGATGTGCAGGTCGGTGATCCGCATCAGCGGCTCGATGTAGAAGACCAGCGTGTGGTCGCCGAGGTCGTGCGGCGAGCGCGGCACCCCCCGGCGCCGCAGGTAGTCGGGGGCGGCGTACATGCCGATCCGGTACTCGGTCAGCCGGGCGGTGTTGCCCCGGCCGGTTCCCGGCTGGCCGACGACGACCTCGATGTCGGCGCCCACCGTCTGCAGCAGCGGGCGGGTCGCGGTCACCAGCTCGACGTGCAGCTCGGGGTGCCGGTGCTGCAGCCGGGCCAGCACCGGGGCGACGAAGTGGACGCCGAACGCCTCGGTGGAGCTGACCTGCACCAGACCGCTCAGCGGCGAGGTGCCCGCCGGGTCCTGCGCCCGGCAGCGCACGTCGGCCAGGGCCTGCTCGATGCGTTCGGCCGCCGCCACCACCTCGCGGCCGAGCTCGGTGAGCCGGCAGCCCTGGGCGGAGCGGACGACGACGGTGCCGCCGAGCTCCCGCTCCAGCCCGGTCAGGCGCCGGGAGACCGTGGAGTGGTCGACCCCCAGGGCCGTGGCCGCGCCCAGCAGCGTCCCGCACCGGGCCACCTCGAGCAGCACCACCGTGTCATCAGCGCGCAGCACCCGGCTCCTCCTCCTGTCCGTGAGCGGCGCGACGGCGTCGTCCCCGGGGGACGGCGACCGTCGTTGTGCGATTCTGCACGACCCCCGTGTGCAAGTGAGCATGGTCACATCAATCGGTTCGTGCCCACGATGATGCGCCACCGGGTCGGCCGGCCACTCGGCCGGTGGCGCGACCGTGCGGCGACGCCGGGGTGGCCGGCGACGGAGCGGAGGAGTCCCGATGAGCGTGGCCTGGATCGGCTTGGGGAACATGGGCGGCCCGATGGCCGCGAACCTGGTCGCGGCGGGGACCGCGGTGCGTGGCCACGACATCAGCGAGGCGGCCGGGCGCGCGGCGGCCGGGCAGGGCGTCGAGGTGGTCGGCAGCGTCGCGGACGCGGTGCGCGACGCCGACATCGTCTTCACCATGCTGCCGCGCGGCGAGCACGTCCGGGAGGTCCTCACCGCTCCCGACGGCGTGCTGGCCAACGTCCGCCCGGGCACCCTGGTCGTCGACGAGTCGACGATCGACATCGACCTGGCCCGCGAGCTGCACCGGACCACCACCGACGCGGGCGCCCGGTTCCTGGACGCACCGGTCTCCGGCGGCGTCTCCGGCGCCGCGGCCGGCACCCTGACGATCATGGTCGGCGGCCGCGCGGAGGACCTGGAGGAGGCCCGCCCGCACCTGGAGGTGCTCGGCGGCCGAGTGGTGCACGCGGGCGACGCCGGCAACGGGCAGGCCGCGAAGATCGTCAACAACATGATGTGCGGCGTCATCCTCGGCGTGACCTGCGAGGCCGCCGTCCTGTCCAAGCGCCTGGGCCTGGACCCGGCCACCTTCCACTCGATCGCCGCGAGCTCCTCCGGCGACTCCTGGGTGCTGCGCACCTGGTACCCCGAGAAGGGCGTCGTGGAGAGCGCAGCGGTCAACCGCGACTTCGAGGGCGGCTTCTCGGTCGCCCTGCTGCACAAGGACCTGGGCCTGGCCGTCAACGCCGGAGAGTCCACCGGCACGTCGCTGCCCTTCGTCACCCGGGCCCGCGACGCCATGGCCGCCCTGGTCGACGCCGGCCAGGCGGACCGGGACTGCACCGTGCTGGTGCGGCAGGTCGACGGGTCCCTGGACGCCCCGGCGGGCTGACCCCGGGTCACCGACGGCCGCATCGACAGCGAGGAGCGCCCCTGATGTCCGACCGCCCGCCCACCGACGAGGGGGCGCTGGACCCCAGCCTCCGGGTCGAGCACGAGCACGAGGCCGACCTGCCCTACCTGCGCAAGGTCGTCGGTGCCTCCATGGCCGGCACCGTGGTCGAGTGGTACGAGTTCTTCCTCTACGGCACCGCCGCCACCCTGGTCTTCGGGCAGCTGTTCTTCCCCGACACGGGCAACGAGCTGGACGGCGTCATCGCCGCGTTCGCCACGTATGCCGTCGGATTCGTCGCCCGCCCGCTGGGCGGCATCGTGTTCGGCCACATCGGTGACCGCATCGGCCGGAAGTCGCTGCTGCAGTTCTCGCTGATCCTCATCGGCAGCGCCACCTTCCTGATGGGCTGCCTGCCCGGGTTCGCCACCATCGGGTACTGGGCTCCCATCCTGCTGGTCACCCTGCGCTTCATCCAGGGCTTCGCCCTCGGCGGCGAGTGGGGTGGCGCGGTCCTGCTCGTGGCCGAGCACAGCCCGAACAAGAGCCGCGGCTTCTGGGGCTCCTGGCCTCAGGCCGGCGTCCCCCTGGGCAACCTGCTCGCCACCATCGTCCTGCTGGTGCTCAGCTTCACCCTCAGCGACGAGCAGTTCCTGGCCTGGGGCTGGCGGATCGGCTTCTGGCTGTCGGTGGTGATCGTGGTCATCGGCTACTACATCCGCACCCAGGTCTCGGACTCGCCGACCTTCAAGGCCGCCCGCGAGCAGGCCGAGAAGGAGGCGGAGGCCGGCTACGGCCTGGTCGAGGTGTTCAAGCACTACCCCCGCGGCGTCTTCACCGCCATGGGCGTGCGCTTCGCCGAGAACATCGTCTACTACATCGTGGTGACCTTCTCGATCACCTACCTGGCGTTCATCGGGGTCAACACCGACCGGATCCTGTTCCTGCTGCTGATCGGCCACGCGCTGCACGCGGTGATCATCCCGTTCATCGGAGCGGCGGGTGACCGGATCGGGCGGCGCCCGGTGTACATCTCGGGCGTGCTCGCCACCGCGGTCTGGCCGTTCATCGCCTTCCCGATGTTCGACACCCAGACCTCCGTCGCGATCCTCGGCGCGATCGTGCTCGGCCTCATCGCGCACGGCCTGATGTACGCCGGCCAGCCCGCGATCATGGCGGAGATGTTCCCGACCCGGATGCGCTACTCGGGCGTCTCGATCGGCTACCAGGCCACCGCCATCGTGGCCGGCTCCTGGGCGCCGCTGATCGCCACCTGGCTGTTGAACGAGTACAACAGCTGGGTGCCGATCGCGATCTACGTCACGCTGGCAGCAGCCGTGAGCCTGGTGGCCGCGCTCGCCATGCGGGAGACCAAGGGCGCCTCGCTCGTCGCGATCGACCGCGAGGACCTGCTGCGGATGCGCGCCGAGCGCGTCTGACGGTCGCGGGTCCTGGCTCACTGCCGGCAGTGAGCCAGGACCCGCGACGGTGGGCCCGGACGGGCCCGGGGGGCTCCTAGTGGGTGCGCAGGCCCCGCGGGTGGCCGGCCTGGTCGGACAGCTGGCGCAGCCCGTTGACGATGCCGCCGACCAGGTCGCCGGAGGCGAAGGCGTTGGTCATCGACAGCACGGCCAGCGCGCACGCCCGGTCGGGCAGCCGGCGGGCCGCACCGGAACCGGTGACCACCTCGACGACCCGCTGGCCGGGCGAGACGGCGAGCAGCACCGCGTCGGCCAGCTCGTGGGCGGAGTGCGCGGAGCGCTCGAAGAGCTCCTCGGCGCGGGAGCGGGTCTGCGGGCCCAGGTCGCCGATGTAGAGCGTGAAGCGCAGCCCGGTCTCCCGGGAGGACATGGTCAGCGCCTCGTCCAGGCGCAGCAGCTCCTGGTAGCTGAAGATCGAGTCCGGGGCCTGGGACTCGTCGGCGCGGGTCGGCATGGTGCCGGCCGTCGTCGCCGTGTCGTGCGACGTCGCATCGAGAACGCGGGTCACTTCCGGCCTCCGGAGGGGCTCGCAGGGGTGAGGGGGGCGGGCACGGCGGTCACCACGTCCCGCGGGCGCCGCCGAGGGGGCGGGCGGCGGACGCCGCCGAGGGCCCGGCGGTCAGGGCGCGCGTCGCGCCGTGGTGGCCGTCGCCGCCGAGCTGCGCCGCGCCCGACCGGCCGGTGGTGCCCTCGCCGCCCTGCTCGGGGAACAGCGAGGAGCCCAGCGCCGCGGCGCCGGTCCCCGGGGTGGCCGCGTGGCCGCCGCCGCCCCCGCCGGCGGGGTGCGGCTCGTACCAGACCGGCTCGTGCTCCCACGACTGGCCGGGCTTGTAGCGCGTCCTGCGCCGCCGGCCGGGGACCAGCGTGAGCAGGGCCAGGACGAGCACCAGGGCCAGCGGAGCCCCGGCGTAGACCAGGAGGGTCTCGGCGACGGTCACCCCCTCAATCTACCGGCCGTGATCAGTCCCAGCCCGGCGGATGGCGGTGCGCCCAGGGGCGGGCGGCCTCCAGCTGGGCGGCCAGGGCGACCAGCGTGACCTCGTCGGCGGGACGGCCGACCAGCATCGTGCCGACCGGCAGCCCGTCCGGCGTCCAGGACAGCGGCACGCTCACCGCCGGCTGGCCGGTCACGTTGAACACCGCGGTGAACGCGGCGTACCGCTCCTGCCGCGCGAAGTCCGCCGCGCCGTCCCCGTCGGCGTCGAACCAGCCCAGCGGGCGCGGCGTCATCGTGGTGACCGGCGCGAGCAGCACGTCGAAGCCGGCCGTGGCGGTGAGGAAGCGGCGCGCGAACAGCCGCAGCGCGGTGAGCGCCTCCATGGCCGCCTGCGCCGACAGCGCCAGGCCGCGGGCGCGCAGCTCCCGGGTCAGCGGCCGCAGCGCGCCGATGCGCGCCTGCGGCACCGGCAGCAGCGTCCCCGACAGGCTCCACACCCGCTCGAAGGCGGGCAGGACGTCGCCGTCGAGCAGCCCCGGGGGCACGTCCTCGACCTCGTGCCCGAGGTCGGCGAGCAGCCGGGCGGCGTCCTCGTAGGCGTCCTGCACCGCCGGCTCCAGCCCGGCGTCGGGCATGGGCGACTCGGTGTAGCGGCCGATCCGCAGCCGGCCGGGCGGGCGGCCGGCCGCGGCCAGGAACGTCTCCCCCGGCGGCAGCGGCGGCGCCCACTGCGCGTCGCCGGTCACCGGCCCGGCCATGGCGTCCAGCATCGCCGCGGCGTCCCGCACGGTGCGCGCGAGCGGCCCGTTGGTGCCCAGCCCGGTCACGTCGCCGCCCAGCGGCGCGTTGCTCACCCGGCCGCGGCCGGGCTTGATGCCGACCAGCCCGTTGACGCTGGCCGGGATGCGGATGGACCCGCCGCCGTCGCTGCCCTGCGCGAACGGCAGCATCCCGGCGGCCACCGCGACCGCCGCTCCCCCGCTGGAGCCGCCGGCCGACCGGGTGCGGTCCCACGGGCAGCGGGCCGGGCCGGCGAGGTCGTTGTCGGTGTAGCAGGGGAAGCCGAACTCCGGGGTGTTGGTCTTGCCGAGGCTGATGGTCCCGGCGTCGGCCAGCCGGGTCACCACGGCGTCCGTCACGGTGGGCACGTTGTCGGTGAAGACGGTGCAGCCGAACGTCGTCCGGACGCCGGCGGTGTTGTTGAGGTCCTTGATCGCGGTCGGGACGCCGAGCAGCGGGGGCAGGTCGCCGCCGCCGCGCACCCGTGCCTGCGCGCGGCGGGCCCGGGCCAGGGCGCGCTCGGGGGTCGGGGTGAGGAAGGCGCCGAGCCCGGCGTCGAGCGCCTCGATGCGGCGCAGCGCGTGCTCGACCAGCTCGACCGGGCTCACCTCTCCCGCGCGGACGGCGGCGGCCTGCTCGAGCGCGGTGAGGTCGTGCAACGCGGTCACGGTCGGCGACGCTAGCGGCGGCGGGTAGACAGGACGGCGTGGACCTCTCCCGCGCGGCCGCCGAGGCCTGCGACGCCACCGACCCGCTGGCCGGGTTCCGCGGGCGGTTCGCCGGTGCCGGGACCGACGGCCTGCTCTACCTGGACGGCAACTCGCTGGGCCGGATGCCGGCGGCGACACCGGCGGCGCTGGCGCGGGCGGTCGAGGAGGAGTGGGGGCGCGGGCTGGTCGGCTCGTGGCGGGAGTGGATCGGCCAGGCTGGCCGGGTCGGCGACCTGCTGGCCACCGGCGTCCTCGGCGCCCGCCCGGGCGAGGTGCTGGTCTGCGACTCCACCACGGTGGACCTGTACAAGCTGCTGGTCGCCGCCGCGGACGCCCGGCCCGGCCGCGACGTGCTGGTCTGCTGCGCCGACGACTTCCCCACCGACCGCTACGTGGTCGCCGGGGTGGCGCAGGCCCGCGGGATGACGGTGCGCGAGGTCCCGGCCGACCTGGACGAGGGGCTGGACCCCGCGGTGCTGGCCGGCGCGCTGGACGAGCGGGTCGCCGTCGTCGTGCTGTCGGCGGTCGCCTACCGGTCCGGGGCGCTGGCCGACGTCGCGGCGACCACCCGGGCGGCGCGGGAGGTGGGCGCGCTGGTCGTCTGGGACCTCTCCCACGCCGCCGGCGCGGTGCCGGTCGACCTGGCCGCGAACGGCGTGGACCTCGCGGTCGGGTGCACCTACAAGTACCTCAACGGCGGGCCGGGCGCGCCGGCGTTCCTCTACGTGCGCCGCGAGCTGCAGGAGCAGCTGCGGCAGCCGATCTGGGGCTGGTTCGGCCAGCGCGACCAGTTCGCCATGGGGCGCGCCTACGACCCGGTGCCCGGCATCGAGCGGTTCGCCGTCGGGACGCCGCCGGTGCTGGCCACGGTGGCCGTCGAGGTGGGCGCCGGGCTGGTGGCCGAGGCCGGGGTGGACCGGCTGGCGGCGAAGGGCCGGGCGCTCGGCGGGCTCGTCGTCGCCCTCGCCGACGCGTGGCTGGCGCCGCACGGGGTGGCGCTGGCCTCCCCGCGCGACCCGGCCCGCCGCGGGTCGCACGTCACGCTGACCCACCCGCGGGCCTGGCAGCTCACCCAGGCGCTGGTCGACCGCGGCGTGGTGCCGGACTTCCGCACCCCGGACCGCGTGCGGCTGGGTCTCCCGCCGCTGTACACCCGCTTCACCGACGTCTGGGACGCGATGGACCGCCTCCGCGAGGTGCTCGCCACCGGGGCGCACGAGGGCTACCCCGACGTGCGCGCCCGGGTGACCTGATCCCGACGGAGGGCGGGCCGACGCGACGAGCACGGCGTTCGGGAGGTGACCCGCCGAGGCCGACCGGTGCGCCGCCTCCCGGAGTCCATGATCGTCGCCGCGGGCCGCTCAGGCCTCGGCGAAGACCACGAGGTTCTCGGTGGAGGCCCGGCCGCCGCCGCGCTGGAAGCAGGTGATGAGCACCAGCCGCCCCGGCGCCTTCTCCCACACCTCGGTGGCCCCGGCCAGCTCCCCCTTGGCGTACCGCTCCGTGCGCTCGACGGTGTAGTCGACGGTCCCCTCCGGGGTGCTGACCTCGATGACGTCGCCGGCGGCCAGGGTGCTGCCGCCGCCGTCGGCCTCCATCAGCGGGTCGAACCCGTACTCCCCCGTGCCCGTGGAGTGGGCGGCCAGGTAGAGCGTGTTGTCCGCCTGCGCGGCGGTGCCGACCGGGTCGCCGTACGGGTCGAGCCAGTAGGCGGCGGTCAGCGTCGGCGGGTTGATCGCCCCGTTGCGCGGCTCGTGCGGAAGCAGCGGCAGGTCCAGGTCGAGGGCGGGGATCAGCACGTGCACGTCCGAGGACGGCGTCGGCAGGGCGACCCCCTCGGGCGGCAGCGTGGGCTGGGCCTCCTCGGCCGGCGGCGGGGCCGCGGTGACCGCGGCCACCGGGTCCGGGGACCCGGTGGCCGCGGCCGGCTGCTCGCCACCGGACAGGCCGATGGCGAGCAGCGCGGCCCCGGCGAGCCCGACGGCGGCGACACCGGTGACGGCGCCGGCCAGCGGGCTCGCGCCGGTCAGTCGGCGCACGTGCCGCTCTCGGCCGCCGGGCGGCGACGGGAGCGGGCGACGGCGACGCCGCCCACGCCGGCGGCGGCCAGCAGCCCGGCGCCGGCGACGGCGGCGACGGTGCCGGTGGACCCGGTCGGCACGGCCTCGACGCCGGTGTTGGAGCGCAGCCCGGCGTTGACCGTGGTCTCCTCGACCTCCTCGGTGGGCTCGGCCGGGGCCGGGGCCGGCGCGGCCACGGGCTCGGTCACGGTCAGCTCGGCGGCGACGACCGAGACGTAGCCCGTGGGGGTCTCCTGCACGACCGCGAGCGCGTAGGTGCCGGCCGGCTGGTCGGCCGGGATGGCGACGGTCGCCGTCGAGCCGGCGACCTCGGCGGTCAGGAGGACGGGCTCGCCGACCGGGAGACCGTCGGCGTCGACCGCCTGCGCGGCGACCTGCACGCCGGACAGGTCGGTGATGCCGAGCTCGCGCAGCAGCGACCCGTCGGTCAGGTCGACGGTGACGGTCGACCCGGCGGTCACGGTGCAGGCGGCGGGGTCGGCGCAGAGCACCGCGGAGGCCGCGAGCAGGACGGGCTCCAGGGTCACCTCGTCGAGCGCGGTGTCGCCGAGGGTGAGCACGTACTCGACCGGGTCGATGAAGGTGAACCCGGCCCCGAGGGTGGTCACGACCGGCTCGAGCGAGAGAGCCGCGGTCGCCGTGCCGGTGCCCGCGGGCAGGACGACCTCGACGGTGTCGCCGTCCACCGGGTCCACGGTCAGCGGGAGCTCGGTCCCCGACGGCGCCGAGGAGTACGTGCCGTCCGGCGCGCCGTCGCCGTCGACGTCGACGATCAGCTCCACCACGGCCCCGGAGGCGTCGAGGACGTCCGGCAGCTCGACGGTGAGGGTGTCACCGAACTCCGCGTCGACGGGGACGGGGTCGACCGCCATGGGGTCGCTCATGGGGTCGGCCATGGGGTCCATGTCGGGGAAGTTCTCGACCGGGACGGCGATCAGCCCGACCTCGGCGGGCTCCAGGGAGATGACGACGTCGGCCGCGGCGGCGGGGGACGCGATGCCGACGAGCAGGACCGCGCCGCCGATGCCGGCGAGTGCGAGACGCTGCACCCGCGGCCGGCGGGACGTGGTGGTGCGGGACATGGGGGACACCTTCCGGCGACCGCAGCGCCCCAGCGGCGCTGGCTGCAGACGGAACGTAACGTGACGACATCGTTCTGCTGGGTAGCCGGAGCGCCGGCTGGGACGGACGGGACGCGGAGCGACCGGCGCGCCGGGTGGGGCGATCCCGCTCGTCAGGACCTGTCAGACGCCGACCGGTCCGAGGCCGCTCGGTTGTCGGGTGTGCACGAGAGACGAGCAGCCGCCTCGTCACCGTCTGCCGGGGCAGGCGGGCGGGTCGTCAGGCCGACACGCTCTCCGGCATCCCCAGCCACTCCCGCCAGCGCGGGTCGACGGCCCGGGCGCCCAGCAGCCGCCAGGCCGCGCCGCTCGGCGTCCGCGGCGGGTGCGGCAGCTTCCAGCCGAGCTCGGCGAGCGACCGGTCGGCCTTGGTGTGGTTGCACCGGCGGCAGGCGGCGACCACGTTGTCCCAGGTGTGCGTGCCCCCGCGGCTGCGCGGGACGACGTGGTCGATGCTGGTGGCCGAGCCGCCGCAGTAGACGCAGGTGGAGGCGTCGCGATGGAACACCGCGCGCCGCGACAGCGGGACCTGGGCCGGGTACGGCACGCGCACGTAGCGGGTCAGGCGCACCACCACCGGCACCGGCAGGGACAGCGTCTCGGCGTGCACCTCCTCGGCCGCGCTGTGCACCGAGACCGCCTTGTCGGCGAGCACGAGGACGATCGCGCGCCGGCTGGAGACGACGCACAATGGCTCGTAGGTGGCGTTGAGCAGCAGGGTCGCGGCGGCGGTGGTGCGCGCCGTGACGGCAGGGCTCGGACGGGGGTCGCGCCGCGGACCTGGCTGGCCTGCGGGCGACCCGTGGGCGGGTCGCGGCACGGGGCACCTCCGGCGCCCGGGGCCGCGCGCCGGGTGCAGTGCGACCCGTGGGCGCCCCCATTCTGACCTGCGATCGCGCCCGGGCGCTCCCGGGATCCGTCACGGGTGTCCGGGAGACCCCCGCGGCGTCACTACCGTGGGCCGCGTGCGCCACCCCTCCGCCGAGCGGCTCGACCTGGTCGAGCACCTGCACGGACACGCCGTCGCCGACCCCTACCGCTGGCTGGAGGACCCCGCCGACCCGCGGACGGCGTCCTGGACCGCCGCCCAGGACGAGCTGACCGCCGGGGCGCTGGCCGCCCTGCCGCTGCGCGACCGCCTCGCCGCGCGGCTGGCCGAGCTGGTGCACGCCGGCGCCGTCGGCGTCCCGGTCTGGCGGGGCGGGCGGGCCTTCTCCACCCGCCGCGACCCCGGCCAGGAGCACGCCGTCCTGCGGGTCCGGGAGCCCGACGGCAGCACCCGCGTGCTGGTCGACCCGATGGCCGTGGACCCCGCCGGCACCACGACCCTCGACGCGTGGTCGCCGTCCTGGGAGGGCGACCGACTAGCCTACCAGGTGTCCACCGGCGGGGACGAGGAGTCGCGGCTGTACGTCCTGGACGTCGCCACCGGCGAGCAGCTCGACGGCCCGGTGGACCGCTGCCGCTACTCCCCCGTCGCCTGGCTGCCCGGCGGCGAGGAGCTGTTCTACGTGCGCCGGCTGGCCCCGGACGCCGTCCCCGTCGGCGAGGAGCAGTTCCACCGCCGGGTGTGGCGCCACCGGGTCGGTTCCGACCCCGACGGCGACGTCCTGGTGCACGGGGAGGGGCTGGACCTCACCAACTACTACGGGGTGCGCACCAGCCGGGACGGCCGCTGGCTGAGCGTCTCGGCCTCGGCCGGCACCGCGCCGCGCGACGACGTCTGGCTGGCCGACCTGGGCGGGGACGGCACGCTGCGCGAGCTGCAGGTCGGCGTCGACGCGCAGACCGCGGCCTGGGTGGCCCGCGACGGCCGGCTGTGGCTGATGAGCGACCGCGGCACGCCCCGCTGGCGGCTGGCCGTGGCCGACCCGGCCGACCCGGCCACCTGGGCGCCGGGGGCCTGGCGGGACGTCGTCCCGGAGCAGGCCGGCGGCGTGCTGACCGACGTGGCCCTCGTCGACGGCCCGGACGGCGGGCTGCTGGTGCTCGCCGTGCACTCGGTCGACGCCACCGACCGGCTGTCGGTGTGGGCCGCGGACGGCTCGGGCCGGGTGGCCGAGGTGAGCGCCCTCCCGCCGGGCAGCGTCTCCGGCGTCAGCGCCCCGCCGGAGGGCGGCGGCACCGCGTGGGTCGGCTTCACCGACCACGCCACCCCGCCGTCGGTGCTGCGCTGGGACGCCGCCGACCCGGCCGCCCTGACCACCTGGGAGCAGGCCCCGGTGGCCGGCGAGGTGCCGGCGCTGCGCGTGGTGGAGACGCACGCGACCTCGGCCGACGGGACGCCGGTGCACCTGTTCGTGCTGTCCTCCGACGGCGTCCCCGGCCGGCCCCGCCCCACCGTCCTCTACGGCTACGGCGGGTTCAACGTCGCGCTCACCCCCGGCTACTCGGCCCAGGCGCTGGCCTGGGTGGCCGCCGGCGGGGTGTGGGCGGTGGCCAACCTGCGCGGCGGCTCCGAGCACGGCGAGGAGTGGCACCGCGCCGGGATGCGCGAGCGCAAGCAGAACGTCTTCGACGACTTCGCCGCCGCCGGCGAGCACCTCGTCGCCGAGGGCTGGACGACGCCCGCGCAGCTGGCGGTGATGGGCGGGTCCAACGGCGGGCTGCTGGTCGGGGCGACGCTCACCCAGCGCCCGGACCTCGCCGCCGCCGTCGTGTGCAGCGCGCCGCTGCTGGACATGGTCCGCTACGAGCGCTTCGGCCTGGGCCGTACCTGGAACGACGAGTACGGCACCGCTGACGACCCGGTCGAGCTGGGCTGGCTGCTGGGCTACTCGCCCTACCACCGGGTCGTCGAGGGCACCGCCTACCCCGCGGTGCTGTTCACGACCTTCGAGTCCGACACGCGGGTCGACCCGCTGCACGCCCGCAAGCTGGCCGCGGCGCTGCAGCACGCCACGTCCTCCGGCGCCCCGGTGCTGCTGCGGCGGGAGACCTCGGTCGGCCACGGCGCCCGGGCGGTCAGCCGCACCGTGGCCCTGGCCGCCGACCAGCTGGCCTTCCTCGCCGCGCACACCGGCCTGGGCTGAGGTGCTGTGGGCGGCACGGCGGAGACCGACCCTGTCGCGGCCTTCCTGCACCTGACAGTATCGAGGTGATGAACGCCTCACGCTCCGTGATGAGAGCCGCCCACGACGGGACCGGCCCGCCATCCGGCCGCGCGGACCACCGGCCGTGCGGGCCGGTGCCCGCACGGTCGCGGACGGGGCGGCCGCTGCCGCTGCGCACCACGGCGGGCGCCGCGGCAGGGGCCCGCTGAACGGCAGCGCGCCGGCCGGGGGACGCCCGACCGGCGCGGCCCCCCGGCCGGCGACCTTCCGCGGGCTGTTCGCCGCCGCCGAGTTCCGCCCGCTGTTCGGCACCTACCTGCTGTCGACCATCGGCGACGAGCTGGCTCGCGTCGCGCTGACCGTGCTGGTCTTCCAGCGCACCGACTCCCCGCTGCTGTCGGCGATCACCTTCGCGATCAGCTACCTGCCGTGGCTGCTCGGCGGGCCGCTGCTGTCCACCCTGGCCGACCGGTTCCCCCGGCACCGGGTGCTCATCGCCACCGACGTGGCCCGGGCGGTGCTGGTCGCGGGCATGGCACTGCCGGGCACCCCGCTGCCGGTGCTGCTGGGGCTGCTGCTCGTCGTGGCCCTGTGCGGGCCGCCGTTCGAGTCCGCCCGCTCCGCACTCATGGCCGACGTGCTCGACGGCGACCGGTACGCCCTGGCCACGTCCCTGACCAACGTGAGCTCGCAGGTGGCGCAGGTCCTCGGCTTCGTGCTGGGCGGCGCGCTGGTCGCGGTGTTCGACCCGTCCGCGGCGCTGCTGGTCGACGCGGCCACCTTCGCGGTCTCGGCGGTGTGGCTGTGGGCCCGGCTGGCCCGCCGCCCGGCCCCGGACGACGGCGGTGACGCCACGGGGCCGCGGTCGATGCGGCGGGACGCCACCGAGGGCCTGCGGCTGATCGGCCGGACCCCGCGGCTGCGGGCGATCATCGCCGTCACCTGGGTGGGCACCCTGTTCGGCACCGCACCCGAGGGGGTCGCCGCGCCGCTGGTCGCCCAGCTCGGCCAGGGCCCGGCGCAGATCGGCGTCCTGCTGGCGGCCAACCCGGCGGGGGTGACCGTGGGCGGGCTGCTGATCGCGCGGGCCCTCACCCAGCAGCGCCGCGAGCAGCTGGTACCGGCCCTGGTGGTGCTCTCGCTGGTCCCGGTCGTGCTCGCCGGGCTGGTCACCGTCTGGGGCGCGCCGGGCCAGGGCGCCTACGCCGCGGTGGTGGCGCTGCTGTTCGTCGCCGGCCTCGGCGCGGCGTGGACCATCCCGCTCAACGTGGCCTTCGTGCAGGCGGTGCCGTCGGCCTACCGCGGGCGCGCCTTCGGGGTGGCGGTCAGCGGGCTCTACGGCGTCCAGGGCATCGGCGTGCTCGCCGCCGGGGCCGCGGCGGAGGGCGTCCCCACCGGCGTCGTGGTCGCCGCCGCGGGCGCCCTGGGGCTGCTCGCCGTCGCCTCGCCGCTGCTCGGCTACGTCCGTACCCAGGGTCACGTGGCAGCAGCCCCGCCTCCTGCGGGACGATCGGGGGCATGAGCCGATCCCTGCCGTCGGCGCGGACCTTCTACCAGGAGGTCGGCGGCGCACCGACGTTCGCCCGGCTCGTGGCCCACTTCTACGCGGGGGTCCGCCGCGACCCGGTGCTCGCGCCGCTGTACCCGCAGGACGACTGGGCGGGTGCGGAGGCCCGGCTGCGCACCTTCCTGGAGCAGTACTGGGGCGGCCCGACCACCTACTCCGACGCCCGCGGGCACCCCCGGCTGCGCATGCGGCACGCGCCGTTCGCCATCGGCCCGGCCGAGCGCGACGCGTGGCTGCGGAACATGCGCGCGGCCGTCGACTCCCTGGAGCTGACCCCCGAGCAGGACGCCACGCTCTGGGGGTACATGGAGATGGCCGCGCGCAGCATGCAGAACCGCTGGCCGGACGACGCGCCCGGCGGCCTGTCCATCGCCTGACGGAGGACCCCGCCCTCCTCACCGCTCGTGAGCTCACGGCGAGCCTCTGGACGGGGCCGCCGCCCGGCGGCTCCGGGAGGCGCCGGCCCCGCGGGCTAGTAGCATCGGACCCGTAACGCAGCGTTGCGAGGACAGTGACACCGCGGCCCTCCCTTCTGTGGTCGGGGCCCTCTCTGGGGAGGCCCGCCCACCCATGGCGTTGCTGCAGGTCGAGCGGCTGACGAAGTCCTTCGGGGGACGGCGCGTCCTCCGCGACGTCTCCTTCGGGATCGACGGGGGCGAGATCGTCGGGCTCGTCGGCAGCAACGGGGCCGGCAAGTCCACCCTCGGCGACATCCTCGCCGGCGTCACCGCGGCCGACTCCGGCCAGATGACGCTCTCCGGCCACCCCTACGCGCCGCTGTCCGCCGCCGACGCGCGCCTGCTGGGCGTCGACGTCGTCCAGCAGCAGGTCCGCATCGACCCCGGGCTCACCGTCGCCCAGGCCGTGGTCCGCGGCACCTCGCAGTCCGGGCGGCCCCAGCCGGAGCTGCGCCGGCAGGCGGGGGTGCTGCTCGCCGAGGTCGGCCTCGACGTGGACCCGGACACCCGGGTCGGGGACCTGCCGTACTTCGTGCACGGCCTGGTGGAGACCGCGCGGGTGCTCGCCGAGGACACCCGGTTCGTGGTGCTCGACGAGGTGTCGGCGGCGCTGCTGCCCCTGGAGGTCACCCGGTTGCACGCCGTCGCCGGCCGGCTGAGCCGGCAGGGCCGCGGCGTGCTCTACATCAGCCACCGGCTGCCCGAGATGCTCGAGGTGGTCGACCGGGTGCTGGTGCTGCGCGACGGCGTCATCGCCCTGGACAGCCCCGCGGACTGCCTGGACCCGGTCCGGCTGGCCGCGGAGACGATGGGCGAGCCGGTGTCGCTGCCGGCCCCCCGGGTGGCGGCCACCCTGGCGCGGTCCGCGCCCGACGACGTCCCGGTGCGCGCCTCGACCTGGCCGGCCCCCGCCGACGACGTGGCCCTGCGGGTCCGCAACCTGCGGGTGCCCGGCCGGGTCGAGGGGGTCGACCTGCTGCTGCGCCACGGCGAGGTGGTCGGGCTGACCGGGCACCGCTCCTCCGGCGTCCGCGAGATCGCCGGGGCGCTGTCCGGGGAGCTGCCGGCGGTCACCGGCGAGGTCGTGCTGCACGGCGAGCACCGCACGCTCGGCCCGGCGGCCGGGGAGGCCCTGCGGCTGCCCGCCTACCACCCCGACGACGACGCGGACGGGGTCGACCCCGGGGAGACGATCGCCCGCACGCTCACCCAGGAGCCGTGGGGAGCGCTGAGCGACCTGCGCCGCGAGATCGCCTCGCTGCGCGGGGTGATCCGCACGGTGCACCGGCTGGACGTCAAGACGCTGAGCATCCGCACCGTCTTCGGCGCGCTGTCCGGGGGCGACCAGCACAAGCTGGCGCTGGCCCGCTGGATGGCCTCGGCGCAGGACGTCGTCGTGCTGCACGAGCCCACCCGCGGCCTGGACGTGCGGTCCCGCCAGCAGGTCCGCCAGCTGCTCGACGAGGCGACCGCCCACGGGACGTCGGTCGTCGTGGTGTCGGTGGACCCCGACGAGCTGGCCGAGTGCTGCGACCGCGTGGGCATCGTGTCCGGCGGCCGGGTCGCCCGGTGGATCGACACCCGGGAACTCGCCGTGGACGCCGTCCGGGACCGGATCGTCGAGGCCGCCACCGTCGCCTGAGCGGTGCCGTCCGGCGCGCGGCCGGACGGCACCGCCGCGGTCTCACACGCTGACGGTGGCCGCCACGGCGCGCAGCTTGTGCCGGGCCAGCGCCAGGTTGGCGGTCACCCGGTTGAGCACGAGGTAGATGAACAGGCCGGAGTTGCCCTGGCCCTTGAGCACGTTGATCAGGTGGTACTGGCTCTGCAGCGTGATGAGGACGTCCTCGATCTCGTCCTTGAGCTCCAGGTCGGTGATGGTGCGCAGCTTGGCGCGCACCACGTTCGAGTTCCCGGCGGCCGCGACGTTGAGGTCGAAGCCCGGGGTGCCGCCGGCCGCGAGGGCCATGCCGCTGTCGATGTCGACGATCGCGGCGCCGTTGGCGCCCTCGATCGCGAGCAGGTCGGCGATGACGTTGTCGAGCTGTGCCACGGGTGGGGCTCCTGTCGTCTCGAGGGGAAGACGCAGCGGGGTGCTGCGGTCCGGGTCGGGGGGCGACCCGGGTCGGCCGGACGGGCCGGACGCCTGCAGGTGCGCGGTGTCCCCGGGCGGCGTCGCTGCCGCCCCGGCGCGCGTTCCACCGGCCGGAGCGCGGTGCGCGACCCCCTCGTCGACGGCGGCCGGCACGTCGGCCGGCTCCGGCCCCGAGGGCCGGGACCCGCCCCGGGGTGAGCGGCCCGCGCCGTGCGACCGCTCCGGGGGGACGGCGCGCGGTGCGGGTCGACCCCACTGCCACAGCGACGCCCACCACCCGGATGCCATGCCTTCGTCCGCCTTCGCCGAGGGGCTTGCCACCCCAGACAACACGGCCCACCAGGGCCCGGCAAACCGGCGGGCGTCTCTGCAGGTGAGCGGGCAGGCACCCTCGGCGATCGGATCCGGCGGCGCCCGGCCGCCTGCCGCGATCGCCCGCCGGGCGGCTCGGCCGCGGCGCTCGGGTACCTTCCGCCGGGGGCCGCGCGGGCGGCCCGGGAGGAGATCGTCGTGAAGACCAGGGACCTCGCCTACGTGGCGCTCTTCGCGGCCATCGTGGCCGTCCTGGGCCAGTTCCCGCCGGTCCCCGTGCCGGGCATCCCCGTGCCGATCACCGCGCAGACGCTCGGCGTGATGCTGGCCGGCTCGGTGCTCGGCGCCCGGCGCGGCGCGCTGGCGCTGCTGCTCTTCCTGACCGTCGTGGCGCTGGGGGTCCCGCTGCTGGCCAGCGGCGCCGGGGGCCTGGGTGTCTTCGTCGGGCCGACGGCCGGCTACCTCTATAGCTGGCCGGTCGCCGCGTTCGTCATCGGTTGGCTGACCGAGCGGTTCTGGCGGCGGTACAACCTCGCCTGGGCCCTGGTCGCCAACCTGATCGGCGGCATCGCGGTGATCTACGCGATCGGCATCCCGTTCACCAGCCTCTACGCCGACATCCCGCTGTCGGCGTCGGCCGTCGGTGCGCTGGCGTTCGTCCCCGGGGACGTCGTCAAGGCCGTGGCCGCCTCGGTGGTCGCCGTGGCGGTGCGCCGCGCCTACCCGGTGATCGAGCTGCCGACGCGGCGCGCGACCGCCGGCTGAGACCGGGCGGTCGCGGGCATGCGGTGGGGACGGCCCGGCGCCGGTGCGGCGGGGACGGCGCCGCCCCTCCCCCGGACCGACGTCGAGCTGCGCGAGGTCACTCACGCCTACGGCGACCGGACCGTGCTGACAGGGGTCTCGCTGACGCTGACCGAGTCGCGGATCGGGGTCATCGGGGCCAACGGGTCGGGCAAGAGCACGTTCGCCCGGTTGCTCAACGGGCTGGTGGTGCCCACCGCGGGCACCGTGCTGGTCGACGGGCTGGACACCCGCACGCAGGCCCGCGAGGTGCGCCGGCGGGTCGGTTTCGTCTTCCAGGACCCCGACGCGCAGATCGTGCACCCCACGGTCGCCGAGGACGTCGCGTTCGGGCTGACCAACCAGGGCGTGCCGGCCGGCGAGATCGCCCGGCGGGTCGACGAGGTGCTGGTCGCCTACGGCCTCGACGGGCACCGCGACCACCCCGCCCACCTGCTGTCCGGCGGGCAGAAGCAGCTGCTGGCGATCGCCGGCGTGCTGGTCATGGCGCCGCAGCGGGTGGTCTTCGACGAGCCGACCACGCTGCTGGACCTGCGCAACACCCGCCGGGTCGCGCGGGTCGTCGACGGCCTGGAGCAGGACGTCGTCGTGGTCACCCACCACCTGGAGCTGCTGGCCGGCTTCGACCGGGTGCTGGTCTTCGAGGACGGTCGGGTGGCCGCCGACGGGACGCCGGCCGAGACGGTGCCCTGGTACGTGGCCCGGTGCGGCTGATGCTGTCGCTGTACCGGCCGGGCACCAGCCCGGTGCACCGCGCGCGGGCCGGGCTGAAGCTCGCCGGGCTCGCCGCCCTCGGCACGGGGCTGTTCGCCGTCCCCCGGATCGAGGTGGTCCTCGCCGCGCTGGCCGCGGTGCTGGCGACCGGCCTGCTCCTGGGCCGGCTGCCGGCCGGGGCCCTGTGGGCGCAGGTGCGGCCGGTGTGGCTGCTGCTGGCCGGCCTGTTCGGCTTCCACCTGCTGGTGACCGACGCGCTGACCGGGACGGTGGCGGTGCTGCGGCTGCTCGCCCTGGTGCTGGCCGCGGCGGTGGTCACGGCGACCACCCGGGTGACCGAGCTGGTGGCCGTGGTGGAGTGGCTGCTGCGGCCGCTGGAGGTGGTCGGCGTGCGCCCCGCGCGGGTGGGCTTACTGGTGGCGATGACGCTGCGGTTCATCCCCGTCGTCGCCGAGCGGGCCGCGCGGATCCGCGAGGCGCAGGCCGCCCGCGGGGCGTCCGGGGTGCGGCTGGGCCTGCTGGTCCCGCTGCTGGTGCAGGTGCTGCAGCTGGCGCACACGCTCGGCGAGGCGCTGGACGCCCGGGGTGCGGACGACGTGCCGGTGCGCCGGCCGAGGAGGGCGTGATGGACGACGGCGTGCTGACCGGGATCTGGCTGACGTCGGCCGCGGCGGCGCCGATGCGGCGGGTGCCCTCGGCGCGGCTGGTCGCCGGGGTGGGGCTGGAGGGTGACCGCTACGCGCTGGGCGGCGGCACCTGGGCGGCCTACCCGGATCTGGAGAAGCAGGTCACCCTCATCGACCGGGCCGACGTGGCCGCCGTCGCGGCGGAGGTGGGCGTGCCGCTGGGCCCGGGCGACACCCGGCGGAACCTGGTGACCACGGGCGTGGGCCTGCCGTCGCTGGTGGGCCGCTGGTTCGCCGTCGGGGACGCGCTGCTGTTCGGCGTGAAGCGCTGCCCGCCGTGCACCCACCTCGAGCGGCTGACCGGCGCCCGGCTGGTCAAGGCGATGGTGCACCGGGGCGGGATCAACGCGGCGGTCTTCGCCGGCGCGGTCGTCACCGAGGGCGCGGCGGTGCGGGCGGTCCCCGAGGAGGAGGCCGCGCGGCGGGGTGCGCCCACCGGCGCCGACCGCCCGGTGCCGCGCATCGTCCCCGCCTGACCGCTCCCCGTCCCCACCGGCGCTCCGGCCCGCTGCCCACCGTGGTGGGCAGCGTGCGAGGGCCGGGGAACCGAGCCGTTCCCAGGTCCGTGGAACAGGTGTGGACGGACTCCGGACGGTGCTCAACCTGGTGTGGCTGGTCCTGCAGGGCTGGCTGCTGGCCCTCGCCTACGCCCTCGCCGGGCTGATCGCCTGCCTGCTGGTGGTCACCATCCCCTTCGGGATCGCGGCCTTCCGGCTGGCCGGCTTCGTGGTGTGGCCCTTCGGCCGGACGACGGTGCCCGCACCCGGTGCCGGGGTGGCCTCGGCCCTGGGCAACGTGCTGTGGTTCCTGGTGGCCGGGTGGTGGCTGGCGCTGGTCCACGTGGTCGCCGGCATCGGCTTCTGCCTGACGGTCATCGGCATCCCGTTCGGCATCGCCTCGTTCAAGCTGGCCGCGGTCGGCCTGTTCCCGCTGGGCAAGCGGGTCGTGGAGACGGCCCCGCCGCGGGACTGGCGGCACGCCGGCAGCGGCGTGGTGCGCGCGGCGGCGGTGCGCTGAGCGCGGTCCCGGGTCAGCCGGGGGGCGGCTCGTCGGCGTAGCGGGCGAGGAAGGCCCGCTCGTCCGGGGTGAGCCGGCGCGGCCGGTCGATGGCGAAGTCGAAGGGCACCAGCAGGGTGCTGCCGGTCACCGCCAGGCGCCCGTGGTCGAACAGCTCGTAGTGGCAGGTGAAGGCGGCGGCGCGGACCTCCGACACCCACATCTGCACCTCCAGCGGGTCGCGGGAGTACACGACCGGCAGCCGGTAGCGGACGTCGTGGGCCGCGACGACGGTCCCCCGGCGCAGGCCGGTCTGCTCCTCCAGCGAGGCCCGGTCGAAGAACAGGTCGACGCGGGCGGTCTCGAAGTAGCCGAGGAAGACCACGTTGTTCACGTGGCCGTAGGCGTCCATGTCCGACCAGCGCATGGGGACTGCCACCGTGTGCCGCACGCCGGACACCCTGCCGCACCGCCGTCCACCGGTCGGCCCCGGATGCCGACGGCCGGCCGGAGCGGGTGCTCCGGCCGGCCGGGTGACGGGCCGGAACGGCCCCTTGGTGACGTGCTGGAGCGGCCCCGCTGCAGGGTCCCGCGCCGAGCGGGCGAGGCGTGGGGGGCAGCGGGGTCCTCCCTCAGTCGCGGGTGAGCTTGCGGTAGGTCGCGCGGTGGGGACGGAGCGCCTCCGGGCCGAGCCGCTCGGCCTTGTTCTTCTCGTAGTCGGCGAAGTTGCCCTCGAACCAGAACCACCGCGACTCACCCTCGTAGGCGAGGATGTGGGTGGCCACCCGGTCGAGGAACCAGCGGTCGTGGCTGACCACGACGGCGCAGCCGGGGAAGTCCAGCAGCGCGTTCTCCAGGCTGGACAGCGTCTCGACGTCCAGGTCGTTCGTCGGCTCGTCGAGGAGCAGCAGGTTGCCGCCCTGCTTCAGGGTGAGCGCGAGGTTGAGGCGGTTGCGCTCACCGCCGGACAGCACCCCGGCCTTCTTCTGCTGGTCGGGGCCCTTGAACCCGAACGCGGCGACGTAGGCCCGCGAGGGCATCTCGACGTTGCCGACCTTGATGTGGTCCAGGCCGTCGGACACGACGTCCCACAGCGTCTTCTGGGGGTCGATGCCGGCCCGGTTCTGCTCGACGTAGGCCACCTTGACGGTCTCGCCGACCTTGATCTCGCCGTCGTCCGGCTTCTCCTCGCCGACCAGCATCTTGAACAGCGTGGTCTTGCCGGCACCGTTGGGGCCGACGACCCCGACGATGCCGTTGCGCGGCAGCGTGAAGGAGAGGTCGTCGATGAGCACCCGGTCGCCGAAGCCCTTGGTCAGGTCGTTGGTCTCGACCACGACGCTGCCCAGGCGCGGGCCCGGCGGGATCTGGATCTCCTCGAAGTCCAGCTTGCGGAACTTGTCCGCCTCGGCCGCCATCTCCTCGTAGCGGGCCAGCCGGGCCTTGCTCTTGGCCTGCCGCGCCTTGGCGCCGGAACGGACCCACTCCAGCTCGTCCTTGAGGCGCTTCTGCCGCTTGACGTCCTTGGCGCCCTCGACCTTGAGCCGGGTGGCCTTGGTCTCCAGGTAGGTGGAGTAGTTGCCCTCGTAGGGGTAGGCGCGGCCGCGGTCGAGCTCGAGGATCCACTCGGCGACGTTGTCGAGGAAGTACCGGTCGTGGGTGACGGCGACGACGGTGCCGGCGTACTTCTCCAGGTGCTGCTCCAGCCACGCGACGCTCTCGGCGTCCAGGTGGTTGGTGGGCTCGTCGAGCAGCAGCAGGTCCGGTGCCTCCAGGAGCAGCCGGCACAGCGCCACCCGGCGGCGCTCGCCACCGGACAGGACGGTGACGTCGGCGTCGCCGGGCGGGCAGCGCAGGGCGTCCATGGCCTGCTCGATGCGGGCGTCGAGCTCCCAGCCGTCGGCGTTCTCGATGACCTCCATGAGCTCGCCCTGCTCGGCCAGCAGCGAGTCGAAGTCGGCGTCCGGCTCGCCCATCGCCGCGCTGACCTCCTCGAAGCGGGTCAGCGCGTCGCGCAGCGGCTTGACGGCCTCCTCGACGTTGCCGCGGACGTCGAGCCCCTCGTTGAGCGGCGGCTCCTGCAGCAGGATGCCGACCGTGGCGTCCGGCGCCAGCACCACGTCGCCGTTGGAGGGCTGCTGCAGGCCGGCCATGATCTGGAGGACGGTGGACTTGCCGGCGCCGTTCGGGCCGACGACGCCGATCTTGGCGCCGGGCAGGAACGCCAGGGTGACGTCGTCCAGGATCACCTTGTCGCCGTGCGCCTTGCGCGCACGCACCATCGAGTAGATGTACTGAGCCACTGGGCTTCGGGGCCTTCCGTCGGTTCGCGAGTGGTGGGCGGGCCGGCCGGGGTGCCGGCCCGCCCCCGTGTGCGTTCTCCCCTCCGATCCTCCCAGCCCGCGCGGCTAGGCGTGCACGGGTTCCGTGGCGAGGTCGTGGGTGTCCGCCGGGTGCAACGCCTCCGGGGCGGTCTCGTAGTCCCGGCCGGGGACCAGGCCCTCGTCGGCGTCGTCCCCGGCCCGGGCCGGCGCGGGCACCGCGTCCTCGGCGGCGACCGGCCGCCCCGACCGGCTGCGCCGGAACACCCCGGTGCCGCGCGCCAGGTTGTGGCCGACGGCGAGGGCACGGATCCGCGGCGTGCTGCGGCGGCCGTTCTCCCCCTCCCAGCTGTGCGTGGTCAAGGTGCCCGAGACGATGACCGGGTCGCCCTTGCTGACGCTGCCGGACACGTTGCCGGACAGGTCGTTCCAGCACTCGACGTCGACCCAGAACGTGCCGGAGTCGACGAACTCCCGGGTCTGGCTGTCGAAGCGGCGCGCGGTCGAGGCGAGGCGGAAGTTGGTGACCGCGCCGTTCTCCAGGCTGACGCGGCGGGGGGAGTCGGCGACGTTGCCGACGACGGTGACGTGGGTGTCGTTCACGGTGCTCCTCAGGGGCTGACCGCCGGACCGGCGGCGACCGGCGCTGTGCCGGTGCACCGAGACCCTGGGCCGCCGCGGCCGGGCACCGACGCCGGGACGGCGATCTGTGGACGGCGCCGGCCCCTGTGGACACGGCGGGCGGGACCGTCACGGCCCCGCGCTGGGCCGGCGCGCGTGACGACCACTGCCGCACGCCGCCCGGGCCGGCACCGCCGGGGTGCGATGATCTGTGCCCGAGCGCCCGTAGCTCAGCGGATAGAGCAGGTGCCTTCTAAGCACTTGGTCGCAGGTTCGATCCCTGCCGGGCGCACCCACCGGGCCGCCGTCGCGGTCGTGCGCCACGGCGCGGCGGCCCGGCGGGCACCCGAGCACGCGCTCAAGCTCGCCTCAAGGCCACGGCAGGTCCGCCACCAGACCCACCCGCCACCGTTCCCCTCGAGACCCCCGCTCGAGAGGAACGAGACCATGACCCAGCAGATCGGCCACCCCGGGTACACCCAGCAGCCGCCGCCCCCGTCGTCCGGTCCCCACGGCCAGCCGGCCGCGCCGTACGGCCCTCCCCCGCCGGCCCGGTCCGGCGCCCCGCAGCCGCCGGCCCTGCGCCGCCGCACCGGCGCGATCGTCGCCGGCACCGCCGCCGCCGTCATCGTGATCGCCGGCCTGATCGCCGGCGCGCTGTTCCTGTTCGGCAGCAAGCTCCTCGACACCACCGAGGCCGAGACCGAGATCGCCCGGATCACCGAGGAGCAGTTCGGGCTGGCCCCGTCGGACGTCTCGTGCCCGGACGACGTGCCGCTCGAAGCCGGTACGACGACCACCTGCACCGGCACCCTCGACGGCCAGCCGGTCTCCTACACCGTCGAGCAGACCGAAGACGAGGGGGACGTGTGGATCGCCAGCGTCGAGGACTTCGTCGTCATCGCCGAGGTCGAGGCGGCGCTGAGCCAGCAGGTGGGCGCCGAGGCCGGCGTGAAGGTCACCACGACCTGTGACGCCGGGAGTCGCAGCGTGCTGGTCGACGGCTTCGGGACCCCGATCCCGTGCACGGTGACCAACGCGACCGACGCCACGGACAACCTCGACGTCCTGGCCACGGTCGACGAGGCCGGCGACGTCACCTACGAGGTCGCCTGACCGCCACAGCACACGACCCCGCGGGCGCGGCGGTGCCGACCGGCGCCACCGCGCCCGCGCGTCAGCGGCCGCGCTGGTCCAGGGGCACCCAGCCGATCGCCGGGGCGACGTGGCGGGTGACCGTCTCCAGCAGCCGGGCGTTGTACTCGACGCCGAGCATGGTGGGCACGGTGAGCAGCAGGGTGTCGGCCTCGCGGACGGCGGCGTCCTTGGCCAGCTCCTCCGCCAGCTGGTCGGGCTCGCCGACGTAGCCCTTGCCGAAGCGGGCGCGCACGCCCTCGAGCAGCCCGACCTGGTCCTCACCCGAGCGCTCGCCGAAGTACTGCCGGTCGAGGTCGCTGGTGATCGGCAGGACGCTGCGGCTCACCGACACCCGCGGCGACCGCGCCCAGCCGGCCTCGGCCCAGGCGGCACGGTAGCGGGCGATCTGGTCGGCCTGCAGCTCGTCGAAGGGCACGCCAGTGTCCTCGCTCAGCAGCGTGGAGCTCATCAGGTTCATCCCCAGGCGCGCGGCCCACTCGCCGGTCGCCCGGGTACCCGCACCCCACCAGATCCGCTCGGCCAGGCCGGGTGACTGCGGCTGCACCGCCAGCCTGCCGGGCATGCCGCCGGTCATCCGCGGGTCGGCGTCCACCAGTCGCTCCCCCTGGACGGCGGCCAGGAACAGCGCGGTCTTCTGCCGGGCGAGGTCGGCGTCGGTCGAGCCCTCCGGCGGCACGTAGCCGAAGGCCTCCGAGCCGCGCAGCGCCGTCTCGGGTGACCCGCGGCTGACGCCGAGCTGCAGCCGGCCGTCGCTGAGCAGGTCGGTCGCCGCGGCCTCCTCGGCCATGTACAGCGGGTTCTCGTAGCGCATGTCGACGACGCCGGTGCCGACCTCGATCCGCCGGGTCCGCGCGGCCGTGGCGGCGAGCAGCGGGAAGGGCGAGGCCAGCTGCCGGGCGAAGTGGTGCACCCGCACGTAGGCGCCGTCCAGCCCGATCTCCTCTGCGGCCACGGCCAGCTCGACGCTCTGCACGAGCGCGTCCCGCCCGGTCCGCACCTGCGAGCCGGGGATGGGCTGCCAGTGCCCGAACGACAGGAACCCGATCCGCTTCTCCATCACCCTCACCTCTGGTCCGTCTGCTGCGGTCGAGCACCAGGGGCCCCGCGCGGATTCCCGACGACGACCGGTGCCACCCGGGGACGACGGCGCCTCCCTCGCCCCACGGATCGACTCCTGCCCCACCGTGCACGTCAAGTGACGTTGCGTGAGCGACCGACCACGACTCTCCGTCGGCCGGTTCCCGGGCTGGGCGGCCCGGGTCCATCACCCTGTGCGGGTGAACCCGAGCGCCCCCGACGTGTCGCGCCCCCGGGAGGGGACCGCCGCCCCCGGCTCGCGGCCCCGCGCGATCGACACCCTGCTGGCCGACCGCGGGCAGCTCTTCCGCGCCCTGTTCCTCGCCGCGCCGATCCCCAAGGCGCTGGTCGGCCTCGACGGCCACCTGCTCGTCGTCAACGACGCCCTGTGCAGCCTGACCGGCCGCACCCCCGAGGACCTGGTGGGGCGGCACGTCGACCTGCTCGCCCACCCCGACGAGGCCCCGGTGCCCGACCGCACCGACGGCCCGGTGGACCCGTGGCTGGGCGTCGACGGCGAGCGGCGGCTGCGCCGCGCCGACGGCACGGAGCTGTGGGCCACCCAGTCGCACGAGGTCATCCACACCAGCACCGGGGAGCCGCAGTTCGTCGTCCTGTCGCTGGTCGACGGGACCGACCGCCGCCGCGCCGAGGAGGACCTGGTCCGCCGGGCCTTCACCGACCCGCTCACCGGCCTGCCCAACCGGCGGGCCCTGGGCGACCGGCTGGAGCACGCCCTCGCGCTGTCCCGCCGCCGCGGGCTGCAGGTGGGCCTGGTACACCTGGACCTCGACCGGTTCCGGGCGGTCAACGACGTGCTGGGCAACGAGGCCGGCGACGACCTGCTCATCCAGGTCGCCGACCGGCTGCGCCGGAGCACCCGGGCCGAGGACACCGCCGTCCGGCTGGGCGGGGACGAGTTCCTCATCCTGGCCGAGGACGTCGAGGACCTCGACGGGCTGCGGACGATGGCCGACCGGCTGCTGTCGGTGCTCGACGACCCGTTCCTCGTCAGCGAGCGCGAGATCGTGCTGTCGGCCAGCGTGGGGCTGACCCTCGGTTCGGACGTCGCCCCCGACGAGCTGCTGCGGCAGGCGCAGACCGCGCTCACCCGCGCCCAGGTCGACGGCAGCCGCGCCCGCGTCGAGGTGCACGACGGCGGCCTGTCCGACAGCGAGGTGGACCAGCTGCAACTCGAGGCCGACCTGCGGCACGCGCTGGAGTCCGACGAGCTGCGGCTGTTCTACCAACCGATCGTGTCGCTGGCCGACGAGACGCTGCTGGGCTACGAGGCGCTCATCCGCTGGGAGCACCCCACCCGCGGGCTGCTCCCGCCCGGGGCCTTCCTCGCCGCCGCCGAGGACAACCGGCTGACCTCCCGGCTCGGCGCCTGGGTGCTCCGCCAGGCCTGCTTCGACGCCGCCGGCTGGCCGGCCGGCCTGCGGGTGCACGTCAACGTCTCCGCCCGGCACCTGGCCGAGCCCGGCTTCGCCGAGCTGGTCGTCGACGCGCTGGCGGAGTCCGGGCTGGCACCGGAGCGCCTGGAGCTGGAGATCACCGAGTCCACCGCGCTGTTCGCCGCCGACGCCACCCTGCACGCGGTGTCGGAGGTGACCGACGCCGGCGTCACCCTGGCGCTGGACGACTTCGGCACCGGCTACTCGGCGATCACCGCGCTGCACCGGCTGCCCATCCACACCGTCAAGATCGACCGCTCGTTCGTCGCCGACGTGGTCACCGAGCCCTCCACCGCGGCGCTGGTGCAGGGCCTGGTGCAGCTGGGCCTGGGCATGGGCCTGCAGGTCATCGCCGAGGGCATCGAGGACCTCGACCAGGCCGACTGGCTGCGCGAGCACGGCTGCGAGATGGCCCAGGGCTACGCCTTCGGCCGCCCGGCGCCGCTGCCGGCGACCGTGCCGAGCACCGGGGACGTCGACCTGACCGGCACCCTGCCCCCGGGCGAGGTCACCGTGCAGGACGTGCTGGACGGCGAGGCGCTGGCCACCCGCGGGCTCCCCCCGGTGCCGGCCCCGCGGCCGGACCGCCGGCCCGACGGGCAGGGGCGGGCCGACGAGGGCCGCCCGCCGGCCGGCCCGGTCACCGAGGACCTGCGCACGGACCCCTGAGGCTCAGCGGCGCGGCAGCGCGAGCGGCACCGGGCGCTTGGCCGCCCGGCCGTCCCCCGACGAGCGGCCGCGCAGCCGGCGGGCCACCCACGGGGCGACGAAGCCGCGCACCCACGCGGCCTCCTCGGCCAGGGCCGCCCGCAGTGCGCGCGGCGGCTGAGGCGGCAGCGGGGTGCGCCAGTCGTCGTCCACCCGCAGCCCCAGGGCGGTGGCCGCGGCCAGCGCCGTCCGCCGGTGCCCCTCGGGCGTGAGGTGGATGCGGTCGCCGTCCCACATCCGCCAGTCCTGGATCCACCCGGCGCCCCACTGGTCGAGGACGACGGCGCCGTGCCGGCCCGCGATCGACCACAGCGAGGCGTTGAACACCGCCACCCGCCCGCGGGTGCGGCGGATGATCGGCGTCTGCCGCGGGTCCACGCCAGTGGCCAGCAGCACGTCCGCGCCGGCGGCCCGGAAGCGGGCGACGGCGCCCTCCAGGTCGGCGGCCAGCCGGTCGGGGTCGGCGCCGGGGCGCAGCAGGTCGTTGCCGCCGGCGACCAGGCTGACCAGGTCCGGCCCGGCGGCCAGCGCGACCGGCACCTGCTCGTCGAGCACCTGGGTCAGCAGCCGGCCGCGGACGGCCAGGTTGGCGTACTCGACCTCCCCCTCGGTGGCGGCCGCCAGGTGCCCGGCCAGCCGGTCGGCCCAGCCGCGGTACTCCCCCGGGCGCTGCGGGTCGGGGTCGGCCAGCCCCTCGGTGAACGAGTCGCCGAGGGCGACGAAGCGGCGCCAGGAGAGGTGGGTGGGTCCGAGCTGCACGGCCCCACTCCAGCACGCCGCCCGGGCGCCCGGGCGCGCGACCCGGCACAGTGGCCGGGTGCGGACGACGGGCAGCCGGGAGGTCTACCGCAACCCGTGGATCCGGGTGCGGGAGGACGCCGTCGAGCGGGCCGACGGCAGCGCCGGGGTCTACGGCGTGGTGGAGAAGGCGGACTTCGCGCTGGTGCTGCCCGCCGAGCGCGGCGGCTTCTGGCTGGTCGAGCAGTACCGGTACCCGCTGGGCCGGCGCGCGTGGGAGTTCCCGCAGGGCACCTGGACGGCCGGCTCGACCGGGTCCGCGGAGGACCTGGCCCGCGCGGAGCTCGCCGAGGAGACCGGCCTGCGCGCCGGGTCGCTGCGCCACCTCGGCCACCTGGACCTCGCGCCCGGCCTGTCGACGCAGGCGTTCGACGTCTGGCTGGCCACCGACTTGACCCCGGGGCCGACCGCGCGCGAGGCCACCGAGGCCGACATGCGGCAGGCGTTCGTGACCGAGGACGAGCTGCGGGCGATGGTGACCGGCGGCCGGTTCACCGACGGCCCGAGCCTGGCCGCCTACGCGCTGCTGCTGCTGGAGCGGTCGGCGGCGTCCCGGTAGCCCTCCAGCAGCCGCAGCCAGATCTCGCTCATCGTCGGGTAGGCCGGCACGGCGTGCCACAGCCGGGCGATCGGCACCTCGCCGGCGACGGCGACCGTGGCGGCGTGCACCAGCTCGGCGACGGCCGGCCCGACGAAGGTGACCCCGAGCAGCACCTCGCGGTCGGTGTCGACCAGCGCGATCGCCGTCCCGGTGTAGCCGTCGGCGTGCAGCGACGCCCCGGCGACGCCGCCCATGTCGTACTGCACGACCCGGTGGGCCACCCCCGCCCGCTCGGCGGCGGCGCGGGTCAGCCCGACGCTGGCCACCTGCGGGGCGGTGAACACCACCGAGGGGGTGGCCAGCCGGTCGGCGGTGGCCACGAACGGCGACCAGTCGGCCAGCGACACCTGCTCCCCGCGGGCGCGGGCGACGATCGCCGCGCCGGCCTGGCGGGCCTGGTACTTGCCCATGTGCGTGAGCTGCCGGCGGTTGTTGACGTCGCCGACGCCGTAGGCCCAGGGCAGGCCGCGCACCTGCAGCGAGTCGTCGACGTCGAGGTACTCCCCCGGCGGCAGGCCGACGGTGTCCAGCCCGAGGTCGCCGGTGCGCGGCCGGCGCCCGACGGCGACCAGCACCTCGTCGCCGCGCAGCTCCCCGCCGGCGGTGGTGAGGACGACCTCGGTGCCCTCGCGCCGGGCGGCGGTGACCTCGGTGCCCGGCCGGACGTCGACGCCGGCCGCCCGCAGCGCCTCGGCCACGGCCTCGCCCGCCTCGGGCTCCAGGTCCGGCAGGAGCCGGGGGCCGCGCTGCAGCAGGGTGACCTGCGAGCCGAGCGCGGCCCAGGCGGTGGCCATCTCGCAGCCGACGTAGCCGCCGCCGACCACCAGCAGCCGGCCGGGTGCCTCCTTGGCGCTGGTGGCCTCCCGCGGGGTCCACGGGCCGACCTCGCGCAGCCCGTCCGCGGGCGGCACGGCGGCCTCCGAGCCGGTGCACACGGCGACCGCGTGCCGCGCGGTGAGCCGGGTCCCCTGCCCGTCGGTGTCGGTGACGACGACGGTCCGCTCGCCGTCCAGCCGGCCGGTGCCGCGGAGCAGCTCGATGCCGGCGCCGGCCACCCAGCCGGCCTGGGAGGCGTCGTCCCAGCCGTGGGTGAAGGTGTCCCGGCGGGCCAGCGTCGCCGCGACGTCCTGCTCGCCGGTCACCGCCTGGCGGGCGCCGTCGACCGCGCGCGCGGCGGCCAGCGCCTCGGTGCCGCGGAGCAGCGCCTTGCTGGGCATGCACGCCCAGTAGGAGCACTCCCCGCCGACCAGCTCGGCCTCGACCAGGGCGGCGGTCAGCCCGCCCCGGACGACGACGTCGGCCAGGTTCTCGCCGGTCGACCCGCCACCGATGACGACCACGTCGAACTCGCGGGTGTCCACACCCCCATCTCACCAGCAGCGAGGCGGCGCGCACAGCGCCCGGCCCGGTCCCGGCGCCCACCCGAGCCGGCGGCGGGGCCGGAGGCCCTCCTGTGGTCGACTGGCCGCCATGCCGGTCGACCCCGCCACGTTCGCCGCGGCGCTGCGCCAGTACGCCGCCGGGGTGTGCCTGCTGACCGTCCGCGACGACATGGACGACGTCGGCACCACGGTGTCCTCGGTCATGAGCGTCTCCGCGCACCCGCCGCTGGTCGCGGTGGGCCTGTCCGCCGACGGCTACCCGGCCGAGGTGCTCGGGGAGGTCGGCGCCTGCGGCCTGACCGTCCTCGCCGCCGAGCACGCCATCGTGGCCAGCCGGTTCTCCTCCGCCGGCCGGCCCGGCGCCCGCCACCTGCTGGAGTCGGTGCCCTGGCGGCGGGCCGGGGACAGCGGGGCGATCGTCCTGGAGCGGGGGCTGGCCGCGCTGGACTGCCGCCTGCACCGGGCGGTCGAGGCCGGCGACCACGTGCTCGCCCTCCTGGAGGTCACCGACGTCCCGGTGCTGGCCGGCGGCGGCGCCCCGCTGCTGCGGCTGCGCGGCCGGTACGCCGACGCGGGCGGGGGGCCGGCCGGGCGCGGGTGAGGCCGGCCACTCCAGCCGCACCCCTCCCACTCCTGCGGTCCTCCCCCCGCTGGAGCGGTGCTGCAGGACCGCAACAGCGGGAGGACGACCGCAAGAGACCGTCCTGCCAGCGGTGTCCGGACCCCGTCGACCGCCGGGGACACCGGGACGAGGCCGGGGAGCGGGGCGTTGTCACATCCCGGGCCCCGGTGGTGCTCTACCGGTGTGGACCTCGGACGATCCGGCCCCGGCGGGCCCGCCGCCGCCCTGGCGGCCGCGCTGCCGCGGGGCGGGGGCGGCGTGCTGGCCGGCCGGACCAGGCGGGCCGACGGCGCCGCCGGCCGGGCGGTGGCCGTGCGGCCCGACCTGGAGCAGGTGTTCCGCGCCGACTACCGGTGGGTGGTCGCCACGGCCGCCCGCGTGCTGGGGTCGCGGGACGAGGCCGAGGACGTCGCCCAGGAGGTGTTCCTCGCCTTCAGCCGCACGACCGTGCCGGCGGGCGAGGCCCGCGGCTGGCTGTCGGTCGCCGCGGTGCACACCGCCCTGAACGTGCTGCGCTCCGGGCGGCGCCGCGCCACCCGGGAGGCGGCCACCGCGGTCGACGAGCCGGCCGCCGACGTGGCCGACACCGTCGTCGGCCGCGACGAGCACAGCCGGCTGCGGGCACTGCTCGTCCGGCTGCCGCACAAGCAGTCCGCGGCCCTGGTGCTGCGGCACAGCGGCCTGAGCTACGCCGAGATCGCCGAGGCCCTGGACATGGCGCCCGGCAGCGTCGGCACGACCATCCGGCGGGCCGAGTCCGCCCTGCGAGAGGAGTGGGTCCGTCATGCGTCATCCGAGTGAGGGCGTGCTGCGCCGTCTGCTCGACGAGCCGGCCGGGGTCTCCGACGCCGACCGGCGGCACGTCGCCGGCTGCGCCGCGTGCCTGGCCGGACTGGCCGCCGCGCGCGAGGACGCCGCGCTGGCCGGCGCGGCGCTGCGCACCGACCGCGCCGCGGACGCCGACCCGGCGGCCGCCTGGCAGCGGCTGTCCGTCGCGCTGCCCGCCCGGCCCGCGACGCCCGCCGCCACGACGCCCGCCGCCGCACCGGCCCGCCGGCGCGCCGGGTGGCTGCACCGGCCGGCCGCGGCCGTGCTCGCCGCGGTCGTCGTCCTGTCCGGCGCCGGGGTGGCCGCCGCCACGGACTGGCTGCCGATCTTCCGCACCGAGCAGGTCGCCCCGCTGGAGGTCAGCACCGACGACCTTGTCGCGCTGCCCGACCTCACCGCCTACGGCGACGTCGCGGTGACCGGTGACGACGGCCCGCGCCAGGTCGCCGACGCCGCGGCCGCCGAGGCGGAGACCGGCCTGGACGTCCCCGGGGTGGGCGACCTGCCCACCGGCGTGGAGGGCGAGCCGGCGTACGCGGTGGTCGGCGAGCTCAGCGGCGTCTTCACCTTCTCCGCGGAGAAGGCCGCGGCGGCCGCGTCCGCGTCCGGGGAGCCCCTGCCGCCGCTGCCCGCGGGGCTCGACGGCGCCCAGGTGCGGCTGACCGCCGGCCCCGGCGTCGCCGCGGTCTGGACCCAGCCCTCGGGACTGCCCTCGCTGGTCGTCGGCCGGGCGGTCGCCCCGCAGGCGTTCTCCTCCGGCGTCCCGTTCGAGACCGTCCAGGACTACCTGCTGTCCCTGCCCGGCCTGCCCGAGGACCTGGCCGCGCAGCTGCGCGGCTTCACCGCCGACGGGTCCACGCTGCCGATCCCGGTGCCGGCGGACCTGGTGGAGACCTCCGCGGCCGAGGTCGGCGGCCTGCCCGCCACCGTGCTCGAGTCGCGCGACCAGGCCCTGGCCGCCGTCGTGTGGGTGGAGGACGGCGTGGTCACCCTGGTCGGCGGCTCGCTCGGTCCCGACGAGGTGCTGGACGTGGCCGCGGAGCTGCGGTGACCGCGGTCGAGGCCGCGGCCCGGCTGGTCGAGGACCTGCCGCCGGCCCCGGCGCTGTGGTGCGACGGCCTGCGCAAGCGGTACGGGCGGCGCACCGCGGTCGACGGCGTCGCGCTGTCGGTCGGCCGCGGCGAGGTGGTGGGCCTGCTCGGGCCGAACGGCGCCGGCAAGACCACGGTGATCAAGATGCTGCTCGGCCTGGTCCGGCCGGACGCCGGCGAGGTGATGGTGCTGGGCCGCCCGGGCAGCGACCCGGCCGCCCGCGCCCGGGTGGGCTACCTGCCCGAGCTGTTCCGCTACCAGCCGTGGCTGACCCCCGCGGAGGTGCTGCGGCTGCACGTGCGGCTGGCCGGCGCCGACGTCCCGGCCGAGGAGCAGCGCGGCTGCCTGGAGCTGGTCGGGCTGGGCGCCCGCACCGGCGACCGGGTCGGCGGCTTCTCCAAGGGCATGCAGCAGCGGCTGGGCCTGGCCGTGGCGCTGGTCGCCCGCCCCGAGCTGGTGGTGCTGGACGAGCCGACCAGCGCGCTGGACCCGTTGGGCCGGGCCGACGTCCGGGACGTGGTGCTGTCCCTGCGCGAGCGCGGCGTGGCCGTGCTGCTCAACTCCCACCTGATCGGCGAGGTCGAGCGGGTGTGCGACCGGGTGGTCGTCCTGGACCGCGGCCGGGTCGCCGCCTCCGGCACGCTCGCGGAGCTGCTGGGCCAGCGCGAGGTCCGGCTGCACCTGACCGGCCTGGTCCCGGCCGCGGAGGCCCGGCTGGCCGTCGCCGGGCCGGTCGACCGCGAGGGCGGCTGGTACACCGTCGCCCTGCCGGCGGAGGACGACGGGACGACGGTGCCGGACCTGGTGCGCGACCTGGTCGCGCTCGGCGTGCGGGTGCACGCGGTGGAGCCGGCGCGGATCAGCCTGGAGGAGCGCCTGCTGGGCATCCTGCGGGCCGGCTCCGGGCAGGCCCGGCCGTGACCGCCCGCACCGTGCTCGCCATCGCGGGGCTGACCCTGCGCGAGGCCGCCCGGCGCCGGGTGGTGTGGGCGCTGCTGGCCCTGACGGTGGTGCTGCTCGCGCTGAGCGCATGGGGTTTCTCCCGGCTGGTCGGGCTGGACTCCGAGCTGGGCACGCTGACCAGCGGGGAGGCCCGGCTGGTGGCCTCGCTGCTGCTCAACCTGATCATGTTCGGGCTGAGCCTGATCGCGGCGGTCGGCACCGCGTTCCTGGCCGGGCCGACGCTGTCCGGCGAGCTGGAGTCGGGGCAGGCGCTGGTCGTCCTCGCCCGCCCGGTCCGCCGGTCCGCGGTCCTGCTGGGCAAGTGGCTGGGGTTGGCCGCCTTCGGCGGCGGCTACGTCGTCCTGGCCGGCCTCGCGCAGGTCCTGGTGGTCGGCGCCACGGTCGGCTACTGGCCGCCGGCGCCGGTGACCGGGGTGGCCCTGCTCGCCGCGCAGACCGTGGTGCTGCTGACACTGGCGCTGCTGCTGTCCAGCGCGGTCTCCCCCATGGCTTCGGGCATCGTCGCGGTCGGGCTGTTCGGCGCCACCTGGGTCGCCGGCGTGGTGGGCGGCATCGGCGGGGCGCTGGGCAACGAGGGCGTCGAGCGGGTGGGCACCGTGTCGCGGGTGCTGCTGCCCACCGACGGCCTGTGGCGCGGGGCCATGAACGCCTTCCAGGACCCGATCGCGCTGCTGCAGATGGGCCCGGGCGAGGGCGGCTTCCCCTTCCTCAGCGACGGCGCCCTGACCCCGGCCTACCTGGCGTGGGCCGCGGCGTGGGTGGCCATGGTGTGGGGACTGACCGCGCTGTCCTTCTCCCGCCGCGACGTGTAGGCGCCGGCAGCGGCCATTGGCGCGCGGGAGGCCGCCGGCGGGGTGAGCGTGGGCGCGCAGGCCCTGGTCCGCACGGTGGAACAGGGCGCCGGCGCACACGCTGGGCGCGCGGTGGCCGCAGCCACGGCGCTTCGGGGGAGGTGTCCCGGACGGCCGGGGGTTAGCGTCGGGGGCGATGAGCGAGCCGCTGAACCCGCCCACCGAGTCCGCCCTGCGCCGCGCCGTCACCCGCGCCGAGCGCGGCGTCTCCCTGGACCCGGTCGAGGCCGAGACGCTGCTGCACGCCCGCGGCCTGGCCCCCGGCGAGCCGCTGGACCGGCTGCTGACCGCGGCCGGCCGGGTCCGGGACGCGGGGCTGGCCTCGGCCGGCCGGCCCGGGGTGGTCACCTACAGCCGCAAGGTGTTCATCCCGCTGACCCGGCTGTGCCGCGACCGCTGCCACTACTGCACGTTCGTCACCACCCCCGGGCAGCTGCGCCGGGAGGGGCGGGTGCCGTTCCTCTCCCCCGACGAGGTGCTCGACGTGGCCCGTGCCGGGGCCGCGCTGGGCTGCAAGGAGGCGCTGTTCACCCTCGGCGACCGCCCGGAGGACCGCTGGCCGGTGGCCGGCGAGTGGCTGGCCGCGCACGGCTTCGACTCCACCCCGGCCTACCTGCGGGCCATGGCGATCCGCGTGCTGGAGGAGACCGGCCTGCTCCCGCACCTCAACCCCGGGGTGCTGAGCTGGGAGGAGATCCAGCGGCTCAAGCCGGTCGCGGCGTCGATGGGCATGATGCTGGAGACGACGGCCACCCGGCTGTGGTCCGAGCCCGGCGGCCCGCACCACGGCAGCCCGGACAAGGAGCCCGCCGTCCGGCTGCGGGTCCTGGAGGACGCCGGCCGCTCCGCCGTCCCGTTCACCACCGGCGTGCTGCTGGGCATCGGCGAGACGCCGGCCGAGCGGGTGGACGCCGTCGGCGCGATCCGCGCCGCGCACCGGCGGCACGGGCACGTGCAGGAGGTCATCGTCCAGAACTTCCGGGCCAAGCCGCGCACCGCGATGGCCGCCCACGACGACCTGGCGCTGCAGGAGTACGTGGCCGCGGTCGCCGTCACCCGGCTGCTGCTGGGCCCCGCCGCGCGGGTGCAGGCGCCGCCGAACCTGTCCGACGCCACCGAGCTCGCCCTGCTGCTGCGCGCCGGCGTCGACGACTGGGGCGGCGTCTCCCCGCTGACCCCGGACCACGTCAACCCGGAGCGGCCCTGGCCGAACACCGACGAGCTGGCCGCGCTGTCGGCCGAGGCCGGCTACGAGCTGCGCGAGCGGCTGGCCGCCCAGCCGCCGTACGTGCTGGCCCCCGAGCCGTGGCTGGACCCGCGGGTGCGCCCGCACGTCGCGGCGCTGGCCGGCCCGGACGGGCTGGCCGTGGAGGGCCGGGTGCCGGCCGGGCTGCCCTGGCAGGAGCCGGACGCCGCCTTCGGATCCGGGACGTGGACCTCCTCCGGGCGGGTCGACCTGCACGTCGAGGTGGACACCACCGGGCGCACCGGTGACCGGCGCGGCGACTTCGACGCGGTCTACGGCGACTGGGCCGAGCTGCGGTCGCGCACCGAGTCCGCCCGCGACGGGCGGTCGACCGCGCTGACCGCCGGCGACCCGGCGGTGCACGCCGCCCTCCGGCAGGCCGAGGCCGACCCCGCGGGGCTGTCCGACGGCGGGTACCTGGCGCTGCTGGGCGCGGACGGTCCGGACCTCGAGGCGCTGTGCGCGCTGGCCGACGCCGTCCGCCGGGACACCGTCGGCGACGACGTCACCTACGTGGTCAACCGGAACGTCAACTTCACCAACGTCTGCTACACCGGCTGCCGGTTCTGCGCGTTCGCCCAGCGGCGCACCGACGCCGACGCGTACACGCTGTCGCTGGAGGAGGTCGGCGCGCGGGTGGACCGCGCCTGGGCCGCCGGGGCGACCGAGATCTGCATGCAGGGCGGCATCCACCCCGACCTGCCCGGCACCGCCTACCTCGACCTCGCCCGCGAGGTGAAGCGCCGCGCGCCGGACATCCACCTGCACGCCTTCTCCCCCATGGAGGTCGTCAACGGTGCGGCCCGCACCGGGCTGTCGTTCGCCGACTTCCTCACCGCGGCCAGGGAGGCCGGGCTGGACTCGGTGCCCGGGACGGCGGCGGAGATCCTCGACGACGACGTCCGCTGGGTGCTGACCAAGGGCAAGCTGCCGACCGCCACCTGGCTGGAGATCGTCACCACGGCGCACCGGGTGGGCCTGCCGACGACGTCGACGATGATGTACGGCCACGTCGACACCCCCGCCCACTGGGTGGCCCACCTGCGCACGCTGGCCCGGGTGCAGGACGAGACCGGCGGGTTCACCGAGTTCGTGCTCCTGCCGTTCGTGCACCACAGCTCGCCGATCTACCTGGCCGGCGTCGCCCGCCCCGGGCCGACGGTGCGGGAGAACCGCGCCGTGCACGCCGTCGCCCGGCTGCTGCTGCACGGGCGCATCGACCACGTGCAGACCTCGTGGGTGAAGCTCGGGGACGTCGGCACGCAGGTGGTGCTGCGCGGCGGGGCCGACGACCTCGGCGGCACGCTGATGGAGGAGACGATCAGCCGGATGGCCGGCAGCGGCCACGGGTCGCTGAAGACCATCGCGCAGCTGGAGTCCATGGCCGCCGCGATCGGCCGCCCGGCCCGGCAGCGGACGACGGGGTACGGCACGCCCCCGGCCGAGCGGATCGCCACGGCGCGGTCCGCGGAGGGCCGCCGCGCGCTGGACCTGTCGATCACCCCGGGCTGAGCAACTCTCCCGCACCGCACCGGACCAGCGAAGACGCCTTGTCGCCGGGGGACACCCAGGCTAGCGTCCGCCCATCGCTGGCCGCGCCACCGCGCCTCCAGCCCCGGTCGACACTCCTCGAGGAGACCCCGTGGCAGTCCAGCTCTCCGACATCACCACCCGCACCGGCAACCCGCTGGAGCCGCTGAGCGCGGAGGAGGTCCGGCGGGCGTCGGAGATCCTGCGCGAGCAGCGCGGGCTCGACAGCCGGGTCCGGTTCGTCTCCGTCGCCCTGCACGAACCCCCCAAGGACGAGGTCCTCGCCCACGACCGCGACGGCGGCCCGGCACCGGAGCGCGCCGCCTTCGCCGTCCTCTACGACCGCGGCCACCAGCAGACCGTCGAGGCCGTCGTCTCGCTGACGAGTGCCACCGTGACGTCCTGGCGGGTCGTCGAGGGCGTGCAGCCCAGCGTGATGCTGGAGGAGTTCTTCAGCACCGAGGAGATCACCCGGGCCGACCCGCGGTGGCAGGAGGCCATGCGCAGGCGCGGGGTCACCGACTTCTCGCTGGCGATGATCGACCCCTGGGCCGCCGGCCACGACCTCGAGGACCCCACCGGCCGCCGGCTGATCCGCCCGCTGACCTTCGTGCGCTCCCGCGAGGACGACAACGGCTACGCCCGGCCGGTCGAGGGCCTCGTCGTGCTGGTCGACCTCGACCGCATGGAGGTCATCGACGTCCGCGACCACGGCGTCGTCCCGCTGCCCCCGAAGGCCGGCAACTACGCGCCGGAGCTGATGTTCGACGACGACAACCGCCCGGCGCACACCGGGCTGCGCGACGACGTCCGGCCGATCGAGATCACCCAGCCCGAGGGGCCGAGCTTCACCGTCGACGGCCACGCGGTCAGCTGGCAGAAGTGGCGGCTGCGGGTCGGCTACTCCCCCCGCGAGGGCCTGGTGCTGCATCAGGTCGGCTACGAGGACCGCGGCCGGCTGCGGCCGGTGGTCTACCGGGCCTCGCTGTCGGAGATGTACATCCCCTACGCCGACCCGGCCCCGACCCACCGGATCAAGAACGTCTTCGACGAGGGCGAGTACGGGGTGGGGCTGCTGCTCAACCCGCTGACCCTCGGCTGCGACTGCCTCGGCGAGATCCACTACTTCGACGTCGTGGCCAACGACCAGGACGGCCAGCCGGTGACCATCCCCAACGCCATCTGCATGCACGAGGAGGACTACGGCGTCGGCTGGAAGCACACCGACTTCCGGACCGAGAAGGTCGAGGTCCGCCGCTCCCGCCGGCTGGTGGTCTCCTGCTTCGCCACCGTGGGCAACTACGAGTACGGGTTCTTCTGGTACCTCTACACCGACGGCTCGATCCAGTACGAGGTCAAGCTCACCGGCGTCATCTCCACCGGCGCCGTCCCGGAGGGCGTGGAGCCGCGCTTCGGCACCCTCGTGGCGCCCGGCCTGTACGGCCCGCACCACCAGCACTTCTTCAACGTGCGGCTGGACATGCAGGTCGACGGCGAGCGGAACACCGTCTACGAGGTCGACGCCGCCGCACTCCCACCCGGCCCCGACAACCCGTACGGCAACGCCTGGGTCACGCAGAAGACCCCGCTCACCCGGGAGTCGGAGGCGCGGCGGCTGATCGACCCGTTCGTGGCCCGCACCTGGTACGTCGTCAACCCCGGCCAGGTCAACGAGCTGGGCCAGCCGGTGGGCTACAAGATCATGCCCGGGGAGAACGTGCTGCCGCTGCAGCAGGAGGGCTCCCAGGCGTACGCCCGCGCCCAGTTCGCCTACAAGCACCTGTGGGTGACCCGGTACGACCCGGCCGAGCGGTACGCGGCCGGCGACTACCCCAACCAGCACGGCTCGCCCGGCGGGCTGCTGCAGTACCAGGAGGCCGACCGGCCGCTGGAGGATGAGGACGTCGTCGTCTGGTACTCCTTCGGCGCCCACCACGTCGTCCGCCCGGAGGACTGGCCGGTCATGCCGGTCAGCTACGCCGGCTTCTCGCTCAAGCCGGTCGGGTTCTTCGACGGCAACCCCGCCCTCGACATGCCCCGGTCCGCGCCGGCGTGCCACACCGGCAACGGGCACGGGGACGGCAACGGGCACGGGCCGGCCGGACGGTGAGCACGGGCGAGGAGGCGGCCGCTCCGGCCCACCCCGACCGCGGGCTGGCGCACGGCTCGATGACACAGGTGGAGGTGCTGTCCCAGTCGGTGGCCGGCATCGCCCCCAGCGCGGTCATGGCCACCGGCCCGGCGCTCATCGTGCTGTTCGCCGGCCAGGGCGCGTGGCTGTCCTACGTGGCCGCCACGGTCGTCGTCGTCCTGGTCGGGTTGTGCGTGGCGCAGTTCGGGCGGCGGTTCGCCTCCTCCGGCTCGCTGTACAGCTACGTCGCCCGCGGGCTGGGCCCGACGGGCGCCTTCGCGGCCGGCTGGAGCCTGGTCATCGGCTACCTCTGCATCGCGATGCTGGGCGTGACCCTCATCGGCCCGTACCTGGGCAGCTTCCTCGACTCGATCGGCCTGCCGGCGACCTCCAACACCGCGTACATCGTCATCACCGCCCTCACCACGGTGGCCGCCGCGGCCTTCGCCATCGCGGGCATCAGGATCTCCACCCGCGTCGGGCTGGTCCTGGAGGTCGTCTCGGTGGCCGCCGTCCTCCTGGTGCTCGTCGTCGTGGTGGTCCGCGGCGGCGACGGCGCGGCCCCGTCTCAGTTCGACCTGTCCGGGACCAGCTTCGACGGTGTGACGTACGGGATCGTGCTGGCCGTCCTCGGCTTCGTCGGCTTCGAGAGCGCCGCCAGCCTGGGCGCCGAGGCGCGCGACCCGCACCGCACCATCCCCCGGGCGGTCGTCGGCAGCGCCGTGCTGGTCGGGCTGCTGTACGTCTTCGCGACCTACGCCTCCGTGCTGGGCTTCGGCGGGACGGAGGGCCTGAGCGGCAGCGCAGCCCCGGTCAGCGAACTGGCCGCGCAGAACGGCCTGGGCGGGGTCACCTGGCTGGTCGACCTCGGCGTCACCGCGTCGTTCTTCGCGGTCGCGATCGCGAGCATCAACGCCGCCTCGCGGGTGCTCTACACGATGGGCGAGGAGGACGTCCTGCCCCGGCCGCTGGGCCGCGCCCACCCCCGGTACAAGACACCGCACGTGGCGATCGGCGTCATCGCGCCGGTCATCGGCCTGGTGCCGATCGTTCTGATGGTGCCCGGCCGGGGGCCGCTGGAGGTCTACGCCTACGTCGGCACCGTCGGGACGTTCGGCTACATGGTGGCCTACCTGCTGATGGCGGCGGCCCTGCCGTTCTTCCTCCGCCGGCGGGGCGAGGCCAACCCCCTCTCGACCGTCCTCGCCGTGGTCGTCGTGGCCGCCCTGCTGTACGTGTTCTACAAGAACGTCGTCCCGAGCCCGGCGTGGCCGCTGAACCTGCTGCCCTGGATCTACCTCGCCACCCTCGCCCTGGGCATGGCCTGGTACCTGGCCGTCCGCGTGCGCCGGCCGGAGGTGGCCCGGGAGGTCGGCAGCACCGAGGAGGAGCCCGTCCCGCCGGTGCGGTCCTGACCGCTCGCCGGCGCCCGTCCGGTCAGCCGGCCCGGCGCGCCAGCTCCACGACCGCGCCGACCAGCTCCGGGCCGTCGAGCAGCACCGGGTCGTTGTGGTCGGCACCGGGCACCTCCACCACCCGGTGCAGCCCGGCAGCCGCGTCGGCCACGGCGCGGCTCTGCCCGGGGGGCACGATCGAGTCGGCGCCGCCGTACACCACCGTCGTCGGGGCCTCGACCGAGGCGACCCGCTCCGCGACCGGGTAGCGGTCGCGCAGCAGCGCCCCGACCGGCAGGAACGGGTAGTGCTCGCGGCCGACCGCGGCCAGGTCGACGAACGGCGAGCGCAGCACCAGCCCGGCCGGGGGGTGCTCGGTCGCGAGCTCGGCGACCACCCCGGCGCCCAGGCTCTCGCCGAGGTACAGCAGCCGGCCGGCCGGCACGCCCGCCTCCTCCAGGAGGTACCCGCGGGCGGCCCGGACGTCCAGCGCCAGGCCGGCCTCGCCCGGCGTCCCGGGGTTGCCGCCGTACCCGCGGTAGTCGAACAGCAGCACCGCCAGGCCCTCGTCGTGCAGGGCCGCGGCGAGGGGCGCCCGCAGGCCGCGGTGCCCCCCGTTGCCGTTCGCCACCAGGACGGCGGGCGCCTCGGGACCGGCCCCCGGGACGAACCAGGCGCCCAGCCGGAGGCCGTCCCCGGTGCGCAGCACGACGTCGCGCGCCCCCGGGAGGACGGACGCCGCGGGCGGCACCGGGCCGGCGTCGGGCAGGTACACCAGGTGGCGCTGCAGGGCCCACGCCGCCCCGACCAGGCCCGCGTACAGGACGACGACGACCCCGGCGACCGCCGCCACCGTGCGCACCACCCCCACCGCGGAGCCGGTCAGCGGCGGGTGCGCCGCAGCGGCGGGAGCGTCCAGGCCCCGCCCAGCCAGGCGTCGAGGTCGGGCTCCAGCGGGGACAGCCCGGCGCCGGGGTAGGGGGTGAGCTCGCCGAACCACAGCTCGCCGCCGACGTCGTAGAAGTCGACGCGCATCATGTCGAAGGGCCCGGCCAGCGCGGTGGCGGCCGCGATCAGGTCGTCCAGGCGCTCGGGCGGGGCGGCGTCCGGGCCGGGCCGGCGGCCCAGCGTCCAGGGCAGCGGCGCCCACTGCGGCGACCAGAGCCGAACGCCGTGGTCGCCGTCCCGGCCGGTGTGCCGCTCGACCAGCCGGGGCGCCCCGCCGACGACCAGCACCTTGAGGTCGGCCGGCACCGTGCCCGGGTCGCCGACGTGCTCCTCCACCAGCAGGCACGGACGCGCCCGCCGGTAGGCCCACTCCCCGCTGCGGCGCCAGTACTGCTCGCCGACCCAGCCGGCGGTGCGCCGGCGCAGCTCGGCCACGTCGGCGGGTCCGCGGCCGAACAGCCGTCGGATGCACGAGTGGTTGGGCTTGAGCACCCACGCGCCGGGCAGGCCGACGTCGGCCAGCTCGCCGACGTCGGTGCCCGACCACAGCGTCTCCGGGACGCGGACCAGGCCGGGCGCCAGCGCGCGGGCGTGCTCCTTCATCGCCAGCTTGTCGCAGGTGGGCGCCAGCAGCTCGCGCCGGTCGAGGGTGATCCGCCAGTTGAGCTTCTCGGAGAAGGTGCGCGGCCGCCGCAGCGGCGGGAGGTGCCCGGTGGCCTGCCGGTAGCGCACGGTGCGGAGCAGCGGGGGCGGCAGGACGCCGGTCAGCGGGGCGGGCACCGCCCGACCCCACCAGCCGGGACGGCGCCCGGCAAGCGCGGGTCCACCGCGTGCGCCGGCGGCGGACGGGGGTAGCCCCTCTGCGGGAGGTGGCGGTCGTGCGGACGGCGGGAGCCTGGGTCCTGGTGGCGGCCCTCGGGCTGACCTCCTGCACCGCGGCCGTCGAGGGCACCGCCTCCCCGGGCGGGCCGCCCGACCTCGCGGCGGCGCTGTCCGTGCCGGTGCCCGGGGCCCGGCCGGTCCGGCCACCGCCGCCGCCCGCGCTGCTGTGCACCACGGCGCCGGGCACGCCGGCGCCGCGGGTGGACCCCGCCCTCGGCGAGCCGGTCGCCGCGGGACACGCCGCCGAGGACGCGACCGTGCACGTCTACGCCTGGGCGACGTCGGTCCCGATGGTCGCCGAGGCGGTGCTGGGGCAGGCACGGGCGGAGGCGCCGGACTGCGCGTCGGCGGCGCCCGGCCCGCCCGCCCGGTCGGTGGCGGACTGGTCGGGGTCGGGGTGGACCGGCGTCACGATCCGCAGCGGGTCGGCCGGCGAGACCCGCCTGGTGCACGCCGGGGAGGTGGTCGTGCTCGTCGTCGCGACGGGGAGCGAGCCGTCCGTGGTCGACGACCTGCTGGCCGCGGTCGGCCAGCGGCTCGGCTGAGCGCCGGCGGTCAGGTCAGCGCGGCCCGCAGGACGTGCACCGCCCGGTCGAGCACCGCGCGCAGGACCCGCAGCTCGCCCGCCGTCCACCGCGGCCGGAGGACGTCCAGGTCGGACACGTACGGCAGGTCCGCCGCCACGAGCTCGCGGGGGCAGCGGTCGGCCACCCGGCCGCGGTCGCCGTCCGGCCCCCACCGGACCGAGACGGCGCGCCCGTCGAGCCGCAGGTGACCACCTGCCCGGGCCGGCAGCACCAGGTCGTCGACGGGGGCAGCCACCGCACCATCGTGCCCGGATCGCGTCGGTGGCCGGCCCTACGGTGACGGCCATGCCGCAGCAGGTGACCCCCTTCCTCATGTTCACGGGCGACGCGGAGCCGGCGGTGGAGCTGTACACGTCGCTGTTCGACGACGCGCGCCTCCTCACCCTCGATCGGTTCGGGCCGGACGCCGCGGGCGCGGAGGGGACGGTGCAGCAGGCCACCTTCTCGATCGCCGGGCAGGTGTTCCGCTGCTTCGACAGCCCCCCGGTGCACGACTTCGGCTTCACGCCGTCGTTCTCCATCTGGGTCGAGACGGCCTCGGAGGAGGAGCTCGACCGGGCCTTCGCGGGCCTGGCCGACGGCGGCACGGTGCTGATGCCGCTGGACGCCTACGACTTCAGCCGCCGCTTCGGCTGGGTGCAGGACCGCTTCGGCGTCTCCTGGCAGCTCACCCTGACCTGAGCCGCGGGCACCCGTGAGCACCCCGCCGCTGGGCTGACCGTGGTCACCGCGCGTCCGACCGCCCGGCCCGGGTAGGAGGGGACCGTGCGAGCCATCGTCTACACCGAGAACGGCGACCCCGACGTCCTGCAGCTGGTCGACCGCCCGACCCCCGAGCCCGGCCCGGGCGAGGTGCGGGTGCGGCTGGCGTACTCCGGCGTGAACCCGACCGACTGGAAGAGCCGGCGCACCGCCGAGCCGCCCGCCGGTGGCCAGGTGCCCGACCAGGACGGCTCGGGCACCGTCGACGCCGTCGGCGAGGGCGTCGACCCGGTGCTGGTCGGCGAGCGGGTGTGGATCTGGGAGGCCGCCTGGCAGCGCCCGCACGGGACGGCGGCGGAGTACGCCGTCGTCCCCGCGCGGCAGGTCGTCCTGCTCGGGGCCGGGCCGTCGTTCGAGCTCGGCGCGGCGCTGGGCATCCCGTTCCTCACCGCGCACCGCTGCCTGACCGTCGCCGAGTCGCTGCCCGACCGGCTCGGCCCGGGCGCGCTGACCGGGCACACCGTGCTGGTGCAAGGCGGGGCCGGCGCGGTGGGCAACGCGGCCGTCCAGCTGGCCCGCTGGGCCGACGCCACCGTCGTCGCCACGGTGAGCAGCCCGCGCAAGGCGCAGCTGGCGGCCGCGGCCGGGGCGTCGCACGTCGTCGACTACCGCCGCCAGGACGTCGTCGCCGAGGTGCGCAAGATCGCCCCGGACGGCGTCGACGCGATCGTCGAGGTCTCCGCCGCGACCAACGCCGCCGTCGACGCCCAGCTCGTGGCCCGGCACGGCGCGGTCGCGATGTACGCCGACGACGGCGGCGCGGAGGTCACCCTGCCGGTGCGCGCGCAGATGGTGCAGAACGCGCGCTGGCAGTTCGTGCTCGTCTACACCGAGCCGGAGCGGGCCAAGGCGATCGGCGTGGAGGACGTCAACGCCGCGGTGCTCGACGGCGCGGTGCGCGTCGGCGAGGACGCCGGCCTGCCGCTGCACGTCTTCCCGCTGGCCGAGACCGCGCGGGCGCACCGCGCGGTCGAGGAGGGTGCCGTCGGCAAGGTGCTGGTCGACGTCACGAGCTGAGAGCGGACCGAGCTGACAGGATCGCCCGGTGCCCCACGTCCTCGTCGCCCCGGACAAGTTCAAGGGATCGCTGACCGCGACGGAGGTGGCCGAGGCCGTCGCCCGCGGCCTGACCGCCGCGCGCCCGGACGTCGAGGTGGTCCGGCTGCCCGTCGCCGACGGCGGGGACGGCACCCTGGCCGCCGCCCTGGCCGCCGGGTACGACGAGGTGCCGGTCACCGCGACCGGGCCCACCGGCGAGCCGGTGGCGACGGCCTACGCGCGGCTCGGGGACGTCGCCGTCGTCGAGATGGCCGACGTCTCCGGACTGGGCCGGCTGCCCGGCGGCCGGCCCCAGCCGCGCACCGCCACCAGCCGCGGCACCGGTGAGCTGGTCGCCGCCGCGCTGGCCGCCGGCGCCCGCCGGGTGGTCCTCGGCATCGGCGGCAGCGCCACCACCGACGGGGGCGCCGGGCTGCTGGAGGCCCTCGGCGGGCGGCTGCTCGACGCCGACGGCGCCCCCATCGGCCCGGGTGGCGCCGGGTTGGAGAGGCTGGCCCGGGTGGACGTCGGCGGGGTCGCCGCGGCGCTGGACGGGGCGGAGGTGGTCGTCGCCTGCGACGTGGACAACCCGCTGACCGGCCCCGCGGGCGCCGCCGCGGTCTACGGCCCGCAGAAGGGCGCCGACCCCGACGACGTCACCTACCTCGACGGCTGCCTGACCCGGCTGGCCGACGCGGTGGCGGCGGCCACCGGTCGCGACCTGCGCGACGAGCCGGGTGCCGGCGCCGCGGGCGGGGTGGGGTTCGCCGCGCTCGCCGTCCTCGGGGCGCAGCTGCGGCCGGGCATCGACCTGCTGCTGGACCTGCTCGGCTTCGACCGGCTGGTGGCCGGCGCCGACCTGGTGGTCGTCGGTGAGGGGTCGCTGGACGGGCAGAGCCTGCGCGGCAAGGCGCCGGTCGGCGTCGCGCGGCGGGCCCGGGCGGCCGGCGTCCCCGCGGTGGTCGCCGTCTGCGGGCGCCGCGACCTGGCCGACGAGCCGCTGCGGGCGGCCGGCATCGACGCCGCGCACGCGCTCACCGACCTCGAGCCGGACCCCGAGCGCTGCATGGCCGAGGCCGCCTCGCTGCTCGAGCGGCTGGCGGAGCAGATCGCCGTCGACCGACTCGTCGACGGGACAGCGGGCACCTGACCTCGTCGGCTGCCGGCGCCCCGACCCGGCGAGATCGGCGATCTCGCACGGCCATGGGGGCGCAGGCGTGCGGGATCGCCGATCTCGTCGGGAACTGCGCTCAGCCCACGCCGAGGTCGCGGGCGATGAGCATCCGCTGCACCTCGCTGGTGCCCTCCCCGATCTCCAGGATCTTCGCGTCGCGGTAGAAGCGGCCGACCGCCGACTCGTTCATGTACCCGTAGCCGCCGTGCACCTGGGTGGCGTAGCGCGCGTTGTCCACCGCCACCTCCGAGCTGTACAGCTTGGCGATGGACGCCTCGCGGCCGTACGGCTCGCCGCGCAGCATCCGCTCGGCGGCCCGGTAGTAGGCCAGCCGGGCGGTGGAGGCGCGCACCTCCATGTCGGCGATCATGAACTGGATGGCCTGGTTGCGGCCGATCGGCTGGCCGAACGCCTCGCGCAGCGCGGCGTACTTCACCGACTCGTCCACGCAGCCCTGCGCCAGCCCGACGGCCAGCGCGGAGATGGCGATGCGGCCCTCGCCGAGGATGGACAGGAACTGCGAGAAGCCGCGGCCCCGCTCGCCCAGCAGGTTCCCGGCCGGCACCCGGCAGTCGTCGAAGAACAGCTCGCGGGTGTCGGAGGCGTTCCAGCCGACCTTGGAGTACTTCTTGCCGACGGTGAACCCCGGCGTGCCCGCGGGCACCATGATCGCCGAGATCTCCTTCTTGCCGTCCGGCCGCTCCCCGGTGACGGCGGTGACGGTGACCAGCCCGGTGATGTCGGTGCCGGAGTTGGTGATGAACGCCTTGGAGCCGTTGACCACCCAGTGGCCGTCCTCGAGCCGGGCGGTGGTCCGCGTCGACCCGGCGTCGGAGCCGCCGCCGGGCTCGGTGAGGCCGAACGCGCCCAGCGCCTCCCCGGCGCACAGCCGGGGCAGCCACTGCTGCTTCTGCTCCTCGGTGCCGAAGCGGTAGATCGGCATGGCGCCGAGGGAGACGCCGGCCTCCAGGGTGATGGCGACCGAGGAGTCGACGCGGGCCAGCTCCTCCAGCGCGACGCACAGCGTGAAGTAGGTGCCGCCGGAGCCGCCGTACTCCTCCGGGAACGGCAGGCCGAACAGCCCGAGCTCGCCCATCTGCCGCACGATCGCGGTGGGGAACTCGTCGGCCTCGTAGAACGCGCCGATCTGCGGCGCGATCACGTCCTGGGAGAACTCGCGCACGACCTTGCGCAGCGCCTCGGTCTCCTCGTCGAGCCGGTAGTCCAGCACTCGGGTCACCCCTCCTCGTCGGCGGCCGGTGGGGTCACCACGGCCACCCTCTCGTCCAGCCGGACCTGGTGGCCGGCCGTCACGCCGAGCTCGGTGACCGTCCCGGTCAGGGGTGCGGTCAGCACGTGCTCCATCTTCATCGCCTCGACGACCAGCAGCGGCGCGCCGGCCTCCACGCGGTCGCCGACGGCGACCTGCACCAGCGTCACGGTGCCGGGCATGGGTGCGGTGACCGCGCCGTCGCCGGCCGCGCCCTCCTCGGCCGCGTGCAGCCGCTCGTGCTCGCGCAGCGCGGTCACCCGCCCGTCGCCGGCCAGCCACAGCTGCCCGCCGGAGTGGACGACGGCGTACCGGGAGGTCAGGCCGCGGAGGGTGACCACGAGCTCCCCGCCGTCCCGGCGCGCCGTGGCAGGCAGCGGGTCGCCGTCGCCCACCTGCACCTCCGCGGCCGACGACCGGCCGCGCACCCGCACGGTCACCGGCTCCCCGCCGGGCGCCTGCAGCCGGCGCACCGTCCAGGCGGGTTCGCCCAGCCGCCAGCCGTCGGGGACGTCCCAGCGGTCGACCACCGGCCCGGCCGGCTCGGCCTCCAGCAGCTCGGCCAGCGCGGCGGCGGCGTACACCGTCGGCGGCACCGGCCCGGCGGCGGTCAGCGCCTCGCCGCGCCGCTCGATGAGGCCGGTGTCCAGCCGCCCGGCGACCACGTCGGGGTCGGCGAGCAGGGCGCGCAGGAAGGCGGTGTTGGTCGGCACCCCGAGGACGGCGGTGTGCCCGAGCGCGGCGACCAGCCGGGCGCGTGCGGTCTCCCGGTCCGGGCCGTGCGCGACCACCTTGGCCAGCATCGGGTCGTAGTCGGTGCCGACGACGGAGCCGACGGCCAGCGAGCTGTCCACCCGCACGCCGGTGCCCACCGGCTCGAGCAGGCCGAGCACGGTGCCCGACTGCGGGAGGAAGCCGCGGGCCGGGTCCTCGGCGTAGACCCGCGCCTCGATGGCGTGCCCGGTGAGCGCGACGTCGTCCTGGCCGAACGGCAGCGGCTCCCCGGCGGCGACCCGCACCTGCAGCTCGACCAGGTCCAGGCCGGTGACCAGCTCGGTGACCGGGTGCTCGACCTGCAGCCGGGTGTTCATCTCCAGGAAGAAGAAGTCGGCCGGACGCTCCGCGTCGACGATGAACTCCACCGTGCCGGCGCCGGTGTAGCCGACGGCGCGGGCGGCCTCGACGGCGGCGGTGCCCATGCGCGCCCGCTGCGCCGGGGACAGCAGCGGGGAGGGCGCCTCCTCGACGACCTTCTGGTGGCGGCGCTGCAGGCTGCACTCGCGCTCGCCGAGGTGCACGACGGTGCCGTGGGCGTCGCCGAGGACCTGCACCTCGACGTGCCGCGCCGAGCCGATGTAGCGCTCGACGAGCAGGGTGTCGTCGCCGAAGGAGCCGCGCGCCTCCCGGCGGGCGGCCGCGATCGCGCCCGGGAGCTCGGCCTCGGCGCGCACCACGCGCATGCCCTTGCCGCCGCCGCCGGCGCTGGGCTTGAGCAGCACCGGGAAGCCGGCCTCGACCGCGGCGGCGGCCACGGCGGCGTCGTCCATGCCCGGCTCGGTCCGCCCCGGGACGACGGGGACGCCGGCGGCCGTGACGGTCTGCTTGGCGCGGATCTTGTCGCCCATCGCCTCGATCGCGGCGACCGGGGGGCCGATGAAGACGATGCCGGCCTTCTCGCAGGCGCGGGCGAACTCGACGTTCTCGGACAGAAACCCGTAGCCGGGGTGCACCGCCTGCGCGCCGGTGCGGGCGGCGGCGTCGAGCACCCGCTCGACGGACAGGTAGCTGTCGACGGCCGGCGCCGGGCCGATGGAGACGGCGACGTCGGCGACGCGGGTGTGCAGCGCGCCGGCGTCCGGCTCGCTGTACACGGCGACCGAGCGGATGCCCATCGCGCGCAGCGTGCGCACGACCCGGACGGCGATCTCGCCGCGGTTGGCGACCAGGACGGTGTCGAACACCGCTCAGCACCCCCCGGCCGGGACGCGCCGGGAGCCGGATGGGTCAGGCCTTGCCGACCTTGACCAGGCGGCGCTTCTTGACCGTGTAGCCCGGCGGGAGCGTCCCCTCGGCGAGGGCCCGCAGGGGGCAGCGTTTGCAGCGCGGCTTGTCCTGGCAGCACTCCGACTTGGGCATCCGCCCGCGCTTCCCCACCGGGTGAGGTTAGCCTCGCCTGTTCCGCCGGTCGACAGGCACCGGCCGGTCAGCGGATACCGTGCCATCCACGCCACCTCACCCCGGGAGACCCCATGGCCGCCCCCGCCTTCGTCGAGCTGCTGAACACGCAGGTCGGTCACGAGTTCGCCGCCCACCAGCAGTACGTGGCGTGCGCCGTCTACTTCGACGAGCTGACCATGCCCCGGACGGCGCAGCTCTTCTTCGACCAGGCGATGGAGGAGCGCGAGCACGCCATGATGATGGTCCGCTACCTGCTGGACTCCGACGCGCCGGTGCGCATCCCCGGCATCCCCGCCCCGGTCAACGAGTTCGCCGACGTCGTGGCCCCGGTCGCCCTCGCCCTGGAGCAGGAGAAGCGGGTCACCGAGCAGATCAACGCGCTCATCGGCGTCGCCCGGCGGGAGAACGACTTCGCCTCCGACCAGTTCATGCAGTGGTTCATCAAGGAGCAGATCGAGGAGGTCAGCAAGATGAGCGACCTGCTCACCATCGTGAAGCGCTCCACCCACGACCTGGAGACGATCGAGGACTACGTGCTCCGCGAGGTCACCGCGGAGGCCGCCGACCCGACCGCCCCGCCGGTCGCCGGGGCCTGAGCCCTCACATCCGGAAGACGCCATAGCCGACCTCCTCCAGGGGCGCGTTGGCGCAGGCGGACAGGGCCAGGCCGAGCACGGTGCGGGTCTGCGCGGGGTCGATGACGCCGTCGTCCCACAGCCGGGCGGTGGCGTAGTAGGGGTGGCCCTGGTGCTCGTACCGGTCGCGGATCGGCGCCTTGAACGCCTCCTCCTCCTCGGCCGGCCACTCCTCGCCGCGGGCCTCCAGCCCGTCGCGGCGCACCTGGGCGAGCACCGAGGCCGCCTGCTCGCCGCCCATCACCGAGATGCGCGCGTTGGGCCAGGTGAACAGGAAGCGGGGCGAGTACGCCCGGCCGCACATCGAGTAGTTGCCGGCGCCGAAGGAGCCGCCGATCACGACGGTCAGCTTGGGCACCCGGGCGCAGGCGACGGCGGTGACCATCTTGGCGCCGTGCTTGGCGATGCCGCCGGCCTCGTAGTCGCGGCCGACCATGAAGCCGGAGATGTTCTGCAGGAACAGCAGCGGGATGCCGCGCCGGTCGCACAGCTCGATGAAGTGCGCGCCCTTGAGCGCGGACTCGGCGAACAGCACGCCGTTGTTGGCGACGATGCCGACCGGGTGGCCGTGCAGCCGGGCGAAGCCGGTGACCAGGGTCTGCCCGTACAGCGGCTTGAACTCGGCGAACCGGCTGCCGTCGACCAGCCGGGCGACCACCTCGCGGACGTCGTAGGGCGTGCGCGGGTCCGGGGGGACGACCTCGTAGACCGAGGCCGGGTCGTGCCGCGGCTCCTCGACCGGCTCGACGTCCCACGGCCGCGGGCTGCGCGGGCCGAGGGTGCCGACGATCTGGCGGACCAGCTGCAGGGCGTGCGCGTCGTCCTCGGCCAGGTGGTCGGTGACCCCGCTGACCCGGCTGTGCAGGTCCCCGCCGCCGAGCTCCTCGGCGGTGACCACCTCGCCGGTCGCCGCCTTCACCAGCGGAGGGCCGCCGAGGAAGATCGTGCCCTGCTCGCGGACGATGACCGCCTCGTCGCTCATCGCCGGCACGTAGGCGCCGCCGGCGGTGCACGAGCCGAGGACGGCGGCGATCTGCGCGATGCCGGCCCGGGACATGGTGGCCTGGTTGAAGAAGATCCGGCCGAAGTGCTCGCGGTCGGGGAACACCTCGTCCTGCATGGGCAGGAACGCGCCGCCGGAGTCGACCAGGTAGACACAAGGCAGCTGGTTGTGCAGCGCGACCTCCTGGGCGCGCAGGTGCTTCTTCACCGTCATCGGGTAGTAGGTGCCGCCCTTGACGGTGGCGTCGTTGGCGACGACGACGCACTCGCGGCCGGCCACGCGGCCGATGCCGGTGATGATCCCGGCCGCCGGCGCCTCGTCGTCGTACATCCCGTGCGCGGCCAGCGGGGAGAGCTCGAGGAAGGGGCTGCCGGGGTCGAGCAGCGCGTCGACCCGCTCGCGCGGCAGCAGCTTGCCGCGGGCCACGTGCCGCTCGCGGGCCCGCGCGCCGCCGCCGTCGGCCACCCGGCGCAGCTGGGCGGCCAGGTCGGCGACGAGGGCGGCGTGCGCCCCGGCGTGGCGGGCGCCGGCGCCGGCGTCGGTGGCCGGCCTGCCGGCCAGCACGGGAGCGTCCACGGCCGCGATGTTAACGGTGGTTCACAGGGCGGGTCAACGGGCGTTAACATCAGCGCGTGACGGACGCCAACACCGCGCTGCACGCGGACGCGGCGCGGCCGTCGCGCAGGGAGCAGATCCTCCGGGCGGCCGCGCAGCTGTTCGCCGAGCGCGGGGCGCGGGCCGTCGGCGTGGACGACGTGGGCGCGGCCGTGGGGGTGACCGGGCCGGCGATCTACCGGCACTTCGCCAGCAAGGACGCGATGCTCGCCGAGATGCTGCTGCGGATCAGCGAGCGGCTGCTGGAGGGCGGCACCGCCCGCGTGGCGGCCGCCGGCGACGACCCGCTGGCGCAGCTGCGCACGCTGGTCGCCTTCCAGGTCGACTTCGCGCTGGACAACCCCGCGCTGATCACCGTGCACGACCGCGACCTCGGCTCGCTGGCCGCCGACGACGCCGCCCAGGTCCGCCGGCTGCAGCGCCGCTACGTCGAGGTGTGGGTCGAGGTGCTGGGCCGGCTGCACCCGGAGGCCGACGCCGCCACCAACCGGGCCCGCGCGCACGCCGTCTTCGGGCTGGTCAACTCCACGCCGCACTCCGCCGGCCGGCTGCCCCGCCGGACGACGGCCGCGCTGCTGGCCGCGATGGCCGAGGCCGCCGCCACCGCCTGAGGCATAGGAACCGATGCATGCGTTCTGCGGGCACCGGAGGTGTGCATTGCCTCCAATGCCTGGGCTTCAGGTGGTGGGGGTGGGCTGCGGCATGGGCAGCACCAGCGCGGTCGAGGCGACGACGTCGAGGTCGGCGGCCGACCCGCCGGGGCCCCGCCCGGCCCAGGCGGACTCCACGATGGTCACCGCGCCGCCGGCGACCGCGCTGGCGTACTGGGCGTCGGAGAGCTCCTCCGGTCCCGCCGGGTAGCGGACGCCCTCGCGCAGCAGGTCGCTGACGTTGCCGCTGCCGTCCCGGTCGGCCAGCTCGCGCAGCGCCCGCGCGCCCTCGGCGCCGCCCATGTCGGCCACCGACACGGACACGACGACCGGGCGCCCGTCGACGTCGGTGGAGTACAGCGCCCGGGCCAGGCCGGCGCAGTCGGTGCGGGCGAAGAACTCGGCCACCGCGCCGTAGGCGTTGCCGGTGCAGGTGGGGTCGGTCTGCACCCGCTGCAGGACGAAGGTGCGCCCGTCGACGGTCTCGCGGTCGCCCGGCTCCGGCCCGGCGGCGGGAGCGGCGGCCTGCCCGGCGGCCGAGGGCGCGGCGGCGGGGGCGGGGGCGTCGTCGACCCCGCCGAGCACCGTGGTGAGCCCGACGCCGAGGACGACGACGAGCAGCAGGACCGCGGCCACCAGCAGCGCGGTCCGCGCGGCCGGGCGCTCCCGGCGGCGCGGGCCCACCAGCGGGACGCCCGCGGGCCGGGCCGGGCGCGGGGCCGGTGAGGGCGCGACGGCGGCCTGCTCCGGGCCGCGCGGCGCGGGCGCCGGTGCCGGCGCCGGGGTCGGGGTCGGGGTCGGGGTCGGCGCGGGGTCGTCGTCGGGGAACAGCCCGCCGAGACCGCCGGTCCCCTCCTCGCGCACGCCGGGCGTGGGGCCGACCAGGGTGGGGTGCGGGCCGGCGGCGGGCGCCGCCGGCTGCGGCGGGACGGCGCGCGGGGCCGGGGGGCTCGGCGGCGGGGCCTGCGGGACGGCGGTCTGGACGGCGGCCGCCATCGCGGCGGGGGCGAGCAGCTCGGGGGTGCGCAGCACGTAGGGCGAGTAGGGGAAGCCCTCGCCGTTGAGCTCCTGCGTCGTCGGCGTGCGGCCGTCGAGCTCCAGGGCCTCCAGCGCGGCCCGCACGTCGGCCGTCGTCCACAGCCGGGGGTTGGCGACGCCGGCGTACCGGGACGCGCGGGCGATGCCCAGCAGCAGCGAGCGGGGCTCGAGCAGCGCGACCTGGTCGCCCTCGCCCAGGTCGCCGTCCGCCGGCACCAGCCCCGCGAGGTCGCCGACGAGCACGGTGAGCCGGGCGATCCGGCCGGGTTCCAGGCCGGCGCGGCGCAGCCGCACCGCGGTGTCCATGCCGGCGCGCATCAGCCCGTCCAGCGGCGTGGACCCGCCACCGGCCAGCTGCAGCACCTCACCGGGCCGGCCGGCCTCGGGGCCGATGGTCCACGAGCCCTCGGGCAGCGCGGTGACCACGCCGTGCTGGCGGGGGACCTCGGCGACGCGGACCAGCGCCAGCCCCTCCGGCACGAACAGCACCGCGTCGGCGAGCCGGCGGCCGACCGGCCCGTCGACGACGGGGAGCGAGGCGACCACCGCGCCGCGGACCGCACCCCCGGTGTCCCAGCGGGCCAGCTCGGCGAAGAGCGCGCGTTCCCCCGCCCACTGCAGCGGCCTGGGGGTGAGGGCCAGCACGTCGTCCTCCGGGGCGGGTCAGGGGGTGGCGCGGCCGACGCTACGTCACGTGACGGGCCGGTCCCGGACGTTCAGCCGGTCGGCGCGCCGCCCCGCCAGGCCACCGGCCACCGGCTGCGCGCGACCGCGTCCAGCGTCACCCACAGCAGGGTGAACGCCGTCCCGGTGAGCAGCACCACCGCCGCCCGCCAGTCCCACGGCGGCAGCGCGCCGGCCGCCGCGAGCACCGCGCCGGCCAGGTACGTGGCGCCGGCGACCAGCGGGCCGGCCAGCCACCCCGGCAGCCCGCGGCCGACGGCGACGTCGACGGCGACCGCCCCGGCCAGCAGCGCCAGCGGCAGCACCGACGGCGGGAAGCCGGTCACCTCCAGGCCCAGCCCCACCGTCGCGCGGTAGGCCAGGTAGGCGGCGGCCAGGCCGGTCGCGGCCCACCGCAGGCCGGTGACCCGCCGGGCGACCACGAGGCAGAGCAGCCCGGCGCACAGCAGCCAGGCCGGGTGCACCCACGACGGCACCGGCAGCATGAAGGAGGTCGGGCTCTGGCCCTGGGCGACGGCGAAGTCCAGCAGCTGCGGCTCGGCCGTCGTCGCCCCGGCCTCGTAGGCGCGCAGCGACAGCACGCCGTACTCCTGGTGCTGGTTGGGGAACAGCACGTTCTCGACGGTGAGCAGCCACAGGCCCAGGGCGACGGCGTCGCGGACCCGCCCCGGCGCGGCGTACCGCCACCAGCCGCGCAGCACCCCGGCCAGCATGACCGCCGTCCCGGCGTAGAGCAGCGCGTGGCTGGGGCTCCAGCTGGTGATGTCCAGGCCGTTGACCCGGTGGTTGACGAGGTCGACGGGGACGGCGACGAGGAACGTCGCGGTGCCCGCCTGCACCAGCCTCAGCGCCCACCGGTCGACGCCGTACCCGGTGTGGGAGTGGAACAGGACCAGGGCGACGACGACGGCGGTGCCGGCGGTGTTGAGCAGGTGCGGCGGCGCGAGGTCGTCGCGCAGCCACCGGAAGTGCCAGGAGACGTCCCACGACGAGCCGAGCACCTTCAGCGCGAGGGCGCCCAGCCAGGCCCCGTAGACCCAGCGCAGTTCCTGCTGGGTGGTGGGGCGCCCGGGGCGGCCCGGGGTGACGTAGGCCGGCCACAGCCACCGGAGGGTCGCCACCGGGGCGCGCAGCGCGGCGGCCGCCGACCCGGGGGCCGGCGGCAGCGCTCGGCCGGCCACGGCGGGCATGGCGTGCGGCACGGGGGCGGCTCCTCGGCTCGGGACGGCCGGCGCAGCGTAGCCGCGGGACGGCGCCGTCCCCGGCCTCCCGCGGGCACCGGAGTGGCGGGTGCGGCGGCCCGCGTCCTGCGGGCACCCCGGACGGCCGGGACGTAGGGTCCTCGGTCGTGGCGGAGAGTGCGGGACACCTGGTCTGGATCGACTGCGAGATGACCGGGCTGGACCTCACCCGGGACAAGCTGATCGAGGTCGCGGTGCTGGTCACCGACTCCGAGCTGAACGTCCTGGACCCCGGCCTGGACCTGGTCATCTCCGTCGACGAGGCCGACCTCACGGGCATGGTCGACGTGGTCACCGAGATGCACGCGAAGTCCGGCCTCACCGAGGCGGTGCGCGCCTCCACCCTGACCCTCGCCGAGGCCGAGCAGCAGGTGCTCGCCTACGTGCGGCGGTTCGTGCCCGAGCGGCGGACGGCGCCGCTGTGCGGCAACTCGATCGGCACCGACCGCGGGTTCCTCGCCCGCGACATGCCCGAGCTCGACGACCACCTGCACTACCGGATGATCGACGTCTCCTCGGTCAAGGAGCTGGCCCGCCGCTGGTTCCCGCGGGTGTACTTCGCCCAGCCGCAGAAGGGGCTGGCACACCGCGCGCTGGCCGACATCATCGAGTCGGTGCGCGAGCTGGCCTACTACCGCCGCACCCTGTTCGTCGACACCCCCGGGCCCTCCACCGCGCAGGCGCAGGCGGCCGCCACCCGGGTCGCCGACTCCTTCGCCGGCCTGTTCGCCGCCGAGGACGCCGCGGCCCCGGGACCGGCCGCGTCGGGGGTCTGAGCGTCTCCGGTATCGTGGGCGCCGTCCCTGGCCGACCGCCGCGCAGCGGTGTGCCCGGGGCGCACGGTGGGTGTAGCTCAGCTGGTAGAGCACCAGGTTGTGATCCTGGGTGTCGCGGGTTCGAGCCCCGTCACTCACCCCACGGGAGAGGCCCTGGTCGGTCCGCCGACCAGGGCCTCTCCCCGTCCGCGAGCACCGGGACCGGTCAGGCCCGGGTGTAGGCACCGGCCTGCAGCACGCCGTGCGGGTCGTAGGTGTCCACGACCTCGCGCAGCCGGGCGAGGGTCGGCTCGGTGTAGCACCGCCGGGCGGAGACGGCGTCGTGCGGGACGCCGAAGTTCGGCCACACCCCGCCGGTGTCCCAGTCGGCCAGCGCGGCGAACAGCCGGTCGGCGTGGGCCAGCGCGACCGCCGCCGAGTCCTCGTCCACCGCCATCCCGACGGTCAGCACGGAGAACCGGGCCGCCCGGTGGTCGAACGCGCAGGGGTGTGCGCCCTCCCGGGCGTACGCGCCTCCCAGGTGCCGGACCTCCACCATCACCTGCGGTGAGCCCGAGCCGTGGCCGGCCACCGCGAGCAGCCGGTCGGCGGCCTCGGCCGGGAAGGCGTCGAGCAGGATCGCCGGGTCGACGACGGGCATCGGGTCGACCGGGTCGGCGTGCACGGAGTCGATCGCGGTGTAGGGCTTGACCGCCGCGTCGTCCAGCACCACCGGGGCGACGGCGCGCAGCTGGTCGAGCAGCCGGGCACCCTCGGCCGGGTCGCCGGTCCACACGAAGCGGACGCCGAGGGTCATCCGGCCGGCCAGCGGCGGCGGGATCTCGGGCAGCGGCGGCAACTGGAAGAGCACGAGGGACGTCGTCCCCAGCTCCGGCAGCTCGTCGGCCCACGTGCGCCAGCGGTCGATGACCCGGGCGGCGTCGACGGCGTCGAAGTAGACCGCCCCGCCGTAGAAGGTCCGCAGGTGGATCAGGTCCATCTCGATCGCGGTCACGATGCCGGCGGCCCCCTTGCCGCCGCGCAGGGCGAAGAAGAGGTCCGGGTACAGCTCCGGGGTCACCCGCCGGAACACACCGTCGCCGGTGACGACCTCGAAGGCACGCACCCGGTCGGCGTTGATGCCGTAGGTCCGGGCCAGCGGGCCGACGCCCCCGCCGGTGGTGTACCCGACGATGCCGACGTCGGTGGTGGAGCCGTTGACCCCGGCCAGGCCGTGCGGCGCTGCGGCAGCGACCAGGGTCGCCCACTTCACCCCGGCGCCGATCCGCGCCCAGCCCTCCGGGTGGACGGTGCACTCGTCGAGGCCGCGGGTGACCACCAGCAGGTGACCGGCGAGCGACCGCTCCGCGCCGTGGCCGGTGGCCTGCACACCGGCAGTGAACCCGTGCGCGCCGGCGAAGTGGACCGTGGCGGCCACGTCCGCGGCAGTCTCCACGGCGACGACCGCGGCCGGCCTCATCGGGACGGCGAGGTTCCACGGCGAGACGAGGGCGTCGTACTCCGGCTCGTCGGGGGTGAACAGGGAGCCGGTCAGCTCGGCGCGCAGGACGTCGAACGTGGTGCCGGCGGGGGCGTCGAGGGTGATGGTCACGGGGTCCTCCAGGTCGGGTCCGACTGATGGAGGAACCCTGCGCGCCGGTGCCTGCGGGGAACCTGGGGCGGCCTTGAGGCGTGGTCTCAGGTCGCCGTGCCGGTCGTCCCGGCGTGGTGGGTGGCGACGAAGAGGTGGCCGGGGTCGGCGGCGTCCCGGATGGCCGAGAGCCGGGCGTGCACGCCGGGCGGGAAGACCTTCCGGGTGTCGGTGCGCTCGTCGAGCATCGGCAGGTACTGCCGCCCGGTGGCCCACGGCTGCACCGCGGACAGGAACCGGGCGGCCTCCTCCCGCTGCCGGGCCCACTCGTCGTCCGCGCCACCCAGGCCCAGGCCGAGCGCCAGGAACTGCCCGTCGAGGGCGGCCAGCGCACCACCGGCGGGATCGCGTCGGGCCAGTGCGCCACCGAGCTGGCGCAGCTCGGCCGCGGTCAGCCGGGAGCCCGAGCCGGGGCCCACCGCGGCGACGACGGCGGCGATGGCGGCGTCCGGCAGCCCACCGATCAGCGCGCTGCTGGCATAGGCCGGGGTGGGCCCCTCCGGTTCCAGGTGCAGCCGCACGAGGGACGCGGCCGGAACCGGCGCCACGGTGTCCAGTTCGGGGCGGAGCGCGCGCAGCGGCGCCAGCAACTCGGCGGCGCCGGCCTCCTCACCCAGCACGGCACCGTCGATCATCGCGATCCGCCGGCCCCGCAGCTGGGCGGGCACGGGGTCGACGGCGGGCACCTCGAGCAGCCGGAACGCCGTCGTCACCTCGTCCGGCGCGTCGGCGCACCAGCGCACCCAGGCGGGCAGCACCGTCTCCACCGCCGTCCAGTCCCAGGCGAGCGCGCCGGCCACGACGGTGTCGAGCGGGAACACCTCGAACTCCAGGGCGGTCACCACGCCCACCGGCACCGCGCCGCCGCGCAGCGCCCAGAACAGGTCGGCGTCCGCGTCGGCCGTGGCCCGCACGAACGTGCCGTCGGCCAGCACCAGCTCGACGGCGGTGACCGCGTTGCACTGCAGGCCCAGTGCGCGGGCGTACCAGCCGATGCCGCCGCCCAGGCTGTAGCCCACCACCCCGACGTCCGGGGAGGAGGGGTGCCGCGCGGCCAGGCCGTGCCGGCCGATGGCGTCGGCCAGGTCACCCCACAGCACCCCCGCGCCGGCGCGGACGATGCGACGGTCGGCGTCGACGGCCAGCTCGGCCATCGCCGAGGTGCGCACCAGCACGGCGTCGGCCAGCCGTCCGGCCAGCGGCGGGGCGCCGTGCCCGGTGCCCTGGGCGGCCACCTGCAGACCGGCGTCCGCGGCGGCCCGGAGCACCTCGGCCACCTCGTCCGGGAAGGCCGGATAGGCGACGGCGGCCGGGTGGTCGCGCAGTTGCAGGTTCCACGGCGAGCGGGCCATGTCGTAGGCCGGGTCGCCCGGCAGCTGCACCGAGCCACCGCACAGCCCCCGCAGGCCCATCGCCCGGGACGGCGGTGCCGTCGCGATCTGCTGCTGCGTCACGGGGTCCTCCCGAGTGTCAGTGACCGACGGTCCCCCGACGGACTTGAGGAGGACTTGAGGCCGTCGGCGGAGACCCGCTCCAGCACCGCCTGCACCGTGCCCGGCGTGAGGAACAGCTGCTGGGCGATCTCCCGGACGCCCCGGCCGGCGGCGGCGAGCTCGGTGATCCGGCGGTCGGTAGCCGTGGGAGACCGGACGTCCTCGCGGTGCACGGCGTCCGGGCATCCCCGTGCCTGCAGCGCGGCGCGGGCCCGGTCACGGATCCCCAGCGCTCCCGCGGCGTGCGCGTCCTCCACCGCCGACCGCAGCAGTGGCACGGCCTCCCGGCCGGGGACCTCGGGCCGGGCGCCGAGCGCGCAGCGGGCGCGGGCCAGGTCGACCACCGCCGACGTCGACGCCAGCAGGGCGACCGCCTCCCGCAGCTCGGGCAGCCCCTCGGCGCCGCGCAGCTCGCCGAGCAGCCGCAGTGTCGCACCCAGGTGACTCGGTGCCCCCCAGCGCCGCAGCAGCCCGGCCTCCTCCTCGGCCAGCGCGATCGCCTCACCGGTCCGGTCGAGCCCGCGCAGGGCGAGCGCCGCGGTGCTGCGCCACGGGTTCCACACCGGGTTGGGCACCGGTACCGGCGTCGGAACGGCGTCCAGCACGGCCAGGGCACGCTCGTGGTGCCCCTCCGCGGTCAGCACCCGCGCGACCGCGTGCTGCAGCAGCCGGCCCCCGTCACCCGGTCCCGGGCCCGTGCCGGCCGCGTCGGCGGCGGCCCGGGCCGCGGCGAGGTCGCCGCGGTCCAGGTGGACGCCGATGAGGAAGGCGTGCGCGAAGGGCGGCACGATGCCCGCACCGCCCCACATCCGGCTCTCGTCCAACGCGTTGTCCAGACAAGAGCCGGCCTCGGCCAGCTCACCCCGGCGCCAGTGCCAGAAACCCTGCCACAGGTTCGTCGACAGGACGGCGAACAGCGAGCCGCGCGCGTGCGCCTCGGCGCGGGCGCGGGCCCAGAAGTCGCCCAGGTCGTCGTCGGCGAGCATCCGGATGATCGCGGCGATCACCCAGAACAGCCCGTGGTCCACGGCCCACAGCCGGTCGCCGGCGAGGGCGCAGCGGGCCAGCCGCACGGCCCGTTCCCGGTCGGCGCCCTCGATGGTCACGTCGTAGGCCAGCGCCGCGGCCAGCATCTGCGCGCCGTGGCCCTCGCCGTGCGGCTCGGGCATCGGACGGCGCCAGCGGGCCGGGTCGAGGGCGTGCATGTAGCCACTGGTCAGCTCGATGGCCAGCAGCGCCTGCCGGTGGTCGTCGAGGTCGGCGGGCAGCGCCTCGGCGGCCTGCCGCGCGAAGGCGGTGGCGACACCGGGCGGGCTGGCGAACACCTGCGTCCGGGCGATGGCCACCGCGATGTCCGCCCGGCCCCTGGGGTCGCGCTCCGGGTCGTCGCAGTGCAGCTCGTAGGCCTGCAGCAGGTGCTCGGTGCCGGCGGCGCCGTCGATCAGCGACTCCAGCAACCCGAGCTCGGTGAGCAGCGCGCAGCGCAGCGGCCCGGCCGGCAGCTCGTCGAGCGCGCGGCGCAGGTAGGTGACGGCGCTGTCGGGAGCTCCCCGGTCCGCGGCGGTGCGGGCCGCGCCGCGGAGCACCTCGACGGTCGCCTCGTCGCCGCGGACGGGGGCCAGCAGCAGGTGCGCGGCGACCTGCTCGTCGCTGGCGCCGGCCGCCCGGAGCAGTCGGGCGGCGCGCTCGTGCATCAGCGCCCGCTCGGCGGCCGGTAGCGAGCGGTAGACCGCCTCCCGCACCAGCGGGTGGGTGAAGGCCAGTGGCTGCTGGTCCCGGACGATCTCGGCCCGCGCCAGTCCGGCCAGCGCGGCCGCGGTGTCGGTCTCGGGCAGCTCGGCCAGGGCGGCGACCACCGGCAGGGCCGCGCCGTCCCCCAGGACCGCGGCGGCCCGGGCCGCCGCAGGCGCGGCACCCGCCAGCCGCCGGACCCGCATCAGCACCATGCTCGACACCGCCCGCGAACCGATGGCGACCACCGTGTCCGCGTGGGCGGCGTCCGGCCGCACCCCGTCGGCCTCCATCGCCCGCAGCAGCTGGCGCAGCAGCAGCGGGTTCCCCGACGTGGTCCGCTGGCAGGCCAGCGCGAACAGCGGGGACACGGGCTCGCCGAGCCGCCGACCGACCAGCTCGGCGGTGGCCTCCGGGGAGAGGGCCTCGGGCCGGACGGTGACGGCGGCCGGTTCCAGCGACAGCTCCGTCAGCAGCTCCTCGTCGGCGTGCTGCTCGCCGGTGCGCACCGTGCCGACGACCAGCACGGGCACCGCGTCCAGCCGGCGGGCCAGGTAGGCCAGCCACCGCAGCGAGGCGCTGTCGCACCACTGCAGGTCGTCGACGGCCAGCAGCACGGGCCCGGACGCGGTCAGGTTCACCGCCAGCCAGTAGAGCCCGTGCAGCACCGCGAACGAGCCGTCCGGGGACTCACCGGGGACCGGGCCGAACACCGTCCGCGCGCTGTGCGCGGCTCCGGCCAGCAGCTCGCCGCGGCGGTCCGGCGTGCTCAGGCAGGCGTCGAACAGCTGGCGGACGGCTCCGAACGCGAAGGCCTTCTCCAGCTGGCTCCCGCGGGCGGTGAGCACCCGGAACGACCGCTCGGCGGCCAGCCGCCGTGCCTCGGTGAGCAGCCGCGTCTTGCCGATGCCCGCGGGCCCTTCGATGAGCAGCAGCCGGGGCTCGCCGGCGGCCAGGTCGTCGAACGCGCCGCGGAGGGCCGCGAGCTCCCGGTCCCGGTCGAGCAGGTCCTCCGGTACCGCCGGTGCGGGCCCGTCCTGCCCGGGCCCGGCCAGGGCGGGCGTGGGGCGCACCGGCGCGGCCAGCGCCGGGGACTGCTCCAGCACCTGCTGCTCGAGCGAGCGGAGGGCCGGACCGGGGTCGACGCCGAGTTCGTCGGCGAGCGTGGCGCGCGCCCGGCGCAGCGCGCCGAGGGCGTCGGCCTGCCGGTGCGCCCGGTACAGGGCGAGCACGAGCAGCCGCCACCGCTCCTCGCGGAGCGGCTCCTCGGCGACCATCGCCTCCAGGTCGGCCACCAGCAGCGCCGACTCCCCCAGCGCGAGCTTGGCGGCCACCAGGCGCTCGCGGGCCACGGCGCGCAGTTCGGCCAGCCGCGCGATCTCCGGTTCCGCCCACGGCTCGTCGGCCCACTCGGCCAGCGGGGGCCCGCGCCACAGCGCCAACGCCTCGGCGAGCAGCTCGGCGGCGGTCACCGCGTCGTCCGTGGTCGCCGCGCGGTCGAGCAGCTGCTCGAACTGCCAGACGTCCACGGCGTCCGGCGGCAACCGGACGGCGTAGCCCCGGCCGCCGCTGACGATCACGGCCGAGCGGCGGCGGGCCGCGCTGCCGGGCTGGAGCCGCCGGCGCAGGTGGGAGACGTAGGCCTGCACGGCGCCGGCGGGGTCGGCGGGCGTCCGGTCGCCCCAGACGGACTCGGTGAGCCGTTCGACCGGCACGATCTCGCCGCGGCCCAACACCAGGACGGCCAGGACGGCCCGCTGGCGGGGGCCGCCGAGGTCCAGCGGCGTCCCGGCGGAGGAGGCCGCGCACGGCCCCAGCAGGCTTATCCGCAGCTGCCCGGTGCCCTCCACGGCGCGCCTCCCTCGGCACGAGAAGCTAGAGCAGCGGCCCGCCGGCGTGGAGGGGTCCGGGCACGGGAGGCCGGTCGGGTCCGGGCGCCGCACCGTCGAGGCGTCCTCACGCTCGTCGGGCCCGCGGGGGTCTCGGTGGGTCCGCCGGGGACCGCGCCGCCGGAGTCGGTGCTCACGTGCGCGAGGCGGCGCCGACGCCGAGGGCCGGCACGGGCCGTGGTGGCGACGAGCGGTGCCGACACGGGTCGCACCACGCGACGGTCGGCCAGGACAGCTCCCGCCGGTGGACGGTCGGCGGGAACGGCCGGTCGGCGGCGGACGCGCCACCGCCGGACGGTGGGCGGGACGGCCGCGGCCCCGGGACCGTCGTCGCGGCGCCCACCCTGGTTCCCGGGACGTGGTCACCGTGGCCGGACGACGGGGAGGACGGGACCGCCCCCGTCGGCCCCGGAGCACCTCCTGATCGAGGCCCGCGATCCTCCGGTACCCGGCCGCGGTGTCGAGGACCGGCGGCACCACCGGGACGGAGGTCGGCCCCCGCCACCGCCGGTCCCGAGGCGGGCTCGCGGGACGTCGCCTGCTCCTCCGGTCGCGGGCGGCCCCGGAGCTCTCGGCCGCCGGGTCCGAGGACACACGTACCGTGCGCACTCGCCGGGTCACCCGGCCTGGGACGCGGTCCCGGCGCCGGGTCCGCCTCCGCCGACAGGAGGGACGACCACGCGACCCCAGGGAGACACGCTCATGTCCACGACCACCGCGGCCCGGCCCGACCCCGCGGCGGCGTCGTCCGACGTGGTGGGCGAGGCCGCCCGCCGGCGCACGTTCGCCGTCATCAGCCACCCCGACGCCGGCAAGTCCACGCTCACCGAGGCGCTGGCCCTGCACGCCCGGGTGATCGGCCAGGCCGGCGCGGTGCACGGCAAGGCCGGCCGCCGGGGCACCGTGTCGGACTGGATGGACATGGAGCGCACCCGCGGCATCTCCATCACCTCCGCGGCGCTGCAGTTCGCCCACCGCGACACCGTGGTCAACCTGCTCGACACCCCCGGGCACGCCGACTTCTCCGAGGACACCTACCGGGTGCTCACCGCGGTCGACGCCGCGGTCATGCTCGTCGACGCCGCCAAGGGCCTCGAGGCGCAGACCATGAAGCTGTTCGCGGTCTGCCGGCACCGCGGCATCCCGGTGGTCACCGTGGTGAACAAGTGGGACCGCCCCGGCCGGGACGCCCTGGCGCTGATGGACGAGGTCGCCGAGCGCACCGGGCTGACCCCGACGCCGCTGACCTGGCCGGTGGGCATCGCCGGGGACTTCCGCGGGGTGCTCGACCGGCGCGACGGCGGCTACCGGCGCTACACCCGCACCGCCGGCGGCGCCACGGTCGCCCCCGAGGAGCACGTGTCGGCGGCCGAGGCCGCCGCCCGGGAGCCCGAGGCGTGGGCCCGGGCGCTGGAGGAGGTCGACCTGCTGACCGCCACCGCCGGCGAGCACGACCAGGAGCTGTTCCTCTCCGGGGTCACCACCCCGGTGCTCTTCGCCTCCGCGGTCTCCAACTTCGGCGTCGGCGCGCTGCTGGACGTGCTGGTCGACCTCGCGCCCGCCCCGGCCGGCCGGCCGGACGCCGACGGGGCGGTGCGCCCGGTCGACGCGCCGTTCAGCGGGTTCGTGTTCAAGGTGCAGTCGGGCATGGACGCCGCCCACCGCGACCGGCTGGCCTACGTCCGCATCTGCTCCGGTGTGTTCGAGCGCGGCATGGTGGTCACCCACGCCGCCAGCGGCCGGCCGTTCACCACCAAGTACGCCCAGCACGTCTTCGGCCGGGAGCGGGAGAGCATCGACGTCGCCTACCCCGGGGACGTCGTCGGCCTGGTCAACGCCTCGGCGCTGCACGTCGGCGACACCCTCTACGCCGGGCCGCCCGTCGCCTTCCCCCCGCTGACCACCTTCGCCCCCGAGCACTTCGCCGTCGCCCGCAGCGTGGAGACGGCCAAGCACAAGCAGTTCCGCCGCGGGATCGCCCAGCTGGAGTCCGAGGGCGTCGTCCAGGTGCTGCGCTCCGACCGGCGCGGTGACGCCGCGCCGGTGTTCGCCGTGGTCGGCCCGATGCAGTTCGAGGTCGCCGCCCACCGCATGGCCCACGAGTTCGGCGCACCGGTGCACCTGGAGCCGCTCCCCTACGGCCTCGCCATGCGCACCGACGAGGCCTCCGTGGCCGGCATCACCGCCAGCAGCGGCACCGAGGTGCTGCGGCGGTCCGACGGCGAGCTCCTCGCGCTGTTCACCACCAAGTGGGTGGCCCGCGTCGTCCGCGAGGGCAAGCCGCACCTGACCCTGGAACCGCTGGTGGCCGCCCAGCTCGGTTGACCGCGCCGCCGGGGCGCGACGCCTCCCGGACCGGGGCGGGCGGGCCGCGGGGGGCGGCAGGGGTCGCCGGGGCGGGTGCGCCGGACACGCTGCCCCGGGTGCTGGCCGGGCGCAGCCGCCGGTGACGACCCTGGGGCCATGACTCTCGCCTACTCCTACGGGACCGCGCACGCCGTCGTGATGGTCGGCTCGGTGGGCAGCGCGGAGGGCCTGGTCCCGCGGCAGATCGGACCCGCGCACGCCACCATCGGCCGGGTGACCGGCCGCAGCCGCAAGGCCCTGTGCGGCGCCTACGTCGCCGTGGACGAGCAGACCCTGTGGCCGCCGGACGGGCACGACGACGCCCAGCTGTGCGCCGAGTGCAGCGCCCTGGCCGTCCTCTGACCCGGTGCCGCCCGTTCGCTCCGGCGGGGCCCTCCGCTCCTCGCTCGCCGGCGCTCGCTGCGCCACTCACGCCCCTGTCCGCTCAGCCCCCCGCGACCGACGGCAGCACCTGGACGACGGCTCCGTCGGGCACCCGGGCGGCCGTGCCGCCGCCGAAGCGGACGTCGTCGCCGTCGACGTAGACGTTGACGAACCGGCGCAGCGCGCCCGCCTCGTCCCGGATCCGGCGGCCCAGCGCCGGGTGGGCGGCGGCGACCGCGTCGAGGAGCTCGCCCAGCGTGCCGCCGCCGGCCTCCACCTGCAGGTGCCGGCTCCCGCCGGCCAGGTCGGCCAGGACGCCGGGCAGCACCACCTCGACGCCCACCGTCAGATCCGGGCGGCGCGGACGACGAGCACGTCGGGCAGGTGCGCGGCCACCTGGGTGAAGGTGTCCCCTTCGTCGCGGCTGGCGTAGACGCAGCCGTCGCGGGTGCCCAGGTAGAGCCCGGTCGGGTCGGCGCCGTCCGCGCAGGCGCCGTCGCGCACGACCGCGGCCCAGCACCCGTCGGGCAGCCCCGCGCCGAGCTCGGTCCAGGTCGCCCCGGCGTCCCGGGTGCGGTGCACGCGCAGCCGGCCGCCGGGCGGCACCCGCTCCATGTCGGCCACCAGGGGTACCACCCACGCGGTGCCCGGCGTGACCGGGGAGGCGACGACGGGGAAGCCGAAGTCGGCCGGCAGCCCGCCGGCGATCGACGTCCACGAGCGTCCGGCGTCGTCGGTGCGGAAGACGCCGAAGTGGTTCTGCGCGTACATCCGGTCCGGCCCGGCCGCGTCGACGGCGACCTTGTGCACGCACTGCCCGTACTCGGGCGGCGGCTCGGGCAGGAACGGCGCGGTGATGCCGGTGTTGCGGGGCGTCCAGCCGCTGCCGCCGTCCTCGCTGACGTACACCCCGCCGGTGCTCATCGCGACGGTCACCCGGTCGGTGGCGGGGTCGGGCAGCACGGTGTGCACCGCCCCTCCCCCGCCGCCGGGCTCCCAGGTAGGCCGGTGCGGGTGGTCCCACAACCCGCGGACCAGCTCGAAGCTGCCGCCGCCGTCGGTGCTGCGCCACAGCGAGTGCGGCTCGCAGCCGGCCCAGACCACTCCGGGCCGGTCGGCGCCGTCGGGGCGCAGCTGCCAGACACGGGCCAGCGCGGCGCCGGTGTCCTCGGGGAAGCGGATGGCGCCGGTCTCGGTCTCCTGCCAGCTCGCCCCGAGGTCGTCGGACCACATGACGGTGGGGCCCCAGTGCCCGTACTGGATGCCGGCCAGCACCCGCGGGGTGGGGCCGCGGGTGTCGACGGCCACCGCCGCGACCTCCTGGGCGAGCAGGTGCGGCCCGCCCAGGGTCCAGGTGCGGCGGTCGTCGTCGCTGCGGGCCAGCCACAGGCCCTTGCGCGTGCCGATGGCGAGCAGGTCGGTCATGGCGCCCCTCCGGTGGGTCGGGCGGGCGCGGGCGCGCCCCTCGGAGGATGAGACTCCCGGGGGGTGACGAACTCAGCGGCGGGTGGCGCCACCGGTCGGCTGGTCGGGGCCGGCGGCCGGCCGGGTGCGCTCGTCGGCCAGCCCGGGGGCCAGCTTCTCGGCCCGGGCGCGCAGCTGGTCGGCCTCCGCGGCGTGCTGGCCGGCCTGCTCCGCGCGCCGCCGGGCCTCCTCCTCGGCCAGCCGGATCCGCTCCTCCATCTCGGCGCGCTCCCGCCGGGCGCGGGCGGCCTGCGCCTCCGCAGCCGCCTGCTCCTCCTCGGCCTGCGTACGGCGCTCCTCGGCCTCGCGCAGGGCCTCACGGGCCTGCTCCCGCTTGCGCGCCCCGTTGATCCGGTTGCGCTTGGCCAGCGCCAGGGCCAGCACCACCAACAGCGCCACCGCGACGGCGACGACCAGCACGACCACCCAGGTGTCCACGGCACTCTCCTCGCGCTCAGGGACGGTGGTGAGCACTTCCCCCGCCGGGGCGCGGGAAAACCGTCAGGCCAGCGCGCTGCCGGCGCGCCACTGCTCCCACGGGATCGTCCAGTCGTCGATGTCCGAGCGCAGCGTGCCCCCGTCGGAGCCGCGGATCTCCACGACGTCGCCGGGCTGGGAGAACTCGAAGAACCACCGGGCGTCGGCCGTGGAGAGGTTGATGCAGCCGTGGGAGACGTTGGCCCGGCCCTGCTGGGCCACCGACCACGGCGCGGCGTGCACGAACTCGCCGCTGTCGGAGATGCGGACGGCGTACCGGACCGGGGTGCGGTAGCCGTCGGGGCTGTCGACCGGGACGCCGTAGGTGCTGGAGTCCATCACCCGGTCGCGGTTCATCTCGGTGACGACGTGCGGGCCGTTGGCGCTGGGGTCGTCCGGGCTGCCGGCGCTCATCGGGAAGTCCTGCACCAGCCGGTCGCCGTCGTGGACCGCCAGCCGGTGGGTGGCGGCGTCGGCGACCGACACGTGCCGCTCGCCGACCCGGAAGGAGACCGTGCGGTCGGTCCGGCCCCACACGCCGTCGCCCAGCGGGACGCCGTACAGCGCGGCGTCCAGGGTGACGTCGGTGTTCTCCGGCCAGTACTGCGAGGGGCGGAAGTGCACCTCGGTGTCGCTCGTCCAGTGCCAGACCCCGTCGGTCGGGGTGGAGCTGGTGACCCGCAGGGCGCGCTCGACGGCGGCCTTCTCGGTGACCGGCTGCTCGAAGAACACCCGGATGGGCATGCCGACGCCGACCGTCTGGCCGTCCAGGGGGCCGATGGACGGCGTGCGCTGCGCCCGGGGGGTCGCCGTGGTGAACGTGGTGGCGGCCGAGGCGGGCCCGCCGACCTCCCCCGCGGCGGTGGCGGTCAGCGTGTAGCGGGCGCCGTAGGCCAGCGGGGCGTGCGGCGTCCAGAGGTCGACGGCCGGGTCCGCGGGCGAGTCGGCCACCGAGCCGGGGACCTCCGCGCCCGCGCCGTCGACGACGCGCACGCCGGTCAGCTCGCCGTCGCTGACGGCCACCTCCAGCGGGACCCGGGGGGAGAGGTCGGTCGCACCGTCGGCCGGCGACACCCGGACCGCCGCGGGCACCGGCGCCTCGGTGGCCGGCGGGGACGTGGGCGTCCCGGCCGGGGCCGCAGCCGTCGCCCCGCCGCCCTGGCAGCCGGTCAGCAGGACCAGTGCCACCGCCGTGACCAGCGCGGACGCGCCTCGCATGGTGATCCCTCCGTCTCGTGGCCGGCCGCCGACTGCGGACGACTGGTTGCACCGGCCATCCAGTTTCCACGGGACCGCGGGACGGGATCGGCCACCGCCGACCGGGGACCACCCGGGAGGCCGCGGCACGGCGCTGGTATCGTTCTCGGCTGTCGCCCGGCGCAACCGGAAGACACCGCGCCATTAGCTCAATTGGCAGAGCAGCTGACTCTTAATCAGCGGGTTCGGGGTTCGAGTCCCTGATGGCGCACCTTCTCACCTCTCATACCCCTCCGGCCTGCGGGTTTGCGAGAAGGCTCCCTGCCGAGATGGTCGCCGCCCGGGCGGGGCCATGGAAAACCCCTGGAAACCCCCACGCGCGGGCGGCGCTCCGACGAGCCGGCGAGGGCACCCGGACCTCAGGACAGCACCACCGGACTGCCGACCGGGACGGGATCGACGGCCTCCCGAGGCCATGGACGCCGGCCCGGACGCCGCGATGCTGGTTGCACCCGTCCACGAGGCACTGATGCGACGTGGCGCCTCGTGACGAGGGCGGCGCCGCTACCAGATCGTGTCGACCACTCCTGACTCGCGGATGCGTCAGTCGCGGGTGACCACCGGCAGGCCGAGGGCCATGGCCGTGGCGGTGATGAAGCGGTCCCACGGGTCACCGAGAACGTCACGGGGGATCTGCCGGAACGCCGCCGTGACGGCCAGGGTGATCGGCTCGGCCTCGAGCGAGGTCTCCGGGTCGCGGAGCAGCCCGACGACCTGGTGCAGCTGCTCGTCGGTGAACGTCCCCCCGCGTGCGGATCACGTACCAGAGGTCGACGACCGAGGCGACGGACACAGCAACGCCGTCGGTCGACTCCGCCTGCTCCAGCGCAGTGATCGCAGCCGGCGAGAGCCGGCGATCCGGGTCGTCGAGCAGGTACCAGACCAGCGCGTGGGTGTCGGCGACGACCCTCACCGGGTCGTCGGGTCCCAGACGCCGCCGTGGCGGTAGCGGTCGGCCGCGTCCCGCGCCGCGGCGGAGCTGGCGGCGTCGAAGTCCTCCGGACTCGGCGCCGGCCCTGGACCGGCCAGAGCTCCTCGCACGGAGCGGCGGCGCTCCGCCGCCCGGACCGGACTGATGGGCACGACGCTCAGGTGAGTGCCGGGCTCGACGCCCAAGCGAGCGAGTTGCGCGGCGTCGACGCTGCCGGAGCCGTCAGCGCCGACGACGAGGTCCAAGACCTCGGACTGCCGCTCGGCGGAAGACATGATCGGAGAGCAGCCCCGTCGACCCGCGTCCTCAGACGGCGGCGAGCAGACCGTGGAGTCCATGCCGACCTGGCCTGCCGCCCGAGCGGACGCAGCGTGCCGACCGTCGTGGTCGCCGTCCTCAGCTCACTGGGGAGATCCGGCGGAGTCGAAGACCCAGAACTGACCCGGGATGCACGGCTGCGTGCGGTGATCGATGGAATCCGGGCTTGACCTGCGGCTTCATCGTTGGGCGCTGTTGGTCGGCGACGACCGATGCTGGCTGAGTTCCGGACTCCCTGCGGACTCTGCGGACCGTGTGCGGACCGGAACGGCGTGATCCGCGAGCCCACCCGAGCCGTCCTGAGGGACCACCCAACCGCCCACGGCCGGCCCAGTCTGGTGATGCTCTCGCTCTCCTCGCCGCTCAACCGCCGGCCATGGGGTGTCCCGCCAGGAATCCGGCCATCGCGCGGGCGACAGGCTCGGGCCGCTGGACGTGCAGGAGATGGCCGACGCCGTCCACCACGCGCTCCTCGACGTGCGGGACGGACGAGCGGAGGAACGCGGCGACTTCCACCCACAGCGGTTGGGTCTCCGCGCCGAGCACCGACAGCACGGGGCACTGGATTCCGGCTGCATCTGCCGGGCCGAATGCCCACTCGGCGAGGGCCGGAAGCTCGATACCGAAGAAGGTGTCGGCGTCCTTGACGGCCTGCGCCACTGCCCCCGGCAGACGCTCGTCGAGCAGGGCCCGGCACGTCGCCCAGTCGGCGCCGCCCACGACACTCATGAACGCGGCGATCGCACCCTCGTGATCGCCGCTCCCGTACGCCGCGAAGGCGGGTCCGGCCTGCTCGAAGAAGGCTTCGCCGCTCGGCACCGAGAGCAGGGACAGCTCCAGCAGCGCCAGCGTCTGCACGGTGTCGGGACGGTCGAGTGCCAGCTGGGCTCCGACCGCCGCCCCACTGGAGTGACCGGCGATGTGGGCGCGCGGCACGCCCAGGCGCTCGAGGAGCGCGGCGGCGTCGGCCGCATGCGTCGCGATGGTCACCGGCGGCGGCGTGTGGGTGCTGCCGACCCAGCCCCGCTTGTGGTACCGGATCAGCTGGTAGTGATCAGCCAGCGCCGGTTCGGACAGCAGCGGCAGGAACCCGTCGGCGATGACGGGGCTGATGAGCAGCACGGGCTCGCCCGAACCGACCACCTGGTACTCCAGCTCGACACCGTTGACCTGGGCTCGCTCCATGACTCCTCCTTGGTCTGCCTAGCCGGGGACTCGGAGCCCCCACCTGGGATGCGGAAGAAGGACTGTTACGGCGGTAACCGGCACGGTTACGGTCGGCCCTGAGAGCCCCGGCTCCCACCGGCAACGGCTGGGAAGGCATGCAATGAGCGAGGACGCTGGTCCAGGTCTCGGCCTGGTCGGGCGCGCCCGTTCCGCAGTGGCGCAGGGCGACTGGCCGCAGGCATTCGACCTCCTCGTAGCCGCGGACGCGGATGGGCTCCTGCCCGCTTCCGATTTGCCGCTGTTGGGCGAGGTCGCCTACACCGCCGGCCACCTGGACGTGACCATCGAGGCGTGGGAGCGGGCGCACGCGGCGTCGATGCGAGCCGACGACCACGTCGCGGCCGCGGGAGCGGCCGTCCGCGTCGCCATGCACCTGCTCTTCGACACCGCCCTCATGGCACCGGTGCGGGGCTGGCTGGCACGGGCCGATCGGCTCCTCGACGGGCCAGGCCGGACGCCGGTGCACGCGTGGCTGGGGGTCGTCCGCGCCTACGAGCGGATGCTGACCGGCGATCTGTCCGCAGCCCGGCACTGGGTCCGGCAAGCCGTCGAGGTGGGCTCGGCTTGCGATCCCGCGGCCGCCGCCATCGGTCGGGTCGCGGAGGCCCGGCTGCTCATCCTGGACGGCGACGTCCAGCAGGGCCTGGCGCTGCTCGACCAGGCCGGGGTGGCGGCTGTCTCCGGCGACCTGGATCCGCTGTCGACGGGGGTCGTCTACTGCGAACTCGTCTGCGCCCTCCAGGGCCTGGCCCAGTACGACGTCGCCGAGCAGTGGACCGAGGCGATGGAGCGGTGGTGCCAGGCGAGCGCGATGGGCAGCCTGCACGGGCGATGCCGGGTTCACCGCGCCGAGGTGCTCCGACTGCGCGGGTCGTGCGACGAGGCGGAGCGCCAGGCGCTCATGGCCTGCGAGGAGCTGCGGCCCTACCTGAGGCGCGAGCTCGGCTGGCCACTGAACGAGCTCGGACGCATCCGCCTGCACAGGGGGGACGTCGCCGGCGCCGAGGAGGCCCTGCTGGCCAGTCATCGCGCCGGATGGGATCCCCAACCGGGTCTCGCACTGGTGCGCCTGGCGCGAGGTGATGCGGCCGCCGCCGTGGCCTCCATCCGTGACGCGCTCGAGCGCCCTCTCCGCGTGCCGTCGAAGGAGCGACCACCGAACACCGACCTGCAGCGCGCGCCGCTGCTCGAGGCACAGGTCCAGATCGAGATCGCCGCCGGCGACATCGGCCGCGCTCGGTCGGCCGCCGACGAGCTGACACTCGTGGCCGCCCGGTTCGAGAACAAGCCGTTGGCGGCAGCTGCCGCCCTAGCTCGCGGACGGGTGCGGCTCGCCGACGGCGACGCGGCGGGCGCGGAGGAGTCCTCCTCCGACGCGGCGCGACTCTGGAACGAGGTCGGCGCACCGTACGAGGCGGCGCACGCGCGCCTGACCCTGGCGGCGGCGCATGCCGCCCGCGGCAGCGAACACCGGGCCGCGCTCGAGCGCCGGGCCGCGCGCGCGATCCTCGACGGGATCGAGGCCGCCCCGTCACCGGCCCCCGCGCGGCTCGACCCCCACGACGACGAGCAGCCGATGGCGAGCGCCAACGTGTTCCGTCGCGAGGGCGACTACTGGTCGGTCACCTTCGACGGGGACACGGTCCGCGTGCGCGATCTCAAGGGCATGCGCCACCTCGCCCGGCTGCTGGCGGATCCCGGGCGGGAGTTCCATGTGCTGGACCTCGTCGCAGCGGAGGCCGGGCACGGCGCCGACGACGACGGCCACCGCGCGGCCGAGCTGGCGCAGTCGACGCTGGGGGACGCCGGGGAGATGCTGGACGCACGGGCGAAGGAGGCCTACCGGCGGCGCCTCGCGGAGATCGATGACGACCTCGCCGAAGCCCACGAGACCGGGGACGCCGAGCGGGCCGCACAATCTGAGGCCGAACGCGACTTCCTCCTCCAGGAGCTCGCCCGCGCGTTCGGCCTGAGCGGTCGCGAGCGACGGGCCGCCTCCGCGTCCGAGCGCGCCCGGGCCGCGGTGACCCGCGCGGTCCGCCAGGCGATCGCCCGGATCGCTGAACACCAGCCCCGACTCGGCGAGCATCTCGGCCGCACCATCCGCACCGGGACCTATTGCGCCTACCTCCCCGACCCGCGCGCACAGACCCGTTGGGAACTCTGACAGCGATCGGCGCTGACTCAGGCATGAGGTCGTCCCGAAATCCGTAGGACTTCGGTGCCGGCCCGTTGTGCGTCAGGCTGCGACGACCCATGGAGGGAGCCGCTGAACCAGCAGATCCCGCAGGGCCGACCAGAGCGTGGGTCCCGCCGGATCTCTGGCGGCGACCACGAGGATCACGCCGCCAGCGGCCCGCTACCCCGGGAGAGACTGCTCTTCGTCGACGCGATGTCGAACGGTTCGCGGTCGCTCGTCGTCATCCCGGACATGATCTGGCGTGAGCCGCTGACCTGCCCGGACTATACAGATCACCGTCCTGACTGGCCGGTGACGGCTCGTTGTGAACGTCCTGCGGACTACCTGCGGACTACGCGAGCGTGGACCGTCGCCCCTGGGCCGTTGCCCGAGAACTGGCCACCCCGTCGGTCCTGCACGGGCCGCGCGTCCGCGGCCCAGCCTCGCCCTGAAGCCGGCAGGGGCGAAGGCGGAGGCACAGTGGCAGCACCGCCGGGGCGCCCAAGCCTGTGGCCACTCGGAGCGGCGGCCGCGGCTGGCCTGGTTGGCTGCGTGAGGGCTGGTCGGGTGTGATCCACCCCTTCGGGCCCGGCTGCTCATGGCGTAGGAGCCCGACCAGCCTCCAGCGGTACTCAACAGCTGGTCGTGGCCCTGGTCCCAGGCCGTCAGCAGTCACTTCGGACGGCGTGCCCACATGCGGCACCCGCTCCCCCTCCATGGGAGTTGTCCCCGACTGCGCCGGCCGCGGTCGCGTTGACCGTCGAGGAGGAGGATCGGCGGTGGCTGCCCGGCGGACAACCGCGGAAGCGAGCGGATGCTTCACGAGGGGAGAGCGCATGTTCTCGGTGGATCTACCGAAGGACGGCGCGGGGGACGACGTACTGCCGGACATCGTCCGGGTCGTGGCCTCGAACGACGGGGACTGCCGGCCCGATCACCCGGTACTGCTGGCGAGGCGCCTGCCGGTCGGCACTGCCGTCGATGCGACGGCGGAGACGACGCTGTGGAAGGTGTCGGTAGGCGATCCGGACGAACGCGGGAATCGCCCAGTCACCGTTCGCACGCTCGACGACCGCCCGCTGGTGGCCCTCCGGTTGACCGGCGGCGGCCCCTGCGTGCTCGACGTCCAGGTGGCCTCCGGCGTGCAGGCGTGGGGGTTGGGTCAGTGCTTCGGGCCCTCGTCGGCCCGGGTGGACTGGGTCGGACGCCGCCGCAGTGTCGTCGACGCAAGTGTGCAGGACAGGTTCCGCCCCTACGGCCACGGCACACAAGATTATGAGAAGGGGGTCGAGGGCTACCTCCAGATTCCAGTGCTGATGGTCGCCGGTGACCCGCAACCGTTCGCGATCGTCCTCGACTACGTCTTCCGCATCGAGGCCGACTTCGGCACGAACCCGTGGTCCTTCCAGCTCGGCTCCGACGTCCCCGGCAACCCGACTTTCCCCGTGCGCGTCTACCTCGTGGGTGGCGCCACATCGCTCGACGTGCGGCGCCGGGTGATGGACCTGCTGGGCCGACCCCCGGTGCCGCCGCGGAAGGCGTTTGGGTTGTGGATGTCGGAGTACGGGTTCGAGACCTGGCAGGACGTCGATCACGTGATCGGCGCGCTCCGTGGCGGCGCCTACCCCTTCGACGGCATCGTCCTCGACCTGTTCTGGTTCGGCGGGATCGCGCAGCAGGGCGTGGACCACAGCGAAGTCGGGCGCTTGGGGTGGGACATCACCGACACCCCGGGTGTGGACGACCCCTACTTCCCAGACCCGCAAGGGAGATTGGCGAGCTACCGCAACCAACACATCGGCTTCGCCCTCATCGAAGAGTCGTACGTCAACACTTCCACCAGCACCTACATCGAGCTCGGCGGCGCAGTCCAGGATCCCTTCGTCCGCCTCGGCCCCAGCGACCTTCAGTTCACGAACGTCTGGTTCGGGCAGGAAGCCACGATGATCGACTGGAGCGTTCCGGGCGCCGGTGCGTGGATCCACGATCACCGGCGCAAGCCCTTCATGGTCGACTATGGGGTGCGAGTGCATTGGACGGACTTGGGCGAGCCCGAGTTCTTCGACGATCGTGCTCGCTACGCAGGTCACGACCTGGACGGCGACGGCTCGCGCCGTACCGGGCATGCCGACGTCGCCAACGTCTACAACTCGTTCTGGCACCGGTCCATCGACGACGGATATTCCCGGAACGATCCCGATCAGCGGCGGCTGTTGCTGACACGGGCTGGCACCGCCGGCATCCAGCGGTACGGCGCCGCCGTGTGGTCGGGTGACACGAGCAGCCGGATGCCGGTTCTGGTTTCCCAGCTGCACAACCAGGCCCACATGTCCTGCTCCGGGATCGACTACTACGGCTCCGACGTTGGCGGTTTCCACCGCCAGGACGCCGACTCTCAGCGGCTCGACGAGCTCTACACCCAGTGGTTCGCGAACAGCGCGTGGCTCGACGTCCCGTTGCGGCCGCACGTCAACAACTACGACTTCTACACTCAGCGCTCCGACGACAAGCCGGACGGCCCACGCCGCCACCCCGTGGCGCCCTACGAGGTGGGCCACCGGCCGAGCAACCTGGCCAACCTGCGGACCCGGTACGAGCTCATTCCCTACTACTACTCGCTAGCCCACCAGGCATCGCTCGACGGAACTCCGATGATGCCGCCGCCGGGCCTCGTCTACCCCGACGCCGCGTTGCTCGGCATCGGGCATCAGAAGCTGATCGGCACCGACCTGATGGTCGCCGTGGTGGCCGGCCACGGCGAGTACGCCCGCAGTGTCTACCTGCCGGCCGGTCGGTGGTACGACTTCTGGTCCGGAGCCGCCGTGGAGAGCGCGGGGCAGTGGGTCACGTTCGTTCCTGAGTACCGGGACGGCGTCTTCCGGCTGCCGGTCTTCGCGCGCGGGGGCGCGGTGATCCCGAGAATGCACGTGGATGACGGCACGCAGGACTCCGCCGGGCACCAGGCCGACGGGAGCCGCGACGAGGATCTCATCCTGCGCGTCTACGACGGGGGCGAGGTCGGCGGGCGGTTCACCGTCTACGAAGACGACGGCGAGACCCGCTCGTCCGCACCCAGGACAACCGACATCGTCCAGCGTCACGAGGGTGAGGACATCGTCGTCGAGGTCGCGGCCGCCAAAGGGCTGGTGCCGGACTCGGCGGACGTCCGCCCGCTGCGGATTGAAGTCGTCTCCTCTCTCGTCGTGTCCGGTGTGACATTGAACGGTGCCCCGCTGCCGCCGCTGCCGTCTCCAAGCCGCACGCAGCCCGGGTGGGCCGCCGACCCGGACAGTCGAACCGTCCATGCGTGCGTCCCCGATGCCGGCGTCGCAGCGGCGTATACGTTCCGGTTCGCCACCGCGGGGACGCTCCCCGCGACGTCGTCGGTGCTCCTCGTCTGCGACTCCGCGTACACCACGTGGGGAGAGGACGTCCACGCCCGCTTCGTGACCCCGGTGCAGACTGCGCACGGGTCGCTCACCGAGGTGCAGCTCGAACCCTCGGTCACTCACGCGTACCTATACCCTGCCCCGGCCGATCACCCGAGCGGGCCGGTGTGGACTCTGCTGCTCGACCACCTGCAGCCGAACCAGGAGGTTCGGTTCGCCTTGGAGAAGCGGCGCGGCGACGTTGTTGTCCACACCGGCCCGCGGCAGGTCTTCCGCTACGTCGGTCCGGGCGGGTATGCCGGGGAGATCCGGGGGAACCTCTACTGATCAACATGGTCCAGCAGCCGGTGGGGGCTGCCTGTCCTCATGGTGGGCCGGCCGGTGCCCGTGCCCGTGCCCGCTACGGAGGCCCATGTGAACCATCACCTGGGCATTCGTCAGTACCGGCGCCATGAGGAGACCTCGAGGATGAACGGGATCAGTGCCGCACCGGATGGTGGGAGAACGTCTGACAGCGGTCTTCAAGCGTGATGCGGGAGCTCTCGGACCAACACCGATCAATCGCTCTCGCAGCTCAATACCGGAATCGTTCGGACCGCTGACCACCCCCACTAGCCGCAGCGTGCCCGTACTACGGGCACGCTGCGGGCACGGCCGTCAGTTCCGGGCGCCAAGCCCTCCGTCAACGTCCAAGCGCCGCGGTGCACGTTCTTGGAGGTGTCGCTGCCATCGTCGTCCCGGAGCCGCAGCCGAGGTTCGCGGTCGAGAAGAGACGGTGTCAGGGTCCTTGGTCCAGGTGGACGGGGTGCAGCGGTCATTCCAGGCGTCGATGAACCGCTGGATGGCAGCGATGAGGGCCAGCGACGGTGGGAGAGCTGCCGCGGCGCAGCGCCTGGCGGCTGATGATCGAGAAGACGCCTCGACCAGGTTCAGCCAGGAGCCCGAGGTCGGGGCAACGGATTCTTGCCCTCGAGCTCGCTGTACCACTTCTCCGCGAGGACGGCGACCTTGGTGTCCGGGGTGATCTCGTGACCCGTTCCCGGACGCCCTCGGTACAGGCACACCGCGCGATATCCGGCCGGGTCCGGGTAGACGCGAACCCGGCCGTGGGTGCCGAGCTCCAGATGGGGTCTGGCCACGAAGCCCCCGCTCGGAGTCGTGATCGCGCCGGGGCGGCACCGTCCGGCGAGGCCACACCTCAGTCGCCGGAGCCATGCTCTACTCATCGTCTACTCGCCAGGATCGGCCAGCTCCGACCAACGAGCCCCAACCCCAAGAACCGGCTAGTATGGCCTCTGAGCTGCAGGTTCTCGGTGGCTGTCATCAACAGCCAGCAGTGATCAACTCACACGACCCTCAATCAGCGGGTTCGGGGTTCGAGTCCCTGATGGCGCACCCTCTCCACACCCCGAGACGCTGGGGCCGGTACACGACCTCCGGGATCTCGACGCCCCGTGAGCGTGACGTCCATCCGACGAGGACGCCGCCGGCCAGGCGACCGGGGCGTCCACCGGCCCGGGTGCCCGCGCCCGTGCCACCAGAGGCGTGCCCCGAGGGGTCGGCCCAGGCTGACCCGACGGAGTCACCAGGTCGTCCGGACGGAGTCGAGCTCGATCAGGTGCCGGTCGCGGGTGACCAGAGGGAGTTCCGTCACGGGTGCCACTGTGCCGAGGCACGGGAGGAGGACCGGAGATCTCCTGCGGGCCGTGCGGCGTGCGCGCGAGGTCGAGGGCCAACTGGAGCAGCGAGCCCTCGCGTCGACCCCTCGTCGACGGACTCACGCGTGGACCTCGTCCACGTCGTCGATGGGGACTGGACTCCCCCCTGTCAGCTGCCGAGGGAGGCGGCACGGGTGTCGGGTCCCGGTCCCATCCGTCCTGGGGGAGTTGCTGTCGAGTACTCCCGTTCCGCGCGCCTCCGCCCACCGGACGACGCAGAAATGCCTTGCCGTCGAGCCTGCTCGAGGTCGCATGCTGATCGCATGACCCCGCGGAGGACCACCGCCGCCGAACCGTCGGTACGCAGGGACAGGATCGCGGCATGAACGGCGCACCTGCGGTCGAGGCGATCGACCTGGTCAAGCACTTCGGCGAGACCCGGGCCGTCGACGGCGTGAGCTTCGTCGTCCCGGAGGGCTCGGTCCTCGGCCTGCTCGGGCCCAACGGGGCGGGCAAGACCACCCTGGTGCGGATGCTGACCACGCTGAGCGTCCCCACCAGCGGGACGGGTCGGGTGGCCGGCTTCGACATCCTGAGGCAGCCGACCGAGGTCCGCCGCAGCCTGGGCCTCACCGGTCAGGCGGCGACGGTCGACGAGATCCTCACCGGGCGGGAGAACCTCAAGCTGATCGGCAGCCTCTACGGCCTGCCCAAGAAGTACGTCCGGGAGGCGACCGAGCGGCTGTTCGCCCGGTTCGACCTCGTCGGAGCCGCCGACCGGATGGCGAAGACGTACTCCGGCGGGATGCGTCGCCGCCTCGACCTGGCAGTCAGCCTGCTGGCGGCCCCGCCGATCCTCTTCCTGGACGAGCCCACGACGGGCCTGGACCCGCAGAGCCGGTCGGGGCTGTGGGCGGTCCTCCGGGAGCTGGTGAGCGAGGGCACCACCCTCGTCCTGACGACGCAGTACCTGGAGGAGGCCGACCACCTGGCCGACGAGATCGTCGTGGTCGACAAGGGCAGGGTCATCGCCGCCGGCACGCCGACACAGCTGAAGGACCAGGCCGGCCGGGCCAGCGTCGTCGTCACCCTGACCCACGCCGCGGACCTCGACCGGGCGGCGGAGCTCATGGGGTCCTGCTGCCCGGAGGTGCACGTCGAGCGGGGCAGCCGGCGGCTGACCGCACAGGCCGGCGGGCTCGGCGACATGACCCGGATCGCCGCGGTCTTCGAGACCAGCGGCATCGAGCTGGACGACCTGGGCCTGGCCCGGCCCAGCCTGGACGACGTGTTCCTGCACCTCACCGGGCACCGCGCAGAAGCCGAGGACGCCTCGGACCCGACGAACCAGGGGGTTGCGTCATGACCACCGTCCAGGTCACCCGGGCACCGGTCGCCCGGCCGCCCATCTCCCCGCCGTCGCTGCTGCGGGCGTCGACGACCATCGTCTGGCGCAACCTGCTGCACATCCGGCGGATGCCCGAGATGCTGCTCGACGTCACGGTGCAGTCGGTGATGTTCGTGCTGCTGTTCGCCTACGTCTTCGGCGGGGCGATCGCTGCGCCGGGCGCCGACTACAAGGAGTTCCTGCTCCCCGGGATCATGGTGCAGACCATGGTGTTCTCCTCCGCCATCGTGGCCATGGGCCTCACCAACGACCTGCAGAAGGGGTTCGTCGACCGGTTCAAGTCCCTGCCGGTCCCCCGGTCGGCGGTCCTGGTCGGCCGGAGCATCTCGAGCCTGATCCACTCCAGCATCGGCATCGCCGTGATGGCGCTGACCGGTCTGCTCATCGGCTGGCGGGTGCGCAACGGGTTCGTCGACGGCGTGCTCGCCTTCGCGCTGCTGCTGCTGTTCGGGTTCGCCCTCATCTGGCTCGGCATCTGGGTGGGCTCGCTGATGCGCACCGTCGAGGCCGTGCAGGGCTTCATGTTCACCGTCATGTTCCCGCTGACCTTCGTGGCCAACACGTTCGTGCCGACCGAGAGCATGCCGGCCTGGCTGCGGACGATCTCCGAGTGGAACCCGGTCTCGGCGATCACCCAGGCGTGCCGGGAGCTGTGGGGCAACGGCCCGCCCGCGGGGGCGGATGCCGCGTGGCCGCTGCAGAACCCGGTCGGGGTGTCCATCGGCTGGTCACTGATCCTGACCGCGGTCTTCGCGCCGCTCGCCGTCTCGGCGTTCCGCCGACGCTCCCGCGACTGAGCCGGGGCCGGTGCCGGGCAGCAGTGCGGCGGCGGCAGAGGCAGGACGAGCGCGGATGCCGGGCAGGCGACGCCGCTGTGGCGGCTCGGGGAGCATCCGGGCCCCGCGCTGATCGGCTCGGACCCGCGTGGTCGAGGGGCCCTCGCCGTCTCCGAGCGCCCCACCGGCTGCGTAGGTTGGCCTGCGGTCGTCCGCCGTCAGCGCCAGGAGGTTCCATGCCACAGCCAGCGCCGGTGACCGCGCAGCTCGGGTTCGGGATGGCCGCGATCGGGCGGCCCGCCTACATCACCTCCGGCCGGGACGCCGACCTGCCCGCCGACCGCTCGCCGGAGGCCCTCGAGGCCCGGGCGCACGAGCTGCTCGACGCGGCGGCGGCCGCGGGCGTCGGCTACCTCGACGCGGCCCGCTCCTACGGCCGGGCCGAGGAGTTCCTCGCCGGCTGGCTGCGCCGCTCCGGCGCCGCCCCGTTCGTGGCCAGCAAGTGGGGCTACCGCTACACCGGTGGCTGGCGGCTGGACGCCGAGCCGCACGAGGTCAAGGAGCACACCCTCGCGGCCTTCGAGCGGCAGTGGGCGGAGAGCGGCGCGCTGCTGGGCCCGTGGCTGCGGCTCTACCAGGTGCACTCCCTCACCGTCGACAGCCCGCTGTGGGCCGACCGCGACCTGCTGCGCGCTCTCGCCGGCGTCCGGGCGGAGGGCACCGAGCTGGGCTTCTCCACCTCCGGCCCCGCGCAGGCCGACGCCGTCCGCCGGGGGCTGGCCCTCACGGTGGACGGCCGGCCGCTGTTCACCAGCGTCCAGTCGACCTGGAACCCGCTTGAGCCGTCGGCCGGGGAGGCGCTGGCCGAGGCGCACGCCGCCGGGGCGCGGGTCGTGGTCAAGGAGGCCCTGGCCAACGGCCGCCTCGCCGCTGCCGACTCTCCCGGGACCGCCGGGCTCGGCGAGGCGGCGCGGGCGCGCGGGGTCGGCGTCGACGTGCTCGCCCTGGCGGTGGCGCTGGCGCAGCCGTGGGCCGACGTCGTCCTGAGCGGCGCGGTGACCGTCGGCCAGCTGCGGGCCGGCGCGACGGCGATGGCGGTGGCCGCCGACCTCGCCGGCACCGACGTCGCCGACCTCGTCACCCCGCAGCCGGCCGCGGACTACTGGGCACAGCGCGGCGACCTGCCCTGGCGGTGACCGGCACCCGCCCCGGGCGACGGCCGGTCCCGGCCGGCCGACCCCGGTGGTCCGGCCACCGGTCTGCCGGGCGCGACCGGACCGCTCAGCCGCCGGCCCACCACCGTGCGGCGGCCTCGGTCGGGGTCAGCCCGTCCAGCTCGACGAACCCGTTGAGCTGCACGAGCACGTCGGTGGTCAGCCGCGCGCTGACCGCGTCGAACGCCGTCCCGAGATCGTCCCAGCGCTCGAGGACGCCGGTGCGCACCAGGGGCACGACGTCCCCGCGCGGCTGGAGTGCCCGGTCGTCGGCCAGCAGCACCACCCGCGCGACCGACAGCCGTGCATCGGTCGTCTCGACCAGGCGACGCGACCGGTCGTGCAGGCGGTGGACGACGCGGTGCGGGACGTCGCCGGCGACGTCCGGAACGAGCCCACGACGGCGGTCGCGGTCGCGCTGTCCTGGCTCGGCAGCGGCGCCGTCAACTGGCCGCTGCGCGTGGCCGCCAAGGCGCTGCTGGCCTGGCGGCGGCACTGGCTGCGGCTGGCCGCCTTCGCGCCGGCCGTGCTCACCAGCGAGCTGCTGATCGAGCCGGTCAAGCCGGCCTACGGCCGGGCCCGCCCGGCGGCCTGATCGAGACCTCGTCCGCGGCGTTCCCGTCGGGACACGCGGTCGCCGGCGCCGTGACCGCGGTCGGTCTGGTGCTGGTCCTCGCCCCACCGGGGCCGAGCCGGTGGCGCTGGGAGGTGCGGGCGGTGGCGTTCGCCGGCCTCATGGCGCTCTCGCGCGTCCACCTGCGCGCCCACTGGCTCAGCGACACCGTCGCCGGAGCCCTGCTCGGGGCGGGCCTGGCACTGGGCTGGCCGGCCCTGCTGACGGCGCTCCGCGGCCGGATCGGCGCGCAGGCCCCCCCGGCCCCGTGACCGCCGGCCCGGCGCACCGGGATCGACCCGGCCGGCCCGTGCCGGCGGCAGGATGGCCGCACCGACCGCCGGGAGGTGCCCGACCGTGCCCACGACGCGCCACGTCGTCCCGGCGCCGCTGCGACCGTTCGTCGCGGCGGCGTACGGCTACCGCGTGCCGGCCAACCCGGCCGGCGTGCACCGGGGGCTGCCGTCGCGGCACCTGACGCTGGTCGTGGAGCTGGCCGGGCCGCTGCGGGTGGACGGCCCCGGGCCCGCGGTGGCCGCGCACGCGGTCGTCGGCGGCCTGCACACCCGCCCGGCGCTGATCGACGCGACCCGTCCGCAGGACGGCCTGCAGTACGCCCTCACCCCGTCGGCCGCCGGGGCCCTGCTCGGGGTGCCCGCCGCGGAGCTCGCGGGGCGCACCGTCGACCTCGCCGACCTCCTCGGCCGGGACGCCGACCGGCTCGTCGAGGACCTCACGGCGGCGGCCGGCTGGCCGCAGCGCTTCGCCCGGCTGGACGCCGCGCTGCTCGACCGGCTCCCGGCCCGCCCCGTGCCCGTGCCGCCGGAGGTGCGGGAGGCCTGGCGGCTGGTGCACCGCAGCGCCGGCCGCTGCCGGGTCGAGGACGTCGCCGCGCACGTCGGGTGGAGCCGCCGGCACCTGGCCGAGCGGTTCCGGCTGGCCACCGGGCTCACCCCCAAGCAGGCCGCCCGGGTCGCCCGGTTCGAGGCCGCGCGCCGGCTGCTGACCGGGCCGGGGCGCCCGCCGCTGGCCGAGGTCGCCGCCCGGTGCGGGTACGCCGACCAGCCGCACCTGGCCCGCGAGTGGAAGGCCCTGGCCGGGTGCAGCGTGGGCACCTGGTTGCGCGAGGAGCTCCCGTTCGTCCACGACGGCGAGGCCGACGGCACGGCACCCTCCCGGGCATGACCACGCAGACCACCCCCGCGCCCACCGTCTGGCCCAGCATCGGCTTCACCGACGTCGACGCCGGCGTCCGGTTCCTCACCGAGGGCCTCGGCTTCACCGTCACCGCCCTGTACCGGGCCGGCGACGGCACCGTCGAGCACGCCGAGGCCCGCTGGCCCGACGGCGGCGGCGTCATGTTCGGCAGCCGCGGCAAGCCCGGCGACTGGGGCGCCCTCGGCCCGCAGGGCGTCTACGTCGTGGCGGCCGAGCCGGCCACGGTGGACGCCGCCTGGGCGCGGGTCCGGGAGATGGCCGGCGTCCGGGTGCTGCGGGAGCTGCACGACACCGACTACGGCTCCCACCAGTTCGACGTCCGCGACGCCGACGGCAACCTCTGGACCGTCGGCACCTACCGCGGCGCCTGACCGGCCGGACCGCCCTCGGCGCCGGCCGGCAGCGGCGAGGCCCGGCACACCAGCCAGACCAGGAGGGCCTGCCACAGCACGAAGCCGGCCAGCGCGGCGAGCCACCCGGCGGGCGGGACCCCGACGAGCACCCGATGCGGCACCACGGCCACCGAGCACACCGCCAGGGCCCCGGCGAGCCACACCGCCAGGGCGGTCCACCGGTACCGCGGGGCCCGGCTGGGACGCACGACGATGCCCAGGGCGGACAGGTCCCCGGGCGGGTGCGCCCGCAGCATCCGCCGGCGCGACCGGTGCACCGCCGCCCCCGGGTAGCGCTCGGCCAGCACCTGCTCCCACCGGCGGCGCTGCCGCGGGGACAGCGCGGTGCGCAGCGGGAGACTGACGGCCTCGACGCGGGCCGCCGCGGCCCGGAAGCCGGCGTCCCCCAGGACGATGCGCCCGCGCGCGGCGACCACCGCGGTCACGTCGCCCCAGCCGGTGCCCAGGCCGGTGTGGCTGGGGTGGTACCAGCCGTAGAGGCCGCACGCGCACGCCCGCGCGGGCGGGGCGTGCGCGGGGTCGACCGCGCACCGGGCGTGTTCCACCGGCCAAGCCCAGGGGCCGGCGCGGACGTGCACCGGCGGCCGCAGCCCGTCCTCGGCCAGCCGGAAGCGCCGGAAGCCGCGCAGCTCCCCGGCGACCAGCGCGGGCGGGTCGTCCGGGAGGCCGGGCGGCGCGCTCACGCCGGGACGGGCGTGGCCGGCACGGGCGCCGCCGGTGCCGGCTCGGCCGGGGCCGGCGCGGGCAGCGGCTCGCACTCGATCTCGCGGCGCTCCGGCCCGATGTCCCCGGCGACGCACGGGCCGGGGCGGCGGGCAGGCGGGGCGGTCAACGTGTCCATGTGCGGCTCCTCGCCGGGCGGTCGACACCACCAGTGGAGCACCGCGGGTGCCGCCGGGGAAGCCCCCGGGCCGGCGTCAGGACGGCGTCGGCGCCGTCGGCCGGACCTCCTCCTCCGTGGGCGTGTCCACCGGGGGCGCCAGCCGCCGCCACAGCCAGCCCGACGGCACCCGGCGGCCGGTCACCACGTACTCGCGGACGGCGTCGACCAGCAGGGTGGTCTCCAGCGCCCGCCGGGCGGCCGGCCAGCCGGCGAGCAGCAACTCGTCCCCGGGCGCCAGGACGTGCCCGGGGTCCGGCGCCAGCGTGGCGTCCTCGCCGCGGAGCAGCAGCAGCGGCACGGCGTGCAGCGGCTCGTCGCGGTCCTCCGGGTTGCGCAGCAGGGCGCCCAGGCGCGCCTGGCCGGAGGCCAGCCAGGAGGTCAGGGCCGGGGCCTCCCGCTCGGTGAGCCGCACCTTCCACAGCGCCTGCAGCTGGTGCCCGCACAGCTCGGTGAGCCGGTCGACGACCTCCGCGGCCCAGTCGTCGCCGAGCGCCGGCATGGCCCGCAGGAAGCGCCACAGCAGCGGCGTGGACAGCTGCGCGTACACCTCGTGCGCGACCTCCTCGGTCGGCACCAGCAGCGCGTCGAGCTCCATGGCGGCGAACAGCGGCGCGTTGGAGGGGCGGTTCTGCCGCGCCGCGAGGAACAGGTCCGGGTTGGCCCGGCGGGCGGTCTCCACCAGGGAGAGGTTGGTGATGTCGTTGTCGGTGCCGGCGACGAAGCCCACGGCGTCGTGCAGCCCCACCGCCTCCAGCACGCCGGGCTCGAAGCCGCCGGCCACGACGACGTCGGCGGCGTCCTCGTGCGGGCTGGGGTCGATCACCGTCACGTCGATGCCCTCCGCGCGCAGGTCCGCGGTCAGCTCCCGGCCCAGCCGGCCGTAGCCGCACACCACCCAGCGGCCGCTGCGCGGGGGCGAGCCGCGCGGGGGCAGCGGTGCGCCGGGGCCGCTCTCCAGCCAGGTGAGCAGCTGGTAGGAGGCCGGCGCACGCAGCGCCAGCTGCACGTGGTCGCCGAACAGGTCGAACGGGTTGACCACCCGGGGCGAGCCGAACACCTGCATGCGCTCGGCGATCACCTTCGTCGTCGCCCGGGCGACGACCAGGACGTCGGGGCGCAGCAGCGCGGTGGTCATGACCACGGCCAGGTTGGCCTCGTCGTCGTCGGTGAGCGCCACGACCGCCTCGCAGCAGGGGTGGTCCAGGCCCGCGACGCCCAGGTGCCCGGGGTCCCGGGCGTCGGCGGCCAGCCCCGGGACGTCGCCGTGGTAGGACTCGAGTTCCAGGCCGTCGATCCGCTCGGGGTCCACGTCCAGCACGACGACCCGGCGGCCGAGCGCGTCCATCGAGTGCCCGAGCAGCTCGCCGGCGCGGCCGTAGCCGGCGACCAGGACGAACGGCTCGGACAGCCGGGCCACCTTGCGGGTGAAGCGCTGCAGGGCCAGCGCCGAGCGGAAGGCCCGGTCCTGCAGCAGGCCGAGCAGCGAGCCGATCGCGTACGCCCAGCCGATCACCGTCAGGTAGACGGAGACGGTCACCCACATCCGCTGGTTGTAGGTCCACGGGTAGGGCAGCTCCCCGAAGCCGATGGTCGTGGCCGTGTAGCTCATGACGTAGATGGCGTCGAAGAAGCCCATGTCGTAGGGGCGTCCCTCGTCGTCCTGGCCGGGGATCAGGGTGAGGCCGACCACGCTGACCGAGAAGATGCCGATCAGCACGATCAGCGGCGCCCGCATCCGGCGCAGCACGAGGAAGACCGTCTCCGAGGCGCGGTTGGCCGACGCCGCGGCGGCCAGCAGCCGGGCGCGCCGCGCCCGCCGCTCCTCCTCCTCGGCCCGGCCGTGCCGCGCCCAGAACGTCAGCAGGGGGTTGCCCACGGCGCCCTCCGGGTCACCCGCGGTGGAAGGAGACGGTCTCGATCACCAGCAGCACGACGGAGACGACGTTGGCCATCAGCGCCCCGCCGGACAGCGACACCACGCTGGCCGTCCACGACGCGGTCATCCCGGCGGTCGAGACGTACTCGGCGTAGCCGTACAGCAGGGCGGCAGCGACCAGCTGCAGCGAGGCGACCAGGCTGGTGGCCAGGTGCACGGCGCCGATCTGCGTGCGGTCGCCGAACTTCAGCACGGTCGCGATGAGGTTGACGACGACGGCGGCGAACAGCTCGTAGGGGTTGTGCAGCTCGGGGCGGTCGATGTCGCCGATGAAGAAGCCGAAGTTCAGCGTGGCGGCGAGCAGCACGAAGAACCCGAAGACGACCTTCTCCAGGTTCACCCCGACCTCCCCCCTGCGGCCGACTGCGACGAGGGTGTGAGCATCCACGGACCCGGCCGGTCGCGCCACACGCGGCGCGACCCCCGCCGCCGTCCCGGGCGGCCGCCCGCCCGCTGCCCGGACGCTGTGCTGCTGAACGTGCACGTTGCGCAGTCCCCGGCTTACGGTGCGGGAGGGCCCGCACAACGGCGGGTGACGGCCCACCCGGGGGGGACCATGCAGCGGCACTTCGACTGGGCCTCCCCGAGCTCGCGGATCGTGCTGTCCGCCGCGCTCGACGCGCTCAGCGAGGTGGGGTACGGGAGGCAGACCCTGCCCGAGGTGCGCACCCGCGCCGGGGCCGCCGGCGAGCTGGTCGAGGACTCCGACCTGCTGGAGGTGGTGGCCACCGCCCTCGAGCGGGTCCGGGTGTTCGCGCCACCGGAGCCGACCGGTGACCTGCGCGGGGACCTCGCCGCGCTGCTGCGGCCGTGGCTGGCCCGTCGGGGCCGCGACGAGCTGGCCGTCGCCGCGGTGCTCAGCGCCGCCGAGTGGGAGCCGCGGCTGGGCCGCGCCGTCGTGCGGGCCTTCGACCGGCCCCTCGCCCAGGTCGTCGGGGCCCTGCTGGCCGGCGCCGTGGCCGACGGCCGGGTGGCCGCCGCCCGCGTGCACACGCTGAACTGGCTGCTGCGCGGCCTGGCCCTGGACCGGCTGCGGGCGGCCAACCCGCGCTGCCCGGTCGACCTCGACGATCTGGTCGAGCACCTCGTCGCGGGCCTCGACCCCGGCGGCCGGACGGCCTGAGCCGGACGCCGCGGGGCCGGCCGCGGTCCCCCGCGACCGGCCCCGTGCCCCGCCCGCCGACCGGCGGCGGCGTCCCCTCCGCCCCGCCGGTCGTCGCGGCCGGTGCCGCCGTCCCCCACGGCGTCCCCGGCCCGGCCGTGCACCGTCCCCCGGTGTCCGGCCGGTCCCGGCGGCGTCGTCCCCCACGACGCCGCCGGTCCCCCGCCGCCGGCGGCTCCGTCCCCCCGTGCGATGGAGACGCCGGCTGTCCTCAGGCCCGTCCGGGCCGGCTCACCGCGCGGCGCCGTGCGCCAGGGCCGCCGCCGCGGGCAGCGTGACGTCGGTGAGGACCGGCCCCGCGTCGTGCGGGGTGGTCGTCCCGCCGCAGGTCCAGCCGGGTGACCTCCGGCGACGTGCTGCTGGTGGAGGTCCCGGACGTGCCCGGGCCGGCCACGGCGGCAGGGGCTCCCAGGACGACGGCCGACGCGGCCACCCGTGCCCCCGTCCGGCGGGCGCGTGCTGCGGTCCGAGCGCTCACGGTGCTCCCCTCGGTGCTGGTCGATCCGGCTACGGGGAGGACCCTGCCGACCCATCCGCAGGCGTCCCGCCCGGCAACCGCAAGAGATCCGCAAGGTGCCGGGGACGCCTCCGGGGCGGATCAGGGTCGGTCCAGGGCCTTCCCGGATACCCGCCGCCGTCGCGGCCCGCGAGCCTCGACGCCATGACCTCCCCGCACGCGGTGACGCCGTGATCAGCGCGCACCGGCTGACCAAGACCTACGGCGCGCGCACCGCCGTCGACGCGATCGACTTCACCGTCGAGCCCGGCCGGGTGACCGGCTTCCTCGGCCCCAACGGCGCCGGCAAGTCCACGACGATGCGGATGGTGCTCGGCCTGGACCGGCCGACGTCGGGCACCGTCACCGTCAACGGCCGCCGCTACGTGGACTCCCCCGCCCCCCTGCGCGAGGTCGGCGCGCTGCTCGAGGCACGGGCGCTGCACCCGGGACGCTCGGCCCGCGACCACCTGCGCTGGCTCGCGGTCAGCAACGGCATCCCGTCCCGCCGGGTCGGCGAGGTGCTCGAGCTCGTCGGGCTGACCTCCGTCGCCGGGCAGCGGGTGGGCCGGTTCTCCCTCGGCATGGGCCAGCGGCTGGGCATCGCGGCCGCGCTGCTCGGCGACCCGCCGGTCGTCGTCCTCGACGAGCCGGTCAACGGTCTGGACCCGGAGGGCATCCGCTGGGTGCGCACCCTGGCCCGCGACCTCGCCGCCGAGGGCCGCACGGTGTTCGTCTCCAGCCACCTGATGAGCGAGATGGCGCTGACCGCCGACCACCTGGTGGTCATCGGGCGCGGCCGGGTGCTGGCCGACTGCTCCACGGCGGAGTTCGTCGCCGAGCACGCCGCCTCCCACGTGCGGGTCCGCAGCCCGCAGCAGGACCGGGTCGTCACCCTGCTGCGTGACGCCGGCCTGGACGTCGCCGCGCACGGCGGCGAGCTCCGGGTGCAGGGGCCCGACGCCGCCACGGTGGGCGAGCTGGTCGGCTCCGCCGGCCTGCTGCTGCACGAGCTGACCCTGGTGCGCTCCTCGCTCGAGGACGCCTTCATGACCCTCACCGCCGACAGCGTCGAGTACGCAGGAGCCTCCCGATGACCATGGGCACGCACGCCTGGACCCGCACCGACCTCCCCGCCCGCCCGGCCCGCACCGCCACCCTGCGGGCCGAGTGGGTCAAGTTCTGGACCGTGCGGTCGACCCCCTGGTCGTTCGCCGCCGTCTTCGTGCTCGGCGCCGGGCTCACCACCCTGATCTGTGCGCTGGTCGCCGAGGACCTGGCCCGCGGGGAGGTCGGCGAGCCGGCCGGCGCGTTCCTCACCTGGGGCCTGCTGCTGGCCCAGGTCGCCGCGGTCGTGCTCGGCGCGCTCACGGTCACCAGCGAGTACGGCACCGGGATGATCCGGGCGACCCTGACCGCCACCCCGCGGCGCGGGGCGGTGCTGGTGGCCAAGGCGGTGGTGCTCGCCTCGACGCTGTTCGTGGCCGGCACGCTCACCGCGGTCGCCGGCTACCTCGGCGGCAACTGGTTCCTCGAGCGCGAGGGCGTGGGCATGGCCCTGACCGACGACGGGGTGCTGCGCGCGCTGGTGGGCAGCGGTCTCTACCTGGCCGGGCTCGGCCTGTTCGCCGCCGGGGTCGGCCTGCTGGTCCGGCACACCGCCGCGGTGGTGTCCATCGTGCTCGGGCTGGTGTTCGTCGTCGGGACCATGGTGGGCCTGCTCCCGGGCGCGTGGGGCGAGTGGGCGGCCAAGCTCATGCCGGGCAACGCCGGGTCGGGCATCGCGGCCGTCGAGTCGTTCAACCCGCTGCTGCTGGACCCGTGGACCGGGTTCGCGGTGTTCCTCGCCGAGGTCGCGGTCGTCCTGGCGCTCGGCGCCGTCGCCTTCACCCGCCGCGACGCCTGAAGGAGGACCCCCTTGCCCCCACGCCCCGTGAGCTCGGCGCGGGACCCTGCAAGGGGGCCGTTCCGGCTCCCCATCAGGCGGCCGGACGACAATGGCCTCCCGTGACCTCCTCCGACCCCTCCGCGACCGGACGGCGCACCGCCGACGAGCTGGTCCGCCGGCTGTCCCGGGACGACGGCGCCGGCGCCGACGAGCTGCTCGCGGGCATCGACGCCGTCCGCGACCTGGTCTTCGTCGGCGCCGGGCTGACCGCGCTGGCCCGCGCCGACGGCCGGCAGCTGCCACCCGCGCAGCGCGCGCAGGCCAGCACCCGCCAGGTGCAGCTGGGCCGGCTGCGGGACGCCTCCCGCGAGGACCCCGAGGGGCTGCGCCGGTGGCTGCGGCGGGCCGCCGAGGAGGTCGTGCTGCTCCGCTCGCTGCGCGCGGCCGCCGCCCGCGTCGTCGGCTGATGCTCAGTCCAGCTGCTCGACCCAGGCGGCCCGCCACTCGGGCGGCTCGATGGGGCGCGCGTAGTACCGGGTGTCGCGGACGACGCGCCCCTCGTCGTCGAACTCCAGGATGAGCGCGACGTGCCAGACGTCGTCCCCGTAGTCGTTGACCCCCTCCAGCACCCACACCCGGCCGGAGCCGACCACGCGCCGCACCGTGGGTCGCGGTGGAGCGGGAAGGCCTCCTGCATCGACCGCATCGCCTCGCGGCCGCGGACCCGCTCCCCGGACTGCGGCATCTCCATCACGTGGTCGGGGTGCCGGACCCGGTACTCCTCCTCGGCCGAGAGCCCGGTGCCCGAGGTGAGGCCGAGCACCCGGTCCAGGCCCGCGCGCATGGCGTCCGGGTCGTCGTGGGCCACCGCGCGCCGGATCAGGTCGAGGACCTCGGACTCGCTCATCCTCGACGTGTACACCCGGCCGGCCCGGCGACGACAGGGGGCCGGCGCCCCTCAGGCCGGGCGCGTGGCCGCCACCGCCGTGGGCAGCGCCACCAGTAGCCCTCCGGCCACCAGCAGGAAGGTCCACGACGGGCCGACCCCCGCGGCGAGCAGCCCGAGGGCCAGCGCGCCGACCGCGGTGCCGGCGTCGAAGGAGGCGTTCCACACGGCGCTGGCGGTGGTGGCGCCGCCCTCGCCGGCGCGGCTGAAGGCGGTCAGCAGCGTCAGGTTCTGCACCGCCCCGTAGCCGGCGCCGAAGACGGCGGCGCCGGCGAGCACCCAGCCGGCACCGGAGCCCAGCCCGAGCGCGACGCCGGCCAGCCCGGCCGCGGCCACCACCAGGCTCAGCGGCAGCAGCAGCCGGGTGCCCGCCCGGTCCGCGAGCAGGCCGGCCCGCCAGCGGGTGAGCGCGCCGGTGACGCCGAAGACCAGCAGCGCCGCCGTCGCCAGCACGCCGTCCGGCCGCTCGATGGGCAGCAGCGTGACCAGCCCGCCGCCGGCGAGGGTGACCACGAGCAGCACCGCCGAGGGGGCCAGCGCGGCGCGCACCGCGGCCCGGGAGGACGTCGCCGGCACCGGCGGCCGCGCGCCCGCCCGGCGGACCACCGCGGGGACGAGCGGCAGGGCGAGCACCGGGGTGGCGGCCAGCCAGGCCAGCCAGCCGGCGTGCCCGCCGAGCACCAGGGCCACCCCCGCGGGGACGGCGACCAGGTTGGGGACGGCGATCGCCAGCCCGTAGACGCCGATCGCCTCGCCCCGCCGCTCGGCCGGGGCCACTCGGGCGGCCAGCGTCGCCCCGAGCACGGTCAGCACCGCGAACCCCGCCCCGCGCGCCGCGGAGACCGCGGAGAGCCACGGCAGCCCGTCGCCGAGCGCGTAGAGCGGGGAGGGCGCGCCGAGGGCCACCAGCCCGGCGGCCAGCACCGGCCCGGTGCCGTACCGGGCGGTCAGCGCCGGCACCGCCGCCTGGACGGCCACGGTCACCAGCAGGAAGACCGCGGTCACCGCCCCGGCCGTCGCCTCGTCCGCGCCCCCGGCGACCGCGTACGCGGGCAGCGAGGCCAGCGTCAGGCAGTAGCTGCTGAACCCGAGCGTGGTCGCGGCCACGAGCGCCCGCACCGCCGGCAGCCGCCACAGCGAGGTGTGCGCCCCGGCCGTCCCCTGCGCCACGGTGCTCCCCTCGTCCGGGCCCGGCGCCCGTCCGCGCCGCCCGGCCGCCCAGCATGACCGGCCGCCGGTGACGCGGCGCAGTGAGGTGTGTCCGCACCGCCCACCGCCTCGCGCCGGCCGTGTCCACCGGGGCCGCGACCGGGCCGGGCCCGTGACAGGCCGCCGTACCGGGGTGACACTCGGTGTCCCCCGCCACCCCGCCGAGGAGCCCTCATGCCCACCCCTGTCCGCCCGGTCCGCGCCCTGGCCGCGGGCCTGCTGGTCGCGGCGTCGGCCGCCCTCGCCCCGCCGGCGGCAGCCGCCACGGAGGAGGGTCTGTTCCGGCTGGCCCACCTCTCCCCCGACACCCCGGCCGGCGACGTCTACGTCGACTCGGTGGCCGACCCGGACGTCCGGCTGACCTTCCCCGGGGTCGGCTACGGGACGCTGTCGGACTACCGGGAGGTCCCGGCCGGCGCCTACACCGTCAGCATGCTGCCGGTCGGCGCCCCGCCCGGCGCCCCGCCGATCCTGTCGGCCACGGTCGACGTCGCACCCGGCAGCGCGCGCACCGTCGCCGGGCTGGGCCCGGCCGCCGACCTGGGGCTGGAGGTGCTCGAGGACGACCTCACGCTGCCGCCGGCCGACCGGGCGCGGGTGCGGGTGGTCGCGGCTGCCGCCGGGGCCGGGTCGCTCGACGTGGCGACCGACGACGGCGCCGTGGTCGCCTCCGACCTGGCCTTCGCCTCCGCGACGGAGCACGTCGAGGTGCCCGGCGGCCCGGCCACGCTCACGGTCACCCCGGACGGCGGGCCCGCCGCGCAGCTGCCGGTCGACCTGGCCGCGGGCTCGGTGTACACGCTGCTCGTCCTCGACGACGGCGCGGGCGGGCTGACCGTGCGGCGGGCCCTGGACGCCGCCGGCTCGACGACGGTGCCCGTCGGCGGCGTCGAGACCGGCGCCGGCGGCCTCGCCGGCGGCCCGGCGGGCGCGGCGGTGCTGGGCGCCGGCGTGGTGCTCGTGGCCGCCGCGGTGGTGGGGGTGCGCGCCCGGCCCGGGCGGCGGCCGGCCCGGCACCGCGCGCGGTGACCGCGCCGGGCACGGACCGCCCCCGCCCGGTGTTCGCCCGCTGCTACGCGCGGATCAGCGAGGGGATGGACGCCGAGGGCCTGGGCGCCCTGCGCACCGAGCTGCTGTCGCCACTGTCCGGCCGGGTCGTGGAGGTCGGCTGCGGCAACGGCCGCAACCTCGCGCGCTACCCGCCCGTGGTCACCGGGGTGACCGCGGTGGAGCCCGAGCCCCACCTGCGCCGGCTGGCGACCCGGGCCGCCGCAGGGGCACCGGTGCCGGTGACGGTCGTCCCCGGCACCGCCGAGGCGCTGCCCCTGCCGGACGGCGGCGTCGACGCCGCGGTGCTGTGCCTGGTGCTGTGCTCGCTGCCCGACCGGCCGGCCGCGCTGGCCGAGCTGCGCCGGGTGCTGCGGCCCGGGGGCACGCTGGTGTTCCTGGAGCACACCCTGGGCAGGACCCGGCGGCTGCGCGCGGTGCAGCGGGTCGCCGACGCGACGCTGTGGCCGCTGCTGGCCGGCGGCTGCCACACCACCACCGACGCGGTCGGCCTGCTGCAGGAGGCCGGCTTCCGGATCACCGCGCTGCGCCGGCTGCGCTTCCCGGACACCCGGGTGACGCTCCCGGCCACGCCGCACGTCCTGGGCACCGCCGTCAGCCCCGCCTGACCCGGCACGGCGTCCGGGGAGCCCGGCGTCTCAGGACCGGCCCCGGCCGGCACGGGTGGGGTGTCCGCGCGGCCGCACCCGCCGCCGCGCGCAGCCGACCGGGAGCAACCCCCGTGACGACGACCCGCACCACCGGCCGCATCGCCCTCACCGCCGCCCTCGCCGGCAGCATCGCCCTGGCCTCGTCCGCGCTGGCCGAGGGCTCACCGGCAATTCCGCGACCGGCGACATCCAGCTGGCCGGGGACCGCAACCCGATCCGCATCGAGGCCAACGACCTGGTGGGCAGCGTGCAGGCCGAGAAGAACACCGGCGGCATCGAGATCACCGGCAACGTGATCGGCAACGGGCTGCAGTGCCAGGCCGACCTGCCCGCGCCCGTCGGCGGCGGCAACGCCGCCGAGCAGGAGCAGGGGCAGTGCGTGGCCCTGTGACCGCACCCCGGCCCCGGTGACACACGGCCGTGCGGCCGCCCACCCGGAGGGGTGGACGGCCGCACGGCGGGCGGTCGGCGGGGTCAGTCCCCGCGGGTCAGCCGGGTCCCGCAGTCCCCGCAGTACCCGCTGCCCGGCGCGCTGCCGGAGTGCGCGCAGGCCGGTCCGCGCGCGCCGCCGGGGGTCATCCACGCCGGCCGGCCGACGAACCGGGTCGGGTCGGCCGGTGCGGCGGCGGCGGACGCCGGCGCGGTCGCCGGGCGGCGGCGGCCGGCCAGGAAGGTGCCCCCGCCCGCGAGGGCCAGCGCCACCCCGCCGGCGGCCACCAGCGACGTCACGGGGAACTCGCCGGCCGGCGCCGTCCGGCCCTGGACGGCCAGGCCGGGGTCCGCGGTCAGGGCGCCGGACGCCCCGGTGCCGGACGCCTCGACGTCGTGGTGGTCCAGGAAGGCCACCAGAGCGGCGTGGTCGGTCATGAAGTTGAACGCCTGGTCGGCGAAGCCGGCGCTGACCACGCCGACGACGGCGCCCCGGGCGTCGACCGTCGGGCCGCCCGACATCCCCTGGGCCATGTCGGCGTTGACCTCGGTGCGCGCCACGCCCTCGTGGGTCACCTGCGTCGAGCTGACCGTGCCGGTCTTGAACGACGCCCGCAGGCGGGCGGGGTCGGAGACGCCGCCGACGTGGCCCGGGTACCCGATCGCCGTGACCTCGTCGCCCACCGACGGCGGGTCGGCGGCCACCGTCAGGGCCGGTGTCGGCTCGGGGAGGTTGTTGACCTTCAGCAGCGCGAGGTCGCCGTCCGCCTCCGGCTGCCAGTCGACGACCTGTGCGACCAGCGCGTCCTCGAGGACGGCGCCCTCGAGCACGGGGGGCTGGGAGACCCACACCCGGGTCAGGTCGGGGACGGTGCTCTCCCCCCTGCCCTCGACCGGCCAGTCCAGCCGGGACGGGTCCAGGTCCAGCCCCCGCTCGGCCAGGAACGCCGCGCGGACGTCGTCCTCGACCTCGGCGGGGTCCAGGCAGTGCCCGGCGGTGACGACGTGTCCCTGCCCGCTGGCGAACCAGCCCGTGCAGGAGCCGGTGAGCGCGATGGGGGCCGACCACCGCCACTGGCCGCTCGACGTCGGGTACCGGACGAAGCCCTCCCACTCCACGGTGAGGGAGACGATCGACCGCTCGGCGGCCCCCACGGAGGCGGAGGCGGGGCCCTCGGCGGCGAGGGCGGTGCCCGGCGCGGCGACGATCAGCGTGCCGGCGGCCACCCCGAGGGCGGCGGCGGTGGTGAGCGTGCGCCGGGCGGCGGACCGGCGGGAGCTGGTGGTCATGGCGGGGTCCTCTCGGGACGGGGGTCGGCGGGTCCGACACGACGAGCGTCGGGCGCACCGCGCCCGCCCTCCAGGACCCCCGGGGTGGGGATCGACCCACCCTGCGGTGACGGTCCGGCACCCCGCGGTGGTCGCGGGCGTTGCCGACGGCGGGGCGCGCCCGGATCATGGGCGGGTGCCGGACGAGGGGCAGGGCTGCCCGCTGCTGCGGTACGACGACGCCGACGGCCGCCCGGCAGAGCTGCCGCTGACCGGTGCGGCACCCCGGCTGACCGTGGGCCGGGCCCCGGAGAACGACCTGGCCCTGACGTGGGACGCGGAGGTCTCGCGGCTGCACGCCACGCTCGAGTGGATCGGCGGCGCCTGGACCATCGCCGACGACGGGCTCAGCCGGAACGGGACGTACGTCAACGGCGAGCGGCTCACCGGCCGGCGGCGGCTGCGCGCCGGCGACGGCATCCGGGTGGGCGCGACGCTGCTGGCCTTCCGCGAGTACCCGGTGCGGCGGGACGAGTCGACGAGGATCGCCGCCGACGTGCCGACGCTGCAGTCGCTGACCGCGTCGCAGCGGGCGGTCCTCGTCGCGCTGTGCCGCCCGTTCAAGCACGGCGGCGCCTACGCGACGCCGACGACCAACCAGCGGATCGGCGCGGAGCTGTTCCTCAGCGAGGACGCGGTGAAGACCCACCTGCGGGCGCTGTTCGCCAAGTTCGGCATCGAGGACCTGCCGCACAACCAGAAGCGGCTGCGGCTCGTGGAGCGCGCGCTGCAGAGCGGGATCGTGCGCGACCGCGACCTGTAGCGGCCGGTCAGCCGGCCGCGTCCAGCGAGGCCTGCACCCGGTCGAACGTGGCCGCGTGCGCGGCGAACACCGACGGCGGGGCGAAGAAGACCAGCAGCTGGCGGGGCTCGGAGTCCACGGCCAGCACCCGCAGCTGCAGGGACGCCTCGTCGCCCAGGCCCAGGGTGCCGGACATGGCGGTCGCCCCGAGGTCGCCGGCCCGCGCCCGGTCGCCGGGGCGGAGGTCGGCGTCCTGACCGGGCAGCACCGCCTGGGCCGCCAGCAGCTGGCCGGCCGGGTCGTCGCCACCCAGCCGCGGCCGGTGGTAGACGGCCAGGCCGACGGCCGCCCCCGGGTCCTCGGTGACCGCGGCGGCGGCCGCCTGCATGCCCGCGGGGTCGTCGGCGAACAGGCCGGTCAGCGCCGTCGGCGAGAGCACCGTCACCGAGCTGTCCCCCACCTCGTACGTCTGCACCCGCCAGTCCGCGGGGGCCTCGAGCGTGTAGGGCAGCCCCTGCACCGCGACCGGCGCGTACTCCCCGCCGCGGCCGAGGTTCAGGACGAGGCCGGTGACGACCGCCACGACGGCCAGCGCGGCGGCGGCGAGCACCGTGGCCCGCCGGTGCCGGCCCCGCGGCGGCCGGTCGCGCCGGGCCGGCGCCGCCCGGGTCGCCCCCGCGGGCGGCCCGGCCGTGGACGGCTCCACCGGGAGCAGCCACGCCCCGCTCTCCGGCGCGCTGGTCTCCGGCGCGCTGCCCTCCGGCGCGAACGTGGCGGGCACACCCGGCGGCAGCGACACCTCCGACGGCGGCACCGGCCGCTCCGGGGGCACCACCGGCGGCTCGACCGGTGCCGGTGCGCGCCCGGGCGGGGTCAGCAGCGCCGTCCCCGCCGGGCCCCGCCCCGCCAGCCACGCGACCAGCGCCCCGCAGCTGGCCGGGCGCTCGTCGGGGGACTTGGCCAGACCGGCGGCCAGGGCCGCGTCGACGTCGGCGCCGAGCTCCGGCCGCAGCGCCGTGACCGGGGGCGGGACGCGGGTCAGGTGCGCCCACATCAGCGCGACGTCGTCCTCACCGGCGAACGGCGGGTGCCCGACCAGCACCGTGTGCGCGACGCAGGCGAAGGAGTACACGTCCGTGCGCCCGTCCACGGGGTCGCCGCGGATCTGCTCCGGCGCGACGTAGTCCAGGGTGCCGAGGAAGTGGCCCGACGTGGTCAGCCCGGACAGGGACGACGACCGGCGGGTCAGGCCGAAGTCGGTCAGGTAGGCGTGCCGGTGGCCGCTGCGGGAGCTGTCGGCGACCAGGACGTTGCCGGGCTTGACGTCGCGGTGCACGAGACCGGCGGCGTGCGCGGCGTCCAGGGCGTCGGCCACCTGCTGCAGCAGGTCCAGCGCCTCGGACAGGTCCAGCCGGGTCCGCAGGTCCAGCTCGGTGCGCAGGTCGGCGCCCGGCACGTAGCGCATGGCGATGAACAGCTGCCCGTCGGCGTCGCCGGCCTCGTAGATCGGGATGATGTTCGGGTGGTCCACGGCCGCGGCCAGCCGGGACTCCCGCAGGAAGCGGGCGCGGAAGTTGGGGTGGGCGGTGAACTCCGGCGCCAGCAGCTTGAGCGCGACGGTGCGCTCCAGCCGGACGTCCCGCGCCCGGTAGACGACGCCCATGCCGCCGCGCCCGACGACGGACTGCACCTCGTAGGTGGCGAACGACGTCCCGGGGTCCAGGAACGGCGACTGGGGCGGCATCTCAGCCCACTGCGGAGCCGCACGCCCCGCAGAAGCGGGCCCGCTCGCGCAGCGGCGTGCCGCAGTCCGCACAGAAGGCCGCGGCCCGCCGCGGGACGTCCTCCACGAGCGCCGGCGGCTGCCGCAGCCGGGTGCGCTCGGCCCGGGGGTCCTCCGGGAGAGGCTCCCGCAGCCGGGTGCGCTCGGCCGAGGCGTCCGGCGCCGCCCGGCCGGGGACCGGGCGCGGCTGCGGCGCCGGCGCCTCCGCGGGCGGACCCGCGGCCGGGCCGCCCCGCGGGGCCACGGTCGTCGCGTCCCGCCCGGGGCCCGGCCCGGTTGCCGGCGCCGCCGGCGGACCGTCGTCCCCGCCGGGTCCGGCGCGCCGCCGGCGGGCGAGGACGGCGAGGCCCACCGCGAGGAGCGCCAGCACGGCCGCGGTGACCCAGACACCGAGCCCGCCGGGCAGGCCGCCGCCGTCGTCCCCGTCGGTGGCGGCGGCCGGCGTCCCCCCGCCGCCGCCCTGCTCGGCCTGCTGCAGGTACCGGGCGGCCAGCGCGGAGTCGTAGTAGGTCAGGGCCTCGCGGAGCGAGCTGACCGCCGCGCCGCTGGACCGGCCGGCTCCGAGGTGGTCGATGCCGCGGCGGAAGACCGCGTCGAACTCCGACCCGGCCGGCGGGGTCCCGGCGACCTGCAGCGCCTCGTGCAGCGCCTGGGCCGGGACCAGCGCCGCCACCCCGGCGGCGGTGGTCGCCAGCCCGGTGACCTGGCCGGTCGCCGGGTCCAGCACCGGGGCGCCGGCCATGCCGGCGGTCAGGGCGGGGGAGAGCTCGTCGGACGACGTGAGGACGCCGGCCGCCGCGTCGACGGCGACGGGCACCTCCGCCGGCGGCCGGTCCGGCGCCGGGGTCCCGGTGAACCCGGCGAGCAGCGCCTCGGCCGGCACCGGCTGCCCGGGCGGTGCCAGCTCGGCGGTCGGGGTGCCCCCGCCCCCGCCGATGCGCAGCAGGCCGACGTCGGCGGGGCCGCCGGGCAGCGGCAGCGGGTCGGCGGGGGTGCCGGCGGCGTCCTGGGTGTAGGGGAACACCGTGAAGCGCGGGACGAAGAACAGCACGCAGTGCTCGACCTGGTCGTAGCAGTGGTTCAGGTGCGGGTCCCAGTAGGCGTCCGCCGCCTCGGCGCGCCGGGAGAGGTCCCCGTCGTTGCCGAGCAGCGCGGTGCCCATCTCCTCCTGGAAGAGCCGGTTCGCCGCGTGCACGACCACGTCGTCCTCGGTGACGGCGAGGGCCTGCCCGGTGGTCGCGATGACCCCCTCGGAGGAGGTGAACACCCCCGTCGCGGTGCGGATCGGCACCTCGTACCGGCCCCGCACCACGTTGACCTCGCCGGTGGTGTGGTCGATGTGGGCGATCTCCGCGTTGGCCCACACCTCGATCCGGACGAGTGCCGCCTTCGAGCCCTCGACGCCGCTGCGCACGCCCTCCGCGGCCGCCGGCGGCTCCTCCGCGCCGTGCGCCGTCCCGGGGGCGACCGGCGCCAGCAGCGCCAGGGCGAGCAGCGCCGTCGCCCCCGCGCGCCGGGCGGGGGACGGCCGAGGGAGGGTGCCGCACCGACGTTCCACGACAGAACCTCCCGCTCGGTAGAGCCCGGTGGAGTGCTCACCGCGCCGCGGTGCCCGGTGAGGCTGCACGCAGGCCCCGGCGCCGTCAACCGGTGTCCGGCCGCCGGGGCGCGGGTGGCCGGCCGGCCCGGCGGCGTCCCTGCACGCCGTCACGCTGCGCCCCGGTCCGGGTCCGGACCGGGGCCGCCGCGGCCGTCAGGGACGGGACGTCAGGGGCGCGCGGCCAGCTGCGCCAGCGCGTCGGCCAGCTGGTCGACCGCCCAGTCCAGCTCGGCCGGCTCGACCACGAGCGGCGGCGCCAGCCGGACGGTGGACCCGTGGGTGTCCTTGACCAGCACGCCGCGCTCGGCGAGCGCCACGCACACCTCCCGGCCGGTCGCGATCGCCGGGTCGACGTCGACGCCGGCCCACAGGCCGATGCAGCGGACGGCGGTGACCCCGGAGCCGACGAGCGGGCGCAGCCGGCCCCCGAGGTGCTCACCCAGCAGCCGGGCCCGCTCCTGCCACTCCCCACCGGCGAGCATCCCGACGACCGCCCGGCCCACCGCACAGGCCAGCGGGTTGCCGCCGAAGGTGGACCCGTGCTGGCCCGGCCGCAGCACGCCGAGGACGTCGGCGTCCGCGACGACGGCGGAGACCGGCACCACGCCGCCGCCGAGCGCCTTGCCCAGCAGGTAGACGTCGGCGACCACGTCGCTGTGCTGCACCGCCAGCGTGCGGCCGGTGCGGGCCAGCCCGGACTGCACCTCGTCGGCGATCATCAGCACGCCCTCTCGGGTGCAGGTCTCGCGGACCGCGGGCAGGAAGTCGGCGGGCGGCACGATCACCCCGGCCTCGCCCTGCACCGGCTCCACCAGCACCGCGACGGTGTCCCCGTCGATCGCGGCCGCCACGGCGGCGGCGTCCCCGTAGGGCACGGTGCGGAAGCCGGGCGTGAAGGGCCCGTAGCCACCGCGCGCCTCCGGGTCGTCGGAGAAGCTGATGACCGTGGTGGTGCGGCCGTGGAAGTTGCCGGCCATGACCACGACGTTGGCCCGGTCCGGCGCGACGCCCTTGACCTCGTAGCCCCACTTGCGGGCCACCTTGATGCCGGACTCCACCGCCTCGGCGCCGGTGTTCATCGGCAGCACCATTTCCTTGCCGACGAGGTCACCCAGCTCGGCGGCGAAGGGGCCCAGCTGGTCGTGGCCGAAGGCCCGGCTGATCAGGGTGAGCCGTTCCAGCTGGGCGCGGGCGGCGGCCAGGACGGTCGGGTTGCCGTGCCCGAAGTTCACCGCCGAGTAGGCGGCCAGGCAGTCCAGGTGGCGGCGTCCCTCGACGTCGGTCACCCAGGCGCCCTCCGCCGAGGCGGCCACCACGGGCAGCGGCGCGTAGTTGTGGGCCGCCCTGCGGTCGACCAGCCTCTGGTGGTCGACCGGCGAGGCCGCCCGGGGCTCGTTCTCCGGGCTCAGCCGCGGAGCTCCAACGTGCAGCACTTGACACTCCCCCCTGCCTTGCGGAGCTCGGACAGGTCGACCCCGACCGGCCGGTAGCCGCGTTCCCGCAGCTGCCCGGCCAGCCCGGTCGCCTGTGCCGAGAGGACCACGGTCTCACCGTCGGAGACCGCGTTGAGGCCCAGGACGGCGGCGTCCAGGGCCGAGGCGAGGACCGCGTCGGGGAACAGCCGGCGCAGCACCTCACGGCTGCCCTCGCTGAAGGCCCCCGGGTAGTAGGCGACGTCGTCGTCGCCGAGCACCGCCAGGGCGGTGTCCAGGTGGTAGAAGCGCGGGTCGACCAGCGACAGGCCGATCACCGGCATCCCGAACAGCTCCTGCACCTCGCGGTGCGCGGCCGGGTCGGTGCGGAAGCCGTGGCCGGCGAGGATGCGCTCGCCGACGACGAGGAAGTCGCCCTCGCCCTCGTTGGTGGCCCGCGGCACCACTGCCTCCTTGAGCCGGCCGCCGTCGACGGCGGCCTGGAACCAGCGCTGGTAGGCCGGCCCCTCCGGGCCCCGCTCGGGGTGGGTGAACCGGGCGCCCAGCGCCCGGCCCTCGACGACCAGCCCGCCGTTGGCGGCGAACACCATGTCGGGCAGGCCGGGCTCGGGGTCGATGAGGTGCACGTCGTGGCCGAGCCGCTCGTAGGTGGCGCGCAGGTCCTCCCACTGCCGCATCGCCAGCGCGGCGTCCACCGGGGCGCCGGGGTCCATCCACACGTTGATCGCGTAGCTGACCTCGAAGTGCACCGGCGGGCACATGAGGTAGCGGCGCGAGGTGGCCTCGCGGGTGGCCGGCGAGGGGACGGACGGGGTGGTCATGGACGCAGCTCTCCAGGATCGACGCGGTCGCCGGGGGTGCGCACCGGCGGCACCTCCGAACGTAGGCACCCCCCGGACCGGCGACAAGCGACGTCCGTTGCTCAGTGAGCCGTCATCCGTTGCGTCATCATGGCCGGGACAGGGCATCCGTTGCAGAGGAGCGCAGTGTGGACGACCTGGACCGGAGCATCCTGACCTGCCTGCAGCGGGACGCCCGCGCGACCTTCGCCGAGGTCGGTGCCGAGGTGAGCCTGTCGGCCCCGGCGGTCAAGCGGCGGGTGGACCGGCTGGTGGCCTCCGGCGCCATCCGCGGGTTCACCGCGCTGGTCGACCCGGCCGTGCTGGGCTGGCAGACCGAGGCCTACGTGGAGATCTACTGCAAGGGCACGGTCTCGCCGGCCGAGCTGCGGCGCACCCTGGCCGACGTCCCGGAGGTGGTGGGTGCCTGCACCGTCTCCGGCTCGGCCGACGCCCTGGTGCACGTCCTGGCCTCCGACGTCCGGCACCTGGAGCAGGCCATGGAGCGCATCCGCGAGGAGCCCAACGTCGACCACACGGAGAGCGTCATCGTGCTCTCCCGGCTGATCGACCGCCCCCGCTCATGAAGGACCCTCCTGCCCCCCACCGCTCGCACGCTCGCGGCGGGACCTGCAGGAGGGCCGTTCCGGGGCGTCACGACTGGTGCGGGTAGGTGTGGTCGGTCGGCGGGACCAGCGTCTCCTTGATCGACCGGGTCGACGTCCAGCGCAGCAGGTTCTGCGCCGCGCCGGCCTTGTCGTTGGTGCCCGAGGCCCGCCCGCCGCCGAAGGGCTGCTGGCCGACGACGGCGCCGGTGGGCTTGTCGTTCACGTAGAAGTTGCCGGCGGCGAACCGCAGGAACCGCTGGGCGTGCGCGATGGCCTCGCGGTCCTGCGCGATGACCGCCCCGGTGAGCGCGTAGGGCGCCACCGCCTCCATCTGGGTGAGCACCGTGTCGTAGTCGGCGTCGTCGTAGACGTGCACCGCGAGGATCGGCCCGAAGTACTCGGTGGTGAACACCTCGTGCCCGGGGTCGGTGCCCTCGATGACCGTCGGCCGGACGAAGAAGCCCTCGGAGTCGTCCTTCTGGCCGCCCGCCACGATCGACAGCGCCGGGTCGTCGTCCACCCGGTCGAGGACGCCGGACAGCTTCGAGAACGACTTCCGGTCGATCACCGCGCCCATGAAGGTCGAGAGGTCGGTGACGTCGCCCATCGGCAGCGACTCGGTGACCCCGACCAGGTCGTCGCGCAGCCGCGCCCACACCGACCGCGGCACGTACGCCCGTGACGCCGCCGAGCACTTCTGCCCCTGGTACTCGAACGCGCCGCGGACCAGCGCGGTGCGCAGCACGTCGACGTCGGCCGAGGGGTGGGCGATGACGAAGTCCTTGCCGCCGGTCTCGCCCACGATGCGCGGGTAGCCGCGGTAGGAGGCGATGTTCTCCCCCACCCGCCGCCACAGCATCTGGAAGACCGCCGTCGACCCGGTGAAGTGGATGCCGGCGAGGTCGGGGTCGGCGAGGGCGACGTCGGAGACCGCGGCCCCGTCGCCGGTGACCATCGTGACCACCCCCGGCGGCAGCCCGGCCTCCTCCAGCAGCCGCATGAGGAAGTGCGCCGCGAACTGCTGGGTGGGCGCGGGCTTCCAGACCACCGTGTTGCCCATCAGCGCCGGCGCGGTGGGCAGGTTGCCGGCGATGGCGGTGAAGTTGAACGGGGTGACCGCGTAGACGAAGCCCTCCAGCGGCCGGTGGTCGGTGCGGTTCCACACGCCGGGGCTGGACACCGGCTGCTCGGCGAGCACCTGCCGGGCGAAGTGCACGTTCCAGCGCCAGAAGTCGGCCAGCTCGCAGGCGCTGTCGATCTCGGCCTGGTGGGCGGTCTTGGACTGCCCGAGCATCGTGGCCGCGTTGAGCGTCTGCCGCCACGGGCCGGCCAACAGCTCCGCGGCGCGCAGGAACACCGCGGCGCGGTCGTCGAAGGACAGGTCCCGCCACGCGGGCGCGGCGGACTTGGCGCAGGCCACCGCCTGCTCCGCGTCGGCGTGCGTGGCGTGCGCGGCGGTGCCGAGGACGGCGGCGTGCCGGTGCGGCTGGACGACGTCGAAGCGCTCGCCGCCGCCCATCCGCCGCTGCTCGCCGAGAGTCATGGTCAGTTCGAGCCGGTCGGCGGCCAGCTCGGTGAGCCGCTGCTGCAGCACCGCCCGCTCCGGGGTGCCGGGGGCGTAGGTGAGCACCGGCTCGTTGCGCGGCGGGGGGACCTGGGTGACGGCGTCCATCGGTATTCCCTTGCTCGGGGTGGTGGGGCGGGTGGCAGCTCAGGTGGTGCTGACGAGGGAGCGCAGGAAGAAGCGCAGGTTGGCGGGGCGCTCGGCGAGGCGGCGCATGAAGTAGCCGTACCAGTCGGCGCCGTAGGGGACGTAGGCGCGCACGCACAGGCCCTCGGCGGCCAGCCGGCGCTGCTCGTCGACGCGGATGCCGTGCAGCATCTGCACCTCCCAGGAGTCCGGCGCCCGACCCTGCTCGGCGGCCAGCCGGCGGGCGACCGAGAGCAGCCGCGGGTCGTGGGTGCCGACCATCGGGTGCCCGGGGCCGCGCATCAGGACGCCGAGGCAGCGGGCGTAGGCGGCGTCCACGTCGTCGCGGGACCGGAACGCGACCGACGGGGGCTCGTCGTAGGCACCCTTGACCAGCCGCACCCGCGAGCCGGGGACGGCGAGCGCGGCGGCGTCGTCCTCGGTGCGGTGCAGCATCGCCTGCAGCACCGCGCCGGTGCCGGGGTGGTCGCGGCGCAGCTCGGCCAGGACGGCGAGGGTGGAGTCGACCGTCGCCGACTCCTCCATGTCGAGGGTCACCGTGGTGCCGATCGCCGACGCCGCCTCGACCACCGGGCGGACCAGCTCCAGGGCCAGGTCGGTGCCGCCGCCGGGCAGCGCCTGGCCGAACGCCGACAGCTTCACCGACACCTCGGCGGTGCGGCCCAGGCGCAGCGGGGCCAGCCCCTCGAGCAGCGCCAGGTAGGCGTCGCGGGAGCGCTCGGCCCGGCCGCGGTCGGTGACGCCCTCGCCGAGGTGGTCCAGGGTGACCGCGATGCCCTCGCCGGCGAGCGAGCGGACGACGGCCAGCGCCTCGTCGAGGGTCTCGCCGGCCACGAAGCGGTCGACCACCCGGCGGGTGGCCGGGGTGCCGGTGACCAGCCGGCGCAGCTCCGGACGCCGGGAGGCGCCGAGCAGCAGGGCCTTCTGCGACAACACGCGCCACCTCCGCGCCGGGGACCGGACCCTCCCGACGCTAGGCAGCCCGGAGCTGCGCCACCAGCGACAGACGTACGGTCTCCCTCGTACAGCTGTATGAGGGGACGCGGGACTGCACGACGAGCTGCAGGACCTGGTCGACCGGGTCGCCGGGCTGCTCGGCGCGCCGGCGACCCTGGAGGACGCCGACTTCACGCTGCTGGCCTTCTGCGCCCACGACGGGGACGCCGACGCCGTCATGGACGCCGTCCGCACCCTGTCGATCCTCACCCGCGGCTCCCCGGCGGCCACCCGCCGCCGGTTCGAGGACGTCGGCATCGCCGCGGCGCGGGCGCCGCTGCGCACCCCGGCCGACCCGGCCGCCGGGATCCGCACCCGGCTGGTGCTGCCCGTGCGGCACGCGGGCCGCACGCACGGCTACCTGTGGCTGCTCGACGAGGGCCGCACCGACCCGGACGACGCCACCGATCCTGCCCTGGCCGCCGCCGTGGGGCTGGCCGTCGAGGCCGGCCGGCTGCTGGCCGAGCGGGCGGCCGCCGGCGCCGACCTCGGCCGCGTGCTGGGGTCGGCCCTGGCCGGCGGCCCGTCGGAGCGGGCCGAGGCGGCGCGCACCCTGGCGGCCGCGCTGGGTGGGCAGCGGCGCAGGTGCTGGTGGCGCTGGCCCCGGCCGGGCAGCCGGGCGCGGACTGGCGACCGCCCGGCGCCGGCGCGGTGGCGGCGGTGCTGCCCGGCGGTGCGGCGGGTCCGGCCGCCGTCGCGGTGCTGGTGCCGCTGGCGCACGCCGGGGACCTGCGCCCGGCCGGCGCGCTGACCGCGGCGGCCCTGGCCGCGCTGCCCGCGGGCAGCACCGCCGGGGTGTCGGCGGCCGGCCACGGCACCGGGGCACTGGCCCAGCAGTGGCAGCAGGCGCGCGCGTCGGCGCGGGTGGCGGCCGCCGTGCCGCGGCTGTCCCCGGTGGCGCACTGGGGGGAGCTCGGCGCCTGGCGGACGGCGGCGCTGCTGCCCGGACCGGACCCCGCCGTCGTCCCACTGCTGGCCGAGCCGCTGCTCGCCGGGACCGCCGAGGTCTGGCTCGACTGCGCCGGCAGCGCCTCGCGGGCGGCCGCCGCGCTGGGCGTGCACCGCCAGACGCTGTACTCCCGGCTGGCCCGCATCGCGGCCCTCACCGGTCCGGACCCGGCCGACGGCGAGCACCGGCTGCTGCTGCACGCCTCGCTCGAGGCCGCCCGCCTCGGCGGGGACGCACCGGTCCCCCGGACCGGCGGCCGGGGCCGGTGAGCGCCCTGGTCGGGGGGCCTGCGGGGTGCCCGTCCGGGATCGCCGCACCGCAGCCGGTGACCTACCCTCGGGACACGAAGTGGTGGGAGGAGAGGCGTTGCCTCGAGACACGGGGGGCGACGCGGACGTCCTCACGGTGCTCCGGTCGGCCACGGCCGCCGAGCACGAGCAGGTGGAGTCGGCCCTCGGCCTGATGGACCCGCAGCTGGGCCGCGACCGGCTGGTCGCCGTCCTCGCCCGGCTGCACGCCTTCTGGGCCGCCGCCGAGGCCGGCCTGGACGCCTGGGCCCGCCGGCACCCCGCGGACGCCGCGGCGGTGTCCTGGTCGCGGCGGCGCCGGGCGCACCTGTTCGCCGCCGACCTGCGGGCCCTCGGCGCCGGGGCCGACGTCGCCGCGCGCCCCGAGCTGCCCGCCGTCGAGGACACCGACCAGGCCCTGGGCCGGCTCTACGTGCTGGAGGGCGCCACGCTGGGTGGCACGTTCATCGCCCGGCACCTGGACACGCTGCCCGCCCTGGGTCCCGGCGTCCGGCTGGGCGCCTTCTCCCCCTACGGCGCCGAGACCGGCGCCATGTGGCACGCCTACCGCCGGGTCACCCGCGAGCGGGTCGCCGCCGGTGGCGGGGACGCCGCCCGGCTGGTCGGCGCCGCCCGCGCGACGTTCGGCACGCTGGCCGCCTGGTGCGCCCCGGTCGGGGCGCCGGCGTGAGGGCCCCGTGACCGACGCCGGCCGGGGCGTGGAGCTGCTGGGCGCGGGGACGCCGGGCGACCTGACCGCCTGCGACCGCGAGCCGATCCACGTGCCGGGCAGCATCCAGCCGCGGGGTGTGCTGCTCGCCGTCACCGAGCCCGACCTCGTCGTCGAGCAGGTGTCGGAGAACCTGGCCGGCCTGGTCGGCGTGGCCCCCGGCGACGCGCTGGGACGGCGGCTGCCCGAGGTGCTCGGGGTGGCCGCGGCCGGTGCCGTCGCCCGCTCGGCCAGCGCGTTCGGCGACCTGCGGGAGCGCAACCCGGTGGAGGTCACCCTCGACGTCCAGGGCAGCCCGGTGCCGGTGGACGCGCTGCTGCACCGCACCGTGGTCGACGGGCAGGACGGCGTGACAGCGCCGGCGACGACGCTGGTCGTCGAGCTCGAGCCGGCCCACGGGCCGCGGCCGTTCTCCTTCCCGAACACCTACCAGGCGGTGCGCCGGACCGTCGCCGAGCTCAACCGCGCGACGTCGCTGCAGGAGCTCTACGACACCACCGCGCAGGCGGTGCGGGAGCTGACCGGCTTCGACCGGGTGATGGTCTACCGCTACGACGCGGACCACCACGGCCAGGTGGTGGCCGAGGCCCGGGCGCCGGGGCTGAACACCTGGCTCGGCCTGCACTTCCCGGCCAGCGACATCCCCGCCCAGGCGCGCGCGCTGTACGAGAAGAACTGGCTGCGGCTGATCTCCGACGTCGACTACCGCCCGGTGCCGCTGCACCCGGTGCTGGTGCCCTCGACCGGGGAGCCGCTGGACCTCACCTTCTCCACGCTGCGCAGCGTCTCCCCGGTGCACGTCGAGTACCTGCAGAACATGGGCGTGCGCGCCTCGATGTCCATCTCGCTGCTGCGCGACGACAGGCTGTGGGGACTGATCGCCTGCCACCACTACTCCGGGCCGCACGCCCCGCCCTACGCCACCCGGGCCGCCGCGGAGTTCCTGGGCTCGACGCTGTCGCTGCGGCTGGTCGACCGCGCCGAGGAGGATGAGGTGCACCGCGCGCTGCAGGTGCGCTCCACCCTGGCCTGGCTGGCCACCGCCACCCTCGACGAGGACCGCCCGCTGGCCGACACCCTGCTCGGCTCCCCCGACCTGCTGGACCTGCTGCCCGCCGACGGCGTCGTCGTCCACCTGCAGGGCCACCGCGCGGCCCGCGGCGAGGCCCTGCCCGAGGGCGCCGCCGAGGCGGTCGTCGCGTGGGCGGCCGCCCGGTACGAGGACGTCGTGGCCACGGACTCCGTGCTCCGCGACGCCCCGGAGCTGGCGGCGGTCCTCGGCCCGGTGCGCGGGGTGCTCGTGCTGCCCCTGCCGGACGGGCAGTTCGTGCTCTGGCACCGCACCGAGTCGCTGCGCTCGGTCGACTGGGGCGGCGACCCGCACAACAAGGCGATCGCCGAGGCCGAGGGCGACTCGGTCCGGCTGAGCCCGCGCAAGAGCTTCGACCGGTGGCGGGAGACCGTCCGCGACCGGTCGCAGCCCTGGACGGCGCAGGAGCTGGCCGAGATCGGCGAGCTGCGCACCCAGCTGCTGGAGGCGCTGTACGCCCGCAGCCGCAGCATCGTGCGGGCCGCGGAGACGCTGCAGCGCTCCATGCTCACCGCTCCCCCGCACTCGGCCCGCCTGCAGGTCGCCGTCCGCTACGTGCCCGCCGCGCGCGAGGCCCAGGTCGGCGGCGACTGGTACGACGTGTTCGAGCAGCCCGACGGCGCCACCGTGGTCGTCATCGGCGACGTGGTCGGCCACGACACCGCGGCCGCGGCCGACATGGCCCAGCTGCGCGGGCTGCTGCGCGGCATCGCCTACGACAGCGCCGACGGCCCGGCCGCCGTCCTGCGCCGGCTGGACTCCGCCGTGGCCGGCCTCGGGCTGGCCACCATGGCGACCGTGCTCGTCGGCCGGCTGACCCGGGACCCGGCGTCCGGCGGCGCCCGGCTGCGCTGGTCCAGCGCCGGGCACCTGCCCCCGCTGGTCACCGGCCCCGGCGACGGGGTGCTCACCCTGGCCACCCCCCGGGCCGAGCTGCTGCTGGGCGTCGACCCGGCAGCGCCGCGGACGGAGTCCGAGACGCTGCTCGAACCGGGCGCGACGCTGCTGCTCTACACCGACGGGCTCGTCGAGCGCCGCGACCAGGTCTTCGACGACGGGGTGCAGCGGCTGCGCGGCGAGCTGGTCGCCGTCGGCGACCGGCCGCTCGGGGAGGCCTGCGACGAGCTGATCGGCCGGATGCTGCCCGAGGGCGCGGAGGACGACGTCGCCCTGGTTGCCGTCCGCCTGCAGGACTGACCCGGGCCGGACGCTCCCCGCGCCGTGGGGGTCAGCCGGCCTCCAGCCACCAGGGGCTGGCGTAGGCGACGGCCGAGCCCCACCGCAGCCACGGGCCGGTGGCCCGGGGGTCCGCGGGCTCGGCGGGGTCGCTGACCCGCAGGACCAGCCAGGGGGTGCGCGCCGGGTCGACGTCCACCTCGACGGCCGGCAGCGGGTCCTCCGGGCCCGGGACGGCGAACTCCGCGGCCGCGACCACGCCGGGCATCCGCTCCCCCGACGTCAGCAGCTGCAGGCTCAGCGGGCGGCCCCGCCAGGACCCGCCGCGGTCGACGTCGACCTCGACGCGGACCCGCGCGGGCCCGGGGAGCCGCACCGCGCTGCCCATCGGGTGCCCGTCGAGGGTCGCGTCGAGCCGCAGGCCCTTGAGCCGGGTGGCGAAGACCTGCCGGTCGGCCAGCGCCGTCCGGACCGCCGCCCGGCTGAGCCCGGTCACGTACACGCCGGTGCGGCCCTTGCCGTCGGGCAGTCCCCAGTCCGTCCCGTGCTCGTCGCTGACCCCGATCAGCCCCGGGCGCCAGCCCTGGTCCAGGCAGCGCACCAGCGGGGAGGGGTCACCGCCCTCGACGCCCTCGTAGAGGTAGTCCAGGCGCTTGTTGAACACCTCGAGACCGGCCATCTGGCCCACCACGGCCGGGTGCAGCTCGAAGCCGGCGAAGACCAGCAGGTTCCCGCGTCCCCCGGGGTGGTTGAAGCTCGCCAGGCCGCGGCCGGGTGACCCCGGCGCCGCCGCGCCGTCCCCGGTCCGGGCCAGCCAGTCGTAGAACCGGGAGAGGTCGGTGTCGAAGGTCCGGAACGGGTCGACGAAGGTCTCGGTGCCCCAGACGTTGACGTGGCCGAGCAGCGGGTGGGACCACTCGAAGCCGCGGATCGCGACGAACCGGCCGGGGTCGTCGGCGGCGTCGGCCAGCCGCCCCAGCCGGGCCCACGCCTCACGGTCGATGCCGCTGAGCCGGGTCACCCACGGCAGGTCCCAGACGTCGTCCACGCCGGCGGCGAAGACCGCGTGGTCGGTGAGGGCGGCCACGTCCAGGCCGGCGCGGCGCATCGAGTCGAAGGCCAGCGCGGGGTCGCCGACGCCGTCGGACAGCCAGGTGTGGTTGTGCAGGTCCGCGTGCGCCAGCAGGTGGGTCGCGGATCGCAGCCGGGACACCCGGCTCGTCCCGTACGCGTCGAGCGGCTGCCCCAGCGCGAGCCCGGTCACCCGGCGACCCTACGAGCGGCGGGCGTGCGCCGCCCGCCGGGAGCCGGCACGGCCCGGCCGGCGCGGCGGCCGGGCCCGTGCGCCGGCTCAGCCGAGGGAGGCGATGAGCTCCCGGCAGGCGGTCTCGCAGCGCCGGCAGGCCTCGGCGCAGATCCGGCAGTGCTCGTGCATGCCGGCGTGCCGCTCGCACTCGTCACCGCACGCCTTGCAGGCCGCGGCGCAGGCCTCCAGCACGCTGCGGGTGAGGGTGGCGTCGTAGCCGGTGTGCCGGGACAGCACCCGCCCGGTGGCCTCGCAGACGTCGGCGCAGTCCAGGTCGGTGCGGATGCACTTCCCGAGCTCGGCGACCATCTCCTCGCTCAGGCACGCGTCGGCACAGGCGGTGCACGCCTGGGCGCACTCGAAGCAGGCGTCGATGCACTCGGCGAGCTGCTGCTTGTCGATCCCGCCGAGGTCGGCGGGGTAGGCGTCGAGCATCTGGCTGGCAACGGTCACGGTGGTGTCCTTCGGTCGGTCCCGCGTCGTCGTGCGGGAGGCTCTGCGCGGCGGTCACCCGGCCGCCGGCCGGAGGAATACCCGGACACCCGTACGGACAACGAGGGTCACGGCGACACGCGATGAGGAATGACCGACCGCAACCGCACCAGCACCCGGTCGACGCCGAGCGGGTCGCCCGCGCCCGCGAGCGACTCCCCAGCCGGGACGACGCCGCCGCGGTGGCCGGCGTCCTGACGCTGATCTCCGACCCGACGAGGTCGCGGGTGCTCTACGCCCTCGACGTCGCCGAGGAGCTGTGCGTCGGCGACCTCGCGCTGGCCCTGGAGGTGAACGAGGACGCCGTGGGCTACGCGCTGCGGGTGCTGCGCACCGCCGGGCTGGTCGCCAACCGCCGCGAGGGCCGGGTCGTCTACTACCGGCTGGCCCCGGACTTCCCCGAGCCGCTGCTCGACCACTGCCTGTGGCGGCTGGTCGCCCTCACCCGGTCCCCGGCCGCGGACGACGCCCCGTGAGGGTCAGCCCCCGCCCGGCGGCTGGCTGAACCGGGCGCTGAGCCCGTCCCCCTGGTCGCCGCCCTCGGCCGGCAGCGGCCGCTCGTCCTCCGCGGCGCGCACCACGGCGTCGTCGGCGACCCGGCCCGCGTCGCCGACCGGGACGCCGTGGGCGAACTCCTCGAGCACCCGCCGCTCGTCGGCGGTCAGCTCGCCGGAGCCGAGACGCTCGCCGGGCTCACCGGCGTCGGACCCGCTGGCCATGCCGCTGTCGGGGGCGCCGTCGTCCGGGCCGGTCATCGTCGGCTCCTCTCAGCGCGGGAAGTTCGGTTCCAGGCGCGGAACGATCTGCATCTCGGGCACGAACGCCGCCGGGTGCAGCGTGACGAGGTGGCGCACCATCTCCGCGACCGCCGACGGCGGCATCATCAGGTGGGCCGGGATGCCCCACTGCTCCATCATCGGCGTGTCCATGGCCGCCGGGATGACCGCCTGCACGCGGCACGGGAACGGCCGCTCGACGCCGTCCTCGCCCGTCACGGCCTTCTCCCGCAGCTCCCGCTGGATGCAGCGCGTGGCGTTGAGGAAGCCGGCCTTGGAGCCGTTGTAGGCGATCGCGCCGCTGCCCGAGGTGATCGCGGAGAGCGACACGATGTGGACCACGTCGGCGGTGCGACCCGCCGGCAGGTGCTGCACCCGCTTGATGAACTCGCTGGTCAGGAAGACGGGGCCCTCGCAGTTGACCGCCTGCACCCGCTGGTAGTCCGCGAGGTCGATGTCGGTGACGTAGCCGGGCCGGTCGATGCCGGCCACGTTGGCCAGCAGGTCGAAGGCGTCACCGTGGGCGTCGGAGAGCTGCTGCACGGCCGAGCGGCGGCTGGCGTCGTCGGTCACGTCGAGCGCGACGACCTCCGCCGACCCGCCGGCCTCGGCCACCAGGTCGGCCGTGCCCTTGGCGCCGCCCTCGTCGATGTCGGCGATCGCCACGTGCGCGCCGGCCTCGGCCAGCGCCACGGCGGTCGCCCGGCCCAGCCCGCTCGCCGCGCCCGTGACCAGCGCCACCCGCCCCTGCAACGCCCTGCTGTCGGCCATCCGCTCCTCGATCCGTCGACTGCGTGTCGCCGCCCAGCCTCACCGATCCGCCCGCTCGGCGCAGGTCGGGACGATCACCCGGCGGAGGCAGTCCCCGATGCCGTCCGCACGCCGGCCAGCCCGGGGCCCCACGCGTCGGCGAGCGTCACCGTCCGCAGGCCCCGCTCGGCGATGAGCTCGACCAGCCGGTCGTAGACGGTGGTGACCGTCGGCCGGTTGGCGTGCCCGACGACGACGGCCTGCGGGGTGAACCAGCGGCGGGCGGCGGCGACGAGCTCGTCGGGGGTGAGCAGCCGGTTGTCCTCGAGCGTGCCGTTCCACATGACGATCGTCGGGTGCCCGAGCTCGGCGCTGATCCGGTCGACCCGCTCGTCGTGCGCGCCGAACGGCGGCCGCAGGAACGGCGTCGTCACGCCGAAGGTCCGTTCGATCCAGTCGCGGTTGCGGCCGACCTCGTCGGCGACCTCGCCGTCGGACAGCGTGGTGAGGTCCAGGTGCGACCAGGTGTGGTTGCCCATGGCCACCTGCCCGGAGTCGACCAGCGGTTGCAGCCGGTCGGCGTTGTCCTCCCAGGAGGAGTAGCGGCCGTTGGGGAAGAAGGTGAGCCGGACGCCGGTGTCCTCGGCGAACCGGCACAGCGAGCCGACGACGGCGGAGCTGGTGCCGTCGTCGATCGTCAGCGCCAGGGAGCTGTTCTCACCGGGCAGCCGGTCGACGACGCCGGCCGGCGCGGGCGGCACCGCGGGGCGCGGCGCGGGCCCGGGCTCGGCGGCCGCCGCCGTGCCGACCGGCGCCCGCGCCGGGTCGACCAGGCCGGCCGTGCCGCGACCGACGGCCGCGCCGGCGAGGCCCGCGGCGAGCAGCACGAGGAACCGGCGGCGTTCCATGCCGCGGACGCTAGGCAGCCGCCCCGCCCGGCCCGGCGAGCGACACGGGCGGCCCGAGCGGCCGGTACCGACCGTGATCCGGCCATCACCGGCCGTGGCTACGTCAGCCGGCGGGGACCAGCCCGGCCTCCTCGATGAGCCGGGCCTGCTCGCGGCACCACGGCGACCACGCCTCGGCGTCCTGGGTCTCCTGCCGCGCCCGGAAGGTCGACCAGTCCAGCAGCTCCCACTCGCCCACCTCGCCCGGGTCCGGGGCCGGGGTGCCGGAGAAGCGGCCCAGGTACACCGGGCACACCTCGTTCTCCACGACCCCGCGGAACTCCGCGCGGTACCGGTAACCCGGCAGCGCCGGCCGCAGCTCGCCCACCCGCAGGCCCAGTTCGTAGGCGGCGCGGCGGGCGATGGCGGCGGCGTCGTCCTCACCGGGGCCGGGGTGGCCGCAGACGGTGTTGGTCCACATGCCGGGGAAGGTCTGCTTGACCGCGGCGCGGCGGGTGACCAGCAGGCGGCCGTCGTCGTCGAACAGGTACGCGGAGAAGGCCCGGTGCAGCGGCGTCTCGCCGTGGTGCACCAGCGGCTTGGGCATGGTGCCGATCGCCGTCCCGTCGTCGTCGACGAGGACGATGAGCTCCTCGGAGGTGGCCGTCACGGGGGACATTGTGGTCCACCCGGTCCGCTCCGCCGCCGTCCCCCGGCGTCCCCGCGACGATGACGCGTGAGCGGCGCCCCGCCCGGGCACCGACCCGGGGTGGACCGCTTCGCGCGCGAGGGCCTGGTGTTCGACGTCCGGGACGGCGGCCCGCCCGACGGGGAGCCGGTGGTGCTGCTGCACGGCTTCCCGCAGGACTCCACCGCCTGGTCGGGCGTCACCCCCGGCCTGCACGCCGCGGGCCTGCGCACCCTGGCCCCCGACCAGCGCGGCTACTCCCCCGGCGCCCGCCCGCCGGGCCGGTCGGCCTACCGGGTCCGGGAGGCGGTGGACGACGTCCGGGCGCTCCTCGACTCCGCGGGGCTGGCCGGCGCGCACGTCGTCGGGCACGACTGGGGCGGCCTGGTGGCCTGGGCGCTGGCCGCCTGGCACCCCGACCGGGTGCGCACGCTGACCGTGCTCTCCGTGCCGCACCCCGGCGCCTTCGCCCGCGCCCTGCTCACCAGCCCCCAGGCGCTGCAGTCGTGGTACATGGCGGCCTTCCAGCTGCCCCTGCTGCCCGAGCGGCTGCTGCTGGCCCGCGGCGGCCTGCTGCTGCACGGCACCCTGGTGCGCAGCGGGCTGCCCGCCGAGCACGCCGACCGCTACGTCGCCCGGCTGCTCGAGCCGGGCGCGCTGACGGCGGCCCTGGCCTGGTACCGGGCACTGCCCTGGGACGCCGGCGACCCGGTGGGCCGGGTGCGCGTGCCCACGCTGCACGTGTGGAGCACCCGCGACGTCGCCCTGCACCGGTCGGGCATCGAGGCGTCGGGCTCCTTCGTGCGGGCGCCCTACACGCTGGAGGTACTCGAGGGCCTGCCGCACTGGATCCCCGAGCGGGCACCGGAGCGCACCGCCACGCTGGTCGCCGGGCACGTGCGCGCCGCGCGGTGACCCGCCGCGCTCACCCGTCCCCGTCCCCGGCCCGACGGCCGTAGCGGCGCAGGCTGGCCTCCGCCCACCGGAGGTGGCGGCCGATGACCCGCTGCAGCATGCCGGCGCCGGTGGCCGTGTACCGCGCCCGGCGGCTTCGCCGTCCCCGCCGAGCCGTCCTCGGCTGGCTCGGCGAGCACGACCCGGCCGGGCGGTGAGGCCCGGCACCGGCATGCCGGGCGGCTCCGGTGGGCACACCGGGAGCGTCCGCACACGCACCCCGGGAGGACGCCGTGACGCGCACCCGCACCCGCCGCTGGCGGCTGGCCGCCGCCGGCCTGGCCATCGCCGCCACCTCGTTCACCGCCGCCGCCTGCGGCTCGGACACCGGCGGGGAGGAGGGCGGCGTCGAGCAGGAGATGGAGGACGAGGGCGACGACGAGGACGACTGACCCGGTGCCGGCCCGTCCGCGCCACGTGCACGGAGGGGCCGGCACCGCTCAGACCGCGGCCGGCAGCCGGGACCCCAGGGTCCGGTAGACCGCCGTCTCCAGGTCGTAGTAGCCCTGGACCGACACCGGGTCGGCGAACGGCAGGATCTGCGTCGCCCAGAACCCGGCGATGCCGGTGCGCCGGTCGATCCAGTAGAAGAGGTTGCCCAGCCCCGCCCAGGCCAGCGCGCCCGCCGGCCGCCCGGTCGGCGCCTCCTCGTCGTTGACCATGAAGGTCAGCGCCCAGGACTTCGACAGCCCGGGGAAGAACTCGGCGTCGTTGGACAGCGACGGGATCACCCCGGGCAGGCCCTTGACCTTGAGCTCCCCGAGCCCGTTGCGCTCGGCCGTCGCCACCGTCGCCTCCTGCAGCACCCGCCCCCCGGGGCCGGCGCCGTCGTTGAGCCACATGCGCAGGAACCGGGCGTAGTCGAGGGCGGTCGAGTAGAGCCCGTGGCCGCCCATGTGCAGCTCGGGCTCGGCCGGCCACTCGAAGTCGATCGGCGTCAGCGAGCCGTCGTCCCCCCGGGTGTGGATCTTCGCCAGCCGCGTGCGCATCTGCGGGGTGAGGGTGAAGGAGGTGTCGGCCATGCCGAGCGGCTCGAAGACCCGCTCGGCCATCACCTCCCCGAGCCGGCGGCCGGTGACCGCCTCGACCACCAGGCCGGCCCAGTCGATGTTCGAGCCGTACTCCCACTGCTCGCCGGGGTCGAAGAGCAGCGGGGTGCGCAGGGAGGCCCGGCTGCAGGTGGTGACGCTGGGCTGGCCGTGCTCGGTGGCCAGCCGGAGGTAGTGCTCGTTGAAGAAGTCGTAGCCGAAGCCGGCGGTGTGCAGCAGCAGCATCCGGGTGGTGACGTCCCGCTTCGGCGGGCGCAGCCGCGGGCTGCCGTCGTCGGCGAAGCCGTCGAGCACCTGGAGCTCGCCGATCTCGGGCACGTACTGCCGGGCCGGCGCGTCGAGGTCCAGCCGGCCCTCCTCGACCAGCTGCAGGCAGGTGGTGCCGGTGACCGCCTTCGTCGTCGAGAACACGGTGCAGACCGTGTCAGGGGTCATCGGCTCGCCCCCGCCCAGCACCCGCTCGCCCGCGGCGCCCGCGTAGACGTCGCCGTCGCGGTCGGTGACGACGGCGGCCACGCCGGGGACCCGGGGACTGCCCTCGGTCACCCGGTGCAGGACGTCGTCGAGTGCCTGCTGCATCTCGCTCATGGGGATCCTCCCTCGGGCCGGCGGCACCGTTGCCGCCGCTGCCTGCGGTGAACCTAGGACCGCGGCACCGCCGTGCGCACTGCCCGACCGGACGGGTGCCCGGGGCGGCAGCCCGCGTGACCGCCGGTGCCGCTGGGTAGGGCGGCCTCGGTGAGCACCGACGCGACGACCACCTCGGCGACCCGCGCCCAGCGGCTGGACCGGCTGCCGTTCACCCGCCAGCACGGCCGGCTGGTGGTGGGATCGGGCCTGGGCTGGGCGCTGGACGCGATGGACGTCGGGCTCATCTCCTTCGTGATGGCCGCGCTCGCCGTGCAGTGGGCGCTGACCCCGACCGAGCTGTCCTGGATCGGCTCGATCGGCTTCGTCGGCATGGCGCTGGGCGCCACGCTGGGCGGGCTGCTGGCCGACCGGGTCGGCCGGCGGCAGGTCTTCGCGCTCACCCTGCTGGTCTTCGGCGCGGCCACCGGCGCGGCCGCGCTGGCCTGGTCGGTGGCCTCGCTGCTGGTGTTCCGCTTCCTCATCGGGCTGGGCCTGGGCGCCGAGCTGCCGGTCGCCTCCACCCTGGTCAGCGAGTACGCACCGGCCCGGGTGCGCGGCCGGGTGGTGGTGGCGCTGGAGGCGTTCTGGGCGGTCGGCTGGCTGCTGGCGGCGCTGATCGGCTACCTCGTCGTCCCCCGCAGCGACGACGGCTGGCGGTGGGCGCTGGCCCTGGGCGCCCTCCCCGCGCTGTACGCGGTCGTGGTGCGCCGCGGCCTGCCGGAGTCGGTGCGCTTCCTGGAGCTGCGCGGGCGCACCGAGGAGGCCGAGGCCGCGGTGCGCCGCTTCGAGTCGGCGGCCGGTGTCGCCCCGGTGCCCTCGGTCACCCCGCCGCCGTCCCCGGCGCCGCGCCCCCGGGCGCTGTGGGCCGCGGGGTCCCGCCGGCGGACGGCGGCCCTGTGGGGCGTGTGGTTCGGCATCAACTTCGGCTACTACGGCGCGTTCATCTGGCTGCCCACGCTGCTCTACACCGCGGGCTTCGACCTGGTGCGCGCCTCCGGCTACACGCTGCTGATCACGCTGGCCCAGCTGCCCGGCTACGCCGCCGCCGCGGTGCTCGTGGAGCGCTGGGGGCGCCGGCCGACGCTGGTGGTCTTCCTGCTCGGCTCCGCCGCGGGTGCGGCGGCGTTCGCGCTGGCCACCGGCGACACCGCCGTGCTGGTCACCGGCATGGTGCTGTCGTTCTTCAACCTGGGCGCCTGGGGCGCGGTGTACGCCGTGACGCCGGAGGTCTACCCGACCGCGCTGCGCGCCACGGGGGCCGGCGCGGCCGCCGGGTTCGGCCGGATCGCCTCGATCGCCGCGCCGCTGTGCGTGCCGCCGCTGCTGGCCGCCGGCGGCAACGGGCTGGTCTTCGCCACCTTCGCGGCCGCCTTCGTGCTGGCGGCGGGCGCCGCGCTGGCCCTCCCCGAGCGCCGCGGGGAGACGCTGGAGGAGGAGCCCGCGCCGGTGGCCGCCGCCCGCGGATGAGGCGCCGGGGCCGCGCGGGGAGCCCTTCGCGCGGCGCCGTCGGGAGGGCCCTGCGCGTCCATGACCGTCCCCACGACCTCGCCGGACCCGACCGTCGCCGATCCGGACCACTACCGGGTGCTCTCCGCGAGCGGCCCCGTGCGGGTCCTCGAGGACACCGACGCCCCCGGCGACGCCACGGCACGACCACGAGCACCCGGACAGCGTCATGTGCGCGCCGGGGTCCTTCGGCCAGCGGCTGCACCCCGGCGGCCAGCAGCGCGATGTCGCGATCGGCGCCGGCTGGGTGCCGGCCCAGCGGCACCGCGGCGGGAACATCGGCGACGACCCCGACCCGGGCGGTCTTCGTGCAGCTCCAGGACGGGCGGTCGCCCTCCCCGACGGGCGACTCCGCCCGGCGTGAGCGACCGGGACGCGACCTGCTGACACCACCGGCCCGGCAGCGCCACACTGTCGCACGTGGACGACGCCGACGTCGCGCTGCGCAACGACACCTACCGCCTGGTGGTCGACCTCGGCCGCGTGCCGACGGCGCCCCAGGTCGCCGCGGTCACCGGCCGGACGGCGGAGGACGTCCTCGCCGGCTGGCTGCGGCTGCACGACGCGCACGCCCTCGTCCTCGAGGCCGGCGGCACGGCGATCCGCATGGCCAACCCCTTCTCCGGCGTCCCCACCGCCCACCGCGTGCAGGCCGAGGGCCGGTGGTGGTACGCCAACTGCGCGTGGGACGCCTTCGGCATCTGCGCCGCGCTGGGCACCGACGGCCGCATCGAGTCCTCGTGCCCCGACTGCGGAGAGCCGTTGGCCGTCGCCGTCCGGGACCGGGAACCCGACCGCGACGACCTCCTCTTCCTCTGCCCGGTGCCGGCGCAGCACTGGTGGGACGACATCGTCGCCACTTAGGGCGCGATGAACCTCTTCCGGTCGGAGGAGCACCTCACCCGCTGGCTCGGCGACCGCGGACCGGGGGCCACCCTGCCCGTGCGGCAGCTGTCCGCGCTGGCGTACGCGTGGTGGGGCGACCGGCTCGATCCCGCGTGGCGCCCGCACACCCGCGAGCAGAACCAGGCGATCCTCGACCGGCTCGGCCTCACCGGATCCTTCTGGCGCCTGGGGTGACCGGCTCGCATGCGGGAGCGCGGCCGGCCGGTTGCCGGTGGGCGCTGCGGGTAGCGGGCCGGACATGGCTGAACTGACCCGTGACCACCTGAAGGGCCTGAGGGTCGCCGTCACCGGCGCCAGCGGCAACCTGGGGACGGCGCTGCTGCGCCGGCTCACCGCGCCGGGCAGCGGGGTGGCCGAGGTCCGCGGGATGGCCCGGAGGCAGCCGCCGTCCACCGCCCCCTACGACGGCGTGACCTGGCACCTCGCCGACCTCGGCGAGACGCGCAGCGAGCACGAGCTGACCCGCTTCCTCGACGGCGCGGACGCCGTCGTCCACCTGGCCTGGGCGCTGCAGCCCGGCCGGCAGCCCGAGCGGCTGCACCGGGTCAACGTCGAGGGGACCCGCCGGCTGGCCCGCGCCGCCGCGGGGGCGGGGGTGCGGCACTTCGTGTTCGCCTCCTCGGTCGGCGCCTACGCGGCGGGCGCCGGTGACCGGCAGGTGGCCGAGGACTGGCCGGTCACCGGCATCCCCAGCGCCCAGTACAGCCGGGACAAGTCGCAGGCCGAGCTGGTCGTGCGCGAGCTGCTCGGCTCCCGGGAGGGGACGACGCTGACCGTCGTGCGCCCGACGCTGGTGCTGCAACCGGAGGCCAGCAGCGAGATCGGCCGCTACTTCCTCGGCCCGCTGCTGTTCGGCGCCGCGCGCCTGGTGCCCGCGCCGGTGGCCCGGGTGCTCCCGCTGCCCCTGCCGTCGCTGCGGGTGCAGGTGGTGCACGCCGACGACGTCGCCGCCGCGATGGTCGCCGTGCTCGACCGCCGCGCCCCCGGCCCGTTCAACATCGCCGCCGAGCCGACCTTCGACGCCGGGAGCCTGGCTCGCTCCCTGGGCACCGTGCGGGTGCCGGTCCCGGCGGTCGCGGTCCGTGCGGCGCTGTCGGCCGCCTTCCACGCCCGCCTGGTGCCCACCGAGCCCGGCTGGCTCGACATCGGCCTGCAGGCCCCCGCCCTCGACACCGGCCGGGCCCGCCGGCTGCTGGACTGGACGCCGGCCCACGCCGGGGACGACGTGCTGCGCCAGTTCGTCGCCGCCCTGGCCCGCGGCGAGGGCGCGCCCGGCCCGCTGATGGAGCCGGCCGGCGGGCCCGCGCGGGACACCGGCAACGACCCGGCCAACGTCCCCGGCCCGCGGGCGGACTGAGGGAGGTCCTCGACGGGGGGCCGCCCGGGACGCCGGACGCGGGTCAGGCTCCGGCGTCCCCCGTGCGTGCGGTCCAGGTGCCGGCCGGGTCGGCCAGGGACCGGAACACCTCGGCCGACCGCTCCGGGCGCAGCGCGACGAACAGCCCCTCCGCCTCGGCCAGCACCGTGCCTGGGGCGTCCTCGGCGACGACCCGCGCGGTGGCGGTGGTGCGCCGGCCGGAGGACTCCCCCGCCTCGGCGGTGAGCAGCAGCGGGACGCCCAGCGGCACCGGCCGGCGGTAGCGCACGGTCAGCGTGGCGGTCAGCCCGCCCCGGCCGGCGGCCCGCACGGCACGGGCCAGCAGGTGGTCGAGCAGGGTGGCCACCACCCCGCCGTGCACCAGCCCGGGCGGGCCCTCGTGCGCCTTGCCCACGGTGACCCGGCCGGTCGCCCGGCCGCCGGGGGTCTCGCCGGCCTCCAGCGCCGGCGCGACCGGGTTGCCCCGCCCGTGCACCGGGCTGTACCAGCGCTCCCCGGCCTCCGGGTCGTCCACGGAGGCGACCTCGTGCAGGCCCCGGCCCGCCGCGCGCAGCCGGGCGGTGAGCTCGCGGGCAGCCGCCGCGACCGCGGTCAGCTCCCCGGCCGGTACCTCGGTGCGGACGGCGGCGTCGGCGAGGTCGCGCAGCACCGTCCCGAGCTCGCCCACGGCCTCCCGTCGGGCCGCCCGGTCCGCCTCAGCCACGGGGCATGCCGGCCTCGCGCAGCAGCCCGCCGCCGATGATGACCCGCTGCACCTCGCTGGTGCCCTCGTAGAGCCGGTAGAGGCGGGCGTCGCGGTAGAAGCGCTCGACCGGTGTCGTCCGCAGGTAGCCCAGCCCGCCGTGCACCTGCACCGCCCGGTCGACGGCCCGGCCGACCATCTCGGTGCAGAACAGCTTCGCCGACGACGGCCCGACCGAGGTGTCCTCGCCGGTGTCGTAGCGGGCGGCGACCTCCCGGACCATCGCGCGTCCGGCCAGCAGCTCCGCGTGCGTGTCGGCGATCAGCGCCTGGACCAGCTGGAAGCGGCCGATCGGGGCGCCGCCCTGCTTGGCCGTCGCGGCGTAGGCGACGGACTCGTCGAGCACCCGCTGCGCCATCCCGACGCACAGCGCGGCGATGTGCAGCCGGCCGCGGGAGAGCACGGTGAGCGCCTTGGCGTAGCCGCGCCCCTCCTCGCCGATGAGCGCGTCGGCGGGCACGTGCACGTCGTCGAGCACGACCTCCGCCGTCCAGGCGCCGGCCTGGCCCATCTTGCGGTCCTTCGGCCCGACGACGACCCCGGGCGTGCGCGCGTCCACGACGAAGCTCGAGACGCCGCGACCGCCGCGCTGCTCCGGGTCGCTGCGCGCGAACACGACGAACAGGTCGGCGATCGGCGCGTTGGTGATGTAGCGCTTGACGCCGTCGAGCACCCAGCCGCCGTCGTCGCGGCGGGCGGTGGTGCGCAGCCCGGCGGGGTCCGAGCCGGCCTCGGCCTCGGTGAGGGCGAAGGAGCCGATCAGCTCCCCGGACACCAGCCCGGGCAGGTACGCCTTCTTCTGCTCCTCGCTGCCGAACCGGGCGATGACCTGCCCGGCGATGCCGTTGTTGGTGCCGAACAGCGAGCGGAACGCGGGGGTCGTGTAGCCGAACTCGAAGGCCAGCTCGACGTCCTCGGCCATGGTGACGCCCAGGCCGCCGTACTCCTCGGGCAGCGCGTAGCCGAACAGCCCCATGTCGGCGATCCGTGCGCGCAGCTCGTCGGGGATGCGGTCCTCGTCGTCGATGCGCTCCTCCAGCGGGACGGCGAACCCCCTGACGAGCTGCCGGACGGCGTCCCTGACCTGGCGGAAGTCCTCGGCGTCCACGCCGACATCGTGCCGCGCGCCGGACCCGCCCGCCGCAGCCGGGTGCGCGCGCCCCGGGTCGCCGCGCTGTGCGACCGATCGCGTACCGTTTGTCATCGACGGTGGAGTGGCACTACCGTCGGGGACGGCCGCCCGAAACCGCCGGCGGTGCAGCACGATCCCTGCCGAGGTACCGGTGCCGTTCCTGAGGACCGCTGTCGTCCCCGCTCCCGGACGGGTCGTCGTCCGGCTCACCGGCGACGTCGACTCCTCCACCGCCCCCCAGCTCACCCGCGCCCTGCAGGAGTCCGCGGTCGGCACCTGCGGCGCGGTCGTCGTCGACGTCGCCGGTGCCCGCTTCCGGGACAGCTCCGGTCTGCAGGTGCTCGCGCTGTTCACCGACGCCCTCGTCCCGGTGGGCCGCCGCTGCCCGATCGTCGGCGCCCCGGCGGCCACCCGGCGGCTGGTCCGCTCCTCCGGGCTCGGCGGGCGGCTGGAGCTCGACGGCCCGCTCGACGCCGACGCCCCGCCGCCGCGGCCGGGCGCGCCGGCGGGCCATGCCGCCCTGCCGCACCGGCAGCGGCCGGCGCGGCAGGGCGAGGACCGTCCGGTCCGCCGCCGCGTGCGCACCGGACCGCTGCGCCGCTGGCGCTGAGCGAGGACCCGGTCGACCCTCAGGCGAGGGCGTCCAGGCGGGCGACGTCCTCGGCGGACAGTCGGAGCCGGGCGGCGCCCAGGTTCTCGGCGAGGTGGTCCAGCGACTTGGTGCCCGGGATGGGCAGCACCACCGGCGAGGTGTGCAGCAGCCAGGCCAGCGCCACCTGGGCCGGCGTGGCGTCCAGCTCGCGGGCGATGTCGGCCACCGGGCTGTCCGGGGCGGCGAGGTCGCCGGTGGCGATCGGGAACCACGGGATGAAGGCGATGCCGTGCTCGGTGCAGTGGTCCAGGACCTCCTGGGACTGCCGGTTGGTCAGGTTGTAGAGGTTCTGCACGCTGACCACGTCGACGATCTCCTGGGCCTGCTGCAGCTCGGCCACCGACACCTCGGACAGGCCGATGTGGCGGACCTTCCCCTCCTCCTGCAGCTCGCGGAAGACGCCCAGCTGGTCGGCCAGGGGCACCTCGGCGTCGATGCGGTGCAGCTGGATGAGGTCGATGCGCTCCAGGCGCAGGGTGCGCAGCGACAGCTCCACCTGCTGGCGGAGGTAGGCCGGGCGGCCGACCGGCGTCCAGATGCCCGGTCCCTGCCGGGTCAGGCCGGCCTTGGTCGCGACGACCAGCCCCTCCGGGTACGGGTGCAGCGCCTCGGCGATGAGCCGCTCGCTGACCACCGGGCCGTAGGAGTCGGCGGTGTCGATGAAGTCCACGCCCTGCTCGACGGCGGCACGCAGCACGCGGCGGGCGTTCCCCGGGTCGGCGGGCTCGTCCCAGACGCCGGGGCCGGTGAGCTGCATGGCGCCGTAGCCGAGGCGGTGGACGGTGAGGTCCCCGCCGAGGGCGAAGGTGTCGGTGGGCGCGACGGTGGTCATGGTCCCTCCAGGGATCGGCCCGCGGCCGGGCGCCACGGGTTCCTGTGCCGCGCAGCACACGCAGGGGGCGTTGCTCTTCCGGGATGTGACCGCCGACACTGGCCGGCATGGGCGAGGTCGTCGTGGTGCGGCACGGGCAGACCGAGTGGAGCCTCAGCGGCCAGCACACCAGCGTCACCGACCTGCCGCTGCTGCCCGAGGGCGAGGAGCAGGCCCGCCGGCTGCGCGGCGACCTCGACGGCCGGACGCTGGCCGCGGTGTGGACCAGCCCCCGGCTGCGGGCCCGGCGGACCGCCGAGCTCGCCGGGCTGGCGGTGACCGCGACCGACGAGGACCTCGTCGAGCTGGACTACGGCGGCTACGAGGGGCGCACGACGGCGGAGATCAGCGAGGAGCTGGGCCGGGCCTGGTCCCTCTGGGAGGACGGCACCGTCCCCGGCCGCACGCCGGGCGAGACGCTGGCCGACGTCGGCGTGCGGGTGGACCGGGTGCTCGACCGGGCCCGGCCGCTGCTGGCCGACGGCGACGTCGTGCTGGTCGCGCACGGCCACGTGCTGCGCGTGCTGAGCGCCCGCTGGCTCGGTCTGGACCCGCGGGCCGGGGCGCTGCTCGCGCTGCCGGCCGGCTCCTACGGCGTGCTCGGCCACGAGCACGACCGCCCGGTGCTCACCGGCTGGGGCCTGCACTGACCCCGGTGGCAGGCGGGGCGACCGGGCGGCCGAACAGCCAGCCCTGACCCAGGTCGGCGCCCAGGCGGGTGACCTCGTCGGCGGTCCGCTCGGTCTCCACCCCCTCGGCCACGACCTGCGCGCCCAGCGCGTGGGCCAGCTCGACGACCGACCGCACCATGGTGCGCGCGCCGTCGTCGGGCAGCGCCTGCACCAGCGGCCGGCCCAGCTTGACCACGTCCGGGCGGACCGCGGTCAGCAGCGAGCGGCTCGACCAGCCCGCCGCGACGTCGTCCAGCGCCACCCGCCAGCCACGGGCGCGGTGGTGCTCGAGCACCGACAGCAGGTGCCCGCGGTCCCGGACGGCGGAGACCTCCCCCACCTCGACGACCATCCGCGAGGGGTGGATGCCGGCGTCCTCCAGGGCCCGGGCGGTGCCGGCGAGGCTGACCTCCGGCCGGTGCACCGAGGCGGGGTCGGAGTTGACGAACAGGTCGGCGTCGCCGAGCCAGGACGCCGCGCCGGTGACCGCCGACTCGCGGCCGATGCGGTCCAGCCGGGGCAGCCACCCGGCGGACTCCGCGACGAAGAACAGGTCCTCCGCGCCGATCTCCCGCCCGCCGACCGACCCCCGCAGCAGCGCCTCCTGCGCGACGACGGCGCGGTCGTCGAGCCGGACGATCGGCTGGTACACCGACCACAGCTCGGCCTCGGTGAGCAGGCCGATGTCGGCGGTGACGCCGCGGCGGGCCAGCTCCACGGCGAGCGTCGGCGCGGTGAGCAGCCGGGCGGTCAGCGCCGAGCCGCCGTCCGGGGGGTCGGTGGCCACCCGCAGGTCCTCGGCCTCCGCGGTGGTGAGCCCGCGGGCCAGCCGCCGGAACAGCCGCTCGACGCCGCGGCCGCCGTCCTCGTCGTCGAGGTCCAGCAGGTCCGGGGACGCCGACACCTGCAGCCCCAGCGTCCGCGCCGTGCGGGCCACCTCGGTGAGCAGGTGCGCGTCGGAGGTCGCGAGCAGGACGCGGGTCGCGCGGGCCGGCAGGTGCCAGTACTCCCGGCGCCGCAGTCGTCGGTCGGGGGGCGCCACGGCACCAGGATGCACGGCACGTGGACGGCGGGCTCCGACGGGCGCGCGGTCGGTCCCGACGCGCCGGACGCGCCGATCCGACGACCGGCGGTTCCGGATCGTGTCGTCGTCTCTCACCTGAGTGTCTAAGGTCAGCCCATGATCGTCACCCAGGAAGCCCCGCCGGTGCGCTCCCCGCGGGGCGGCCGCCCCCGCGACCCCAGCCGGGACGGCGTCATCCGGGCGGCCATCCTGCGGCTGCTGGCGGAGGTCGGGTACGGCGCGCTGACCATGGACGCCGTGGCCGCCGAGGCCGGTGTGGGCAAGGCGACCATCTACCGCCGGTGGCGCACCAAGCAGGATCTCGTGGCCGACACCATCACCGAGCTGAACGCCACCACGGTCACCCCTGCGGACACCGGGTCGCTGCAGACCGACCTGCGCGAGGTCCTGTACAGCATCGTCGACGTGATCAACGGACCCATGGGTGCGGCGACACGGGCGCTGCTGTCTACCGTCACACACCATCCCGCGCTGGGGGAGGCGTTCGGCGACGGCCCGGTCGGGGTGTGGCGTCGCGCGTTCGGGCAGGTCTTCGCCCGCGCCGAGGCGCGCGGCGAGCTGCGCCCGGGCCTGGCCGGCACCGTGGTCGCCGAGGCCCTCATGGCTCCGCTGGTCCAGCGGTGGCTGATGACCGGCCACCTCGTCACCCGGGACTACGCCGACGAGGTGCTGGGTGACGTCGCCCTGCCGCTGCTCCGGGCCAACTGGGGACCGTCCGCCTGAGGGATCACCAGCCGAGCGTGCCCGGCGAACCCTTGAAGGGGCCGACGACCTCGTCGGTGATCCAGCCGCCGTAGAAGTCGCCCGGCTGCGCCCGCACGGTCTCCCCGTCGACGAGCGCCCGGTCGACCCGGCTCGGGTAGAACGCCACCGCGCCGCGCAGGTGGGCGTAGCGCGGCACCGGCGCCTCGTAGGACCAGCCCACCGACGGGTACCGCCGTCCGTCGACGACGGCGTCCCAGTAGGTCGCCGCACCCTTCCACTCGCACCACGAGCTGCCGGAGGCGCGCTGCAGGACGCCGTCGGCGACGTCCTCGCGGGGCACGTAGTACACCGGCGGGTGGCTGGTCTCGCAGACCCGCACGGCCCGGTCGGTGGCGGCGACGACCCGGCCGCCGAGCTCGACCACGACGCGCCGGCCGGTCACCTCGGCCGACGGGGGGCGGGGGTAGTCCCAGACGGACTCCTGGCCGGGGCCGACGGGATCGGGGCGGGGGTGGGCCACGGCGGTCTCCCGTCAGTCGTTCCGGTGCCGCACCCGCTGCACGAGCACGAGGGTCATCAGCAGGCCGACCGCGCCGACCGCCGCCATCCCCGCCGGCGTCTGCAGGAACTGCTGGACGGCGGCCTGCCCCTGGGCCCTCAGCCGCTGCGGGCTGGTCCGGGCGGCCAGCTGGTCCAGGGTCGCGGCGAGCGCCTCCCGGGCGGCGTCGATCTCCAGCTGGATCTGTCGAGGGTCGCGAGGCACGGGCGACAGCCTGCCAGACGGCACGGGCCCGGGCTCGCCAGTCGGCCGGTGGCCACCCGCACGGGCTGCCCTTCCCTATGCTCGACCCGACGCGGGAGTGGTGTAACGGCAGCCACGCCAGACTTAGGATCTGGTGCCCTCGGGCGTGCGGGTTCGACTCCCGCCTCCCGCACTCAGCCCAGCTCGACGTGCAGCTCCAGCGCCGTCGCCGGGCGGGTGGCGTCGTCGTCGTCCACGACGGCGAGCAGGTGCACCACCCCGTCCGCGACGCCGCGCAGGGCCAGCCCCTCCACCTTGGCCACCCGCCCCTCCACCTCCGGCACCCGGCCGACCGCCAGCACCTCGTCCCCGTCGACCAGCGCCAGCGCGGAGGCCACCACCGGCCCGTCGTCGACGGCGTTCGGGGTGTCCTCGGCTGCTGCGCTGAGCAGCAGCCGCCCGTCGGGCAGCGCGATGGCGTCGGTCACCGCGAGGCCCACCCCGGCCACCTCGCCCAGGTCGTAGACCCTCGGCCGCGCCACCGGGACGGCGGCGGCGTCCGCCCGGCCGAGGACGGCGTCGACGAGCGCGGCCAGCGGGACGTCGACGCTGCCCGGGCGCACCCCGGCGGCGAGGTTGCCGCGGTTGAACCAGCGGACCGTGCCGCCGTGCCGGCTGGCGCCCTCCAGGTTGAGCTGGTCGGCGGCCACCTCCAGCACCCCGGCGACCTGCGCGTACAGCGGCGCCAGCTCCCCCGCCCGGACGACGGGCACCCCGCCGTCCAGGCGCACCAGGACCCCGCGGGTGCGCCGGTCGGTGGCGCCCGAGCCGAGCAGCAGGACGGCCGGCTCCCCGTCGACCTCCGCGGGGCAGGCCACCTCCAGGTCGGGCTTGAGCCGCTTGGTGCCGGCCTGCTCGCTGAACCGGTCCAGGCCCTCGACGGGCGGCAGCAGGCGCAGCGCGGCGACCGAGCCGCCCCGCAGCCAGGCGGCCACCGTGGAGTCGTCCTGGGCCACCAGCCAGCCGTCGCCGAGCGGCGCGACCGCCGAGGCCGCGGTCACCGGCGTCCCGTCGTCGAAGCGCAGCGCCCGCACACCCGCCACCGAGATCAGCACCCGCCCACTGTGCCCGCGCACCCGCGGGCCCGCCGGGCGGGCGGCCCGGGCGCGCGAGAGCGGGATCACACGGCGACGTCGGCGCAGGTCAGCGGCCCGCGGCGCCGGGAGGCGGCGGGACGGCCCGGGCCCGGCCCCTACGCTGGGAGGGCAGGCCGTCGCGCAGCGCCGCCCGTCCCGGCCGCCTCCCCCTGCACGCACCGACCCCGCCGGAGCCCATGACCGCGCCACGCCCCGCCCCGACCGACCGGCCCGCCCGCCCCGACGACGACGAGCCGCGGACGGGCGTCCAGCTCAGCGCCACCCAGGTGGCCGCAGGCGCCCTGGCCGCGGTGTCGGCCGCCGTGGTGGCCTCCTTCTCCGGCCTGGCCGGCACCCTCATCGGTGCCGGCCTGGCCAGCGTCGTCAGCACCGTCGGCGCCGCCGTCTACGGCACCTCCCTGCAGCGGACCAGCCGGACGCTGCGGCGCGCCCGCGGGCAGCTCACCGCCGGCCGGACGGCGGCCGGGGCGGCCCCGGCCACCGCGGTGCTGCCCGCCCACCTGGACCCCCGCCGCACGAGGGCCGGTCGTCCCCGGCTGCGCTGGACACGGGTCGCCGCCTACGCCGGCGCGGTCTTCGTGCTGGCCATGGGCATCGTGAGCGCCATCGAGCTGGTCGGCCAGCGGCCGGTGTCCGCCCTCGTCGGGGACACCGAGACCTCCGCGGCCACGACCATCGGCGCGATCACCGAGGCCTCGTCGTCCTCCGGCGGGGAGGGGTCCGGGGACCCGGCGCCGTCGTCGCCCGACCCGGCCGCACCGGCGACCGGGAGCAGCTCGCCGGCCACCGGGACCGACGGGGCGTCCGACGACGCCGGCAGCCGGGAGACCGGGGACGAGGAGACCGGGGACGAGGAGCCCGGGAACGAGGAGCCCGGGGACGAGCCGTCCGGGTCGGCCACCCCGTCGCGGACCCCGGCGGCCGAGCCCACCACCGGCAGCGAGCCGGGCGGGTCCTCGGGCGGGTCGTCGGAGGACGCGGCACCGGACGCCGGGGAGGACGACGCGTCACCCACCGCCGGGGCCGGGCCGACCCCCTGACGTGCCACCCGCCGGCCCCGGCAGACCGGGACCGGCGGGGCGCGCCCGTGACTCGGACCCCCCGAGGTGCCGGCCGGTGTCGCGCCACCACGTGCACTGCTCGAGCGCCGCGTCGACGACGTGGCGGGTCAGCGGCCGGATGAGCGGGGTGCGCTCGGCGAGCGGGCGCACCTCCCCGCCGCCGTTGCTCCCTGCCGAGGGGCACCGGTCAGCGGCGGCCGAGCAGCTCCGCGACCAGCGGCACCAGCGCGGCGAGGGCCTGGCCGCGGTGGCTGCGCGCGTCCTTCTCCGCCGCGGTCAGCTCGGCGGCGGTCCGCTCCAGCCCGTCGGGCAGGAAGACCGGGTCGTAGCCGAAGCCGTTGGCGCCCCGCGGCTCCCGGACCACCTCGCCGCGCCAGGACCGCTCGACCACCCGCTCGGCACCGCCCGGGGTCACCACCGCGGCGGCGCACACGAACGCCGCGCCACGGCGCCCGTCGGGCACGTCGGCGAGCTGGCCGAGCAGCAGAGCGGTGTTCGCCGCGTCGTCCCCGTGCCGGCCAGACCAGCGCGCCGACAGGACGCCGGGCATCCCGTTGAGCGCGTCGACGGTCAGCCCGGAGTCGTCGGCGACCGCAGCCAGCCGGGTGTGCCGCACCGCCTCGCGCGCCTTGAGCAGCGCGTTCTCCGCGAAGGTGGCCCCGGTCTCGGGGGCCTCGGGGTACCCGGGGACGTCGCGCAGTCCCAGCACCGCCACCCCGGGGACGGCGCTGTCCAGCAGCCGGCGCAGCTCGGCCAGCTTGCCGGGGTTGCGGGTGGCCAGCAGCAGCCGCGCGCTCATCGGGTGAGCGCCTGCTGCTGCAGCGCGGTGAGGGTGGCGCAGCCGCCGACGGCGAGGTCCAGCAGCGCGTCGAGGGTGCCGCGGTCGAAGACGCCGTCCTCCGCGGTGCCCTGGACCTCGACGAACCGGCCGTCGCCGGTGCAGACGACGTTCATGTCGGTGCCGGCGCGCACGTCCTCCTCGTAGGCGAGGTCCAGCCGCGGCTGCCCGTCGACGACCCCGACGCTGACCGCGGCCACCGACTGCAGGACCGGGGTCCTGCGGGCCAGCTTGCCGCGCTGGCCGAGCCAGGACACGGCGTCGGCGAGGGCGACGTAGGCGCCGGTGATGGCCGCCGTCCGGGTGCCGCCGTCGGCCTGCAGCACGTCGCAGTCGACGGCGATGCTGTTCTCGCCGAGCGCGGCGAGGTCGACCGCGGCCCGCAGCGAGCGGCCCACCAGCCGGCTGATCTCGTGCGTGCGCCCGCCGAGCCGGCCCTTGACCGACTCGCGGTCGCTGCGGGTGTGCGTCGCCCGGGGCAGCATCGCGTACTCGGCAGTGATCCAGCCCTGGCCGGAGCCCCGGCGCCAGCGGGGGACGCCCTCGGTGACGCTGGCGGCGCAGAGCACCCGGGTGCGGCCGAACTCCACCAGCACCGAGCCCTCGGCGTGGTCCAGCCAGTTGCGGGTGATCGTCACGGGGCGGAGCTGGTCGGCCGCCCGGCCGTCGGGGCGCGGGGGCGCGGCTGCTGCGGTCACGGGGGCCGACAGTAGTGCCGTGGCCGGGCCGGGCCCGCGGTGTCGTCCGCTGGGACGGCGGTGTGACGACAATGTCCCGTGCGATCGGAGCTGATGACGGTCCGGACCGGAGGCGCGCCCACGGTGGTCGACCTCACCGACGAGTGCGCGGCGTTCGTGCGCGAGGAGGCCGACGGGCTGCTGCACGTGTTCGTACCGCACGCGACGGCCGGCGTCGCGGTCATCGAGACCGGCGCCGGCAGCGACGACGACCTGCTCGCCCAGCTGGACGTGCTGCTCCCCCGTGACGGGCGGTGGCGGCACCGGCACGGCAGCCCGGGCCACGGCCGCGACCACGTGCTCCCGGCGTTCGTCCCGCCGTCGACGAGCATCCCGGTGCTGGGCGGGCGCCTGCAGCTGGGCACCTGGCAGCGGGTCTGCCTGGTGGACACCAACACCGACAACCCCGAGCGCCAGGTCCGGCTGTCCTTCCTCGCCGGCTGAGGGAGGACTCCCCTGCCCTGCGGTCGGCCGGGCACGGCAGGATGCCGGTCATGACCGACACCGACCGCGGCCTCGACACGGCTCCCGTCCGCCTGGCGCCGGGGGACCCCGCACCGGAGTTCACGCTGCCCGATGCCGACGGCACCCCGGTCTCGCTCGCCGACCACCGCGGACGCCGGGTGGTCGTCTACTGCTACCCGGCGGCCATGACCCCGGGCTGCACCACCCAGGCCGTGGACTTCACCGCCTCCGCCGGCGACCTGGCCGAGGCCGGGCTGGACGTCATCGGCATCTCCCCCGACCCGGTCGAGAAGCTGGCGCGCTTCCGCGAGGCCGAGGGCCTGCGCATCACCCTGCTCTCCGACCCGGACACCCGGGTGCTCGCCGCCTACGGCGCGTACGGGACCAAGAAGCTGTACGGCAAGGAGGTCGTCGGGGTCATCCGGTCGACGTTCGTCATCGACGCCGAGGGCCGCATCGAGAAGGCGGCCTACAACGTCAAGGCCAGCGGCCACGTCGCCAAGCTGCGCCGCGAGCTCGGCCTGGACTCCTAGCGGCTCGGGCCCGCCAGGTGCCCGGCCGCGGCTGGCACCCCGGCCCGCAGGACCGGCCCTCCTCCCAGGGACCGAGCACCACCTCGCCGGGGTCCGGCGAGACCTCGGCGCACAGCCGGCCGGCCCGTCGTCGCGGTCGAGCAGCTCACCGGGCACCAGGGAGCGTGCGAGGCGTGGGGGGAAGGGTGGTCCTCTCTCAGTCCCCGGCCTCCGCACGGCGGGCCCGGGCCCGGCGGCGGCCCTCGTGCATCGCCTGCACGCGGGCCACCGGGATGGTGTGGCCCTCGGCGACCAGGTCGGCCGGCAGCTCCTGCCGGGCGGGCAGCAGCGCCGTCCACGGGTCGCCGTCCCCCAGCCGCTCCGGCGCCGTCCGGACGGTCACGTCCCCGGGCCGCACCGAGGGCAGGTCAGCCCAGGCGACCGGCGCGGAGACGGGCAGGCCGGGGCGGATCCGCGGGCTGTAGGCGGCCACGATGGTGGCGGAGCCCGAGCGGGTGGAGTCGAGGAACACCCGGCCGTGCCGGTCCTCCCGGATGTAGGCGGTGGTGGCCAGGTCCGGGTCGAGGGCGGCGGCGCGGGCGGCCAGCGCGCGGGTCGCGGCGGCGGCGTCCTCGGGCCCGACTCCGCGCACCGGGACGACGACGTGCACCCCCTTGGACCCGCTGGTCTTCACCGCCCCGGCGAGCCCGGCGTCGGCCAGCGCCCGCCGGACCAGGTCCGCCGCCCGCACGACCACGTCGAAGTCGGCGCCCTCCGGCGGGTCGAGGTCGAGCACGATGCCGGTCGGCTCGGTCTCGGCGCCGGCGAGGGAGAAGGGCACGTGGAACTCGACAGCCCGCTGGTTGGCCAGCCACAGCAGCGTGCGGCGGTCGTCGCAGAGCACCTGGTGCACCTCGCGGTGCGCGCCGTGGGACCAGACCGGCACCGTGCGCACCCACTCCGGCGCGCCCCTGGCGACGTTGCGCTGCATGAACGGCTCCTGGCCCGGCCGGACCCGCTTGACCGACAGCGGCCGGCCGGCCAGCTGCGGCACCAGCCGGGAGGCGTTGGCGTCGAGGTGGTCGACCAGGTCGCCCTTGGTCACCCCGAGCCCGTCGCCCAGCGGCGCGTCGAGGCTGGTCAGCCGGACGCCGTCCCGTTCGTCGTCGACCACCGGGCCACGGTGCCCGGCCGAGCCGCGCCGGGCAAGAGGGGTGCGGTGACGTGCCGGACCGGCCCTCCTCCAGCGTCCCGTCCCGAGCCTGCGAGTGACGGGGGCAGGAGGGTCCTCCGTCAGACGGCGTACGTGGCGCAGGGCTCGACCAGCTCCGCGCCGGGGAACACCTCCCGCGCGGACGCCAGCTGCCCCTCGGCGTCGACCCACGGCGGCACGTGGGTGAGCAGCAGCCGGCCGACCCCGGCCGCGGCGGCGTGCTCGCCGGCCTGCCGCCCGGTGAGGTGCAGGCCGCCGGGCAGGCCGGGGACGTCGGGGTGCGCGGCCTCGGCGAGCAGCACGTCGGCACCGCGGGCGAGGTCGACCACGGCGGCGCTGGCGCCGGTGTCACCGGTGTAGACCAGCGACCGGCCGCCGGCGGTCAGCCGCACGGCGTGGCACTCGACCGGGTGCGCGGTGCGCGCCGTCCGCACGGCGAAGGGCCCCAGGTCGAACGGCTCCCCGGTGAGGACGGTGAAGTCGAAGACGTCCTCCAGCGGCGCGCCGTCCCCGTAGTAGGCCGAGGCCAGCCGCCGGTCGGCGCCGGCCGGCGCGTACAGCGGCACCGGCCGCCCGCGGGAGCGCCCCGAGTAGCGGTGCCAGACGACGAACGGGGCCACGTCGAGGCAGTGGTCCGCGTGCAGGTGGGTGAGGTACAGCGCGTCGACGGTGACCGGGTCGGCGAGGGCCTGCAGCGTCCCGAACGCGCCGTTGCCCAGGTCGAGGAGCACGCGGAAGCCGTCGTGCTCGACCAGGTAGCAGGACGCCGGGGACGCCGGGCCCGGGCCGCTGCCCGAGCAGCCGACCACCGTCAGCTCCACCTGCCGCTCCCCTGTGTCGTCCCTCCGGCGCCGGTCAGGCTAACCGGGGGGCCGGGGAGACCGGCGTCGCGCCCCCGGGCTCACGCCCAGAGCTGGCCCTCCAGCGCGGAGGTCGCCTCCTCCAGCGTGCCGGCGTAGGCGCCGGTGGACAGGTACTTCCAGCCGCCGTCGCAGACGATGAAGACGATGTCGGCCCGCCGGCCGGCGGTGACCTCCTTGTCGGCGATGCCGAGGGACGCGTGCAGGATGGCGCCGGTGGAGATGCCGGCGAAGATGCCCTCCTGCTCCACCAGCTGCCGGGTGCGGCGCAGGGCGTCCAGCGGGCCGACGCTGAACCGGGAGTCCAGCAGGGTGGGGTCGTAGAGCTCGGGGACGAAGCCCTCGTCGATGTTGCGCAGCCCGTAGACCAGCTCGCCGTAGCGCGGCTCGGCGGCGATCACCCTCACGTCGGGCTTGCGCTCGCGCAGGAAGCGGGAGACGCCCATGAGCGTGCCGGTGGTGCCCAGCCCGGCGACGAAGTGGGTGATCGAGGGCAGGTCGGCCAGGATCTCCGGGCCGGTGCCGGTGTAGTGCGCCTCGGCGTTGGCCGGGTTGCCGTACTGGTAGAGCATCACCCAGTCGGTGTGCTCGGCGGCCAGCCCCTTGGCGACGGCGACGGCCTGGTTGGAGCCGCCGGCCGCCGGGGAGCTGATGATCTGCGCGCCGTACATCTCCAACAGCTGGCGCCGCTCGATCGAGGTGTTCTCCGGCATCACGCAGATCAGCCGGTAGCCGCGCTGCCGGGCGACCATCGCCAGCGAGATGCCGGTGTTGCCGCTGGTGGGCTCCAGGATGGTGTCGCCCGGGGTGAGCCGCCCCTCCTTCTCCGCCGCCTCGATCATCGCGATGGCGGCCCGGTCCTTGATCGACCCGGTGGGGTTGTGGTCCTCGAGCTTGGCCCACAGCCGGACGTCGGGGGACGGCGACAGGCTCGGCAGCCCCACCAGCGGGGTGTTGCCGAGCGAGTCGACGAGCGAGGCGAAGCGGGCCATCAGCGGACCTCCGGTCGAGGGGCGGGCGGGGCGGCGGTCAGCCGCCCGCGACCGCCGGGAGGATGGTGACCGAGTCGCCGTCCTTGACCTGGGTGTCCAGCGCCCCGGTGAAGCGCACGTCCTCGTCGTTGACGTACACGTTGACGAAGCGGTGCAGCTTGCCCTCCTCGGTGACCAGGCGGTTCTTCAGGCCCGGGTGCTTGGCGTCGAGGTCGTCGACGAGCGCGGCCAGGGTGTCCCCGCTGCCCTGGACGGTCTTGCTGCCGCCGGTGTGGGTGCGCAGGATGGTCGGGATCCGGACCTCGATGGCCATGGCGTGTGCGTTCTCCTCAGGGGGTCGGTGGGGTGTGCCGCGCGACGGCGCAGCGGACGTGCGTCTGGTCGGGCCAACGCCCGCAGGCCGCCGGCTCATTCCGATGGTGACGTGCTGGAACGGCCCCGCTGCAGGGACCCGCCGCGAGCGTGCGAGCGGTGGGGGGCAGCGGGGTCCTTCTTCAGTCGTAGACGACGGTGGTCGGCGAGTGGCCGAACAGGTAGGACTCGACGACCTCGACGTCCTCCTCGGTGACGACGCCGTCGACGATCCGGAAGCTGCGGAACTCGACCTCGTCACCGGCCAGGCCGGTCTGCTCCCCGTGGTGCCGGGTGGAGACAAGCACGTAGTGCGCGTTCGGCTCGGCGGCCAGGCCGATGTCGGTGCGCGACGGGTAGGCCTCGGTCGCGGTGTGCGAGTGGTACACCACCACCGGCTCCTCGTCCCGGTCGTCCATCTCCCGGTACAGCCGGAGCAGGTCCGCGGAGTCGAACTCGTAGAACGTGGGCGACCGCGCGGCGTTCAGCATCGGGATGAACCGCTCGGGGCGGTCGCTGCCCTCGGGGCCGGCGACGACGCCACAGGCCTCGTCCGGGTGGTCCTCCCGGGCGTGGGCCACGATGGCGTCGTAGGTCGCGCGGTCGATGCGCAGCACGCAGCCGAGTCTAGGAGATCCCGCACCGCCCACCTCGCAGGCTCCCGGCAATGGCCCGGAGGTTACGGTGACGTGTCGTGGTGGTGGAGCTGCTCATGGTCGCCGGGGTGCTCGCCGTGGCGCTGCCGGCGCTGCTGCTGGGCATGGGGGGGACCCGCAGGCGCGCCCGCTGGTACCGCCGCGCCGTCGGCGGCGACCGGGTGTCGCTGGTGCTGGTCGTCTCGCTCCAGGTGCTCACCCTGCTGCTGGTCGCCGTCCTGTCGCTGGTCGTGCTGGTCTCCGCCGTCGGCGCGCTGGTGCGGGACCTGGAGATGCCGGGCCTGGTGTCGGTGTTCTTCGTGCTCGACCTGCTCCTCGCGGCGCTGGTCGTGCTCACCTTCGGCCGGCGCGACCCGCGGCGAGCGCGTCGACGAGCGACCCCTGCAGGCCGGTGAGCCAGTAGTAGACGGCCAGCTGGTGGCCCTCCTCGCCGGCGAGGTCCTCCGGCGGCTCGGTGTCCTCGCGGATGTCCAGCCGGGTGCCCAGGGCCAGGCGCAGGTCGTTGGTGGTGCGCAGCCAGGCGGCCGCCTGGTCGGGGTCCAGGCGGACCGTCCCGCCGTCGGGCGGCAGGCCGGCGCGGACCGTGGCCAGGTCGTCGGCCTTGCCGGAGCGCAGCGCGGACTCGGTCATCTCGCGGTAGTCGGCGGCGATCTCGGGGTCGCTGCGGTGCCCGGCGGGCAGCAGCCGGGCGACGACCGGGTCGCCCGCGACGTCCTCGGCCTCGGCGGTGAGCAGCTGCTCGAGCTGGTCGAGCAGCAGGGCCACGACGTGCACCTCGGCCGGCTCGAGCCGGGCGACCAGCTCACCGCCCCGGCGGCGGAACGGCTTCACGCGGGTGCCCTCACGAGTCGCGCTGGTAGCTGGCCCACAGCCCGTAGGCGTGCAGCCGGCTGGTGTCGTGCTCCATCTTCTCGCGCGGCCCCGAGCTGACGATCGCCCGGCCCTCCTCGTGCACCTGCAGCATGAGCGTGGTCGCCGTCGGCTCGTCGTAGCCGAACAGCTCCTGCAGCACGTAGGTGACGTAGGTCATGAGGTTGACCGGGTCGTTCCAGACGATGGTGACCCACGGGCGGTCGAGGTCGCCGTGCTCCTCGACGGTCTCCTCCGGCGTCCGTGTCGGCGCGAGTGGTCCGGCCACGCACCCACCTTAGAACGCCGGGTGTCGCCGGTCGCGCCTACGCTGCGAGGTCATGCCCCCGGCGACCGGCCCCGCCCTGCTCACCGACCGGTACGAGCTGACCATGGTCGCCGCGGCCCTGGCCGACGGCACCGCCGACCGCGACTGCGTGTTCGAGGTCTTCGCCCGGCGGCTGCCGCACGGCCGCCGCTACGGTGTGCTCGCCGGCACCGGCCGGCTGCTGGAGGCGCTGCCGGACTTCCGGTTCACCGACGCCGACCTCGCCGCGCTGCGCGAGCAGGGCCTCACCGACGCCCGGCTGCTGGACTGGCTGGCCGGGTTCCGCTTCACCGGGGACGTCGACGGCTACGCCGAGGGCGAGCCGTTCTTCCCCGGCTCCCCCGTGCTCACCGTGCGCGCCCCCTTCGCCGAGGGGGTGCTGCTGGAGACGCTGGTGCTCTCGGTGCTCAACCACGACAGCGCCATCGCCTCCGCCGCGGCCCGGATGGTGTCCGCGGCCTGTGAGCGGCCGTGCATCGAGATGGGCTCGCGGCGCACCCACGAGGACGCTGCGGTCGCCGCCGCCCGGGCCGCGCACCTGGCCGGGTTCGCCGCCACCTCCAACCTGGAGGCCGGCCGGCGCTACGGCATCCCGACCACCGGCACCAGCGCGCACGCCTTCACGCTGCTGCACGACGACGAGGCCGCCGCCTTCCGCGCGCAGGTCGCCGCCCTCGGGGTGGGCACCACGCTGCTGGTGGACACCTACGACGTGGACCAGGGCATCCGGACGGCGGTGGAGGTGGCCGGGCCGGAGCTGGGCGCGGTCCGGCTGGACTCCGGGGACCTGCCGACGCTGGCCCGGCACGCCCGCGAGCTGCTGGACTCCCTCGGCGCGACCGGCACCCGGATCATCGTCACCAGCGACCTGGACGAGTACGCGATCGCCGGGCTGATGGCCGCCCCGGTCGACGGGTACGGCGTGGGCACCTCGCTGGTCACCGGGTCCGGCGCCCCGACGGCGGGGATGGTCTACAAGCTGGTCGAGCGGGACGGCGTCCCGGTGGCCAAGCGCTCGGAGGGCAAGAACTCGGTGGGCGGGCGGAAGTCCGCCGTCCGCCGGCACGACGCCTCCGGGACGGCGACCGCCGAGGTGGTCACCGCCGCCGCGGTGCTCCCCCGGGACGGCGACCGGACGCTGGTCGTGCAGCTGGTCCGCGGCGGCGAGGTCTGCGCGCCGGCCACGCCCCGGGAGGCGCTGGCCGCCGCCCGGGCGCACCACGAGCGGGCGGTCGCCGCGCTGCCCGCGGAGGCGTTCGCGCTGTCCCGCGGGGACTGCGCCATCGAGACCCTGACGGCCTGAGGAGGACGACGTGACCCGCGCGCTGCTGGTGGTGGACGTGCAGAACGACTTCTGCGAGGGCGGCAGCCTGGCCGTGGCCGGCGGTGCCGGCGTGGCCGCGGCGATCAGCGGGCACCTGCGCGCGCACGCCGCCGACTACGCGCACGTGGTCGCCACCCGCGACCACCACGTCGACCCCGGCGGCCACTTCGCCGCGCAGCCGGACTTCCTGGAGACCTGGCCGCCGCACTGCGTCGTGGGCACGGCCGGCGTGGACCTGCACCCGGACCTGGACCGCGGTCCCCTCGAGGCGGTGTTCGACAAGGGCGAGTACGCCGCGGCCTACTCCGGGTTCGAGGGCGTCTCCGGCGGCGTCCCGCTGGCCGACTGGCTGCGCGCCCGCGGGGTGGACGCCGTGGACGTCGCCGGGATCGCCACCGACCACTGCGTGCGGGCCACCGCACTGGATGCCGCCGGGGCCGGCTTCGCCACCCGTGTGCTGCTGCCGCTCACCGCGGGCGTCAGCGAGGCGACCACCGACGCCGCCCTGGACCAGTTGCGCACCGCCGGCGTGGAGCTCTCCGGCGAGGTGCACCGGCCGCCGGCCGGGCAGTGACCTACCGGGAGCGCGCGACCGCCGTGCCGGACGCGGTGCTGTGGGAGCGGGCCGTACCCGCAGGGGCGTCGCGGATCCTGCCCGACGGCTGCCTGGACCTGCTCTGGGACGGCCGGCGGCTGTCGGTGGCCGGGCCCGACACCCGGGCGCGGTGGCACGAGGACCCGGCACCCGCCCGCTACGTCGCGCTGCGCTTCTCCGGCGGGACCGGCCCGGCGCTGCTGGGCGTGCCCGCGCACGAGCTGCGGGACCGGACGCCGCTGCTGGAGGACCTGTGGCCGGCGGCAGCGGCGCGGCGACTGGCCGACCGGGTGGCCGAGGACCCGGTCGGCGCCCTGGAACGGTGGGCCGGCGAGCGGGTGGTCGACTCCCCCGCGGACCCGCTGGGCGGCCGGGTGCTGGCGCTGGCACGGGCAGGGGTGCCGGTCGCGGGCATGGCCGCGCGGCTGGGCCTCGGCGTCCGGCAGCTGCACCGGCGGTCGCTGGACCTCTTCGGCTACGGACCGCGGCACCTGACCCGGGTGCTGCGGCTGGGCCGTGCGCTGGAGCAGGTCCGCCAGGGGGCGCCGCTGGCCCGGGTGGCCGCCGACAGCGGGTACGCCGACCAGGCGCACCTGGCCCGGGACGTGCGCGGCCTGACCGGGACCACCGTGACCGCGCTGCTGCGCGGGTCAGCCGGGTAGCGGCGCGAAGAGGTCCACGGGCGTGCCGTCCGGGTCGTGGACGACGGCGTAGCGCTGACCCCACACGGCGTCCCACGGCGGCAGGTGCCCGTGGTGACCCGCGGCGGTCAGCTCCGCCCACGCCGCGTCGACCCCGCCCGGGCTGCCGCAGTCCAGGGCGAGAGCGACCCGGTGGCCGCCGGTCGGCGGCGTCCAGTGCGCGTCGAACGACCGGATGGTGGCCTCGGTGTCGAAGGCCAGCCGCAGCCCGCCGGCCAGCGCCACCTCGACGTGCGGCTGGTCGTCGGCGCCCTCCGGGACGGCCAGGCCGCAGCGGCGGTAGAAGGCGAGGGTCGCGGCCATGTCCGAGACCACGAGTCCGATGACGGCGGGGCGCAGCTCCATGCCGGTGACGCTAGGCAGCGGCCGCGCCGGTGTCTTGGACGGTTCGGACGGCGACATCGTCGGCCTACCGGCCGACACCGCGGCCACGTGCCCGGAAGGACCTCGGTGCCCCCCACGCCTCGCACGCTCGGCGCGGGCCCCTACACCGAGGCCAGTTGCCGCGCTGAGCCCATCCCGGTCCTCCTCGCGGGAGCCTCCGGGCCCCACTCGTCGGACCGATCACTCCGCGTCGAGGACCTCGTCGCGGGTGAAGCCGAGCACCTGCAGCACCGCGTCGAGGTAGGGCTGGTTGAGCGCGGTGTGCGCCTGCTCGCGCACCCACGGCTTGGCGTTGAAGGCGATGCCCAGCCCGGCGACGCCCAGCATGTCCAGGTCGTTGGCGCCGTCGCCCACGGCCACGGTCTGCTCCAGCGGGATGCCGTAGTCGTCGGCGAAGCGGGCCAGCGCGCGGGCCTTGCCGGCGCGGTCGACGATCTCGCCCACCAGCCGGCCGGTGAGCCGGCCGTCGGCGACCTCGAGGGTGTTGGCGGCGGCGAAGTCCAGGCCCAGCTGCTCGGCCAGCGGGTCGGTGACCTGGGTGAAGCCACCGCTGACGATGCCGCAGCGGAAGCCGTGCCGCTTGAGCGTGCGGATCAGCGTGCGCGCGCCGGGGGTGAGCACGAGCGCCGCGCGCACCTCGTCGAGCACCTCGACCGGCAGCCCGGCGAGCGCGGCGACCCGGGCCCGCAGCGACTCGGCGAAGTCCAGCTCGCCGTTCATGGCCGCGGCGGTGATCCGGGCGACCTCCGCGGCCCGGCCGGCGCGGGCGGCGAGCTCGTCGATGACCTCCCCGCGCACCAGGGTGGAGTCGACGTCGAGGACGATCAGCCGCTTGCTGCGGCGGGCCAGCCCGACCTGCTCGACGGCGATGTCGGCGCCCGTGGCGGACGCCACCGAGGCCAGCGCGGTGCGCAGCGCGGTGGCCTCGCCGCCGGAGACGGTGAGCTCGAAGCTGGTGACCGGGTAGTCCGACAGGCGGCGGATCGCCTCGATGTTCCCGCCGGTGCCCGCGATGGCCGACGCGGCCCCGGCCACGGCCCCGGGCGGGACGGGCCGGCCGAGCAGGATGACGTGGTGCGGCCGGCCGGGCGGGGCGGCGTCCAGCCCGGCGTCGGCGGCCGACTCGACCTGCACCCGGACGCCGGTGGCCGCGGCCACGTCGCCGGCCAGCCGGCCGAGCGCGGCGAGGAAGCCCGCCTCGTCCACCACCGGCCCGCCCTCCACCGGCAGCGCTCCCACGACGACGCCGAGCACCAGCTGACCGTGGACGACGACCTGCTCGACGTCGACCACCTCGACCGGCGGCAGCCCGTCGCCGGGTACGGCCAGCGCCGCGAACAGCCGCGCGGTGACTCCGGGCCGGTCGCTGCCGGAGACCGTGAGCAGCGCCCGCGGGGCGGTGGAGGGCGCCCGGGCGGTGTCCGGCTGCGTGCGGGGGGCGGGGGCGGGCGGCACGGCCGTCATCGTGCCGCACCCCCGGCCGGCGTCCGGCGACCGGCCCGGGGCGCGGACCGCGCACGCCGACGCCCCGCCGGCCGGAGCCGACGGGGCGTCGCGTGATGTGGTGAACGGCCCCCTCGCAGGGTCCCGCGCCGAGCGTGGTGACGTGCTGGAACCGGCCCCGTCCCGGGTCCCGCCCTGAGCCTGCGAAGGGTGGGGAGGACGGGGTCCTCTCTCAGGTGGGGTCGGGGTCGTTCGGACCCTGCCGGGAGCCCCCGGTGGCGCCCAGCTCGGCGGCGTAGGGGTCGTGCCGCTTGCCGGCGTGCGCCTCGCGCTGCAGCCGCTCCACCAGGTGCGGGTAGTGCGCCTCGAACGCCGGCCGCTCGGAGCGGATCTTCGGGATCTCGGTGAAGTTGTGCCGCGGGGGCGGGGAGCCGGTCGCCCACTCCAGCGAGTTGCCGTGGCCCCAGGGGTCGTCACGCAGGGCCAGCCGGCCGTACCGCCACGACCGGGCCACGTTGTAGAGGAACGGGATGGTGGAGGCGCCGAGCACGAAGGAGAAGACCGTCGAGACGGTGTTCAGCGTGGTGAACCCGTCGGTGCCCAGGTAGTTGACGTACCGGCGGGGCATGCCCTCGGCGCCGAGCCAGTGCTGCACGAGGAAGGTGCCGTGGAAGCCGATGAAGGTCAACCAGAAGTGCAGCTTGCCGATCCGCTCGTCCATCATCCGGCCGATCATCTTCGGGAACCAGAAGTACATGCCCGCGTAGGCGGCGAACACGACGGTCCCGAAGACGACGTAGTGGAAGTGCGCGACGACGAAGTAGCTGTCGTTGAGGTGCCAGTCCAGCGCCGGGCTGCCCAGCAGGACGCCGGTCAGGCCGCCCAGCAGGAAGGTCACCAGGAAGCCGATGGCGAACAGCATCGGCGTCTCGAAGGTGAGCTGGCCGCGCCACATCGTGCCGATCCAGTTGAAGAACTTGATCCCGGTCGGCACGGCGATGAGGTAGGTGAGGAAGGAGAAGAAGGGCAGCAGCACCGCTCCGGTGGCGTACATGTGGTGCGCCCACACCGTCAGCGACAGGCCGCCGATGGCGATGGTGGCGAAGACCATGCCCTTGTAGCCGAACAACGGCTTGCGGCTGAACACCGGGATGATCTCGGTGATGATGCCGAAGAACGGCAGCGCGATGATGTAGACCTCGGGGTGCCCGAAGAACCAGAACAGGTGCTGCCACAGCATCGGCCCGCCGTTCTCCTCGACGAAGACGAGGGCGCCGAGCTGGCGGTCGGCCAGCAGGGCGAACAGCGCGGCGGTGAGGATCGGGAAGGCGAAGAGGACCAGCAGGCTGGTCACCAGGGTGTTCCAGCAGAAGATCGGCATCCGGAACAGCGTCATGCCCGGCGCCCGCAGGCAGGCCAGCGTGGTCAGGAAGTTGACCGCGCCGAGGATGGTGCCCAGGCCGCTGACCGCCAGACCGGCGATCCACAGGTCGGCACCGGCGCCGGGGCTGTGCGCGGCGGTGGACAGCGGCGTGTAGGCGTACCAGCCGAAGTCGGCGGCACCACCCGGGGTGAAGAAGCCCGACACGGCCAGCGAGGAGCCGAACAGGAACAGCCAGAAGGAGAACGAGTTCAACCGCGGGAACGCCACGTCGGGCGCGCCGATCTGCAGCGGCATGATCAGGTTGGCGAAGGCGAAGAACAGCGGCGTCGCGAAGAACAGCAGCATGATCGTGCCGTGCATGGTGACCAGCTGGTTGTACTGCTCCGGCGACAGGAACTGCAGACCCGGCCGGCCGAGTTCCCCGCGCATCAGCATCGCCAGGAGGCCGCCGACGACGAACCAGGCGAAGGAGGTGGCCAGGTACATCAGGCCGATGGTCTTGTGGTCGGTGGTCCGCAGCAGGTTCGAGAGCCGCGAGCCCTTCTCCGCCTCGTGAACCGGGCTCGGCCGGCTCACGATCGGCGCCGGTGCGATCGTCACGGCCGCAGCTTAGACGCTTCCCGGCGCGGGGTTCCTGCCGACGTCGCGGGCGCGCCCGTCCGCACGCTCCGGCCCCCCGCGTCGGGCCTCAGGTCGTGCCCGGATCGTGACCTGACACGCCGGGACCGGCCGGCTCGCGGACCCAGGTGGTGACGTCGAGGGACAGCGTGACCGGCGTCCGCTCGGGCAGGGCGGCCACCGCCGCGGCCAGCCGCTCCGGGTCGAGGTGGCGGGCGTGCGGGCCCATGCCGACCAGGGTCGTGACCGTCGCCCGGTCCAGCTCGAGCCGGTCCCGGTGGGCCGTGGCGGCCACCGGGCGCAGGTGCGGGTCCAGCGCCGCGGACAGCCGGCGCGCCTTGTCCGGGTCGACCTGCAACAGCCCGAGGGGGCCGACCAGCTCCCCCAGGTGGTCGGCGGCGGGGGTGACGACGACCAGGCGCCCGCCCGGCCGCAGCACCCGGGCGGTCTCCCGGCCGTTGCGCGGGGCGAACACGACCAGCACCCGGTCGACGGCGGCCGGGCGCACCGGCAGCCGGGCCCAGGCGTCGGCCACCACGGCCAGCGCGCGCGGGTGCGCGCCGGCGGCGCGGCGGGCGGCATGGCGGGAGGAGTCCAGGACCACGCCGACCGCGTCGGGCAGCCGGTCGAGGACGCCGGCCAGGTGGTGCCCGGTGCCGCCGCCGAGGTCGAGCAGCGCGCGCGGCGGGCCGTCGTCCCCCGCGGTGACGGCATCGGCCAGGGCGCGGGTCACGCCGGCGTAGTGGCCGGCGGCGAGGAAGGCGACCCGGTCGCCGACCATGGCCGCGGAGTCGCCGGACGGCGGGACGTGCCCGGGCGGCAGCAGCGTGACGTGCCCCTGCCGCGCCCGGTCGAAGGAGTGCCCGGCCGGGCAGCGCAGGCCGGCGTCGTCCGGCCGGGTGGCCAGCGGCGCCGCGCACACCGGGCAGGCCAGCAGGTCGACCGCGCCGGCCGGCCACGGACGGCGGGGGCTCACCGGGCCGCCGACGTGGCCGCCTGCGGCACCCCGCCCGCCTCCACCGCCCGCCCCGGCACCACGCCGACCGCCAGCGCCGCCGCGACCGCCGCCGCCGCGAAGGCGGCCGGGTACCCCGGCCCGTCCTCCACGAGCAGCGCGGCCAGCGGCACCGTGAGGGTGGCGCCGACGTTCTGCACGGTGTTGTGCGCGCCCAGCGCCCGCCCGGCCCAGGCGCTGCCGGCCTGCTCGGCGACCGAGGTGAAGGCGATCCCGTTGGGACTCACCGTGGCGACGGTCGCGACGACCACCGCGGCGGCGACCGCGGACGGGGCGAGGACGTGCGGGGTGAGGGCGGCGACGACCGCGAGCCCGCCGACGACGGCGGCGACTGCGGCGGCGACCAGCCGCAGCGGGCCCACCCGGCTGCCCGCGCGGTCGGACCAGGCGCCCGCGCCGAGCCGGGCGGCCGCGCCGCCCAGGGAGGTGACCGCCAGCAGGGTGCCGGCCGCCGCGGCCGACCAGCCGGCCGCGCGCACCAGGAAGTCGAAGCCGAGGGCTGCGACGACGAACTGCGGGACGACGAGCAGCGTGCTGGCCGCGTGCACCCGCCACAGCACCGGGGAGCGGTAGGGCGACGCGGCCGGCGGTGCCCCCGCCGGCGCCGGCGGTCGGGCCGGGTCGCGCACCAGGACCCCGATGAGGACGGCGGTGGTGGCGCACCCGGCGGCCAGCGCGGCGAACGCCGTCCCCGGGCCGCCGTCGGCCAGCCGCGGCAGGGCGAACGCCGCCACCCCGACGCCGATCGGCTGCCCGGCCTGCCGGATGCCCATGGCCAGGCCGCGCTGGGAGGCCGGGAACCAGCCGAGCACCAGCCGCCCGCTGGCGGCGTGCACCGACGCGCTGCCGGCGCCGGCGAGCAGCAGCCACAGCCCGGTGGCGACCGGCGTGGCCGCCAGCGCGGCCCCGGCCAGGGCGGCCGCGGCGACGCCGAGCCCGGCGCCGAGCACCCGCCGCTCGCCGTACCGGTCGGCCGCCGCTCCCCAGGCCAGCAGGGTGAGGACCAGGCCGGCGGTGGGTGCGCTGACCAGCAGGCCGATCGCGCTCAGCGACAGGCCCTCGGCGCGCAGCGCGACGGTGAGGAAGGGCAGCCCGTTCTGCACGGCGCAGGCGGCGACCAGGCCGAGCAGGCTCACCCCGAGGTGGCGCCAGCGGGCGGTGCCTGCCGTCACCTCGCGACCGGGTGGAGGGTGACGTCGCGCAGCACCCCGCCGTCGGCCACGGCGGTGAGGTAGGTGCAGGACGGCTGCCGGCGCCGGTCGGTGGGCGAGCCGGGGTTCAGCAACCGCAGACCGGTGGCGGCGGTGGTGTCCCAGGGGATGTGGCTGTGGCCGAACACCAGCAGGTCGGTGTCGGGGAAGCGCGCGGCGCAGCGTGCCTCGCGCCCCGTGCGGTCCCCGGTCTCGTGGACGACGGCCAGCCGGATCCCCTCGATCTCCGCGCGGGCCACCTCCGGCAGCCGCTCGCGGAGCGCGCCGTGGTCGTTGTTGCCGTGGACGGCGACCAGCCGGCGGGCGCGCTCCTCGAAGCGGTCCAGCAGCGCGACGTCGACCCAGTCGCCGGCGTGCACGACGACGTCCGCGGCGTCGATCGCCGCCCACAGCGCCGCCGGCAGGTCGCGCGCCCGCCGGGGGACGTGCGTGTCCGCCGTGAGGACCAGGGAGACCGGCACCCCGCCATGGTCGCAGGAGCCCCGCGGGGCGTCCCGCGCCGTGGCGACGGGGGCAGGGCGGGTCAGCCGCCGCGTGCGGCCAGGGCCCGGAGTCGCTCGTTGTAGGCGGTCAGCTCGGCGTCCTGGTCGCGGTCGGCGGCGCGGTCCAGCCGGCGGGCCTTGCGCTGCTCGGAGCCCATCCAGCCGAACAGCACCAGGCCCATGACGAACACCGTCGGGATCTCGCCGAAGGACCAGGCGATGCTCCCGGCGGCCTTCTGGTCGGCCAGCGGGTCGACGCCCCAGCCGGCCGGCGGGCTGGCGAAGGTGTCCACGACCAGCGAGCTGGCCATGAGGATCGCGACGCCGAAGAAGGCGTGGAACGGCATGGGGATGAGCAGCTCGAGCATCCGGCCGCCGTGGCCGGTGGTCCGCGGCCAGGGGTCCTGGGCGAGGATCGGGCCGAAGAACAGCAGCCCGGTGACGGTGAAGTGGGCGAGCATGAACTGGTGGCCCACCGGGTTGGCCATCAGGGCGTCGAAGACGGGCGTGAAGTAGACGGCGTAGAGGCTGGCCAGGAACAGCGGCAGGGTGAACGCCGGGTGGGACACCACGCGGGCGACCCGGCTGTGCAGCGCGTCCAGCAGCAGCGCCCGCGGGACGCCGGCCAGCGTCCGGCCGCGCGGGAGGGTCCGCAGCGCCAGGGTGACCGGGGCGCCGAGCAGCAGGAGCACCGGGGCGACCATGGACAGCACCATGTGCTGGGCCATGTGCACGCTGAACAGCACCATGCCGTAGCCGCTCAGCCAGGTGCCGGTCACGGCGAACAGCGCGAGGCAGCCGGCCGTCCAGGACGCCGTCCGCCACCACGGCCAGGCCACGCCCGAGCGGCGCAGCACCGCGACCGCGACCGGGTAGCCGACCAGGCCGAGCAGGCCGAGCACGGCCAGCCACGACCAGCCGTCGAGGTGCGGCAGGAACAGCCGCCCCCACGTCGGCGGCTCCGCGGGCACCCACATGCCCGAGTGGTGACCGTGGTCCACCGCTGCTGCCTCCCGCCCCGCCGTGCCGATGCACCCACTGTCCCACTCGGCGACGGGATGGGACGGCGCCCTGCGAGGGGGTCCGTCACTCGTGGACGGGTGCCTCGTGCCCGGCGTGCGCCTCCGCCTCCAGCTGGAAGGTGCAGTGCGCGACGTCGAAGTGCTCGCCCAGGCAGTCGCCGAGCGCGTCGAGCACCCGCCCGCCGTGGCCGTCGGCGAGCGCCTCGTCGCTGACGACGACGTGCGCGGAGAGCACCGGCAGGCCGGAGGTGATCGTCCAGGCGTGCAGGTCGTGGACCCCGACGACGCCGTCCACCCCGAGGAGGTGGGCGCGCACCCGCTCCAGGTCCACCCCGCGCGGCGCCGCCTCCAGCAGCACGTCGACCGCCTCGCGCAACAGGGACCAGGCCCGGGGCACCACCAGCGCGGCGATGAGCAGGGAGGCGACGGTGTCCGCCGGCGTCCAGCCGGTGGTGGCCACCACGACGGCGGAGGCCAGGACGGCGACCGAGCCCAGCGCGTCGCCGAGCACCTCCAGGTGGGCGCCGCGGACGGCCAGCGAGTCCCGCCGGCCGCGGTGCAGCAGCGCCAGCCCGCCGAGGTTGACCGCCAGGCCGAGCGCGGCCACGGCGAGCACCAGGCCGGCGTCGATCCGCGGCGGGTCCCCGATCCGGCGGACCGCCTCGACCACGACGTAGCCGGCCACCGCGACCAGCAGCAGGCCGTTGGCGACGGCGGCGAGGACCTCCGCGCGCTGCCAGCCGAAGGTCCGCCGTCCGCGGGCGGGGCGCTGGGCCAGGGACACCGCGCCGAGCGCCAGGCCGATGCCCAGCGCGTCGGTGGCCATGTGCCCGGCGTCGGCCAGCAGGGCCAGCGACCCGGAGACCAGCGCGCCGGCCACCTCGGCGGCCGCCACGACCAGGGTCAGGACGAGGACGACGGCCAGCCGGCGGCGGTGGGCGCCCGACGCGGTCGCGGCGGGGTGCCCGTGGTCGTGCCCGTGCCCCATCGACCCCCCTCTGCTGTCCGCTGCGGACCCCGAGTGTGCCCCGCCCCGGCCTGGTGACGTGCTGGAACGGCTCCCCTGCAGGGACCCGCCGCGAGCTCGCGAGTGGCTGGGGCCAGGGGGGTCCTCCGTCAGATCCCGACGCCGCGTTCCCGGAGGTAGGCCACCGGGTCGACCGGCTCGCCGCCCGGCCCGCCGCGGCGCACCTCGAAGTGCAGGTGCGGGCCGGTGGACTGGCCGCGGTTGCCGAGCAGCGCGATGGTGTCGCCGGCCCGCACCACCTGGCCGGGGGTCACCAGGACCTCGTCCATGTGCCCGTAGACGGTGACGTCGCCGTTGGCGTGCCGGACGTACACCGCCAGCCCGTAGCCGCTGGCCGGGCCCGCCTCCAGGACGATGCCGTCCATCGCGGCGTACTCCGGGGTGCGCATCGGGGCGGCGAGGTCGATGCCGGCGTGCAGGGTGCCCCAGCGCGACCCGAAGCCGCTGGTGAGCCGGCCGCCCTCGACGGGCAGGACGGCCTCGGGCCGGGCGGCCTCGGCGGCGAGCCGGTCGGCCTCGGCGGCGACCCGGTCGGCCTCGGCCTGCGCCGCCGCCGCGGCGGTGCGTCCGGCCTCGCGGACGGTGCGGTCGGCGGCCAGCTCCCCGAGCCGCGCGGCGGCCTCGGCGTCCGGGACGGCGGCCGGCGCGCCGGCGTGCAGGCCCAGCTCCTGGGCGACGCTGACCGGGCCGGCCGTCCCGGCACGGGTCTCCCTGGCGCGGGCGACCGGTTCGCCGGCGGTGACCAGGCCCAGCGCGCTGGCCCCGACGAGGGCGGCGGCGACGTGTACGGCGCGGCGGCCGCGCAGGCGGCGGAGCAGCGGCGTCACGGCCGCTGCCGGGCCCCCCGTGATGCCGGATCGCGCCGCGGCCTCGGCCCGGCCGGTGAGGTCGGCGGGGTCGGCGACCCCGGCGAGCCGGGCCCGTGCGGCGGGAGGGGTGTCCGACCGTCGCGCCTCCTCGGGGCGCCGGGTCGGGAGGGTGGGCCGGGACGTCCGCTCCAGGTCGAGGGGGCGGTCGTGGTGGAGCTGGGTCATGCACCTGGCTTCCGTAGGGGACGGGGGTCGCGCGCGGTGCCCGGGGGAGCGGACGGGAGCCATGGAAACACGAGGTGACCGTTTGGTGACCTCCGGACGGGGGTATCCGCGGCCGTCCCGGAGACGGCGGTCACCGAACGCCACCGGTGTCGATCCACGGGATGTCGACCGCCCCTCACGCAGCGTGGGTGACACGCCGCGCCGGGCGCCGGACTGGAGCGATCGTCGTCACGACGGGGCAGGAGTCCCCCGTCGAGCCCGACGACCCCACCCGAGGAGCCCATCCCCCATGCGCGCAGTGACCTGGCACGGCCGAGCCGACGTCCGGGTGGACACCGTCCCCGACCCGGCGATCCAGGACCCGACCGACGTGGTCGTCGAGGTGACCTCCAGCGGCATCTGCGGCTCCGACCTGCACCTCATCGAGGTCATGGCGCCCTTCATGTCGGTCGGGGACGTGATGGGTCACGAGCCGATGGGCGTCGTCCGCGAGGTGGGCCGGGACGTCACCGCCGTCAGGCCCGGCGACCGGGTCGTCGTCCCGTTCAACATCTCCTGCGGCACCTGCTGGATGTGCTCCCAGGGCCTGCAGTCGCAGTGCGAGACGACGCAGAACCGCGAGCAGGGCTACGGCGCCTCGCTGTTCGGCTACACCAAGCTCTACGGGCAGGTGCCCGGCGGGCAGGCGGAGTACCTGCGGGTGCCCTTCGGCAACACGCTGCCGGTCACGGTGCCCGACGGGCTGCCCGACGACCGCTTCGTCTACCTCTCCGACGTGCTGCCCACTGCCTGGCAGGCGGTCCAGTACGCCGCGACGCCGCCCGGCGGCACGCTGCTGGTGCTGGGCCTGGGGCCGATCGGCGACATGTGCACCCGCATCGCCCACCACCTGGGCATCGAGCACGTGTGGGCCTCCGACGTCGTCCCCGAGCGCATCGCCCGGGCGGTCGGCCGCGGCACGGACGTGATCCGCTCGACCGACCAGGCCCAGGTGGTCGGCGAGATCCGCGAGGCCACCGCCGGTCGCGGCCCGGACGCCGTCATCGACGCGGTCGGCATGGAGGCGCACGGCTCCCCTGTCGCGGCGATCGCCCAGAAGGCCTCCGCGATCGTCCCGGACGCGATCATGGAGAAGGTCATGCAGGTGGCCGGCGTCGACCGACTGGCCGCGCTGAACACCGCGATCGAGGCCGTCCGCCGCGGCGGCACCATCTCGCTGTCCGGCGTCTACGGCGGCGCCAGCGACCCGATGCCGCTGAACAAGATGTTCGACAAGCAGATCCAGCTGCGCATGGGCCAGGCCAACGTCTGGCGCTGGGTGCCCGACATCCTGCCGATCCTCACCGAGGGCGACCCGCTGGGCGTCGACGACTTCGCCACCCACCGCGTGCCCCTCGAGCAGGCCCCCCAGGCCTACGCCGACTTCCGGGAGAAGAAGGACGGCGCGGTGAAGGTGCTGCTCCAGCCCTGACCCGCACCGTGTGAGCAGACCCACGCGGTGTCCCGGGCATGCCCGCCCGGGACGCCGCCTTGGGCACGGGAGAGCCCGACCCCACGGACGACGCAGTCCGAGCCCCGCCCGGAACCGCACCGTCCTGGAGTCGCCCCGTGCCCCGCGCCCTGCTCGCCCTGTCCATCGGCGCCTTCGGCATCGGCACCACCGAGTTCGTCGTCATGGGCATGCTCCCGGAGGTCGCCGAGGGCCTCGGCGTCTCGGTGCCCTCGGTGGGGCTGCTCATCTCCGCCTACGCCGTCGGCGTGGTCGTCGGCGCCCCGACGCTCACCGCGCTCGGCGTGCGCTTCCCGCCGCGGCAGACCCTGGTCGCCCTCATGGCGCTGTTCGTCGTCGGCAACGTGCTGTCGGCGGTGGCGCCGAGCTACGAGACGCTCGCCGCCGCCCGGGTGCTCACCGCGCTGGCGCACGGCTCGTTCTTCGGTGTGGGGGCGGTCGCCGCCCGACGGCTGGTCCCCGCCGACCGGTCGACCAGCGCGATCTCGCTGATGCTGGTCGGGCTCACGCTGGCCAACGTCGTCGGCGTCCCGCTGGGCACCTTCGCCGCCCAGCAGACCAGCTGGCGGCTGGTGCTCGGCGCCATCGCGGTCATCGGGCTGGTCACCATCGCCGGCCTGCTGGCCTGGATGCCGCGGGCACTGGGCGAGCCCGGCGACCTGCGCACCGAGCTGGCCGCCTTCCGCCGCGGCCGGGTGTGGCTGGTGCTGTGCCTGACCATGGTCGGCTTCTCCGCGCTGTTCGCCGTGTACAGCTACGTCAGCCCGATCCTCACCGAGCTGGCCGGCCTGCCGGTGGAGTGGGTGACCCCGGTGCTGGCGCTGTTCGGCATCGGCACGACGGTGGGCACGCTGGTCGGCGGGCGACTCGGCGACCGCTACGGGTCCTCCTTCGTCGTGGCCGGCCTGCTGGCCACCGCCGCCGTCCTGGCCGCGTTCGCCGTCCTGGCCCGCACCCCGGCCGCCGCGGTCGTGCTGCTCGTGCTGTTCGGCGCGCTGGCGTTCGGGCTCGGCCCGGTGGTGCAGAACGGCGTCATCGAGGCGGCGCGGGTGCCCGGCGGCAGCCTGGTCTCGGCGGCCAACCAGGGGGCGTTCAACGTGGCCAACGCCGTGGGCGCCGCGCTCGGGGCCGGCGTGCTGTCCGCCGGCCTGGGCTGGACCGCGCCGATCTGGGTGGGCGCCGCGCTCGCGCTGGCCGGCGCCGGGCTCGCCGTCGTCGTCCGCGCGGCCGACCGCCGGGACCGGCTGCAGGCCCCGGCGGGGGCGGCAGCCGTCCCGGCCGGGCAGCGCACCGCCGCCTGACCGACCGGGCCCCGGCGGCTGGAGACCTCCCCGTGCGGGTCGCGCTCGCCCGGCTGCGGGCCCGCCCGACGTGCTGCCCATCCCGGGGGCCCATCCCGGGTCGACCATGGGGTCGTTGCCAGCGACACGGGGGGACACGCCGACCGGGCCTGCGACAACCCCGTGATCGACGACGGGGAGAGGGTGGGATGCCCGGCGTGACCCGACACGGTCAGCGGGCGCGCTGCACCCGGGCCTCCTCGAACACCGGCTCGGCCGACTCGTACACCCGCCCGTCGGCGCCGAAGACCAGGAAGCGGTCGAAGGAGCGGGCGAACCAGCGGTCGTGGGTGACGGCGAGCACCGTGCCCTCGAAGGCGGCCAGCGCCTCCTCCAGCGACTCCGCCGACAGCACGTCGAGGTTGTCGGTGGGCTCGTCGAGCAGCAGCAGCGTGGCGCCGGACAGCTCCAGCACGAGCACCTGGAAGCGCGCCTGCTGCCCGCCCGACAGCGTGCCGAACGGCTGGTCGCCCTGGGCGGCCAGCCCGTAGCGGCGCAGCGCGGCCATGGCCCGGCCGCGGTCGACGCCCGGCCGGCCGGGCTCGCCGTGCCACAGCAGGTCCACCGGGGTGCGGTCCGGCCAGCCCGGGTGGGCGTGGGTCTGGGCGAAGAAGCCGGGGACGACGCGGGCGCCCAGCCGCCACGAGCCGGTGTGCGCGACGTCCTGGCCGGCCAGCAGCCGCAGGAAGTGCGACTTGCCCGCGCCGTTGGACCCCAGGACGCCGACCCGGTCGCCGAACCAGAGCTCGAGGTCGAACGGCCGCATCAGCCCGGTGAGCTCGAGCCGCTCGGCGGTGACCGCCCGCACCCCGGTGCGCCCGCCGCGCAGCCGCATGGCCACCTCCTGCTCCGGCGGGCGGTCCGGCGGCGGGCCGGCCGCCTCGAACCGTGCCAGCCGGGTCTGCGCGGCCCGGTACCGGGAGGCCATGTCCGGGGAGTTGGCCGCCTGCTGCTGCAGGGTGCGCACCAGCTCGACCAGCCGGGCGTGCTCCTCGTCCCAGCGGCGGCGCAGCTCGGCCATCCGGTCGTGCCGGGCCGCGCGGGCCCCGGCGTAGCCGGTGAAGCCGCCGCCGTGCACCCACGCCGTCCCGCCCTCGACGGTGACCACCCGGTCGGCGACGCGGGCCAGCAGCTCCCGGTCGTGGCTGACGAACAGCACCGTCTTGCGGGTCGCCAGCAGCCGCTCCTCCAGCCACCGCTTGCCCGGGACGTCCAGGTGGTTGTCCGGCTCGTCGAGCAGCAGCACCTCGTCCGGGCCGCGCAGCAGGGCCTCCAGCGCCAGCCGCTTCTGCTCGCCGCCGGACAGGCCGGCCAGCTCGCGGTACTTGCACCGGTCGAAGGGCACGCCGAGCGCGGCCACCGTGACCGTGTCCCAGGTGACCTCGGCCTCGTAGCCGCCCGCGTCGCCCCACTGCGCGAGCGCGTCGGCGTAGGCCAGCTGCGCGTCGTCGTCGTCGGTCTCCATGAGGGTGAGCTCGGCGGCGTCGACGGCGTGCCAGGCGGCCCGCACCGCCGGCGGGGAGAGGTCGACGAGGAAGCGCTGCACGGTGGTGCCGTCGCGGACGGAGCCGATGGTCTGGCGCATCACCCCGAGGCCACCGGTGCGGGCGACGGCGCCGGCCTCGGGCACCAGGTCGCCGGCGATGATCCGCAGCAGCGTCGTCTTGCCGGCCCCGTTCTCGCCGACCAGCGCGGCGCGGGCGCCCTCACCGACCCGGAAGGAGACCCCGTCGAGCAGCACCCGGCCGTCGGGGAGGGTGTGCCGCACCCCGGTGACGTCGACCGATCCCACGGCGCCATCGTCCGGGTGGCGGCAAGCGCATTCCCGCGCCGGTCAGGCGACGGACTGCAGCCGCTCCCGGGCGAGGCGCTCGACGAGCTCGGGCAGCGCCGTGGCCGGCACCCCGCTGAGGTCCTGGCGGCAGGTGCGGACCACGGTGCCGATGACCTGCGGGCGCAGCCGCGGACCGAACTCGTCGGCGAGCCGGGCGACGGCCTGGTCGACGGCGGGGTCGACGGCGGGGTCGACGGCGGGTTCCTCGGTCAGCGTCATGCGGTGGGCGCCTCCGTGCGCGGGGGAAGAGCGTCGGTCGGACGCGCGTCGGCGTCGGCCCCCACGGTGTCCCCCTCCGAACGGCCGCACCAGGGACCTAGGTCACTGGAGCAACCCCAGGTTGCGCAGGGCCGGCCGGTCAGCCGGCCGCGACGCCGTTCGCGCCGTCCCGGGTGGCGGCGACCGCGTCCCGGAGCAGGGTGGTGAGCTCGGCCCGGTCCACGCGGTCCAGCGCGGTGAACCGGATGCAGCTCTTCCCGCAGGAGACCCGCCCCAGCCGCCCGGCACGCGCCTCGGCGAGGTACTCCCCGTCGACGACGGCGGAGACGTACAGCGACAGGTGCCGCTGCTGGGCGGCGAGCAGGACCAGCGGCCAGGTGGTCGTCTCCCTCGCCGAGCGCGGCCGGTAGGGCATCAGGCCGTAACCCAGCGCCCGGCGGGAGCCGAGGGTCACCAGCTGCCGGTCGATGCCCGGCGCGGCCGCCCGCACCAGCTCGTCGACCCGCCGCAGCTCGGCCTCGCGCGGGCCGGCGGCGGTGAGCCACTCCTCGACCTCGGCGTCCACGCCCGCCTCCTCAGCCCAGCGCGATCGACAGCACCGTCGCCGCGGCGGTCACCAGCAGCGCCACGACGACCACCGTGGCGACCAGCCGCCGGCGCCGTCGCGCGTCCCGCCCCCCGGCCCCGCCCATCCCCATCACGGCGCGCAGGCTACCGCCGGGGGACGACGGACTCCCCGGGCCGCCGACCCCACAGCAGGGTGTCCAGCGCGGTGCCGGCGGGAGTCTCGCGGCGCACCTGCTCCAGCCGGTCGACGTCGAGCAGCGCGGCCACCGGGGCCAGCCGACCGGTGCTGTACAGGATGGCCGGGTCCTGCGGGCCGCCGACCCCGTGCGCGACGTTGTCGGCGTCGTGGCCCAGGACGAGCAGCCGGCCGCCCGGCCGCAGCCAGCCGACCGCGCGGTGCAGCAGCGCCGCGGTGTCAGCCTCCGGCAGGTGCAGGTAGGCCACCAGCACCAGGTCGGGCGACCCCGGTGCGGCCTCCCAGTGCAGGACGTCGGCCGTCACCCAGGTCACCCGGTGGGCTCCCGGCCGGGCGCGGCCGCGCGCCAGGCCGGCCGCGGAGAAGTCGACGGCGGTCACCCGCCACCCACGCCCGGCCAGCCACAGCGCGTGCCGCCCCTCCCCCGCCGCCAGGTCGACCGCCACCCCGGGCGGCAGGTCGGCGAGCAGGTCGGCCACCAGCGCGTTCGGCTCGGCCGACCACTGCTGCTGTGCGGCGTACCGCGCGTCCCAGTCCGCTGCCCGCACGGGGACAGTCTCCCAGCGCGGGCGGGCGGGCGGGCGGACGACACAGCGTGACGGTGCCCGCGGGTGCTCCACCCATCGGGCGACCCGCCTCGGCGCGCGGTGCCGTCCCCCTCTTCGCCGGGCTGCTGACCGGCCCGGGGGCCGCCCTCTGGCCGGCCGGGGCCACCGCCGCGGCGGCCGACGAGCTCGTCCCGCCCGCTCCCCTGTCCGCGGCCGTGACCGACGCCGGCGACGTCACCGGGTGCCCGCCGAGGCCTGCCGCCCGGGTGTGCGGGGCCGCCCGGCTCGGTAGACCGTCTGTCGTGTTCGCCGTCGTCTCGCTGATCGTCGTCATCGCGCTCGGGCTGCTGGTCACCCGGGTCGCCACCGTCGCCCTGACCATGACCGGGATGAGCCTGGACCACGCGCGGTTCCAGGCCCGGTCGGCCTTCACCGGGACCGGCTTCACGACCTCCGAGGCCGAGGCCGTGGTCAACCACCCGGCCCGCCGGCGGGTCGCCATGGTGCTGATGTTGGTCAGCGGCGCGGGAGCCGTCTCGGTGCTGGGCACGCTGATCCTGAGCTTCACCGGGGTGGACACCACGGGGCGGGGGTTCGCCCGCGCCGCGGTGATCGTCCTCCTCCTCGCCGCGCTGCTGTGGCTGGCCCGGAACCGGGTCGTCGACCGGGCGCTGCAGCGGGTCATCGAGCGGTTCCTGCGCCGGTACGCCGACCTGGAGGTGCGCGACTACGCGGCCCTGCTGCACCTGCGCGGCATCTGGCGGGTGGTGCAACTGCCGGTCGAGGAGGACGACTGGATCACCTCCCGTCCGCTCGGGCGACTGCGCCTGCCCGAGGAGGGCATCACGGTGCTCGGCGTCGAACGGGGCACGACGTGGATCGGGGCCCCGGGGGACGACCTGCACGTGCAGCCGGGGGACGTCGTCGTCCTCTACGGCCGCGAGGAGATGCTGGGCGACGTCGCCGAGCGGCTGCACGGGGACGAGGGCGAGGCGGCCGGCGAGCGCGCCCGCGCCTGGCACGCGGCGACGCCGCCGGTCGAGCAGCTCGATCGCTCGTGGCCGCGCCGCGACCGGGCGGCGTCGTAGCCCGCTGGCACGCTCCCCGCATGACGACGGCGACCGAGCAGGCCCTGCTGCGGCTGGTGGCGCTGCGGGTCGCCGGGCCGCCGGCCGCCGACGCCGCCGCGGCGGTCCGCCTGCTCACCTGCGTGCAGGGCCAGGACCTGCCCGGGGCGCTGACCTCGGTGGCGCTGCGGACGGCGCAGCGCTCCCGGGCCGGGGTGGAGGCGGCGCTGGGGGCCGGCGAGGTGGTCCGCTCCTGGCCGATGCGCAGCACGCTGCACCTGGTGCCCGCCGAGGACCTGCACTGGCTGCTGGAGCTGTGCGGGCCGCGGGTGCTGGCTGGCGCCGCCCGGCGGCGGGCGGTGCTCGGCATCACCGAGGCCGACACCGAGCGGGCCCGCGACCTGGTCACAGCCGCGCTGAGCGGGGGACGGCGGTGCGGCCGCAGGGAGCTGCTCGCCGCCGTGGCCGACGGCGGGGTCGCCACCACCGGGCAGCGCGGCTACCACCTGCTGTGGTACCTGGCGCAGACCGGCACCCTCTGCCTCGGCCCGATGGCCGGCGGCGAGCAGCAGTTCGTGCTGCTCGACGAGTGGGTGCCCGCGCCGCGCCGGCTGGACCGGGACGCCGCGCTGGCCGAGCTGGCGCTGCGCTACCTGCGCGGCCACGGGCCGGCCACCGTCGCCGACCTCGCCCGCTGGTCGGGGCTGACGGTGACCGACGTCCGCGCGGGGGTGGCCGCGGTCCGCGGGGAGCTGGCCGCCGTCCAGGTCGACGGCCGCGAGCTGCTCATGGCGCCGGAGACCGCGGACCTGCTGGCCCAGCACCGGGGCGAGGCGGCCGGGCTGCACCTGCTGCCGGGGTTCGACGAGTACGTCCTCGGCTACGCCGACCGCAGCTGCGCCGTCCCGCCCGAGTTCGCCGACCGGATCGTGCCCGGCGGCAACGGGGTGTTCCGGCCGACCGTCGTGCACGCGGGGCGGGTGCTGGGCACCTGGGCCTGGCAGGGCCCACGGTCGAGGGGGCAGGGCGCGCCGCGCTCGGTGGCCGCGACCCCGTTCACCGCCTTCCCCGACGACGTCGCCGCCGCCATCCCCGCGGCGGCGGCCGCGCTGCCCTGACCGGCTACGCCGGGTTGGCCGGCTCCGCGCGCGCGACCACGAACACCGGGATGGCGCGGTCGGTCCGGCGCTGGTAGTCCGCGCAGGGCGGGTAGGCCGCCACGGCCCGCCCCCTGGCCCCCCTGCAGGGCCCCGCGGCGAGCGTGCGAGTCGCGGGGGGCAGGGGGGTCCTTCTACTGGTCGGGGTGCGTGCGCAGGTTGCCCACCCAGGCGGGGTCCGTGGGCGCACCGCCCTGCGAGCCGACCATGGCGTAGGCGCCCTCGTGCTCGACCCGCATGAGCGGCTGCTTGCGCAGCCTCCCCGAGCGCGCACCGCGGGTGCTGAAGATGACGACCGGCAGCCCGGTGTCGCCCAGCGTGGCGGCCTCCCGGCCGCCGGTGGCCTCGTAGCGCTCGACCTGGTCGCGGACCCACTGCTGCGTGCTGGGTGCGTACTCGCCCTCCAACGGCATGGTGCGACCGTAGCCGTCTACCGGCGGCCGGCCCCCGGGGTCGCCGCGTCGATGGTGTGCGGCACGAAGAAGCTCAGGTTGTCGGTGATCAGACCGTCGCTCTCCCGGATGCCCAGCCCGGCCGGCTCGCCGTCCACCACCCACGCGCCCAGCACCGGGTGGTGCGGCCCGTCGACGCCGGCGAAGTCCGGCAGCGGGGCGAACTCCTGCACGACCCAGCCCTCGGTGCCGTACCGGCCGGGCTGCTGCTCGGCGACCTGCCCCTCGCGGACGATCTGCACGTTGGCCCCCTCCCGGCCCCACAGCGGCTTGCGCACGTAGGTCCGCCAGGACGACGGCAGCTCGTCGGCGAAGTAGGCCGGCAGCAGCAGCGGGGACAGCGCCGGGTCGCCGCCGAACAGCCGCCACAGCACCGGCAGCAGCGCCTTGGTGCTCCACAGCATCTTGTAGGCCGGCTCCACCCACGTCGTCCCCCCGGGCCGGGCGGCGTCGGCCAGGACGGCGGGCCCGAACTCGTCCTCGAGCAGCCACTCCCAGGGGTAGAGCTTGAAGACGACGTCGAGGTGGCGGCCCTGCTGGTCGTAGAAGCGGCCGTCGCCGGGGTCCAGCGCGATGTCCTCGACCACCAGCTCGATCGCCTCGTAGCCGGCCTGGACGACGGTGTCCATCAGGTAGGCCACGGTCATCCGGTCCTCGCCGGAGCGCTCCTCCGACGTCCAGGCCAGGTGCACCCGCGGGTGGACGCCGGTGCGTCGCTCCCAGCGCAGCAGGTTGCGCCGCCAGGCGGCGACCAGCCGGTCGTGCAGGGCGTTCCACTGGTCGGCGCCCTGGCCGGTGAACAGGTGCCAGTTCCACTGGGTGACGGCGGACTCCACCAGCCCGGTGGGGGTGTCGGCGTTGAACTCCAGCAGCTTCGGGGGGCCCTGCCCGTCGTAGCGCAGGTCGAAGCGGCCGTAGACGCTCGGCGGCTCGGTCTCCCAGGTGCGCCGGATCTCCGGGCGGGCGATCGGCGGGATGCCCATCCGGTCGAACAGGTCGTGCTCGACGACGTGGTCGCCGGCGGCCACGCACATCTCGAACAGCTGGGCCACCCAGCCCTCCAGCTGCCGGACCTCGGCCATCGTGAAGTCGTAGAACGGGCCCTCGCGCCAGTAGCTGCGCAGCTCACCGCCGGGGGTCGTCGTCCGGTTGTAGACCAGCCCCTGGGCCTCGACCTCGGCCTCCCAGCCGGGCCGCACCACGCCCGCCTCCACCCGACGCACGCCCGGCTCCCCGCCCTGCCCGGGGGGTCAGCTGCCGGCGCCGACGCCGGACCGGGTACCGGAGTCGCCGCCCACGCCGGAGCCGATGCCGCCGGTCACCCGCGTGCCCCCGGAGACCCGGCCGGTGGCGGGCAGGCCGGCGCGCTGGCGGGCCGCGGTGTCGGTGGGGTTGATCCGGGTGCCGCCACCGGGCAGCACGGTGCCGACCGGCAGGCCGGAGCGGAAGCCGCCCAGGTAGAGGAAGAAGAACCCCGCGCCCGGGCCGCGGTAGTCGTCGTCGCAGAAGTCGTCGTCGACGATCTCGCCGTTCTCGTCGGTGCAGTAGGCGACCTGCTCCTGGTCCTGCTCCTCCGTGCCGCAGGCAGCGAGGAACCCGGTCGCCGCGGTGGCCAGCACCGTCGTCGTCAGGGCGCTGCGGACGCGGTTGGAGACGGCCATGTGCTCTCCCGGGTCGAGGGGTGTCCGGCCGACCCTAGATCGCCCGCGCCACCCGGTGTCCGGCTGCGGCCGCCGGTGTGCCGGATCCGGCCCCGGGTCGTACGGTTCGCACCGCGGGACCCGACGCAACCCGGAGGTGCCCATGTCCGACCGGCAGCCCCCCGAGATGGCCCAGGTGGCCGGTGAGACCGGCGCCAAGAAGGTCCACCGCAGCTGGGACCGCGTCCTGGTGTCGGCCTTCCTCGGGGGTGCCTACATCGCCTTCGGGGCGCTGGTGGCGATCACCGTCTCCTCGGGCCTGGACCCCGCCACGTGGGGCACCCTGCCGACGCTGTTCATGGGCGCGGCCTTCACCCTGGGGCTGGTCCTCGTGCTGGTCGCGGGCTCCGACCTCGCCACCGGCAACATGCTGCTGGTCCCGCTCGGCGCGATGCAGGGCCGGCTGGGCATGAGCGAGGTCGCGAAGAACCTCACGCTGGTGCTGCTGGGCAACCTGATCGGCGCCCTGGTCGTCGCCTACTTCCTGGCGGTGCAGACCGGGGTGATCGGCGGTCCCGGCGCCACCGGCAGCGCGGGGTTGACCCACGACCGGCTGGCCCAGATCGCCGAGGCCAAGGCGCTCAGCGAGTCCGCCTGGCAGGTCTTCCTGCGCGGAGTGGGGTGCAACTGGCTGGTCTGCCTCGCGGTCTGGATGTCGCTGGCCGCGACCACCGTCTCGGGCAAGGTGCTGGCGATCTTCCTGCCGGTGATGGCCTTCGTCGCGATGGGCTTCGACCACGTGGTGGCCAACATGTTCTTCCTGCCGGCCGCGGTGTTCGCCGGCGTCCCGGGCATCGGCTGGGGCGACATCGGTGTCAACTGGCTGCTGGCCGGCGTCGGCAACCTGGTCGGCGCCGTGGTCTTCGTCGGCACGTCCTACTGGTACCTGTTCCTGCGCGACGAGCCGGCGGCGCAGCCCAGCCGGGCCCCGACCGGCGGGGAGGCCGCCGAGCGCGCGTGACCGCCTCGGCGGCGTCGGCGACCTCGACGACCACCCGCGCCGGGGCGCCCGCGGGCAGCCGCCCGAGGGTGACCGCGATGGCCGGCAGCGCCGTCCCGTCGCCGGCCGGCAGGTGCCGGTCGACGTCCCCGGCGGGCGCGTGGGCACCGCCGGGACCGAGCAGCTGCACCCGGTCCCCCGGCCGGGCGGTGGCCGCCCACGGGCCGGCCAGCCCCTCGTCGCCGTGGGCGACGACGTCGAGGACGAGCTCGACGTGGGCGTCGGTGCACTCCGGCGCGGAGCCGGCCGGGCCCTCGCCGCCGAGCACCACGCGGACCAGCGCGGGGTCGGCCGCGAGGTCCGCAGCACGGTGGCCAGGCGGGGCGTGCGCGGGCGGCGCGGGGCCCAGACGGCCATGGGTGCCCCCTCGGGGAAGTGGTACGGGGGTTACGCCCCAGGACCGGGGGTACCGGCAGGACTCCACCCGCCGTCCGCCGGACGGCGGTGGGACCGGCACACCGACCCCGGGCGCTCGGCCGCCCCGGGGGCCCCGTACCTGCACACGAGGCCACGACGGCCGTCTCCCCGCCATGTGTGGGTGATCGTTTCGCGGGTACCGCCGGTCCGACCACGACATCCGCCGAGGAGGAACGATGACCCACTCCATCGACAGCCCGTTCCCGCCGCCGCCCTCCCCTGGCTCCGGTGCGACCAGCGGGAGCTCGACAGTGACGACCACCACGGCGACCACGACGTCGACGGGCTCCCCGTCGACCAGCGACGTGGCCAAGGACGAGGCCCGCAACGTGGGCCAGACCGCCGCGCAGGCCGGCAACCAGGTCGCCTCGACTGCTGCCGACCAGGCTCGGGAGGTCGCGCAGGAGACCAAGCAGCAGGCTCAGGACCTGGTGCAGCAGGGCCGCCAGCAGCTGCGCCACCAGGTCGTGGGGCAGCAGCACAAGGCGGCGGAGGGCCTGCAGGGCGTGGTCTCCCAGCTGCGCGGCATGGCCAACGGCGAGGCGCCGGCCCCGGGTCCGGTCAAGGACCTGCTGGACCAGGCGACCGGCTACGTGGAGCAGTTCGCCGACCGGCTGCAGCACCGCGAGCCGGCCGACCTGCTCGACGACGTCCGGTCCTTCGCCCGCCGCCGCCCCGGTGCCTTCCTGCTCGGCGCCGCGCTCGCCGGCGTGCTCGCCGGCCGGCTCACCAGCGGGGTCAAGGCCGCGCACAGCGACGGGGCGTCCAGCAGCGGCGGGCAGCAGTACCGGGCCAGCTACGCGCAGACGAACTACGTCGACCAGGCGCCGGCCTACTCCGGCCAGGAGACGACGACCGGCTACGAGACGGCGACCACCGGCTACAGCGGTACCGCTGCCACCGGCACCCCCGTCCCGCCGCCGCCGTACGGCACGACGGCGCCCGCCGGTGCCGCGGTGCCCCCCACCACCCCGGCCGGCTGGGACGAGTCGACCCGCCGTCCGGCGCAGGGGGTCTGACCATGAGTTCCCCCTACTCCGGCGCGACGCCGGTCGGCGCGCCCCAGGGCGGCCAGGACCCGTACGGGCAGGCCAACTACACCGTCCCCCCCGACGAGGCCTACGGCGAGCACAGCGGCACCGTGGGCACGCCGACGACTGCCGAGGGCCGTCCCGACATCGAGGGCACCTCGGTCGGGCAGCTGTTCGGCGAGCTGGCGAAGGACCTCTCCACGCTGATGCGCCAGGAGGTCGCCCTGGCCAAGGCCGAGGTCCAGGCCGAGGCCAAGAAGGCCGGCAAGGGCGTCGGCCTGATGGTCTACGCGGGCCTGGCCGGCTTCCTCACGCTGCTGTTCCTGTCCCACTCCCTGATGTGGTTCCTGGACAACCTCATGGACACCGGGCTGGCCGGGCTCATCGTGGCCGTCCTGTGGGGCATCGCCGCCGCCGTCGGCCTGAGCATGGGCCGCAAGGCGCTCAAGCAGGTGAACCCGAAGCCCGAGCGGACCGTGGACACGTTGTCCGAGGTCCCCGGCGCCCTCAAGCCCCACTGACCACGGCCTCGCGGCCCCCACAGACATCGGAGGACGGATCATGACCACCAGCAACGACCCGGAAGTCATCCGGCGGCAGATCGAGCAGACCCAGCGCGAGCTGAGCTACGACGTCGACGCGCTCAACGAGAAGGTGAACCCGTCCCGCGTGATGGACCGGCGGGTGACCGCGGCCAAGGGCCGGTTCTCCTCGGTCAAGGACCGCGTGATGGGCAGCGCGCAAGGTACCCGCTCCAGCGCGCAGTACCGGGCGCAGAGCGCGGCCGGGACCGTGCAGGACCGGGCGCACAGCGCCGCGGGCAGCGTGCAGGACACGGCGCAGGGTGCCGCGGAGAGCGTGCAGGGTGCCGCGCAGCAGGCGGCGCACGCGGTGCAGCAGGCGCCGGACACCCTCGTGCGGCAGGCGCAGGGCAACCCGCTGGCCGCGGGCCTGATCGCCTTCGGTGTCGGCTGGCTGGTCTCCAGCCTGCTGCCGGCCTCGGAGCGGGAGCGGCAGCTGGCCCAGCAGGCCGAGACCGCCGTCCGCGAGCACAAGGACGAGCTCCTCGCCCCGGCCAAGCAGGCCGCGCAGGAGGTCGGCGAGGAGCTCAGGCCGGCCGCCCAGCAGGCCGTGGAGGAGGTCAGGTCCACCGCGCAGGGCGCTGTACAGACGGTCAAGGAGGAGGGCCAGTCCGCGGCCCAGGACGTGCAGGGCCAGGCCCAGCAGTCCCGCCAGAGCGTGCAGAGCCAGTCCGGCAGCTGACCGGAGGCCTCCCTCGGGGAGGCCGTGGCACCACTCGCAGCGCGCCCCGCCGGGTCCCCGGCGGGGCGCGCTGCTGTCTTCCCCCGGTCGGGTGACGCCGCGGCGGGCGGGCTGCAGCGCGGGCGCGGGGAGGCCGACGTCGTCCGGGACGAGACCGTCCGGACGAGGGAGCCCACCGTGCCGACCGCACCCGCGCGCGTCCTGGTCGCCGCCGAGGTGGCCGACGGGACGCGGGCGCTCGCCGTCACGCGCACCGACCCGCCCGACCTGGCCGTCCTGGACGTCTCCATGCCGGGTGCGACCGGGCTGGAGGTCTGCGTCGCCCTCCGCGGCGACCCGGCCACCCTGGGCGTGCCGGTGCTGCTGCCGTCGGCCGGCGCCTCCGCCGACGACGTGGCCCGCGGCCTGGCCGCCGGCGCGGACGCGCACCTGGCCGAGCCGTTCTCCGTCGCCGGGCTGGTCACCCGCGTGCGCGAGCTGACCGGCCAGGGGACGGCGTGACCGTCCTCGGCTCCGCGGTGGGCGACGAGCTCGCCCGGCTGCGCGCGGAGAACGCCGCGCTGCTGGCCCAGATGCGGCACCGCGACGCGGAGCTCGAGGTCGCCACCCGCATGCTGGTGGCCCGGGCGCAGACGATGACCAGCGTGATCGACGCGGTCACCGAGCAGTCGATCATCGGCACCGACGTCGACGGGGTCGTGCGGGTCTGGAACCCCGGGGCGGAGCGGATGCTCGGCCTGCCCCGCGCCGACGTCGTCCGCCGGCGGTCGATCACCGAGTTCCACCTTCCCGAGGAGCTGGCCGAGGCCGGCGGCGGGCTGGCCGCCCTGGTGCGGGTGGCGCAGGAGCAGGGCAGCGACGTCCGGGACTGGACCTACGTGGCCGGCGACGGCCAGGAGCTCACCGTCTCCGTCGCGGTGACCCCGCGCACCGACGACCGCGGCGTGCACGCCGGCTGGAACTTCGTCGGCACCGACATGACCGAGGCGCGGGCCACCGAACGGAGGAAGGACCAGTTCGTGAGCCTGATCAGCCACGAGCTGCGGACCCCGCTGACCTCGATCCTGGGCTACCTCGAGCTGGTCCTCGACGAGCCGGACCTCGGCGAGCAGGCCCGCGGGTACCTCGGCACCGTCGAGCTCAACGCCCAGCGGCTGCTGCGGCTGGTCGGCGACCTGCTGTTCACCGCCCAGGTCGACGCCGGCCGGTTCACCCTGCAACCCGGGGACGTCGACCTGGTCGCCGTCGTCCGCGCCGCCGAGGAGTGCGCGCGGGTGACCGCGCAGTGCACCGGCGTCGAGGTCGTGCTCGACGTGCCGGCCGGCGGCCTCGTGGTGCCTGGCGACGCCGGCCGGCTCGGGCAGGCCTGCGACAACCTGCTCTCCAACGCGGTGAAGTTCACCCCGGCCGGCGGCCGGGTCACCCTCGCGCTGCAGGCGGCGTGGCGCACGCCGGACGGGACCGTCGTCGACGCGCCGCAGGACGGCGCGGTGCCGGTGGCCCGCCTGGCGGTCAGCGACACCGGCATCGGGATCCCCGCCGGGGAGCAGGCGCAGCTGTTCGCCCGCTTCTTCCGCGCCTCGACCGCCCGGCGGCACGCGGTGCCCGGCGTCGGGCTGGGCCTGGCCATCACCCGCGCCATCGCCACCGCGCACGACGGCACCCTCGAGGTCACCAGCACCGAGGGCGAGGGCACCACCGTCACCATCACCCTGCCCCGCTGACTCCCCCGTGGCCGCCCACTGAGGGGGCGGCCGTCCTTGCGGATCCCTTGCGGGAACGGGGCGGGTGCCCTGCGGGCGGCCCCGCACGCTCGTCCCCGTCGCCGGACCACCCCGACCCCGGTCCGAGGCAGGAGACCCCGATGAGCAGCACCCGCGCCGGCACCACCACCCCGGTGGCCGCCGACCTCACCACCGGCACCGTGCAGATCGACCCCACCCAGCCGGCCACCCCCGCGTTGTCGGGCACCTGGCGGCCGAGCCGGCCGGACGCGCCGTGAGCGCCGTCCCGACCGCCCTGGTCGTCGGCCCGGACGTCACCGGCCGCACGCTGGTCGCCGGGCTGCTGCGGGTCACCGGCTGGGACGTCCGGGAGGCCGCCGGCAGCCGGCAGGCCCTCGCGCTGGCCCGCCGCGGCGACCTGGACCTCGTCGTCGCCGACCTCGACGTGCCCGCCGGCGAGGCGCCGGCGCTGCTGCGGCGGCTGCGACTGGTGGGCTGCCGCGCCCACCTGCTCGCCGTCACCGCCGACGCCGGGGCCCGGGACCGGGCCGCCGCCCTGCAGGCCGGCGCCCTGGCCTGCCTGCCCAAGCCGGTGGACGCCGGCCTGCTGCTGACCCTGCTCGACCGCCGGGCCGGCGCCCCGCAGGGCCCCGGCGCCGCCGACCTGCCCGGTGACGACGACGCCGAGCTGACGGACCGCCTGCAGCGGCTCTACGCGGCCGCGTTGCCCGGCCGGCTGACCGCCATCGCCGACGGTGCGCGGGCCGGCGACGTCACCGCCCTCGCGCAGGCCTCCGCGACGCTGGCCGGCACCAGCGCGCAGCTGGGCCACCCGGAGGTCGCCGCGGTGTGCCGGGCGATCGCCCAGGACGCCCGGCGCGGCGTCCTCGCCCACGAGCTGGTCGTCGAGCTCGCCGCCGTGGCCGCCCACTGAGGGGTCCGCTCTTCTCGCGGATGCCTCGCGGGGACGGGGCGGGTGCGCTGCGGCCGGTTCGGGGGCTCCGGGGCCGTTGTCGTGTCGCAGATCGGGAGTGGGTCGGGCGACGATGCCCGTGGGCGTCAGGACACCAACCGGTAGCCCACCCCGCGCACGGTGCGGATCTCCGGCGAGGACAGCCCCGCGGCCTGCAGCTTGCGGCGCAGGTTGGACATGTGCGCCTCGACCAGGCGGACGCTGCCCTCCCAGTCGGTCCGCCAGACCTCGCGCAGCAGCGTCTCACGCTGCAGCACCCGGCCCGGCCGGGAGGCCAGCGCCGCCAGCAGGTCGAACTCGGTGCGGGTGAGGTCGACGACCGCGCCGTCGACCCGGACCTCGCGGCTGTCCTCGTCCACCTCGAGCTCGGCCAGCCGCACCACCGACTCGGCCGGGGCGGGCACCGGGGCCGGGACGCGGGGGCGGCGCAGCATGGCCTGCACGCGGGCGACCAGCTCCCGCGGCGAGAACGGCTTGGCCATGTACCCGTCGGCGCCGACGGCCAGCCCGATCAGCAGGTCGACCTCCTCGGCGCGCGCGGTGAGCATCAGCACGTAGCACTCGCTCTCGGCGCGGATCTGCCGGCACACCTCGGTGCCGTCGGCGTCCGGCAGGCCGAGGTCGAGGACGACGACGTCGGGGACGGCGCGGCGCACCTCGGTGAGGGCCTGCGCCCCGGACGCGACCGCGCGGACGTGCATCCCGGCCCGGCGCAGGACCGTGCAGACCAGTTCCCTGATCTCCTCGGTGTCCTCGACGACCAGCACGGAATGCTCGGACACGACGTCTCCCCATGCGTGCGGCGTGACGCCGGGCGGCGTCACCTGACCGGGTGATCGGCGGCGCTCCCGGGCGCCTTGAGCGAGGCGCGCCGGCCTCACCCGGACGGGGCGGGGCCGCCGTGCGGGCTCAAGACCGGCGCCGGCGACGCCGAAGCGACCGGCACCTCACCCCCGAGGGAGCCGCCGGGGCCCGATGCCCCGCCCAGCAGGAGGACCGCGATGATCGGTGTCACCCGCCGCACCGGCGAGCACTGTCGCCTGGACCCCGACCACATCGAGCGGGTCGAGGCCGGTCCGGACACCGTCGTCGTCACGACCGACGGCAGCACGTACTGCGTCCGCGAGACGGTCGACCAGGTCATCCGGCGCATCGTCGAGGACCGCGCCGGGGACATCGCGGCCTGCTACCTGCTCGACCGCGGCGAGGACGCCGACCCGCTGGGCCCCGGCCGGCACGACACCCCGGCCCCGGCGCCCGTGGTGTCGCTCCGGCCGTCCTGACCGGCCGGTGGACGTCACCGCCCGCGGGGTGCCCGCCACGGAGGCGCAGGTCCGCAGCGAGGTCACTCACGTGCTCGACCGCCGGGCCGCCCTGCAGCACCCGCCGTACAGCCTGACCGTGTCGGACGCCGTGGCGCTCGGCATCGGCCGGCTCCACAGCAGCCGGTCGCTGACCGGGGAGGTGCTCGCCCGGTTCGCCGCCGGCGGGTCCGTCGACGGCGACCGACTGATCGAGGCCGCCCGGTTCGAGCAGGGGTACGCCTCCCCCGAGGGCTTCGCCGCCCTGCGCTGCCTGGTGCTGTGGGTCCACCACCGGATGCACCGTGCCGAGAGGCACCGCTCCCCCGGCGGGTGAGCACCCGGGCCCGGTTCTCTCCGGCGCCCCCACCCGCCGGTGACGTGGGCGTTCCGGCCGGGGTGCAGTGGACGCCCCGTCGGCGTCCGGGGACAATCGATCCAGTCGCGCGGCACGGACTTCAAGCCCAGGAGGTCGCCGCCGCCGAGCACAGGTGGTAGCCGACCATGACCGGTCCCTCCCGTGGACCCCTCGTGTCCACAGGGGACGTCCTCGACCTGCTGGCCCGCGAGCTGCACGCGCAACCGGTCTCCCGGCAGGTGCTCGACCGTGCGGTCCTCCTGGCCCGGAGGTTCGTCCCCGGGGCGGCCGCCAGCATCACCCTGCTGGACCGACGGCGCCGGCTGACCACGGTCGCGGTCTCCGGTGACGTGGCCGGCGCGGGGGACGCGTTGCAGTACGACCGGGGCGAGGGCCCGTGCATCGACGCGGCCCGGGACCAGGACGTCGTCCACTCCCGTGACCTGCTGACCGACGGCCGCTGGAGCGGCTGGGGCGCGCAGGTGGCCGGGCGGCTCGGGGTGCGCAGCATCCTGTCGCTCCGGCTGGCCACCGCCGAGGTCGGGCTGGGCTCCCTCAACGTCTACGGCCGGGAGCCGGACGCCTTCGACGACGAGACCGTCGCCCTCGCCGGCGGCCTCGCCGCCCACGCCACGGTGGCCTACACCCGCACGCTGGACCGGGAGAACCTCGAGAGCGCGCTGGCCAACCGGACGGTGATCGGCCAGGCCCAGGGCATCCTGATGGAGCGGCACAAGGTCACCGCCGCGCGGGCCTTCGAGCTGCTCGCCACGGTCTCCCAGGACGGCAACGTCAAGCTGGCCGAGGTCGCCCGGCGGCTGGTCGAGACCGGGGTGGACCCGCAACCGCGGCGCCGCTGACGCCGGCGGCCGGCACGGTCGCGTCACGGCACGCGGTCACCGGTCCTCCCCGTCCGGGACGACGTGCACCGCCGCCTCCTCGGCGGAGGCGGCGCCGGCGTCGATGCCGACGTCGACGGCGTGCAGCTCGGACTCGACGTCGCTCCACCCCTCGTCGGCGGCCTCGACCAGCCTGCCCGCGCGCGAGCCGCCGACCTCGTCGTCCACCAGCTCACCGTCGGTGTCCGTGGTGTCCCCGAGACCGTCGCCGTCCACCTCCTGCGGTTCGGGCACCTCGCGGGCCAGGCGGCCGGTCAGGCTCTCCCCGGCCAGCTCCTCCCGCTCCGTGGTGCCCCAGTCCGCGACCGCCCACGGGCGCTCCGCGGGCGACCAGCCCGTGTCGAGGGTGTCTCCCACACCGTCGAGGTCCTCGAGGGTGTCCTGCGCTTCCAGCACGCCGGAGTCCTCCTCGGGATCGGTGCCGTCGGAGCCGTACAGGAACGGATCCACCGCGAACCCCCTCTGCCGGCGACCGGGTCGTCCTGCGCGACGCCCGCGAGCGCACCCTCAGGATGGCGCGTCCGGCTGTCCTCGTGCGGGACACGGCTGCCGGTGGCGGGAACGCCGGTGTCACCGGGGGACGTTCCCCGGGGCACGGGCAGCTCCGGTCCGGACCGCGCACTGCCGACGTGGCCGGTGATCGGGTCCTGGACCCGCGCCGACCGATCCGACCGAGGAGACGCCATGAGCTACCTGCGCCGGCTGCAGGCCGAGCAGCCCGTCCTGTTCTGGGTGCTGGTCGCGGTCGGCCTCATCGTCGGCTTCCAGGTCGTGGTCTCCGTGGTCGGCCTGCTGCTCGGACCGCTCGGTCTGCCGTCGTGGGTGCCGGTCGTGGTGGTCGTGGGCGGTCTCGTCCTCGTCGCGCGGGGCCAGCAGCGGTCCCGGTGAGCACGCGCGCCTCCCTCCGCTCCCGCGGACCCGGCCGGGGGACGGCGTGATGGCCGCCCCGGCCGGGATGAGGCCGTCCGGCTGGTCACCTGGAAGAAGTCGGTGCCCACGAGGTACGTCCCGCACGAGCGGGTCCTCGACCATCTGGTCGCCTTCGGCTGGATCGACGGCATCCGCCGCCGCCTCGACGACGAGCGGACCACGCAGCTCATCAGCCCGCGGCGCACCCAGCCGTGGCCCAGGACCTACGAGGACCGCGCCGAGCGGCTCCCCGCCACCGGGCGCATGCAGCCCGCGGGCGCGGCGTCCGTCCAGCAGGCCAGCGCCACCGGCATGTGGGACGCGATGGACGACGTCGACGCCCTCGTCGTCCCGGCCGACCTCGCCGACGCCCTCGCCGCCGGTCCCCCGGCCGGCGACCACTTCGCGGCGTCCCCCACCTCGACCCGCCGCAACACCCTCCGCTGGATCGCCTCCGCACGGACCCCGCCCACCCGTGCCAGGCGCATCGCGCTGACGGTGGACGACGCCCGCCGCGGCGTCGCCGACACGAGCAACGGCTGACCGGCCGGCCGCCCCTTCCCCGGATCGGTCACCGACCGCTCGCGCCGGCCCTGGCGTCGTCGTCCATGGCCGCGTCGATCCAGGAGGACAGCTGCTCGTCGGCGACGATCGCGTCGCGGGCGACCCTGATCCAACTGGGCCCCATGTCCCGGCCCGCTCCCAGGGACGACTCAGGCCGCCCTCCAGAAGGAGAACGGCCTGGTCGTCGGGGTGGAGCTGAGGGGACTCGAACCCCTGACCCCCACACTGCCAGGCCGTCATGATCGCGTTCATGGTGGTCCGTCAGCGTCCATGATGGCCCTTTGACCAGCGGGTTCGACACCTTTCGAGACAGCAGCGGACGGAGGCGAACAGCCACGGATTCACCGCAACTGCAACCAGAACTGCAACCACCGCTGGCCGCGGAAGTGGCTGGCGGGTGGACGACGCGGGCCCCGCGTGCGGTCGTCGGCGGGCGACCCGGTCGGGTAATCAGGCGGTGTGGGCCCGCAGGCGGCTGATCTCGGCGCGTGACTGGGCCACCTCGGGGGCCGTCCTCCCCGCCGGCTTTGGCGAGGTCGGAGGGCGGCACGCAGCACGTGCCCCTCATTCGAAGGGCCGCGCATCTATTGAGTAGGCCGGACCGCCAGCCGCGCGAGGAAGATCGCGAGCGACATGTTGTCGCAGATGCATGTGTCCGAGTCCAGCTCCTTGGACCATGAGCCATGTGTCGTGTGAGGAGTGCTCGGCGGCGGGTCGTCACAGGCCTGTGCACAGTCGGTAGAGGCGCCGGGCAAGATCACGCGGTCAGCCCGTCCGGGTGAGCAGGTAATCGCCGATGGCGGCGTGCAACTGCCGGAGGGTGTCGACGTCGGCGCGGTTGCGGCTCCAGGCCCGGTAGAGGCTGTGAATCCGTTGCGCCTCCCGGCGCTGCTCCGCTGTGGCCGGTTCGGTCGGCTCGGCATTCACCAGCTCGGCGGGGCTCCCGCTGCGCCGGATGCCGTCCCGGCGCCCGTAGCGCTCGACGAAAGTGCCGCGCCGGCCCCGACTCTTGACCACAATCTCAGCGGCGCCGACGCGGATGACGGTCCCGACGGCCCAGCGGGTGCCACGAACGTCCGGGGCCGACTCGATCGTCACGGTGTCGCCAGGCGTCAGAGCGGCAAGCTGGGCGGCGGTGAGCCGGTTCTCGAGGCTCACGGCTCTCGGTCCTCCCTCCCCATGGGGGCTGGTGGCCTCGGGCATGGAGCCGAACCTGCGTCCGCCTCATGGGGAAGAAGCCGTGGCGGAACCAGGCTAGGCCGGGTTCCTGGCGGGCGGGAGAATCATGGCGAGTGCACTCGTAGCCGCTCCGGCGGCACGGATTCCGGGTGCTTACCGAAGCCCCAGTCGTGCTGCCGCGTGTACCCGACCTGGGCCTCCATCCCCGGCCGCCGTCGCACAGGAGCCACCGGAACGGGAAGCCGGCGGCACCATCGACCGTCTTGCTCAACTTCGACCTCTCGCGGCGAGTCGTAGCGGCGCTCCTTGCGCAGGCGCACGCGGGGCATCACGTCGTTGGTGTCGCCCGGTGGAGTGATCCGACACGGTCAGCGACTCGGCCGAGTGACACACCGTGACCAACACATCGTCGGCCTCCAAGACCCTGCCAACCATGAGATACCGAGCGGCCGCCGCGCTGCCGTCCTCCGACACTGCACGAGCGACAGCCGGGCTTCGTGGACGGCTGCGCATCATGGCCCTGGCCGACGGGGCCTACCCCGATTGGTCCACCCTGATCGTGGAGGGCCCCGTTGAGGTTCCCGACCTGCGCGGCCGGGCCTGGTTCGAGTGGTCCGCCACCGTTCAGGCGGGCGAACCTGTGCACCCGCATGAGCGTTGAGCGCTGTCCGGCGCACGTCACAGTGAGCCCAGGCCGGACGGGACTGCCCCCGATTCGGTTGACTCCTTGCCTGTGAGGCTGCGGCCTCGCTGGAAGGATCAGCATCGTGCCCAAGCCGTTTTCCGTTCATGCCTGCGATGAGATGGCCGACGGTCTCCAGGTCGGACTCGCGCAGCACCGGCCGTAGCGGCCGCCGGGCGTGGCGGGGCAACGCCGCCCGGCCCCTGAGGTGAGCGATCTGCTCGGCCAGGGGGCCGGCGGCGAGCACCTCGACGCTCCCCTCCAGGGCTGCCTCCCCCGCGTTAGCCGCGGGCACAACTACCACCGTCCGGTGTCCCGCCTGTGCCCGTACCCGTGGCCGTGGCCAGCACGGGCGGCAGCACACCCCGGACGATGCCCACGGAGCCCTTGAGCCCGAGCTCGCCGAGCAGTACCACCTGGCCGACCGACTCCGCCGGAACCGCACGTCGGCCGCCAGACCGTGGCCGCCAGCGCCAGGTGAGTTCCATGATCAAATGCAAGCGACAACATCGACCCTCGGGAAAGACCCACTTATTCTACCCCGCCCGAGGGCTGCCGGTTTGTCTGCTGGGCCTCCGACATTTGGGGCCTGCGCTTGCCCAGTACGCATTTTTGCGTACCCGGCGCCCAGTGCCTTGACATCCGTACTCTGCCTGCCACGCTTAATTTGCCACGGGTGCTCCAGTGACAGAAGTAGATCGGGACAGGACTGACCATTCCGACCTACGGAGCTGAACGTGTCACTCCCACAGGCAGAGAGGACGCACGATGACCGAGTATTCAGGAGGACAGGCAGCTGCCTCCGACACCGAGGGTCTGAAGCGACAGCTCACCGAGAACGGGATCACGGACATCGACAGCCTGGTACAGAGGCTCGTGTCGGAAGTCCAGCCGCGGGCAGCTGAGCAGCGGATCTTTGTCTGCACCAACAACTACTGCGTCGTAGTAAAGGAGCAGTAGGTGCACAGACAGCCCTGACTGCGCCGACGCGTGAACCAGTTGCTGTGCGGGGCATTGGAGTGGCTGGACGTCAACCGTGACCGGTTCGACATATTCCGTATCGATCCGGATCCGCCGCCGGAAGAGGATCAGGCGCTCGGCGAGCTGGCCCTCTTGTGCCGGCAGCTGGTACTCCGACGAGCCTGTGACCAGGTTGACGTCGAGCCACTCCTCGCGGTCCTGCAGTCTGTCGAGAGCCACCAGCTCTTCACCCACCGTTTGAGGAGGGTCAACGACGCCCTACTTCCGCACGTCCTCGTGGTCAGTGCGCTACAAGAGGCCGGACTGTCGTCCCGCGTCGACATTGAGGTGCTCCAGAGTATGTGCGATCGCAGCAATGCATTGTTCGCGGAGCGACCACCTCATCGCCTCTTGGAACTGAGACGCATGCTGGATAGCGTCGGTCTTCGGCATCGACTTCCTTCGTACACAACACTGGCGAGGATGAGCAATCTGGGGCGAGACGTGGATCCGATACGGCTCACCAACTATGACATTTACAGCATCACACACACACTGTTTTTTCTGACCGACTTCGGGCGCCTCGTGCCACGGGGTCTGACAAGCGCCAGGAGGCGGCTCGCCTGCGCGACCGTCCATCAACTCCTGGGCATGCAGATTCACCGGGGCAATTACGACATGGTGGGTGAATTGCTGCTGTCCGCGTACTGTCTCGACGGCGTCGACTCCGACTTCTACGTTGCCGGCTGGGAGACTCTGCAGGCGGTACAATGGCGCGAGGGTGTTGTTCCGGGGCCGAATTACCGCGAGGAGGCACACCGTACTGCGCTCAAGTCGGGTGAAGAAGAGGGCGATTCCTACGTCTTTGGAAATTGTTACCACACCACTCTCGTTGCGGCACTCGTGGGAGCTTTATGCCCACCGCCTCGCGGGTCCGATCCAAGCAGTGATGCGTCGTGAGGAGCGCTGTGGCCGTACCCTCGTGGGAATCCGCGACGAGTTGGTTGGCGGGTACGGCCGACAAGTGCGACGGTCCCGACGACCTGCTCTTCTTGATGCAGGCATCCCTGGGTACGTGGATATGCCACTCAACTGCCCCTACCGCGGACAGTGGGCAGGCGTTGCGTCGAACTCTCCATCGGGTCGCCAGCCAGTCACAGCGACACATGGGTGACCTGGTGGAGCGGGGCGGGCTGAACGTCGAACTTGCCCTTCTCACACACGGCATCCTCACGGCGCACGGTCATGAGGCGGATCCGGCCATGGTGCTGCTGGCGCGACAGGTTGCCGCAGCGATACCGGCCGGGGAGCGGGTGCCGCACAACTTCGTGGCCTATGCTGTGCTGCTCGATCGACTGGGGTACGGGACCGGCTCCTGGCTCGTAGCCCCCGCTCCGGTGGACGCTGCCGGCCTGCGACCGATGGAGATTCTCTCCGCGTCCCGGGAACGCATACGTCGGATGTGCTCGCAGATCGCTTCCGCGACCGCCTGGGGTGCTGTCCCGTGCGCGCGAACCTACCCGCGGCTGTCCGATCTCCTCCTTGCCGTCAGCATGCAGTCTCTGTCCGCGTACGACCTGGAGTTTGGAGCCACCGTGTTGAGGACGGTCACATACCTCGGGGCAGGGGATCCCACGCGAATGGGCGTGATCGCCCAATTCCTTGCCGATCAGCAGTGCGAGGACGGGAGTATCGGCTTTTTCGGTATCGAGGCAGCCAAGATTGCTCAGCGCGGTGAGGCGCTCTGTCCGGCTCACCAGTTGTCGCTGCCGACGACCGTGGGGGTCCTGTGGGCGTTGAAGGAGGTCCTGCGCCCTGGAAGTAACGTGTTCCGAGACTTCTCCACACCTGTTGCCTGACGAGCGCCAGTACGGTCGCAGCTTCGTCGTGTGCGGTTCACCTCAGGGAACCGATGTACGCGTGGACAAGAGGACGGCCGAAAGTCGGTCGTGGCACCCCAATTTCTGGTATATGTGCTGGACGTGCTTATGCACTGTCCGCTCGCTGATGCCTAACTGCCGAGCGATTACACGGTTGGTGAGCCCCGCGGCCATGAGGTCTAGCACCGCGTTCTCACGGGCGGTCAACTCGCTGCGCGTCGCTGTTGGCGCCTCGGTGCTGACGCAGCGGACCCGCGTCAGGAGGCCGGGGATGAGCAGCGTCGCCAGTCCCACCTCCTCGTTTGAGAAGTGACCTTTCAAGCGTCCGAGCACCCAAGCAATCGATCGATCCCGCTCCTGAAGGATGGGTATGACGAGGTCGGGAGGGGAAACAGCTCTTAGCGTCTCCCCCGGCGAGCTCGACCACAGAAATGCTGTGCCCGGCTTCGACGGTTGTCGCCGGGCAAGTGCGGTGTCAAGCGATGAGTAGCCAGAGATCCGGTCGTTGACCTCCCAGGCCTCCCTCTGCCACGTTATGAACCAGCCTGTGGTGACGCCTGAGTTGATCATCACGATGGCCACGTGGGCACAGTGGAGGGTGTGATGCAGGAGCCGAGCAGTGGTGACGTCCTTCGTCACCAGGGGTCGACTACCGCGAAGGGGGATGGGCGACGCGCGTGGCTGCGATGACCACAGAGTCATCTTGTTCCTCCCAGGCGGAACGGGGCAGCTGCACCGCCCGTCGGGGCCTTCACTTCGGCTGATGCGGGACGGAAGACTCAGTATCGTGACATTGGCGTCACCGGTCGGTCACGCCCTGTCGAGGGCGCCTGAAACCGACGCTCCGGGCCTGCATACTGGATGTGGCCCAGAGCGTCGGCCGCCGCCTCGAACCACCGCACGACCGGGCCCAGCCCCCGTTCGACCATGTCGGGTTCGGGGTCGAGCACCTCAACCGCCGCCGAGTCGGCGGTCAGCACCTTGAAGGGCTGGGCGAGCGGCACAGTCCGCGCCGCCCTGAGGTAAAGCGACACCGGATGCTCCACGCCGAGATCATCGGCGACCTCGCCGAGCAGCGCGTCGACACCGCCGATGGTGCGGGTGCCTGCAGGGCCTCGGCACCAATCCGACCACATTTGACGATGTGGCGACGGTGGAGCCTGACCGGCCGCAGCACGGGGTCCTGATCATCGTCACTCGTCACTCGTCACTTGGGACGACACGCCACACGGCCGTGCGGATTGGCAAGGCTGCTGCTCTCAGTGCACGGGCAAGGAGGACGGTGCTGGCACCCCTCGCTAGGGGGTGCCAGCACCGGTGGATCAGCTAGAAGTAGAAGCACTCGCTGACGATTTGCTCGCCCCCGAAGTACACGCGGATGCACGCACCATCGGGCCACCACCCATCCCAGATGATGTCGAAGCAGACACGCACGAGGGTGGCGTCGGGGAGGGGAATCGGCAGCGGGATGGCGACGTCTGGCAGTGGCCACGGTAGGTCCACGACGATCGACCCACCCTCCACCTCCACCTCCGCGCAGACGGCGGCGCGGGTCTCCGCAGTGCCTCTCCTGACAGTCTGCGTGAGGGAGCGGCGGCCATAGTCCCCGGCGAACAATGCACGCCGGGACTCCACAGCCTTGCGGATGGCGTCGTCGTCGAATGTTGCGTGCTTGGGCATGGGTCGTCACTTCCCTTGTCGCCTGGTTGCGGCGGACCGGCCGGTCCGCCGCAACCAGGGTCCCAAGGTCGCGTCACCGCGATGTCAAAGATATTGTCACCGATCTGTCACCGACTTGGTGATCTGGGGTTGGCTGGCCTAGAGGCCATCCGGAAGGAGCGGCGAAGCTGATTCGGTCGCGCGCCTAGCCCGCACCCCACGCCGCCGCTACGTAGCCTGCTCGACCGTGCAGCGGGCCAGCGCTTGTTTCCTCGGCCCTGTCTGCGCGCTACTTGCCGGCGGGATTCCTTGACTCAAACTGGGGCCATGGTGGGACAGGCGCTGGTGATGCGGCGGTGATGATTCAGTGACTCCTGGTGCCGTAGCGTCCGGGGAGCGGGCCCGATGTAGCACTGGAAGTGGCTCATGGAGGAGCATTCTAATCCCTCCGGACTGCCTTCGAGTCCTATTGCGTCCATCAGCGGCGCAGACCGGGAGTTGCGATGACTGCTGAAGCACGCCGGGTGAGGCTCGCATGCATAACGACCGAAGATGACACCGATGCCGATGAGGCTTGCCTTAACGGCATGAATGAGAGGTTGACATGAAGATAGACAAAGAGAATAACACGGCAGTCTTAAGTGCGGAGGAAATGCAGATGGTTATGCGACACCTCCAGCAATTCGAGAAGCTAACGGAGCGCTTTCAAGAGCTGGAGGCAACTCACTCGCTCGGAACAGAATGGCAGCGTCCATGGAATGAATTGAAGAGCTTTCTTGAGACAGAAGAACTGGAGGGAAGCGAGCGAGGACCACTTGAAGCTGCCGAGGGAAGCGGTGAAGACCAAGCTGATGGCTACTATTGCTGTCGCATATACCAAGATGGGACTCTGCGCAGGAGTGTAACCTACAAAACCTGGTTCGCCTGGGCGTGGACAAAATGTATCGCGCAAACACCTGCATTTGGGAACAACTGCACGGTAGTGCCAGGGGCGTGTTAACGACCACGCGCAGGGCTGTCCGTATAATCGAGAGCTTGCAAATTATGTACGGGGTGCCGCGGGCTCGAACACGCAGCCGGTTGCGCCCCTGATGTGACGCCCGGGCCTACGGCGATGTCATCGGTGCTTGACGGCCCCGCGGCGCACGTCATGGACATGAATCCCCGCCGGTCTCCCCGCAAGGCCGCGCTCTACGCCGCGATGCCGTACACAGGCGTAACGAGCAAAGGTATGCTGATCCTGCGCGGGGCGGCTCTCCCCACCGGAGGCGCCAAGATCGCGAGCTATTACAGTTCCGTGAACAGGAATGTTCCAGGCGCGTCGGCGCGGGCCAGGCGGAGCCCGGCCTGCAGCTTCGGTCAGGCGACCGGGTCGAGGACTACGGTGTGGCCGAGGCGTTCGGGTTGGGCGACTAGGCCCTGTTTGATAAGTCGCGGAGATAGATGTTGATGTTGGTGATCTCGACGGTGGCGTCGTAGCGGACGGCGAGCTTGTCGTACCGCGTGGCGAAGGCGCGGTTCTGCTTGTGCCGGTTGATGCCGCACTCCACGGCGTGCCGCTGCCGGTAGCGGTCCCGGTCGAAGGCCGGTGGCCGGCCACCGGCCGAGCCCTTCGCGCGGCGGTGGGCCAGCTGGTCGAGCTTGTTCGGGATGGTCGCCGGGATACCGCGTCGACGTAGGTAGGCGCGGTTGCCGCGGCTGGAGTAGGCCCGGTCGGCCAGCACCCGATCCGGCCGGGACCGAGGCCGTCCGGGCCTGGATCGTCGCGGCACCCGGATGCGGCCCAGCACCACCATGAACTGCGGACTGTCGGCGGCCTGCCCGGCGGTGAGCGCCGTGGCCAACGGTTTGCGGCCGGCCTCGACGGCCAGGTGCACCTTGGTCGTCAGGCCGCCGCGGGAGCGGCCCAGCGCATGGTCGGCCGGTTCGCCGACCGGCGGCTGGACCTGCACCTCGGGACGGCGGCGGGCACCAGCGGCGTGCTGGTGAGCTCGGTTGACGGTGGAGTCCACCGACACCGTCCAGTCGATCAACCCGAGCTCGTCGGCCAGAGCCTGCAGCGCGGTCTCGATGCCTGCCCAGCGCCCGGCCAGCTGCCAGGCCCGGAACAGCCCGTAGACGCACTGCCAGGTGCCGTAGCGCTCGGGCACATCCCGCCACGGGCACCCGGTGCGGGTGCGGAAGCGGATGCCATTGATCAACTGCCGCAGCGTCCAGCGGCGAGGTCGGCCCGTCCGTGGCCTGCTCGGGAGCAGTGCCGCCAGGATCAGCCACTGCTCGTCGGTCAGGTCGTGGCGGGCACCGGCCGGTAGGGTGCCGTCCACGAGGTCTCCGTGGTGAGGGTCTTCTTGGTCGTTGATCCCTCTACCGGAGACCTCGCCTACGTCCCGGCACCAACACGCCCGATCAGCGCGCCGAGCGACTTCTCAAACACGGCCTAGTAGTGCTTCGTTAGGTCTTGTCTGACCGGGCTCGGGCGCTGCGATAGAGGCATGACTCCGGGGGAGCTGGCCCGCCGTTCGGGGGCGGTTGGAGGAGTTCGCGGCGGAGATGTTCGCGCCGCTGGCCCGCCGTGATCAGCGGGACAAGGGTGCGACGTATGTGCGCGGGTTGCTGCTGGACGGGCGGCGCAAGTCGATGCAGCCGATGGCCGCGCGGCTCGGCGTGGACGAGCAGGGGTTGCAGCAGTTCGTCACGTCGTCGACCTGGGCGGTGGAGCCGGTGCGGGAGCGGCTGGCCGGCCGGGCGGTGGCGGTGATCGCGCCGGAGGCGTGGGTGGTCGATGACACCGGGTTCGTCAAGGACGGCACCGCCTCGCCGGGGTGGCCCGGCAGTACTCCGGCACGCTGGGCAAGGTCGGCAACTGCCAGATCGGGGTGTCGATCTCCGCGGTGACCGACTTCGCCTCCTGCCCGCTGAACTGGCGGTTGTTCCTGCCGCCCAGCTGGGATGACCGAGAGGCGGCCACCCCGCAGGACGCAGCGGCAATCCGGTCCCGGCGGGCCCGCGCGGTCATTGCTGATGAGCAGCGGCACCGGGCCAAGTGGCGGCTGGCGCTGGACATGCTCGATGAGCTGGCCGGCTGGGGGCTGGCCCCGCCGGTGGCGGTCGCCGACGCCGGGTACGGCAACAACGCCGACTTCCGCGCCGGGATCGACGCCCGCGGCTGGGCCTACATCATGGGGGTCAACGGTGACCTGACCGCCTTTCCGGCCGAGGCGGTGCCGGAGGTCAATCCCTATTCCGGGCGGGGCCGACACCTCCTGCCGCGCTACCGCACCAAACCGGTCGGCCTGCGCGCCCACGTGCTGGCCGCCGGCCGCGACTCGGCCGTCGAGCTGACCTGGCGGGAGGGTTCACGCGGGCCGATGAGCTCGCATTTTCTTGCCTTACGGGTGCGGCCGGCCGGCCGCCGACCGACCGGGCGGCTGGCCGAGGACGGCTCGCTGCCGGCGGTGTGGTTGCTGGCCGAATGGCCACCCGCGGCCGCCGAGCCCACCGACTACTGGCTCTCGTCCCTGCCGAAGGACATTCCCCTGGCCGAGCTGGTCCGGCTGGCCAAGATCCGCTGGCTGATCGAACACGACTACCGCGAACTGAAGACCGCCCTCGGGCTGAACCACTTTGAGAGCCGCACCTTCGCCGGGTGGCATCGGCACGTCACCCTGGTCACCGCCGCCCAGCTGTTCCTCACCCGGCTGCGCACCGACCCAAGAGCGGCTGCGCCGGCCTGAGCCTGTATGCGGTCCTGCGCCATCTGAAGGCACTGCTCGCTGCACCGTCTGCGGCCAACCCGTCGGACACCGACCGAGAGCGCCGACCTAACGAAGCAGTACTAGGTGTACCGAGCCAGGACGTTGGTGACGGCGGGCTGGCTTGAATGAAGGAGAACCTCCGAGTGGGGTGTGGCTTGTCGAAGGCCCACATCCGCTCGGAGGTTCTCGTGTCCCACGGTAATGCCCGGCTGACCGTGCACGGCCGGAAGCTGATCGTCGCCCATCACCGGGCCGGGTGGCAGCAGGCGCACATCGCCGCGGCGATGGGGATCTCCCGCAAGTGCGTGCGGACCTGGATCGGCCGATACGAGGCCGAGGGCGAGGCCGGGCTGGCCGACCGGTCCAGCCGCCCGCACACCAGCCCACGGCGCACCGCCGCGGAGGTGGAGGACCGCATCGTCGAGCTACGCCGCCGTGAGCGTCGCGGGCCGGCCTGGATCGGCGCCGAGCTCGGGGTGCCGGCCCGCACGGTCTCCCGCGTCCTGGTCCGCCGCGGACAGCCCCGGCTGGCCGCCCTGGACCCGATGACCGGACACGTGATCCGGTCCTCGAAGACGACCGCGGTCCGCTACGAGCGGTCCCGGCCCGGCGAGCTGGTGCACATGGACGTCAAGAAGCTGGCCCGCATCCCCGACGGCGGCGGCTGGCGCGCGCACGGCCGCGCCGCCGGCAGTACCAGCCGCGACCGGGCCACCACCGTCGGCTACGACTACGTCCACTCGCTGGTCGATGACCACTCCCGGCTGGCCTACTCCGAGATCTTGCCCGACGAGAAGGGCGTGTCCTGCGCCGGCTTCCTGACCCGCGCCGCGGCCTACTTCGCCACCCACGGCATCGACCGGATCGAGCGGGTGATGACCGACAACGCCTGGGCCTACCGGTGGTCGCTGCGCGAGGTCATCACCGCGCTGGGAGCCCGGCAGAAGTTCATCAAGCCGCACTGCCCCTGGCAGAACGGCAAGGTCGAACGCCTCAACCGCACCCTGGTCAGCGAGTGGGCCTACCGCCAGGTCTTCACCAGCAACGACGAGCGCGCCGCAGCCCTTGCCCCCTGGATCGAGCACTACAACACTCAGCGCCGCCACAGTGCACTCGGCGGTCGTCCTCCGATCAGCCGCCTGGCACCAACCTGATGGCCGGGTACAACTAGGGCCTGTCCTGGCGGGTCGTAAGGCATGGCTCACCCCTCCTTGCTTATAGGCACCTTGCTGTTGCCTACATTCACTTGTTCTTGGCCGTGCGCAACATCCTCGCCAGCGCGACCAAGCCGCAGCGATGTCGGTGCGCCAACCTCACCCCTGCGGGAGGCGCCATCGACCCGGTGAGCGCCGCGCCGCCCGTCTCACCCGCATTGGGTCGCCTGCCGGATCACGTGTAGGCCCCAGGCGCGAGCCTGACGTCGGGCTGGTGCGCCCAGTCGGTGATGAACGCCGGCGCGGCACCATTGGTCACGCGCCACCCGCCGTCGCCGGTGGCGAACGCCACCGGAATCGTCGCCCACCCCGGCGTCTGCCGCACCAGCGCGATGTCGGTCAGCCCGTCACCGTTGAAGTCCCCGGCCACCAGCCGCACCCCGGGCTGGTGCGCCCAGTCGGTGATGAACGCCGGCGCCGCACCATTGGTCACGCGCCACCCGCCGTCGCCGGTGGCGAACGCCACCGGAATCGTCGCCCACCCCGGCGTCTGCCGCACCAGCGCGATGTCGGTCAGCCCGTCACCGTTGAAGTCCCCGGCCACCAGCCGCACCCCGGGCTGGTGCGCCCAGTCGGGGATGAACGCCGGCGCCGCACCATTGGTCACGCGCCACCCGCCGTCGCCGGTGGCGAACGCCACCGGAATCGTCGCCCACCCCGGCGTCTGCCGCACCAGCGCGATGTCGGTGGCCTTCTCCGCTGAAGACAGGGAGCTGGGAGCATTGGCCGCCACGGCAAGGCCCAACGCCAACAGTCCCGCACTGACCTCACGAATGACACCCTCGGCCTCAGTCAGGTCTGGCTGGAAGACGCGGCCGCATTCGATGGTGAAGCCGTAGACCTTCCCCTTGGCGGGGTCGACGAAATGACGACTGAACGCGTAGTCGTCGCTGGCGCCGGACGTCGGGTAGAGCCCGTAGGCCTGTTCAAAGCCGTAGTCATCGCCGCGCACCATTAGAATTGCGTCGTTCACCCCAGCCGAGAGAGCGGTGATCACGTCCAGGTCGGCCTGGGTGATGTACTCCCCATACGCGGTGTCGCCCCGACGGCCTCGCACGCTGTCGAATGCGGCGGCCAGGAAGGTCTGCTCCGGTCGCGCCGTCTGGTTCTCATCGCTGCCCCAGGAGTGCAAGATCACCGGGACGGCGCTGTGCACGTCGACCAACCAGCGGATACGGGGATGATTGTCCAAGACCCAGACGACGTTGCGCGTTTCCGGCTCCGAGGCGGGGTGTGGACCGCGGAAGACGAACCGGTCACAGGGGTTCGCGGAGGTGTTGACCCCGGAGTCCCCCGCAAACTTGGCGAGATGGTCCCACAGGAAGTCGAAATTGCGATTCAGGTCCACGCCGATGCAGTTGCCTCCGCCCAGATGCGGGCGACGGTTCTTGCGCCAGAGCGCATCCACGGTTTGGCTGTGCTGGCGCCCGTCCGGGTTCACGCACGGGTAGATGAGGAGGTTGATGGTCCCCATGATCTGCTGGATCTCGGCGGAGGAGAATTTCTGGCCGCCGTAGCCCAGCCCCGTGCCCAGGCTGAACGCCTCGAGCAGGTCCGCGGCCAAGGAGACCAACGCGTCCGGCGGCACCCACTCACGGGCGTGGACGCCACCGAGGAGGAGGACGGCGTCCACGTCCGTGGCATCCGACGTCCCCACCCGCAGGACGTGGGTCCGCCGCCCCTCATGAGTGAGGTGAGGACACGGAACCAGCTCTGCTGCATCGGGGTACGCGGCGGCGAGGTTCTGCAGCGCGGACTCGATCTCCACGGCGTTCAGGTAGGCCACGAGTCACTCACTCCTTCCGGCCCAGTCCTCGAGGGACCTCGCTCCTGGCGGCGAATCGATTGCCCTCACCGACGTCGGCCTGGCGTTCGCGTCCCACCTCGGTCGCGTTCTCCAGGACGGTCATCGACACCCGCGGAGCCGCACGGCTGGATCGCGCGCTCTCCAGCCGCGACTCCGGCAAGTAGACGTCCATGACGAATCCGGAGGCCGATCGGCTGGCCACGGGCCGACAGCCCACGTCGGGTTGGACCTCGTCGAGGAAGGCGCGTAGGGCGGACGGGCTCTCGGCCTCCAGCCGCACTCGGAACACCGGCTCGGCCGTCCACTCGTCGCCGGTCATGTCATCGGTCACCGGGTTCCCCTCCGGCGTCGAGCGCGGTGGCGAGCTGGCACCCCTGACCCCGCCGGCCGACGCCCGTCACTTGTAGGCCCCCGGCGCGAGCCGGACGCCGGGCTGGTGCGCCCAGTCGGGGATGAAGTTCGGCGCCGCGCCGTTGGTGATCGTCCAGCCGCCGTCGCCGGTGGCGAACGCCACCGGGATCGTGCCCCACCCCGGCGTCTGCCGCACCAGCGCGATGTCGGTCAGCCCGTTGCCGTTGAAGTCCCCGGCCACCAGCCGCACCCCGGGCTGGTGCGCCCAGTCGGGGATGAAGTTCGGCGCCGCGCCGTTGGTGATCGTCCAGCCGCCGTCGCCGGTGGCGAACGCCACCGGGATCGTGCCCCACCCCGGCGTCTGCCGCACCAGGGCGACCGCATTGGCCTGCGCAGCGGGCAGCGAGCTCTCGGCCAGCGCCACGGCCCGTTGGGCGTTCACCCTACCGAAGCCGTAGTCGTCATTGTGGCCGTTCCCGTCGTAGACGACGCCTCCGATCTTGTCGGCAGAGTCGTGCATGATCTGGCGCAGCTCATCGCGGGTGAGGTCGGGGTTCACCGCGAGCGCGAGCGCAGCGCACCCAGCCGCGGCCGGCGCGGCATAACTCGTCCCCGTCCCGGGTCCGTAGCCGCCATTGCCGGTCGTGCTCACGACCTGGACACCCGGCGCGATGAGTTCGACCTCCGGGCCGCGTGCCGCGTTGTCTTCCAGGTCCTGCCTGGTCGATCGAACGACGGCGATGACGTCCGGATGCGAGACGACCTCGTCCTGGAGGATGTCCACGTTGTTGCCGTTGCTGGCGGCCCAGAAGATGGCCAGGCCACGCCCATTACGGCCCTGGGCGGCAGCTCCCTCCACGGCGAGTTGGAGGGCGACGGTCAAGTCCCATGCCGCGCCGTTCGGCCCAAGACTCGACACGAGGATGTCTGCCCCCGTGGCGGGATCGGCTCCGGGAATCTCGGTCGCGGGATTGGCCGCGTAGGCGACCGCCTCGGCCAGTGTGGTTTGGGTCCCCACCTGGTCGTTCAGGCAAGCGATGACCATCAATCCGCACTCAGGAGCCGCGCCACACCCGCCGCGGCCGTTGTTGTGGCGGGCGCCGGCCATACCCGCACAGAAGGTTCCGTGGTTGCTGCCGGGCATGCCAGCGGTGCCCTGCACGAAGACGGCCGGGCCCGGGCCCGCCTCTTGGAAGAACCCGGACTCAGCGACGACACCAGCCTGGAGGTCCTCGTGAGCCGCGTTGAAGCCGTTGTCGATCACCGCCACGCGGATACCTGCGCCGAGAGTGCGGTCCCAAGCACCTTCGGCGTGCACGTCCGCGCCGGGTGTCCCCCCGTCCTGCCCCGTGTTGGACCATTGCCACTGTTCCCCGTACCTGGGATCGGTCGGGGTCACGCGCCCTGGCACATGCTCGATGAGGCTCGGTTCGGCCAGTGTGAACCGGGGGTCCCCGGTCAGGTCCACCGAAGCCGAGAGCGCGTCCTCGTGAACGGTCGTGTCCACCTCGAACAGATTGGGAGCGAAGCGCAGCCGCTTCAGCTGCTGCAGACCGCGCTCAGCGAGCGCCTGATCGGCGTCCTCCTCAGACATGTCCTCCCGGAGCTGCACGGTAAGCCGTTTCGTGACGACGCCGAACCGTCCGTTCGGCCGCTTGACGAGTTTGCCGGCCATTTCCGCGTAGTCGACGGCCGAAGGATCCTCCAGCGCGCGCTCGGCTTCCGGCGAGCGCGCCACAAAGACCCACTGAGCATTGCGGAAGGCATCGACCTCGTCCGAGGGCATGCCCTCGTCTTCCACCCTTGCCTCGGTGCCCAGAGCTTCGACCGCAGCACCGGCATCGGCGCGGTCGGTCGGAGTCAGTTTCACCGCGACGATGTCGTCGAGCGCCTCCACGGTCCTGCGTTGTCCACGGACGAAGTACTCGCGCTCCATCGCTGCTCCCTTCACCGTGATAGGAAACGATGCCGTGCCGACGTCACCGAGATGTCACGGCACCATCAATGCAGGGGCCTCGGCACCGATCCGACCTGATCCGGGTCGAAGACGAGCACGGTCACGAACCCTGCCCGGCTGTCGTCGGAGTCGAGGTCGTGAGGTCCTGCTGGTCAAGAGCGGCGAACGCTGCTTCGGATCGGATCCGCCCGGAGTGAGACCAACTCACCCACAGCAAGCTGGCCGAGGACAGCTCGCCCGAGGCCACCGCCGAGGTCGGGCGGGGCCTGGCCCGCGACATCGCTCGCAAGGTCGACGCCGCCTTCTTCGGTGACGGAACCGCCAACGGCCGGGAGCAGCCCGACGGGCTGGCCAGCCTCACCATCGGCGCGGGCAATGTCCAAGACATCGCCACCGGGACCGCCCCGACCGACCTGGATGCCTTCGCTGAGGCGCAGATGCTCGCCGCCAACGTGGGCGCGCAGATCACCGCCTTCGTCACCAACCCGGCCACCGCCCTGGTGTTGGCTCAGATGGAGGCCACCGGGTCGGGTAGGCCACTGCTCCAGCCCGACCCGACCCAGCCGATCCGCCGGGCGGTCTTCGGGGTGCCGCTGCCCCCCTCGGAGGGCCGGGTCGGCATGGTGTGGGGCTGCCCGCCGAGCGGGTGGTCACCGCCGTCCGGCGCGACGCCGAGGTGAGGGCCGACCGGTTGGTGTCCTTCACCTCCGACCGGGGTCGCCGTCCGGGCCACTTGCCGGGTCGGCTGCGGCTTCCCACACACGGCCGCTCTGGTCCGCATCCGGCTGGTCGCAAGCTGACGGACCGAACTAGGTCGGGCGGTGGCCCTAAAGCCCGGTAGGTCTCAGTCGTGACAAACAGGGGCTGGAGGTGTGAAACCCTCGGGCCAAAGAGTGTCCGGCGAGTAGCAGATGTTGGTGAGATCCGGAGGCAGGTAATCGCCGGTAAGAATTGCGCCGTTGAGATTTGCTCCACTCAGGTCCACGCCATTGAGCACGGAGCGGCGAGCGAAGTCCACTCCGACTAGCGTCGCGTTTCTCATGTTGGCCCCAGCAAAGGAGCTGCGACTCTGAAACACACCCGTCAGGTTCGCCTCTTCAAAGCTAACTGAATTCATAGAGGCTGCGACGATGGCCGCGCCGGTGAGGTTGGCGTTAGCGAAGCTTGCGTCGCTGAATGAGGTTCTATCCAAACTCGCTTCTCGCAGGTCGGCCCTCCAGAACTCAACCCCGATGGCGGTGGCTGCGAAGAAGCGAGCACGTTGAAGCCTGGCGCCCTCGAAAGTGGCGTTCGATACATTAGCACCCTCGAAGTCAACATCTGTCAGAATCGCCCCTGAGAAGTCGGCGCATGTGGGTCCTTCAGGTGTGGGGCAGTCAAGTCTGAGCCCTCTGAGATTGGCTCCAGCCAAATTAAGGCCAGAGAATGGCTTGAAGCTGTTCGGATCCCCAGCCCTTTCTCTGACAAAGCGCAGATTCTCAAGCACCTCTTGTCTATTGGCGATCTCACTGTCCAACTTCTCTTGCCGCTCGGCGATGCGGTTGTCCAAGTCCGCCTGTCGACGTGCTATCAAATTGTCTAGTAGAAACGTCAGGCCGACGCCTAGTAGCGCGACTAAGAGGGCGATCACAAGATCCCGACCATGCAACCCCAGCCTGGACTGGCCCTTGTTCGTAGCACTGGCCATATACGAGCTATCTCTTCGAGGGGTCGCCATGACATGGTCGGCGTAGCTCTCGGGACGGCTCATCCTCACCTCGCGGCTCAAGTTGTGCGGCACCCGTTGGGGTCGCCTGGCGCGTAGTTGCCCGGTCACAATCTAGGTAGGAGCGTGGGTTGTGCAACCCGCACGCTCAGGGGGCTGCCGCGGCGCTTGCTACATCGGCTACAGACTTCAGGGCGAGGTCCCTGCAGCCGCTCACCGGCCGGGTGCTGCCGCACGTGGGAAGGGGTGCCCAGAATGCACCTGAGTAGCTTTCTCGCCATCGGAGGACCCTACGGCGAGGACGCCAGAGTAGCGGCGTTGTGTTCCAGGGCAGGTGAGGGTCGGCCCCCGGTCCAATCTCCCTGCCCCAGAGGGACCGCGGTCCCACATCAATGATGAGCCAGCAATGTCCGGCGGTCCGTCGCCCGTCGCGTCGCTAAGCGGGCCATTCAGAAACACGGATGCGGCCTCATCGAGCTTGAGTCCAGACATCCGACCCGAGGAGCCTCCCGGCGTGACCATCCGCTGGTACACCGATGCCGACCGGCTGGACATGCGCGTCGCGGCCGAGGAGCGCCGGGTCCTCCGCGAGCTGGAGGACAGGTATAGCGCCCCCGCCGGGCTCTGGACACGCCAGAGTCGGCCTCCGGCGACTGCCCGACGGAGCGTGCAAGCTCAACCCATGGACCCTGTTGAAGAAATCCACGGAGCCGAACCCCGGCGGTTCCTGCGCCTTGTCTACGACTTCGAGGTCGAGGTCACTGACCCGACCCAGGCAGCCGCTTACACCATGGACTGGGGCCGTGACGAGGCTGGCGAGCCCGGGATGATGCCCTACTCGAACCAGAATGAGCAGATGCATGCGGCGGTGAGTCAGGCGCTGGCGGCAGGGCTGGTGGCTGCGGGTCAGCAAGCTGGCTTCAAGTGGCTCGGAGGGTCGCTGCTGCCGAGGCGAGTCGGCGAGGATGGGCGATACAGCGAGTTCCCGCTCCCCTCGATGCCCGTTCGCAGGGAGGACGGCAGCATCGACTAGTGCCGCGTCCGGCAGCGGGTCGGCGGCCATGCCCGCCAGGGTGCGGGACAGCACCGGGCCCCGCCGTCAGTACGACAGCGGGCCCGGTGTAGATGGGGCTCGGAGGTCAGCCGCCCCACCACGAGTCCGGCGTCAGCGAGACGAGCCAGGACACGCCCAGCCCGATGGTGAAGCCCCACCAGGTGCGCCAGCTGCGCCACCACGGCCGCTCAGGCTGTTCTGGGGTGGTCATCAGTCGTCAGGCCGCGTCCGGCCGGGGTACCAGGTGGACCGCCGTCCCCCAGCGGGTGGACCGGTTCCGGACGTCGAACTCCGCCGGGTGCTGTCGGTGATCTCGATGCGGCCGTTCGGGTGGATCTTCAGCCGGACGTCCTCGGTCAGCCGCCACATGCGGCGGCCGTCGGCAGCGGTCAGGGACGGTTCAACCAGCTCGAAGTACGTGGGTGCTGAGGTGAGGTCCGGGGACGGCTCAGGCATGGTCCGGGACGCTCCGCTCCGGGCCTGAGCGTCGTCAAGGGATGACGCCCCGGCAAGGTGACGGCGACTTCACGCCGGGCCTGACGTAGCAGGGCGCGACCTTGATCTGCGGTCAGAGTCGCCCATGGTCTTCCCTGTCTCACTGCGCCAGGCCTTGCCCCTGGGGCACTGTCCCGCCGGTTAGTTGTCCCCAGATCCGCTGTCCCCAGCGACACGCCGAGGCGAAGACACCGGACTTTTCGGGATTTTTCTCGTCCACACCCGGTGCGCGGCCTCCGCGCAGTTCAGCGGCCCGATGCGAATGACGCGGGGCGGGCCCCCCGCCGTCTCCACATGTCGACACGTCTGTGTCCACCAACTTGTCCATAAGTTGTGCAGAAGCGGGCCCACACCAGCGTTGGACGGGTCCGTCCGCTCTTCCTAACGTCCTCAGCGGTACGTGCCCCCGCATTTACCGATCGACAGAGGGTGAGGACGGGTCGACGGGTCCGCTCGCACACGCGAACGGGCCTCCTGCTGCAACAGGAGACCCGTCCTTGTCTCCCACCGATCAGGACTAGACACGAGGAGACGCGGTCGATGAAACACCGGGACCGGAACCCGAGCAAGTCACCGGAGGGGGGTGGCTGGCAGCCGGTGGTGAAGCTGGCCATCACCGCGACGGCAGTGACCGTGACTGCCATCTTTACGGACTCGCTTGACCTGGCCGCCCTGATGGGGACGGTGCTCCATGGGCGCTGACCCCACCGGTCGGCCTGTCGTCTGGGGGCGGGGCGAGCGTCGGGGACGCTGACGAGCGTGCACCCGCCGCCGGAATACCCGGACTTCTACGTCGCGGTCCTGACCATCGTGCCGATCGTTCTCGCCGGGCAGTTCTTGGTGCTGCGCCTGGAAATTCGAGCAGGCACCGAGCGGATGCGGCGGCTTGACCGTATGGCCACGAGGGGCGGACTCATCTCGGCATCCGTCTTAGCTCTTACCTCAATCACCCTCGCTCTCATGGCGCTCGGGGGCTTTGCCGAAGACGCGAGCCTCATGCGGATCCTGCTCCTGCTGGCGACGGTGTTCCAGGTCGCTCTTGGAATCGCTGGAGCTGCCATCGAGCGACGACCTCGGACGGAGGACCGACAGCCCTAGCTAGCTCAATGCGCTGGTCACCTACAGCACACTCGTCAAGCTGCAGACACAACCTGTGCATAGACCTTGCCTCCGGGAGGTCGAAGGACTCCTCGCAGGTAATCACCCGCCCCCGCGACCCACGCACGGCCGGACGTCACCCCCGTCCCTCGCTCCCCGCCTTAATCCCCTCGGCCTCGGTGGTGAGCGAGCGATAGGTGAGCCGGCGGTAGCACCGACCCCTCACCACGCCCACGGGCCCGGCCTGCTCCACCGCAGCGTCACGCGCATGCCACCGGTGTTGAGTTCCTCGAGCAGGTGTCGAGCGGTCGTGCGGACGCTTGGGCCGGCGGCCGCGCAGATGGACGAGCGGCTCGGCTCAAGCTCGGCCACCACGTACTCGGTCGGGAGATCCGCGGCTGCTTCACCCAGACCCGCGACCTGACGGCCAGCGGCCCGTCATCCAGACGTCGCACCGAGGTCACCGTCGGCGCCGCTCGACCTCGCGCAGCACCTCCCAGACCCGCTCGACCCGGGCCTCCACGTCGATCCTCGTGCGCTGCTCCACCGGGCCATCCTCTCCTGGTCGCTTCTGGAGATGAACCAAGATCATGTGCCACACACGTCTTGCATCTCGGGCTCGGGAACTCGTGGTGACGGGTTACCGGGGAAACGCCTGCACCCTCAGGGACATGGGAACCAGCGGCACTCCGAGTACCGGGCCCGACGGCGGGCGCGCGAGCAACAACACCGCCAGCAACGCCAGCACGCCCCGGTGGACCGCCCCCGTTCGGACCGGGCCGCCCCAGCGGCGGACGGGCCGGAACGACGCACCGCCGCGACGACGTGCGGATGGTGCGGCGGACCGATCACTCCGCGCAGCCGGGGCCCGATCCCGAAGTGGTGCTCGGCCACATGCCGGCATAGAGCCTGGGAACAGAGCCGCGCGACGACCTCGGGCCGTACGGCGGTACGGGTGGTCGAGCGGTGGGTCGAAGTCCGCGTCCCCCTCGATCCGACCCGCCGGGACTGGCCGAGGTTGCTCGGTGAGCTCGCCGGTCAACTGGACGACGGCCGCGTCTACGACCGAGACCTGCCCGCCCTCGGCCGGGCACTGAACCCGGTCCTGCAGTCCTACCGGCGGCGGGCCCGCTGGAGCGGCGCGCCCGACCTCCCGTGAGTGCCCGGAGCCGGAGCTGCCGTACTGCTCCTGTAGGGCACAGGCGTCGACGGTGACGTCGGGACAGGAGTCGTTGAGCGGGAAGCCAACGGGGTGACGTAGATGAGGGGGGCGGTACGACCCGACCGGTTCGACGTACCCCGATCGGCGCCACTGGCCGTCGCTGGCGACGTGCCTCCCGGCCCTGCTGGACGGCCGGCCCTCTGGCCGAGCACACGCCCCGCCAGGAAGCGCACCGATCCCGGCGCGAGCGGTAACGCGCCCCGCTTACGCCCGCGCGGCATGCCGTCCGGCAGCTGACGGCACCTCTGTCACCACCCCCGTCGTCAGCCACTCGTCACAACGGATTGCGCAGTCCTGGGTGCATGAGGTGTGTCGGCTCGTGATCTTGTCCGGTTGGGCAGCCGAGAGGGGAGCGGAAGAAGGGGTTCCAGGCAAGGATCGAACACGCTGGCCGAGGCGTGCGGCGCTGCGGAGGCCCGTGGCCGGTTTCAGATTGCGCTGCCGCGGAGGCGACTCGCCGAGGACGTGTCAGCAACCGTGGACCAGGACGTGTCCGAGATTCCCAGCCGATCGACGACACCAACAGGCCCGTGGACGCCGGACACGATGCGTGTGGCCGGACCAAGCGCGGTTCGGCCGCTATTGGAGACGGCGGATACGCAGCAGGCCGCGTTGCGCGACGGTGACCGTGCCGGCCAGCGTGGTCAGGTCGTGACCCGCGACCACCTCCGCGAGCGCAGCGGCCACGGTTTGCACCGACTGGTCAGACGGGCGAAGCACCAGGATGCCGGCATGGCTACCCGGCGGGTACGCCCGGATGTCGCCCAGTCCCCGATCCAACGTGATCAACAGGCGTCCGACAGCCGCCGCAGCGGCCACGACCTGCGGATCAGTTGCACCTGCGAGGTCCTCGTCGACGACGGTGTCGACATCGTGTCCGGCGGCGATGAGAACCTGGCGGGCTGAACGAGGGATGTTCTCGTCGAGCTTGACCTTCACTCGGGGCCCAGCGGGACCAATTCCTCGCGGGCCAGCAGCGCCCCGTAAGCGGCGGCGGCCTGCACGCCTTCGGAGGTCAGGGTCGGGTACTCCTCGACGATCTGTTCGGTGCTCATCCCGGCGGCAAGGCAGTCGAGCACCACGCTGACCGGCACGCGGGTGCCGGCGATCACCGCCTGGCCGCTCAGCACGGCCGGATCGGTGCTGATCAACCCCAGCCGGTCGGAACTCATGCGCCCAGTGTGCCCGTGCCCGCCAACCAAGCTCAGCACGCCGAGCCCCGGACCGTGCGGGCCTCGTCGAGCCGGACCCTCGATGCTTGCGCTGCGACCGGTGACCGCCCGAACGCCAGCGATCGCATGACACCGCCCGCGCCCCTCGACGTACCGGAGGAATACCGGAGACACACCGGAGCAAGCCGGGAGGACGAGGGACTCGAAGGACGCCGCCCCCGGTGATCGAAGGCCCGAACTGCAGGAGAACCGGAGAAAGACAGGAACTTCGCCGTGCAGTGTCACCAATCGGCCGAAGGTGGCGCCTTCTCCAGGCGGGCTGCCGCGACGAACGCCGGCGCACGAGGTCGGCCGACGAGGAGGGCGACATGGGCGACGTGCAGCGACATCGGGAGCCGGTGTCCAGCGACTCGCTGCTGCTCACGCCCGAGGAGGCCGCCGAGGTGCTCCGCGTCGGCCGCACCACGATCTACGCCCTCATGAAGGCAGGCGACCTGCGCCCGGTGCACATCGGCCGCAGCTGCCGGCTGTCCCGGGCCGAGCTCGAGCGCTACGTCCGCGGCCTGGAAGCCCCTCGCGCGCGGCGACGGACCCGGGCCAGCACGGACCAGCGGGGACTCTTCGAGCTCGGCCCGGAGTCCCCAGACGCGGCGTGACTCCCCAGGGCTCCCGCCCGCAGCCGAGCGCTCGACGAGACTGAACCTCCAGCCCACGACCCAGAGGTGACCGATGGCGACACGCGCGTCGAACGGCGAGTCGACGATCTACAAGGGCGCCGACGGGCGCTGGCACGGCTACGTCTCCGTCGGGTTCACGCTCGCCGGCAAGCTCGACCGCCGGCACGTCAGCAGCAAGAGCCGCGGCGTCGTGGTCACGAAGGTCCGAGAGCTCGAACGCCAGCGCGACACCGGGACGGTCAGCGAGACGTCCACCCCGACGGTCGCGTGGTGGCTCGAGCACTGGCTCACCACCATCGCCCCGCGCCGGGTGCGGCAGCGGACGCTGGAGAGCTACGAGTCCGCCGTCCGCAAGCACCTGATCCCCGGAGTCGGACGGCACCGCCTCGACCGGCTGCGCCCCGAGCACCTCGACCAGCTCTACACAGCGCTCCTCGATGCCGGCTACTCCCCCGCCACCGTGCTGCGCCATCACCGCCTCCTGTCCAGAGCGCTCACCGTCGCCATGCAACGTGGCCACGTCGCCCGCAACGTGGCCGGGCTCGTCGATCCACCCGCTCAGAAGCAGAGCGACCTCGCCACCGCCCTCGACCTCGGCGAGGCCCGGGCCGTCCTGGGCGCCGCGGCTCACGTGCGCAACTCCGCGCGCTGGACGGTGGCCCTCGCACTCGGTCTGCGGCAGTCCGAGGCCCTCGCGCTGCAGTGGAAGGACATCGACCTGCTCACCGGCACGCTGACGGTCCGGCGGAGCATCCACCGGGTCCGCGGCGGGCTGATCTACGAGGAGCCCAAGACCCGCCGCAGCCAGCGCACCCTTGCTCTCCCGCTGCCGCTCGTCGGTGCCCTGCACGAGCACAGGGCCCGCCAGCTCGGCGAGCGGATGCTGGCCGGCTCCGAGTGGCACGACGAGGACCTGGTCTTCGCCCAGCCCAACGGCCGGCCGATCGACAAGAAGACCGACTACGACGACTGGACCCGCCTGCTCCACAAAGCCGGCGTCCGCCACGTCCGCCTGCACGACGGCCGGCACACCGCCGCCACTCTCCTGCTCAGCGAGAACGTGCACCCGCGGGTCGTCATGGAGCTGCTCGGCCACAGCCAGATGCGCACCACGATGGACATCTACAGCCACGTCATGCCGGCCCTGGCCCGCGAAGCGGCCGATCGGATGAGCGCCCTGCTGCTGCCAGGTAAGGGTGGGCAAACTGCAACCACAACTGCAACCAGAGACGACTCAGGCCGCTCCCCCGAAGGAGAACGGCCTGGTCATCGGGGTGGAGCTGAGGGGACTCGAACCCCTGACCCCCACACTGCCAGTGTGGTGCGCTACCAGCTGCGCCACAGCCCCGCGCGGCCCGTTCCGGTGCGTCCGGACCGGGGACGACTGTACAGGCCCCGGCCCGGTGGCCCGTGCAGGGGTCGGCTCAGATGTCGACGCCGCGCGCGGCCAGCCACGGCACCGGGTCGATGCGCTTGCCGTCCATCCCGCCCTGGTGCACCTCGAAGTGCAGGTGCGGTCCGGTCGACTGCCCGCGGTTGCCGAGCAGGGCGATCGTCTCGCCGGCCTCCACGTACTGGCCGGGCTCCACCAGGATGGAGTCCATGTGGCCGTAGACGGTGACGTCGCCGTTCTCGTGGAGCACGTAGACGGCCAGTCCGAAGCCGCTGGCCGAGCCGGCCCGCAGCACGACGCCGTCCATGGCCGCGTACTCCGGCGTGCGCATCGGCGCGGCCAGGTCGATCCCGTGGTGGAAGGTGCCCCACCGGGCGCCGTAGCCGCTGGTGAAGCGGGCGCCCGCCACTGGCAGCACCGCCTTGGGCCGCGCGGCCTCCCGGGCCGCCTCGGCCGCGGCCGCCTCGGCGGCGGCCCGCTCGGCGCGGGAGGCGGCGACCTCCGCCAGCCGGGCCTCGGCCTCCGCGACGGTGATCGAGGCCATGGGCATCGTCTCGACGTCGTCGCCCGCGGTGACCAGCTCCATCTGCGCGGCGAGCACCGACGTCGGGCCGGCCGGCGCGTCCGAGGCGTTGGACACACCCGTGACGCCGGCCACCAGGCCGCCGAGCACCAGCGCCGCCAGCAGCATCGGGCCGCGGCGCGGGGCCGGGACCGCCCGGGAGGACCGGGGGGTCCGGGGGACCCGGAGGTCCCGGGGGCGCGCCGCGGAACGCCGACCAGCCATGCACCTGCCCGTTCGTGGGGGGAGAACGCCCGTCGCCGGGCCCGAGTGGGTAGGGAGGCATCCAAACACCCCGTGATGAGTCCGTGACCATGCGTACGGCGTGTCGGCTCGGGACTCGCCGGGCGTGACGTCGGGCACACCCGCGCCGGACGCCGGTCGCCGGCCGGGCGGGCCTCGATCGGGTATCGGTCCCGAGCTGCGGACTCGACGGCCGGCCCCCTGTGCGTGTAGTTGTTGTCGCTGCTGCACCACCCGGTCGAGGGCTCCTGTTCACCTGCGGCAGAGACCGCCGGCCCGGCCAGGACCGCCGAAGGGGGCAGACCGCTCGCCACGAGAAGGACCGGATGCTGCATGACCACACGTGGACGCCTGCTGGGCGGCCCCCGCCAGGGCCGCCGGCGGTGAGGTTCGTCTGGTCCTGCTTCCGCGGCCTCTACGCCGACAACCCCCGCGCCCTCTACGAGGGTGTCCTCGCGCGGGGCGCCGGCACCGACACGCACACCTGGCTGTGCACCCCCGCCACCCACGACGCCTTCCCGGCCGGCGTCCACACCGTCCAGCACGGCACCCCGGACGCCCGAGCGGCGCTGGAGGCCGCCGACGTCGTCGTCGCCAACGACTGCCTGTCCCTGCCGTGGGACAAGTCCCCCGGCACCACCTACCTGCAGACCTGGCACGGCACCCCGCTCAAGCGCATCCACCACGACGCCCCGTTCCGGCCGGGCTGGCTGGACGCCGCCGACCGTGACGTCGCCCGGTGGGACCACCTGCTGTCCCCCAACGCCTGGAGCACCGAGCGGCTGCGCGGCGCCTTCGGCTTCCGGGGGCCGGTGCACGAGACCGGCTACCCGCGCAACGACGTCCTGAGCAGCCCGGACCGCGACGCCGTCCGGGCCCGGGTGCGCGCGCGGCTGGGCCTCGCCGAGGGGACGACGGCGGTGCTCTACGCCCCCACCTGGCGCGACGACCAGGTGCTCGACGGCACCGGCGGCTCCGGCGCCGACCTGCGGATCGACCTCGACGCCTTCGCTGCGCGGCTGGGCGCCGACCACGTCCTGCTGGTCCGGCTGCACAACATCGTGGTCGACCGGCTCGACCTGCCCGCCGGCATCCCGGTGCTCGACGTCTCCGCCGAGCCGGACCCGGCGGGGCTGTACCTGGCCGCCGACGTGCTGGTCACCGACTACTCCTCGGTGATGTTCGACTTCGCCGTCACGGGCAAGCCGGTGCTGCTGTTCGCCTACGACCTCGACCACTACCGGAACGACCTGCGCGGCTTCTACGTCGACCTGGAGGAGGTCGCACCGGGGCCGGTGCTGGCCACCAGCGCCGAGCTCGTCGACGCACTCGCCGACCTGGACGCAACGACGGCGCCGCACGCGGCGCGGTACGCCCGCTTCCGGGAGACCTTCTGCCACCTCGAGGACGGGCACGCCACCGGGCGCGTCCTCGACCTGCTCACCCCGTCGGCAGCAGCCGCCGGAACCACCACCCGAGGAGGGGACGACCGTGCTCGCTGACCGCGCCACCACCGCCGCTGATCTGACCGGGCCGGCGGACGCCGCCCCGGGCCCGCGCCTGGGCGACCTCCCGGTGCAGGTGGTCATCCTGGCCGCCGGGATGGGCACCCGGCTGGGCCGGCCCTGGCCCAAGCCGCTGACCCCGCTGCACGACGGGCGCACCATCCTGCAGCGCCAGCTCGACGCGCTGCGCTCGGTGCTCGGGCCCGCCGTCGACGTCACCGTGGTCGTCGGGTTCGAGGCCGAGCGGGTCATGCGGGCGGTACCCGACGTGCGGTTCGCCTACAACCCCGACTACCGGGTCACCAACACCTCGCAGAGCCTGCTGCGGGCGCTGCGCGTCACCCCGGCGGGCGGCGTGCTGTGGCTCAACGGCGACGTCGTCTTCGACCCGGCGGTGCTGGAGACCGCCCTGCCGGCGCTGCGGGCCGACGAGAGCTTCGTCTGCGTCGACACCTCCGCCGTCGCCGACGAGGAGGTCAAGTACACCGTCGACGCCGAGGGCTGGATCGCCGAGTTGTCCAAGACCGTGGTCGGTGGCCTCGGCGAGGCCGTGGGCATCAACCACGTGTCGTCTGCGGACAAGCCGGTGCTGGTCGAGCACCTGGCCGCGTGCGCGGAGCAGGACTACTTCGAGCGCGGCATCGAGACCGCGATCGCCGCCGCCGGGCTGCACGTCCGGCCGCTGGACATCTCCCGGCACGCCGCCGTCGAGGTGGACTTCGAGGCCGACCTGGAGCGCGCCAACGCGCTGTTCGCCGGCCGGGGTCACCTGCAGCCGGTCACCGGCGACCCGGCCTGACCGGCGAGGGAGCCCGCGGGCTGCCGGGAGCGCCGGGTGGCCACCAGGCCGCCGACGACGCTCCCGGCGCCCAGGGCGACCAGCACGGCCACCGTCGCGCGGGTGAGCAGCACCGGCCCGGTGGCCAGCACGTTCGCCGTCCAGAGCACGTCGACGTCGGGCAGCCCCTGCACCAGCAGCAGCCAGCCGAGCACGACGGCCAGCAGGGCGGTCGGCCCGCCGCGACCCCGGCGGGCGGCCAGCAGGCCACCGGCCGCGACGGCGGCCGCGAGCAGCCCCGGCAGCAGGGCGGACACCAGCGCGCCGGCGTGCGAGGAGACGGTGGTCGCGGGCTCCGGCGTGGTGGCCGCGTGGTACAGCGCGGCGACCCCGCCCACCGCCATGAGGGCACCCAGCGGCCGCGGCCCGCGGGCCAGCAGCGCGGCGGCGACCGGCGCGAGCGCCAGGAGCACGGACACCGGCCACACCGCCCGGGCCCGGGGCGGCGGGCTCCAGGTGAGCTCGCCGCGCACCTGCGCCGCCACGCCGCCGTGCACCACCGGCACCGCCCACGCCGACACCCGGTGCGCCCGGGTCGGGTCGGCGGCCACCGCGGGCGGCAGCAGCCCCTCGCTCATCCAGTGCGTCCGGTGGTCGTGCCAGACGTAGCCGGGCTCGGTGGACACCTGCACCCAGTCCGGCTCGGCAGCCGGGTCGGCGTGCGCGGGCAGCGCGGTGCGGCCGAAGCGGTCGAGGTTGACGTAGGTGGCCGGGCTGTTGGCGTTGCGCCAGACGCCGTCCGGCCCGATGCGCAGGTAGGGCTCGCCGGAGTAGCCGGGCACCTCGACGTCGGTCGCCGTCGCGTTGAGCAGCTCGAGCTCGTCGCCGAAGGAGAGCACCCGCACCGCGACGCCGGGCAGCGCCGGCTCCACGGCCAGCACCCGCGCGTCGAAGTCGCTGCCGGCGGCCCCGCCGCCGACGTGCGCCCGCGCCGGGGCGGCGAGCAGCACGACGGCCGGCAGCACGAGGGCCAGGACCCCGAGGACGACGACGAGCGGGCGGGCGGCCCGCCGGGTCACGCCCGGGTCACCAGCGCGAGGTCCTCGGCGATGTCGCGGCTGGTGTTGCCCGCGTCGAAGGCGACGTCGGCCAGGTCGTCGGTGCCGTACAGCAGCAGCAGCGAGGAGTGCAGCCGGCCGTTGTCCTCCGCCTGCGGCACCCCGGCGGCCAGCTGGGCCTGGTCGATCTGCTCCTGGGTGCCGGTCAGCCCGACGAAGCGGGTGGGCAGGTCGGCGTCGAAGCGGGACAGGTACTCGGCGAGCACGTCCGGGGTGTCGAACGCCGGGTCGGTGGTGACGAACACCACCTGCACCTGCTCGGCCAGCGCCGGGTCGACGCCGCGCAGCGCGAGGGCGACGTCGGCCATCGTCGTCGGGCAGATGTCCGGGCAGTTGGTGAAGCCGAAGAACAGCAGCGTGGGCTCCCCGTCGGTCTCCGCGGCGAAGTCGTAGGGCTGCCCGCCGGGGCCGGTGAGGGTGAACGACGGCCGCTGGTAGGGGTCGGGCAGGTCCAGCCCGGCGTAGCGGTCCTCGGGGCCCTCGACCTGCGCGACGGCACCGTGGCCCTCGTGGGCCTCGTCGGCCGCGCCGCCTCCGCAGCCGGCCAGCACGAGCCAGGCACAGAGCATGGCGGCGGCCAGCCGGCCGCGGGGGAACGGGCTCACGAGGACACGGTACGACGGCCGGCCCGCCAGCCGAGGACGACGCCGGCCAGGCCGGTGAGCAGCGCGAGGACGGCCACGAACAGGGCCAGCGCGCCCGGGCCGGCGTCGCCGTGGGCGGTCCCCGCCGCGGCGGCGGTGTCGGTGTCGGTCGTCGCCGTCCCCGCCGTGCCGTGCCCGGCGTCGGCGGCCGCGGTGAGCGTGAGCAGCGGGGCGGGGCGCTGCGGCTCGGCCTGGCCCGCGACGGTCGGCTCGATCCACGCCGCCTCGGTGCCGTCGCTGTAGGTCTGCACCGCGGGGAAGGTCAGCCGGTCGGCGTCCGGGAACGGGCCGCCGGACAGCGCGAACTCCTGGAACTCGCCGGGCCGGATGCCCCCGCCGTCCACCGCCCGGAACTCCACGACCGAGACGTGGCTGGTGACCTGCTCGCCGTGGGCCTGCAACGGCGTGGCCAGGTCGGCGGTGGTCATCGTGACCGTCCAGCCGGGTACCGGCTGGGCCCGCAGCGAGGCCAGCGCGGACTCCTCCGGGATGGAGATGCGCAGTGCCACGGTGCTGGCGGTGTCGCTCTCGTTGGGCACCCGGAAGGTGAGCTTGCCGTAGCCGCCCGCGGTCGCGTCGGAGGAGGAGACGGTGACGTGCGCGGCGGCGGCACCGGCTGCGGCGACGGCGGCGGCCAGCGCGGTGAGCAGGGCCAGGACGACGACGCCGAGCCGGGCGAGCGGTCGGGGCGGGGGGGTGGGCACGGTTCTCCTGTCGGTCGGGGGCGCCGGGGACCTCAGCGCACGGGGAAGGTGGTGCTGGCGGTGCCGGCGGTGAACTCGTCGAGCCGGACGCTCACCGCGAGGGTCCAGGTGCCGGCGCCGGGGATCGCCATGCCGTCGCCGACGTAGTGGCCGGGCCCGGCCGGCTGCAGGGCGACGTCGATCGGGCCGAGCTCCTGGGCGGGCTCGGTCAGCGTCACCCGGATGTCGGCGGGCTGGGTGAACTGCCCCTGCGGGTCGAGCAGGTACACGTGCAGGGTGTTCGGGCCGGTCGCCGCCGGGTCGACCGAGATCTGCACGCTGCCGGCCTCCCCCGCGGCGGTCTGCACGGGCAGGGTGACGTCGACCGGCCGGGCCACGTCCGCCCGCGCCGGGGGCGTGCCGACGAGCACCGCCGAGACGGCGAGGACGACGAGGCCGACGGCGAGCTCGACGAGCACCGCCCGGCGCAGCGCGGGACGCTCCGCGGCGGCCGCGGCGGCCAGCACCCCGGCGCGGGCACCGGCGGCCGAGGTCACCGCCGGGTGCGGCCCGGGCTCGTCGGCGGCCGCGGCGCCGGAGGCCGCGGAGAACGCGTGCGCGGTGACCCGCCGGCGCGGCGCGGGCCGGGACCGCCGCACGCCCAGGTGCTGCTGCACCCAGACCCGGGAGACGCCGGCGGCGGCCAGCAGCAGCAGGACGAGCACCAGCTTGGCCAGCAGCAGCCAGCCGTAGCTGGTCGTCACCAGCGCGGTGGGCGAGCCGACCTCGCGCACGGACTGCACCACCCCGGTGACCACCAGCGCGGTCACCGACCCGGCGGCCAGCCGGGAGAACGGCGGCAGCGCCTGCGCGAGGTCCGCGGCGGGGGCCTCCTCGCGCAGCACGCCGCCGAGCAGCCCGGCCAGGCCCCCCAGCCAGACGGCCATCGCCGCGACGTGCACGGCCGCGGCGGCGACGGCCAGGCCCGGCAGCGGGCCGGCGACCGGGTGACCGACCGCGGCGAAGGTGCCGACGAGCGCGGCGGCGAGGACGCCGCCCGCGACGACGTCCGGCCGTGCCGGGCTCCCCCGCCGCCACACCCGGGCCAGCACGACGGCCAGCGCGGCGACCAGGACGGCGCGCAGCAGGTGCGCCGCGCCGGTGGCCGAGCCCGCCGTCGCCTGCAGCAGGGCCGGGTCGGCGATCGAGGTGGGCCCGCTGCCGGCCGCGTAGGGCCCCTGCAGCAGGAGGGACAGCACCGCGCCCGCGACCACGGCGGCCAGCCCGCCGGTGACCATGCGGCGCAGCCGGGAGGAGGCCCACCCGGCCGGCCAGGCGGTCAGCAGCAGCACCGGGACGCCGACGGCGAGTGACAACCCGGCGAAGCCCAGCCACCGGGCGGCCGGGAGCGCCGCGCCCACCACGGGGTCGGTGTCCCCGGCACCCGAGGCGGCGCCGGCGGGCACCAGCTCGCCGTCACCCACGACGAAGGAGAAGGCGCCCGAGACGGGGTGGGAGTCGGCCGAGACGACCCGGTAGGTGACGAGGTAGCCGTCGTCGGCCAGGTCGCCGCGCAGCGGGACGACCACGGCGTCGCCCTCGACCGAGGCCGAGCCGGTGTCCACCCGCTCCCCCGCCGCGTCCAGGACGCGGGCGTACCCGGCGCCCAGGGAGACGCCTTCGGTGAAGGTGAGGGTCACCTGCGCCGGGGCCTGCTCCAGGCGGGCGCCCTCGGCCGGGTCGGTCGACACCAGCTCGGCGTGCGCGGCGGCCGGCGGCGCGGTCGCCACCCCGGCCGCGAGCCACAGCCCGAGCAGGGCCAGCGTCGCCGCTGCCCAGCGCCTCACGCCGGCACCCGCTCGCGGCCGAGCGCGGGCAGCGCCCGGCGGCGGCGGCCCCGCCAGGCGAGCGCGGCGACCAGCGCCGCGCCGGCGAGCAGCAGCAGGTGCGCGGCCGCGCGGCCGGCGTCCACGTGCCCGGCGCGCAGGTCGGCGACGGTGAGGACGGCGAGCGTCGCCACGAGGGTGCCGAGGAAGGGCAGCGCGCCGGTGGCCAGCCGCGGGGCGGCGGCGACGGCGAGCAGCGCCGCGGCCGTGGCCAGCCCCCAGGCACCGGTCTCGTGGGCCATGTGCACCGGCGCGCTCATCGCCCCGGTGCCCGCGACGAGGGCGGGCCAGGCGGCCGCCGCCTGGGCCACGCCGACGGCCAGCAGGGCCAGGCGGAGCGCTGCCGTGACCAGCCGGGCCCGGGCGGCGGCCGCGGTACCGGGCAGCTCGCGGGGCAGCGCGGTCAGCACGGCGGCGGTGAGGTCGGGCACGGCCGGGGCGGCGGCCAGCCGGGCGCGGCGGGTGACCAGCTCGGCCTGCCGGGCCCAGGCCGCGCAGCCGGGGCAGGCGTCCAGGTGGGCGTCCAGCTCGCCGGGGGGCAGGCCGGGCGCCTCGCCGTCGAGCCGGGCGGAGACCGCCTCGCGGTACGGGGTGCACTGCACGAGGGAGTGGTCGTCGCCGCGCCCCGGTTGGTTCCCGTGAGCTGCGCAACAGCCCGGACGGCGGGCCACCGGGGAGGATGGACGGCGTGGACGAGCTGGAGCGGTTGGCGGCCGCCGCCGTCGACGGGGACCCGCTCGCCGCGGCGGCGCTGGTGCGCGCCACCCAGTCCGAGGTCTGGCGGCTGTGCGCGGCCCTCGGCGACCGGCAGGCCGCCGACGACCTGACCCAGGAGACCTACCTGCGCGCCTTCGGGTCGCTGCACCGCTTCGAGGGCCGCTCCTCCCTGCGCACCTGGCTGCTGTCGATCGCCCGGCGGGTCTGTGCCGACGCCGTCCGCTCCCGCCGGCGCCGCCGGCTCACCCTGGTCCGGGAGGACGCCGACCTCGAGGCCCTCCGCCCGGACGACCGCGCCGACCGGGTGGGCGAGGGCGCCGCGGTCGCCGACCTGCTGGCCCGGCTGTCCCCCGACCGGCGCGAGGCCTTCGCGCTCACCCAGCTGCTCGGGCTGTCCTACGCCGAGGCCGCGGAGGTCACCGGCTGCCCGGTGGGCACCGTCCGGTCGCGGGTGGCGCGGGCGCGGGCGGACCTGGTGGCCGCCCTCGGCGGGGACGACGCGGCGGCCGCGCGCGGCTGAGCGGCCGGCGTCCCAGTCAGCGGGACGCACCGGGCGCCTATCCCGACCGACCTGGTAGACATTTCCCGTGGCGGCGACGGCGGTGCTCCTCGTGGGGCGGATCCACGTCGACCTGCTGCGCGTGTGCACCGCGCGCTGTCCGGGCTGCTGACCCTCGCGTCCCGCGCTCCCCTCGCACGTCCCGCGCTGCGCCACGCCTCTCTGCGGGCCCGCGGACTCCCCGGATCCGGAGAACCAGCCCGTGAAGACACTGGTCCTGCTCGCCCTCGTGGGCCTCGGTGCGCAGCTCGTGGACGGCAGCCTCGGCATGGCCTACGGCGTGACGTCGACCACCTTGCTGCTCGCCATCGGCACCAACCCGGCTGCCGCGTCGGCCACCATCCACCTCGCCGAGATCGGCACGACACTCGCGTCCGGCCTCGCGCACTGGAAGTTCGGCAACGTCGACTGGAGGGTCGTCGCCAAGGTCGGCATCCCCGGCGCGGTCGGCGCCTTCCTCGGGGCCACCGTGCTGTCCCATCTCTCGACCGAGGTCGCCGCCCCGGTCATGTCGCTGGTCCTGCTCTCGCTGGGTGTCTACCTGCTGGTGCGCTTCACCCTCCGCGGTGTCGACCGCCGGCACCTCGGCAAGCCGGTCCGCAAGCGCTTCCTCGGCCCGCTGGGCATGGTGGCCGGTTTCGTCGACGCGACCGGTGGCGGTGGCTGGGGCCCGGTCGGCACGCCGGCGCTGCTGGCCAGTGGCCGGATGGAGCCACGCACGGTCATCGGCTCGATCGACACCTCGGAGTTCCTCGTCGCCGTGGCCGCCAGCCTCGGCTTCGTGCTCGCCCTCGGCTCGCAGGGCATCGACGTCCTGTGGGTGCTGGGCCTCCTCGCCGGCGGCCTGGTCGCCGCCCCCATCGCGGCGTGGCTGGTGCGGCACGTCCCACCGCGGATGCTCGGCTCGCTGGTCGGCGGCGTCATCGTCCTGACCAACACCCGCACGCTGCTCCGCAGCGACTGGGTCGACGCCTCCGACGCGGTGCGCTCCGCGGTCTACGTGCTCCTCGTCGCCGTCTGGGCCGCGGCCGTCGTCCACTCCCTCCGCGAGTACCGGCGCGACCGGGTCCGCGAGTCGGCCGACGCCCTCGCCGCGCAGGCCGCCCGGCTGCGCGGGGAGCCTGCGGACGGGCGCGACCGCACCGTGGCCGCCGGCCGCCCCGCCGACCCCCGCGACTGACCCCCACGCCGTCCGGGTCCACCGGCTGGCCGGGGGCACCGGCCAGGGGACGGGTCAGGCACCGGCGGCCACCCAGGTCGAGTACGGGGCCTCGTCCCGGCGTCGCCAGTCGGTCGCCGCGCCCAGCCCGGCCGGTGCGTCCGTGAGCCACCACGTCGCGTCCGGGTCCCAGCCGGCCAGCAGGGTGCGGGCCGGGCCGGCGAGCGCGGGGACGTCGACCGGCAGTGCCCGGCCGGCGGTGGACAGGTAGCCGTCGACGGTGAGGTGCACGCCGTCCACGTCCTCGGCGACGGCCGCCCAGTCCGGGACGACCCAGGTGCCGTCCCACCCGGCGACCCGCCACCAGTCGTGCCGGCGGGACGCGGTGACCTCCCGCGGGTACCGCTCGATCAGCGCCACCCAGTCCGCCGGACCGGTCAGCTCCAGCACGCAGGCGTCACCGGGGACGTGCACCGGCCAGCTGCGCGCCGTGGTCCACCCCATCCCGTCCTCGACGAGTGGCAGCCGCACCGGAGCGCGGGGCTCCGCCGGCGTGGTGCCGGGCAGGGACCGGGTGGTGACGACCCGCCCGGTCAGCGCGGGCGTGGACCACCACTCACCGCTCCAGTCCGCCCGGGGGTCCGCCGGCCGCTCCCGGCGGGCCCGGTCCTCCTCGGCGGCGGCCTGCTCCCGCCACTCCCGCAGCGCCGGGCCGGCCCCCGTGAGGAGCGGGGCACCCGGTGTCGCCTCGTCGTCGTCCCGGAAGGCGACGGCGTGCTGGTCGTCCGCGGCCATCGGCTCGGCCCACCACTGGGACGCGGGCGCCCGGGCGACGGCCGCCGCGAGCGGAGCGAGCACCGCGGCCATCGCCGGTCCGGCCAGCGCCCGGTCCTCGTCGCCGGGTTCCTGCCAGTACCTCGCGGCGTCGACGGCTGCCAGCAGGGCGGGCATCCAGTCGTCCGGCCGAGCGGTGGCGCGCACCGCCGCCAGGTCCAGCGCGGCGATGGAGGCGGCCAGCGACCGCCGGGTCTGCTCGGGGTCGTACCGGCCGCCCGACCCCCTCGTCCACACCAGCCGGCGCCAGTCGCCCCCCACGGCGTCGAGCACGACCTCCAGGCACACCCTCCGGCCGCGTGGCCCGGACAGCAGGTCGTCGGCGCGGCGGGTCACCCGGGCAGTCTGCCCCCGTGCCCCGCGCCGTCCGGGCTCACCGTTGCGGGCCCTGGCTCACTGCTGGCGGTGAGCCAGGACCCCCGATGACCAGCTCACCTGGTCATCAGGGCGCGCCCGGGCCGGCCAGCAGAGTGGCCTCCAGCTCCGGCGGCAGCCCGGGGGCGGGACGGCCCGCCGGCACCGGGGGCCGCGGCGCGGAGCGCAGCCACGCCCAGGTGTCGGCGACCGACTCGCGCAGCGGTCGGCTGGGCAGGCCCAGCTCGCGGGCGCGGGCGGTGTCGACGTCCCACGCCGTCCGCGCCACGTCGGCCGGCAGCCACGGGGGCAGGTGCTGCCACGGCTGGACGCCGGCCGCGAGCAGCTCGGCCTCCGGCACCGGCACCCACTCCGCGTCGCCGCCGGTCACCTCGCGGCAGGCGTCGAGCAGGCCGCCCAGGGTGCTCATGCCCGCTGGGCCGGTGGCGTCGACGGCCCCGGTGACACCGCGACCGGCCGCGTCCACCAGCCAGCCGGCGAGGTCGCGCGCGTCGACCAGCGCCGGCCCGGCTGCAGGGACCCACGCCGAGCCTGCGAGGCGTGGGGGGCAGCCGGGTCCTCGTACAGCCGAGCCGGTGCAGCGGGTCGTGCGGGCCGACGATCAGCCCGGCCCGCGCGGTGAGGAACCGGCCGGGCACCGCCGCGGCGAGCACCCGCTCGGCGTACGCCTTGACCGGCCCGTACTCCTCGTCGTCGGTCTACCAGGTCCGCTCGCCGTCCTCGGGGCCGACCGGGCCCGGCGGCCAGGTCGCGTAGGCGAGCAGTCGCACGCGCTCAGCCCAGCCGGTCGGCTCCCCCGCCGTCCGCCGGTTCACTGTCAGCGCAGCGCGCGCTGTTCCACGGCGGTTGCCGAGTCGGTCGGCGGGTCGATGCCAGCGGGCGAGATCGGCAATCTGGCCGTCATGCGGGCCGTATGGCGACCAGATCGCCGATCTCGCCCGCCGCGACGGTCGAAGAACGCGGCGACCGGTGTCCGACCCGCTGTCAGACCGCCCGGGTGTAGGGCAGGCCCGGCACCTGCGGCAGCGGGACCGACCGGGCGGCGGCCAGCACCATCTGCGGCGAGCGCGGCAGGCCGCGGCGGGTGCACAGCCGCAGGGCCCGCGCGCCGGTGATGACGTCGGTCTCCGGGGGGACGACGAGCAGGTCGGCGCGGCGGGTGCCGCCGGCCCAGGTCAGGCACACCACGCCGGCGTCCATGCTGCGGAAGCCGCCGGTGCGCACCACCCGCCCGCCGACGACGACCTTGCGCGGCGCCGGGGACCAGGCGTCGAGGGAGTAGGTGAAGCGCTCGATGTGCAGGCCCCGCCTGTCCAGCGCGGCCACCAGCTCGGGCAACTCGACGGCGAGGTCGCGGCTGCGCGGGAACCAGGCGCCGTCGAAGGCCGCGTCACCGGACCCCGCGTCGCTGCGCAGGCTGACCCTGACGTCGATCCCGCCCCGGTGTCCCTCGGCGGCCAGCGTCTGCAGGGTGGTCCTCATCGGCGTCGTGCCTCTCCCTCGGTCCCGGGGCCGGCCCACACGGCCCCGAGGACAACGTAGGCAGCCGGGCGGGCCGGGCCCGCTGCGCGCGTCGCGGGCGGGTCGGCGTCCCCCGGCTCGCCGTCACCGCTGGTCATGGACCGGTCACGGCACCTCCGGCTCAGGACGTGATCTCGAAGACCGTGGTGCTGTCGTACACCTCGCCCGGGCGCAGCTCCGTCGACGGGAAGTCGGGCTGGTTCGGCGAGTCCGGGAAGTGCTGGGTCTCCAGCGCCAGCCCGTCGCCCTGCCGGTAGACCCCGCCGCCGGTGCCCACGAGCGTGCCGTCGAGGAAGTTGCCCGAGTAGAACTGGATGCCCGGCTCGGTGGTGGAGATGGTGAGGGTCCGGCCGCTGGCCGGGTCGTGCAGGACCGCGGCCTGCTCGAGGGCGTCCTCGCTGTCGGAGCCCTCCCGGGCGCCGTCGTCGGCGCGGTCCAGCGCCCAGTTGTGGTCGTAGCCCTGCCCGAACAGGATCTGCTGGTCGGCCTGGCGGATGCGCTCGCCGATCGGCGTGGGCTCGCGGAAGTCGAACGGGGTGCCGTCCACCGGGGCGACCTCGCCGGTCGGGATCAGCGTCTCGTCGACCGGCGTGTAGCCGCTGGCGTCGAGCCGCAGCTCGTGGTCGTAGACGTCGCCGGAGCCCTCGCCGGCCAGGTTCCAGTAGGTGTGCTGGGTCAGGTTGACGACCGTCGGCGCGTCGGTGGTGGCCTGGTAGTGCACGGTCAGCCGCGACGGTGCCTCCAGCCGGTAGGTCACCGTCGTGGTCAGCGTGCCGGGGAAGCCCTGGTCGCCGTCCGCGCTGACCAGCACCAGCTGCAGGGCGGCCGCCTCGTCGTCACTGACGTCGGTGGCGGTCCAGACCCGCTCGGAGAAGCCGCCGGGCCCGCCGTGCAGGGTGTTGGGGCCGTCGTTGACCGGCAGCTGGTGGGTCGTGCCGTCGAGGGTGAAGCGGCCCTCGGCGATGCGGTTGCCGTAGCGGCCGATGAGCGACCCGAAGTAGGGGTCGTCCTCGGAGAGGTAGCCGGCGAGGTCGGCGAAGCCCAGGACGACGTTGCCCACCTCGCCGGCGCCGTCCGGCACCTCGAGGGTCTGGATGACGCCGCCGTAGGTGAGCACCCGCATCGTGGTGTCGCCGTGGCTCAGGGTCCAGCGCTCGACCGCCGTGCCGTCGGGGGTGGCACCGAACGGCTCGACGCTCGTGGTCGGACCCCCACCGCCGCCACCGCGCCGCCCGTCGCCGCCGGTTGCGCCCGCCGGTGCGGCGAGGGCGGCGGCCAGCAGGCCGGCTCCGAGGACGGCGGCCAGCGTGCGGCGGCGCGCGGTGCGGAAGGGGAGGGGCAGCTGTCCGGGCACGGTGCCTCCGGGGTCGGTGGCGGTCCACCGGCGTCGTCGCGCGGTGGCGGGGCCACGGCCGGGCGCGCCCTGGACGACGTGCGCCCGGCCCCCGTGGTGCGGCCCCGGAACGCCGCCCGACGCTAGGGAGACCCCTCCGGTGGTGTCAACGCGGCGGGTGCCCCCCGACGGCGACATGCCGGAGGCCCCGTCCGACACGCCGGACGGGGCCCCTGGGCCGTGGCTACAGCTTCGGCTTGCGGTTCTTGGCCTTGCCGCGCTCGGTCTGGTCGAGGACCACCTTGCGGATGCGCACGGTGGCCGGGGTGACCTCCACGCACTCGTCCTCGGCGCAGAACTCCAGCGCCTGCTCCAGGTTGAGCACCCGCGGCGGGATCAGCCGCTCCAGCTCCTCGGAGGTGGACTTGCGCATGTTGGTGAGCTTCTTCTCCTTGGTGATGTTCACGTCCATGTCGTCCGGACGGGAGTTCTCACCGACGATCATGCCCTCGTACACCTCGGTGCCGGGCTGGACCATGAGCTGGCCGCGCTCCTGCAGGGAGAACATCGAGTACGTCGTCGCCAGGCCCTGCCGGTCGGCGACCAGCGAGCCGGTCGGCCGGGCGCGCATGTCGCCCAGCCACGGCTCGTAGCCCTCGAGGTTGTGGTTGAGGACGCCGGTGCCGCGGGTCTCGGTGAGGAACTCGGTGCGGAACCCGATCAGACCGCGGGACGGGACGATGTACTCCATCCGGGCCCAGCCGGTGTCGTGGTGCACCAGGTTCTCCAGCCGCCCCCGGCGGACGGCCAGCGCCTGGGTGAGCGTGCCGACGTACTCGCCGGGGGTGTCGATGGTGACCCGCTCGACGGGCTCGTGCAGCTTGCCGTCGATGGTCTTGGTGACGACGGTCGGGCGGCCGACGGTGAGCTCGAACTCCTCCCGGCGCAGCTGCTCGACGAGGATCGCCAGCGCCAGCTCGCCGCGGCCCTGCATCTCCCAGGTGTCGGGGCGGTCGGTGGGCAGCATGCGCACGCTGACGTTGCCGACCAGCTCCTGGTCGAGGCGGTTCTTGATGAGGCGGGCCGTCAGCTTCTTGCCCGACTTGCCCGACAGCGGCGAGGTGTTGATCCCGATGGTGATCGAGATCGACGGCTCGTCGACGGTCAGCGGCGGCAGCGGGCGCGGGTCGTTCGGGTCGGCGAGGGTGTCGCCGATCATGATGTCCTCGATGCCGGCGATGGCGACCAGCTCGCCGGGGCCGGCGCTCTCGGCCGGCGTCCGGGTGAGGCCCTCGGTGACCAGCAGCTCGGTGATCTTGACGTTCCTGATGGTGCCGTCGGTCCGGCACCAGGCGACCGTCTGGCCGCTCTTCATGGTGCCGGAGTGGATGCGCAGCAGCGCCAGCCGGCCGAGGTAGGGCGAGGCGTCGAGGTTGGTGACCTGCGCGCGCAGCGGCTCCTCGGCGTCGTAGACCGGCGCCGGGATGGTGTCCAGCAGCGTCTTCACCAGCGGCGCGAGGTCCGGGCTGTCCGGGGAGGTGCCGTCGGCCGGCCGGGTGAGCGAGGCCTGCCCGGTCTTGCCGTTGCTGTAGACGATCGGGAAGTCGAGGTTGTCGACGTCCATGCCGGAGTCCTCGAGCAGCTCCATGAACAGCTCGTAGGTCTCGTCGACGACCTCGCCGATGCGGGCGTCGGACCGGTCGGTCTTGTTGACCACCAGGATCACCGGCATCCCCCTGCCCAGCGCCTTGCGCAGCACGAAGCGGGTCTGCGGCAGCGGGCCCTCGGAGGCGTCCACGAGCAGCACGACGCCGTCCACCATGGACAGGCCGCGCTCGACCTCGCCGCCGAAGTCCGCGTGGCCGGGGGTGTCGACGATGTTGACGACGACGGGGTTGCCGTTCTCGTCGGCCAGGTGGATCGCGGTGTTCTTGGCGAGGATGGTGATGCCGCGCTCGCGCTCGAGGTCCATCGAGTCCATGACGCGGTCCTGCGTGGAGTCGTTGTCCGTCCCCTCGCCCTTGGCGCGCCCGAGGGCGCCCGCCTGGCGGAGGAGGGCGTCGACCAGGGTGGTCTTGCCGTGGTCGACGTGGGCGATGATCGCCACGTTGCGCAGGTCGTCGCGGGTGGGCATGCGGGACGGCACCTCAGAGGGGTTCGGGGGTGGGCACCTCCGCCTGTGTTGCGGAGCGCCTCGACACCACGGTCAACGGCCGCCGGCCCGGCGACCTTCCCATGATAGGCGCCCGGAGGGCGCCCTCCGGCCGTCGCGGGCCGCCGGCCGGCGCCCGAACGGCGATCCGTGAGCAGGCTCACCCCCTCGGGCGGGCCAGGCGCTCGGCGAGCTCGGCCGACAGCCGCGCACGCCCACGCCGCCCCGCCCGGCCCCTCCGGGCGCACCGTGCCTCTCGGGCGCGGGAGGCACCTCAGGGGCGGTCGGCCACCACGTAGGTGACCCCGGCGGCGGCGACGGTCACCAGGCCGACCGCCAGCCAGGAGGCCATCCCGACGCCGATGGCCAGCACGTGGGCCAGCACGAAGGCGCCGACGTACAGCGCACCCAGACCCAGGGCGACCGCCCAGCCGCGGCGCCGCTGCCACAGCCACCCGGCGGCCAGCCCGGCACCGGCGAACAGCACGCCGCCGAGCGCCCGGACGCCGGTGCCCTGCGCGACGCCGAAGCCGGCCGCGAGGCCCAGGGCGACCAGGACGGCGGAGGGGGTGCGGGTGCCGGCGCGGGCGAGGGTGGAGCTCGTCATGGGCCCCAGTCTCCCCCGCCCGGCCGGCCCCCGACCGCCGTGCTTCAGGCGGTGCGCAGGACGGCCTCGATCTCGAGCTCCACGGTGATCCTGTCCCCGACCACGACGCCGCCGTCCATCGGCAGGTCGATGTCGACGCCGAACTCCTTGCGGGAGATCTCGGTGCGCGCGGAGAAGCCGGCGCGGGTGCCGCCGTAGGCGTCCGGGCCGAAGCCGTTGACCTCCAGGGCCAGCTCGACCGGCCGGGTGGTGCCCTTGACGGTGAGGTCACCGGTGACGACCCAGTCGGCGCCGTCGGCGCGGACGCCGGTCGAGCGGAAGGTCATGACCGGGTGGGTGGCGACGTCGAAGAAGTCCGCGGAGCGGATGTGCGCGTCGCGCTGCTCCTGCCGGGTGTCGATCGAGTCCATGTCGATCGTGGCGGTCACGGCGGACTGCGCCGGGTCCTCGGCGGTGTGCAGCTCGCCGGTGAAGCGGGTGAAGTACCCGCGGACCTTGCTGACCATCATGTGTCGGACGGAGAAGCCGACGGTGGAGTGCGTCGCGTCGACGTCCCAGGTGCCGACGAGGTAGCCGGGGACGAGTGTCGTGGCGGTCATGGTGTCCTCCAGGTGGTTGAGCGTTGTACCAAGTGCTGTCGCCAACACTGGTTGAGCACTCATCCATTCCGGACGTATCCTCACCGGATGACCTCCGACGTGTCGCAGTCCGCCCGGGACGCCGGCGCGGGTGGCGGCGGGCCACGCTGGCTCGACGCCGAGGAGCAGCGGGCGTGGCGCGCCTGGCTGTACAGCAACCAGCTGCTGGCCGACCGGCTCGACCGCGAGCTCACCCACGGGACCGGCATCTCGCACGCCTACTACGAGATCCTCGTCGCCCTGTCGGAGACCGAGGGCCGGATGATGCGGATGAGCGAGCTGGCCGACCGCTGCCTGTCCTCCCGCAGCCGGCTGTCGCACGCCGTCTCGCGGCTGGAGGAGCGCGGCTGGGTGCGCCGGCAGGTGTGCGCCGAGGACGGCCGCGGCCAGCTCGCCGTGCTCACCGACGAGGGGTTCGCCGCGCTGGAGGCCGCCGCCCCGGTGCACGTGGAGAGCGTGCGGCGGCACCTGTTCGACCAGCTCACCCCTCGGCAGGTCGAGGCGATGCGCGACCTCGGCGAGACCCTGCTGCGCCACCTCGGCCCCCGCTGAGGGCCCCCCGTCACACGGTGCAGCCGTCCGGGCCGCAGGCGGCGCCGTCCCCACCGCCGGCCACCGGGATGAGCGGCGCCCGGTCCGCCCAGGCGCGCTCGAGCACCTGCAGCAGCGCCTCGGCGGGCTGGGCGCCGTTGACGCCGTACCGCCGGTCGACCACGAAGAACGGCACCCCGCTGATGCCCAGCGCCGACGCCTCGGCCTCGTCGGCCCGCACCGCCCCGGCGTGCCGCTGGTCGGCCAGGGCCGCGCGCACCTCGTCGGCGTCCAGCCCGGCCTCCGCGGCCAGCCGGACGAGCACCTCCCGGTCGCCGACGGCCTCGCCCTCGCTGAAGTACGCGGTCAGCAGCCGCTCCTCCACCGCGTCCTGCAGCCCGCGCTCGCCGGCCAGGTGGATCACCTGGTGGGCGTCGAACGTGTTGGCCCGCACCGCCCGGTCGAACCGGAAGTCCAGGCCCTCGGCCGCGGCCTGCTGCGTCATCGTGTCGATCATCTGCTGCGCGCCGGGCACCGAGGTCCCGTACTTGCGGGCCAGCCGCTCGGCGTAGTCCGTGGGCCGCACCGGCTCGCCCGCGGGCGCGGAGCGCGCGCCGGGGTCGAGCTCGAAGGCCCGCCACCGCACGTCGACGGCGTCGCGGTGCGGGAACCGCGCCAGGGCGGCCTCGAACCGGCGCTTGCCGATGTGGCACCAGGGACAGACGACGTCGGACCAGATCTCCACCTTCACGCCCCGGTGAACGCCCCGGCCGGCCATCCCCATCCCGGCCGGGGCGTCCCCGCCTGCGGGTCCTCCCCCGCGATCATGGCGCCGTGACCGCCCCGCGGGGGCGGGAACCGGTCACGGCGCCGTGATCACCCGCCGGAGAGGGGGTCAGTCCTCCTCGTCCTCGAACAGCTCCCGGGAGACCAGGCCGGTGTCGGGGTTGTCGGTGAACATGCCGTCGATGCCGGTCGCCCAGAACGCCAGGTGCTCCTCGAGCGCCTGGCCGTAGTCGCCCGGCTCCTCGCCCGCGTCGCGCAGGTCGGTGGGCAGGAACTCGTTCTCGTTGCGGAAGGTGTACGGGTGCACCAGCAGGTCGGCGGCGTGCGCGTCGTCGACGAAGGACGTCGGCTCGCCCAGCGTGCCGTCGTCCTCCCGCGGGATGACCTGGCTCTTCTCCGGCCCGACGCCGTCGGCGTACTCCCCGATCCCCGCCAGCCCCTCGGCGGTGGACAGGTCGGCGTAGGTGCGCTCGTCGCCGGCGGCCACCAGGTCGGCCGGGGCGCCGCTCGCCGACAGCAGCTGCACCAGCGGCACGTCGACGACGCCGTCCAGCTCCTGCAGGTTCGCCGTCTCGAAGGACTGGACGAACACCGGCGCGTCCTCGCCGGTCAGCCCGGCCTCGGTCAGGTCCTCGACCAGCGGCTCCTCCAGCGACAGCCCGATGGAGTCGAAGTAGGTCGGGTGCTTGGTCTCGGGGTAGACGCCGATCTCGCGGCCCAGCTCCTCCGACAGCTCCGCGCGCAGCGCGAACACCTCGTCGAGGGTGGGCACCTGGTAGAGCCCGTCGTAGAGGGTGTTCTCCTCGCGCAGCTCGGGCAGCCGCTCCACCGCGCGCAGCGTGCGCAGCTCCTCGAAGGTGAAGTCCTCGGTGAACCAGCCGGTCAGCTCCACGCCGTCGATGACCTTGGTGGTCTGCCGGTCGGCGAACTCGGGCCGGTCGGCGACGTCGGTCGTCCCGGAGATCTCGTTCTCGTGCCGGGCGACCAGCACGCCGTCCGACGTGCTCACCACGTCGGGCTCGATGTAGTCCGCGCCCATGCGGGCGGCCAGCTCGTAGGACGCCAGCGTGTGCTCGGGCCGGTAGCCCGACGCGCCGCGGTGGCCGATGACCAGCAGCTCGGCGGCGGCCTCGTCGCCCCGGTCGTGCCCGTGGTCGCGACCGGCGCGGTCCTCCGGGCCGGTGGCCACGGCGGGACCGGCGAGCAGCACCGGCACCGCGAGCACGGCGGCGGTGAGGACGGCGGGACGGCGGTGGGCTCGTCGCATGGGATCTCCCGGGGCTCGGGCGGCGTCCGTCGCCGTCGGCCCCGGCCGATCCACTCCGACGCGGGGGGCGGTGTCGAGACCCGCAGGCGAACAGGAGGTGAAGTGACCGGCCCCGACCGCCCGCCGACGCGCTGCGTCACGCCGCAGGCGCGTCGCGTGACCTCCCCGGGGGCTGCCGGCCGGGGCCCTCACCCGAGAGGGGTGCGGCGCCACGCGGGTCCGGGAGGGTCTCACTATCGTCCCGACGGTGGACGGCAACAGGGACGCGGTGACCGAGCACACCGGGGTGCGCCTGGCGCACGTCGAGCTCTCCCCGTTCCGCCAGGTGTGGCGCCGGGTGGTCATCGCCGCGGCCGTGCTGCTGGCCACGGTCCTCATCGTCTGGCTGGACCGGGACGCCTACCGGGACGGCGACGAGGTCGGCATCACCCTGCTGGACGCCTTCTACTACGCCACGGTCAGCCTCTCCACGACCGGCTACGGCGACATCACGCCGATCACGCCCGGCTCGCGGCTGGTCAACATCCTGATCATCACGCCGCTGCGCGTGATGTTCCTGATCGTCCTCATCGGGACCACCCTCGAGGCGCTGACCACGCGCACCCGCGAGGAGTTCCGCATCCGACGCTGGAGGTCCACCGTGCGCCAGCACGTCATCGTGTGCGGCTACGGCACCAAGGGCCGCAGCGCCATCCGCTCGCTGCAGGCCAGCGGGACGCCGCTGGACCAGATCGTCGTGGTCGACCCCGACCCGCGGGCGGTCGAGGAGGCCAACTCGATCGGGCTCACCGGCATCGTCGGCGACGCGAGCCGCACCGACGTGCTGCGCCGGGCGTCGATCGAGCGGGCCCGGGCGGTCATCGTGGCGGCCAACCGGGACGACGCGTCGGTGCTCATCACGCTGACCGTCCGCCAGCTCAACCCCGGCGTGCCGATCACGACGTCGGTGCGCGAGGAGGAGAACGCGCAGCTGCTGCGCCAGTCCGGCGCCGACACCGTGATCACCACGTCGGCCACGGCCGGCCGGCTGCTGGGCCTGTCCACCGACGCGCCCCGGGTCGTGGCCACCGTCGAGGACCTGGTCACCGGCGGGCAGGGCCTCGACCTGCACCAGCGGCGGGTCACCGCGGGCGAGGTCGGCCTGAGCCCGCGGCAGCTGCGCGACGTCGTCCTGTCGGTGACCCGCGGCGGCCGCACGCTGCGCTTCGACGACCCGCTCATCGGCACGCTGGAGGCCGAGGACGTGCTCGTCGTCGTCCGCTCCAACCGGCCGGGCGGCCGCTCTGCCGCTCCCGCCGAGCAGGGCAGCCGGCCCCGCTAGACGAGGGCGGCCTCCATCGCGTCGGCCTGCTGAACCAGGTCGGCCGCGGTGGTCAGCCAGCCGGCCACCAGCAGCAGCGGCCAGGGCTGCTCGTCGTCCAGCGAGGCCGTCGTCGCGACCAGCGAGGCCTGTGCCACGGCCCTGCACGCCGTGTTCCGCATGACGGGCTCCTTCCATCGGGTACCTGGACGGTCGGCACCGATGGGCGGGGGATCCAGCCGTGACACACGGACGTCACCCGGAGGGGGTGGACGACACACCGGCACGGGCCGCCGCCGTCCGGCCGGCCGGTGCGGCCGCCGTCGCGACGACGACCTTGCCGGTGACCGGTCCGCGGGCGTGCCGGTAGGCCTCCTCGATCCGGTCGAGGGCGAACACGCGGTCCACCACCGGCCGCAGCAGCCCGCCGTCGACCAGGGCGGCCAGGTGGGCGAGGTCGGCCGACCGGGGGGTGGTGCGCACCGCGGCGAAGCCGGGCCCGCGCCGCAGCCGGCCGGGGACCAGCTCGCGGGCGCTGTCCGGGCCCAGGCCGCGGGTGGTGACGAACACTCCGTCGTCCGCCAGCAGCGGGCGGGCGGCGGCGGCCGGCAGCCGCCCCGGGGTGTCGAGGACGACGTCGAAGCGGCGTCCCAGGGCGGTGACGTCCTCCTCGTGCCGGTCGACGAGGTCGTCGGCGCCGAGCCCGGCGACGAACGCCAGCTTCGGGCCGCTGGCCACGCCGGTGACGTGCGCGCCGGCCAGGCGGGCCAGCTGCACGGCGGCGGCACCGATGCCGCCCGAGGCGCCGATCACCAGCACCCGGGGGGATCGGCGGGCGCGCAGCGCCGCCCGCCCGTACAGCGCCTGCAGCGCGGTGAGCCCGGCCAGGGGCAGCGAGGCGGCCTCCGCCACCGAGCACGAGACCGGGACGCGGGCGGCCTGCTCCTGCCGGAACACCACCCGCTCGGCCTGTCCCCCGCCCGCGTGCCCGAGCAGGGCCATCACCCGGTCGCCGGGTGAGAAGGCGGTCACCTCCGGGCCGCAGGCGAGGACCTCGCCCGCGACGTCGAAGCCGGGCCGGCCGACGCGGCGGACGACGGCGGCGGTCAGGCCCGTGCCGAACATGCCGAGGTCGGTGCCGTTGATGCTCGAGGCCTCGACCCGCACCAGCAGGTGGTCACCGGCCGGAGCACCCGGCTCGGCGACGTCCACCACCACCGGCACGGTGTCGTCCCCGGAGCCCTGCAGCCGGACAGCACGCACGACGCCCACCCCTCCGCTGCGCCTGCTGGCGGGCGCGCTCCGGCGGGGCTACCCCGCGGGCCGGAGCGGGACGCACGGGTCTCGTCCGACCCCGGACGCGCGAGAGCCCCGTGCGGACGACGTCCGCACGGGGCTCTCGCAGGGGTGGAGGTGGCGGGAATCGAACCCGCGTCCTACGACGCATCACCAGGGCTTCTCCGAGCGCAGTCCGCTGCGTCTCTGCTCGGCCCTCCCGATCTCACGGACGAGACGGGATGACGGGCCCAGTCACTGTTGGGTGTCCCGCGCGCGCCCGCGACCGGCGCGCACGGTGAGTCATCTAGCTGATGCCAGGATCCGGGCCGATGACGAACCCGGGCTGACAGACGGACCTACGCTGCGTCAGGCAGCGAGGGCCACGTCGCGCTGACTGAGGTCGGCGCTTGTGTGGTTTCCGACGCGTGGTTAACGAGCTCATCGTCGGCTTCCTCGGCTCGCTTCCCCTGGTCACACGACCGCAGTCGAGACCATTCACCCCCTGTGTAGTTGTGCTGGTGAGCGTAACGGGTCGGCAGGCCGCGTTGTTCCGGCCCCGCTGCAGGGCGCGCCGCGGTCCTCCCGCTAGATCCAGTCGCGCCGCTTGAAGACGGCGTAGAGCACGAGGCTGACCCCCAGCATCAGCACCAGCGCCATCGGGTAGCCGAGGGTCCAGCCCAGCTCGGGCATCACCTCGAAGTTCATCCCGTACACGGTGCCCACCAGCGTCGGGGCGAACAGGATGGCCGCCCAGGCGGAGATCTTCTTGACCTCCTCGCCCTGCCCGATCGAGGCCTCGGTGAGCTCGCGGATCTCCTCGTTCTGCCGCTGGGCGACGAGCGTGGCGTTCACGGTGAGGATGTCGCGCAGCTGCAGCCGGAAGGCCTCCACCCGCTCGTTGACCTGCACGACGTGGTCCTCGACGTCGCGCAGGTAGCTGCGCAGCTCCTCGTCGACGCCGTACTTGTCGAAGCCGGCGGTGATGGCCGCCAGGATGCCGCCCAGCGGCCGGGCGGCGCGCTGGAACTCCAGCACCTCCTGCGACAGCTCGTAGATGCGCCGCGACACCCGCGGGTCCCCGCCGAACACCTGGGTCTCGATCTCGTCGATGTCGTTGGCCAGGCCCGCGACGACCGGCGAGTACCCGTCGACGACGGCGTCCAGGATGGCGTAGAGCACCGCCTCGCTGCCCTTGGCCAGCAGGTCCGGCTCGCTCTCCAGCCGCCGGCGCACCCGGGAGAGGTCCGGGGACTCGCTGTGCCGCACGGTGATGGCGAAGTTGGGGCCGAGGAACAGGTGCAGCTCGCCGAACTCGACCTCCTCGGCCGCGTCCAGGTACCGCGCGGCCTTGAGGACGACGAACAGCGTGCTGCCGTAGCGCTCGAACTTGGGCCGCTGGTGGGCGGTGATCGCGTCCTCGACGGCCAGCTCGGGCAGGTCGAACAGCTCGGCCAGCTCGCCGAGCTCGCGCGGCTCGGGCCGGTAGAGGCCCAGCCACGCCAGCCGCTCGTCGTCCTCGACGAGGCACTCGTGACTCTCGAGCGGCGACTCGGGCGTGGCCACCCGGCGGCCGGCGGAGTAGACGGCGTTGTCGACGATCACCGCGGGCCGCACCGGGGCCGGCTCCGGGGCCGGCGGCGGCACGGGGGCGAGGGTGACCGCCGGCCGGGGGCGGCGGGTCAGGGTGGTCAGGGCGGTGAGGGGCGCACGACGGCGGTCGACCACGGCGGTCTCCTGGGCAGGCGTGGGGACGGGGGACCTCGTCGGGGCCCGCCCTCGGCCCCGTCCCGGGTCCCACCCCGAGCATGCGAGGGTGGGGAGGACGGGGTCCTCCGTCAGGCGGGGTGGACCCCGGTGCCGGTACTGGGCGGTTCGCTGCGCATCGCTCAGCACCTCCCGTCGTCCGCAGGCCGGCCCGTCCGCGGGCCGTCGTCCATGATGACACGTCCGCGCCCCGCCGTCCCGGGGCGAGGAGGCGACCGCTGCGCGGTCAGCCCACGTCGAGCACCAGGCCGATCAGCAGCGGCAGCAGCAGCACGATGAGGATGGCGCCGAGGACGTCGAAGGAGATGCCGGAGCGGATCATCTTGGTGATCGGCACCACGCCGGAGCCGTACACGATGGCGTTCTGCGGCGTGGACACCGGCAGCATGAACCCGAAGGACGCGGCGAACGTCGCCGCCAGCGCGGGCACGAACGGGTTGACCCCCGCGGCCACCGCCACCGGGATGATGATCGGCACGACGACCGCGGCCGAGGCGGTGTTCGACGTCGTCTCGGAGATGATGATCGCCAGGATCACCGCGAAGACGGTGATCAGGAAGAGGCTGGTCAGGCCGAGCGCGTCGGCCGAGCCGTTGCCGATGGTCTCGGCCAGGCCGGTGTCGGCGAGCAGCGAGCCGAAGATGATGCCGGTGCCGAACAGCAGGATGGTGCCCCAGTCGATCTGCGCGGCGTCCGACCAGTTGAGGGTGAACTCCCGGCTCCCCCAGTCGGTGGGCAGCAGGAACAGCAGCGACGCGCCGAGGACGGCGACGATGCCCTCGTCGAGCCGGTCGCCGACGGCCGTGTAGAGGTCGGAGTCGGTGCCGGCGGTGAGCGCGACGACGCCGGGGAAGACCCAGAAGGCCACGGTGACGCCGAAGGCGATGAGCGTGTTCTTCTCGGCCCGGGACATCGGCCCGAGCGCCGCGCGCTCGCGCTCGACGTACTCGTGCACGCCCTCGATCCGCTTGATCTCCGGGCGGTTGAGCAGCAGCAGGACGAGGGCCAGTGCGACGAACATCAGCGCGCAGATGGGCAGGGCCATGAGCATCCAGGACAGGAAGCCGATGCGTTCGCCGGTGGCCTCCTCGATCAGCCCGCGGCCGATCAGGTTGGGCGGGCTGCCGACGGGGGTGAGCAGCCCGCCGACGCTCGCGCCGTAGGCCAGCATGAGCATCAGCGCGACGCCGACCCGCAACCGCAGCGGGTCGAAGTCCGGCGCCACCATCTCCTTCTGCTGCAGCAGCTTGGCGATCACCGACAGGATGCCGATCGCGGTGGGCAGCAGCATCGCGACGGTGGCGGTGTTCGACACGAACGCCGAGAGCAGGCAGGTGATCAGCCCGAAGGCGATGATCAGCCGAGCGGTCGAGCCGCCGACCCAACGCAGCGACAGGATCGTCATGGCGAACCGCCGGGCCACGCCGTGCTTGAGCATCGCCTGGGCGAGGATGAACGCGCCGATGAAGGTGAACACCGTCGTCGACCCCAGCGGGGCGACGACCTCGTCGCCGGTCACCACCCCGAGGACGGCGATCGCGCCGACCCCGATCAGGCCACCGATCGGGATCGGCACCGGCTCGGTGATCCACAGCACGATGACGCCGAGCAGCACCGCGGCCAGCAGGTGCTGGTCACGCGGCAGGTCCAGGGGCAGCAGCGCGAAGACGACCGTCACCGCCGGGGCCAGGAACAGCCCGACGGTGCGGCGGCCCTTCTCGAACCTCTCCTCCGCCGGGCTGAGCTGCTGCTCGCCCAGGCTCCGGTAGGTGGCCGAGCCGCGGAACGCGGCGTCCACGTCGGTCCGCGGGCCGGGCCCCCGCCCTCGTTCGGTCGCGGTCATGGCGCCCCTCCCCACTCGGGTGTGACCCAGACCATAGGGACCCCGGACCTATCCGGCGACCTCCCCGGGCGGCGGGGGCACCTGCAGCGCGACGAGGAAGCGGGACACCATCGCGTACCCGCCCACCAGCGCGGTCAGCTCGACGACCTGCCGGTCGTCCAGGTGCGCGCGGACGCCGGCGAACACCTCCTCCGGCACGGTGACCGCGCGCGTGGAGGCGTCGGTGTAGGCGAGGACGGCGGCCTGCACCGGCGTCCACACCGGCTCCCGGCCGGCGTCGGGCCGGCGCAGCGCCTGCAGCTGCGGGCCGGCCAGCCCGGCGCGGCGGGCGATCGGCTCGTGCGCGGCCCACTCGAACGCGGCGTCGTTGAGGACGGCGACCCGCAGGACGACGAGCTCGCGCAGGTCCGCGGCCAGCGTCGTGCCGCCGCGCAGCGCGCCGAGGAGTGCGTTCCACCCCTCGGCGACCGGCGGGCTGTGCAGCAGCAGCCGGTCCAGCGCGGACAGCTGCCCGCCGCGGCGGGCGCGCAGCAGTTCGGCCGTGGGGCCCTCGCCGTCGGTCTCGGGGACCCGGGGCGCGCTCACCGCGCGGGGAAGAAGCCGGCCGGGTAGGCCCCGTTGGCGACCAGCCGGGCCGACAGCGCCCTGCCGAGCTCCACCGCGCGGGCGGTGCGCTCGGGCCCCAGGTGTTCCCACGGCGCCGCGGACAGCGCGTCGGTGCCGGCCTCCACCTCGGCGCGCAGCCGGCGGCCCTCCTCGGTCAGCGCGCCGTCGGCGACCAGGCCGCGCCGGGTGAGGCCGGCGCAGGCCGCGTCCCACTCCTCCTCGCTCCAGCCGCGGGTGGCCCGCGCGGCCGCGGCGGTGAACCCGCGGCCGGTGAGGGTGTGCGTGACCAGCGACTCCAGGCCGGTCAGCCCGGCCCGCACCAGCCCGGCCACGTGCCCGTCGCCGCGGTGCTCGCGCAGCAGCGTGGCGCCGTGCCACAGCGACAGCACCGGCTCCTCGGGCCAGGGCTGGTCGGCGTGCCCGGCGTAGAGCGGGCGGCCCTCGGCGGTGAGCACGCCGCACGCCTCGCGCAGCAGCCCGGCCAGCTCGGCCACCTCCGGGGCGGCAGCGGCCTCCGGCCCGCCGAGCAGCCGGGTCAGCGACGCGCGGGCGCCGTCGAGCCGGGCGGCCAGCACCTGCTCGGGGGTGGCGAGGGCCCACGCCCGCGGCACGTGGCGGGCCACCAGCGAGGGCGAGAAGTTGGCGAAGGTGGCGACCACCGTGCCGGGCCCGACCGCGCCCATCGCGGCGGCCCGCCCGGCGAAGTAGCACATCCGGCCCGGCCGCAGCCCGACCGCGCCGAGGTACTCGTCCTGCTCGGGGGAGAAGTAGACCTGGTTGTGCAGCGGCTCGACGGCGCGGTGCGCGCGGGCGACGTCGGGTGCCGGCTGATCGGCGCTGACCATGCGCCGCAACCTACCGGTGCAGCGTGCGCAGCCACCGGCGCTGCCAGGGCGTCTCCACCGCGCGAGGCGCGTGGCGCTCGCGCACCCACCGGACGGCGTCGGCGGGCGGGACCCCGTCCAGGACCGCGAGCGCGGCCAGCGCGGTGCCGGTGCGGCCCACCCCGCCGCGGCAGGCCACCTCCACCCGCTCCCCCGCCCGGGCCCGGCCGAGCGCCTCGGTCAGCGCGGCCAGGGCGTCGTCGCGGTCCAGCGGCACCCAGAAGTCCGGCCAGCGCACCCGGCGCGCGGGCCACGGCGGCAGCGGGCCGCGCCCGAGGACCACCGCCCGGTCGGCCGGGGAGGCCGGGGCACCCAGCCGGCGGCCGCGGACCCGGACGCCGGAGGGCAGCGCGACGACGCCCGGACCGGTCCAGCTCACCGCGCGGGCGGGCGGCTGCACGCCCACTGGACGCGGGTGCGGATCCCGGTGAACCCGAGCCGCCGGTAGAGACCGAACGCCCCGGTCGGGTTCTCGGTGTCGACCTGCAGCCCGGCGGTGTCGCAACCGGCGGCCGCGGCGGCGTGCAGGGCGGCGAGGATCGCCGCCGAGGCGATCCCCCGCCCGCGGGCGCCGCGCAGCACGCCGAGCTGCCCGAGGTGGCTCTGCTGCAGGCCGGTGGCGCGGGTGTCCGCGTCGTAGACGTAGGCGAGCACGTAGCCGGCCACCGCCCCGTCGGCCAGGGCGAGCACGGAGAGCTCCGGGCGGAAGGCCCGCTGGCCGGTGTACCAGCTCGCCCAGGCCGTCGGGTCGCGCTCGGCGGAGCCGTGGTGGTCGGCGAAGGCCGCGTTGTGCGCCCGCCGCACCTCGTCGTCCCGGTCCCGGGTGTAGGGCACCAGCTGCACGCCGGGCACGGCCGGGACCTCCGGCAGCCCGGTCAGCGGCCGCTCCATGTCGGCGTACCAGCGCTCGGGGGCGAACCCGGCCCGGCGCGCCAGGGACCCCAGCGACGCCATCCCCGGGGGCACCGAGACCGTCATCCGCGCGGGCAGGTCGGGGTGGTCGCGCCGGTGCAGCTCGGCGGCGCGCCCCAGCTGCCAGTCCAGCAGGGCCCGCCCGATGCCGCGCCCCCGCCAGCCGGGGTGCACGCGGCCGTCGAGCGCGATGCGGTGGTCCTCGCGCGCCCCGCCGAGGGAGAACACCATCGCCCACGCCACGAGGGTGCCGTCGTCTGCGCACACGGCACGGCCGTCGCGCGGCAGGTCGACCAGGTCGTTGACCCACCACTCGGTGAGGTCGCCGACGTCCACGTGCTCGCCGGTGTCGTCGGCCGGCTCGGCGGCGGCCATCAGCTCGGCGCCCGCGTGGACGTCGTCCTCGGTCAGCGGCCGGGCGGTGAGACCCGCGGGCAGTCCGTGCACGGGTCGGCAGCGTAGGGACGGCGACCGGCGCGGTCGACCGGGTTCCGCGGGCGGGCGGGCCACCGCCGGGCGAGACCGCCGTCAGGGGGACCTCGGCCGCGCCCTCACCTGCCCACGGGCCGGGGTCACCAGCCCGGGAGGAACAGGCAGAACGGGTGACCGGCGGGGTCCTGGCAGACCCGCACGCCCTCCTGCGGCTGGAACCGGGCCACCGTGGCGCCGGCGTCCACGGCCAGCGCGACGGCGGCGTCGAGATCGTCGACCTCGATGTCGAGGTGCAGCTGCATCCGCGGGTCGCCGGGACCGGCCGGCCACACCGGCGGGACGTGGTCGGCCGCCAGCTGGAAGGACAGGCCCGGGCCACCGCCGTCCGGCCGCACCCTCGCCCACTGCGGGGTGTCCTCCACCAGCGGCCACCCGAGCAGCCGCTGGTAGAAGCGCGCCAGACCGGGCGGGTCGGGGGTGTCCAGGACCGTCGCCGCGAGCCGCACGGCGCCAGCGTGCGCGGCCGCCCGAGGTCCCGCCACCGGACCGTCAGCCGCGCGGGACCGGGCCGGGGACGACGTCCCCGCGGCTCGGCCGGCTCCGCGCGGCGGCCCGGACGAGGTGCGGGCGGAGGAGGGCCGTGGGCCGCTCGAGCATGCCCAGCGCCCGGACGTAGACGTCGGTCACCACCGGGTCGTACGTGGCGGCCACCTCCAGGCGGTCCTGGTACCACTGCAGGGTGCGCCGCAGCGGGCCTGCGGTGCCGCCGGTGGTGCCCGGGAACCGCAGGTCCTCGCCGACGGCGAACAGCCACGGCTCCGCCAGCCGGCGGGCCAGGCGTCGCTGGAAGCGACTCCCCAGACCCCTCAGGTCGCCCCGGGGCCGCCGGGCGCGCAGGGACGCGTCCAGGAGCTCGGCCGCGACGACGGCGCTGCTCATGCCCTGCCCGTAGACCGGGTCGAACGCGCAGGCCGCGTCGCCGAGCACGACCAGGCGCTCGGGCCAGCGACGCAGGCGCTCGTAGTGCCACCGCTGGTTGCTCGTGCCGCGGTGCAGGTGCACGTCGCTGAGCGGTTCCGCGGCCGCGATGGCCTCGGCGAGGACGGGGGAACGCAGCCGGCGCGCGTAGGCCGTGAAGCCCGCGTCGTCGGTCGCCGCGTGCACCCCGCGGGCGCCGATGAGCCCGACGACCCACCGGCCGCCCTCCACCGGGTAGAGGTAGCCCGTCCGCGGGTTGTCCACCTGGTCACCGAAGAGGATCAACCCCCGCCAGTCGGCGGCGAAGCCGTCGGGGACCCGGTAGAAGCGGCTGGCGTAGGTGATGCGGGCGTCGACCGTCGTCCGGTCCGGGACCGGACCGCCGAGTCCGGCCAGCCAGGTCGGGGTCCGCGTCCCCCGGCCGGAGGCGTCGACGACCAGGTCGGCCTCGATGGGGACCGGGCCGTCGTCCCCGCGCACCACCACCCCGCGCACACCCCGGCCGTCGTCCGAGGCCCGGAGCGCGGTGACCTCGCAGCCGTCCACGACGGTCACGCCGGGCAGCTCCAGCAGCCGCCGGCGCACCGTCGCCTCGATGAGCGGCCGGCTGGCCGACAGCGACAGCCACCCGGGTGCCCGCCGGTCGATCCACCCGGCCCGGCCGAGGACGAGCACGTCCCCCGGGAGGCGGACCGGGACGGCGCCGGCGCCCTGCAGGTCCCGTCCAAACCCGGGGAAGAGCCGCTCCAGGCCGACCAGTCCCCGGGCGAGCAGGGCGTGCACCTGCCACCCCTGCGGCACCCCCCGCCGGGGCTGCGCGCCGTCCGGCAGCCGGTCGCGCTCGACGACCGTCACACGGTCGACGTGGCCCGCCAGCACGCCGGCGGCCAGCAGGCCGGCCATGCCGGCGCCGACCACGACCGCGTGACCGGTCCTGGCTGCCCCCACGGCAGGTGCGTCGGTCATCCCCGGCCCTCCCCGGCCAGACAGCGGGTCCGCCTGGAGGGCACCCCGGCGAGGGGCTCGTGACCAGTGGCGGAGGACCCTGGGCTCAGCCGGCCACGGCGAACAGCCGGGCGCCGTTGTGCCACAGCACCGCGCGCAGCCAGTCCTCCCCGAGGTCCAGCCGGTGCAGCGCGGCCAGCTGGTGGGCGTAGGGGTACGGGATGGACGGGAAGTCGCTGCCGAGCACCACCTTGTCGCGCAGCGCGCCGAGCCGGGGCCGCAGCGCGGGGTCGAAGGGCATCAGCCGCTCGACGAAGTCGGTGGCGAACATGGTGGTGTCCAGGTGCACCCGCTCGTACCGCTCGGCCAGGTCGAGGAAGTCCGCGTACTCCGGCATGCCGAGGTGGGCGATGACCAGCTGCAGCCGGGGGTGGCGCTCCAGCAGCCCGCCCATCGGCACCGGGCCGGTGTGCTCCCCGCGCAGCGGGCCGGAGCCGCAGTGGATGACCACCGGGGTGCCGGCCTCCTCCAGCCGCGCCCACACCGGGGCGAGCAGCGCGTCGCGCGGGTCGAACCGGCCGACCTGGACGTGCACCTTGAACACCCGCACCCCCGCGTCCAGAGCGGTCCCGACGTAGGCCGGCGCGCCCGGCTCGGGGTAGAAGGTGGCCGACTGGAGCACCTGCGGGTGCGCGGCGGCGAACTGCCGCGACCAGTCGTTGAGCCAGGCGGCCATGCCCGGCCTGTGCGGGTAGGGCAGCGTCGGGAACGCCCGGACGCCGAGCCGGTCGAGCACCGCCAGCCGCTCCTCCTCCGGCAGCGGGTACTGCACCGGCCAGGCCGCGCCGTAGTTCCGCTCGCCCGCGGCGAAGTAGGCCCACACCTTCTCCTGCACCCGCGGGGGCAGGAAGTGCACGTGCACGTCGACCAGCCCGGGCAGGCCCAGCTCCTGCCAGTACCGGGGGACGTCGGCGTCGTCGGCCGGCGGCTGCAGGGCGCTCACGTCAGCGTGAGGACGACCTTGCCGCGCACGTGGCCGCCGGCCACGAGCTCCTGGGCCTCGCGCACCTGCTCCAGCGGGAACGCCCGGGCGACCGGCACCCGCAGCTGCCCGGCGTCGGCCATCCGGCCCAGCTCCTCGAGGTGCTCGTGCTCGGGGCGGACGAACACGTAGCGCCCGCCCATCCCGTTCACCGCCGGGTCGACGACCGAGACGATGCGGGCCGGGTCGCGGACCTGCTCAGGGGCGTCGGCCAGCGTGTCCCCGCCGACCAGGTCGAGGACGGCGTCCACCGGCTCGGACAGCTGCCCGCTGAGCGGCCCGGCGGAGTAGTCGAACACCTCGGCCACGCCGGCGTCGCGCAGGAAGCCGTGGTTGCGCGGGCTGGCGGTGCCGATGACGTGCGCGCCGAGCGCGACGGCGATCTGCACGGCGCAGAAGCCGACCCCGCCCGCGGCGCGGTGCACCAGCACCCGGTCGCCCTCGCCGACGTCCAGGGCCTCGGTCAGCGCCTGGTAGGCGGTCAGCCCGGCCAGCGGCAGCCCGGCCGCCTCGGCGAAGGACAGCGACGCCGGCTTGTGCGCCAGGCACCGCTGCGGCGCCGGCACGAGCTCGGCCGTCGTCCCCCACTGGACGTCGTCCCGGCGCACGTAGCCGAGCACCTCGTCGCCGGCGGCGAAGGCGGTGACCGCGGGGCCGGCCGCCTCGACGACCCCGGCGACGTCCCAGCCGGGCACGATGGGGAAGTGGTGCGGATAGGCGCCGGCGAGCGCGCCCTCGCGGATCGCCACGTCCACCGGGTTGACCCCGGCGGCGTGCACCCGCACCAGCACGGTGTCCGGGCCGACCGGCGGGTCGGGTAGGTCCTCGCGCAGGGTCAGGACCTCCGGGCCCCCGAACCGGTCGTGGGCCACGCCCCGCACTACCGCCGTCCCTTCACGTACCGCCCGAACACCTTCTGGATCTCCCGCCGCGCGTCACGCTCGGCGAGGTCGTGCCGCTTGTCGTAGGACTTCTTGCCCTTGGCCAGCGCCAGGGTGGCCTTGACCTTGCCGTCCTTGAAGTACAGGTCGAGCGGCACGAGGGTCAGGCCGCCCTCCTTGGTCTTGCCGATGAGCTTGTCGATCTCGGCGCGGTGCATGAGCACCTTGCGCTTGCGCCGGGGCGCGTGGTTGGTCCACGTGCCCTCGGTGTACTCCGGGATGTGCACGTGCTGCAGCCAGATCTCGCCGTCGTCCACCGTGGCGAACCCGTCGACGAGGGAGGCGCGGCCGGCCCGCAGGCTCTTCACCTCGGTGCCGGTGAGGACCAGGCCCACCTCGTAGGTGTCGAGGATCGAGTAGTCGTGCCGCGCCTTCTTGTTCTGGGCGATGAACTTGCGCCCCTGCTCCCGCGGCACAGCTCCTCCGTCGTCCTACCGGACGACACCGCGATCAGGTGCCGTCCCCGGTTGCGCTGAGCCCGTCCCGGTCCTCGTCGCGGAGGCCTCCGGCCCCCACTCCTCCGACCGCCTCGCAGGGCGGCTCACCTCAGCTCTGTGCTCACAACCTTACGTACAGCCGCAGGGTGACGTAGGCGGCGATGCCGGCCAGGCCGACGCCGGCGGCGGCGATGACCGGGCTGATGAAGGCGATCGCCCCCCAGTCGACCGGCGGGATGATGCCGGCGCGGATCGGCCCGGCCAGCGTCTTGTCCACGAACAGCAGCTTGGTGACCACCAGCCCGCCGATGGCCAGCAGCGCGCCGATCAGCCCGGCCAGCGCCGCCTCGAGGATGAACGGCAGCTGGGTGTACCAGCGCGAGGCGCCGACCAGCCGCATGATGCTGGTCTCGTTGCGCCGGTTGAAGGCGGCCAGCTGGATGGTGTTGGAGATCAGCAGCAGGGCGGCGAGCGCCTGGACGACGGCGACGGCGATCGTGGCGTTGCGGGCGCCGTTGAGCAGGCTGAACAGCCGGTCGAGGAAGTCGCCCTCGTCGCGCACCTGGTCCACGCCGTCCTGCCCGTTCGGGAAGGCCGCGGCGATGACCTCGTAGCGCTCGGGGTTGACCAGCTCGACGCGGAAGCTCTCCGGCAGCGCGTCGGCCGGGGTGTTCTGCACCAGCTCCGGCTGCTGGCTGAACTGCTGCTGGAAGCGGGCGTAGGCCTCGTCCTTGGACTCGTAGATGTAGCCGGCCACCTCCGGCGAGCCGGCCAGCTCCTGCTCGATGGCCGACCGCTGCTGGTCGGTGACGTCGTCGGCGAGGAAGACGGAGACCTGCACCTTGTCGTAGTAGATCTCCTTCATGTCGGAGATCATCCCGGCGATCAGCAGGCCGGTGCCCATGAGGCCGAGCGAGATGGCGGTGGTGAGGACCATCGCGACCGTCATGGTCAGGTTGCGACGCAGCCCGGTGGCCACCTCGGAGAGCACGAAGTTGACGCGCATGGGTTCCCTGTCGTGAGGTCAGGCAGGAGGGGCGGGACGCCGGGTCAGCGGCCGCCGCGGCGCGGCCGCGTCATCGGCCCACGCCGTAGACGCCGCGCGACTGGTCGCGGGTCAGCGCGCCCCCGTTGAGCTCGATCACGCGGCGGCGCATCGAGTCGACGATGTGGTAGTCGTGCGTCGCCATCACCACGGTGGTGCCGGTGCGGTTGATCCGCTCCAGCAGCAGCATGATGCCCTCGCTGGTCTCCGGGTCGAGGTTGCCGGTGGGCTCGTCGGCGAGCAGCACGAGCGGGCGGTTGACGAAGGCGCGGGCGATGGCCACGCGCTGCTGCTCGCCGCCGGACAGCTCGCCGGGCAGCCGGTTGCCCTTGCCCTCCAGGCCGACCATCTCCAGCACCTCGGGGACGACGCGCTTGATCGTCCGCTGCGGCTTGTTGATGACCTCGAGGGCGAAGGCGACGTTCTGCGCGACGGTGCGGTTGCGCAGCAGCCGGAAGTCCTGGAAGACGCAGCCGATGGTGCGGCGCAGCTTGGGCACCTGCCACTTGCTCATCGTGTTCAGCGTCTTGCCGTTGACGACGACTGTGCCCCGCGTGGGGTCGTCCTCCTTCAGCAGCAGCCGCAGGAGGGTCGACTTGCCCGAGCCCGAGGAGCCGATGAGGAAGACGAACTCACCCTTGTCGATCTCCGTGGACACGTCGTCGAGGGCCGGCCGGGAGCTGGCCGGGTACAGCTTGGTGACGTGTTGCAGTTCGATCACGGGGGGCCACGGTACCTCTCGAACCCGGGAGACTGGAGTGTCACGCGCGGTCGTCCGCCGTCCGGCCGCGACGGAGCGTGACGGCGCCGCCGCAGGCCCAGGACGCCCGTGGCCCAGCGTGACGCATCCGCCGTCCCGGCGTGCGACGGGTGTGACGAACGGGACGCCTGGTCAGGGCCGCCGGCCGGTGCCTAGGCGGCCTCCTGCTGACGCCGCCAGCGGATGCCGGCCTCGATGAAGCCGTCGATGTCGCCGTCGAGGACGGCACTGGTGTTGCCGGTCTCCTGCTCGGTGCGCAGGTCCTTGACCATCTGGTAGGGGTGCAGCACGTAGGAGCGCATCTGGTTGCCCCAGCTGCTGCCGCCCTCGCCCTTCAGCGCGTCCATCTCCGCGCGCTGCTCCTCCTGCCGCCGGGCCAGCAGCCGGGCCTGCAGCACCCGCATCGCGGCCGCCCGGTTCTGGATCTGGCTCTTCTCGTTCTGGCAGGACACCACGATGCCCGTGGGCAGGTGGGTGATCCGGACGGCGGAGTCGGTGGTGTTCACGCTCTGCCCGCCGGGCCCCGAGGACCGGAAGACGTCGATCCGGATCTCGTTCTCCGGGATGTCGACGTGGTCGGTCTGCTCGACCACCGGCAGCACCTCGACGCCGGCGAAGGAGGTCTGCCGGCGGCCCTGGTTGTCGAACGGCGAGATGCGCACCAGCCGGTGGGTGCCCTGCTCGACCGACAGCGTGCCGTAGGCGTAGGGGTGCTTGACCGCGAAGGTCGCCGACTTGATGCCGGCCTCCTCGGCGTAGCTGACGTCGTAGAGCTCGACGGGGTACTTGTGCCGCTCGGCCCAGCGCAGGTACATCCGCATGAGCATCTCGGCGAAGTCGGCGGCGTCGACGCCGCCGGCCTCCGACCGGATGGTCACCAGCGCCTCGCGGGAGTCGTAGTCGCCGGAGAGCAGGGTGCGCACCTCGAGCTCGTCGATGACCTTGCGCAGCGCCCAGAGCTCCCGCTCCGCCTCGGCCGTGGTGGCCTCGTCGCCCTCCTCGGCGGCCATCTCGTGCAGCAGCCCGACGTCGTCCAGGCGGCTGCGCAGCTCCTCCACCCGCCGCAGGTCGCCCTGCAGGTAGGACAGCTTGGAGGTGAGCGCCTGCGCGGCCTCGACGTCGTTCCACAGGTCGGGCGCGGCGGCCTGCTGCTCGAGCTCGGCGACCTCCCGGCGCAGCCGGTCCACGTCCAGCACCGCCTCGATGGAGGCCAGGGTGGTGTTCAGCTCGTCGAGCACGACGGAGAAGTCAGCGGCCACGTCTGGCCAGGGTAGTGCCGTCCGGCCGGGGGTAGGCAGGAGCGGGTGAGCGAACCACGCCGACGCCGTCCCCGCGCAGACCGTGGCCCGGTGGACTACTCCCAGGGCCTGCCCGACCACCACGACCCCACGGCCGGCATCGGCGGTGCCGCGCCGGCCCGGTCGGCGTTGACCCTGCGCCTGTGGCTGGCCTCGTTCGGGCTGGTCTTCTGCCTGGGCGCGGGCCTGCTGTGGCTGGCCTCCGACCTGCCGGCCTGGCCGGGTGTCGTGCTGCTGGCGCTGGCCGCGGTGGCGGCCGTCGACCTGGTGGTGGTGGCCCGCCGCAAGGCGCGCGGCGAGCCGGGCTAGCGGACGGCGGACGGCGCCCGCTCGGCCAGCCAGCCGGCCAGCTCCCCGGCCGGCATCGGGCGGGCGAGGTGGAAGCCCTGCGCGAAGGTGCAGCCGAGCTCGGCGGCCATCGCCAGCTGCTCAGGGGTCTCCACGCCCTCGGCCAGGGTGCGCACGCCGCACGCCTGGGCCAGGGCCACCACGGCGGCGATCGCCGCGGCCGCCTGGCTGCGCCGCCCCTCGGGGTAGGCGATCAGGCTGCGGTCGATCTTGAGCAGGCCCGCGGGCATGGCGACCAGCTGGCCCAGCGAGGAGAAGCCGCTGCCGAAGTCGTCGATGGACACCTCCACGCCGGTGCGCCGGAGCTCGGCGAACTGCGCGGCGGTGCGTTCGACGTCCTCGGCCACCGAGCGCTCGGCGAGCTCGACGACCAGCAGCTCCGGCGGCAGCCCTGACTCGGTCAGCGCCTCGTGCACGTCGGCGACCAGGGTGCCCGCGGCGACGTCGCGGGCGCTGATGTTGACCGAGGTCACCAGGCGCAGCCCGGCCGCCGCCCAGGCCGCGGCCTGCCGGGTGGCCGCGCGCAGCACCCAGCGGGCGATCGGCGTCATGAGGTCGTGCTGGGCGGCGGTGGGCAGGAACTCCCCCGGCGCGAGCAGGCCGCGGCGCGGGTGCTGCCAGCGGACCAGTGCCTCCACGCCGGTCCACCGGCCCGAGGGCAGGTGCAGCACCGGGTGGTAGTGCAGCACCAGCTGCCCGTCGGCGACAGCCGCGCGCAGCTCGGTGGCGACCGTGGCCTTGTGCTGCGCGGCGGCGCGCAGGTCGGCGGTGAACAGCCGCACCCGGTTGCGGCCGGCCGCCTTGGCCGCGTACATGGCGAGGTCGGCGTCGCGGACGAGGTCGGTCGAACGCAGCCGGGCGACCCCGGACCCGGACTCGGCCGCCGTGGCGATGCCGATGCTCACCCCCAGGCGCACCAGCCGGCCGCCGAGGTCGAACGGGCGGTCGATGCTGGCCCGGCAGCGGTCGGCGAGCGTCTCCGCGCCGGCGGTGTCGCAGTCGCGGCACAGCACGACGAACTCGTCGCCGCCCAGCCGCCCCACGGTGTCACCGGCGCGGGTGGAGCCGGTCAGCCGGGCGGCGATCTGGCGCAGCAGGGCGTCGCCGGCGTCGTGGCCGAGGGAGTCGTTGACGTCCTTGAAGCCGTCGACGTCGAGGAAGAGGACCGAGACCGGGCCGCGCTCGGGCTGCTGCAGCTCGGCGTCGATGAGCTCGTGCAGGTGGGCGCGGTTGGGCAGCTCGGTGAGCGTGTCGTGCCGGGCCCGCCAGTCCGAGGCGCGCTCGGCGGCGACGCGGGAGGTGACGTCGGTGTGGGTGACCACGACCTGGCCGGCCTGGTCGACGCGGGAGGCCTGCAGGTGGATCCAGTGGGTGCCGCCGGGCAGCTCGACGGCGTAGTCGGCCTGCACCGAGGCCTGCTCGCCGCGGGACAGCGCCCGGAGCTGGTCGATGAGGGCCGACGTGCCGGCGCCGCCGCTCAGCCGGCGGACCATGGCGAAGTAGTCGCCGTCCACCCCGACGCGCACCCGGTCGTCCCCGAGGGCGTCGGCGGCCTTGTCCCAGGCGGTGTTGGACAGCAGCACGGTGCCGTCGGCGTCGATCAGCAGGGTCGGTGACGGCAGCGCGTCGAGGACGGCCTCGACCACGACGGCGGAGCGGTCGGACGCACCGGGCCGGCGGCGGACGTCGAGCGGCAGCTCGGGCTCGCCCGGTCGTCCCACGTGCCCTCCTGCCCGGTGGTAGCCCCCGTCGGTCCCCGGGGATACGGTGCCCAGGTCGATGGCGCTCATGCCCCATCACCCCCCTCCGGCTCCTTGGTCTCCCGGACCACCCACCGCAGGTACTCGGGGGAGCCGCCGACGACCGGCAGCGCGATCACGCAGGGGACGTCGTACGGGTGCAGCTCGGCGGTGCGTGCCACGACCTCCGGCACCAGGGACCGGCGGGTGTGCAGCGCCACGCGCGCCTCGGGCTCGTCGTGCACGGCACCCTCCCAGCGGTACACCGACCGGATCGCGGCGAACTGGTGGCCGCAGGCCACCAGCCTCTCCTCTACCAGTGTCCGTGTGTACCCGCTCAACCACTCGGCGTCACCCCCCGTGACGACGATCTCGCAGACGTCCTCTCCCACGTGTCCATCCTGCCGGGGTGCACCGACACGGCTGCGGGGTAGGGCCGGAGGATGAGCGAGGAGATGACCGTCACGGTCGACGGCGAGGAGTACCTGGTCCGCCCCGAGGGTGGCAGCATGCGCGTGGGCCGCCGGGTCGGGGGCGAGACCACCTGGCTGGAGGACGTCGACGCCGCCACCCTGCCCGAGGCGGCCCGCGGCGCCCTGGAGCGCGGGGACGCCTCCGACGGGTCGCTGCTGACCGCGCTGCGCGGCGTGGTGGCCGCGGAGGGGCAGCGCGGCGGGTGAGCCGGACGGGCGCCCGGGCGGGGCGCCGGTGACGCCGGCGGACCGGCTGCCGGCCGACCTGGTCCTCGAGGGCGGCGGGGTCAAGGGCGTCGCGCTGGCCGGTGCCGCCGCGGAGCTGCTCGGCCGGTACCGGTTCGAGCGGGTGGCCGGCTCCTCGGCCGGCGCCCTGCTCGCCGCCTTCCTCGCGGCCGGGCTGGACGCCGGCGGCGTGCTCGAGCGCACCGCGCGGCTGGAGTACGACCGGGTGCCCGACCGGTGGGCGCCGGTGCCGGTGCTGGCGCCCGCGGTCGGGCTGCTGACCCGCTCGGGGCTGCACCCGGGGCGCTGGGTCACCGAGTGGGTCCGCCGCGAGCTGGCCGACCTGGGGGTGCGCACCTTCGGCGACCTGCGCCGCGACGACCCGGGCGACGACCCGGCCCTCGCGCCGTGGCAGCGCTACCGGCTGGTGGTCACCGCGACCGACGTCACCCGCGGCCGGCTGCTGCGGCTGCCGTGGGACTACCGCGAGTACGGCCTGGACCCCGACGCCCAGCCGGTCGCCGACGCCGTCCGCGCCTCCCTGGCCATCCCGTACTTCTTCTCCCCGCGGGTGCTGCGCGACCCCCGCACCGGGCGCCGCTCCACCCTGGTGGACGGCGGGGTGCTGTCCAACTTCCCGGTGGAGACCTTCGACCGCACCGACGCCGCCGCACCCCGGTGGCCCACGTTCGGTGTCGGCGTCGGGGACGCCCTGTCCGACGAGGACGTGTCGGTGCTGCCCGCCCTGCGGCGGCTGCCGGGCCCGCTGCGGCTGCTGGACTCGCTGGTCGCGACGACGGTCAGCGCCCGCGACCGCGACTACCTGGCCCGGCCCTGCGTGCGCCGGCGGGCGTTCTCCGTCGACACCACCGGCACCGGCCTCACCGAGTTCGACGTCGGGGAGGCCGAGCGCGCCCGGCTGGTCGCCGCGGGCACCGCCGCGGCCCGGGTCTTCCTGGCCGGCTGGGACTGGGAGGAGTACCTGCGGGCCTGCCGGGGGGCTGCGGCCGGGTGAGCAGGGGTCAGCCGGCGGCCGGCACCAGGTCCTCGGCCATCTCCGGCCACCACTGGCCGGCCGGCGGCCCCCCGGCGCAGGTGCCGTCGGAGTCGCCGGGCTGCTTGACCCACAGCAGCGCGTCGACCCGCGGCAGGACCGGCGAGGTCGTCGGCGGCTGACCGAGCTCCCGTCCCGGCGGGTTGCACCAGCGGCCCTCGGAGCCGGCGGCGTCCTCCGGCGGGCCGGCGCCGTTGCGGCTGGTGTCGATGACGAAGTGCGCGGGTGGCGTCCCCTCCGGCGCGCCGGGCGCCAGCTCCTCGGACAGCGCCAGCCCGTACTCGGCACTGACCTCGGTGGTCTCGTAGTTGCTGACGTTGACGGAGAACCCGTCGGTCCGGTCGATGCCGCTGCGCCGCAGGGCGTCGGCGAGCACCGGCAGGTCGGTCACCCAGCTGGCGTTGCCCGCGTCCAGGTAGACCCGCGTGCCCGGCTGCCGGTCGAGGATGTCCACGGCCTGCGCCAGCAGCCCGTAGCGCGCGGCGGGGTCGAGCCCCTCGCAGCCGACGACGGCCTGCGGGACGGCGTCCGGCTCCAGGACGACGACCGCCGGCCGGTCCCCCAGCGCGGCGGCGAAGGCGCCCACCCACGCCAGGTAGGCGTCCACGTCGGCGGCGCCGCCGGCCGAGTAGAGGCCGCAGTCGCGGCCGGGCACGTTGTAGGCCACGAGCACCGGCAGCTCCCCCGCGGCGGCCGCGGCCTCGGAGACCTCCAGCACCGCCGGGTAGGGGTTGTCCGGGGTGGCGATCCAGGTGGCCGTCGGCTGCTCGGCCAGCGCGGCGAGGGTCTCCGCGTCGTCGGCGCGACCCTCGGCGAGCGCCTGCTCGACCGCGACGGGGGCGTGGCCCTCGGGGTTGAGCCACAGCTCCTCCCCCGCGAGCCGGCTGGACGTCGTCCCGGCGTCCGGCGCGGTCCCCCCACCGCCGCCGCAGGCCACCAGGGCGCCGGCGGCGGCGGCCAGCACCGCGGTGCGGACCGACCGCCGGCGGACCGGTCGGGCCGTCATCCGACGTGCACCCAGCGGGCCGGGGACGGCACACCCTCGTCGTCGAGCACGACCAACATGTACCAGCCGGACGGGGTGAGGCCCTCCTCGGCGGGGACGGCCAGCTCGTAGCCGCCCGCCCCCGTGCGCCGCACGTCGAGGGCCACGGACCGCTGCTCCGGGTCGGTCTGGTGGGTGACCGCGCTGGGCCGCAGCAGCCGGGCCGCGGTGACGTCGGCCCCGCTGGTGGCGACGGCGAAGCTGCTGCCCCGGGTGACCTCCTGCGGCGCGTCCTCGATCCGCGGCCGGTCGCCGGCGAACAGGTACGGCGGGGAGTACAGCTCGATGCGGGTGTCGAACGTCCCGGGCAGGGTGTTCTCCTCGTCGGAGAACAGCGGGTCCGACCCCATCGTCATGACCCGCCCGTCGGGCAGCAGCAGCGCGGTCGCGTGGTAGTTGCGGCCCACCTCGTTGGGCGCCGCCTCGTGCAGGTGGCCGGTCTGCGGGTCGTACACCGTGGCCAGGAACAGGTCGCTCTGCGAGTTGCCGCGGTAGCCGACCGACCCCCCGGTGAGCAGGGTGGAGTCGTCGGGCAGCGTCACCGCGTTGACGTACCGCGCCGGGCTCGGGTACTCCCCGGCCGGCCGGTAGCGCGGCTCGGGCTCGTCGAGGTCGACGACGTCGAACCGCGCCGTCGACTCCTCACTGTCGCCGACCCCGCCGCCGCCGACGATGCCGACCCGCTGGTCCTGCGCCGGCGCCAGCAGGAACGAGGTGGCCGTCTCGTTGAAGTCCGGGTCGCGCAGGCCGTCGACGTCGGTCCAGGAGTTGTCGTCGAGGTCCCAGATGCCCGGCTGGCGGCCCTCCTCGGCCGGGCCGTAGCCGGTGTTGGCGCCGCTGTAGAAGATCCGCGAGCCGTCGGCGAGCCGGTGCAGGCCGGGGTAGGTCGGGAAGTACCGCTCCAGCTCCGGGGCGGCCTGCCAGGTGCGGGTGGCCGGGTCGTAGACCTCGTTCTCCCCGTCGAGCACCTTGCCGTGCTCGTCCAGGCCGGAGACGGCCAGCACCCGGCCGCCGTCCAGCCCGACGAGGGTCGGGTACCAGCGGGACTCGGTGAGCCGCCCGGTGCGCCGGTAGGTCTCGGTGGCCACGTCGAACTCGTAGGAGGCGTCCAGCCCCCGGTAGTTCTGCTTGTCCAGGGTGATGGTGTCCCCCTGGCCGTACAGGGTGGAGCGCTGGCGGGCGTCGAACTCCTCGACCTGGAACTGCTGGCCCTCGGTGACGACGTACCCGTCACCCGCGTCCTCGGCCTCGATCCACACGTCCTGCTGGCCGGCCATGTGGGTGCCGTCGGCCATGGTGTGCGCCGGCGGCACGGTGACCTCCGCCGTCGTCAGGTAGACCAGGCCGCGCGCGGTGAAGCGGGTGCCGGCGGGCAGGGTGACCGGGCCGTCGAGGCGCTCGTTCTTCACGGTGAGGATGCCGGCGGCGCGGCTGACGTCGTCGGCCAGCACCTCGTACTTGCGAGTCCCGCCGGCGACGAGCAGGTTGCCGTTGGGCAGGTAGGCGTGCCCGGAGCAGAACAGGTCCTCCGGGGTCGGGACCTCCTCGGCCGCCCCGGTCACCGGGTCCCAGACGATGGTGCGGAAGGTGCCGGCGTCGAAGTCCTCGGCCTCGTTGCCCGACCCGGCGATGAGCAGCACCTTGCCGGTGTGCAGCAGCGCGGCGTGCACGGCCTGGCCGCGGTACCGCTCGGGCAGCTCGACGGTCTGCCAGTCGCCGTACCGGGCCTGGTACTCCGGCCGGCTGCGCTGGTAGTCGGTGTAGGCGGAGTCGACGACGGAGGCGACCACCGGCCCGTTGGCCGCGACCAGCCCGGCGACCGTCACCGAGACGAGGGCGGCGTTGCGCAGCCGGCGCAGCGGCCGGGGCTTGCGGCGGGTCATCGGGTGCTCTCCTGGGGGACGGGGACGTCGACGACGTGGTTGCCGACGAAGGTGACGGCCGGCGCGGGGGGGCCGACGACGGGGACGGGCTGCGGGACGGGCTGCGGGACGGGCCGGGGCGCCGGGCGCAGCCGGGTGCCGAGCAGCCCGGAGACCCAGATGGCCACGGGCAGCAGGGACATGGACAGGGTCAGCAGGGCCCAGGCGCGGATCGCCGGGTGGTCGTTGCCGAGCAGCTCGGAGGCGCCCAGTGCGAGCACCAGCAGGCCGGCCCACCACAGGTTCTTGGCGAAGGACCCGATCCGGTCGCCGCTGACGGCGCCCTTGCGGGTGACGGCGAAGGAGATGTTGCGGCCGCGGACGGCGGCCCACAGCGCGCTGACGTACATCGGCGTCGACATGACCGAGATGGCCATCCCGCTGACGCCCGAGGAGCCCTCCTCCTCGTGCGGGCTGACGTTGTGCCGGCGGTTCCAGAAGTAGACGCCCACCTGCAGCACGGCCGCGTTGACGTAGAGCATCAGCCACAGCTGCGCGGGCACCAGCAGGCCGGCGACACCGGTCAGCAGGTAGGCGACCACGTTCGTGACGCCGAGGACCCAGCTGATCGCCGCCGCCGGGTAGTAGGACATCAGCAGCCCGTAGTGCGCCCGCCGCCAGAACGACAGCCGCCAGGCCATCCGCCAGAACCGGCGCAGCACGACCTCGTCGGTCCCGCGGGCCCAGCGGCCCTGCTGGACGAAGTAGTCCTGCCAGGTGCTGGGGCCCTCGCCGACGGCCAGGACGTCGGGGGTGTAGACCGACCGCCACTTCGTGCCGGTCTCCGGGTTGCGGCGGGAGTGCCACACGATGCTGGTCGCGGCGTCCTCGGTGATGGAGTCCTGCAGCCCGCCGATGGCCCGCAGCGCCGACAGCCGGACGGCGTTGTTGGTGCCGACGAACATCGCGGCGCCGAACCGGTTGGCGGCCCGCTGCAGGACGCTGTGGAACAGGTACTGCTGGGACTCCGCGGCGCGGGTGACGAAGTTGTCGTAGTTGCCGTACACCTGCGGGCCGACGACGAAGGCGACGTCCGGGTCGTGGAAGTAGCCCATCAACCGCTCGGCGAAGTTGGGCAGCGGCACGTGGTCGGAGTCGACGGACAGCCAGAAGTCGTAGTCGTCGCCGTGCGCGTCCAGCCAGGCGTTGTAGTTGCCGTGCTTGGTCCGCGCCTTGTGCGGGCCGGTCTCCCGGTTCCACTCCGGCACGCCGTGCCGGGTGAAGTGCCGGACGCCGACCTCGGCGCACATGGCCCGCACGGCGGGGTCGTCGCCCTCGTCGAGCAGCCAGACGTCGAACGTGCCCTCGTACCGGACGCGGACGGCCGCCTCCAGCGTGCGGCGCACCATCTCGATCGGCTCCTTGCTGGGCACGATCGTGGTGATGAACGCGACCCGCTGGCCGGTCAGGGGCGCGGTGGGCACCGGGTCGCGCGCGTTGAGCGTCGCGACGGCCAGCGTGAAGACGTTGACCAGCCGGAGGCCCTCGATGACCGCGATGCTGCCGATCAGCCCCATGGCCAGGTAGGACGGCCAGTCGTCGGAGAACTCGGGGTGGTTGGCCGGCCGCAGCAGGAAGAGCAGGAAGAGCACCTCGAACACCAGCGCCGCGGTGACCAGCACCCACGCCCGCAGACGTGCCGCACCGCGGGTCACCTGCCGGAACCGGACCCGGCCGTCGGCGGCCGGCTCCTGGAGCGGGCCGGCGAGCTCGCTGAAGTCGTCGTAGGGATAGGCGGCGAGGCGGGACGGGCACTCACTCACACCGGGACGTGACCAGGGGGCTGCCTCCTTCCTGGGAGGGCGCCGGCGGGCCAGACGCCGGGGACGGCGCGGCCCGCTGCAGCGCGGGGAGGTTCAGGGGCACGGGGGACCTGTCTTCAGGTGGGCAGCGGGGGGCGACCAGGGCGCTCCCGGTCTCGGGAAGGGCACGTCGGCGTGCTCGAGACGCGCGGGAGCGGGCGCACGCCCAGCTGCGGTGGCGGCTGGGGAGTCCTCGGGGGTCGGGCCGGTCAGCTCCGAGGGGACCGGGAGGAGAGGGGACGGGGCGGGCGGGTCACGGCGGTCCTGCTGCGGTGTGGTGGACCGCACCGGTGGACGGTGGCGCCACTGTTCCCCCCATGATCAGGCGACCGCCTTCTCCCCCGTGCACCTGCGCGTGGCGTCGGTGGGACCGATCGGTTCTCCACGTCTGTCTCGGACGCCCTCGTCGGGCGCCGGCGAGGACGTTAACCGGGAGTGATCGCCGCTCGCCGAACAGAGGGGGTTGATCACGCGGACGAGTGACCCCCGTGGACGCGTGCCTCCCACGCTGCGTGCCTACAGCGGGACGGTGTGCCGATCGCCGGCCGCCGTCCGGGCGCCCGGGCGCCGTGTGCGGAACGTCACCATCCCTGGCGCGCCACTACGGCGGGGTGCTCCCGAGCCGCCCACGGTGACCCCCGGCCGGGCGGGCGCCGCGGACGGGGCGGTGACGCACGGGGTACGTGTTGCCTGCGTCACACCGGCCCCCTAGCGTCGGCCACCCCCCCCCGCCCTGAGGAGACCCATGCGTGCCGACCTGTTCGCCGCCCACGCCGCCCTGTCCCGCCGATCCGCGCTCGGGCTCGCCGGTGCGGCCGCCCTCGGCGTCGCCGGCCTGGCCGGCGCATCGCCGGCCGCCGCGACCGGGCCCCGCGGGGGCGGGGGCGGGGACGCCGGCGGCTACGACGACGAGATGTTCGACGTGGCCTCCGCCGAGGGCGGCGGCTGGGCGCCGTCCCGCTACGGCGCGGGCGACCAGCGCGGCACGTTCAACGAGGTGACGGCCGCCACGACCGCCGCCGCCCTGCAGCTGCTGGCCGACGGCGGCCCGGTGCGCACGTACAACCTGGGCGAGCTGATGACCAACGGCTTCCCGGCCTTCCAGACCGAGCCGCCGCGGGTGTACGAGCAGCGGCTCACCGTCACCGGCTACCAGCCGCCCGCCGGGTTCGTCGAGGGCGGCGGCATCCTGCAGACCACCACGCCGCTGGGCGCCAACAAGGTGAGCATCCACGAGGAGCGCTTCCCGCAGGGCTACACGTACCAGATCGTCACCCAGCTCGACGGGCTCAACCACCTCGGCGTCGGCGCGACGTTCTACAACGGCTTCCAGGGCCCGGACATCGCCACGCCCACCGGGACGAGCAAGCTCGGCAACGAGCACATGGGGCCGGTCGTCACCCGCGGCGTGCTGCTCGACGTGCTGGGCCTGAAGCTCGAGGAGGGGGCCGGCGACGCGCTGTCGGAGAGCGCCGACGGCGACCCGGTGCTGCTGGACAACTACCGGATCACCATCGCCGACCTGGAGGCCGCGGCGGAGCGGGGCGGCACCGGGGACATCCGGCCCGGCGACGTCGTGCTCCTCCGCACCGGCTGGAACAGGATCGCCCGCAGCGACCCGGAGCGGTACCTGACGCAGGAGCCGGGCATCTACCTGGCCGAGTCGCGGTACCTGGCCGACCGGCGCCCGGCCATCATCGGCTCGGACACCTGGGGGCTGGAGGTGCTGGGCAACCCGGTGGTGGAGGCCGTGTTCCCGGTGCACCAGGAGCTGCTCGTCAAGAACGGCATCCGGATCGGCGAGGGCGTCATCACCGACGGGCTCGCCGAGGACGGCGTGTTCGAGTTCGTCTACGTGACGACGCCGCAGTACGCGCAGGGCGCGACCGCGGGCAACGCGCCGCCGGCCGCGCTCGGGCAGCCGGGCCGCCGTCATCGTCGCCGCCACGGGTGAGGGTCCGGCCGGCGCGGGTCAGGCGTCGACGTAGCGGTCGCGCTCGACGACGAACTGGCCCGTGGCGGTGTTGGCGTCGACGAACTCCGGCAGCAGCGGGATGCGCACCGTGACGGTCACGCAGACGCTGAACTCCTCCCCCGGGGTCAGCGTCGGCGCGTACCCGCCCGCGGCGTCGCAGCCGGCGCCGGGCGGCGCGTAGGCCACGAGGACGTCCCCGGCGTCGACCGACTGGTCCTGCACCGCCAGCCGGGCCGCGGCCTGCGCGCGGGCCGCGCCGGTGGCCGGGTCCGGGGCGGTGCCCATCGCCCGCCCGGCCTCCCGTGCCGCGGCGGTGGAGGCGAACACCCCGCGCTGCACCGCGGAGAAGCCCGCGACGACGTAGACGAGCGGCACGAAGACGACGACGGCGATGAAGGCGAACTCCACCAGCGCCGAGCCGCGCTCGCCGGCGAGCGAGCCGAGCCGCGCCCGCAGCCACATCACCGGGCCTCCTCGACCGCCCGGCCGGTGACCTGCACCGGCAGCAGCGAGCCCAGCCCGGCCAGCAGCGGCGGCACCGCCCCGGAGCAGCGCACCACCACCAGGGTCAGCCCGCTGGGGTCGGTCTCCTCCGCCGACGTGCACACCAGCCCGTCGGCGGTCTGCTGCGAGGTGGCGCGGGTCACGACCGCCACCGCGCGGTCGGCGGCGGCCGACGACGGGACGTCGGCGTTGGCGGCGAACCGGGCACCCTCCTGCGCGCTGGCGGTCAGCACGTTGCGCACGTGCACGTAGACGGCCACCTGCAGCACCGCGAGCAGCAGCACGACGACGAGCACCGACACGAGGACGAACTCGACGACCGCCCCGCCCCGCTCCCCGGCGTCCTCGCCCGGCAGAGCTGGGTCAACCACCGGCCGTGACGGAGGCCAGGGCGTTGGTGACGGCGGCGACGATGGCCTCGCGGAACGGGACCAGGATGGCCAGCACCAGGGCCGCCGTCATCACCGTGATCATGACCCAGCCGGGGACGTCGCCCCGCTCGGCGTCGTCGCCGCGCAGGCGGTCGGCCAGTGCGGCCAGCGCCGCGAGGACCCCCGTGAGCAGAGGCATGCTGCGTCCTTCCTGTCGTGTCCGCGGGCTCATCGGGCCAGCGAGACGATGCTGATCAAGCCGGGGTAGAGCGCGAAGAGGACGGTCACCGGCAGCACCAGGAAGACGACCGGCACCATCATCGCGATCTCCTTGCGGCCGCCGGCCTCGAGCAGCCGGCGCTTGCCGGCTTCGCGTACGTCGGCGGCCTGGGCGCGCAGCACCTCGGCGAGCGGGGTGCCGCGCTCCAGCGCGACGAGCAGCCCGTCGACGAAGCGGGCCAGCGCGCCCAGCGAGGTGCGGTCGGCGAGCTGCTGGAGCGCCTCGGCCAGCGGCACCCCGGCGCGCGCCCTGCCCAGCGCCGCGCCGAGCTCACGGGCGAGCTCCCCGCCGGACAGCCGGGTGACCCGGGCGATCGCCGCGGCCGGGCCCTCCCCCGCGGTCACCGCGAGCGCGAGCAGCTCGGCCACCACGGGGAACTCCGCGAGCAGCAGCTCCTCGCGCCGGCGCACCTGCTGGGTGAGCCACCAGTCACGGCCGAGCACCCCGCCCACCAGGCCCGCCACGCACAGCAGCGCCACCGACAGCACGTTGACGCTGCCGGACAGCAACGAGCCGACCGCGGCCACCAGCGCGGCGCCGAGCAGCCCCAGGCCGCCCCAGACCACCTGCTCGACGCGGAGGTCCTCGACGGTGGCGTCGCTGCCGAGGGCCTCCAGCCGGCGGCGCACCGCCGTCCGGCCGCCGAGCACCCGGTCGACCAGGCGGGCGCCGTCGGCGACCACCGGGCCGAACAGCCGCCGGGCGGCGGTGAGCAGGCCGGCCTCGGTGACCGTCCCCAAGAGCCTGGACGGCGGCGGGGTGTCGTGCACGTAGGGCGCCAGCCGGTCGACCAGGCGGACCGAGCGGAACGGCGGCACGAACGTGACCACGAGCAGGACGCCGGTGGCCGCGGCCAGGCCCAGGAGCATCCCGGCCAGCGCGGCGGTCACTGCAGTACCCGCACGTCCTGCGGCAGCCGGCCGAGGCGCAGCATGAGCCGGTAGGAGGCCAGGCAGACCGCCGCGCCGCCGAGCAGGATCGCCGTGCCCAGCGGGGAGTCGTAGGCCTCCAGCGTCGCCGACTGGGTGGCCAGCAGGAGCAGCACCACCCACGGCGCGGCGACGGCCAGCCGGGCGGCCTGCACCACCCAGCCCTGGCGGGTCTCCAGCTCGGCGCGGGCGCGGGCGTCCTCGCGCAGGAAGGACGACAGCGTCCGCAGCACGCGCCCGAGGTCGCTGCCACCGACCTCGCGGGCGACCCGCAGCGTCTCGACGATGCGGTCGCCGACCGGGTCGGCCAGGTCGTCCTTGAGCCGGTCGAGGCAGTCGCCGAACCGGCCGCTGGAGCGGTACTCGGCGGCGAAGCGGGCGAACGGCGGCCGCAGCACCTCCGGGCCGCGGGTCGACAGCGCCGACAGCGCCTCGGGCAGCGACAGCCCGGCCCGGACGGCGGAGGCGAGGTTGTCGACGACCTCGGGCCACACCTCGCGCAGGTCCGCGCGGCGCCGGGCGGCGAGCCGGCGCACCTGCACGACCGGGAGCGCCGCAGCGAAGACGCCGAACAGCAGGCTCACCGTGACGGTGCCCGTGGTGAGCAGGACGACGACCGCGGCGAGCAGCCCGAGGGCGACCTGGATGGCGGCCAGCTGCGCCGGGTTGATGCCGGTCAGGCCCGCCGCGGCCAGCTGCCGCTGCCGCCGGGACGGCCCCCGCTGGCGGCGCCGGCGCTCCGGGGCGCGCGGTCCGCTGCGCCACACGAGCAGCAGCCCGACCCCCAGCAGCAGGCCGAGGAGCGCGCCGGTCATGTCCTCCACCGGGAGTCGTCGAGCAGCGCGGGCAGGTCGAAGCCGTGGGCGGCGAAGCGCTCGGGGTGCGGCGGGTAGCCGCCGGCGCGTACCAGGCGGCCCCCTGAGGTGGTGAAGACGTCGGCGAGCTCGATGACGCCGTCCTCGGCGCGACCGGGGACGGCGACGACCTCGCGCACGCGGCGCCGCCCGTCCGGGTCGCTGCCCACGTGGACGACCAGGTCGACGCTGGCGGCCACGGTGGGGACGACGAAGGCGTGCCCGATGTTCTCCCCGGCCAGCAGCGGCAGGGTGCACATCTTGGTGACCGCCTCGCGGGCGCTGTTGGCGTGCAGGGTGCACATCCCCGGCAGGCCGGAGTTGAGCGCGATGAGCAAGTCGAGGCACTCCTCCTGGCGCACCTCGCCGACGACGATGCGCGAGGGCCGCATCCGCAGCGCCTCCTTGACCAGCCGGCGCAGGGGGATCTCCCCGGCGCCCTCGAGGTTGGGCTGGCGGGTCTGCATCGCCACCACGTCGGGCAGCGGCACCCGCAGCTCGAAGACCTCCTCGCAGGTGATCACCCGCTCCCGCGCCGGGATCGCCGCGCACAGGCAGTTGAGCAGCGTCGTCTTGCCGGCCTGGGTACCGCCGGCGACCAGCACGTTGAGCCCGGACACGACGGCGGCCTCCAGAAACCGCGCCGCGTGCGACGTCAGCGTGCCCAGCGCGACCAATTCGTCGAGGGAGTGCGCCTGCAGCACGAACTTGCGGATGTTGACCGCCATGTGCCGCCGGGTGACGTCCGGGATGACACGCTCCCGGCCTCTCTGCGCAGGTCAGCGGCGGTGTACGACCCCCTCAGTCCGCACGGAGTCCGCAGATGGCGCGAATGCCGCGTCGACAGCAGCACGAGTTCGGGTGTCAGCGTCGGGCCACAGGTGCGAGTAGGTCCGCAGGGTCTCCGTCTCGTCCGCGTGGCCCAGGACGTGCGCCACGGTCTTCACCGACTCCCCAAAGCGGATCAACGCCGAGGCGGTGAAGTGCCGCAGGTCGTGGAACCGCGCGGTCGGGAGGCCAGCGCGCTTGCGGAGCGGCTGCCACACCGAGTTGTTGAAGGTGTTGGACCAGATCGGGCCGCCGGTGCGTGACCGGAAGACGAGGTCGTCCGGTCCGGCCGGGAAGCCCGCCAGGTGCTCGGCCAGCGCCGAGGCGACCACGTCGGCCAGCGGGACCGTGCGGATACTGCCGCGGGTCTTCGGCGGTGCAAGCTTCGGCGGCGCCCCCGGTATGAGCGTCAACTGCTCGACGACGTCCAGCTCGCGTTCCAGGAACCGGACCCTGCTCACCTTGAGGCCCAGCGCCTCGCCGAGCCGCAGGCCACAGCCGGCGCCCAGGACGACGAGGGCGCGGTACCGGTCGGGCGCCGCGTCGACCAAGGCCGCGACCTGCTCGACCGTCAAGGGGACGACCTTCTCCCGGTGCGGCCGAGGAGGAACGGTGTCCCGGCACGGTGACTTGGCGAGGAACCCGTCCTCGACGGCGTCGGCGAAGATGCCAGCGAGCAAGGCCATCATCTGCCGACTGGTCGTCGGCGACAGCTTCGCCTCGAGCCCGCGACGGAATGCGAGCACCTGAGTTCGCGTGACTGCCGACAGCCGCTTGTCCCCGAACGCGGGCAGCAAGTGATTCCGCAGATAGGAGTCGTAGGCCCGGCGGGACGAGTCCCGCAGCGGCTGCGCCGGCAGCCACGTCTCGACATAGGCACGGAAGGTGCTCCGGCCCCTCTTCGGGTCAACCCAGTCACCGCGCACCAACGCCGCCGTCTGCTCGTCGAGCCACCGCTGGGCGTCGACCTTTCGCTTGAAGTGGCGGGCGTGCTCCTTGCCGTTGTCATCCCGGTACCGCGGCCGGTACGTGCCATCGGGCCGCCTCGCGATCGACGCCACCGCTCATCGCCTCCCTGGTCGTGTATCTGGCTCTGGCCAGCGCAGTCTCGGCTCGTCTGTGACCCGAACGCTGACACCGCGCATGGCCCTTGTCTCCCGGCTCCCGTCTTCTTGGGGATTCACCGGGGCATCCCCAGGCCCGGGCCGGGATGTCGTACGAGGCGTCGGATGTCCTCGGGGCGCGGCGACCGGACGCCCGGCTGAGATGGCGCCGACCGGGGGGCGGGTGGCCGGGTGGCGGCGGGCGCGGGGTCGTGGCGGGCACGCCAGCGGTCACGCTCTCTGGCTAGCTGATCGGCCGGTTGGGCGAGGAGAGCCGGCTCGGCCGTCAGGCGCGCGATGCGGGCGCGGACGGCGGCCAGTTCGGTGTGGGAGGCGGCGATGTCCCGGTCGGTGTCGGCCAGCCGCTCCGCCGGGTCGGGGGTCCAGGCGAGGCGTCCGAAGCGGGCGAGCCGCTCCTCGTGCTGACGGCGGGCGTGGGTCAGCGCGGCCCCGGCGTGCCGGTGGGCCTCCTGGGTGGTGGCCGCGGTCGCGCGCAGCTGGGCGTGCTCGGGGTGCGCGTGTTGGGCGTGGTGGCGGGCGTGAGAGTCGAAGGCGGTCCACAGCCGCGGTCGGTCGTGGGAGCGGTCGGCCAGGCGGGCGATCTGCTGTGGGTCGGTGGGCATGGCCGGCAGGTAGGGCCGCCAGGTGTCCGCCCAGTCGACCAGCTGCTCGCCGGCCCGGTTCACCGCCGCTCGCCGGAGTCGGAGGCGGCCGGGACCGTCGAGCACGACCTGCGCGGCCTGGCGGGCGGCGTCCCGTCCGGTGTCCCAGGCGTCGAGGAGGGTGTCGCGGATCCGGTCGGTCTCGGCGGTGACGGCCGCGCCGCTGGCGTCGGCCCGCGCGGTGGCATGGCGGGCGTCTATGCCCGTTTGCTCGTACCGGGCTTCCAGCGCGGCGGCCCGGTCGGCGTGGGCGGACTCGAGCGCGACGATCTGGTGCAGCGCGTCCCGGCGCGCCACGTGGTGGGCGAGCCGATCCAGGCAGCGCTGCTCGGCCGTCCAGGCGGAGTGCAGGTCGGCGAGCGCCTGCTCCAGCGGGGGCGGTTGGGCGTAGCGGGCGGCCTCGGCGGCCGCGAGTTCGGCGGCGTGCGCGGGGCCGAGGTCGGCGCGGTCGCGGGCGAAGACGGCGATCCACTGCTCGCGCGCCTCAGCGGGGTCGGTCGCGACGAGGTGGGCGGTGTTGGCTTCCCTGCCGCGGGTCATCCCGACGTAGGCCGCGGCCGCGCCGGTGTCCTCGCCGACGACCAGGTGGGCGGCGGTCACGGTGTCGCCTTGGGTGCCGTGCGCGGTGGTGGCGTAGGCCAGTTCCACGTGCGCGGTGACGTAGTTCGCCGGCAGCACCCGCGCCGCTGTGTGGGCCGGGGGGACGGCGGGAGTGACAGCGGGTGACACGCCGCCGTCGGGGGTGACATGCGGTGTGCCGTCGGGGGTGACGAGCAGCCCGCCGTTGCGGCCGACCGCGGTGACGACCCACGTGTCCCGGTTGGCAACCCGGAGGTCGCGATCGTTGCGACGGGTGGCGATCCGGTCGCCGACGCCGATCCGCTGCCCGGCCCCGGTGACCACCACGCGCCGGTCATCGACCCGGCCGTCGGTGACGAGCCGGTCCCGGATGGCGGTGCTGAGGGCGGCGGCCTGCCCACGGGTAGCGACTACCACGGCCACGCGCTCGCCCGTGAGCAGGCCGTCGGCCGCGGCGGCCGCGAGCGCCTTCTGCAGCACCTCGTCGTCGGGGTGCAGCCGGATCTGCCCGCGGGCCAGCAGCGCGTCGAACACCGTGCCGGAGTTCTCACCGGTCCGCATCGCGAGGGTCAGGTCGGCGTAGTCGGTGTCCGGAGTGCTGCGGCCGGTGGTATCGATGCGGGTGAAGCGGTGCACCGCCTTGAGGGTCAGGTGCCCGGTCGGGTCGACCTGCGCCGCAGCGAGGTCGAGGACGCCGCCGCGGCCGACCGCGGCGAGCTGATGCCGGTCACCGAGCAGGGCCACATGTACCTGGCGCTCGTCGGCAATCGTCAGCAGGGCTCGGGCGGTGTCCTGATCGAGCATGCCCGCCTCGTCCACGACGAGCAGGTCACCGGCCCGCAGCCGCGCGCCGTCGGCCGGTCCGGCGTAGGCGCGGCCGGTGATCGGGTCGGGGTGGCCGACGGCGAGGCGGGTCCAGGCGCCGTCGTCGTTCCAGCGCCAGCCGTACTCGAAGGCCAGCCGGGCCGCTGACCCGGCGACCGCGCCGACCTCGGCGGCGGCGACCTTGGCCGCCTTCAGCGTCGGGGTGACGACCACCAGCCGGCGGCCCTGCTCGGCGAGCAGAGTCCTGGCCGCGGCCAGCGTGGTGGTCTTCCCGGCGCCGGCCACGCCCTCGATCACCACCAGGCGCCGCTGGCCGGCGAGCGCGGCGGCCGCCGCGGCCTGTCCGGGGTCCAGCCGGGTGGCACCGGCTGCGGCGTCGACCGGCGGTGCCGGGGCAGTGTCCGTGACGCGGGCGGGGCGCTCGGTGGCGCGAGCGGCGAGGCGGGCGGTGAGGTCGGCCTCGACATCGAGCACCTGCTGGCATGTCAACGCCCGGATGTGCTCGGGCACGCCGTTGCGGTCTAGCAGCGGCACGCACCGGACCAGGGTGCGGGCAGTGAGGTCTTCGGCCAGCTCAATGCGCACCGCTGGCTCCGCCACGACGCCGGCGGCGGCGATCAGCTGCTCGACTTCGCCCCGGACGTCGGCGGCGTTCCACGCCGAGCGGCCGGCGGCCAGCCGTGTCAGCACCCGGTCGACCGCCCCGTCGCGGTCCAGTGCACCGACCAGCGTGGGTGCCAGGTCCACCGGCCGGTCGCGGTCCCGATACCCAAGGTCGGTCAGCTCGGCCAGCCAACGGGCGGTGAGGTCCTCGCCGGATTGGGGGGTGACCTTGTCGGGGCGGCCGGCTGCCCACGCTCTGGCGTCCCAGGCGCGGCGCAACGCCGGGCCGGGGTGTTCGCCGGGATGCGCCGCGGTCCATTCCCGTTCATAGGTGTCGATGTTCCGGGCGATCTGCGCGGCTCTTGCGCTGAAGGCGCCCACGAGATCCGCCAGCTGCCGGATCTCCCCGTCGACATTCAACACGTACCCGTGGGCGGCGAGCGCGGCCCGGAATTGTGGGTCGCAGGCGATCGCGGCGTGCCCGATACCGTTGATTGCGGCGAGGGAGTCGCGGACGCCGACGGTGTGCAGGCCGCGCCATTTGCCGGCCGCGAACACCCGGGCGTTGACTTGCAGGTGCAGATGGCGGTGCGGATCCCCGGCCCGCGACGTGTAGTGCGCCACCGTCACCGCCTCGGCCACCTCGACCGGCACCTGCACCTGCCCGCCGCGCGGACCGACGCGGGTGGTGGCGTGCTGCCCCACCCAGCCGATGATCTGCTCGGCCGCCCGCGCCTGGGCCGCGTCGTACGCCGCCGCGATGTCTGGGTGCAGCGCCGCGGCCAGCGACCACGTCTTCGGGCCGTTGACCACCACCTCGACGAACCGCACCGCACGCCCGTCGCCGCGCAGCTGCCCCCGCGGCTCCCCAGTGCCCGGGTCGCAGCCGGCCACCCACGTCTCGTAGGCGTCACCGGTCAGCGGCGCCAGCTCGCTCACCCGCCCTCCGATGACGGCGAACCGGCGGGCAACCCCGGCGCTCTCGGTGAGGTAGTAGTCATCCGCCCGGCCCCGGTCGGCCTCCAAGTAGTGGCGGGCAGCCGCCGGCGAGCCGGCGTAGATTTTCATCCCGCCATGCATTCTCAACGCCACCCGACAATGACCAACAAGTCACCCCTAGAAACGGCGACGGGCCCCGCGAAGCGGGGCCCGACCTACCTCCGAAGGTAGCATGCGTGCCGTTTGCTGGTGAAGACCTGAGCTTGTCCGAGAAAGGCTGGAGTGGCGGGCGCGAAGAGGCAGCGGACGTCACGTCGTTGATTGTTCACGGCGATTGCCGACTGCGAACTGATCGCTTTGCTGCGAGTTGCAGGGGCGGATGACGAACAGCGCCGGAGTCCCTGGCTCGAGTCACCGGCCTCCTGCGACTCGGTGGCGCGGATGTCGAGCGGCAGCCAGACGACGAGGCTGCGACCGGCTCGCAGGGCGTCCCGGTTGTCCTCCCCGTGTGGGAAGCTTTATCGGGCGGGTCTTATGGGACGGTGGTCGAGGGGCACGTGCTCTGTCCTGCGGTGTTCCCGGTTGGGGTTCCGCTTGCGGGACAGGGCTGCAGGTCGTCGGTGGTCCAGCCGTGTCGCGAGGTCGCCCCTAGCGCCCACCATGGGACACGTTGGTAGGCGCCGAACCGTCTGACGGGGCACGCCGTCACACACCCCGCCACATGCCTTGACCCCGAAGTGTCGCGTTGGGGCGTGAGTTGCGGCGCAGGCCAGCATCAGCCGAGAAAGTCAGCTCGTCAGGCCGTCCAGGATGCGCCGCTCGAAGGTGCTGGCGTGCGAATGCTCGGGCCTTGCCAGAACTGGCCCTTCGTCAGCCTGAGGGGCGGCGAGCTGCGCTTCAATCTCGAGTATGGCACCCGCAGTCCAGGCCGCATATGGCGCAGGAGGGCGTTCCTTCACCGTTGTCGTGTCGGACCCGTCAGCTGCCTGGCGACGTACAGTCAGCACGTGCTGGCAGTACTGCAGCTCATCTTCAGGGCCAGCCCCCACGTTCTCCGGCAACAGCCCGTCGCGCGCTTGGAGCAGGACGCGCCGGTCCAGCTCGCGGGCTAGCGCCGGATAGCCGGAGCGCCTGAGTCCGTTCGCAACCTTATGGACCGCGAAACCCCATACTTGAGCATGGTAATCAAACTTCTCGAATCGAACTTCGTCTCGAGCCCGCCCGACAATCCCGAAGGGCGAGAGCATTGTGGCCGTGAACAACTGCTCCACGATGACCTCGCGAAGCGCCTGCAGCTCCGAACCTGCCAGGACTTCCGAGTCAAGCAGGAACCCCATATTCACCGTCCGGACGGCCATCGGCGAGGGTTTAGGAGGTCGGGAATCCAGAGCGCTAGCCATGAAAGTCCCACGCTCGTCGGAAACCGCGAAGAGCTCCGGCAGGGCCACGCGCAATCGCTCTGCGTGTGCTGAAAGGGCCTCAGGGAGCTGTCCGTGAATGTCGTGCGCGTAACAGACCTGGGCTAAGGCCACCAAGGCGTCGTACACCTGTCCCTGCAGTTGCACGGGTGCAACTGGTACCGAAGCGAGCCGCCCGCTGCGGTGGTGGAAGGCATTCGGCGAATCAGTCCACACCGTAAATGAGTCCTTACGATTGAGTGGAACCCACAAGAGGTCCTCATGGGGACCCCTTCCCAGCTCCCCAAGCAGCCACCTGCCAGCGTCTAGGGCAACGCCTCCGAGCTTGCGCGGCGCGTCATCCCAGCGGACGTTTACTCCCGCCTTTTCGTGACCAGGCGGATAAACCACGAGTTCGTGGAAGAGCTCTGGACCGCGGGTCAGGACACGACATAGTGCAAGCAGGAACTGGACCGTAGTGTCGCTTGCGCCGTACCACGGCCAACGCCTTCCTGTCTCAGCAGTCAACCGGACCGCCAGGGGGTCATCCGGGGGGCGAATGTGGTTGGGGACCTTACCGCGCGAGGACATGCTGCGAGAGTCAGCGCCCTCGGACTGATAGGCAGCGAGATGACGCACGGTGCCCGCCTCAAGCTGAGGATATTGTTGCGAGAGGAACTCCGCCGTATATAGAGCGTCCCTGCCGAACACCGCTTCGTACCTTCGCAGTTCTGGGTTGCCGACGTTCTCCATGTTCACTGCGGAAGCGAGTACCGGCCCGGCGTCACCGAGGCAACGAACGTCCTCCACCCCCGCGAGCCTAAGCAGCACGGAAGTCGGCGACTCGTGGCGCTCAGGCAGCAGTAGCGGCGATGACTCGATCGAGACAAACTTCTCGTCACTTGCGATGCTTACCGTTCCGAGCGCCGTTTCTACTTTAGTGCGGCTGATTTCGCATGCCTCAGTTGATCCCACAGCGATACCCCCTCTCCGCTCGACTTATGGCAGTCGATACTCCTGCAGCAACACGGCCGCGTCATCTAGAAGCGCTTGGGACCGGTCCCGGGCGAGGCTCGCAGCATCCGTAGCATCAACTTTCTCGGGATGGTAGTGCCCAGCAAGCTCGTAGCCGGCCCAGACAAGAAGATTGAAGCTCGCGAAGGCGGCTACTGCGTCCGGATTCAGCCTCCGGTTCACGTCGCAGGCAACATTGATCATAGATGAGACGCCAGCCACACCCCCCACATGCCAGCACATCTGCGCTACATCTGCTTCCGGCATGCCTCGAAGCGCTCCGGGTGGGTCCAGCAGGACGAAGTCGTCGCCCGCGACAAGTACATTGCTACCTGCAGGGTCGCCGTGAAGGACAGCGCTGCCGGCCTGACTCAGCCGTAACAACTTCTCCTGCCAATGTGGTGGTTCGGACAGACCCGCAGACCGGATAAGCGGCTGGATCTGGCGCAGGTGCCCGTCAAGTCGATGATGCCACGGTCGTCCGCTTACTGTTGCAGCGTCCGAGATATGAAACTGACGGATCCAGGCGACAAGACTTCGTACGACGGTCCCGGGCGCTGAGGACTGCATCTGCAAGCTCGTACCCGCCACGAAGCGCGTGAGAATCCAACTAGCCGCTGCTCGCCGGCCATTTGGACCTTGCACCCGCAGACAGCCCCAGTCCAGAGGCTCTACACAGGGAAGCCCTCGGTCACGCCATAGTTGCAGGGTCTCCCCCTCGCCCGGCTCGCGGACGTTCCCGATGACCTTTAGAACGGCGATGGTTCCGTCGTCTAATCTGACCTTTCGGACGAGATTGCGTGATTCTGCGGTCGTTAGCGTGCCGTAATCTTGCTGAATTCCGAGGGGTGCGCGTACGATCATATAGGCGTGGGCGGCGATGTGGAACTCTTCTACCTCATGAACGTACAGCCCGGAAGCGGCAACGCGGGCCGTTAGTGCAGCGTATTGTCCAGCAAACTCCGCAGGAAGGTCGGATGGCCAGGCGCCACCCATGCGACTTGGTGCGATCAATCGTCATTCACCCCTGGTCGCTCGACGGTAACGTCGTATAGGCGCGCAACGACACCCTTCTTGAGTAAGGAGACGCGATACTCCAACGCCAAACGTGGATTTCTGTATGGGAATTTGACCGAATAATACCGGTACTCTTCCGTCACCTGCTCGCGCTTGAGCCGCCACTCCCCCATAGCGCGGTCACGCCCATAGACGTCAAGGCGAACGACCTCAGCCTTCTTGTCCACAGTGTCTGGGCAGTGCACTGCTAGTCGCCACGTCACCTCATAGGTGCCTACGAGAGGTAAGCGCTCGTAAGGGCCGAAGACCAACTTGTCCGTACCATCCTCGCGGGCCTCGCCTTCAATAACGCAACGAGGACATCTCCCTTCGGAATCTACGTACTCAACGGTCCTCCTGCCGACCTCCGTCCACCATCGTGCGGACACCTCCCCTGGAAAGAAGCGAACAAAGTGCCTGGTGGTGACTCGGCTGAGCACTCGCTGCCTTAGTGCGATTTCGTCCAAGTCCTCCCGCGTAAGAACGTCTCTGCTCAGTATCGACGGACTGGTGGTCCAACGCTGGTCCATATCCTGTCCCAGCCATACGCCTAGCAGTTGGCGGGACTGCAGATTTGGATAAGTCATCGTGATCGGTTCCTGCTGCGTCCACTCGTTCTCGAGACGCAGCCTCATCACACCATTCCGTATTGCTCCACCGACCGAGTACCTCGACAGTTCGAGCTCAACGCCTTGCGACTCGAGCGATGCTGGCTTACTCATCCTGTCCGAGTTCGAGTTGAACGATCCTATTGCAGTTTCGAGTGGTGCCGGCTGGCGGAGCGCCTCGCGATCAGTCGCGCGCTCGACTTGCTCGGACGCAGACGCGTGGCTTTGCGTCGGCGCTTCCGAAGGGCTCTTGATGGTGGGCACAACCGCACCTCGGAGCCTCCCGAAGCGATTGAGGTGGAGATCCACCGTCGAACCGACCCACAAAGACTCTGCTGAGCCTTTACTCCTCGTCAGGCGGTAGTGGACCCAAGTGTCCTGTAGGACACGGTGGCGCCGCCTTGCGACTAGGTAGTAGCGAATGTCGTCCTTGTTTGTGAGGATCAGCATGGCAACGCCAGCGATGATTGACGCCAAAGTCCCCAACAATAGGTTGGTCACGATTCCACTCATGTGTCGCGCCTCAGTGGCAATACGCACACGCCGGGAGTCGTCGCTATCGACGGCCTCTGAGCACCAAGGCGCTGCGCATACTCAAGAACGATCTGTGCCAGGCGCCATGTTCCGGGCGCGTGATGCATGGTGTTGCAACGAATGGTGTCCATTGTTGAAGGGCTCCCTCGTCGGCCGAACTTCAACGTTGGGACCGCAGTACTTCGCAGGGGTTCTCCAGAAGACGCTTTGGAAGGCAACAACCTGTCCCCATTCTTGCCGAGTGTGCAAAGCGCGAAGGAGATGGGCGCTGCCGTGCGTGGAAGCCACGGGCTCGAATGCATCTGCGTTGCGAGCCACGCGACGACCGCGACATCACCGGCCTAAGCCGCCGACTCGGCCGGCGCCATAGGACGGAACACCACGGCGGCCACTGTTGACGAGTGAGTCGGGTCCCCTATCGACCAGGTGTGGGGTGACCCGGCGGAGTGTTGGGTCGGACAGGCGGAGGCGGCGGAGGCGGCGGAGGCGGCGGAGGCGGCGGACGCGGAGGCGGCGTGGTCATGACGTACCCCGGGGAGTTGGTCCGGCTTAAGGCCGGTAGAGCGTGGCCCAAAGGGCCCGCACACCCTTGCGCTCCTACGCCGCGGGAGTCAAGTCGAACCGCTTCGGGTTTAGGCGAGGCTCGGTTCCGCCGGTTGGTCCTCGGTGAGGCTGGCGGTCTGCTCGACCGCTACTGGGACGGCTCCCCGGGGCGGGCGGCGTTGCTGTTCTGGTCGACGACCGCCTGGGCGGGTTCGCTCTGCTCCGAGAGGGTCCACCCCATCAGCTTGCCGAGTCCTGCCTAAGTGCCGTCGCGGCAGTCTCGGCACCCACGCCGCCCGCAAACTTCTCGCGCACTGGCCAGGGCGGTGATCCACCCAAGAGCTTCCCGGCAACCCCAGAGCGGTCACCCACTGGCGCCACGCCATCCCAGCGCCGTTCACAGAAGACGCAGGACCCGACGGGATCACCCAGCACCTCACCATGCCCGGATAGGGATCCCCTTGCGGTGATCCCGGCTTCCCGATCGAGGACACCCCCAGCGTCCGGTGCGCGTTTCCTTCTGCGGGACATCAGCCCAAGAGAGCGTGCCCCCGGCTTAAGCGCGCCGCCCTGGCCCGTCCGCCTGGCGGCGGAGCTGTCGACCCACCGCCTACGTGGGGGCGACGAGGGCAAGCTGGTGACTCAAGGCGCGATGCCACCCAGGTTGCGTTTGGTCAGCTGAAGCGCCGGTCCCTCTCCCGATAGACCGCGCAGCCGCTACCGGCCCGTGGCCGGCTCGGTAGGGTGTCGAGCGTGGCGAAGTCGCACCGGAGACCCGCAAAGCCCAGCGTCGTCGAGATGGTGGTCGCGACTACCCTTGTCTTCAGTTCGCAGTTCGAACATGCGACCACTGCCCCTACGGGCGGTGCCTAACGTTTCGTCGCGATCCCGGCGATACCACGCCAGTGCCGGTCTGCGGACCCGCTCAACCTCCCTGCCAGCCTCGACTCGCAAGAGTGCACGGGCCAGCTCGAGGCAACGCTTGAGCCGCCTTGAGCAGGTAGTCCTATCGGCCGACGCTGAATCGAAGTCCACGTGGGATCGTAGGCCCTTATACTCCGCAATTGTGAGGGGGACGCTGCCGATGCGCCACACCTCGGCCGCGTTGTGAATCCATCCGAAGGGCAAGCCCGCCAGCAAGGCTGGCCGCTACCGCAACGCCCACTCGGATGGCCTATCGATCCAGATGCGCCAGACGTTCTTGCCAACTACTGGAGGGGCAGGGCGTCGGACCTGCAGGCAAAGTTCGATATGGTGCGCCGCCTTCACCGCGACAGTGCCGTGCTCGGGAGGAAGAACGAGGACATCGTTGCCGGCTTTCTACGGTCCACCCTCCGAGGCAGGGTGGTGACGAGGTCTAGCGTCATCGATTCCTCCGGATTGCAGTCCGGTGAAATAGACGTGCTCGTTTGTAACGAAGATCAGCCGTTGCTCGGCAACGAGGAGGTCTCGGATCTGCTTATCGTCGAAGGCGTAGATGTAGCCGTCCAGGTGAAGGCTCGGCTGACTGGGCCGGAAGTCGAGCGCATCCGCGACAACTGCATGTCTGTGAAGATGCTACACAAACTTCGAGCGGAAGATGACGACTATAGAAGTCAGTCTCCGTCGGAGGCGCGCTCCTTCCTCGACCACGTGCCGTACTTGGTATTCTGCTTCGACACTGCCCTGAGTGCCAGCACTGCCGTATCGCGGTTGAACGAAGCACTGGAGGACGTCCACCCCGAGTACAGGCCAGATGCGGTTGTCGTATTGGGCAAGTACTCTCTTATCAATGTTCGAGATTGGCAGACTCCCGACAGGGTGTTGGTGGAACCAACGGGATTTGTTGCCAGCGCAACAGGCGAGTTGGCACTGGCCGACTTCATGTTCTGCGTCTTCACCTACCCACCCCGCATTCGACGGCGTTGGCACCCCCTGGTGGGCTATTGGCGCGCGGCACGGTAGGGCGGACGGCGGCGCTAGGCCTAAGTGGAGGACCCTGCAGCTCTCACGCCCGTCTATCGATCTGCCCACTCAAGACGCAGGCGTGCTCCCGCCACGGGGCCTCAGAATCTCCCAACGCCCCGGCATTAGATTGCACCACGGTGTAGCAGCGCCGGCAACCAACCGCGCGTGACGCGGGCGGACCCAGGTAGAAGCGGATTCGCGTCCATGCCCAACGCCGATCTAGTTTCGCAACGGAACGTAGCTGCGTCGGCGACTGTCACCCCGTATTTGCTGGACATACTGCTCTGCCGTGACTTGAGGGCCGCTGCGGCGGTGCTCCGCAGCGGGAACGACCAGCGGGACAGCGCGGCAGCGCGGCAGCGCGGCAGCGCGGCAGCGCACGATCCGGCTACTCCCGCGAGAAGTTGGCTAACGGCACCTATCCCCTTCAAGACTCTCGATCTACGATCCATCGCCAAGTGCCCCCTCGACACCCCGGACGATGCTGCGGGCCAGTTCACTGGGTTGGCGCCGTCCGATCTCGCCGCTCGCCTCCCGGACGATCCACCTATCGACGTCGGGAACCTTCAGCGTCAGTTCCGCTCCACCCGGCGCTAATTCGTCTCGACGAACCCAAGGCTTCGATCCCGTGGCGTCTCTAACCGACCAGAAGATGCTCGGGCCTGCTCCAATGTTGCTCCAGGCCCTTACTCGATCGGACCGGAAGCCCGCCCAAGCCAAGTAAGAAGTTTCGCCTACGGCCGGCACAGAAACATCAAAGCGAAAAATCCACGAGTTGCCAGATGGGTCGCTGCTCAGTAGAGCCAGATAGTCCTCCAAGCTCAGCTCCGCGTCATACCAGGTGGTCCTGACCTGGCCGACGGCGCCGAAGGCCTGCTGTAAGGCGTCCTCGGTGAGCGAGAAGAGAAGGCGCACGGCGTCGTTCCAGATCCCGACCTGCCGCTTCTGAGCCTCCCTCAAGCGCACCTGGACCTCGTTATAGCCCTGCTGGGCGCGAGCGGCCCGCTCGAGGGCTCCCAAAGCGTCCGCGCAACGGTCCGCAACGAGCTGCCCGATCGGGCCCAAGTCGCCGCCTCGGTCCGACTCGGCCAATGCCTCGTAGTAACGCACGCGGTCCTTCTTGCGGAGGATGACGCTGGGGTAGCCGGATCTGATGAACTCTAGGTTCAGAATCGCCCTCGCCGTCCTTCCGTTGCCATCGAGGAAGGGATGAATGTGGGTGAGCCACGTATGCAGCACAACGGCGCGCAGTACCGGTGGCGCGGACACGTTAGCTAGGGACCAGCGCTCCCACTCGTCCATAGCATCCATCACTTGCCTCCAAGTCTTGGGAGGACGATGTTCAGATCCCGAGATCCTGATCGCTTCGCTACGGAACACGCCGGCACCCGGTCGCTCGCCGAGTATGAGCGCGTGGACTTCCTTCACCTGCTCTATATCGGTGGGTCGCTGCTGCGACGCCAATTCGACGGTGCGGTCCAGCGCCCGTGCGAGGTTGATCGCATCGCGCACGTAGGCCGGGTCGTGCCCGGTCACCGCGATTCCCGAGAGCACTGCTAGCTGCGTCTCACGAACGTCGAGGGTGCTCCCTTCGATGGCGTTCGATTCTGCAACTTCTTCAAAACGCTTGTCGCCGAAGTACGCGCGTAGCGTCTCGTCCCGCAGTGTCCCTTCGCCCCGCAACAGTGCAACGCGCTCCGCGAGCGCGCTGCTGCTCTGAAGGAAGGGGGATTCGACCTCGTCGAAGCAGTAGGGCGAGCCCTCGAGAGTGATCACTGAGTCACGGTACGACGAAGCCGGTAGCGCTACGCGGTCCAACAGCCCAGCTAAATGTCCTGCACTCGCCCGGCAACGCGTCCATCACCACCCCCCAGCGCGCCAGCACCAGCGCCGTCACCGGTTGACTGATCAGCGCTACAGCCCGGGTCTTGCCACGAGGACGTCTACGACTCCCCACGACTGCGGCATGTCCGCCTCCGACCTGTCCTGCCGACTGAGGGGTTCGAGGCCGAGGGGGAGGTGCGACTCCTGGGCGCGAGCATCGGCGGGCCGCTGGAGCTGTCGGGCGGGAGGTTCCGCAACCCCGGTGAGAAAGCGCTCAGCGCCGATCGCGCGCAGCTCACCGGAGGCGTGTTCTGCCGGGAGGGGTTCGAGGCATCGGCACCTCGCTGTCCACGTCCGGGCGGACCCGCACGGTGCGGGCGGCCGGGTCGGTAAGGCCGTTGGCCTGCCCGCAGGCCTCGCGGACGAGCGTGTAGCCGTGGCCGGCGACTTGGGCGGCCAGCGCCTGCCACAGGGCGGCGGGGGCGTCACCGGTGAGCAGTTCGGGTGCGATGTCGGGCGGCGGGTCGCCCTCGGTCTGGGAGATGTCGAAGACGTGCGCGACCCGGAACCCGCGCAGCACCCGCGCCCCGGCCGACTGGTCGGCGTCCCCGCCGGCCGGCTCCCCTGCCGTTCCTGTCCCCGTCGTGGCGGCGGGTGCGGTTTGGTCGGTGTCCTGCCCGGTGCTAGTTGCTGGCGTTCTTGCGCTTGTAGGTGCACGGGGCCAGGACCGCGAGCCCGGTGGACCCCTTGACCACGCTGCGGCCCAGCGCCTTCCAAGTGGTGAACCCGGCGACCCGGGTCGGGCTGATGCCCAGCCGCGCGGCCTGCAGTGATCAGCAGCTGGTTGCCAAGGCTGTAGGTGTGGAACTTCGCGGCGGCATCGAGCATCGCGCGCCACTGCGGATCGGCGGTCAGCTGCTCGATGCGCTCGCTGATCTGGTCGTGCAGGGCGGCGATCTTCGCCGCCCTGGCGGCGTCGGCTGCCTCCCGCTGCGCCGGGCTCAGCTGTGCCCGCCGAGTCCGGCTTCCCCTGCTGGTCCGACTGCTGCTCGTGCTGCTGGCTGTGGCGCTGGCCGTGTTGCTGGCTTTGGTGCTGGTGGTGGTCATCTGGACCCTCCCGGGACTGGAGCCGACACCGGTACGGGAGGAACTGCGGAACAGGTGTCCTGCCACCCATTCCCCCGGCCCGTCCGGCGAAGAGCTCTGCTCAGGGGCCGGGAGCGCCGGCGGGGGACGACCGGACAAAGATTGCTTCCGCAGCGCAGCGCCCGAAGGGCGGAAGGACTTGGTCCGGTCGGGAGGAGACGGCGCGGGAGGTCCCTACGCTGAGCTGCCGGACGGGTCGGGGGACCAGCAAGGACAGCCCCCCGCAGGCGGACGGTGACGACGGCGCAGCCGGCGCCACGCGCAGCGTGGCCCGAAGGGTGCTTCTGGCCCGCCCCACCGGCCGCGGCGCGACACCAGCGACGGCGCGCGCACCGGTCAGCGAGCCCCGGTCACCCGACACGTCGCGGAGGCCCCTGGCGGACCGGTCACGGGCCCGGTCGTCTCGCCGTGCCCCGGGTGGGGAGTCGTGCGCCATGAGTGAAGCGCGGCCAGGCCGGCGCCCGCTCGAGGGCGTCCGTCGCCGGTGTTGTGGACGACGAGCCGTCGTCCACAGGGTCCGTGCGCGCGGGAGCGCCCCGATGTCCGGGCCTGCACCGGCTGGCTGGAGGACGACAGGAGGAGAACCGGAGGAAGCCCGGCCGGGGAACGTGGTTCATGTGCGCGGGCGGCGCAGGCCGCTCAGGACCAGGGCCGCGGAGCGACAACCGGGGATCGGCCGGAGACGCACAGGAGGACGGTCCCGGGCGACCTTCTGATCGGGACGGGGCCGCACCCGGCCGCAGGACCGGAGGGCTGTCCACCGGCTGGTCTCCGTCGCTGGCAGGTGACCCGCCACGGTGGCCGCTACAGGGGAAAAACCGGAGACCGCCAGAAAAAGCTGGTCGTGAGGTGTCACCACCGGGCCCGAAATGGCGCCTTCTGGGGTGAAGGCACCGCCCACCACCGCGACCCCCGGGAGCCAGCCATGCCCGACCCCACCGCCGACCCCACCGCCGGCCACGAGCCGGAGTTGCTGACCATCACCGAGGCCGCCGACGTGCTCCGCGCGCCGGTGGCCACGCTGCGGTACTGGCGGCACCTCGGCACCGGCCCGACCAGCTTCCGGCTCGGCCGGCGCGTCCTCTACCGCCGCGCCGACCTGCGTACCTGGATCGACGCCCAAGCAGACCGGGCCCCGAGCCGATAGCCCCGCGCCCGGCGGACAGCGGCCGGACCGGACACGGGGCCGCGTCGGTCTTCCGGCAGACGGTGCGCCCGTGTGGCCAGCCCCGGCTGTGGACGACGACGGGCCGTCCACAGAAGCCGGCCGGGACAGGCTCCGGCGGCGCCGCAACGGCGAGGCTCCCAGCACCGAGAGGAGCAGCGATGGGATGGATCGGCCCGGTCGTGGGCGGCCAGGAGCACGAGGGCTGGGTGGTGCCGCTGTTCGCCGACGGCGCCCAGGGCGCCGGCACCACCAGCGCCCGCGGGGTGCTGGTCGCCCGCCGGCCCGACGACGGGCCGCGCGACGGCGACCGGGTGCGGCTGACCTACCGCGACGGTGCCACCGCCGAGGGCGTCTGGTCCGACGGCACGGTTCTCGGCGGTCACGGGATCATGCCCGCCGACGCCGGCGGCCCGGTGCACTGCGAGGTGATCGACCAGGCCGAAGAGGCCGAGGAGTGGCGTCCGGACGCGGAGGTGGCCGGCTGGGTCGCCGGGTGCACCTGCGGCTGGCGCGGCACCCCCTGGGCCCGCGTGACCGGATGGGAGCTGGCCGACCCGGCGGCGCGGCGGCTGGCCGTCGCCGGCCCGTGGGCCGATCTGGAGGCCGCCGACGAGACACGGGTCATCGCCGAGTGGCGCCGGCACATCGCCGGATGGCAAGCCCTCGAAGACGTCGAGGCGGCCGCCGCCCGGCAGGCCGCCGCCACCCGCGCACTCGACGAGGCGGTGCAGACCGCAGTCGCCGCCGGGGCCTCCTGGGCCGACATCGCCCGGGCCGCCGGCCTGACCGGCCGGACCGCCGCCGAACGGTGGTCTGCCCGTGAGTGAGCAGCCGGCCGGCCACCCCGGTCCGAGCCAGGTGACCCTTCCAGGGGGACGGACCGTGCTCGTCGTCGACCTCGACGGCGAGCCGCTGGCGCCGCTGCGTGCCCTGGAGGAGATCCTGCTGCGCCTGGGCACGTGGGAGGACGATGACCGGCGGGATCTGAGCGCCGGCACCGAGCCGCTGCGGTTGCCAACGCCGCTGGCTGACCGGGTCGCCCTTGCCGCCGCTCAACGGCTGCTTATCGCCCTTGAGCCCACCCAGTCCCAGGGCCCAGGGTGCGGGCGGCTGCTCGCCCCCGATGGCCGCTACGAGCACGCACCGATGACCGTGCTCACCGTGGGCGCCGCCGACATCGACCTGCTGTGCGCCACCGCGGACGCCCTCGGCCACCCCGGCCTGGACGCCGACATCGCCGAGCTGGTCGACGACCACGCCGAGCATTTCGGGGGCACCTACCGCCGGGCCGGCCGCACCGACCTGGTCTCGCTCCTGGTACGGCTGGCCGGGCTGCTCGACCTCGCCCCCACCGACGACACCCGACTGCTCACCGCCCGGCTGCAGGCCACCCCGCCCGGCACCGACTGCGTACTCAGCGACGCCGAGGAAGCCGCCCACGCCCGCACCGCCGACCGCATGAACCACCTGTGGGCGCGCGGCTCCGGCATCGACCGCTACCTGTACTGACTGCGCTGCCGCCCCGAGCTGGCGAGCCGCCAGGGAACCGCACCGTTCTAAATCTTCAAGACGTCCGCAACTCGCCGATCAACGACATCGGTCGGCCATACGAACCCACGCAGGTAACAGGCACACCCTGATATCGGCTCGTCGGAGGCGTCCCGCTGATGTTCGGCATCACCAGCCTGCTCCAACCCCCGCGCGGTCGCGGCCTCCAGCCGTGACACCAGCCGGGCCACCGTCACTCCTGAACGGCCAACGACTGCAGCTGCGCGGCCTCCTCGGCGGTCACCCGCGACGGAATGGACGCTCCAGCTCGCCAGTGGCGTTCGCCCGGCAGCGGCGCAGTCGTGCCTGCAATGCCGTGCCAGCCTCGGTCACAGCACCTCCCGCTCGTCCTGCCAGCGCAGCGATCCGCCGGCGGCGGAACTCCGACGCAGCCTGTCCACCCGGCGCGATCTTGTACAGCCGGGTCCCACGGTCAGGGGACCCAACCGTCTAGCTTGCTCCCGGTTGCTCCCGGTTGCTCCCGGTTGTCGGCTTCGGGTGAGACTGCTCCCTGCCTGGGATGGTCGCGGCTCCGCCGCTCGCCGGAAGGGCGCTTCGCGTCACTGCGTGATGGGCCTGCGGCCCACCCTTCCCTCGACCGGCTCCACCGCGGGATCAGCAGTTATCGGGAGCAGGGAGAGGTGCGAGCACGGTCTTCCAGCCGGTCCGTGACACCCGGCGAAACAGCACCTCCCCGCGGTGCTCAAGCTCGGGTGTGACGGTGGCCTGGCCTGCCGTGCGCCTGGCGACGGCCGTGGCGCCCCTGGGGAGTCAGGCGGTCGCTGCTCCTGCTGTGCCCGGCGAGGAAGAAGTGGCGCCGCGCCGGCCGAGCGGCACCCGCGGTGCGCCGTCCGACGTGCTTACGGTCCCGCCGTGGTCGACGACGCGCAGTACGAGTACACGTCCGTGCAGGCACTGCGCGGCACCGAGGCCAAGGCGATCGCGAAGTGGGAGAAGGACGGCTGGCAGGTCGACCGCCGGGACCAGGGAGTGCTCCGGACGGAGCTGACCTTCCGCCGCGTCAAGCCGAAGACGTTCGCCGGGACCGTGCTGGCGGCCTTCCGCGGCCTGGAGCCGAAGGTGCAGTTGCTGGCCGTGTCGGCCGGGGTGCTCCTGCTCGCCGTCGTGGTGGTCGTCGGTGTCGTCGTCGGGACGCGGGGCGGCGCCAGCTCGCCCCAGCCGGCCGCGTCAGCGACCGACGCCGAGGTGGGCGCGGAGCCCGCGCAGGAACCGGCCGCGACCAGCTCGGCCGCCCCTCCGACTCCCGCCGCCGACGAGGTGCTGACGGTGGAGAATAACGCGGATCTCGCCGCGCTGCTGGCCCTCTCGGACGATCAGGCGCCGGCGGTCGGCGAGTTCGCGGCGAGGTACCGGGGCCGGACCATCGAGTTCGACGGGAACATCGCTGACCTGCAGCCCCACGGCAGCTACACGACGCGGTACGACCTGCTGATCTTTGCCGGGGACTACAGCCCGACGACCATCTCCGGGCCGAACTTCCAATTCCGCGACGTCAACATCACGAACGACCTGCACCTCACCGGCCCGAACGTCCCGGACACCATCGGCGCGGGGAACAACCTCCGCATCGTCGCCGAGGTTGGCGACTACATCAGCGAGCAGGGGCTCTTCCTCCTCGATCCGGTCCGCACCGAGGTGCGGTGACCGCTACATCGCGGCGGGCCGGCGGCCTTGACGCCGTCCGATCCCCTGCACCTCACGAACGCACGAGCACACAGCCAACTCGGGGAGCACACGTGGCGCAGTCCGCCAACGACCAGCCGGCCGCGACGACGAAGCGGTCGATCAGCGATCGGTTGTCCCACGGTGGCTGGTACTTCGCCGTCACCGTGTACACGGGCGGCATCTTCGCCGCCGTTCCGTTCTGGCACGCGGCGCGCCGGTTGAACCGGCCAGCCGTCACCCGGCTCGCCCTCGTGTACACCGGGCTCGGCGTGCTCCTCATGGTCCTCATGGCGCTGACGCCCCCACCGACCCCGGACGGGACCTCGGGCGACTCGACGATCGGCACGATCGGCGGGATGACGGTCCTGGCCGTGGTGATCGTCGGTTGCCTGCAGCTACGGGGCCTGCGCCGCGAGGTCTACGGACAGCGTGTCGCGGCCTCGGCCCTGGCGCATCCGGCAGTCGCACAGGCACTGGCAGCGCGGCAGCGACGTGTCGAGGCGCGCGAGCTCCGTGCGAGTGATCCCGCGCTGGCCCGGCAGCTGGGCATCGGCCGCCCCGATCTGCGCCGGGACTACGACGACGGCGGCCTGGTCGACCTGAACACCGCGCCGGCCTCGGTCGTCGCGTAGGTGTGCGACGTCGACGTCTCCCACGCGGAGGCGGTGGTGAGCGCGCGGCCGGTGGGAGGCGGCTCGTACCTCAACCTCTCGGACCTGTTCGTCGACGTGAACCTGCCGCCGTACGTGCAGGATCAGCTTCGCGAGCACGCCATCATCTGACGGCGCTCCTGCGAGTTTCTCGGCTGCCGCTGTCGCCCGACCCGGGGGGACGGGCTATGGGCAGGGCGCGCCGCGCATCGGCCTGGGCGCTCGGCACGCGCACCTCGCCGTGTCCGGCGCCCGGCTCTGGTGCGAGTTCATTCTCGACACCCTCGCCGATCCGCGGGCGCCGTGGCGCCGCAGGCGCAGCCACGGGACCGGCTGATACAGGGCGTTATCTCCCGACCCTGAGGCCTAGGCGTGGCCTCCCGGGGGCGCTGGCGCCCGACCGCTGTGCAAGTGTCGGGCTTCGACGGGGCAAGGTGAAACAAGGCGAGGGGGGAGCCTGTGTTGATCCGGCACGGCGGTGGCAGGTGGGAGAGCCCGTCCGTCACTAGTTACACCGACGAAGCGACGCTTGAGACCATGCTGCTCGAGTCCCCGGACCTGTTGCCCGGCTCCGACGGATCACCGCTGACCGTGACCAGCCAGTTGTACGTCCCCAATACCGGGCCGATGGATCTGTTCGCCGTGAGCCTGGCCGGGGAGATCACGGTCGTCGAGGTGAAGCTGCGGGCCAACCCGGAGATCCGCCGCAGCGTGGTCGGACAGACGCTGGCCTACGCGTCGGGCCTGTGGCGAATGTCGTATGAGGAGCTGGAGACGGCCTTCGCCGCGCGGGCCGGCGGACCCCTGGTGCAAGCCGTCGCCGCTCGCGCGACGGAGCTCGGCGGCGACTTCGACGCCGATGCCTTCCGCAGCGCGGTGGCGCGCAACCTGTCGACCGGGGCCATGCGTCTGGTCATCGCCGTGGACGAGATCACCGACGAGTTGAAGCGGATCATCGAGTTCCTCAACGACCGCACCCGCCCCGACCTAGAAGTACTTGCGCTCGAGCTGGGTTACGTCAGGCACGGCGAGGTGGAGATCCTGGTGCCGACCGTCTACGGCCAGGAGGCGGTCCGGCGGAAGGCGGCCGAGGCGCCACGCCGGCGATGGGACGAGCAAGCTCTGCTCGCGGCCATCGAGCAGCACAGTTCTGCGCAGGCGGCCGCCGTCCTGACCGCCGTGTACGAGCACGCCCGGGATCACTGCGCCCACTCGCACTGGTACTGGGGCGAGGGGCAGCACCCGTCGGTGACGGCATGGTTCCGCGTCGGTGGCCTTGAGGTGCCGGTGTGGACCATCTACACCGCGCCGGCCGGTAAGGGAGTGCTGGCGGTCAACTTCGACTGGATGCACCGCCGCGGCGCCGGCCTACCGGCCGAGTCGCTGGCGCGGCTGGTCACTCGCCTCCGTCAGCTACCCGAGGTGGCCGGCTTGTACGCGGACCTGGAGGAGAAGGGCTACGCGAAGCGGCCGTCGGTTCCCGAGACCTCGTTGGCCGGGCCGGATGCCACCGACGTCGTGCTGTCCGCACTGGAGGAGCTGTTGGAGTGAGAGGCCCAAGTCCCCGGTGTGTTCGGTGTGAACCCATGTGGCCAGGAAACCGGTGTCTGAGGGGGGCCTGGCGCACGGAACCAGACCTCCCCTCGGGCCCCGTCACGCGGAGGGGCCCACATTGCCCGTCGTCTGCTTGATCCAGGCACCGATCTCCGCGGCGACCTCGACGAACGAGTCGAAGTCGGGGTCCACGGTCGCCTCGCGGACGTTGTCGTAGTCGACGCGGTCCTTGAGCGTGAACACCCGCGTGGGGCGGTCGCCCAGTTGCTCGACGGCCGCACGGAGGTCGTCCTGGAGTCGACGCAGCTGCTGGAAGTCCTCGTCGACGGCCTGGGTGTCGAGCTCGCCTGTCGCGTCGGACCGTCCGAGGTGCCGGCGCTTGGCGGTCCACTTGAGTCGGATGTCGCTCATGACGATCATGGCCAGGGCCCCGCCGGGCTTGTCCGTCTCCGGCAGACTGGCGTGTTCCTGGAGGGCCGCGAGGGCGGCCGTGGGCTCGTCCAGGGCGATGCAGTAGTTCTTCCGGGCAGTGCGCGGGTTCAGGGCCAGCAGCCTGGACTTCTTGCGTGCCAGGTCCTCGTACGCGATGGCGCCGGCCTTGGTCGGGTCGACCGTGAACCCGCCGTAGGGCGTGTCACCGTGCGAGTCGGTGCGGTGCATGCGCACGTGGCGGCCGATCCCGATGTACCCGAGACCGCTGTCCTCGGCCTGCAGGGCGGCCACGTCCGCCGCGCCACCCCAGGCCAGCGAGGTGACCACGATGGGGCCCGCTGCGCTGCTGCGCTCGCCGGCTGCCGGGGTCTTCCCGGCCAGGAGCCGGGGAACGATGATGAGGAGGTCGTGGGGCGCCAGACCGAACTCCTCAGTTAGGTCCTCGAGGAAGTCGGTGCCGTCCTCGATGAAGGCGCCTGCGAAGTCGAGGGCCGCACCGAAGGTCGTTCCCTGCAGGGTCGTTCCGGGATCGATCTTCATCGCCAGCAGCCGCGCCTTGTTCTTCTCGCGGATCTCCAGCCGCCGCGCCTCGTCCTCCACGCCGGACATGTCGTCCTGCCCGGGAACGACCACCAGGTCGCTGTGCAGTAGGGGACGCTCGACGCCACGGAACAGCTGGATGACCTGCGCCCGCCGCGCGAGGGGCTTGCCGTTGTCCGCCGGCTCATCCCGGACCGCGGACACCAGCCTGGCGATGAGCTCAGCCCCGGGGCTGTCCCGGAACTGCTTCTCGGGCAGGCCGATCCTCGCTTCGGCCACCAGTTCGCTGAGTTCCTCGATGTCACGCTCCAGGAGCGCGACCCGCTCTCGGCTGTCCAGCAACTTGACGTCCGAGACCGAGTCCATCAGGCCGGCCAGCACGTAGTACTCCTCCGGGGCGCGCCCCAGGAGGATGGCGATCCTCTTCAGAGCGTGGAAGTCCCACCCACCACCCTGCCGCCAGTTCCGCAGGGTAGCCGGGCTGACGCCGACCTCCCGCGCCAGGCCCGCCAGAGTCACGTTCCGGGCCTGCATGTCCGCGCCGATCGCGGCGTCCAACCTGTTGCGCGGCTGCTCCTGCTCTCCGCCGGGCTGCGCGCTGGACGGGTTGTTCCACTGAGCCATGGCTCCTCCTCAGGTGATCGCCACTGCCTCCTGGACGGTAAGCGAGCCGCTGCCCAAAGCACAAGACCACCTCCCAAGCAAGTTTCTTGCGCCTTGCAGCCGTTGCATAGATCGATTTTTGACGCCTCGCTCCGGTCGACGTCCCAGGGTTGCCGCCTGAACCAACTGCTGCCTATAGTCGGCTTCCGCGCCTCCGTCTGGCGGCGCTCCACCCCAAGGGGGCCCCGTCATGATCGGTTGGGGACGTCGAATCGCTCGGGCCGTGCGCTGGGTCGCGGTCGGCAGCTTGGCAGGGGTTCTGTTCGGCGGGATTGTCTACGCCTTCACCCTGCATGCCCTGGAGACCGCGGATGGGCAGCTACCGTTGTGGCGGGCGCTGCTAGTCGCAATCACGACAACGCTGGGACTGGCCGCTGCGGTCCTGACCCTCTCCATCCACATCCGGGCTACCTGGTGCCGCCGGCACCCGCCGCACGTCGCGGAATCCGACACCGATGACACCGACGAACCGGGACCGTCCACGGACGAGCCGGACGACCCGCGATGGGACGAAGCGGCCTGACTCGGACGGTAGGCGCCAGCGCCGGGATGACGTAGGGACGTGTATGTAGCGCGGCCCCGTCGCCTGGGGCCCGAGGTCTCGAACCCGGGGCATGCAACCCGTGCACCAGTTGGCGCGGGCAAGAACACTGAAGACCCGCTTCACGCGGCTTCCGGTAGATACAACATAAAGGGACGTTGTGTTGTATCACTCCAACGCCGCGCCAGTCTGCGGTGCAATCCGCTCGCGCAACGTCGCGGTGTACTCTCCGAGCTTTTGGTACGCCTCGCGCATGTGGGCGCTGCAGACCTCCTTGCCGGAGCCGCGCCTAGTAAAGCTGCCGAGGCTTCTCCCGATGTCTTCAAAAACGGCGGCCGAAAGGTCGAGTAGATCCGCTCGACCAGTTATTGCCGCGGCGGAGAAGGTGAGCTGCAAGGACTCGATTGCTGACGGGCAATTCCGTGTCATTCGATACGATGCGGGCCACGTCCACAAGATCCCCAGCCGTGACGGCGGCAGGCCCGTCGCCGACAGGTATGTGAGCCGGTACAGCACGGAGACTGCTGCTTGCTGGAAAGCCACATGCGGCTCGAGGAGACCATGCTCGTCGAGCGACTCCGCCGCGGCGTCGCTTCGACGGTTGCGCCGGATGCTGTAGAGCAGAGAAGCGATCGCCGCTGATGCGCTGGTGGCCGACGGACCGAAGACAAACGGATCGACCACGGCATGCATCGTGGCACGCAGCTATAAGCGACCCGTGACCGACTGCCGACCATCGCTGGCGACCCGCGGATAGAGGACGCCATCAGCGGGTCGATGTCGGACCGCTGCCCTAGCGTCGCCGGCATGGGGGAAGCCACCGTCAGCGCCGCCGTGGCCGCCAGCGACCCGTCGTGGGCCGATGTGGTCTCGGCCGTCGGCGCGGCGGTGGCCGCCGTCGCGGCCGTGGCCACCGTCATGATCGCCGTCGTCGCCGCCCGCTACGCCAGAGGCCAGGTGCAGGGCGTGCGCGACCAGCTCGAGGAGGCCCGCACGCTGCGCCGCGAGCAGGCCCAGCCCTACGTCGTCATCTACGCCGTGCCCAACCCGGTCGACCCGCAGGCGAGCGACATCGTCGTGAAGAACTTCGGCACCACCGGCGCCAGCGACGTCACCGTCAGCTCCTCACCGCCCCTGATGCGCGCTGACTGGGAGGGCGACGCCGAGGAGGTCGCCCTGCCCACCGCGATGCCCTTCTTGGCACCCGGGCAGGAGTGGCGCACCTTCTGGGACCTCGCCACCCAGCGCGAGCTCCTCGGCCTGCCCGACCGCTACAACCTCACCGTGACCTACACCGACTCGCTGGGCACCACCCACACCACCCGGGCGGTCTTGGACTGGGACGTCTTTCGCCAGCGCGTGTGGATCACCGAGAAGACCCTGCACAACGCCGCCACGTCCCTCGATTCCATCGACCGGACCCTCAAGGCCGCTACCCGCTCGGACCGGGTCCAGCAGGTGGCCGTGTACGACGGCGCCGAGCGGGACCGGCAGCGAGCCGACGCGCGCCGCCAGCGAGAGGAGCTGGTCCCCCAGCTGCGACACGAGCCGGCGGCGTCGACCGGCACCGAGGACGGGCAGCCGTGACCGCCACCAGCACACCCGACAACGGCCCGGCGGGCCATGGAGTGGTCGCCGTCCCTGACCGGTGCGACGCCTCGGTGCAGTCGGCCAGCACCATGCTTGACGACCTGCCCCTGGGGCGGCACTGCGGCGTTGGCCGGCGTCCCGGGCACCGCCTTGGAGCGCAACGCCGCGGAGCTGCTTGAGCGCGACGGCGGTTCGGCCGCCATTGTCGACAAGACGCAGTAGCAATCCTCGGTGACCCAGGGCTGAGGCCGGGCCTTGTAGACCAGCCCCAGCCCGAGATCGCCGGCGACAGCCACACCGGGGGACGGGGGTCGGTCGACGGGTCGCGCGGCAAGCCAAGGCAGCGCGCCAGCAGCCAGAGCGCCGCTGCTGCCGCGCCGGAAGGCTCTCCGCCTGCGGCCGTGGCATGTCGGCCGGGCCGGTTGGCGTGGCCGGCCGAGGGCCTCCCTCGCTTCCCCATAACCGGCTCTCCTCCGGCTGCACCGGGCGGGGGAAGGGTGGGCCGCAGGCCCATCCCGCAGGGACGCGCAGCGCCCTTCCGGCGGCCGGTGCAGCCGGAGATCCTCCGCCGGGGAGGAGCGGGCGCCACCTTGCGCACACCGGTCGGAGTGGCCGCTGGCGGCCGGTATCGGGGTCCACAGCAAGCCGCCGCGGAGACCGCCAAAGGCTGGCCGGGCTCCTTAGCCCCTGACGGCACGGGTCTCCTACGCCATGAGGAGGCCGCCCGCAGGGGTGGATCACACCCGACCAGCCCGTCCAGCCAAGCAGACCAGCTCCTGGGCCGCTGCACTTATCCACAGGGCTCGCCACCTCGCCAGCGTCACCGCTGTTCCTGCGCCCTTGCCAGCAGCCGGCGTCGGGAGAAGGCGGAGGCGCCAGAGATATACGGCCCGCGTGGGTCCGGCGGGCCGGCCAGTCCCTAGCAACGGCACGTACCGCCGGGCGCCCACCTCGCAGTCCGCACAGAGTCCGCAGATAGTCCGCAAGACGCCCGTATGCCACCATCACGAGCCAATCGCCTTCCTCACCCATAAACGCAGCTCAGAGCGCTAGTTCGGGTGATCTGGGCAGGTCAGCGGCTCACCGGTCAATGATGTCCGGGATGACCACGTGCAGCCGCGACCCGTCGGGCATGGTCGCGTCGACGAACGGCGTCGACATGTCGATGCGTCGACCCGACGTGCGCAGCATCCGCTCCACCAGGTCGGCCAGCTCGCCGGGCGCCAGGATCGTCGTCGTCAGCTCCGAGCGGCCTCGGCGGGCGACGAACACCCGGCCGGGCTCGTTGACCCAGATCTCCTCTACCTCCGGGTCGTCCAGCCACCGCTGCAGCGGCCCGAACCCGGCCACCCGGTCCAGCACGTCGCGGACCACCGACTCCGGGTCGGCGATCGCCGGCAGCGCGGAGGTCAGCGACCGCTCGGAGTAGTCGGCCACCACGTCGCGTACCAGCAGCCGCACCGGACCCGGGTCGGTGAACGGGTCCAGCCCGCGCCGGCGGATCAGCTCGCGCACCTCGCCGTCGACGACCTCCAGCGCACTGGTCGCAGTCGGCACGGCACCCCACTCGTCACGGTCGGTCAGGACGACGACGGACGGTAGGCGGACCCGGCCGCCCGCGGGGCGGCGCCAACCCGATCTGTGGACGACCGGCACCCGGTCAGGTGTCACCCGGCCGTCACGGAGGTCATCGCCGGCAAGGACAACAGCGCCACCGGCAGGCACCATGCGTAACTCCGCGTACTCGGCGAGGCCGTTGGTGGTCGCGAGGCAAGATGACCGTCGTGGACCGTCGGCCAGTGCGTCGCTTTAGGCAGGATCCGGGCGCGCCGCCCCCGGGAGACGGCTGGCCACTCTCCGTGCCTGCAGTCGCCCAGCTGACCCGTGAAGGTCTCACGCTCGGACCAGGGGTGACCGTGCTGGTCGGCGAGAACGGCTCGGGGAAGTCGACGGTGCTAGAAGTACTGGCGGCGGCCTTGGGGCTCAATGCGGAGGGCGGCTCGGTCGGCGCTCGCCACGCCACCCGCTGCAGTGAACCCGGATCGCTGCACCTGATCGTCGAGCGCAGTCCGGGTGCCAGTCGCTGGGCCTACTTCCTGCGGGACGAGACGCTGCACGGCCTCTATAGCTACCTCGAGGCCAACAGCAACCCCTCCGCACGCAGGCAGGAGCCGCGGTTCCACGAACTGTCCCACGGTGAGGCCTTCCTCAGCCTGCTCGGCCACCGCGCCTCGCCTCGAGGGCTGTACCTGCTCGACGAACCGGACGCGGCGCTGTCGTTCACCGGCACGTTATCGCTGATCGCGCTGTTGTCCGATCTCGTCGCCGGCGGTGCTCAGGTGCTCCTCGCGACTCACTCGCCACTACTCGCAGCCCTCCCCGGCGCCACTCTTCTCGAGGTGGGCCTGTGGGGGATGCGCGAGACGACCTGGGACGCCTTGGAACTCGTCGCCGACTGGCAGCACTTCCTCGCCGAACCCCAGGCCTACCTGCGCCACCTGACCGAGGAGCAGGGAAGGCCTGCCGACGCCAGCACCCCGCCAGGCCGACCCGGAGCGCCTAGCCACCTGGATCCAGGCCGTTGGGACATCGGGAAATGAGTGCTCCGCGTCTACGACGTCACACAGGGTGAAGAGCCACGCGCATCCGCACCGGCACCGGCACAGGCACCGGCGGTCATGGCCGTGCTGCGCAACACCACGCTCGACCTGCACCGGTTGGACGGACACGCCAACATCGTCGACGCCCAACGCCGGGCCGGCTAGCGCGCTGGCAGCGCCCAGGCCAGCATCACAGCGACATGATCACCGTTCATCCTGGCAGGTCAAGCCGCCTCTTCCAGACTTGGTCGCGACCCTGCAGCACCCCGAGCCGCATCCCGATGTCTCATCGACCGACAAGCAACACGTCAGGGCTAGCGAGAAGCCAAGATCCCCGATACATTCCGTCAGGCAACGGTCAAACGGCGTGGTCAAGGGTTCACCCCGCACCCGTGCGGCTCTGCAGACACCGCCACAGATCCCCGAGCGTTGAGGATAGAACATGGCGAATCCAGAGATGAACGACCAGAAGCCGCGCAAGCGCCTCATCGCAACCCTCTTGACATTCGGACTGGCGCTCGGCGCCGTGCCGGCTTTGTCGGCTGCAACCAGTAGCGGAGACGTGCGGGTGGCGTCGGCGGACGTTACGCCGTCGGCGCAGCAGACGAGCGACTCGGCAGACGTCGCGCGCCCTATGATCTGGCATCTGGTCATCAGGATCGCCTTGACTAAGGCTGGATGCGAAAACATTCGGCGCATCATGCCGAACAGCGGAAGTCTCAAGTGTGTCAAGGCTGGCAAGGTCTGGGTGCTCATCCCCAAGGGCATGGGGTGGTAGAAGTACTGGTACATCAGACGGAGGGTCGATTGTGGACTTGACAGAATGGCGGAGGCAGGCAAGAACGCTGGTAGATTCTCCCGAGCTGGGCAACAAGATCCCCGGCGTTGACGCCGACGATCCGTGGTCGCAGCAATCACTGCGGGCGGTTGAGTCGCACTTCCTGCGACGGTTCGGCGACGGCTCCTCCATCCCCGAGACGATCCGGCGCGACTATCAGCAGTTCTTGGGCGAGGGAATGGTGCAAGCCTTTCATGGTGAGTGGGTGACGCTTCCCGGAGAGTATCTCGGGAACCCGGAGTTCGGGGTGGGATACTGCGTCAAGTACGAGGGCATGGACCACATGGATGTGACCAACAGCATGCTGGAGATGGCGCTCTCGGCGCACACTGGCAGCTACTGGGCAACATTGTTTGAGACGAACGCCATGCTCGAGGCCAGCTGAAGCACACGAAACGCTCAACAGGGCCTACGCGTGTCTTCGCGACGGTTAGCGCTTCGTACGTAGGAAGGGTCTTCCACCGTGTGGAGCTGCTGCAAAGTCGTGTTGCAGCGCGTTGAGCTCAGAAGATGTGGGCGGGTACGGGTCCTGTGGTGCTTGGGAGATGTCTGAAGTCACCCAAGCGCCGGAGGGCACCCGTGTCCGCATCACCATCTTTCCTGTCCGTGGTCGCCGACTATGCGGCAGCTTGTCAACTCTCCCGGCCTAGCTAGATCGCGCGACCGAGACGGCTCACCCGTGGCACAGCCGGTAGTAGGCCCAGATCTCCTCGACCTCCGGGTCGTCCAGCCACCGCTGCAGCGGCCCGAACCCGGCCACCCGGTCCAGCACGTCGCGGACCACCGACTCCGGGTCGGCGATCGCCGGCAGCGCGGAGGTCAGCGACCGCTCGGAGTAGTCGGCCACCACGTCGCGCACCAGCAGCCGCACCGGACCCGGGTCGGTGAACGGGTCCAGCCCGCGCCGGCGGATCAGCTCGCGCACCTCGCCGTCGACGACCTCCAGCGCACTGGTCGCAGTCGGCACGGCACCCCACTCGTCACGGTCGGTCAGGACGACGACGGACGGTAGGCGGACCCGGCCGCCCGCGGGGCGGCGCCAACCCGATCCCGCACACACGGAGCGGCACGCTGGCGGAGGCAGAGTCGCGCGGGCAGCGCTACGGTGCATGCATGCCGACGATCCAGATCCGGGACGTCCCCGAGGACGTCCACCGGACCTACCGGCGACGGGCCGCCGAGGCCGGCATGAGCCTGCAGGAGTTCCTCCTCGCCGAACTGGTCGAGGGTGCCCGCGCGCGGACCCCGGCCGAGGTGGTCGCGGAGGTGCGGCGGCAGTTCGGTCGCACCGGCGGTCAGGGCTTCAGCGCCGAGTCCTCGACCGGGTTCGTCCGCGCCGATCGCGACGACCGGTGAGGGTCCTGGACGCGTCCGTCGTGACCGACGCGATGGCCGTCGGTGGAGCCGTCGGTGACCGCGCCCGCCGGCTCGTCGCCGAGGAGTCGTGGCTGCACCTGCCCGCGGTGGCGGGGGCGGAGATCACCTCCGCGCTGAGGGCCATGACCTCCCGCCGCCTGCTCAGTGTCGGCGACGCCCGGGCGGCGGCCGTCCACGCGTCGCGCCTGCGCGCCCGGCACTACCCGTTCGAGCCCTTCCTGGACCGGGTGTGGGAACTCCGCGACGACGTGACCGTCTACGACGCCTGGTACGTCGCGCTGGCCGAGGCCCTCGACGCACCCCTGGTCACCACGGATGACCGACTGCGCCGCGCCGCAGGTCCGCGGTGCCCGGTGCTCAGTCCGGTGGAGGCCCTCACCGGGCGGTGACCAGCGCCGCAGGGTCCGTGGTCGGTCAGGGGTCGGTGTCGCGGCACCCGGTCAGGTGTCACCCGGCGTCGGGTCGGCCCAGCAGCCGTCGGCCCGGGACAGCGCCCGCCGGACGCCGAGGGGCGGCCACGTCGGTCGTGACGCTCATGCCCATCCCGGCGCCTCCCTCCCGTGGCGGCCGCGCGGCGTGGTCCGGCCCTGCCTGGACGACGGCACCGCCGTCCGGCACTGCACCCGAAAAGGCGACGCCGCCGCGAGGTGACCGGCTGGGCACCCTGCGGGGCCGCCCCGCCGCGCCGGGTGGAGTCGCTCCAGCCGTTCCCGGGTCCGCAACCCGGTGGCCACCCCGCGTCCGGACCGCCCGCCTAGCTTCCGGCCGGTGTGGTCAGATGCGCAGCCGCGGCCGGCGGCCCTCCGGCGGCTGGTCCCGGCGGTCCTCGTCGCCGGGGTCCTGGTGGCCTGCTTCGTGCTGCCCTGGGTGGGCGGCGCGGGCCTGCTGGCGCACGCCTCCGTCCCGCCGGCCAACGCGCTGCCCGCCGAGCTGACCGCGGCCCCACCGGGCAACACCCGGGTGCTGGCCGCCGACGGCTCGCTGCTCACCACCTTCCACACCGACGACCGGGTGCCGGTGGGCGCCGACCGGGTCGCCGACGTCGTGGAGCAGGCCGTGGTCGCGGTCGAGGACGAGCGGTTCTTCAAGCACAACGGCCTGGACGTGCAGGGCACCCTGCGCGCGCTGGTCATCAACGTCGCCGCGGGCTCGGTCGAGCAGGGCGGCTCGACGCTGACCCAGCAGCTGGTCAAGCAGAGCCTGCTGCAGGGCGCCGAGACCACCGGGCAGCGCACGTCGGCCACCGAGCGCAGCGTCGACCGCAAGCTGCGGGAGGCCCGGCTGGCGCTCGCCCTGAACGGACCGTCCCCAAGCAGGAGATCCTCACCCGCTACCTCAACACCGTGTACTTCGGCAACGGCGCCCACGGCATCCAGTCCGCGGCGCGGCGCTGGTTCAGCGTTGACGCCGCCGAGCCGGGCCCGGACCTCACGCGGACCGGCGCGGCGGCCCACGTCCCCGGCCACCAGATCGCCGGCAAGACCGGGACCTCGCAGGGCGGGTTCTCCGTCGCCTTCGCCGGCTTCACGCCCGCCTACTCCGCCAGCGTCATGGTGTTCGACCCCAAGCGGAACCGGGAGGTCCCCGGCGGCGGCGGGGACAGGGGCGCCACCATCTGGCACGACGCCATGGCGCCGGTCCTCACGGCCGGGCCGGTGGTGCCGTTCCCGCCGGCGGACCCGGTGTTGAGCGGCCAGGTGCCGGCGCGGGACCGCGTGGACGGTCCCTGACCGCCGGCGGGCTCAGGCGCGGCGGACGGTGATCGTCGGGGGGTGCGCCAGGGTCTGGGCGACCACGCAGTACCGCTCGGTGAGCTGGCCCAGCCGGGTGAGGGTGGCGTCGTCGGCGTCGGTGTCCAGTTCGGCGTCCACGGCGATGGAGCCGAGGCCGACCGGGGTCTCCTTGGAGACGCCGAGGGTGCCGCGGGCGTCCATCTCGCCGCGGGCGGTCAGCCGGGCCGCGCGGATCTCCACGCCCATGGCGGTGGCCACGCTGCGCATCGTCACCCCGGCGCAGCCGAGCAGCGCCTGCAGCAGCATGTCGCCGGAGCAGGCGTCGGCGCCGTCCCCGCCGGTGGAGGGGTGCAGGCCGGCCCGGGTCGGCCCGGCCCAGGTCTGCACGGTGGCGGTGATGCCCGGGTCGGCGAAGGCGGCCTCGGCGTGCATCGTCGCGCACGCCGACGCCGGGTCGTCGCGGTAGCGCTGCTTGACCGGTGCCTGCAGTTCCCGCAGCTGTGTGGCGTCCACCCGGGCCTCCCCCGCGTCGTCGAGACCCCCATGCTGGCCGGTGCGGGCGGCACCCGCCAGGTGGTGCCTCAGCGGCCCTCCCGGCGGCCCCGGCCGCGGTGGTCACCGGCCCGGCGCGGCTCGTCCGAGCGCGGTCCGAGCTCGGCGACCGGCCCGCTGACCCGGCGGCTGCCCTTGACCGACTGCCAGGAGCTCTCGTGGCCGACCGTGGCCTGCGGGTCCAGCCGCGGGTCGACCACCAGGCCCTCGTCCCCGCCGCTGCGGATGAACCAGAAGTCGGTCTGCACCCGGTCGGGCGCCACGTCGATGACGGCGAAGCCGTGGCCGATGCCCCTCGAGGTAGCGCACCCACGGGTTGGCGGTCTGGAACGCCGCCGTCGCGGTCTGCGCGGCCGCGGCGCTGCCCAGCACCTCCGTGAAGCCGTCGCTGGTGACCGACGGGCAGAGGGACTCGACGCCGACCGAGGAGCGGCCGTCGACCCGGTGGCCGTCGGGGTCGGTGGGCAGGTCGTTGGCCCAGGAGGAGTGGATGTCGCCGGTGAGCACCACCGGGTCGGTGTCCCCGGAGGCGGCCATCGCGGCCAGCAGCCGGCCCTGGTCGTCCTGGCAGCCGTCCCACTGGTCGGTGTTGGACACCTGGCCGGGCAGCACCCCGGCGCGGGGGACGGCGTAGACGCGGGTGAACACCGTCTGGTTGCCGATCAGGTGCCACGCGGTGCCGCCGCCGGTGACCCCGTCGACCAGCCAGTCCAGCTGCTCGGGCTCGGGCAGCACCCGCGCCGGGTCGGCCAGCGCCGGGTTCAGCGTGCCGCCGGCGGTCGCGGGCACCTGCCGGCTGCGGTTCTGCCGGGTGTCGACGACGGACAGCGCGGCCGGGTCGCCGAACCGGAACCGCCGGAAGAACTGGGTGCCGCGGTGCGGGTGCTCGCCGAGTGCGCCGGGCTCGCGGATCGGCATCCACTCCAGGTAGGCCCGGGAGGCCCGCTCGCGGCGGGCCGGGAAGTCACCCTCGGGCAGCACGCCGGGCGGCTCCATCGGGCCGGTGTAGGCGGTGTCCGGGTCGTCGGCGGGCTCGTGGATCTCCGCGCCGGTGTCGTACGCGTCGTTGGTGATCTCGTGGTCGTCGAAGATCGTGACCCACGGGTGCCCGGCGTGCGCGGCCTGCAGGTCGGGATCGGCCTCGTACAGCGCGTGCCGCACCCGGTAGTCGGCCAGGCTGACCATCTCCGCCGGCGGCTGGTGGTCCCGGGTGCCGGCCAGCGCGTCGGGGCCGTAGCGGTCCTCGCCGTTGCCGTACTCGTAGACGTAGTCGCCCAGGTGCAGCACCAGGTCGAGGTCGTCACGGGCGGCCAGGCCGCGGTAGGCGGTGAACCAGCCGCCGGTGTAGTTGCTGCAGGAGACGAAGGCCAGCCGCAGCGCGTGCGGAGTGCCCGGCTCGTCGGGCGAGGTCTGCGTGCGGCCCACCGGCGAGGTCCGGCCCAGCGCCGAGAAGCGGTGGTGGTAGCGGGTGTAGGGGTCCAGCCGGTCGACGACCACCTCGACGGTGTGGTCGCGCGCCGGGTCGCTGCGCACCGTCCCGCGGCGCAGCACGTGCCGGAAGCCCTCGTCGGCGGCGACCTCCCACCGGACCCTGGTCGGCGCGCCGAGCCCGCTGCCGGGGACGGCGGCGGGGTCCGGGGTGACCCGGGTCCACAGCAGCACCGACGTGCCGGTCGGGTCGCCGCTGGCCACGCCGAAGCCGAACACCCCCGCGCGGGCGGTCTCGGCGACGGCCGCCCGGGCGGCCTCCGGGGACAGGCCGCCGACGGCCAGCAGGGCCGCGGCCGCCCCGGCGCCCTGGAGCACGGACCGGCGGGACACCTCGCGCGGAGTCGTCATGGCGGAGACGGTGACGGGTCGGGGCGACGCGCGGCGGGTGCCCCGGTGGACACCCGGCGACCCGCGGGCGACGAGGCCGCACCCCCGCGGGTCAGCCGCGCAGGACCGCCTGCACCAGGTGCGGGCCGGGCGCGGCCAGCGCCGCCCGCAGCTGGTCGGCCAGCTCCCCGGCGGTCGTGGCCCGCGTCGCGGGCACGCCCATGCCGGTGGCCAGCGCGACGAAGTCCAGCGACGGGGTGCCCAGGTGCAGCAGCTCGCCGGCGCGCTTGCCGTCCTCGGCCGCGCCGACCCGCGACAGCTCGTGCTGCAGGATCGCGTAGGAGCCGTTGTCGTACAGCAGCACGGTGACGTCGAGCTGCTCGCGGGCCATCGTCCACAGCGCCTGCAGGGTGTACATCGCGCTGCCGTCGGCCTGCAGCGCGAGCACCGGCCGGTCCGGGCAGGCCACCGCGGCGCCGACGGCCATGGGCAGGCCGTCGCCGATCGCCCCGCCGGTCAGCGACAGCCAGTCGTGCCGCGGGGCGCCGGCGGTCAGCTCGGCCAGGCCCACGCCGGAGGTGAGCGCCTCGTCGACGACGACCGCCCGCTCGGGCAGCAGCGCCCCGACCACCGCGGACACCGCGCGCGGGGTGAGCGCGCCGTCCGGCGGCTCGGGCCGGGACGCCTCCAGCAGCTGCGGCTCGGCGTCCGCGGCGACGGCCTCGGCCAGCGCCCGCACCGCGGCGGCGCCGTCCTCGCCGGGCACGGCCAAGACGTGCACGGTGCAGTCCTCCGGCACCGGGGTGCCGGGCACGCCCGGGTAGCCGAAGAAGTGCACCGGCGAGGTGGCCCCGGCCAGCACCAGGTGGCGGGTGCCGGCCAGGGCGGCGATCGCCATCTCCGGCGGGTAGGGCAGCTTCGGCAGGTCGGGCAGGCCGGCGCCGCGCACGGTGCGGGCGGAGAACGTCTCGGCCATGAGCCGGGCGCCGGTGGCCGCGGCGATCCGGCCGGCGGCCAGCAGCGCGTCCTCGCTGCCGACGACGTCGCCGCCGAGGAACAGCACCGCGGGCTCACCGGAGCCCAGAACCGCGGCCACGTCGTCGACCACCGGCGGCGCCACCCGGGGCGCGGGGCGCACCGGCGTCGGGTCGGCCGGCTCAGCGCCGTCCTCCCAGGAGACGTCGGCGGGCAGCACCAGCGTGGCGATGCCGACCCGGGCGGACTCCGCGACCGCCTCGGCCGCGTCGGCGGCGACGTCGGCCGGGGACAGCGAGCGGCGCAGCCAGCCCGACACCGCCCCGGCCAGCGCGTCGAGGTCGGACTCCAGCGGGGCGTCCAGCCGCTTGTGCGAGCGGGCGTGGTCGCCGACGACGTTGACCACCGGCGCGCGGCCCCGCCGGGCGTTGTGCAGGTTGGCCAGGCCGTTGGCCAGCCCCGGGCCCAGGTGCAGCAGGGTGGCCGCCGGCCGCCCGGCCATCCGCGCGTACCCGTCGGCGGCGCCGGTGGCCACGCCCTCGAACAGGGTGAGGACGCCGCGCATCTCCGGGACGTCGTCCAGCGCGGCGACGAAGTGCATCTCCGACGTGCCGGGGTTGGCGAAGCAGACGTCGACGCCCGCGTCGACGAGGGTCCGGATGAGTGCCTGGGCGCCGTTCACCGGGAGACCGGGACCTCGGTCACCTCGTAGTGCGTCATGGTCGCGCCGCCGGTGGCGAAGGTGGCGACGTCGCCGGCCGCGGCCCGGCCCTCCTCCGAGGCGAACGCCGCGCCCATCGCCTGCTCCGAGTCGAAGTCGAGCTCGGCCACCAGGTACGGCGTGGGCTGGGCGGGGTCCAGCGCCTGCGGGGCGCCGACGGTGTACCGGACGAGGCCGGGCATCCGCGTGGCCAGCGGGGCGTGCGTGTCGCGGTAGTGCGCGTCGAACGCAGCCGGGTCGTCGGGCTGCCCGTAGCTGACGACGAGCCTGTGCACCATCTGCTCCGACCTCCGCGCGCTCCGCCGGGCCCTGCCGCCCGGCACACCCCCACCCTGGCAGGTGCGGGGCCGCCCCCGCGACCTCAGAAGGTGAGCACCAGGCGCCCGCGGACTCCGCCGCGGGCGAGCAGCCGGTGCGCCTCGGCGGCGTCCTCGGCGGGCAGCGTGCGGGCCACCCGGAGGGTGAGCACGCCCTGCTCGGCCTGCTCGCGCAGCCGGTCCAGCGCGGCCCGGTCCTGCGCGACCCGCCGCACCAGCGTGGGGTGCACCGTGACCCGGCCGGACCCGTCGCCCCGGTAGCCGCGCACGGTGGCCACCGCCCCGCCGTCCCGCACGGCCGGGAGCACCAGCGCGTCCTGGACGGCGCCGTCGGCCAGCCCGTCGACGCCGTCGGGGAACGCCTCCCGGATCCGCGCGGCGACGTCGTCCCCCCGCCGGACGACGACGTCGGCGCCCAGGTCGCGCACCAGCTGCTCGTCGTCCGCGGAGGCGTCGGCGACCACGGTGAGCCCGTCGGCCCGCCCCAGCTGGACGGCGTAACCGCCGAACGCCCCGGCCGCGCCGGTCACCGCCAGCACCTGGCCCGGCCGCAGGCCCATGAGGTCCAGCGCCAGGCGCGCGGTGAGCCCGTTCATCGGCAGCGTCGAGGCCTCGGCGTCGGTGCTGCCCTCCGGGGACCGGACCACCGAACCGGCGGGCAGCACCAGGTCCTCCCGGTAGGCGCCGTGCGCGCCGGAGGGCACCACGACCGCCATGACCCGGTCGCCCGGCCGCAGGTCGGTGTCGGTGTCCGGGCCGACCTCGGCGAGCACCCCGGCGGCGTCCATCCCGGGCACGTACGGGAACTGCTGCACCGGGTCCCGGCCGGCGTAGGCGCCCTCGCGCAGGTGCGTGTCGGTGGGGCTCACCGCGGCCGCGGTGACCCGCACGCGCACCTGACCCCGGCCCAGCGGCTCGGGCGGGACGTCGACGACCTGCAGGGCCTCCGGCCCGCCGAACGCGGTCACCCCGACGGCTCTCACCCCCCGAGCCTCGCCGACGGGCGCCGCGACCGCCTCCCGGCGCGTCGCGGGAATGGCGCGGGCGCGCGGATGGCTGTACGACGGGAGCACCGCACGCCGACTGCCGACCCCGAGAGGCCGCGCATGCCCACGCTGCTGACGCCCCACCCCGTCCTCGGAGAGCCGGCCCCGCGCCGCCGCCGCCGCGCCCGCCGCCGGCTGGTCGCGGCGGGGATCGGCCTGGCCCTGCTGGTGCCGGCCGGGTTCCAGGTCGCCGACCGGGTGGCCGGGTGGGTACCCGAGCCGCCGGGGCAGGACGTCGTCGACGCCAGCACCCCGCCGCTGCTGCTGGCGCTGGAGGACCTCGCGGAGTACCACGCCGCCACGGGCACCTTCCAGGTCGTCGTCGACCGCGAGGTCGACACCCGGTACGTGCCGTCGCTGATCAGCGGCGAGCGGGTGAGCTTCCTGGCCACCGGCAGCGCGGACGCGTACGTCGACTTCGACGGCCTGGACGCCGGCGGGGTCACCCTCTCCCCCGACGGGACGTCGGCGACCATCGAGCTGCCCGCCCCGCGGCTGGGCGAGGTGCGCATCGACCCGGCCGAGAGCCGCGTGCTGGACCGCGACCGCGGGCTGGTCGAGCGGGTCGGTGACGCCCTGGGGGACAACCCGGTCGACGACAGCGAGCTCCACGTGCTGGCCGAGGAGCGGCTGGCCGCGGCCGCGGCGGCCAGCGACCTGCGGCAGCGGGCCGAGGACAACACCCGCGGGATGCTCACCGGCCTGGCGCGGTCCCTCGGCGTGGCGCAGGTCGAGGTCACCTTCGCCGCGCCCGCCGACGGCGTCGGCTGAGGCCGCTCCCCGGGTGCTCGTGCTCGCGGACCCGGGCCCTCAGCGCTTGAGCGCGTACTCCTTGAGCAGCCCGCGGCTGATGATCGTCTTCTGGATCTCGCTGGTGCCCTCGCCGATGAGCAGGAACGGCGCCTCGCGCATCAGCCGCTCGATCTCGTACTCCTTGGAGTAGCCGTAGCCCCCGTGGATGCGGAAGGACTGCGTGGTCACCTCGGCGCAGTACTCGCTGGCCAGCAGCTTGGCCATGCCGGCCTCGACGTCGTTGCGCTGGCCGGCGTCCTTGAGCCGCGCGGCCTTGACCATCATCGCGTGCGCGGCCTCGACCTTGGTCGCCATCTCCGCGAGCTGGAACGCGATGGCCTGGTGCTGCGCGATCGGCTTGCCGAAGGTCTCCCGCTGCTGGGCGTAGGCGATGGCCAGCTCGAACGCGCGGATGGAGATGCCGCACGCGCGGGCCGCGACGTTCACCCGCCCGACCTCGACGCCGTCCATCATCTGGGCGAAGCCGCGCCCCGGCGTCCCGCCGAGGACGTCGTCGGCGGAGGCCCGGTAGCCGTCGAACACCAGCTCGGTGGTGTCGACGCCCTTGTAGCCCATCTTGTCGATCTTCCCGGGGATGGTGAGGCCCGGGACGACCTCGCCGAAGCCGGCCGGCTTCTCCACGAGGAACGTGGTCAGGTTCTGGTGCGCCTTGGGCGCGCCCAGGTCAGTGCGCACCAGCGCGGCGACCAGCGTGGAGCTCGCCCCGTTGGTCAGCCACATCTTCTGCCCGTCGATGACGTAGCCGCCGTCGTCCTGCGGCACCGCCCGGGTGCGGATGCCGGCGACGTCGGAGCCCAGCCCGGGCTCGGACATGGAGAACGCCCCGCGCACCTCGCCGGCGGCCATGCGCGGCAGCAGCCGCTGCTTCTGCTCCGGCGTGCCGTGCTGCATGACCATGTAGGCGACGATGAAGTGGGTGTTGATGACGCCGGACACGCTCATCCAGCCGCGCGCGATCTCCTCGACCACCAGCGCGTAGGTCAGCAGCGACTCGCCCAGGCCGCCGTGCTCCTCGGGGATGGTCAGCCCGAAGATGCCCAGGTCCTTGAGCCCCTCGACGATGTCGGTCGGGTACGCGTCGGCGTGCTCGAGCTCCTGGGCGTGCGGGATGATCTCCTTGTCGACGAAGGTCTTGACCGTCGCGAGGATCTCCTGCTGGACGTCGGTCAGGTCGGCGGTCTGCGCCAGGCGGGTCATCGCACGCTCCTCGGGGACTCCGGTGTCCGGGTCACCGGCGAGTATGCGGCACCGCCGGGCACCCCCCGTGTTCCCCTGGTCACGTCCGTGGCCGGCGTCCGCAGGACCGGTGCGCGAGACCGACGGAGGACGACGATGACGCAGGACGACCCCGGCCGCGGCGAGCCCGGGACCCCGCCCCCGTACGGCTGGCCCCCTCCCGGCTACGGCCCGCCGCCGGGCCACGGCTACCCCGCGGGCCACGGCCACCCGCCCGGCTACGGCCACCCGCGGCCGACGAACACCCTCGCGGTCCTGGCGCTGGTGATGGCGTTCGTCGTCAGCCCGGTGGGGCTGGTGCTGGGCGTCGTCGCCCGCCGGCAGATCCGGCAGACCGGCGAGCAGGGCGACGGCCTGGCGCTGGCCGGGGTCATCGTCGGCGGCATCGGCACCGCGCTGGCCGTGCTCGCCTTCCTGGTCTTCGTGCTCGCCCTCGTCGCGGCCGGCTCCGGCGGCTTCGCGCCGTGACTCCGGAGGTCAGCCCTCGGGCGGGGTGAACGACGACGTGCGGGACAGGCCCGCGGCGCGGCCCTTGCCGGCGATGACCAGCGCCATCTTGCGGCTGGCCTCGTCGATCATCTCGTCGCCCAGCATCGCCGAGCCCTTCGCCCCGCCGGCCTCCGAGGTGGCCCAGTCGTAGGCGTCCAGGATCAGCTCGGCGTGGTCGTAGTCGGCCTGCGACGGCGCGTAGATCTCGTTGGCCGCGTCGATCTGCCCGGGGTGCAGCACCCACTTGCCGTCGAAGCCCAGCATCGCCGAGCGGCGGGCCACCTCGCGGAAGGCGTCCACGTCGCGCACCTGCAGGAACGGGCCGTCGATGGCCTGCACGCCGCGGGCGCGGGCGGCCATGAGGATCTGCATGAGGATGTAGTGGAACGGGTCGCCCGGGTAGTCCGGGTGCAGGGCGCCGACCACCAGCGACTTCATGTTGATGCTGGCCATGAAGTCCGCCGGGCCGAAGATGATCGTCTCGATCCGCGGGCTGGCGAAGGCGATCTGGTTGACGTTGACCAGGCCCTGCGCGGTCTCGATCTGCGCCTCGATGCCGATCCGGCCCACCGGCAGCCCGTGCGCCCGCTCGACCTGGGCCAGCAGCATGTCCAGCGCCTGCACCTGACCGGCGTCCTGGACCTTCGGCAGCATGATGCAGTCCAGGTCCGCACCGGCGCCGCCGACGACCTCGATCACGTCCTGGTAGGTCCACTGCGTCGTCCAGTCGTTGACCCGGACGGTGCGGATCTTGTCCCCCCAGCCGCCCTCGGTGAGCGCCGCGACGATGTTCTTGCGGGCCGCGGGCTTGGCCAGCGGCGCGCAGGCGTCCTCCAGGTCGAGGAACACCTGGTCGGCGTCCAGGCCCCTGGCCTTGTCCAGGAAGCGGGGGTTGCTGCCCGGGACGGCCAGGTTGGAACGGCGGGATCGGAGCTCGGCCACGGGTCCTCCGGGGGTGGGTCGGGTCCCCGGGAGGGTAGCGAGGGGCTCCGGACGGCCTCAGGTGCCGGGTTCGGCCAGGCCCGCCGGGCGGCTGGCCCGCACCACCAGGCCCACGCCGACGACGACCAGCGCGACGCCGGGCAGGGCCAGCAGCGGCGGCACCTGCCCCAGGATCACCAGCGCGAACAGCAGCGCGCCGGGCACCTCCAGCAGGATGACCAGGCTGACCATCGTGGGCCCGACCGAGGACAGCAGCCGGTTGAACAGCGTGTGCCCGAGCAGCTGCGCGCACACGGTGATGGCGGCGATGAGCAGCCAGTCGCGGCCGGTGAAGCCGACGAGCGGGTCGCCGACGGCGACCGCGGCCACCGCGATCGCCGCCGCGCACACCGAGTAGCAGACGACCGCGTACGCCGACGTCGACATCCGCTGCCGGGCCCGGGCGCCGGCCAGCACGTACCCGCCGGCGCACAGCGCGCCCAGCAGCGCCAGCCCGTCACCGGCCAGCGCGCGGGCGCTGACCGTGACGTCCACCCCGGCGATCAGCGCGACGCCGAGCACCGCGAGCACCAGGCCCCACCAGGTCGCCGCGGGCAGCCGCACGCCGCTCGCCCGGGCGGCCAGCGCCGTCCAGACCGGGGTGGTGGTGACCAGCGCGGTGGAGGCGGCGACCGTCGTCATGGACAGGCTGGGCAGCCAGGCGGCGAAGTGCGCGGCGAGGAACAGCCCGGCGACCGCGGAGGTGGCCAGGTCGCGCGGGCGCGGGCCGGCCAGGCCCGGGCGCTCGCGGAGCAGCAGCGGCAGCAGGACGGCGGCCCCGCCCAGGTTGCGCCAGAAGGCCAGCGCCAGCATCGGCGCGGCCAGCAGCGTGGTCAGCGGCGCGGACAGCGAGATGCCGAGGACCGCGACGGCCATGACGGCGACGTCCCGCCCGCCGGGCCGGTGCACCGCCCAGGCGGGCGTGGCGGGGGCGGCCGTGGTCACGGCACCCGGATCCTGCCCCGGGCGACCGGCACCACCGCGCCCCGCACCGTCGCGGCGACCGCGCGACCGGCCGCGGCGGTGACCGTGCACGCCAGCACCGACGGCCGCCCCATCGCCTCGCCCTGGCGCACGACGTAGGACGACGTCCCCTCCGGTGCCAGCAGGCCGGCCGCGACGAGCCACACCCCGGTGCCCAGCGCGGCCGAGCCGGTCGCCGGGTCCTCGCCCCAGGACAGGTCGGCGGCGAACACCCGCGCGCGGGCGGTCGAGGTGGCGGCGTCCCAGGACAGCACCGAGACGCCCTCCCCCACGCCGAGCCCGCCGAGCAGCGCGGGCACCGGCACGGCGTCGTCGACCACCTCCGGGCGCACCGCCAGCACCGCGAACGGCAGCCCGCAGCCGGCGACGGGCGCGGGCAGCCCGACCGGGTCGGCGGCCGAGAGCCCCACCGCCACCGCCAGGGCGGCCGGGTCGGGGCCGTCCTCCAGGGTGGGCCGGCCACCGGACAGCGTGGCGCCGTCCTCGTCCACCACCACGTCGAGGACGCCGGCGCCGCACTCCTGGCGCAGCGTGCCGGCGGGCAGCCGGCCGGTGCGCACCAGGGTGTGCGCCGCGCCCACGCTGGGGTGCCCGGCGAAGGGCAGCTCGGCGGACGGCGTGAAGATGCGCACCCGGTAGTCGGCGCCCTCGGCGCGGGGGGCGCACAGGAACGACGTCTCGGACAGGGCGAACTCGTCGGCCAGCGCCTGGCACTGCTCGGTGCTCAGCCCGTCGGCGTCGAAGACCACGGCCAGCGGGTTGCCGGCGAAGGCACGCGGCGCGAACACGTCGACGACCTCGTAGTCGAGCTCTGCCCCGGGAGCGGCCACGGTCCGACGGTAGCCTCGGCCCCCGTGACGACGGTGAGCAGGGCGTACGTCTCCCGGCTCGCCGGCCTGCCCGTCTTCGACCCCAACGGCGACCGGGTCGGCAAGGTGCGCGACGTGGTCGTGGCGCTGCGCGTGGGGACGGCGGCGCCGCGCGTGCTCGGGCTGGTCGTCGAGGTGGTCGCCCGCCGGCGCATCTTCGTGCCGATGGGCCGGGTGACGACGCTGGACCCGGCGTCGGTGGTGCTGTCCTCCGGCACGCTGAGCCTCAAGCGCTTCGAGCAGCGCCGCGGCGAGACCCTGGTGCTCGGCGAGCTGCTCGACCGCCGGGTGCAGCTGCTGGAGTCCGACCGGCCGGCGGCCGTGGTCGACGCCGGCATCGAGCAGACCCGCACCGGCGACTGGGTGCTGTCCCGGCTCGCCGTCCAGGAGCCGGGGCGGCTGGGCCGCCGCGGGCAGCTGCACCAGGTGGCCTGGGACGAGGTCGGCGGCCTGGGGCTCCCCCAGACCGGCCAGGGCGCCGAGACGCTGATCGCCACCTACCGCGAGCTCAACGCCGCCGACCTGGCCCACGCGCTGCAGGACCTGCCGGTCACCCGGCGGCAGGAGGTCGCCGAGGCCCTCGACGACGAGCGGCTGGCCGACGTGCTCGGCGAGCTGCCCGAGGCCGACCAGATCGCCATCCTCGGCACGCTGGTGGAGAGCCGGGCCGCCGACGTGCTGGAGGTCATGGACCCCGACGACGCCGCGGACCTGCTGGCCGAGCTGTCCCACGTCGACCGCGACCGGCTGCTGGAGCTCATGGAGCCCGACGAGGCCGACCCGGTGCGCCGGCTGCTGCAGTACACCGAGGACACCGCCGGCGGGATCATGACCAGCGAGCCGGTGGTGCTCGCCCCGGACGGCACGATTGCCGAGGCCCTGGCCCGCGTCCGGGAACCGGAGCTGACCCCGGCACTGGCCAGCCAGGTGTACGTGTGCCGGCCGCCGTCGGCCACCCCGACCGGGCGCTACCTCGGCCTGGCGCACACCCAGCGGCTGCTGCGCGAACCGCCGTCCAGCCTGGTCAGCGGGGTGCTCGACGACCTGGAGCCGCTGCGGCCCGAGGCGCCGCTGGCCGAGGTCACCCGCTACTTCGCCACCTACAACCTGGTCGCCGCGCCGGTGGTCGACGACCAGGGCCGGCTGGTCGGCGCCGTGAGCGTGGACGACGTCCTGGACCACCTGCTGCCCGAGGACTGGCGTGAGCGGGCGCGCCGTGGCTGAGCGCCGCCGGCTCGACGTCCCGCGCGGGGCCTCCGGTCTGGGCGCCCGGCTGCGGCCGGACCCCGACGCGGTCGGCCGGTTCGCCGAGGGCATCGCCCGCTTCCTGGGCACCGGGCGCTTCCTCGCCGTCCAGACGGTGCTCGTGGTCGTCTGGATCCTGCTCAACGTCTTCGCCCTGCGGCTGCAGTGGGACCCCTACCCGTTCATCCTGCTCAACCTGGCGTTCTCCACCCAGGCCGCCTACGCCGCGCCGCTGATCCTGCTCGCGCAGAACCGGCAGGCCGACCGCGACCGGGTGGCGCTGGATGAGGACCGTGCCCGGGCGGCGACCACCCGCGCCGACACCGAGTACCTGGCCCGCGAGCTGGCCGCGCTGCGCATCGCGGTCGGCGAGCTGGCGACCCGGGACTTCATCCGCAGCGAGCTCACGCGGGTGACCGGGGAGAGCCCCGACGACGCCGAGCGGCGGGAGCGCAAGGCCCGCAAGAAGCGGGAGGCCGCCGCCCGCGAGGCGGCCGGCTGAGCGAGGACCCCCGTCACGGGGCGAGGACGTGCGCCAGTGCCCCGGTCGCCCCGGCCATCAGCAGGACGACGACGAACGGCGCCCGCAGCGCCAGGGCCAGCGCCGCGACCGCCAGCCCGGCCAGCCGCCCGTCGACGACCAGCGCCGGGCCGGCGGTGGCCGCCTGGACGGCGACCAGCGCGGCCAGCAGCGCCGCCGGGACGAACTCCACGACCCGGGTGACCCACGGGGCCTCGACCCACGCGGCGGGCACCGACAGCCCGGCCAGCTTGAGCGCGTAGCAGCCGGCGGCGGCCACCAGCACGACCGTCCACAGCGCCCCGCCGCTCACCCGGCCGCTCCCGCGGGCCGCGGCCGCCCGGCCAGCGCCACCGCCACGACGGCCGCGACCACCTGCACGCCGGGGGGCACCACCGGGGTGAGCAGCAGCGCGACGACCGCCCCACCCGCGGCGACCCGCCGCTGCAGGGCCGCTTCGGGGTGCGGACGGCGCAGCCGCGGCCACAGCAGCGCGAGGAAGGCCGCCGGGACGACGGCGTCCAGAGCGGCCTGCGCCGTCCCGCCGAGCCCGGAGGCGCCGAGCGCACCGAGCACCGTGGTCGCGTTCCAGCCGAGGTAGATGGTCGCCCCGGTGGCCCGGAACGCCAGCCGGCCCAGCTCGCGGTCGGGCGCGGCGACGGCCATCGCGGTGGTCTCGTCGATCACCCAGTGCGCTGCAGCGGCCCGGCGCAGCGGGCCCCGCGGGGCCAGCAGCGGGGCCAGCCGCACGCCGTAGAGGGTGTTGCGGGTGCCCAGCAGCAGGGCGCTGCCGACGGCGGCCGCACCGCTGCCGCCGGCACCCAGGACACCGACCAGGGCGAACTGCGAGGCGCCGGTGAACATCAGCGCGGACAGCGCGAGGGCCTGCCAGACGTCCAGGCCGGCCGCGTCGGCGGCCGCCCCGAACGCCACCCCGTAGAGGCCCACCGCCAGGCCCAGGCCGACGGCGTCCCGGAGGGTGGCGGCGCGGGCGGACACGGCAGCGAGGCTAGCCAGCGGCCGCCCGGCCGTCCTGCTCCCCGGCACCGACCTCGGCCGGGCCGTGGCCCTGGCCGAGGAACTGCGCGCCGCGGGCCTCGACCTGGACCTGTGCGACGCCGAACCCGGCTCGCTCACGCTGTCGCCGGGCGTGGCGGTCGCCGCTGGCGACGACGCGGTCCCGGAGCGGCTGACCGTCGAGGCCGGCGCGCACCTCCACCGCGCCGAGGCGACCCGCAACGCCGTCCGCGCCGGGCCGTGGACGCCGGGCCCCCTCGGGGTTGCGTAGCAGATCACCCTCCGGACCGCGGCCGGTCCCCACGACGGCCGTACAGTGGCGGGAGGCCCGTGTACGCAGGTCACCGCCGCCCTCGGCGGACACCGACCGGGTCCCCCGTCGAAGGAGACAGCTGCAGCGATGTCCGCCCCGATGACCGGCGCGCCGGCGCTCGACGCCGTCACCGCCGCCCTGGCCACCGTCCAGGACCCGGAGATCAACCGCCCGCTCACCGAGCTCGGCATGGTCAAGGACGTGCAGATCGGGGCCGACGGCGCCGTCCGCGTCGAGGTCTACCTGACCGTCTCCGGCTGCCCGATGCGCGAGACGATCACCAACCGGGTCACGCAGGCCGTGTCCGCCGTCCCCGGTGTGACCTCGGTGCAGGTGGGCCTGGACGTCATGAACGACGAGCAGCGCGCGGAGCTGCGCCGCACGGTGCGCGGGTCCGACGCCGCCGAGCCGGTCATCCCGTTCGCCCAGCCCGGCTCGCTGACCCGCGTGTACGCGGTCGCCTCCGGCAAGGGCGGCGTGGGCAAGTCGTCGGTCACGGTCAACCTGGCCGCGGCGCTGGCCAAGCGCGGGCTGTCGGTGGGCGTCGTGGACGCCGACATCTACGGCCACTCGGTGCCGCGGATGCTCGGGGTCGACGACAAGCCCACCCAGGTCGACAACATGATCATGCCTCCGCAGGCCTACGGCGTGCGGGTCATCTCGATCGGCATGTTCACCCCGGGCAACACCCCGGTGGTGTGGCGCGGGCCGATGCTGCACCGCGCGCTGCAGCAGTTCCTCGCCGACGTGTGGTGGGGCGACCTCGACGTCCTGCTGCTGGACCTGCCGCCCGGCACCGGCGACGTGGCCATCTCCATCGCCCAGCTGCTGCCCAACGCCGAGATCCTGGTGGTGACCACGCCGCAGCTGGCCGCCGCGGAGGTCGCCGAGCGGGCCGGCGCGATCGCCACCCAGACCCACCAGCAGGTGGTCGGGGTCATCGAGAACATGTCGTGGCTGGACCTGCCCGACGGCGGCCGCATGGAGGTCTTCGGCTCCGGCGGCGGCGAGGCGGTCTCCGACGCGCTGACCCGCACCCTCGGTGCCCGGGTGCCGCTGCTGGGGCAGATCCCGCTGGACACCCGCGTCCGCGAGGCCGGGGACGCCGGGGCGCCGGTCGTGCTGGCCGAGCCGGGGTCACCGGCGGCCCAGGCGCTGACCCGCATCGCCGACGGCCTGGCCACTCGCCAGCGCGGGCTGTCCGGCCTGTCCCTGGGGCTCACGCCGGTCCGTCACTGAGGTTGATCCGGGGCCGCTCCTGCGGTGCTCCTCCGGCTCTCCCGGTGCTCCACCACCGCAAGAGCGGGAGGAGGACCGCGAGAGCGGCGACTCAGGTCGCGTCAGGGTCGAACGGGGGCGGGGCGGAGTCGTCCCGCGCCCGGGCCGCGGCCGCCGCCACCGTGGTCGCGGCCGTGGCCCCGCTGTGCCGCCGCGGCGCGTCCTCGTCGTCGGCGAGCAGCTGGTTCGTGATGAAGGTCCGCGGGTGGTACTGCCGCAGGTCCAGGTCGCGCAGCCGGGCGAAGTCGTCACCCAGCGACTCGTCGACCTGGGCGCGCACGCCGGTGAGGGCGCTGCGCACCTTCTTCAGGCCGGCGGCGGCCTCCTTGGCCAGGTCGGGCAGCCGCTCGGGCCCGAAGATGAAGAGCGCGAGGACTGCCAGGACGAGGATCTCGCCCCAGCCGATCGAGTCGAACACGCGCAGCTCCCGTCCTCACCCGAGCCGGTCCGGCACCCCCAGCGTAGGGGGCCCGGGCCGGCCGGCCCTCAGGCCTCGTCGAGGGTGGCCTCCACCGTCGTCGAGGAGCCGTCGCGGATCAGCTCGAGGCTGATCGTCTCGCCGGGCTCGTGGGAGTCCACGGCCACGACCAGCTCCTCGGAGCTGCCGACCGGCTCGCCGTCGACGGCGATGACGACGTCCTGCTCGCGGATGCCGGCCTCGGCGGCCGCGCTGCCGGGCTCGACGTTGACCACCAGCGCGCCGTCGCGGGTGCCGTCGGTGACCGAGCGGGCGTTGACGCCGAGCGAGGCGTGCACCGCGCGCCCGCCGGAGATGAGCTGCTCGGAGACCTCCCGCACGGTGTCCACGGGGATGGCGAACCCGAGGCCGACGCTGCCGCCGCCCAGCGAGGCGATGGCGGTGTTGATGCCGATGACCTCACCGGCGCCGTTGACCAGCGCGCCGCCGGAGTTGCCGGGGTTGATGGGGGCGTCGGTCTGCACCGCGCTGATCACCGCGTTGGTGTCGCTGCCCTCGCCGGCCAGCCGCACCGGCCGCTCCAGTGCGCTCACGATGCCGCTGGTGACGGTGCTGGCCAGGCCCAGCGGCGAGCCGATGGCCACGACCGGGTCGCCGACGACGACGGCCCCGGAGCTGCCGAGCGCGGCGGTGAGCAGGCCGGGCCTCTCCACCTTGATCACGGCGAGGTCGCTGGCCGGGTCGCGGCCGACGATGCGCGCCGCGGAGCCGCTGCCGTCGGAGAAGACCGCGCGGATCTCGGCGCCCTCGACGCCGTCGGCGCCGGAGATGACGTGGTTGTTGGTGACGATGTAGCCGTCCTCGCCGTCGATGACGACCCCGGACCCGGTGGCGCCGGCCTGCCCGATGCGCACCTCGACGGAGACGACGGCCGGGGTCACCCGGGAGGCGATGTCGGACACCGAGCCGGGCTCGCGGGCGATGCCCTCGTCGGTCGTGTTGAGCTGCGTGCCGGGCGCCAGCAGCGGTGACTCGTCGGCGGTGCGGGTCAGCCAGTAGCCGGTGGCGCCGCTGACCAGACCGGTCAGCAGCACGGCGAGCAGCACCAGCACCGAGAACCGGACGGAGACGTCGGCCAGCCGCAGCCGGCGCCGTCCGCTCGCGTCGACGACGACCGGGCCGGGCTGCCGCTCGGGCTCCTCGAACACCGCCGGGCCGGTGAGGCCGGCCGGAGCGTGCGGGTCGCGCCAGGGGTCGGAGCGGGCGTCGGGCTTCCACCACGGGCCGGTCGCCGTGCGCCGGCGGCCCGGCCGCCCGCCGGGCGGCTCCTGCAGGCCGCGCTGGCCGGCCGCGGACGGCGCGAAGGCCCGCAGCACCGCCTCGGGGGGCGGGGGCGGCAGCGGGCGGGCCGCGACGGGCGGGCGGTCGCCGGCGAAGCCGCCCCGGACGGCGGCGGGCCGCCCGAAGGCGGCCTGCTGGGCGGGGGTGGGCGCGGGCGGCCCCGGCGGCGGGGGCGGCTGCCGGTCGGGCGGGTCGAAGCCGCCGACGCCGTCGCGCGGGCGGGCGAAGGCCTCCTCGGGGACCGGCGTCCCGTCGGGGCGGGGGGTCAGGGCGTCCCGCCCTGGTCCGCGGACCGCTGGACGCCCCCCGTGCCGACGGTCGTGGTGCGCACCACCGGCGGCACGATCTCGGTGCGCTCCTCGAGACCGGCCCGGGCGACGGTCGACGGGCGCACGTCGTCGGGGCCGTCGGTGGGCAGGTTCAGCGCCAGGCTCGTGACGCCGGCGCCGAGGACGCCCAGGGCGCCGATGAAGCCGCGCCGCAGCCAGCGGGCCTGCCCGGGCCGGTCGGCGGCGGCCGGGGCGGGGTCCAGGGACACCGACCAGGCGCCCGTGGCCCCGCTGACGGTGAGCTGTCCGGGGCCGGCGGCCAGCGAGCCGGGGCCGGGCACGTCGGCGGTGAACGGGATGGCGCGCAGCCGGGACAGCAGGTCGCCGGGGACGGCGACGTCGGACGAGGCGTGCAGCGCCTCCTTGGCCTCCCGCTGGGCCTGCACCGCCATCCGGCACTGGGCGCAGCCGGCGAGGTGGCGGGCCGCACGGGCGGCGGGACCGCAGGCCAGCTCCCCGTCGACCAGGGCGGCGATCGCCTCCTGGGCCAGGTGGCTCTCCGGGATGTTCACCCCGCGCTCCCCTCCGGGACGGCGTCCCGCCCGGACACCGGCCGGCGCGGCGCCAGGTGCGCGAGCGCCTCGCGCAGCTGCACGCGGCCGCGGTGGATGCGGCTGCGCACCGTGCCGAGCTTGATGCCGAGGGTCGCCGCGATCTCCTCGTAGGTCAGTCCCTCGATGTCGCACAGGACGACGGCGACGCGGAACTCCGGGGACAGCGCGTCCAGCGCGGCCTGCACCTGGGGGTCCAGGTGGGTGTCGGAGTAGACCTGCTCCGGGCTGGGCGCGGTCCCCGGCAGCCGCTCGGTGTCCTCGGGCAGGGCGTCGAACCGGATCCGCTGCCGGCGGCGCACCATGTCCAGGAAGAGGTTGGTGGTGATGCGGTGCAGCCAGCCCTCGAAGGTGCCGGGCGAGAAGTCCGCGAGCGAGCGGAAGACCCGGACGAAGGTCTCCTGGGTGAGGTCCTCGGCGTCCTGCGGGTTGCCCGAGAGCCGGTAGGCCAGCCGGTACACGCGCGCGGAGTGGTCGCGCACGACCTGCTCCCAGGTCGGCGCGACCCACGCCTCGGTGGGGGCGGCGGGGTCGGCGGTGTCGGGCACGGTCCCAGGATCGCAGACCGGAGCCGTCGACGACCGCCCGACGCCGATGGGTCGGGTGGGGGCAGCTCTCTCGGGGCGCACGTCAGGACCAACGGGCCGGCGGCGGGGCGGTGTTCCCGTCACAGGCGACTCACAGGTGCCGGGGAGCCGGTGTCAGCCGAACGGGTGCTCGGCCACCGGCGCCCACGGGCCGCCGAGGTAGCGCCACAGGCCCAGGCCGCGGGCCCCGGCCCGGTACGGCGTGAACTCCGCGGCCAGCCGGTCGTGCAGCGCGCGGGCGGCCGCCGGCTGCACCTTGTTCTGCACGGTGACGTGCGGCGCGTGCCGCTGCCGGTCCTGCGGGGTCAGCCAGTGGTCCCAGGCCGCGGCCAGCCCGGCCCGCAGCGCGGTCAGCTCCGGGGCGTCGAGCGTGTAGGCGACCCCGCGGCCGAGGGACCGCACCCCGGTGACGGCGACGTCGAACGGTGGCCGGCGCGCGGCGTCGGCGAGGTCGGCGGACACCGCCCCCTCCTGCTCACCGGGCAGCGCGTGGAACAGCGTGACGTGCGCGGCCAGGCGGTTGCGCCCGGCCGGGAAGTGCGCGGCCCGCAGCCGGTCGAACCGCTCCTGCGCCCCCGGCTCCAGCAGCAGCGTCACCACCAGTGGCTGGAACGGCACCGTCGCAGGAGCCCGCCGCGAGCCTGCGAGCGGTGGGGGGCGACGGGGTCCTTCACCGATGGGCCCGGGCTCCCTTGCCGAGCACGGCCACGCCGCCGGCGCTGACGTGGTACCGCTCGCGGTCCGCGGCGAGGTCCACGCCGATGCGCGCCCAGTCCGGGACGACGACGTTCTTGTCCAGGATGGCACGGCGGACGTAGGCGCCCTCGCCGACGTACACGCCGTCCATGAGCACGCTGTCCTCGACCCGCGCGCCCCGCTCGACGCGCACCCCGGGCGAGACGACGGAGTTGTGCACCGAGCCGCCGCCGATGATGGCGCCGGCGCTGACCATCGACTCCTCGGCCCGCCCGCCGAGCACGAACTTCGCCGGCGGCTGCTGCGGCGGCAGGGTCAGGATCGGCCAGCGGTCGTTGTAGAGGTTGAAGACCGGGGTGACCGACACCAGGTCCATGTGCGCGTCGAAGTAGGAGTCGATCGTCCCGACGTCGCGCCAGTAGCCGTGGTCGCGCTCGGTGGCCCCGGGCACGACGTTGGTGGAGAAGTCGTAGACGTAGGCCTCGCCCCGGTCGGCGAGCATGGGCATGATCGAGCCGCCCATGTCGTGCGCCGAGTCCGCGTCCTGGGCGTCGGCGCGCAGCGCCTCCAGCAGCGCGTCGGTGGTGAAGACGTAGTTGCCCATGGAGGCGAAGCTCTCCTCGGGGGCGTCCGGCAGCCCGGGCGGGTCGGCCGGCTTCTCCAGGAAGCCGCGCACCCTGCCCTCGGCGTCCGCGTCGATGACGCCGAAACCGGTGGCCTCGTGCCGCGGCACCCGCAGGCCGGCGATGGTCACGCCGGCCTTGGTCTGCAGGTGCTGGTCGATCATCTGCGCCGGGTCCATCCGGTAGACGTGGTCGGCGCCGAAGACGACGACGATGTCCGGCCGGGCGTCGTAGATCAGGTTGAGGCTCTGGAAGATCGCGTCGGCGCTGCCGGTGTACCAGCGCGGGCCGAGGCGCTGCTGCGCGGGCACCGGGGTGATGTAGTTCCCGAGCATCTGCGACAGCCGCCAGGTGGTGGTGATGTGCCGGTCCAGGCTGTGGCTCTTGTACTGGGTGAGCACGGCGATCTGCCGGATGTCGGCGTTCACCAGGTTGGACAGCACGAAGTCGACGAGCCGGTAGTTGCCCCCGAAGGGGACCGCCGGCTTCGCCCGGTCCTGGGTCAGGGGGGCCAGCCGCTTGCCCTCACCGCCGGCCAGGACGATGCCGAGGACACGAGGACCGCCACGCATGGGTCGCAACGTATCCGCTGTCCGGCGCGGGCGCTCCACCGCGCTGCGCGGCAGGCCATCCTCCGGGCCCGCGCCGAGCGGAGCGAGGTGTGGGGGGAGGGTGGTCCTCCTAAGGTGACCTGGTGCGCATCGGCATGGTGACCAGGGAGTGGCCGCCGGACGTCTACGGCGGCGCGGGCGTGCACGTGGAGCACCTGGCGGCGGCGCTGCGCGCGCTGCCCGGCGGGCCGCAGCTCGACGTCCACTGCTTCGGCGGACCACGCCCGGACGCGACCGGCCACCAGGTGCCGGCCGGGCTGCAGGGCGCCAACGGGGCGCTGCAGGCCCTCGGCGTGGACGTCGAGATCGCCGGGGCGCTGGCCGACGCCGACCTGGTGCACAGCCACACCTGGTACGCCAACGGCGCCGGCCTGCTCGCCTCGCTGGTGCACGGCACCCCGCACCTGGTGACGGCGCACTCGCTGGAGCCGCGCCGGCCGTGGAAGGCCGATCAGCTCGGCGGCGGCTACCGGCTGTCCTCCTGGGTGGAGCGCACCGCCTACCTCGCCGCCGACGGGGTGGTCGCGGTCAGCAACGGGATGCGCGACGACGTGCTGGACGCCTACCCCGACCTGGACCCGGCGCGGGTGCACGTCGTCGGCAACGGGGTGGACGCCGAGGCCTACCGGCCGGTGCACGACCCGGACGTGGTCCGCTCGCTGGGCGTGGACCCCGACCGGCCCTACGCGCTGTTCGTCGGCCGGATCACCCGGCAGAAGGGCGTCGTCCACCTGCTGCGCGCGGCCGAGCAGCTGCCCGCCGACGCCGGCCTGGTGCTGTGCGCCGGCGCCGCGGACACCCCGGCGGAGCGGCAGCAGGTCGCCGACGCGGTGGCCGAGCTGCAGGCGCGGCGGGACGGCGTCGTGTGGATCGAGGCGATGCTGCCGCGCGAGCAGCTGGTGCCGCTGATCACCGGGGCCACGGTGTTCGTCGTCCCCTCGGTGTACGAGCCGCTGGGCATCGTGAACCTGGAGGCCGCCGCCTGCGGCACCGCCGTCGTGGCCAGCGCGGTGGGCGGCATCCCGGAGGTGGTGGCCGACGGGCGCACCGGCCTGCTGGTGCCCTACGACCCGGACGACGCCGCCGCCTTCGAGGCCGGGCTGGCCGCGCGGGTGACCGAGCTGCTGCACGACCCGGAGCGGGCCGCCCGGATGGGGGCCGCGGGCCGGGAGCGGGTGCTCGCCGAGTTCGGCTGGCCGGCCATCGCCCAGCAGACCGTCGACGTCTACACCGCCGTCCTCGCCGCGCGGGGGTGACCGGCGGCCGACCACGTCAACCGGTGGGACCCGGATCCGACCCGGCCGGTCCCGTCGGGGCGGCGGATGATCGGGGGGTGTCGTCGATCGCCGCACGCTTCCGGGACGCACTGGAGGACGTCCGCGACCCCGACCTCGCCGGCCCGGAGCTGCTGCCCGCCCGGCTGGCCCGCGCCTGCGCCCGGACGCTGGGCGTGGACGGCGCGGGGCTCAGCGTGGGCACCGCCGGGGCGGCCCGGCTGCCCCTCGGGGCCAGCTCGGTGACCAGCGACCTGGCCGAGCGGCTGCAGTTCACCGCCGGCGACGGCCCGTGCACGGCCGCCCAGCGCCACGGCGAACCGGTGTTCGCGGCCACCACCGACCTGCGGCGGCGCTGGCCGGGCTACGCCGGGCTGCTCCTCGGGCAGACGCCCTACCGGGCGGTGGTCGCCCTGCCGATCGGCGAGACGCTGGCCGGACCGGGCGCGCTGGACCTCTTCTTCACCGACGAGTCGGCGGTCCCCGAGCTCGACGTGTTCGAGGCCATGGCCGTCGGCGACCTGGCCTGCTCGGCGCTCGGGGACGCCGCGGTCTGGGCGCAGTGGGCCCGCGAGGGCGGGCCGGCGTGGCTGCACGGCCCCGCGTCCCGCCGCCGGCGGGACGTGTGGACGGCGGCCGGCCGGGTCGCGATGGCCCGGGACGCGTCGGCACCGGCCGCCGTCGAGCTGCTGCGCGCCGCGGCCCGCGCCACCGGCCGCACCGTCGACGACCTCGCCGGGGACGTCGTCGCCGGACGGGTCGACCCCGCGGACCTGCGGCCGGCCGGCGGGCTCCCGCCCGCTCCCCGCGACTGACCCCGGCGCCGCGCCGACCTGGGGGAACACCGCGCGGCACCCGGCTGCTGCACCCGGCGTGGGGAACCCCGTCGCTGCGTCGTCGCCCGTGCCCGCGAGCTCCCCCGGCGGTGAGCTCGGCCGGCTCCTGCCGGTGCGCCGGGTGTACGCGGAGCCCGCCGCGCTGGCCGCACCCCGCGGGCAGCAGGTGCTCGCCCGCTTCCCGGGTGCGGAGGTGGTCGAGGTGCCGTCGCACTGGCAGATCCCCGAGCTGCACGGCAACGAGGGCAACGTCGAGCGCTGGGTGCGGGTGAAGTCCGAGACCCTGGTGCTCGGCGTCAAGAAGTCGCTGACCGCCCGGCCCAACGGCCGGTCGGCCAACTGGATCGCCCCGTCGACGGCCAACGGCTGCGCGATGGCCTGCTCCTACTGCTACGTGCCCCGGCAGAAGGGCTACGCCAACCCGATCACCGTGTTCACCAACATCGAGCAGATCACCGGCTACCTGCGCCGGCACGTCGCCCGGCAGGGCGCCAAGACCGAGCCCGACCAGTGCGACCCGGCGGCCTGGGTCTACGACATCGGCGAGAACAGCGACTGCTCGGTCGACGCGCTGGTCAGCGACAACGTCGCCGACCTGGTCGCCACCTTCGCCGGGCTGCCGACGGCCAAGGCGTCCTTCGCCACCAAGTACGTCAACCGCCGGCTGCTCGACCTCGACCCGCGCGGGCGCACCCGCATCCGCTTCTCGGTCATGCCCGAGGACGACGCCCGGGTGCTGGACCTGCGCACCAGCCGGGTGCCCGAGCGCATCGCCGCGGTCGACGACTTCGTCGCCGCCGGGTACGAGGTGCACCTCAACCTCTCCCCCGTCGTCCTCCGGGAGGGGTGGGAGGCCGACTGGGCGCAGCTGCTGCAGCAGCTGGACGACGGGCTGTCCCCCGCGGCCAAGGCGCAGGCGGCGGCCGAGGTGATCCTGCTCACCCACAACCGGGACCTGCACCAGGTCAACCTGGGCTGGCACCCCAAGGCCGAGGAGCTGCTGTGGCGCCCGGACCTGCAGCAGCCCAAGCGCAGCCAGAACGGCAGCTGGAACGTACGCTACCGCAACGACGTCAAGCGGGCCGGCGTGGCGCGGGTGCACGAGCTGGTGGCCGCGCACGCCCCGTGGCTGCGGATCCGGTACGCGTTCTGACCGCATGTCGACATGGCGACTCGTCGACGAACGGTGCCCGTCTACTGACTGCCCGTGTGGGATCGTGGCCGGAGACGTCCCCGGGAGGAGGAGTGGTGGTGGTGCAGACGGTCGACGCGGTCCTGGCCGCCCCGGCGCTGCTCGCCGCGCTCCCGGACGCCGTGGTCGTGGCCGACGCCGACGGCCGCATCGCCTACGTGAACCCGGCCGTGACCGGCCTGCTGGGCCACGATCCGGCCGAGCTGACCGGGCGGCCGCTGACCGTGCTCATGCCGCGGCGCTTCCACGGCGCGCACAGCGACGGCTTCAGCCGGTTCCGCGCCACCGGTGAGGGCCGGCTGGTCGGGTCGACCACGCAGGTGCCGGCGCTGCACGCCGCCGGGCACGAGGTCACCGTCGACCTGACGCTGGCCCGGCTGACCCGGGCCGACGCGGCCGCGGACGACGCGCTGGTGATCGCCGTCCTCCGCGACGCCAGCACCACCGTCCTGCTGGAGCGGCAGCTGATGGTCAGCCGCTACCTGGCGGCCACGCAGCGGGTCACCACCGCGCTCACCCAGGCCACCGACGCCGACGTCGCCTTCCAGGACCTGCTGCCCACGCTGTGCACCGAGCTGGACTGGGACACCGCCACGCTCTGGCAGCCCGACGGGCACACCGGCCAGCTGCGGCACGCGGCCACCTGGAGCTCGCACGGCGGCCGGCCCGGCGCCCTGCACGTCGCGTCCTGCGGGCACCGCTTCACCCGCGGCCAGGGGCTGCCCGGGCTGGCCTGGGCGCAGCGGGCGCCGGTGGTCGCGGAGGACCTGTGGAACGACCCCCGGTTCCTCCGGAGCGAGGCGGCCCGCGTCGACCGGATCCGCACCGGCGTGGCGTTCCCCGTGCTGCACGGCGACGACCTGCTGGCCGTCTGCGAGCTGTTCTCCCACGAGGAGCGGCCGGTGCCGGCCGAGCTGGTCGAGGTGCTGGCCTCCGCCGGCCGCCAGATCGGCCAGTTCCTCGGCCGGGTGCGCGCGGAGTCTGAGGTCCGCCGGCTCGCCGACACCCTGCAGCGCAGCCTGCTGCCCTCGCACCTGCCGGCCGTCCCCGGCGTGCAGCTGGCCGCCCGCTACCGGCCCGGCGGCGGCACCGCGCTGGTCGGCGGGGACACCTACGACGTCACGCCCCTGCCCGACGGGCGGTGGATGGTGCTCATCGCCGACGTGTGCGGCACCGGCGCCGAGGCCGCCGCCGTCACCGCGCTCACCCGGCACACCGCGCGGGCGGCGGCCGGCCCGGTGGGCGGGACGACGGCCGACCCGGCGCAGGTGCTGCAGGCGGTGAACGCCGCCCTGCTGCAGGCGCAGGACGACGGCCCGCTGCGCTTCGTGACCGCCTGCTGCCTGGTGCTCACCCCTGGACCGGACGGCGTCCGCGCCACCGTCGGCGTCGCCGGCCACCCCCTGCCGGTGCTCACCGGCCCCGGGGGCCCGCGGGAGGTCGGGGCGCCCGGCCGCCCGCTCGGCATCACCCCGGACCTGGAGGTGCCGGTCGTGGAGGTGGACCTGCCGCCGGGGACGACGGTGGTCCTCTACACCGACGGGGTCACCGAGGCCCGCGACGACGCCGGCCGGCAGTTCGGCGAGGACGGGCTGCTGCAGGTGCTCGGCACGGCCGCGCGCGGTGCCGAGGCCACCGTCGAGGCGGTCACCGCGGCAGTGGAGGAGAGGCTGCGCGGGTCCCGGTACCAGGCCGACGACCTCGCCGTCCTCGCCCTCGCCGTCCCGGCCTGAGGAGGTCGCCGGCCCTCCTGCAGGGTCCCGCGCCGGTCGCCGTACCCGTGTCGGTCGGGGGGCGGACCGCCCCCACCCCTCCGGGGCGAGCGGGGGTCGCGCGGCGCCCGGCCCGGGCGCGGTTACCGTGGCGGCGTGGCGCGGGTGGCGGTGGTCGGCGCCGGCCTCGGCGGGCTCGCGGCCGCGGCCCGGCTGGCCGCCCTCGGCCACGCGGTGACCGTGCTGGAGCAGGCGTCCGAGGTCGGCGGCAAGCTCGGCTGGTACGCCCGCGACGGGCACGGCTTCGACACCGGCCCGAGCCTGGTCACCCTGCCCCACCTGTACCGGGACCTGTTCGCGGCCACCGGCGGCCCGCTGGAGGACGCCGTCGACCTGGTGCGGCTGGACCCCGCCGTCGCCTACCGCTTCGCCGACGGCACCCCGCTGTCGGTCCCGGGGCGGGCCGACGCGGTCCCGGACGCCCTGGACGCCGCGCTGGGGCCCGGGGCCGGTGCGCAGTGGGCGGCGCTCATGGCCCGGGCCGCCGAGATGTGGCGGGTCACCGAGCAGCCGTTCCTGCGCTCCCCGCTGGCCGGGGCGGCGACGCTGGCCCGGCTGGCCCGCAGCCGGGCCGACGTCGCCACGGTCGCGCCGTGGCGCACGCTGCGCGGCCTGGGGACGGCGTACCTGCGCGACCCGCGGCTGCGCACCCTGCTGGACCGCTACGCCACCTACTCCGGCTCCGACCCGCGGCGGGCCCCGGCGGTGCTGGCGACCGTGCCGCACGTGGAGCAGGAGTTCGGCTCCTGGTACGTGCGCGGGGGGCTGCACCGGCTGGGCGAGGCGGTCGCGGCGCGGGCGGTCGAGCGGGGCGCCGTCGTCCGCACCGGGTGCGCGGTCGAGCGGGTGCTGGTGGAGGGCGGCCGCGCGGCCGGGGTGCGGCTGGCCGGTGGCGAGGTGCTGCGCGCCGACGTCGTGGTGTCCGGCGCGGACGCCGCGGCCCTGTACGCCGACCTGGTGCCGCCGTCGCGGCCCACCCGGCGGGTGCGCCGGGACCTCGGCCGCGGCACGCCGTCGCTGTCGGGCTTCGTGCTGCTGCTCGCGCTGCGCGGGCGCACCCCCGGGCTGGCGCACCACACCGTGCTGTTCCCCGAGGACTACGACGCGGAGTTCGACGCGGTGTTCGGCGTCGGCCGGCACCGCGGGGCACCCCGGCCGGTCGACGACCCCACCGTGTACGTCAGCGCACCGGACGACCCGGCCACCCGGCCCGACGCGGACAGCGAGTCCTGGTTCGTGCTGGTCAACGCGCCCCGGCACGACCCCGCGGGCGGCGTGGACTGGGACGCCCCCGGGCTGGCCGACCGGTACGCGGCCGGGGTGCTGGAGGTGATGGCCGGCCGCGGCCTGGACGTGCGCGACCGGGTGCGCTGGTGCGTGACCCGCACCCCGGCCGACCTGGAGCGCGGCACCCGCAGCGTCGGCGGGTCGATCTACGGGACGTCGAGCAACGGCGCCCGCGCGGCCTTCCTGCGCCCGGCCAACGCCTCCCCGGTGCCCGGCCTGTTCCTCGTCGGCGGCTCCGCGCACCCCGGCGGCGGGCTGCCCCTGGTGGCGCTGTCGGCGGAGATCGTCGCGGGCCTCGTCGGCCCGGCCTGCTGAGGGACCGCTCGCGGCGGCCGGTGCCCGGTCGAGGTGCCTCAGTCGAGGCAGAACTCGTTGCCCTCGGGGTCGGTCATCACGATGAAGCCCGCGCTCATGGGCGGGGCCGGCTCGGCGCGGCGCACCCGGGTCGCCCCCAGCGCGACGAGCCGGTGGCACTCGGCCTCCAGCGCCGCCATCCGGTCCTCCCCCTGCAGCCCGGGGGCCGCGCGGACGTCGAGGTGGACGCGGTTCTTCGCCACCTTGCCCTCCGGCACCTGCTGGAAGAACAGCCGCGGGCCGCTGCCGTCGGGGTCCTCGATGGCCGACTGGGTGTTGCGCTGGTCCTCCGGGACCCGGAGGCGGGCCAGGAAGTCGTCCCACGCGGCCAGCGGGTCGGCGTCCCGGGGCAGGTCGACCCCGGGCGGGGCGGGGTGGACGTAGCCCAGCACGTCGCGCCAGAAGGACGACAGCGCCCGGGGGTCGTGGGCATCGAAGGTGACCTGCACGTGGCGGCTCATCGGGGTGCTCCTCCCTCACGGGGTCCGTCGGGGTCAGCTGCGGGCGGCGCCGTAGCCGAGGACCGCGGCCAGGCCGAGGGCGCTGCGCGGGGCGTAGGCGGTGCGCCACAGCCCGCCGTGCACCGCGGCGTGCGCCTCGTCCTGCCAGGGGTGCTCGTGCGCCGGGCCGCCGCCGGTGTGCAGGTCGTGCACCAGCAGCGCGGCCATGAGCACGTTGGACGTCGCCGGGTCGAACACCTCGACGCCGAACCGGTGGGCGCCGGCGTAGGCCGCGGCCAGCGCGCGGTTGCGCACCACCGAGCGGGTGCGGGTCGGCGGGGCGACGTTCATCGACACCGTCGTCCCGGCCGCCCGCGCGACGGTCGCCCGCCACCGCTGCAGCCGCTTGGCCAGCGCGTAGTTCGGGCCCTGCTGGGGCACCAGGCTGTCGGCGATGCCGGGGTCGCTGCCGGGCAGGTACGCGCGCTGCAGCAGCCGCCCCGCCGACAGCGTGCGCAGCGGCCGGCCCAGCAGCTTGGCCCCCCGCGAGCGGCCGGCGTAGGCGCGCACCGACTGCGCCACCGCGTCGGCCGGCACGGCGAAGACGTCGGTGGGCGTCGCGAGGAAGGCCAGGCCGAGGTCCGGGCGGGCCGCGGCCAGCCGCACGGTGAGCGCGTCGACGGCGGCCGACACGCGCACGTTCGTGGCGCCGTCGGCGTAGACGTAGTCGCCGAGCACCAGGCGCCCCGGCAGGCCGGCGACCCACTCCGCGACGGCGGGCACCTCGGTGACGAGGTCCGCCCCGCCGCCGGGGTGCACGAGCGTGCCCGCCCCGCGGCGGGCGGTGCCCAGCACCCGCTCCCACAGCGGCGGGGAGGGCAGGTCGACGCCGGCGACCCGGGCGCCCCAGCGCAGCAGCGCGGTCAGCGGCCCCATCTCCGCGCCCGCGCCGAGCACCACGACGGTGGTGTCCGGCAGGGCCAGCCACTCCGGGTGCGCGGCGACGGTGCGCACCGCCTCGGCCGCCGAGGGCTCCACGATGCCGCGCTCCACCCAGTCGTCCAGCCGGCGCCGCAGCGCGTCGCCGCGCAGCCGCTCGCCGCGGAAGGGCAGCGACAGCTCCCGCTCGGCCTCGGCGGTGCCGCGGACCTCCGCCGTGGCGAGGACCCGGCCGGCGGGGGCCCCGGCGAGCTCGCCGAGCGGGGTCTCCGTGCCGTCCGGGCCGGCCACCCGCAGCCGCCGGTGCAGCGCGGCCAGGCCGGCGTCGGCGATGCCGGTGGCCGCCTGCCGGGAGGGCAGCCCGGCCTCGACGAGGCGGCGGAAGTGCACCAGGTAGCCGGCCCGCCAGGTGGTCTCCCGCTCGGCGGCGCCGGCACCGGCCGGGTCCACCGGGCGCAGCGCGTCGGCGACCACGGCCCGCCCGAGCGCCGCGGTGCTGCGCCGCCCGTCCGGGCCGGCCGGGAACACCACGCCGGCGTCGGTCACCGGTCGACCACCACCGGCGCGTCCACGGGGGCACCGGCCTCCAGCCAGCGCAGCAGCGTGCGGGCACCGAAGCCGGTGCCGCCCTTGACCACCTCGGCGTCGTCGCTGCCGGCCCGTGCCGGGCCCGCGACGTCCAGGTGCGCCCACGGCAGGTCGCCGGCGAAGGGCCGCAGGAACAGCGCGGCGGTCGTGCTCCCGGGGTTGCCCGGGGCGTTGTTGGCGTCGGCGACGGTGCTCTCCAGCAGGTCGGCGTGCTCCTCGGCCAGCGGCATCCGCCACACCGCCTCGCCGGCGTGCCCGGCGGCGGTGCGCAGCGCGTCGGCCAGCCCGTCGGTGGTCGCGTACAGCCCGGCGGTGCGGGTGCCCAGCGCGACCTTCATCGCCCCGGTCAGCGTGGCGACGTCGACCAGCACGGTGGCGCCCAGCTCCAGCCGCGCCCACGCCAGCCCGTCGGCGAGCACCATGCGGCCCTCGGCGTCGGTGTTGAGCACCTCCGTCGTCCGGCCGCCGACGTGCCGCACCACGTCGGCCGGGCGGTAGGCCGAGCCGGAGACGGCGTTCTCCGCGGCCGGGACGACGGCGGTGACCGCGATCGGCAGCCCGAGGCGGGCCGCGGCGTCCACCGCGGCGAGGACGGCGGCGCCGCCGGCCATGTCGGTCTTCATCTCCCGCATCCCGGCGGTGGGCTTGATGGAGATCCCGCCGGTGTCGAACGTGATGCCCTTGCCCACCAGCACGACGTGCGCCGGTCCCGAACCCGGCGGGCGGTGGGAGGCGGCGATCACCCGGGGCGGGGAGGCCGAGCCGCCGCCGACGGCGAGCACGCCGCCGAAGCCCCTGGCGCGCAGGTCCTCGGGGTCGAGCACGCGCACCGACACGTGCTCCAGGCCGGCCAGCCGCGCGACGGCCTGGTCGGCCAGCCAGGCGGGGTCCTTGGTGTTGCTGGGCGTGTTGACCAGGTCGCGGGCCCAGGCCACCGCCCGGGCGGTCACCTCGCCGGCCCGCGCTCCGGCGGTGACCGACGGGTCCGCGCCGTCGGCGGCGACGACGGTCACGGTCTCCAGCCGCGGCGGGTGCGGCGTGGAGGTGTCCCGGAACCGGTAGCCGGCCAGCAGCGCGGTCTCGACGGCCAGGCGCACCTCCTCGGCGCCCGCGGGGGCGGCGGCGTCGTCCAGCGGCAGCACCAGCCGCCGCGCGCCGTGCTCGGCCAGGGCCTGCGCGCGGCGGACGGCGCCGGCCACGTAGCTGCGCAGGTCCGGCAGCGTGCCGTCGCCCACGCCGACGGCGACCACGCCGCGCGGGCTGCGCCCGGGGACGGGGAGGTCGGTGGTGGTCCCGGGCCGGCCGGTGTTTCCGGTGTCGGCCAGCACGCCAGCCAGCAGCCCGGCGTCCACCGGCGCCGCGGGGCCGGTCAGCCAGGCCGGCAGCGCCGCACCGGAGCCGACCGGCACGGCCAGGACGTCGTCCCCGCCGAGCGCCGGGAGGGCGGTGCGGACCTCGACCCGCGGCAACGGCGCGGCCCCGGTCGCAGGCAGGCTGCCGGCGGCCGGGGCCGTGTCGTGCTCGGCGGGGCTGCCCGAGGGCAGGCTCGCTGCGGTGTTCAGCTGGTCGCGCCCTTCAGTGCCTCCGAGAGCGCCGCCGCCTCGTCGGGCGACAGCTCGACGACCAGGCGACCGCCGCCCTCGAGCGGCACCCGCATGACCAGGCCGCGCCCCTCCTTGGTGACCTCGAGGGGACCTTCACCAGTGCGCGGCTTCATGGCCGCCATGCGTGCCTCCTTCGTCGGCCGCGCGTGCCCGTGGGCCGCCGCGCGGCGTCGTCGATAGCTGTGAGCTCCGGCCAATGATCCCGTATCCCCGGCGCAGGTCCAACCCGGGCCCACCCGCGCGACGTCACCCGGTCGCGCGAAAGCACGAGGCCACGTGGTCGTCGACCATCCCGGTGGCCTGCATGAGGGCGTAGGCGGTCGTCGGGCCGACGAAGACGAACCCGCGGCGCTTGAGCTCGCGGGCCATCGCCGTCGACTCCGGGCTGGTGGCCGGGACGTCGGCGAGGGTGGCCGGGCGGGGCCGCGGACCGGCCGGCGCGAAGGACCACAGCAGCGCGGACAGCCCCTCCGGCACCCGCTGCGCGGCGCGGGCGTTGCCGATCGCGGCCGCCACCTTGGCCCGGTTGCGGACGATGCCGGCGTCGGCGAGCAGCCGCGCCTCGTCCTCGGGCCCGAAGGCCGCCACCGCGTCGATGGAGAAGCCGGCGAAGGCGGCGCGGAAGGCCGGGCGCTTGCGCAGGATGGTCAGCCAGGACAGCCCCGACTGGAACGCCTCGAGGCAGAGCCGCTCGAACAGGGCGTCGTCGCCGTGCAGCGGCGTGCCCCACTCCTCGTCGTGGTAGGCCACGTACTCCGGCGCGCCGCCCACCCACCCGCAGCGGGTCCGCTCGTCCACGCGGGCACGGTAGCGGCGGCCGCCGACGGTTCAGGGCACGACGACGTCGACGTCCCCCGCCCGGGCGGGTGCGCGGCGGAGCGCGGTACGCCGGGTGGCCAGCACGCACCCGAGCACGACGACCGGGAGGCCGACGGCCAGGCCCAGGGTGAGCGGCTCGTCGAGCAGCAGCACGCCGAGCAGCACCGCGACCGCGGGGTTGAGGAAGGTGATGACCAGCGCCCGCTGCGGGCCGACCTCCCGGATGAGCGCGAAGAACAGCGCCAGCGCCAGCGCCGTGCACACCACGCCGAGGACGAGCACGGCCAGCAGCGCGTCCGACGGCGCCCGCGCCGCCTGCCCCAGCCGCGGGACGGCGAACGGCGCGTAGACCACGGTGGTGACCGTGAGGGCCACCGCGCTGGCGGCGACGCCGGACACGTCGGGCAGCGACCGGGTGACGATCAGCGGCGCGGTGGCGTACCCGACGACGACCAGGGCGATCGCCAGCAGCGGCAGGGGCGCGACCGCCTCGACGTCCAGGCCGAGCAGCAGGGCGATGCCGGCCACGCCCAGGCCCATGCCGAGCAGCCGCACCGGGCCCAGCCGCTCCCGGTCGCCGCTCAGCCGGCCGGCCAGCGCCGCGGCGAACGGCACCGCGGCGATGAGCAGGCCGGTGAGCGAGCTGGACAGGGTCTGCTCGGCGTAGGCGATCAGCAGCCAGGGGCCGGTCATCTCCAGCACGGTGAAGGCCAGCAGCGGCCGCCAGCGCCGCAGCGCGGGGCGCAGCCGGCCGCGGGCGACGGTCCAGGGCAGCAGCAGCGCCGCGCCGAGCAGGCACCGGCCGAAGACGACGACCACCGGGGCGAGGTCGGTGACGGCGACCTTGATGAGCAGGTAGGGGACGCCCCACACGAGCGACATCGCGAGGAAGAGCACCCAGCCCCGCCGGCTCACCGCTGCCCTCGCACGGCGCCATCCTGCCCGGGCGTTTCCCGCCCCCCGCACCGGGCACCGCGGGACGGTGCGCGCTGCCCCTCCCCCGTCCGGACGGCGGCTGGCGGCCTCGGGGCTGCTCCTCGGCGCCGGGCTGATGGGCTCGGTCGACGAGATCGTCTTCCACCAGCTGCTGGCCTGGCACATGTTCTACGACCGCGCCGGCGGCACCGTCGGGCTGGTCTCCGACGGCCTGCTGCACGCGGCCACGCTGTCGGCGGTGGTGGCCGGGCTGGCGCTGCTGGCCGACCTGCGCCGCCGCGGCGCCTTCGACGCCGGCCGGTGGTGGGCGATGGTGCTGCTCGGCGCCGGGGCCTTCCAGCTGTTCGACGGCGTGGTCGACCACAAGGTGCTGCGGGTGCACCAGGTCCGGTACGGGGTGGACCTCACCGGCTACGACGTCGCGTGGAACGGCAGCGCCGTGCTGCTGCTGGCCGCCGGCGCGGCGCTGCTGCTGCGCGCCCGGCGGCGCCCGGCTCGATGAGCGCCGTCGTCCTCGCGCTGCTGGCCGCGGGGGCGCTGTACGTCGCGGCTGCGGGGCGCACGCCCTGGCCGCTGCTCCGGACGGCGTCCTGGCTGGCCGGGCTGGCCGCCGCCGGTGCCGGCGCGGTCCTGTCCGCCGCCCACGGCGACCTGCGCACGCACATGGCCGGCCACCTGCTGCTGGGCATGGTGGCGCCGCTGCTGCTGGTGCCGGCCGCCCCGGTCACCCTGGCGCTGCGCGCGCTGCCGGTCCCCGCGGCCCGGCGGCTGGCCCGGCTGCTGCGCACCCCGCCGCTGCGCTGGGCCGCCGACCCGCTGGTCGCCGTCCCGGCCAACGCCGCCGGGCTGTGGCTGCTCTACGGCACCGGCCTGCACGCCGCCCTCGCCCACCGGCCGGGGCCCGCCGCGGCGGTGGCGCTGCACGTGCTGGTCAGCGGGTACCTGGCGACCGCCGCGGTGCTCGCCGTCGACCCGGCGCCGCACCGCCGCTCCGTCGGGGTGCGCGCCGGCGCGCTCGCCGCTGGGGCGGCCGCGCACGACGTGCTGGCCAAGGTGCTGTACGCCGCCCCGCCGGAGGGGGTGCGGGCCGCCGAGGAGGGCGCCCGGCTGATGTGGGACGGCGGCACGGTGGTCACCCTGCTGACCGCGGCGCTGCTGTGGCGGCGCTGGTACGTCAGCCGGGCCGCGGTCCGCGCCGCGCAGGCCCCCGCGGCGGCCCTGGCCCGGCCAGCATGAGCCCGTGGACGCCGCCGCCCGCCTGACCGCCCTCGTCGACGCCCTGGCCGGGGAGCCGGGCGTGACCCGCCGGACACGGCCGGGGGCGCCCCTGCCGCGAGTGGGTGGCCCTGACCGGCGGCGAGCCGGCCACCGACCTGCCGCTGGCCCGCGAGGCGCTGGCCTCCACCCGCTCCGCGCGGCCCTGAACCGGCTCAGCCCCGGAGCTCGGCCAGCGGCAGGCCGGACCCGGGCAGCACGTCCCCGCCGTCGAGGGTGTCCTCGCCACGGAGCACGCGTACGCCGTCCGGCCGGTACGCGGTGACCGTGCGGGTCTCCGGGTCGACCACCCAGACCAGCCGCACCCCGGCGTGGAGCCACTCCAGGGCCTCGGCGGTCACCTGGGTGGCGCGGTCGCTCGGGCTGACCACCTCGACCACCAGGTCGGGCGCGAGGGCCGGGAAGCCGGACGTGTCGGCGTCGGGTACCCGGTCGGCGCGGACGAAGGCGAGTGCCATCGTGTGCAGGACTCCCTCGACGAGCTCGTGCCGCAGACCGTCGTCGCGCAGCTCGAACAGCTGCTCGGCGGTCATCGGCGCGGGCTGTGGGGCCGGCGCGGTCGACATGCCGAGGAGCCCACGGCCGGTCAGTTCGGGTAGCGGCGGGCGAAGTCGCGGAACCGGCCGAGCCCGAGGTGCAGGGCGTAGCCGGCCAACGGGCGCACCAGCGGCCAGGCCGCCCGGCCGAGGGCGCCCAGCGGCAGGTCGAGGTACTCGGTCCACACCACCGTGGCGCCCGCGTTGCGGGGCACCACCTCGAACACGCCGGGGCCGCGCACCACCCGGCCGGTGTGCAGCACGTCGACCCGGCGCGGCGGGTGCCAGCCGGTGATCTCCAGGGTGTCCAGCAGCCCGGCGTGCCGGCCGTCCCCGGTCGGGATGCCGGTGCGCGCCTCGATCCGGCCACCGACGCCGTGCGGGTCCCCGCCGACGACCCGGACGTCGGTCAGCGGCATCCACTCCCCCTGCCGCTCCCAGTCGACCAGCGCGCGCCACACCTGTGGCACCGGCGCCTCGACGTCGACCGACACGCGTAGTTCAGGCATCCCCGTGACTCCCGTTCCCGCCCGCCCGGACGGACGGCGCGTCCTCCGCACCGGGCGCCGCGCGCCCGGTGTCCTGCAGCCGGGCGCGCAGCGCCGCGACCTCCCCGTCGCGCTCCTCGAGCGCGCGGGCCAGCTCCTCCAGCAGCCAGTCGACCTCGGTCATCCGGTAGCCCCGGACGGTCACCGACAGGCGCACCCCGCGGACGTCGTCGGCGGTGACCGGCCGGTCGACCGGCAGCTCGAGCGGCGAGCGGTCCGGGTCGGCCGGCGGAGCGGCCTCGCCGCGGCCGAGCAGCACCGAGCCGCCGAGGAACAGCAGCGCCCCCACGACCAGCACGGTGAGGACGGCGGCGACCGCGTCGAGCACCTCAGGCCCTCCCCACGGCGTGACTGCGCGCCGCGGTCCGCTCCTCGCTCGCTGGCGCTCGCTGCGATGCTCCCTCGGCTGTCCTCACGCGTCGCTCGGGCCGTCGTCGACCGGCACGGCCCGCATGCCGCCGCCGTTGTCCCCGGCCTTCCGCGCCTGCTCGGCCGCCTGCACGATCCGCACGACCTCGTCGACGTCGTCGGTGACCCGGAACAGGTCCAGGTCGGTGTCCTTGATCGTGGCCGCGGGCACCATCGTCGTCCGCAGCCAGTCGACCAGCCCCGACCAGTACTCCGAGCCGAACAGCACCACCGGGAAGCGGGTCACCTTCCGGGTCTGCACCAGGGTGAGCGCCTCGAACAGCTCGTCGAGGGTGCCGAAGCCGCCGGGCAGGATGACGAAGGCCTGGGCGTACTTGACGAACATCGTCTTGCGGACGAAGAAGTAGCGGAACGCGATGCCGACGTCGACCCACTCGTTGAGCTCCTGCTCGAACGGCAGCTCGATGCCCAGCCCGACCGACAGCCCGCCGGCTTCCGAGGCCCCGCGGTTGGCCGCCTCCATGGCGCCGGGCCCACCGCCGGTGATGACCGCGTACCCGGCCCGCGCCAGCGCCGCCCCGATCGCCACTCCGGAGGCGTAGTGCGGGTGGTCGCGCGGCGTGCGGGCGCTGCCGAAGACGCTGACCGCCTGGGGCAGCTCGGCCAGCAGCCCGAAGCCCTCGACGAACTCGCTCTGGATGCGCAGGACGCGCCACGGGTCGGTGTGCACCCAGTCGGTGGGCCCGCGGCGGTCGAGCAGCCGCGAGTCGGTCGTCGTCCCCTGCAGGCGGGGGTCGGGCTCGCCGCCGCGCAGCATCACCGGGCCGCGGTGCCGGGTGGGCCGCGGCCGGCGCGCGTCGGCGGGCTGGGGTGTGGTGGTCATGCGGTGCTCCTCATGCGGTGCTGCCGGAGAGGTAGGCGGCGAGGGCGTCCTCGGCCGGCTGCAGCCGGTCGACGCGCACGTGCTCGTCGCGGGTGTGGGCCAGCTGCGGGTCGCCGGGGCCGTAGTTGACCGCGGGGATGCCGAAGGCGGCGAACCGGGCGACGTCGGTCCAGCCGAGCTTGGCCCGGGCCGGGCGGCCGACGGCGGCGACGAAGGCCGCCGCCGCGGGCTCGGCCAGGCCGGGCAGCGCCCCGCCGGCGTTGTCGGTGACGGTGAGGGTGGCCCCGGTGGCGATCGCCTCGGCGAAGACCTCGCGGACGTGCGCCTCGGCGGCGTCCTCGTCGCGGTCCGGCGCGTAGCGGAAGTTCACCGTGAGCGCGGCCTCGTCGGGGATGACGTTGCCGGCCACGCCCCCGCTGATGCCGACGGCGTTGAGGCCCTCGCGGTAGCGGCAGCCGTCGATTTCCACCTCGCGCGCCCGGTAGGCGGCCAGGGTGGCCAGCGGCCCGGCGAGGGCGTGGACGGCGTTGACGCCCAGCCAGCTGCGCGCGCTGTGGGCGCGCCGGCCGGTCGTCTCCAGCCGGGCGCGCAGCGTGCCCTGGCAGCCGGCCTCGATCTCGCCGTCCGTGGGCTCGAGCAGCACCGCCAGGTCGCCGTAGAGCCAGCCGCGGCGCTCCCGGGCCACCCGGCCCAGGCCGTTGCGGGCCGACTCGACCTCCTCGTTGTCGTAGAAGACGAAGGTCAGGTCGTGGGCCGGCCGGGCGCCGGGGACGCCGAAGCGCCCGGCCAGCCGCAGCATCACCGCGTCGCCGGCCTTCATGTCGCTGGTGCCGCAGCCGTAGAGCAGGCCGGCGTCCTCGTCGAGCCGGCTGGGCACGTTGCCGGCGATCGGCACGGTGTCCAGGTGGCCGGCCAGGACGACGCGGGTGGGCAGGCCCAGGCCGGTCCGGGCGAGGACGGCGTCACCGACCCGCTCGACCTCCAGGCCGCCGAGCGCCCGCAGCGCCGCCTCGACCGCGTCGGCCAGCGGGCCCTCGCTGCCCGACACCGACGGCGCGTCGACCAGCGCGCGGGTGAGCGAGAGGACGTCGGCGGTGGGGTCCAGCGCGGTCGGGGCACTCACGACGCCCGAGCCTACGGGCGCGCCTCGCGCCGGGCCGACGCAGCGCGCCAGCGGCCCCGTCCCGTCGCGCGCCGTCCACCCGGCCAGGTGCTCCCCGGTCCGGTCCCGGACCACCGCGGGGGCGCGCGAGCGGCGCTGGGTAGCGTCGGCGGCGTGACCGCCCCCGCCCCGCGCTCCGCCGTCGCCGCCGGTCTGGCCACCGTGACCCGCGCGGGCACGGTGCTCGACACCTGGTACCCCGAGCCCCGGCTCGGCGCGCCCGAGGGCGCCCGCAGCGGCACGACCAGGCTCGGCGCGCTGGAGCTGTCCGGGGAGCTGGGCCCGGACTACGGCGGCCTGGTGCGCAGCGACGAGTCCCGCGGCGTCGAGGTGGTCGCCGTCCGGACGGTGATCGCCGACCTGTCGGCCCCCCCGGCCGACGCCCCCGACGTGTGGCTGCGGCTGCACCTGCTGTCCCACCGGCTGGTCACGCCGCGCAGCATCAGCATGGACGGCGTCTTCGGCCTGCTGGCCAACGTCGCCTGGACCAGCATCGGCCCGGTGGAGGCGGCGACGTACAACCCGCACCGGCTGCGCGCCGCGCACGGCCAGGTCACCGTGCACGGCGTCGACAAGTTCCCGCGGATGGTCGACTACGTCATCCCCTCCGGCGTCCGCGTCGCCGACGGCGACCGGGTGCGGCTGGGCGCGCACCTCGCCGAGGGCACGACGGTCATGCACGAGGGCTTCGTCAACTACAACGCCGGCACCCTGGGCCCGTCGATGGTCGAGGGCCGGATCAGCGCCGGCGTGGTGGTCGGCGCCGACAGCGACATCGGCGGCGGCGCCTCGATCATGGGCACGCTGTCCGGCGGCGGCCGGGAGGTCGTGTCGATCGGCTCGGGCTGCCTGCTGGGCGCCAACGCCGGCATCGGCATCTCCCTCGGCGACCACTGCGTGGTCGAGGCCGGCTGCTACGTCACCGCCGGCGCCCGCGTGACCCTGCCCGACGGCTCGGTGGTCAAGGCCGCGGAGCTCTCCGGCCGCGACGGGCTGCTGTTCCGCCGCAACTCGGTGTCCGGCGCGCTGGAGGCGCTGCCCCGCACCGGCACCTGGGGCGAGCTGAACGCCGCGCTGCACGCCAACTGACGGCGGACCCCGTCCTGCCTCAGCCGAGGCCGGCCGGCCGGCCGACCGCGACGTCGAGGTGCTCGAGGAGTGCCACGACGAACTCCTGCGGCCGCTCGACGTGCGGGGAGTGGCCGACGCCGGGCAGCACGACCTCGCGGTAGTGGCCGCCGCCGGCGGCGTAGCGGTCCAGGACGGCGCGGGTCTGGGTCACCATCGGCTGGACCGGGAAGGCGTCGGCACCCGGCCAGCCCGGCACCGCGCCGAGGGACCCGAGGTGGGCCAGGTCGAACAGCGACGCGTCGGAGACGATCGCGTCGGCGTCCCCCCGGACCCACAGCACGGGCGGCCCGGCGGGCAGGTCGGCGACCCCCGACACGTCGAAGACGGTCGGCGCCATGGTGTTCAGCACGCCCCGCCGCCCCGGCGCGACGCCCGGCCAGGTGGCCGAGGTGGCCGCCTCCCCGGGGTAGTGGTCCTCCCCGGTGCGGGTGGACAGCATCGCCGCGACGTAGACGTCCTCCAGCCGGGGGTCCAGCGGCAGCGAGCCGGGCGCCACGTAGAAGGCGCGCAGCACCGACCGGGGGCTGGCGGGGCTGTCCGCGGTGGTGTCCCCCGCGGCGAGGGCGGCGACGAACACCGGGTTGGCCGCACCCGCGCCGGACCCGGCGCCGTCCTCGGCGAGCCGCCGCCCGTCCGGGCCCGCCGTCCCGCCGAAGCCGTACGGCGAGACCGGCGCCACCAGCGCCACCGAGGCCACCCGCGCCGGCGCGTCCAGCAGGTACTGCAGCACGACGCCGCCGCCCATGCTCCAGCCGACCAGGTGCACTCGCTCCGGGCCGAGGGCGTCCACCAGCGCGGCCAGGTCGTCGGCCCAGTCCCGCATCCCGCGTCGGGCGTCGACCGGCAGGGGGTCGGTGTCGCCGTACCCGCGCAGGTCCACCGCCAGCGGCCGCGCCCGGCCGGTCTCGTGCAGCGCGAGCAGGGTCGGCTGCCAGAACAGCGACGAGCTGACGTTGCCGTGGACGAACAGCACGGCCTCGCCGGGACCGGCCGGGTCCGTCCCCTCGGGGTGCAGCACGTTCTGGACCAGCCGGGGGGTGGTCACGCGGGTGGCGGCGATGCCGGGCAGCAGGACGTCGCTCATGGGGTCTCCTCGCAGGCGGGGGGCCCACGCTAGCGACGGACACCCCCCACGCGGCGCCACCGCTCCGCCGCCGCGCGCACCTACAGTCGCGGGCGATGAGCACACGCGGCGCGACGGCCCGGCCCGTGCGGCGGACGACGGCTGCCCGCCGTCCCCCCGCCCGCCGGCCATCGTCGCGTCGCCGGCCGGCCGGCGGCGGGGGCCGGGGCGCGCCGGGTGGCACGTGGCGCTCGTGGCTGCCGCTGGGCCTGGTCGCGCTGGTCGTGCTGGGGGTGGTCGCACTGGTGCGGAACACGGCCGGACCGGAGCCGGTGGCGCTCACCGGCTCCTGCACGGTGGCCGGCACCGGCCTGGAGCTGAGCGCCGAGCAGGCCGCCTCGGCGGCCACGATCGCGGCGGTCGGCCGGGTGCGGGGGCTGCCGCAGCGCGCCGTCGTCATCGCCCTGGCGACCGCGCAGCAGGAGTCGACGATGCGCAACCTCGACTACGGCGACCGCGACTCCCTGGGCCTGTTCCAGCAGCGTCCCTCGCAGGGCTGGGGCAGCCCCGAGCAGGTGACCGACCCGGTGTACGCGGCGGGGCAGTTCTACGACGGCCTGGTCGAGGTGCGCGGCTGGGAGACCCGGAGGCTCACCGAGGCGGCCGACGCGGTGCAGCGCTCGGCCTTCCCGGAGGCGTACCAGAAGCACGCCGCGCTGGCCGAGCAGCTCACCGCGGCGCTCACCGCCGACGAGCCGGGCCGGCTGGACTGCCGCTACGAGCCGCCGGTCCCCGGTGGGCGGCTCAGCCAGCGGGTCACCTCCGTCGCCGCGGTCGTGGAGCGGGAGCTCGGTGCGACGACCACCGAGCGCTTCGGCGCGGTGGAGGTCGACCCGGCGGCCGGCTGGCCCACCGCCACCTGGGCGGTCGCGCACGCCGAGCGGCTCGGGCTGCGCTCGGTGTCCTTCGCCGGGTCGCAGTGGACGCCCGTCGAGGGCTGGGGGCCCGCGGACGCCGGCCCGGACACGGTGCGCCTGGAGCTGTCCCGCTGACCCGGGGGTCGGGGCCGGGACGCGGCGGTCAGGTGCGCTCGACCGCCCGGGCCGCGGCCGGTGCGGCGACGTGCTCCACCCGGTCCAGGGACCCCCGCCGGACGGAGAACAGCGCCGCCAGCCCGACGAGCGCCACGACGACGACGAAGAACGACGGCGCCAGCTCGTTGCCCGTGCGCTCGATGAGCCACACCGCCAGGTAGGGGGCCGTGCCGCCGGCGACGATCACGCCGAGGTTCCACCCCATCGCGACACCGGTGTACCGCGACCGCTGGTCGAACAGCAGCGGCAGCAGCGTGTAGGCGCCCACCTGCGCGCCCACCGTGTTGAGCATGATGACCAGGTAGGCCAGGGCGGCGACGGCCAGGCCGTCGTCCATCAGCGCCATCATCGGGTAGGTGAGCACCACGTAGCCGACGAACCCGATCTCGGCGAGCCGCACCCGGCCGATCCGGTCACCCAGCAGCCCGCCGAGCGGCATGCAGAGCGCGGAGATGCCGATGGCCGCGGTGGCGATCCAGTAGACCGGCGTCTGCTCGTAGCCCAGCCGCTGGATCAGGTGGATGCTCAGGTAGGTCAGCCCGATGTAGGCGGTCCCGTTGGTGGCCGCGCTGATCGCCGTGGCCTGGGCCAGGGCCCGCGGCTGCCGCCGGAACACGTGGCCGACCGGCGAGTGGCCCTCGTGGGTCCCCGTGGCGTCGTGGGTCTCCTCGACCCGCGCCCGTGCCCACAGGCAGAACAGCGTCAGGGGGAAGGCCAGCAGGAACGGCACCCGCCAGCCCCAGGAGTCCATCTGCGCGTCGGTGGTCAGCCCGGTGGTGATCCCGGCGACGGCGGCGGCCAGCGCGAACCCGCCGGTCGACCCCAGCGGGGTGAAGGCCCCGTAGGTCGCCTTGAGGTGCCGCGGCGTGGACTCGGAGATGAACGTGGCCGCCCCGCCGACCTCGCCGCCGGCGGAGAACCCCTGCAGCAGCCGCACCAGGACCAGCAGCACGGTCGCCCAGACACCGGCCTGGGCGTACGTGGGCAGCAGCCCCATGAGCGTGCTGCCCACGCCCATGCAGACCAGCGTGGCCACCAGCGCGCGCTTGCGGCCGTACCGGTCCCCCACGTGCCCGAACACGATGCCGCCGAGCGGGCGGATCAGGTAGGCGGTGCCGAACACCGCGAGCGCGGACAGCAGCGAGGTGACCGGGTCCTGGCTGGGGAAGAACAGCGGCGCGATGATGACCGCCAGGTAGCCGTAGAGGCTGAAGTCGTAGTACTCGATGAGGGTGCCGACGCCGCCGGCGAGCGCGGCCCGGCGGGTGCGGCGGCGGTCCGTGGGGGTCCAGGTCGCGCCCTGCTGCACGGTCCGGTCGCTCATCGCGCCTCCCAGGCCCGGGCAGCGCTCTGCCTCCGGTGACGCCCATCACAGGTGCTGCCCGGGCGGGCTGTCAAACGCAGGACCGGCGGCCGCTGTCGGGGACGCCCGCGGGCCGCGCCGCGCCGCTGGTGCGCAGCCGCCGGGCCACCGCGGCCAGGGCGGGCAGCGCCTCCTCGTCGGGCAGGGCGCACAGGTCGGTGCCCGGCCGCACCGCCTGGAGCAGCAGCGCGCCGCGCCCGTCCCAGCCGCCCGTGCAGGTCGGCCACCGCCGCGGCCAGGGCGGCCGGGACGGTGGTCACCCCGCCAGGCGGTGGACGGCGGCGTCGATGCGCTCGTCGGTGGCGGTCAGTGCCAGGCGCACGTGCCGCCCGCCGGCCGGGCCGTAGAAGGACCCGGGGGCGGCGACGATGCCCCGGCCGGCCAGCCAGTCGATCGTCGTCCAGCAGTCCTCGTCGCGGGTCACCCACAGGTACAGCCCGGCCGCGGAGTGGTCGATGCGGGCACCGGCGGCCCGGACGGCGGGGGCCAGCCGGTCGCGGCGGGCGCGGTAGCGCTCGCGCTGCGCGTCGACGTGTGCGTCGTCGGCCAGCGCGGCGGCCATGGCGGCCTGCACCGGGGTGGGCACCAGCAGCCCGAGGTGCCGGCGCACCTCCCACACCTGGCGGACCAGCTCGGGGTCGCCGGACAGGAGCCCGGCGCGGTAGCCCGCCGCCGTCGACTGCTTGGACAGCGAGTGCACCGCCAGCAGGCCGGTGTGGTCCTCCCCGGCGACCGCGGGGTGCAGCAGCGACCGCGGCGCGACGTCCCAGCCCAGGGTCGCGTAGCACTCGTCGGCGACGACGGGGACGCCGTGGGCGCGGCCCCAGGCCACCCAGGCGCGCAGCTCGTCGTCGGCCAGCACCCGCCCGTGCGGGTTGCCCGGCGAGTTCAGCCACACCAGGACGACGTCGGCCGCGTCGTCCGGCGGGGTGTCGGTGCGCCGCACCGCCAGCCCGGCCAGCACCGCGCCCACCTCGTAGGTCGGGTAGGCGACCTCCGGGATCAGCACCCTGCCGGCGCCGCGCAGCCCCAGCATGGTCGGCAGCAGCGCGACCAGCTCCTTGGAGCCCACCGTGGGCACCACCGACGGGACGGCGCCCAGCGGGTCGGCCAGCCGGACGCCGAGCCGGCGCCGCAGCCAGCCGGCGGCCGCGGTGCGCAGCTCGGCGGTGCCCAGGGCCGTCGGGTAGCCCGGGGCGTTACCGGCACCGGCGAGCGCGGCGGCGAGCAGGCCGGGGGTGTCGTCGACCGGTGTCCCGATCGACAGGTCCACGACCCCGCCGGGGTGCCGGGCCGCCGTGGCGCGGGCCGCGGCGAGGGAGTCCCAGGGGAAGTCGGGCAGCCGGGCGGCCGCCGTCCCCGGAGCCGTGCCCGTCAGTGCCCGTCGCCCTGCGGCGGCAGGGCGGCGACCAGCGGGTGGTCGTGGCCGACCCGGCCGGTCTTGGCCGCGCCACCGGGGCTGCCCAGGTCGGAGAAGAACTCCACGTTGGCGTTGTAGAAGTCCTTCCACTTGTCCGGGACGTCGTCCTCGTAGTAGATGGCCTCCACCGGGCACACCGGCTCGCAGGCGCCGCAGTCCACGCACTCGTCGGGGTGGATGTAGAGCATCCGGTCGCCCTCGTAGATGCAGTCCACCGGGCACTCGTCGATGCACGCCTTGTCGAGGACGTCGACGCAGGCCTGGGTGATGACGTAGGTCACGGTGGTTCCCTCCCGGGGACGTGCGGGGCCGCTCCGCCGGCCTGCACGGCCGGTCGTTCCGGTCCTCAGTATGGCCCGTGGCCCCGCCCTGAAACCGAACGGGTGGCCCCGGTGGACCCCGGCCGGGTGGGACGCGACCGGACCACGCAGGATCACCCTCCGTGGGACAGCGCCGGTCACCCCTGGACGTCACCGACCTCGAGCGGCTGGCCGCCCGTGGCTGGCGGGGCACCGAGGAGGGGCGGCTCGGCGACTGGCTGCTGCGCGCCGGCGGCGGCTTCACCGGCCGGGCGAACTCCGCGCTGGTCGTCGGGGACCCCGGCCGGCCGCTGCCCGACGCCGTGGAGGCCGTGGCCCGCTGGTACCGCGACCGCGGCCTGCGCCCGGCCGCGATGCTGCCCGGCCGGCAGGCCCGCGCCGCCGGCGCCGCCCTCGCCGCGGCCGGCTGGGAGCGGGACGAGGACGTGCTGGTCCTGACCGCGCCGCTGGGGCCGGCCGCGGCCGACGGCGTCCCGGTGGAGCTGCTCCCCGAGCCGGACGACGCCTGGCTGGCCGCCTACCGCCACCGCGGCCGGCCGCTGCCGCCGACGGCCCGCGCGGTGCTCACCACCGCCGAGGACGTGGTCTTCGCCGCGGTGCGCCGCGAGCCCCCGCCCGCCCCGCCGGCCGCCGTCGGCCGCGGGGTGGTCACCGACGGGTGGCTGGGGGTCGCGGCGGTCACCGTCGAGGAGCGGTACCGCCGGCAGGGGCTGGCCACCGCTGTCATGGCCGCGCTGCAGCGCTGGGGAGCCGGCCGCGGGGCCCGCTGGCTGTACCTGCAGGTCTCGGCGTCCAACGCGCCGGCGCGGGCGCTCTACCGGCGGGCGGGCCTCATCGAGCACCACCGCTACCACTACCGGCACGCGCCGGGCTGACGCCGTCCCGGGGCGCGGCCAGCACCCTGCCGACGGCGAAGGACGCGGCCACGACGCCGGCCAGCAGGAAGGCCAGGCTCACGACGCCGAGGCCGCCGCGGCCGGTGACCAGCAGGTCGCCCTCGGGCCGCCGGATGCTGCCGCCCACGGCGACGACCAGCCACACCAGCGCGGGCAACACCGCGGCGGCGCGGGAGCCGGTCAGCCGCGCGGCCAGCCCGACCAGCAGCAGGTTGCCCCCGACCGCCGCGGCCACCGACAGCGGCACCAGGACCCCGAACACCCGCAGCGGCAGCCAGAAGACCTCCACCAGCGCCAGCCAGAGCGCGAGGACGACGACCAACAGTCCCGCCCCGACCCGCCGGATCACGTCTCCAGGCCGGCGAACAGGTCGTCCTCCCACCCGTCGGCGGTACCCCGGTCCCCGCGCACCAGCCGGTAGTACTCGGTGCCCAGCACCTCCAGGCCCAGGTTGTTCGACAGCGCGAAGAACGGGCCGTCGACGGTGATCTGGGTGGCGTGCGCCCGCAGCGCGGTGTCCTTGCGCCCGGCGTGCGCGCGGGCGTCGACCGCGGCGGCGACCAGCTCGTCCGGGACGGCGAAGGGGATGTCGTCCACGTCGCCGAGCGACGCGAACGGGGAGTCCTCCCCCAGCGCGGCCATCGCCTCCACGCCCCGTCGCATCACCGAGCGCGGCACGCAGCACCAGTAGACCTTGGCCACCTCCCACGGCTCGCCGAGGTCCGGGCGGTAGCCGGGGTCGGCGGCGGCGTCCACCGCGCCCATGGCGACCCGGTGGGCCTGGATGTGGTCGGGGTGTCCGTAGCCGCCGTTCTCGTCGTAGGTGACCAGCACCTGCGGCCGGACCTCGCGGACGACGGCCACGGCGTGCGCCACCGCCTCGTCGAGGTCGGCGTTCCAGAACGCCCGCGGCCCGGCGTTGGCCGGGGTGCCCATCATCCCGGAGTCGCGGTAGCGGCCCGGGCCGCCGAGGAAGCGCCAGTCGCTGACGCCGAGGGCCTCCATGGCCGCCCGCAGCTCGCCGATCCGGTAGCCGCCGAGCTGGTCGGCGTGCTCGGGGCCCAGCAGCTCCAGCTCGGGGACGAGCACCTCGCCCTCCTCGCCGAGGGTGCAGGTGAGCAGGGTGACCTGGGCGCCCTCGGCGACGTAGCGGGCCATGGTGGCGCCGTTGTTGATCGTCTCGTCGTCGGGGTGGGCGTGCACCAGCAGCAGGCGGCGGGAGGCGGTCACGGCAGGCCATTCTCCCCGGCCACCCGAGCCGGGGACGGGCACCTGCGGTGTCGTGCCCGAGTGGGCCCCGCAGGGGTCCGCGAAGGGTGCGACGGTGGGGCTCAGCGCACGCCGGGGACGGCACGTGGTGGCGGTGTCGTCCGGAAGGACGACGATGTCACAGCACGCGGGTGGGCTCGGCGTAGTGGCAGGCGTTGAGGTGGCCGACCCCGCGGTCCTCCAGGGCCGGCTCCACGTCGATGCACCGCTGGCGCTCGGTGTCGGAGAGCTCCCCGGCGAACTTCTGGCAGCGGGTGCGGAAGTGGCAGCCCGACGGCGGGTTGGCCGGGCTGGGCACGTCACCGGAGATGATGATGCGCCGCCGCGCGCGCTCCCGCCGGGGGTCCGGCAGCGGGATCGCCGACAGCAGCGCCTGGGTGTACGGGTGCGCCGGCCGGTCGAACAGCTCGTCCCGCCCGGCGACCTCGATGATCCGCCCCAGGTACATCACGGCGATGCGGTCGGAGATGTGCCGGACGACGGACAGGTCGTGCGCGATGAACAGGTAGGACAGGCCCAGCCGGTCCTTGAGGTCCTCGAGCAGGTTGATGACGCCGGCCTGGATGGACACGTCCAGCGCCGACACCGGCTCGTCGAGCACGAGCACCTTCGGCTCCAGGGCGAGCGCCCGGGCGATGCCGATGCGCTGCCGCTGCCCGCCGGAGAAGTCCGCCGGGTAGCGGTTGGTGTGCTCGGGGTTGAGCCCGACCAGCTGGACCAGCTCCCGCACGCGGCGCCGCAGGTCGTCCTGGCCGCTGGCCAGCCCGTGCACGACGAGCGGCTCGGCGACGATGTCGAACACCGGCAGCCGGGGGTTGAGCGAGGCGTACGGGTCCTGGAAGACGATCTGCACGTCGCGGCGCAGGGGCCGCATCCGCCGCCGGTCGAGGCCGACGAGCTCCTGGCCCCGGAAGACCACCGAGCCCTCGGTGGCCGGCTGCAGGTTGAGGATGGCCCGGCCGGTCGTCGACTTCCCGCACCCGGACTCCCCGACCAGGCCCAGCACCTCGCCGGGGTACAGGTCGAGGTCGACGCCGTCGACGGCGCGGACGGCGCCCACCGTCCGCTTGAGGAGGCCGCCGCCCTTGATCGGGAAGTGCTTCTTCAGGCCGCGGACGGACAGGATCGGTTCGCCGCCCGCGGTGGGGGTGCGGTCGGCGGTGGGGGCGCTCATGGCCGCTCTCCTCGCGGGGTGGTGACGGTGCCGGTCTCCCCGCCCGCGCCGGCCGCGGGCTCGGTCTGCGACGGCGGCGGGTGTCGCGGGCCCGGGTGTCGCCCCCCGTCTCGGTGGAGGCGGCGAGGTCGGCCGGGTACGGGCGGTCGGTGAGGAGGTCGTCGGAGGTCGTCTCGGTGAAGACGTCGGCGGCGCGCCCGTGGGCGCGGGCGACGACCTCGGTGCGGATGCACGCGGCGGTGTGCGCCGGGCCGACGTCGACCAGCGGCGGCTCGGCGGCGTCGCACTCGGCGACGTGCAGCGGGCAGCGCGGCCCGAACGGGCAGCCGGGCGGCAGGTTCACCAGCGACGGCGGCGAGCCGAGGATGGGCGTCAGCCGCTCCCGGGTGGAGCTGTCCAGCCGCGGCAGGGACCCCAGCAGCCCGAGCGTGTAGGGCATCCGCGGCTCGTAGTAGATGTCCTCGACGCCGCCCACCTCGACCGGCCGCCCGGCGTACATGACCAGGACCCGGTCGGCCATGCCGGCCACCACGCCGAGGTCGTGGGTGATCAGCACCATGGCCGCCCCGGTCTCCTGGAGCGCGGTCTGCAGCACCTCGAGGATCTGCGCCTGCACGGTGACGTCCAGGGCCGTCGTGGGCTCGTCGGCGATGATCACGTCGGGCTGGTTGGCCATCGCGATCGCGATGACGACGCGCTGGCGCATGCCGCCGGAGAACTCGTGCGGGTAGGACCGCAGCCGGTCCTCGGCCTGCGGGATGCCGACCAGGGCGAGCAGCTCGGCGGCCCGGGAGGAGGCGGCCTTGGACGACAGGTCCCGGTCGTGGATGCGCAGCGTCTCCTCGATCTGCTCCCCGACGCGGTAGACCGGGTCGAGGGAGGTCATCGGGTCCTGGAAGACCATCGAGATGCCCTTGCCGCGGATGCGGGACATCTCGCGGTCCCGCTGGTCGAGCAGCTCGTGGCCGCGGTAGCGCACCGACCCGGTGATCCGCGCCGACTCCGGCAGCAGGCCCATGATGGCCAGGCTGGTCACCGACTTGCCCGACCCGGACTCACCGACGATGCCGAGGACCTCGCCGGCCTCCAGCGAGTAGTCGACGCCCCGGACGGCGTGCACCAGGCCGTCCTCGGTCGGGAACCGCACGTTGAGGTCGCTCACGGTCAGCAGCGGGGCCGCCGGGTCGAACCCCGCGAGCCCGGCGGCGGCGCTCTCCCGCGACGAGAGGACCTCGACCGGGCCGCCCGCCCCCGCGGCCGACGCGCCGGACCCCTGGGTCCCGGTGGTGGACATGACGCTCCTGTCAGGACCGCACGCGGCGGTTGCTCGGGTCGAACGCGTCCCGGATCCCGTCGCCGATCAGGTTGATCGACAGCACGATGACCAGGAGCGTGATGCCGGGGAAGTAGAACAGCCAGGGCCGGGTGACCGCGGCCTGCACGCCGTCGGAGACCAGCCGGCCCAGCGAGGTCTGGTTGGCCCCGTTCACCCCGAAGCCGAGGTAGGTCAGGGACGCCTCCAGGATGATCGCCACCGCCGCGGCCAGCGTCGTCCAGACGATGATCGAGCCCAGGGCGTTCGGGATCAGGTGCTTGAAGATGATCCGCTGGTTGGACGCGCCGAGTGCGTGCGCGGCCTCCACGTACTCCTTCTCGCGCAGCGAGAGGAACTGGCCGCGCACGATGCGGGAGAGGTCCAGCCAGCCGAACAGGCCCAGGATGATGCCCACCCCCAGCGGGGTGCGGGCCTCGGGGAAGTTGCTGGCGACCACGATGAGGACGACCAGCAGCGGCACGGTGAGGATGAGGTCGACGACCCGCATCAGCGTGCTGTCGATCCACCGGCCGAAGTAGCCGGCCAGCGAGCCGACCAGCAGGCCGAGCGGCAGGGCGATGACCACGAACAGCAGCACGATGAACAGCGAGCGCTGGACGCCCTGCATGATCCCGGCCAGCAGGTCGCGGCCGATCGCGTCACTGCCCAGGGGGTAGCCGGCGGTGCCCGGCGGCACCGACTGGGCGGCGGCGTTCAGCTCGTCGTAGCCGGTGCCGTAGACCAGCGGGCCGAGGAAGCCGAAGGCCAGCATGGCCAGCAGGATGACCAGCCCGGTCATGCCCAGCTTGTGCCGCACGAAGCGCCGCGCGATCTGCTGGCGCTGGCTGCGGGCCTGCACGCCGAACTCGTCGACCTCCGCGCCGGCCGGGGTGCCCGGCGTCGCCGGCACCACCGGAGTGGGGTCGGTGCGCTGGGGGTTGGTGGTTGCCATGTCCGGGTTCTCCTCTCTCGGGACCGGCGCCGGTCAGCCGAGCCGGATCCGCGGGTCGAGGACCGCGTAGAGGATGTCGGCGACCAGGTTCAGCAGGACCACGAAGAACGCGCTCACCAGCAGCCAGCCGAGCACGACGTTGATGTCGTTGTTGCTGATGCCGTCCTCGAGCAGGTAGCGGCCCATGCCGTTCCAGACGAAGACCTGCTCGGTGATGATCGCGCCGCCGAAGAGGGTGCCCACGTACAGCGCGACGACGGTGGTCAGCGGGATGAGCGCGTTGCGCAGGCCGTGCTTGAGCACCGCCCGGCGGTGGGTCAGCCCCTTGGCCCGGGCCAGGCGCATGTAGTCCGACCCGAGCACGTCGAGCATCGCCGCCCGCTGGAACCGGCTCCAGGAGGCGAAGGCCAGCAGCGCCAGGCTCAGCGTGGGCAGCACCAGGTGGCCCAGCCGGTCCAGCCAGATCTCGCTGGAGGTCGCGTACAGCTCCAGGCCGGGGGTCTGCTCGCCGATGGTGTAGAGCACCTGCTGCCCGAACAGGTCGTTGACGCCGCCGGCCACGAACTCCTTGAGCAGCGCGGCGAACCAGAACGTCGGCAGCGCGATGAGCAGGTAGACGACGAAGGTCAGCACGTAGTCCGACGCCTTGTACTGGCGGACGGCGCCGATGACGCCGACCACGACGGCCAGCAGGATCGCGATCACCATGGCCAGCACGATCATCCGGCCGGTCACCAGCATGCGGCCGAAGAGCTGGTCGGCGACCGGGGTGCCGTTGATGGTCTGCCCGAAGTCGCCGGTGACCACGCCGGTCAGCCAGTTCCAGTACCGGACGAAGAAGTTGTCGTTGAGGCCGAGCTCCTCGCGCAGGTTGGCGAAGAAGGTCTCCGGCGGCCGCGGCTGCAACGTGTAGTACCGCGCCAGCGGGTCGAACGACGCGGCGCACAGCGCGAAGACGAGGAACGAGCTGGCCAGCAGCACGAAGACGGATCCGACGAGCCGTCTGATCGTGAAGTACAGCATGGTGCACCTTACGCCGGGGAGCGGAGCCACTCCGGTCGGAGAGCTGGCACTCGGACGGTCAGCGGCCCTCGCCCGGCCACGGCACGGTGGTGCCGCGGACGGGCCGGTGTGCCTCCTCGGCCCCGGTGTGCGCGGCCGACGGTGGACGGTACGACTGCGGCCCCCGGGGCGGGGCACCGGGGGCCGCAGTCCTCGCAGGTGTGCCGGGCAGGGCCGGCGCCGGGGCCCCTGTCGCCAGGGGCCCCGGCCTCAGCTCACTGGGCCGCCGTCCAGGTCTCCGAGTTCCACAGCGGACCGGCCTGCGTGGAGTTGTCCTCCACGCCCTCGATCGCGCTCTGGTACGCGATGAAGGTCGGCTTCTGGTACAGCGGCACCGTGGCGACCTGCTCCCACAGCGCGGCGTCGATCTGGTTGCCCAGCTCGGTCTGCGCGTCCGGGTCCGGCTGCGAGACGAACTGCTGGAACAGGGCGTCGATCTCCGGGGTGCCCTGCCGGGAGTAGTTCTGCTGGACGTTGTCGCCCTGCGGCGTGGAGTAGATCGACTGGGTCGGCGACCGCAGCGGCGCACCCACCCAGGCGAACAGGGCCGCCTGGAACCCACCGGCCTCCAGCGAGGTCGGCTTGTCCGCGCCGGCGAAGATGTCCGGGTTGGCGTTGAACGTGGCGTTGATCCCCGCCTCACGCAGCTGGGGGATCATGACCTCGATCGTCTGCTGCCGCAGCGGGTTGTTGGCCGTGGTGTCGATCTGGATGTTCAGCGGCCCGCGCTGCGGGTGGGTGTAGATGCCGTCGGGGCCGGCGGTGTAGCCCGACTGCTCCAGCAGCTGCCGCGCCATGTCGGTGTTCTGCTGCTTGTACTCCTCGGGCGCGGTGTCCTGGTACTGCGGCTGGTTGTTGAAGTAGATGCGGTTCTGCAGCACCTCGGCCTCGCTGGAGAACTGGCCGACCGTCTGCGCCACGATCTCCTCGCGGTCCAGCGCCATGGTGAACGCGCGCCGCACGTTGATGTCGCCGAGGTGCGGGTCGAGGGTGTTGAAGTCGAGGTGCTCGAACGACAGCCCGAAGGTGATGTCGCTCTCGACGGTGGGCGCCAGGCCCTCGACCTGGTCGACCAGGTCCAGCTGCGGCTGCGGGTAGATGACCCCGAGCTCACCGCTCTGCAGGCCCTGCACCGCCGTCGTCGGGTCGTTGCCGATGTTCTGGACGATCAGCTGGTCCAGGTTCGGCCCCTCGCCCCACCACTCCGGGTTGGGGGTGAGGACGACGGTCTGCGCCCCGGCGTCGATGTTGTCGGCCAGCAGCTGCCATGGCCCGCCGGAGATGTCGCCGACGATGCCCTCGCCGATCGGCCAGCCGGCCGTCAGCGTGTCGCACAGCGCCACCGGGTCCGGGTTGTCCATCAGGTGGGCCGGCAGGAGGCCGCCGCCGAAGTTGCCGCTGAAGAGGCCCTGCCAGTCGGAGTAGGGCGTCTCGTAGGTGACGGTGACGGTCTTGTTGTTCTCGCCGCTGCCCTCGACCGAGGCGATCTGCTCGTAGCCGTTGGTCGACAGCACCGAGGCGCAGCCGCCGTCGGCGGGGTCGCCGCTGCGGCTGGAGCGCCAGGTGAACTCGAAGTCGTCGGCGGTGATGGGGGTGCCGTCGCTCCAGACCGCCTCGTCCCGGATCACGTAGGTGTTGACCTGCGTGCCGCCGTCGGTCGACAGCGTCGGCTCCTCGGCCAGCAGGTTCTCGTCGTACACGACGCTGAAGTCCGGCAGGATGACGTGCGTCCCCGGGAGGATCCCCCGCAGGATGTTCGCCGTCGAGACGGCGTTGCCCGCGGCGATGTTCGGGAACAGGTTCTCCGGGAAGTCGGTGGACTCGCCGTAGACGACCCGGCCGCCCTGGGCGGCCTCGCCGCCCTCGCCCCCTCCGCCACCGCCGCCGCCGCCGCACGCGGACAGCGCCAGTGCGCCGACCATGCCGGACGCGACGAGTGCGCTCCCGCGCTTGCTGGATCTCACCTGCAGTGCCTCCCTAGTCCCCCACAGCGCTACCAGATGGACGAGGGGCGTCAGAGCCCGGCTCGTGTCGCCCGGTGACTGCCTGGTACGAGCCTCGATGATCCGGCGGGCAGGTCCCGACCGGTACGACAGGCGACCCTAGGCAGGCGGGGAGGGACCGTCCACGCCCGTCACCAACTTGTGACCTCGGCTCACGATCTCGCCCCGACCGGCCCGCGGGCACCCCGCCGCGGCCCCCCGGGGAGCCCCGGTCGGAGCCGCCGCCCGGCGTGCTGGCGGCCCTCACCGCCCGCCTCCCGGGGCCGCGCTGGCAGCATCGCGGGGGTGTGCGCCGCACCCGTCCGGGCCCACCGTCGTGCGGCGGCCCAGCTGTCACTCGGCCTGGCGGTCCTGGTCACCACCGGGGTCGCGGTGCTCGCGGTGCTCGGCGTCCAGCTGGCGGCGGCCCGCGCCCCGCTGGTCGCGGCCACCGAGCCGGCGACGGCCACGGTCGGGGACGTCCGCCCCGGCGGACGGGAGGTCGAGGTCGCCTTCCGCGACGCGCGGGACCGGCCGCGGGAGGGCCTGCTCGTGCTGCCCGACCCGGTGGCCGTCCCGGCCGGCACCCGGGTCGGCGTCCGCTACGACCCCGGCGCCGACCCGGGCGACCGGGTGCTCGTCCACGCCGACGGCGACGCCGCCGCCGACGCCGTGCAGGACGTCGTCTTCGGCGTCGTCGTCGTGGCCGCCGTGCTCGTCACCGGCGTCGCCCTCACGGCCGGGCGGGTGCTCGCGGTGCGCCGGCTCCGGCGCCGGCCGGAGACCGCCCTCCCGGCGACCCGGCTGCTGGTGCGGCGGGGGCTGCTGCTGCGGAGCTGGCTGGAGCTGGACACCGCCCGGGGCCCGCGCTGGGTCCCCGTGCACTGGTCACCCGAGGTCGCCCGGCTCGTCCCGGGCGGCACTGTCGGGGTCCGCGGCGACCCCGCCCGGGACCGGTCCGTGCTGCCGGTGGTCGGCGGCGCCGAGGTGTGGGCCTCCGGACGCGTGCGGGCCGCGCCCCCGCGGGGCGACCAGCGGACCCCGCGCCCGGACCCCGGCGCCGCGCCGATCGGGCTGGCCCGCCAGGTCCGCCTGGACGCCGTCCTGGCGTTCGCGGCGCCGGCCCTGGGGCTGCTGTGGGCCTACGCCGACGGCAGCGGGGTGGCCGGGTTCCTGCTGGCCACCGCCTTCTCGGCGGGGGTGCTGTTCTGGCTCGCCCAGCTGCTGGGCTCCGACCCCGAGCACCCCGCGCGCGACTGACGCCCGGGTCCGGTGCCCGCCCTCACGCGTCCTCGCGGAGGACGGCGGCCGGGTGCGCACGGTCCGCGGCCGCCCGGGCGTACAGCGCCGCCAGCCCGGCGACGAGCAGCGCCGCCCCCGCGGTCGCCGCGGCGGCCGCCCAGGGCACCTCGAGCAGCGGGGTGGGCGCGCGCAGCAGGTCCACGTCCAGGCGCCGGTAGACGACGGCGACGGCGGCGGCGGCCAGCAGGGCGCCGAGCGCCGTCCCGGCGGCGGCGACACCGACCAGCTCGGCCACCAGCGAGCGCAGGTGGGTGCCCCGGGACAGCCCCATCCGCCGCGCCATGACGTGGCCGACCACGCCCAGGCGGGTGCGCCCCTCGACGTGCAGCAGCAGCCCGCCCGCGGCGACCACCCCGACGAGGACGGCCAGGGCCGACAGGTAGCCGAAGGTCCAGGTGACCCCCAGGAAGTCGGCGGTGGTGAGGACGTCGGCCGGCTCCACCGTGCGGCTGAGCCGGCCGCCGGCGGCGGTGAGCGCCTCGACGGCCGGGCCGGCCGGACCGTCGGTCCACAGCTCGGACTGCCGGTCGGCGCCCGCGCCGGCCGGGACCTCCGGCAGCCGGTCGGCGGCGACGAGCACCACCGGGTCCACCGTGCGGCGGCCGGGGAGGACCCGCGCGGTGGCGACCACCTCCGCCGGCACCGGCCGGCTGCCCAGGCGCAGGTCGGCCGGCCCCGGCGGGAGCCCGGTCGCGACGACCGGCAGCCGGCCGTCGGTCGCCGGTCCGGCCAGTGCGGACACGAGGTCCCCGAGCGGCGCGTCGGCGAAGCCGTCGTCCCAGAACGCGGTGCCGGCGAAGGTGCCGGTGTCGACGGCCAGGACCTGGACGTCGGTGCGGGCCCCCGGAGCCCCGGCGGGCGCCGCGACGCTGCCGTCGTACCGGTCCAGCACCGTGCCGACCGCGTCGGTGCCGGCGTCCGGCACGACCTGGCGGATCGAGACCAGCGCCCGGCCGGCACCGACCTGCACACCGACCTTCGCCTCCAGCGTGGCCTGCGAGCCGGCGGTGAGCGTGGCGGTGTAGCCCAGGACGGCCACCGGGAGGGCGACGGCCACCAGCAGGGTGCCGGCGGCCAGCGGTGCCGCGGCCAGCCGGTGGACCGCCAGGTACCCCGCGGGCCGGCGGCCAGCGGCCCACCGGCGCAGCGCGGGCAGCGCCCGGGTGGCCAGCCGGGCGGCGAGGACGGCGGCACCGGCGACGGCGAGCAGCGGGAAGGCCACCAGCAGGCCGTTGACCTGCGCGACCCCGGCGTCGACCACGACGGGGTCCCGGGTCCGCAGCAGCAGCCAGCAGCCGGCGGCGGCGAGCAGCAGCGCCAGCTCCCACGGGGCGGCGGCCGCCCGGCGCGGCCGCGCGCCGGCCGTCCCCCGCTCGGCGCCGGCCCGGACGCGCAGCCCGGCGACCAGCGCGGCGGTGAGCAGGCCGGCGGCGAGGGCCCCCACGCCGGCGGCCCCGGCGAGCCGCACGGCGGCGGGGTCCAGGTCGTCGGCCGGGCCGAGCCCGGCGACCAGCAGCCGCGCGGCCGCCCCGCCCGCGCCCGCGCCGAGCAGCGCGGGCAGGGCCAGCTCCAGGGCCGCCTTGCCGGCGAGCGGGCCCGGCCCGACGCCGCGCGCGGCCAGCAGCCGCACCTCGGCCGCCCGGCGGTCGGCCCAGAAGCTCCCCGCGGCGGCCACCAGCGCCAGCGCCAGCAGCCCGCCGGCGACGGCGACCGCGACGACCGGCCCGCGCAGGCCCGCCTCGATCGTCCCGGCCCGCGCGACGGCGTCGTCGAGCCGGTCGTTCCACCCGGACCAGGACAGGCCGACGCCGTCCGGGAGCCGCACCGCCGCCGCGGCCGCCCGCTGCTGGTCCACCAGTTCGCGGGCCTCGCCGGCGGACAGGTCCGCCGCCGCGGCGGGCACCGACTCGGCCACGGTGACGAACCCGGCGCCCCGGGCCAGGACGCGGGCGGTCTGCTCGTCGGAGGCCAGGAGCAGCGCCGGCGGAGGGGTGTTCGCCGACCCCGGGTTGAGGTAGAGGCTGCGGTGGTCGCACCAGTACGGGCCGGCGTCGGTGTCGAAGAGGTCGGTGTAGACGCCGGCCACCGCGACCGGCACCCCCGCCACGGTGACCCGGTCCCCCACCGCCGCCCCGGCCGCCTCCGCGTAGGACGCGGGCAGCCAGACCCCGGCCGCCGTCGAGCCGTCGACGACCTGCACGTGCCGGGTGACGCCGGCCTGCCACAGCAGGGTGGCCGGCTGGGTCAGCGGCACGCCGGCCGGGTCCCGGACCAGCACGCCGGCCTGCGCGTTGCCGCCGGACCCGACCGAGGACGTGATCAGCAGCGCCCGCCGGCTGTCCCGGCCGAGCCGCTCCCAGGTGCTGCGCTGGGCGTCGACGGCGGCGGCGACGGTCCCCGGCGCCGTCCCCGCGGGGAGCCGGACGGTCACGGCCGTCCGCTGCCAGCCGGCCTCGGCGCACTGCGGCGCGAGCTGGGCCTGCAGGGCGGCCGAGCGGGCGGAGGAGAGGAACAGCGGCGCGGAGGCCAGCGCGCAGGCCAGGACCGCCACCGTCACCACCCCCGCGAGGACGGCGGCGGGTGCGGACAGGGCCAGCCGCGGCGCGCGCGACCACGGCGCCAGCCGCCAGAGCGGGCCCGGGCTCACGGCGACGTCCGCGGGCCGAGCCGGCCGTCGCGCATGGCCAGCACCCGGTCCGCGCGGTCGAGCGCCTGCTCGTCGTGGGTGGCCAGCAGCACCGCCGTCCCGGCCCGGGCCGCCGCGACCAGCGCGTCGAGCAGCCGGTCGGCGTGCCCGCGGTCCTGGTGGGCGGTCGGCTCGTCGGCCAGGAGCACCGCCGGGTGCAGCAGCAGCGCCCGGGCGACGGCGGCCCGCTGCTGCTCGCCGAGCGAGGTCTCGTGCGGGTAGCGGCCGGCCAGGTGGCCGATGCCGACCCCGGCCATCAGGTCCCCTGCCCGCGGGCCGGCCGCCGCGGCGTCCCCGCGCAGCCGGGCCGGCAGCAGCACGTTGTCGGCCAGCGGCAGGTCGGCGACCAGGCCCAGCGCCTGGGGCACCAGGGCCAGCTCGGACCAGCCGAGTGTCTCCGGCCGCCGGCCGGCCAACGGCCCGGTGTAGGACAGCACGCCGGAGTCGGGGCTCTCCCAGCCGCACAGCAGCGCGAGCAGGGTGCTCTTGCCCGACCCCGACGGCCCGACCAGGGCGACGACCTCGCCCCCGGCGACGGCGAGGTCGACACCGGCCAGTGCCGTCACCGGCCGGGCTCCGCGGGCGTAGGTCTTGACCAGGGAGTCGGCGACGACGCCGGCGCCGGTCACGGCAGCACCCGGCCGTGGTCGAGCCGCACGACGCCGTCGGCGACGGCCAGGACCCGGGGGTCGTGCGAGGACAGCACGAAGGCGACGCCGGAGCGGGCCAGCCCGGCCACCGCGGCGAGCACCCGCTCCGCCGCGCGGGTGTCCAGCTCCGCGGTGGGCTCGTCGGCCACCACGAACTCCGGGCCCCCGACGACGCCGCAGGCCACGGCCAGCCGCTGCTGCTCCCCGCCGGACAGCTGGGCCGGCCGGTGCTCGGCGCGGCCGGCGAGGTCCAGCCGGTCGAGCAGCCGGTGCACCTCGCCGTCGGCCACCGGGACCCCGCGCAGCCGGGCGGCCAGCCGCACCTGCTCGGCGGCCCCGAGGTAGGGCAGCAGGTTCTCCCCCGGCCGCTGGAAGAGGTAGGCCACCTGCCGCCGCCGCACCCGCCGCCGGGCCCGTGGCCGCAGCGCGTCCACCCGCTGCCCGGCCACCCACACCTGCCCGGTGTCCGGCCGGTCGACGCAGGCCAGCAGCCGCAGCAGCGTGCTCTTGCCGGACCCGGACGGCCCGGTCACCACCGTCACCCGCGCCCGCGGGACGGCGAGGGTGACCCGGTCGAGGGCGGTCACCGCCCCGGTCGCCGTCCGGTGGGTCTTGACCACGTCCCGCACCGCCGCCGCGGCCTCCCCGCGCGTCGGGGCCGGCCCGCCGGACACCCGATCGCCTCCCCCGCTCCGGTCCGCGCGTCGCCGCGCAGCCGGCAGCCTAGCCAGGCGCGGACCGGCCGGTACCCGTTCCGGGGTGTCGGCGGGGCCGGACCGGGGTACCCCGTCCGGTCCAACGAGAGGAGTCGGCATGAGCGGCATCGACAAGGCGAAGAACAAGGCGCAGGAGCTGTCCGGCAAGGGCAAGGAGTCCGTCGGCGAGGCGACCGGTGACCGCGACCTGCAGGCCGAGGGCCAGGCCGACCAGGCGTCGGGCAACCTCAAGCAGGCCGGCGAGAAGGTCAAGGACGTCTTCAAGTGACGGACCCCGCCACCCCCCACCCCACGCACGCTCGGGGCGGGGCCCTCTAGGGAGCCGTTCCAGCACGTCACGGCGGGCGCCGCCCCCGGGACGGCGCCCGCCGTCGTCCCGGCCCCGGCTCAGCGGTCGGCCAGCAGCGCGCGGACGGCCGGCAGCAGCGGCCGGTCGGCCGGGATCCAGTCCAGCGAGTCCAGCTCGCCGGCGGCCACCCAGCGCAGCTCGCTGTGCTCGTGCGCGGTGACCGCGGCGGTGGTGTCCACCTCGGCCCACCAGACCCGCAGCGTGGACTCCCCGGCGGCCCCGCCGGCGACGACGCCGTCCAGCACCACCTCGCCGACGAACCCCCGCGGGACGACGACCACGCCGAGCTCCTCGCGGATCTCCCGGACCAGCGCGGCGAGCTCCGTCTCCCCCGGCTCCACCTTGCCGCCGGGGAACTCCCAGCGGCCGTCGTAGGGCCCGCCCGACCGCCGGGCGACGAGCACGCGGTCGCCGTCCACCAGCGCCACGCCGACCACCTGGACGACGTCGAGCGCCCGGCGGGCCGCCGCGGCGGCGTAGCCGTCCAGGTGGGCGGCCATCTCCCGCCGCAGGCGCCGGCGCAGCACCGCGTCGGCCAGCCGGCCCAGCGGCCCGGCCGTCACCCAGGCGACCTCCTCCTCGACCAGCGTGCCGGCGCGGGTGGCGGTGTAGCGGCGGGTGTGGGTGACCCGGCGCCGGCCGTGGCCGGGCCCGGCGTACACGTCCCGCACCGGGCGGACCGACTCGACCTCCTCCAGGGGACCGGGCCACGGGCGGCGGAGGGCGCGGGCGACGTCGAACGCCACGGTCAGGGGCGCCGCCACCAGGGTGGTGAAACTCAGCCGGGGCACCGTGCCAGCCTGCCGGACAGGGCACCATGGCCCTCGTGCGCATCACCGCCCGGGTCGACTACGCCGTCCGGGCCGCCGTCGAGCTGGCCGCGGCGGCACCCGGTGCCCTGACCTGCGACCGCATCGCCGCCGCGCAGGGCATCCCCTCGCGCTTCCTGCAGTCGATCCTGGGCGACCTGCAGCACGCCCGGCTGGTCACCAGCCAGCGCGGCCGGGAGGGCGGCTACCGGCTGGCCCTGCCGCCGTCGGAGGTGTCCGTCGCCCGGGTCATGCGGGTGGAGCAGGGTTTCCTCGCCGAGGTGCACGGTCAGCGCCCGGAGGACGTCGAGTACTCGGGCACCGCCGTCCCGCTCGCCTCGGTGTGGGTGGCCGCCCGGGAGGCCTACCGCCGGGTGCTCGAGGAGGTCACCCTCGCCGACGTCGTGGCCGGCCGGCTGCCGGGGCCGGTGGCCGAGCTGGCCGCCCTCGAGCAGGCGTGGCGGTCCTTCGGCGACGCGCCCGCCGACGGTTGACCGCCCTCACCCGGCCGCGGCGGCGCGCTCGGCGGCGTCCATCCGCTCGTCGGTGACCACCGGCATGGCCAGCAGCAGCGCGAGACTCAGCACGGCCATGGTGGCGAACACGGTGGGCAGCCCGGACACGTCGGCCAGCAGGCCGCCGGCCGCGGCACCGAGGGGCATGCTGCCCCAGGCGAGCAGGCGGTAGCCGCTGTTGACCCGGCCGAGCAGCCGGTCGGGGGTGATCCCCTGGCGCAGGGACACCGTGACCACGTTCCACACGACGATGAGCGCGCCGCCGAGGAGGAAGGCCGCGCCGACGAGCCGGGCGTCGGTGGTGACCGCGGGGGTGCCCAGCAGCGCCGCGTTGCCGACCAGGGTGAGCGCCAGCGAGCGGGCCCGTCCCAGCACGCGCACCAGCCCCGCGGCGACGAACGAGCCGAGCAGGCTGCCGACGGCCAGGGTGGTCAGCAGCAGCCCGTAGGCCTGCTCGGACAGCCCCATGGGCGAGCCGGGGCCGACGGCGTGCAGCACGAAGACGGCGAAGACGGCGCTCGAGGCGAAGTTGGACACCCCCACCATCACCGCCAGCGTGCGCAGCAGCCGGTGCCGGCCCAGGAAGCGCAGTCCCTCGGCGACGTCGGCGCGCACGCTCGTGGTGCCCTCCCGCGCCACCCGGAAGCGGCCGCGCACCAGCAGCAGGACGCCGAGCGCGGCCAGCCACAGTCCCGCCGGGGTGGCGAAGGCGAGCGTCGCGCCCGACGCCACGAGGACGCCGCCCAGCGGCGGGCCGACGAACTGGTTGGCGGTGAGCTCGACCGCGTACAGCCGCCCGTTGGCCCGGGTCAGCTGCTCCCGCGGCGCGAGCGCCGGGAGGATCGACTGGGCCGAGGTGTCGTAGACGGTCTCGGCCGCGCCCAGGCAGAACGCCACCACGTACAGCGCCCAGACCGAGCCGAGGTCCAGGGCCAGGACGGCGACGAGCCCGGCGAGCAGGAGCACGCGGGCGACGTGGGCACCGAGCATGAGGCGGCGGCGGTCCAGCCGGTCGGCCAGCGCGCCGACCGGCAGGGCGAACAGCAGCCACGGCAGCGTCAGGGCCAGGGTCACGCCCGCCACGAGGGCCGGTGAGCGGGTGAAGCCGAGGGCCACGAGCGGCAGGGCCACCTTGAGCACCCCGTCGGCCAGGTTGGACAGCCCGGAGGACGTCCACAGCCGCCAGTACGCCGCCCCCAGGGGTGCCCGAGGGGCGACCCGCGCCGCGGCCGGTGCCGCCCCGTCGTCTGTCACGGACCCACCGTGCCGCATCGATGGGGAGATCTCCATCGATGTGAGCGGAGTCCATCCGGCTACCCTGCCGGCGTGGAGGCGACGTCGTCGGCCGGCGGCCGCGCCCCCCGGCAGCGCCGGCAGGCGACCGCCCGGGAGGCCCGGGCCCTGGCCCACCCGCTGCGGCTGCGGGTCCTGCGCCTGTGCGCGCACGAGGAGCTGACCAACAAGCAGCTGGCCGACCGGCTCGACCGCGACCCGGGGACGGTGCTCCACCACGTCCGCCAGCTGGTGGACGCCGGGTTCCTCGAGCCGGTGCCGGTGCGCACCGGCACCAGCGGAGCCCTCGAGAAGCCCTACCGGTCGACCGGGCTGTCCTGGTGGCTGAGCACACCGCTGGACGCCGCGGAGGCCGACGAGCGGCTGGCACCGATCGAGGCCTTCCAGGAGGAGCTGCGCGAGGCCGGCCCCGGGTCGGTGCGCACCTTCGCCCGGTTCATCCTGCACCTGTCGGCCGAGGACGCCGACGAGCTGGACCGCCGCATCGTCGCCGTCCTCGACGAGTACGTGCAGACCGACCGGGAGCGCCTGGACCGGCCCGCGCACGGCGGCATCGTCGTGCTGCACCGGCTGGCCGACTGAGGGGTACCCGGCGCTGCCGCGCGTGGTGCGCCCCCTCGGTCGGCCGGCGACGACGCCGGGTGGGCGAGACTGACGGCATGCCAGCTGCGCGGCGCGAGGGCGTCACCGTGTTCCTCACCGGCCTGTCCGGGGCGGGCAAGTCGACCATCGCCGACGCACTGGTCGCCGAGCTGGAGGCCGGGGGCCGGCCGGTGACGGTCCTGGACGGCGACGTCGTGCGCACCCACCTGTCCAGCGAGCTGTCCTTCTCCCGCGCCGACCGAGACCTCAACATCCGCCGGATCGGCTTCGTCGCCGGCGAGGTGGTCCGGCACGGCGGCACGGTCGTCGTCGCCGCGATCGCCCCGTACGAGTCCGCCCGGGAGGAGGCCCGCGCCCTCGTCGAGCGGCACGGCCGGTTCGTGCTGGTGCACCTGTCCACGCCGCTGGAGGTGTGCGAGGGCCGCGACGTCAAGGGCCTCTACGCCCGCGCCCGCGCCGGGCAGCTCACCGGGTTCACCGGCGTCGACGACCCCTACGAGCCGCCGGTCCGGGCCGAGCTGGTGATCGACACCTCGACCACCCCGCTGGCGGAGTCCGTGGCCCGCATCCGCGCCGCGGTCGACGGGCGGCCCGCCCCGGTCGGCTGAGCTCGTCCGCCCGCCACCGGCGGTGTGGGACCATGGCCGGGTGACCGTCCGCGCCCTGCTCCTCGTCGCGCGTCGTCACATCGACCTGGCGCGCGTCAGCAGCGCCGTCTGTCGCCCCGCGCGCTGACACCCCCGGTCCCCGCAGCACGTGCTGCGCTCCCCGAACCGACAGCGCCTCCCCGTGCCCGGCGTGCGGGCGCGGCGGCGCAGTGAGGACACCACCGTGACGAGCTCCCCCGAGACGCGGCCGACTCGCACGGGCCCCCGGCCCCCGCGCCGCGAGGCCGCCCAGCGCGGCCAGGGCCAGTGGGCGCTCGGCTACCGCGAGCCGCTCAACCCCAACGAGCGGATGAAGAAGGACGCCGACGGGCTGACCGTCCGCCAGCGGATCCTGGACACCTACCAGCACACCGGCTTCGACGGCATCGACCCCTCCGACCTGCGCGGCCGGATGCGGTGGATGGGTCTCTACACCCAGCGTGCGCAGGGCATCCCCGGCGGGAAGACGGCCGTGCTGGAACCCGAGGAGCTCGAGGACTCCTACTTCATGCTGCGCGTCCGCATCGACGGAGGGCAGCTGAGCAGCGACCAGCTGCGGGTGGTCGGCGGCATCAGCACCGAGTTCGGCCGCGACGTCGCCGACGTCACCGACCGGCAGAACGTCCAGCTGCACTGGATCCGCATCGAGGACGTCCCGGAGATCTGGCGGCGGCTGGAGTCCGTGGGCCTGTCCACGACCGAGGCCTGCGGCGACACCCCGCGCACCATGCTGAACTGCCCGCTGGCCGGGGTCCTCGAGGACGAGGTGGTCGATGCCACCGGCGTGCTGGCGCAGACGGTGGAGAAATACCTGGGCAACCCGGAGTTCAGCAACCTGCCGCGCAAGTGGAAGACCTCGATGTCCGGATGCGTGGACCACTGCACCGGGCACGAGATCAACGACGTCTCCTTCGTCGGCGTGCGCACCGCGGACGGCGAGGTCGGCTACGACCTGTGGGTCGGCGGCGGGCTGTCCACCAACCCGATGCTCGCCCAGCGGGTCGGCGTGTTCGTCCGCCCCGAGGAGGTCACCGAGGTGTGGGCCGCCTGCACCTCGGTCTTCCGCGACTACGGCTACCGCCGGCAGCGCAACCGGGCACGGTTGAAGTTCCTCGTCGCCGACTGGGGTCCCGAGCGGTTCCGCCAGGTGCTGCAGGACGAGTACCTGCACCGCGCGCTGCCCGACGGCCCGCCGCCCGCGCCGCCGCAGCACGACCAGCGCGACCACGTCGGCGTCATGCGGCAGAAGGACGGCCGCAACGCCCTGGGCTTCGCGCTGCGCACCGGCCGCACCAGCGGCACCCTGCTCGCGCGGGTCGCCGAGCTCGCCGACGAGCACGGCGCGGGGCGCATCCGCACCACCGCCCAGCAGAAGCTCGTCGTCCTCGACGTCCCGGACGAGCGGGTCGAGCCGCTGGTCACCGCCCTCGCCGAGCTGGACCTGCAGGTCCGGCCCAGCGCGTTCCGCCGCGGCACCATGGCCTGCACCGGCCTGGAGTTCTGCAAGCTGGCGATCGTGGAGACCAAGCAGCACGCGCAGGACCTCTACGCCGAGCTGGAGAAGCGGCTGCCGGACTTCGACACCCCGCTGTCGATCAACGTCAACGGCTGCCCGAACGCCTGCGCCCGCTTCCAGACCGCCGACATCGGGTTCAAGGGCTCGATGGTCCGCGACGACTCCGGGGAGATGGTCGAGGGCTTCCAGGTGCACCTGGGCGGCCACCTCGGCGTCGAGGCGGCGTTCGGCCGCAAGTTCCGCGGCCACAAGGTGACCAAGGCCGAGACCGCGGACTACTGCGAGCGGGTGCTGCGCGGCTACGTCGAGCGGCGCGAGGACGGCGAGGGCTTCGCCGCCTACGTCGCGCGCGCGGAGGAGTCGTGGCTGCTGTGACGGGGCTGCTGTGACCGAGGAGTCGCCCGGAAGAGCACGCCAGCTGCCCGTGTTCCACTGCCCGTACTGCGGGGACGAGGAGCTCACCCCGCACGGGGACGGAGGCGGGTGGCACTGCGCCGCGTGCCTGCGGACCTTCACCGTCCGGCTCACCGGGACAGGAGTGCAGCACCCATGACGACCGCGATCGCCGCGACCCCGGAGCTGGCCGCCGAGGCCGACGCCCGCTTCGCCGGCGTCGCCGACCCCGTCGAGCAGGCGCTGGCCGTGCTGCGCTGGGCCGGGGAGACCTTCGGCGACGGCTTCGCCGTCACCTCGTCGATGGCCGATGGCCTGCTGGCCCACCTGGCGAGCCGGGCCGTCCCCGGCGTGCACGTGGTCTTCCTCGACACCGGCTACCACTTCGCCGAGACGATCGGCACCCGCGACTGGGTCAGCGGGGTCATGCCGATCACCCTGGTCAACGTCCTCCCCGAGCGGACGGTGGCCCAGCAGGACGCCGAGCACGGACCCGAGCTGCACCGGCGCGACCCCGACCTGTGCTGCTCGCTGCGCAAGGTGCAGCCGCTGGCCCGGGCGCTGGCCGGCTACGTCGCGTGGGGCTCCGGCGTGCGCCGCGACGAGTCGCCCACCCGCGCCGGCACGCGGGTCGTCGACTGGGACGCCAAGCGCGGCATGGTCAAGGTCAACCCGCTGGCCGCCTGGACGCAGGAGCACGTCGACGCCTACACCGCCGAGCACCGGGTGCCGGTCAACCCGCTGCAGGAGGTCGGGTACGCCTCGATCGGCTGCGCGCCGTGCACCCGCCCGGTGGCCCCCGGCGAGGACCCGCGCGCCGGCCGGTGGGCCGGGCGAGGCAAGACGGAGTGCGGCCTGCACCTGTAGAGGACCTCGCCCCACCCCAGGACACGCTCCGCGCGCCGCGGGCCCCTGGGACGAGGCCGGGCGGCAGGATGGCCGCCGTGTCCCGCCCCGCGCCCCTGACCCCCGACGAGCTGTCCGCCGCGCTGTCCGGCCTGCCGCTGTGGTCCGGGGACGGCGGCGGCATCCGCCGCAGCATCGGGTTCCCGGGCTTCCCGGACGCCGTCGCCGCGCTCGTGCGGATCGCCTTCGTCGCCGAGCAGCTGGACCACCACCCCGACGTCGACCTGCGCTGGCGCACCCTGCACCTGACGCTGGTCACCCACTCCGCGGGCGGGGTGACCGCGCTGGACGCCGACCTCGCCCGCCGGGTCGACACGCTGTTCCCGGGCGACTCCCCGCGACGATCATGAGGCCTGGGAGGCGGCGCGCCGGTGCCGACCGGCGGGTCGCCTCTCGGACCTCATGATCGCGGAGGAGAGGGGACGGCGCGGGCGGCGGCCGTCTCCAGCCCGCGGACGACGCTCTCCACCGGTCCCCGCCGGGCGACCCGCAGCCACAGCGGCGCGAGCACCAGCCCGGCCGCCACGTGCGCGACGAAGGTGAGCGGCTCCCCCCAGGCGTCCGGGAACCAGGTCAGCGCCAGCAGGTGCAGCGTGTACAGCGTCAGCGTCAGGCTGCCGGCCGCCGCCAGCGGACGGACCACGACCGCCGGGAGGACCCGGGCCAGCAGCAGGCACCCGGCGGTGACCGCGACGGCCACGCCGGTGGTGCGGAGCAGGTCCAGGGGCGTGCCGGAGTGCGGCGCGTCGATCGCCAGCCACCACAGCGAGCCCCGCGGGTCGGCCGGGCTCAGCCCCCAGGCCAGCGCGTCCTGGACGCCGTCGGTGCCCACCAGGCGGGACTCGGCGGCGGCCAGCCGGTCGGCCCCGCCGAAGCCGGTGACCAGCAGCCAGGAGGCGAGCGAGGCGAGCAGCGCGAGGGCGATCCCGCCGAGGAGCAGCTGGGCGCTCCGCTGCGTCGAGGAGAGGTCCAGGCGGCCCAGCGCCATGCCGGCGCACAGGTAGGCGGCCCAGGCGAGGGCCGGGTAGATCCCGGTGAGCGTGAGCTGGGCGAGCCACGCCCACGGCTCGGCGGCGAGGTCCGCGACGGTGGGGTTGACCAGCTGGGGGGTCGGCAGCACCGGGCGCAGCAGGTGCGTGAGGACGGGGACGCCGACTGCCAGCACGACGGCGAGCGCCGCCAGCGCCGGCGGCCCGAGGCGCAGCAGCGGGACGGCCAGCAGGAACAGCAGCCCGAAGGTCATCAGGACGACGACGGCGTGCTCCTCGTAGTCGACCACGTGGCCCAGGGCCAGCCCGAGGGCGACCAGGGCCACGGCCCGCACGGTGAGCGCCACCGCCGCGGCGGCCCACGCCCGCGCGCCGGCCGCGGGCCGGCGGCCGTGGGCGAGCCCGACGCCCACCCCGGCCAGCATCGCGAACAGCGCCGCACCCTCGGACCCCCGCACGTAGGCCGAGGTCGGCTCGCCGTCGTCGGTGCTGAACAGCAGGAGGTGCGCGCCGACGATCATGACCAGCGCGACGGCGCGGGCCACGTCGACCCCGGCCAGCCGGGGGCCGGCCGGCCGCGCGAGCAGCGGGTCCTCGACGCCCTCCGCCGACCGCGCGGCGGGGTGTCCTGGACCGGTTCGGCGGGTCCCCGCGCGGTCGTACACGGTTGCCCACGCTAACCACCGTCCCTGGGAGATCCCTGGCAACGGCGGGTCCCGCAGACGGCGGTGCCGGACCCCGTGCGGGGTCCGGCACCGTCGTTCGCGTCAGCCCCGGTGGGGCCGTTCCCTAGACGCCGACGCGCTGCCCGTCGTGGCGGAAGACCACGGCCACGCTCGGCCGCGGGAACGGGCGCACGGGCAGCCGGTCGGGCCAGGTGCTCGACGGGGTCTCCAGCGTCGACCCGTCGGTCTCCCCCGGGTGCTGCGCCGAGACGAACACCGACCGGCCGTCGGCCGGGATCATCGGGCCGCTGCACTCCGCACCGACGGGCACGGTGAGGAACGCCTTGAGGTGCCCGCGCTCCGGGCCGGCGGTCGGGACGGCGAACAGGCCGTCGTTGGTCCCACCGACGGTCCCGGCCTCCTGGTTGCGGGTGGACAGCGCGGTGCCGTCCGTGGAGATCCACAGGTTCCCGGCCGCGTCGAACTCCAGGTTGTCCGGGCAGGAGATGGCGCTGACCTGGCTCTTGTCGTACCCGGCGAAGTAGGTCTCCGGGCGCTCCGGGTCACCGGCGAGCAGGAAGATCCGCCAGGAGAACTCGGTCGCAGTGACCTCGCCCCGCTCCTCCCACTCGATGACGTGCCCGTTGTTGTTGCCCGGCTGCTCGCTGAAGGACGCCGCGACCGCCTCCACGGCCGCCTCGGTCTCGGTCGCGGCGACCGCCGGGCTGCCCTCGTCGAAGGCCCAGGACCGGGTCAGCGGGTTGGCCTCGTCGGCGCCGGGGCGGCCGTCGAGCCCGGTGCGCCGGGAGTTGTTGGTCAGCGCCACGTAGACCCGCCCGTTGACCGGGTTGGTCTGGATGTCCTCGGGCCGGTCCATCTTGGTCGGCACCTTCGACGGGTCCTCGACGATCTCGGCACCGGCGGCGTCGAGCACCGGGTCGCCGTCGGCGTCCAGCCGCTTGCCGAGCCGGTCGACCGCCTGACGGGTGAAGGTGAGCACCCAGGCGACGTCCTTGCCCGGGATCATCGACTCGCCGTCCAGGACCAGCGGGATCCACGTGCCGGTGCCGTCGAACTCGCCGTCGCTGGGCAGCCGGCCGCTGCCGTCGATCTCGGCGGGCGGGGAGTCGCCGGTGAAGCGGGCGACGTAGAGGTCCCCCTCCTCCAGCAGCGTCATGTTGTGGGCCTTGTGCCGCTCGCCCTCTCGATACCTGCGCTTGGAGACGAACTTGTAGACGTACTCGAAGCGCTCGTCGTCACCGGAGTAGGCGACCACCCGGCCGTCCTCGGCGATCCGGATGTCGGCGCCCTCGTGCTTGAAGCGGCCGAGGGAGCTGTGCTTCCTCGGCGTGGAGTGCGGGTCGAACGGGTCGACCTCGACCACCCAGCCGAACCGGTTGACCTCGTTGGGCTCCTGCACCAGGTCGAACCGCGGGTCGGCCGTCTGCCACTGCCGGGTCGGGACGTCCTCGGCGCTGATGCCGTAGCGCTCCAGGGCGGCCAGCTGGGCGTCCACGGTGATCGGCGCGGAACTGCCGAAGTACTGGTTGAAGTTCTCCTCGCCGTGCAGGGTGGTGCCCCACGGGGTGATGCCGCCGGCGCAGTTGTTCAGCGTGCCGAGCACGGTCCGGCCCGTGGGGTCGGCGCCGGTCTTCAGGTACTCCGAGCCGGCGGCCGGCCCCGTCACCTCCATGGGGGTCGTCGCGGTGATGCGGCGGTTGCGGCCGCGGTCCCGGGTGGGCCGCCACTGCCCGGTCTGCCCGACCCGGCGCACCTGCACCACCGAGATGCCGTGCGCCATCATCGCGACCCGCTTCTGCTCGTCGCTGATGTCGCCGGCGCCCTCCTCGTCGGCCACCCCGCCGAACATGAGCTGCTCGTCGGTGTACTCGTGGTTGACCACCAGCAGGGCGTTGCGGTCGTCCAGCGGCAGCCAGCCGATGAAGTCGCAGTTGTAGCCGAACTGCTTGGCCTGCGCCTCCGGCGTCTGGGCGTCGATGTCGAAGCGGGGAGCGCCCTCCTCGACCGGGTCGCCCCAGCGCATGACCACCGAGTAGGAGTAGCCGGAGGGCACGACCAGCTCGTCGAGGAAGTTCTGCTCGACCGGCTGGAACGTCAGCGGGGCGTCCGCGGCGGCAGACTCCGGCGTGGTGCCGCTGCGGCGGCCGTGGGCGGCCGCGGGCAGGGCCGGGCCGGCCGCGACGACGAGGGCACTGACCCCGGCGGCCTTGAGCACGTTGCGCCGGCTGACGGCGGACTGCACGACGGACGCGAACGTGGGGTTGTCGGTCCGGTTGGGCACCGGCTTGTCGCAGGCGTTGCCGCACTTGTAGAAGCACGTGGTGTGGCTGGTCGTGCCGTGGCGCACCGGGCTGGCGGTGAGCAGCGGCAGCAGGCGACGCCGGGGCGGGCGGATGTCCGTCATCAGGGTCCTCAGAACGGGTGACAGGGCCTCCGGCACGCTAGGCAGGCGCCCGTCGTGATCAGGTGGACGAGAGGTGAAACTACTGTGACCTGTCTGCCCGGTGTGATCCAGGTCATGCCCCGGCGACGGGGAGCACGAGCAGCCGCAGGAGGCGGTCGGCCTCGGCGTCCGGGTCGTCGGTCAGCCCGGTGTGCACCGGCCCGGCCTGCACGACGGTGCTGCGCGGCGCGGTGAGCCAGCGGAACCGGGAGCCCAGCGCCTCGCGGCCGGCCGCACCGGAGGCCGGGTCGGCGGCGCAGACGTCGGCGGCGGCCTGCAGGGCCCGGCGGACGGCGTCGGCGTCGGCGGTGGGGTCCAGGGCGCGCAGCCGGCCGGTGTCCAGGTGCACCCGCGACCCGAGGTAGTCCCGCTGCCGGCAGTAGACGAGGACGCCGGCGTTGAACGACTCACCGCGGTCGACCCGCGGCACCACGCGCAGGACGGCGTACTCGAAGGTGTCCCGGCTCACCGCTCCGCCCTCTGCAGCGGTTCGTCCCTCACCGCTGGGACACCCCCTCCGGCGGCGGCGGGCCCAGCCACGCCGGCCGGTTCTCCCCGCGCGGGGCGCGCCGGCGGGACCCGCCCGCGGCCGCGGCGGCCACCAGCGGCGGCAGCCACGCGTCGCGGGCGGCCAGCCGCGCCAGCAGCTGGTCGGCGTAGCGGGCGCGCACGGCGTCCGGCGCGTCGTCCGGCGAGGGGCCGGCGAGCCAGTCGTCGGGCACCTGGCGCAGCACCTCCTCCAGCAGCGGGCGGGTGACGCGGGGCGCGAGCGCGGCGTCGGCGGCCCGGACGTCGGGGGCGCAGTCGACCAGCGCGTGCTGGGCGGCGTCGTAGGGGCGGGCCACCGCGGCGGCGGCCCCGGACCAGGAGTGGTGGAAGGTCAGCGTGGCGCCGTGGTCGATCAGCTGCAGCCGGCCGTGCCAGAACAGCATGTTGGGGTTGCGCCACGACCGGTCGACGTTGCCCACGAGCGCGTCGAACCACAGCACCCGGCCGGCCAGCTCGGGGTCGACGCCGTCCGCCCCGGCCTCGAAGTCCAGCGCCCCGGGCAGGTAGTCCAGACCCAGGTTGACCCCGGCGGAGCGCTGCAGCAGCTCCTGCACCTCGACGTCGGGCTCCCCCACCGCCAGCTCCGGGGCGACGTCGACGGTGACCAGCGCCGGCACCGGCAGGGACAGCGCCCGGGCCAGCTCGCCGCAGACCACCTCGGCCACGAGCACCTGCACGCCCTGCCCGGCCGCCCGCCACTTCACGACGTAGGTGCCCAGGTCGTCGGCCTCCATGAGCCCGGGCAGCGAGCCGCCCTCGCGCAGCGGGGTGACGTAGCGGGTGGCGGTGACGGCGGGCAGCACAGTGGCCGCGACCCTACCGGCGGGCACACTCGCGCCGTGGGCCTCTTCCGTGCGACCGACCCCGCCGACCTCACCACCGTCCCGCTCACCTACCCCGAGGTGGGCGGCACCCGGCAGGCCGTGCTGCCGGCCGGCTACGGGCGCCTGGAGCGCTCGGTGGTCGTCGGGTCGGGCCGGGCGGCCTTCGAGCGCGCGGCCGCGGCGGTGTTCGGCTGGCGGATGCAGCGCTCGCTCGGCCTGCGGGTGCGGGCCACCGGCCCGGCCGGCGAGCCCGGCACCGTCGTGGTCCTCACCGCCGGGCTGCCGCGGCTGGGCTACGACATCCCCTGCCGGGTGGTGTGGGCGCAGACCGACGGCGACGAGCGCGGCTTCGGCTACGGCACGCTGCCCGGCCACCCGGAGAGCGGCGAGGAGGGGTTCACCGTGCGGCTGGACCCCGGCGGCGACGTCGTCTTCACGCTGCGGGTCTTCTCCCGCATGGCCACGCCCGCGGCCCGGCTCGGTGGGCCGCTGAGCCGGCTGCTGCAGCGCGCGGCGACCGCCCGGTACCTCGCCACGGTGCGCCGCGCCGCGCGGGACCGCTGAGTCCCGGCCCGCGCGGGGGTCGGAGCGGCATGGGACTGGCAGAGGACGTCGAGGCGGTGGTGCGCGGCCACGTGGCCGCCGGGGCGGTGCCGGGTGCCGCCTGGCACGTGACCCGCGGCGACGAGGTGGCGCGCGGCGCGGCGGGCACGCACACGCCGGGCGGGGACGATGCGGTGCGGCCGGACACCGTCTTCCGGATCGCGTCGGTCACCAAGCCGGTGGTCGCGGCCGCCGCGCTCACGCTGGTCGAGGACGGCACGCTCGGCCTCGACGACCCGGTGGACGACCACCTGCCCGAGCTGGCCGGCCGGCGGGTGCTCGTCGACCCCGCCGACGCCACGGCCGGGACGGTGCCGGCCCGCCGGCCGGTCACCGTGCGCGACGTGCTGACCTGCCGGCTGGGCCTGGGCCTGGACTTCACCGCGCCGTGGCCGACGCCGACGGTCGCCGCGCTGGCCGCCGCCGGCCTGCCCGCGGGCCCGCCGGCGCCGCAGGCCGCACCGCCGCCGGACGAGTGGCTGCGCCTGGTGGCCTCGGTCCCGCTGGCGTACCAGCCGGGCGAGCGCTGGCTGTACCACACGGGGGCCAGCGTGCTCGGCGTCCTCGTCGCCCGGGCGGCCGGCCGCCCGCTGCCCGAGGTGCTCGCCGAGCGGGTGCTGGACCCGCTGGGCATGGCCGACACCGGCTTCGGCGTGCCGCCGCACGCCCGCGCCCGGCTGGGCCCGCACTGGACCCCGCCCGGCGCGGACGGCGACCGCCGGGTGTACGACCCCGCCGACGGCCAGTGGGCCCGCCCGCCGGCCTTCCCCGACGGCGGCGACGGGCTGGTGTCCACTGTCGACGACCTCGCCGCCCTCGCGCGGGCGCTGCGCGGCGGGGGCACCCCGGTGCTGTCGCCGGCGACGGTCCGGGAGATGACCACCGAGCAGGCCGGCCCGGTGGACGACGAGGGCGGCGGCTGGGGGCTGGGCCTCGGCGTCCGCCGCACCGACGAGCCGGGCGGCCGGCACGCCGGCTCCTTCGGCTGGGACGGCGGCCTGGGCGGCACCTGGTGGACCGACCCGGTCACCGGCACCACCGCGGTGCTGCTCACCAACCAGATGTGGGCCTCACCGCAGCCGCCCGCGCTGTTCGCCGACCTCCGGGCCGCCGCCTTCGGCCCGCGCTGAGCCGGCCGGCCCGACGCCGGTGCGGCGCAGGACGTCGTCCAGCGTCTCGGCGAACAGCGCGCCGGCGTCCGGGACGATCGGCCGCAGCTGGCCGGACACCTCCATGGCCACAGAACCGGTGCACCCGCACCAGGCCGTCGGTGGCTGGCCTCCGCGGCGGCGTGGGTGCCGCTGGTCGTGCCCGAGCCCTACGTGCCGGCGCTGGCCGGGGAGGCCGTCGCGGCGGTGGCCTTGGCGGTCCACACGGTGTGGTTCGTGGCGCTGGCCGCGCTCGGCGCCGTCGTCGCGCTGCGGCCGGTCGCCCCGCGCTGAGCGTCCGGCGCCTGGTCAGGACCCGGCGCCCGCGGCGTCCCGCTCCCGCTCGATGAGGTCCTTGCTGCGCACCAGCCGCAGCAAGGTGATGGTCCCCAGCCCGCCGACCAGGTTGAGCAGCGCGGTGTACCAGAAGAAGGCCAGCCAGTCGCCGTAGCCGTAGGGCGCACCGGCGTGCAGCGCGCCGAAGAGGATCAACGAGTCGAGCACGGAGTGGAACAGCACCAGGCCGGCGAGCACGAAGGCCCCGGCGACCGAGGCCGCCAGCTTGCCGGCCTCGGAGTCGGCGCCGTGCTGCATGCGGGTCATCAGCGTGATGACGATGCCGGCCAGCAGCGCCAGGCACACCGCGCGCAGGTCCAGCGGGGCCTCCACGAAGTCCCGGCCGGACTCCACCGCGGTCGCGCCGAGCTCCGGCAGGGCGTGCACGACCAGCCACATGACCGCCCACCCGCCGACGAGGTTGGCCACGAGGGTGCCGGCCCACAGCTTGGCCAGCTGGGCCGGGCCCGCCCGCCCGGCGGCGACCGCGGTCACCGGGACCAGGAAGCCCTCGGTGAACAACTCGCTGCGGGCGAGCATGAGGGCGATGAAGCCGACGCTGAAGGCCAGCCCGGCCAGCAGGTGGCTGCCGGTCTCGGCGTAGACGGCCAGCAGCGCGACCACCCCGGTGGCCACCTCCACGCCCCCGGCCAGGCCGGTGGTGAGCACCTCCCGCCAGGAGCGGTGCAGCCGCTGGGCGCCCTCGTCGACGATGGCGTCGAACGCCTCGACGACCTGGTCCTCCTCGGGGGCGTCGGTGTGCCCGAGCTCCTCCCTCGTCCGGTCGGCCACGAGCCGCTCCTCTCCGGGCGCCCGCCGGCACGGGGTCCCGGCCCGTCGGGCCCGGCGGGCCTACCCCCCGGGCGGACCGGCACACGTCGCCCGGCCCGGGGAGGATCGGGCGGGTGAGCACAGGACCGCTGGTGACCCTGCACGTGTGGGGCGTGCCCGGGCGGTCGGTGCCCGGCGCGCTGGTGCGCATGGCCACCGACCGGCGCCCGCTGCGCCGGTCCCCCGGGCTGCGGTTCGCCAAGCTGCTGGGCACCGGCAGCGGGCGGACCTTCACCGTGCGCGACGCCGACCCCCGCCGCTGGGCGCTGCTGGCGGTCTGGGACGACGAGCGGGCAGCCGACGCCTTCGCGCACGGGGCCGTCGTCCGCCGGTGGGAGCGGGCCGCCGAGGAACGGTGGAGCGCGCGGATGCGCCCGCTGGTGGCCCGCGGCCGGTGGTCGCGGCAGGAGCCGTTCGGGCAGCCCCGGCCGCAGCGCTGGGACGGGCCGGTCGCCGCGGTCACCCGCGCCCGGCTGGCCACCCGCAAGGCGGTGACCTTCTGGCGCGCCGTCCCGCCCGTCTCGGCCGACCTGCACGAGAGCCCCGGGCTGCGGCTGGCCATCGGCATCGGCGAGGCCCCGCTCGGCCTGCAGGGCACCTTCAGCGTCTGGGACTCCGCGGCGGCGCTGAACTTTTTCGCCTACGACCGCGCCCCGCACGCCGCCGTCGTCACCCGGACCGCCCGGGAGGGCTGGTACGCCGAGGAGCTGTTCGCCCGCCTGGCGCTGCTGTCCGCCGAGGGGACCGTGGCCGGCCGCGACCCGCTCGGCTGACCGGGCCTGGACACCGGACGGGGCCGGCCGCCAGGCTCGCCGCCGTGGACACCGGGGAGGCGCCCGCGCGGCGGATCCGGGACCTGCGCGGCCTCGGCCCGGCCAGCGAGCGGGCCCTCGCCCGGGTCGGCGTCCGGACGCCCGAGCAGCTCGACGCGCTCGGCGCCGCGGCCGCCTACCGGCTGCTGGTGGACGCCGGCACCCCGGGGGTGACCCGGACGTTCCTGTGGGCCCTCGCCGGCGCCCTGCTCGACCTGGACCGGCGGGAGCTGCCACCCGGCGAGGAGGCGGCCCTGGAACGCGATGCCGGCCTGGCGCCGTCGACCCGCGCGGGTCAGCTGGGGCCGAACCGCTCGACCCGCACGTCGGCCGCGGGGAAGCCGAGGTCGACGAGCAGCCTGCTGGCCGACTCCGCGAAGCCCGACGACCCGCAGACGTAGGCGGTCTGGCCCGGCTCCCACAGCGGCACCAGGTCGGCGGCGGTCAGCCGGCCGGGCGGGCGGATGCCGTGCGCCTCCCGCGTGGCCACCACCAGCGCCCCGGCGGCGAGCAGCTCGTCGGCGTAGGGCAGCCCGGCGAGGGTGCGGGTGGAGGCCGCGATCCGCAGCAGGTCGGTGCGGCCGAGCTCGCGGGCGGTGCGCAGCATGGCCACCAGCGGGACGACGCCCGTGCCGCCGCCGACCAGCAGCGCCGGGTCCGCGCCGTCCCACACGAACCAGCCGCCGATCGGGCCGCGCACCTCCAGGATGTCGCCGGGCTCGACGACGTCGGCGAGGAAGGTGGACACCTCGCCGTCGTCCAGGCGTTCGACGAACAGCTCGACCAGCGGGTCGCCCGGCGCGGAGGCCACCGAGTACGACCGCTGGGCGGTGTAGCCGTCCTCGGCGGTCAGCCGCACGACGTAGTGCTGCCCGGGCAGGTGCTGCACCCGGTCGTGGACGTCCAGCCGCAGCTCCACCGCCTGCGGCACCGGCCGCCGCACCCCGGCGACGGTCGCGGTGCCCCACCCGGTCATGGCCCCGTCCAGAGGCTCACCCCGAGCGTGCGAGGGGCCCGGTGGCCTCGGCGCAGGGTCCCGCCGTGAGCTCGCGAGCGGTGGGGGGCGGGGTCCTCCTGGGGGTCCTCAATCACCCTGGTAGCGCTGCTCGCGCCAGGGGTCGCCCCGGTCGTGGTAGCCGTTCTGCTCCCAGAAGCCGGGCTGGTCGCGCTGCAGCAGGGTCAGCCGGGTGACCCACTTGGCGCTCTTCCAGAAGTAGAGGTGCGGGACGAGCAGCCGCACCGGGCCGCCGTGCTCGATCGGCAGCGGGCCGCCGTCGTACTCCCAGACCACCCACGCCTTCCCGCCGGTGACGTCCTCGAGCGGCAGGTTGGTGGTGTAGCCGGTCTTCGACGTGGCCATGACGAAGTGTGCCTCGGCCGTCGGGCGGGCCGCCTCCAGCAGGGTGTCGACGCTGACCCCGGCGAACCAGGTGTCGAACTTCGACCACGTGGTGACGCAGTGGATGTCGCCGCGGTACTCCGAGCGGGGCAGCCGGTGCGCCTCGTCCCACGTCCACGTCGTCGGGCTCTCCACCCGGCCGTCGACGGTGATGCTCCAGGTCTCCGGGGCGATCCGCGGCGTCGGCTCGGCGGTGAGCACCGGCCAGTCGCGGCCGGCGTCGTACTGCCCCGGGGGCAGCCGCGGGTCCCGCCGGCGGCGGCCGAGGAAGCCTCGTGTGGGTCCAGCCATGGCCTGCTCCTCCCCTGCGGGGACACCGGGCAACCACCCCGCGGGGGCCGGAGGTTACCGCGTCCGGGTTAGGAGGACCTTACGAGAGCAGATTCACCAGGTGTCGGCGTGGCCGACACCACGTCATCGGCCTACCTTTGCCCTCGTGGTGACGGTGACGCAACCGGGACAGCGCAGGACCCCCAAGGCCGCGAAGACCAACTCCGTGGCCAAGAAGGCCGTGGTGGCGGTCACCGGCATCATCATGGTCCTGTACCTGATCGCGCACATGATCGGGAACCTGAAGGTCTTCGCGGGCCGGGAGTCCTTCAACGGGTACTCGGAGTGGATCCGGACGATCGGTGAGCCCGTCGTCCCGGCGCAGACCACGCTGACGATCATCCGCATCGCGCTGCTGACCGTGGTCATCGCCCATGGCTGGGCGGTCGTGTCGCTGTGGCGGCAGGCCAAGCGGGCGCGGCCGCAGGGCTACGTCACCAAGAAGGCCGTGGCGCAGAGCTACGCCTCGCGGACCATGCGCTGGGGCGGCGTGATAGTCGGCCTGTTCATCGTCTACCACATCCTCGACCTCACGATGGGCGTGGTGAACCCCGAGGGCCCCAGCACGACGCCGTACGACCGCCTGATCGCCGGGTTCTCCAACCCGTTCATCACCGCGGTGTACGTGGTCGCGCTGGTCCTGCTCGGCATGCACCTCCGGCACGGCATCTGGAGTGCCACCCAGACGCTCGGGCAGAGCAACAAGCGCCGGGAGAAGACGGTCAACCTCTTCGCCCTGGTGTTCTCCGTGGTGCTGATCGGCGGCTACCTGGTCGTCCCGTTCAGCGTCCTCTTCGGCCTCGTCGGCTAAAGGAGCTCATCGCCATGCCTCTCGACCTGTTCGCCGTCGGTGACCCGATTGCCGACACCAAGGCGCCGACGGACGTGCCGATCGCGGAGCGCTGGAGCACCCGGCGCTTCCGGGCGCGGCTGGTCAACCCGGCCAACCGCCGCAAGCGGACGGTCATCGTCGTCGGCACCGGCCTGGCCGGTGGCTCCGCGGCGGCGACGCTGGGCGAGGCCGGCTACCGGGTGAAGTCCTTCTGGTTCCACGACAGCCCGCGGCGGGCGCACAGCGTCGCCGCGCAGGGTGGCATCAACGCCGCGAAGAACTACCGCAACGACGGCGACAGCGTGCACCGGCTGTTCTACGACACGGTCAAGGGCGGCGACTTCCGCTCCCGCGAGGACAACGTGCACCGCCTGGCCGAGGTCAGCGTCAGCATCATCGACCAGTGCGTCGCCCAGGGCGTGCCGTTCGCCCGCGAGTACGGCGGCCTGCTGGACAACCGCTCCTTCGGCGGCGCGCAGGTGTCGCGCACCTTCTACGCCCGCGGCCAGACCGGCCAGCAGCTGCTCTACGGCGCCTACCAGGCCCTCGAGCGGCAGATGGCGGTCGGCACCGTGGAGCAGCACGCCCGCACCGAGATGCTCGACCTCATCGTGGTCGACGGCCGGGCCCGCGGTATCGTGGCGCGCGACCTCATCACCGGCGAGGTGAGCACCCACTTCGCCGACGCCGTCGTGCTGGCCACCGGCGGGTACAGCAACGTCTTCTACCTGTCCACGAACGCCAAGGGCTCGAACACCACGGCGATCTGGCGGGCGCACAAGCGGGGCGCGTACTTCGCCAACCCCTGCTACACCCAGATCCACCCGACCTGCATCCCGGTCAAGGGCGACTACCAGTCCAAGCTCACGCTGATGAGCGAGTCGCTGCGCAACGACGGCCGCGTGTGGGTGCCCAAGGAGCGCGGCGACACCCGCGACCCGCGGGAGATCCCCGAGGACGAGCGGGACTACTACCTCGAGCGCATCTACCCCTCGTTCGGCAACCTGGTGCCCCGCGACATCGCCTCGCGCCAGGCCAAGAACGTCTGCGACGAGGGCCGCGGCGTGGGCCCCGGCGGGCTGGGCGTCTACCTGGACTTCGCCGACGCCATCGGCCGGCTGGGCCGGCCGGCGATCGAGGCCAAGTACGGGAACCTCTTCGACATGTACGCCCAGATCACCGGCGAGGACCCGTACGAGACGCCGATGCGGATCTACCCGGCGGTGCACTACACGATGGGCGGGCTGTGGGTCGACTACGACCTGCAGTCGACGATCCCCGGCCTGTTCGTGATCGGCGAGGCCAACTTCTCCGACCACGGCGCCAACCGGCTGGGCGCCAGCGCGCTCATGCAGGGCCTGGCCGACGGCTACTTCGTGCTGCCCAACACGATCGGCGACTACCTCGCCGACGGCCCGTTCGGCCCCCTCGACGACACCCACCCGCAGGTGGCGGAGGCGCTCGGCGGCGTGCAGGCGCAGGTGCAGAAGCTGCTGTCCGTCAACGGCACCCGCACCCCCGCCTCCTTCCACCGCGAGCTCGGCCGGCTGATGTGGGACCTGTGCGGGATGGAGCGGTCCGAGGAGGGCCTGCGCAAGGCGCTCGACCGCATCCCCGAGATCCGGCACGAGTTCTGGACCAACGTCAAGGTGTCCGGCGAGTGGGACACCATCAACCCGACGCTGGAGCACGCCGGTCGGGTCGCCGACTTCCTGGAGCTCGCCGAGCTCATGTGCGTCGACGCCCTGCACCGCAACGAGAGCTGCGGCGGGCACTTCCGGGCGGAGAGCCAGACCCCCGAGGGCGAGGCGCTGCGCGACGACGGGGAGTACGCCTACGTCGCCGCCTGGGAGTACACCCCGGAGGGCGCCCCGCCGGTGCTGCACCGCGAAGCCCTCGAGTACGAGTACGTCCACCTCGCCCAGCGGAGCTACAAGTGACAGCCACCCAGGAGCACCCCACCTTCGCCTCCGGCACGGCGGGCGACGACCCCGCCATGGCCAAGCACGGGATGACCCTCACCCTGCGGGTGTGGCGGCAGAAGGGGCCGCAGCACAAGGGCAAGATGGTCACCTACCAGGTCGAGGACATCTCCCCGGACATGTCCTTCCTGGAGATGCTCGACGTCCTGAACGAGAAGCTGATCCTCGCCGGCGACGACCCGGTCGTCTTCGACCACGACTGCCGCGAGGGCATCTGCGGCAGCTGCGGCCTGATGATCAACGGGATCGCGCACGGTCCGGAGCAGACGACCACGTGCCAGCTGCACATGCGCAAGTTCAAGGACGGCGACACGATCGACATCGAGCCGTGGCGCGCGACCGCGTTCCCGGTGATCAAGGACCTGTCGGTCAACCGGCAGGCGCTGGACCGGATCATCCAGGCCGGCGGCTACATCAGCGCGCCGACCGGCACCGCGCCCGAGGCGCACTCGATCCTGGTGTCCAAGAAGGACTCCGACGCGGCCTTCGACGCGGCCACCTGCATCGGCTGCGGCGCCTGCGTGGCGGCCTGCCCGAACGCCTCGTCGATGCTGTTCACCTCCGCCAAGGTGACCCACCTGAACCTGCTGCCGCAGGGTCAGCCCGAGCGCGACGACCGGGTGGTCAACATGATCGCCCAGCAGGACCGCGAGGGCTTCGGCGGGTGCACCAACATCGGCGAGTGCTCCGCGGCCTGCCCCAAGGGCATCTCGATGGAGACCATCTCCCGGCTCAACCACGACCTGCTCGGCGCCCTGCGCGCCGGGGCCCGCCCGAAGAGCTAGGCGCGCCCGCACCGGAGCGGTGGACGCCGGAGGCCCGGGACCGTCGCGGTCCTGGGCCTCCGGCGTCCGACATCCGGTCCTCAGCGGGTGAGGGCCGGGGCGGCCGGCTCGCGGGCGGCCAGCCACCGCTCCACCTCCTCGGGCGGCACTGCCCGGCTGAGGTGGTGGCCCTGGACGACGTCGCAGCCCAGCGCCGCCAGCGCCTCGACGGTCGCCCGGTCCTCCACGCCCTCGGCGACGAAGACCAGGCCGAGGGCGTGCGCCAGCTGCAGCGTGGAGGTCACGATGGCCTCCGCCCGCGGGCTGCCGGTCATCGCGCCGACGAACGAGCGGTCGAGCTTCAGCTCGGTCACCGGGAGGGTGGCGAGGTAGGCCAGGCTGGAGTACCCGGTGCCGTAGTCGTCGATCGAGACGCCCACGCCGGCCTCGCGCAGCCCGGCCAGCACGCGGACCGCCCGATCGCGGTCGGCCATCAGCAGGCTCTCGGTCACCTCGAGGACCAGCGCGGTCGCCGGGACGCCGTGGCGGACCAGCAGCGCGGCCACCTCGGCGGGGAAGCGCTCGTCGACCAGGTTCGACGGGCTCACGTTGACCGCGACGGTCAGCTCCCGGCCCCGGTCGGCCCACGCCCGCCGCTGGGCCAGCGCCTGGTCCAGGACCGAGCTGGTCAGGTCGGCCATCAGGCCGGCGGACTCGGCCAGCTCGACGAAGGCGTCGGGCATGAGCAGGCCGCGCTCCGGGTGCGCCCAGCGCACCAGCGCCTCCACGCCCTCCACCCGGCCGGTGCCCAGGGTGAGCTTGGGCTGGTGGTGCAGCACCAGCTCGCCGCCGTCGATGGCCCGGCGCAGCTGGGCGACGGCGTCCAGGCGGTACCGGCCGGAGCCGTGCTGCGCCTCGTCGTAGACCACCGGGCCGGTGCGGGCCGCCTTGGCCGCGTACATGGCCAGGTCCGCCATCTGCAGCAGCTCCTCGGCGTCCCGGGAGTGCCGTGGGCCGACCGCGATGCCCACGCTGGCGTCCACCGCCAGGGACATCCCCCCGAGGTGGAACGGCTGCTCCACCGTGGCGCACAGCCGCTCGGCGAGGGCGCGGGCGCCGTCGTCCCCGAGGCCGGTGGCCAGGACGACGAACTCGTCACCGCCGAGCCGGGCCAGCAGGTCGCCGCCGCGGAGCTGGCCGGCCAGCCGCGGCCCCACCTCGCGCAGCAGGGCGTCGCCGACAGCGTGGCCGAGCGAGTCGTTGATCTCCTTGAACCGGTCGAGGTCCAGCACGAGGACCGCGACGGAGCCGCCGGCGGCCATCCGCGCGCCGGCCGCGCCGAGGGTCTCGAAGACCTGCCGGCGGTTGGCCAGGCCGGTGAGCTCGTCGGTCCGCGCCTGGTGGCGGCTGTCGGCCAGGGCCCGCACCTCGCGGAAGGTCAGCGCGGTCCGGGCGAGAGCGGTGACCACGGCGCCGGATGCCAGGACGCCGGCCAGCGGGTCCCCGACGCGCAGGTAGCCGTGCAGCAGCAGGCCCAGCGCGGTCATCGCGCACAGGGCGGGGACGACCAGCACACCCACGCGCGGCACCTGGTCACCTCCCTGGGGCGCGGGGACCTGACAGGCGGCCAGGCCGTAGCACAGGAAGGCCATCCCCCAGCCGACGTCGAGCAGGCCGCCGACGACGTAGGTCCCGTTCACGACCTGGTAGGCGTACAGGGTGTCGGTCAGCACGAACAGCGCCGTGCCGGCGGTGAGCCACCACCAGACCGCGCCGGCGCCCCGGCCGATGACGACGAGCGCGCCGGCGATGGACACCAGCAGCAACAGGTCGGCGACCGGGTAGACGGCGATCAGCAGGGCACCGTCGAGCGCGGTGACCAGGAAGTCGCCGATGGCGAGCGCCGCCGCCAGGGCCGCCGCGGTCAGCCCGGTCACGACGGCGTCCAGCCAGGTGCTCGACGTCAGCCGCCGCACCCGCGTCCGGAGGAGGCGGAACAGCGCGGCGCAGGCCAGCGGGTGGAAGCCCAGGAAGGCGAGGTCGAACCAGGCGGGCCGCGAGATCGGCCCGGGCGCGGCATCGGCCAGCGCATAGCCGAGCGAGCCGATCCCGTAGGACCCGACCGCCGCGGCGAACAGCAACCAGACGGCCCGGTCGTCGCGGACGACGACCGCTCGCAGAACCAGCAGCCCGGTGAGCCCGACGAGGAACGACCACTTCCCGCCGACCCCCAGGGTGGCGAGCACGCCGTCGTCCCCCACCCCGACGGCCAGCAGCGACGCGAGGTACACCGCCACGAGCACGGCCGCGGGCGCGCGGACGACCCGCAGCGACCGGTCGGCCGGTCGCGGGGTGCGGCGCGGCCGGGCGGCGCGCGCGACTACCTGGGCCACGGGGACAGCATCGGCCACCCGGCCGGGCGCCTTCAGCCGGTGGAGCCGAGGGCCGGACGCCTCTCACCGAACGGGGTCGCATAGTGACGCTGGGTCAGCCGATCACGGCCTCCTCGACGACGTGCTGGACCGGCAGCCCCGACGCCCTGCCGACGCGCGAGGGCAGCCCGCCGCGCAGCCAGCGGGAGAACCGCTGCGGCAGGGTGAGCACGAGGACCTCGTCGGCGGGGAAGTGCTCGAGAGCCAGCTCCGCGGCGACCAGCGGGTCGGCGTCCCCGACCTCGCCGGACGCCGACGCGCCCGCGGCCCGGATCTGCTCGACGGCCCGGTCCAGGCGCTGCTGGGCCAGCGCGTAGGCCCGGACGGGTGCGGTGAGCACGTCGTCGTCCCCGGTGCCCGGCGGCCCCTCCTGCTCGCGCACCGGCGTCGCCGGCACGACGACGTGGAAGGCGTGCGGCCCGGCGGCGACCCGCTCGGTGACGACCTCGACCAGCCGGTCACCGCAGAGGGTCTGGTTGGCCAGGACCAGGACGCGTCGCTCGTCGGTCACGCCGGCTCCTCCCGTCGCGTCGTGCGCGACGCAGCCGATCGCGTGCGGGCGAACGGCCCCGCACGTCCCGGCGGCACGGGGGTGAACACCCGCCGAACGGGTGCCGCCCGCGTCAGCGGCTCTGCAGCGCGTCCAGCGCGACGGCCATGGACGCCGCCACGCGGAAGTCCAGCCGCGGGTCGGGCACGGTCACGGCGTAGCGGTCGCGGATCGCCTTCTGCCGCTCGCTCACCATGACCGGCGCCCCGGTCGCGGTGTCGACGAAGTCGAAGTGGAAGACGAAAGGCACCCACACGTCGCCGACGTAGGGCAGCAGCTCCCAGCCGCGGCGCAGCAGCGCGACGGACAGCCGGCGCTCCCGGCCGACGGCGGTGAGGCCGGGCACCGAGAGGTTCCAGGTTGACCGGAGCAGGCTCGCGCCGAACTGCTTGCTGAAGCTGCCGAGGACCGTCCCGTACTCGTCGTAGACGTCGTGCTGCGCGGCGACGTCGAGGCGCTGGCGGGCCTTGAAGCGGAACACCGGGCGGCTCCTGGAGGGGTCGGCGTAGAAGACGACCTCCTCCTTGAGCTTCATCCGCTTCTGCTCGGCGAAGGCCAGCAGCGGCCCCTCGGAGCCGTCGGGGTTGGCGCCGACGACCTCGTAGCGGTTGACCATGAGGGTGATCCGCTGCTTCACGAAGAAGGCGGGCACCACCATGGGGGCGGGCTGCGCTGCGGGCGGGACGGTCACGTCGGGTCTCCCGTGCGGGTCGGGGGGCGGGTGCTCGGGCGCCATCGTGGCCCACGCGGGCGCCGTGCCGCTCCCCGGCGGGGACGGCGTCCCGGATCGGGTCACGCCCCGCCGCCGGGCCCTCGGGCGGTCAGCACCGCGTGCACCCGGTCGACGAGCGGTTCGAGCACGCCGGGGCGGCGGCCCGCGGGCAGGGGCGCGGAGGGCACCAGCACCCACAGCAGCAGGTAGACGACGACCCCGGCGCCGCCGGCGAGGCTCAGCGCGACGGCACCGACCCGCCAGAGGACGGCGTCGATGCCGCTGTACTCGGCGAGGCCGCCGCAGACGCCGCCGAGCATGCGGTCGGTGCCGCTGCGGCGCAGTTCGGGACGGGTGGGGGCGGGGAGCGGGGGTGTGCTGGTCATGGCACGAGCCTGCCGCCGCCGCGGTGCCCGGGGTACCGGGGAGGACCCGGATCCGTCCCTGGTCCTCGCACCCGGGGTGGGTCAGGGTCCGGCCGGCCCGCGGCTGCGCTGCTCGGCGCCGACGTCCCCGTACGGGTAGTCGGCCCGGCCGGGGTCGCTGACCGCGTCGAGCCGGGCGAGGTCCTCCGGCGCCAGCGTCACGTCGACGGCGCCGAGGTCGTCCCGCAGCTGGTCGGTGGTGCGGGCACCGAGGATGACCGAGGTGACGGCCGGCCGGTCGGCCAGCCAGGCCAGGGCGACCTGCGGCATCGACGCGCCCCGCTGCTCGGCGACGTCCTGCACGGCCTCGAGCACGTCCCAGGTGCGCTGCCGGGCGCCGACCCGGTCGTAGGCCTCGATGCCGCGGCCGGGGTCCTCGCCGAGCCGGGTGGCGCCCTCGGGCCGCTGGTCGCGGGTGTACTTGCCGGACAGCCAGCCGCCGCCGAGCGGCCCCCACGGCAGCACGCCCAGCCCGTTGTGCAGGCAGGCCGGGACGATCTCGAACTCGACGTCCCGCACCAGCAGGCTGTAGCTGGGCTGCAGGGTGACCGGGACGGCCAGGTGCCGGTGCTCGGCCAGGTCGACGGCGGCCTGCAGCTGCCAGGCGGTGAAGTTCGACAGCCCCGGGTAGCCGATCTTCCCGGCGGAGACCGCGTCGTCGAGGAAGCGCAGCGTCTCCTCGAGCGGGGTGAGCGGGTCCCAGGCGTGCAGCTGGTAGAGGTCGACGTGGTCGACCCCCAGCCGGCGCAGCGAGTCGTCGAGGGCGCGGCGCAGGTGGCGGCGGGAGGCGCCGAGGGCGTTGGGGTCGGTGCCCATCGGGAAGCGGCCCTTGGTGGCCAGGACGATCCGGTCGCGGACGTCGGCCGGGCGGGCGGCCAGCCAGCGCCCGGTGATCTCCTCGGCGGCGCCGGCGGAGTAGACGTCGGCGAGGTCGACCAGCGTGCCGCCGGCCTCGGCGAAGACGTCGAGCTGCTCGTGCGCGCCGGCCTCGTCGGTCTCCGCGCCGAAGGTCATGGTGCCCAGGGCGAGGGCGGAGACCGAGCAGCCGCTGCGGCCGAGCGTGCGGTACTCCACGGCGTGCTCCCGTCCTCGGTGTCGTCCCGCACGGTGCCGCACGGGGCGGCCGGCCACCACCGGAGCTGGTCTACTGCGGGCGTGCGCCGCATCGTGTGCCGGGAGTTCGGGCCGGTGGACCGGCTGGCCGTGGTCGAGGAGCCCGACCCCTCCCCCGGTCCCGGCGAGGTGCTCGTCGCCGTGGCGGCGGCCGCGGTCTCCTTCGTCGACGGGCTGGTCGTGCGAGGGCGCTACCAGGTGCGCCCGCCGCTGCCGCACACGCCGGGGTCCGCGGTGGCCGGCCGGGTGGCGGCGGTGGCACCGCTGCCGGACGGCGTGGCCGCGCCCGTGGCCGCCGCCGCGGTCGAGAGCTACAGCACGCTCGCGTTCGCCCTCGAGCACCGGGTGCGGGTGCGGCCGGGCGAGTGGGTCCTGGTGCTGGGCGCCGGCGGGGGCATCGGCCTGGCGGCGGTGGACGTCTGCCGTGCCGCCGGCGCCCGCGTGGTCGCCGCCGCCTCCACCGAGGCCGAACGCACTGCCGCGCGTGCGGCGGGCGCCCAGGTGGCCGTCGGGTACGACGCGCTCAAGGACCGCGTCCGGGAGGTCACCGGCGGCGGGGCGGACGTCGTCGTCGACCCGGTCGGCGGGCCACCGGCCGAGCCGGCGCTGCGCTCCCTGACCGCGTACGGGCGCTACTGCGTGCTCGGGTTCGCCGCCGGGGAGATCCCCCGCCTGCCCGCGAACCTCGTGCTGCTGCGCAACCGCGGCGTCGTCGGCGTGGACTGGGGCGACTGGGCGCGGACGCGGCCGGAGGACGCGGTCGCGCTGCTGACCGGCGTCCTCGGCCGGGTCGCCCGCGGCGAGCTCCGGCCGCCGGAGCCCACCGGCCTCCCGCCCGAGCGGGCCGCCGAGGCCCTCACCCCCCTGGCCCACCGGGAGGTCGTCGGCAAGCTCGTGCTGGTCCCCTGAGCGGCCGGTGCCACACTCCTGCGATGCCGCCCCGCCGACTCCTGCTGGTCCGCCACGCCGAGGCCGCGGGCGGCCCGGTCGACGCCGAGCGGTCGCTGACCGCGCGCGGGGAGCGGCACGCCGCGGCGATCGGCTCCTGGCTCGCGGGGACCGGACTGGTGCCCGACCGCGTCGTCCTGTCGCCCGCCCGACGGACGGTGCAGACCTGGGAGCGGGCGCGGGCGGCGCTGGCGGGCGCGGCCGAGCCGGTCGTCGACCCACGGGTGTACGACAACACCGTCGAGGACCTGCTCGCCGTCGTGCGCGACACCGCGCAGGACGTCGCGACGCTGGTCGTGGTCGGCCACAGCCCCTCGGTCGGGGAGCTGGCGGGGATCCTCGACGACGGCCGCGGCGACCCGGGCCTGCGGCGGCAGGTGCAGACCGGCTTCCGCACCGGCCAGGTGGCCGTGTTCGGCCTCGGCGCGCCGTTCCCGGCGCTGGACCCGGCCACCGCGACGCTCCTCGACGTCGCGCTGCCCGGCGGGTGAGCGGCCGGTGGGGGCATCCGGCCACCACCGGCCGCCGGTCTCAGCGGCTGCCGCCGCCGATCATCGGGTCGTCCCCGCCCTCGCGCACGCCGCGCTCCACACCCTCGGTGGAGGACGGCGCGGTGTAGCCCGCGGGGTTCGCCTCGTCGGTCAGCGTGTCGTCGCGGACGACGTCGGCCGGCGGCTGCTCGACGACGGTGACCGTCTGGGGCTGGCGCACGCCCTCCGGCTGCGGCGGCTGCGGCGGCCGGGGCCGCTCCTCCTGCTGGCCCCCCGACGAGGCGACGGCGGCGCCGGCCGCGACGACACCGGCCACGGCGGCCACGCCGGCGGCGACGGCCTTGCCGGACACCCCCGCCTTGCCGTCGTCCCCGTGCGAGCCGACCGCGTCCCCGACACCGGGCGTGCCGACGTCGAGGTGCTCGTTCACCGAGCCGCGCCACGCGCCGGTGGCGTAGCCCTCGTCCTCGATCAGCCGCTTGAAGCGCTCGAGGTCGGAGGTGACCTGCCGCTCCACGATGCCCAGCTTGTCGCCGACCTGCTCCACGACACCCTCGGGCTCGTACTCCAGGGAGAGGTACACGATCGTCGACATCGGCCCGGCCGACTCGAAGCGCACGGCGCCGGCGTTGGTCGCGCCGCTGGTCGCGGCCCAGGCGACCTTGCGGTCGGGCTCCTGCTCCAGGACGGCGGCCTCCCACTCCCGCCGGACACCCGCGATCTCGGCGACCCAGTGCAGCCGCTGGTCGGTCAGCTGGCGGACCTCCTGGACCCCACCCATGAAGTGCGGGAAGTCCTCGAACTGCGTCCACTGGTTGTAGGCCTGGTTGACCGGTACGTCGACCTGGATCGACTTCTCCACCTTGGTGGTCATCGCTTGGTCCTCCCTCGTCGCAGGTGTCCCCCACGACGCGCTACCCCGGTTGCCTGCGTGCGATGCACGTCACGTCGGCGCCACCTGCACTGCTGGGGCGCACGGGGCGCGCGGGACGTCCGCGGTCCCGACCGGGCGCGGCGGCTGCCGATGAGCCGGGCATGCGCGCCAGCCACGTCGCCACCGCCCTCGTCGCCTTCCTCGCCGGGTCGACCGTCGCGACGGTCCTGCACCGCCGCGCCACCCGTCCCGCGCCGGCCGCCCCCGGCGTCCTCACCCGCCTCACCGCCTCCCCGGCCGAGGAGCACGACGCCGTCGTCCTGCCCTTCCCGCAGCCGGTCGCCGCGCCGCCGGCCGCGCCGGCCCGGTGCGGCGACAGCGGGGGCCGCACCCGCGCCGGCGCGCCCTGCGCGGCACGGGCCACCGCCGGCGGGCGCTGCCACCACCACCCGCTCGCGGCCTGAGGCCGGCAGCGGCTCAGCGCCGGCCGGCGCCGACCGGCCGCCGGTCGGCGACGGGGTCCCGCGTCAGGTCGCTGCGCGCGGTCTCCCGGCTGAGCAGGACGGCGAGCACCGTGAGCACGGCGGCACCGGCCAGGTACAGCGAGATCGGCACCGAGCTGCCGTACTCGATGAGCAGCGCCGTGGCGATGACCGGCGCCAGGCTGCCGGCCACGATGGAGGACACCTGCCCGGCCACCGACAGCCCGCTGTAGCGCACCTGGGTCGAGAACAGCTCGGAGAAGAAGGACGCCTGCGGCCCGTACATGGCCCCGTGGAAGACCAGCGCGACGGTGCCGGCGAGCGCGAGCAGCGCGAAGGACCGCGAGTCGTAGAGGGTGAAGAAGACGAACCCCCACACGCCGACCCCCACGGCCCCGACCAGGTAGACGGGCCGGCGGCCGAACCGGTCGGAGAGCGCACCCATCCCCGGGATGGCGAAGAAGTGGATGGCCGAGGCGATCAGCGCGGCGTTCAGCGCCGTGCCCTGCGGGACGTCCAGCTGCTGGGTGGCGTAGCTGAGCGCGAAGGCCGTGAAGATGTAGTAGCCGATGTTCTCCGCCAGGCGGGCACCGATGGCCAGGACGATCTCACGGGGGTAGTCGCGCAGGACCTGGACCACCGGCAGCCGGGGAGCCTCCTCGGCCGACGCGGCCTGCTCGCGGGCGGCCTGGAAGACCGGCGACTCCTCGATGGAGAACCGGATCCACAGCCCCACGAGCACCAGCACCGCGCTGAGCAGGAACGGGATGCGCCAGCCCCACGACTGGAACTGCTGGTCGTCCGTGAAGGCCGAGACCAGCGCGAGGACGGCGACGGCGAGCAGGTTGCCCGCCGGCGCGCCGGCCTGCGGCCAGGACGCCCAGTACCCGCGCCGCTCCGGGGTGCCGTACTCGGCGGCCATCAGCACCGCCCCGCCCCACTCGCCGCCCAGGGCGAAGCCCTGCACCAGCCGGAGCAGGATCAGCAGGATCGGCGCCCAGATGCCGATGGCGGCGTAGGTCGGCAGCAGGCCGATGAGGAACGTCGCCCCGCCCATCAGCATCAGGGTGATGACCAGCATCTTCTTGCGGCCGACCTTGTCGCCGAAGTGCCCGAAGACCACGCCGCCGATCGGCCGGGCGGCGAAGCCCACGGCGTAGGTGGCGAAGGCGAGCAGGGTGCCGACCAGCGGGTCGAACTCGGGGAAGAAGAGCGTGTTGAAGACCAGCGCGGCGGCCGAGCCGTAGAGGAAGAAGTCGTACCACTCCACGGTGGTCCCGACGAGGCTGGCGCCGACGACCTTGACGATGGACGTCCGCGACGCGGGCACCGCGGCTCCCTGCTGGGACCTGGACAAGGCTCACTCCCCTTCGCGTGTGCAGCACCTGGCGGCCGGACCGGCGTCTCCGCCGGTGTCGGCCGGGCCACAGCATCGCCGGGTTGCGTCCCGTCGGCGACTTGCGGGCGTCGGTGATCGGCTCCCGGCCCGGGTCCGCCCGGCGGGACCGGTTGGCGGGGCACCGGGTGGGTAGCTGCCCTCGACGGCCGTCGGCCCGGCGACCGGGTCGCCCGGCCGCTCACCACAGGGAGCCACCATGACACTGCCCGATCGGGATGCGGCGAGGGACTGGGTCGGCCGGACGGTGGTCGACCGCGACGGGGCCGAGATCGGCGTGTGCGTCGCCCTGCTCGCCGACGAGGCCACCGGGTCGCCGGAGTGGATGTACGCCGAGCGCGGCGAGGTCACCGAGGTCGTCCCGCTGCTCGGCGCGACCGCGGCGGGCGACCGGGTGCAGGTCACGGTCAGCCGGGCGGAGGCCGAGGACGCACCGCGTCTCGGTGCCGCGCGCGAGCTGTCCCAGGACCAGGAGGCGGAGCTCTACCGGCACTACGGCATCGAGTACTCGACGGCCGCGTCGGACAGCCTCCTCCCGGCCGCCGGGGCCGGGCCGGCGGCACCGTCCCCGGACACCGCCGGGGCACCCGAGCCGGCCCGGGACACCGAGCAGCCGCCCGCCGAGCAGTCGTCCCCCGCGCAGCCGTCCTCCGCGCAGCCGTCCCCCGCGCAGCCGTCCTCCGCGCAGCCGTCCTCCGCGCAGCCGTCCTCCGCGCAGCGCGGCCGTGGGCTGGCGGGTGCCCTGGCGGTGCTCGCCGGCCTGGCGGCCGTCGTCGTCGTGACCGTGCGCCTGCGCCGGCGCCCGGCCTGGGTGGGGCGCGTCCGGCGGCGCCGGGCCCCCGCACCCGCGCCGGCCCCGTACCGGGCCCTCGCCGGTGCGGCCGGCGCCCGGGCGGGCCGGTACGCCGCCGCGGCCGGGCCGGTGCTGCAGGACTCGGTCCGGCTGGCCCGCGAGGGGGCGTCCATCGGCGCCGTGGTGACCGGCCGGCTCGCCGTCGACGCCGCGGAGCGCGCCCGCCAGGCCGCCACGGTGGCACGCACCCGCACCGACGCGGTCGCCACCCAGCTCACCCCGGTGCTGTCGGCGGCGGGTCAGGCGGCGTGGCGGGCCGCCCGCACCGGCACGGGCACGGCGCTGCGGGCCACCGACGCCGCGCTGCTGGCGGTCGGGGCGGCCCTGCCGCAGGCGGGCGCGGGCGTCGGCCGCGCCCTCACGACCGGGGTGCAGGCCGCGCTCGCCGTCGGGGCGGTGCCCGAGGTGCTCGTCGGGACCGGTGAGCGGCTGGGACGGGGCTGGCGGCGGACGGTGCGCCGGACGTCGCTGGTGCTGGGCCTCGGCACCGGGTACGTGCTCGGCGCGCGGGCCGGGCGGGCGCGCTACGAGGAGATCGCGCGGGCCGCGGGCGGCGTGGTGGCCCGGCCGGAGGTGCAGCAGGTCCTGGCGCAGGTCCGCGACGTCGCGCCCGCTCCGCTGCAGGACCGGATCGACCGGCTCACGGGGCGCGGGGCCGGGCGGGACGCCGGTGCGGCGACGGTCGCCGGTGGGCCCGCCGTCGCGACGCCGTCCCGGCCTGCGTCCGGCACCCGCACCCCGCAGCGGACCGACCCACCGCTGCCGGACCCGCTGGTCCCGCCGGCCAAGTCCCCGGACGGCGGGCCCACCGCGTCCCGCTGAGTACCGCTGAGTCCCGGGGTCGGGCTCAGCGGTAGACCAGCGTCCCGTCCTCGAGGTCGACCTTGGGCAGGAGCTCCATCTCCTCCGCGTGCTCCAGCATGTGGGTCCACGGCTCCCGGTCGCCCTGCTTGAACAGGACGTGCTGGGAGCGCATGACGTAGCCGGCGTTGAAGTTCTCCGGGTCCGACCAGGGCCGGATCCGCATGTCGGCGTCCTCGGGCCGCAGCGTCGGGACGACCGTGGTGGCGCCCTTCGTCTCCATGGTGTCGAACAGCCGGCAGACCAGGTCGCTGACCAGGTCGGCCCGCAGCGTCCAGCTGTGCCGGAAGTAGCCGAACACGTAGGCCATGTTCGGGATCCCGCTGATCATGATGCCCCGCCAGGTGATGCGATCGGCGAAGTCGACCGGCTCGCCGTCCACGGCGAACGGGATGTCGCCGAAGGCCGACAGGTTGAACCCGGTGGCGGTGACGACGACGTCGGCCGGGATCTCCTCCCCGGAGCTGACCCGGATGCCCGTCGAGGTGAACGTCTCGATGGTGTCGGTGACGATGGATGCCCGCCCCTCCCGCAGCGCGGTGAACAGGTCCCCCTCGGGGACGATCGCGATGCGCTGCTGCCACGGGCGGTACCGGGGGGTGAAGTGCTTCTCGATGTCGAAGCCCTCGGGCAACAGCGGCTTCATCGACTCCATGAGGAAGGTGTGCAGCTCGTCGGGCGCCTCGTGCGACATGCGCGCCAGCTCGTTGAACTCGGCGGCGTAGGCGCGGCGGAGGATCTCGTGGGTCCAGTCCTCCGGGATGTCCAGGGCGCGCAGCCAGGTGGCGAGCTCGTGGGTCAGGGGCGGGGCCAGGAAGTAGGACGGTGAGCGCTGCAGCATCGTCACGTGCTCGGCGTCCTGCGCGATGGCCGGGATCAGGGTCGCGGCCGTGGACCCGGACCCGATCACGACGACGCGCTTGCCGGCGAGGTCGAGGTCCTGCGGCCACTGCTGGGGGTGGACGACGAGGCCCTGGAAGTCGTCGAGCCCCTCCCACTGCGGCCGGTAGGGCTTGGTGTGGTTGTAGTAGCCCTGGCACATCCACAGGAAGTCGGTGGTGTACCGCAGCTGCTCGTCGGTGTCGCCGCGGGTGACCTCCACCGTCCACCGCCGGTCCTCGGTGGACCAGCTGGCCGAGGTGACCCGGTGGTGGTAGCGGATGTGCCGGCCGAGGTCGTCGTCGGCGATGACCTCGTCCAGGTAGTTGAGGATCTCCTCCCCCGCGGCGATCGACGGGCCGCGCCAGGGCTTGAACCGGTAGCCGTAGGTGAACAGGTCGCTGTCCGAGCGCACGCCCGGGTACCGGTGGGTCCACCAGGTGCCGCCGCGGTTGTCCTGCGCGTCCAGGATGACGAAGGACCGGTCGGGGAACCGTTCCTGCAGGTGGTGAGCGGCGCCGATCCCGGAGACCCCCGCCCCGACGACGAGGACGTCGACGTGGCGGGTGCCGGGCCCGTCGGTGTGCAGCTCCGGCGCGGTGGCGCGTTCGGTGGTCGTCGTCACGAAGGGACCTCCAGTGCCAGGGGGAGTGACGCGTCTCACACTAGCTCCCCGGCGGGGGTGCCCTCCGGAGCCTCCGCCGCAGGTCAGGTGAGCGGGTGCTCGGCGAGGAAGGTCTGCACCAGGGGCAGGAACTCCTCGGCGCGCTCGACGCCGAGGGCGTGGCTGGACCCCGGGCCGGTGAACAGGTGGTGCTGCGCCCCGGGGATCGCCTCGGCCACCTGCCGGCCGTGCCACGGCGGGGTCAGCAGGTCCTGCTCGCCGGCGATGACGAGGGTGGGCGCGGTGATGCCGCCGAGCCGGTCGAGGGTGTCGTGCGCGAGATCGGCGTCCCACTGCTCGGCGGTGGTCCGGATCTGCTGCTCGGTGCTGGGGAACAGCGGGAGGAGCTGCTCCACCAGCTCGCCGAAGGCCGGGCTGTCGAGCAGCTGGGGCGAGAAGGCGATGCCGAGGGCGCCGAGCGCGGCCTCCATGTCGCCGGTGCGCCACGGGTACGCGAGCCCGGTGAGCACGGCGCGCTGGAAGCCGTCGGTGCGGGCCCAGGTGCAGTAGAGGACCAGCGAGGCGACGCGCTGGGGGGCGGCGAGGACGAGCTCCTGCGCGATGGCGCTGCCGAGGGAGTAGCCGAGCACGTGCGCCCGCTCGATCTCCAGTGCATCCATCAGCCCGCGGGCGTCCGCGGCCAGCGAGGCGACGCTGATCTCCCCCGACCCCCGCTCGGACCCGCCCATGCCCCGCAGGTCGTAGGTGACCACCCGGTGGCGGGCGGCCAGGACCGGCGCGAGCTCGGCCCAGAAGCCCAGGGACTGGGTGGTCCCGTTGACGATCAGCAGCGGCTCGCCCTCGCCGTACTCCTGGACGGCGACGGAGATGTCGCCGACCTGGACGGTCCGTGGCGGGTGCGTGGTGGGAGTGGTCACGGCGTCTCCATCGCTGGTGCGGAGCGGGAGGGGGGAGAGGGTGTGGAGCACACCACAGCGGCGTGCCGTTCCGCCAGATCGCCGAGGCGGGTGGCAGGTCGGGTGCGGCTGTCCGGCAGATCACGCACCGGGCCCGCGAGCACGTGGCCGCCGGCGCCCGGTCGTCGTCCCGGGAGCGGGTCGCCGCGGTGCTGTCCCGCTCCGCGGAGCCCGCGTCCCGGCGTGGTCGAGGACGGCCGGCTCAGCCGCACGTCCGCCGTGCGGAACCCGCACGGACTCGGCAGGCTCGACACGGTGGCCGAGCTGCGGCGGTGACGGAGGTCCGCGGCACCCAGTCAGGAGCGACGTGGAACGCAGCGGGATCGTGATCGTCGGTGGCGGCAACGCCGGCATCTCCCTGGGAGCGCGGCTGGTCCGCGACGGCGCCCGGGACGTCACCATCGTGTCCCCTCAACCGGTGCACCGGTACAAGCCGCTGCTCAACTACGTCAGCGGCGGCGAGGCCACGATGGCCGCTCTGGAACGCCCGATGGCCGACGTCGTCCCCGCGGGGTGCACCTGGATCCGGGACAGCGTCGAGGCGGTCGACCCGGCCGCCATGACCGTGCGCACGCGCGCGGGACGCACGCTGCACTGCTCCACGCTCGTCCTCTGCCCCGGTCTCGTCGAGGACTGGGACGCCACGCCGGGCCTGCAGTCGGCGTACACCGACGGGTGGGCCGCCTCCTCGTACGTACCCGGCAGCGCACCGCTGGTGTGGCCGCGGCTGACGTCGCTGCGCGCCGGTTCCGTCGTGTTCACCGTTCCGCCGGAACCGGCGTCCTGCGGTCCGACCGCGCTCAAGCCGCTGCTCATGGCGTGCGACCACTGGCGGCGCGCCGGCGTCCTGGCCGACTTCGCGGTCCGGCTCGTCCTGCCGGAGCCGACCGCGACGGGCGTGCCGGAGGCCGACGAGGTCCTCGAGCGCATCTTCGCGGACTACGGGATCGAGGTGCTGCGCGAGGCCCGCATCGAGCAGGTGGACTGGGACGTCCACGCCCTCACGGTCGCGACCGGCACCGGCCGGCGAGTGGTCGAGGACGTCGACTTCGCCCACGCCGTCCCGCACTACCGGGCTCCGCGCTGGATCGCGGACGGCGGCCTCGCCGCCGACCCGACCCCCGGACTGGTCGACATCGATCCGCAGACGCTGCTGTCCCGCCGGCACGAGTCGATCTGGGCGATCGGGGACGCTGCAGCCGTCGCGACCCGGCCGTCGGGCGGGGCGCTGAGGAAACAGGTCGACGTGCTGTCGCAGAACCTGGCCGCTGCCAGCGACGGCGGGCCGATGCAGCGCTACGACGGGTACACGGTCATGCCCATCACCGTGAGCCGGCGCAAGTTGGTGCTGAACGAGGTCGACCGCGACGGCCGAGCGAGCCCGTCGGTACCTGGCCTGGACCCCTTCAAGCCCCGCCGCTCGACCTGGTTCTTCGACCGCCACGTCCTGCCGCAGATCTACTGGCGCCGCCTCCTCCGCGGCAAGGTCTGAACCGTCAGGGGCGTCCGGTCGTGGGGGTGGCCGCACAGGGTCACGTCCGGCCACCGGGTTCGCACACTGCCCGTGGCTCGGCTCACTCGTCCGCACACCCCGGGCGGCCGGTGCTGGCAGCTCGGGTGTCCGGTTCTCCCGTCAGCAGCTGATGGGTGCCGAGCGCACCGGGCATCAGCGGGGACAACCACTCCGATGAGGTGCCCATGCGCTGACGGTGGTCGTCTCCCTGCTGTCCGCCATGGCCTCAGGGGCCCATGCGCCGGCTCCACCGGCCATGCGTGTCGGAGGTCCGGCTCTGCGCCGACCCGCACCCGTACGGTCGGACGACTGCGGGTCTCAGGTGTCCCTGGTCCGCAGGACAGCCCCGGGCACCACTCCGTCACACACGTCACGCGTCCGGTCTGCTCCGGCTGCGACGACAGCGCTCAGATGCGCCCCGCCGCGGCCTCGAGCGCCAGGGCACCGTCACCCGGCAGAGCATCCTCGCCGGGCACGGTCGCCGGACGAGGCGCCGGGACTGACCGGCGGCCGTCCGGGCTGGCTTCGGCGAGCAGCTCCTCGATCCGCGCCGCGGGCACTGGGGGCGAGAAGTGGTAGCCCTGTCCGGTGGTGCAGCCCTGGCGGCGCAGCAGCAGCAACTCCTGCGGGTGCTCGATCCCCTCGGCCACGGTCTCCAGCTTCATCGTCTGCCCCAACCGGAGGATGGTGCTGATCAGCGCGGTGTCACCGCCGGTGGACAGCCGCTCGACGAAGCTGCGGTCGATCTTGAGGATGTCGACCGGGAAGCTGTGCAGGTAGCTCAGCGAGGAGTAGCCGGTGCCGAAGTCGTCGATGGCCAGGCGGATGCCCAGGTCACGCAGCGCGGTGAGCGTGGCCAGGGTCTCCTCGCCCTTCTCCAGCAGCACGCTCTCGGTCATCTCGAGGGTCAGCCGCTGGGCGGGCAGGCCGGTCTCCCGCAGGATGCCGGCCACCTGCTCGACCAGGTCGTCCTGCTGCAGCTGGCGGGCCGACACGTTGACGCTCAGCTTCAGACCCCGGCGCGAGTCACCCGCCGCCGCCCAGGTCACCGCCTGCCGGCAGGACTCGCGCAGGACCCAGAGCCCCAGCGGCCGGATGAGGCCGGTCGCCTCGGCGAGCGGGATGAACTCGTTCGGCGGCACCAATCCGCGTTCCGGGTGCTGCCAGCGCACCAGCGCCTCCACGCCGGTGATCTCACCGGTGCGCATGGAGACCATGGGCTGGTAGTGGACGATGAACTGGTCGTCGGTCAGCGCCTTGCGGAGGTCCGCCTCCAGGCGCATGCGGGCGACCAGGCCCTCGTGCATCTCCGGGACGAAGACCGCGAAGCCGCCGGCGTCGGCCTTGGCCTGGTACATCGCCAGGTCGGCGTTGCGCAGCATCTGCTCGGCGTCGATGGAGGGGTCCTCCCGGTGGGCGATGCCGATGCTCGCCGAGATGTGCACCTCGCTGCCGTCGAGCAGGATCGGCGCCGCGATGGCGTCGCAGACGCGCTGGGCCAGTGCAGTGCCGTCCTCGCCCTCCGGCAGGTCGTCCACCAGGATGGCGAACTCGTCACCGCCGAAGCGGGCCACCGTGTCGCTCGGCCGGACGACCGTGCGCAGGCGCGCAGCCACCTCGACGAGCAGGTCGTCACCGGCGCTGTGCCCCAGCGTGTCGTTGACCGCCTTGAACCCGTCCAGGTCGAGGAAGTACACGGCCATCGGCGGCGCCGAGTCGGCCCCCCGGGTGAGCGCGTGCTGGAGTCGGTCCTTGAACAGGGCCCGGTTGGGCAGGTCGGTCAGCGAGTCGGTGAAGGCCTGGTGGGTCAGCTGCCGCTCGAGGGTGATCCGGTCGGTGACGTCGCGCGTGTTGAGCACCAGACCACCGACCGCCGCGTTGGCCAGGAGGTTGGTCAGGGTGATCTCCATGTGGCACTCCCGGCCGCTCGCGTGCCGCCAGGTGCTCTGGACCGTCTGCACCCGGTCGGCGTCGCCGGCGACACCGCGCAGGACAGCGGCCAGGTCAGCCGCGTGCGCCGGGACCACGAAGTCGGTCAGCAGCCGGCCGACCATCGCGTCGGCGTCGAAGCCGAGCAGGGCCTCACTCGACCGGCTCTGGTAGAGCACGGTGCCGGAGCGGTCGACCACGGTCACCAGGTCCGAGCTGTGCTGCACCAGGGCGGCGAACCGCTCGCCGCTGGCCCGCACCTCGGCGGTGCGCGCCTCGACGCGCCGTTCCAGGTCCTGCGTGAGCGAGTGGTTCTCCAGCAACGTCAGGATCTGCCGGGCGACCAGCAGCACCATGATCGCCGTGCGGAGCCAGAAGTGGACGGTGTCGGTCGTCCCGCCGCGGAGGACCTCCAGCGACGAGGTGAGCAGCGCGACGCCGACCGCGGCGTAGGGCAGCAGGTTGCCCAGTGGACGGGTGACGACCTCCTCCATCTCGACGTCGCCGGCGTCCTCCCCGGGTCGCAGGGCAGCCAGCAGCAGCAGGCAGAACCCGGCGCCCCAGCCCAGGTCGATCCAGTTGCCGGAGCTGTAGACCCCCGCCGTGGTGAGGTACACGAAGCCGGAGTCGGCCACCGCCAGAGCCACCAGGCCCACGCCGATGAGGGGCAGCGGGACCAGCAGGCCCGCACCGCGGGAACGGGCACGCATCCACGTGTAGACCACCGTGGTGATCAGCACGATGTCACTCACCGGGTAGGCCAGGGAGATCGCCTGGCTCGTGACGTCCCCTCCCGCCTGGACGATGGAGTCCAGGACGAGCATCCAGCTGACCAGCAGCAGCGAGCTGGCCACGACGAGCCCGTCCAGGACCGTGCGGACGCGCCCGGCACGCGTGGGCGCGGCCAGGGGCAGGGTGAGCAGCGCCCACCCGGCCAGCAGCGGGGACGCCAGGAACCCGACGTCGGCGACGGAGGGGAACGGCACCTCCAGCCCGCGCAGCGACTCGTACCAGCTCCACGCCGCCATGCCACCGCCCCACGCCAGCGACGCGGCGCCGAGACGACGCCAGAAGAGGCGGACGCGGCCGGCGTGCCTGCGGGCGCGGACCACCGCGGCGGCACCGGCCGCCAGCGAGAACACCGTCAGCCCGACGTTGGACAGGTGCAGGGCCGTGGCCGCCGGCAGGCTGACGAGCCCGACGCCCCACAGGAGGGCAACGATGAGGACGGCCACCGCCAGGAGGCGGGGCCGCCGGTGAGCCGGAGTCGTGGTCACGCGACCGGTATCGACCGGATGGGCGACAACCTGACGGTGTCGCGGCGATCTCCCCCTTCGGGGGGAGGGACCTCAACGCGTCGCCGGATCCGGCCGACGACCTCCTCGGGCGCAGCCGCGTCCCACGTACCGAGGAGACACCGAGATGACCGCGTCCCTGACCGGGCTGGGCCCGATCCTGGAGACCCCACCGACCTGGCCCGAGGGGCTCACGCCGGAGGTCCTCGCCGCGATCGAGCTGCCCACGCCGTTCCTGGCCGGTGACCTGCGCATGGTCGCCGACCGCTTCCAGCGGTTCGCGCGGGCTCTGCCCCGCGTGCGGGCGCACTACGCGGTCAAGTGCAACTCCGCTCCGGAGATCCTGCGGACCGCGTCCGCGCAGGGCGCCGGCTTCGAGGTCGCCTCCATCGGCGAGCTGCGCATGCTGCAGGCCGTCGGCGTCGACCCCGCGGACGTGCTCTACAGCAACACCGTGAAGCCGGCAGCCCACATCGCCCAGGCGGCCGAGGCGGGGCTGTGGCGCTTCGCGGCGGACTCCGAGGGCGAGCTGCACAAGATCGCCCGCGTCGCTCCGGGCAGCGCCGTCTACATCCGGATCCGGGTCGACGACAGCGGGAGCGTCTTCCCGCTCTCCCGCAAGTTCGGCGCCGAGGCCCACCACGCGCGTGCGCTGCTCCAGGAGGCCAAGCGCCTCGGCCTGCAGCCCTACGGTCTGACCTTCCACGTCGGGTCCCAGTGCGCCGCGACCTCGGCCTGGCGACAGGCCATCGCCTCCGCCGGCCGCATCATGCGCAACCTGCAGCAGGACGGCATCCGGCTGGAGATGCTCGACCTGGGTGGCGGATTCCCGGCGCGCTACGGCGACGCGGTCCCCTCCATCGAGCAGATCGGCGACGTCATCGAGTCGGCGCTCGACGAGCTCCTGCCCTACGAGCCGTTGCTGATCGTCGCCGAACCCGGGCGGCACATGGTCGCCGAGACCGCGGTCATGGTGGCCAGCGTGCTCGGCCGCGAGGAGCGCGCCGGCGAGGAGTGGCTCTATCTCGACGTCGGTGCCTACAACGGCCTGATGGAGACCCAGCAGACCGTCGGTCAGTGGCGGTTCCCGCTGTGGAGCTCGCGCGCCGATCACGGTGTGGTCGAGCAGGTGCCCTACACGGTCACGGGCCCGAGCTGCGACAGCTCGGACACGATGTTCTACGGCGCCCCGCTGCCGGTGACCATGTCCGAGGGCGATCGCGTGTTCATCGCCTCGGCGGGCGCCTACACGCTGAGCTACGCCTCGTCGTTCAACGGCTTCCCGCCGCCTGCGACCTACTTCATCGAACGCTGATGCCGGGCACCGACAGCCGGCCGCCGGGCCACCCGGGCGGCCGGCGGCGGCTCGGTGCGCTGGTGGCAGCAGGCCTGGTCGACTCCCTGTGCCTCTCGGTCGCCTGGACCCTGCTGGTGCTCCGCGTCGCCGACGAGCACGGGCTGGCCGCTGTGGGCGTCTGCAGCGCCGCCATGCTCGTCGGCGTCGCGTTGTCCGCGCCGGTGGCCGGCTGGGTCGCCGTCCGCCTCGACGGCCGGCGGCTGCTGCGGACGGCCGCGGGCGCGGAGATGGTCCTGCGCGGTGGTCTTGCGGTCCTCGTGCTGTCCGGCGCGCCGGTGCTGCCGCTCGCACTGTGCATCGCGGCGATGAACGTCTCCGCCTGGACCGGCTACGCCGGCATGCGCGCCGAGGTGACCGCCGTCCGGCCGGGGGCAGCTGCGCTCACGTGGTACGGCACCGCGATCGCCGCGGTCGAGGCCGCCGGAGTGGCCCTGGCCGCCCTGCTGCCGACGGGCCCGGCAGTCGAGGACGCCGTGCTGTCTGCGGCCGTGGTCGCCTACGTGCTGGGCCTCGTGCCCACGGTGCTGGTGGCCGGGGGGTCGTGGGTCCCGCGTGCCGCCGCCGTGCCCGGGAAGGCCCGTGGAGCCGCGCCGTCCGGGCTCTCGGTCCTCGGTGGGCTGCTGATGCTCCTCGGCTCGGCTCCGACACTGCTGTACGTGGCCCTGTCCGAGCAGGCGCACGGCCGCACCGCCGTGGCGGCCGCGGCCGTCGCCTTCGTCGCGGGCTCCCTACTGGCCGCTCCCGCCGCCTCGGCGCTGCAGCGGCGGCCGGGGTCGCCGGGACTCCGCTACGTCCTCGCCGCCGCAGGCATGGCGGCCGGCTGGGTGGTCGCCCCGCTGTCCATCCCGTTGCTGTGCGCCGCCCAGCTGCTGTCCGGACTGTGCATGACCCTCCTGGAGGGCCTGCTGGACAGTGCCGCCGCGGCTCGCGAACCGTACCGGGTGACCGGCGCCCTGGCATCCGTCACCGCCGGTCGGGCGCTGGGCTCGGCCGCCGGCACAGCGGTGCTCCCCCTGGTCATCCTGCAGACGGGCCTGCCGGCCGCCGCGGCCGCGGCCACCGCCGCGCTGCTCCTCCTCGCTGTCCTCACGGCAGTGGCACGTCGCCGACCGGCCGGTGCCACGGGAGAGGGCACTCGGCGCATCCCCGCAGCGGCGCGGCCGCCCGTGCCCGCCCCTCGTTCCCGGTCGCTGACCGGCGCACTGCCAGGTGTCCTCGGCTGACCCGCGCCGAGGCTCCGCGCTGACCTGCGCGAATGCCGCCAGCTACACGTTGAGGCGGAACGTCCCCTGCGTGATGGAGCGATCTGAACATGACTGAGGACCATGGTCGACCTGCGCTTCTACCGTTGACTGGTATGGGCCATCGACCTCTTCGGCGTCGCCCGCTCTTCGGTCTACCGCGCCCTGCAACGAGACCGGGCCCGAGGAGGCAACAGTCGCCACACGACAGCAGGAGGCACGGGCACGCGGCGCTGACTCCCGCTGTCGGCGGTTGCCGGGTTGTCCCGCAGGCCAGATCCCCTGAGCGACAACCCGGCCATCCTGTGTCCGTGACCGTGTGGACCGCGCAAGGTTCGGGTCGACCGCCAGCGGGCGACCGCCGGCCGATCCTCGCCTGCGGCGATGCTCTCGCTGAAGCGCCCGCGGAACGTCCCCCGGGTTTGCTGCGCGCCTGTAGCAGCAACTCGCGGATGGTGCTCACGCCGTCCCCTCCCCCGTGTCGGCGGCCTTGCGCTCCCGCACCCACAGCGCCAGAGACCGCACGCCGGCCAGCCCGTACACCACGCCGATCACGGCGGGCAGCGGCCACCACGCGTCGTCGTTCCAGTTGACGTTCCCGGGACGACGTACGTCCCAGGCGATCAACAGCAGCAGCCCGGCGGTGACGAACCGCCAGAACGTGTAGTACCGGTGGCTCCGCTTCGTCGTCGGCTTCGCCGGCTGAGGCACGACCGTCTCCATCCTCGTCGTCAACCTCGACCTCGGTGCGGCCGAGGTACCTCATGTCGTCGTCTTGCTCGACGGCGTCAGGCGTTGCGCCTGAGCGCCGACCGCCACGTGATGGCGCTGCCGGTCCGCAGCAGGCTTCGCTCGTAGAGGCGGGCGCCCAGCACCACGAGGGCGGCGACGCTGACGGCGAGCACGCCGAGCGACAGCACCGGCTCCCACCAGGCGGCGTCGTCGATGAGCAGTCGACGCGGCATGGTGAGCGGCGAGGTCAGCGGCACGTACGACAGCGTGGTCAGCAGCGGCCCGCGGTCGGTGATGAACACCGAGGCGAAGAAGGGCAGCATCATCGCGAGCGACAGCGGGTTCACCGTCTGCTGCAGGTCCTCCTGCCGCGGCGCCATGGCGCCGGCCGCGGCGAACAGGCACGCCAGGAGCGCAAAGCCGAAGAGGAAGAAGACGAGGAACCAGCCGCTGCTGCGGGCGAGCAGCTGGAACAGCTGGCCCTGCCCCGAGAGGGACGCCCCGATGGCGGCGATCCCCACGGTCAGCACGACCTGTCCGAGGGCCAGCGCGCCGACCCCGAGCACCTTGCCGACCAGCATCGCCCGCATCGGCACGGCGGCGACGAGCAGCTCCACGACGCGGCTCTGCTTCTCCTCGGTCACGCGCTGGGCGATCATCATCCCGTAGCCGAAGACGGTGAAGGAGAACAGGAAGCCGAACGCGGTCGCCACCACCGAGGCGATGGTCGGGTCCAGCCCGCCGCCGAGGCGCCGCTGCTCCAGCGAGACCGGTTGCAGCGCAGCGACCTGCGCGTCGGTGGCGCCCAGCTCGTCGGCGACCGCCGCCGCGCGCTGGACGGACGCTGCCCGAGAGAGGACGTCCGCGGCGTCGCTGGGGACGCCGTCGAGAGCCACGAGCTCGACGTCGTCGGCGGCGGTCAGCACGGCGAGGTCGGCCTCGTCCTCGCGGATGGCTTCCTCCGCGGCCGCGACCCCGCCGGTCCGGAGCACGTCGAGGCTGACCACGGGTTCGTCACCGGGCGGGGCGTCCGCGGCGGCGAGCTCGTCGGCGGCCTGGACGAGAGCGGCGCCGGCGTCGTCCACGACCGCGACGGTCCTCGTCTCCGTACCGCCGGAGAGGATCGCGGGCAGCGCGGTGGCTCCGGCGACGATCACCAGCGTCACGAGCGTCGAGACGATGAAGCCGCGGTCCCTCAGCGTGACCGCGACCTCCCGGCCGGCGATCACCCGCGCCGCCGCGGCGAGGCCGAGCGCGCGGCGCGGCTTGTCGCGCGACGGCCCGGCCGGCGTCGCCGTCGCGGACCGCGCCGGCGTGGTGGTGGTCATCGGACGACCTCCCGGAAGATCTCGGACAGCGTGGGGACGACGGGCCGGAACTCGCGGACGGCGCCGGCCCGGGTGAGCCGGGCGAGCAGGCGCTGCTCGGCCGCGACGAGGTCGCCGGCGGCCTCGGGCTCGAGCTCGATGAGCGCCCGGGCGCCGTCGACGTCGAGGACCCGCAGTCCTTCTTCGCGCAGGAAGCCGGCGTCGGGCTCGACGACCACGCGGTAGCGCAGGGGGGTGCGGTCCCGGCGGATGTCGTCGGCCGGCCCGGCCGCGACCACCCGGCCGTGGTCGAGGACGACGAGGTCGTCGCAGAGCCGCTCGACCAGGTCGAGCTGGTGGCTGGAGAACAGCACGGGCACACCGGCAGCCGCACGGCGGCGGAGCATCGCGGCCATCGCGTCGACCGCGAGGGGGTCCAGTCCGCTGAAGGGCTCGTCGAGCACGAGCAGCTCCGGCTCGTGCACGAGCGCCGCCGCGATCTGCACGCGCTGCTGGTTGCCGAGCGACAGCGACTCCAGCCGGTCGCCCTCACGGTCGCCGAGGCCGAGCTCCTGGAGTAGTTCGCGTCCCCGGCGCCGGCCCTCCTCCGAGCCGAGGCCGTGTAGGCGGGCGAAGAAGGCGAGCTGCTCCAGCAGCGTCATCTTCGGATAGAGCCCGCGCTCCTCCGGCATGTAGCCGAAGCTGCTGCGTGAGGTGAGGTCGAGCGGGCTCCCCCGCCACAGCACGTGACCGGCGTCCTCGGGGACGACGCCGAGGACGACGCGCATCGCGGTCGTCTTGCCGGCGCCGTTGGCGCCCACGAACCCCGTCATGCGCCCCGGCCGGACGGCGAACGACACGTCGTCCAGCGCCGTTGTGGACCCGAAGCGCTTGGTCACTCCCCTGAGCTCCAGCACGCCTCGACGCTAGGGAACGGCACACACCCCGCGCGTCCGCCGCGGGGCGGATCGGCGCTGTCAGCCTCGCGGCGGAGGGAACTCCCCCGGCTGCACCAGGCCGGTCTCGTAGGCGTGCACGACGGCCTGCACCCGGTCGCGGAGACCGAGTTTCGCGAGCACCCGGGACACGTGGGTCTTCACCGTCGCCTCGCCCAGCACGAGCCGCTGGGCGATCTCGGCGTTGGACTCCCCGCGCGCCACCAGTGTGAGCACCTCGCGCTCGCGCTCGGTGAGCCCGGCGAGCAGGTCGGGCCGGGCGGCGCGGCCGGGCCGCTGCGCGAACCGCTCGATGACCCGCCGCGTCACCGCGGGCGCGAGCAGGGCTTCCCCGGCGGCGACGAGCCGGACGGCGGCGACGAGGTCCTCCGGGACGGCGTTCTTCAGGAGGAAGCCCGACGCGCCGGCCTCCAGCGCCGCGAACAGGTAGTCGTCGCGGTCGAAGGTCGTGAGGATGACCACCGCGGAGTCCGTCGTGGCCACGACCTCGCGCGTGGCGGTGAGGCCGTCGGTGCCGGGCATCTGCACGTCCATGAGGACGACGTCCGGCGCGAGCTCGCGTGCCGCGCGGACGGCGCCGGCCCCGTCGGCCGCCTCACCGACGACCTGGAGGTCGGGCTCGACCCCGAGGATCATGCCGAACCCGGCGCGCACGAGGTCCTGGTCATCGACGAGCAGCACCCGCACGGTCACGGCGCCGCGGCCGTTCCTGCGCCGTTGAGCGGAAACCGCGCCCGCACGCGCCATCCGCCCTCCGGCCGCGTACCGACGTCCAGCTGACCACCGTGCAGGTCGACGCGCTCGCGCATGCCGACGAGGCCGAGGCCACCCCCGTGGCCGCCGGCGTCGCCCGCGCCGCCGCGGCCGTCGTCGACGACCTCGACCTCCAGGGCGTCGTCGAGCCAGCGCAGCCGCACCGACGCGCGGCACGCGCCGGAGTGCCGGACGACGTTGGTCAGCGCCTCCTGCACCACCCGGTACGCGCTCACCGACGCCGAGGGTGGCAGCGGGCGGGGCTCGCCGAGCACGCGGGCGTCCACCTCCAGGCCCGGACGCCCGGCGCGGACCAGCTCATCGAGGCGGCCGAGATCGGGCGGCGGCTCCACGGCGCCGTCCCCCTCGCGGAGGACGCCGACCAGCCGGCGCATCTCCTCCACGGCCGTGCGGCTGCTGGCCTCGACCGCGCCGATCGCCCGGCGGGCGGCCGCCGGATCGACGTCGAGGACGCGCCGCGCCGCGCCTGCCTGCACACCCATCGTGCTGACGTGGTGAGCGACCACGTCGTGCAACTCCCGCGCGATGCGGACACGTTCGTCGAGCACCGCACGGCGGGCCCGCTCCTCCCGCTCGCGCCGCAGCTCCTCGTTGCGCTGTTCGAGCTCGGCGCGACTGCGCGCGTCGCGCCAGGCCGCGTCCCCGAAGCGCCAGGCCCCGACGAAGTAGAAGACGTTGAGCCCCACGCCGTAGAGCAGGTTGGCGACCCGGGGGTCGATCGATCCCGAGCGCTCGCCGTCGTCGGCCAGCAGCTCCTGCCAGGGCGTCGCGGTCAGCGAGATCACGAGCCAGGCGAACATCGAGACCACGACGACGAGGCGCACCGCGTTCGCCGCGCGGCGGTCCTGGGCCCAGGCGCCGGCCGTGTACAGGGCGGTGAAGAGACACACCGACGTCATGAAGCCCTCGATCACACCTCGCGCCTGCAGCGCGATGAACACCACCGCGACCACGACGAGGACGCCGAGGGGGTGCACGCGGCGAACGCACAGCGGCAGCGACACGGCCAGCGCCCACACCACCTGCTCCGCGAGCCCGGGCGACGTCGGCAGCGCGAGGCCGGCGCTGCGCGCGAGCTCGACACTCGCCACGGTCGCCACGGCCAGGGCAAGACCGACGCGGACGTCGGTACGCCGCTGCGCGAGCGCGGGCCCGGGCCGCTCCCAGCCGTCGTCAGGACGCTCCAGGTCCGTCACGAACCGCCACGCTAGCGGACCCGACAGTGAGGCCGCGCCCCTGGACCGACACCACCCAGGCGACCCCCACCGCACCCGGAGCCCAGTCGGCAGATGCACCCTGGACCCGCAGACAGCCGACCTGGGGTCCGCACCGCTCGGCTGCGCAGCCCCTTGCAGGAGCGTGTGAGCGAACGTCGTCATGCTGGGCTCGGCTGGAGCGGACGCTGGCGCCACGGGGACGCGAACCGCGCCGACGTGGCCGTAGCGGGTTCGGCCACCGGGACACCGCCGCGACCTTGCGAAGCCGCTCCTAGCGTGCTCGTCATGGACGAGGAACTGGCCGAGGTCGTCAGGCTGGAGTGGCTCCTACTCGAACCGCACGTGCGCAACGACCCGCAGCAGCTCCTGTCTCTGCTGCACGAGGACTTCCACGAGTACGGCGCGTCGGGACGCGTGTGGCAACGGGACTCGGTCGCCCAAGCAACGAGCGGGACGCAACAAGCCATAGCGGCGACTCACGTTGGAGCCCGCCGCCTCGGGCCAGACGCTGCTCTCCTCACCTACCGCACGGAGTAGGGAGGTCGGCGGCCCCTGCGGGTGATGTCAGGACCTGGATCCAACACGGACAGCCGCAGCGATGTGCAGCGCACCTGGGGCCGCGTGGCGGGATGCGCTGCCGGTCGGGGTGGTCATGGGGGGGGGCGCTGGTGGCGATGAGCGTCTTCCCCGATCCGAGGCCGAACGCCGGAACCCTGGTGTGAGGGGTGTTGGTGCTCGCCGCCGGGGGCCTGGGCAGGTGGGCGGAGGTCCGCAGCCTGCGGCGCGCTGATGAGTACCAGCGCCTGCTCCAGCTGCAGGCGCTGGCCGTGGGCCTTGCTGTGCGGGTGCTGCTGCTGGTCGCCGGGCTGCTGGCCGCGGCCCAACTGGTGGAGCCCCAGCAGAGGCATGTCGCTCAGCTCGGCCGGTGAAGTGCTGGCCTCGCTGGGAGTGCGAGCCGTCCACGCCGGGAAGGCCTGATGCGCAAGCTTCTGCGCGAACTACGCGCCGCCCGTCGGTGGAGCCAGGCCCACCTCGCCGACCGGCTCGACGTGTCCCGTCAGACCGTCAACGCCCTGAGAACCGGCCGCTACGACCCCGACCTGCCGCTCGCCTTCACGATCGTCCGGTGCTTGACCAGCCGATCGCGCGCCTGTTCTTCCGGATGATCAACCCGCTGCCCAGCCAGGGAGGTGATCCCGCACCTGCGCTGATCCCGTAGCGGTCGCCCCTGTCCACCGCGGTGGGCGAGCCGGGTTCGCTGGCGCTCGCCGACGCCCTCCGGGGACATGAGGTCTGCGGCGCCACATCCCCGAGCTCGTCGCTCACCTTCTCTTGCGGGCTCGGGACCGCTTGAGGTCCAGCAGCAGTCCCACCACGAGAGCCGCTAGCCCGAGCGGCGCTCCGACGACAGCCCCCTGGACGAATCCCCTGATGAGGGACGGGTAGCTCTCGGCCGCCTGTAGTAGGTCCTCGGAGGCCAGTAGCAGACCCACCGAGAACAGTCCCAGCAACGCCAGGTAGGGGATCATCCGCGGCCACCGGATCCACCGCGAATCGGTCGCGTCCACGCCGAGGCTGCGGGCGTAGAGGACCGCGATCCAGACGGCGATCGCGATGATCGCGATCATGGCCCAGGCGTAGGGCACGGCGGGGGCGCCGATGATCCACACCGCCGCGGTGGCGGCCAGCCAGCTCATCCACAGCAGGACCTGCAGGGCGACGGCGGAGGCCTCGTTCCAGACGTCGCGCTGGCGTTCCTCCCGGTAGAAGGGGTTGCTCAGGTCGCCGATGACCGCGGCGGCCCGCACGAACCAGCCATCTGCGCCATCTGCATTCACCACTCTCACCCATCCCCCTGGACGTCGCCGGCGCTGGTGGTCGCCGGCTGCCCGAACAGTTCCTCCACAGTGCTGCCCAACCGCTCGGCGATGGCCAGCGCCAGATACACCGAGGGCGCGTAGTTTCCGGCCTCCACCGCCACGATCGTCTGCCGGGTGACCTCGGCACTGGCAGCCAGCTCGGCCTGGGTCAGCTCGGCCAGCAGCCGAGCCCGGCGCACCGCGTTGCGTCGCCCATTCGCTGACGCCCGCCCCACACCTGCAAAGTATGGTTTATCGGACAAGAAGTCAAGTACTCTTGACCTCGCGGCGTCTTCTGGACGTCCAGCGGCACAGATGATGGGCATCCGACCCCAACACGATGAGGTCGCGTTCGCTACCCCGAGTGGCGTTATCGAGACATGGAGCACCCGGGAGAGGCGCCACGTATCCACTCTTCCCGTGTCAGTGAGTAGCGGATCGCAGGACGCGATCATGGACGAGTCAGGCGCCCGGCTCGCACTCGCAGCCGCAGACGCCACTGTGCAGGTCTGGGACACAGATGAGCGGCGGATGCTCAACCGGATCATCGCGCCGGACGGTGAGGGAGTAGTTGCATCCACTCCTGACGGGTACCTACTGACCGTCGGATCGGGCGCAGGCGAGAACCTCCACTCCTGGCACCTGTCCCGGAACGCAGCGGCTGGATCCATGGCACTGCACTCCGCCACCGCGTTCGATCTCCGCGCAGCCGAAGTGTGGATGCACGTCGACGGAACCGACGACCAGTTACCGCAGACTATTGCGATCACCGCACAAGGCTGATACGACGACATCTGCAGGGCAGCGGACCGCGACTTCACTGAGCAGGAACTGCGACTCCTTCCGCCGGTGTTCGAGGTCGAGGCGCCCTGCCGGACCTGAGCCTCTGCCAGCAGGTCGGCGGATCCGTTGCAACTCTGGCCGGTCATCCCATGGGGAAGGCGCCAGGCGGCGCGGCATGGCGCACGGAAAGTGACAATTGCAGCAGGCAACGCGAGGTGCGTCGAAGCGGGCTTGACGGCGTTCGGTGCGGCGGAATCAGCGCAAGTCGTTGAGCCAGGAGCCAGTCCGCTCGACCATCCATCGTCGGCCGACCTGGATGGGGGTCGGTTCGCCGCGGTGGGACTGACGCTCGAGCGACTATGACAGGCGGGGACGAGGACGGCGGCATCGCACCGTCGCGGTGTCCCTTGACTGGGCCGCGATGGGCGATTCGCATCACGGCTCGCCCGCCGATCCGCAGCCCTGTCCCGCACGACGATCCCAAGCGGAACTGCCGGGGTGCGACGGGTGCTCACTTCCCAGCCAGCTCCCGCTAACCGCTTCCGGGCCGGCTGGGGTGAGTCGGGGGAAGGGTGGGCCGGGGGCCCACCCGGAGGGCCGCGCAGCGCCCTTCCGGCGACCCCCGCCAGCCGGCATACCTACGCAGAGGGAGCGGCTCCGCGACCGGGGTTCGTTGTCCGAGGATCCGACACCCTGTGATCATGACTTCCGCCGACTGCTGGGACCTGACGGTCCCCGAGGATGCAGCCGAGCTGCTCGCCGAGCTGCGCCGTCACGGCGTGCGGCCCGGCCAGCGCCTGCATGTGGTGCGCGCGTACGAGGAGTCCAAGCAGTCGAGCGGCGAAGATGCTGCCCGGCCTCCCCGGGCGAAGCTCGACCTCATCGGTCCGGTGCACGGTGGTCCCGCGGACCTGTCCATCCGCATTGACGAGTACCTGCAGCGAGGCTTCAGCCGCGAGTGATCCTCGTCGACACGAACGTCCTCGTCGCCGCTGCCCGGACCGCCGACACCAACCACGACGCTGGGGCGCGATTGCTCGAGACCCTCGACGAGGCGCTGCTGGTTCCACCCACCGTGCTGGCGGAGGCGTGCCACCTCCTCGACGAGTGGGGCGGACCCGATGCTGAGGTCCGGTTCCTCGGCGACTTCCGGTCCGCGGGGCTGCAACTCGCAGAGCTGACCGCTGCCGACGTCGCACGCATGGCCGACCCGGCTGAGCGGTATGCGGACCTCCGGCTTGGCGGGACCGATGCCTCGGTCGTCGCCATCGCCGAGCGCCTGCCCATCGCTCGGATCGCCACCTTCGACCGGCGCCATCTCACGGTCGTCCGCCCGACCCGAGTCGTGGCGTTCACGCTGCTTCCCGAGGTCGCGTCAAGCTGACCGGACTGCCCGCCGGGCCGGGCGCGGCGCGCGGTCGAACTCCGCGGACGGCGTCGGCGCCAGGGCGCGCATTGTCAGGCCCTCGGACCACGTTCGGCCGCGTCGGTCCCGGTGAGGTCCATGCGGATTGGAGGGCGGAGCCATGGCGAGCATCCAGGACCGATGGCGTCGCCGGGACCCGGCCACCGGCCGCCTGGTGCCCACGGAGCTGGACGGCGAGGGTCTGCGCTACCGGCCCCAGTTCCGTGACCCATCGGGCCGTCAGGTGATGAATGCCTTTGCGCTCAAGCGCGACGCGCAGCGCTGGCTGGACGACCGGACCGCGCACATCACGCGGGGCACGTACGTCGACCCTGGCGCCGGCCGTCTCACCGTCGCGGAGTTCTACGCCGACTGGTCCAGCCGGCAGGTCTGGGCCCCGAGCACGGTCCTTGCCATGAAGCTCGCCGCGGACTCCGTGCCCTTCGCCGACGTGCCGCTGCGGTCGCTGCGCCGATCCCACGTCGAGGGCTGGGTGAAGGGCATGGTCAACCGCGGACTGGCGCCCGGGACCGTGCACACCCGGGTCAACAACGTGCGCGCCGTCATCCGCGGCGCCGTTGCGGACAAGCTGATCCCGAGCGATCCCAGCGTCGGTGTCGCACTCCCCCGTCGCCGGCGGACCGGCGCCGCCATGACGCTGCCCACCGCGGCCCAGGTCGGCACCGTCCTCGAGGCCGCCGAGGACGCCTTCCGCCCCTTCGTCGCGCTCTGCGCGTTCGCCGGCCTCCGGCTCGGCGAGGCCGCCGGCCCCCGGGTCGAGGACGTCGACTTCCTGCGCCGCACCCTGACCGTGGCACGCCAGGTGCAGCGTGCCGGCCGCGGTGCGGTCGAGGTCCGGTTGCCCAAGTACGGCAGCGAGCGGGTCGTCTTCCTCGCGCCCGGACTGGTCGAGATGCTGGCGGCGCACGTCGCCACGTACTGCCCGGACGGTGGCTGGCCGTTCACCGGAGCCGGCCAGGACCCGCCTCACCAGAACACCGTCGGCCACCGGTGGCCCACCGCCACTGCCGCTGCCGGGATCACCGGGCTGCGACTCCACGACCTCCGGCACTTCTACGCCTCGGGCCTGATCGCCTCCGGCTGCGACGTCGTCACCGTGCAGCGGGCCCTCGGGCACGCGTCGGCGACGACCACCCTGTCGACCTACTCGCACCTGTGGCCGAGCGCCGAGGACCGCACGCGGGCGGCAGCGCAGACCTTGCTCGCAGAATCGTGTGGACTGGACGTGGACTGGCGGGGGTCGGCAGGCCGCTGAGCTGCGGTTTGCGCGTCGCTACACGTTGAAGCGGAACTCCACGACGTCGCCGTCCTGCATGACGTAGTCCTTGCCCTCGATGCGCACCCAGCCGCGGGACTTGGCTTCCGCCATCGACCCGGCCTCCACCAGCTGGTCGTAGGAGACGATCTCGGCCTTGATGAAGCCGCGCTGGAAGTCGGTGTGGATGACACCGGCGGCCTGCGGGGCGGTCGCGCCGACCGGGATGGTCCAGGCGCGGGCCTCCTTGGGGCCGGCGGTCAGGTAGGTCTGCAGGCCCAGGGTGCGGAAGCCGACCCTCGCCAGCTGGTCCAGGCCCGGCTCGTTCTGCCCGATCGACGCGAGCAGCTCGGCGGCCTCCTCGGCGGGCAGCTCGGCGAGCTCGGCCTCGGTCTTCGCGTCGAGCAGGATCGCCTCGGCCGGCGCGACCAGGGCGCGCAGCTCGGCGATGAGCTCCTCGTTGGCCAGTTCGTCGGCGTCGACGTTGAAGACGTAGAGGAACGGCTTGGTGGTCAGCAGGGTCAGCTCGCGCAGCGGCCCGGGGTCGACCCCGGCGGAGAACAGCGTCCGGCCCTCGTCGAGCACCTGCTGCGCGGCCTGGGCGGCGGCGAGGAGGGCGGCGCGCTCCTTGTCCTTGCGCGCCTCCTTCTCCAGCCGCGGGATCGCCCGCTCCAGGGTCTGCAGGTCCGCGAGCACCAGCTCGGTGTCGATCGTGGAGATGTCGTCGGCCGGGCTGACCTTGCCCTCGACGTGCACCACGTCGGGGTCGGTGAACACCCGGATGACCTGGCAGATCGCGTCGGACTCGCGGATGTTGGCCAGGAACTTGTTGCCCAGCCCCTGCCCCTCGCTGGCGCCGCGCACGATGCCGGCGATGTCGACGAAGGACACCGTCGCCGGGATCGTCTTCTGCGAGGAGAACAGCTCGGCCAGCGTGCCGAGCCGGGGGTCGGGCACGCCCACCACGCCCACGTTCGGCTCGATGGTCGCGAACGGGTAGTTCGCCGCCAGGACGTCGTTCTTGGTCAGCGCGTTGAACAGCGTCGACTTGCCCACGTTGGGCAGCCCGACGATGCCGATGGTGAGGCTCACGGACATCCAGCCTACGGACCACGCACAGCCGAGCCCTCGACCGGCGGCCGCCTCGGTGGGAAGCGCACTCCTGCGGCCGCTGCACCGCTCCCGCGGTGCTGAACCACCGCGGGAGCGACGGGAACACCGCAGGAGGTCGGCGACACCCGATGCCGCGGTCAGCCGCCCGGCGGGGGCAGCAGACCGCGCTGCACGGCGACCATCACCGCCCGCGTGCGGTCGTCCACGCCGAGCTTGGCGAACACCCGCAGCAGGTGGGTCTTCACCGTGGCCTCGCCGATGAACAGCTCCCGGCCGATCTCGGCGTTGGTCAGCCCGCGGGCCACCCCGGCGAGCACCTCCAGCTCGCGCGCGCTCGGCGCCTCGGCCGCCGGCGCCCGCAGGTGCGACACCAGCCGGGCGGCCACCGGCGGGGCGAGCACCGTCTCGCCCCGGGCGGCGGCGCGCACGGCGTCGGCCAGCTGGGGCAGCGGCGCGTCCTTGAGCAGGTAGCCGGTCGCCCCGGCGGCGACGGCCCGCACGATGTCGGCGTCGGTGTCGTAGGTGGTCAGCACCAGCACCCGGACGGCGGGGTGCGCGGCGGCGATCCGCCCGGTGGCGGTCACGCCGTCCATCCGCGGCATCCGCAGGTCCATGAGGACGACGTCGGGGCCGGCCGCGGCGACCAGCGCCAGCGCCTCCTGCCCGTCGGCGGCCTCCCCGACCACCGTCAGGTCCTCCTGCGCGTCCAGCCAGCCGACCAGCCCGCCGCGCACCACCGGGTGGTCGTCGACGACCAGGACCCTGATCACGGCTCGACCCCGTCCTCGTCCCGCTCCTCGCTCGCTGGCGCTCGCTGCGATGCTCGCTCGGCCGTCGCCCTCGCGGCCATCACGGCGCCGGCACCCGCACGACCACCGACGTCCCCTCCCCTGGTGCCGAGCTCACGTCCACCGCGCCCCCCACCTGCTGCACCCGGCCGCGCAGGCCGTCCAGGCCGGCGCCCCGGGCCGCGGCCACGTCGAAGCCGACGCCGTCGTCCACCACGTGCACCGACACCTGCCCGGCCTCCCGCGCCAGCCGCACCACCACGTCGGTGGCGCCGGCGTGCCGCCGCACGTTGGTCAGCGCCTCCTGCGCGCCGCGCAGCAGCACGATCTCCTCGTCCCGCCGCAGCGGCGGCCCCTCGCCGAGGGCCGCGGTGTCCACCCGCACCGGCAGACCGGTCTCGCGGGTGAACCGGGCGGCCAGCTGCTCGAGCGCCTCCACCAGCGTGCCGTCGTCGAGGGCGACCGGCTGGAACGCCGCGACCACGGCACGCGCCTCCGCGAGGTTGTCCCGGGCGACCTCCTCGATCAGCGCCAGCCGCTCCCGCGCGCCGGCGGGGTCGCCGTCGAGCCGGTCGGCCGCGGTCTGCGCCAGGACGACGATGCTCGTGTAGCCCTGCGCCAGGGTGTCGTGCACCTCGCGGGCCAGCCGCTCCCGCTCGGCGAGCACCCCGCGCTCCCGCTCGGCGGCGGCCAGCTCCGCGCGGGTGGCCTCCAGCTGCTCGATCAGCTCGGCCCGCTGCCGGCTCTGCTGCAGCACGCGGCTGACCCAGATGCCCAGCGCGACGCTGAACACCATCCCGACGCCGGCCGACAGCAGGGCCTGCCGGGCGTCACCGCCGTCGCGGGCGGCGGCCAGGGGTCCGGCCAGGCTCGCCGCCGCCAGCAGCACGGTCCACAGGACGCCGGGGCGCGGGGACTCGACGAGGAACCACACCTGCGGGTAGGCGAGGAACAGCAGGAACAGCAGCGAGGGCGCCTGCCAGGCCAGGACGGCGAAGCAGCCGACCAGCACGACCAGGTAGCCGACCGCCCGGGCCGGGTGCTCCCCGGCGATGGCCGGTGCGCCCGCGACGGCGTAGCCGGCGGCCAGCACGCCCAGGGTCCCCAGCACGACCGCGCGCCCGCCGGGGGCGATGTCGCCGGCCAGCGCGGTCACGACGGCCAGCGCCCACACCGCGGCGGACACCAGGTGCATGCCGAGCACCGTGGCCCGCCAGTCGCGGCCGGACAGCGGCGCACCGCCGCCGTCCCCACCCCGGGCGGGCAGGACGGCGGCGGTGAGCCGGCCGCGACCGATCACGCGCCGCGCCGCCAGCGGAAGGTCCGGGCGGCGAGCACGGTCCCCACGACCACCCACGCCAGCAGCACCAGGGCGGTCCGCCCGTGCTCCCACGCGCCGGCGACCTCGGCGGCGGCCGCCTGCTCGGGCAGGAACACCGAGCGCATCCCCTGGGTCATCCACTTCAGCGGGAAGACCGCCGCGACCTGCTGCATCCACGCCGGCAGCTCGGTGAAGACGAAGAAGACGCCGGAGAAGAACTGCAGGACGATCGCGAGGGCGGGGATGCCGGCCGCGGCCGCCCGGGCGCTGCCGACGCCCGAGGACACCGCGATGCCGAGCACCGTGCCGGCCAGCGCCCCGCCCAGCGACACCCAGGCGAAGGTGGCCCACCGGCCGGGGTCGTCGGGCAGCGGCACGTCGTAGACCAGCGCGGCCACCGCGAGCAGCAGCGCCAGCTGGGCCGCCGTCGACAGCAGCACCTGCCCGGCCTTGCCGCCGGCGTAGGCCAGCGGCGGGGTGCCGAGCACCTGCAGCCGGGCGAGGTCGCCCCGGTCGCGCTCCTCGGCGATGCCCATGCCGACCGCCTGGAAGCTGGTCAGCATGATGCCGGTGGCCGCGATGCCGGCCAGGAAGTACTGGCTGAACGAGACGCCGGGCGAGACCTCGTTGGCGCCGAACACCGAGCCGAAGACGACCATCATCAGCACCGGGTAGGCGAAGGAGAACACCACCTGCTGCGGCTCGCGCAGGAACAGCCGCAGCTCCAGGAGCACCCGGGCGCGCGCGATGCGGGTCCACGACGGCGGGGCCGGCCGGGTCAGGACGGGAGCGGTCATCGCACGGCCTCCTCGGGGACGCCGACCAGGCGGAGGTAGACGTCCTCCAGGCCGGGGCGGGTGACGGTCAGGTCGGGCAGCTCGCCGGGCGCGGCGGCGAGCAGGTCGCGCAGCACCGCGGCCGGGCGGTACGTGCGCACCTCGCGGGGGACGCCGTCCTCGGTCCAGCGGACCGTCGCCTCCCGGCGCAGCTCCCCGCCGAGCTCGGCCGGCGGGGCGACCTCCACCAGCCGGCCGGCCGTGATGACGCCGACCCGGTCGGCGAGGTGTGCGGCCTCGTCCAGGTAGTGGGTGGTGAGCAGCACGGTGGTGCCCGCGGCCCGCAGCGACTCCACCAGGGCCCAGGACTGCCGCCGCGCGACCGGGTCCAGGCCGGTCGTCGGCTCGTCGAGGAACAGCAGCTCCGGGCGGCCCTGCACGCCGAGGGCGACCTCCAGCCGCCGGCGCTGCCCGCCGGACAGCTTGTCCACGCGGGTGCGGGCGGTCGCGCCGAGGCCGACCAGGTCGAGCAGCTCGCCGCCCGGGACGGGGGTCGCGTGGTAGGCGGCGAAGTGGTCGACGGTCTCCCGGACGGTCAGCGCGTTGCCCGCGCCGGTGGTCTGGGCGACGACGCCGACCCGGTCGCGCCAGGCGCGGTCGCCGACGGCGGGGTCGACGCCGAGCACCTGCACCTCGCCGGCGTCGCGGCGGCGCACGCCGGCCAGGACCTCGACGGTCGTCGTCTTGCCCGCCCCGTTGGGGCCGAGCAGCGCGAACACCTCGCCGCGGCGGACCTCGAGGTCCACGCCGTCGACGACGGCCCGCCCGCCGTAGCGCTTGACCAGGCCCCGGATCGAGATCACGGGGCCGGGATCCGGTGGCTCCTCCCGGGGATCCGCCGCGAGCGCGCGGGTGGTGGGGAGGAGGGAGTCCTTCTGCATGGGGTGACCCTCCCTCCCCACAGGATCCCGCGGCACCGCCGATCCGCCGGTCCCCGTTCCACCGATCGGTGGACACGGCGGGGGCCCTGGTGGTGGAGTGGCACCTGTCGCTGGAGTGGTTCCAGTGTCTTTCTGCACGCGCCCGTGCGCCACACCACGGCGCCTCCCGGCCGTGCAGCCGAACTCGAGGGGGACACGTTGTCCGGTGCACCACGACGGGTGGGGATGGCCGTGGTCGGCCTGGGCGGAGCGGTCGCGACGACCGCGGTCGCGGGTCTGGACCTGCTGCGCGCCGGGGGTGACACCGCGGGGCTGCCGCTCGCGGGGCTGGCGGTCGACGGCCGGCCCGTCGAGGCGGCGACCGGGATGGTCGAGTACACCGACCTCGTCGTCGGCGGCTGGGACCTCGACGGCAGCGACCTGCGCAAGGCCGCCGAGCAGCACGGGGTCCTGGACCACCACCAGCTGGCGCAGGCCGGGCCGTACCTGTCGTCGGTGACGCCGTGGCCGGCGGCCGGCGACGCCGACTTCTGCCGCAACGTGACCGGCGGCAACGTGGTCCTCGCCGAGACCCGCCGCGCCCAGGTCGATGCCGTCCGCGCCGACCTGGTCCGCTTCCGCGAGGAGGAGCGGCTCGACGGGCTGGTGCTGGTGAACCTGGCCTCCACGGAGCGCTGGCCGGACCCGGCGGCGCCGGCGCTGCAGTCCACCGAGGCCTTCGAGGCCGGGCTGGACGCCGACGACCGCTCGATCACGCCGTCGATGGTGTACGCCTACGCGGCGATCGCCGAGGGTGTCGGGTACGTCAACTTCACGCCGTCGCTGGCCGCCGACGTCCCGGCGCTGGTCGAGCTGGCCGAGCGGCACGGGGTACCGGTCGCCGGCAAGGACGGCAAGACCGGCCAGACGATGATGAAGACGGTGCTCGCCCCGGCCTTCCGCAGCCGTGCGCTCACCGTCGAGGGCTGGTACTCGACCAACATCCTGGGCAACCGCGACGGCCTGGCGCTGGACGACCCGGCCTCGCTGCAGAGCAAGCTGCAGACCAAGGGCAGCGTGCTGGACTCCATCCTCGGTTACCCCGTCGAGGACCACGTCGTGCGGATCGACTACTACCGCCCGCGCGGGGACCAGAAGGAGGCCTGGGACGCCATCGACCTGGTCGGTTTCCTCGGCCAGCGCATGCAGGTCAAGGTCGACTTCCTGTGCCGCGACTCGATCCTGGCCGCCCCGCTGGCCATCGAGCTGGCCCGGCTGACCGACCTGGCCCAGCAGCGCGGGCAGGGCGGGGTGCAGACCCAGCTGGGCTGGTTCTTCAAGGCCCCGATGACGCCCGACGGCAGCACCCCCGAGCACGCCCTGCACCGCCAGGAGCGGGTGCTGCTGGACTGGGTGACCACCGGCGCGACCGGCCGGTGACGGGGGGCTCCCCCGCCCTCGCCCGGCTCCGCCCGCTGCTGACCGAGGTCGGCGACGCCAAGCGGGTCCGCGTCGCCGGCGCGCCCGGGTCCCTCGCCGAGCAGGCCTTCGCCCGAAGCTGGGGGCGGCTGGTCGCCGGCGAGGACCCGGCCGCCGTCGCGGTCTCGGAGACCGCCGCCGCCGTGGCCCGGGCGCGGCTGGCGGGCATCGACGGTGCGGTGCTGCGCACGGCCGGCCTGGCCGACGACGAGGCGCGCGGCGTGCTGCGCCGCGGGTTCGACGAGGTCGCCGGCCCGCTCGACCCCGGGCTGCGCTCGGTGCTGCGCGAGGCGCTGCCGCTCGCCGTCCCGGCGCCGGAGCCGCCGCCGCTGGCCGCGCGGCTCAACGCGCAGCCGCGCGCCGGGGCCACCGCCCCCGGGCGGGCGCGGGTGGTGGTCGAGCCGCCGGAGAGCCACGGCGACCACTGCCTCACCGTGGCGGTGTACGGGGTCCTCCTCGCGCCGGTGTTCGGCGCCGACCCGGTCGCGCCGTTCCTCGTCGGGATCGCCCACCACCTGCACAACGTCGAGCTGCCCGACGCCGGGTTCGCCGGCGAGGTGCTGCTCGGGTCCGCGCTGGACCGGGTGGTCGCGACACTGGAGGCCCGCGAGCTCGCCGCGTTGCCCGGGGCGCTGGCGCAGCGCCTGCGGGCGGTGCTGCGGCTGCGCGCCGACGCCGGGGCGCCGGAGTCGCAGGCCTTCCACGCCGCCGACGTGCTCGACCGGGTGCTCCAGGTGCACCACCACGCCCGGGCCGCGGCGTTCACCGCCTCGCAGGCCCTGGACGACCTGGAGCTGGTGCACGCCGGGCCGGTGCAGGCCTTCCACCTCGACGTGCTGGCGGCGGCCGGCCTGTGAGTACTGCTGCACCCGCGGTCCCGGTGGTCGACGGCATCCCGTTCGCCCGCGCCGGGCGCGACGAGCTGCGCGCGGAGGTGGCCGGCCTGCTGGCGCACGGGGAGGTCGACCGCGCCCGCGTGCTGCTGCTGGCCGACGCCGACGACTGGTGGACCGAGCCGCCCCCGCCGGCCGAGCAGCTGGCCCGCGTGCCGGCCGCGACGACCCTGCGCGAGGCGATGGCGCTGCTCGGCATGGGCCGGGTCGCGGACTACTTCGCGCACCGCTGGTCCGACCCCACCCACCTCGCCGGGCTGGCGCTGCTGCAGCAGCACTGGCCCGGCGCGCGGCCGGTGGTCGACGTCGCCTGCGGCACGGGCACGCACCTGCGCGAGCTGGCCCGCCGCGGCTGCACCGACCTCACCGGCGTCGACGTCGTCTGGGCGAAGCTCTGGCTGGCCCGCCGCTTCGTCTGCCCCGCCGCCCGCTACGTCTGCGCCGACGTCACCGCCACCCCCGAGCTGGGCGTGCCCCGGCCTGCGTACGTGCTGTGCCACGACGCCTTCTACTTCCTGCGGGACAAGCCGGCCGCGGCCGCGGCGATGCGGGCGCTGGCCGGGGACGGCGGCACCGTCGTCGTCGGCCACGCGCACGTCGCCGACCCGCACGGGCAGCCCCTGACGCCGGAGGGCTACGCCGCGGTGCTCGGCACCGACCTGCTCTACGACGACGCCGAGCTCACCGGCGCGCTGCTGGCCGGCCGCCCGCCGCGACCGGCCCCCGCCGCCGCCCTGCACGGCAGCGAGGCGGTCGCGCTGGTGGCCGGCGACCCGCTGGCCCCGGCCCCGGTGGACCTCGGCGAGCCGCTGGGGCCGCTGCGGCCCAACCCGCTGTACGCCGGCGGCGGGCTGCGCTGGCCCAGCGGGCGCTACGCCGCCGAGTACGGCCCGCGCTCGGGGTACCTGCCGGCCCGCTGGCCGGACCCGCTGCCGCCCGACGCCGCCCGCCGCCGGCTGCTGGTCGACCTCCCGGACGCCTGGTGAGCGGCACCGTCGGGTGGGGCATCGCCGGCTGCGGCTGGGTGGCCCGCGACCACGCGCTGCCCGCGCTGCTCAGCGACCCGGGCGCGCGGGTCGTCGCGCTGCACGACCGCGACCCGGCCGCGCTGGCCCGGATGCCGGTCGAGGGCGCCCACCGGAGCACCGACCTCGCCGGGTTCCTCGCCACGCCCGGGCTGGACGCCGTCTACGTCGCCGTCCCCAACGCCGCGCACCGCCCGCTGGTCGAGGCCGCTGCCGCGGCCGGGAAGGCGGTGCTCTGCGAGAAGCCGCTGGCCGCCGACGTCGCCGACGCCCGGGCCGTGGTGACCGCCGCCCGCGACGCCGGCGTCCTGCTCGGGACGGCGTACGACCAGCGCTGGCACCCCGCGCACGTGCGGCTGCGCGAGCTGGTGCCCGAGCTGGGCACCGTCACCGCCGTCCGGGTCGTCTACTGCTGCTGGCTGCCCGCCGACTGGACGCCGGACGGCCGCCCGCACGACAACTGGCGGGTCGACCCGGTCCGCGCCGGCGGGGGTGCGGCGATCGACCTGGCCCCGCACGGCCTGGACCTGGCCGGCGTGCTGCTCGGCGAGGACGTGGTCGAGCTGTCCGCGCGGCTGCAGACCCGGGTGCACGACTACGGCGTCGACGACGGCGCGCTGCTCACCGGCACCACCGCCGGCGGGGTGCTGGTCGGCCTGCACGTCGCCTTCAACACCCCCGACGCGCTGCCCCGCCGCCGGCTGGAGGTGGTCGGCACCCGCGGGATGGCGGTCGCCGTCGACACGATGGGCCAGACGGCGGGAGGCTCGCTCACGCTGTACCGCCCCGGGCCGGTGGACGTGCCGTTCGCCGGCACCTCGCCGTTCCAGGCGCAGTTCGCCGCCTTCACCGCCGCGGTCGCGGGCCGCGCGCGGTGGCCGTACGACCCCGCCCGCGACCTCGCCCTGCACCGCCTGCTCCTCACCGCTCTCTCCGGAGGCCCCGCGTGACCTCGCCCGACGTGCCCGGCGCCATCGACCGGGCCACCGACCCCGCCGCCGACCCCGGCGCCCGCCACGGGTCCAGCCAGGTGGACACCAACCCCTACCGCGGCCTGCTGCCGGACCTGCCCGCCTACGCCTGCACCAACTGCGGGCACTGGCAGCGCTGGCCGGCCCCCGGCCCGCAGGTGTGCCCGGTCTGCGCCGACGTGCGCAACGCGCTGCCCGAGGACGGCTTCGAGTTCGTCACCGACAAGCAGGCCGACGAGCTGGTCACCGGCTTCTGGCGGCCCGCGCCGGTGGACGGCGTCACCGAGTTCGGCACCGAGCCGCGCTTCGGCCTGGACAGCCGCGGCTGGGTGGTGGAGACCGACATCGGCCTGGTCGGCTTCGAGTGCGCGCCCTGGTACACGGCCGACATGCTCGCCGAGCTGCGCCGGATGGCCGACGCGCACGGCGGCTTCCCGGTGCTGGCGTCATCCCACGTGCACGGCTACGGCGCGCTGTGGCAGCTGCAGGCGGAGCTGGAGCCGCGGGTGGTCTGCGTCAACGTGCACGACCTGCCCTGGACCAAGGCCTTCCGGGTCACCTGGCCGGCCGACGACGTCCTGACCCTGGCCCCCGACCTCACCCTGCACCGCACCGGCGGGCACTTCCCCGGGCACTCGGTGCTGCACGACTCCCGCCGCGGCATCCTGTTCTGCGGCGACTCGCTCAAGGTGGACCTCGACGACGCCGGCGACCCGGTCGCGCTGAGCGCGCACAAGGCGTTCCACGCGCAGATCCCGCTGTCGCACGGCGAGCTGCGCGAGATGCTCGCGGTCGTCGCCGAGCTCGACTTCGGGGTCGTCGCGACGCCGTTCGAGATGGTCCCGGGGGTCACCACCGACCACGTCGTGCACCTGGTGCAGCGGCTGCTGTCCGGGCCGCCGGACGCCGCCCCCGTCCCGCTGGCCGACCTGTGAGCGGCTCGATGACCACGCCGGCTCCGCCGGCCGGGAGCGGACGGAGGACAACACTGTGACGGGCACCCTCACCGCCTCGCAGCGGTACCTCGACTCCTTCCCTGCGCCGGTCGACGAGTTCGCCATCGAGGGCCTCGACGTCCTCGACGTGCCGCTGCACAGCGCCGTCCTGACGCCGTCGCCGGCGCACCCCGGCGGCAGCGGCCTCGGCTACGGCGCCACCCGCGAGGAGGCGCGCACCGGGGCGCTCGGCGAGATGGCGGAGATGGCGCTGTCGCTGCGCGCCCACCAGGGGGTGCAGCGCGAGCAGGGCTCGTACGCGGAGATGACCCGCCGGCACGGCCGCGACCGGGTGGCCGACCCGCGCACCCTGTGCCTGGAGGCCGGCAGCGCCCACGACGACGACCGGCCGCTGCAGTGGCTGCCGATGACCCGGCAGCGCGACGGCGAGACGGTGCTGGTGCCCGCGGAGCTGGTCGCGTCGGCCCCCGACGACCTGCCCGGGGACCCACCGCCCGGCGGCTGGCTGACCACGGTCGTCACCAACGGTCAGGGCGCGGCCTTCGACGCCGACCGGGCCGTGGCGCACGCGCTGCTGGAGGTGCTGCAGCGCGACGGCAACGCCACCTCCTTCCGCGCGATGGACCGCGGCGTCGTCGTCGACCTGGCCGGGCTGCGCGACCCCGACGCGCTATCGCTGCTGGACCGGCTCGACGCCGCGGGCATCGACGTCGTGGTGAAGCTCGCGGCGACGGAGTTCGGCGTCGTCGACCTGTACGCCGTCGGCTGCTCGCGGGACCTCTCCGAGCCGGTGCCGGTCATGGCCACCGCGTGCGGGGAGGCCGCGCACCCCGACCGGGACACCGCCGTCCGCAAGGCGCTGCACGAGTTCGCCTCGGCGCGCAGCCGCAAGGCGTTCATGCACGGCCCGTTCGACGTCGTCCTGCCGGCCACGCCGCCGGGCTACCTGGACCACTGGCGCGGCGGGCACCCGCCCGAGCGGCTGGTCGAGGAGGACCGCGCGCTGGAGGCGATGCTCGCCTGGACCCGGATGGGCACCGCCGCGCTGGTCGACCTGCTCCAGGACACCGTGCTGTCCCGCCGGTCGACCGTCGCGCTGACCGACCTGCCGGCCTGGTCCGGCTCGGGAGACGGCGGCGACCTGCCGGCCACCGTGCTCGGCGCGGTGCAGGCCGCCGGGCACGACGTGCTGGTCGAGCTGCAGCCGTCGGTGGGCGACGCGGTGGCGGCCAAGGTGCTGGTGCCGGGGCTGGAGGTGGAGACGATGTCCTACGGGCGGATCGGCGAGCGCGGGGTGCGCCGGCTGATCGAGCACGACGAGGGTCTCGCGGTCGTGGGCGCCGACCCCGGCGGCTGGGCGCGCGTGCACCTGACGCCCGGGGCCGAGGAACGCCTGGGCGGTCCGGCCTGGTTCGACCGGGCCGGCGCCGACCGCCGGGTGGGCGCCCTCTACGCCCTCTACCGGGAGCCCGGCCGGCACACGGTCGCGGAGGTGCTGGCCCGGTGAGGTACGCGTACAACACCAACGGGCTGACCTCGCACCGGCTCATGGACGCGCTGCCGTTCCTCGCCGACTGCGGCTACGCGGGCGTGGCCCTGACCCTGGACGTCGTCCACCTCGACCCGTTCGCCCCCGACGCCTTCGCCCAGGCCGAGAAGGCGCGGGCGCGCTGCGACGAGCTGGGCCTGGGCGTGGTCGTGGAGACCGGCGCCCGGTACCTGCTCGACCCGCGGGCCAAGCACGAGCCGACGCTGGTCACCGCGTCGGCCGAGGGCCGGGCGCGGCGGCTGGCCTACCTGCGGCTGGCCTGCGACCTGGCGGACGTGCTCGGCGCGGAGGCGGTGAGCTTCTGGGCCGGCGTGCCGAAGCCCGGGGTCGACCGCGCCGAGGCCTGGGGCTGGGTGGTCGACGGCGTGCGCGCCCTGGTCGACTCGCACGGCGGGCGCGCCTGCTCGCTCGCCGTCGAGCCCGAGCCCGGGATGCTGGTCGAGGACTGCGACGGCTGGGCCCGGCTGGCCGCCGAGGCGCCCGGGATCTCCCTGGCCCTCGACACCGGGCACTGCGTGGTCGCCGGGCGGTACGAGCCGCACGAGGCGGTGCGCGCGTTCGCCCCGCACCTGGGCACGGTCGCCGTCGAGGGCATGCGCCGCGGCGTGCACGACCACCTGCCCCTCGACGAGGGCGACGTCGACCTGCCCGCGGTGCTGCGCGCGCTGCGCGACGTGGGCCACGAGCGGCTGGTCACCCTGGAGCTGTCCCGCGACGGGCACCGGGCGCACGAGATGGTGCCGCGGGCGATGGCCACCCTGCGCGCGGCGGAGGCGGCGTGAGGATCTGCTTCGTCAGCCGGCGCTACTGGCCGGCGGTGAGCGGGATGAGCGTCTACGCGGAGAACCTGCTGCGCGAGCTGGTGGCCCTCGGCCACGAGGTGGTGCTGGTCAGCCAGTACCGGGACGACGAGGCCGGCACCCGCGTCTACGGCGGCGGCCCGCCCCCGCCCGACCGGGTGCCCGGCGGCGTGGAGGTGCACGCGCTGCCCAGCCGCGGGGAGACGGTCGTCCCCGCCGACTGGGAGGGCGACATCGCGGAGATCGTCCGGACGGTGCTGGACCTGCACGCCGAGCGCCCCTTCGACGTGCTGCACGCCCAGTACGGCTACCCGCCAGGGCTGGCGGTGCTGGCCGCCGCGCGGGAGACCGGGCTGCCGGCGGTGGTGAGCATCCAGGGCGGCGACGGGCACTGGGTGGGCACCTGCTGCGCCACCCACGCGCACGCGATGCGCACCGTCGTGGACTCCTCGTCGGCGGTGCTCATCGGCAGCGCCAGCTTCCGCGACGAGGTGGTCGGCAACCTCGGCTGCGACCCGGCGCGGTTCACGATCGTCCCCGGCGCGACCGACACCCGGCGGTTCACCCCGGGCGAGCGGCCGCTGGGCGCGCTGCGCGAGCCGCCGGTGCTGCTGTTCCACGGCCGGGTCGACCGGCGCAAGGGCGTGCTGGACCTGCTCGAGGCGCTGCCCGACGGCGTCCGGCTGGTCGTCTCCGGCATCGGCCCGGACCTCGACGAGGCCCGGGCCCGAGCCGACGCGCGGACGACGTTCCTCGGCTACGTCCCGCCCGAGGAGGCCCCGGAGGTCTACCGCTCGGCCGACGTGTTCGTCAGCCCCACCTACAGCGAGGGGTTCAGCAACACCCTGCTGGAGGCGATGGCCAGCGGGCTGCCGACGGTGAGCACCGACAGCGTCGGCGTCGTCGACTGCCTGCGGCACGAGCAGAACGGTCTGCTGCACGCACCGGGCGACGTGGCCGGGCTGCGCGCGGCGCTGGGCCGGCTGCTGGCCGACGGCGACCTGCGCACCCGGCTGGCGAGCACCGCGCTGGAGGAGGTGCGCCGGCTGTACTCCTGGCCGGTGCTCGCCGCCGCCATCGACGCCGTCCACGGCGAGGTGGCGGGCACCACCCCGGCCGCCGGCTGGTCGATGCCGGCCGGGGTCGACCTCTCCTGCCGCTTCCGCGCCGCCGCGCACCTGCTGTGATGCGGGTGCTGGCGGTCAGCCCGCACCTGGACGACGCCGCGTTCTCCGCCGGCGGCACGCTGGCCGCGCTGGCCGGTGCCGGACACGAGGTCACCGTGCTCACCTGCTTCACCGCGAGCGTGCCGGACCCGGCAGGGTTCGCCCTGGCCTGCCAGCTGGACAAGGGACTGGCCGCCGACGTCGACTACATGGCGCTGCGCCGGGCAGAGGACACCGCCGCGATGGCCGTGCTGGGCGCCACCCCGGTGCACCTGGGGCTGCCCGAGGCGCCGCACCGCGGCTACACCAGCGCCGCCGACCTGTTCGCCGGCGTGCACCCGGCGGACGACGTCTGGCGAGAGCTGGCCGCCGAGCTGGCCGGGCAGGACGCCGACCTGTGGCTGGCCCCGCAGGCCCTCGGCGGGCACGTCGACCACCTGCAGGTGCTGCGGGCGGTGGCCGCGCTGGACCGGCCGGTGCTGTGGTGGCGGGACAGCCCCTACGTGCTGCGCGAACCGGGCGCCGTGCCCGGCCCCGGGCTGCCCGGCGGGCTGGCCGAGGTCCGCCTCCCGCAGGACCTCGACCGGCGTGCCGACGCGTGCGCCTGCTACGCCACCCAGCTCGGCTTCCAGTTCGGCGGCCCGGAGGCGATGCGCGCGGCGCTGGCCGGGCTGCCCGAGGTGCTGCTGGCCGGGGACCGGGCGCGGGCGGCGGTGCCGGGGGCGGTCCGGTGACCTGGCTGGTCACCGGCGGCGCCGGGTACGTCGGGGCGCACGTCGTGCGGGCGATGGCCGCGGCCGGCGAGCGGGTCGTCGTCCTCGACGACCTGTCCACCGGCGACCCCGGGCGGCTGGTCTCGGTGCCGTTGGTCGTCGGGTCGGTCCGCGACCGCGGGCTGGTACGCCGGGTGCTGCGCGAGCACGCCGTCCGCGGCGTCGTCCACCTGGCCGGGCGGGCCGGGGAGCCGGCCGCCGACCCGCTGCCGTGGTGGACGGAGAACGTCGAGGGCACCGTCGCGCTGCTGGAGAGCTGCCGCGCCAAGGGCGTCGCGCGCCTCGTGCTGTCCTCGACCGCGGCCGCCCGGCCGGACGCCGACGGCGCTCCGGTGTCGTCCTACGGCCGGGCGGCGCTGGCCGCGGAGTGGGCGGTGCAGGACGGCGCCGCGTGGGGATCGGCCGCCGTCGTCCTGCGCTGCCGGGACGCAGCCGGCGCCGGCGCGCCGGAGCTCGGCGACCGGGACCCGGCCGGCCCGCTCGCGGCGGTCTTCCGGGCCGTCGACGAGGGCCGGCAGCCGGTGCCGCCCGCTGCCGGGCTGGACCTGGTGCACGTCGCCGACGTCGCGGACGCGCACCTGGCCGCCGTGCGCGCGCTGGCCGCCGGCTCCCTCGGGGGCACCTTCGACGTGGGCCGCGGCGAGCCGGCCGGCGACGGGGAGGTGCTGCGGCTGGTCGGCGAGGTCACCGGCGCCGGCACCGCCCCCGGGGATGCCGGGCCGGGCACCGCGACGCCGGGGCGGGTGGCCGCGGCCGACCGGACCGCCCGGGAGCTGGGTTTCCGCGCCCGCCGCGACCTGCGAGCGGTGGTGCACAGCGCCTGGGTCGCCTGGCGGGCGCAGCAGCCGCTCTGAGCGCCGTCCCGCACGCGGCAGCGCGACGCCGCCCCCTGGCGGCCGGGTCCGCTCTAGCCTCGCCGGGTGGCTGACGACCTGCAGCAGCTGGTGCGACGGCGCCTGCTGGAGCTGTCCTCGACCGCTCAGGCGGCATCGCGGAGGGCCCAGTGGGCGATCGCACCGGAGACCATCACCCGCATCGCCGACGGCCGGCACTCCGGCATGGTCAGCGAGCGCCTGGCGGCCGCGCTGGCCCGCGCGCTCGACGTCCCGGAGAACCGGGTCCGCCGGCTGGCCGGGCTGCCCCTGCTGGCGGACCCCCGTGCCGACATCTGCACCGGCCCGCACCTGCGGGTCGTCCGCGACGACGGCCGTCCCGCCTAGCCCGGCGCCGCGCACGCGCGGTGACGACCGGCCGGGCCGCCGCGTCCCCGTCCCCGCGAGTTCCCCGACGGGGACCGCGGCGTCCCCCGCGGGTTCACGCGGCGGGTGTCGGGTGCGGCTGCCCGCCGTCCCGCGTCCCCCGGAGGCCCCGCCGTGACCGTCCCCCGTAGCGCCCGAGCACGAGCGGTGTGCCTGCTGGCCGCCGGTGCCCTCACCGCAGCGACCGCACCGGCGGTGGCCGCCGGGCCGTCCGACCGGCCGGACGGCGGTGGCAGCGGCCCGGTCACGCTCGGGCTGATCGGCGACTACCTGTACGACGCCGACCAGGTCGACGACGCCGAGCGGATGCTGGCCGACATCGACGCTGCCCACCTCGACCTCGTCGTCCACGACGGGGACACCACCTACGCCCCGGTGCCGCAGTTCCGGTGCAGCCGCGAGGTGCTGCAGTACCACGTCGACCGGCTGAACGCGCTGGACACCCCGGTCCTCTACACCCCGGGCGACAACGAGTGGACCGACTGCCCGGCCTACGTGGAGGGCTTCGGCGCGGAGAACCTCGGCTACACCGACCCGCTGGTGGCCCTGGACGCCGTCCGGGAGACCTTCTTCCCGGACGACCGCTCCCTCGGCGGCGAGCGGATCCCGCTGGACGTGCAGAGCGAGGAGTACCCGGAGAACCGGCGCACCACGGTCGCCGGCGTGCCGGTCGCGACGCTGCACGTGGTCGGCAGTCTCGAGGGCTACGAGCAGGTCGGCCTGGCGCCGGAGCTGGCGGAGGAGACCCCGGCCCGGCAGGAGGCCGCGCTGGCCTGGCTGGCCGAGACCTTCGACGAGGCGGAGCGCACCGGCGCCCCGGGCGTCATGCTGGTCTGGCACGCCAACCCCGACCCGTACGCGCAGACGTTCTGGGAGGCCGACGTCGCCGCCGAGCGGCCGCCGCTGTGGGACGACGCCTACGCCGGGCTGCTGGCCGCGCTGCGCGAGGAGGTCACCGCCTTCGGCAGGCCGGTGGTGCTGGTGCACGGCGACAGCCACTTCCAGCGCATCGACGGGCCGCTCGCGCTGGAGGCCGGCGAGACCTCCGGCGTCCCCGACTTCACCCGCGTGGAGACCTTCGGCACCCCGAACCTGCACTGGATCGAGGCCACGATCGACCCGGCCGACCCCGACGTGTTCACCTTCGAGCGCCGGTTCGTCCCGGGCAACGAGGCACCGCCCGAGGCGACCGGCTGACCGGCTACCGGTCTGCACGCAGCGTCCCGGCCCGGTGACGGGACGCTGCGGGCGGGCGGGGTGTCGGGCGGACGCACCGCTCCGTCACGCCACGGTCACGCGCGGCGGTCCAGCATCCGTGGGTCACGTCCGCCCTGTCGAGGAGCGCCATGCCGTCGAGTGCCATGCCCCCCGCCCGCCGCAACCCGATCCGCCCGCTGACCGGCCGGGTGGCCCTGACCGCCGTCCTGGCCGGGGCGATGGTCGTCCCGGCCGTCGCCGCCTCGGCCGACACCGGCGCGCCGGCCACCGCACCCTCGGTGGACGCCGCCGGCTCGGGCACCCTGCCGCTGCGCGGGCTGGACCTCGACGCGCTCACCATCCCGGAGCTGCAGGAGCGGATGGACGGCGGGGAGCTGAGCGCCGTCGAGCTGGTGCGCGCCTACCTGGACCGCATCGCCGCCGTCGACGGGGAGCTGGGCGCGGTGCTCGCGGTGAACCCGCACGCGCTGGACGAGGCCGCCGCCAGCGACCGGGTGCGCGGTGGGCACGGCGCGCGCAGCGCCCTGGAGGGCATCCCGGTGCTGCTCAAGGACAACGTCGACACCGCCGACCTGCCCACCACCGCCGGCTCGCGGGCCATGCTGGGCAGCCGGCCCGACGACGCCACCATCACCCGCACGCTGCGGGAGGCCGGCGCCATCGTGATCGGCAAGGCCAACCTCTCGGAGTGGGCCAACTTCCGCGGGGCCGCCTCCACCAGCGGGTGGAGCGGGGTGGGCGGGCAGACCGCCAACCCCTACGTGCTCGACCGCAACGCCTGCGGCTCGTCCACCGGCTCGGCTGCCGGCGTGGCCGCCTCGCTGGCGCAGGTGTCCATCGGCACCGAGACCGACGGGTCCGTCGTCTGCCCCGCCGGCAGCACCGGCATCGTCGGGCACAAGCCCACCGTCGGCCTGGTCAGCCGGGACGGCATCGTGCCGATCTCCGCCGAGCAGGACACCGCCGGCCCGATGGCCCGGCACGCGGTCGACGCCGCGCTGCTGCTGGAGGTCGTGGCCGGCGAGGACGAGGCGGACGCCGCCACGGCCGAGATCCCCGGCGACCTGGATGCCGACTTCGCCGACCTGGACGCGCACGCGCTCGACGGCGCCCGGATCGGCGTGTGGACGCTGACCCCCGAGCAGGCCGAGGCCGTCGACGACGGCACCGAGGCGGTGTTCGCCAACGCCGTCAAGGCCGTCGAGGCCGCCGGGGCCACCCCGGTGCCGCTGCAGCTGGCGTACCAGGAGGAGATCGGCGCGGGTGAGCTCCCGGCGCTGCTGGCGGAGTTCAAGCGGGACCTCAACGCCTACCTGGCCGCCACGCCCGGTGACCACCCCGAGGACCTCGCCGGCCTGATCGCGTTCAACGAGCAGGACCCGGTGGAGCTCGCCTACTTCGGCCAGGAGCTGTTCGAGCAGGCGCAGGCGGCCACCGTGCCGGAGGAGGACCCGGCCGTCCGGGCGACCCGCGAGGAGATCCGCCGGCTGGCGCGGGCCGCCATCGACGAGGCCCTCGCGCAGGGCCCCGGGCACGAGGACGACCTGGACGCGGTGATGGCGCTGACCAACACCCCCGGCTGGGTCACCCGCTACGAGTACCTCGACGGGGAGGCGGACGCGTTCGTCTACGCCTCCTCCACGCCGGCCGCGGTGTCCGGGTACCCGAACGTCACGGTGCCGGCCGGGTTCGCCGGGCCGCAGGAGGCGCTGCCGGTGGGGGTCAACTTCATCGGCACCCGCTGGGACGACGCCGACGTCCTGGACCTGGCGTACGCCTTCGAGACGGAGGTCGACGCCCGCCGGGCGCCGGGCTACCTGCCCACCGTCGGGGAGTGACGCTCAGCCGCGCGGCAGCAGCAGGGCCACGGCGGTCGCGTAGCGGTCCAGGTCGACGTCGCCGAGCAGCGCGTGCTGCAGCACGAACCCGAGGAGCGTGGACAGCAGCACCTGCCCCAGCGCCCCGGCGTCGACGTCGGCCGGGAGGTGCCCGGCGTCCCGCCACCGGGTGACCCGGTCGGTCAGCCGGCCGCGCACGGTGCCGTAGGTCCGCTCGGCGATGGCGCGCACGGCGGGGTCGCGCAGGCCCTCGGCCCAGGCGGTCACGGCGACCCGCGTGTAGTCGACCTCGCCGCCGACCGCGATCGGGTAGATCCGCCGGAGCACCTCCGCGACGGCCTCGGTCGGCGTCCGGTCCTCCCCCACGGACCGGACGCCGTCGAGGACGACGGCGTCGAGCACGCCGGTCAGCGCCTCCAGGATGGGCGCCACCGCGCCGGCGACGAGCTCGGCCTTGCTCGGGAAGTAGCTGTAGACCGCGCCGGCGGACAGGCCCGACTCGCGCACCACGTCCCGGACGGACGTGGCGTGGAAGCCCTCGCGGGCGAAGCAGCGGAGCGCCGCCAGGACGATCTCCCGGCGCCGGGACTCCAGGTGGTCGGCGGTCACGCGGGGCACCTGTCCCACAATAGAGAACGGTCGTCCGTCTTGACCAGGGAGGGGGGGAGGAGGATCGTCGTGGTTGCTGAACGGTCGTCCGATTTACAGGAGCTGTCATGACCACCTCCACGCCGGTCCTCCCGTCCGCCGCCACGGTGCTCGAGCACCTCGTCCCCGCCGGTGGCGTCGTCGTCGGGGACGACGGGTCGCCGGCCTCCCGCGCCGTGGTGCGCTGGGCGGCCGACGACGCCGCGCGCCGCGGCGCCCCGCTGCACGTCGTCCGCGCCTGGTCCATCACCACCGCGCCCACCCCGCGGACGTGGGCGCCGGGCTACGTCCCGCCGTTCACCGACTTCGAGGCCGCGGTGCGCGAGGAGCTCGAACGCACCCGCCGGCCCCTGGTCGACGGCCGCGAGGGGCTCGACGTGCGCTGGCACGCCGTGCACGGCCGCCCCGAGACCGTCCTCAGCACCGCCTCCACCGGCGCCGACCTGCTCGTCGTCGGCTCGCGCGGCCGCGGCGAGCTGCGCGAGCTGCTGCTCGGCTCGGTCGCCTCCGCCGTCCTGCACTCCGCCTCGTGCCCGGTCGTGGTCGTCCGCGGCCGCGCCGCCTGACGCCCCCCGAGGAGGACACCGTGAGCACCCTCGCCCCCGAGCGGCCGGCCGGCCCCGGCCACCCCGCCCCCCCTCCCGGCCGCACCCCGTGGCGCACCGTCCTCGGCCTGGCCGCCGGGCTCACCGCGGCCCTGGCCGTGCTGCTGGCCGCCTTCGCCTGGCCGGCCACCCAGAGCCGGCCCCGTGACCTCCCCGTCGCCGTGGTCGGACCGCCCCCGGCCGTCGAGCAGGTCCGCGCCGCGCTCGCGCAGGCCCAGCCCGGCGCCTTCGCCGTCACGCCGGCGGCCGACGCCGGGCAGGCGCGGCAACTCGTCCGCGACCGCGAGGCCGCCGGTGCCCTCGTGCTCGGCCCGGACGGGCCGGGCGTCGTCGTCGCCACCCAGGGCGGGCCCGCCGTCGCGCAGCTGCTGGTCCAGGTCGCGCAGGGGGCCTCCGGCAGCAGCGTGCCGGTCGAGGACGTCGCGGCACCGCCGGCCGACGACCCGCGCGGTGCCGGCCTGGCCGCCGGCGCGCTCCCGCTGTCGATCATCGGCGCCGTGTCCGGGGCGGTGCTGGCCGTCCGCGTCCGCGGGCCGGCCCGCCGCGCCGCGGGTGCAGTCGTCCTCGCCCTGCTCGGCGGGCCGACCGCCGTCGCCGTCCTGCACGGGTGGCTCGGGGCCCTGGGCGGGGACTGGCCGGCCGAGGCGGCCGTGGTGTCGCTCGGCCTGGCCGCCACCTCGCTCGGCGTGCTCGGGGTCGCCGCCGTCGCCGGCCGGGTCGGGCTGGTCCTCGCCGAGCTGACGGTCGTCGTCCTGGGCAACCCGCTGTCGGCGGCGGCGAGCGCCCCGGAGCTGCTGCCCGCCGGCTGGAGCGAGCTGGGCCAGGCACTGCCGCCGGGCGCGGTCGTGGCCGCCCTGCGGGCGGTGTCCGGGTTCGACGGCACCGGCGCCGGGCGGCCGCTGACCGTCCTGGCGCTGTGGGCCGCCGGCGGGTTGCTCCTGCTCGCGGTCGCCACCGCGTGGCGGCGCCGGGCGGGTCACCCCACGGCGGCAGTCGGGCCGGACCGCGCCGTCGAGCACGGATGAGCCCGGCTGGACCTGCTCGTGGAGCCGCCGGCGCCGGGCGGAGCTGCTCCGGGCGGCGGCTGACCGGGCCGGACCGGGCGGCCGTGTCCGGAAACCGCCAGTCGGGGCCCCCCGGCGCTGTCATGCTCGGTGCGTGACCTCGTCGCTGGACCCCGAGCGCTGCTACCGGGCGGTGGCCAGCCGCGACGCGCGCTTCGACGGCTGGTTCGTCACCGCGGTCGCCACCACCGGCATCTACTGCCGCCCGTCCTGCCCGGCCCGCACGCCGCTGCCGGGCAACGTGAGCTTCTACTCCACCGCCGCGGCCGCGCAGGGTGCGGGCTACCGGGCCTGCCGCCGCTGCCGGCCGGACGCCGTCCCCGGCTCGCCGGAGTGGGACGTGCGCGCCGACGTCGTCGCCCGCGCCATGCGGCTGATCGGCGACGGCGAGGTCGAGCGCTCCGGCGTCCCGGGGCTGGCCGCGCGGCTGGGCTACTCCGAGCGCCAGCTGCACCGGCTGCTGGTCGGCGAGCTCGGGGTCGGCCCGCTGGCGCTGGCCCGCGCCCAGCGCGCGCAGACCGCCCGGCTGCTGCTGGAGACCACCGACCTGCCGGTGTCCGACGTCGCCTTCGCCGCGGGCTTCGCCAGCATCCGGCAGTTCAACGACACCGTCCGCGAGGTCTTCGCGACCACCCCGACCGGGCTGCGCCGCACCCGCGCCGCCGCTCCCCTGGGCACGCCCGGCCGGCTCACCCTGCGGCTGGCCGCCCGGGCCCCGTACGAGGCCGCCGAGGTGCTGCTGTTCCTCGGCGGGCACGCCGTCCCCGGCCTGGAGGAGTGGGACGGCACGACGTTCGCCCGCGTGCTCGACCTGCCGCACGGCCCCGGCGTGGTGCAGCTGTCCCCCGCCGCGGACGGTGGCCCGGCGGTGACCGCGCGGCTGCAGCTCACCGCCCTGCGTGACCTCGGGACGGCGGTGGCCCGCTGCCGCCGGATGCTGGACCTCGACGCCGACCCGGCCGCGGTCGACGGCGTCCTCGGGGCCGACCCCGCGCTCGGCGCGCTGGTCGCCGCCGCGCCCGGCCGCCGGGTGCCCGCCGCGCCGGACGCCGACGAGCTCGCCGTCCGCGCGGTCCTGGGCCAGCAGGTGTCCGTGGCCGGCGCCCGCACGCTCACCGCCCGCCTGCTGCGCGCCGCCGGCACGCCGATGCCCGAGCCGGTCGGCACGCTGACCCACGCCTTCCCCCGGCCGGCCGCCCTGGCCGACGCCGACCTGGCCGCCGTGGGCCTCACCGGCGCGCGCCGGCGCACCGTGCACGCGCTGGCCGAGGCGCTGGACTCCGGCGCGGTGACGCTGGACCCCGGCGCCGACCGCGCCGAGGCCGGCCGGGCGCTGCAGGCCGTCCGCGGCATCGGCCCGTGGACGGCCGCGGTGGTCGCCATGCGCGGGCTGGGCGACCCCGACGTGTGGCTGCCCGGCGACCTGGCGCTGCGCCGCTCGCTGGCCGCCCTCGGCAGCTCCGACGCCGAGGCCGCGACCCGCTGGCGGCCGTGGCGGTCCTACGCCGTCATGCACCTGTGGGCCGTGGCCGCGCCTCTCCTCTTCTCCCGCCCACCCGCCCCGACCACCCGACCGCTCGCCCCCACCCCCGATCGGAGCGCCTCGTGATCCCGTCCGCCCGCACCGCGACCCTCGACACCCCGCCCGGGCCGTTCACCGTGGTCGTCGACCGCGACGGCGCCGTGCTCGCCAGCGGCTGGACCGCCGACGTCGGCGAGCTGCTGCCCGTCGTCCACCGCTCGCTGCGCCCGCCGTCGGTGCAGCCGGCCGGGCACCTGCCCGTGCTCGACGCGGTCGCCGCGTTCGTCGCCGGGGACGTGGCCGCCATCGACGGCGTCCCGGTGCGGCAGCGCTCCGGCCCCTTCCTCGAGGACGCCTGGCAGGTGCTGCGCACCGTCCCGGCCGGCACGCCGGACAGCTACGCCGCCTTCGCCGCCCGCTGCGGGCGCCCCGCCGCGGTCCGGGCGGCGGCCAACGCCTGCGCGCGCAACGCCGCGGCCCTGTTCGTCCCCTGCCACCGGGTGCTCGGCTCCGACGGCGGGCTCGGCGGCTTCCGCTGGGGGACGCCGGTCAAGCGCTGGCTGCTCGACCACGAGGCGGCGCACGCCCCCGTCCCCGCCTGAGCCCAGGCAGAGGAGGCAACACCCACGTGGCACCGCCCGGAGACGGGGGTGTTGCTTCCTGTGCCTCCGCCACCGCGGTGCCTCCCGGGGAGTGTCGGTCCCATCCGGCAGGCTCCTCGCTCGTGGACGCCGCCTCCCTGCTCACCGGTCTGCTCGTCGGCGCGCTGCTGGCCACCGCGGTCACCCTGGGCGTCGTCGCCCTGGTCACCCGCACCCGGCCGGCCGACGACGGCCTGGAGCCGGTGCACGAGTCGCTGGACCACCTGCACCGGCTGCTGGCCGGCATCGAGCGGGACCGCGCCACCGCCCACGGGGAGCTGCGGGAGCAGATGGGCACCGTGGGGCAGACCTCGGCGCTGCTGCGGCAGGAGACCGCCGCGCTGGTCACCGCGCTGCGCACCCCGCACGTGCGCGGCCGCTGGGGCGAGGTGCAGCTGCGCCGGGTGGTGGAGGTGGCCGGCCTGCTCGAGCACTGCGACTTCGTCGAGCAGCCCTCCGGCACCAACGACGCGGGTGCCGGGGTGCGCCCGGACCTCGTGGTGACGCTGTCCGACGGCCGCCAGGTGGTCGTCGACGCCAAGGTGCCGTTCACCGGCTACATCGAGGCGGTGCAGGCCGAGGACGTCGGCGTGCGCGCCGAGCGGGTGGCCGCGCACGCCCGCCAGCTGCGCACCCACGTCGACGCCCTCTCCGCCCGCCGGTACCCGACGGCGTTCCGCCCCGCGGCGCCGTTCACCGTGCTGTTCGTGCCCTCCGACGGGTTCCTCACCACCGCGCTGGAGGCCGAGCCCGGCCTGCTGGAGTACGGGTTCGCCCGCGACGTGGTGCTGGCCACCCCCAGCACGCTGCTGGCGCTGCTGCGCACCGTCGCCCACTCGTGGCGGCAGGAACGGCTGGCGCGTGACGCCGACCAGGTGCTCGAGGTGGGCCGCCGGCTGCACGCCCGGCTGACGACGCTGTCCGGGCACCTCACCCGGCTGGGGTCGGCGCTGTCCTCGACGCTGACCCGCTACAACGAGACGGTCGGCTCCTACGAGAGCTCGGTGCTGGTCGCCGCCCGCCGGTTCGACGACCTGGGGGTCGCCGAGGCCCCGGTGCCCACGCCCGAGCCGGTCGAGGCGACGGTGCGCACGCTGCGGCCGGCCGAGCTGCCCCGGCCCACCCAGCTGCCCGCGCCGGCGGGCGCGCCCGGGCCCCCGCCGGTGGAGCGCGACGGCACCAGCGGCTGACCGACGGCGGGCGTCGTCCCGGTCGCCGCTCCCGTACCGCCCCGTCACACGCACCCCGCCGTCCCCGCCCGGTGTGCGGCCCGGGCTGCGCTTTTGGCACTTCTGCACACCCCGCGTCGGCGTCGTCCTGCCCCGCCGCCGGCCCGGCCGTCGCTACCGTTGCCGCGACAGGGACCGCCGCGCACCGGGGTCCACCACGAGGGGACGGGGGCCGCCATGGCCACGGTGAACAGCGCCGACACCTGGCGCGAGCCCGGGGCGCGGGCCGACCGGCGCACCGGCGCCCGCTCCGGGGCGGCCGACCAGGTCGCGCGGATCGGCCGCCCGCCGGTGCCCCCGCCGCCCCCGCGGATGCGGCCGGCCGGCCTGCCGCCGCTCCCCCGGGACACCGGACGCGCCGCCCGTGACCGGGACCTCGCGCGCGACGGCCGCCCGGCCGCCGCGCCCCCGCGCCGGCCCGTCGAGCGGGCGGCGCGACCGGCCCCGGACGCCGGGCGCAGCCGCCCCGTCCCGCCCGCGGCCGAGCGCGGGCGGCCCCGCGACGACCGCCCGCGGGACGCACGCGACCGCGACGAGCCCGACGCCCGCACCCCCCGGTCGGCCCACCCGCGGTCCGGGGCACCGCGGCCGGCCGGTCGCGGTGCGGCGGACAGCGGCAGCCGGCTGCGCGGCTCGGTCGCCGTCCTGGCCGTCTTCCTGGTCACGCTGGCCGGCGCCGCCCTCGAGTCCTGGGTCAGCACCGGCCTCGGCCCGGGCACGCTGGTGCTGCTCACCGTGACCAGCGCCGCCGCCGCGGCCGCGGTGCGCCGACAAGACCTGCTCACCACGCTGGTCGCCCCGCCGCTGGTCTACGTGGCCGTGGCCGTGCTGAACACCGTGCTGGCCCCGTCGGCGTCGGTGAACCTCCCGACGGTGGCCACCCTGCTCATCCGCGGGTTCCCCGCGATGGTGATCGCCACCGTCGCCGCCGCGGTGGTCGCGCTCATCCGCTGGGCCGCCCGTCGCTGAAGGCCCCGTACGACGACGGCCCCCTCCCGAGTCCGGGAGGGGGCCGTCGTCGTACGGGGGGTGCTGCTAGGCGGGGTCGGCGGCCGGCCGGGGCCGGTCCGTGCGCAGCTCGCGGGGCAGCGCGAACACCAGGCGCTCCTCGGCGGCCTTGACCGTCTCCACGTCGGGGTAGCCGCGCTCGGCGAGCCAGTCGAGCACCTCGCTGACCAGCACCTCGGGCACCGACGCGCCGCTGGTGACCCCGACGGTGCCGACGCCGTCGAGCCAGGCCGGGTCGATCTCGGCGGCGAAGTCGACCAGGTGGGCGGCGCGGGCGCCGGACTCCAGCGCCACCTCGACCAGCCGGACGGAGTTCGAGGAGTTCGTCGAGCCCACGACGACGACGAGGTCGCACTCGGCGGCCATCTGCTTGACGGCCTGCTGCCGGTTCTGCGTGGCGTAGCAGATGTCGTCGCTCGGGGGCGACTGCAGCCCCGGGAAGCGGTGGCGCAGCTGGTCGACCGTCGCCAGCGTCTCGTCGACCGACAGCGTGGTCTGCGACAGCCACACCACCTTCTCCGGGTCGCGCACCCGGACGGTGGCCACGTCGTCGGCACCGTCGACGAGCTGGATGCGCTCCGGGGCCTCGCCGGCGGTGCCCTCGACCTCCTCGTGGCCGCGGTGGCCGATGAGCAGGATGTCGTAGTCGTCACGGGCGAACCGCCGGGCCTCCTGGTGCACCTTGGTCACCAGCGGGCAGGTCGCGTCGATCGTGCGCAGCTGCCGGGCGGCCGCCTCCTCGTGCACGACCGGGGAGACGCCGTGCGCGCTGAAGACGACGACCGAACCCTCGGGAACCTCGTCGGTCTCGTCGACGAAGACCGCCCCGCGCCGCTCGAGCGTCGCCACCACGTGCTTGTTGTGGACGATCTGCTTGCGGACGTACACCGGTGCGCCGTGGATCTCCAGGGCGCGCTCGACGGCGACCACCGCCCGGTCCACGCCGGCGCAGTAGCCCCGGGGATCGGCCAGCAGGACGCGTCCGCGCTGATCAGCCATGGCCCCATGGTAGGAGAAGGACCCTCTGCCCCCCGGCGTTCGCAAGCTCACACCGGGACCCTGCAGAGGGCCGACTGCCCCCCGCCCCTCGCCCCTCGCAGGCTCGCGGCGGGATCCTGCGGGGAGGCCGGCCCCCGTTGTGAGCAGGTTCACCCGGCGGCCGGACGGCGGGCGAGACGTGTACCACCATCGGCGGGGTGTGCGCCGCCGCACGCGTGTCGGGCGCGTCGATTCGGGGCAGGGTGGGGCCATGTCCCGTGAGATCCCCCAGGCCGTCCGCGCCGTCGTGGGCCTGACCGCCACCGTCATCGACGACGTCGTCGCCCTGCCGCGGACCCTCACCGGTCTGCCGGTCCGCGTGATCGGGCTGGCGATGCAGGCCACGATGCGGCTGCAGCAGCACTACTCGGGCCTGGTCGCCCGGGGCGACGAGGTGCTCACCGGGCTCCGCGGCGAGGCCGAGCCGGGGATGGCGACCTTCGACGAGGACCTGCCCGCGCCGGCCGGGCGCGGCTCCGCCTTCGACCGCGCCCCCGGGTTCGACCGCGACACTCCCTTCGACCGGGCCTCCGTGCCGGTCGACGACGAGGAGGTGGCCCTGGACGCCGCCGCGCTGGTCGACGACGAGGTGTCCGGCCTGCCGGCCGAGCCGTCGCCCGAGGAGGTCGTGGAGGCCCTCGCGGACATCACCGACGAGGTGGCCGCCGCCGGGCTCGACCTGGGCAGCGCCGAGCCCGGCCTGTCCACCGAGGACGCGCTGGAGACCGCGCTGCTGGAGGCCGACGGCGCCGCGGCCGGGGCCGGCGCCGTGGACACCGACGAGATCGCCGAGAGCCCGACGACCCCGCCGCCCGCCCTGCGGGACACGGACGCCGGAGGGGCCGAGGCCACGGCGGCCGAGGACCTGGGGACGCCGCCCCCGGCGCCCATGGACCCCGGCGGCGTGGACACCGACCTCCTCTCCGGGGACCCGGCGGACGCGCCCGCGCCCAGCGACCCCGGCGGCTCGCCGGTGGGCGAGGAGGCCGGCGGCCCGGACGTCGGCGCCGACGCGCCGGACGCCGGGACCCCGGACACCGACCTGCTCGTCGGTGACGCGGAGAGCGCCGCCGACGTGACCCCGGACGTGGCCACCGACGTCGACGTGCTCACCCCCGACGGGCGGGTGGCCACCGTCGAGGGCACGGTGACCGACGAGGGCGTCGCCGCTCCGGAGGGCGCCGCGGAGGAGGCCCCGGGCGGGCCCGCCCAGGACGACCGGCAGGACACCGGGGTCGACGAGGCGGCCGGCAGTGGCGTCAGCGACGCCGACACCCGCCCGTCCACCGACACCACGCCGAGCGCCGCCGACGACCGCGACGCCACCGGCAGCGGCGAGGAGCTGGTCACCGCGGCCGGCGCCCAGGTGGACGACCAGGCCGGCGCCGGGGACGACGCCGCCACCGGCGGGCAGGCGGCCGGTGCCGCGCCGGTCGCGGGCTACGACGCCTTCACGATCGCCCAGCTGCGTGGCCGGCTGCGCGGCTACCAGCTCGCCACCGTGCAGGACCTGGTCGCCTACGAGGAGGCCACCCGCGCCCGCGACCCGTACCTGCGGATGCTGCGCAACCGGCTGGAGAAGCTGGAGCGCCAGGCGGCCGAGTCCAGCCCGCTGGCCCCGCGCGGCGCCTGAGAGAGGACCCCGTCCTCCCCACCCCTCGCACGCTCGGGGCGGGACCCGGGACGGGGCCGCCCGCCTCCCCGCGGGCGCCGTCGGTGCCGTCTGACACGCTCGGGACGTGACCGCGCCCTCCACCCCGGACGCCCCCTGGCCGGTGCGCACGGTGGCTCGCAAGGTCGCCGAGTGGATCGGCCGGCTGGGCGAGGTCTGGGTGGAGGGTCAGGTCGCCCAGCTGTCCCGCCGCGGGGCGGCGACGGTGTTCCTCACCCTGCGCGACCCGGCCGCCGACCTGTCGGTGCCGGTCACCTGCGCCCGGGACGTCGCCGACCGCCCCGGGCTGGAGCTCGCCGAGGGCGCCCGGGTGGTCGTGCGGGCCCGGCCGGACTACTACGTCGCCCGCGGGTCGTTCTCGCTGCGGGCCACCGAGATCCGCGCGGTCGGCCTCGGCGAGCTGCTGGCCCGCATCGAGCGGATCCGCCGGCTGCTGGCCGCCGAGGGCCTCTTCGACGCCGCCCGCAAGCGCCCGCTGCCCTTCGCCCCGGCCGTCGTCGGCGTGGTCACCGGGCGGGACAGCGCCGCCGAGCGCGACGTCCTGGTCACCGCCCGCCGCCGCTGGCCGGCCGTCCGCTTCGCCGTCCACCACAGCCTGGTGCAGGGCCCCAGCGCGGCCGCCTCAGTGATCGAGGGCCTGCAGCGGCTGGACCGCGACCCGCAGGTCGAGGTCATCGTGGTCGCCCGCGGCGGAGGCTCGGTCGAGGACCTGCTGCCCTTCTCCGACGAGGGACTGGTCCGCGCGATCGCCGCCTGCCGCACCCCGGTGGTCACCGCCGTCGGGCACGAGACCGACACGACGCTGGTCGACCACGCCGCCGACGTCCGGGCCGCCACCCCCACCGACGCCGCGCACCGCGTGGTGCCCGAGATCGGCGAGCAGCGCCGGCTGGTCGACGGGCTGCGCGCCCGCGCCCGGCACCTGCTCGCCGCCCGGCTGGAGCAGCAGGAGCGGTGGCTGGAGGGGGTGCGCAGCCGCCCGGTCCTGACCGACCCGCAGCGGCTGCTGCACGGCCGGGCCGACGACGTCGAGCAGCTGCGCAGCCGCGCCCGGCGCACCCTCGTGCACCGGCTGGAGGGCGCCGAGCGCGACCTCGAGCACGCCCGCGCCCGGGTCGCCGCGCTCTCCCCCGCCGCGACGCTGCAGCGCGGCTACGCCGTCGTCCAGCGGGCCGACGGGTCCCTGGTGCGCGACCCCGGCGAGGTGGCCGACGGCGAGCGGCTGGCGGTCCGGGTGGCGGGCGGGCGGCTGCCGGTGCGGGTCGCCAGGGAGGATGCACGGCCATGAGCCAGACCCCGGAGGACCAGCCGGCGACCACCTACGAGCAGGCCCGCGAGGAGCTGGCCGACGTCGTCCGTCGGCTGGAGGCCGGCGGGCTCACGCTCGAGGAGTCCCTGGGCCTGTGGGAGCGGGGTGAGCAGCTGGCCGAGCTGTGCCGGCACTGGCTGGACCGGGCCCGTGAGCGGCTCGCCGCCGCGACGCCGGGTGACCAGCCGGAGTAGCGATCAGCCCGCGTAGGGCCGCACCGCCGCCGCGAGGGTCGCCAGCTCCTCCTCGGTCGCAGAGCCGGTGACCAGCACCGTGACGCCGTCGGCCGCGCGGGACAGCACCGTCTCGCCGCGGTCCGTCGTCCCCCGGGTCCAGGACTGGCCGCCGAGGTCGAGGGTGCCGCTCTGCTGCGCGCCGCCCAGGACGTCGTCGACAGCGTCGGCCCGCGCGTCGTCGCTGACGACGAAGCCCGCGTACTCCGCCGACGGGGTGAGGTAGCCGATCTCCAGGGTGACCGGGTCACCGGACTGCACGCCGCCGGCGTCGGTGCGCGCGCTGGTCGGGCGGTAGCCCTCCGGCAGGTCGGCCGGGACGGGCACCGGGTAGTCCGCGCGGGCGGCGGCCAGCTGCACGGTGCTGGCCGGGTCGACCTCGCGGACGGTGTCCACCCCGGACTGCTGGAAGGTCATCCAGCCCACCAGGGCCAGGCAGATCACCACCAGGGGGACCAGCGAGCGCAGCATGTTCGACGCGCTCATCCGGTTGGCCCGCTCGACCGCCGGGGAGGGCGCCTGCGGGGGCGGCTGACTGGTCGGGCCGGCGGAGCTCACCCCCCTAGGATGACAGCACTGACCGCCCACCCCGCCGCCCACGGCCCCGTCCCGGGCCCCGCCCCAGCTCGTGCGGGGTGGGGGGACGGGGTCCTCCTCCAGGAGGTCCGCGTGTCCCTGCCCGTGCCCGAAGGCTCCGCTACCCACGGCGGGAGCGGTCTGCGGCCCGACCGGCCCCGGCCGGACCGCAACCTGGCCCTCGAGCTGGTCCGCGTCACCGAGGCCGGGGCCATGGCCGCCGGGCGCTGGGTCGGCCGCGGGGACAAGAACGGCGGCGACGGGGCCGCCGTGGACGCGATGCGCGCCCTCATCGGGACGGTGAGCATGCGCGGCGTCGTCGTCATCGGCGAGGGCGAGAAGGACCAGGCGCCGATGCTCTACAACGGCGAGCAGGTCGGCGACGGCCAGGGCCCCGAGTGCGACGTCGCCGTCGACCCGGTCGACGGCACCACCCTGATGGCCAAGGGCATGCCCAACGCCATCGCGGTCATGGCCGTGGCCGACCGCGGGGCCATGTACGACCCCTCGGCGGTCTTCTACATGGAGAAGATCGCCGTCGGCCCGGCCGCCGCCGACGTCGTCGACATCACCGCGCCGGTCGGGGAGAACATCCGCCGGGTGGCCCGGGCCAAGCGCAGCTCGACCGGCGACGTGACCGTCTGCATCCTCGACCGGCCCCGCCACGAACAGCTGGTGCAGGAGGTGCGGGAGGCCGGCGCGCGGATCAAGTTCATCACCGACGGCGACGTGGCCGGCGCGATCGCCGCGGCCCGCGAGGGCACCGGCGTCGACATGCTCATGGGCATCGGCGGCACGCCCGAGGGGATCATCACCGCCTGCGCGCTCAAGTGCATGGGCGGTGCACTGCAGGGCCGGCTGTGGCCCAAGGACGACGAGGAGCGGCAGAAGGCCATCGACGCCGGCCACGACCTCGACCGGGTGCTGCACATCGACGACCTGGTCCGCGGCGACGTCTTCTTCGTGGCCACCGGCATCACCGACGGCGAGCTGCTGCGCGGCGTGCAGTACCGGGCCGGCGGGTGCACCACCCAGTCGCTGGTCATGCGCTCGCGCTCGGGCACCATCCGCTCGATCGAGAGCCTGCACTCGCTGGAGAAGCTGCGCGCCTACGCCGCCGCGCCCCTGGACCGGCCCGACGCGGTCAGCTGACCGGCGGGGGCAGGTGCCGCTGCGCGAGGCGGTCGACCATCGCGCGCCAGCGGCTGGCCGACTCCCCCGGCGCCAGGCTGCGCAGCCGCAGGTCGCCGAAGACGGTGCGCGCGTGGACGACGATCCGCGGCGTGCCGGCCAGCCGCGGGACTGCGGCGAGGTCGGTCTTGCGGTCCCCGAAGACGGTCCGGCCGCGCAGCTCGGCGTCCACGCCCTCCGCGACCACCACGTCGATGTCGCCGAACACCGCGCTCAGGGTGACCTCGACGCGGTCGGCGTCGGTGCGCAGGCCCCGCAGGTCCAGCCGCACGTCGCCGAACACCGTCGACACCCGGTGCGGGGCGTTCGGGCCGGCGAGCTCGACGTCCCCGAACGTGCTGCTCACCTCCTCGGGGACGCGCGACCCGACGATCTCCAGCGGCGCCGGGGCGTCCGGCGGCAGGTCGGCGACGAGCGCGGCCAGGTCGTCGAGGGTGCCCGCGACGTAGGCGGCCTCCACCCGCTCGCCGAACTCGGTGAGGTCGATCCGCCCCTGGGCGACCGCCTGCTGCAGCCGGCTCACGGTGGCCTCGCGGTCGGCGTCCGAGGCGCGGACGACGGGCCGGTCGGGGGCGGCGTCGGGCTCCACGCGGCGACCGTAGCCGAGCCGGTGGCCGCCGTGCGTGGTCCGCGGAGCCTCCCCGGGCGGCGGCTGGCCGGGGTCAAGCGGGCCTCTAGGGTCCTGGTCCGGAGCACTGTCACCGACCACCACACCGGGAGCCGCAGCGATGCCCCCTGACAACACGCCCCTCGCGGACCAGGCCGCCCCGCAGGACGGCACGGACTTCCGCATCGAGCACGACTCCATGGGCGAGGTCCGGGTCCCCGCCTGGGCGAAGTGGCGGGCGCAGACGCAGCGCGCCGTCGAGAACTTCCCCATCTCCGGCACGCCCATCGAGCGGGAGCTGATCGCCGCCCTGGCCGCCGTCAAGGGCGCGGCCGCCGCGGTGAACGCCTCCCTCGGCGTCCTGCCGCAGGAGACCGCCGACGCCATCGGCACCGCCGCCGCGGCCGTGGCCCGCGGCGAGTGGGACGACCACTTCCCCATCGACGTCTTCCAGACCGGCTCGGGGACGTCGAGCAACATGAACACCAACGAGGTGATCGCGACCCTCGCCACCGAGGCGCTGGGCTCGCCGGTGCACCCGAACGACCACGTCAACGCCTCGCAGTCGTCCAACGACGTCTTCCCGTCGGCCATCCACATCGCCGCGACCCGGGCGATCGTCCGCACGCTGATCCCGGCGCTGCAGCACCTGGAGGCCTCGCTGTCGCGCAAGGCCGGGGAGTTCGCCGAGGTCGTCAAGAGCGGGCGCACCCACCTCATGGACGCCACCCCGGTCACCCTGGGGCAGGAGTTCGGCGGGTACGCCGCGGCGGTGCGCTACGGCGTGGAGCGGCTGCAGGCCTCGCTGCCGCGGATCGGGGAGCTGCCGCTGGGCGGCACCGCGGTCGGCACGGGCATCAACACGCCGCCCGGGTTCGCCGCCGCGATCATCGAGCGGCTGGCCGCCGAGCTGGACCTGCCGCTGTCGGAGGCCCGCGACCACTTCGAGGCGCAGAGCTCGCGCGACGGGCTCGTGGAGGCCTCCGGCCAGCTCAGGACGATCGCCGTCGGCCTGGTGAAGATCGCCAACGACCTGCGCTGGATGGGCTCGGGCCCGCGCACCGGCCTGGCCGAGATCCAGCTGCCCGACCTGCAGCCGGGCAGCTCGATCATGCCGGGCAAGGTGAACCCGGTGATCCCGGAGGCGACCATCCAGGTCGCCGCCCAGGTGATCGGCAACGACGCCGCGGTCACCTTCGCCGGCACCACCGGGAACTTCGAGCTCAACGTGACGCTGCCGCTGATGGCCCGCAACGTGCTCGAGTCGGTCCGGCTGCTGGCCAACGTCAGCCGGATCCTGGCCGACCGCTGCGTCGACGGGATCGTCGCCGACGTCGACCGGTGCCGGACCTACGCGGAGTCCTCGCCGTCGGTCGTGACGCCGCTGAACAAGTACATCGGGTACGAGGAGGCGGCCAAGGTGGCCAAGCAGTCGCTGGCCGAGCAGAAGACGATCCGCCAGGTGGTGGTGGAGCGCGGCTACGTCGAGCAGGGGAAGCTCACCGAGCAGCAGCTCGACGAGGCCCTCGACGTCCTCTCGATGACCCACCCCTGAACCGGGTGGGGGGCGGGCCGGGCACCCGGTCCGCCCCGCCGGGTCAGCGCGCGTGGTCGGGCACCCGCGACAGCAGTAGCGTCCCTACCGATGACTGAGACTGCGCGTGCATCGGCGACCGGCGACCCCGACGTGTCCCTGCGCCACCCCGGGGGTGAGTTGCCCCTGCGCGTGGTGCCGGCCACCGAGGGGGCCAGTGGTCTGGACACCGGC
>NZ_FZOO01000018.1 GCF_900188375.1 Geodermatophilus pulveris | reverse complement strand
CGGGAATGGTCGTCCGGCGGCGTCCTACTCTCCCACCCCGTCTCCGGGGCAGTACCATCGGCGCTGAGAGGCTTAGCTTCCGGGTTCGGAATGGGTCCGGGCGTTTCCCTCTCGCCATGGCCGCCGTAACACGGTGAACGATCGACCCGGCCCCGCCCCCGGGATCGGGGGTGGGGGGTCGTGCGTTCAGAACCGCACAGTGGACGCGTGACTTCTTCGTGTTCCGGCCTGCACCACGGGCCCCGCTGTTGGGGAGTGGTGTGGTCGTGTGGTCAAGCCCTCGGCCTGTTAGTACCGGTCAGCTCCACACCTCGCGGTGCTCCCACTTCCGGCCTATCAACCCGCTGGTCTGAGCGGGGGCCTTACCCCATTGACTGGGTGAGAGACCTCATCTTGAAGCGAGCTTCCCGCTTAGATGCTTTCAGCGGTTATCCCTGCCGAACGTAGCCAACCAGCCGTGCACCTGGCGGTACAACTGGCACACCAGAGGTTCGTCCGTCCCGGTCCTCTCGTACTAGGGACAGCTCTTCGCAAGTCTCTTACGCGCGCGGCGGATAGGGACCGAACTGTCTCACGACGTTCTAAACCCAGCTCGCGTACCGCTTTAATGGGCGAACAGCCCAACCCTTGGGACCTACTCCAGCCCCAGGATGCGACGAGCCGACATCGAGGTGCCAAACCATCCCGTCGATATGGACTCTTGGGGAAGATCAGCCTGTTATCCCCGGGGTACCTTTTATCCGTTGAGCGACACCGCTTCCACCTGCCGGTGCCGGGTCACTAGTCCCAGCTTTCGCTCCTGCTCGACCCGTCGGTCTCACAGTCAAGCTCCCTTGTGCACTTGCACTCGACACCTGATTGCCAACCAGGCTGAGGGAACCTTTGGGCGCCTCCGTTACCCTTTGGGAGGCAACCGCCCCAGTTAAACTACCCACCTGACACTGTTCCTGATCCGGATCACGGACCCAGGTTAGACATCCAATTCGACCAGAGTGGTATTTCAACGGCGACTCCACCGGCACTGGCGTGCCGGCTTCCCAGTCTCCCACCTATCCTACACAAGCCGAACCGAACACCAATATCAAGCTGTAGTGAAGGTCCCGGGGTCTTTCCGTCCTGCCGCGCGTAACGAGCATCTTTACTCGTAGTGCAATTTCGCCGAGCCTGTGGTTGAGACAGCTGAGAAGTCGTTACGCCATTCGTGCAGGTCGGAACTTACCCGACAAGGAATTTCGCTACCTTAGGATGGTTATAGTTACCACCGCCGTTTACTGGCGCTTGAGTTCTGAGCTTCGCACACGCGATGCGTGCACTGACCCGTCCCCTTAACGTTCCAGCACCGGGCAGGCGTCAGTCCGTATACATCGTCTTACGACTTCGCACGGACCTGTGTTTTTAGTAAACAGTCGCTTCTCACTGGTCTCTGCGACCCCCTCCCGCTGCCCCGCGCGAGGCGGCTGACGGGCGAGGGCCCCCCTTCTCCCGAAGTTACGGGGGCATTTTGCCGAGTTCCTTAACCACAGTTCGCTCGATCGCCTCGGTATTCTCTACCTGACCACCTGAGTTGGTTTGGGGTACGGGCCGCTCGGAACTCGCTAGAGGCTTTTCTCGGCAGCATAGGATCATCCCATTCACCGCAACCGGCTATGCGTCAGGCCTCACCCTGCATGTTCCGCGGATTTGCCTACGGAACGGGCCACACCCTTGCACCGGTACCACCACTCACCGGCGGGACTACCTTCCTGCGTCACCCCATCGCTTGCCTACTACCACTCCGGGTCCCACGCTCCCCGGCGGCGCTCCGAAGAGCCCCGACGGTTCGGGTGGTCAGCATCGGCGGGTTCAGCATGGGCGTTCCTTCGCGGGTACGGGAATATCAACCCGTTGTCCATCGACTACGCCTGTCGGCCTCGCCTTAGGTCCCGACTCACCCTGGGCGGATTAGCCTGGCCCAGGAACCCTTGGTCTTCCGGCGGGGGAGGTTCTCACTCCCCTCTCGCTACTCATGCCTGCATTCTCACTCGCGTGGCGTCCACGGCTGGATCACTCCGCCGCTTCCCCCGCCACACGACGCTCCCCTACCCACCCCACCACCTGGCCGACAGACACGCAGTCTGCCGGCGGGCTTCCGGTGGAGTGCCACGGCTTCGGCGGTGTGCTTGAGCCCCGCTACATTGTCGGCGCGGAACCACTTGACCAGTGAGCTATTACGCACTCTTTCAAGGGTGGCTGCTTCTAAGCCAACCTCCTGGTTGTCTCTGCGATCCCACATCCTTTTCCACTTAGCACACGCTTAGGGGCCTTAGCCGATGATCTGGGCTGTTTCCCTCTCGACTACGAACCTTATCGCCCGCAGTCTCACTGCCACGCTCTCACTTACCGGCATTCGGAGTTTGGTTGACGTCAGTAACCTTGTGGGGCCCATCGGCCATCCAGTGCTCTACCTCCGGCAAGAAACACGCGACGCTGCACCTAAATGCATTTCGGGGAGAACCAGCTATCACCGAGTTTGATTGGCCTTTCACCCCTACCCACAGCTCATCCCCCAGGTTTTCAACCCTGGTGGGTTCGGTCCTCCACGCGGTCTTACCCGCGCTTCAACCTGGCCATGGGTAGATCACTCGGCTTCGGGTCTAGAGCACGCGACTCAATTTGGGCGCCCTGTTCGGACTCGCTTTCGCTACGGCTACCCCCCACGGGTTAACCTCGCCACGCACCGCTAACTCGCAGGCTCATTCTTCAAAAGGCACGCAATCACCGCCCACCCACGAAGGATGGCTTCACGGCTCTCACGGCTTGTAGGCACACGGTTTCAGGTACTGTTTCACTCCCCTCCCGGGGTACTTTTCACCTTTCCCTCACGGTACTCGTCCGCTATCGGTCACCAGGGAGTATTCAGGCTTAGCGGGTGGTCCCGCCAGATTCACACCGAATTCCACGGGCTCGGTGCTACTCGGGAACACGTCACAGGGAGGCACGGCGTTTTCGCATACGGGGCTCTCACCCTCTACGGCGACCCCTTCCAGAGGCCTTCTGCTAACGACCGCACTTTCTCACTCCCTCACGTACCGGCAGATACGCACGGACGGTCCCACGACCCCGCTCCCACAACCCCTGCCGGGTATCACATGGAAACGGTTTAGCCTCATCCGCTTTCGCTCGCCACTACTCACGGAATCACGGTTGTTTTCTTCTCCTGTGGGTACTGAGATGTTTCACTTCCCCACGTTCCCTCCACACGCCCTATGTGTTCAGGCGCGGGTCACACCACATGACTGGTGCGGGGTTCCCCCATTCGGACATCCTCGGATCAACGCTCGGTTGGCAGCTCCCCGAGGCTTATCGCAGCCTCCTACGTCCTTCATCGGCTCCTGGTGCCCAGGCATCCACCGTGTGCCCTCAACAACTTGGCCACACAAACCACAACACACCCCACACCCACCCACCGGCACCGCGCCCGACACACCCGAAGATGCGCCGCACACGAACCGGCCGATGACGCGCGGGGCACCTACAAACCAGATAAAGATGCTCGCGTCCACTGTGCAGTTCTCAACGAACGACCGGCCACCACCCGACCCGCCCCCGCCAGACCCCACCCCACCCGGAGTGCCCGCAACCAACACGAACACACCGGACCGGCAGGCGGTACGAGGACCCGGACGGCCCCGACACGAGGACCACCGACCCCACCCCCGACGACCACCCACGCACACGCGCAGGCGACCCGTCCGGGACGGGAGTCCGCTCCCTCAGGACCCAACAGCGTGCCTACGACCACCCACCCGCACCCGACCCCGCTCCACACCCACCCCCGGACAGGGGGGCGGGTCGTACTGGGGGCCGGCCACAGCCGGCGACCGAACTGGTCAGCGTTCCACCCTCGAGCACCACCCCGGACACGCGGCCCGGCACCCCTGACGGGCACCGGATCCAGACCCGGGCGCGGCTCTGCACCCACCCACCCCGCAGGGCCGGCAGGCGAGATGCTCCTTAGAAAGGAGGTGATCCAGCCGCACCTTCCGGTACGGCTACCTTGTTACGACTTCGTCCCAATCGCCGATCCCGCCTTCGACGGCTCCCTCCACAAGGGTTGGGCCACCGGCTTCGGGCGTTACCGACTTTCGTGACGTGACGGGCGGTGTGTACAAGGCCCGGGAACGTATTCACCGCAGCGTTGCTGATCTGCGATTACTAGCGACTCCAACTTCATGGGGTCGAGTTGCAGACCCCAATCCGAACTGAGACCGGCTTTTTGGGATTCGCTCCACCTCGCGGTATCGCAGCCCTTTGTACCGGCCATTGTAGCATGTTTGCAGCCCTAGACATAAGGGGCATGATGATTTGACGTCATCCCCACCTTCCTCCGAGTTGACCCCGGCAGTCTCCCATGAGTCCCCACCATCACGTGCTGGCAACATGGAACGAGGGTTGCGCTCGTTGCGGGACTTAACCCAACATCTCACGACACGAGCTGACGACAACCATGCACCACCTGTGCACGGCCCTTACGGACCCCGCATCTCTGCGAGATTTCCGTGCATGTCAAGCCTAGGTAAGGTTCTTCGCGTTGCATCGAATTAAGCAACATGCTCCGCCGCTTGTGCGGGCCCCCGTCAATTCCTTTGAGTTTTAGCCTTGCGGCCGTACTCCCCAGGCGGGGCGCTTAATGCGTTAGCTGCGGCACGGAGACCGTGGAATGGCCCCCACACCTAGCGCCCAACGTTTACGGCGTGGACTACCAGGGTATCTAATCCTGTTCGCTCCCCACGCTTTCGCTCCTCAGCGTCAGTTGCTGCCCAGAGACCCGCCTTCGCCACCGGTGTTCCTCCTGATATCTGCGCATTTCACCGCTACACCAGGAATTCCAGTCTCCCCTGCAACACTCGAGTCTGCCCGTATCGACTGCAGGCCCGGAGTTGAGCTCCGGGTTTTCACAGCCGACGCGACAGACCGCCTACGAGCTCTTTACGCCCAATAATTCCGGACAACGCTTGCACCCTACGTATTACCGCGGCTGCTGGCACGTAGTTGGCCGGTGCTTCTTCTGCAGGTACCGTCACTTGCGCTTCGTCCCTGCTGAAAGAGGTTTACAACCCGAAGGCCGTCATCCCCCACGCGGCGTCGCTGCGTCAGGCTTCCGCCCATTGCGCAATATTCCCCACTGCTGCCTCCCGTAGGAGTCTGGGCCGTGTCTCAGTCCCAGTGTGGCCGGTCACCCTCTCAGGCCGGCTACCCGTCGTCGCCTTGGTAGGCCACTACCCCACCAACAAGCTGATAGGCCGCGGGCCCATCCCCAGCCGGAAACCCTTTCCACCACCAGACCATGCGGCCAGCGGTCACATCCGGTATTAGCCCCAATTTCTTGGAGTTATCCCAGAGCCGGGGGCAGGTTACCCACGTGTTACTCACCCGTTCGCCACTGATCACCCACCGAAGCAGGATCACCGTTCGACTTGCATGTGTTAAGCACGCCGCCAGCGTTCGTCCTGAGCCAGGATCAAACTCTCCGTAGATGTTCGACACCCCGGCCGAGAACCGAGAACTGGACGCTCTCGATCAATCAACCAAAGGAACCCACAAAGGGGTCAAATACTTGGCACTGACTTTCGGCACGCTGTTGAGTTCTCAAAGAGCGGACGC
>NZ_FZOO01000004.1 GCF_900188375.1 Geodermatophilus pulveris | reverse complement strand
ACGTCCCACACGGTGGCGCCCGCCCCGCGGGCCAGCGCCACCGGCGGGGTGCGGTAGTTGCCCATCATCACCGCCGACCAGCGGGCCGACAGCTCCTCCGTGCGGGTCATGCCGGCTCCTCCCCGGTCGTCGGCTGTGCTCCAGGTAGGGCCGGGACCACCATGGTCCCGGTGCCCTCGGTGGTGAACATCTCCAGCAGCAGGGCGTGCGGGGTGCGGCCGTCGACGACGGTGGCCCGCCGCACCCCGCCCTCGACCGCCCGCAGGCAGGCGGCCATCTTCGGGACCATCCCCGAGTCCAGGCCGGGCAGGATGTCGGCGAGCTCGGCGGCGTCGATCTGCTGCACCAGCGAGTCGCGGTCCGGCCAGTCGGCGTAGAGGCCCTCGACGTCGGTGAGGACGACGAGCTTGACCGCGCCGAGCGCGACGGCGACCGCCGCGGCCGCGGTGTCGGCGTTGACGTTGTGCACCACGCCGTCGGCGTCCGGGGCGACGCTGGCGATGACCGGGATGTGCCCGGCGTCCAGCAGCGCCCGCACCGGGGTGGGGTCGACCGCGATCACGTCGCCGACCAGGCCGACGTCGACCTCCTCGCCGTCCACCACCGCGGTGGTGCGCCGCGCGGTGAGCAGGCCGCCGTCCTCGCCGGAGAGGTGCACGGCCATCGGGTCGTGCTGGTTGACCAGCCCCACGATGTCCGGCCCGACCCGGCCGGTGAGCACCATGCGGACCACCTCGACGGTCTCCTCGGTGGTCACCCGCAGGCCCCCGCGGAACTCGCTGGGGATGCCGAGGCGGCCGAGCATCTCGCTGATCTGCGGGCCGCCGCCGTGCACGACGACCGGGAGGATGCCGCAGGTCCGCAGGAACACCATGTCCTCGGCGAACGCCCGCCGGCACTCCTCGTCGACCATCGCGTGGCCGCCGTACTTGACCACCACGACGTTGCCGTGGAACTCCTTGAGCCACGGCAGCGCGCCGGTGAGGACGGCGACCTTGCGGGCGTCGCCCTCCGGGTCGTGGGTGCGCATGACCCGGGTGCTGCCGATCCGCCGGCGGACGGCGGGCACCTCGGGCGGGGTCTCGTCGACCCGCACGTCCGGCGGGCTCGGGTCCTGGGGGGTGCTCACGTGGAGTACGCCGAGTTCTCGTGCACGTAGGCGATCGACAGGTCGTTGGTCCAGATGGTGGCCTGCTCGGTGCCCGCGCCCAGGTCCACGTCGATGGTGACCGCCCGGCCGGTGAGGTCGACGCCCTCCCGCGGGTCGCCGATCGCCCCGCCCCGGCACACGGTGACCCCGTTGATGGTCACGTCGACCCGGCCGGGCTCGAAGGCGGCGTCGGTGGTGCCGATCGCGGCCAGCACCCGGCCCCAGTTCGGGTCGTTGCCGAACAGCGCCGTCTTGAGCAGGTTGTTGCGGGCGCAGGCGCGGCCGGCGGTGAGCGCGTCCTCGACGCTGGCGGCGCCCCGCACGGTGATCGCGATGTCCTTGGTCGAGCCCTCGGCGTCGGACAGCAGCTGCATCGCCAGGTCGGTGCACGCCGCGGTCAGCGCCTCGGCGACCTCCTCGGCGCCCGGCGTCACCCCGGCGGCGCCGTTGGCCAGGACGACCACGGTGTCGTTGGTGGACAGGCAGCCGTCGGAGTCCACCCGCTCGACGCTGACCGCGGTGGCCCGCTCCAGCGCGGCCTGCAGGGTCGCGGCGTCGACCACGGCGTCGGTGGTCAGGACGACGAGCATGGTGGCCAGGCTGGGCGCGAGCATGCCGGCGCCCTTGGCCATGCCGCCGACCGTCCAGCCGTCGCGCGCCACGACGGTGGTCTTCGGGACGCTGTCGGTGGTCATGATCGCCCGGGCGGCGTGCGGCCCGCCGTCCTCGGACAACCCCGCCACCGCCGCCGTGACGCCGGCGGTGAGGCGGTCCATGGGCAGCCGGACGCCGATCAGCCCGGTGGAGCACACGGCGACGTCGACCGCGCCCAGCCCGAGCGCGGCGGCCACGTGCTCGGCGGTCGCGTGGGTGTCCTGGAAGCCCTCGGCGCCGGTACAGGCGTTGGCCCCGCCGGAGTTGAGCACCACGGCCCGCACCCGGCCGGTGGACACCACCTGGCGGGTCCACTGCACCGGCGCGGCCGGGAAGCGGTTGGTGGTGAAGACGGCCGCCGCGGCGTCGTCCGGGCCGTCGTTGACGACCAGCGCGACGTCGGGGGCGCCGGAGCTCTTCAGGCCGGCCGCGACGCCGGCGGCCCGGAAGCCCTGCGGTGCGGTGACGCTCACGGTGCGACCCCGACGAGCGGCAGGCCGATGGTCTCGGGCAGGCCCAGGGCCAGGTTGGCGCACTGGACGGCCGCCCCGCCGGTGCCCTTGGTGAGGTTGTCGACGGCGGCGACGACCACGAGCCGGCCGGCGTCGGGGTCGACGGCGACCTGCAGCGCGACGGTGTTGGCGCCGAGCACTTGTCCCGTCGTGGGCCACTGGCCCTCGGGCAGCAGGTGGACGAACGGCTCGTCGGCGTAGGCCTTCCCGTAGACGGCGCGTGCGGCTTCGCCGTCGACGCCGGGCCGCAGCGGCGCGGAGCAGGTGGCGAGGATGCCCCGGCTCATGGGGACCAGGGTCGGCGTGAAGCTGACGGTGACGTCGCGGCCGGCCGCGCGGGAGAGGTTCTGCACCATCTCGGGCGTGTGCCGGTGCACCCCGCCGACGCCGTAGGCGCTGACCGAGCCCATCACCTCGCTGCCGAGAAGGTGCGGCCTGGCGGCCTTGCCCGCGCCGGAGGTGCCGCTGGCGGCGACCACGACGACGTCGGGTGCGACCAGCCCGGCGGCCAGTGCGGGTGCCAGGGCGAGGGTGACCGACGTCGGGTAGCAGCCGGGGACGGCGATCCGCCGCGCGCCGGCGAGCCGCTCGCGCTGGCCGGGCAGCTCCGGCAGGCCGTAGGGCCACACTCCCGCGTGCTCGGACCCGTACCAGCGCGCCCAGGCCGCGGGGTCCTCGAGCCGGTGGTCGGCGCCGCAGTCGATGACGAGGGTGTCGTCGGGCAGCTGCGCGGCGACGGCGGCCGACTCCCCGTGCGGCAGCGCGAGGACGACGACGTCGTAGCCGGCCAGGTCCGCCGCGCTGCTGGGTAGCACCTCGAGGTCGGCGAAGGGCAGCAGGTGCGGCTGCAGCTCCCCCAGCCGCCGCCCCGCACTCGACCCCGCGTGCACCCCGGTCAGCCGCAGGGCCGGATGCCCGGCCAGCAGCCGGCACACCTCACCCCCGGCGTACCCGGTGGCGCCGGTGACCCCGACCGTCCACGTCCGTTGACCGTTCACGGTGCATGACCATACACGTCCGTGCATGACCGTTCAGGCCCGGGCGGCGGCCGGTCCGCCGGCCAGCGCGCCGGCCGGCCCCCCGGGGGGCAGGGTGGGGGTGCTGTGCCGTCCGCCACTTCCCCGGGGAGACCACGCATGGGCACCACCCGCCGACAGCGCCGCTGGGCCGCCGCGACCGCCACCACCGCGGTCGCCCTCGCCCTCACCACGACCGGCGTGGCCACCGCCGGCCCCCCGGGCGCCGGCGCCGGCCCGGGGGCACCGGGGGCCGGGTACCCGGGGCACCAGCCGCCCCAGCTCCAGCCGGCGGTGCCGGCGGTACCGGCCTCGGACATCGACTGGGAGGTCGCCGACCCGGCCTTCGACCACGACCCGGCCACCGGGGAGCGCGGGGAGCCGTTCACCCCGCTGCTGGACGAGCAGGGCGCCCCCCGCACCCGCGTGCTGACCGGCGTCGACTCCGGCGCGGCCTACCGGATCGAGGTGCCGCTGGCCGGGTGGAACGGCGAGGTGGTCTTCTGGGAGCACGGGTACCGGGGCACCGGTCCGGTCCTCTACGTCAGCGACCCGGCGGGCGACCTCAGGGAGACCTACGTCGACGCCGGGTACGCCTGGGCCGCGTCGTCCTACAGCGCCAACCGCTACGACGTCCCCGCCGGTGCCGTGTCGACCGAGCGGCTGGCGCGGCTGTTCGACGACCTCGTCGCCCCGGCGTCGCGCCGCTACCTGCAGGGGGTGTCGATGGGCGGGCACGTCATCGGCGAGCTGCTCGAGCGCCAGCAGGTGCCCTGGAGCGGCGCGGCGCCCATGTGCGGCGTGATGGGCGACGTCGAGCAGTTCGACATCCGGCTGGACTACAACCTGGTGGCCCAGGCGCTGGCCGAGGTCGACGGGTTCCCCATCCCCGAGGACTACGTCGACGCGGTCATCCCGCTGATCAAGGAGCGTCTCGGCCTGCCGGACGAGCCGGTCGGCGACAACCCCCCGCTCACCGAGCGGGGCGAGGTGCTGCGCGACGTGGTCATCGACCTCACCGGCGGGCCGCGGCCGGGCGACGAGGCGGCCTTCACGTACTGGGAGGGCCTGGACTTCCAGCTGGCCCGCTTCGCCGACGACCCGACGGGCTCGCTCTCCGGCGTCACGCCGGGCTGGCTCGCCGAGAACGTCGGCACCCGCTACCCGACGAGCTACACCTTCCCGGACGGCACGACGCTCAACGAGGCCGTGGAACGGGTGGCCGCGGCACCGGGGGCCCGGCGCACCGGGCCGGACGCGTACGTCCCCGACCTGACGGCGGCCTTCGAGGTCCCCGTGCTGTCCGTGCACACCCTCGGTGACCTGTTCGTGCCCTTCGAGCACCAGCAGGTCTACGCCGCCGAGGCCGCCGACCTCGGCACCGGGGACCTGCTGGTGCAGCGCACCGTCCGGAGCGCGGGGCACTGCGAGTTCACCCCGGAGGAGTACGCCACCACCTTCACCGACCTCGTGCGCTGGGTGGAGTCCCGGGAGGCCGGGAGTGCGGAGCTGCGGCCGGCCGGCGAGGACGTGCTGAGCCCCAGCGCCGTCGCCGACCCCGCCTTCGGCTGCCGGTTCACCACCCCGGTCGAGACGGTGCCCGAGGAGGAGATCGGGACGCGCCGGCTGTACGACCCGTGCCCGGCGGGCACGGCACCGCCCGCATGACCGGCCGGCCGGCCGGTCAGTCCGCGACCCGCACGACCAGCAGCGCGACGTCGTCCTCCGAGCCGGCGGCCAGGCGGTCCAGCAGGGCGTCGCACAGCCGGTCCGGTGCCAGCCCGCCCAGCTCCCCGGCGACCGCCCGCAGCCGGGCGCTGCCGGCGTCCAGGTCCTGGTCGCGGCGCTCGACCAGGCCGTCGGTGTAGAGGACGACGGTCGCCCCGGGGGCCAGGGTGACCTCGTGGTCGGTCCGGGCCCGGTCGGGTGCCACGCCCAGCAGGAGCTCCGGCACGCGGGCGAGGAACTCCGCCGTGCCGTCGGGGTGCACGAGCAGCGGCGGCGGGTGCCCGGCGTTGGACCAGCGCAGCCGGACCGCCCGGGGCCGCGGGTCGTCCGGGGCGGCCGAGGCCTGGCACAGCACCGCGGTGGCCAGGGTGTCGATGTCCAGCCGGCGCAGGGCGCGGTCGAGGGCGGCCAGCACCCGGGCGGGTCCGCCGTCCACGGTGACGCTGACGCCGCGCAGCACGTTGCGGACCTGCGCCATGGCCACCGCCGCCGCCCGGTCGTGGCCGGCCACGTCGCCGACGACCAGGGTGGTGCACCCGTCGGCGCCGGGGAACGCGTCGTACCAGTCCCCGCCGACCCGCGCGGCGCGGGCGGCCGGCCGGTAGCGCGCGGCGAGCTGCAGCAGCGGCGAGGACGGCAGCGGGGTCAGCAGGCTGTGCTGCAGCGCCTCGCCGAGCCGGCGCACCTCCCGCGTCGCCTCCTGCTCGGCCGCCTGGGCGCGCAGCCGGTCCAGCGCCTGGGCGGTCAGCGCGGCGAGCGCCTGGAGCAGCGCGCGGTCGGCCGTGCGCCACGGGTGCCGGCCGGTGAACACCACGCCGAGGGAGCCGGTCGTCCGGCCGTGGGAGGTGAGCGGCACCACGCCCGCACCCTCGGCGCGGGCCCGGACGTAGCTGTCGCGGGCCCCGGGGAAGCGGGCGAGGGCCTCGTCCCGGTCGGCCAGGAAGACCGCCTCCCCGGTCGTGGCGACCCGGACGACGGGCAGCGGGGCGTCGGCGGGGAGCTCGGCGACCTCGGCGCGCAGGCCCTCGTCGAAGAAGCCGGTCGCCAGCGTGCGCACCCGCGCCGCCCCCGGCTCGGCCAGGCACAGCACCGCACCCGCGGCGCCGAGCACCGAGGCGCCGTCGCCGGAGACCACGCCGAGCACGTCCTCCTCGGACCGGGCGTCGGCCAGCCGCTGGGCCACCGCGATGAGCGCACCGAGCCGCCCGGCGTCCACCACCGCGGCCCGCTCCAGGGTGACGTCGCGGAAGTACCAGGCCCAGCCGATGTAGTCGCCGCGCGCGTCGCGGAGCGCGGCCCCGTAGCGGTCCAGCACCCGGCCGTCGCGCAGCAGCAGCTCGTCGCGGGCCGCGCCGGAGGCGGTGCCGTACAGCTCGTGCACCCGGACGAGGAAGGCGTCCGGGTCGACCAGCTTGTCCAGCACCGACGCCAGGGCCGCCTCGTCGGAGCCGGACGCCACGACCTCGGCCGGGATGGGCCAGATCTCGGCGAACCTCCGGTTGGAGGTGACGATCCGGCCGTCGGCGGACACCACGACCATGCCGTCCAGGCCGCCCTCCACGGCGGCCCGGAGCAGCGCCAGCTCCGTCCGGTCGGGGACCGCCGGTCCCGGCTGGTCGTCCATCGCCTCCACGCCCCCGGGCCGGCGCGTGCCGCGCGCCCCGCCGGTCTGTCGCGCGCAATCTACGCGTGTCCGGCCGGGACGCCCCGGCGGTGACGTCCGGCACGGACGGGCGTGCGCCGGGCGGCCCGCGGGCATGACGGGGCCCGTGAGCCCGTACGACCGGATCGTCATCGTCTTCAACCCGCACAGCACCGGCGACGCGCCGCGTGCCGCGGAGGAGCTGCACGCCGAGCTCACCCGGCGGCTGCCTGCCGTGCCGGTCGAGCTGCGCCCCACCCGGTACGCGGGGCACGCCCGCGACCTGGCGCGGGAGGCCGCCGCCACCGGGCGCCCGCTGCTGGTCTCGGTGAGCGGCGACGGCGGCTACAACGAGCTGGTCGACGGCGTCGTGCAGGCCGGGGAGACCGGGGCCGTGTGCGCGGTGCACGCGGCCGGCAACGCCAACGACCACCGCCGGACGACGCGCGAGCGGCCGCTGGCCGACGCGGTCGTGGCCGGCGACGTCCGGCGGATCGACCTGCTCCGGCTGACCGTCGGCAGCGGGGACACCGCGCGCACCCGGTACGCGCACTCCTACATCGGCGTGGGCCTCACCCCCGTCGTCGCGGTCGACCTGGAGCAGGGCGGCAAGGGGTCGTGGCGGGAGATCGTCACCACGGTGCGGTCCTTCGCCCGCTTCCGGCCGTTCCCGATCCGGCTGGAGGACGGCCGCCGGCGCACCGTCGACAGCCTGGTGTTCGCCAACATCGACCGGATGGCCAAGTACGCCACGCTCAGCGAGGGCGGCCGCCCCGACGACGGCCGGTTCGAGGTGGTCACCCAGCAGCGCAGCGGCCGGCTCCGGGTGCTGGGCACGCTGCTCCGGGCGGTGACCCGCGGCCTCGGCCCGCAGCCGAGCACCACCCACTACGGGTTCACGCCGCTGAGCCCCATGCCGCTGCAGCTGGACGGCGAGCTGGTCGAGCTGGAACCCGGCACCCCGGTGGCCGTCGACATCGCCCCGCGGGCACTGGCCACGGTGTTCTGACGGGCCCGGTCAGCCCAGCGGGTCGCCGTCACCGTGGGGCCGCAGGCGCAGCTGCCGGGCGTCGCCGTCAGGGGTGGTGGCCCGCAGCACGGCGGGGTCGTCGGCACCGGCGCGCAGGAACCGGCCCGACCAGTGGTCGAGCTCCCCGGCGGCGATCGCGGCGACCAGCTCCACGACCAGCTCCGGCGGCGTCCAGTCGGTGTGGCCGCGCCACATCGGCATGGCCCGGGTCATCGGGGTGTCCACGACGCCCGGGGCGACGTCGAAGGCCCGCACGTCCAGGCCCTCCAGCGCCCCGGCGAGGGCCTCGGTCAGCCGGACGAGGCCGGTCTTGGCCACCGAGTAGGCCGAGTACTCCGGGCGGGCGCGCAGGCCCATCCCGCTGGCCAGGGAGACCACCCGGCCGCGGTTGCGCAGCACCATCCACGGCACGACGGCGCGGCTGAGCAGGAAGGCGCCGCGGACGTGGCTCTCCACCACCGACCACCACTGGTCGGGGTCGGCCTCCCACAGCGGCTCCTCGGCGGCGTCGATCAGGCCGGCGTTGTTGACCAGCAGGTCGACCGGGCCCAGCTCCTCGCGCACCCGGGTGACGGCCTCCTCGACCGCGGCCCGGTCGGTGACGTCGGCCGGCACGGCCAGCGTGCGCGCGCCGGTGGCCGCAGCGACCTCCTGCACGGCGGCCGCCAGCCGCTCGCCGTTCCGGGCGAGGCCGGCCACCGCGGCGCCGCGCTCGGCCAGCCCCTGCACCAGGTGCCGCCCGATGCCGCTCGAGGCACCGGTGACCAGCGCGACGGAACCCGACAGGTCAGCCACGGAGCTCGGCCCCCCTCGCCTGCCGGACGTGGGCGACCACCCGCTGCCGCAGCTCGGCGGCCTCCTCGCCGGACAGCGTCCGGTCCGGGGCGCGCAGGGTCAGCGAGTACGCCAGCGACCGGCGGCCCTCGCCGGCCTGCGGTCCGGTGTAGACGTCGAACAGCCGCACCGACTCCAGCAGGTCGCCGCCGGCCTCGCGGATCGACGCCTCGACGTCCGCGGCCGGCACGTCCTCCGCGAGGACGAAGGCGAGGTCGACGAAGACCGGCGGGAAGGCCGACAGGCGCGGCCCGACCGGTACGGCCGTGGGCGGCAGCGCGTCGACGTCCAGCTCCATCGCCGCGGTGCGCGCCGGCAGGTCCAGCGCGGCGCACACCCGCGGGTGCAGCTCGCCGGCGTGCCCCACGACGCGCCCGCCGGCGACCATCTCGGCGCAGCGGCCCGGGTGCCACGGCGCCCGCACCCCCGCCCGCACGGTGAGCTCCACCCCGGCGGCCTCGGCCACCCGGCGGGCGGCCTGCACGGCGTCGGCCCAGCCGGCCGGGCGGCCCGGGCCCCACCAGCCGCGCGGCTCGCGGTGCCCGGCCAGCGCGACGGCGACGTGCCACGGCTGCTCCGGCACCGCGCCGAGCAGCGCGGCCAGGGTCGCGTCGTCCGGCCGCCGGTCGACGCCGGGCAGCGGCGCCGGCGGGCGCTCCCCGCCCGGGAAGACCGCGCCGTGCTCGAACAGCGCGACGTCGCGCAGCCCGCGGGAGAGGTTGCGGGCCAGCGCGGCGAGCAGGCCGGGCAGCAGCGTGGTGCGCAGCGCCGGCTCCTCCTCCGACAGCGGGTTGCGCACCAGCACGACCTGCCGGCGCGGGTCGTCGCCGGGCAGGCCGAGCGCGTCGAGGGCCGCCGTCCCGACGAACGGGAACGACGGCGCCTCCACGTGGCCGGCCTCGGCCAGCGCCCGGCCGACGGCGCGCCGCCGGCGCTGCCGGTCGGTCAGGCCGCGGCCGGGCGGGGCGGTGGGCAGCACGGAGGGGACGTCGTCGTAGCCGGCGAGGCGGACGACCTCCTCGACCAGGTCGGCGGGGTCGGTGAGGTCCGGGCGCCACGACGGCGGGGTGACCCGGAGCGGGCCGTCGCCGTCGACCGCGCAGCCGACCGCGCCCAGCAGCGCGGTGACCTGCCCGGCGGGGTAGGGGACGCCGGCGACGCGGCCGGGCAGCGCGGGGTCCAGCGCGATGGCCGGCCGCGGACCGCGGGTGTCGACGTCGACCAGCGCGCCGACGACGCGGGCGCCGCCGTACTCGGCCAGCAGCGCGGCGGCGCGGGCCAGCGCCGCCGTCGTCATCTCCGGGTCGACGCCGCGCTCGAAGCGCTTGGCCGCCTCGCTGGGCAGCCGGTGCCGGCGGGCGGTGCGGGCCACGCCGGTCGGCTCCCAGTGCGCGGCCTCCAGCAGCACCGCCGACGTCCCGGCGCCGATCTCGGTCGATGCCCCGCCCATGACCGCGGCCAGCCCGATCGGCCCGGAGTCGTCGGTGATCAGCAGGTCGTCCGAGGCCAGCGCGCGGTCCACGCCGTCCAGCGTGGTCAGCCGCTCCCCCTCCCGGGCCCGGCGGACGACGATCGGCCCGCGCACCCGGTCGCGGTCGAAGGCGTGCATCGGCTGGCCGAGCTCGAGCATCACGTAGTTGGTGACGTCGACGGCCAGCGAGATGCTGCGGACGCCGGACTGGGCCAGCCGCCGGCGCATCCACCAGGGGCTGGGTGCGGTGGGGTCCAGGCCCTCCAGCGCGACCATCGAGAACCGGTCGCAGCGGCCGGCGTCCTCCACGGCGACCGGCCAGGCCGGCTCCCCCGACCCGGCCGGGGCGGCCAGGTCGCCCGGGTCGCGCCACGGCACGCCCAGGCCGGTGCCCATCTCGCGGGCGATGCCGCGCAGGGACAGGCAGTAGCCACGGTCGGGGGTGACCGCCAGCTCGACGACCACGTCGTCCAGGCCCACCACCGGCCCGGCGGGGGTGCCGGGGGCCGGGGCGCCGTCCCCGAGCACCAGGATGCCGGCGTGGTCCTCGCCGACGCCGAGCTCGCGGGCCGAGCAGATCATCCCGTCGGAGACGTGGTCGTAGGTCCGCCGCGCGGCGATGGCGAAGCCGCCGGGCAGCACCGCGCCGGGCAGCGCGACCACCACGGCGTCCCCCACGGCGAAGTTCTGCGCGCCGCAGACGATGCCCCGCGGCTCCGGCTCACCGACGTCGACCTGCGTGTACCGGATGGGCTTCTTGAAGCCGGTCAGCTCCTCGATGCCCAGCACCCGACCGACGACGAGCGGGCCGGTGACCTCCGCCGGGCGGTGCACCTCCTCGACCTCCAGGCCCAGGCGCACGAAGGCGGCGTCGAGGTCCTCGACGGTCGTGCCGGCGGGGACGTCGACGTGCTCGGCCAGCCAGCCGATGGGGACCCGCATCTACAGCTCCACTCCGAAGGCCGTCGTGAACCGGACGTCGCCCTCGACCATGTCGCGCATGTCGGCGACCGCGGAGCGGAACTGCACCGCGCGCTCGATGCCCATGCCGAAGGCGAAGCCGGAGAACTCCGCCGGGTCGACGCCGCAGGCCACCAGCACCCGGGGGTTGACCATGCCGCAGCCGCCCCACTCGACCCAACGCGGGCCGTCGCGGTGCTCGGGGAACCACACGTCGAACTCCGCCGACGGCTCGGTGAAGGGGAAGTACGACGGCCGCCAGCGGGTGACGGCGTCGGCGCCGAACAGCTGCCGGGCCAGGTGGTCCAGGGTGCCCCGCAGGTGGGCCATGGTCAGCCCGCGGTCGACGGCCAGGCCCTCGACCTGGTGGAAGACCGGGGTGTGCGTCGCGTCGAGCTCGTCGGTGCGGTAGGTCCGGCCCGGCGCGACGACGTAGACCGGCGGCGTGCGGGACAGCAGGGTGCGCGCCTGCACCGGGCTGGTGTGCGTGCGCAGCACCAGGCCGGAGTCCTCGGGCGCCACGAAGAAGGTGTCCATCATCGTGCGCGCCGGGTGGTCGCGGCCGATGTTGAGCGCGTCGAAGTTCAGCCACTCCGCCTCGAGCTCCGGGCCCTCGGCGACCTCGTAGCCCATCCCGACGAAGACGTCCCCGATCCGCTCCATGAGCGTGGTGATCGGGTGCCGCGCGCCGCGGGGCGTGCGGTCCCACGGCAGGGTGACGTCGACCCGCTCCTCGGCCAGCACCCGGGCGTCCCGCTCGGCCGCCAGCTCCGCCCGGCGGGCCTCGAAGGCCTCGGTGACCGCGACCCGGGCGGCGTTGACCCGCTTGCCTGCGTCGGCCCGGGCGGCCGGGGGCAGCGCGCCGAGCTCCCGGCGGGCCAGCAGCACCGGCGCGCGGTCGCCGAGGTGGGCCGGGCGGACGGCGGCCAGCGCCTCCAGGTCACCGGCCCCCGCGACCGCGCGCCGCGCCGCGGCGACGGCCGCGTCGAGGGCCTCAGGGGCCAGGGCGGCGACCTGCTTGGGGTCGTAGGGGTCGTTGGCGCCGGACACGGGAGGCCATTCTGCCCGGGGGCCCGGCGTGGCCGCCGCCGGGTTTCGGCCGCCCGCCGGACCGCGCCGCTCCCCCCGGACGGAGGAGGCGGGGCGGACCACCGCTCAACGTGCCCCGGGAGCGTCCGATGCGTTGCGCGTGACCCTTCCTCCCTCCGCTCCCGCGACGACGATCGACGACGTCCTGCGCGACGGGACGGTGCGCAGCGTCTTCCAGCCCATCGTCGAGCTCGACACCGGCCGGGTGGTCGCCTACGAGGCCCTGGCCCGCGGGCCGCAGGGTCCCCTCGAGCGCCCCGACCAGCTGTTCCCCGCCGCCCGCAGCGCCGGCCGCCTGGCCGAGCTGGACGCCGCCTGCCGGACCGCCGCGCTCACCGGGGCGTACCGGGCCGGCCTGCAGGCGCCGCTACGCTGTTCGTCAACGTCGAGCCCGAGGTGCTCGACTGCGCACCGATGGACGACCTGCTGGCCATCGCGCAGACCGCGCCGGGCGGGCTGCGGGTGGTCCTGGAGATCACCGAGCGCGCGCTGGCCACCCGGCCGGCGGAGCTGCTGCGGACCGTCGAGCGGGTGCGGGCCGTCGGCTGGGGCGTGGCGGTGGACGACGTAGGCGCCGAGGCGATGTCGCTGGCGTTCATGCCGCTGCTGCGCCCCGACGTCATCAAGCTGGACCTGCGGCTGGTGCAGGAGCGCCCGGGCCCGGTGATCGCCGAGATCATGAACGCGGTCAACGCGCACGCCGAGCGCACCGGCGCGGTGGTGCTGGCCGAGGGCATCGAGGACGAGGCCCACCTGGCCACCGCCCGCGCGCTGGGGGCGACCCTGGGCCAGGGCTGGTTCTTCGGCCGCCCGGCCGCCGACCCGGTCGAGGGCGCGGTCACCGGCGCCCTGGTGCTGCCCTCGCAGCTCCCGCAGACCCTCGACCGGGACGCCGACGTCTCCCCCTTCTCCTGCCTACCGATCGACGTCCCGGTGCGCCAGGCCCCCAAGGCCCTGCTCATCGAGCTGTCCAAGCAGCTAGAGCGCGAGGCGCTGCGGCTGGGACGCACGTCGGTGGTGGCCGCCACCTTCCAGGAGGCCCGGCACTTCACCCCGGCGACGACGCTCCGCTACCGCGACCTGGTGGAGCGCACCGGCTTCGTCTGCGCCATCGGCGAGGACCTGCCGGTGGAGCCCCTGCCCGGCCTGCGCGGCGCGACCCTGCGCGCGGACGACCCGGTGCGCGGCGAGTGGGACGTCACCGTGCTCGGCCCGCACTTCTCCGCCGCGCTGCTCGCCCGCGACCTGGGCGACGACGGCCCGGACGCGCAGCGCCGGTTCGCCTACGCGCTGACCTACGACCGCGACACCGTCATCCGGGCGACCGTGGCGCTGCTGGCCCGGGTCACCCCGCGCGTGGACGAGCGGCACGCCGCCCCGTCGCGGCCGGACGGCTCCGTCCCGCCGGCCGACGTGGTCGTGCCGGCGGCCGAGCGCTTCGACGCCGGCGTGCTGCTCGCCGCGACCGGCGACACGCTGGTGCACGGCGCGCTGGCGTCGACCCCCACCGGTGTCACGATCGTCGACGTCCGGCGGCCCGACCAGCCGCTGGTCTACGTCAACCCGGCCTTCGAGCGGCTCGCCGGGCTGCCCCGGTCCGAGCTGCTGGGCCGCAACTGCCGCTTCATGCAGACCCCGGACACCGACCCGACGGCGATCGCCGCCGTCCGCCGTGCCCTGGACGCCGGCGAGGAGTGCCGGGTCACCATGCTCAACTACCGCGGCCCGGAGCACTCGACGTGGTGGAACGAGCTGCACCTGGCGCCGGTCGTCGGGTCCGACGGGACGGTGACCCACTACATCGGCACCCAGGTCGACGTCACCGCCCGCGTGGAGGCCGAGCGGGCCCTGGTGCAGGAGCGCGACCGCACCCGCACCTACCTGGCCCGCATCGAGGAGCTGGCCTACACCGACTCGCTCACCGGCCTGCCCAACCGGCGCCGGCTGGCCGAGCAGGTCGACACCGCGATCTGGAACGCGCGGGCCCACGACGAGGCGGTGGCCCTGCTGTTCGTCGACCTGGTGGGCTTCAAGGCCGTCAACGACCGGTTCGGCCACGCGGTCGGCGACGAGCTGCTGGTCGCGGTCGCCGAGCGGCTGCGCAGCCGGCTGCGGCGCGGCGACCTGCTGGCCCGCCTCGGCGGCGACGAGTTCCTGGTCGCCCTCACCGGCCTGCCCGAGGCGACCGCGGGGGCCGAGGCGCGCCGCATCGCCGGCGAGCTGGCCGCGGTGGTGGCCACCCCGGTCCCGCTGCGCGGGCAGGAGTGCACCGTGCGGGCGAGCATCGGCGTCAGTGTGTGGCCGGAGGACGGCGCGGACTTCCCCGCGCTGCTGCACTCGGCCGACATGCGGATGTACGCGACGCGGACCGCCCCGGCCCGCTGAGGGAGGACCCCGTCCTCCTACTGGGCGAGCTGGGTGGTGTAGAGGCAGATCGCCGCGGCCGCGGCCAGGTTGAGGCTCTCGGCGCGCCCCCGCATGGGGATGCGCACGCGGGCGTCGGCCAGCGCGGCGAGGTCTGCGGGCAGGCCGCGGGCCTCGTTGCCGAACAGCCACACCACCGGCCCGGCCAGCGCGCCGCCCAGCTCGTCCAGCGCGGCCTCTCCCCCGCCGTCGGCGGCCAGCACCGTGGCGCCGGCGGCCCGCAGCCGGGGCAGCAGCGCGGGCAGCGGCGCGGCACGGACGACGTCGACGTGGAACAGGCTGCCGGCGCTGGAGCGCACCGCCTTGCCGCCGTAGGGGTCCGCGGAGCCGGCGCCGAACACCACCGCGCCCGCGCCGCAGGCGTCCGCGGTGCGCAGCACGGTGCCCGCGTTGCCCGGGTCGGCCAGCCCGGCCAGCGCCACGGCCAGCCGCGGCGGCGTGCGCACCAGGACGTCGGCGGGCACGTCGCGCAGCGCGCACACGGCGACCAGGCCCTGCGGGGTGACCGTCTCCGAGAGGCTCGCGGCCGCCCGCTCGGTGACCGTGCGGACCGGGACGGCGGCGCCGGCCAGCAGGTCGCGGTGCGCCGCGGCGGCGGCCTCGGTGGCGAACACCTCCCGGACCCCGGCCGGGTCGGCCAGCGCCTCGGCGACGGCCTGGCGCCCCTCGGCGAGGAACAGCCCGGCGGCGTCCCGTCCGGCGCGGCGGGTCAGCCTGCGGGCGGCCGCGACCCGGGCCGAGCGCTCGGTCAGCGGCTCGGTCATCGCTCGTCGCCCTCCTCCGGCGCCGGGCGGGGTCCGCGCACGGGACGACGCCGCCGGCGCCGACCCGGGGAGGCCGGACGCCGACGGCGTCGTCACCGTGCTGGGACGGTCCTGCCTCAGGCGGCCTGCTCGCCGCCGGCCGGGGCGGCGGCCACGGCGGCGCGGGAGGTCTCGACCAGCGCGGCGAAGGCGGCCGGCTCGTTGACGGCCAGCTCGGCCAGCACGCGGCGGTCCAGCTCGATGCCGGCCAGCTTGAGGCCCTGCATGAACCGGTTGTAGGTCATGTCGTTCTGCCGCGCCGCGGCGTTGATGCGGGTGATCCACAGCTTGCGGAAGTCACCCTTGCGCACCTTGCGGTCGCGGTACTGGTAGGTCGCCGAGTGGAGGATCTGCTCCTTGGCCTTGCGGTAGAGCCGGGACCGCTGGCCCCGGTAGCCGCTGGCGGCCTCCAGCGTCGTCCGACGCTTCTTCTGGGCGTTGACCGCCCTCTTCACGCGTGCCACGGATGGGCTCCTTCTCGTCTAGGGGGCGCTCAGAGCCCGAGCAGCTTCTTGAGGTTGCGGGTGTCGGCCGGGGAGATGACCTGGTCGGAGTCCAGCCGGCGCTTGCGACGCGAGGACTTGTGCTCGAACTTGTGCTGGTTGTTGGCCTGCTCGCGCATGAGCTTGCCGCTGCCCGTGACCCGCACGCGCTTGGCCGTCCCCTTGTGGGTCTTCTGCTTCGGCATGTCCTCGTCCTCGTCGGTCGTGTGTGTCCGTGCCGCACGGCGGCCCGGGGGCCGGCGCGCGTCACCGGTCCGTGTGGTGGTGCGGTGCTGCGGGCGGACCGCTCAGGCCTGCGGGCCCTGGTTCTCCGCGGCCCGCTCGGCCTTCGCCTGGCGGCGGGCGCCGTCGGTGGCGGCCTGGTTCCGGTGCGGGGCGATCACCATGACCATGTTCCGGCCGTCCTGCTTCGGGTTGGACTCGACCACCCCGAGCTCGGAGACGTCGGTGGCCAGCCGCTGGAGCAGCCGGTAGCCCATCTCCGGCCGGGACTGCTCGCGGCCGCGGAACATCACGGTGATCTTGACCTTGTCGCCGCCCCGCAGGAAGCGCTCGACGTGGCCCTTCTTGGTCTCGTAGTCGTGCGGGTCGATCTTCAGGCGCAGCCGCATCTCCTTGATGACGGTGAGCGCCTGGTTCCGCCGGGCCTCGCGGGCCTTCTGGGCGGACTCGTACTTGAACTTGCCGTAGTCCATGAGCTTCGCGACCGGCGGCCGGGCCATGGGGGCGACCTCGACGAGGTCGAGTTCGGAGTCCTGGGCCAGGCGCAACGCCTCGCCGATCGGCACGATGCCGACCTGCTCGCCCTCGGGACCGACCAGGCGGACCTCGGGGACGCGGATACGGTCGTTGATGCGGGGCTCGGTGATGGCCTCTCCTCTGCTGCTGCATGGGGAGGGCCCGCTGGGTGCCACCGGACGCCGACGTGCGGAGGGCCCCGCGAGCGGCTGCTCGCGGGGCCCACTCGCCGGGGTGCACGGGCCGGGGCTCGTGCACGGCGCGGCCCCGGCCGGGGGCCGGGGCCGCGATCCGGGGACCTGGACGCCTCGACGGCGCCAGGTGGGAGCGGGCTCCTCTTGGTCGAGCGGCCCGGGGCGGGGCCGCTCAGTGGTTCGCGCGCCTCGTGTAGCGGGGAGGCATGCTGATGCTACAGCGTCCCCGGCGGGGCGGTCATTCCCCCTGGTGACGTGATGGAACGGCCCCCGTCCAGGGGCCCACCCTGAGCCTGCGGAGGGTGGGGAGGACGGGGGTCCTTCGTCAGTCGTCGTAGAGCAGCGGCGGGCGCGGTGGGGGCGGCGGCTCGGCCGCGCGGGCCGCGGCCAGCAGCGCCCGCAGCCCCTCGACGGCCTCGACGGCGCGGTCGCCGTCGGCGCCCTGGATCGCCAGCACGGCGAACTCGTCGTCGTTGGTCAGCAGCAGCGTCGCCCAGCGGAAGCGCCGGTCGAAGCGGACGGCCTGCACCGCCGTCCACGGCAGGGCCCGATCCCCGGCCAGGTTGCGCACCCGGATGCCGGTGGCGTCGGCGTCCACCCGCGGGCGGCCGAGGGCCAGCAGGCCGGCGCCCAGCACCAGCCCGAGGCCGACGAGGGCGACCTGGTCGGCAGTGGTGAAGCGGGCGACACCGGTGGCGTTGTCCTGCAGCGTCACGCCGACGTAGGTCAGGACGCCGGCGACGACCAGCGCGGCCGCCGCGCACAGCAGCCGCCACCGGCGGGGGACGGCGGAGACGGCGGGCGGGGCGGCGGGCGGCACGGACCGATCCTCCCAGGCCGGGGACGGGCCGGGACGCACCGCGGCACCGGGCACCATGGTCCTGCACCGTCGACGAGGGGGAAGCCGTGACCGACGTCCCGACCGGGGCCCCGCCGGGGTCCGGGCCACCGCCGCCCCTGGCCGGGTACACCGTCGCGGTGACCGCGGAGCGGCGGGCCGGGGAGCTGGTCACGCTGCTGGCCCGCCGGGGCGCGCGGGTGGTGCACGCGCCGGCCATCCGCGTCGTGCCGCTGGCCGACGACGCCGAGCTGGTCGCCGCGACGCGGGAGGTGCTGGCCCGGCCGGTGGACGTGGCGGTGGCGACCACCGGCGTCGGCTTCCGCGGGTGGCTGGCCGCCGCCGGGGCGTGGGACCTGCCGCTGGTCGACCACCTGCGCGGGGCGCGGGTGCTCGCCCGCGGCCCCAAGGCGCGCGGGGCCATCCGCGGCGGCGGGCTGGTGGACGCCTGGTCGCCGGCCTCGGAGTCCTCCGCGGAGGTGCTCGAGCACCTGCTGTCCGGCGCGGAGGGCCCGCTGGAGGGGCGGCGGATCGCCGTCCAGCTGCACGGGGACCCGTTGGCCGACGTCGTCGCGGCGCTGCGGGCGGCCGGTGCCGAGGTGGTGACCGTGCCGGTGTACCGCTGGGTGCCGCCCGAGGACGTCGCACCGCTGCGCCGGCTGGTCGACTCCGTGGTCGCCGGCGAGGTCGACGCGGTCACCTTCACCAGCGCGCCGGCGGCGGCCAGCCTGCTGTCGACGGCCGGGGAGGCGGGCCGGCACGCCGAGCTGGTCGCGGCACTCCGGGACGGCGTGCTGCCGGTGGCGGTGGGCCCGGTGACCGCCGCCCCGCTGGCCGCCGCGGGCGTCGACGCGGTGCAGCCCGAGCGGGCCCGGCTGGGTGCCCTGGCCCGCGAGGTGGTCGCCCGGCTGCCCGGGCGGGACCCGGTGCTGCGGGTGGGCGGGCGGGAGCTGCAGGTCCGCGGGCACGCCGCCGTGCTCGACGGGCGCCTGGTGGAGCCGGCACCCGGTCCGATGGCGCTGCTGCGGGCGCTGGCCGCCCGCCCGGGGGTCGTCGTGGCCGGGCCCGCCGCCGAGGCGGCCGTGACCGGGCTGCGGGCCGCGCTCGGCCCCGGCCTGGTGGAGACGGTGGCCGGGGGTGGCGCCCGCCTGGCGGTCTGATCCCTCCCCCGGCTGACCATGGGGTCGATGCCGGCGACACGCGATGGCTCGCCGCGGACAGCGGCGACAACCCCGTGATCACGGCTGGCTCAGCGGGCCGGAGGGCTCGGCTCCCCGATCCCGGGCGCCAGTCGTCGTCCCCCCGCCTGCCACCGGGCAGACGCCGTGGTCCGTCGTGGCCACCGGTGCCGACCCCGCGGGGTGAGCCGCCGGCCACCGGCGTGCGCAGGGGCCCGGCCAGCGGAGAGGATCGTCGCCGTGACCGTGACCGAGGACCCCGCCGCTGCCGGCCGCGCCCTGCTGGAGGCCGGCGCCGCGGTCGCGGGGACCATGAGCCGCAGCGCCGCGGCGGTGGTCTACCCCGGCCCGGCTCCGGCCGCGGTGCAGCTGCCCGATCGGCTGGCCCGCTGCCTGCGCGCGGCGGCCGACGAGGCGGCGCAGGTCGGCGTCCCCCGCGAGCGGGCCCGCGCCGGGGCGGTGCTGGCGTTCGCCGTCGAGCACGGGGTCGCGCTGGCCCGTGGCGGGCGCCCGGTCCGCGACGACGGCTTCTTCGCCGCGCGGGCCGGCGGCCGCTCGGCCGCGGACACCGTGGCCGAGGCCGTGGTGTCGGCGGCCCGCGGGTCGCACGAGGAGCGGCGGGTGCGGCACCTGGGCTACCTGCTGGCCGAGGTCGCCTGGTCGCCCGACCTGGACGCCGCCGTGGTCGAGCGGGCGCTGGCCCTGGCCACCGGGCTCACCTGGCGGCAGCTGGTGCTGCTGGCCGGCGTCGGCCGCCGCGACCGCGCCCCGCTGCCGATGACCCCGCTGGCCGACGACCCGCGCGGCTGGGCGGCGTGGGGCGCCCGCGAGGACGTCGCGGACCTGCAGCAGACGGGGCTGCTGGACCCGCCGCCGGCCCGGCCGCGGCCGGGGGGTGCCGCGCTGCCCCGGCTGCGCCCGGCCGACCTGCGGCTGACCCGCCGCGGCGTGCTGGTGCACCGGCTGCTGGCGCTGGGCTTCGTGCGGGACGACGACGTCGCGGCCGCGCTGGCCGATCTGGGACCCCCTCGAACCTGAACCCGGCCGCGACGGTGGCGCGGGGACACGGCCGGCCGCGGGCTACTGCGCTGCTGACCGCCGCGCGACCAGCACGGTGTCCGGGACCGGGTTGCCCGTCCGCGCCGTGGCCTCCGGGTCACGCTCCCGGGTCTCGGTGACGACGCCCTCCCACTCCGCCGGGTCCAGCACCGCTGCGACGTCCTCCGCGCGGTGGAGGACGTCCGGGTCGTGGGCGTGCTGGTGTCCGTGCTCCCACGCCGCGCCGTGCTGGTGGCCGACCACCAGCAGGGTGCCGCCCGGCGCGACGGCGGCCGCCAGCCGCCGGAACACGCCCGCGCGGTCCGACCAGCTCGCGTGCAGGTAGTGCGCCGTCACCAGGTCGAAGCGCCCCGCGGGAGGCGCCCACCGGTCCAGGTCGGCGTGCACCCACTCGACCCGGTCCGCCAGGCCCCGTGCGCGTGCACCCGCCGCCGCCCGCTCGAGCGCCACCCGGGAGAAGTCCACCGCCGTCACCCGCCAGCCGCGCTCGGCCAGCCACAGGGCGTCGCCCCCCTCGCCGCAGCCGGCGTCCAGCGCCCTGCCGGGCGGGAGCCCGTCCGCCTCGTCCACGAGCTGCCGGTTGGCGCGGCCGCTCCACACCGCGGACGTGGACCGGTACAGCCGGTCGTAGGACTCGCGGTCGGTGGCCCTCATGCCGCCGCGCTCCGCTGCTCCGCCACCGCACGGGCGTTGTCCTCGGTGACCAGGTCGGCGTTGAGCATCGCGCCCGCGCGCAGGCCCTGGGCCGCGGCGACGATCACCTGAGCGCTCAGGTCCCCGGCGTTGCCCGCCACCCAGACACCGGGCACCTCGGTGCGGCCGGTCGGGTCGGCGGGCAGGTAGCTGCCCATCACCCAGCCGTGCACCTCCTGCGCCACCGGGGTCGCGCCCAGGTCCGCCAGCAGCTCGGCGTTGGCGACGAACCGGGGCGCGACGACCACCGCGTCCCGCTCGACCAGCACGCCGTCCGCCATCCGGACGTCGGCGCCGCCCTCGAGCCCGGCCACCTCCCCGCGGACGACCCGCACCCCCCGCGCCTCGAACTGCTCCAGCTCCTCGTCGGTGGGCCCGAGCCCGCTGTGCACGAACAGCACGACGTCGTCGGTCCACTGGCGCCACAGGAGCGCGGCATGGGCGCCCAGGGCGCCGGTGCTCACGATGCCGACCGCCCGGTCGCGGACCTCCCACCCGTGGCAGTAGGGGCAGTGCAGCACCGTGCTCCCCCACCGCTCGGCGACACCGGGCAGGTCCGGCAGGTCGTCGGTCAGGCCCGAGGCCAGCAGCACCCGCCGAGCCCGCACGCCCCCGCCGTCCTCCAGGTCCAGGGCGAACCCGTCGTCCTCACGGCGGACCGCGGTGACCCGTCCGGTCACGACCGTGCCCCCGTAGCTCTCCACCTCGCTCCGTCCGGTCGCGTAGAGCTCCGCCGGAGGGGTGCCCTCGCGGCCCAGGTAGTTGTGCACGTGCCCGGCCGGTGCGTTGCGGGGCTCGCCCGTGTCCACCACCAGCACGCTGCGCCGGGCGCGGGCCAGGGTGAGCGCTCCGCTCAGGCCCGCCGCGCCGCCGCCGATGACCACCACGTCGTACCGCTCGTCCATGCCGACCACTCTGGACCCGGACCAGCAACGATGGCAACGGCGATTGCCGAGATGGCAAACTGGCGAGCATGACCGACGACGACGTCCTGCAGAACGTGGGCCCCCGGCTGCGAGCGCTGCGCGGCCGGAGCGGGCGCACGCTGGCCGAGGTCGCCCAGGGCACCGGCATCTCGGTCAGCACGCTCTCCCGGCTGGAGTCAGGTGGGCGCCGCCCCACCCTCGAGCTGCTGCTGCCGCTGGCCCGCACGTACGGCGTGGCCCTCGACGACCTGGTCGACACCTCGGCGCCTCCCGACCCGAGGGTGCACGGCCACCCGATCGACCTGGACGGGATGACGATGGTGCCCCTGACCCGGCAGCCCGGCAGCGGGCTGCAGGCCTACAAGCAGCTGTTCCCGCCGCGGTGGCAGGTCGGCAACACCGAGCAGAAGGTCCACGAGGGCTACGAGTGGCTCTACGTCCTCTCCGGGCGGATCCGGCTGCTGCTCGGCCCGCGCGACTTCGTGCTGGGCCCCGGCGAGGTGGTCGAGTTCGACACCCGGGTGCCGCACGCCTTCTCCAACCCGTTCCCCGAGCCGGCGGAGACGCTGATCCTCGTGGGCCCGCAGGGCGAGCGCATGCACGTGCGCGCCCGCCCCGCCCGGTGAGCTGCGTCGAGCCTGGCCTCCGGGCACCCCACGGCGTCCCGGCGGTGATCGTGCGGGCGTGCCTAGGCTGGCCGTCGTGGCCGACCGCGTGATGACCGTGCACCTCGGCAGCCCGTCGGTCCGCGCCGCCGAGCCGCGCGACGTGCCACGGGTGGCCGCCACGCTCACCCTCGTGCAGGCCACCTCGCGCTGGGCCCGCTGGGCGCTGCCCGACGACGGCCGGGTGCAGCGGCTGACCCGGCTGGCCGAGCTGGACGCCGGGCACCGCGCGGTGTCCACCGGCAGCGGGTGGGTCACCGAGGACGTCACCGCCGTCGCCGCCTGGGTGCCCCCGGACGGCGCCCCGGGCACCCGGCCGCTCCCGGAGGACGTGCGGGCGGCGCTGGACCGGGAGCTGCCGCACGTGCACGGCCTGCGCTGGGACGCCGTCCGCCGCACCCGCGACCTGGTCGACGCCGCCCGCCCCGCCGGTGCGCACTGGTGGCTGGCGCACCTGGGCACCCGGCCGAGCAGCCGCCGGCTCGGCTACGGCACCGCGCTGCTGCAGCCGGGGCTGGCGCACTGCGACACCACCGGGCTGCCCGCCGCCGCGGTGGTGTCCACGTGGGCGGCCGTCCGGTTCCTGCGGCGGGTGGGCTTCGAGGTCGACCGGGAGGTGCCGGCGGCGGACGGCGGGCTGGCGCAGTGGCTGCTGGTGCGCCCGCCGGCGCGCTGAGCGGCACCCGCCCGCGGCGCCGTGCCGTCGCCGGACCGGCCGGCCGGCTGGTTGACTGCCGGGATGGTCTCGCCACTGCCCGAGCCGGAACCGGTCATCGACCCCACCGAGCCGGTGCCGGACGACCCGGGCGAGCTGCTCCCCGACGCCCCCGAGCCGCTGCCGCCCGCGCCGGTCGAGCCGACCCCCGACGACCCCGGGGGTGACCCGGGCGGCGTGCCCGAGCCGGCCTGACCGTCGAGCTGCCCGGCCGGGGCGGACCCCCTCCCGGTGGCGGGGTCTCAGTCCCAGGTGCGGCGCTGCTTCTTCAGCTCGCCGCGCTGCTTCTTGGCCCGGATGCGCCGCTCCTGGGACCCCCGCGTCGGGCGGGTGCGCCGACGGGCGGCCGGCGGCGGGGCCAGCGCCGCGCGCAGCACGGCGGCCAGCCGCTCGCGGGCGGCCTGCCGGTTGCGCAGCTGCTGGCGGTGCTCGCTGGCGGCCACGGTCAGGACGCCGTCCACCAGCCGGCCGGCCAGCCGGTCAGCGAGCCGCTGCCGCTGGGCGTCGGTGAGCCCCGGCAGGGCGAGCGGCGCCACCGACAGCTCCACCCGGGAGTCGGCGGTGTTCACCCCCTGCCCGCCGGGGCCCGACGAGCGGGAGAACCGCCAGCCGAGTGCGGCCGCGGGCACGACGAGGGACCCGGTGACCGGCAGGTCGCCGCCGGCGTCGTCGGGGGTGGGCACGCGGCCAGTGTGGCCGAGGGGCCTCAGGCCGCGGCCGGCACCGGGTCCGCGCCCCCGGCCGCCCCGGGCCGGCAGCGGGCCAGCCGGCGCAGGGTCAGCCGGCTGCCGCGGCCGGCGCCGTGCCGCTCCAGCGCCTCGACGGCGTAGGCCGAGCAGGTCGGCCGGAACCGGCAGGACGGCGGGCGCCGGGGGCTGACCTCGCGCTGGTAGACCCGGACGGCGGCCACCAGCCGGTCGCGCAGCCGGGTGCCGGGCCGCCCGGTGCCGGCGGCGTGCACGTGGCGCACCGTCGTCGGCACGAGGAACAGCCCGTCGACGCTGCAGCCGACGGCGTTGGCCAGGCAGCACCCGGTGTTGAGGAACAGCAGGTCGCGCAGGCACGAGCCGTCGCGGTCGTGCCGGCGCGGCCGGTGGCCGTAGCCGGGGCCGTAGCCGGGGCCGTAGCGCCGGCCGTAGCCGTAGCGGGGCCCGTACCGCGGTCCGCGGCGGCGCCGCCGCGGGCTCCAGCCGCTGCTCCAGATGAACACCACGGCCGGATCCTCCGCGCCCGCCGCGCGCGCCGCAGGACGGGGCGGGCACCATCGCACCCGTGCCCGACCTCCCCCTCGCCACCGCGCTGGCCGCCGGCCCGGTGCTGCTCGACGGCGGCCTGGCCACCGAGCTGGAGGCGCAGGGGCACGACCTGTCCTCCGCGCTGTGGTCGGCCCGGCTGCTGCGCGACGACCCGGAGGCGGTGGTGGCCGCGCACGCCGCCTTCGCTGCGGCCGGCGCCCAGGTGGCCACGACGGCCAGCTACCAGGTGTCGGTGGGGCGGCTGACCGCCGCGGAGGCCCGGCGGCTCGTCGTCCGCTCGGTGCACCTGGCCGAGTGCGGCGCGCCGCAGGCGTGGATCGCCGGGTCGGTGGGCCCCTACGGCGCCGCCCTGGCCGACGGGTCGGAGTACACCGGCGACTACGCCGACGCGGTCGGTGTGGCGGGGCTGCGGGAGTGGCACCGGCCGCGGATGCAGTGGCTGGCCGAGGCCGGCGCCGACGTCCTCGCCTGCGAGACGGTGCCCGCGGCCGCCGAGGCCGAGGCGCTGCTCGAGGAGGCCGACGGCCTCGGGTTGCCGGTGTGGCTGTCGCTCACCACGGTCGTGGACGGCGACGGCGTCGTGCGCACCCGCCGCGGCGAGCCGGCCGCCGAGGTGTTCGCGATGGCCCGCGGCGTGGAGGCCGTGCTGGCCGTCGGCGTCAACTGCACCGACCCCGCCGGGGTGCCCGCCGCGATGGCCGCGGCCGCGGCGGCGGGCAAGCCGGTCGTCGTCTACCCCAACAGCGGCGAGCGCTGGGACGCCGCCGCCCGGCGCTGGACCGGCGCCCCCGGCCTGTCCCCGGGCGAGGCGCACGGGTGGCTGGACGCCGGCGCCCGCCTGCTCGGCGGGTGCTGCCGGGTGGGCCCGGCGTCGATCGCCGGGCTCGCACACGCGATCGCGTGACCCGACCCGCCGGCCACCCACGCCCCGTGGTGCCCGACCTCGCGCTGCAGCGCGAGGTCGGGCACCACGGGGCAACGGTTCCCGGACGTCAGAGGATGGGCTTGCCGCCGGTGACCGCGACGCGGGCGCCGGAGACGTAGGACGCCTCGTCGCTGGCCAGCATCACGTACACCGGCGCCAGCTCCGCCGGCTGGGCGGCCCGGCCCATGGGCACCTGCGCACCGAAGCTCTCCACCTTCTCCTCGGGCATGGTGGCCGGGATCAGCGGCGTCCAGACCGGGCCCGGGGCGACGCTGTTGGCCCGGATGCCCTTCTCGGCCAGCATCTGGGCCAGCGACGCGGTGAAGTTCGCGATGCCGGCCTTGGTCATCGCGTAGTGGATGAGGTTGGGGCTCGGGTTGTCGGAGTTCACCGACGACGAGTTGATGATCGACGCGCCCGGCTGCATGTGCGGCAGGGCGTCCTTGCACAGGGTGAACATCGCGGTCAGGTTGACCGCCAGGGTGTGGTCCCACTCCTCGTCGGGGATCTCCTCCAGGGAGTCGCGGCTCATCTGGAACGCGGCGTTGTTGACCAGGACGTCGACCCGGCCGAACTCCTCGACCGCCTTCGGGATGATCGTCTTCTGGTGCGCCCGGTCGGCCAGGTCGCCGGGCACCAGCACGCACCTGCGGCCGGCCTCCTCGACGTACCGGGCGGTGTCCTTCGCGTCCTCGTGCTCGTCCAGGTAGGAGATGAGGACGTCGGCGCCCTCGCGGGCGAAGGCGATGGCGACGGCACGGCCGATGCCGCTGTCGCCGCCGGTGATGACCGCGGCCTTCCCGGCCAGCCGGCCGGAGCCGCGGTAGGTCTCCTCGCCGTGGTCGGGCTTGGGGTCCATCCGCGCCAGCGTGCCGGGGACGTCCTGCTGCTGGGCGGGCTGGGACTCGGGGCGGGGCTCGGACACGGGTCCTCCTGCGGTGCGGGTGCGGCTGGGCGTGGCGGTGCGCCTCGGCTCGGCGGCGCGCTCGCCCTACCCCCGACGCCGGGCGCGGAACCGGGGCGTCCGGGAGGGAAGAGCCGGCCCGTCGGGCACGCTGTCCCCCACGATGACCGCCGCACCCCTCCTCGACGACCCGGGCGACCTCTCCGCCCTCCGCGCGGCCGGCGCCGACCCCGACGAGCTGTTCAGCTCCTTCGCTGCCTGGGCGGAGGCGAACGGCACGGTGCTGTACCCGCACCAGGAGGAGGCGCTGATCGAGCTGGTCAGCGGCGCCAACGTCGTCCTCGCCACCCCGACCGGCTCGGGCAAGTCGCTGGTCGCCACCGGGGCGCAGTACGCGGCGCTGGCCGCCGGCCGGCGCAGCTGGTACACCGCCCCGATCAAGGCGCTGGTCAGCGAGAAGTTCTTCGCCCTCTGCGGGGTCTTCGGCGCGGCCAACGTCGGCATGCTCACCGGCGACGCCGCAGTGAACCGGGATGCCCCGATCATCGCCTGCACCGCCGAGGTGCTCGCCAACATCGCGCTGCGCGAGGGGGCCGACGCCGACATCGGCCTGGTCGTCATGGACGAGTTCCACTTCTACGGCGACCCCGACCGCGGCTGGGCCTGGCAGGTGCCGCTGCTGGAGCTGCCGAAGGCCCAGTTCCTGCTCATGAGCGCCACCCTCGGCGACGTCACCTCCCTGCGGGAGGACCTCACCCGCCGCACCGGCCGGCCCACCGCGCTGGTCGCCGACGCCGTCCGCCCGGTGCCGCTGCACCACTACTACGCCACGACGCCGATGCACGAGACGATCCAGGAGCTGCTGGACACCCAGCAGGCGCCGGTCTACGTCGTCCACTTCACCCAGGCCGCGGCGCTGGAGCGCGCCCAGGCCCTGATGAGCGTCAACGTGTGCAGCAAGGAGGAGAAGGCCGCGATCGCCGACATGATCGGCGGCTTCCGGTTCTCCTCGGCCTTCGGGACGACGCTCTCGCGCCTGGTCCGCCACGGCATCGGCGTCCACCACGCGGGGATGCTGCCGAAGTACCGGCGGCTGGTGGAGCAGCTCGCCCAGGCCGGGCTGCTCAAGGTCATCTGCGGCACCGACACCCTCGGCGTGGGCATCAACGTGCCGATCCGCACCGTCGTGTTCTCGGCGCTCTCCAAGTACGACGGCACGCGCACCCGGCTGCTCCAGGTGCGCGAGTTCCACCAGATCGCCGGCCGGGCCGGTCGTGCGGGCTACGACACCGCCGGCACCGTCGTCGTCCAGGCGCCGGAGCACGAGGTGGAGAACCTCAAGCAGTTCGCCAAGGTCGCCGACGACCCGAAGAAGCGCCGCAAGCTGGTGCGCAGGAAGGTGCCCGACGGCATGGTGCCGTGGAGCGAGGCGACGATGAAGCGCCTCGTCGAGGGCGAGCCCGAGAAGCTGACCAGCCACCTGCGGGTGACGACGGCGATGGTGCTCGACGTCGTCGACCGCCCCGGAGACCCGTTCGCGGCGATGCGCCGGCTGCTCACCGAGAACCACGAGCCGCGCACGAAGCAGCTGCGGCTGATCCGCGACGCCATCGGCATCGCGCGGTCGCTGCTGCAGGCAGGCGTCCTGGAGCGGCTCCCCGCGCCCGAGCCGGACGGCCGCCGCTACGACCTCACGCTCGACCTGCCGCCGGACTTCGCGCTCAACCAGCCGCTGTCGACGTTCGCGCTCGCCGCGATCGACCTGCTCGACCCGGGTTCCGACACCTACGCCTTGGACGTCGTCAGCGTCATCGAGGCCACCCTCGACGACCCCCGGCAGGTCCTCGCCGCCCAGCTCAGCAAGGCCAAGGGCGAGGCCGTCGCGCAGATGAAGGCCGAGGGCATCGAGTACGACGAGCGGATGGAGCTCCTCGAGGAGGTCAGCTACCCCAGGCCCTTGGAGGAGCTGCTCGGGCACGCCTACGACGTCTACCGGCAGAGCAACCCGTGGGCCGCGGACGCCCAGCTGTCGCCGAAGTCGGTGGTCCGCGAGATGTGGGAGCGGGCGTTCACCTTCCGGGAGTTCGTGAACACCTACGGCCTGACCCGGGCCGAGGGCGCCGTGCTGCGCTACCTCTCCGACGCGTTCAAGGCGCTGCGCTCGGGGGTCCCGGCCGCCGCCCGCACCGAGGAGGTCACCGACCTCGTCGAGTGGCTGGGCGAACTGGTGCGCCAGGTGGACTCGAGCCTGCTCGACGAGTGGGAGCAGCTGAGCAACCCCGAGGAGGGGGCGGTGGCCGAGGTCGCCGTCCCGGCCCGGCCGCGCCCGCTCACCGGCAACGAGCGGGCGTTCACCGCGATGGTCCGCAACCAGCTGTTCCGCCGGGTGGACCTGTGGGCCCGCCGCCGCTGGTACGACCTCGGCGAGCTCGACCGCGGCTCCGGGTGGGACGCCGACCGCTGGGGCGAGGTGGTGCGGGCCTACTTCGCCGAGCACGACGAGGTGGGCACCGGCGCCGACGCCCGCGGGCCCGCGCTGCTCGTCTGGGACCGCGGCGAGCCCGGTGTCTGGCGGGTGCGCCAGATCCTCGACGACCCCGCCGGCCACCACGACTGGGGCATCGACGTCGAGGTCGACCTCGAGGCGTCCGACGCCGACGGTGCGGTGGTGCTGCGGGTCGTCGACGCCGGCCGGAAGGACTGAGCACGTCGTCGGCCCGCCCACCGGCCGACACCGCGACCAGGTGCCGTCCCCGATCGGCGTCGTGCCAGGCTGAGCCGTGATCTCCGGATGACCCTCCCCGAGATGCTCGCCGTTGCCGCGGCGGGGCTGGCCGCGGGCGCGATCAACGCCGTCGTCGGCTCGGGCACGCTGGTCACCTTCCCGGTGCTGCTCGCCGTCGGCCTGCCCCCGGTGACCGCCACGATCAGCAACTCCCTCGGCCTGGTGCCCGGCAACCTGGCCGGGTCGCTGGGCTACCGCCGCGAGCTGACCGGCCAGCGGGGGCTGCTGCTGCGGCTGCTGCCCGCCTCCGTGCTCGGCGCGCTGACCGGCGCCTTCCTGCTGCTGACCCTGCCGGCGAGCAGCTTCGAGGCCATCGTGCCGACGCTGGTCGGGCTGGCCGTCGTCCTGGTCGCCGTGCAGCCGCTGGTGCAGCGGGTGCTGGCGCGGCGGCGGCCGGCCGACGCCCCACCGGTGCAGATCCGCGGGGCCCGGCTGGCCGCGCTGTTCGCCGGCGCCTACGCCACCGGCAGCTACGGCGGCTACTTCGCGGCCAGCCAGGGCGTGCTGCAGATCGGCGTGTTCGGGCTGCTCATGCGGGAGTCGCTGCAGCGGCTGAACGCGATCAAGAACGTGCTCACCCTCGCGGTCAACGGCGTGGCCGCCGCGGCCTACGTCGTCGTGGCGACCGACCGGGTCGACTGGCTGGCCGCGACGCTGGTCGCCGCCGGGTCCCTGGTGGGCGGGTACGTCGGCGCCCGCGTCGGCCGCCGGCTGCACCCGACCGCGCTGCGGGCGGCGATCGTCGTGCTCGGCTGCGTGGCGATCGCGGTCCTCCTGGCCCGCTGAGGGCCCCTCGGACCGGCCCGTGTCGAAGCCGGAGCCGCGGCGCGGCAAGCTTGACCCATGACCGGTGGTGCAGCAGAACGCTTCGACGCGACCCTCGCCTCCTCCCCCGCCCACCTGGCCGGCCCGGAGCTCCTGCCCTCCCGGCTGGCCCGCGCCTGCGCCCTGGCGCTGGCCGTGGACGGCGCCGGACTGAGCCTGCACGTCGGCGTGCTGCGGACACCGATCGGCGCCAGCGACCCGCAGACCGCGCACGCCGAGCGCCTGCAGTTCACCGTCGGCGACGGCCCGTGCCTGCGCGCGCAGGACACCGGCTCGCTGATCGCCTTCTCCATGGAGGACATCGCCCGCAACTGGCCGCAGCTGTGGGGGTCGCTGCTGGAGGAGAGCCCGTACCGCGGCGTGCTGTCGGTGCCGCTGCCCTCGCCGATGGGGCCGCTGGTGGTGCTGGACCTCTACGTGCGCGACCCGCGGACGCTGACCGCGCTGGACCGCGACGACGTGCAGCAGGTGGCGCGGGGGACGGCCGAGGAGCTGTCGCTCACGGTGACCGGGCCGGAGTTCCCCGACGACGGGAGCAACTGGCTGGACGGGCCCGACGCGCGCCGGCGGGCCAACGTGTGGCAGGCGATGGGGCTGGTCGGCATCGCCTTCGGACTGGACGCCGCCGACGCGATCGTCACGATGCGCGCCTCGGCGATCAGCTCCGCGCGGGTGGTGGACGACGTCGCCGAGGACATCCTCGCCGGCCGGCTGGTGCCGGCGGACCTCAAGGCCGCGCCGGCCGCGGAGGACAGCGGCGGGTGACCGGGTCCCCGTGCCGGGGTGCTCAGGCGACGTAGGCGGCGAGGAAGAGCACGAACGAGCTGGCCAGCAGCAGCAGCCGGGCCGGGGTGAGGCCGTTGATCAGGTTGGCCGTCGCCTCCACCCACGCGGGCCGGATGCCGGCCTCCCGCGCGCCCCGGCGCACCAGCCGCACCTCGTCGGCCAGCAGCGCCCCGGCGGAGCCGAGCATGCCGAGCCCGACGGTCAGGAACACCAGCGCCAGCCGCTCGCGGAAGTCCTCGGCCACCCCGGCGAGCAGCAGCGCGACGAGCAGGCCGGTGAGCAGGCCGGCCACCGCGCCGGCGACGGGCGCCCACGGGCCCATCCGGGTCAGCGGGGAGACGGTGCGCGGGCCGAGCCGCGGCCGGCGGACCACCGGGCCGGTCGGCTGCGGCCCGTCCGGCGCGGGGCCGGCGGCCGGGGACGCGTCCGGCGGGGGCGGCGCGGGCGGCGCCGGCGTGCTGCCGACCGGGATCGGCCCGGTCGCCGTCATCGGGGGCGGGACCGGCCCGGACGGCGGGGCGTCCGGCGGCACGGCACCGGAGGGCGCCCCTCCGGCCGGCGTCGCTCCGGAGGGGACCGCGCCGGAGGGGGTCGCGCCGGACGGCGTCGCTCCGGACGGCGTCGCTCCGGACGGGCCCGCCCCGGCGGGCGGGGCCGCGGGCAGCTCGGTGGTCACGGGGGACGGGGTGCGGGGTGCCTCGGACATCGGCGCCCACGCTAGAGCAAGGACCCCCGTGACCTGCGGGCCTCACACCAGCCGGCGGCTGTCCGGCCCGACCACGCGCAGCCAGCGGTACCCGTAGCCCTCGACGGTCAGCTCGGCCCGCCCGCCGTCCCCGACCGGGGTCTCCCCCACCTCCAGCAGGTCGGCCAGCCGGTGCCCGGCGTCGCACCCGTCGAGGGTGAGCGGCACGGTCCGCGGCTCCGGCCCGAGGTTGTGGACGGCGACCAGGGCGCCGTCGTCCCAGCTGCACAGGTGGGCCAGCACCTCCGGGTGCGGCTGGTCGAGCAGGGCGAACACGCCCCAGCCGAGCTCGGGCGACTCCCGGCGGCGGCGCACCAGCAGCTTGACGAACGACAGCAGCGAGCCGGGGTCGTGGCGCTGGTCGGCGACGTTGACGAAGCGGGGGGCGAACCCGCCGTCGACCACCGGGCCGGGGAGGGCGGCGGGGTCCTCGACGGTGGAGAAGCCGCCGTGCCGGCCGGCGGTCCACTGCATCGGGGTGCGGACGGCGAGCCGCCCCTCCGCGTCGAGGTCCTCCCCCATGCCGATCTCCTCGCCGTAGAACAGCACCGGGGTGCCCGGCAGGGCGAACAGCAGGCTGTAGACCATGCGCACCCGCCGCGGGTCGCCGTCCAGCATCGGCGGCAGCCGGCGGCGCAGGCCGCGGCCGTAGACCTGCATGCGCTCCTCGGGGCCGAAGGCGGCGAAGACCTCGGCGCGCTCCTCGTCGGTGAGCTTGTCCAGGGTGAGCTCGTCGTGGTTGCGCACGAACGTGGCCCACTGGTTGTCCGGCCTCAGCGCCGGCCGCCCGGCCAGTGCCCGGCTGACCGGGCCGGCGTCGCCGCGGGCGAGGGACAGGTAGAGCGCCTGCATGCCGACGAAGTCGAACTGCATGGTGAGCTCGTCGCCCTCGGCGCCGCCGAAGAACTCCAGCTGCTGGTCGTAGGGCAGGTTCACCTCGCCGAGCAGGACGCCGTCGCCGGTGCGCCGGCCGACCAGCTGGCGCAGGTCGCGCAGGTAGTCGTGCGGCTCCGGGAGCTCCCCGCCGTCGGCGCCGACGGTCTCCAGGAAGAAGGGGACGGCGTCGACGCGGAAGCCGGACAGCCCGAGCTGCAGCCAGAAGCACATGATCTTGGCGATCTCGTCCCGGACCCGCGGATTGGTCACGTTGAGGTCGGGCTGCTCCTTGTAGAACTTGTGCAGGTACCACTCCCCCGTCGGCTCCGAGAGCGTCCAGATGCTGTCCTCCTGGTCGGGGAAGACGACCTGGTCGGCGGTGTCCGGCGGCTCCTCGGACCGCCAGACGTAGAAGTCGCGGAACGGTGAGTCCGTGGACGCCTCGGCCGAGCGGAACCACGGGTGCTTGCGGGAGGTGTGGTTGACGACGAGGTCGGCGATGACCCGCATGCCGCGGTCGTTGGCGGTGCGGATGACCTCGACGAGGTCTCCGTGGGTGCCCAGCCTCGGGTCGACGCCGTAGAAGTCGGTGATGTCGTAGCCGTCGTCCCGCTCGGCGGTCGGGTAGAAGGGCATCAGCCACAGACAGGTGACGCCGAGGTCGGCGAGGTGGTCGATGCGCTGGGCCAGCCCGACGAGGTCGCCGCACCCGTCGCCGTCCCAGTCCATGTAGGTCTCGACGTCCAGGCAGTAGACGACGGCGTTCTTCCACCACAGGTCGGCGGTGTCGGTGATCCTCATCCGTCGTCCCTACCGCATCCGGGGCCCGTGGGGGGCCGGGGACGGCGGGGTGACCCGCGCGGTCACGGGAGGACGGCGGGCTGCGGGCGCTGGTCGGGGCGGCGCGGCTGCGGCGCGCCGGGCGGGTCGATGGCCACCGCCGGGGCGGGCCGGGTGACGCCGAGCTGCGGCAGCACGTGCTCGCCGAAGGCGTCCAGGAAGGGCAGCTGCTCCTTGCCGACGTGGTGCAGGTAGATCTCCTCGAAGCCGAGCTCGGCGAACTCGGCCAGCCAGGCGGCGTGCTGCCCGAGGTCGGAGCTGACCAGCACCGCCCGCTCGACGGCCTCCTGCGGCACGTGCCGGCTGGCCTGCTCGAAGGCCTCGGGGCCGTCGATGTCCCAGCACAGCGGCGGCGGGAAGGTGTTGGTGTGCCACTGCTCATAGGCGATGGCCGCCGCCCGGTCGGGGTCGGGGTCCCAGCACAGGTGCACCTGCAGGGCGAGCCGGCCGCGGCCCCCGGCGTCGCGGTAGGCGCCGGTCAGCTCGCGCAGCGTGTCGTGCGGCTGGTTGATGGTGATGAAGCCGTCGGCCCAGTCGGCGTGCCGCCGGGCCGTCGGCACGCTCATCACCGGGCCGATGAGGGCGGGCTGCTGCTCGGGCAGTGACCAGATCTTGGCGCGCTCGACGTCCACCAGCCCGCGGTGCGTGACCTCCTCGCCGGCCAGCAGGGCGCGGATGACGTCGACGCACTCGCGCAGCCGGGCGTCCCGGATGCGCTTGGGCGGCCACGGGTCGGCGGTGATCCGCTCGTTCATGACCTGGCCGCTGCCCAGCGCCATCCAGAAGCGCCCGGGGAACATGGCCGCCAGGGTCGCGGCGCCCTGGGCGATGATCGCCGGGTGGTAGCGCTGCCCCGGGGCGTTGACCACGCCGAGGGGCAGGCCGGTGGTGGCGAGCGCGGCACCCAGCCAGGACCAGGCGAACCCGGAGTGCCCCTGGGCGTGGTTCCAGGGCGCGAAGTGGTCGGAGCACATCGCCGCGGTGAAGCCCACCTCCTCGGCGTGCTGCACGGCCCGCAGGAGGTCGGCGGGGTGCACCTGCTCGTGGGAGTTGTGGAACCCGATCACCGTCATGCCCCGCACCTACCCCGCCGTCGGGCCCCCTACCTGCGGCGATCACATGTGGGCTGCGGCCCGGCGCAACACGACCAGGCCTGGCGAAGCGCGACCAGGTGGCCCCGACGTGTCGAGTCGACGCCGCATCGGCCGGAACGGCTGGACTGGGCGCTGACAGCACGCGAGCGCGGCCACCCGCTCTACTGCTGGCACGGCCCGTCTGCACCGGTGTACGAGGTGGTCGCACAGCCGGGTCCATGACGCGAGCCACCGGGACCTCCCTCTCCGGCCACCTCCAGGGACGAAGCCGGTCCCCAATCCGCCAGGACAGCCCTGGAACGGTGGTGGGTCGTCGGCGGGGTCCGGTGCCGGTGGCGATGCGCCGGGTGGCCGGGTGAGCACGCGGGGGCCGGTGAGCTGCATGCCCGGGGGTCGGGTGGTGCGCTGCACGCCGCTGGGTGCGGTGACGGTGAGGACGCCGTCGGCGGTCATCGCGTAGGTCCAGCCGGGGGCGTGGGTCTTGAGCCGGTGGTGGCGCCGGCACAGGCAGCACAGGTTGGCGCAGTCGGTGGGCCCGCCGGCGGCGTGGGGGCGGACGTGGTCGACGTCGGCCCAGCCGGCGCGGTTGTCGCAGCCCGGGTGGCGGCAGGTGCGGTCGCGGGTGGTGACCAGCCGCCGGTGGGCGGCGGTCGGGCGGTAGCCGGTGCGGGCCGGCGGCCGGGTGATGACCGCGCAACCACAGTCGCTGCCGGGGTGGTCCGGGCAGCCGTGCCGGGCGGCCTGGCGCAGCTCGTGCAGGGTGGCCACGGCCGCGAGGGCGCCGCGCTCGTCGGTGAAGGAGAAGGTGAGACTGCCGCCGGGTGGGGCCTGCAGGCCGATCGCGTCGAGGTCGGCGAGCAGGTCGCGGACGTGGGCGGCGGTGATCGGCGTGCCGGCCACCGCCCCGGTCGGCGCGGCCACGCTGCCCGGCGGCTGGAAGGCAGCCGGTAGCGGTGCACCGGAGTCCAGGAACCGCCGCGGGGTGAGCGCGCCGAGCGGCACCTGGACGTCGAGGTGGGCGGTCACCGGGTCCGGGGCCGCCCAGGGGCGCAGGATGAGGTCGGCCAGGATGCCCGAGCGCAGCAACCCGATCGGCCGGTCGTCCCCGGCCTCCTTCGCCCGCCAGGCCAGCGCGTCGATCCGGGCCTCGCAGGCCGCGGCGGTCTCGTCGGCCATCCCGGCGACCAGTTCGCTGACCCCGTCGCCGACCGGGCGGCAGTGCACGGTGACCGCCCGGTGCGCCCGGTCGCGCCGGCGGTCCGACGCCGCGGCGTCGCGGGCGGCCAGCTCCGCACGGATCCGGGCCGTGAGCTTGCGGATCGACAGCGACGCGGCGACCGGCAGGACGGCGGCCTCCACCGCGGCCACCACGCCCGGGTGCACGTGGCGGGCCTGCCAGCCGAGTTCGGCGGCCAGGGTGCGGGCGCGGGGCCAGTCCAGCCGGCCGCAGGCCAGCTCGGTGTGGGTGGCGCGCAGCGAGCCGGTCAGGGTGAGCGCGTGCTCGGTGAGGACGGTGGCGGTGGCCCGGGCGCAGTTCAGCGTCATGGCCAGCTCGTCGACGAAGAACTCACCGACCCCGTCGGGGCCGGCCGGCTCGTCATCCGGGGCGGCGCCGGGTCGACAGTCCCCGGTGGCCGGGCGGTCGGCGGCGAGGGCGGCCACCAGCTCCACCTCGTAGGCGGCCAGCTCGGCCTTGAGCTGCTGCACCCGCTGCAGCTCGGCGGCCTTCTCCGCCGGCGCGCGCGCGTGCACCGGCAGCACCTCACCCAACCGAGGCGCCGCCGTCGGTGGCGGGCAGGCGGGCGGCAGCGTCAGGTCGGCCACCGTCAGGCCGACACCGAAACCACCACCCCGGGAACACGCCCACAACGTAGGCGGGGGGTCTGACACTCTCTCGCCCCTGACCAGCGCGGACGCGGGAGGACGCCGGACCGGCCACGAGTCGGTCACGGGCTCGGTGCAGGCGACACGCGCGGACACGCCGCGACCGCGAGCGACAGCCGCATGATCACGGCGGCCGCCTGCAGGATCCCGCCGCGAGCCCGCGGCGGGCTCACGCGGGGGTGACGGTGCCCGTGCCCTCGGCGGGCGTGTCGGCGCCGTCGAGCAGCAGCAGCTCGGCGTCGGTGTGCTCCAGCGGCGCGGCGAACAGGTAGCCCTGCGCCAGTGCGACCCGCCCGTCGCGCAGCCGGCTGCGCTCGCGCTCCTGCTCGATGCCCTCGGCGACGATCTCCAGGTCGAGGGTGTGCCCGAGGTCGATGAGCCCGCGCAGGATGGCCGGCATCGCCTCGGCGTCGCCGATGGTGCTGACGAACGACCGGTCGATCTTGAGGATGTCGACGGCGAACTGGCGCAGGTGCGACAGCGACGAGTAGCCGGTGCCGAAGTCGTCGAGGGCCACCCGCACGCCCAGGCTGCGCAGCTCGTGCAGCCGCTCGGCGGCCAGGGCCGGGTCGCGCACCAGCACCGACTCGGTCAGCTCCAGGACCAGCGCCGACGGCGGCAGCCCGCTGGCGGCCAGCGCCGTCCGGACGTCGTCGAGCAGCCCCGGTGACCCCAGCTGGGACGGCGACACGTTGACCGCCATCGACAGGCCGGCCGCCGCGGTGTGGTCCCGGCGCCAGGCGGCCGCGGCCGCGCACGCGCGGGCGATGACCCAGCGGCCGATGTCCGGGACCAGCCCGATCTCCTCCGCGACCGGCAGGAACCGCTCCGGCAGGACGACACCGAGGACCGGGTGGTGCCAGCGCAGCAGCGCCTCGAAGCCGGTGACCCGCTCGCTGCCCAGGTCGACCACCGGCTGGTAGACCAGCCGGAACTGGTCGGCGGCCAGCGCCGCCCACAGGTCGGCCTCCATCTGCCGGCGCTCCGCGGCGGCCGAGCGCATCTGCGGGTTGAACACCACGTACCGGCCGCGGCCGGCGCCCTTGGCCCAGTACATGGCGGCGTCGGCGTCGCGCAGCAGCGAGGACGCCGTGGCCGCGACGTCGCCGGTGGCGATGCCGATGCTCGCCGAGACGCTGACCCGGTGGCCGCCCAGGTCGACCGGCACGGTCAGCGCGGCGAGGACGCGCTCGGCGATGCCGACGGCCTCCTCCACGCCCGGGGAGCGCTCCACGAGGATCGCGAACTCGTCGCCCCCGAGGCGGGCGAGGGTGTCCTCGGTGCGGACGGCGGACTGCAGCAGGCCGCCCACCTCGCGGATGAGCCGGTCCCCGGAGGCGTGGCCCAGGCTGTCGTTGACGGCCTTGAAGCCGTCGAGGTCGAGGAAGACGACCGCCACCTCGCCGCCACTGCGCGCGGTGCGGCGCAGCGCGAGCTCCAGCCGGTCGGTGAACAGCGCCCGGTTGGCCAGCCCGGTGAGCACGTCGGAGAAGGCCAGCGTGGTGAGGTCGGCCTCGGTGCGCCGCACCCGGCGGGCGGCACACGCGGCGGCGACGGCGGCCGCGGTGCCGCTGAGCAGCAGGTGTAGCAGCACCTGGCGCCCGGCCGGCGCCCACCCGACGGCCACGTGCGCGACGGTCAGCGCCGCGGCGGACAGCCCGGACAGGACCACGACCCGCAGCCGCAGGGCCGCCGTCGGTGCCGGTGCGTCGTCCACGGGTGGCCTTCCGTCGGGGAGTGCGTCCCCGACGGTCTCGGCGGGCCCTGCCGGCGGCTTGAGCCGCACCGCGCCGGCGCCACCCGCAGGGGTGAGCGCGCTCAGCCGAGCAGGTCCGCCACCCGCCGCGGGTCGGTGGCCACGTCCAGGTGCTGCCCGGTGCCGTCGCCGACGACGGTCCACCCGCGGGCCCGCGCGGCCGCGGCCGCGGCGTCGTAGGCCGGCGAGAGGTGCACGTACCGGGCGCCGTGGTCGGGCCACCGGTCCGGCACCGGCACGGCGACGTCGTAGAGGTCGGCCGGCAGCCGGTGGCCCTCGGCCAGCACGGCCGCCCGCACGCGCTCGTCCGGCCACGTCCCGGTGGGCAGGACGGCGTCCACCCACACCACCCGGCGGGCGCTGACCGCGACCGCGACGGCGGGCAGCGTGAGCCCGGCCCCGGAGAACCCGGCGACCACCTCCGCCGGGCCGGCCGCCGCCGCGGCCCCGACCCACCGCCCGGGCCAGCCGGCCGCCGTCGCGACGGCCGCCCGCAGGTCCGGGACGGCGACGGTGTGCCCCCGCCGGTGCAGCTCCGCCGCCAGCGGCTGCAGCACCGCCGGCCCGACCAGCGGCGGGTGGACCAGCCGGCCGGGCACCGGCTCAGCCGCCGAGCAGCGGCTCGTACACCTCCTGGGTGCGGTCCAGGACCTCCTGCAGCTCGCCGGCGCCGCGGAACTCCCCGGTGACGTACTCCTCGCCCACCTGCTCGACGACGGCCGGGTCGTCGTGCGCGGTGCGCAGCGCGTCCTCCAGCACGGTGACCACCTCCTCGGGCAGGCCCGCGGGGCCGGCCAGACCGAAGGTGGAACCGGACAGGGTGAGCTCGGGGAACCCGGACTCGGCCAGCGTGGGCGTGTCCGGCAGCCAGGGCAGCCGCTCCTCCGTGGACACCGCCAGCGGCCGGAACTGCCCCGCGTCGATGTTCTCGGTGACGTCGGAGGAGGCGTTGATGAGGACGGCGTCGACGTTGCCGCCGAGCAGCGCCGTCGTCATCTCCGCGTTGCCGTCGAACGGCACCGCGGTGACCTCGACGCCGTACTCCCCCGCCAGCCGCTGCAGCTCGATGCCCTGCGGGGTGGAGGCGCCCGGCACGCCGACGGTGAGCACGCCCGGCTGCTGCTCCGCGGCGGCCACGAAGTCGGCGACCGTGGCGTACTCGGAGTCCGCGCCGACCGCGAGCACCGACGGCACCTCGGACATGACGCCGATCGGCGTGACGTCGTCCTTCGAGTAGCCGACCTCGTTGGCCAGCGGGGTGAGCACCAGCGTCCCGGCGGTCACCAGGGACAGGGTGTACCCGTCGGGCTCGGCGGCGATGAGCTCCTGGGTGGCGATGGCCCCCGACCCGCCGGGCAGGTTCTCCACGACCACGGTCTGGCCGAGCTGCTCCTCCAGGGAGGCGCCGTAGGCGCGGGCGGTCAGGTCGGTCGGGCCGCCCGCGGCGTAGGGCACGAGCAGCCGGATCTCCTCGGTGGGGTAGTCGGCCGGGGCCGCGGCGGTCCCGCCGTCCCCACCACCCTGGTCGGCGCAGGCGGTGAGCAGGCCGAGCGCGGTCAGGACGGCGAGGGCGCGGGCGGGACGGGGCATCGGTGCCTCCAGGTCAGTCGGGCCGGACGACGGTCAGGTCGGGAGCGAAGGTCAGCCGGGCACCGGTGACCGCCTGCAGCGCCTCGGGGGTGACGCCGGGGGCGACCTCCCGGACGACGAACCCCCCGGGGGACACGTCGAGGACGGCGAGGTCGGTGTAGACCCGGTCGACGACGGCCGCGGCGGTGAGCGGGTAGGTGCAGCGGGGCAGCAGCTTCGGCCGGCCGTCGCGGGTGGTGTGGGTGGTCACGACGAGGACCTGCCGGGCGCCGACGGCGAGGTCCATCGCCCCGCCCACGGCCGGCGGGAGGGCCGCCTCGTCGGTGGCCCAGTTGGCCAGGTCGCCGTTCTCGGCCACCTGGAAGGCGCCGAGGACGGACACGTCGATGTGCCCCCCGCGCATCATCACGAACGCGTCGGTGTGGTGGCAGAACGCCCCGCCGGGCAGCAGGGTCACCGGCTGCTTGCCGGCGTTGATCAGCTCCGGGTCCTCCTCGCCGGGGGCCGGGGCCGGTCCCATCCCGAGGACGCCGTTCTCGCTGTGGTAGACGATCTCCTTGTCCGGCCCGACCACGTCGGCCACCAGGGTGGGCAGCCCGATCCCCAGGTTGACGTAGGAGCCGTCGGGGATGTCGCGGGCCACCCGGCGGGCCACGTCGACCGCCGACAGCCGCGGCGCCGTCACGGCGCCACCTGCACGACGCGGTCGACGAAGATGCCCGGCGTCACGACCGCCTCGGGGTCCAGCGCACCGAGCTCGACGAACTCGCGGACCTGCACCACGGTCAGCGCCGCCGCGGTGGCCATCGTCGGGCCGAAGTTGCGGGCCGCGGTGCGGTAGACCAGGTTGCCCCAGCGGTCGGCCCGGTCGGCCTTGACCAGCGCCACGTCGGCGGGCAGCGGGCGCTCGAACACCTGGCGGCGGCCGTCGAGGACGCGCACCTCCTTGCCCTCGGCGAGCAGCGAGTCCGCCCCGGTCGGGGTGAAGAAGCCACCCAGGCCCGCCCCGGCCGCGCGCATCCGCTCGCTGAGGGTGCCCTGTGGGACCAGCTCCAGCTCGATCTCCCCGGCGCGCCAGAACTTCTCGAACCAGACCGAGCCGGCCGAGCGCGGGTAGGAGCAGATGATCTTGCGCACCCGCCGCTCGCGGATCAGCGCCGCGACGTCGCTCTCGCCGCTGCCGGCGTTGTTGGTGACCACGGTGAGGTCCCCGGCGCCCTGCTCCAGCAGGGCGTGCACCAGCTCCACCGGGACACCGGAGTTGCCGAAGCCCCCGACCAGCACGGTGGACCCGTCGGCGACCCCGGCGACGGCGTCGGCCAGGGTGGCCACCCGCTTGTCGATCACGGGGCGGCCTGCCGGCGCCGGTACCAGCGGGGCGAGGTGGACGGCGGCGGGGCGAGCGCGGCGCGGACCACCAGCACGTCCGGGCCGGTGGCGTCCAGGCTCGCGTCCAGCGCCGCGGCGAACTCCGGCCCGAAGCCGTCCACCGACCGGGCGGGCACGCCGAAGGAGGCGGCCAGGGCGGCGAAGTCCGGGGTGGCCAGGTCGACGCCGCGGGTCGGGACGCCGGCCTGCACCTGGTCGAAGCGGAGCATCCCGTAGCCGCCGTCGTCGACGATCACGGTGGTGACCGGCAACTGCTCCTGGGCGAGGGTGGCCAGCTCGCCGCAGGCGAACAGGAAGCCGCCGTCCCCGATGAGGACCAGCGCGCGGCCCCGGCCGGCCAGCGCGGCGCCGATGGCGGCCGGGAAGGCATAGCCGAGGGTCCCCCAGCCCAGCGGGAAGGCCAGCCGGCGGGGCCCGGGCAGCCGGGCGAAGCCGGCCGCCCAGTAGCCGGCGATGCACATGTCGGCGAGCAGCACCCCGGTGCGGTCGGCCACCGCCTCCAGCGCGTCCAGCAGGCCCGCGGCCTGCGGCTCGTCGGTGCGCACCACCTCGCGCACCTCGGCGGCCACCCGGTCGAGGGTGCCGCGCAGCGCCGGCTGCCCGTCGCGCTGCGGCAGGCCGTCGAGCAGGGCGGGCAGCACGGCGGACACGTCCCCGGCGACGGTGACGTCGGCCGGGTAGTTCTCGGCCGCGCCGGCGGGGTCGACGGTGACCGCGAGCAGGGCCGGCGGCCGCGGCATCGCCCAGTTCTGCGTGTTGGTCCCGTCCAGGTCGCTGCCCAGGGACACCACCAGGTCCGCCTCGTCCCACAGCCGGCCGACGGCGGGCACGTGCGGCGGCCCCGGCACCAGGCAGGGGTGGTCCGGGGGCAGCAGCCCGCGGCCACCGAAGGTGGTCACCACGGGGGCCGCCAGCCGGAGGGCGAGCTCGCCGACGAGCTCCCCGGCGCCGGCGCGCAGCGCCCCGCCGCCGGCCCACACCAGCGGGCGGCGGGCCGCCGCCAGCAGCTCCCGGGCGCGGGCCAGCTCGCCGGCGTCCGGGCGCCCGTCCGGCACCTGCGGGGGGACCGCGGCCCGCTCCGGGGCGCCGGCCGCGGCGCTCAGCAGGTCCGTGGGGACGCCCAGGTAGACCGGGCCGGTGGCCGGGCGCAGGGCGGCCGCGCCGGCGCGCACGGTGTCGGCGTACAGGTCCGCGGCCGCCGCGGTCACCACGGTGGTCTTGGTGACCGGCGCGAACATCGCCGCCTGGTCGCGGGTCTCGTGCAGGACGCCGCGGTACACCCCGGGGCGGCGCAGCGTCGACGGGATGTCGGTGGCGACGACGAGCACCGGTGCGCCGGAGGCCATCGCCTCGCCGGTGGCGCCCAGCGTGTTGGCCGCCCCCGGGCCGGTGGTGACCACCGCGACGCCCAGCCGGCCGGTGGCGCGGGCGTAGCCGTCGGCGGCGTACACGGCGGCCTGCTCGTGCCGGACCCCCACGACCCGCAGGCCGGCGGCCGCGGCGGCCTCCCAGACGGCGAGGTTGTGCACCCCGGGCAGGCCGAAGACCGTGTGCACGCCCAGGTCCCGCCACGCGGCGACGAGGGCGTCCGCGCCCGTGGCCGGGCGGGCGCCCGCGTCGGTCCGCGGGGCCTCAGTCGCCGACGACATCGCGGAAGGTCTCCTCCGTCTCGGTGAACAGGTCGGCCAACTCCGCGCTGCCGAGGAACTCCTCCGGCACGTACCGGGCGTCGAGGGCCTCGACGACCGCGGCGTCCTCCGCGGCGCTGCGCAGGGCGTCCTCGAGGGTCGTGAGGACCTCCTCCGGCGTGCCCGCGGGGGCGATCAGCCCGAAGGTGGTGGTGCTCTGGGTCAGCTCCGGGTAGCCCGCCTCGACGAACGTGGGCGCGTCGACGTAGTCCAGCGGCTCCTCCGTGCCGACGGCGAGCACCCGCAGCTGCCCGTCCTCGACGGCCGGCAGCACGTCCTGCGAGAGGTTCATGAACCCGGCGGTGACGTTGCCGCCGAGCAGCGCCGTCTGCACCTCCGCGTTGCCGTCGAAGGGCACCACGGTCAGCGGCACGTCGTAGAGCTCGGTGATCCGCCGGGTCTCCGCGGCGTGCGTGTTCGTGGCGCCCGGCGTCCCGACGCTGACCGCCTGCGGGTCCGTGCGGGCCGCCGCGAACAGCGCCTCCAGGTCCGGGTACGGCGAGTCGGCCGGGACGACGATGCCCGAGGGCACCTGGGTGACCACGCCGACCGGCGCGAGATCCGCAGCCGTGTAGCCGACGTCGTTGGTCAGGTAGTTGAGCACCGCGGTCGGCAGGGCGGTCATCGACAGCGTGTGGCCGTCGGGCTGCGCCGAGATGAGCTCGACGTAGGCGGTGGCACCCGAGGCCCCGGGCAGGTTCTCCACCACGACCGGCTGGCCCAGCTCCCCCTCCAGGTGCGCGCCGAGCGCCCGCGCCGCGATGTCGGTCGGCCCCCCGGCGGCGTAGGGCACGATCAGCCGGACCTCCTCCGAGGGGTAGTCGGCAGCAGCGACGGTGGCGCTGTCCTGCGCGCACCCGGTGAGGGCGGCGGCGGTGACCAGCAGGGCGGCGAGGGGGCGCAGGGGTCTCATCGTTCTCCGGGTGCAGAGGGGACGTCGGTGTCGGCGGTGCGGCGCGGCTCGGGGGCCGGCTCGGTGGCGGGGTCGGTGGCGGGGTCGCTCTCGCCCTCGGGGTCGACGTGCCGGAAGGCGGCGCGCCGGCGGCGGGCGGTGACCAGGCTGACGACGACGACCAGCGCCATGACGGCGAACAGGCCGCCGGACAGCGGGCGGGTGACGAAGACGTCCAGGCTGCCGCCGGAGATCAGCATCGACTGGCGGAACGCCCGCTCCATGATCTCGCCCAGCACGAAGGCGAGGACCAGCGGGCCGGGCTCGAAGCCGGTCTTCTTCATCAGCCAGCCGACCAGGCCGAAGACCAGCACGACCCACATGTCGAACGAGTCGTTGTTGATCGAGAAGACGCCGGCCATGGTCACCAGCAGGGCGAAGGCGGCGAGGATGCCCGCCCGCACCCGCAGCAGCTGCACGAAGACCCCGACCAGCGGGATGTTCAGGGCCAGCAGCATCAGGTTGCCGACGACCATCGAGGCGATGACGCCCCAGAAGATCTCCGGCTCCTCGCTGATCAGCTGCGGCCCGGGGGTGATCCCCTGCACCAGCAGCGCGCCGAAGATCAGCGCCAGGACCACGTTGGCCGGGATGCCGAGGGTCAGCAGCGGGATGAACGCCGAGGTGGAGGAGGCGTTGTTCGCCGTCTCGGGCCCGGCGACGCCCTCGATGGCGCCCTTGCCGAACCGGGTGGGGTCCTTGGCGCGGCGCTTCTCCAGCGCGTAGGAGGCCAGCGAGGAGATCACCCCGCCCCCGCCGGGCAGCACGCCGATGACGAAGCCGAGCACCGAGCCGCGGGCGATGGCCCCCGAGGAGTCGCGGAAGTCCTGGCGGCTGGGCCAGATGTTCTTGATCCGCTGGGTGACCGCCTGGACCTTCTCGGTCCGCTCCAGGCTGTGCAGGATCTCCCCCACCCCGAACAGGCCCATCGCGACCGCGACGAAGTCGACGCCGTCGAAGAGCTGCACCGAGCCGAAGGTGAACCGGGTGGTGCCGGTGATCGGGTCCTGCCCCACGGTGGCCAGCAGCAGGCCGACGGCGGCCATGGCCAGGCTCTTCAGCGGGGTGCCGCTGCCCAGGTAGGTGACCAGCAGGATGCCCAGTGCGGTCAGCGCGACGTACTCCGGCGGGCCGAAGGAGACCGCGAGGTCGGCCAGCGGCGGCGCCAGCAGGGCCAGGCCGACCACCGACAGGGTGCCGCCGACGAACGAGCCGACCGCGGCGATGCCCAGGGCCGGCCCGGCGCGGCCCTGCTTGGCCATCTGGTAGCCGTCGAAGGTGGTGACCACCGAGGCGGCCTCGCCGGGCAGCCGCAGCAGCACCGAGGTGATCGTGCCGCCGTACATCGAGCCGTAGTAGATGCCGGCGAGCAGGATGACCGCCGTCGCCGGCTCGATGGAGTAGGTCAGCGGCAGCAGCAGCGCGATCGTGGCGGTCGGGCCGAGCCCGGGCAGCACGCCGATGACGGTGCCGATGAGCACGCCGGCGAAGACGTAGAGCAGGTTGACCGGGTCCAGGGCGACGGAGAAGCCCTGGAGGATGCCGTCGGTGATGCCCACCTCAGCCGCCCAGCAGCTGGTCGACCGGGCCGGCTGGGAACGGCACGCCGAGGGCGACGACGAACACCAGGTGCAGGACGAGCGCCCCGGCGACGGCCAGCACGAGGGCCATCCGCCACGACTCGCCGGCCAGCCAGCGCAGCCAGGCGAACAGCAGCAGGGCCGCCGGGACGACGAAGCCGATGGTGTCGAACAGGACGACGAACAGTGCCAGGCCGGCCAGGCCCGCGACGATCCGCGCCGTCCCGACCGTCCAGGACTCGTAGTCCTCGGCCGGGTCGAGGAACAGCAGCGCGGCGGCGGTGCCGGTCAGCAGCGCGGCCACGATGGCCGGCCACAGGCCCGGGCCGGGCGCGGTGAGCTCACCGAGCCCCATGCCCCGGGCCGTGAGCAGGGCCCCCACCCCCAGCGCCAGGAGCAGCAGCGGGGCGACCCGGCGCAGCTGGGAGCGGACCGGCCGGGGGGGCCGTGCCGGCGCCGGTGCTGGCGTGGACGTGGACATGGGCTCCTCGTCGGGTCACGGGCAGGGCGGGTGTGACGCCCGACACTAGAGGGCGGCATTGTGCATGGTCCAATAACGAATCAAGGCAGCGTTGATGCATCTGGCGCATGGATGGAGGGCTCGTGGAGCTGCGGCACCTGCGCGCCTTCACCGCCGTCGCCGAGGAGCTGCACTTCGGCCGGGCGGCCCGCCGGCTGCACGTCGCCCAGCCGGCCCTGAGCCAGCAGGTCAAGCAGCTGGAGTCCGACGTCGGCGCGGTGCTGCTGGAGCGGACCACCCGGCAGGTGCGGCTCACCAGCGCCGGCGCGGTGTTCCTCGAGCACGCCCACCGGGTGCTGCGCGAGGCCGAGCGGGCCCGCGAGGCGGTGCTGGTGACCGAGCGCGGCGAGCGCGGGGAGCTGCGCGTCGGGGTCACCGGCGTCATCACCTGGCGGCTGCTGCCCCGGATGGCGCGGGCCTACCGGCGGCGCTACCCGCAGGTGCGGCTGGAGCTGCGGCCGTCGGTGTTCAGCGCCGCGCAGGTCAGCGCCCTGATCGACGCCGAGATCGACGTGGGCTTCCTGCGCGCCCCGGTGCCCGCCGGCCCGCTGGCCAGCCGGGTGATCCTCAACGAGTCGCTGATGGCGGTGCTGCCCCAGGACCACCCGCTGGCCGGCGCGCCCGAGGTCGACCTGGCCGACCTGTGCGACGACCCCTTCGTCAGCTACGTCTCCATGCAGGGGTCGGCGCTGCGCGACGCCGCGGTACACGCCTGCTTCTCGGCCGGCTTCACGCCGCGGGTGGTGCAGGAGGCGCCGGACACGCACACCGTGGTCGCGCTCGTCGGCGCCGCGGTGGGCGTGGCGCTGATGCCGGCGTCGGCGGAGACCCTGCAGATCGAGGGCGTGGTCTTCCGGCCGATCGCCGGCGGGGTGGACGTGCGGGTGCCGATCGCGCTGGCCTGGCGGCAGGGCGACCCCTCGCCGGTGCTCGCCGGGTTCCTGGCCACCGCCGAGGAGGTCCTGCCCGGCCCCGGGCCGGGGCCGGGCAGGACCTGACCGGCGGCTACTCCTGCAGCAGGGGGCCGTAGACCTCGACGATCTCGTCGATGCGCGCCTGGAAGGCATCCCGGCCGATGAACTCGTCGGGGACGTACTGGTCGCCCAGCGTCTCGATCACCTCCGGCTTCTCCAGGCAGGCCGACACGCCGTCCTCGAGGGTCTGCAGCACCGGGTCGGGCGTGCCGGCCGGGGCGGCCAGGCCGAAGACCGACACGCTGTTGGTGAGCTCGGGGTAGCCGAGCTCGGCCAGCGTCGGCACGTCGGGCAGGTAGTCGACGCGCTCCTCGGGGCTGATCGCCAGCGGCACGAACTGGCCGGTCTCGATGTTCTGCAGCACGTCGCGGGAGGCGTTGATGAACACCGCGTCGACGTTGCCGCCGAGCAGCGCGGTGGTCATCTCGGCGTTGCCGGTGAACGGCACGAGGGACAGCTCGACGCCGTACTCCTCCGCCAGCCGGCGCAGCTCCATCGCCTGCGACGTCGTCGCGCCCGGCACGCCGACGTCCACCTGGCCGGCGGTCTGCTCGGCCTCGGCGAACAGCGCCCGGGCGTCGGGGAACCGCGACCCCTGCCCGACCGCGAGCACGGAGGGGATCTCGGTGACCGCGGCGATCGGCACGTAGTCCTCGTTGGTGTAGCCGACGTCCTCCCCCTGCAGCGGGTTGGTCGCCGAGGCCGGGACGGCGATCAGCGACAGGCTGTAGCCGTCGTTGCCGCCCTGGATCATCGCCTGCATGCCGAGCGCGCCCGAGGCGCCCTCCCGGTTCTCGGCGACCACGGTCACGCCGAGGTCGGCGGCCAGGCAGTCACCGACGGTGCGCGCGGCCAGGTCGGTCGGGCCGCCGGGCGCGTAGGGCACGTACAGGGTGATGTCCTCGGTCGGGTACTGCTCGGCGGCCGCGCCCCCCTCCTCGGGCTCCTCGGCCACGCAGCCGGTGAGCAGGACGGCGGTCGCCGCGACGAGGACGGGCAGGGTCGGGCGGGGGGATCTCATGCGGGCCTCCACGGGTGCGCGCGTGCGGGGGACGGCGGCGGGCGCCGCCCTGCGGAGCCTGGTGCCCGGCCCGGCGGATGTCATCCCGGGACCGGAACCGTCACGGACCTGTGACCACCGGCACGCGGACCGGCCGAGCGAGAGCGGCACCACGTCCGGCCTGCCGTGTGGGGGGCGGGTGGGGTGGGGAGTATCGGGGCGTGACGAGCACCCCCAGCACCGACGAGTGGGGCATCGACGCCACCTGGCTCGACGCCCTCGACGAGGAACACCGGGTCGAGCAGGCCACCATCGACCGCCTGCGCGAGGTGATCGGCACCCCGCCGGCCGACCTCGAGGACCGCGCCCCGATCGTCGCCCGCCCCGGTGACGCGCTGGAGGTCGACGAGGCGGAGGTCACCTGCGAGGACGGCTCGTCCCGGCACGTGGACGGCGAGCTCCCCGACGACTTCCCGCTCGGCTACCACTGGCTGCAGGCGCCCGGCGGCCCCCGCCGCCGGCTCATCGTCTCCCCCGGCCGCTGCTGGCTGCCCGCCGAGCGCGCCTGGGGCTGGGCGGTGCAGCTCTACGCCGCCCGGAGCCGCGGCAGCTGGGGGGTCGGCGACCTCGCCGACCTGCGCGCCGTCCGCGAGATGGCCGCCGGCCAGGGCGCCGGATTCGTCCTCATCAACCCCCTGCACGCCGTCGCGCCCACACCGCAGCAGGAGGCCAGCCCCTACCTGCCGGCCACCCGCCGCTTCCGCAACCCGGTCTACCTGCGGGTCGAGGAGGTGCCCGGCGCGGGCGCGGTCGACCTCGGGTCGGACGCCGGCCGGTCCCTGTCCGAGGGCGGCCTGGTCGACCGGGACGCCATCTGGGCGCGCAAGCGCGAGGTGCTGCGGCGGGTCTTCGACGCCACCGGCGACCACGACCCGGCCTTCCCGGACTGGTGGTGGCACCAGGGCCAGCCGCTGCAGGACTGGGCCACCTGGTGCGCGCTGGCCGACGTGCACGGCCCGGACTGGCACACCTGGCCCGCCGAGCTGCGCGACCCGCAGGGCGACGCCGTCGCCGCCTTCGCCGCGGAGCACGAGCGCGACGTGGCGTTCCACGCCTGGCTGCAGTGGTGCCTGAGCCGGCAGCTGGAGCGCGCCACCGAGGGCATGACCGTCATCCAGGACCTGCCCATCGGCGTCGCCGGCGGCGGCGCCGACGCCTGGACGTGGCAGGACGTGCTGGCGCAGGGCGCCACCGTCGGCGCGCCGCCGGACGCGTTCAACTCGCAGGGCCAGGACTGGGGCTCCCCGCCGCTGGTGCCGTGGCAGCTGCGCGCCGCGGACTACGCGCCGTTCGTCGAGTCCATCCGGGCCACCATGGCCGGCGCCGGGGGCCTGCGCATCGACCACGTCATGGGCCTGTTCCGGCTGTGGTGGGTGCCGGCCGGCGAGAGCCCGGCCGACGGCGCCTACGTGCGCTACCCGGCCGAGGACCTGCTCGACATCGTCGCGCTGGAGAGCGCCCGGGCGCAGGCCGTCGTCGTCGGCGAGGACCTGGGCACCGTCGAGGACGGCGTCCGCGAGGCGATGGCCGAGCACGGCATCCTCAGCTACCGGCTGCTGTGGTTCGAGGACGACGACCCCGCCGCGTGGCCGGAGACGGCGATGGCCGCCATCACCACCCACGACCTGCCCACGGTGGCCGGGCTGTGGACCGGCGCGGACCTGGAGGAGCAGCGGGAGCACGGTACCGGGACCGACGAGGAGCTCGAGCGCGGCCGCGGCCAGCTGCTGGAGAAGGTGCCCGGGCTGCCCGCGGACGCCGAGCCGGAGGCCGCCGTCCGGCACGCCCACGAGCTGCTGGCCCGGGCGCCGTCCCTGCTGCTGTCGGCCACCCTGGAGGACGCCGTCGGCGAGCGCCGCCGGCCGAACATGCCCGGCACCACCGACCGGCCCAACTGGTCGCTGCCGCTGCCGGTGCCCGTGGAGGACCTGGCGGGCCACCCGCTGGTGCAGCAGGTGGCCCGGACCCTCGCCGACGGCGTCCGGGGCGGCTGAGGCACCGCCACCACCGGACGCCGTCGGAGGGCAGGGGTCCTCGCTCAGGAGGCGGGGCCCTCCTGCTCGGTCGTGCCGGCGCCGTTGCCGCCGCGCAGCACGTCGTCGCCCGGGGTGCCCACGAGGGTCGGCACCAGGCCGTCGCAGCGCTCCGCCAGGTCGATGCCGAACACGATCGGGTCGTGGTCGCTGGAGCGGTACGGGGTCGGCGCGTACAGGGCCGGGTCGCCGTCGTACTGGTAGGCCCGCGATTCGACCGAGTTGGTGTTCCAGTGCACCAGGTCGGTGACCTTCGCGGTCAGCTCGGCCGTGGCCATCGCGTGGTCCAGCGAGCCGGACACGTCGTTGAAGACGTAGCTGTAGCGGCCCGGGTCGAGCAGCTCGCCGAGGTCGGTGTAGCCGGCCTCACGGAGCACCTCGATCGAGTCCTCCCGGGTGTAGGCGTTGAGGTCGCCCATGACCACCACGTCGGGCTCGGTCCCGCGCAGGCCCTCGGCGAAGGCCGCGAGCGACCGCGCCTGGGCGACCCGGTCGGCGTTGAAGGCGCCCTGCCCGTCGCCGGTGTCGGCGTTCGGGTCGCCGGCGGGCGGCGGGGGGTTGCCCGGGCTCTTGGACTTGAGGTGGTTGGCGATGACGGTGAACGCGTCGCCGTCCTTGGTGAACGTCTGCGCCTGCGGCTCGCGGGCGTTGTCGAAGGCCTCCTCGTCGACCAGGCCGACCGGGTCGCCGACCGGCTGGACGACGTCGTTGCGGTAGACCACCGCGTTGCGGATCACGTCCCGGTCGACGGCGTAGAGCTCGTCGGGCAGCGGCACGGAGCTCCACACGTCGGGCCCCGGGCCGGCGTTCAGCCGGCGCACCAGGTCGGCCAGCGCGGTGTCGGCGTTGCCCGGCGTGAGCCCGGTGGAGTCGGTGTCCTCGATCTCCATCAGGGTGACGACGTCGGCGCCCAGGCCCTGGATCGCGGGCACGATCTTGCCGGCCTGCTCCTCGAACTCGGCGTCGGTGCGGGCGCCGCGGCCGGGCGCGCCCCGGGTGAGGAAGTAGTTGAGCACGTTGAACGCGCCGACCTGCACGTCGCCGCCGACCTCGTCCGGCGCGGCCGGGCGGGTGTCCTGCGGGGCGAACACGCCCTCGGCGGTGCCGTCGGCCGGCTGCAGCCGCCAGGCGGAGAAGCCGTACCCGAGCACGAGCGGCTCGGTGGACGTCAGCTCGTCGCCGACCCGCACGGGCGTGGTGGGCGAGAGGTACGGCCGGGTCGTCACCGACACCCGGGCGCTCCGGCCGTCGTCGAGGGTGATGCGCCGCAGCGCGTTCTCCTCCACCACCCGGGCGGCCTCCGGCGTGCCCGGGCGGGCCAGCTCGGTCGGCTGCACCAGCAGGCCGCCCTCGGAGAGGGTCAGCTCGCCGGAGGAGGTCAGGTCGAAGACCTCGCTGACCGTCAGGGCGTCGGCCGGCTCGACGAGCATGCCCTCGAGCCGCTCGCGGGTGGCGTCGTCGGCCGGCAGGTCCAGCGCGGCGGCGTCGGGGAGGTCCTCCGCCGTGCCGTCCGCGCAGACGGCGACGTCCTCGCGGCTGGTGACCTGCGTCTGGCCGCCGAACTCGGTGGCCTGGCCGGTGACGGCGACGGTGTCGCCGAGGTCGACGGCGACCGGGCTGAACACGAAGACGCCGTCGGAGGTGTCGGCCGCGCCGTCGCCGTCGGGGTCCTGGAGGTGGAAGCCCGAGAAGCCCGGGACGTCGCCGACGACGACGCCGCGGACGGTGACCTCCTCGCCGGTCAGCGGCGTGGTGGCACCCGTGCCCTGGACGGCGCCGATCTCGTGGGTCGGCGCGACCTCGCAGGTGCCCTCCGGCTCCGGGTCCGACGGCAGGGTCGTCCCGCCGCTGTCGACGGCGCCCGCGCTGCTCGGCCCGAGGGCCCACGCGCCGACCGGGTCCTCGGCCGACGCGAAGGCCCGGGACAGCGACTGCCCCTCCGGGACACCGTCCTCCGAGGCGCCGATGTCGGTGCTGGTCAGCCCCTGCGCAGGACCACCGGCCGCGGTGATCCCGCCCTCGTACGACAGGAACTCGAGGACCTCCGTGCCGCGCACCAGCGCCAGCCCGTCCGGTGCGCCGTTCTGCAGCCCGTCCGCGGGGTGGTCGACGACCACCGCCGCCGGCGCGTCGGCCGGGGCGGTGACGACGGGCAGCGCCGGGGCGGCCGGCGTCTCGTAGGGGAGCGAGCCGTTGCCGTCGTGGCGCACCACGGCGAGCCCCTCGGAGCTCGTGCCGGGCGGGAGGGTGACCTCGACGAACTCGCCGGTGTCGTCGCCGGCGTCGTCGTAGTGGACCTCGGAGATGTAGGGCGTCGCCGGGGCGGCCGCGGCGACCGCCGGCAGGCCGACCACCGCCAGGGAGGCGGCGGTGAGGCCGACGGCGGCCCGCGCGGCGGGCAGACCCGGGCGGCCTGAGGGGGAGAACACGAGTGGGGACCTCCGGGATGAGCGGTGGGGACGTCCGGACGCCATGGCGTCGTGTGACCAGCCCGGTGATAGACGGTGACCATTCGATGACACCGCTCTTGTACCCGGCGTGACAGGCGGTCAACCCTCCGTGACCACAGTCGGGGGTGCGGCCGCCGGGCGGGCACGCGACCCAGGTCGAACACGCGTTCGACCCGTGCGACACTCTGCCGGTGGCTGGCGGCATGGTCCCCGGGCGGTCCGGTCGCTCGCTGGGCGAGCGCGCCGCACGGTCGGGCGTGGGCCCGCCGGACCCGCCGTCCGCGCCGCCGCCCGCCACGGATCAGCGCCGGGTCGGCAGCCGCGGCCGGCACTGCTGGGTGCACGACCCGCCCGGAGCACCCGGCGTGTGGCCCGGCCTGCTCGTGGAGTGGCGGCAGGACGAGGACGGCGGCTGGCACGGCCGGGTGTCCTACGCCGTCGCCGGGCCGGGGGACGTGGTGCTCGTCGAGGCGTGGGTGCCCGCCGCCCTCCTCGAACAGCGCTGACCGCCGGTTAGCACCGCCGCCGGGTGGCTATGGCCCGACCGAGGCACCCCTGACCGAGGCACCCCTGACCGAGGCACCCCTGACCGAGGCACCCCCCGACCGAGCGGAGACCCCCGTGAGCGAGCCCGACCGCCCGGACCTCGACGACGTCATCGACCCCACCGAGTCCGCGCCCCGCGACCGTCAGGAGCACGGCGGCGGGTACGCCCGGCCCAACGACGAGGCGCTGCAGCACCGCACCGAGCAGGAGCGGCAGCTGGTCGACTCCGACGACGCCGACCCCGCGGGCGCCGACCCGCACCCCGCCACCGATTGAGGACCACCCTTCCCCCCCACACCCCGCGCGCTCGGCGCGGGACCCTGAAGGGTGGCCGTTCCCTCACGTCGCCGGGGGACGTCGCCTGCTGGGTGCTCAAGTCGACCCGCCCGCCGGAGCTGATCGACCCCACCTGGCCGGCCGGTGGCGCGCGGGAGCTCGATCGCTGCGTCCGGCGGTCCTACCGGCTGGCGCTGGTGCGGCCCGGCCAGCCCTGCCTGCTGTGGGTCAGCGGCCGCACCGAGCCCGGCGTGCACGCGCTGGGTGAGGTGACCGGCGAGGCCGGGGAGGGTGCCGGCGGCCCCGCGCTCACCGTGCGGCTGACCCGGCTGCCCTCCCCCGTCGCCCGCGCCGACCTGCTGGCCGACCCCGCCGCCCGGGACGCCGAGGTGCTGCGCATGCCCGCCGGCAGCAACCCCTCCTGGCTCACCGGGGACCAGTACGCCGCCGTCCTCGCGCACCTGCCCGCCGGCGCGCTGGGACCATGGCGGGCGTGACACCCACCCGCCTCCGCTGGGGCACGGTCGCCTGGCTGCTGACCCTGCAGTTCTTCGTCGTCGAGACCGTCGCGCAGCGGTACAGCGGCGGCACGCACGACCGCGCCGACGACGTCATCAGCGAGCTCGGCGCCTCCGACGCCGCGGCGCCGGTGCTCATGAACGCCTCGTTCGTCGTCCAGGGGCTGCTCATCGGCGCGGGTGCGGTCCTGCTCCGCCCGGCGCTGGCCGGCCGCGGCGGGCGGCTGGCCTCCGCCTTCCTCACCGCCGCCGCGGTCGGGGTGGTCCTCGTCGGCCTCTTCCCCCTCGACGGGCAGGAGGACCTGCACCAGGCCGGCGCCGGGCTGCACCTGGTCGGCGGCGGGCTGGCCCTGCTGGCCATGGCCTACGCCCTCCGCCCGCGCTCGGAGGCCCTCGGCACGGTGCTGGCGCTGCTCGGCCTGCTGAGCACGGCGATGACCGTCTTCTTCGCCCTGGCGGTCACCTCGCTGCTGGGCGAGGGCGGGACCGAGCGGGCCGCGGCGTACCCGATCCCGGTCGGGCTGGCGGTCGCCGGCGCGGGGCTGTGGTGGCTGACCCGGCGCCCGCAGGCCCGGCGGGGGCCGTCCCGGCGCGAGCTGCGCGCCCGGGAGCGCGCCGAGCGGGCCGAACGCGACCGCGAGCGGGACGCCGCCCTGGAGGCCGCCGCCGCGCCCCGGGCCGCCCAGCCGCAGGCCGGGCCGGCCGACCCGGACGACGACTTCGACCCCGAGGACCCCTGGGCGCGCAGCCGCCGCCGCGGCTGAGAGCCGGGCGCGAGCCCCTCCCGGGACGCGCGTCGGCGGAGGACGATGCCGCCATGACCGCACCCGACTCCGGTGCCCGGAGGCTGCGCGTCCTGGTCGGCTACGACGGTTCACCCAGCTCGGTGAACGCGATCGAGGCGGCCGCCACGCTCCTGCCCTCGGTCACCGCGACGATCCTGCACCTGTGGGAACCCCCGTTCACCTCCCCCGAGCTGCGGCACCGCGTCTTCGACCGCGCCGCGAACCCCGAGGCCCTCGGCCGGCTCATCGAGAGCGAGGGCCGCGCGGAGGCCGAGCGCCTGACCGGCAACGGCGCCAAGCTGGCCCGCGCCGGCGGGTGGGAGGCCGAGCCGCTGGTCAAGCGCACCTTCGGCGGCGACGGCTACCAGTTCGCCCGCACCGCCGAGGAGCTCGACGCCGACCTCGTCGTCGTCGGCTCCCGGGGCCTCGGCGGCATGCGGGCCTCGATCGGCAGCGTGTCCGAGCTGGTGGTCCCTGCCAGCCCGGTGCCGGTGCTCGTCGTCCCGTACCCGATGACCACCCTCGAGTGGGCCGCCGCGGAGTCCGGGCCGGTGGTCGTCGGCACCGACGGCTCGCCGCCGGCCCAGCGGGCGCTCGCCGCGGCCACCGAGCTGTTCCCGCACCGGAGGCGGCTGCTGCTCGCCGTCGAGGAGCCGGGCGTCTCCCCCGCCCCCTCCGCCGTCGAGGGCACCGAGTCGGTCACCGTCCCGTGCACCGGGCGGGCCGGCCGGCCGCGGGCGACCGCGACCACGCTGGCCGACGAGGCCACCCGCCGCCGCGCGGCGGTCCTCGTCGTCGGCAGCCGGGGCCGCGGCGGCGCCCGGGAGGCCCTCGTCGGGCACGTGGCCCGCGCGCTGCTGCACTGCGCGCACCGCCCGGTGCTGGTCGTCCCGTCCCGCGCGGGCTGAGCCGCGGCCCGGTCCGGGCTCAGGGCACCGGACCGCGGGGGCCGGGCGCCGGCGGCGTCACGGCGCCGCCCGGGCGCGGCGGCGCAGCTCGAGCGCGGCCGCGAGGGCGGCGTCGACGCGGGCGCGGTCACCGGGCTCGAGCAGGTCCGGCTGCAGCCCGCGCACCCACCCGCAGGGCCACGTCGCCGTCCCGGCGGCGTCCTCCGGCGACGGGCCGAGGCAGGGAGGTCGCCGCCCAGCCGGCCTGCCGGACGTGGTCGACCACCGCGTCCAGCACGGCCGCCCACCCCGCCCCGCGTGCCGGAGGGTCCGCCCGTCACCTTCCTCCACCATGTGGTGAGCGCACCCCGTGGTGAGCGCACCGCGTGGTGAGGACACCTGACGGTGCTCAGGCCGGGGCGGCCACCCGCTCGCGCCGGCGGGACAGCGCGACGCCGCCCAGGCAGACCACGCCGCCGAGGACGGCGAGGGCCGGGGGCACCTCGCCGAGCACCAGCCAGCCCAGCAGCACGACCAGCGGCGGGACGAGGTGGGTGGTGACGCCCAGCCGGCCGGCGTCGGTCCGCGCCAGCGAGTAGGCCCAGGTGCTGAACGCCAGCGCGGTCGGCACCACGCCGAGGTAGAGCAGGCCGGCGACCGACGCGGACGGCGCCGCGCCCAGCTCGCTCACCAGCGCCCCGGCCCAGGGCAGGCAGCACAGCGCACCGACCGCGCACGCGACGGCGGTGACCTGCAGCGGCGGCAGGCGGCGCAGCACCGGCTTCTGCGCCACGACGCCGACGGCGTAGGTGACGGCGGCGGCCAGGCAGAGCAGCACGCCCACGACGTCGGTGCCGGCCCCGCGGGTGGCCAGGCCGATGAGCAGCACCCCGCCGAAGGCGACCGCGAGACCGGCGACCAGCCACCGCGGGAACCCCTCGCCGAGCCAGAACCCGGCGAGGACGGCGATGAGGACGGGGCCGACGTTGACCAGCATCGCCGTCGTCCCGGCGTCCAGGTACCGCTCGGCCGCGTTGAGCGCCACGTTGTAGACGCCGAACCAGCCCACCCCGCAGACGGCGAGCAGCGCCCACTCGCGGCGGGTGGGCGCCACCCACGGCCGCCGGGCCCCGGCCACGAGCACGGCGAGCACCGCGGTACCCACCAGCAGCCGGCCGAGGGCCAGCGCGCCCGGGGACAGGTCGGCGCCCACCGCCCGGATCGCGACGAACGCCGAGGCCCAGGCCAGCACGGTGAAGGCGACGGCGGCGAGCACGGGGAGGGCGGAGGGGCGCACACCGCGACCGTAGGTCGGTCCCCGGCCGGTCACCGGCGGCTCCCGGACGTCGTCCTCCCCGCCGCGGATCCCGGCAGCGGCCCCCTGCAGGGTCCCGTCGCGAGCCTGCGAGCGGTGGGGGCAGGGGGTCCTCCTTCAGGTGCGCAGGTGCTCGGCGTAGGTCCGCGTCCCGCGGGCCCCCCGGGTGGGCAGCGCGGCGCCGTCGCGGACCGCCGCCGACAGCCGGCCCGGCACCGGGGTGGCCACCACCCGGGTGCCCGGCTCGCGGGCGGCCGCCCAGGCCCGCGCGGCGTCCGCGGCGGTGAGCTCCTGCGGCCCGCCGTACTCCACGACGTCGCCGGCGGGTGGACCGGCCGCGATCTGGGCGGTGTGCGCGGCGGCCTCGGCGACGTCGACCGGCTGCACCCGCCAGCCCATCGGCACCGGCAGCACCGGGCCGCGCCGGGCGGTGGCCAGCAGCTCGTCGAGGAGGTCGTGGAACTGGGTGATGCGCAGCAGGGTCACCGGCAGCCCGGAGGCCAGGAGCACCTGCTCGGCGGCGAACTTGGCGTGGTAGTAGCCGTAGGGGATGCGGTCGACGCCGACGATCGACACGTAGACCAGGTGCCGCAGCCGGTCCCGGTCGACCGCCTGCACCAGCCGCCGGGTGCCGGCGACGTCGGCCTGCCAGGGGTCGCCGCGCGGGTCGCTGGCCGCGTGCACGACCACCTCCGCCCCGGCCACTGCGGGGAACAGGTCGCGGCCGGTCGCCAGGTCGCCGCGGACCCCGCCCGGGCCGGTCCCCCGCCGCGACATCTGCCGCACCCGGTGGCCGCCGCCCTGCAGCTGCTCGGCCACCCGCCGTCCCAGCCGCCCGGTCCCACCCGTCACGAGCACGTCCATGCCCGCAGTCTGGTCCGGCCGGGCCGCCCCGGCACGGCATGCCGGACCGGTCCGTCGCGGAGTGGCGGGTGCCGGGGCATCTCACATGCGAGATACGGTGTCGGCCCGTGACGGCCACCTCTCCGCCCTCCCCCACCACCGAGGCCCCCGCGCCGGACGCCGGCAGCGGCACCCCCAGCGCCATGCACCGCATCGGGATGCTCGTCCGCGACGCCCGCCGGCACCGCGGGCTGACCCAGCAGCAGCTGGCCGAGCGGCTGGGCACCAGCCAGAGCGCGGTCGCCCGCATCGAGCAGGGCGGGCAGAACCTCACCCTGGAGCTGCTCGGCCGGCTGTCCGAGGCGCTGGAGCGCGAGCTGTTCAGCGTCGGCCCGGCCGGGCCCACCCACCTGCGGGTCACCGGCGGCACCCCGCTGCGCGGCAGCGTCGTCGTCAAGTCCTCGAAGAACGCCGCGGTCGCGCTGCTCTGCGCCGCGCTGCTCAACCGCGGCCGGACGACGCTGCGCAACGTGGCCCGCATCGTCGAGGTGGACCGGATCCTCGACGTGCTGCGCTCCATCGGCGTCTCCGCCACCTGGGACGACGCCGGCCGCGACCTCACCCTCGTCGTCCCCGACGAGCTCGACCTGGCCGGCATCGACGCCGACGCCGCCCGCCGCACCCGCAGCATCATCATGTTCCTCGGCCCGCTGCTGCACCGGGCCCCGGTGTTCGACCTGCCCTACGCCGGCGGCTGCGACCTGGGCACCCGCACGGTCGAGCCGCACATGATCGCGCTGCGGCCCTTCGGGCTGGAGGTGGAGGCCCGCGGCGGGCGTTACCACGCCGCGGTCACCACGCCGGGCACCGCCGACCGCACCATCGTGCTGACCGAGCGGGGCGACACCGTCACCGAGAACGCGCTGCTGGCCGCGGCGCGCACCGACGGGACGACGACCATCCGCAACGCCAGCTCCAACTACATGGTCCAGGACCTCTGCCTGTACCTGCAGCTGCTCGGCGTCGGCGTGGAGGGGCTGGGCACCACCACCCTCGTCGTGCGCGGCCGGCCGGTCATCGAGGCCGACGTCGACTACACGATCAGCGAGGACCCGGTCGAGGCGATGAGCCTGCTGACCGCCGGCATCGTCACCGACTCCGAGCTGACCGTGTGCCGCGCGCCGATCGAGTTCCTGGAGATCGAGCTGGCCACCCTCGCCGAGATGGGGCTGCGCTACACGCTGTCCCCGGAGTACCTGGCCGACAACGGGCACACCCGGCTGGTCGACGTCACGATCTCCCCGTCCCGGCTCAAGGCGCCGATCGACAAGGTCCACCCGATGCCGTTCCCGGGCCTGAACATCGACAACCTGCCGTTCTTCGCCGTCATCGCGGCCGCGGCCACCGGCTCGACGCTGATCCACGACTGGGTGTACGACAACCGGGCCATCCACCTGTCCGACCTCACCCGGCTGGGCGCCGACGTCCGGCTGCTGGACCCGCACCGGGTGCTGGTGAGCGGCCCGACGCACTGGTCCAGCGCCGAGGTCGTCTGCCCGCCGGCGCTGCGCCCCGCGGTGTGCATCCTGCTGGCGATGCTCGCGGCCAAGGGCACGTCTGTGCTGCGCAACGTCGACATCATCGCCCGCGGCTACGAGCAGCTCTACGAGCGGCTGGTGGAGATGGGCGCCCGGATCGAGGTCTTCCACGACTGAAGAACGGCCCTCCTGCCCCCCACCCCTCGCTGTCGCTCGGGGCGGGCCCCTGCAGGAGGGCCGTTCCAGCGCGTTCCCGTTCAGCGCTCCTGGTCGGTGGGGCGCACCAGCACCTCGTTGACCGCGACGTGCGGCGGCTGGCTGACCACGTAGAGCACCGCCCGGGCGATGTCCTCGGCCTGCAGCGGGCGCATGCCGGCCACCGTCTCCCGGATGGCGGCCTTGGCCTCGGGCTGGGTGATGTGGTCGGTCAGCTCGGTGGCCACCGCGCCCGGCTCGACCAGCGAGACCCGCACGCCCGCCGTCGTCACCTCCTGGCGCAGCGACTCGCTGAACGCGTTCACCGCCCACTTGCTGGCGTTGTAGACCCCGGCGCCCCTGCGGGCGGTGCGCCCGGCGACGCTGGAGACGTTCACCACGTCGCCGGACCCCTGCTCGACCATCCCGTCGATCGCCGCGTGGGTCATGTACATCAGGCCGAGGACGTTGGTGGACACCATCCGCCGCCAGTCCTCGGTGTCGGCGCCGACGACCGTGCCGAGCAGCATCACCCCGGCGTTGTTGACCAGGACGTCGAGACCCCCGAGCTCCTGGCGGGTCCGGGCGACCGCGTCGCGGCAGGCCGCCTCGTCGGTGACGTCGAGGTCCAGCGCCAGCACCCCGGCGCCGGCGTCCCGCAGCTTCGCGGACAGGGCGTCGAGCCGGTCGCGGCGGCGGGCGCCGATCGCGACGGCGGCGCCGGCCTCGGCCAGGGCGACGGCGGTCGCCTCCCCGATCCCCGACGACGCGCCGGTGACCAGCGCGACCTTCCCGGACAGCGGACGGGCGACCTCGGTCATGCGGTTCCTCCTCGCGCGGCCACCCGGTGCGGCCGCCGCCCCCAGCCTGGCCGACGGCGGGGTCCCCGGCAGCGCGGGGGCTCAGGCCGGGGGCAGCAGGACGCCGAAGCCGCGCACGGCCAGCCGCACCAGCACCGGCCCGCCGCGCAGCAGGTCGTCGACCCGGGCCGCCGCGGCCGCCTCCAGGTCGGCCAGCCGGCGCGCGTGGGCCTCCGGCCCGCGCCGGCGGGCGGCGTCCAGCTGCCCGGCGTTGGCCCACACCTTGCGCCGGGACTCGCGCAGGAACGCCCGGCTGGCGGCGCGGTTGACCGGGGCCAGGGCCCGGTCCAGCCGGGTGCGCCGGCCCCCGGCGCGGTGCAGCTCGGCGTCCTCGGCGGCGACCCGGGAGGCGAGCACCCGGTCGATCCGCTCGTGGTCGCGGCGGCGCAGGTCCCACGCCGCCGGGTCGTCGAACTCGGCGGGCGGGATCACCCGGACCAGGGACTGCGGCAGGTCGTAGTTGATGTGCGCGTTCATGCCGAGCAGCACGTGCGCCTCCGGTGGGAGGTCCGCCCGCGCGCCGAGGGCCAGCTGCCACGGCCGGGGCGCCGACGCCGGGTCGCGCCGGTGGGCGGCGAGCGCGTCGAGGTAGAGGTCGGCGAAGTCGACGTCCCACTCCTCGACCCACGCCGGGTCCTCGAAGGCACCCGCGTCGATCGCCGCACCGACCGCCACGGTGGTGCGCAGGTACACGCCGTGGAAGAAGCGGGCGGGGTCGCCGTCGGCCTCCAGGCCGGCCAGCCCCTCCTCCATGCGGGCCACCAGCTTGGCGACGTCCGAACCCATGCCCGGCATGGTGCCCGGACCGCTCAGCGGGTCGCACCTCCGGGCGCGGGGACCACGGCGGGCATGCCGGTCAGCTCCCCCGACACCGCCCACAGCCGCCGGGCTGGGATCTGCAGCTCGGAGCCGTCCTCGGTGCGGCCCTCACACCAGCGCGTCGAGGCCGTCGTCCGGGGGCAGCGGCGTCCCGGCGTCCACCGGCGGGCGGTGCGGCTGGTCCAGGCCGCGCATCCGGGCCGCGTGCAGCGCCAGCAGCAGGTTCAGCCGCAGGGTCGGGTCGGTGGTGAAGGGCCCGAGCAGCCGCTCCAGCTTGCCGATCCGGTAGCGCATCGTGTTGTAGTGGAAGTGCAGCCGCCGGGCGGACTCCGCGACGTTGAGGTTGGTCTCCAGCAGCACCCGCAGGGTCTCGCGGAGGTCCGCGGAGTCGGGGTCGGCGGCGTCGGCGAGGGTGCCCAGCACCTCGTCGACGTAGGTGCGCAGCTCGGTGCTGTCCGGGATGAGCGACAGCAGCCGGAAGACGCCGAGCTGGTCGAAGTGGGTGACCGCCTGCGTCCCGTGGATCTCCTGGCCGACGCCGAGGGCCCGGGACGCCTGCTGGTGGGCCTCGCCGAGCGCGGACAGGGCGCCGGCCGGCCGCCCGATGCCGGTGCCCAGCACCCGCCCGACGCGGCGCACCCGCGCGTTCACCCGCCCGGTCACCGCGGTCACCAGCGAGGTGATCTCCTCCGGCGTCCGCCCGTCCAGGGGCAGCAGGGTGACGATCTCGGTGGACAGCCCGGCCACCGCGGCGCCGGACACCTCGGCCTCCAGGGCCGCCCGCCAGCCGTCGGCCAGCCGGTCGAGGACGTCGAGGGCACGGGTGGGGTCGGCCTGCGGGTCGGCGGCGGTCTCCGTGGCGGTCACCAGGACGGCGACCGGCCCGTCCAGCCGCCAGCCGAAGGACCGGGTCTGGGCCAGCGCCCGCTCGGTGTGCCGCAGCGCCCCGGCGACCAGCCGGCGCACCAGGTCGCCCTGGAAGCGCAGCTCCACCGAGTGCACGGCCTGCTGGCGGATGACCGACAGCGCCGAGACCACCGCGGCCCGCTCCAGCACCGCGCCGGCGCCGACCAGCATCGGCCCGCGCCGGTGGACGGCGACCAGCCAGCCGTGCCGCTGGTCGCCGGCCATGACCGGGGCGACCGCGTACTCCCCCACCCCGCCGGGCAGCTCGTGGTGGCCGGGGACGAGCAGGATGCCGTCGGCCGGGGACAGGTCGGCGTCGGCGAGCACGTCGGCCGGGGTGACCACGGCCTGGTCGGCCCGCAGGCCCGACAGCCGCCGGGACGGCGCCATCATGGCCATCTCGTCCTCGGCCTCGGCGTCCAGCAGCCACAGCCAGTCGCTGATCTCCGCGACGTCGGCAGGCGGGCCGGCGCTGGTGACGATCTCCCGGTCCGGTCCCAGGCCCAGGACGGCGACCCCGTCGAGCGACACCGCCAGCTGCGCGGTGACCTCGGCCAGCCCGCCGCCGCTGAGGGCGACGTCGATGAACTGGTCGTGCATGCGGTTGGAGAGCGCCAGCGCCTCGCTCTGCCGGTCGACGACGGCGCCGAGCACCTCGGAGACCACCTCACCCATCCGCACGGTGGCCGGCAGGACCAGCACCGGCAGCCCGCGGCGGTCGGCCTCGGCGAGCACGTCGGCGGGCACCGGCGAGGGCCCCTCGGCCTGGCGGTGGGCCAGCGCCGCGGTGCCCATGGACTCCAGCCGCTCGACGAGGGCGCGGTAGTTGGCCGGGTCGGCCGGGGGCAGCCGCCCGCCGAGGACGACGAGGACGTCCGGGCCCGCGACCGCCAGGGGGTCGGCGGGGTCGTCGACGACCACGTAGCGGACGACGCGGTCCAGGCCGCCACTGCCGGCCACCACCTCCGTCCCGGCCAGGCCGGGCAGGCGCAGCGCCTCGGCCAGGGTCAGGCCCATGCGCTCCTGCCAGGTGGGCCGTGCGCCGCGGCTCTCGGTCACCGGTGCCTCCGCTGCGGACAGGTGACCCCAGGACGGGGTCGTCCCCTCACCCAGCGTGGGGACGACGAGGGAGGCTTCACCCTGGGTCACGCCATCCACCTTCTCAGTTGCTGTCGACCACGACCAGAGGGCGGCACCCTGTCATCACTGCCCGGACGCGGCACCCCATTCTTGGCGAGATCCGCCATACTTGGGCGTGCGACGCGCCGCATAGGTTCGAGACCCGGTCGTTCTCCGCCCGGTGGATGGTAGGCCGGTTCCCCGCCGAGGGGGCCGTCCGACCTCTCCAGCGGGTGGACCGGGCCCGGGCGGGGGGCCTCGAGCCGACGGGCGCCTCCCGTGGTCTCCCAGCGTGAAGAGGTCGCCATGCGCACCATCGACGAGACCGCCGGGCCGGGCGGCAGCCGCCCCGGGGACCGGACGTCCCCGGGCGTCCACGCCGCACGGTCCGCACTCCCCACCATCCCGCTGCCGCGCGAGTCCGCCCAGGCCACCGCGCGCACCGCCCCGGTCGCCCGTGCCGCCACCGCCGTGCCCGCCTCGGCGAGCACCGGTGTCGCCGCGCTGCTGCGCGGCCCGGTCCGCCCGGCGCGCGTGCTGCTGAGCGTCCCGGCGGCCGTCTACCTGCACGTGCCCACCGACCGCGGGGGTGACGTCGTCGGGGTGCTCACCAGCGACGCGGCCCGGCTCCCGCTGGCCTGCCTGCTCTTCCGGCCGAGCAACGGCCGCCCGCTGGTCGCCCTGCCGCCGGACGCGGCGGCCGAGGTCGGCGGCGGGCGGATCGTCGTCGGCGACCTCGCCGTGAGCGCCGCTGCCTGGTGGGACCCGCGCCCGCGGCTGCCCCGCCCGCGTCCGGCCCTGCTGCCCGAGGGGGTGCGTCTGCTGCGCAACGCCCTCTACGGCGAGGGAGTGCCGCACAGCGCGTTCACCCTGCCCGGCCTGCCGGCCGGTCCCGGTGGGCCGCTGGCCGCGCTGCGGGGCGCCGTCCGCCGGGCCGACCTCGACGCCGCGCTGCGCACCGCCACCCGGCTGATCGGCCTGGGACCGGGGCTCACCCCGGCCGGGGACGACGTCATGGCCGGGACGATGGCCGGCCTGGTGCTCCTGGGCCACCCGGCCGCCGAGCGCTTCTCCGCCGCGGTGACCGCGCTGGCCGCCGGCCGCACGACGGAGCTGTCGCGGGCCCTGCTGCGGCACGCAGCGGCCGGCCGGGTGAGCGCCGAGTACGCGGCGGTGCTGCACGGGCTGGTCGGCGAGCGGCCGCTGGCGCCGGCCATCGCCGGGCTGCTGTCCACCGGTGCCACCAGCGGCCGGGCCATGGCGCTGGGCATGTGCACCGCGATCGACCTGGTGGAGCGCACCACCCGCCGCTGACCTCCCGGCCAGGTGCCTCGCGCGCGCGGGAGGCACCTGGCTCGGCGGCTCCCGGCCGACCGGGTCAGAGCCTGCAGGCGTGGATGCTCGTGACGAGGATCGCGCGGGCGCCGAGCTCCCAGAGGTCGTCCATCACCCGGTTGGTGTCGCCCTGGGCGACCATCGCGCGCACCGCCGACCAGCCCGGCGTCTGCAGCGGGCTGACCGTCGGGCCCTCCAGGCCGGGGGTGAGCGCGGTCGCCTTCTCCAGCAGCTCGTTGGGGCAGTCGTAGTCGAGCATCACGTACTGCCGGGCGACCAGGACCCCGCGCAGCCGGCGGCGCAGCTGGGCGACGGCCGGGATCTCCTCGGCCCCGGCCCGGCGCACCAGGATGGCCTCGCTGCTGAGCACCGGCTCGCCGATGATGTGCAGCCCGGCCGCGCGCAGCGTCGTCCCGGTCTCCACCACGTCGCAGACGGCGTCGGCGACCCCGAGCCGGCAGGCGGTCTCCACCGCGCCGTCGAGCTTGACCACCTCGGCCGGGATGGCGCGCTCGTCGAGGTGGCGCTGCAGCACCACCGGGTAGGCGGTGGCGATCCGCTTGCCGGCGAGCTCCTCGACGCTGCCGATGCCGGACTCCACCGGCGCGGCGAAGCGGAAGGAGCTCCGGCCGAAGCCCAGCGGCATGACCTCCACCGCGGCCGCGCCCTCACCGCCGGGCGGGGCGGTCTCCAGCAGCATGTCCCGGCCGGTGATGCCGACGTCCAGGGTGCCGGCGGCGACGTAGACGGCGATGTCGCGGGGGCGCAGGTAGAAGAACTCGGTGTCGTTGTCCGGGTCGTAGACGGCGAGGTCCTTGGTGCTGCGCCGCTGCCGGTAGCCGCTCTCGGTGAGCATCTCGGCGGCCGGCTCGCTCAGGACCCCCTTGTTGGGCACGGCGATGCGCAGCACGGTCGATCTCCTTCGGTGGGTGGGTGGAACGGCCCTCGCGCAGGGTCCCGCGGCGCGCGGAGCGTGCCGTGGGGGGCGCGGGGGTCCTCTCTCACAAGTGGGTGTAGACGTCGTCGAGGGTCAGCCCGCGGGCCAGCATGAGCACCTGCACCCGGTACAGCAGCTGGCTGACCTCCTCGGCGGTGCGCTCGGGCCCCTCGTGCTCGGCGGCCATCCAGGACTCGGCGGCCTCCTCGACCACCTTCTTGCCCGCGGCGTGCACGCCGTCGCGGACGGCGGTCACCGTCCCGGACGCCGGGTCGCCCGCGGCGACCTTGGCCGACAGCTCGGCGAACAGCTCGTCGAAGGTCTTCACGCGCGGCTCCTGTCGGCCGGCCGGGCGGTGAACCCCGTGGGCCGGCCGGCGCCGCGCAGCCCGCGCAGGGTCAGCGCCGTGGCCAGCGCGGCGGTGGCCGCCTCCCAGCCCTTGTCCTCCGCGGAGCCGGGCAGCCCGGCCCGGTCGCGGGCCTGCTCCTCGGTGTCGCAGGTGAGGACGCCGTTGCCGACGGGGGTGCCCGCGTCGAGGGCCACCCGGGTGAGCCCGGCGGTGACCGCGTCGCAGACGTACTCGAAGTGCGGCGTCCCGCCGCGGATCACCACGCCGAGCGCGACGACGGCGTCGTGCCGCTCGGTGAGCGCCTGGGCGACCACGGGCAGCTCGACGGCCCCGGGCACCCGGACGACGGTGGGCGTGGGCACGCCGCTGGCGGCCGCCGCGGCGACCGCGCGGTCCAGCAGCGCGCCGGTGATCTCGGCGTGCCAGGTGGTGGCGACGATGCCCAGCGTCAGGCCCGCGGCGTCCACCGCGCTGGCCTCGGGGGCTCCCCGTCCGCTCATGCCGGCTGCTCGTCCTGCCGCAGCGGCACGTCGGTGCCGGGCACGGTCCCGACGGTGTCCTCGAGGCTGGCCGACGGCTCGATGATGTCCAACAGGTGGCCCATCCGGTCGCGCTTGGTGCGCAGGTAGGCCAGGTTCTCGGCGGTGACGTGGCTGGGCAGCGGCACGCGGCCGGTCACCTTGAGCCCGTAGCCCTCCAGGCCGGCCCGCTTGGCGGGGTTGTTGGTGAGCAGCCGCATGGTGTGCACGCCGAGGTCGACGAGGATCTGCGCGCCGGTGCCGTAGTCGCGGGCGTCCGCGGGCAGGCCCAGGTCGAGGTTGGCGTCCACGGTGTCGATGCCGGCGTCCTGCAACTGGTAGGCCTGCAGCTTGTGCAGCAGGCCGATGCCGCGGCCCTCGTGGCCCCGGATGTAGAGCACGATGCCGCGGCCCTCCTGGGCGACCCCGGCCAGCGCGGCCTGCAGCTGCGGGCCGCAGTCGCAGCGCAGCGAGCCGAACACGTCGCCGGTGAGGCACTCGGAGTGCACCCGGACCAGCACGTCCTCGCCGTCGGCGATGTCGCCGTAGACGAAGGCGACGTGCTCGCGGTCGTCGTAGGAGCTGCGGTAGCCGACGGCGGTGAAGGTGCCCGGGGCCAGCGGCACGGTGGCCTCGGCGACCCGCTCGACCAGCTTGTCGAAGCGCTTGCGGTAGGCGATCAGGTCGGCGATGGAGATCAGGCAGAGGTCGTGCTCGTCGGCGAAGACGCGCAACTCCTCGCCGCGGGCCATGCCGGTCGGGTCCTTCTCGCTGACCAGCTCGCACAGCGTCCCCGAGGGGCGCAGCCCGGCGAGCACGGCGAGGTCGACGGCGGCCTCGGTGTGGCCGGGCCGGCGCAGCACGCCGCCGTCCCGGGCGCGCAGCGGCACGATGTGCCCCGGCCGGGCCAGGTCGGTGGCGTCGGTCCCGGGGTCGGCGAGCAGCCGGATGGTGTGCGCCCGGTCGGCGGCGGAGATGCCGGTGGTCACGCCCTCGCGTGCGTCGACGGTGACGGTGTAGGCGGTGCCGCGGCGGTCCTGGTTCACCCGGAACATGGGCGGCAGGTCCAGCCGGTCGGCGTCGGCCTCGGTGACGGCCACGCAGATGTAGCCGGAGGTGTAGCGGACCATGAACGCGACCAGCTCGGGGGTGACCAGCTCCGAGGCGAAGATCAGGTCGCCCTCGTTCTCCCGGTCCTCGTCGTCGATGACGACGACCGGCCGGCCGCTCTTGACCGCGGCGATGGCGTCCTCGACGGTGTCCAGGCGGACGGCGGCGGTCACCGGTGGGCCCCCAGCAGGCGCTCCACGTACTTGGCGATCACGTCCACCTCCAGGTTGACCGGGCTGCCCGGGAGGACGGCACCCAGCGTGGTCTCGCGCAGGGTGGTGGGGATCAGACTGACCTCGAACCACGGCTCGGGGTCGTCGGCGGCACTGACCGCGCTGACGGTGAGCGAGACGCCGTCCAGGGTGATGGAGCCCTTCTCGACGACGTAGCGGGCCAGCTCCTGCGGCAGCGCGATCCGCACGACCTCCCAGTGCTCGCCGGGGGTGCGGGTGAGGACGGTGCCCACGCCGTCGACGTGGCCCTGCACCAGGTGCCCGCCGAGGCGGGTCTGCGGGGTCACCGCGCGCTCCAGGTTGACCGGGTCGCCGGCGCCGAGCGCGCCGATGCTGCTGCGGCGGAGGGTCTCGGCCATCACGTCGGTCGTCCACTCGTCGGCGGTGCCCGCACCCGCCGGACCCGCCCCCACGACCCCGGTGACGGTCAGGCAGACGCCGTTGACGGCGATCGAGTCGCCCAGCGCCACGCCCTCCAGCGCCCTGCGCGCCCGGATGCGCAGCCGGGCGGAGTCCTGCTGCTCCTCGCGGGCGAGCAGGACGCCGACCTCCTCGACGATGCCGGTGAACACGATCAACTCCCTCCGGTCGCGTCGCGGTCGTCCGCGGTGCGCCCGTCCCCAGTGTGCCGGGTGGGCCGCAGGCGGATCTCCACGTCCCCGCCCAGGCGGGTGAGGCCGCTGACCGTCAGGGTCAGCGCCTCGCCGATCCCGGAGATTCCCAGGTCGCCGACCAGGGACGGGCCGGCGCCGAGCAGCGTGGGGGCCAGGTGCACGACGGCCTCGTCGACCAGCCCGTCCCGCAGGAAGGCCGCGGCCAGGGTGGGGCCGCCCTCGAGCAGCACGCGGCGGACGTCGCGGGTGAACAGCTCGTCCAGCAGCGCCCGCGCGGTGGCCGCGGAGCTGACCAGGGTGGGGGCGGCGCCGTCGTGCACGCGGGCGGTGGACGGCAGCCGGCCGCGGCGGTCGAGGACCACGCGCAGCGGCTGCCGGTCGGCGTCCCGGCCGTCGGCGTCGCGGACGGTGAGCCGGGGGTCGTCGGCCAGCGCGGTGCCCGACCCCACGACGACGGCGTCGCAGGTGGCCCGCAGCCGGTGGACGGCGGCCCGCGCCTCCGGGCCGGTGACCCAGCGGCTGCTGCCGTCGGCGGCGGCGACCCGCCCGTCGAGGGTGCCGGCGACCTTCCACACCACCTGGGGCCGGTGCTCGCGGACGCCGGTCAGCCACGGACCGAGCGCGCCCTCGGCGGCCGCGGCCTCCTCGACGCCGAGGACGACGTCGACGCCGGCCGCGCGCAGCCGCTGCGCGCCGCCCCCGGCCAGCCGCGTCGGCTCGGGGACCGCGACCACCACCCGGGCGATCCCGGCGGCCAGCAGCGCGTCCGCGCACGGGCCGGTGCGCCCGGTGTGCGCGCACGGCTCCAGGGTGACCACCGCCGTCCCCCCGCGGGCCCGCTCGCCGGCCTGCGCGAGGGCCCGCACCTCGGCGTGCGGCCCCCCGGGCGGCGCGGTCGCGCCCTCCCCCACCGGCGTCCCGTCGGCGGCCAGGACCACCGCGCCCACCGCCGGGTTCGGGCTGGTGGTGCCCAGGACGTCCCAGCCGAGCTCCCGGGCGCGGGCCATGGCGCTGGACTCGGCCGCGGGGACGCTCACCCGGGCTGTGCCGCGGTCGCCGTGGCGCGCAGCGCGGCGATCGCCCGGGCGGGGTCGTCGGCGCCGTAGACGGCGGAGCCCGCGACGAAGACGTCGGCCCCGGCCTCGGCGGCCTGCTCGATGGTCTCGGCGTTGATGCCGCCGTCCACCTCGACCAGCAGCGTGAGGTGGCCGGTGTCGGTCAGCTCCCGCGCCCGGCGCACCTTGGGCAGGGTCCCGGCGATGAACGACTGGCCGCCGAAGCCGGGCTCGACGGTCATGACCAGCAGGGTGTCGAACCCGCGGAGGACGTCGAGGTAGGGGTCGAGGTCGGTGCCCGGCTTGAGCGCCAGGCCGGCCAGCGACCCGGCGGCGCGCAGGTCCCGGGCCAGGGCGCGCGGGTCGCCGGTGCAGGCCTCGGCGTGCACGGTCACGTTCCGCGCGCCGGCCTCGGCGTAGCCCGGCGCCCAGCGCTCCGGGGCCTCGATCATGAGGTGGCAGTCCAGCGGCACGGGGCTGACCGCCTGCACCGCCTGCATCACCGGCAGGCCGAAGGTCAGGTTGGGCACGAAGTGGGCGTCCATGACGTCGAAGTGCAGCCAGTCGGCGTCGGCCACCCGCTGCGCCTCCTCGCCCAGCCGGGCGAAGTCCGCCGACAGGAGACTGGGGGCGATCAGCGGGCGGCGGGGCACGTCCGCCGAGTCTAGGTCCGGGCCGATCGGCGTTCCCCGGCCGTGGGGGCAGCGGGCCGACCCGGGGCGGGGAGGGTGTGCGCCGGGGCCCCGTCCGCGGCCACGGGACGGGGCCCCGGCGCACGACCTCGGCCGGCGGCGCCCCACCCGACCCCCGCCGGGCTCAGCGGGTACGGCGGAGCAGGGCCAGGAACATCGCGTCGGTGCCGTGCCGGTGCGGCCAAAGCTGCCCGTGGTCCCCGCGCGCCATCCCGGGCACCTCGGGGAACAGCGGCGCGACCGGCAGCACCTCGACGTCGTCCCGCCCGGCCGCGGCGTCGACGACGGCGACGGTCTCGGCGGTGTGCGGCGAGCACGTCACGTAGGCGACCACGCCGCCGGGGCGCACCGAGGCCAGCGCACCGTCCAGCAGCGCCGTCTGCAGCTCGGCGAGCGGCGCGACGTCGTCCGCGGTCCGGCGCCAGCGCACCTCGGGGCGGCGGCGCAGCGCCCCCAGCCCGGTGCACGGGGCGTCCAGCAGCACCCGGTCGAAGGAGCCCGACGGCCACGGCGGCGTCCGGCCGTCGGCGACGACCACCTCGACGCCGGCCTCCTCGCCCAGCGCCTGTCGGACCAGCTCGGCCCGGTGCGGCGCCCGGTCGGCCGCGGTGATCCGCACCCCCTCGGGCCGGACGGCGGCCAGCAGCCCGGCCTTGCCCCCGGGGCCGGCGCAGACGTCCAGCCAGGCGGCGTCCCGGCCCTCCAGCGGGGCGCGGGCCAGCAGCAGCGCGGCCAGCTGGCTGCCCTCGTCCTGCACCGCGGCTCGGCCGGCGCGCACCGACGGCACGCGCGCCGGGTCCCCACCGCCGAGCCGGACGGCGTACGGCGACCACGGCCCCGGCTCCCCGCCGGACTCCGCCACCAGCTGCTCGCGCGGCACCCGGCGGGCGACCAGGTGCACCTCCGGGGCGGCGCCGTCGGCCAGCAGCGCGGCCTCGAGCTCGCCGGCGTCCGCGCCCAGCGCGTCGCGCCAGGCCTCGACGACCCAGCGCGGGTGGTCGGTGGCCAGGGCCAGCCGCTGGTCGCCGTCCCCGCCGAGCTGCTCGACCCAGGCCGCCCGGTCGCCGCCGGCGGCGACCTTGCGCAGCACCGCGTTCACCAGCCCCGAGGCGCCGGTGCCGACGATCGCCCGGGTGAGCGCCACGGTCGTGTCGACCGCGGCGTGCGCCGGCACCCGCAGGTCCAGCAGCTGGTAGGCGCCCAGCCGCAGCAGGTCCAGCACCCGCGGGTCCAGCTCGGCCAGCGGCCGGGAGACCAGCGGGGCCAGCACCGCGTCCAGGGTGCCGGTGGCCCGCAGCGCCCCGTAGGCGAGCTGGGTGGCGAACGCGGCATCGCGCCCGTTGAGGTCGGCGGCCCGCTCGCGCAGCAGCTGCGGCAGCAGCAGGTTGGCGTACGCGGCGCGGCTGGTGACGCCGTCCAGGACGTCGTAGGCGGTCAGCCGGGCGCCGTCCAGGGCCGGCCGGCGGCGGCGGGACGTCGGACGACGGGTGCCGCCGCGCGGGCCGCTCACGAGTCCCCGCCCAGCCGCTCGCCCGGTGCCGGGCGGGCCCCGCGGGCCCAGTCGGGCGCGGGCAGCATGCGCCGGCCGGCCGGCTGCACCTCACCGAGCCGGACGGCGCCGCGGCCGGTGCCCACGAGCACGCCGGTCGGCCCCACCGACAGCTCGCCGGGCTCCAGGCCGAGCGACGAGGGCAGCGGCTCGACCGGGCCCAGCCGCAGCCGGTCCCCGCGCCACGTCGTCCAGGCCCCGGGTGCCGGGGTGGTCCCGCGCACCCGGCGGTCGACCACGTGCGCGGGCAGTGACCAGTCCACGCGGGCGTCGGCCGGCTCGATCCGCGGGGCCAGGCTCACGCCGTCGGCCGGCTGCGGCCGGGGCTCCAGGGTGCCGGCCGCGATGCCGTCGAGGGTGGTCACCAGCAGCCGGGCGCCGCTGACCGCGAGCCGGGCCAGCAGGTCCCCGGCGGTGTCCCGGGGCGCGACGGGCTCGGTGACCACGCCGTACACCGGGCCGGTGTCCAGGCCCTCCTCCAGCCGGAAGGTCGAGGCCCCGGTGACCTCGTCGCCGGCCATGACCGCGTGCTGCACCGGTGCGGCGCCGCGCCAGGCGGGCAGCAGGGAGAAGTGCAGGTTGACCCAGCCGAACCGCGGCACCGCCAGCGCCGCGGCCGGGACCAGGGCGCCGTAGGCCACCACGGGCGCGCAGTCGACGGCGAGGTCGGCCAGCTGCTCGAGGAAGTCCGGGTCGCGCGGCGACCGCGGCTGCAGCACCGGGACTCCGGCGGCGTCGGCCCGCTCGGCGACCGGCGACCGGCTGACCCGGCGGCCGCGCCCGGACGGTGCGTCGGGCCGGGTCAGCACGGCCACCACGTCGTGGTCGGAGGCCAGCAGGAGTTCCAGGGAGGGGACGGCGACGTCCGGCGTCCCGGCGAGGAGCAGCCTCAGTGGGGGCTCACCTCGACCCGCGGCACCCAGGCGCCGGCACCGGCCCACTCGGCCTCGCTGATCGCGGCGAGGGCCGCCGCGCGGGCCTCGGCGTCCAGCCGGTCGACGAACAGCACGCCGTCGAGGTGGTCGACCTCGTGCTGCACCGCGCGGGCCAGCATGTGCGAGCCCTCGACGCGCAGCGGCTCCCCGTGCAGGTCGACCCCGGTGGCGGCCACGTACAGGTGCCGCCGGCAGTCGAAGGTGTACCCGGGGATGGACAGGCAGCCCTCCGGGCCCTCCTCGGTCTCCTCCCCCACCGTCGTCACCTCGGGGTTGACCAGGTGGCCGACCTCGCCGTCGACGTACCAGGTGAAGACCCGCAGGCCCACGCCGATCTGCGGCGCGGCCAGCCCGGCGCCCCCCGCGGCGAACATGGTGTCGGTGAGGTCTGCCACCAGCCGGCGCAGCTCGCGGTCGAAGTCGACGACCGGGGCGGCCGGGGTGCGCAGCACCGGGTCGCCCATCAGCCGGATCGGGGTCACGCTCACCGGTCGATCCTAGAAGCACCCCCCGCGACCCTCCGCTCGTGCCGCGGCGGGAGGGGGGACCTGGCTACCGTGCAGCCATGGCCTCAGCCACGTCGCACCGGGTCCGAGCGGTCGTCAGCGCCGTCGTCGACGGCCTGGTGGTGGGCAGCGCGGAGGCGGCCCTGGAGCTGCCCGCCCGGTCCTGGGCCCGGGCCCGGGTGTACCTGGCGATCGGCGCGGCGGTGACCGGCGAGACCGTCGTGCGCGAGCTGCCGACGCTGCGCCGGGCGCTGCGCGGACTGCCCCCGCTGCCCGACGAGCCGTACGACCAGACGGCCCGGCTCGCGCAGGCGCTGGTGACCACCGGCTGGGGGCTGGTGGCCACCGTGCTCGACGGGCCGGTCAGCCGGGAGCTGAGCCGCCGCGGCCACGCCCACCCGCACCTGCTGCTCGGGCTGGTGGTGGGCGTGGCCACGGCGGTCTCCGCCGCGCCGGTGTGGTGGCGCAGGGCGACGGCCCGGATCGCCCAGGACCGGTCCACCGCCGGCCTGGACGACGAGCTCGCCGAGCTGCTGGAGCAGATGCGGGACTGAGACCGGACCCCGCCCTCGCGCGGCCGGCTCAGACCAGGTCCAGCGGGTCCAGCTGCACCCGGACGTGATCGCGCACCTTCCTCGCGCTGCGCACGCCCTGCACCTGCGCGAGCGCCTGCGCCAGCGCCGCGCCCTCCCCGCGCGGCACCCGCACCAGGTACCGCTCCCGCGCCCCCTCCTGGCCGGCGCGCGGCGGTTCGGGCACCGGGCCCAGCAGGTCGGCGGCGGCGGGCAGCCGCGCGGCCTCGAGGAACTCCGCGAGCGCCGGCGGCGTCCCGGACAGCGCGGCCATCCGGGTGACCGGGGGGAAGCCGAGCTCCCGGCGGTCGGCCAGCTCCCGGGCGGCCAGCCAGGCCGGGTCCCAGCGGACCAGCGCCTGCACGACGGCGTGCGCGGCGTCGGCGGCGACGACCACCTGGCCGCCGGCCGACGCGGGGCGGACCAGGGTGGCCGCGTTGGCCCAGCGGCGCAGCGTCTCCTCCCCCGCCCGCAGGTCCGCGCGCCCCAGCAGCGCCCAGGAGTCCAGCAGCAGCGCGGCGCCGTAGCCGCCCTCGGCGACCGGCTCGGCGCCCGGCGTGGCGACCACCAGCGCCGGGCCGGCGGGCACCGTGGCCAGCACGCCCGACCCGCGGCCGGACACCCGCACGGCGGCGCCGGGGAAGGCCCGGCCCAGCTCCTCGGCGGTGCGCGCCGAGCCGAGCACCGAGGCGCGCAGCCTGGTGCCGTGGCAGGAGGGGCAGTCGAAGGTCGCCGCGGGCCGGGCGCACCACCGGCAGGCCGGCACCCGTGACCCGTCGTGGCCCGGCGTCGCGGCGATGCCCAGCGGGCCGGCGCAGGCCGGGCAGCGGGCCGGCGCGCGGCACCGGTCGCAGGCCAGCCCGGGCGCGTACCCGGCGCGCGGCACCTGCACGAGCACCGGGGTGCCGTCGGCCAGCGCCTGGCGGGCGACGCGGTGGGCCAGGCTGGGCAGCCGGGCGGTGCGGGCCGCCGGGTCGCGGGCCAGCTCCGCGTCGGCGCCGAGGGCCTGCACCCGGGGGGCGGCGGCGCGCAGGGTGGCCCGGTCGGCGACCAGCTCGTGCGCCCAGCCGCTGTCGACCAGCAGCTGCGCCTCGGCGGTCCGCGCGGTGCCCGCGACGACGGCGGCGCAGGAGGCGAGGTGCGCCCGGTGCACCAGCACGTCGCGGGCGTGCGCGTAGGGGGCCCGCGGCTCGGCGTGCAGGTCGTCGCCGTCGTCCCAGACGGCGACCAGCCCGAGGTCGGCGACCGGCGCGTAGACCGCGGCGCGGGTGCCGAGCACCACCGTGGCGGTGCCGCGGGCGGCCTCCAGGAACCGCCGGTAGCGGGCGTCGGGGGCGGCGTCGGCGCGCAGCACGACGAACGAGCCCGCCGGCAGCCGGGCCTGGGCGGCGGCGGCCAGCCGGTCGAGGTCGCGGCCGTCGGGGGTCACGACCAGGGCGCCGCGGCCGCCGGACAGCGCCGCCTGGCACAGCTCGGCCAGCCGGGCCGGCCAGTCCTCCCCCGGCAGCGCGGTCCACACCGCGCGGGCGGGGCGGCCCTCGGCGACGGCGGTCAGCAGCGCCGGGCCGGTCGGGTACCGGGCGAAGCCGGCCGGGTCCGGCGGGGCCGGCGGCGGGGGCCGCTCGGCGGGCGGGCGCTTCTCGGCGGCGGCCCGGCGCGGCGGCACGGCCAGCCGCAGCACGTCGGTGACCGTGCCGCCCCAGCGCCCGGCCACCGCGCGGGCCAGCGCGAGCACCTCCGGGGTGAGCACCGGCTCGCCGGAGACCAGCTTCGCCAGCGGTGCGAGCGTCCCGTCGTGCTCGGTGTCCTCGCCGAGCCCGACGACGAAGCCGTCGACCAGCTGCCCGGCGAAGCGCACCCGCACCCGGCAGCCGGCCCGGACGTCGTCGGCCATCGCGTCGGGGACGGCGTAGTCGAAGGGCCGGTCCAGGTGCGCCAGGGGCACGTCGACGACGACCCGGGCCACGCGTGGGCGGCCCGGGTCGCCGGGGGGTGGTGCGGACGTCAGGGGGCCTCCGTTCGGCGCGGCCGGTCCCCCGCAGTCTCCCCCCGGGAACCGACAGCGCCGGCTCGTGACGTGCTGGAACGGCCCCCTTGCAGGGCCCCGCCGCGAGCGTGCGAGCGGTGGGGGGCAAGGGGGTCCTCTCTCAGACCCCGGTGGCCGAGCGCAGCGCCTCGACCCGGTCCAGGCGCTCCCAGGGCAGCTCGACGTCGGTGCGGCCGAAGTGCCCGTAGGCGGCGGTCGGGGCGTAGATCGGGCGCAGCAGGTCCAGGTCGCGCACGATCGCGCCCGGGCGCAGGTCGAACACCGAGCTGATCGCCTTCTCCAGCACCTCGTCGCCGACCGCGCCGGTGCCGAAGGTCTCCACGAACAGCCCGACCGGGTGCGCGGCGCCGATCGCGTAGGCCACCTGGACCTCGCAGCGGCGGGCCAGCCCGGCGGCGACGACGTTCTTGGCCACCCAGCGCATGGCGTAGGCACCGGAGCGGTCCACCTTCGACGGGTCCTTGCCGGAGAAGGCCCCGCCACCGTGGCGGGCCATGCCGCCGTAGGTGTCGACGATGATCTTGCGGCCGGTCAGCCCGGCGTCGCCCATCGGGCCGCCGATGACGAACTTGCCGGTCGGGTTGACCAGCAGCCGGTAGCCGTCGGTGGGCAGGCCCAGGGCGGCCAGCTCGGGCTCGACGACGAGCTCCTGCACGTCCGGGGCGAGCAGCTGCTCGATGGAGATGTCCTCGGCGTGCTGGGAGGACACCACCACCGTCTCGACGGCGACCGGCCGGTCGTCCTCGTAGACGACGGTGACCTGGGTCTTGCCGTCGGGGCGCAGGTAGGGCACCGAGCCGTCCTTGCGCACCGCGGACAGCCGGCGGGACAGCCGGTGGGCCAGCGCGATGGGCAGCGGCATGAGCTCGGGGGTCTCGTCGGTGGCGTAGCCGAACATCAGCCCCTGGTCGCCGGCGCCCTGGCGCTCGATCTCGTCCTCGGCCGTGCCCGCGGTGCGCGCCTCGAAGCCGGTGTCGACGCCCTGGGCGATGTCCGGGGACTGCGCGCCGATGGAGACGCTGACCCCGCAGGAGGCGCCGTCGAAGCCCTTGCGCGAGGAGTCGTAGCCGATGCCGAGGATGGTCCGCCGCACGATGTCGGCGATGTCGACGTAACCGGCGGTGGTGACCTCCCCGGCGATGTGCACCTGGCCGGTGGTGATCAGCGTCTCGACGGCCACCCGGCTGCGCGGGTCCTGCGCCAGCATCGCGTCCAGGATGGCGTCGCTGATCTGGTCGGCGATCTTGTCCGGGTGGCCCTCGGTCACCGACTCGGACGTGAAGAGGCGGCGTGACACGGGGTACTCCCTGGGGTCGGGAACGGCGGGGTGGACACCCGGGCGTGGGCGTCCCGTCGAGTGCACGTTACCGGCGCGCGGCGGACCCCGAACGCCGGCCGGGGGTTGCCCGCGGTCAGCCCAGGCGCGCGCGGACGACGTCCCAGATGCCGGCGGCGACGGCGTCCTTGCCGGCCTCGGGCAACTCGGTGACGCCTCCGTCGGCGGCCAGCACGACGGCGGCGTTGTCCGCGCGGCCGAACACCCGGCCGCCGGAGACGTCGTTGACCACGAGCAGGTCGCAGCCCTTGCGGGCCAGCTTGGCGCGGGCGTGGGTGAGGACGTCGGCGGCGTCGTCGCCGGTCTCGGCGGCGAAGCCGACCACCAGCTGACCCGGCGGCCGCTTGGTGACCAGCTCGGCGAGGACGTCGGGGTTGCGCACGAGCGGGACGGCGTCGGGCTCGGTGGCGCTGTCCTTCTTCAGCTTGGTGGCGGCGACCGCGGCCGGCCGGAAGTCGGCGACCGCGGCGGCCATCACCACGACGTCGGCATCCGCGGACTCGGCGAGCACCGCGGACCGCAGCTCCTCGGCGGTGCCCACTGGGACGACGCGGACGCCGAACGGCGCGGGCGCCTCGACGTTGGCCGCGACGAGGACGACCTCGGCGCCGCGGGCCGCGGCGACCCGGGCCAGCGCCCAGCCCTGCCGGCCGGAGGAGCGGTTGCCGAGGTAGCGGACCGGGTCCAGCGGCTCGCGGGTGCCCCCGGCACTGACCACGACCCGCCGCCCGGCCAGGTCGGCGCCCAGCGCCGCCGGGCCGGCGGCGAGCACGACGGAGGCCAGCGCGGCGATGTCGGCGGGCTCGGGCAGCCGGCCGGGCCCGGAGTCCGGGCCGGTGAGCCGGCCGACCGCGGGCGGCAGCACGATCGCGCCGCGCCGGCGCAGGGTGGCGACGTTGTCCTGGGTGGCCGGGTGCAGCCACATCTCGGTGTGCATGGCCGGGGCGAACACCACCGGGCAGTGCGCGGTGAGCAGGCTGGCGGTGAGCAGGTCGTCGGCGCGGCCGGCGGCGGCGCGGGCGAGCAGGTCGGCGGTGGCGGGGGCGACGACGACGAGGTCGGCGGTCTGCCCGATGCGCACGTGGGCCACCTCGTCGACGTCACTCCAGACGTCGGTGGTGACCGGGGTGCCCGACAGCGCCTCGAAGGTCGCCGCGCCCACGAAGTGCAGGGCAGCGCGGGTCGGGACGACCCGGACCTGGTGCCCGGACTCGGTGAAGGCGCGCACCAGCAGCGCGGCCTTGTACGCGGCCACGCCCCCGGCGACCCCCAGCACGATCCGGCTCACCTGGTCATCCTCCCGCCTGGTGACGTGCTGGAACGGCCCCGTCGCAGGGCCCCGCCCCGAGCCTGCGAGGGGTGGGGGGCGACGGGGTCCTCCTTCAGTTGTCGCCGGCGGTGTGGGTGAGCAGGCCCTCGTTGATCTCGCGCAGCGCGATGGACAGCGGCTTCTCCTGCGGGGCGGTGTCGACCAACGGGCCGACGTACTCCAGCAGGCCCTCGGAGAGCTGGCTGTAGTAGGCGTTGATCTGGCGGGCGCGCTTGGCGGCGAAGATCACCAGGCCGTACTTGCTGCTGGTGCGCTCGAGCAGCTCGTCGATCGGCGGGTTGGTGATGCCCTCGGGGGCGGGTGCGACTCCGGACACGGGCGGGCGTGCTCCTCAGATCGGTTCGGCGGGCGGCGATGCGGTGGCCCGCGGCTCGTGGGCGCTCCCGCTCCGGGACAGACCGGACGTGGGCGCAGTCAGCAATCGTACCAACTCGTCGGCGGCGCGGGCGACGTCGTCGTTGACCACCACCACGTCGAACTCGCCGGCGGCGTCCAGCTCGGCCTGGGCGATCGCCAGCCGCCGCTCCCGGACCGCCGGGGGCTCCGAGCCGCGGCCGGCCAGCCTACTCCGCAGCTCGGCCCACGACGGCGGGGCGAGGAACACCAGCTGGGCGTCGGCGTCGCGGGCGCGCACCTGCCGGGCACCCTGCAGCTCGATCTCCAGCAGGGCCGGCGCCCCGGTGGCGAGCCGCTCGCGCACGGGGGCGGCCGGGGTGCCGTAGCGGTTGCCGGCGTACTCGGCCCACTCGAGCAGGCCGTCGTCGGCGACCAGCCGGTCGAACTCGGCGTCGGAGACGAAGTGGTAGTGCACCCCGTCGACCTCACCCGGGCGGGGCCGGCGGGTGGTGGCCGACACCGACACCCACACGTCGGGGTACCGGTGCCGGACCTCCGCCACGACCGTGCCCTTGCCGACCCCGGAGGGGCCGGAGAGCACGGTCAGCCGTGCCGGGGCGTGCTCGTCGGGAGCAGGTGCCACGCGTCGTCGTCCTCGACCTCCGGGTGCCTCGGCCGGCGGGTCAGCTCTCGACGGGGACCTGCTCGGCGGCGACCTCCTGCCCGCCGAACTCCGTCTCGAGGGCCTTGCGCTGGTTGGCACCCAGACCGCGCACCCGGCGGGTCGGGGAGATCTCGAGCCGCTCCATGATCTTCGCAGCCCGCGCCTTGCCGACTCCGGGCAGGGACTCCAGGACCGCGGAGACGCGCATCTTGCCGATGACCTCGTCGGTCTCGCCCTGGCGCAGGACGTCGCCGACCGTGGCGCCCTTGCTCTTGAGCCGCTCCCGCAGCTCGGCGCGGGCCTTGCGCGCGGCCGCGGCCTTCTCGAGAGCCGCGGCACGCTGTTCGGGGGACAGGTCCGGGAGGGGCATCGTGCGACCCAATCTGTCGTCGCCGGCGTCGGACCGGCCGGCGGGGCTCGGGCTGTGTCGGCGTCGGGCTCGCTGCTGAGCCCGGCGGCCAACCTAGCTCCCGCTGTATGCGCAGGTCACGCCCGTCTGAACCGCCGTCGCGGGACTTCCCGTGAGCCTCTGCTCACCCTGCGTCGCGCCTCGTCGTCACGGTGCGTCATCCGTGCAGGTCAACGGCGGTTGCCCCCGGCGCGGCAACCGGACGATCGCGGGCCGGTGCAGGGCGGGCGACACGCCGACGAGGGCACGAACTCCCTGGTCGACGGCCGGACCGACCGGTTCTGCTATCCGGCCAGCCGGTCGGCCCACCGTGCCGCGGCGGCCCGCAGCGCCGCCGGGTCCGGGCCGGCGGCCAGCACGTCGCGGGAGACGGTCGGGACGACGGCGGTGGCGGGGTCGAACAGCCGGCGCAGGTCGGCGGCCGACCCGCCCTGCGCACCGAGCCCGGGGGCGAGCACCGGGCCGCCGAGGCCGCTCAGGTCGACGTCCAGCTCGGCCAGCGTGGCGCCGACGACGACACCGAAGGAGCCGAGGGGGCCGGCGCCGTCCTCGGCGTTCCAGCCGCGCACGGTGTCGACCACGAGCTGCGCGACCGAGCGCTCCCCCACCCGGGCGTGCTGCAGCGTGCCGGCGTCGGGGTTGGAGGTGCGGGCCAGCACGAACAGCCCGCCGCCGTGCCGCCGGGCGGTGTCGACCGCCGGCTGCAGCGCGCCGGGCCCGAGGTAGGGGCTCACGGTGAGGGCGTCCGCGGCCATCGGGTGGCCCGGCCGCAGCACGTCGGCGTAGGCGTCCATCGTCGAGCCGATGTCGCCGCGCTTGGCGTCCAGCAGCACCAGCGCCCCGGCGGCACGGGCGCGGGCCACGCCGTCCTCCAGGGCGGCCAGGCCGCGCGAGCCGTGCCGCTCGTAGAAGGCCAGCTGCGGCTTGAGGACGGCGACCGTGCCGGCCAGGGCGTCGACGACGGCGTCGGTGAACCGGGCCAGGCCCTCGGGGCCGTCGGGCAGGCCCCAGCGCGCCAGCAGCGCCGCGTGCGGGTCGATGCCCACGCACAGCGGGCCGCGGGCGGTGACGGCGCCGGCCAGGCGGGCGCCGAACGGTGCGGTCACCCGGCCACCGCCCGGGGCAGGGTGTCGCCGAGGGCGGCGGTGCAGTCGCGGGCCAGGTACGGGTCGGCGAAGGCGCCGGAGGCCGACTGCACCGCGTCGGCGCCGGCCTCCCACAGCGCGGCGAACGACGCCGGGTCGGTGACCCCGCCCATCGCCAGGACGTCGAAGGTCCACCCGCCGGCGGCGCGCAGGGCGACCAGCCGGCGGGTGAGGTCCAGCGCCGAGTCGCGGGCGGCGATGCCGGACAGCCCGGCCAGCGCCCGGCCGGGGAAGGTCGGCCGGCCGTCGCTGCGCACCACCCTGCTCTGCAGGGTGTTGATGCCGGCGACGCCGTCGACCAGCGGGGCCAGCCGCGGCACGAGGGCGGCGAGGCGCGCCTCGTCGAGCCAGGAGAGCTTGGCGACCAGCGCGGTGCGGTCGTCCAGCGCCCGGCGCACGCCCTCGACCACCGCCGCGGTGGCGTCGGCGTCCCGGCACAGCGGCGGGGCCACCCCGGCCGCCGAGGGGGCCAGCGTGTTGGGGCAGGACAGGTTCAGCTCGACCACGGTCGCGCCGGCCTGCTGCGCCAGCCGGGCGGTGCGGGCGAAGTCCTCGACCAGGGCGGGCCCGTCGCCCTCCCCCATGACGCTGACCAGCAGCAGCTGGTCGTCGTCGAGGACGGCGAGGGACGCCTCGAGGTCCGGCCCCCACTCCTCGGGTGCCGGCGACGGGACGCCGAAGGAGTTGACCGTGCTGACCGCGGGCTCGCCCGGCGGCACCCAGTCCCACGGGTCGGAGGTGACCACGGCGGCCGTACCCGGCGGCAGGCTCGCCGTCTCGCGCGGCGCGAAGGTCCAGTTGGGCCGGGCGTTGGGCTCGTGCGCCCGGCTGCGCACGGTCTTGTAGGTGAGCACGTTGTGGCCGTTGGCGGCGTTGTGCGCCACCCAGTGCCGGTCGCCGTTGAGCACGCAGGCGGGGATGCCGACCGGGAAGCCCACCTCCCGGCCGAGCACCCGCCAGCGGCGGCCGCCCGCGACCGGCCGGGCGGGCAGCCGGGGGCCCAGCGGCCGGCCCAGGTTGTCCCGGTAGGAGCCGAGGACGTCGTAGGCCGGCGTCGGCAGCCCGTGGTCGGCGAGCACCTGCGCGCAGCCGGCGGAGGCGGCGACCCGGGTGAGCAGCGGCAGGTCGTCGTCCCCGGCGTCGCCGGCGGCCAGCCGGGCGGCCAGCCCGCGGGCCGCCGCGGCCAGCGCGTCGAGCTCGGGCTGCGCGGGCCGGGCGAACCGGGTCACCCCGGCGAGGAACGCCTCGGGCAGGCCGTCGACCAGGCCGCGGGCGACCAGCTCGTCGCGCACCCGCCGGACGGCGCCGGGGACCTCCGCGCGCGGCCGGCTGCTCACCGGCGGGCCTTGGCCTCGGCGAGCGCGGCGTGCACCTCCTGCAGGCTGCGCACGCCGATGTCCCCGCGGCGCAGCGCCTCGATGCCCTGCACCGCGGCGGCCAGACCCGGCACGGTGGTGATGCACGGGATGTCGGTGGCGACGGCGGCGGTGCGGATCTCGTAGCCGTCCAGCCGGGGCCCGCTGTTGCCCGGCGAGCCGAACGGGGTGTTGACCACCATGTCGACGTCGCCGGCGAGGATCCGCTCGACGCAGTTGCCCGGCCCGGCGCTGTACTTGCCGACCACCTCGCAGGCCACCCCGTTGCGGCGCAGCACCTGGGCGGTGCCCGCGGTGGCCAGGACCCGGAAGCCGAGGTCGGCCAGCCGCTTGACCGGGAAGATCGCCGAGCGCTTGTCCCGGTTGGCCAGGGAGACGAAGACGGTGCCCTCGGTGGGCAGCGACCCGTAGGCGGCGGCCTGCGACTTCGCGAACGCCGGACCGAAGTCGGCGTCCAGGCCCATCACCTCGCCGGTGGACTTCATCTCCGGGGACAGCACCGTGTCCACGCCGTGGCCCTCGACGGTGCGGAAGCGGTGGAAGGGCAGGACCGCCTCCTTCACCGCGATCGGCATGTCGGCCGGCAGGTCCGCGCCGTCGCCGCTGGGCGGCAGCACCCCGGCCTCGCGCAGCTCGGCGATCGACTCGCCCACCGCGATCCGCGCCGCGGCCTTGGCCAGCTGCACCGCGGTCGCCTTGGACACGAACGGCACCGTGCGGCTGGCCCGGGGATTGGCCTCGATGACGTGGAGCAGGTCGTCCTTGAGCGCGTACTGCACGTTCACCAGCCCGCGCACGCCGATCCGCGCGGCCAGCTGCTCGGTGGCCCGCCGGATGCGGCCCACGTCGTCGGTGCCCAGGGTGATCGGCGGCAGGGCGCAGGCGGAGTCGCCGGAGTGGATGCCGGCCTCCTCGATGTGCTCCATGACGCCGCCGAGGAACAGCTCGGTGCCGTCGTAGAGCGCGTCGACGTCGATCTCGACGGCGTCCTCCAGGAACCGGTCGACCAGCACCGGGTGCGCCGGGCTGACGTCGGTGGCCTTGGCGATGTAGGCCTCCAGCGTGGCGTCGTCGTAGACGATCTCCATGCCGCGCCCGCCGAGCACGTAGGAGGGCCGGACCAGCACCGGGTAGCCGATCTCCGCGGCGGTCGCCCGCGCCTCGGCGAAGGTGGTCGCCGTCCCGTGCTTGGGCGCGCGCAGGCCGGTGTCGGCCAGCACCCGGGAGAACGCGCCGCGGTCCTCGGCGTCGTCGATGGCCTCCGGCGCGGTGCCCAGCACCGGGACGCCGGCGTCCTTGAGCCGCTGCGCGAGCCCCAGCGGGGTCTGCCCGCCGAGGGTGCAGACGACCCCGGCGACCGGGCCGGCGGCGCGCTCGGCCTCCACCACCTCGAGGACGTCCTCGAGGGTCAGCGGCTCGAAGTAGAGCCGGTCGGCGGTGTCGTAGTCGGTGGAGACGGTCTCGGGGTTGCAGTTGACCATCACCGCCTCGTAGCCGGCGTCCTGCAGCGCCTGGACGGCGTGCACGCAGGAGTAGTCGAACTCGATGCCCTGGCCGATCCGGTTCGGCCCGGACCCCAGGATGAGCACCGCGGGCTTCTCCCGGGGCACCACCTCGGTCTCCTCGTCGTAGGAGGAGTAGTGGTACGGGGTCCGGGCGGCGAACTCCGCAGCGCAGGTGTCGACGGTCTTGTACACCGGCCGGATGTCCAGCCGGCGGCGCAGCGTCCGGACGCCGTCCTCCCCGGCCAGCTCGGGGCGCAGCGCGGCGATCTGCCGGTCGGACAGCCCGTACCGCTTGGCCCGCCGCAGCAGGTCCGGCGTCAGCGCGGGGGCGCCGCGCACCTCGTCGCCGAGCTCGGAGACCAGCGCGATCTGGTCGACGAACCACGGGTCGAACCCGCTGGCCGCGGCGACCTGCTCGACGGTCGCGCCGGCGGACAGGGCCTGCTCGGCGAGGGTCAGGCGGCCGTCGACCGGCGTGCGCAGCGCCTCGAGCAGCTCGGCGGCCGACCGGGTGTCGGGGGGGCCGGTCCAGAAGCCGGCGGCCCTGGTCTCCGTCGACCGCATGGCCTTGCCCAGCGCCTCGGGGAAGTTGCGGCCCATCGCCATGACCTCGCCGACGCTCTTCATCGTCGTGGTCAGCCGCGGGTCCGCGCCGGGGAACTTCTCGAAGGCGAACCGCGGGATCTTCACCACCACGTAGTCCAGCGTCGGCTCGAAGGCGGCCGGGGTGACGCCGGTGATGTCGTTGGTGATCTCGTCGAGGGTGTAGCCGATGGCCAGCTTGGCGGCGATCTTGGCGATCGGGAAGCCGGTGGCCTTGGACGCCAGCGCGCTGGACCGGGAGACCCGCGGGTTCATCTCGATGACGACGAGGCGCCCGGTCCGCGGGTGGACGGCGAACTGGATGTTGCAGCCGCCGGTGTCCACGCCGACCGCGCGCAGCACCGCGATGCCGACGTCGCGCATCCGCTGGTACTCGACGTCGGTGAGGGTCATCGCGGGGGCGACGGTCACCGAGTCGCCGGTGTGCACCCCCATGGCGTCGACGTTCTCGATCGAGCAGACCACCACCACGTTGTCGCTGCGGTCGCGCATCAGCTCGAGCTCGAACTCCTTCCAGCCGAGCACCGACTCCTCGACGAGCACGGTGTGCACCGGGGAGTCGGCCAGGCCGTGGGCGGCCATCCGGCGCAGCATCGGCTCGTCGGTGGCGATGCCCGAGCCCAGCCCGCCCATGGTGAAGCTGGGCCGGATGACCACCGGGTAGCCGACCTCGCCGGCGGTGTCCAGCGCCTCGTCGACGGTGCCGCACACCCGCGACCGGGGGGCGTCGGCGCCGACGGACCGGACGATGTCCTTGAACAGCTGCCGGTCCTCGCCGCGGTTGATCGCGTCGACGTCGGCGCCGATCAGCCGCACGCCGTGGCGCTCCAGCGTGCCGTTCTCGTACAGGCCGATGGCGATGTTCAGCGCGGTCTGCCCGCCGAGGGTGGCCAGCAGCGCGTCGGGGCGCTCCTTGGCGATGACCTTCTCGACGAACTCCGCCGTCAGCGGCTCGATGTAGGTCGCGTCGGCGACCTCGGGGTCGGTCATGATCGTCGCCGGGTTGCTGTTGACCAGGCTGACCCGCAGCCCCTCGGCCTTGAGCACCCGGCAGGCCTGGGTGCCGGAGTAGTCGAACTCGGCGGCCTGGCCGATGAGGATCGGCCCGGAGCCGATCACCATGACGTGCTGGATGTCCGTCCGCCTCGGCACGGTCAGACCCCCTCTCCGGTGCTGCGCCCCACGACCGGGGGCGGGGTGACGGCGTCCCCGCCGTCGCGGGTGGCCGCCATGAGGTCGACGAAGCGGCCGAACAGCGGCGCGGCGTCGTGCGGGCCGGCCGCGGACTCGGGGTGGAACTGCACGCTGAACGCCGGGGCGTCGAGCAGCCGCAGCCCCTCGACGACGTCGTCGTTGAGGCCCACGTGGCTGACCTCGACCCGCCCGTACGGGGTGTCGGTGGGCCGGTCCAGCGGGGCGTCGACGGCGAAGCCGTGGTTGTGGCTCGTCACCCGCACCGTGCCGCTGACCCGGTCGAGCACCGGCTGGTTGAGGCCGCGGTGGCCGAAGCGCAGCTTGTAGGTGCCCAGGCCGAGGGCCCGGCCGAGGATCTGGTTGCCGAAGCAGATGCCGAACAGCGGGCGGCGGGCGTCCAGCACGCCGCGGACGGCCGCCACCGCGTAGTCGGCGGCCGCCGGGTCGCCGGGGCCGTTGGAGACGAAGACGCCGTCGGGACCGGCGGCCAGCAGGTCCTCGGCGGTGGCCGTGGCCGGCAGCACGTGCGTCTCCACGCCGAGGGCGGCCAGGTGCCGCGGGGTGGCGGTCTTGATGCCGAGGTCCAGCGCGGCGACGGTGAACCGCCGCTCCCCCACCGCCGGGACGACGTAGGGGTCGTCCGCGGTCACCGCGGGGGCCAGGTCGGCGCCGGTCATGCCCTCGGCGGCCCGCACCCGGGTCAGCAGCTCCGCGGCCGGCAGCCCCTCGCTGCTGATGCCGGCCCGCATGGCGCCGCGGTCGCGCAGGTGGCGGGTCAGCGCGCGGGTGTCGATGCCGCTGATGCCGACGACGCCCTGCGCGGCCAGCTCGCCGTCCAGGCTGCCGGTGGCCCGCCAGTTCGCCGGGCGCCGGGCGGGGTCGCGGACGACGAAGCCGGCCACCCACATGCGGCGGCTCTCGTCGTCCTCGGCGTTGACCCCGGTGTTGCCGATGTGCGGGGCGGTCATCACCACGATCTGGCGGGCGTAGCTGGGGTCGGTCAGCGTCTCCTGGTAGCCGGTCATCCCGGTGGCGAACACCGCCTCGCCCAGCGTCGTCCCGACCGCACCGTAGGCCTCGCCCCGGAACGTGCGCCCGTCCTCGAGCACGAGGATCGCGGGGCTCACCGGGTCGCCTTGCCGTCGGTCACCGTCGGGACACCTCTCAGGAACGTGTGGACGACGCGGCCGGGCAGCTCCCGGCCGGCGTAGGGGCTGTTGCGGCTGCGGCTGGCCAGCGCAGCGGGGTCCACGACCGCGCGCGCGGCCGGGTCCAGCAGCAGCAGGGTGGCCGGCTCGCCCGGGGCGAGCGGCCGGCCGTGCGTCTCCAGCCGGCCGATGGCCGCCGGGCGGACCGACATCCGGTCGGCGACGCCGCGCCAGTCCAGCAGGCCGGTCTCCACCATCGTCGCGACGACGACGGACAGCGCCTGCTCCAGGCCGAGCATCCCCGGGCGGGCGCCGGCCCACTCGCTCTCCTTGTCCTCGACCGCGTGCGGCGCGTGGTCGGTGGCGACCGCGTCGATCACGCCCTCGGCCAATCCGCGCCTCACGGCTGCCACATCCGCGTCCGTCCGGAGCGGCGGGTTGACCTTGAACACCGGGTCGTAGCCCTCGGCGCACTCGTCGGTGAGCAGCAGGTGGTGCGGGGTCACCTCCGCGGTCACCTGCACCCCGCGCGACTTCGCCCACCGGAGGATCTCCACCGAGCCGGCGGTGGAGACGTGGCAGACGTGCAGCCGGGCGCCGACGTGCCCGGCCAGCAACACGTCGCGGGCGATGATCGCCTCCTCCGCGGCGGCCGGCCAGCCGGTGAGGCCGAGGCGGGCGGAGCGGTCGCCCTCGTGCATCTGCGCGCCGGTGGTCAGCCGCGGCTCCTCGGCGTGCTGGGCGACGACGCCGTCCAGCGCCTTGACGTACTCCAGCGCGCGGCGCATCAGCGCCGGGTCCGCGACGCACATCCCGTCGTCGGAGAAGACCCGCACCCGGGCGGCGGAGTCGGCCATCGCGCCGAGCTCGGCCAGCCGCTCGCCGCGCAGGCCCACGGTCACCGCCCCCACCGGGACGACGTCGACCAGGCCGGCCTGCTGGCCCAGGCGCCACACCTGCTCGACGACGCCGGCGGTGTCGGCGACCGGGTCGGTGTTGGCCATGGCGTGCACCGCGGTGTAGCCGCCCAGGGCCGCCGCGCGGCTGCCGGTCTCGACGGTCTCGGCGTCCTCCCGGCCGGGCTCGCGCAGGTGGGTGTGCAGGTCGACCAGGCCGGGCAGCGCCACCAGCCCGGCGGCGTCGACCACCTCGGCGTCCGGGGCGGACAGCGACCCGCCGACCGCGGCGACGTGCCCGTCCCGGAGCAGGATGTCCGCGGCGTCCTCGCCGTAGGGCCGGGCCCCTCGGATCAGGACCGTCATGACGGGGCGCCTCCCAGCAGCAGGTAGAGCACGGCCATGCGCACGGAGACCCCGTTGCCGACCTGCTCGACGATCGTGGAGCGGACGGAGTCGGCCACCTCGGCGGCGATCTCCATCCCGCGGTTCATCGGGCCCGGGTGCATGACGATCGCGTCGTCGCCCAGGGCTGCCATGCGGCGCGCGTCCAGGCCGTAGCGGCGGCTGTACTCCCGCGCGCTGGGGAAGTACGAGGCGGCCATCCGCTCGGCCTGCACCCGCAGCATCATCACCACGTCGGCCTTGGGCAGGACGGCGTCCAGGTCGTAGGAGACCTCCGCCGGCCAGCTGCCCACCCCGACCGGCAGCAGCGTGGGCGGGGCGACCAGGGTCACCTCGGCGCCGAGGGTGTGCAGCAGCCGCACGTTGGAGCGGGCCACCCGGCTGTGCAGCACGTCGCCGACGACCGCCACCCGCACGCCCTCGAGCCGGCCCAGCCGGTGCCGGATCGTGTAGGCGTCCAGCAGCGCCTGGGTGGGGTGCTCGTGGGTGCCGTCGCCGGCGTTGACCACGCTGCCGCGGACCCAGTGCGCCAGCCGGTGCGGGGCGCCGGACGCGGAGTGCCGGACGACGATCGCGTCGGAGCCCATCGCCTCCAGCGTCAGCGCGGTGTCCTTGAGGCTCTCGCCCTTGGACACGCTGCTGCCCTTGGCGGAGAAGTTGATGACGTCGGCGGAGAGGCGCTTGGCGGCCAGCTCGAAGGAGATCCGGGTGCGGGTGGAGTCCTCGTAGAAGAGGTTGACCACCGTCCGGCCGCGCAGGGTGGGCAGCTTCTTGACCTCGCGGCCGGCCAGCGCGGCGTCGATCTGCGCGGCGGTGTCCAGCACCAGCGTCGCGTCGGCGCGGTCCAGGTCGGCCGCCTCCAGCAGGTGCCGCCTCACGCCGTGCCCCCCTGGTCGGTTCCGCGGTCGCTCCGCTCCTCGCTCGCAGAGCTCACTGCGATGCCCACTCCCTGTCGCTCTCCGTCCACCACCAGGACCTCGTCCACGCCGTCGGTCTCGGCCAGGTGCACCCGCACCTGCTGGCCGCGGGACGTCGGCAGGTTCTTGCCCACGTAGTCGGCGCGGATCGGCAGCTCGCGGTGCCCGCGGTCGACCAGCACCGCCAGCTGCACCGCCCGCGGCCGGCCGAGGTCGCGCAGCGCGTCCAGCGCGGCCCGCACCGACCGCCCGGAGTACAGGACGTCGTCCACGAGGACGACCAGCCGGCCGTCGATGCCGCGCTCGGGCAGCACGGTCTCCTCCAGCGCCCGGACGCCGCGCGTGCGCAGGTCGTCGCGGTAGAGGGTGATGTCGACGGTGCCCACGTCGACGGGGGCGCCGGAGAAGGACTCGATCCGGGCGGCCAGCCGGCGGGCCAGGGGCGCGCCGCGGGTCGGGATGCCGACGAGGACGACATCGGCGCCCGCGCACTTCTCGATCACCTGGTGGGCCATCCGGTCGACCACGCGGGCGACGTCGGCGGCGGGGAGCACCGCGGACGGCGACGGGGGGTCGCCGTGGGCAGGTGCGGGCGAGCGGGCCATGCGGCCTCCTTCCCCGCCTCACGGGACGGGTCGTTAAAGGAGTGGTCGGACCGCCGTCGACCGTACTGCACCCGCCGGTGTGACCCGCGCCGCGCCGGTGGGGCACCGGGCGGGGCCGCCGGGTGACCCGGAGGAGTGGCCCGGTGTCGCCGGACCCGCTCGACCAGTACGCTCCGTGACGACAACTCGCCCACGACGACGGACAGTGAGCAGGAAGCGATGAGCACCGACTACTCACGGGCCCTCGGTGCCCGGCTCCGCGCCATCCGCAACCAGCAGGGGCTCTCGCTCCAGGGAGTCGAGGACAAGTCCCACGGCCGCTGGAAGGCAGTGGTCGTGGGCTCCTACGAGCGCGGCGACCGCGCGGTGACCGTGCAGCGGCTCTCCGAGCTCGCCGTGTTCTACGGCGTCCCGGTATCCGAGCTGCTGCCCGACCCGCGGCCGAGCTCCGCGGTCACCTCGACGACGAAGATCGTGCTCAACCTGGAGTCGCTGGGCTCGCTGCCCGCCGACGAGGCCGGCCCGCTGGCCCGCTACGCCTCGACCATCCAGGCGCAGCGGCACGACTACAACGGCAAGGTGCTGTCCATCCGGGCCGAGGACCTCAAGTCGCTGGCGATCATCTACGACATGAGCCCCGACGAGCTGACCAGCCGGCTCATCGAGTGGGGGGTGCTCTCCCCCGGCATGGAGAGCGTCGTCGGCTTCGGTGGCGACGAGGACGAGGACGAGGTCAACCCGAACTGGGAGCGCCGCCGCGCCCCGCGGTGACCCCGTGACGTCCCCGCGTCCGGGCGTCGCCGCCCGTGCGGGGACGGTCGGGGACGCGCCGGGCGGCGGCCGGCAGCACCGCCCCGAGGTCCGCCCGGCTGCTGATCCCCAGCTTGGCGTAGGCGCTGGAGAGGTGGGACTCCACCGTCCGCACCGATACGACGAGCCGGTCGGCGATCGCCTGGTTGCGCATCCCCGCACCGGCCAGCCGGGCGACCTCCCGCTCCCGGGCCGTCAGCCCCGGCAGGGACAGGGCCTCCAGGGCCGGGGTCTGGGTCAGGCCGCACTCGTGGGCGAGGGTGGCGGCGCGCAGCCGGGCCGCCGCCGCCGCCCGGCGCTCCCCGCGCCGCTCGTAGGCGGAGGCGGCCTCGGTCGCGGCGTCGGCTGCGAACAGCAGCGCGCCGGTCTGCTCAAAGCGGGAACTGGCCCGGTCCAGGCCCTCGGCGGAGTCGGCCACCGCCGCCGTCGCGTGGGCGGCGAGATCCGCCACGAACGGTGCGTCCAGTCGTTCGGCCCGCCGGCACAGCCTGTCGACGACCCTCGGGCCCTGACCCAGTCGCAGGCCGCCGTGCAGCAGGACCGCCTCGACGGCCTCCTGGCCCTGACGGGCGGCGAGCGCCGCCGCCTCGAGCACCAGGGCACCGGCCTGGCTGCTCCGCCCCTCCGCGGAGGCCACCCACGCCTGCGCCATGCGCCGCAGGGGCTCGAACACCGCGATCGCCTCCGCACCGGCCGGCTGCGACCCGTCGACCAACGGACGGGCGGCGCCGACGTCCCCCACGAGGGCGCGCGCGGCCGCCAGGCCGGCCCGGCAGGTCGAGAGCATGCCGACCGGATCCCGCTCCTGCAGGGCTGGTAGCGCCTCGGCGAGCCACCGGCTGGCCACCCGCGGCCGCCCGCTGGCCAGCGCCGCCCACCCGCGGTGGACGCTGGAGATGGCGTCCCCGATCCACTCCGGCGCCGTCGCGAGGTTCTGCTGGTGCAGTTCGGCCGCCCGCTGCTGGAGCCGGCCGAACAGTCCGCTCAGACCGAGCGCGAGGATCTCCGCCTGTGCCAGCGCCATCCGTGCGTAGACACGCTCCGCCGGGTCCGGGTGGGACTCCAGCGCCAGCCGGCCCTCCTCGACCGTGGTCAGCGCCTGCCCGGTCCGGCCGGTGACCGCCAGGCCGGCTGCCACGGCGGCCGCCGCCAGTGGACGGGCGGGCCCGGCCGGCACCGACAGCACGGTCGTGCCCTGCCGCACCGCTCGGAGCGGGTACCCACCGAGGAAGGCCAGCATCGCCTCGGTCGCGTCGAGCAGGCCGCGGGCGCCGTCGTCCCGGACGGCGGCACGCGCCTCGAGGAGCACCGTCCTCGCCCGGCCGACGTCCCCGAGCCCGCAGAAGAGGGTCAGCGCCCGGGCCGCGGCGAGCCGCGCCCGGTCGTCGTCGGAGCCCGCCGGTGGTGCCGCGGCCGCCAGCTGCTCGGCGAGCGCCGGCTGGCCCTGCCACCGGACGGCCTCGACCAGGGCGGCGTGGGCCGGGAACCCGCCGCCCTCGGCGACGGCGGCCCGGGCCAGGCGTTCGGCCAGCGGGAGGTCCAGCCGGACGACCGCACGGCGGGCCGCGGCGGTCAGGAGGGCGACACCGCCGGCGGTGGTGCCGCTGTCGACCAGGGCGGCGGCGCGGTCCAGCAGGTGCTCGTCGGCCCCTGCGGCGACCGCTGCGCCGACCCCTCCGGCGACCTGGTCCTGCGCCAGGCGACGGCGGATCCGCTGCCGCATGGCCTCCGGGACGAGGCTCCGGACCACCTCGGCGTACAGCGGGTGGGCGACCCGGACCTCGCCGGACCCGCTGACGTCGTCGTCGATCACCCGCCGCCGTTCCAGGGCGGTGACGGCGTCCGGACTGCTGAGCTCCAGCACCTGTTCGACGCTGCACGTGCCGACCGTTCCGACGACCTGCAGGGCCCGCCACTCGTCGGCGTCCAGGTCGCCCAGGTGGGCCAGGACGATCTCGCAGAGGCGCTGGGAGGGGACCACCTCGCCGGCCCACTGCCACAGCTCTCCCACCTGCCGCAGGCGGCCGGTGCGCAGGCCGTCCTCCACGAGTTCGTGCAGGTACAGCGGGTTGCCGCCGCTCAGTCGCCAGAGGCGCTCGACGGTCCGCATCTGCACCTCGCCGTCCACGCGGTGGCCGATCAGCCGCTCGGCGTCCTCGCGCCCGAGTGCCGCCACCTCGACGCGGGTGGCCAGGCCGTCCTTCCACAGGCTGGCCGAGGGGTCCTGGACCGCGTTGCCGGTGCGCACGGTCAGGACCAGACCCACCGCCCCGCCGGCGGCGAGCTGGTGCAGCAGGGTGATCGACAGCGGGTCGAGCAGATGGACGTCGTCGATGCCCAGGACGCGCCGGGGCCCGGCGCGGTCGCCGACGACGGCCCGGGTCGCCTGCTGCAGCAGCGACAGGGTGTCCGCCCCGGTGTCGATGGCGGGGAAGAGGTGGGCGAGGGCACCGAGCGGCACCTGGGCGGCCGCCCTGGTCCCCGCGGCCCAGCGGGTGGGACGCCCGTCGGCCCCCGCGAGGGACAGCGCCTCCCGGGCGAGCCGGGTGCGGCCGGCACCCGCCGGTCCCGCGAACACCAGGTTGCCCGGGGGGTCGGCGTGCAGCGCGCCCGCGACGACCCGGCAGGCGGCATCCCGACCGAGCAGGGGCGTGCGCTCCCCGGCCGGCACCGCCTCGCTGCAGGGGACGACCGGCTCCCCCGCCGACGTCCGCGTCCTCATCCCGGCCACTGCAGCGCGCGGACCTGTGCAGGAACGATCATGACCGCCGGCTCCCCCCGGGCCCATGTTCGCAACGGCCCTGTCGCGCAGCGTAGTGACACTTTCGCCACGGAGCCGTCTGGTGACAGGGAGTCTCCCGCTGCACGGGAACCGGAGCGACCCGCATGGCCCCGTCATCACGCCAAGTCATCGTGTGTTCACTCCGACGCAACGTCACGGGAAACCGGCACGACCGGACACGGGGTTGCCCCTCCGCGGCAGGACCGCACCCCCGACGCGGGGCGGGCGCGTCCGACGTCCGCCCTGCGACCGGGGGCGCTCCGTGGTCGGGCACCAGCGGTCCGTGACCCGACGCGGTCGCGTTCCGTGTGCACGCACCGGCACTTCGGTGGTGCTCACCGATGCCCCGACGGCGGACCGCTCGACAGGATCGACCCGGCCGGCGCCGACGTGGTGACCGGCGGCCATCCGGGCCGGGGCCGGACCCAGCGCGCCTGCGGGCCGCCTGGGCGAGGGACTCGGCCCGCCTGGCACGCAGACGTCCAGCACGCACCAGGAGGAACCATGTTCGAGGACCAGACCGTCGACCTGCTGCCCGCCCGGACCACCCTGCAGGCCGGAGCCGGCGGGGCCGGCGGCAACGGCGGCCGCGGCGGGGACGCCCTCGCCATCTCCGCCGCGGTGATCCTCGTCGGAGGTGACGTGACCGGCAGCACCCTGACGGCGACGTCCGCCGACGCCGTCGCGACCGGTGGCGACGGCGGGGCCGGCGGCGCCGGTGGCGCCGGTGGCGCCGACACCGACGACTGACCGCCGAGCTGCGCCGGCCGGCACGGTGGCGGTGACACGCTGCGCGTGCCGGCCCTCCACCAGCGGTGACGGGGAGGGGCGACCGGCCACCGGTCGCCCCTCCTCCCGTCTCCGGGGCACGTCACCGCGGCGGACACCTCGGCCCGCGGGTGTCCCGCGGCTCCCCGCCTCCGTGGTCCGGCCCCCTGCTGTCCGTACCGCCGGCCCGATGGTTCCGTGTCCACGCACCGTGATCTCGGTGATGCACGGCGTTGCCCCGACGCGGGGGCGCTCGTCAGGATCGGTCCGGCCAGCACCGGGATGGTGACGACGTCGACGAGGTGGTCCGCCCTCGGGCGGGTGGGGGACGGATCCGGCTCGCGGTGGCCCTCGGGCCTCCTCGTGACGGCTCGGTCCCCTGACACCAGGACCTCGTCCCGCCGGCCGTCTCGCCGAGGACACCCAGGAGGAACCATGTTCGAAGACCAGACCGTCGAGCTGCTGCCCGCCCGGACCACCCTGCAGGCCGGCTGGGGCGGTGACGGCGGCCGGGGCGGTGACGCGCTCGCCGCCTCGACCGCGGTCGTCATCATCTACGGAGACGTGATCGACAGCGAGATCACGGTGATCTCCGGTGACGCGACGGCGACCGGCGGCGACGGCGGCGCCGGTGGCAACGGCGGCGACGACTGACCGCTGGGCGTCGACAGCGGCACCGTGTCGATGACCGCGTGCCGCTGGGCCGGTGAGGAGGGGCGACCGGGCACCGGTCGCCCCTCCTTCCGTCAGACCCGGGGTCCTCGGACCCGGGCAGAGCCGAGGTGAGCTGCATGACGACCCTGACCGGCGACGGGCAGAGCTCGCCCACGGCCGTCGTGGGAGACCCCGGGCGCCGACTCGCCGAGGGCACGGAGCTGCTCGGGGAGTACCAGGACTCCGGGTACCTGACGCCCAAGTTCCTGGTGCGGCGGGCCGACGGCCAGGTCATGCAGCTGCCGCTGCTCCTGTACCGGGTGGCGGGCCTCCTCGACGGTCGCGACGCCGGGCGCATAGCCACGGACCTGAGCGCCGAACTGGGCCAGGACCTGACCGCCGACCAGGTGGCGTACCTGGTCGAGGAGCGGCTCCGGCCGGCCGGCCTGCTCGCCCCCGACCCCACCGCCGCCGGCGGGCCCGCCACGGTGACGGCTCCGACCCGGTCGGACCCCCTGCTGGCACTCCGGTACCGGAAGGGCGTGTTCCCGCCGGAGGTGACCTGGCGGATCGCCGGTGTCTTCCGCCTGTTCTTCACGCGTCCGGCGTGGGTGACCGCACTGACCACCTTCGTGGTCCTGGACGCGCTCGTCCTGCTGCAGGGCGACCTCGTGGGCCGGATCACGGCGGGGGCGGCGACGCTGGTCCACCGCCCGGAGCTGACCCTCCTCCTGCTCGTGCTCCTGGTCCTCTCGATGGCCTTCCACGAGGTGGGCCACGTCACGGCGTGCCGCTACGGCGGAGCCCGTCCCGGCGACATGGGGGTCGGGCTGTACCTCGTCTGGCCGGCCCTCTACAGCACGGTGACCGACACCTACCGCCTGGACCGGGTCGGACGCCTGCGCACGGACCTCGCCGGCGTCTACTTCAACGCCGTCTTCATGGCCGTCCTGACCGGCCTGTACCTCGGCACGGACGCGACCTGGCTGCTCCCGGCCATCCTGCTCATGCACGTCCAGGCCGCCCAGCAGTTCCTGCCGAGCATCCGGTTCGACGGCTACTACATGCTGGCCGACCTGGCCGGCGTGCCCGAGTTGTTCCACTACGTGGGTCCGGTGCTGAGGAGCCTGGTCCCGGGCCGGCCGGCACACCCGAGGGTGCAGGAGCTGCGACCCCGGCCACGGCGCTTGATCGTGCTCTGGGTCGCCGTGACCATCCCCGTGCTGCTGGCCTACCTGGTCACCTTCCTCCTCGTGCTGCCCCGGGTCCTGCCGCTGGTGTGGGCCGTGCTGCTGGAGTACCTCGACCGGATGCAGGCCGCGACCCGGGCCGGCGACATCACGACCCTCGCGCTGAGCGTCTTCCAGCTCTTCCTCGTGCTGCTGCCGTGGGTGGGCGCCGTGCTGGTGGTCGCCATGCTCCTGGGCGCGCTGCGCCGCTCCGGCGTCGCGCGGGGATGGGCGTGGGTCGCCTCCCCTCGCTGGACCGCCGTCCGGCGGCACGCCGCCCTCGCGGGGGTCGCCGCGCTCGCCGGTGCACTCCTCTGGCGGGTGGCGCACGTGGCGGGGGCGGCTCCCGGCGGCGCCGCGACCGGAGGGCGGGCCGCCACCGCGGTGGCGGCCTGCGCCGTGCTGGTCGCCGCTCTGCTGGCGTCGGCGGTGCTGCTGCGGTGGCGGCTCCCGGCGGTCGTCCTGCCGCTCGCCGCGGTCACGGCGATGGGGCCGGCCGTGTCCGTCCTGGCCGCCCCCTCCCCCGTTCTCGCCGGCACGGTGGCGACGGCTGTGGGGGCGACGCTCCTGGTCACGGCCCACCGGCGACGCGTCACCCCGGGTCGGCGCGGGCCCAAGGTCCTGCTCGGCGCGGGGGTCGGGACCATCGCCGCCGGGATGGCGACGGCGCCGCTGCTCGCGCCGCCGCTGGCGGCCGGTGGCGCGCTGCTGGCCGTCGGGACGGCGTGGCTCGGCCGGGTCCCGGGGCGCGAGTGGGTCCTGTCGACCGTCGGCGTGCTCGGGGTGGCCGCGCTGGGCGCCCTCGCGACGCCCACCCTGCTCCAGACGATCCCGGGTGTGCTGGCCCTGGTGGGCCACCAGGTCCTGCTGCTGGTCGCGGGGCTGACCGTGCTGGCCGGGTCCGCGGTGAGAGGACTCCGGTGGCCGGCCGCCGCCCTCGCCGTCCTCCTGCTGGTGTCCGTCGTCCCCGCCCTCGGCGCCCCGGCTGCCCTCCCCCTCGTGCTGTCCTCGACCGTGGTGCTCGGCGCGCTGGTCGTCCAGTCGCTGACGCGCCACCCGGTGGAGGACCGGCCGCACCCGCTGCTGCGGGCCGCGCTCGTCGTCCCGGTCCTCGTCGTCGTGGTGGTCGGGGCCCTGCTGTGACGCCGGCGGCCCGGCGGCCCGTCGGGCTCCGCGCCCGGGCCCTCGTCCCGGTGCTGCTCGTCACGGCCTGCTCGGCCCCGGCCGGCGCGGGCGGTCCGGACAGCACCCGCGCCGCGGCGGGCGCGGCGAGCGCGGCGGGGTCCGCTGGTGCGGCCGGCTCCCCGGGTGCCGGCGCGGTCAGCACGGCCTCCTGCTCGGGGACCGCGTGCTCGGTGACCCTCGCGGGCACCGGGTCGAGTGTCGCGGTCCCCGGTGGCGTGCTCACGCTCGACGCCGTCCGCGACGGCCGTGCGGCCATCCGCGTCGACGGGCGGGACGTCACCTGCAGGGAGGGGCAGCGCGCGTCGGCCGGCCCCGTTCCGCTGACCTGCACGGCCGTCACGGGCGACGCCGTCACCCTGACCGTCCCGATCGGCTGACGCGGTCGGCCGGTGCGTCCCCGCCCGCGTCGCGCCGGCCGCGTGACGGCACCGGGCCGGTGTCCCCCGGGGTCCGCGGCCGGTCGACTGCGTGTCCGTGGTGGGGGCTCCGTGGTCCGTCCACGGACCCTGCGTGGGCACGCACCGTCACCTCGGTGGTGCTCACCGATGCTCCGACGGCGGACCGCTCGACAGGATCGACCCGGCCGGCGCCGACGTGGTGACCGGCGGCCATCCGGGCCGGGGCCGGACCCAGCGCGCCTGCGGGCCGCCTGGGCGAGGGACTCGGCCCGCCTGGCACGCAGACGTCCAGCACGCACCAGGAGGAACCATGTTCGAGGACCAGACCGTCGACCTGCTGCCCGCCCGGACCACCCTGCAGGCCGGAGCCGGCGGGGCCGGCGGCAACGGCGGCCGCGGCGGGGACGCCCTCGCCATCTCCGCCGCGGTCATCTTCGTCCAGGGCAACGTGACCGACAGCGACCTGTCGGCGGTGTCCGGTGTCGCCACGGCGACCGGTGGCGTCGGCGGCGACGGCGGCGACGGTGGCGACGGCGGCGACGACTGACCGCTGACCCCGGCCGGCGGTACGCCCCGATGACGTCGTGCACTGACCCCGCACCGATGTCGGCGTGCCGCCGTACCGGTGAGGGGGGGCGACCGGCCACTGGTCGCCCCTCCTCCGCCTGCCCGGTCCTGCGCGCCGCCCGCCGGGGTCGCCGCCGGACGGCCGGCGCCGTCCTCGCCGTCGTGGTGGTGACCGGCTGCTCGTCAGGGGACGGCGCGGGGGTCCCCGGCGGGAGCGCGCCGCCGCAGCCCGGGGACGCCGTCACCAGCGAGTGGGCCGGGTCGGTCCCGGTCCTGCGCCCGGAGGTCGTGGCCGAGGTGCCCCACGACCCCTCGGCCTACACCCAGGGGCTGGATCTGCACGAGGGCACCCTCTACGAGGGCACCGGGCTCGAGGGCAGGTCCCAGTTGCGCGTGCTCGACCCCGCGACGGGCGCGGTGCTGCGCGCCGAGCCCCTGCCCGGGCAGCTGTTCGGCGAGGGCATCGCCGTCGCCGGTGACCGCATCTGGCAGCTCACCTGGCAGGACGGCGTGGCGCTGGAGTGGGACCGCACCACCCTCACCCTCCGCGGGCAGGTGCCGCTCGACGGGGAGGGCTGGGGGCTGTGCCACGACGGCACCCGCCTGGTGCGCAGTGACGGGACCGACCGGCTGCGCTTCCACGACCCGGTCACCTTCGCCGAGACCGGGTCCGTCGCGGTCGTGATCGACGGCGAGCCGGTGACCCGGCTCAACGAGCTCGAGTGCGTCGGGGGGCAGGTCTGGGCCAACGTGTGGCCCTCCGACGCCCTCGTCCGCATCGACCCGGCCGGCGGGCAGGTGACCGCCGCCGTCGACGCGACCGGGCTGCTCGACCCGGCGCGGCGGGCCAACGCCGACGCGGTGCTCAACGGCATCGCGGCGCTGGGCGGCGACGAGTACCTGCTCACGGGGAAGCTGTGGCCCGTCTCGTTCCGCGTCCGTCTCGTGCAGGAGTGACCGGTGGCCGGCCGTGGCCACCCCCGTCCGTCTGGAGGTGCCCCGTGGGAGACCTGTTCCGCGTGCCGTCCCGGGTCCCCCGGAGGCGCACCGTGCCCGTGCCCGTCGGCGCCCTCGTGCCGACCCTCCTGCTCGCGCTGTCGGCGGCGTGCTCCCGGTCGTTCCCCCGCAGGGGCGCGTCGGGGGCCCGCAGGAGCGGGGTCTCGTCCGGCTCGGTCCGTGCGTCCGCAGCCGGTGCGTCCGTGTCCGTGTCCGGTTCCCTGAGCTTGGTGTCCTGTTCCGGGGACGCCTTCTCGGTGACGCTGGGCGGCAGCGACTCACGGGCGTACGTCCTCGGCACGACGTTCGGCATCGCGGCCGTCGACGGCGACCGGGTGACCCTCCGCGTCGACGGCCGGGAGGTCCGCTGCGAGCTGGGCCGTGGTGTCCCGGTCGGGAGGCTGCGCGTCACCTGCAGGGTCGCCGCGGGCGACACGGTGACGTTCACCGTCGAGCGGGGCTGAGCCCACCGCGTCGGCGGGTCCCGCTGCTCAGCCGGTCGGCACCTCGGCGTCCAGCACGGCGCCCAGCACGCCGTTGACGTAGGCCGGCGAGTCGTCGGTGGACAGGCTCCGGGCCAGCTCGACGGCCTCGTCGATGACCACCGGGTCGGGCACGTCGTCGACCCACAGCAGCTCGAAGACCGCCATCCGCAGGATGGCCCGGTCCACGTCCGGCAGCCGTCCCAGCGACCAGCCGCGGGCGTGCCGGTCGATCAGCTCGTCGATGCGGGCGGCGTGCCCGGACACCCCCTCGACCAGCCGGACGGCGTGGTCGGGGATGGGCGGGGAGGCCTGCGCCACCCGCTCGCGGAGCAGCTCCAGCGGGTCGCTGCCGCGGACGTCGGCCTCGTAGAGGACGTCGACGGCGCGCTTGCGCGCCTTGGACCGTGCGGCCACGGGCGCTCTCCCCGACCCGCCCGGTCAGTTGGCGCGGCCGAGGTACCGGCCGTCGCGGGTGTCGACCTTGAGCCGGTCGCCGGTGTTGACGAACAGCGGGACCTGGATCTGCGCGCCGGTCTCCAGGGTCGCGGGCTTGGTGCCGCCGGTGGAGCGGTCGCCCTGCAGGCCGGGGTCGGTGTGCTCGACCACCAGCTCCAGGGTCACCGGGAGCTCCACGTACAGCGGGACGCCCTCGTGCACCGCGACGACGGCCTCGGTGTTCTCCAGCAGGTAGTTCGCGCCGTCGCCCACGGTCTCGGCCGGTACCGGGATCTGGTCGAAGGTGTCGCCGTCCATGAAGACGAAGTCGGTGCCGTCCTTGTACAGGTAGGTCATGTTCCGCTTGTCGACGGTGGCCGTCTCGACCTTGGTGCCGGCGTTGAAGGTCTTGTCGACCACCTTGCCCGAGAGCACGTTCTTCAGCGTGGTGCGGACGAACGCGCCGCCCTTGCCCGGCTTGACGTGCTGGAACTCGGTGACGGTCCACAGCTGGCCGTCGAGGTTGAGGACCAGGCCGTTCTTGAGGTCGTTGGTGGTAGCCATCTAGAGGACCAGCAGTTCCTTGCTCGTGAGGGTCAACAACTCGGGCTCGTCGTCCGTGACGACCAGCGTGTCCTCGATCCGGACACCGCCGTGGCCGGGCAGGTAGACGCCGGGCTCCACGGTGACGGCCATGCCGGCGGTCAGCCTACCCGCGCCCTGCTGGCCGATGCCCGGCGCCTCGTGGATCTGCAGCCCCACGCCGTGGCCCAGGCCGTGCGTGAAGTGCTCGGCGTGGCCGGCCTGCGCGATGACGTCGCGGGCCGCCGCATCGACGGCGACCACGTCGGCGCCGACCGCCAGCGCCGCCCGGCCCGCGGCCTGCGCCGCCGCGACCAGCTCGTACACCTCGCGCTGCCAGTCGGCCGGCTCCCCACCCGCCCCGCCCAGCAGGACCGTGCGGGTCATGTCGGAGTGGTAGCCGTCGACGGTCGCGCCGAAGTCGAGCTTGAGCAGGTCGCCGGCGCGCAGCTCGGTGGCGTCGGGCCGGTGGTGCGGGATGGCGGAGTTGGCTCCGGTGGCCACGATCGTCTCGAACGACGGGGCCTCGGCACCCATCGTCAGCATCCGGGCGTCCAGCTCGCGGCCGACCTGCAGCTCGGTGCGCCCGGGCCGCAGCGCGCCCTCGGCGGCCAGCTCGGCCAGTGCGGCGTCGGCGACCGCGCAGGCCCGGCGCAGCGCGTCCACCTCGTCGTCGTCCTTGACCGCGCGCAGCGCCTCCACCGCGCACCGCACACTGACCAGCCCGGGCACCGTGCCGCCGGCGGCGGCGTCCTCGAGCACCGACTGCAGCGCGTGCAGCCCGTCGACGGTGACGTGGTGGCTCTCGAAGCCGATCCGCCCGGCTCCCCCACGCACCGCCGCGCGGGCCAGCGCGGCGACGGTGCCGCGGTCGACCAGCAGCTCCACGTCGGGCACCTGCACGCCGGCCTGGGTGGTGTAGCGGCCGTCCGTGCCGAACAGGTCCGGGTGGGCGGGGGACGGATCGGTGCGGAGCAGCAGCGCCCCGTTGGAGCCGGTGAACCCGGTCAGGTAGCGCACGTTGAGCAGCTCGGTGACCAGGACCGCGTCCAGCCCGCGCCCGGCCGCCGTCGCCCGGAGCCGCTCCCGCCGGTCCGCGTACCTCACCGTGCCCCCCGGTCCGCTCCGCGGTCGGCCAGCCAGCGCAGCGCCAGCACGTAGCCCTGCACGCCGAGCCCGGCGATGACGCCGTCGGCGACCGCCGAGACGTACGAGTGGTGCCGGAACACCTCGCGCCGGTGGATGTTGCTGATGTGCACCTCGACCAGCGGGGCGGTGAGCATCGCCAGCGCGTCGCGCAGCACCACCGAGGTGTGCGACCAGCCGGCCGGGTTGATGACCACCGGGTCGCCGGCGTCGGCCGCGGCGTGCACCCAGCGCAGCAGCTCGCCCTCGTCGTCGGTCTGCCGGACCCGCACCTGCAGGCCCAGCTCGCCGGCCGCGGCGGTGACCAGGTCGACCAGCTCCGCGTACGTCGTCGTCCCGTACTTCTCCGGCTCCCGCGTGCCCAGCCGGCCGAGGTTGGCGCCGTTCAGCACCTGGATGGTCATGCCGCCTCCGAGACCGCGGCCCACGCCGCGTCGAGCCAGGCCGGGTCGGGGTCGCTGAGGATGGTCGGGTTGCCGATGCCGTCGAGGACGACGAACCGCAGCGCCGCGCCGCGGGCCTTCTTGTCCCGCCGCATGACCTCCTGGATGCGGTCCCAGGCGCCGGCGTAGCGGGTGGGCAGGCCCATGGCGGCGATCAGCCGGTGGTGGCGCTCGACCTCCCCGCGGCTGAGCAACCCGGCCTGCCCGGCCAGCTCGGCGGCGAACACCAGCCCGACGGCGACCGCCTCGCCGTGCCGCCAGCCGAAGTCCTCCACCCGCTCGACGGCGTGGCCCAGCGTGTGCCCGTAGTTGAGGAACTCCCGCACGCCGGTGTCGTGCAGGTCCGCCGCCACGGCGGCGGCCTTGACCTGCACCGCGCGCTCGATGAGGTCGGCGGGGTCGCGCCGGCCGGTGGGGTCGAGCTCGAGGGCGTCCAGGACGGCGCCGTCGGCGATGAAGCCGCACTTGACCACCTCGGCCAGCCCGGAGCGGTACTCCGCCTCCGGGAGGCCGGCCAGGACGTCGGTGTCGGCGAGCACGGCCACCGGCGGGTGGAAGGCGCCGACCAGGTTCTTGCCGGCGCCGGTGTTGATGCCGGTCTTGCCGCCGACCGCGGCGTCCACCATGCCGAGCAGGCTGGTCGGCACCTGCACGACCCGCACACCGCGGTTCCAGGTCGCGGCGACGAAGCCGGCGAGGTCGGTCACGGCACCGCCGCCGACCCCGACGACCGCGTCGGAGCGGGTCAGCCCCAGCCGGCCGAGCTCCTCCCAGAGGCCGGCGGCGACCTCGGCGGTCTTGGCCGCCTCCCCGTCGGGGACGACCAGCGCCTCGGCGGCCACCCCGGCGGTCTGCAGCGTCTCCACCACCGCGCCGGCCTGCCCGGCCAGCGGCGCGGCGTGCACGACGGCGGCGCGGGCGGCGCCGTCGAGGACGCCGGTGGTCAGCGCGCCGAGCTCGTACCGGGCGCCGGGCCCGATGACGACGTCGTAGGGGTGCGCGCCCGGGACGGTCACCCGCCTCACGGCGCGGCCTGCACGGGCACGGCCGCGGCCACCTCGTCGACGACCTCGCCGGGCGCGCGGCCGCCGGTGGGCACCGTCAGCGTGGCGACCTCGGCGTAGAGCGGGGCCCGGGCGGCGAGCAGCACGCGCAGGGTGGCCCGCGGGTTCAGGCCGAGCACCGGGCGGCTGCGCCCCAGCCCGACCCGCTCGGCGGCCGAGGCGAGGTCCACGTCGAGCCACACCACGGTGCCGCCCGCGCGGGTGTAGGCGGCCAGCCGCTCCCGGGTCGTGGCGCTGAGCACCGCGCCGCCGCCCAGGGCCAGGACGCCGTCGTGCTCGGCGAGCGCCACCGCCACGGCCTGCTCCTCCAGCGCCCGGAAGTGCGCCTCGCCGAGGTCGACGAACAGGTCGGCCACCCGCTGCCCGGTGGCGGCCTCGACGTCGGAGTCGGTGTCGCGGAAGACCAGCCCGAGCCGGGCGGCCAGGGCCGTGCCGACGGTGGTCTTGCCCGACGACGGCGGCCCGACGAGGACCAGCAGCGGCCGGGGCGCGGCGACCGGCGGGCCGGCGCTCACCGGACCCTCAGCGCGTCGAGGTAGCCGCGGGCGTTGCGGCGGGTCTCGGCGACCGAGTCCCCGCCGAACTTCTCCAGCGCGGCGTCGGCCAGCACCAGCGCCACCATCGCCTCCATCACCACGCTGCCGCGCGGCACCGCGCAGGCGTCGCTGCGCTGGTTGATCGCCACCGCGGCCTCGCCGGTGGCCACGTCGACGGTGGCCAGCGCCCGGGGCACGGTGGAGATCGGCTTCATCGCGGCGCGCACCCGCAGCACCTCGCCGGTGGTCATGCCGCCCTCGATGCCGCCGGCCCGGTCGGTGACCCGGCGCAGCCGGCCCTGGTCAGCGACGATCTCGTCGTGGGCGACCGAGCCGCGGCGCCGCGCGGTCGCCAGCCCGTCGCCGACCTCCACGGCCTTGACCGACTGCACGCCCATGAGCGCGGCGGCCAGCCGGGAGTCCAGCCGGCGGTCCCAGTGCACGTGGCTGCCCAGGCCCGGCGGCAGGCCGTGCACGACCACCTCGACCACGCCGCCGAGGGTGTCGCCGTTCTTCCGGGCGTCGTCGACCTCGGCGACCATGGCCTCGCTGGTGGCCGGGTCGGCGCAGCGGACCGGGTCCTCGTCGATCCGCGGGTTGTCCCCCGGGCCCGGCAGCACGCCGTCGGGGACGGTGACCGGGCCGATGCCGACGACGTGGCTGAGCACCTCGACGTCCAGCGCCTGGCGGAGGAAGGCCCGGGCGACCGCGCCGAGGGCCACGCGCGCGGCGGTCTCGCGGGCGCTGGCCCGCTCCAGCACCGGCCGGGCGTCGTCGAAGCCGTACTTCTGCATGCCGGCGAGGTCGGCGTGGCCGGGCCGCGGGCGGGTCAGCGGGGCGTTGCGCGCCTGGCCGGCCAGCACCTCGGGGTCGACCGGGTCGGCGGACATGACCGTCTGCCACCTGGGCCACTCCGTGTTGCCGACCTGGACGGCGACCGGCCCGCCCATGGTGACCCCGTGCCGGATCCCCCCGGTCAGCGAGACGGCGTCCTGCTCGAAGGACATCCGGGCGCCGCGGCCGTGGCCGAGGCGGCGGCGGGCGAGGTCGACGTCGAGGTCGGCCGTCCGGACCCGGACGCCGGCCGGGAGGCCCTCGAGGATGGCGGTGAGCTGCTGGCCGTGCGACTCACCGGCGGTCAGCCAGCGCAACATGGCCGTCAGTGTGCCAGCCGGCGGACCGGCTCCCCCTCAGGGCAGCGGGCCGGCCACGGCCAGGGCGAGCGCGGCGCCCACCAGCAGCGGCGGGCCGAACGGCAGCGCGGTGCGCCAGCCGGCCCGCCCGGTGGCGATCAGCGCCAGCGAGGCCAGCGCGCCGGTCAGCAGGCCGAGGAACACCCCGGCCAGCAGCGCCCCCCAGCCGACCCAGCCGAGCACCAGGCCGAGCAGGCCCACCAGCTTCACGTCGCCGAAGCCGAGCCCGCGGGGGGACAGCACCGCGGCGAGGGCGGCCACGGCGAACGCGGCGGCGCCGGCGAGCGCGGCGCGCAGCAGCGCCGGCCAGGTGCCCAGCGCCGCGGCGTCCACCAGCAGGGCAGCGGCCACCGCCGCGGACGCCGGGAGGGTCACCCGGTCGGGCAACCGGTGGGCGGCGAGGTCCACCGCGCCCAGCACCACGCCGGCCGCGCCCGCCCAGGCCAGCGCGACGGTGCCCGGCCGCAGGCCGCCGACCAGCAGCGCGCCGGCGAGCGCGGCGGCGACCAGCGCGGTGGTGAGCACGGTGCGCCGCGGGCCGGGCCGGGCCGCGTCGTCCCGGCGGGCCAGCCGCACCGACACCCGCGCCAGCCACGGGCCGAGCACCAGCGCGCCGGCGACGGCGAGGGCGGCGACCGCGCCGGGCGGGAGGTCCGCCGGGGGCACGCCGGTCAGCGGACGCCGGCGGCGGCGTCGAGCGCGCCGCGCATGGCCCCCAGCGGGGCCGGGTGCCCGGTCATCAGCTCCACCTGGGCGGTGGCCTGCCAGAACAGCACCTCCAGGCCTCCCACGACGGTGCCGCCGGCCGCCGTGACGGCGGTGGCCAGCGGCGTCGGCCACGGGTCGTACAGCACGTCGAGCACCGTCTGGCCGGCGGTCCAGGGCAGCCGCGCGGCGGCCTCCTGCCCCCCGACGGGCACGGTGCTCACCACGACCTCGGCGTCGACGACGGCCCGGTCGACGGCGGTACTGGTCAGCGACACCACAGACGTGGGGACGCCGAGGGTGGCCAGCACCCGCAGCAGGTCCCCGGCGCGGGCCGGCTCGCGGACGACGACGTCGACCGACCGCGCGCCCAGCGAGGCCAGCGCCACCGCCGCGGCCGCCGCCGTCCCCCCGGCGCCGATGATCGCGCCGCGGGTGACACCGGTGACCCCGGCCTGCTGCAGGGCCGTGCCGACGCCGAGGACGTCGGTGTTCTCCGCCCGCCAGCCGGCGCCGGTGCGCACCAGCGTGTTGGCCGCGTGCAGCAGCCGCGGCAGCGGGGTGACCTCGTCGGCGACGTCCACCGCGGCCTGCTTGCAGGGCATGGTCACCGAGAAGCCGCGCCACTCGTCGCCGAGGCCGGCCAGCAGCACCGGCAGGTCCGCAGGGCCGACGTCGAGGGCGTCGTAGGTCCAGTCGGTGAGGTCCAGGGCCGCGTAGGCGGCCCGGTGCAGCAGCGGGGACAGCGAGTGCCCCACCGGCCGGCCGAGGACGGCCGCCCTCACCCCTCCGCCCTCCGGCCGGTCCTCACCCGCCGGGCTGCTCGCGCAGCCACTGCTGGAACAGCAGCACGTTCTGCTGGTGCTCCTCCGCGGTCCGCGCGAAGCGGGTCTCGCCGGTGTCGGGGTCGACGACGACGAAGAACCGCCAGTCCCCCTCGGCCGGGTCGAGCACCGCCGTGACGGCCTGCTCGCCGGGGTTGGCGATCGGGCCCGGCGGCAGCCCGGGGTAGAGGTAGGTGTTGTACGGCGAGGGGTTGGCGCGGTCCTCGGGCGTGGTGGTGATGCCGGACTTGCCGTTGGCGTAGTTCACCGTGGTGTCCAGCTGCAGCGCCATGCCGTCGGCCAGCCGGTTCTCCAGCACGCGGGCCACCCTGGCCATGTCCTCGGGCGAGGCGGCCTCGGCCTGCACGATGCTGGCCTTGGTGAGCACGGTGGCCCGGTCGGCCTCGGGCACCTGCAGGGCGTCCAGCGCCTGGTCGGCGCGGGCCACCATGGCGCCGAGCACGTCGGCGGGGGTGTCGCCGGGCTCGATCTCGTAGGTCGCCGGGAACAGCAGGCCCTCGAGCAGGCCGCCCGCGTAGGCCGGCAGCCCGATGGCGGCGGGGTCGGCGGCCGCCGCCTGCAGGTCGGCCAGGGGCGTGCCGGTCTCCTCGGCGAGGAGCTGCAGCGTGGCGGCCACGGTGAGCCCCTCGCGCACGGTGACCCGGGTGACCTGCCGGGCGGCGGGGTCCAGCAGCAGGTCGAGGGCGGCCTCGCCGCTCATCTGCGAGCGCAGGGCGTAGACCCCCGGCTGGATGCCGGTTGCGGCCGGCTCGGTCTCGGCGGCGTCGACGAACGGGCCGGCGGAGGCGATGACGTCCTCGGCGACCAGGGTGCGCGCGATGTCGCTGAGCGTGTCACCGGAGTTCACCCGCACCTCGACGGCGCCGCTCCCCTGGCCGGTGTGGTCCGGGCTGGCCGGGTTGACCAGGCCGATCAGGGCGCGGCCGCCGAGGACGATGCCGCCGATGAGCCCGGCGAGGACCAGCAGGGAGAGGACGACGGCCAGCGGGCTGCGCCGCCGGCGCGGCCGCACGGAGCCGCCGCCGGGCGGCCCGCCGCGGCCACCACCGAGGTCGTCGTGCGGGTCGTCGTGGAGGTCGTGCCCGGGCCGGCGTCCGCGGCCGGTGTCGGCGGGCCCGGCGGCGCCGAGCACCTCCAGGCCGCCGGTGGCGTCCTCGTCGTCCCAGCCGTGCGGGTCGTCGGCGTGCGGGTCCGTGCCGTGCGGGTCGGTGCCGTGCGGCTCGGGGCCGGCCGGGGCCGGGACGGCGGGGACGTCGCCGACGCCCACCGTGGCGTCGTCCCAGCGCGGGTCGTCGTGCTCGTCCTCCCGGCGGGCCAGCCGCGACCACGGCCCGGAGGGGCGCGGCGGCAGGTCCGGGAGCGGCTCGGAGGGGTGCGGCGGCCGCTGGCGGCGCGGGTCCGCGACGTCGGCGAGCGGGCCGGGCATCGGCCCGGTGCCGGCGGGGTCCACCCGGCGGCGGCGCGCCGAGGGACCGGGCCTCCGGCCGTCCTCCCCGGGCGGCCGGCTGGGCATCGACGCCAGCCAGGCGGCGGCAGGCACACCGGAGGGGTCCGGTGCGGTGTGCCGACCCCGCCGGCCGGGCGGGGTCGGGCCGCTCACGCCGTCTCCTCGCCGACGCCCGGAGGCCTGGTCACGTGCGCTCCCGCTGCGCGTCCAGGTAGGCCTGCAGGATGACGACCGCCGCGGCCTGGTCGATCACCCCACGCTGCTGTCGGCTGTCCAGGCCGTTGGCCCGGAGGGAGCTGGCTGCGCTCACGGTGGAGAGCCTCTCGTCGACGAGGTGGACGGGGACCGGGCCGATGCGCCCGGCGAGCGCCCGAGAGTAGGCACGGGCCTCCTTGGCCGAGGCGCCCGACGCACCCGAGAGGTGCCTCGGCTCCCCCACGATCACCTCTGTCACCTCGTGTTCGGCCACGAGGGCGGCGATGCGGTCCAGGTCGGACTCGTCGCGGGCCCGCTGCACCGTCTCCAGCGGGCTGGCCAGGGCGCCGGTGGGGTCGGACAGGGCCACGCCGACGCGCACGCTGCCCACGTCGATGCCCAGCCGGCGGCCGGCCCGGGACCGCCGCGGCGGGATGGGCAGGCCGCCGGCCAGCCCGCCGGACAGGTCGATGGCGGCCGTCTCGTGCCGCACGGGCGGGGGCAGCGCGCCGCGCAGGTCGATCTGCTCGGTCGCGTGGTGCACCGGCTCGCGTGCCGGCTGGGGCCGGCGCTGCGGGCGCGCCGGCGGGACGGCGGGCCGCCCCTGCATCGGGCGCTCGCCGGCCGGTCCGGTCTGGTCGGGGTGCTGGTCGGGCACTCCGCTCACCTCCCTGCGGCGGTCGCGACCGCCTGTTCGCCGGCCGCCAGGGCCGCTGGGATGCCCGCGGGGTCGGTACCGCCCCCCTGGGCCACGTCTGGCCTGCCCCCGCCGCGGCCGCCGACCGGCGCCGCCGCCGCCCGCAGCACGTCGCTGGCGGACAGCCCGCGCTGCTGGGCGACCGGGTTGAGCGCCGCCACGAGGGCCACCTTGCCGCCCGACTCCGACGCGAGCAAGACCACGGCCGGACGCTCCTCGGGCAGCCGCCCGCGGACGTCCAGGGCCAGTGTGCGCAGGTCCCCGCCGCCCAGCCCGCCCGGCGCGCCGGTGACCAGGGCGACCCCGCCGACGTCGCGGGCGCCGGCGGCGAGCTGGCCGGCCGCGGCCACGGCCTGCTGGGCGCGCAGCTCGGCCAGCTCCTTGTCGACGTCGCGCAGCCGGGCGAGCATGCCGCTGACCCGCTCCAGCACGTCGTCCGCCGGCGTCCGGAGCAGCTCGCCGAGCTGGCGGACCAGGTCGCGCTCGCGGGCCAGGTAGCGGAAGCCCTCCAGGCCGACGACGGCCTCCACCCGGCGCGAGCCGGAGCCGACCGAGGACTCCCCGGTCAGGGCCAGCGTGCCGATCTGGGCGCTGCCGGCCACGTGCGTGCCGCCGCACAGCTCCCGGGACCACGGCCCGCCGATCTCCACGACCCGGACCTGCTCGCCGTAGGTCTCCCCGAACAACGCCAGCGCGCCGGCCGCCTGCGCCTCGGGCAGCGTCATGTAGCTCGCCCGCACGCGGTGGTCGGCGCGGACGGCGGCGTTGGCGACGTCCTCGACGTCGTGCCGCTGCTGGGGGGTGAGCGCGCCCTGCCAGGCGAAGTCCAGCCGCAGGTAGCCGGGCCGGTTGTAGGACCCGGACTGCAGCGCCTGCGGGCCGAGCACCTGGCGCAGCGCGGCGTGCACCACGTGGGTGCCCGAGTGCGCCTGGCAGGCCGACAGCCGCCACTCCCGGTCGACCTCGGCGACGAGCTCCGCGCCCTCGGTCAGCTCGCCCTCGAGCACCCGCACCTGGTGGGCGACCAGGCCCCGCAGCGGGCGCTGCACGTCGAGCACCTCGGCTCGGCCGCCGTCCCACGCGAGGGAGCCGGCGTCGGCGACCTGGCCGCCGGACTCGGCGTAGAACGGCGTGCGGTCCAGCACCACCCGGGTGACCTCGCCGGGGCCCACGGGGGCCGGCGCGCCGTCGTCGGCGGCCAGCTCGGAGACCAGGCCGAGGACGCGGGAGTCGGTGCGCAGCGTCTCGTAGGCCCGCCAGTCGGTGGGGCCGTGGTCGGCGAGCAGCCGCCGGTAGGCCAGGACGTCGACCGAGCCGGTCTTCTTCGCGCGCGCGTCGGCGCGGGCCCGGTCGCGCTGCTGCTGCATGAGCGCGCGGAAGCCGGCCTCGTCGACGGTCACCCCCTGCTCGGCGGCCATCTCCAGGGTCACGTCGATCGGGAAGCCGTAGGTGTCGTGCAGGGAGAAGGCCTGCTCGCCGGACAGCGCCGGCGTCCCGGCGGCCTTGGCCACCCGGACGGCGGTGTCGAACAGTGCCGTCCCGGAGGTCAGCGTGCGGCGGAAGGCCTCCTCCTCGGCGTAGGCCACCGCGGAGATGCGGGCGAAGTCGGTCTCCAGCTCCGGGTAGCTGGCGCGCATCGCGTCCTTGGACACGGGCAGCAGCTCCGGCAGCGTGGCCTCCTCGACGCCGAGCAGCCGCATCGAGCGGACGGCGCGGCGCAGCAGCCGGCGCAGGATGTAGCCGCGGCCCTCGTTGCCCGGCGTCACGCCGTCGCCGACCAGCATCAGCCCGCTGCGCACGTGGTCGGCGACCACCCGCAGCCGGACGTCGGTCTCGTGGTCGCGGCCGTAGGTGACGCCGGCGAGCTCCGCGGCGCGGCGCAGCACCGGCGCGACCTCGTCGATCTCGTACAGGTTGTCCACGCCCTGCAGCAGGTAGGCCACCCGCTCCAGGCCCAGCCCGGTGTCGATGTTCTTCTCGGGCAGCTCCCCGACGACCCGGAACTCCTCCTTGCTCCGGACGTCGGCCAGCTCGTACTGCATGAAGACGAGGTTCCAGATCTCCAGGAACCGGTCGCCGGCCGTGTCGACCAGCGGGCCGCCGTCCGGGCCGAACTCCGGGCCGCGGTCGACGTAGATCTCGCTGCACGGGCCGCCCGGGCCGGGCTGGCCGGTGTGCCAGTAGTTGTCCTTCTTGCCCAGCCGCTGGATCCGCTCGACCGGCAGCCCCGCGATCCGGTGCCAGGCCTCGGCGGCCTCGTCGTCGTCGAGGTAGACGGTGACCCAGATCCGGTCGGGGTCGAAGCCGAGCCCGCCGGCGTCCACGGAGCCGGTGACCAGCTCCCAGGCGTGCCGGATCGCCCCCTCCTTGAAGTAGTCGCCGAAGGAGAAGTTGCCGTTCATCTGGAAGAACGTGCCGTGGCGGGTGGTCTTGCCCACCTCCTCGATGTCGAGGGTGCGCACGCACTTCTGCACGCTGACCGCCCGCGGGTAGGGCGCCGGTTCCCGGCCGGTCAGGTACGGGATGAACGGCACCATGCCGGCCACGGTGAACAGCAGGGACGGGTCCGGGGAGACCAGCGAGGCACTCGGGACGACGGTGTGCCCGCGGGCGGCGAAGTGCTCCAGGAAGCGGCGGCGGATCTCGGCGGTCTGCATGTCCTACTCGGCTCCGGTGTGGCTCGGGTGTGGCTCGACTGTGCTGCGCCGACCCCCGCGGGGCTCAGCCGCTGGCGCTGTGCCGCCCGGGCACCCGGCCCTGCCCGGGCAGCGGGACGGTCCCGATCTCGGGCAGCCGGGCGGCGCCGGCCTCGGGCAGCGGGGCGTCCAGGCCGGTCCCGGCCCGCAGCTCCACCTCCCGCTCGGCCATCGCCGCGCGCACGTCGGCGCCGAAGTCGCCGATGGCGTCGGCCAGGTCGCGCAGGCCCTCGGCGATCGAGCCGCCGATGCCCGCGGGGGTCATCCGCTCGGCGGCGGCGGTCAGCTTGCGGACGACGAGGGCGCCGATGGTGATGCCCATGGCCAGCCAGAACAGCCGGCGCATCAGGCGGCCCGCCGGGCGTCCCGACGAGCGCTGCGGCGGGCTCGTCGGTCCTGCCGGTCACGGGCGGCGGCGTCGGCGATCGCCTGGCCCTCGCGCTTCTTGCGGGCCGCGCTGCGGACGCCGTAGCTGAACGCGGCCACCTTGATCAGCGGGCTGCCGAGCGTGGCCGCGACGACGCTGGTCAGCGCGGCGACGTTGCTGGAGACGTTGGCGGCGTTGCCGGTGATGTCGTCGACCCGCTCCAGGTTGCTGTTGACGTGGGCGACCGTCGTGGACGCCTGGCTCAGGATCGGCCCGCTCTGCTCCCGCGCCTGGCGGATGGTGAGGGTCGCCTCGTCGAGCGTGCGGCCCAGCTTGAGGATCGGGACGGCGACCAGCGCCACGAGCAGCACCAGCGCCAGCGCTGCGATCAGTCCGGCCCACTCTCCTGCGGACACCCGGTCCTCCTGGTTCCTCGGCTGTGTCTCGTCCGGCGGCCCGCGCCGGGTGAGGCGGCGCGGCCGCCGCCCGGCGTGCGTGCGCGCTCCGCCGGTCGTCGCCCGGCGGGGCGTCGGCCCGGCGTGGTCACAGTAGTCGGGGCCCTCCGCGGCCGTCCGTGCCCCGCCGGGGCTCACCGGCCGCGGCGGAGGATCGCGCGCAGCCTCGCCAGCCGCGGGCCGATGGTGGCCTCCGCGCCGCGGCCGGTGGGCCGGTAGTAGTCCCTCCCCACCAGGGCGTCCGGCGGGTACTGCTGCGGCACCACGCCGTCGGGGTGGTCGTGCGGGTAGACGTAGCTGCCGCCGTGCCCCAGCCGCTTCGCGCCCGCGTAGTGGGCGTCGCGCAGGCCGGGCGGCACCGGGCCGGCCCGCCCGGCGCGGACGTCGGCCACGGACTCGCCGATCGCCACGGTGACCGCGTGGGACTTCGGCGCAGTGGCCAGGTGGACGACGGCCTGCGCCAGCGGGAAGTGGCCCTCGGGCATGCCGATGAACGCGACCGCGTCGGCGGCGGCCACGGCGGTCTGCAGCGCCGTCGGGTCGGCCATGCCGACGTCCTCGCTGGCGGAGACGACCAGCCGGCGGGCGATGAAGCGCGGGTCCTCCCCCGCCTCGACCATGCGCGCCAGGTAGTGCAGCGCGGCGTCGACGTCGCTGCCCCGGATGGACTTGATCAGGGCGCTGGCCACGTCGTAGTGCTGGTCGCCGGACCGGTCGTAGCGCACCGCGGCCTGCGCGACCGCCGTCTCCAGGGTGGCCAGGTCCAGCACGTCGCCGCCGGCCGCCCGGGCCGCGCCGGCGCCGGACTCCAGGGCGGTCAGCGCCTTGCGCGCGTCACCGCCGGCGATCCGCACCAGGTGCTCCTCGGCCTCGGCGGTGAGGGTGACCGCACCGGCCAGGCCGCGGTCGCTGGTCAGCGCGCGGTGCAGCACGGTGCGGACGTCGCCGTCGTCCAGTGGCTGCAACGGGAGCACCAGGGAGCGGGACAGCAGCGGGCCGACCACGGAGAAGAACGGGTTCTCGGTGGTGGCGGCGACCAGGCTGACGATCCGGTCCTCGACCGCCGACAGCAGGCTGTCCTGCTGGGTCCTGGAGAACCGGTGCACCTCGTCGATGAACAGCACGGTGCGCCGGCCGGCGTACGTCAGCTCCCGCTTCGCGCCCGCGATGACCGCGCGGACCTCCTTGACCCCGGAGTCGAGGGCGGAGAGCTGGACGAACTGCCGCCGGGTGGCCAGCGAGACGACGTGCGCCAGCGTGGTCTTGCCGGTGCCCGGCGGGCCGTAGAGGACCAGCGACATCGGCTCGTCGGCCTCGACCAGTCGGCGCAGCGGCGCCCGGGGACCCAGCAGGTGCCCCTGGCCGACGACCTCGTCCAGCGAGCGGGGCCGCATCCGCACCGCCAACGGCGCGCCAGGGTCGACGGTGCCGCCGTCGGCCGCCGGCTCGTCGAACAGCGAACTCACGGGTACCGACGCTACCCGCGGGGCACGACACCCCCGTGCAGCAGCGACGCATCGGAGACCTGACCGTCAGCGCCATCGGCCTGGGGGCGATGCCCCTGTCGACCAAGGAGGACCGCCCTTCGCCGGAGGACGCCCACGCCGTGGTGCACGCCGCTCTCGACGCCGGCGTGACGCTCATCGACACCGCCGACGCCTACGCGCTCGACGAGTCGGAGTTCGGCCACAACGAGGAGCTGGTCGCCGCGGCCCTGGCCTCCTACGGCGGGGACACATCGTCGGTGCTGGTGGCCACCAAGGGCGGGCACACCCGGCGCGGCACCGACTGGGAGCTCGACGGCTCCGCGGGCCACCTGCGGGCGGCGTGCGAGGCGTCGCTGCGGCGCCTCGGCGTCGACGCGATCGGGCTCTACCAGTACCACCGCCCCGACCCCGCGACCCCGTGGGAGGAGTCGGTGGGCGCGCTGCGGCAGCTCGTCGACGACGGGCTGGTGCGCATGGTCGGCATCTCCAACGCCGACGTCGCGCAGATCGACGTCGCCCGCTCGATCGTGGGCCCGGCGCTGGTGAGCGTGCAGAACCAGTTCTCGCCGGGGTGGCGCTCCTCGGCCGGCGAGCTCGCGCACTGCGCCGGGCACGGGCTGGCGTTCATCCCGTGGAGCCCGTTCGGCGGGGTGTCGTCGGCGGGGTCGCTGGGCTCGGCCGCGCCGGCGTTCGCCCGGGTCGCCGACGAGCTGGGCGTGTCGGTGTACCGGGTCACGCTGGCCTGGCACCTGGCGCAGGCCGACGTCGTCGTCCCGATCCCGGGGGCGTCGCGGGCGGCGTCGATCCAGGACTCCGCGGCCGCGGCCGGCGTCGAGCTGACCCCGGAGCAGCTGGCCCGCCTCGACGCCGCCTGACCCCGGCCCCCGGGCCTGCGGTGGCCGCCCCGGCTGCACCTGCTCCTCGCACGCCGTTCGCCGGGCCGACACCCGGCTGCACGACAGTCGCTGGGGTGCTCCCCCGCGCGACGGTCGGCTCCCTCGGCGTGGTCGCGGCCGTCCTGGCCGTGTCCGTGCTGCTCCTCGACGCGGCGGCCGGCCTGCTGCCCCCGGACGGCCTCGTCGGCTGGGTGACCGCCGGACGCCTGGTGCTGGCGGCCGGCCTCCTCGGGCTGGTGGTGGCCGGGGTGCGCCCGCGCGACCTGCGCACCCGGCTCGACGCGCCCGTCGCCCTGCTGGTCGTCGTCTCCACCGCCACGACCGTCGTCGGCCAGCACCCCACCGCCCCGCTGCGCGGCCTGCTGACGCTGGTGGCCACCTACTACCTGGTCGTCGGGCTGCTGCGCCGCGAACCGGGCGCGGCGCGCGCCCTGGGCCTGGCCGCGCTGGCCGGCCTGGCCCTCGTGGCGGCCGCCGCCCTGGGGCAGCTGGACGACGGGCTGGCGCCCTTCGGCTGCCGGACGGTGACCTTCGCCGACGCCCCCTGCGGGCCGGCGTCGTGGCCGCGCACCGTCGGCACCTTCGCCAACCCCAACGTGATGGCCGCCTTCGTCCTGCTCGTCGCCCCGCTCGCGGCGCTGGTGGCCGGCGGGATCCGGGAGCGGACCGGCCGCGCCGTCGTCGCCACGCTGGTGGGGGTGGGCTACCTGGGCATGGCGACGTCGGCCTCCCGGGGCGCGGTGCTCGGCGCCGTGCTGGGCGCCGTGGTGCTCCTGCTCGTCCGGGCCCCCGCGCGCCGGCGCGGGGGGCGGGTGGTCCTGCTCGCCCCCGTGCTGGCGCTGGCCGCGCTGGCCGGGGTGTCCGCGCTGGGCCCGGCGGTCCTGGCCTCGGTGGAGATCCGCAACCAGGCGTGGCAGCCGGCGCTGTCGGTCGCGGCGGAGGACCCGCTGCTCGGCGTCGGCCTGGGCCGGGCGGGGGTCGTCGTCAACGCGGCGGGCGACGGCGCGCTGGAGTACGCCCACACGCACGACCTGTGGTTGAACTGGCTGGTGGAGACGGGGGTGCTCGGCCTGCTCGCCGTCGGCCTGCTCACCGCCGGGTCGCTGGTCACCGCCGCGGCGGCCGCCCGCCGCGGCGACCCGGTGGCGAGCGCGGCGCTCGTCGCGCTGGTCGGCGTGTTCGCGATGAGCGTCGCCGACCACCCGGCGAACACCAGCCGCGTCGCGCTCGCCCTGTGGGTGGTGCTGGCGGTCGCCGCCGCCCGCGAGCCGGCCCGCTGGCGGGGCCCGGCGCCGGCCGGCGCGCCGGTGCGGCAGGAGACGCCCGGAGCGGCGGCGGACGCCCCGGCGCCCGACCGGCCGGCGCTCGCCGTCCCGCGCCGGCCGGGCTGAGCCGCCGGCTCAGCCGGTGGGGTCGGTGGGCCCCGGCGCGCCGGGCTGGCCGGGCAGCGCCGGCTCCTCGGGGTGCGCGTCGATGCCGGCCTCCTTGCGCTGCGCGTCGGTGATCGGCGTCGGCGCACCGGTCAGCGGGTCGAAGCCGGCGCCGGTCTTGGGGAAGGCGATGACCTCGCGGATGGAGTCCACCCCCGCCAGCAGCGCGCACAGCCGGTCCCAGCCCAGCGCCGCGCCTGCGTGCGGCGGCGGGCCGTAGGCGAAGGCCTCCAGGAAGAAGCCGAACCGCTCGCGGGCCTCCTCCCGCCCCATCCCGAGGGTCTGGAAGACCCGCTCCTGCAGGTCGGCCTCGGCGATCCGGACCGACCCGCTCATGCACTCGCTGCCGTTGACGACCAGGTCGTAGGCGTCGGACAGCGCGTTGGCCCGGTCGTCGGCGAACCGGTCGCGCCACTCGGGGGTGGGCGAGGTGAACGGGTGGTGCATGAACGTCCAGTCGCCGTCCTCGGTCTGCTCGAACATCGGGAAGTCGACGACGAACAGGAACGACCAGGTGCCGGGGGTGATCAGCTCCAGCCGGCGGGCGATCTCGTTGCGGGCCGCGCCGAGCAGCTCCTGCGCGGTGCGGCGGGTGCCCGCGGCGAAGAAGACGCAGTCCCCGGGCCGCGCGCCGACGGCGTCGACCAGGCCCGCGCGCTCGGTCTCGGAGATGTTCTTGGCCACCGGCCCGCCCAGCGTGCCGTCCTCGGCGACCGTCACGTAGGCCAGGCCCCTGGCGCCGCGCGACCGGGCCCAGTCCTGCCAGGCGTCGAACGCCCGCCGCGGCTGCGCGCCGCCGCCGGGCATCACGACCGCGCCGACGTAGGCCGACTGGAAGACGCGGAACGGCGTGCCGGCGAAGTAGGACGTCAGCTCGGTGAGCTCGAGGCCGAAGCGCAGGTCGGGCTTGTCCGACCCGAACCGGTCCATCGCCTCGCGGTAGGTCATCCGCGGGATCTCCGGCACGGCGTGCCCGGCCAGCTCGGCCCACAGCGCGCGGACCACGTCCTCGGCGACGGCGAGGACGTCGTCGCGCTCCACGAAGGACATCTCGAAGTCCAGCTGGGTGAACTCCGGCTGGCGGTCGGCGCGGAAGTCCTCGTCCCGGAAGCAGCGGGCGATCTGGTAGTAGCGCTCCAGCCCGCCGATCATCAGCAGCTGCTTGAACAGCTGCGGGGACTGCGGGAGCGCGTACCACCTGCCCGGCTGCAGCCGCACCGGGACGACGAAGTCGCGGGCGCCCTCGGGCGTCGAGCGGGTCAGCGTCGGCGTCTCGACCTCGACGAAGCCGTGCCGGGCCATCACCCCGCGGGCGATCCGGTTGACCTCCGAGCGCAGCCGGATCGCCCGCGCCGGACCCTGCCGGCGCAGGTCGAGGTAGCGGTACCGGTAGCGGACGTCGTCCGAGGCGGGCTGGTCGGTCTCGACCGGGAAGGGCAGCGGCGCGGACGGCGCGAGCACCCGCAGCTCGGCCGCGGCCACCTCGACCTCCCCGGTCGGCAGCTCGGGGTTCTCGTTGCCCTCCGGCCGCCGGCGCACCTCCCCGGTGACCAGCACGCAGAACTCGTTGCGGAGGGCGTGCGCCTCCTCCTCGCGGACGACGACCTGCACGTAGCCGGAGGCGTCGCGCAGGTCGACGAAGACCACGCCGCCGTGGTCGCGGCGGCGGGCCACCCAGCCGGCGAGGGTGACGGGGGAACCGGCGTCGGACGCGCGCAGCGCGCCGGCGTCGTGGGTGCGGAGCACGGGGGTACCTCTCAGGGAAGGGGGTTCACCAGCGGTCGTGGACGTGCGCGCGGACGCGCTCGTCGTAGACCCGCTCGAGGTCGGCGAGCTGGGTGGCGGTCAGCGGGGGCAGCGCGGCCGCCGCGACGTTGCCGCGGACCTGCTCGACGGTGCGCGCGCCGGGGATGACCGACGTGACGCCGGGCTGGTCGATGACCCAGCGCAGCGCGAAGGCCGCGGTCGGGGCGTCACCGGCGATCTCGGCGACCTCGCGGGCGGCGGCCAGGCCGACCTCGAAGGGCACCCCGGAGAAGGTCTCGCCGACGTCGAAGGCCTCGCCGTTGCGGTTGTAGTTCCGGTGGTCGTCGGCGGCGAACGTCGTCGTCTCGTCGTACTTGCCGGTCAGCAGCCCGCTGGCCAGCGGCACCCGGGCGAGGACGCCGACCTGCGCCCGGGCCGCCGCGGGCAGCAGCTCCTCCAACGGCTTGCGCCGCAGGACGTTGAGGATCACCTGCAGCGACTGCACGCCCGGCCGCTGCAGGGCGCGCAGGCCCTCGGCGACCGTCTCCACCGACACCCCGTAGGCGGCGACCGCGCCGTCGGCGACCAGCGCGTCCAGGGTGTCGTAGACGCGGTCGTCCTCGTACGTCGCCGGCGGCGGGCAGTGCAGCTGCACCAGGTCGAGGGTGTCCACGCCGAGGTTGCGGCGGGATCGGTCCACCCAGGCGCGCAGGTTCTCCGGGGTGTACTGCGCCGCCTCGAAGGGGTCGGCGCGGCGGCCGGCCTTCGTCGCCACGAACGGCCGCTGGGGCCGGGCCGCCAGGGCCTGCCGGATGCGCTGCTCGGAGCGCCCGTCGCCGTAGACGTCGGCGGTGTCGAGCAGGGTGACCCCGGCGTCCAGCGCCGCGTCGAGGACGGCGGCGGCGGCGTCGTCGTCGACGTCCCCCCAGTCCGCGCCGAGCTGCCAGGTGCCCAGGCCGACGACGCTGACGTCGGCCCCCGTCCGGCCGAGCGGCCGCTGCTCCATGCTCATCGTGGTCACCCCCCCACCGTCGCACGTCGCACGGCGTCGAACAGCTCGCCCACCGGGACGGGGTGCTGCTCGCCGGTGCGCATGTCCTTGAGCTGGCCGACGCCCGCGGCCAGGTCCCGCTCGCCGATGACGACCAGGTGCGAGGCGCCCGACCGGTCGGCGGCCTTCATCGCCCCCTTGAGCCCGCGGCCGCCGTAGACGGTGTCGGCGGCGACGCCGGCCTGCCGCAGCTGCCCGACCAGGCGCACCGCCACCCGCCGGGCCTCGGCGCCCAGCGGGACGACGAACGCCTGCACGCCGGCCGCCGCACCCACGTCGAGGCCCTCGGCCTGCACGGCCAGCAGGGTGCGGTCGACGCCGACGGCGTAGCCGATGCCGGAGACGTCGGGGCCGCCGAGCGCCGCGGACAGCCCGTCGTAGCGGCCGCCGCCGCCGATGGCCGACTGCGCGCCGAGCCCGGAGTGGACGAACTCGAACGTGGTCTTCGTGTAGTAGTCCAGCCCGCGGACCAGCCGCGGGGCCTCGGTCCAGGTCACGCCCAGGTCGGTCAGGTGCTGGCGGACGGCGTCGTAGTGCGCCCGGGTGGAGTCCGACAGGTGGTCGACCATCAGCGGGGCGTCGTCCAGCTGGGCCTGCACCTCGGGGCGCTTGTCGTCCAGGACCCGCAGCGGGTTGATCGCCGCCCGCCGCCGGGTGTCCTCGTCCAGGTCCAGCTCGTCCAGGTACGCGACCAGCAGCTCCCGGTACTGCGGCCGGCAGGTCGCGTCGCCCAGCGAGGTGAGCAGCAGCTCGAAGTCGGTCAGCCCCAGGTCGCGGAAGCCCTGCACGCCGAGGGCCACCACCTCGGCGTCCAGCGCGGGGTCGTCGACGCCGAGGGCCTCCATGTCGACCTGGGTGAAGTGCCGGTAGCGGCCGGCCTGCGGGCGCTCGTAGCGGAACGCCGAGCCGACCGTCCACAGCTTCACCGGCAGCGCGCCGGTGTGCAGCCGGTGCTCGATGAACGCCCGCATCAGCCCGGCGGTCAGCTCCGGGCGCAGCGTCAGCGACCGGCCGCCGCGGTCGGCGAAGGTGTACATCTCCTTGGTCACGACGTCGGTGGACTCGCCGACCCCGCGGGAGAACACGGCGGTCTCCTCGAACACCGGCGTCTCGACGTAGCCGTACCCGGCCCGCCGCAGCGGCGCGGTGAGGGTCTCCCGGACGGCGAGGAACCGCTCGGACGCCGGCGGCAGGACGTCGAAGGTGCCCTTCGGCGCGGTCAGCGGGGTCACAGCCCCCGCCCCCGCGGCGGGGCCCCCGCACCCGCGGCGGCCTCGGCCAGGTACGGGTTGGCCGCGCGCTCCCGGCCGACCGTCGTCGCCGGCCCGTGCCCGGGCAGCACCACCGTCTCGTCCTCCAGCGGCAGGACGACGTCGCGCAGGGAGCGCAGCATGTCCTCCCACGACCCGCCGGGCAGGTCCACCCGGCCCACGGAGCCGGCGAACAGCACGTCGCCGGCCAGCAGCCCCGGCGCCTCGCCGAGGTCGAGGGAGAACACCACCGAGCCCTGCGTGTGCCCCGGCGCGTGCCGCACGGTCAGCTCGACCCCGGCGAGGGACAGGACGGCGCCGTCGTCCAGCGGCAGGACCTCCGCGGGGTCGGGCAGCGCCACCCCGGTGATCAGCGGCGCCAGCTGCGGGCCGTGCCACCGGGCCGGGTCGGCGAGCATGCCGAAGTCTCGCGGGTGCAGGTAGGCGGGGATGTCGTAGCCGTCGCACACCGGCAGCACCGAGAAGGTGTGGTCGAGGTGGCCGTGGGTGAGGACGACGGCCACCGGCTTCAGTCCGTCCGCGGCCAGCAGCCGGGCCAGGGGCTCGACCGCGTCCATGCCGGGGTCGACCACGACGCACTCCTGCCGGGGCCCGGTGGCGACGGCGTAGCAGTTGGTGCCGAAGGCGCCGGCCGGGAAGGAGCGGATGAGCACCCGTGCAGGTTACGCGGGCGCCCCGCGCCGCCCCGGGCCCGCTGACAGGGGACGGCCAGGCTCGCCACCTAGACTCGCTGACCGACCGGCGGGCGCCCTGACCGACCCGCGCAGCACCCGTCCCCCCGCGGAGGAGTCCGACCCGTGCCGAGCAACAAGCAGCGCCGAGAGGCCGCCCAGCGCAGGCTGCAGCGCCAGCTCGAGCGCCGCGCCGAGCTGGCCCGCCGTCGTCGCCGCAACGTGCTGATCGGGGTCACCGTGGCCGCCGTCGTGCTCGTCGCCAGCGTCGTCCTGTTGGTCACCGGCGTCGGCGGCGAGGACTCCGACAGCGCCGCCGCCGAGCCCACGCCGACCCCCGCCCCCGCGGAGCCCACCCCGGGCGTCGTCGACGGCGCCGACGGCACCTGCGACTGGACGCCGGCCGACACCGCGGCCAACCCGAACCTGCAGGCCGACACCGGCACCCCGCCGGTGGAGGTCACGCCGACCGGCACCACCGAGGTCGACATCACCACGACCGCCGGGCCGATCGGCCTGACGCTGGACAACGCCGGCGCCCCGTGCGCGGTGGCGAGCATGGTCCACCTGGCGGGGCAGGGCTACTACGACGACACGGTGTGCCACCGCCAGACCGACTCCGCGGGCCTGCAGGTGCTGCAGTGCGGTGACCCGAGCGGCACCGGCGCGGGCGGCCCGGCCTACGAGTTCCCGACCCAGGTCGCCGGCGACGAGACCTACCCGCGCGGCACCGTGGCGATGGCCAACAGCGGCCAGGGCTTCGACGGCAGCCAGTTCTTCCTCGTCTGGGGGGACAGCCAGCTGCCGCCGTCCTACACCGTGCTGGGCACCATCGACGAGGCCGGGCTGGCCACCCTGGACGCCGTCGCGGCCAACGGCAACGACGGCAGCAACGGCCCCGGCGACGGCGCGCCCACCCAGGAGGTCCGGATCCAGTCCCTCGCGGTCGCCGCGTGAGCCGCCGGCCGCGCGCCGCGGCGGGGCCCGCCGACGCCGGGCCGGCCGTGGCCGACGAGGTGGCCGAGGGCGGCGACGACGGCTCGCTGGAGCCCGGCCCCGGCGGCGGGGCGCCGACCGTGCCGGTGACCGTCGAGTCGGCGACCACCGGATGACGGACAGCACCGGTCCCTACGCCGGCTTCCCGCCCGGCTTCTTCGACCGCGCCGACGGCACCCCCGACGAGGTCTTCTACACCCCGACCCGGCTGGTCACGCACATCGACGACCGGGCGATCGCCGCGGTGGGCGCCCTGTACGCCGAGCTGGGCATCGACGGCGCGGCGCCGGCGCCCCGCCGGGTGCTGGACCTGATGAGCTCGTGGGTGTCGCACTTCCGCACCCCGCCGGCCGAGCTGGTGGCGCTGGGGATGAACGCCGAGGAGCTGGCGGCCAACGCCGCGGCCACCGAGCGGCTGGTGCACGACCTCAACGCCGACCCGCAAGTGCCGCTGCCCGACGCCGACGTCGACGCGGCCGTCTGCTGCGTCTCGATCGACTACCTGACCCGGCCGATCGAGGTGCTGGCCGACGTCGGCCGGGCGCTGCGGCCCGGCGGGACCCTGGCGATCACCTACTCCAACCGGTGCTTCCCCACCAAGGCGGTGCGCGGCTGGCTGGCCACCGACGACGAGCAGCACGGCCTGGTCGTCGCCGAGTTGGTCCGGCGGGCCGGCGGCTTCACCGAGCCCGAGGTCTCGCTGCGCACGGAGCCCGGCCGCGGGGATCCCCTCTACGCGGTGGTCGCCCGCCGACGTTAGGCGGTGACGCGCTCGACGTCGAAGACGCCGTCCACGTTGCGCACCGTCTGCAGCACCGCGCCCAGGTGCGCGGGGTCGGCCAGCTCGAAGGTGAACCGGCTGATCGCCACGCGGTCCCGGCTGGTCTGCACCGAGGCGGACAGGATGTTGACCCGCTCGTCGGCCAGCGCCCGGGTGACGTCGGACAGCAGCCGGTGGCGGTCCAGGGCCTCCACCTGGATGGCGACGAGGAACACCGACCCGGGCTGGCTGGCCCACTCGACCTCGACCAGCCGCTCGGGCTTGCGCTCGAGGTCGGCGGCGTTGGTGCAGTCGGTGCGGTGCACGCTGACCCCGCCGCCGCGGGTCACGAAGCCCAGGATGGCGTCCCCGGGCACCGGGGTGCAGCACTTGGCCAGCTTGGCCCAGACGTCGGTCATGCCGTGCACGACGATGCCCGGGTCGCCGCCGGCCGCGCGGCGGTGCACCGGGCGGCGCATCGGGATGGTGGTCTCGGCGATGTCCTCGACCGCGCCCTCGGTGCCGCCCAGGGCGGCGATGAGCTTGTCGACGATCGAGGACGCCGAGATCTGGTTCTCCCCCACCGCGGCGTACAGCGCGGTGACGTCGGCGTGGCGCAGGTCCTTGGCCAGGGTGGACAGCGCGTCGCCGCCGAGCAGCCGCTGCAGCGGCAGGCCGGCCTTGCGCATGGCCCGGGTGAGCGCCTCCTTGCCGGCCTCGACGGCGTCCTCGCGGCGCTCCTTGGTGAACCACTGCCGGATCTTGGTCCGGGCGCGGGACGAGCCGACGAAGGACAGCCAGTCCTGGGAGGGGCCGGCGGTCGGGGACTTGGAGGTGAAGACCTCGACGACGTCGCCGTTGGTCAACGTGCTGTCCAGGCTGACCAGCGTGCCGTTGACCCGGGCGCCGATGCAGCGGTGGCCGACCTCGGTGTGCACCGCGTAGGCGAAGTCGACCGGGGTGGCGCCGCCGGGCAGGCTGACCACGTCGCCCTTGGGCGTGAAGACGAACACCTCCTGCGGGCCCAGGTCGTAGCGCAGCGTCTCCAGGAACTCGCCGGGCTCCTGCGCCTCGCGCTGCCAGTCCAGCAGCTGGCGCAGCCACAGCATGTCGTCCGGCGAACCGGTCTTGGCGCCGCGGTCCCCGGGCGCGGGGCGCCCGCCGGCCCGCGCCTTCTCCTTGTACTTCCAGTGCGCGGCGATGCCGTACTCGGCGGTGCGGTGCATGTCGTGGGTGCGGATCTGCAGCTCCACCGGCTTGCCCTGCGGGCCGATCACCGTCGTGTGCAGCGACTGGTACATGTTGAACTTCGGCATCGCGACGAAGTCCTTGAACCGGCCGGGCACCGGCTGCCAGTGCGCGTGCATGATGCCCAGCGCGGCGTAGCAGTCGCGGACGGAGTCGACCAGGATGCGGATGCCGACGAGGTCCCAGATGTCGGTGAAGTCCCGGCCGCGGACGATCATCTTCTGGTAGATCGAGTAGTAGTGCTTGGGCCGGCCGGTGACGACGGCGGCGATGCCGGCGGTCTTCAGCTGGTCGGTCACCGCGGCGGCGACCTCGGCCAGGTAGGTGTCCCGCGACGGCGCCCGCTCGGCCACCAGCCGCACGATCTCGTCGTAGCGCTTGGGGTACAGCGTGGCGAACGCGAGGTCCTCGAGCTCCCACTTGATGGTGTTCATGCCCAGGCGGTGGGCCAGGGGGGCGAGGATCTCCAGCGTCTCGCGGGCCTTCTTCTCCTGCTTCTCCGGAGGCAGGAAGCGCAGCGTGCGCATGTTGTGCAGCCGGTCGGCGAGCTTGATGACCAGCACCCGGGGGTCGCGGGCCATCGCCACGATCATCTTGCGGATCGTCTCGGCCTGCGCGGCGTCGCCGAGCTTGACCCGGTCGATCTTGGTGACGCCGTCGACCAGGTGGGCCACCTCGGGCCCGAACACCTCGGTGATCGACTCCAGCGTCTGCCCGGTGTCCTCGACCGTGTCGTGCAGCAGCGCCGCGACCAGCGTCGTGGTGTCCATGCCCAGCCCGGCCAGCACGGTGGCCACGGCCAGGGGGTGGGTGATGTAGGGGTCACCGCTCTTGCGCTTCTGGGTGGCGTGCGCGGCCTCGGCCACGTCGTAGGCCCGCTGCAGGCGCGCCAGGTCGGCCTTGGGGTGGCTCTCCCGGTGCAGGACGGCCAGCGGCTCCAGCACCGGGCGGACGACGGGGCTGCGTTGCCCGGCGACGATGCGGCGGGCCAGCCGGTCGCGCACCCGGCGGCGCGGGACGCCGGGCGGGTCCTGCTCGCCCGGCGGCTCGGAGCCGACGTCGTCGGGACGGCGGACCGCGGGGCGGCTGGGCAGCGGCGGGCGCCCGGGCGACGCGTCGGTGGCCGGCGGGGCCGGGGTGCCGTCGCCGGCGGGGAGCGCCGGTGCGGTCCCCCCGGCCGGGAGGGCGGGGGCGCCGGAGCCCGCGGCGGCAACGCCGGTGACGGCGTCGGGGCCCATGGCGACTCCTGCCCGAGGTGGTTCGGTGACCTCCCCCATGCTAGCCGGGGAGCCCCTGGTCCCGACCGCACCGGGCGGTCGTGTACCGCTCAGGTGGTCCACAGCGCGTGCACGGTGTGCGGGGCCAGCCGCTGCCGCCCGCCGAGGCCGACCAGCTCCACGACCACCGACACCGCCACCACGACGCCGCCCAGGCCCTCGACGAGGGAGGTGCTGGCGGCCAGGGTGCCGCCGGTGGCCAGGACGTCGTCGACGAGCAGCACCCGCTGCCCGGGGGCGATCGAGTCGGTGTGCACCTCGAGGGTCGCGGTGCCGTACTCCAGCGCGTAGTGCGCCGACAGCCGCTCGCGGGGCAGCTTGCCGGCCTTGCGCACGGGCACCACGCCGACGCCGGCCTGCAGCGCCACCGCGGCGGCCAGCAGGAAGCCGCGGGCCTCCACGCCGACCACGACGTCGAACGCGGGCTCCCTGCCGCCCGCCGCGGCCAGCGCGGCCGCGCGCGGGTCGACCTCGGCCGGCGCCGCCAGCCCCTCGACCATGCGGCCGAAGGCCGGCCCGTCGGCGAACACCGGCGTCAGGTCGCGGAAGACGACACCCGGCTGCGGGAAGTCGGGGATCTCGACGGTGAGCGAGGCGATGAGCTCGTCCAGCGGCGGGCTGCCCGCGGCGGCGCCGGCGCTCACCGGCGCTTCCGGCCGCCGGAGCGTCGGGCGCCGGACTGCGGGCGGGCGCCGGGCCGCGGGGCGGCGGTCGCCCCGCTGCGGGGGCCGGGCGCCGGGCGCACCGGGTCGGGCGCCTCGCGGCGCACCGACTCCGGGGACTCGACCACCACGTCGGCCGGCACCGGGCCCAGGTCGGCGTCCCGCTCGGCGAGGGCGGTGCCGGCCCCGCCGGCCGCGGGCCGCGCGGCGCCGCGGCCGCGGCGGGCGCTGGCCACCGGGCCGATGCCGGCCGGGCGGCCAGCGGACTGCCGGGCCTGGGAGGACCGGCGGGCGAGCACCCGGCGGCGCAGCGCCTGCACCTCCGGCTCGCGCTCCTTGAGGTCCGCCACGATCGGGGTGGCCAGGAAGATCGAGGAGTAGGCGCCCGCGGCCAGGCCGACGAACAGCACCAGGGCGAGGTCCTTGAGCGTGCCGACCCCGAGCAGCCCGGCGCCGACGAACAGCAGGCCGGCGACCGGCAGCAGCGCGATGACCGAGGTGTTGATCGAGCGCATCAGCGTCTGGTTGACCGCCAGGTTGGCCGCCTCGCCCCAGGTCATCCGCGCCGTCCGCTCCAGGTCGCGGACGTTCTCGTCGACCTTGTCGAACACGACGACGGTGTCGTACAGCGAGAAGCCGAGGATGGTCAGGAACCCGATGACCGTCGAGGGGCTGACCTCGAAGCCGACCAGCGCGTAGACGCCCGCGGTGACGACGATGTCGTGCAGCAGCGCGGCGATCGCGCCGACCGCCATCTTCGGCTGGAAGCGCACCGCGAGGAACAGCACCACCGCCACCAGGAAGACCGCGAGGGCCACCAGCGCCTGGCGGGTGATGTCCTGGCCCCACTCGGGGCTGACCGACTCGGGGCTGACCTGGGCCGGGTCGACGCCGGCCGCCGCGGCGACCGCGTCGACGACCGCCCGCTCGGTGTCGTTGTCCAGCGCGCCGGTGCGCAGCAGCAGCGTGTCGCCGCCGACGACCTGGGCCGAGGCGACCTCGGCGCCGGCGTCCTGCGCGGCGTCCTGCACCTGCTCGAGCTGCGCGGCGTCGCCGGGCAGCCGCAGGCTGTTGCCGCCGGCGAAGTCGATGCCGAAGTTGAAGCCCCGGACCACCATCGCGGCCAGGCACAGCAGCACCACCACGGCGGTGATGCGGTAGATCAGCCGGCTGCGGCCGACGACGTCCAGCCCGGCCTCGCCGTTGTACAGCCGGTGCGCCAGCGAGCCGCGGTGCCGCGCGCGGGGGGCGCCGGGCCGGCCCGCGCTGGGCAGGCCGGCCGCGGCGAGCGCGGCGTCGTCCGCGGCCGCGGCGGCGTCGTCGGTGGCGCCGTGGCCGGCGGCCTCGTCGGCGTCAGTGCCCACGGGCACCGCGCCGTCGCCGGGGAGGGGGTCGCGGCCGGTCATGCGGGGCTCCTGTCCTGCGCGGTGCGGCCGGCGCCGGCCGCCACGAGCTCGCGGTCCGCGGCGGTGCGGCGGCCGGCGGCCGGGCGCGGCCGGTCCAGGCTGCCGCCCAGGCCGGAGACGCGGCTGCTGCTGAACACCCGGTAGCGGGCCAGCACCGCCATCAGCGGGTGGGTGAAGAGGAAGACGACGACCAGGTCGAGCACCGTGGACATGCCCAGGGTGAACGCGAAGCCCTTCACGTCGCCGATGGCCAGCACGTACAGGATCGCCGCGGCCAGGAAGCTGACCGCGTCCGCGGACAGGATCGTGCGCCGCGCGCGCACCCACGCCCGCGGGACCGCCGAGCGCAGCGTGCGGCCCTCGCGGATCTCGTCCTTGAGCCGCTCGAAGTAGACGACGAAGGAGTCCGCGGTGATGCCCAGGGACACGATGAACCCGGCGATGCCGGCGAGGCTGAGCGTGAAGCCGATCTGGCGGCCGAGCACGACGAGGACGGCGTAGACGACCACCGCCGACAGCACCAGGCTGGCGATCATCACCAGCCCGAGCAGCCGGTAGTAGAGCAGCGCGTAGACGAACACCAGCGCGATGCCGATGGCGCCGGCGATCAGGCCGGCCTGCAGCTGCTCGGCGCCGAGCTCGGTGGAGATCGACTGGGCGGTGGCCTGGGTGAAGGTCAGCGGCAGCGCGCCGTAGCGCAGCTGGTTGGCCAGCTCCTCGGCGCTCTCCTGGTCGAAGGAGCCGGTGATCGTCGTCGGGTTGCTGGTGATCGCGCCCTGGATGGTCGGCGCGGAGATGACCCGGCCGTCCAGGGTGAAGGCGACGTTGGAGCCGACGTTGGCCGCGGTGTAGGCGGCCCACTCGGCCTCGGCGTCGTTCTGGAAGTCCAGCAGCACGACCCACTCGCCGGTGGCCGGCTCGGTGCCGGCGTTGGCGTCGGCGACCTGGGTGCCCTCGATGATCGCCGGGCCGAGCAGGTACTTGGCCGCGCCGTCCTCGGTGCAGGCGGCGAGGTAGCTCTCCGGCAGCTCGACCTCGGAGCTGGTGTCCGCCGGGTCGCAGGTCAGCGTGGCGTACGCCGCCGCGGCCTCCTCCTGGGTGGCCGGCGCGTCGCCCGGCTCGGGCAGCGAGGGGTCGGCGACGGCGCCGTCGGCCGGCGCGGCGGGGTCGGCCGGCGTCTCGGCGGCGGGCTCCTCGGCGGCGGGGTCCTCGGCGGCGGGGTCCTCGGCGGCGGGGTCGGCCGGGACGGCGGGCTCGGGGCCCTGCACCACCGGGCGGAAGCGCAGCTGCGCGGTGGCGCCGAGCTCGCGGGCCTGCTCCCCGTCGTCCCCGGGGACGGAGATGACGATGTTGGCGTCGCCCTCGGTCACCACCTCGGCCTCGGCGACGCCGAGCCCGTTGACCCGCTGCTCGATGATCTGGCGGGCCAGTTCCAGCTCGGTGGGGTCGGGTGCCTGGCCGTCGGGGGTGGCGGCGGTGAGCGTGACCGTCGTCCCGCCGCGCAGGTCCAGGCCCAGCTGCGGGGTGCGGGTGTCGCCGGTCAGGAAGACCAGGCCGTAGAGGACGGCGACGACGAGCAGGAAGGCGCCGAAGTACCGGCGCGCGGAGAGGGAGTGTCGGGCCACGGGAGGGCTCCGGTCAGCGGGCGCGGCCGGCGGGGCCGCCGTCGGACGGGCCGTTCGCGTCGTCCTGGCCGAGGACGGTGCCGTCGGCGGGGCCGGGCGCGGCGGGCCGGCGGATCTCGAGGATCGCCTGCCGGGCGAAGGTGACGACCACGCCCGGGGCGACCTCCAGGTCGACGGTGCCCTCGCCGAGGGCGGCGACGGTGCCGTGCAGGCCGGCCGTCGTCATGACCGGGGTGCCCGGGGTCAGCGACTCCTGCAGCGCCCGCTGCTGCTCCTGCAGCTTCCGGCGCTGCCGCGCCGGAAGGACGATGAGCAGCACGAAGGCCAGGACGAGGATGACGAGCGGGAACAGCTCCACGACAGGTGTGCCTCTCTTCCGCGCCGTCTCGGCCGCGGTGGTGCGGCCCGGGACGGGGCCGCTCGGGTGCGTCGACTGCGGCGCGGGGCTCTCCGGGCGGCCGGGCGGACGCACGCGGGCGAGCCGACGAGTTGCGCGCCGGCGTCCCGCAGTCTAGGCGTCGAAGAGGGTCTCTGACGACGACCCCGGTGCCTGCGGGTCGGGTGTGCCCCGACCGAGGGGGACGCCGCCGCGCGGCACCGGCCGGCCGAGGTGGGTCCAGGCCGCCTCGGTGGCCACCCGCCCGCGGGGGGTGCGGGCGAGCAGGCCGGCGCGGACGAGGAATGGCTCGCAGACCTCCTCGACGGTGTGCGGCTCCTCCCCCACGGCCACCGCGAGGGTGGCCACGCCGACCGGGCCGCCGCTGAAGCGCAGCACCAGCGCCTCCAGCACCGCCCGGTCCAGCCGGTCCAGGCCCAGGTGGTCGACGTCGTAGAGCGCCAGCGCGGCCTCGGCGACCGCGCGGGTGACCCGCCCGTCGGCGCGCACCTCGGCGTAGTCGCGGACCCGGCGCAGCAGCCGGTTGGCGATCCGCGGGGTGCCGCGGGACCGGCCGGCGATCTCCGTGGAGCCCTCGGCGGTCAGCTCCACGCCCAGCAGCGCGGCGCTGCGGGCCAGCACCTGCTCCAGCTCGGCCGGCTCGTAGAACTCCATCTGCCCGACGAAGCCGAACCGGTCGCGCAGCGGCCCGGTGAGCAGGCCGGCCCGGGTGGTCGCGCCGACCAGGGTGAACGGGTTGATCTCCAGCGGGATGGCGGTGGCGCCGGGGCCCTTGCCGACGACGACGTCGACCCGGAAGTCCTCCATCGCCATGTAGAGGAGCTCCTCGGCCGGCCGGGCGATCCGGTGGATCTCGTCGATGAACAGCACGTCGCCGGGCGCGAGGTTGGACAGCATCGCGGCCAGGTCGCCGGAGCGCTCGATGGCCGGCCCGCTGGTGATCTTCACCGACGTGCCCAGCTCGGAGCCGATGATCAGCGCCAGGCTGGTCTTGCCCAGCCCGGGCGGGCCGGACAGCAGCACGTGGTCCGGGGGCCGGCCGCGCCGCTTGGCGCCCTCCAGCACCAGCTCCAGCTGGCGGGCGACCTTGGGCTGGCCGATGAAGTCGGCGAGCGAGTGCGGCCGCAGCGCGGACTCCACCACCCGCTCCTCGTCGCCGGCCCCCGGGTCGACCGCGGCGTCGGGGAACCGGCCGGGCCCGGCTGTGCCGGGGGTACGCCCCGGCCCGGCGTCGGCGGCGGACAGCCCCCGGTCGAACGGCCCGCTCATGAACGGCCCAGCAGCCGCAGTGCCTGGCGGAGCAGGACGGCGACCTCCACCGCGCCGGTCGCGGCGACCTGCTCGTCGGCCAGCGGGGCGAGCTCGGCGATGGCCGCGTCGGCTTCCCGGCCCGACCAGCCGAGGCCGACCAGCGCCGCGGCCAGCTGGTCGCGCCACGGCGCCACCGGGGCGACCCCGGGCAGGCCGGGCGCCGCGCCGGCGCCGTCCAGGGAGGTGTCGGTGCTGGTGACGCCCAGCCGGTCGCGCAGCTCCAGGATCAGCCGCTCGGCGCCCTTGCGGCCGATGCCCGGGACCTGCATGAGCGCCTTGACGTCGGCCGTCGACACCGCCCGGCGCACCTCGCGCGGCGGGTGGATGGCCAGCACCGCCTGCGCCAGCCGGGGGCCCACGCCGTTGGCCGTCTGCAGCAGCTCGAACAGCTGGCGCTCGTCGTCGTCGGCGAAGCCGTAGAGGGTGAGGGAGTCCTCCCGCACCACCAGGGTGGTGGCCAGCCGCGCGCTCTCCCCCACCTGCAGCCGGGCGATCGTGCCGGGCGTGCACTGCACCGCGAGGCCCACGCCGCCCACCTCGACCACGGCGCCGTCCGGGGAGACCGCAGCCACCCGGCCGTGCACCGAGGCGATCACCGGGACACCCCCGTCCAGCGCGGCAGGGTCGTCGACCGGACCGGCGCCCCGATGCCGCCGGCCAGCGCGGCGGCCCGCAGCCGCTGTTGCGCCGGCCCGCGCCAGGCGTGGCACACCGCGAGCGCGAGCGCGTCGGCGGCGTCGGCGGGCTTGGGCGCGGACGCCAGCCCCAGCACCCGGGTGACCATCAGGGTGACCTGCTCCTTGTCCGCGCGGCCGCTGCCGGAGATGGCGGCCTTGACCTCGCTGGGCGTGTGCCAGGCGACCGGCCGGTCGGCCTGGGCGGCGGCCAGTGCCGCCACCCCGGCCGCCTGGGCGGTGCCGGTGGCGGTGCCCTTGTTGTTCTGGGTGAAGACCCGCTCGATCGCCACGACGTCGGGCCGGTGCTGGCGCAGCAGCCCGGTGACGGCGGTGTGCAGCTCCAGCAGCCGCAGCTCGAGGTCCAGCTCGGCGGCGGTGCGCAGCACGCCCACGCCGACGGCGACCGGCCGCGCGCCGGGGCGCCCGTCGACCACGCCCCACCCGCACCGGGTGAGGCCCGGGTCGATGCCGAGCACCCGCATGGGGGAGCCTCCCGCCGTCAGCCGAACTGGTGTTCGACCACGCTAGCTCGTACCGGCGACACCGCCGTCCGCGACACGCGAGCGGCCGGGGGCCCTAGATGCGCTCGAGGACGTCGTCGGAGACGTCGTAGTTGGCGTAGACGTTCTGCACGTCGTCGCAGTCCTCGAGCGCGTCGATCAGCCGGAACACCTTGTCGGCCGCGTCGGCGTCCAGCGACACCGAGACGCTGGGCACGAAGCCCACGTCGGCGGAGTCGTAGTCGATGCCGGCGTCCTGCAGCGCGGTGCGCACCGCCACCAGGTCGGTGGGCTCGCAGACCACCTCGAGGGTGTCGCCGAGGTCGCGCACCTCCTCGGCACCGGCGTCCAGCACGGCCATGAGCACGGTGTCCTCGTCGACCGCGCCGGACGTCGGCACCACGACGACGCCCTTGCGGGAGAACAGGTAGGACACCGAGCCGGGGTCGGCCATCGACCCGCCGTTGCGGGTCATGGCGGTGCGCACCTCCATGGCCGAGCGGTTCTTGTTGTCGGTGAGGCACTCGACGAGGACGGCGACGCCACCGGCCGCGTAGCCCTCGTAGGTGATCGCCTGGTAGTCGACGCCACCGGCCTCGAGCCCGGCGCCGCGCTTGACCGCGCGGTCGATGTTGTCGTTGGGCACCGAGCTCTTCTTGGCCTTCTGGATGGCGTCGAAGAGGGTGGGGTTGCCCGCCGGGTCACCGCCCCCGGTGCGGGCGGCGACCTCGATGTTCTTGATCAGCTTGGCGAAGAGCTTGCCCCGCTTGGCGTCGATCCCGGCCTTCTTGTGCTTGGTCGTCGCCCACTTGGAATGGCCGCTCACAAGTCCTCCTCGCTGGCGCTCGTCGGACGCGTTCGCGGCCGGCCGGCTGTGTCCACTGGTGAACTCGCACGCTCGTCCACGGCGCGTGGTCCCCTCTCGTCCCCGGCGGCCCCCTCCGGGGCGCTGCCGGCCTGCTCGGCCAGGTGACGGCGGACGGTGTCGACGAACAGCGCGTGCACCCGGCGGTCCCCGGTCAGTTCGGGGTGGAAGCTGGTGGCCACCAGGCTGCCCTGGCGGACCGCGACGATCCTACCGTCGGCCGCTCCGCCGACGACCCGGCCGAGGACCTCCACCCCCTCACCCGCCTGCTCCACCCACGGCGCCCGGATGAAGACCGCGTGCACCGGACCGCCGGGCACGCCGTCGATCTCGACCTGGGACTCGAAGGAGTCCACCTGCCGGCCGAAGGCGTTGCGCCGCACCGTCACGTCCAGCCCGCCGACGGTCACCTGGTCGGCGGGGGCGTCCAGCAGCCGGTCGGCCAGCAGGATCATCCCGGCGCAGGACCCGTAGACCGGCAGCCCCCCGGCGACCGCGTCCCGCAGCGGCTGCAGCAGGCCGGACCGGGCGGCCAGCTTCGCCATGGTGGTCGACTCCCCGCCGGGGACGACGAGCGCGTCGACGGCGGCCAGCTCCTCCGGGCGGCGGACCAGCACTGCCTCGGCGCCCAGCGCGGACAGCGTCGCCAGGTGCTCGCGGACGTCGCCCTGCAGGGCCAGCACGCCGATCACGGGGGTCCGGGACACGGGGGACCAGGCTACGTGCCGCTGCTCAGGGCCCCGCCGCGCGCCGCGAGCTCCAGGTCAGCAGCCGCTCCAGCGGGCCGCGCCCCAGCACCAGCCGCCACACCGTGGCCAGCAGCAGGGCGGCGAGGGTGAACCGGACCCAGCGCCCCCAGTCGTCGGCGGAGTCGACCTCCAGCACCTGGATGGCGACGATCTGCGCGCTGTACACCGACAGGGCCAGCGCGCCCACCGACGCCAGCGGGTACAGCAGCCGGGGCGCCAGGTCCGCGGCGACCAGGCACAGGCCGATGACGGCGACCGCGACGCCGCCGGAGCCGAGCACCTCGGAGGTCGTCGAGCTGTGCGGCTCGGCGCCGGCGAACCAGGCCGGCTGCCAGGGACCGGCCGTGTCGAACCCGGTCTCGATGCCGGCGAGCTCCTGGCCGGGCGCGAGCTGCCGGGTGCTCAGCCACCCGCCCAGGTAGCCGACCACCGCGGCGGCCGCGCCCCCGCCGACCAGGCCGGCGCGCACCCGGGCCGACCGCAGGTCCAGCCGGCCCACCGCCAGACCGGCCAGCACGAACGCCAGCCACACCGCCGCCGGGTAGTAGCCGGTGAACAGCAGGAAGGCGAACGCGTTGCCGTCCTCGTCGCGGGCGGTGGCGTACCGGCCGACCCACAGGGTGAGCGGCGGGCCGGCGAGCGCGACGAGGACCGCCGCGGCCAGCAGCTGGCGCGGCGTCCAGCGCAGGAACGGCAGCGCGAGCACGAACAGCACCGCGTACACGCCGAGGATGATCGCGATGAAGGTGTCCAGCAGCTCCAGGACGCCGCCGATCGCGAAGACCCACGCCGCCCGGACCAGGATCCGCGTGCGGGCGGCGGACAGGCCGGCATCGGGCACGGGCGTGCGCCCCCCGGACAGCAGCGCGATCGAGACGCCGGCCAGCGTGGCGAACAGGATCGACGGGCGGCCGTCCGCCAGCGCCCGCCAGGAGTCCGGCGCCCAGCCGAGCCGCCCGGTGTCGCCCAGGTGGGCGGCGAACATGCCGAGGACGGCGATGCCGCGGGCGACGTCGAGACCGCCGATCCGCCGTCCGGACCCGGGATCGGGGGTCCGGACGGCGGCGGCGGCGAGCTGGGCGTCCTCGCGCTGCGCCGTCACGCGCCCTCCTCGCTGGCGCTCGTCGGTCACACGCCGGGCCGTGCTGCGCCTCTGCGTGACCTCGCGAGCCCGGTCACGGACTCACCAGCCGCGGGTGGCGTACCGCTCGCTCTCCGGCAGGGTGGCGACGTTGATGCCGACCATCGGCTCGCCGAGCCCGCGGGACACCTTGGCGATCACGTCCGGGTCGTCGTGGAAGGTCGTGGCCTGCACGATGGCCGCGGCCCGCTGGACGGGGTCGCCGGACTTGAAGATGCCCGAGCCGACGAAGACGCCCTCGGCGCCGAGCTGCATCATCATCGCCGCGTCCGCGGGGGTGGCGATGCCGCCGGCGGTGAACAGCACGACCGGCAGCTTGCCCAGCCGGGCGACCTCGGCGACCAGCGCGTGGGGGGCGCGCAGCTCCTTGGCCGCGACGAACAGCTCGGTCTCGTCCAGGGTGCCCAGCGAGCGGATGCCGGCGCGGATCGCCCGCATGTGCCGGACCGCCTCGACGACGTTGCCGGTGCCCGCCTCGCCCTTGGAGCGGATCATCGCCGCTCCCTCGGCGATCCGCCGCAGCGCCTCGCCCAGGTCGGTGGCGCCGCAGACGAACGGCACGGTGAACTCGGCCTTGGCGATGTGGTGGGCCTCGTCGGCCGGGGTGAGCACCTCGGACTCGTCGATGTAGTCCACCCCGAGGCTCTGCAGCACGCGGGCCTCGACGAAGTGCCCGATGCGGGCCTTGGCCATGACCGGGATGGAGACCGCGTCGATGATGCCCTGCACCATGTCGGGGTCGCTCATCCGCGCGATTCCGCCCTGGGCTCGGATGTCGGCGGGCACCCGCTCCAGCGCCATGACGGCGACCGCGCCGGCGTCCTCGGCGATCCGCGCCTGCTCCGGGGTGACGACGTCCATGATGACGCCGCCCTTGAGCTGCTCGGCCATGCCGCGCTTGACGGCCTCCGTCCCGGTGGTCCCGGCGGTGGTCGGGTCGGTCGTGCTGTGCTCTGCCACGGGGGCTGCCTCGGTCTCGGACGTCGGGGTGGGGACGCCTGCGATGCTACGACCGTCCGCGGCCGCCCCCGGCGCCGCTGCCGGTGACCTCGCGCAGGTCGTCCTCGATGTCGAAGAAGCGGGGCAGCGGCCGGGCCGCGTGCAGCCGGAGCAGCCCCGGCAGCCGCCGGGTGCGCAGGGCCACGGTGTCGCGGACGGCGTCGTTGTAGAAGCGGCGGGCCAGGCCGACCCGCGTCGCCGCGTCCGCGAGGTCCGCCCGCAGCGCGGCGGGCAGGCCGGGCCGGTCGCCGGGGAGCTCGCGCAGCTCGCGGCCGAGGGCGTTCTCGGCCAGCTCGCGGTCACCCGAGCGCGGGGACCGGACCTCCCGGACGCAGGCCGCCAGCCGGGCGGCCCGCTCCTCCCCCACGGCGGCGGCGTGGTCGCGGCACAGCGCCTCGGCCAGGGCGGCCCGCCGGCGCAGCTGGGCGTCCAGCACCGCCCACGCCCGGTCGACCCGCGCCTCCAGGCGGCCCAGCCGGGTCAGCGTCCAGGTCACCCAGGCGGCCAGCAGGGCGACGACGACCGCGGCGGTGAGCAGCAGCCAGACGTCGGGAGTCACGACGGGTCAGGCTAGCGCTGCACCCACCGCCGCAGCGCCGACCGCGCCGGGACCTCGCCCGGGACGGGGGTGAGGCCGGGCAGGTCGGCGTCGTCGTCGGAGGCGGTGACCTCCCCGCCGCCGGGCAGCACCACGGTCTCGTAGACGGCGAGCACCCGGCGGGCGACCACCGACCAGTCGTAGTCCGCGGCCACCCGGCGGCCGTTCCCCGACAGCCACGCGCGGCGCTGCGGGTCGGCCAGCAGGTCGGACAGGGCGCGGGCCAGGTCGCGGGGGTCGCCGCGGCGCACCAGCACCCCCGCGGCGCCGTCCTGCAGCACCGCGGCGAAGGAGTCCAGGTCGCTGGCGACGATCGGCGCCCCGGCCGCCAGCGCCTCGATGAGCACGATCCCGAAGCTCTCCCCCAGCAGGTTCGGCGCGCAGTACACGTCCACCGACCGCAGGAACGCGGCCTTCTCCGCCTCGGCGAGCTCGCCGAGCAGCGACACGTGCGCGACGAGGTCCCCGCCGAGCAGCTCGCGGACGGCGTCGGGGTCACCGCGGCCGGCGATGAGCAGCTGGGCGCCGGGGTGGTGGCGGACGACGGTGCGCATCGCCTCCAGCAGCACCGGCAGCCCCTTGCGCGGCTCGTCGTAGCGGCCCAGGAAGCCGATGGTGGGCCCGTCGACGCCGCGGGTGCGGCCGGGCAGCGAGGGACCGTCGGCGAAGGCGCCGACGTGCACGCCGTTGGGGATGATCACCGCGTCGCCGCCCAGGTGCTCGACCTGCACCCGGCGGGCGGAGTCCGACACCGCGATGCGCCCGGAGATCTTCTCCAGCCACGGGCGGACCACCGGCCCCAGCGCGGCCAGGGCCCGGGACCGGACGGTGGCGGCGTGGAAGGTGGCCACGATCGGGCCGGTGGCGATCATGCAGACGAGCAGCGAGATCGACGGCGACGAGGGCTCGTGCACGTGGACGACGTCGAAGTGCCCCTCGCGCAGCCAGCGGCGCACCCGCGCGGCGGTGACCGGGCCGAGCTGCACGCTGGCCATCGAGCCGTTGTAGGGGACGGGCACCGTGCGGCCGGCGTAGGTGATCCACGGGTCGGTGAGCGCGTCCTCCTGCTCCGCCGGGGCCAGCACCTCCACGTGGTGCGCCATCCCGCGCAGCGTCTCGGCCAGGTCGCGCACGTGGTAGGCGACCCCGCCGGGGACGTCCCAGTGGTAGGGGCAGACCAGCCCGATGCGCATCAGCGCCGCCCCTCCCCCGGCGGGTCGGGCGGCACGCCGTCCCAGACGCGGCCGAGCACGTGCCAGTCCTCGGGGTGCTCGGCGATGCCGCGGGTGAACGCGTCGGCCACGCCCTGCATGGCGCCGGCCACCCGGTCGCGCAGCCGGCCCTGCCCGTCGACGGGCACCTCGGGGTGCACGACGTGCCGCCAGCCGGTCGCGGTGAAGTGCGACACCGCCGGGTGCAGGGCGGCGCCGGTCTGCGCGGCCAGCACCGCCGGCCCGCCGGGCATGGTGGTGCGGCGGCCGAAGAGGTCCACCGGGACCCCGCCGCCGCCCAGGTCGCGGTCGACCAGCAGGCAGGCCGTGCCGCCGGCGTCCAGCCACTCGCGCAGCACCGCGGCGCCGGGGCGCGGCCCGCCGGTGAGCGGGACGACCCGCATGCCGAGCGTCTCGCGGTAGGCGACGAACCGCCGGTACAGCGACTCCGGCTCGAGCCGCTCGACGACGGTCATGAACGGGCCGTCGAGCCAGTCGACCAGCCAGACGCCCGCGGCGTCCCAGTTGCCGCTGTGCGGCAGGGCGACGACCAGCCCGCGACCGCGGTCCCGGGCCGCCTCCAGGTGCTCCCGCCCGATGAGCTCGGTGCCGGCGAGGACCCGCTGCACGCCCAGCCGCGGCAGCCGGAAGGCCTCTTGCCAGTAGCGGGCGTAGGAGCGCATGCCGCGCACGGTGAGCTCCTCGAGCGCGGAGTCCTCCAGCCGGCCCCCGGTGGCGACGCGGAGGTTGGCGCGCAACTGCCGGACGCCCCGGCCCCCGCGCGCGGCGACCCACCGGCCGGCCGCGTCGGACGCGCCCCGGGCCACCGGCTCGGGCAGGGCCTGGACGGCGGCCCACCCGGCGGCGTAGCCGAGATCGGTCAGCCGGGCCGTGGTGCGGGCGCGCAGCCCCGTCGTCCCGGAGGGCGGCGGCCCGGGCGCCCGCGAGGCCGCTGTCCCGGCCGCTGCCGCGGGGCCGTCGGTCACGGCACACCGCTCATCGCAGCAGGCTCACGGCACGAGGCCCTGACTGGGCGGCGGGGACGGCGGGGTGGGGAGGGCCCGGCCGCGGGCCTGCCGGTGGACCTCGGCGAACCGCTGGGCGACGGTGACCGCGCTGCCCGCGGTGAGCAGCCACAGCGCCACGTGCAGGGCGTAGGGGATGCCCAGGCCGAGGAACCCCGTGCCGACCAGCACGAGGATCAGCCGCTCGGTGCGCTCCACGATGCCGACGTCGCAGGTCAGCCCCATGCCCTCCGCGCGGGCCTTGACGTAGGAGGTGAGCACGCCGAGCACCAGGCACAGCAGCGCCAGCAGCACGACCAGCCGGTCGTCCCCGGCGCCGGAGAACCACCAGACCAGCGCGCCGAAGATGGCCGCGTCCGCCGCCCGGTCGCCGGTGGAGTCCAGCACCGCGCCGAAGACCGAGCCGCCGCCGCGGGCGCGGGCCAGGGCGCCGTCGAGCATGTCGAGCAGCACGAAGACGGTGACGGTGAACGCGCCCCAGAACAGCTGCCCGGTGGCGATCAGCCCGACCGCGCCGCCGATCGCGCCCAGCGTGCCGACCAGGGTGACCGCGTCGGGGGTGACCCCCGCCCGGGCCAGCCGGGCCACCACCGGGGCCCAGAACCGGCCCACCGCCGCCCGGGCGTTGGCGCCCAGCACCTCAGGCCCCCGGGGCCGGCCGGCCGTCCGGCCAGTGCTCGGCGAGCAGTGCCCGCGTCTCGCGCAGCACCTGCGGCAGCACGCGGGTCAGCCCGATGACCGGCATGAAGTTGGTGTCCCCGCCCCACCGCGGCACCGCGTGCTGGTGGAGGTGGTCGGCGATGCCGGCGCCGGCGACCGACCCCTGGTTCATGCCGATGTTGAACCCGTGCGCCCCGGACACCGCGCGCACCACCCGCATCGCCGTCTGGGTGTACTCCCCCAGCTCGGCGACCTCGGCCGTGGTGAGGTCGGTGTAGTCGGGCACGTGCCGGTACGGGACCAGCATCAGGTGCCCGGCGTTGTAGGGGTACAGGTTGAGGACGGCGAAGACGTGCTCGCCGCGGGCGACGACCAGGCCCTCCTCGTCGTCCATCCGCGGGATCAGGCAGAACGGGCAGTCGTGGTCGCCGGTGGGCTTGCCCTCGCCGCGGATGTAGGCCATCCGGTACGGGGTCCACAGGTGCTCGAAGACCGTCGCCGGCCCGCCGTCGTCGCTGGAGACCGCGACCCGGAAGGCCTCGTCCGAGTCGGTGCTCATCCGGCCGCCCCGGCGCCCGGGACCACGGCCTCCGCGGTCGGGTCGGCGTTCGCCCGTCCGGCCACCCACGCGGCGATCGCGGCCACCGCCTGCGCCACCGGGACGCCGTTGTGCTGGCTGCCGTCGCGGAAGCGGAAGGACACCGCCCCGGCCTCGGCGTCGGTGGCCCCGGCGATGAGCACGAACGGCACCTTCTGCTTGCTGGCGGTGCGGATCTTCTTCTGCATCCGGTCGTCGGAGTCGTCGACCTCGACCCGGATGCCCCGCGCCCGGAGCTGCAGGGCGACGTCGGCCAGGTGGGGCACCTGCTCGTCGGTGACCGGGATGCCGACCACCTGCACCGGCGCCAGCCAGGCGGGGAACGCGCCGGCGTAGTGCTCGGTGAGGACGCCGAAGAACCGCTCGATCGAGCCGAACAGGGCGCGGTGCAGCATGACCGGGCGCTGTCGCGAGCCGTCCGCGGCGGTGTACTCCAGCGCGAAGCGCTCGGGCAGGTTGAAGTCGACCTGGATGGTGGACATCTGCCAGGTGCGGCCGATGGCGTCGCGGGCCTGCACGGAGATCTTCGGGCCGTAGAACGCCGCGCCGCCGGGGTCGGGGACGAGCTCCAGGCCGGAGTCCACCGCCGCCTTCCGCAGCGCCTCGGTGGCGACCTCCCAGCTGTCGTCACTGCCGACGGACTTCTGCGGGTCCCGGGTGGACAGCTCCAGGTAGAAGTCGCTCAACCCGTAGTCGGCGAGCAGGCCGAGCACGAAGTCCAGCAGGCCGCGCAGCTCGCCGGCCATCTGGTCGGGGGTGCAGTAGATGTGCGCGTCGTCCTGGGTCATGCCGCGCACCCGGGTCAGGCCGTGCACGACACCGGACTTCTCGTACCGGTACACCGAGCCGAACTCGAACAGCCGCAGCGGCAGCTCGCGGTAGGACCGCCCGCGCGAGCGGAACACCAGGTTGTGCATCGGGCAGTTCATCGGCTTGAGGTAGTAGTCCTGGCCGGCCCGCCGCACGGTGCCGTCGGCGTCGCGCTCCTCGTCGAGGTGCATCGGCGGGAACATGCCGTCGGCGTACCACTGCAGGTGCCCCGAGGTCTGGAACAGCTGGGCCTTGGTGATGTGCGGGGTGTTGACGAAGGAGTAGCCGGCCTCCTCGTGCCGCCGCCGGCTCCAGTCCTCCATCTCCCGGCGGACGACGCCGCCGCGGGGGTGGAAGACGGCCAGGCCCGAGCCGATCTCGTCGGGGAAGCTGAACAGGTCGAGCTCCGCGCCGAGGCGCCGGTGGTCGCGCCGCTCGGCCTCGGCCACCTGCTCCAGGTGGGCCTTGTGCGCCTCCCGGCTCTCCCACGCGGTGCCGTAGACGCGCTGCAGCTGCGGGTTCTGCTCGCTGCCGCGCCAGTAGGCGGCTGCCGACCGGGTGAGGGAGAACGCCGGGATGCCCGACGTCCGCGGCAGGTGCGGGCCGCGGCACAGGTCGGTCCAGACCCGCTCGCCGGTGCGCGCGTCGAGGTTGTCGTACATGGTCAGCTGCGCGCCGCCGACCTCCACGGAGGCGCCCTCGGTGTCCTCGACGGCCCCCTCCTGTCCGGCGCCGCCCTTGAGGCCGATCAGCTCCAGCTTGTACGGCTCGTGCGCGAGCTCCGCCCGCGCGTCGTCGTCGCTGACCTCGCGGCGGGAGAAGCGCTGCCCGGCGCGGACGATCTCGGTCATCCGCTTCTCGAGGGCCTGCAGGTCCTCCGGGGTGAACGGCCGCTCGGGGTCGAAGTCGTAGTAGAAGCCGTTCTCCACCGGCGGGCCGATGCCCAGCCGGGTGCCCGGGAAGAGGTCCTGCACGGCCTGGGCCAGCACGTGCGCGGCCGAGTGCCGGATCACCGCGCGGCCCTCGGGGCTGGCGGCGGGCACCGGCTCGACGTCGGCGTCGGCGGCGGGGGCCCAGGAGAGGTCGCGCAGGTCCCCGGTGGCGAGGTCGCGGACCACGACGGCGCCGTCGGGCCCCTTGAGCGGGGTGCCGGCCGCCTTGAGCGCGTCCTGCGCCGTCGTCCCGGCCGGCACCCGGATCGGGGCGGCGGCGGCGGGGGGAGGCGCGGCTGGCACGGGGAGCTCCTGCGGGTCGGCGGTGGGGCACGTCCGAGCCTAGTGCGCGCCCCGTGCTCCCCCGGGACGCCGCCCGGCTCAGCCCGGCAGCACCTCGACGGGGTCGCCGGCGCGCACCGTGCCGGGCCGGCGCACCTCGGCGTACACCCCGAGGCAGTGCTTCGGGGTGCGGGTGACGGCGACCTCGACCGCCCCGATGCGGACGGTGCGCCCCACCCAGCCGCGCTCGTCCTCGCCGTCGGGCAGGTCCAGCAGCAGGTTGGCCCGCGGGTCGTCGGCCGAGCACCCCTCGGGGACGTCGCCGTCGGCGGCGCGGGCCACGGCGGCCCGGCTGACCAGGTGCACCGCGGCGGCGTCCACCTGCGGCGCCCCGGCGCGCTCGAGACGCACCGGGCGGCCCAGCACCTGCGTCAGGGTGGTCGTGTCGGCCTCGTCGTCCCCGGTGGCCACCACGGCGGCCATCTGCGGGGTGGCCTTGACCGTCACCCGCTCGCCGGTCGTGGCGTCGACGACGGTCCACGCGCGGTCCCCGACCAGGCCGGCCGGCCCGATCTGGGCCTCCGGCACCGTCCGGCCGGCGAGGCTCTTCACCGGGTAGACGCTCACCTGCGCGACGTTCCCCCGCACGCTGCTCCCCTGCACGCTGCTCCCCTGCACGCTGCTCCCCTGCACGCTGCTCCCCTGCACGCTGCTGCCGGTCACGAGGCGACCGTACGTCCGCCCGGCCCGTCGGGCAGCCGGCGCCGCAGCCGGCGTCGCTGGGCGTCCAGGTAGGGCCGCGCCCGGCGCTGGCCGCCGTCGCGGTCGATGGCGGCCTGCAGCGCGTCCAGCGCCCGGGCCAGCCGGTCGGCGTCGGGCCGCCAGCCCCGCCGGGCGCACTCCTCCAGCCAGTCCACCGGCGCGCGGTGGCCGCGCTCGGCGTTGCAGCGGCGGCAGGCGGCGACCTCGTTGGCCAGCCACGACGGCCCGCCCTTGAGCCGCGGCACGACGTGCTCGGTGGTCGGCGGGACCAGGCCGCCGAGGACCCGGCCGCACCAGATGCAGGTGTCGCCGTCGCGCTCGATCGCCTCGGCCAGGCGGTCGGCGCGCCCCGGCCGGCGCGGGCGGTCCGGCACGGGCGGGGCGGGGGCGCGGCGGCGGGACACCCCGCCGATGGTCCCCCTCGGCGGCGCGCCGCGCCGCCCCGCACCGACCGGCGCGGTACCCACCGATGAGGATCGGCGTCCCGCCGGGTCTGTCCCGGCGAGGCCGACCACCGGCCCCGCGGCGGGCGCCGCGGCACAGACAGGAGGCAGGGCACATGGGCGCGATCAGGGTGCACGAGTTCACCACCGTCGACGGGGTCGTCGACGCCCCGATGTGGACGATGGACTACGGGTTCCCCGAGGACCTGGCCGCGTCCATCGGGGCGCTCACCGCCCCGGCGCGGGGGATCCTGCTGGGGCGGACGACCTTCGAGATGTTCGCGCCGGCCTGGTCGACGCGCACCGCGGAGGACGACGAGGGGGCGCCGTTCTTCAACGACACCCCCAAGTACGTCGTCTCCTCCACGCTGGTCGACGCCGAGGGCGTGTGGCGGAACTCCACCGCCGTCGGCGGCTACGACGCCGGCCGCATCCGGGAGCTCGCGGAGCGGGGCGACCTCTACGTCAGCGGCAGCGCCACGCTGGTGCGGGCGCTGCTCGCGGACGGCCTGGTCGACGAGCTGCACCTGTACGTCTACCCGGTCGCCGTCGGCACCGGCATCCGGCTGTTCCCCGACGGCGGGCCGCGGACGGCGCTGACCCCGCTCGGCGTGGAGCGCCTGAGCAACGGGGTGGTCCACCTGACCTACGGGCCGGCCGCCGCCGGCTGACCGCGGCCGGACGTGCGGGAGGCCCGGGTCCGAGGGGACCCGGGCCTCTCGGGCCGGTGGGCGATACTGGGTTCGAACCAGTGACCTCTTCGGTGTGAACGAAGCGCTCTACCACTGAGCCAATCGCCCCTGCTGCGCCATTCTGCCAGACGCTCAGCGCCAGAGCGGCACCCACCCCGGCACCCAGGCCGGGACGCCGGTCAGGTGCAGGACGACCACCAGGGCGGCGTAGACGAAGCCCGCCGTGGCCAGCGTGACGGCGACCCGCACCCACGCCCGCTGGCGGCCCAGCCACTCCGTCCACGCCCGGACGCGCCGCCGGGTGTAGTACAGCAGCCGCTCGGCCCAGGCGAACTCCGTGGCCAGCAGGAAGAGCCCGGCGATGACGGTCAGCCAGCCGGGGCCGGGCAGCGGGATGGTGACCAGGCCGAGGGCGACCACCAGGCTGCCGACGGCCCCGAGGACCAGGCGGTAGGTGTGCTCCAGGGGACGCCGGGCGCCCAGCCACCGCCGCCACCGGGTGTGCCCCACGCGCTCCCGCAGGCTGCGGTGCTCGGCGTGCGGCCGCCGCGGGGAGGGAGCGCGGCGCCCGGGCCGCTCCCGCTCCGGCCGGGCCACCGTCTCCGGACCGCTCAGCTCGGGACCTCCCCCTGCGCGACGACGACGGTCGGCTCCGGCGGAGCCTCGCGGCCGGGCTCGAGGCTCACCGCGTAGCCGGTGTAGGCGTCCAGGCCGGCCGACCCGGAGCCTACGGTCTCCAGCGCCGGCTGCTGGGAGGTGACGTCGAAGGTGCCCAGCGAGGTCGGCGCACCCGACGGGGTGGTCCCCCACGCCACGTAGGTCTGCTGCTCGGTGTCGTTGGGTGCCAGCCCGTTCGTCACCAGCTGCACCCGGTCCTCGCGGGTGACCACCGTCGCGACGGTCACGCCGTCTGCCGACAGCGGCACGATGGTCGCCTCCCCGGGGGTCAGCAGCGCGTCCACCAGCTGGGCCTGCTCGGCGGCGACGGCCTGCGCCTCCTCCCGGGCCGAGCTGAGCACCACGTTCCACGTGCCCAGGGCCAGGACCGCGGCGACCCCGGCAGCGACCAGGGCGCTCGGCAGCACCCGGCGCCAGCTGGACCGCGGGTCCGCCGCGCCCGGCGGGGACGTCGCCCGGTGCGCGCCGGACCACCCCGCCTCCGGGCGGCGCTCGGCGGGCGGCCGGTCCGCGGCGGCGGGCGGGACCGGCGGCCCGCCGCGGCCGGCGTCCGCCCGGCCCGTGGGCGACTGCTCGGTCTGCTCCACCGCCGCCCGCAGCCGCTCGCGCAGCCGCTCCGGCGGGGCGACGGGCGGCAGGTCGTCGGCCAGGGCGCCCATGACGTCGACGGTCTCGGCGACGGTCTGCCGGCACCGGGTGCAGGTGGGCAGGTGCGCGGCGAACAGCTCCTCGTCCTCCGGCTCCAGCGCGTGCAGCGCCCAGCCGACGGCCAGCTCGTCGAAGACCTCGTGCGCGCCGCGGCGCGGGTCCAGGGGCGCGCTCACCGGCTCGTCCCGTCGGCCGGCGCGGACTCGCCGAGGGCACCGCCCCGGGCGGTGCCGGCGGCGTCGCCGAGCTCCTCGCGCAGCCGGCGCATCCCGGCGAGCATGCGCGTCTTCACCGTGCCCAGCGGCGTGCTGGTCAACGCCGCGACCTCCCGCTGGGTGTAGCCGCCGTAGTAGGCGAGGGTGAGGGCCTCCCGCTGGGCCGCCGGCAGGGAGCCCAGCGCGCCGCGCACCTGCTCGGAGACGACCCGGCTCCACGCCTCGTCCTCGACGTCGCGGGTCGCCGTGGGCTCGGCCAGGGTCAGCTCGTCCTCGGCGCGGCCCTGCCGGCGGCGCTGGGACTCCTCGCGGCGGACGGCGTCGACGGCCTTGTGGTGCACCATCGCCATCAGCCACGAGGAGAACGAGCCGCGGGCGGCGTCGAAGGCCCCCGGGTCGCGCCACACGCTGAGGAACACGTCCTGCACCACGTCCTCGGCCAGGACGTCGTCGCCGAGGACCCGCCGGGCCAGGGAGAAGGCCGGGCGGCTGTACCGGTCGTAGAGGTCGTCGACCGCCCGGCGGTCGCCCGCGCGGATGCGCAGGACGAGGTCGGCGCCCGCGGGGCCGTCCCCGACGCGCCGTGCCGGACTGCTCACGAGCCCCATCGTCACACGCGGTCTTCGCAACAGGCGCCCAGTGTGGTTCGGGTGGGCGGTTCAGGTGTGCCCGGAGGGGGCACCTAGCCGTGCGAAACGCCCGCAGGCCATCGGGTGTCACCGCGATCGGGGAAGGTCGTCGCCACGTCATGATCAACCGCGCCACGCCGGGGTACACCCGCCCCACGACGCTGCACCTGGTCGGACCGCAGTCGTGGACGGAGGTCCCCGCGCTGCTCGGCTACGAGGTCAGCGACCCGTTCGCGGTGCGCATCACCTTCGGCGACAACGCCGAGGAGGACGGCATCTCCTGGCTCGTGGGCCGCGACCTGCTGAGGGCCGGCCTGGAGCGGCCCGCCGGCGAGGGCGACGTGCGGCTGTGGCCGTCCCGGACGTCGGGCGACGTCCTCTTCCTGCACCTGCGCGCCCCCTCCGGCGAGGCGCTGTTCGAGGCCTCCCGGGCCACGGTGGCCGGCTTCCTGCAGCTGACCGCGAGCGTCGTGCCGTTCGGCGAGGAGTCCTCGGTGCTCGAGGTGGACGGCGAGCTGGCCGCCCTGCTGTCCAACGGCGGGGCGGACCCGACGGGCCGCTGAGCACCGGCCCCCCCGTGGGGGCCCTCCCCGCGGTCGGGTATGGTCGTCCCTGCACGACAGCAACGCGGACGTGGCTCAGCTGGTAGAGCATCACCTTGCCAAGGTGAGGGTCGCGGGTTCGAATCCCGTCGTCCGCTCGGGACCTCGGGCGCTGGTCGGGAGACCGGCGCCCGTGTGCGGTGGAGTGGCCGAGAGGCGAGGCAACGGCCTGCAAAGCCGTCTACACGGGTTCAAATCCCGTCTCCACCTCGGCTCCGCCGGGTGCGGCGGAGTGCACTGGCCGGCAGGCCGGAGCGGGCGATTGGCTCAGTGGTAGAGCGCTACCTTGACACGGTAGAGGTCACTGGTTCGAACCCAGTATCGCCCACAGCAGACGAGGCCCGGGTCCGGCGGACCCGGGCCTCGCGCCGTTCACCCCGGCGCCTCCTGCAGCCAGACGGCGTCCCCCGTCGCCCACTGCACCACCGCCAGGACGGCCGTCGGCCCGCATCCCGGGAGTGTGCCGTCAGCCGAGGGCGGGGGCCACCCGCTCGGCCCAGAACCGGTCCACCTGGGCCTCGAGCTGCTCGACGGTGCCGCTGTTGTCCAGCACGACGTCGGCCACGGCGCGGCGCTGCTCGTCGGTCGCCTGCGCGGCGATCCGCGCGCGGGCGTCGTCCTCGGACAGCCCCCGGCCGGCCAGCCGGCGCAGGCGGGTCGCCGGGTCGGCCTCCACGACGAGCACCAGGTCGTAGGAGGCCGCCTGCCCGGTCTCCACGAGCAGCGGCACGTCCTGGACCACCACGGCGTCCGGCGGCGCCGCGGCGACCAGCTCGGCGGCGCGGGCCCGCACCAGCGGGTGCACGATGCCGTCGAGCCGGCGGCGGGCGCCGGGGTCGGCGAACACGACGGCGGCCAGGGCCGGCCGGTCCAGCGCCCTGTCGCGGGTCAGCACGTCCGCTCCGAACGCCTCGACGACGGCGGCCAGCCCCCGCGTCCCGGGTGCGAGGACCTCGCGGGCGATCCGGTCGGCGTCGACGACGCGCGCCCCCCGGGCGGCCAGCAGGCCGGCCACGGTGCTCTTGCCCGATCCGATCCCGCCGGTCAGCCCGATCCGCAGCACGCACGGACAGTAGCCAGCAGGCCGGCCGCGATCACGGACGGGTAACACCCGCGGGCGACGCCCGGCGCGTCGCTCCCGTCACACGTGCCCCATGGGCAACTCTCCTCCCGGCGATCTCCCCCGCCCAGAGAGGCAGAACCGACATGTCCCGTCCCGCACACGCCGCTCCCCCGTCGACGCCCGCCGCCGTCCGGCGCGGCCCCGGCCGGCACCGGCTCGACCGCCCGGCGGGCGTGCGCTGCTCGGACCTGCCGATGGTGCGCGAGCGGCTGGAGCGCTCCGGCGCGAGCCGCCCCCGCAACGCCGTGCTGCGCTGGCTGGCCGCGACCGCCCCGGCCGGCCGGCACAGCTGGCAGTTCCTGGCCGCCTCGGGTGGCCGCCCCCGCACCGCGTTCGCGATCATCCTCAGCCTCTGAGCGCCGCGGTCGCCGCGACGGACCCCTGGACGCCAGAGGCCCAGGACCCGTCGGGTCCTGGGCCTCTGGCGTTCAGCGCCGGGCGGCTGCGGTCACTCGCCGCCGGCCAGCTTGGCGCGCAGCGCCGCGAGCGCCTCGTCACTGGCGAGCGTGCCCCCGGAGGTGTCGGGCGCCTCGGCCTCACCGCTGGAGTAGTTGCCGCCGGCGGCCGCCTCGGCGTCGGCCTCGCGGGCCGCGGCGATCTGCTTGCGGTGCGCCTCGAACCGGGCCTGGGCCTCGGCGTACTGCCGCTCCCAGGTCTCGCGGGCCTCGTCGTAGCCCTCGAGCCACTCACCGGTCTCCGGGTCGAAGCCCTCCGGGTAGATGTAGTTGCCCTGCTCGTCGTAGGACGCGGCCATGCCGTAGGCGGCGGGGTCGAACTGCTCCTCGTCGCCGACGACGCCCTCGTTGGCCTGCTTGAGCGACAGCGAGATGCGCCGGCGGTCCAGGTCGATGTCGATGACCTTGACCAGGATCTCGTCGCCGACCTGCACGACCTGCTCGGGGATCTCCACGTGGCGCTCGGCCAGCTCGGAGATGTGCACCAGGCCCTCGATGCCCTCGTCGACGCGGACGAACGCACCGAAGGGCACCAGCTTGGTGACCTTGCCGGGCACGACCTGGCCGATCTGGTGGGTCCGGGCGAACTGGCGCCACGGGTCCTCCTGCGTCGCCTTCAGCGACAGCGAGACCCGCTCGCGGTCCAGGTCGACGTCGAGGACCTCGACGGTGACCTCCTGGCCGACCTCGACGACCTCCGAGGGGTGGTCGATGTGCTTCCAGGACAGCTCGGAGACGTGCACCAGGCCGTCGACCCCACCCAGGTCCACGAAGGCGCCGAAGTTGACGATCGAGGAGACGACGCCGGTGCGGACCTGGCCCTTGGCGAGCTTGTTGAGGAACTCGCTGCGGACCTCGGACTGGGTCTGCTCCAGCCACTGCCGGCGGGACAGGACGACGTTGTTGCGGTTCTTGTCGAGCTCGATGATCTTGGCCTCGAGCTCGCGGCCCACGTAGGGCTGCAGGTCGCGGACGCGGCGCATCTCGACCAGCGAGGCGGGGAGGAACCCGCGCAGGCCGATGTCGAGGATGAGGCCGCCCTTGACGACCTCGATGACGGTGCCGGTGACGACCTCGTCGGCTTCCTTCTTCGCCTCGATCGTGCCCCAGGCGCGCTCGTACTGGGCGCGCTTCTTGGACAGGATCAGGCGGCCTTCCTTGTCCTCCTTCTGGAGGACGAGGGCTTCCACCTCGTCGCCGACGCTGACGACCTCGTTGGGGTCGACGTCGTGCTTGATGGACAGCTCGCGCGAGGGGATGACGCCCTCGGTCTTGTAGCCGATGTCCAGCAGCACCTCGTCGCGGTCGACCTTGACGATGACGCCTTCGACGATGTCGCCGTCGTTGAAGTACTTGATCGTCTGGTCGATGGCCGCGAGGAAGTCCTCCGCGGTGCCGATGTCGTTGACGGCGACCTGGGGGGTGCTGTTCGGACGGACCTGGGTGGAGGTCATGTGGTCGAGTGCTCCGGACGGGGGGTGCGTAGGGACGGGACGCCCGCGCCCGTGGCGGCGCGGGGAGCGGGGAGAGCCGGCGCGCGCCGCACCCCGGGGGGAGAACAGCACTGACAGACCTCTGGCGCTGCTCCATGGTACGGAGCCGCGGACTGCCGGGTCCACCTGGGTTCGCGGCCGCACCGGGCGGCGGCGTGTCACGGTCGGCGTGTCACGATCGGCCCGTCATGGACACCCCGGCCGCTCCCCCGTCCGGTCTGCCGCCGGCCGGCCCGCCCCCGGTCGGCCTGCCCCTGGACGGTGACGGCTACCCGGCGCCGAGCGGGGTCGCCCGCCGCCCGGCGGGGACGGCGGAGTCCGCCCGCGCCAACCGCCGCTGGTGGGACGCCGCGGCGCCGGCCTACCTCGCCGAGCACGGCGCCGACCTCGGCGACGTGGACTTCCTGTGGTGTCCCGAGGGCCTGCGCGAGGCCGACGCGCACCTGCTGGGGGACGTCGCCGGCCGCCGGGTGCTGGAGGTCGGCTGCGGGTCCGCGCCGTGCGCCCGGTGGCTGCGCCGCGCGGGCGCCGAGGTGGTGGCGCTGGACCTGTCGGCCGGGATGCTGGCCCGGGCGGCGGAGCTGGGCCGCGCCACCGGCCTCGCCGTGCCGCTGCTGCAGGCCGACGCCGGCGCGCTGCCGCTGGCCGGGGCGGCGTTCGACGTCGTGTGCTCGGCGTTCGGCGGGCTGCCGTTCGTCGCCGACGCGGACGGGGCGCTGGTCGAGGTGGCCCGCGTGCTGCGCCCGGGCGGGCGGTTCGTGGCGTCGGTGAACCACCCGTTCCGCTGGCCGCTGCCGGACTCCCCCGACCCGGCGGACCTGCAGGTCACCTCCTCGTACTTCGACCGGACGCCGTACGTCGAGACCGGCGAGGACGGCGCCACGGTCTACGCCGAGCACCACCGCACGGTCGGCGACTGGGTGCGCGCCGTCGTGGGTGCCGGGCTGGTCGTGGAGGACCTGCTCGAGCCGGAGTGGACGCCCGGCCGCACGCAGGAGTGGGGGCAGTGGTCCCCGGCCCGCGGGGCGCTGGTCCCCGGCACGCTGGTCCTGGTGTGCGCGAAGCCGCGGTGACCCCCGGCCTCACCACACGTCACCGTCCCGCCGTTCGCAGCTCAGGCTCGAGTCCAGGTCGAGGCCCACGGTGACCGGCAGGACGCGCAGGGCACCGGGGTCCCTCACCGATCCGTGTCGTCGACGTGCCCGGCGAACGCCTCGTCCAGGAGCCGCCGGACGGCGGCGCGGGTCCCCGGCGGCAGGTGCGCGGTGTGCACCAGCTCGACGGGGACCAGGGCGAGGCATCCCGTTCACCGACCCTCGACCTCAGGTGGAGCCGGAGGTGCACCCCTCGTCGCCTAGTGGGCCGCCTCGTCCCAGGTCCGGCCGGAGCCGACCGAGACCTCCAGCGGCACCGACAGCTGCGCGGCCCCGGCCATCTCCCGCCGCACCAGCGTCTCCAGCGCCTCCCGCTCCCCCGGCGCGACCTCCAGCACGAGCTCGTCGTGCACCTGCAGCAGCATCCGCGAGCGCAGCCCCTCGTCGGCGATCGCGCGCTCCACCCGCAGCATGGCGACCTTGATGACGTCGGCGGCCGACCCCTGGATGGGCGCGTTGAGCGCCATCCGCTCGGCCATCTGCCGGCGTTGCCCGTTGTCGCTGGTCAGGTCGGGCAGGTAGCGGCGGCGCCCCAGCGTCGTCTCGGTGTACCCGGTCTGCCGGGCGTCGTCGACGACGCCGTCGAGGTACTCCCGGATGCCGCCGAAGCGCTCGAAGTACGCGTGCATCTGCTCGCGCGCCTCCTCGACGGAGATGCGCAGCTGCGCGGACAGCCCGTAGGCGCTCAGCCCGTAGGCCAGGCCGTAGCTCATCGCCTTGATCCGGCGGCGCATCTCGGGGTCGACGTCCTCGATGGGGATGTCGTAGGCCCGGGAGGCGACGAAGGTGTGCAGGTCCTCCCCCGACGTGAACGCCTCGATGAGCCCCGCGTCGCCGGACAGGTGGGCCATGATGCGCATCTCGATCTGGCTGTAGTCCGCCGTCATCAGGGACTCGTGGCCGGCGCCGACGACGAAGGCCTGCCGGATCCGGCGGCCCTCCGCGGTGCGGATCGGGATGTTCTGCAGGTTCGGGTCGGTCGAGGACAGCCGGCCGGTGGCGGCGATGGTCTGCTGGAACGTGGTGTGGATGCGGCCCGCGTCGTCGACCATCGGGATGAGGCCGTCGATGACGGTGCGCAACCGGGTGACGTCCCGGTGGCGCAGCAGGTGCTCCAGGAACGGGTGACCGGTCTGCGCCAGCAGGCCGGTCAGCGCCTCGGCGTCCGTGGTGTAGCCGGACTTGATCTTCTTCGTCTTCGGCAGGCCCAGCTCGTCGAACAGCACCGCCTGCAGCTGCTTGGGCGAGCCGAGGTTCACCTCGCGGCCGATGACCGCGTAGGCCTCGGCGGCCGCGGCGGCCACCCCGTCGGCGAACTCGCGCTGCAGCTCGCGCAGGAAGTCCAGGTCGGCGGCGATGCCGCGCTGCTCCATGCGGGCGAGCACGAAGGTCAGCGGCAGCTCGATCCCCCCGAGCAGGGCGTCCCCGCCGCGCTGCCCGAGCACGGACTCCAGCGCGTCGGAGAGGTCGTTGACGGCGACGGCCTTGAGGACGTCGGCGTGCGCGGCCTCGCGGGCGAGGTCGGCCTCGGAGGGGCCCAGCCCGTCGAGGGTCAGCTGGGGCTCCTCGGCGGCGGCGTCCTTGAGCTCGCGGCGCAGGTAGCGGACGGCGAGGTCGCCCAGGTCGAAGGAGCGCTGCCCCGGCAGGGCCAGGTAGGCGGCCAGCGCGGTGTCGCTGACGACGCCGGCGAGGTCCCAGCCGCGCGCCCAGGTCGCCAGCAGCGGGCCCTTCACCTCGTGCACGACCTTGGGCGCGTCCGGGTCGGCCAGCCACGCGGCCAGCGCCTGCTCGTCGGCCGCGTCGAGGTCCGGGCCGAGGTCGACGAAGGTCGCGGCGTCGTCGCCGGCGGCCAGCGCGATGCCGGTCAGCTCGCCGGTCCCGCGCCCCCAGGTGCCGCGGAAGACGATGCCGGTGCGGCTGGTGCGGGCGTGCTGCTCCAGCCAGGCGCCCAGCCCGCCGGCGGGCACGTCGTCCTCGGTGACGTCGAAGCCGCCCTCGGCCTCCGGCTCGGCGCTGGTGAGGGTGGCGAACAGCCGGTCGCGCAGCACCCGGAACTGCAGGTTGTCGAAGAGGGTGTGCACCTCGTTGCGGTCCCACGCCTGCGCGGCGAGGTCGGCCGGGCCCACCCCCAGCGGCACGGCGCGGTCCAGCTCGGTCAGCCGCCGGTTCTGCAGCACCGAGGACAGGTGCTCGCGCAGCTTCTCGCCGACCTTGCCCTTGACCGTGTCCACCTGGTCGACCAGCGCGTCGAGGGAGCCGTACTCGCGGACCCACTTGGCCGCCGTCTTCTCCCCCACGCTCGGGATGCTCGGCAGGTTGTCGCTGGGGTCGCCGCGCAGCGCGGCGAAGTCGGGGTACTGCGCGGGCGACAGGCCGTACTTGGCCTGCACCTCCTCCGGGGTGAACCGGGTGAGGTCGGAGACGCCCTTGCGGGGGTACAGCACGGTCACGTGCTCGTTGACCAGCTGCAGGGCGTCGCGGTCTCCGGTGCAGATGAGCACGTCCATGCCCTGCTCGACGGCCTGCACGGTGAGGGTGGCGATGACGTCGTCGGCCTCGAAGCCCTCGGCGGTGACCACCGGGACGTGCAGCGCGGCGAGCACCTCCTGGATGAGGCTGACCTGGCCGCGGAAGTCGGTGGGGCTCTCGGTGCGGTTGGCCTTGTACTCCGCGTAGATCTCGTTGCGGAAGGTCGTGCGCCCGACGTCGAAGGCGACCGCCAGGTGGCTGGGCTGCTCGTCGCGCAGCACGTTGATGAGCATCGAGGTGAAGCCGTAGACGGCGTTGGTCGGCTGCCCGGTCGTGGTGGAGAAGTTCTCGACCGGCAGTGCGAAGAAGGCCCGGTAGGCCAGGGAGTGCCCGTCGAGCAGCAGCAGCCGTGGCCGGGCACCGGCACGGGCGGTGGCGGGGCTGGGCGCGGGGGCGGAGACCGGAGCGGACATCGCCGCTGATGGTAGTGAAAGGACCTCCTCGCCCCCCACGCCTCGCGAGCTCGGCGCAGGCCCCTGCGAGGAGGCCGTTCCAGCGCCTGCACCGGGGCCTTGGCTACGGTGCCGGGGTGACCGTCGACCGCCCCGACTGGCTCGACGCCGGCCGGATGAGCCCGCTGGACGACAAGCTCGGCATCCGGATCACCGACCACGACCCCGACCACGTGGTGGCGACCATGCCCGTCGAGGGCAACCAGCAGCCGTTCGGGCTGCTGCACGGCGGGGCCACCTGCTCGCTGGTGGAGACCGTCGGCTCCTGGGCGGCGGCGCTGGGTGCCGGCCCGGGCCGGCAGGCCGTCGGCGTGGAGCTCAACGTGAGCTACCTGCGCGCGGCCACCAAGGGCGTCGTCACCGCCGTCGCCACCCCGGTGCGACGGGGCCGGACGCTGGCCACCTTCACCATCGACGTCACCGACGAGCAGGGCCGGGTCACGGCGACCGCCCGGCTCACCTGCATGGTCCTGGCGGCCTAACCGTCCGCGGCGTCCAGCAGGGCCACCGCGGGCACCGGCGGGCGGCGGCGCACCGGCGGGCGGCGCGGTGCCGGGACGGTGCCCCCGCCGCGCTGCCAGGCCGCCAGCGTCCGGGCGAGGGTCTCCCGCGACACGATCCGCCGGGTGGTCAGGGGGGCGAAGCCCATGCGCGCGAAGAACCGCTGCCGCTCCGCCTCGTGCCCCCCGACGGCCCCGACGACGTGCGCGGCACCGACCTGCGACGCGTGCGCCACGGCGGCGGCCAGCAGCGCGGCACCGGCTCCGCACCGGCGGTGGTCGCGGTGGACGACGAGGTTGTCCACGGTCACCTGCGGGACGCCGAGGACGACCGACAGCGGGTCCACGCCGAGGACGGCCAGCCCGACGACCAGCTCGCCGCCGCTGGCCCCGCCGTCCGGGGCGTTCGGCCCGGGCAGGACGGCCAGCACGACCCGGTGCGCCGGGTCGGCGAGCAGGCGGCGGAAGCCGGCGGCCGCCGCGGCGCCGGGCGTCTGCCCGGTCAGCACGCCCTCGGCGTGGGCCTCCGAGCGGTGCTGGCGCACCAGGGCGAGCACGGCGGGCAGGTCGGCGGGACGCGCGTCCCGCGTCGCGACGCGGGACCGGGAACCGGGAACGGACACAGGGCCTCCCTGGACGGTGGCCCGAGACTGCACCCGTGCGAGCGGGCCGCGACGTCGGCGCGCCGCCCGCGGGACGGGTGTGACGGGTGCGGCGTGTCCCGGACGGGTAACAGCTCGGCGCGAGGTGAACAGCAGGCAACACAGCTGGGTTACCGTCCCCCCTCGTGCGCAGAGGCAGGGAGGCGGAGTGACCAACACGGCAGACCGTGTGCCGGGGCCCGGGGTGGCGAGGGGACCGGCCCGGGGCGGGCGGCCGGCTGCCCGCCGACGCCGGACGTCCCCGTTCCGGGTGCTGTCCCGCCTGCTGCTGCTCGGCGTCCTCGGGGGGCTGGCGCTGCTGCTGGTCCCCGGGGTCGCCGTCGCCCAGCCGGAGTCCGGCACGGCCACCGAGCAGGTGTCGGGCACGCTGCGGACCAACGTCGGCGGCCCGGTCGAGGGCGTCGAGGTGGTCGTCACCACGGCCGACGGCACCGAGGTCGACACCGTGCAGACCGACGACGAGGGCCGCTGGGCGGTGCCGCTGCCCGGGCCGGGCCAGTACACGGTCACCGTCGACGCCGAGGACCTGCCCGAGGGCGTGGTGCTCACCGGCGAGGACAACCGGACGGTCACCGTCGACGCCAACCGCAACCAGGGCGTGATCATCGCGCTCAGCGACGGCAGCCGGGAGACCGGCGGCGGCACGGTCCGCTGGGTGCAGCTGCTCGTCGAGGGGCTGCGCTTCGGGCTGCTCATCGCCATGGCCGCCGTCGGCCTCTCGCTGATCTTCGGCACCACCGGCCTGACCAACTTCGCACACGGCGAGCTGGTCACCATCGGGGCGATGGCCGCCTGGTTCATCAACGTCCAGGGCGGCGTGCCGCTGATCCCGGCCACGCTGATCGCCATGGTGATCGGCGCGGGCGTCGGCGCGCTCAACGAGCTGGCCATCTGGCGGCCGCTGCGCCGGCGCGGCACCGGTCTGGTCGCCGCGCTGGTCATCTCCATCGGCCTGTCGCTGCTGCTGCGCTACCTGTACCAGATCGTCTTCGGCGGGGGCTCGGAGGCCTACGCGGACTACCGGGGCCAGCGGGCGGTCGACTACGGCCCGTTCACGATGACCAACACCGACCTGGCGTCGATCGTCATCGCCCTGGCCGTGCTGCTGCTCGTCGCCGTCATGCTGCAGCGCACCACGATCGGCAAGGCCATGCGGGCGGTGGCCGACAACCGGGACCTGGCGGCCTCCTCGGGCATCAACGTCAACCGGGTCATCCTCGTCGTCTGGATGATGGGCGGCGCGCTGGCGGCCCTGGGCGGGACGCTCCTCGGGCTGTCCGACGAGGTGCAGTGGGACATGGGCTTCCGGCTGCTGCTGCTGATGTTCGCCGGGGTCACCCTCGGCGGGCTCGGCACGGCCTACGGGGCGCTGGTGGGCAGCATCGTGGTGGGGGTCTTCGTGCAGATGTCGACGCTGGTCATCCCCAACGACGTCAAGTACGTCGGGGGGCTGCTGCTGCTGATCGTCATCCTGATCGTGCGGCCGCAGGGCATCCTCGGCAGCCGGGTGCGGGTGGGCTGAGCCGTGGGTGAACTGATCGACGCCCTGGCCGTCGCGCTCAAGGCCGGGCTGGGCTTCCAGGCGATCTTCCTGGCGCTGCTGGCCATCGGCATCAACGTGCAGTTCGGCTACACCGGGCTGCTGAACTTCGGCCAGATCGCCTTCGCGCTGCTCGGCGGGTACGGCATCGCCATCTCGGTGAGCCAGTGGGGGCTGCCCTTCTGGGTCGGCGTGCTGGTCGGCCTGGGCGCCGCCGTCGTCCTGGCCCTGCTGCTCGGCCTGCCGACGCTGCGGCTGCGCGCGGACTACCTGGCGATCGCCACCATCGCCGCCGCGGAGGGGCTGCGGCTGCTGTTCCGGTCGGTGTCGGCGACCCCGGTCACCAACGGCACCCGCGGGCTGGCCGGCTTCAACGGCGACTTCGTCGCCCTGGCGCCCTGGGACACCGCCCGGCAGTACCCGATCCTGGGCACCCGGTGGAGCGGTGGCGAGCTGTGGGTCACCACGGTCGGCTGGGCGCTGGTGGCCCTGTCCTGCCTGCTGGTGTGGCTGCTCGTCCGCAGCCCGTGGGGCCGGGTGGTCAAGTCCATCCGCGAGGACGAGGACGCCGTCCGCGCGCTGGGCAAGAACGTCTACCTGTACAAGATGCAGGCGCTGGTGCTCGGCGGCGTGCTGGGCGCGCTCGGCGGCATGGTGTACGCCCTCGGCACCGCGTCGGCCAACCCCGACCAGTACCAGAACGCCAACACCTTCCTGGCCTACGCCGCCCTCATCCTCGGCGGCGCGGCCCGGGTGCTCGGCCCGGTCGTCGGCGCGATGCTGATGTACTTCATCATCCAGTTCGCCGACACCGGCCTGCGTACGCTGATCGGCAACGGGATCATCCCCGAGGACCTGCTCTCGGCGACCGACGTGGCGCAGATCCGGTTCGTGCTGATCGGGCTCGGCCTCATGCTGCTGCTGGTGTTCCGGCCGCAGGGCATCTTCGGTGACCGACGAGAGGTGATGCTCGATGCCCGCTGAGCCCGTGCCCGCTGAGCCCGTCCCCGGACGGCCCGCCGCCGGCGGCGCGCACGCCGCGTCCCTGGACGCGCCCGCGGCCGGCGCCCCACGGCTGCTGGCCCGGGCCGCGCTGCGCGACGTCCCCTGGGAGGTCGGGGTGGCCAAGCCCGACCCGGCGATCGTGGTGGACGGCGTCACCCGCACCTTCGGCGGCCTGACCGCCGTCTCGGTGGACCACCTGGAGGTCCAGCGCGGCGGCATCACCGGCCTGATCGGCCCGAACGGCGCCGGCAAGACGACGCTGTTCAACCTGCTCACCGGCTTCGACCAGCCCAACACCGGCAGCTGGTCCTTCGACGGGCGGCCGCTGGGCAAGCTCGCGCCGCACCAGGTGGCCCGGCTGGGCGTCGTGCGGACCTTCCAGCTGACCAAGGCGCTGTCCCGGCTGACCGTGCTGCAGAACATGCTGCTCGGCGCCCAGGGCCAGCGCGGGGAGAGCTTCTGGCGGGCGCTGGTGCCCGGCACCTGGCGGGCCCAGGAGCGGGCCAACACCGAGAAGGCGATGGAGCTGCTCACCCGGTTCAAGCTGGACCGGAAGAAGGACGACTTCGCCGGCACCCTCTCCGGCGGGCAGCGCAAGCTGCTGGAGATGGCCCGCGCGCTGATGAGCGACCCGAAGGTCGTCATGCTCGACGAGCCCATGGCCGGGGTGAACCCGGCGCTGACGCAGAGCCTGCTCGGGCACGTCAAGGACCTCCGCGAGGAGGGCATGACGGTCGTCTTCGTCGAGCACGACATGGACGTCGTCCGCGACATCAGCGACTGGGTGGTCGTCATGGCCGCCGGCAAGGTGATCGCGGAGGGCCCGCCGGAGTCGGTGAGCCAGAACCAGGCCGTCGTCGACGCCTACCTCGGCGCACACCACGACGCCCCGCTCACCGTCGAGGAGGAGGACCGCGTCCTCGCCGAGGCCGAGGCGGCCATCGCCCGCGAGGAGGGTGCCGACGGCGACGTCATCGGCTCCGACACCCGACGCGAGGAGGACCGATGAGCACCATGGACGACCCGGCCACCGAGGACCCGATGTTCCAGGTCGGGCACGGCGACGGCGGCACGCCCGACCAGCGGGCGGTCGCCGCGGGGACGTCCCCGGCGGAGGTGGCGGCGACCCGCGAGGAGCACCTGCGCCTGGCCGAGGGGGCCCTCGTGCGAGCCGACGACCTCGTCGCCGGCTACCTGCCCGGGGTCAACATCCTCAACGGGTGCGACTTCTACCTGCAGGACGGCGAGCTGGTGGGCATCATCGGCCCGAACGGCGCCGGGAAGTCCACGCTGCTCAAGACGCTGTTCGGCCTCATCCCGGTGCGCTCGGGCAGCGTGACGCTGCGCGGGGAGGACATCACCTCCGCCCCCGCCCACCGGCTGGTCTCCCTGGGCGTGGGCTACGTGCCGCAGAACAACAACGTGTTCCCCTCGCTGACCATCGAGGAGAACATGCAGATGGGCGCCTACCTGCGGCCCAGGGTCTTCCGCAGCCGCTTCGACTACGTGGCCGACCTGTTCCCCATGCTCGGGGAGCGTCGCCGGATCAAGGCCGGCTCGCTGTCCGGCGGCGAGCGGCAGATGGTGGCGATGGGCCGGGCGCTGATGATGGAGCCGTCGGTGCTGCTGCTCGACGAGCCGTCGGCCGGGCTGTCCCCGGCCTACCAGGACGAGGTGTTCATCCGCTGCCGGCGGATCAACGCCACGGGCGTCTCGATCATCATGGTGGAGCAGAACGCCCGCCGCTGCCTGCAGATCTGCGACCGCGGCTACGTGCTCGACCAGGGCCGCAACGCCTACACCGACACCGGCGAGTCGCTGATGACCGACCCCAAGGTCATCGAGCTCTACCTGGGCACGCTCGCCAAGGCCCGCTGAGGGAGCGCCCCTCCCCAGCCGACGGCGCCGGTCCCCGCGAGGGGCCGGCGCCGTCGTGCTGTCTGGACGGCGGGTGCCGCCGGCCGGCGGGACGGCCGTGGCCCGACACCGCGGACGGTGCCGGGCCACGGGGACCGCGGTGGGGCGGCGCCCGGGCGCCGCGGGGTCAGCGCCGGGGGCCGATGCCCTGCTGGTTGAGCCCCTCGATGATCCGCGCCGACTCCTCGAAGCCGATGACCACGATGGCGTCGGGGTTGAAGTCGGCCATCTGCTGGATCTCGGCGTCGAAGTTGGCCGCCTGCGGGTCGTAGGTCAGCGTCACGATGCTGTCCTCCGACAGGCCCGCGGAGATCAGGTTCTCCCGGGTGTTGTCCAGCAGCCCGGTGCCGTACGGGTCGTTGAGCGCCATGATCCCGACGGTGTTGTTGCCGTCGTTGATGATCAGGTCGGCCAGGGCCCGTGCCTGCAGGGTGTCCGGCGGGGCGGTGCGGAAGTACAGCCCGTTGTCGTTGTAGTCGGTGAACTGGTCGGACGTGTTCGCCGGGGAGAACTGCAGCACGCCGGCGCCGGTGATCCGGTCGATGACGGTCAGGCTGACGCCCGAGGACGCCGCGCCGATGATCGCGTTCACGCCCTCCTGCAGCAGCCGGTCCACCGTCTGCGTCGCGGTGTCGGTCGACGCGTCGCCCGAGTCGCCCTCGACCAGCCGGACCTCCTGGCCGAGCACGCCGCCGGCGGCGTTGATGTCCTGGACCGCCAACCGGGCGCCGGCGACCTCGGGCGGGCCGAGGAAGGCCAGGTTGCCGGTCAGCGGCAGCAGCGTGCCGATGACCAGCTGCTCCCCCGTCGCCCCCGGCGCGGCGTAGGCCGGGCCCTCGTCGGTGGCGGCGTTGGCCCCGTCACCGGCCAGCACGTACTCGGTCATGGTGTCGTCGAGCTGGTTGTCCTCGCCGAACTGCAGGATGCCGAAGCTCGCCTCGGCAGGCTCACCGGCGTCGGTGAAGCTCAGCGGGCCGGAGATGCCGTCGTAGTCGACGTTCCCGCCGCTGGTGATGATCTCCAGGCAGCCGGCGTAGTCGGTGCACGCCTCGCCACCGAAGGTGATGCCGTTGACGAACTCCTTGAACACGTTCGCGTCGTTCGTGCCCGCGGCCTGGGCGGCCAGCGCGGTGATGACGACCGCGTCGTAGGTCTCGCCCGCGTAGTTGTAGTCCTGCAGGTTCGGGTCGATCTGCAGCAGCCGCTCCTGGAAGTCGGTGCCCAGCTCGGTCAGCGGCGTGGTGCCCGACATGCCGGCCAGCGAGCTCGGCTCGGTGAAGGACTCACCGAGCGCGTTGCCCATGTTGCCGTCGGTGCCGTAGACGTTGACCTGCCGCTCGCCACCGCCGCTGTCTGTCCCCTCGGCCGCGGTGCCCCCCTCGTCGCCCCCACCGCCACACGCGGTCAGGACGAGGAGGGCCGCGGCCGAGATGGCGGCGTTGCGCGCGAGGATCCCTGTGCGCATGGATGAACTCCCACTGTGGTGTCGGTCGTGCGGCCGGCCCGCCCGGGGCGGACGGCCGGTCAGTGGGGGGAAGGTAGCTGCCCGATCGGGGACCGGAGCGGGGGTCGCTCCGACCGTGATGAGGTCGTGACCTGCCGCATCGGCCGCGGTCAGCCGCCCGGCGCCGGGTCCGGGGACCCCTGCGGCTGCAGGATGCGCTGCGCGAGCGCCTTCATCGAGGTGCGCTCGTTCATCGCCGTCCGCTGGATCCACCGGAAGGCATCCGCCTCGCTGAGGCCCTGCTCGGCCATCAGCCGGCCCTTGGCCTGCTCGACCACCTTGCGGGTCTCCAGCCGCTCCTCCAGCGTGCGCACCTCGCCGTCGAGGGCGGTCATCTCGGCGAACCGGCCGCGGGCCACCTCGATCGCCGGCACCAGGTCGTCCTTGGAGAACGGCTTGACCAGGTAGGCCATCGCGCCGGCGTCGCGGGCCCGCTCGACCAGCTCGCGCTGGCTGAACGCGGTCAGCACGATGACCGGGGCGATGCGGGCCGAGGCGATCTGCTCGGCGGCCGACAGGCCGTCGAGCACCGGCATCTGGATGTCCAGGATGACCAGGTCCGGCCGCAGCTCGGTGGCCTGGTCGACGGCCTGCTGGCCGTCGCCGGCCTCGGCCACGACGGTGTATCCCTCCTCCTCGAGCATCTCCTTGAGGTCGAGGCGGATGAGCGCCTCGTCCTCGGCGATGAGGACCCGGACCTGCTCGCTGCTCACGCGCGGCAGCCTATCGACGCCGGACCGTCGGCGAGAGGCGGTTACGCTGATCCCCGCCCCACCGGCCTCCCGGCCGGCCGGTACGCCCCCGTACCCCAATCGGCAGAGGGAGCGGACTCAAAACCCGCGCAGTGTGCGTTCGAGTCGCACCGGGGGCACGCTGTGATCCGTCGTCCTACCGGACGACACCGCGCCAGGAGCGGTCCCCCTCCGCCGGGATCCGGCGGCCGGACGCCACGCAATACGGTGGGGCCGTGAGCCAGCCCGAGCCGACGCCGTCCGCCCCGCACATGACCCCGGAGCAGTTCCGCCGGCACGGCCACGAGGTCGTCGACTGGATCGCCGACTACTGGACCCGGGTCGGCTCCCTGCCGGTCCGCTCCCCCCTCTCCCCCGGCGACGTCCGCGCGGCGCTGCCCGAGGCCCCGCCGGAGCAGGGCGAGCCGTTCGGCGCCGTGCTCGCCGACCTCGACCGCGTCGTCGTGCCCGGCCTCACCCACTGGCAGCACCCCGGCTTCCTGGCCTACTTCCCGGCCAACACCTCCGGGCCCTCGGTGCTCGGCGACCTGGTCAGCGCGGGCCTGGGTGTGCAGGGCATGTCCTGGGTGACCAGCCCGGCGGCCACCGAGCTCGAGCAGCACGTGCTGGACTGGTTCGCCGGGCTGCTCGGGCTGCCGGAGGCCTTCCTGTCGTCCGGCCCCGGCGGCGGGGTGGTGCAGGACTCCAGCTCCGGGGCCAACCTGGTCGCGCTGCTGGCCGCGCTGCACCGGGCCAGCGGCGGCGGCACGGTGCGCGGCGGCGTCCGGCCCGAGGAGTACACCGTCTACGTCTCCGCGGAGACGCACTCCTCCATGGAGAAGGCGGTGCGGATCGCCGGCCTGGGCAGCGACGCGGTCCGCGTCGTCGAGGTGGACGGCGACCTGGCGATGCGGCCGCAGTCGCTGCGGGCCCGCCTGGAGCGCGACGTCGACCGCGGGTCCCGGCCGGTGCTGGTCTGCGCCACGGTCGGGACGACGTCGACGACGGCGGTGGACCCGCTCGCCGAGCTCGGCCCGATCTGCCGCGACGCCGGTGTGTGGCTGCACGTGGACGCCGCCTACGCGGGCGTCAGCGCCGTCGCCCCGGAGCTGCGGGGGCTGCAGGCCGGCGTCGAGTGGGCCGACAGCTACACCACCGACGCGCACAAGTGGCTGCTCACCGGCTTCGACGCGACGCTGTTCTGGGTGGCCGACCGGGCCGCGCTCACCGGCGCGCTGGCGATCCTGCCGGAGTACCTGCGCAACGCGGCCACCGACGCCGGCGCGGTCGTCGACTACCGGGACTGGCAGATCGAGCTCGGCCGCCGCTTCCGGGCGCTCAAGCTGTGGTTCGTGCTGCGCTGGTACGGCGCCGAGGGGCTGCGCGCGCACGTCCGCGACGGCGTGGCGCTGGCCCAGGAGCTGGCCGGGTGGGCCGACGCCGACGACCGCTTCGACGTCGTCGCCCCGCACCCGCTGTCCCTGGTGTGCCTGCGGCCGCGCTGGGCCGCGGGCGTGGACCCCGACGTGGCCACGATGACGCTGCTGGAGCGCCTCAACGACGGCGGGGAGGTGTTCCTGACCCACACCACCGTCCGCGGCCAGGTGGTGCTGCGGGTGGCGGTGGGGGCGCCGACGACGACGCGGGCGCACGTCGCGCGGGCCTGGACGCTGCTGTGCGAGGGCCACGACTGGCTGGCCGCGGACTTCGCCGAGTCCGCCGCCGAGCGGGCCCGTGCCGATGCCGAGCGCCGCGCGGCCGCCGCCGGGGCGCACGGGGAGGCCCGCGTCGAGGTGCCCGCCGCGCAGGACGAGACGGCCGCCCAGGCCGGCGCCCAGCAGGACCTGGCCCCCGCCGGGTCCGTGGCCGACCCCGGCCGGCCGGAGGCCGACGGCCTCGTCCCGGAGGACGCCGACGCCGCGGCCGACGCCGCCACCGCCGGCGGCACCGGCTCCTGAGTCAGCCCCGCAGCGACCGGATGAGGCCCTGCTGGGCGACCGTGGCCACGTGCGTGCCGTCGGCCGCCCAGATCTGGCCGAAGCACAGCGCCCGGCCACCGGAGGCCGCGGGGCTGTCGGTCTCGTAGAGGAACCAGTCGTCGGCCCGCACCGGCGCGTGGAACCACACCGCGTGGTCCAGGCTGGCGCCGACGTGCCCCCCGCCCCAGCCGCCGCCGATCCGGGCCAGCCCGGCGGAGAGCAGGGTCAGGTCGCTGACGAAGGTCAGCGCCGAGCGGTGCACGCGGTCGTCCTCCGGCAGCCGGCCGGCGACCTGCATCCACACGGCCGTCCGGGTGTCCGGCGGGGACTTGGGCGTCCGGTCGAAGGGGTCCTCCAGCAGCCGCTGCTCGACCGCCTGGCTGATGGCCAGCGCCGCGGCGGCCCGCTCCCCGTAGGGGGCGACCACCTCCTGCAGGCTGGGCAGGGTGTGCGGCGCGGGCACCTGCGGCATGGGCAGCGCGTGCTCCACGACCGGGGTCTCCGGCACCGAGGCGTCCGCGGTGAGGGCGAAGATGGCGACGTCCTCGCCGCGGCGCCGCTGCCAGGCGATGACCCGGCGGGTGCTGAACGTGCGCCCGTCCCGGATCCGCTCGACGGCGTAGCGGATCTCCTCGTGCGGGTCGCCGGGCCGCAGGAAGTAGGCGTGCAGCGAGTGCACGGCGCGCTCCCCGGGCAGCGTGCGGGAGGCGGCCATGAGCGCCTGGCCGGCGACCTGCCCGCCGAAGATGCGCTGCAGCGGCGTCCGCGGCGTCCGGCCGACGTAGAGGTCGGTGTCGCGCTCCTCCAGGTCGAGGACCGCCATCAGCGCCGCGGCCTGGCTCGAGTCCTGCCGGGTCACGAGTCGGTGCCCACCTCGTGCACCCGGATGAGGTTGGTCGAGCCCGGGGTGTTCGGCGGGCTGCCGGCCACCACGACCACCCGGTCGCCGTCGCGCAACCGGCCGATGGACAGCAGCGAGAAGTCCACCTGGCGGACCATGTCGTCGGTGTGCTGGACCGACGGCACCAGGAAGGTCTCCACCCCCCACGACAGCGCCAGCTGGCTGCGCACCCGCCCGTCGACGGTGAAGGCCAGTAGCGGCATCCGGGGGTGCAGGGCGGCCAGCCGGCGGGCGCTGTCGCCGGTCTGGGTGAAGGTGGCCAGGGCCTCGACGTCCAGGGACTCGGCGATGTCGCGGGCCGACCGCACGATCGCCCCCGAGCGGGAGCGGGACCGGCGGACCACCTCCGGGGCGCGCACGGTGTCGCTCTCGACGGCGTCGATGATCCGCTCCATCGTCCGCACCGCGGCGATCGGGAAGCGGCCCACCGAGGTCTCCCCCGAGAGCATCACCGCGTCGGCGCCGTCGAGGACGGCGTTGGCGACGTCGGAGGCCTCGGCGCGGGTGGGCCGGGAGTTGGTGATCATCGACTCGAGCATCTGGGTGGCGACGATGACCGGCTTGTTGCGCTCGCGGGCGGCCTGCACGGCCCGCTTCTGCACCAGCGGCACCCGCTCCAGCGGCAGCTCGACGCCCAGGTCACCCCGGGCGACCATGATGCCGTCGAAGGCCTCGACGATCGCCTCCAGGTTCTCGACCGCCTCGGGCTTCTCCAGCTTGGCGATGATCGGGACGAGGACGTCCTCCTGGCGCATGATGTCGCGCACCAGCTCCACGTCCCGCGGGGAGCGCACGAACGACAGCGCGACGAAGTCCACCGACAGGTGCAGGGCGAAGCGGAGGTCCTCGGCGTCCTTGTCCGACAGCGCCGGCACGCTGACGGCGACCCCGGGCAGGGACAGGCCCTTGTTGTTGGACACCTCGCCGCCCTCGACGACCAGGCACCACACGTCCGGGCCCTCGACGGCGACGACCGACAGGGCCAGCTTGCCGTCGTCCACCAGCAGCCGGTCACCGACCTTGGCGTCGGCGGCCAGCCCCTTGTACGTCGTGGACACCCGCTCGGCGGTGCCCTCGACGTCCTCGACGGTGATGCACACCCGGCTGCCGGTCTCCCACTGGACCGGCCCGCCGGCGAAGGTGCCCAGCCGGATCTTCGGGCCCTGCAGGTCGGCGAGGATGGCGACGGCCCGGCCGGTGCGGTCGGAGGCCTCGCGGACCATGCGGTAGGCGCGCTCGTGGTCGGCGTGCGCCCCGTGGCTGAAGTTCAGCCGGGCGACGTCCATCCCCGACTCGACGAGCGCGGTGACCTGCTCCTGGCTCCCGGTCGCCGGACCGAGCGTGCAGACGATCTTGGCGCGTCGCGACATGCCCCAGACGCTAGTGGGGGGCCCGCCCCGCCGTGCGCACGAGTGGCTGTGAGCCTCGTCGTCCCCGGCGCGCGGACCTGCCGCCCCCGCCGGGGGCAGGGGCGGCAGGTCCCTAGCGCAGCGCGACCGCGGTCGGGGTCACCGGACGCGGCAGCGTGGTGGAGCCGGTCAGCCAGGCGTCGACCGCGCCGGCGGCGGCCCGGCCCTCGGCGATGGCCCACACGATGAGCGACTGGCCGCGGCCGGTGTCGCCGGCGACGAAGACGCCGGGGACGGTGGACATGAACTCGTCGTCGCGGACGATGGTGCCGCGCTGGTCGAGCTCCACGCCGAGGGCCTCGACCAGGCCGGTGCGCTCGGGCCCGGTGAAGCCCATGGCGAGGAACACCAGGTCGGCGGGGAGCTCGCGCTCGGTGCCCTCCACCTTCTGGAACCGGCCGTCGACGCGCTCCACGTCGTGGATGAGCAGCGCGCGCACGTTGCCCTGGGCGGGGCCCTCCTCATGACCCAGGAAGCGCTCGGTGTTGACGCTGTACAGCCGCTCCCCGCCCTCCTCGTGGGCGCTGGAGACGCGCATGACCATCGGGTAGGTCGGCCAGGGGTTGGCCGCCTGGTCCCGCTGGTCCGGCGGCGCCGGCATGATCTCCAGCTGGGTGACCGACAGGGCGCCCTGCCGGTGGGCGGTGCCCAGGCAGTCCGCGCCGGTGTCGCCGCCACCGATGATCACGACCTGCTTGCCGTGCGCGTCGATCGGCGGGGAGTCCAGCTCGCCGAGGGCCTGCCGGTTGCCGAAGGGCAGGTACTCCATGGCCAGGTGGATGCCGCGCAGCTCGCGGCCGGGGGCCGGGAGGTCGCGCCCCTGGGTGGCGCCGACGGCGAGCACGACGGCGTCGTGGTCCTCGCGCAGCTGCTCGACGGTGGGGTCGCCGTCCCGGCCGCTGCCGACCTCGACGCCGGTGACGAACCGGGTGCCCTCGGCACGCATCTGGTCCAGCCGCCGGTCCAGCACGGCCTTCTCCATCTTGAACTCGGGGATGCCGTAGCGGAGCAGCCCGCCGACCCGGTCGGCCCGCTCGAGCACCGTGACGTCGTGCCCGGCGCGGGTGAGCTGCTGGGCGGCGGCCAGCCCGGCGGGCCCGGAGCCGATGACGGCGACCCGCTTGCCGGTCTGCTCGTGCGGGGTGACCGGCTTGACCAGGTCGCGCTGGAACGCCTGGTCGATGATCTCCCACTCGATCTGCTTGATGGTGACCGGCGACTCCTGCAGGTTGAGCACGCAGGCGCCCTCGCACGGCGCCGGGCACAGCTTCCCGGTGAACTCCGGGAAGTTGTTGGTCGCGTGCAGCCGCTCGATCGCCTCGGTCCAGTCGTCGCGGCGGGCGAGGTCGTTCCACTCCGGGATCAGGTTGCCCAGCGGGCAGCCGTGGTGGCAGAACGGGATGCCGCAGTCCATGCACCGGGCGGCCTGCTGGCGGATCGCCCCCACCGGGAAGACGGCGTCCTCGCCGGTCTCCCGGGTGAGGTAGACGTCCTTCCAGTCCATGATCCGCACGTCCACCGGGCGCCGCGGCGGCAGCGCCCGCTCGTGCTTGAGGAACCCGGTCGAGTCAGCCACGTGCGGCCTCCATCACAGCTCGGTCGACGTCCGTCCCGGCGGCCTCGGCGGCGCTCCGGGCCTCCAGCGCGCGCCGGTAGTCGCGCGGCATGATCACGCTGAACCGCTCCGACCAGCGGCCCCAGTCGGCCAGCAGGGCGGTGGCCACCGGCGACTCGGTGTCCGCGGCGTAGCGCACCAGCACGTCGCGCAGCCACTGCGCCGACGCGCCGTCCAGCGGCTCGACGTCCACCATCTCGGCGTTGACCCGGTGCCGGGCCAGGTCCAGGACGTAGCCGATGCCGCCGGACATCCCCGCGGCGACGTTGCGGCCGGTCGGGCCGAGGATGACCGCTGAGCCGCCGGTCATGTACTCCAGCGCGTGGTCGCCGACCCCCTCGACGACGGCCAGCGCGCCGGAGTTGCGCACGCAGAACCGCTCGCCGACCCGGCCGCGCAGGAAGACCTCCCCGGCGGTCGCGCCGTAGCCGATGACGTTGCCGGCGATGACGTTGTCCTCGGCGGCGAAGCCGGCCTCCCGGGAGGGGCGGACGACGATCCGCCCGCCGGACAGGCCCTTGCCGACGTAGTCGTTGGCGTCGCCGAACAGCCGCATGGTGATGCCGCGCGGCACGAAGGCACCGAAGGACTGGCCGGCCGACCCGGTGAAGGTCAGGTCGATGGTGCCGTCGGGCAGGCCCGTGCCGCCGAAGCGCCGGGTGACCATCGAGCCCAGCATGGTGCCCACGGTGCGGTTGACGTTGCGCACCGGCAGCTCCAGGCTCACCGGCCGCGCGTCGAGCAGCGCGCCCTCGCACAGCTGGATCAGCGTCTGGTCCAGGGCGACGTCCAGCCCGTGGTCCTGCGTGCGCACCTGGCGGCGCGGCGTCCCCTCGGGCAGCTCGGGCACGGCCAGCAGCGGCGAGAGGTCCAGCCCCTGCGCCTTCCAGTGGCCCACCGCCTTGCGGGTGTCCAGCAGCTCGGCGTGGCCGATGGCCTCGGCCATCGACCGGAAGCCGAGCTCGGCGAGGTACCCGCGGACCTGCTCGGCGAGGAACTCGAAGAAGGTGACCAGGAACTCCGGCCGCCCGGTGAACCGCTTGCGCAGCTCCGGGTTCTGGGTGGCCACGCCGACCGGGCAGGTGTCCAGGTGGCAGACCCGCATCATCACGCAGCCGGCCACGATCAGCGGCGCGGTGGCGAAGCCGTACTCCTCGGCACCGAGCAGCGCGGCGATGATGACGTCGCGCCCGGTCTTCATCTGACCGTCGGCCTGCACCACGATCCGGTCGCGCAGCCCGTTGGCCAGCAGCGTCTGCTGGGTCTCGGCCAGCCCCAGCTCCCACGGGGAGCCGGCGTGCTTGAGCGAGGTCAGCGGGGCCGCGCCGGTCCCGCCGTCGTGCCCGGAGATGAGGACGACGTCGGCGTGGGCCTTGCTCACCCCGGCCGCGACCGTGCCGACACCCACCTCGGCGACCAGCTTGACGTTGATCCGGGCCTCGCTGTTGGCGTTCTTCAGGTCGTGGATGAGCTGCTTGAGGTCCTCGATGGAGTAGATGTCGTGGTGCGGCGGCGGGCTGATCAGCCCGACGCCCGGCGTGGAGTACCGGGTGCGGGCCACCCACGGGTACACCTTGGCGCCGGGCAGCTGGCCGCCCTCCCCGGGCTTGGCGCCCTGGGCCATCTTGATCTGGATGTCGTCGGCGTTGACCAGGTACTCGCTGGTCACCCCGAACCGCCCGGAGGCCACCTGCTTGATCGCCGAGCGGCGCAGGTCGCCGTTGGGGTCGGGTGCGTAGCGGTCGGGGTCCTCCCCGCCCTCGCCGGTGTTGGACCGGCCGCCGAGCCGGTTCATGGCGATGGCGAGGGTCTCGTGCGCCTCCTGGGAGATCGACCCGTAGCTCATCGCGCCGGTCTGGAACCGCCGGACGATCTCGCTGACCGGCTCGACCTCCTCGATCGGCACCGGGGGGCGCACGCCGGTGCGCAGGTCGAACAGCCCGCGCAGCGTGGCCGACTCCCGGGACAGCCCGTCCACGGTCTGGGTGTACTTCTCGAACACCTCGAACTGCCGGGAGCGGGTGGCGTGCTGGAGGAGGAACACCGTCTCGGGGTTGAACAGGTGCACCTCGCCCTCGCGGCGCCACTGGTACTCCCCGCCGGTCTCCAGCCGCCGGTGGGCGCGCTCGGTCGGGTTCTGCGGGTAGGCGCGGCGGTGGCGCATGGCCACCTCCTCGGCGAGGACGTCGATGCCGACGCCGCCGAGCGGGCAGGAGGTGCCGGTGAAGTACTCGTCGACGAGCTCCTGGGACAGGCCGACGGCCTCGAAGATCTGCGCCATCGTGTAGGAGCCGACGGTGCTGATGCCCATCTTGCTCATGACCTTCAGGACGCCCTTGCCCAGCGCCTTGACCACGTTGCGCACCGCCTGCGCCGGCTGGATGCCGGTCAGGTTGCCGTCGCGGATGAGGTCCTCGATGGACTCGAACGCCAGGTAGGGGTTGACCGCGGCCGCGCCGTAGCCGAGCAGCAGCGCGACGTGGTGCACCTCGCGGCAGTCGCCGGACTCGACGACCAGGCCGACCTCCATGCGGGTCTTCTGCCGCACGAGGTGGTGGTGCACGGCGGCGGTCATCAGCAGAGAGGGGATGGGGGCGCGGCTCTCGTCGCAGTCCCGGTCGGACAGCACGATGATCCGGGCGCCGGCGGCGATGGCCTTGCTCACCTTGGTCCGCAGCTGCTCGACCGCCTGGGCCAGCGCGGGCCCGCCGCCGGAGACGTCGTAGTGGCCGGTGATCCGGACGGCGGCGTAGCCGGGCAGGTCGCCGTCGTCGTCGATGTGCAGGATCTTGGCCAGCTCGTCGTTGTCGATGACCGGGTAGGGCAGGAACAGCTGCCGGCAGGACGCCGGGGTGGCCCGCAGCAGGTTCTGCTCGGGGCCGAAGGTGCGGCCCAGGCTGGTCACCAGCTCCTCGCGGATGGCGTCCAGCGGCGGGTTGGTCACCTGGGCGAACAGCTGGCCGAAGTAGTCGTAGAGCAGCCGGGAGCGGTCCGACAGCGCCGCGACCGGGGTGTCGGTGCCCATGGAGCCGATCGGCTCGGCGCCGGAGGACGCCATCGGGGTGAGCAGGACCCGCAGGTCCTCCTCGGTGTAGCCGAACAGCTGCTGGCGGCGGACGACGGACTCGTGGCTGGGCCGCGCGCGGCGGCGCTCGGGCAGCTGGGGCAGGTGCACCAGGCCGGCGTGCAGCCAGTCGTCGTAGGGGTGCTCGGCGGCCAGCGCGCCCTTGACCTCCTCGTCGCGCACGATCCGCCCGGCGGCGGTGTCGACGAGGAACATCCGGCCCGGCTGCAGCCGGCCCTTGGCGACCACGTCGGCGTCGGGGAGGTCCAGGACGCCGACCTCGCTGGCCAGCACGACCAGGCCGTCGCGGGTGTGCCACCAGCGCCCGGGGCGCAGCCCGTTGCGGTCCAGGACGGCGCCGATGAGCGTGCCGTCGGTGAACGCGACCGCGGCCGGCCCGTCCCACGGCTCCATGATCGAGGCGTGGAACCGGTAGAAGGCCCGGCGGGCCGGGTCCATCTCGTCGTGGTTCTCCCACGCCTCCGGGATCATCATGAGCACCGCGTGCGGCAGCGAGCGCCCGGACAGGTGCAGCAGCTCCAGCACCTCGTCGAAGGTGGCCGAGTCGCTGAAGTCGCTCGCCGTCACCGGGAAGAGGCGGTCCAGGCCGAGCTCGGAGGCGGGGCCGGCCGGCCCGTCGAACAGCTCGGTCTCCAGCTTGGCCTCGCGGGCGCGCATCCGGTTCCGGTTGCCCTTGATGGTGTTGATCTCGCCGTTGTGCGCGATCAGCCGGAACGGGTGGGCCAGCGGCCAGCTCGGGAAGGTGTTGGTGGAGAACCGGCTGTGCACCAGCGCGATCGCCGACGCGTAGCGCTCGTCGCGCAGGTCGGGGAAGAACGCGGGCAGCTGGTCGGTGGTCAGCATGCCCTTGTAGGTGATGGTGCGGCTGGACAGCGAGGCGACGTAGAGGGAGCTGCCGGCCTCGGTCGCGGCCCGCTCGGCCCGCTTGCGCAGCACGAAGGCGCGCCGCTCCAGCCGGGTCACGCCGTTGAGGGCCTTGCCGCCGCCGAAGGCCCGGGAGTCCGCGCGCGCGCCGATGGTCTCGGCGACGAACAGCTGCGCGAAGTGCGGCATCACCGCGCGGGCGGTGGGGCCGACGTCGGCGCCGTCGGGGTCGACCGGCAGCTCCCGCCAGCCGAGGACGACCAGGCCCTCCTCGGCGGCGAGCCGGTCGACGTCGGCGAGCCGGGCGGCGCGCTCGGCCTCGTCCACCGGCAGGAAGGCGATGCCGACGGCGTACTCCCCCACCGGCGGCAGGTCGAAGCCCACCTCGGCGCGCAGCAGGGCGTCGGGCACCTGGGTGAGGATGCCGGCGCCGTCCCCGGAGTTCGGCTCGGAGCCGGCCGCGCCGCGGTGGTCGAGGTTGTGCAGCGCGGTCAGCCCGGCGGCGACGATGCGGCGGCTGGCCCGACCCTGGACGTCGGCGACGAGGGCGACTCCGCAGGCGTCCGTGTCGTTGGCCGGGTCGTACAGGCCGGACGCCGGGGGCACCGCCGAGAACGGCACGCCCCTGCGCGGGGCGGGCGGCGCCGCGCCGGGGGCCGGCGACACAGCGGCGGGGGCGGTGGGGTCGGACATGTCACTCCCGTCGTCGGCACGCCGCCCGGACCGCCGTCGGCGCTGACGGGGGGCGGGCGGGGGGCGCGGGGCCCGGCCGGTGGATCAGAGGGCTGAGGAGCGGGGCACTGGGGCAGGGAGGTCGGCGGACGGTCCGGGGACCACCGGCGACCCGGCGTGGCGGAGCACCGGGGTGGTGACCCGGTGCTGTCGTCCGCGGGTCGGCGCTGGCCCGGTTCCGACGCGTGCGGCCCCGCCAGGATCACCGTGGGGCCTCGGCAGAAGGGTACACAGACGCACCACCCGTCCCGTACGGGCGGACGGGACCGGCGGCGCGCCGTCCTCAGGCGCCGGGGTGTCGCCGGCCGCCGTCCCCACCAGGGTCTTCGCCGTCGCGGGCCTCGGCCGCGCCGGGCGCCACTGCCGGGGCGGAGTCGCCCTCGTCCGGTGCGTGCAGGCCGGTGCCGGCGGCCGCCTGCCCCCGGGTGACCACCTCGCGGGGCCGGCCGCGCTGCCAGACCAGGTACGCGACGGCCAGCAGGCCGACGACGACGGAGGTGTAGACGTTGAGCCGGACGCCGCCGATGGTCTCGGCGGGGTCGGTGCGCAGCAGCTCGATCCACAGCCGGCCGGCGCAGTAGAGGGCGACGTAGAGGGCGAAGGCCCGCCCGTGGCTGAGCCGGAAGCGCCGGTCGGCCCAGACCACCACGGCGGCCGCGGCCAGGTTCCACAGCATCTCGTAGAGGAACGTGGGGTGGAAGGTGCCCAGCACCACCGGCTGCCCGTCGGCGCCGACGACGGCCTCCGTGCCGGTCCACTCGTGGATGGTGAGCGCCCAGGGCAGGTCGGTGACCCGGCCGTAGAGCTCGTTGTTGAACCAGTTGCCCACCCGGCCGACGGCCTGGGCCACGAGCAGCCCGGGGGCCAGCGCGTCGGCGAACGCCGGCAGCGGGATGCCACGGCGGCGGCAGGCGATCCAGGCACCCACCCCGCCGAGGGCGACCGCGCCCCAGATGCCCAGGCCGCCCTCCCAGACGGCCAGCGCGCGCAGCGGGTCGCCGCCCTCCCCGAAGTAGGGTCGCGGGCTGCTGACCACGTGGTAGAGCCGGCCGCCGACGATCCCGAACGGCACCGCCCACACCGCGATGTCCAGGACGTCACCGGGCGCGCCGCCCCGGGCCACCCAGCGGCGCTCGGTGAGCCAGGCGGCCGCGACGATGCCGGCGATGATGCACAGCGCGTAGGCGCGCAGCGGCAGCGGGCCCAGCTCCCAGACGGCCTGGGTGGGGCTCGGGATCGCGGCCAGCACGGTCACGGGACGGCGACCGGGCGGCGCACCCCGGCGGCGAGGTCCTCCGACAGCCGGCGGACCCCCTCGGCGCCCCGGCCCTCGAGCAGCTCGCGCACGTAGGCCGACCCGACGATGACGCCGTCGGCGAAGCCGGCGACCTCGGCGGCCTGGTCCCCGTCGGACACCCCGAGGCCCACGCAGACCGGCAGGTCGGTGACCGCGCGGGTGCGCGCGACCAGCCTCCCGGCGGCGTCGCCCACGGTGGCCCGGGTGCCGGTGACGCCCATCGTGGAGGCGGCGTAGACGAACCCGCGGCAGGCCGCGACGGTGGCGGCCAGCCGGGCGTCGGTGGACGACGGGGCGACGAGGAACACCCGGTCGAGGTCGTGGGTGCCCGACGCGGCCAGCCACGGGCCGGCCTCGTCGGGGATGAGGTCGGGGGTGATGGCGCCGGCCCCCCCGGCGGCGGCGAGGTCGACGGCGAACCGGTCGACGCCGTAGCGCTCGATCGGGTTCCAGTAGCTCATGACCACCGGCACCGCGCCAGCCGCGGCGACCGCCTCGACGGCGCGCAGCACGGCGGGCATGCCGACGCCGGCGCGCACGGCCGGGTCGACGGCCTGCTGGATGACCGGCCCGTCCATGCCGGGGTCGCTGTACGGGACGCCGACCTCGACGACGTCCGCGCCGCCCTCGACCGCGGCGACCATGGCCGAGATCGAGGCGTCCACGTCCGGGTAGCCCACCGGGAGGTAGGCGACCAGCGCCGCGCGACCCTCCGCGCGGGCCCCGGCGACGACCTCCCGCAGGCCGCTCACGCCTGCTCCCCCGCCCGCTGCCCGGGGACCGCGTCGCCGCTGGTCACCGCGCCCTCGGTGGGCCGCTGGTCGGTGTCCAGGCCCGGGCCGGGGTCGGCGCCCCGGCCGGCCTCCACGGCGCGGTCGTCGGAGTCGGTCGGCGCGCCGCGGTCACCGAGGTGGAACCAGGCGCTGGCCGTCTCGACGTCCTTGTCACCGCGGCCGGACAGGTTGACCAGCAGCACGGCATCCGGCCCGAGCTCCCGGCCCAGCGTCAGCGCCCCGGACAGCGCGTGCGCGGACTCGATGGCCGGGATGATGCCCTCGGTGCGGCACAGCAGCGCGAAGGCCTCCATGGCCTCGGCGTCGGTGACCGGCCGGTACTCCGCCCGGCCGATGTCGTGCAGGTGGGAGTGCTCGGGGCCCACGCCCGGGTAGTCCAGGCCGGCGCTGATCGAGTGCGACTCGACGGTCTGGCCGTTGTCGTCCTGCAGCAGGTAGGACCGGGCGCCGTGCAGCACCCCCGGCGTCCCGCCGGTGATGCTGGCCGCGTGCCGGCCGGTGGCCACGCCGTCGCCCCCGGCCTCCAGGCCGACCAGCCGCACGCCCGCGTCGGGCACGAAGGCGGTGAAGATGCCGATCGCGTTGGACCCGCCGCCGACGCAGGCCAGCACCGCGTCGGGCAGCCGGCCCTCCCGCTCGAGGAGCTGGGCGCGGGCCTCGTCGCCGATGACCCGCTGGAAGTCGCGGACCATCTCCGGGAACGGGTGCGGGCCGGCGACGGTGCCGAAGACGTAGTTCGTCGTCTCCACGTTGGTGACCCAGTCGCGGAAGGCCTCGTTGATGGCGTCCTTGAGGGTGCGCGAGCCGGTGGTGACCGGCACGACCTCGGCGCCGAGCAGCCGCATCCGGGCGACGTTGAGCGCCTGGCGGCGGGTGTCCTCCTCGCCCATGTAGATCGTGCAGGACAGCCCCATGAGCGCCGCCGCGGTCGCGGTGGCCACGCCGTGCTGCCCCGCCCCGGTCTCCGCGATGACCCGCTGCTTGCCGATCCGCCGGGTCAGCAGCGCCTGGCCCAGCACGTTGTTGATCTTGTGCGAGCCGGTGTGGTTGAGGTCCTCGCGCTTGAGCCAGATGCGCGCGCCGCCCGCGTGCTCGGCGAACCGCGGCACCTCGGTGATCGGGCTCGGCCGGCCGGTGTAGTCCCGCTGCAGCGCGGCGAACTCGGCGGTGAAGGCCGGGTCGGCGCGCATCGCGCGGTAGGCCTCGGTCAGCTCGTCGAGGGCGGCGATCAGCGCCTCGGGCACGAAGCGGCCACCGAAGACCCCGAAGTGCCCGGTGGCGTCCGGCCAGCTCGGGCGCGTCGGCTCGAGTCGCTGCTCGGGCGGGCGGACGGCGCTGGTGGTCATGGCCCCAGCGTAGGGACCTCCGTGCCCCCCACGGCTCGCAGGCTCGCCGCGGGCCCCTGCACGGAGGCCGGGTCAGCGGGGGGTGTGCGGGGTGGCCGGGTGCGCCCCGGCCGTGACCAGGTCGGCGACCGCCTGGCGGGCGTCGCCGGCGGTGACCAGGCCCTCGCCGACGAGGACGGCGTCGGCCCCGGCGGCGGCGTAGGAGATGAGGTCGTGCGGCCCGCGGACGCCGGACTCGGCGACCTTGACCACCCCGGACGGCAGCCCGGGCGCGATCCGCTCGAAGGTGGAGCGGTCCACCTCCAGGGTGGTGAGGTCGCGGGCGTTGACGCCGATCACCGCGGCGCCGGCGGCGAGCGCCCGGTCGGCCTCGGCCTCGGTGTGCACCTCGACCAGCGCGGTCATGCCCAGGGACTCCACCCGCTCCAGCAGGCCGACCAGCGCGTTCTGCTCCAGCGCGGCGACGATGAGCAGGACGACGTCGGCGCCGTGCGCGCGCGCCTCGTGCACCTGGTAGCTGGTGACGACGAAGTCCTTGCACAGCACCGGGACGTCGACGGCCGCGCGGACGGCGTCCAGGTCGGCCTGCCCCCCGCCGAAGCGGCGCCGCTCGGTCAGCACGCTGATGACCCGCGCGCCGCCGTCGGCGTACTGGCGGGCGAGCACCGCGGGGTCGGGGATGTCGGCGAGCGCGCCCTTGGACGGGCTCTGCCGCTTGACCTCGGCGATGACGCCGACGCCGGGGGCGCGCAGCGCGGCCAGGGCGTCGACGGGCGGGCGGGCCGCTGCCGCGGCGGCCTTGATCTCCGCCAGCGGGGTGCTCGCCTCCCGCGCGGCCAGGTCCTCACGGACGCCGGCGACGATCTCGTCGAGCACGGACACGAGTCCTCCCGGTGCTGCTCGTCCTCCGCCCGCCGGGCCGTGTCGGACCACCTCGGGGCGCGGCCCCGGCCGGGACCCGATCCGTGGACCAACTCTAGAGGCGGCAGCTCCCCCGCCGACCGCGGGGGCAACACCCTCCCCCTCCGGTGGGTGTGGCCCGCCCCGGCGCGGGTACTCAACGGTGTTCGGTCCGCTCCTCGGTGGGGTCCTCCCCGCGGTCGAGGGCCCGCCAGGCGTCCAGCGCCCGGTCCTCGTCGGTCCGCTCCCGCCGCGGGGCGGCCCGCGCCGCGGCGGGGCGCTCGTACCGGCGGCCCAGGCCGGGCCAGCCGCGCCCGCGCAGCACGGTGAGCAGGCCGGCCGCCGTCGCCAGCAGGCCGGCCACGACGGCCAGCGCCGGCCAGGCGGCCTGCACCGTCGCGGTGGTCGTGCTGCCCGGCGCCGTGGCCAGCGCCCCGGCGGCCGTGGCGCCCGCGTCGGTGAGCAGCGTGCGCAGGCCCGACCAGCCCAGCACGCCGCCGGTGACCGCGGCCAGCAGGCCGACCAGCACCCGCCCGGCGCTGCGGACGGCGAGCAGCGCCGCCGCGGCCGCCAGCAGCAGCAGCCCGCCGGCGGGGACCAGCGGGGCCAGTTCGGCCCCGGTGAGCTGCTCGGCGACGGGGGGCAGCGGCACCGGGCGGGTGACGGTCGCGGCCACCCAGGTCCGGCCCCCGGCGGACAGCGCCAGGCCCCCGGCCGCCGCCGCGCCGGCGGCGGCCGCGGCGAGCTCCCGGCGGGCCGTCCCCGTCACGGGAGCTCCCGCATCCCCTCCGCCGTCGCGATCGCCGAGAGCACCGCGCGGGCCTTGTGGCGGGTCTCGGCCTCCTCGGTGGCCGGGTCGCTGTCGGCGACGATCCCGGCCCCGGCCTGCACGTAGGCCCGGCCGCCGTGCAGCACCGCCGTCCGGATGGCGATGGCCATGTCCATGTCCCCGCTGGCGTCCACGTAGCCCACCGTCCCGGCGTAGAGCGCCCGCCGGGTGGGCTCCAGCGACTCGATGATCTCCATCGCGCGCGGCTTGGGCGCCCCGGACACGGTGCCGGCGGGGAAGGTCGCGTCGAACACGTCGAGGGCGTCCCACTCGGGCGCGACCTCGCCGGCCACGGTGGACACCAGGTGCATGACGTGGCTGTAGTGCTCGATGCGCATGAAGTCGGGCACCTCGACCGAGCCGGGCACGCACACCCGGCCGAGGTCGTTGCGGGCCAGGTCGACCAGCATCACGTGCTCGGCGCGCTCCTTGGGGTCGGCCAGCAGGCCCTCGGCCAGCCGCACGTCCTCCTCCGGGGTCGCCCCGCGCGGGCGGGTCCCGGCCGGCGGGTGGACGACGGCCGAGCTGCCGGTCACCGTCACCAGCGCCTCCGGCGAGGACCCGACGACCTCGAACGGCGACTCGCGGCCGGCGAAGCGCAACAGGTACATGTACGGGGAGGGGTTGGTCGCCCGCAGCACCCGATAGAGGTCCAGCGCCTCGACGCCGGTGGCCACCTCGAAGCGCTGGGCGAGCACCACCTGGAAGGCGTCGCCGGCCCGGATGTGCTCGCGGATGCGTTCCACGCCGTCCCGGTAGGCCCCGGGCGTCGTGTTGCTGTGCACGGGCGGCGGCTCGGCGGTGGCGAAGGCGGCCACCCCGGTCGGGCCGGCCTTGGTGAGGTCGGCGGCCATGGCGTCCAGCCGGGTGACCGCGTCGTCGTAGCCCCCGGCGCCGCGCACGGCGTTGGCGATGAGCAGCACCGTGCCGTCGTGGTGGTCGAGCACGGCGAGGTCGGTGACCAGCATGAGCGCCAGCTCCGGCATGCCGAGGTCGTCGGTGCTGGTCTCCGGCAGCCGCTCCAGCCGCCGGACGACGTCGTAGCCGAGGTAGCCGACCAGCCCGCCGGTCAGCCGGGGCAGGTCGGGGCGGCGCGGCGAGCGCAGCCGGCGGGCCAGGGTGCGGACGGCGGCCAGCGGGTCGGCCGGCAGGTCGTCGGTGAGCCCGGGCAGGTGCTCGCCCAGCCACAGCGCGGCGCCGTTCCGCTCGGTGAGCACCCCGGCGCTGCGCACCCCGACGAAGCTGTACCGGCTCCACTGCTTGCCCTGCTCGGCGGACTCCAGCAATACCGTGCCGGGCCGGTTGCCGGCGAGCTTGCGGTACACGCCGACCGCCGTCTCGCCGTCGGCCAGCAGCCGGCGGGTGACCGGCACCACCGCCTGGTCGAGGGCCGCGAAGTCCTCCCGCGACGGGGTGGTCTCACCGAGCCGCACGGGTGACCCCCAGCTCGCGGGAGAAGCAGGACCGCGTGCCGGTGTGGCAGGCCGGGCCGTCGGAGTCGACGACGACCAGCAGCGCGTCGCCGTCGCAGTCCAGCCGGACGTCGCGGACCCACTGCCGGTGCCCGGAGGTCTCGCCCTTCACCCAGTACTCGCCCCGGCTGCGCGACCAGTAGGTGGCCCGGCCGGTGGTCAGCGTGCGGCGCAGCGCCTCGTCGTCCATCCAGGCGACCATGAGCACCTCGCCGGTGTCGTGCTGCTGGACGACGGCGGCGACCAGGCCGGCGGGGTCGCGGCGCAGCAGGGCGGCGACCTCGGGGTCCAGGGCGGGCTCGGCGGCGGGGGCGGCGGACACGCCCCCGATCGTCCCACCCGCGCGCCGCCGGCCGGGTCACCGGTGCGGCGGGCCGCCCCCCGTGGGCGAGCCGGCGAACCAGGCCCGCGCCGGCGCTCCGACCGACAGCCCCAGCGCGGCCGCCGGGGCCGCCGCCGCGACGACGACGAGGAGCGCCAGCACGGCCGCGCCGCCGTCCAGCAGGGCCACCAGGCGCACGGCCCAGTAGGCGGCCAGGGCCAGCTGCAGGCCGGAGGCCGCGACCAGCGACCAGCGGGCCACCGGACGGCGGGTCGCCAGCGCGAGAGCCCCGGCGGTGACCAGCAGGACGACCGAGACCAGCTGCACGACGGCGAGCGTGCCGGCCTCGGCGACCAGCACGGCAGCGCCGGCCGGGAACCCGGGCCGGCCGACGGCCGCGGACAGCACCGACGCCAGGAGCTGCAGGTAGGCGGTCACCAGCGCCACCCCGGCGGCCTGCACGAGGACGAGCACCGCCGCGGCGACGACCTGCCCGGGCCGCCGCGGTCGGGCCGCTGCCGGCGGCCAGGGCGGGGGCCAGGGCGGGGGCCAGGGCGAGGGCCAGGGCGAGGGCCAGGGCGAGGCGCCGTACGCGGGCGCCGGGTGGGGCCGGCCGGCGCCCGCGCTCCAGGGCGGCCTCGTCGGCGGCGGACCGGCGTAGGGGGCGCCGGGCTCGGTCTCCGTGGCCGGGTCCGCCCAGGGGCCCGGGACCGCGCCGCTCAGCGGATGGCCACCGAGGCCCGTCACAGCGCAGCCGCCAGCGCCCGGCCCGCGACCCGGCCGGAGAAGAGGCAGCCGCCGAGGAAGGTCCCCTCCAGCGAGCGGTGGCCGTGCATGCCGCCGCCGCCGAAGCCGGCGACCTCACCGGCGGCCCAGAGCCCGGGGAGGACCTCCCCGCCGGGCCGCAGCACCCGGCCGGACAGGTCGGTCTCCAGCCCGCCGAGCGTCTTGCGGGTGAGCACGCCCAGCCGGACCGCGATCAGCGGCCCGGCCTCGGGGTCGAGCAGCCGGTGCGGCGGGGCCACGCGGATCAGCTTGTCGCCGAGGTAGTTGCGGGCGCCGCGGATCGCGGTGACCTGCAGGTCCTTGGTGAAGGGGTGCGCGACCTCGCGGTCGCGGGCCACGACCTCGCGCTCGACGTCGGCCAGCGCCAGTTCGGGGGTGCCGCCGGTGACCCGGTTCATCCCGGCGACCAGCTCGGGCAGGGTGCGCGCGACGACGAAGTCCTCGCCGTCGTCCAGGAATGCCTGCACGGGGCCGGCGACGCCGGCCTTGACCCGGCCGACCAGCAGCCTGACGTCCTTGCCGGTGAGGTCGGGGTTCTGCTCGGAGCCCGAGAGCGCGAACTCCTTCGCCACGATCTTGTGCGTGGCGAGGAACCAGGTGTGCTCGTGCCCGGTCCGGCCGATGTGGGCCAGCGTGCCGAGGGTGTCGAAGCCGGGGAACAGCGGCACCGGCAGCCGCCGGCCGGTGGCGTCCAGCCACAGCGACGAGGGGCCGGGCAGGATCCGGATGCCGTGCCGCTGCCAGACCGGTGAGTGGTTGGTGACGCCCTCGGTGTAGTGCCACATCCGGTCGGCGTTGACCACGCTGGCGCCGGTGTCCTCGGCCACCCGCAGCATCCGGCCGTCGACGTGCGCCGGCACCCCGGACAGCAGCCGCCGCGGCGGCGGGCCCAGCCGCGCGGGCCAGTTGCGCCGGACCAGGTCGTGGTCTCCGCCGATGCCGCCGGAGGTGACCACCACGGCTTGGGCGGTGACCTCGAAGTCGCCGACGGCGGTCCGGGAGCTGGCCGCGCCGCGGGGGGCGTCGCTGGGCTCGAGCACGGTGCCGCGGACGCCGGTGACCGCGCCGCCGGTGACGACCAGCTCGTCGACGCGGTGGCGGAACCGCAGCTGCAGCACGCCCCGCTCGGCGGCGGCCCGCACGCGGCGTTCGAACGGCGCGACGATGCCGGGCCCGGTGCCCCAGACGATGTGGAAGCGGGGCACCGAATTGCCGTGGCCGGTGGCGGTGTAGCCGCCGCGCTCGGCCCAGCCGACCACCGGGAACAGCCCGATGCCCTGCTCGCGCAGCCAGGCCCGCTTCTCCCCCGCGGCGAACTGGAGGTAGGCCTCGGCCCACGCCCGCGGCCAGTGGTCCTCCGGCCGGTCGAAGGACGCGGTGCCGGCCCAGTCCTGCCGGGCGAGCTCCAGGGAGTCGCGGACCCGCAGCCGGCGCTGCTCGGGCGAGTCGACGAGGAACAGCCCGCCGAAGGACCACCACGCCTGCCCGCCGAGGGACTGCTCGGGCTCCTGGTCGAGCAGGACCACCCGCCGGCCGGCGTCGGCCAGCTCCGCGGCGGCGACCAGCCCGGCCAGCCCCGCCCCGACCACGACGACGTCGGTGTCCGTCACGCAGAGCACGCTAGCCGGTGCGCTGCGTGGAGCGGCCCCGGTCCGCGGCGGGCGTCGCCCGGGCGGGTCGGGTCCAGGCGCGCACCGGGCGGCGGGTGGCCGGCGCCAGGCAGCCGGCCGGCCCGACGAGCAGCACCAGCTGCTGGCCGGTGACCGCGCCGAGGCCCAGCGCGCCGGCCAGCGCGACGACCGCCAGGGCCACCGGGACGGCCGACCCGACCGGGGCCACCCCCGGGGCGCGCAGCAGCCAGCCCAGCCACAGGTACTCGGCGGCAACCAGGACGGCGGCGGCGAACGGGACGGGCAGCGGCCGCCCGGTTGCGCGGGGCGGGGTTCGCCATGCCCGGCAGCGTAGGTCGGCCGGCGCCGCGCGGGCCGGACGTCAGCGGCCGCGGCCGGGCCGTCCCCGCACCCACCGGCGCACCCGCGGGGTGGCCGCCAGCGCCGCGGCCAGGCCCGGGGCGAGCAGGAGCAGCAGCGGCAGGGCCGGGTTCCCGGCCTCCTCGGTGCGGGCGGCCGTCCAGACCACCACGCCGGCCAGCACCGCGACCGGGACCAGGGCGAGCACCGTCGGCAGCCAGCCGCGGCGGGCCAGCAGCCAGGCGGCGGCCGACACCTGGACCAGCGGCACGACGACGAGCAGGTAGGCCCACGGGTCGGACCCGGCGTCCGCGGTCACCCCGCCGAGGGCGACCGCGACGACGGCGAGGAAGCCGGTCGGGAGCGCCCCGACGACGCCCAGCGCCGCGGCGGCGACCGCGGACGGCGGCGTGCTCGCGTCCGACGGGGGCAGGTCGGGAGCGCGGTCGCGCCCGCGGGGTGGAGCCACCTGCGCAGGCTAGGCCCCGGAGACGGCGACGCGACGACGGCAGGTCAGGCCGTGGGCGCGGGCTCCCCCGCCGAGGAGCGGCGCCAGGAGGCGTGCAGCCGGGCATAGGGCCCGACGGCGTCGACCAGGTCGGCGTGCGTGCCGCGCTGCACCACCCGGCCGGCGTCGACGACGAGCACCTCGTCGGCCCGCTCGGCGGTGGACAGCCGGTGGGCGATGGTCAGCGTCGTCCGGCCGTCGGTCAGCCGGTCGAGGGCGTGGGTGAGCCGGCGCTCGGTGGCCGGGTCGACGGCGCTGGTGGCCTCGTCGAGCACCAGCAGGTCGGGGTCGGCGACGTAGGCGCGGGCGACGGCGACCAGCTGCCGCTCCCCCGCCGACAGCGAGTCCCCCCGCTGGCCGACCCGGGTGGCCACGCCCTCGGGCAGCCCGGCCACCCAGTCGCCCAGGCCCAGCTCCTCCAGGGCGGTGCGCACCTCGGCGTCGGTGGTGCCGGGGCGCCCGTAGCGCACGTTGTCGGCGACGGTGGCGTCGAACAGGAAGCCGTCCTGGGGCACCATCACCACCCGCTGGCGCAGCGAGGCGAAGGCGACCCGGTCCAGCGGCACCCAGCCGGCGTCGTCGTCGCCGAGCAGCACCCGGCCCTCGGTGGGGTCCATGAGCCGGGTGACCAGCTTGGCGAACGTCGTCTTGCCCGACCCGGTCTCGCCGACGACCGCGACGCGGCGGCGCGGCGCGATCTCCAGGTCGACGTCCTCCAGGGCGGGCCGCGCCCCCGGCGCGTAGCGGAAGCTGACGTGCTCGAAACGCACCCCGAGCGGCGCGTGCGGCAGCTGCCGGGCCTCCCCGGGGCCGGCGACGGCGGGGTCGCGCACGTCCGGCGCGGTCTCCAGCACGTCGAGCACCCGGCGGAACCCGGCGATCGCGTTCTGCCCCTCGTTGAGCACCTCGGTGGCGATCTGCACCGGCGCGACGAACAGCGTGACGAGGAAGAGGAAGGCGACCAGGGTGCCCGCCGTGATGTCGCCGTCCAGGCCGAGCAGGACGCCGGCGACCACCACGGCGACGTTGGCGACGGCGGCGACGAACTCGCCGCTGACGAACACCGCGGCCGTGACCTGCTGGGCCTTCACCTGGGCCCGGTAGTGCCGCTGGATGGCGCGGTCCAGGCGGGCGGCGGTGCGCTCCCGGATGCCGTAGGCGCGCACCGTGGGGGCGCCGACGACGGCCTCGGACACCGCGGCCAGCACGTCGCCGACCCGCTCGCGCACCACGCCGTAGGCGACCGCCAGCCGCGCGGCGAGGTACCGGACGGCGGCGGCCAGGGGCAGGAAGCACGCCAGGACGACGAGGGTGAGCTGCCAGGAGTAGACGGCCATGACCACCGTGGCCACGAGCAGCTGCCCGAGGCTGATCACGCCGAGCACGCCGCCCCACTGCATGAACGTGGACAGCTGGTCGACGTCGCTGGTGACCCGGGAGACCAGCGAGCCGCGGCGCTGGCCCTGCTGGTGCAGCACCGACAGGTCGTGCACGTGCCGGAAGGCCCGGGTGCGCAGCCCGGCCAGCGCGGTCTCCGTCGTCCGGAACAGCCGGACGTTCATCCGGTAGACGGCCAGCACGTTGAGCAGGACGACGCCGGCGCAGACCAGCACCACGGTGCGGACGAACTCCGCGTCCGGGCCGCCGGGGCCGGCCAGGCCGCGGTCGATGACCTGCTGGACGGCGATCGGGACGACCACCCGCCCGGCGGTGGCCGCCAGCGCGAGGGCGAAGGTCACCGGCAGGCCGCGGCGGAACTCCGGCATCATCGCCAGGCCCCGGCGCAGGGTGGCGAAGGCGCCCTCCTCGCGGTGCCGCTCGTCGAGGGCGGTCGCGGCGGTGCTCACGCGGCGACCTCCGTCTGCGCGTAGGCGCGCACGAGCGCCGCGTACCCGGGCACCTCGGCCAGCAGCTGCTCGTGGCTGCCGCGGGCGAGCACCCGGCCGCCCACCAGCCACACGACCTCGTCGGCCAGCGCGATGGTGGCCTGCCGGTAGGCGACCACGACCACGGTCGAGGGCCGCTCGGCGCCGCGCAGGGCGTCCAGGATGCGGGCCTCGACGGCCGGGTCGACGGCGCTCGTGGCGTCGTCGAGCACGAGCAGCCGGGGACGGCGGACCACCGCGCGGGCCAGCGCGACCCGCTGCCGCTGCCCGCCGGACAGCGTGGCGCCGCGCTCGCCCACCCGGGTGTCCAGGCCGTCGGGCAGCCGGCGGACGAAGTCGTCGGCGGCGGCGGTGGCCAGCGCCGCCCACACCTGCTCGTCGGGGAGGTCCGCGCCGAGGGTGACGTTGCCGCGCACGGTGTCGTCGAACAGGAAGGTCCCCTGCGGGACGAACGCCGCCTGGGTGCTGACCTCGCCCTCCCGCAGCGCGCGCAGGTCCACGCCGTCCAGGAGCACCTCGCCGGTGGCCGGGTCGACGAGGCGGACCAGCAGCCCGGCCAGCGTGGACTTGCCCGACCCGGTGGGCCCGACGACGGCGACCGTGCTGCCCGGGGCGACGTCGAAGGTGACACCGCTCAGCGTGGCCCGCGCCGCCCCCTCGAAGCCGTAGTCGACGCCGCGCAGCCCCAGGCCGGCGCCGGCGGCGCCGGTGACCGCCGCCTGCGCGCCGTGCGGTGTCTCGCCGGTCGCGTCCAGGACCGGCGTGACCCGGTCGAAGCCGGCCAGCGCGCGCGGCAGGTCGGCCAGCACCCAGCCGATGGCGCGGATCGGCAGGGCGAGCAGGGTGAACAGGTAGGCGATGGACACCAGGTCGCCGGCGTCGGTGGCGCCCTCGGCGACGCGGGTGGCACCGATGAGCAGCACGGCCAGCGTGCCGAGGTTGGGCAGCGCCTCCATCAGCGGGTCGAACAGCCCGCGCACCCGGCCCACGGCGATCAGCCCGTCGCGCAGCTCCTCGGCGCGGCCGGTGAAGCGGCGGGTCTCGACGTCCTCCCGGCCGAGGGTCTTGACGACCAGGGCGGCGTCGAAGCTCTCGTGGGCGATCTCGCTGACCTCGGCGCGCAGCTGCTGGGCCCGCTGCATCCGCGGGCTCATGGCCTGCGAGTAGACCGCGTTGAGCACGAACACCAGCGGGAAGACCACCATGCCGACCAGCGCGAGCAGCGGGTCGGTGGCCACCAGCGCGACCACGGTGATGCCGATCATCACCACTGCGCCGCAGGCGAAGGGCAGTGGCGCGACGAAGAACCAGGCCGCCTCGACGTCGGAGTTCGCGTTGGACAGCAGCTGCCCGGTGGGGTGGCGCTGGTGCCAGGACAGCGGCAGCCGCAGGTACTGGCCGGTGACCCGGCGGCGGTACTCGGCCTGCAGCCGGTAGCTCATGACGCCGGCGAACAGCCGCCGGCCCAGGATGCCGAGGATCTTCAGGACGGCGACGCCGAGGATCGCGGCCGCGGCCAGGGTGAGGGCGCCGGTGGAGGTGACGCCGTCGGCCAGCGCCGGCAGGACGACCCGGTCGACGACCTCGCCCAGCACGTAGGCGCTGGCCACGGTCATGGCGCCGTAGAGGCTGCTGGCCACGAGGGCCAGGGTGAACATGCCCGGCTGCTCGACGATCGCGCGCCCGACGTGGCGCATCCCTCGCCGGACGACGGCGTCTCGGCGGGTGGGCACGGGTCTCCTCGGGGGTGGTGCGGGGGCGGCCCCGTCGACTGTACTTAGGCGGGCTAAGGACGTCCTGCCGTTTCCGGGGGTCGCGCGATCGGTAACCCCGGGCGGTGACCCCCTCTTCCCGGACGCTGGCCGCGAGCGAGCGCGCGGCGCTCGCCGACCTCCTCGAGGAGCTCGGGCCGGACGCGCCGACGTGCTGCGCGGGCTGGACGACCGCCCACCTGGCCGCGCACCTCGTCACCCGGGACCGCCGCCCGGACACAGCGCCCGGCCTGGCACTGGAGGCCACGCGGGTCGGCCGGCCGCTGGCGGCCTGGTCGCACGCGGTGGAGGACCGGCTGCGCGCCTCCACCGGCTACGCCGACCTGGTCGTCCGGGTGCGCTCGGGGCCGCCGCGCTGGCTGCCGACCGCCTGGCCGCCGGTGGCCGCGCTGGTCGACACCGCCGAGTACGCCATCCACCACGAGGACGTCCGGCGCGCGCAGCCCGGCTGGGCGCCGCGGACGCTGCCGCGGGAGGCGCAGGACCGGCTGTGGGGCAACGCGGTGTTCTTCGGCCGGCTGGCCGCAGGCTCGGTGCCCGGCGCGCTGGTGCTGCGCCGCGGGGACGTGCCCGGCGCGGAGGAGCGCTCCGGCAGCGGGACCCCGGAGACGGTGGTGACCGGCGAGCCGCTGGAGCTGCTCCTGTGGGCCGCCGGCCGGCGCGAGGTGGCGCGCGTCGCCGTCGGCTGAGCCGTCACCCCTGGGGGTGGTCGGCCTCCCGGCGCACCGGGACGCCGGCGTCGGCCAGCGCGTCCTTGACGTCGCCGATGCGCAGCTTGCCGAAGTGGAAGACGGTGGCGGCCAGCACCGCGTCGGCTCCGGCCTCGACCGCGGGCGGGAAGTGCGCGGTCTCCCCCGCCCCGCCGCTGGCGATGACCGGCACGCTGACCTCGCGGCGCACGCTGCGGATCAGCTCCAGGTCGAAGCCGGCCTCGGTGCCGTCGGCGTCCATGGAGTTGAGCAGCACCTCGCCGGCGCCGAGCTCCGCGGCCCGCACCACCCACTCCACGGCGTCCCGGCCGGTGCCGCGGCGCCCGCCGTGCGTGGTGATCTCGAAGCCGGAGTCGGTGACCGCGCCGTCACGGGTGCGCCGGGCGTCCAGGCTGAGCACCAGCACCTGGTTGCCGAAGCGGTCGGCGATCTCGGCGATCAGCTCCGGGCGCGCCACCGCGGCGGTGTTGACCGCGACCTTGTCCGCGCCGGCGCGCAGCAGCCGGTCGACGTCCTGCACCGACCGCACGCCGCCGCCGACGGTGAGCGGGATGAACACGCTCTCCGCGGTCCGGCGGACGACGTCGTAGGTGGTCTCCCGGTCGCCGGAGCTGGCCGTGATGTCGAGGAAGGTCAGCTCGTCGGCGCCCTCGGCGTCGTAGACGCGGGCCATCTCCACCGGGTCGCCGGCGTCCCGGAGGTCGACGAAGTTCACGCCCTTGACCACCCGGCCGGCGTCCACGTCCAGGCAGGGGACCACGCGGACCGCGAGGCTCATGCGGGGGTCCGCCGCACCGCGTCGGCCTCCACCTCGACCAGCATGGCCGGGTCGATCAGGGCCGCGACCTGCACCAAGGAGGTGGCCGGCCGGATGTCGCCGAACACCTCGCCGTGGGCGCGGCCGACCTCCTCCCAGCGGGCGATGTCGGTGACGTACAGCCGGGTGCGGACGACGTCGGCGAGGGTGAACCCGGCCCGCTCCAGGGCCCGCTGCACGGTCGCCAGCGCCTGGCGGGTCTGCGCGCCGGCGTCCCCGGGGTGGGCGACGGCGCCGTCGACGGTGGCCGTCGTGCCGCTCACCCAGGCCATGTCGCCGTGCACGACGACCCGGCTGTAGCCGACCACCGCCTCCCACGGGGCGTCGGAGCCGAACCGGACGACGGCTCCGCCCCCGGGTGGGCCCGCGAGCCCGCTCACGCCGCCTCCCCGGTGACCCGCAGCGCGTCGGGCAGCGTGAACGCGCCCGCGTAGAGGGCCTTGCCGACGATCGCGCCCTCGACGCCGACCGCGGTCAGGCCGGCGAGCGCGCGGAGGTCGTCGAGCGAGCTGACCCCGCCCGAGGCGACGACCGGCTTCGGCGTGGCCGCGCAGACCTCGCGCAGCAGGTCGAGGTTGGGGCCGCGGAGCGTGCCGTCCTTGGTGATGTCGGTGACCACGTAGCGGGCGCAGCCCTCGGCGTCCAGGCGGGCCAGGGTCTCGTAGAGCTCGCCGCCCTCCTTCGTCCAGCCGCGGGCGGCCAGCCGGGTGCCGCGGACGTCGAGGCCCACGGCGATCCGGTCCCCGTGCTCGGCGATCGCCCGGGCGCACCACTCGGGCGACTCCAGCGCCGCCGTGCCGAGGTTCACCCGGCGGCAGCCGGTGGCCAGCGCGGCGGCCAGCGAGTCGTCGTCCCGGATGCCGCCGGACAGCTCCACGTCGACGTCCAGCTCGCCGACCACCCGGGCCAGCAGCTCGCGGTTGCTGCCCCGGCCGAATGCGGCGTCGAGGTCGACCAGGTGCACCCACTCCGCGCCGTCGGACTGCCACTGCAGGGCGGCGTCCAGCGGGTCGCCGTAGGAGGTCTCGCTGCCGGCCTCCCCCTGCACGAGGCGGACGGCCCGGCCGTCGGCGACGTCGACGGCGGGCAGCAGCTGCAGTCTCGGCACGGCCGACAGCCTAGGGAGTGCCCGCACCGGCCCCGGGGGCGTGCCGGGCGGCGAAGCGGCCGGGCGTGGTGCCGGTCACGCGGGCGAAGTCGCGGGTGAGGTGCGCCTGGTCGGCGTAGCCGAGCGCCGCCGCCACCTCGCCGATGCCGGACGGCGGGCTGCGCAGCCGCTCGGCGGCCTCCTGCAGCCGCCGGCGCTGCACGGGCCACTCCGGGGTCAGCCCGAGCCGGCGGGCGGCCAGCCGCTGCAGCGCCCGCTCGGACGGGCCGGACCCCTCGCAGACCTGGGCCACCCGGGTCACCTCGGGGTGCTCCTCGCGGAGGCCACCACCCGGTCGACCAGGTCGCCCTCGGCGTCGACCGGGAGGAACGGGCGCAGCGCGTCGCCGAAGGCGGCCGCGGCGGCGTGCGTGGCCGTCGCGTGCCGGTCGGCGGCCGTGCCGGCCGGGCGCTGGACGAGCCCGTCGCCCTGCGCGGGGTGGTCGGCCGCCGACGTCGTCGGGCACCCGATCGGCACGCAGCGGGAGTTCCTCGGGAGCCACGGCGGGGACCTGGGCGGGGCACCCGACGTGGCGGCCGACCCGGCCGCCGCCTGGCGGGCGCACGCGGCCCGGGTGGCCACGGCCCTGTCCGACGACACCGTGCCCGCGCGGCCGTTCGACGGGTTCTCCGGGCCGACCACCGTGGGTGCCGCGCTCGTGCAGTCCCACGTCCGGGAGGTGCTGGTGCACCGCTGGGACGTGGCCCGCGCGGTCCGCGCCGACGACCGGCTCACCGACGAGGAGCTGGACCGCGTCGCGGCCGGCGGCGACGGCTCCCGCCCGGCCCTGCACATGGGCGGCATCTGCCGGCCGGCCGTGGACCCGCCGGCGGACGCCCACCGGCAGACCCGCGTCCTGGCCCGGCTGGGCCGATCGGCCTGACCCGGGGCCCCGGCCGCGGGGTGACAGGGTGGCGGGGTGGAGTTCTCCGACGTCGTCCGCCGGCGGCGCATGGTGCGCGACTACGACGCGGACCGGCCGGTGCCGGCGGAGGTCCGCGAGCGGCTGCTGGAGCACGCGCTGCGGGCGCCCTCGGCAGGGTTCACCCAGGGCTGGGCGTTCCTGGTGCTGGAGGACCCCGCCGACCGGGACCTGTTCTGGTCGGTGACCACGTCGCCGGGCACCCCGGACGGCTGGCTCACCCGGATGCGCCGCGCGCCGCTGCTGGTCCTGCCGCTGTCGTCCCAGGCGGCCTACCTGGAGCGGTACGCCGAGCCGGACAAGGGCTGGACCGAGCGGGACCCCGCCAGCGTCGCCGCCCGCTGGCCGGTCCCCTACTGGGACGTCGACGCCGGGATGGCCGCGCTGCTCATGCTGCTGACGGCGGTCGACGAGGGGCTGGGGGCCTGCTTCTCCGGCGTTCCCGGGGACCGGGTGGACGCCCTGCGTGCGGCGTTCGGCGTCCCGGACACGCACCGCCCGGTGGGCCTGGTCACGGTGGGCTACCCGGGCGCGGACGACCGCCGGTCGCCGTCCCTGCGACGCGGACGGCGGGGTGTCGACGAGGTCGTGCACCGCGGGCGCTGGTGAGCGCCCTCGGGACGGTGCTGCTGGCCACCATGGTGCTGCTGGGCGCGCTCACCCAGCGGGCCACCGGCCTGGGGTTCGCGCTGGTGGCCGCCCCCTTCCTGGTGCTGCTGACCGGGCCGGCGGTCGGCGTCTCGCTGTCCAACGTGCTGTCCGCGTCGCTGTGCGCGCTGGTGCTGGTCCGCACCGGACGGCGCACGCTGTGGCGGGAGGTCGCCGTCCTCGCGGTGCCCGCCCTGCTGGCCGTCCCGCTGGGGGTCTACGTCGTGCGGACCCTGCCGGAGGGGCCGCTGCTGGTCGCCGTCGGCCTGATGTCCGTGGCCGCCGTCGCGGTCGTCGCGGTGGGCCGCAACCGGGCGCTGCTGACCGGCCGCGGGTCCGCCGTGGTGGCCGGCGCGCTGGCCGGGTTCATGAACGTCACCGCTGGGGTCGGCGGCCCGATGGTCACCGCCTACGCGGTGTCCCGGCGCTGGCCGCTGCCGGTGTTCATCCCGACCGCGCAGGCCACCCTGCTGGTGCTCAACGTGGCGTCGCTGGCCGGCAAGGGCCTCCCGCCGCTGGCCGCCACGGTGTGGGTGGTCAGCGGGGTCGCGCTGGTCACCGGCCTGGCCGCTGGCGAGCTGCTGAGCCGCCGCCTGGGCGCGGCCCGGGGCCTGCAGCTGGTGATCGTCGTCGCGCTGGCCGGCGGGGTGGCCACGCTGGTGCGGGGGCTGGTGGCGCTGTGAGCGCCCAGGACGCACACGCGGTCGCGGCCGAGGGCCTCGGGACGGGAGCGGTTGCGGTGTTGCCCCCTGTAGCCGCGTTGCGCAGCGGTGCCTCGGTCACGACCGGTGTCGCGTCGGCAGGCCGGGCAGCTGCCAGTACCGAGGTCCCGCCGTTCGCAGGACGGGGCAGCGGAGCGTTGCGCGCGTCGGCATCAGGACCGCTTGCGTCGGCGGCTGTGCCAGCGTCGCCGGCGTCGCACGTAGCCTCGGCCCGGTGGTGAGGCCGCCGTGCGCGGCGACGGTCCGGCCGACGGCCGGCAACCACCGCAGGCCGATGAAGTGGACGAGGGACCCGGTCATCGGCTGGTCAGCTGCTCCTGCTCGTCGAGCAGTTCGTCGCCGTGCGCGTAGTCGCAGCACACGCCTCACGTCCTGCCGGGCGAGCGCCGAGCGGAGGTAGGTGGTGGCGCACGTCAGGTCCGTCTCGACGTCGGCATCGAGGCGGACGGCTGTGGTCACGCGGCCTGTTCGTGTCGGCGACCGCTCCTCACGGGAGCGCAACCCGATGGGTGGAACTCTCTCACTGAAGAGGAGGACGACGGAGGTGAGGGAGGTCCGACCAGTCCGCCGGGGCCCTGGCGAGGCCGGGCCGTCCTGCCGGATCACCGACCCCCGGCTCCGGCCGGACTCATCCTCCTCACCTGGACCACCAGGAGGACAAACCATGACCAGCTACAACGGCACGTTCCTGACCACCTGGCGCGGCAACCCGCCCGAGGAGCTCGTCGACCGGTTGATGGACCGGCTCGCCGACTACCACGTCGCCGTCGGCGGGCACGCCGGCCGCCTCGACGTGATCATCACCTACCCGGCCGAGACGCTGCGCCAGGCCGTGGTCACCGGCCTCGCCATCGTCGAGGCGGCCGCCGCCGAGGTGGGCCTCGACATCATCGGTGCCGACGTCCTGCCCACGCCGGACTTCGACGAGCGGTACGGGCTGCAGCGCATGCCCGATCTGCTCAGCGTGACCGAGGCGGCCGAGGTGATGGGCGTCAGCGCAGCTCGTGTCCGGCAGCTGCTGGATGCCGGCCGTCTCGGCGGCGTGAAGGCGGGCGCCACGTGGGTCGTGCCCCGGGCGGTGGCCGAGGCGCGCGCTCCAGCGGTGGCTGGCGCAGACGCCTCGGTCGAGGAGGCCCGGGACGCGGCGGCGGACCGGGTGCAGGAGGCGCACGTCGCGGCTCGGAGGCGGGCCGAGACCGCGGCCGACGAGGTCCGGGCGAAGGCCGAGGAGCGGCGGGCGAGGGTGCGCGGTCGCACCGAGCGGGAGGCCGACGAGGTCTGAGCCGCGGGACTCGGAACGTCGCGGACCTGGTCGGCCCGCCGCCGTGGGTGGCTCGTCGACTGCCCGCTGGTTGACTGCACAGCCGTGACCAGCACACCGGACTCCCGCGCCGTCCTCGTGACCGGCGCCTCCCGCGGCATCGGCCGCGCCGTCGCCTCCGCCTTCGCCGCCGCCGGCGACCGGGTGGCCGTCCACTGGGGTACCTCGCGGGACCGCGCGGAGGCGGTGCTGGCCGGGCTGCCCGGCGAGGGGCACGTGCTCGTGCAGGCTGACCTGGCCGACGCCGACGCGGTGGGCCGCATGGTGGACGACGCCGCCGCGGCGCTGGGCGGGCTGCACGTGCTGGTCAACAACGCCGGGGTGTTCACCGCCCACCCGCCGCTGTCGGTCTCCTACGAGGAGTGGCAGGCGGCGTGGTCGCGGACGCTGGCGGTCAACCTGCTCGGCGCGGCCAACGCCACCTTCCGCGCCGTCCCGCACCTGCTCGCCGCGGGCGGGGGCGCGGTGGTCAACGTCTCGAGCCGGGGGGCGTTCCGCGGCGAGCCGGACACCCCGGCCTACGGCGCCTCCAAGGCCGGCCTGAACGCCTTCGGCCAGTCCATGGCGCTGGCGCTGGCCCCGCACGGCATCTCCGTGGGCACCGTCGCGCCGGGCTTCGTGCAGACCGAGATGGCCCGCGAGGTGCTCGACGGGCCGGGCGGGGACGCCGTCCGCGCGCAGTCGCCCTACGGCCGGGTGGCCCGCCCCGAGGAGGTGGCCTCGGCGGTGCTGTGGCTGGCCTCCCCGGGCGCGCGGTTCTCCACCGGGACGATCATCGACGTCAACGGGGCCTCCTACCTGCGCAGCTGACGCACACTCGGGGGCGTGGCCGTGCTGCTCCCCCGCCGGGCCGGCCGGCGGACCAACGTCGGGCTGCTCGGCCTGCTGCTGCTCGCCGGGGGCACCGGGGTGCTGGCCTTCGCGGTCGGGTCCCCCGGGCCGGCGCGGCTGGTGGTCGCCGCGCACGGCGCGGCCGGGCTCGGGCTGCTGCTGCTCGTGCCGTGGAAGGCCGTGGTGGTGCGGCGGGCGTGGCACCGGCGCCCGGTGGGCAGCGGCGGGCTCGCCCTGGGCGTCGCCACCCTGCTGACGCTGCTCACCGGCGTCCTGCACGCGGCCGGGGTGACCGGGCCGTGGCCGTGGTCGGCCGGGGTGCCGGTGCTGCACCTGCACGTCGCCCTGGGCGTGGCCACCGGGGCGCTGGTCGCCGTCCACGCGTGGGGACGCCGGCAGCGGCCGCGGGCCACCGATCTGCACCGCCGCGGCCTGCTGCAGGCCGGCGCGCTGGCGGCGGGCGCGGCGGCGCTGTGGGGCGCCGGCGAGGGGCTGCTGCGGCTGACCGGCGCGCCGGGCGCGCAGCGGCGGGCCACCGGCTCCTTCGACAGGGGCACCGACGACCCGGCCGCGATGCCGATCACGCAGTGGTTCACCGACACCGCGCCTCCCGCTGCCGCCGGGACGGTCGAGGTGGTGGCCGCCGGCCGGCGGCTGCGGGTGCCGGTCGCCGACCTCGACCGCGGGGACACCGTCCGGGCGGTCCTCGACTGCACCGGCGGCTGGTACGCCGCGCAGGACTGGGGCGGCGTCCGCCTCGACCGGCTGCTCGCCCTGCTCGGACCCGGCCTCCCGGCCGACGGCAGCGTCGACGTCGTCTCGGTGACCGGCTACCGGCGCCGGCTGCCGCTGGCCGACGCCGGCGGCCTGCTGCTGGCGGTGTCCGCCGCGGGCCGGCCGCTGTCGGCCGGGCACGGGGCGCCGGTGCGGCTGGTGGCTCCGGGACGGCGGGGCTTCTGGTGGGTCAAGTGGGTGGCGCGGGTCGAGGTGGTCGACGCGCCCTGGTGGGTGCAGCCGCCGTTCCCTCTGCAGTGACTCAGTCCAGCGTGCCGAGCCAGTTGGCGAGCAGCTGGGCGCCGGCGTCCCCGGACTTCTCCGGGTGGAACTGGGTGGCCGACAGCGCGCCGTTCTCGACCCCCGCGACGAACCGGTCGCCGTGCTCGGCCCAGGTCACCAGCGGCGGCGCCAGCGGCGAGGGGACGCCCCCCGAGCCGAGCGGGAAGTCGCGCACGCCGTAGGAGTGCACGAAGTAGAAGCGCTGCCCCTCGAGCCCACCGAACAGCACCGTGTCCTCCGGCGCCTGCACGGTGTTCCAGCCCATGTGCGGCAGCACCGGGGCCTCGAGCTGCTCGACGGTGCCCGGCCACTCCCCGCAGCCCTCGGCGTCGTGGCCGTGCTCGACGCCGCGCTCGAAGAGGACCTGCATGCCCACGCAGACGCCCAGCACCGGCCGGCCGCCGGCCAGCCGCCGGCCGATCACGCGCGGCCCGTCGACGGCCCTGAGGCCCGCCATGCAGGCGGCGAAGGCGCCGACCCCGGGGACGACGAGCCCGTCGGCGTCCAGCGCTACCCTCGGGTCGGCGGTCACCGTGACGTCGGCCCCGACCCGGGTCAGCGCGCGTTCGGCCGAGCGGAGGTTGCCCGAGCCGTAGTCGAGGACGGCCACCTTCTTCACGCCTGCCACGGTACGTGGGAGCGGTCGCGCCCTGGACGGGATTCCCGCGAGCGGGGGTGGCGGGCGTCGCACCCGTCGCGGGCGTGTCGGCGTCCCCGCCCAGCCCGGCGCGAAATCTGTGGACACGCGCCTGAGCTGGGGATTCACGTTGTTCACGATGCCGTGTCGCGGTAGACCTCGAACACGTGATCGAGCCGGTGGGCGGTGTGGTGGACGGCTCGTCGGACGCGCTGGACGCCCTGGCCGCGGAGGACCTCGCCCCGCTGTTCGGCCCGGCGCTGCTGGAGCGGCCGCGGCTCCGGGGCGCTGATCTCCGCCGCCCGCGCCCGCTGGCCTGCGACGGCGCGGTCACGAGGATCGTGCTGGGCCCGGACGGCACCCCGCTGGACCACGGCCGCACCCACCGGCTGGTCCCCGCCCACCTGCGCCGGGCCGTGGAGGTCCGCGACCAGGGTCGTGTGTTCACCGGCTGCCAGGCGCCGACCGCATGGTGCGACGTGCACCGCGTACCGGCCTGGATCGACGGCGGGGACACCTCGCTGGCCAACTCCGCGCTGCTGTGCGAACGGCACCGCACCGAGGTCCACCACGGCTTCCGCGTCGAGCGACGACCCGACGGCCGGTGGCACACCTGGCGCCCCGACGGCACCCGGATCCCCACCGGTCCGGGCAGCACCGGACCACCCCTGACCACCGCCGCGTGACCCCGCCGACGACCAGCCACCACGCCGCGGCCGTCGCGGCGCTCCGACCTGCTGCTGCCGGCCTCACCGGCGCGATGCGGCGACCGTCGCGCGACACCTGCCGGTGTCGGCCGCCTACCCGGCAGCCGCGGTGTGGGGGCTGGCCGCTGCGTCCCCGGCCTGGCCGCGGTGCTCGGCGCGCTCGGCGTCGCGGCCGCCGCGCACCGACGGTCCTGACCGCGGTCGGGCGCCGGCGCTCACACCAGGCGCAGCACCCCGGACGCGGTGGCCAGCACGGCCGCGATCAGCAGCAGGACGGCGAAGACGACCTGCGGGCCGGTGCGGCCCCGGGTGTCGTGGTCGGCCTTCCAGATGCTCCAGGCCCCGCCGAGCAGGAAGCCGCCGAGGATGAGCAGGCCGGCGCCGTAACTCACGCGAGGCACCGGAGCGAGGTGGTGCGAGGCACCGGAGCGGGGGGCATGGCGCTACAGCGCGCCCTTGGTGGACGGCACGTCGGTCACCCGCGGGTCGATCGCGACCGCGGCCCGCAGCGCCCGCGCCAGCGCCTTGAACTGGCACTCCACGATGTGGTGGGCGTCGCGGCCGGCGTGGAGCACCCGCACGTGCAGGCTGATCCGGGCGTTGAACGCGAAGGACTCGAACACGTGCCGGGTGAGCGACGTCGGGTAGTCCGGCCCGATCACCGGCGTCATGCCCTCGGGCTCGGCGTGCACGACGTACGGCCGGCCGGACAGGTCGACGGCGGCCTGCGCGAGCACCTCGTCCATCGGGATGGTGGCGTCGCCGTAGCGGGTGATGCCCCGCTTGTCGCCGAGCGCCTGGGCGAAGGCCTGGCCGAGGGCGATGGCGACGTCCTCCACCGTGTGGTGGGCGTCGATGTGCAGGTCGCCGTCGGCCCGCACGGTGAGGTCGATGCCGCTGTGCCGGGACAGCGAGGTCAGCATGTGGTCGTAGAACCCGACCCCGGTGCTGATCGAGCTGGTGCCGGTGCCGTCGAGGTCCAGCTCGACGACGAGCTTGGTCTCGTTCGTCTCGCGCTCGACGCGTGCGGTGCGGGTCATGGGCCCGATCCTCCCAGGTGCAGCTCGCGGGCCACCTCACCCAGCGCGGTGAGGAAGGCGTCGGTCTCCTGCGGTGTGCCCGCCGTGACGCGCAGCCAGCCGGGCAGGCCGACGTCGCGGACCAGGACGTCGCGCTCCAGCAGCGCCTGCCACACCCCGGGGGCGTCGGCGAACCGCCCGAACAGCACGAAGTTGGCGTCGCTGGGCACGCTGGTCAGCCCCAGGCCGGGCAGCGCGGCGACGATCCGGTCCCGCTGCGCCTTGACCGCGTCGACGGTGGCCAGCAGCGCGTCGGTGTGCGCCAGCGCCGTCCGCGCCGCGGCCTGGGTCAGCGAGGACAGGTGGTAGGGCAGCCGCACCAGCTGCAGCGCGTCGACCACCGCCGGGTCGGCGGCCAGGTAGCCGAGCCGCAGGCCCGCCATGCCGAACGCCTTGCTCATCGTGCGGCTGACCAGCAGCCGCGGCCGGCCGGGCAGCAGGGTGAGCGCCGAGCGGGTGCCGGTGCGGGCGAACTCGGTGTAGGCCTCGTCGACGACCACCACGCCGGCGCGCCCGTGGCCGTAGGACGTGGCGTCGTGGATCCCGGTGATGGTCTCCAGCGCGACCGCGGTGCCGGTGGGGTTGTTCGGGCTGGTCACGAAGACGACGTCCGGGCGCACCTCGCGCACCTGCGCGGCGGCCTGCGCGGGGTCGATGGTGAAGTCCTCGCGGCGGTGCCCGTCGACCCACGCCGTGCCGGTGCCGGCGGAGATGATCGGGTGCATCGAGTAGGACGGCGTGAAGCCCAGCGCGGTCCGCCCGGCGCCGCCGAAGGCCTGCAGCACCTGCTGCAGCACCTCGTTGGAGCCGTTGGCCGCCCACACCTGCGCCGGCCCGACCGGCTCCCCGCTGGTGCGGGTCAGGTAGGCCGCCAGGTCCCCGCGCAGCCCCAGCGCGTCCCGGTCGGGGTAGCGGTTGAGCTCCACCGCGGCGTGCCCGAGGGCCGCGCCGAGGTCGGCGAGCAGCTCGGTGGGGAGCGGGTGCGGGTTCTCGTTGGTGTTCAGCCGGTGCCGCACCCGCAGCTGCGGGGCGCCGTAGGGCGTGCGGCCGCGCAGCTCCGGCCGCAGCGGCAGCTCCTCCAGCGACGTCCGGGGGGTGGCCGTCACGGGTGCTGCCGGGCCCGGACGGCGGCGGCGTGGGCGGGCAGGTCCTCGGCACCCGCGAGCGCGTCGACGTGCCCGGCGACGTCGGCCAGGGCCTGCTCGTCGTACTCGACGAGGTGGATGCCGCGCAGGAACGACTGCACGGACAGGCCGCTGGAGTGCCGGGCGCAGCCGCCGGTGGGCAGCACGTGGTTGGACCCGGCGATGTAGTCGCCCAGCGAGACCGGCGACCAGGCGCCGACGAACACCGCGCCGGCGTTGCGCACCCGCATCGCCACCGCGCGGGCATCCCGGGTCTGGATCTCCAGGTGCTCGGCGGCGTAGGCGTCCACCACGCGCAGACCGGCGTCGACGTCGTCCACCAGCACGATGCCGGACTGGCTGCCGTCCAGCGCCGTGGTGATCCGGTCGGAGTGCTTGGTGGCCGCCACCTGGCCGGGCACCAGGTCCAGGACGGCGTCGGCGAGCGCCTCGCTGTCGGTGACCAGCACCGCGCCGGCCAGCGGGTCGTGCTCGGCCTGGCTGACCAGGTCGGCGGCGACGTGCACCGGGTCGGCGGTGTCGTCGGCCAGGATGGCGACCTCGGTGGGGCCGGCCTCGGAGTCGATGCCGATGAGGCCGCGCAGCAGCCGCTTGGCCGCTGTCACGTAGACGTTGCCCGGGCCGGTGACCAGGTCCACCGGCTCGCAGGAGCCGGCGCCGTAGCCGAACACGGCGATGGCCTGCGCCCCGCCGACGGCGTACACCTCGCCGACACCGAGCAGCGCGCAGGCGGCCAGCACGCCGGGGTCGGGCAGTCCGCCGTGGTCGCGCTGCGGCGGGGAGGCGACCGCGATGGACTCCACGCCGGCGATCTGCGCGGGGACGACGTTCATGACCACGCTGGACACCAGCGGCGCCAGCCCGCCGGGCACGTACAGGCCGACCCGGCGCACCGGCAGCCACCGCTCGGTCACCGTGCCCCCGGGCACCACCTCGGTGGTGACGTCGGTGCGGCGCTGGTCGGCGTGCACCCGGCGGACGCGGGCGATGGACTCCTCGAGCGCGGCGCGCACGGCCGGGTCGATCCCGGCCAGCGCCGCGTCGATCGCGTCGGCCGGGACGGCGAAGTCCTCGGCGTCGACGCCGTCCAGCCGGGCGGTGATCTCCCGGACGGCCTGCGCGCCGCGCACCCGCACGTCCTCGCACAGCGGCCGCACCGTGGCCAGCACCGAGTCGATGTCGGTGGCGGCGCGGGGCAGCAGGCCGGCGAGTTCAGGCACCCCCGGCAGGGCGGATCCACGCAGGTCGATGCGGGCGAGCACGGGGTACCTCCGGAGGGAGCGAGGGAACACCCCAGGGTAGCCGCCCGGGCCCACGGGGCCCGCGTGCTGCCCGGTCGGGAGGGGCCGGCCACCCGTAGGCTCGCCTGCCGTGGACGTCATCCCGCTGTTCCCGCTGGGGACGCCGCTGTTCCCCGGGGTGGTGCTGCCGCTGCAGGTCTTCGAGCCGCGCTACCGGCGGCTGGTGCGCGACCTGCTGGAGCAGCCGGAGGGCACCGCCCGGTGCTTCGGCGTGGTCGCCATCCGCCAGGGGTGGGAGGTCGAGCACGTCGCCCCGGCCGAGGCCCTGTACGACGTCGGCTGCACCGCCCGGCTGCAGACGGTGCGGCCGCAGCCCGACGGCGGCTTCCGCGTGGTCACCGTCGGCGGGGACCGCTTCCGGCTGCTGGACCTCCTGGTCGGCGAGGACCCGCCCTACCTGCAGGCCGAGGTCGAGTGGCTGGCCGAGGAGGAGGCGGCCGAGGAGGCCGCCGGCGACCAGGAGGGGCTCGCCACCCCGCGCGGGTGGCCGGCCGACGCCTCGCACGACGACCTGGTCTCCGCGGTGGCCCGCGGCTCGATGGAGGTGCTGGTGCGCGGCGTGGGCGACCTCTTCGCCCGCTACGTCGCCGCGGTGACCGCGCTGACCGGCGAGGTCGACGGCGAGGAGCCGGACACCTCCGACCTGCTCGACGCCGTCTCCGGCGACCCGCGGGCGCTGTCCTACCTGGTCGCGTCGGCGGCGCTGCTCACCACCGAGGACCGGCAGACGCTGCTCGCCGAGTCCGCCACGCGCCGCCGGCTGCAGACGGAGTCCCGGCTGCTGCGCCGGGAGCTGACCCTGCTGGAGACCGTCGGCGCGGTGCCCGCGCCGATCCAGCGCTTCGCCGGGCCGCGCAGCGTCAACTAGAGGACCCCCTGCTCGCCGCCGCTCGCGCGCTCGCGCCGGGGCCCTGCAGAGGGCCAGCTGCCGCCATCGGGGCGGTCGAGGTCCTCGGCGGCGGTGAGCAGCGTGGCCACCACGTAGGCCAGGACGGCGACGAAGGGGGCGACCGCCAGAGCCGCGGTGGACGTCAGCTGCAGCGGGGTGACCAGCCGGGCGCCCACCTCCGCCAGCTCGGCCGCCGAGGGCCCGGCGCCCAGCACCTCCCCGAGCTGCCAGGCGGCCAGCGCGGCCAGCGCCGTCCCGGCGGCCAGACCGAGCAGGGTGGCCACCCCGCGGCGGCGGCGCAGCCGCCAGGCCACCAGGCCGGCGACCAGCCCCAGGGCGGCCAGCAGGAGGGTGTACACGGCGTCGTCGGCGATGAGCAGCTCCGTCGGCGGACGCCCGACGGGGACCGGGCCGTCCGCGGTGACCTCGAAGGTGGCCCGCGGCGCCAGCGCCCACCACAGCAGTCCGGCCGGGACACCGGCCAGCAGCAGCACCCCGGTGAGCACCAGCGAGCCGGGCAGGTCGCTGCGCAGCTCGGCGCGCCCGGGCCACCGGTGTCCCTCGGCCCACCGGGCCGGGAGGGCGGGCGGCGGCCCCGGGGGGGCGGGTGCGGGGGTGCTGTCCACGGACCCAGTGAACCCCGGCGGGCGGCCGGCCTCACCCACCGCCACCGGGGCCGCGCCCGGTGGGAGGCGGCCCCGGCTACAGCAGGGCGACGCTGGTCGGGCCCAGCAGCGCCTTGATGTCGCCCATGAGCGCGGTGCTCGGGCGCACCCGCAGACCCTGGTCCAGCCGCAGCACGGTCTCCCGGCTGCCGTTGACCAGCTTCAGCTGGACCTCGGTGGTGCCCGGGTGGCTGCCGAGGACCTCGCGCAGCCGCTCGACGACCGGCGGGGTGCAGCGGGCGGCGGCCATGGACACCAGCACCGGGCCGCGGGCGCCCTCGGTGAGCTCGGGGATGGTGACCTCGGAGCCGAACAGCGACGGCTGGTCGTCGCGCCGGCTGATCCGGCCCTTGACCACGACGATCTGGTCGCGGACGACCTTCTCGGAGACCTCCGCCCAGGTCTTGGGGAAGAACAGCACCTCGATGCCGGACTCGAGGTCCTCGACCGTGGCGATGGCCCAGGGCGCGCCCTGCTTGTTGGTCCGCGGGGCGACCGACGTCAGGATCCCGGCGATGGTGACGTTGGCGCCGTCCTCGACGCCGCCGGCGTTGATCTCGACGATCGGGGTGTCGGCGTTCGCGGCGAGCACGTGCTCCACGCCGTGCAGCGGGTGGTCGGAGACGTAGAGGCCGAGCATGTCGCGCTCGAACACCAGCCGCTCGGACTTCGACCAGTCCGCGGTGGGGACGGCGATGTCCAGCGCCCCGCTGAAGGGGTCGTCGCCGGCGTCGCCGAAGCTGCCGAACAGGTCGAACTGCCCCTCGGCCTCCTTGCGCTTGAGGGCCATCGCGGAGTCCACGGCCTGCGCGTGGACGGCGACGATGCCCTGCCGGGAGTGGCCGAGGGAGTCGAAGGCCCCGGCCTTGGCCAGCGACTCGACGACCTTCTTGTTGCAGGCCACCGTGTCGATCTTGCGCATGAAGTCCGCGAAGTCCTTGAAGGCGCCCTTCTCCTCGCGGGCCCGGCGGATCGAGTCGACGACGTTGTGCCCGACGTTGCGCACCGAGGCCAGGCCGAAGCGGATGTCGGTGCCGACGGCGGTGAAGTCCCAGGAGGACTCGTTGACGTCCGGCGGGAGCACCTTGATGCCCATCCGCCGGCACTCGGCCAGGTAGACCGGCCGGCGGTCCTTGTCGTCGCCGACGCTGGTGAGCAGCCCGGCCATGTACTCGGCCGGGTAGTTGGCCTTGAGGTGGGCCGTCCAGTACGACACCAGGCCGTAGGCGGCCGAGTGGGCCTTGTTGAACGCGTAGTCGGCGAACGGGACGAGGATGTCCCACAGCGTCTTGACCGCCGCGGCGGAGTAGCCGCGCTCCTTCATCCCGGCCTCGAAGCCGACGAACTCCGCGTCCAGGACCGACTTCTTCTTCTTGCCCATGGCCCGGCGCAGCAGGTCGGCCTTGCCGAGGGAGTACCCGGCGACCTTCTGCGCGATCGCCATGACCTGCTCCTGGTAGACGATCAGGCCGTAGGTGGTGCCGAGGATGTCCTCGAGCGGCTCGGCCAGCTCCGGGTGGATCGGCGTGATCTCCTGCTGGCCGTTCTTGCGCAGCGCGTAGTTGGTGTGCGAGTTCGCGCCCATCGGGCCGGGGCGGTAGAGCGCGCCGACGGCGGAGATGTCCTCGAAGTTGTCCGGCCGCATCAGCCGCAGCAGCGAGCGCATCGGGCCGCCGTCGAACTGGAACACCCCGAGGGTGTCCCCCCGGGACAGCAGCGCGTAGGTGGCCGGGTCGGTGAGGTCCTTGCTGATCTCGTCGAGGTCGACCGGGTCCTTGCCGTTGGCCACGATGTTGCGCAGCGCGTCGTCGATGACGGTGAGGTTGCGCAGGCCCAGGAAGTCCATCTTCAGCAGGCCGAGCGTCTCGCAGGTCGGGTAGTCGAACTGCGTGATCACCGCGCCGTCGGCCTCGCGCCGCATGATCGGGATCGAGTCGATCAGCGGGTACCGGCCGATGATGACGCCGGCGGCGTGCACGCCCCACTGGCGCTTGAGGCCCTCGAGCTTGCGGGCCTGGTCGACCACCTCGGCCGCGCCCGGGTCGGACTCGTAGCGGGCGCGGAACTCCGCGGCCTCCTTGTAGCGCGGGTGGGCCGGGTCGAACACCCCCGACAGCGGGATGCCCTTGCCCATCACGTCCGGGGGCATGAGCTTGGTCAGCTCGTCGCCCACCGAGTAGGGCCGGTCCAGCACGCGGGCGGCGTCCTTGATCGCGGCCTTGGCCTTGATGGTGCCGTAGGTGACGATCTGGCTGACCCGCTCCTCGCCGTACTTCTGCGAGACGTACTGGATGACCTCGCCGCGGCGGCGGTCGTCGAAGTCGATGTCGACGTCGGGCATGGAGACCCGCTCGGGGTTGAGGAACCGCTCGAAGATCAGCCCGTGCGCCAGCGGGTCGAGGTCGGTGATGCCCATCGCGTAGGCGGCGAGCGACCCGGCCGCCGAGCCGCGGCCCGGGCCCACCCGGATGCCGTTGTCCTTGGCCCAGTTGATGAAGTCGGCGACCACGAGGAAGTACCCCGGGAAGCCCATCTGGGTGATGATCCCGACCTCGTAGTCGGCCTGCGCGCGCACGTGGTCGGGGATGCCGCCCGGCCAGCGCTTGTGCAGGCCGCGCTCGACCTCCTTGACGAACCAGGAGGTCTCGTCCTCCCCCGGCGGCAGCGGGAACCGGGGCATCAGGTCCGCGCCCTCGGTGAACTCCACCTCGCACTGCTCGGCGACCAGCAGCGTGTTGTCGCAGGCCTCGGGCACCTCGCTGAACAGCGCGCGCATCTCCGCGGCGGACTTCAGGTAGTAGCCGTCGCCGTTGAACTTGAAGCGGTTGGTCTCGTTGAGGCGCGACCCGGTCTGGATGCACAGCAGCGCGTCGTGCGCCTCGGCGTCCTCGCGGTGGGTGTAGTGCAGGTCGTTGGTGCCCAGCAGCGGGATGCCCAGCTCCCGGGCGATCTCCAGCAGCGCCGGGCGGGTCTTCTTCTCGATGGCCAGCCCGTGGTCCATGACCTCGGCGTAGAAGTTCTCCCGGCCGAAGATGTCCTGGAAGTCGGCGGCGGCCTGGCGGGCGCGGTCGCGCTTGCCGGCCCGCAGCCACATGTTGACCTCGCCGGACGGGCAGCCGGTGGTGGCGATCAGGCCGGTGCCGTAGCGCTCCAGCAGGTCCCGGTCGAACCGCGGCTTGCGGTACTGCCCCTCCAGGCTGGCCATCGAGGAGATGCGGAAGAGGTTGTGCATCCCCTCCGTGGTGCGCGCCAGCAGCGTCATGTGCGTGTAGGCGGCCTTGCCGCGCGAGGACCCGCCCTCGCCGTCCTCGTCGATGAGGTTGTCGCCGAAGTCGAACGGCGCCCGGTCGAACCGGGAGCCGGGCGTGTAGTAGCCCTCCATGCCGATGATCGGCTTCACGCCGGCGTTCTTCGCCTGCTTGTAGAAGTCGTAGGCGCCGAAGACGTTGCCGTGGTCGGTCATCGCCAGCGCGGGCATCCCCTCGCGGGCGGCGGCCGCGGTGACCTCCGGCAGCTTGGCCGCGCCGTCGAGCATCGAGTACTCGGTGTGCACGTGCAGGTGCACGAAGGAGTCGGAAGCGCCGGGTCGGGGGCCGGTGGTGCTCACGGGCTCAGGTGCTCCTCACGGGTCGTTCGTGCCCGGCCGTCGGGGATCGGAGCGGGCGACCGGCGGGGAAGACCGGCGGTGCTGTGGTCCGGGGTGCGGGCCGGGGGCGGACCCGATCCTCGCACCACGGTGGTCTACTCCGGGGGACCGACAGGTCGGTGTCCGGTCACAGCGGCCGGCGCGCCGGGGCGTGCGCGGCGGGGGCCCCGGCGGCGTTCACGCCGGCCCCGGGACGGCGTCGGGCAGCGCCGCGGCGGGCACCAGCAGGAAGCGCAGGTCGATGAGCGCGTGCAGGAGCACCGGCAGCAGCAGCGACCCGGTGCCCAGGTGGAGGGCGGCCATCACGCCGCCGAGGACGCCGGTGGCCACGACGCCGGCGACCCCCTGGTAGGCGTGCGCCAGCCCGAAGGCCAGCCCGCCGAGGACGACCAGCACCGGCGTGGCCAGCCCGCCGCCGACCGCGGCGACGACGGCGAGCAGGAAGCCGCGGTAGAGCCACTCCTCGCACACGCCGGCGGTGACGCCGACGACGGTGAACAGCCGCCGCTCGGCGGGCGTGCGCGGCAGCAGCGCGAGGGTGGCGTGCGCGGCCGGCTCGGCGTGCCGCCCCTCGCCCGGCCGGGGCACCGCGGCGGTCAGGGCGCCCGAGCGCAGCGCCCGGGTGGAGAGGACGACGAAGGCCAGCACCAGCACGGTGGCCGCGGCGGTCAGCGGGCCGGGCCACGACTGCGGCCAGCGCAGCCCCACGGCCCCGGCGTCCACCCCGGGGGCGGCCAGCCACACCACGAGCGCGACCGCGGCCAGCCCCCACTCCAGCACCAGCAGCCGCGCGTAGAAGGACCGGCGGGCGCGGGCGTCGGTGCGCAGCCGCCCCTCGAAGCGGCGGTGCAGCACGTACCCGACGAGCGGCTCCCCGACGACCAGGTACCCGGCGACGACCACCGCCGACAGCGCGGCCGGGCCCCAGCCGGCGAGCGACCCGGGCAGCCCGGTCACCGCTGCTCAGGCCTCGGCGCGCAGGACGTCGAGCGCGCCGGCCAGGTCGGGCGGGAAGGGGCTGGTGAACTCCACCCAGCGCCCGTCGGCCGGGTGCGGGAGGCCCAGCCGCGCGGCGTGCAGCCACTGCCGCGAGACGCCCAGCCGGGCGGCGAGGGTCGGGTCGGCGCCGTAGGTGGTGTCACCGACGCAGGGGTGGCGCAGCGCGGAGAAGTGCACCCGGATCTGGTGGGTGCGGCCGGTCTCCAGCCGGATGTCGACCAGGCTGGCGGCCGGGAAGGCCTCCACCACCTCGTAGTGGGTGACCGACGGCCGGCCGCCCTGGACGACGGCGAAGCGCCAGTCGTGCTTCGGGTGCCGGTCGATGGGGGCGTCGATGGTGCCGCGCGAGGGATCGGGGTGGCCCTGCACGAGGGCGGCGTAGCCCTTCTCGACGGTGCGCTGCTTGAACGCCGCCTTGAGCGCGGTGTACGCCCGCTCGCTCTTGGCCACGACCATCAGCCCCGTCGTCCCGGCGTCCAGCCGGTGGACGACGCCCTGCCGCTCGGCCGCCCCGGAGGTGGCGATGCGGTAGCCGGCCGCGGCCAGCCCGCCGATCACGGTGGGGCCGTCCCAGCCGGGGCTCGGGTGCGCCGCCACGCCGACGGGCTTGTCGACCACCACCAGGTCGTCGTCGTCGTGGACGACGGTCAGCCCGGCGACCGGCTCCGGGGCCGCCGGCTGGGTCGGGTGGGCGTGCGGCAGCGGGGGCAGCTCCACCTCCAGCCAGGACCCGCCGCTGACCCGGTCGCCCTTGCCGCGCACCCGGCCGTCGAGGACGACGCGGCCCTCGTCGGCGAGGTCGGCGGCCGCGCCGCGGGACAGCCCGAACAGCCGGGACAGCGCCTGGTCGACGCGCTGGCCCTCGAGCCCGTCGGGCACCGGGAGCGCCCGGTGCTGGCCGGCGGGTGTGCTCACGGCGTCCATTCTGCTCACGGCGCCGGGCCGTCGCGGCGGCGCAGGTCAGCCGCGCGCCGGGGCGTCGTCCCCGGCGTCGCGGCCGGTGCTGCGCGTGCCGTCGAACTCGATCCCGCGCAGCGCGAGCACGACGCCCAGGACGCCGCCGCAGACGATCGCGGAGTCGGCGACGTTGAACACCGGGTAGACCTCGCCGTCCGGCGCGAACACGGAGACGAAGTCGACGACGCCGCCGCGCAGGAACCCCGGCTCGCGGAAGACGCGGTCGACCAGGTTGCCCAGCGCCCCGCCCAGCACCAGGCCCAGCGACACGGCCCAGCCGGTGGACCGCAGCCGGCGCGCGGTGCGCACGATGACCACCGCGACGGCGACCGCGATGAGCGTGAAGACGATGGTGAAGCCCTCCGCGAAGGAGAACGCCGCACCGGTGTTGCGGGTGTGCGTCAGGTACAGCGCGCCGCCGAGCAGCCGGATGTCCTCCCCCCGCTCGACGGTGGCGACCACCAGCAGCTTGGTGGCGAGGTCGACGGCGAGGACGGCCAGCGCCAGGAGGAGGAGCAGCCGGGTGCGGGGGCGGCGTCCCGCGGCCCCCGCGACGGCGCTGTCCGGGGTCTCGCTGGCTTCGGACAGGGGAGCTCCTCGGTCGGGTGGTCGGCGGGCCGGGGACCGCCGTCCCGACCTTAGCCGCGGCGCCGGTGTGACCCTTCTCATGACCCTGTGCGACGCAAGTCACCACGCGCGGTGAGGTGTCGGCCCCCGAGTTGGCCGACGTTGGGGAGGCCGCAACTCCCCGAGACCGGAAGGTGCTCGTGTCCACCGAACCGGCCCCCGCCACCGACCCCGACGTGGTCCTCGTCGGCGGTGGCGTCATGAGCGCGACGCTGGCGTCGCTGCTCGGCGTCGTCGCCCCCGACTGGAGCGTCACGGTCTTCGAGTCCGGCCCCGCGGTGGCCGGCGAGAGCTCCGACGCCTGGAACAACGCCGGCACCGGCCACGCGGCGCTCTGCGAGCTCAACTACACGCCGGCGGGCCCGGACGGCACGGTCGACGTCGGCAAGGCCGTGGCGATCAACGAGCAGTTCGCCGTGTCCCGGCAGTTCTGGTCGCACCTGGTCCGCTCCGGGCTGACCGGCTCACCCAAGGACTTCATCACCCCCGTCCCGCACGTCGGCTTCGTGACCGGTGAGGCCGGCCGGGCCTACATGCGCGCCCGCCATGCGGCGATGACCGCGCGGCCGGTGTTCGAGGGGCTGGAGTACACCGACGACGCCGACGTCCTCGCCGGGTGGGTGCCGCTGGTGATGGCCGGGCGCCCGGCCGACCAGGTGGTCGCCGCCACCCGCGCTGCCGCCGGCACCGACGTCGACTTCGGGTCGCTCACCCGGCTGCTGTTCGGCGCCGCGGAGGACCGCGGCGTGCACGTGCACGTGCACCAGCGGGTCACCGACGTGCGGCGCCGCGACGACGGCCGCTGGGCGGTGACCGTGCGCGACACCCGCAGCGGCGAGCGGCGCACCGTCCGCACCCGGTTCCTGTTCGTCGGGGCCGGCGGCGGCGCGCTGCCGCTGCTGCAGAAGGCCGCCCTGCCGGAGATCCGCGGCTTCGGCGGCTTCCCGGTGAGCGGGCTGTTCCTGCGCACCCGCTCCCCCGAGCTGGTGTCGGCCCACCAGGCCAAGGTCTACGGCCAGGCCGCCGTCGGCGCGCCGCCCATGTCGGTGCCGCACCTGGACCTGCGGCTCATCGACGGCGACCACTCGCTGCTGTTCGGCCCGTACGCCGGCTTCTCGCCGCGGTTCCTCAAGGCCGGCTCGGTGTTCGACCTGCCGCGCAGCGTCACGGCGGACAACCTGGCCTCCATGCTCGGCGTGGCCCGCACCGAGCTGGCGCTGACCCGCTACCTGGTCGGCGAGCTGCTGCAGTCGCGCGCGGACCGGCACCGCACCCTCACCGCCTTCGTGCCGCGCGCCGAGCAGGCCGACTGGGACGTGGTCACCGCCGGCCAGCGGGTCCAGGTGATCAAGCGCGACCCGGCCACCGGCCACGGCGTGCTGCAGTTCGGCACCGAGCTCGTCGTCGGCGGCGACGGCACGATCGCCGGCCTGCTGGGGGCCTCCCCCGGGGCCTCGACCGCCGTGTCGGCGATGCTGACCGTGCTCGAGCGCTGCTTCCCCGACCGGATCGCCGCCTGGCGGCCGCTGCTGCAGGAGGCGATCCCCTCCTACGGCCGCCGGCTGGACGACGACCCGGTGCTGCTGGCCGAGGTCCGCACCGAGACGATGCAGACCCTGGAGCTCACGGGCTGAGCCGGCCCTGTCGGGGCTGCCGGCCGACACCGCGACCACGTGCCCGGGAGGACCTCCCGAGGAGCCGCTGCCGAGTGCCGTCCCCGGCCGGGCACGTCCCCCTAGTCCACCTCGGTGGCGGTGCCGGTCTCGCCGCGCCAGCTGGCCAGCCGGCCGGCCCGGCTGACCGCCCGCAGCCGGCGCTCGGCCTCCGCGCGGGACTGCCGGGCCGACACCAGCAGCGCCTGGTCCCCGCGCATCAGCCGGGTGGTCGGGCCGGGCACGAAGGACCGGCCGTCCCGGACGATGAGCACCACCGCGGCGTCCTCGGGCAGCCGCAGCTCGGGCAGGTAGACGCCGTGCAGCCGGGAGCCCTCGGGCACGGTCAGCTGCATCAGTTCGGCGTCCAGCTCCTCCAGCGGCGCGGACTCCACGTCGACGTCCCGGGGGGTCACCGGCGTGGCGATGCGGAGCCGCCGGGCCACCCGGGGCAGCGACCACCCCTGCACCACGGTGAAGACCACCACCAGCACGAAGACGGTGTCGAAGACGAAGGCGGCGCCGGGCACCTGGGCGGTGAGCGGGAAGGTGGCCAGCACGATGGGGACCGCACCGCGCAGCCCGGCCCAGGAGATGAAGACCTGCTGCCGCCACGGCATCCGGAACCACACCAGGCTGAGCGCCACCGACAGCGGCCGGGCCACCAGCGTCAGGGCGACGCCGACGAGCAGCGCCGGACCCAGCGCCTCGGGCAGCCGGCTCGGGGAGACCAGCAGGCCGAGCAGCACGAACAGCCCGATCTGCGCCAGGGACGCCATGCCCTCGGCGAACCCGATGCTGGCGGCGCGGTGCGGCAGGGCGGCGTTGCCGAGCACCAGCCCGCACAGGTAGACCGCGACGAAGCCGGAGGTGTGCAGCAGGTCGGCCAGCGCGAAGGCCAGCACGCACAGCGCCAGGGTGGCCAGCGGGTAGAAGCCCGACAGCGGCAGCGCCGAGCGGCGCAGCAGCCAGGCCCCGGCGAACCCCAGGCCCACGCCGATGACCGCGCCGCCGGCCAGCTCGCCCACGATGACCAGCTCGGTCACCCACCAGGACGTCTCGTCCCCGCCGGTCAGCCGCTCGGCCAGGACGACGACCAGCAGGATGACCGGGGCGTCGTTGAGGCCGCTCTCCACCTCCAGCGCGGCGACCATCCGCCGCGGCAGCGGCAGCCGGCGCAGCGTGGCGAACACCGCCGCGGCGTCGGTGGAGCTGACCACCGCGCCGAGCAGCAGGGCGAACGGCCAGTCCAGGCCGAGCAGCCACACCGCGATCGCCGCGGTGGTGCCCACGCTGACGGTGACGCCGACCGTCGACAGCGCCAGCCCCGGCCCGACGGCGCGGCGGACGTCGGCCCAGCGGGTGGTCAGGCCGCCCTCGGCGAGGATGACGACCAGCGCGGCGACGCCGAGGGTCTGGGTGAGCGCGAAGTCCTCGAACTCCACGCCCAGGCCGCTCTCCCCCAGCGCCACGCCCAGGGCGAGGTAGAGCAGCAGGCTGGGCAGGCCGAGCCGGTCGGCCACCCGCAGCGCGATCGCGGACACCAGGACGACGGCGGCGCCCACGGCGAGCGCGACGGTGACCGTCGTGTTCACCGCGCGCGCCCGTCCACCGCCGCAGTCTCCCGTACCCCGAGGCCAGGGCCGTCCCGCGACCGGCGGGCAGTGCGGCGGACGGGCTCGGCGATCCCGCTGGCGGCCTCGGGGATGATGGGGCGGTGAGCTCACCCGGCCCCTTCCGCGCGCTCCCCCCGCAGGTCGACCTGCCCGCCCTGGAGCAGCAGGTCCTGGACCGCTGGGAGGCCGACAAGGTCTTCGCCCGCTCGCTGGAGGCCTCCGCGGGCCGGCCGCAGTGGGTCTTCTACGAGGGCCCGCCCACCGCCAACGGCCGGCCGGGCACGCACCACATCGAGGCGCGCGCGTTCAAGGACGTCTTCCCCCGCTTCAAGACGATGCAGGGCTGGCACGTGCCCCGCCGGGCCGGCTGGGACTGCCACGGCCTCCCGGTGGAGATCGCCGTCGAGCAGGAGCTCGGCTTCGCCGGCAAGCCGGACATCGAGCGCTACGGCATCGCACAGTTCAACGCCCGCTGCCGGGAGTCGGTGGAGCGGCACGTGGGCGACTTCTCCGAGCTGACCCGGCGGATGGGCTACTGGGTCGACCTGTCCACCGCCTACTGGACGATGGACCCCGCCTACGTGGAGAGCGTCTGGTGGTCGCTGCAGCAGGTGCACGCCAAGGGCCTGCTGGTCGAGGACCACCGGGTGGCGCCCTACTGCCCGCGCTGCGGCACCGGGTTGAGCGACCACGAGGTCGCCCAGGGCTACGAGTCGATCACCGACCCGTCGGTGTACGTGCGGCTGCCGGTCACCGACGGCGAGTGGGCCGGCCGGGCCGACCTGCTGGTGTGGACGACGACGCCGTGGACACTGCCCAGCAACACCGCGGTGGCGGTCAACCCCGACGTCACCTACCTGGTCGCGCGCGACAACTCGGACCCGACCCGCCCCACCCTCGTCGTCGCCGAGCCGCTGCTCGACTCCGTCTTCGGCGACACCGAGGACGTCGAGGTGCTGGCCCGCACCGCCGGGCGGGACTGGGAGCGGGTGCACTACCGCCGCCCGTTCGACCTGGTCGACTTCCCCGAGGGGGACGCGCACTTCGTCGTCCTCGCGGACTACGTGACCACCGACGACGGCACCGGGCTGGTGCACCAGTCCCCCGCGTTCGGCGCCGACGACCTCGCGGTGTGCCGCGGCTACGGCCTGCCGGTGGTCAACCCGATCGACGCGACCGGGCACTTCCTGGCCGACGTCCCCCTGGTGGGCGGGCACTTCTTCAAGGCCGCCGACGCCGCGCTGGTCGAGGACCTGCAGGCCCGCGGCGTGCTGTGGCGCGAACAGCGCTACGAGCACAGCTACCCGCACTGCTGGCGGTGCCACACGCCGCTCATGTACTACGCGCAGCCGTCCTGGTACATCCGCACGTCGGCGGTCAAGGACCAGCTGCTCGCCGAGAACGGGAAGACCCGCTGGCACCCCGAGACCATCCAGTGGGGCCGCTACGGCGACTGGCTGCGCAACAACGTCGACTGGGCGCTGTCGCGGGACCGCTACTGGGGCACGCCGCTGCCGGTGTGGCGCAACGACGCGGACCCCTCGCGGGTGGTCGTCGTCGGCTCGCTGGCCGAGCTGTCGGAGCGGACCGGCCGGGACCTGTCCGGCCTGGACCCGCACCGGCCGTTCATCGACGAGGTCACCTTCACCGTGCCCGGCGAGGAGGGCACCTACCGGCGGGTGCCGCAGGTCATCGACGCCTGGTACGACTCCGGCGCGATGCCCTTCGCCCAGTGGGGGGCGCCGCACCGGAACCGGGCGGAGTCCGAGGCGGCCTACCCGGCGCAGTTCATCGCCGAGGCCATCGACCAGACCCGCGGCTGGTTCTACTCGCTGATGGCCGTCGGCACGGTGGTGTTCGGGCGCAGCTCCTACGAGGACGTGCTGTGCCTGGGCCACATCCTGGCCGAGGACGGCCGCAAGATGAGCAAGCACCTGGGCAACATCCTCGAGCCCATCCCGCTGATGGACCGGCACGGCGCCGACGCCGTCCGCTGGTTCATGCTGGCCGGGGGCTCGCCGTGGTCGGCCCGCCGGGTCGGGCACGAGACGCTGTCCGAGGTGGTCCGCAAGGTGCTGCTCACCTACTGGAACACCGCCAGCTTCTTCACCCTGTACGCGGAGACCAGCGGCTGGGACCCGTCGGCCTCCCCTGCTCCGGCGCCCGCCGACCGGCCGCTGCTGGACCGCTGGGCGCTGGCCACCCTCGCCGAGGTCACCGACGGCGTCACCGCGGCGATGGAGGACTTCGACACCGCCGGCGCCGGCCGGCTGATCGCGCAGTTCGTCGACGACCTGTCCAACTGGTACGTGCGCCGCTCCCGGCGGCGGTTCTGGGACGGCGACCCGGCCGCGCTGGCCACGCTGCACGAGGTGCTCGACGCGCTGACCCGGATGATGGCGCCGTTCACCCCGTTCGTCACCGAGGAGGTGTGGGCCCGCGCGGTCGCGCCGGGTCTCGCGGACGCGGGGGGCCAGGCGCCCGTGGACTCCGTGCACCTGGCCTCCTGGCCGGCCGCCGACGCCGGCGCCCGGGACCCACGGCTGGTCGAGCAGGTGGCGCTGGTGCGCCGGCTGGTCGAGCTGGGCCGCTCGGCCCGCACGAGCGCCAGGGTGCGCACCCGCCAGCCGCTGGCCCGCGCGGTCGTGGCGGCCCCGGGCTGGGCGGACCTGCCGCGCGACCTGGTGGCCGAGGTCGCCGACGAGCTCAACGTGGCCGAGCTGACCGACCTGTCCGCGGTTGGCGGGGACCTGGTCGACGTGTCGGTCAAGGTCGACTTCCGCGCCGTCGGCCGCCGGCTGGGCGGGCGGGTGCAGGCGGTGGCGAGGGCGGTCGCCGCCGCCGACGCGGCCGCCCTGGTGGCCGCCTACCGCGCCGGCACGGCGGGCGTCGAGGTGGACGGCGAGACCGTCCCGCTGGAGGACGGCGACCTGGTGGTGACCGAGACCCCGCGGGAGGGCTGGACGGTGGCCAGCGGCGGCGGGCTCACCGTCGCGCTGGACCTGGAGCTGACCCCGGAGCTGGAGCGGGCCGGGCTGGTCCGCGAGGCGGTGCGGCTGGTGCAGGAGGCCCGCAAGACCAGCGGGCTGGCCGTCAGCGACCGCATCGAGCTGTGGTGGACCGCCGGCGACGGGTCCGGTGGTGAGCAGATGGCCCGGGCGCTCACCGAGCACGGCGCGCAGGTGGCCGAGGAGGTGCTCGCCGTGCGGGTGCACGCCCAGCAGCCGGGGGACGGCGACGGGGTCGAGGGCCCGGCCGGCTCCCGGTTCTGGCTGGCCCGCGCCGGCGGGTGAGACCGCGCGCGCCTGCTGGCTAGCCGCGCGCGGCACGCCGGCGGGAGCGCTCCACGTCGGCGAGGTGGCGCACCGGGCGGCAGGCGGCGCACGGCGTGAACCCGTCGGTGCGCGCCTCGACCATGGGCAGCGGCACCGTCGCCCGGCCGTCGAGGGTGGGGCAGCCGGCGACGTGGTAGCGGGGGTGCTCGTCGACGACCAGGACCTCGTCGGCGAGGTCGACGACGAGCAGCAGGTCGGTGACCTCGACGTCCTCCTCGCCGGGCTCACCGGACCGCGGGTCGACCGTGGCGCCCCGGGCCTCGTGCGCGCCGCGGCGCCGCGGCACCTCGTCGTCGGCCTCCTCGTCGGCCTCCTCGTCGGTCTGCTCGTCGGGAGCCGGGTCGTCGACGTCGTCGTCCGGGTCGTCGGCGGCCGCGTGCGCGGCGTGTCCCCTGGCCGGCGCCGCGGGGGGTGCCTGCGCGGGTGGCCCCTGGGCCGGTGGCGCGGCGGCCAGTGGCGGCTCCGCCCGCAGTGCGGTGGCACCGGCCAGGGTCACGGCGGGCTGGGGCGTGGTGTCCGCCGCCATCCCGTCCGCCGCCGTGCTGTCCGCCGCCGTGCTGTCCGCCGTGGTGTCGTCCTCCACCGCCGGCGCGGCCCCGGGTGCGGGGCCGGGGGCCGGCCCGGGCCCGCGCGGGGCGCGCACCCAGCCGACGACCAGGACGGCCGCCGCCACCCCGCACACCGCCACGCACGCCCAGTACAGGCCCTCCGAGCCGGTGACGACGCCGCCGAGGAAGAGCGCCAGGCCCACCAGGACCAGCAGACCGGCGGCGACGACCACCCGCGAACTGTAGCCGGGGCCACAGCGTCCCCCGTGCCGCTGACACGGCGAGGTGCTGGAACGGCCCCGGGTCAGGGTCCCGTCCCGAGCCTGCGAGGGACGGGGGGACGCGGGGCCCTTCCTCAGGCGCTGGCGTGCTGCCGGCTGTTGGAGGCCGGCTCCGCCGAGCCGCGGCTGTCCAGGTCGCGCAGGTGGGACTCCAGGTAGGAGCGCAGCCGGGTGCGGTACTCCCGCTCGAAGGTGCGCAGCTCCTCGATCTTGCGCTCCAGGCTGGTGCGCTTCTCCTCCAGCGGGCCCATGACCTCGGCCTGCCGGCGCTCGGCGTCCTGGCTGATCGCGGCGGCCTTGGCGCGGGCCTCGCGCTCCATCGTCTCCGCGCGGGTGCGGGCGTCGCCGACCATCGACTCGGCGCGCGTCTTGGCCTCGCTGACCAGCTGCTCGCTGCGGGCGCGGGCCTCGCCGACCACCTGGTCGGCCTGCGCCTTGGCCTCGCTGACGTACTTGTCGGCGGTCTCGGTGGCCAGCGCGAGCATCCGCGAGGCCCGGATGCTGTCGTCCTCGCGCGCGGGGGCCGGCGGGGGCGGCGGCGCCGCGACGGGCGCGGGCGCGGGGGGCTCGGGCGCCTCGACGGCGCGGGCGGTGCGGCCGGTCACGGAGCCGGCGCGCAGCTCGTTGTTCTCCTCGATCAGCCGGGCCAGCTCGGCCTCCACCACGTCGAGGAAGGCGTCCACCTCGTCCTCGTCGTAGCCGCGCTTGCCGATCGGTGGCTTCTTGAAGACGACGTTGTGCACGTCGGCAGGCGTGAGTGGCATCGACTTCACCTCAGGTCGGGCAGCGGGGACAGGGACGACGTCGAGCGAGCGGCGGGCGGCCCCCGCGGGCCGCCGGTGTCACCGGCCCGGGGGGTCGGCGGTCACACGGAGGCGCGCGCGAGGCTGTCCACGATGCCACGCAGGATGTACACGGCGATCAAGAGCACCATAAACGCGAGGTCCAGCCGGATCGACCCCAGGTTGAGCGGGGGGATCACCTTGCGGATCGCCTTGAGCGGCGGGTCCGTCGTGGCGTACACGACCTCGAGACCGGCGGCCACCAGGCCGGACGGGCGCCAGCTGCGGGCCAGCACCATCACCCAGTCGACGACGAAGCGCGCGAAGAGCAGGACCAGGAAGACGAGCAGGACCGACGAGACGATGTTCCAGAAGAGAGCCACGGTCCTCGCTCGTCCAGGGGCACCCGCTGGTGCCGGTCGGTGCTGCCGTCAGGCCTCGGCGGTGTGCGGGAAGCCGCCCTCGCGGATCTTCGCCTTGTCCTCGGCCGTCACGTCGACGTCCCGCGGGCTGAGCAGGAACACCTTGTTCGTGACGCGCTCGATGCTACCGCGCAGGCCGAACGACAGGCCCGCGGCGAAGTCGACGAGCCGCTTGGCGTCCGCGTCGTCCATCTCGGTGAGGTTCATGATCACCGGCTTGCCGTCGCGGAAGCTCTCGCCGATCTGGCGGGCCTCGTTGTACGTGCGGGGGTGCAGCGTGGTGATCCGGTAGGGCTGCGGCGCCGGGGCGGGCTCGGGGGCCGGGGCGGGCTCGGCGGCGACCGGCTCGCGGACGGCGAGGCCGGCGGCGCCCACCGGGCCGGAGACGGCGGTCGCCTGGCTGGGCACCGACGCGCCGCCGGACAGCCCGCCCAGGCGGGTGGCGCCGCCGGGGGCCGGGGCCAGGCCCAGGCCGCGGGCAGCCCCGGGACGGCGGGGCAGGGCCAGGGGCTCGGGATCCGGGGCCGGCGGGAGGTCGGTGTCGACGTCGGCGAAGCGGGCGTCGACCCGGTAGTCGGGGTCGCGGTAGCCCTCCGACCGGTAGTCCGCCGGCTCGTAGCGGTCGCCGCCGTCGTAGCGGTCGGCGGCCTCGTAGCGCTCGGGGTAGCCGTCCTCGGACGCGTACCGGGGGTACCGGCGGTCCTCGCGGCGGTCGTAGTGGTCGGCGTCCCCGGGAAGGGCGTCGTACCGGCCGTAGGCCCGGGCGTCGTCGTCCTCCACCAGTCCGAGGTAGATGCCCATCTTGCGCATGGCTCCGGCCATCAGCCCGCCCCTCTGTCATCCGCGCGCGTGCTCACCCGGGCTGCTGGGACCCGTGTGACTGGTGTGACTCGTCCTCCGGGGAGGGTAGGGGGCGCGCCCCGAAGAGCGCGGTTCCGACACGCAGCAGGGTGCTGCCGGCGGCGACCGCCTCCTCCAGGTCGGCGCTCATGCCCGCGGAGAGGTCGACGGCCCCGGGGTGGTCGGCGCGCACCCGCTCGGCCAGCCCGGCGAGCCGGGCGAAGGCCGGCCCGGGTGCCGCGCCGCGCGGGGCGACCGCCATGAGCCCGCGCAGGACGAGGCCCTCGGTGGCGGCGACGGCGTCGGCCAGCGCCGGCACCTCCGCGGGGTCGGCGCCGCCGCGCTCGGCCAGCTCCCCCTCCGGCCCGCCGAGGTCGACCTGCAGGAACACCTCGACCGGGCGCCCGGCCGCCACGCCCGCGCGGCCGAGGGCGCGGGCCAGGGAGAGCCGGTCGACCGAGTGCACCACGGCGCCGAGGCGGGCGACCGCGGCGGCCTTGTTGCGCTGCAGCTGGCCGACGAAGTGCCAGCGCAGCGGCAGGCCGGCGAGCTCCGCGGCCTTGCCGGCCAGCTCCTGGGCGCGGTTCTCCCCGAAGTCGGCCTGGCCGAGCGCGGCGAGCTCCCGGACTGCGGCGGCCGGCCAGGTCTTGCTCACCGCGAGCAGGGTGACCGTCGCGGGGTCGCGGCCGGCGGCGCGGGCGGCGGCGTCGATGCGGGCGCGGAGTGCCTGCAGGCGGTCGGCCGGGGAGGTCACGGCGCCATGCTGGAACGGCCCTCGCGCAGGGGCCCGCCCCGAGCGTAGCGAGGGGTGGGGGGCGGGAGGGTCCTCATCCCAGCCAGACCACGCCGGCCTGGCGCCCGGTCACGCCGTCGCGGCGGTGGGAGAACAGCCGGCGGTCCTCGACGGTGCAGCGGGGGTCGTGCACGACCTGGCCGACGCCGGCGCCCCGGAGCAGCGCGTCCAGCCCGGCGCGCAGGTCCAGCCCCGCGGTGCCCCGCCGGGTGCGCACGGCCGCGGCCGGCGCCACCCGCGCCACCTCGGCCTGCATGGCCCGCGGCACCTCGTAGCAGGCGCCGCACACGGCCGGGCCGAGCAGCGCGGTCACGTCGGCCGGGCGGCTGCCCAGCCGGGCCATGGCGGCCAGCGTGGCGGGGACGACGCCGGCCCGCACGCCCTCCCGTCCGGCGTGCACCGCGGCCACCACGCCGGCGGCCGGGTCGGCCAGCAGCACCGGCACGCAGTCGGCGACGAGCACGCACAGCACCAGGCCCGGCGTCCGGGTGACCACCGCGTCGGTGGCGGGAAGCGGGCCGTCGGCCGGCCCGTCGACGACGGCGACCCGCGTGCCGTGCACCTGGTCCATCCAGACCAGCCGCTCGCCGGGGACGCCGAGCTCGCCGGCGAGCCGCCCGCGGTTGGCGCCCACCGCGGCGGGGTCGTCGCCGACGTGGCCGCCGAGGTTGAACGAGTCGTAGGGCGGCACGGACCCACCGCCCCGCCGGTCGGTGACGACCCTCCGGGGTCGCACCGCCGACGGGGCGGTGGGGACGGGGTTCACGGTGACGACGCTACCCGCGGCGGCACGGGGGTCCTCCTACTGGCGGAGGAACTCCGGGATGTCGAGCTCCTCCTCGAAGTCCTCGTCGGACAGCGGGCGGCGGCCACCACCGGTGCCCGGCGTGGCGCCCTGGACCGGCGGCAGGGGCGGGACGGTGATGCCCCCGCCCGTGCCGGGCCGGCCGGGCAGCTGGGAGGCCGGCGGCGGTGCCTGCTGCGCCTGCGGGGAGGGCGCCGGGGCGGCCATCCGCTGCCCCGCCGGCGCGGTGGGCGGGTGCACCGGCATGCGCGAGGGCGCCGGGGGGGCGGCCGGGACCGCGGCGATCCCGGCGTCCTTGCGGCCGCTGGGCCGCCCGCCGTCGAACCCGGCGGCGATGACGGTGACCCGCACCTCGTCGCCGAGGGCGTCGTCGATGACCGCACCGAAGATGATGTTGGCGTCGGCGTGCGCGGCGTCGGACACCAGCGAGGCAGCCTCGTTGATCTCGAACAGGCCGAGGTCGGACCCGCCGGAGATCGACAGCAGCACGCCGTGGGCACCCTCCATCGAGGCCTCGAGCAGGGGTGAGGCGATGGCCTGCTCGGCGGCCAGCAGCGCCCGGTTGTCCCCGCGCGCGCTGCCGATGCCCATCAGCGCCGACCCCGCACCCGACATGACCGACTTGACGTCGGCGAAGTCCAGGTTGATCAGGCCCGGGGTGGTGATCAGGTCGGTGATGCCCTGGACGCCGGAGAGCAGCACCTGGTCGGCGGTGCGGAAGGCGTCCATGACGCTGACGTTGCGGTCACCGAGCTGCAGCAGCCGGTCGTTGGGGATCACGATGAGCGTGTCGCACTCGTTGCGCAGCTCCTCGATCCCGGACTCGGCCTGCACCGCGCGCCGCTTGCCCTCGAAGGAGAACGGGCGGGTGACGACGCCGATGGTGAGCGCGCCGAGCTTGCGGGCGATCGAGGCGACGACGGGCGCGCCGCCGGTGCCGGTGCCGCCGCCCTCGCCGGCGGTCACGAAGACCATGTCGGCGCCCTTGAGCACCTCCTCGATCTCCTCGCGGTGGTCCTCGGCGGCCTGCCGGCCGACGTCGGGCTGCGCGCCGGCGCCGAGGCCCCGGGTGAGCTCGCGGCCGACGTCGAGCTTGACGTCGGCGTCGCTCATCAACAACGCCTGGGCGTCGGTGTTGATGGCGATGAACTCGACGCCCTTGAGGCCGACCTCGATCATCCGGTTGACCGCGTTCACCCCGCCGCCGCCGATGCCGACGACCTTGATGACCGCGAGGTAGTTGTGCGGAGGTGTCATGTGGGGCTCCCGACCTCGACCCTCATCCTGAACTGGAGCTTTACGGTTATGTCAACTAGGTCGACGCGCACGAAGTTAGGTGCGCCTCGACGGGCCCTACAAGCACCCTCCCCGGACCGGCGTGTCGCCTTGCCGCCACCCCACCGTCCCCGCGCGACACAGGGGTCACGCGGGCTCCACCGTGCGTGACGACCCGCGCCGCCGGGGACCTCGAGTGCAGGTCGAGGCCGCGGACACGCCCGCGACGGGAACCCGGTGAAGTCGTCTGCACCACCGGGCGTGTCGCGGCGCCGCGCGTGTCGCCGCGGCCGCCGTCGGACACGGCGCGCGACCGCCCGGCGACCCGGCGCGGTCCCCGGCTAGCGGCGCGGGACGCGGCCCATGAGGAAGAACTCCGCGTTGGGCGGGATGGCCGCCCAGTGCGCCAGCCGGTTGGACAGCGCGAACAGCGAGACGATCGCGCCGACGTCCCACACGTCGTCCTCGGTCAGGCCGTGGCCGCGCAGCCGCTCGAGGTCACCGGCGGTGACCGCCGCCGGGTCCACCGCCAGCCGGACGGCGACGTCGAGGACGGCGTGCAGCCGCTCGGTGACCGGGGCCTTGCGCCAGTCGATCGCCACCTGGTCGGCCAGGTACGGGTCGCGGGCGCGGATGCGGGCGATCGCGCCGTGGGCCACCACGCAGTACAGGCAGTCGTTGGCCGCGCTGGTGGCGACCACGATCAGCTCGCGGTCGGCGGTCGACAGCCCGGGGGTGTCCTTGTCCATGAGCGCGTCGTGCATGGCGAAGAAGGCCGCCGCCTCGGCCGGGCGCCAGGCCAGCGCGGCGAAGACGTTGGGCAGGAAGCCGGCCCGCTCCTCGACCTCGGCGTAGCGCTCGCGCAGCTGCTCGGGCAGCTCCTCGCGCGGGGGGACGGGGAAGCGGCTGACCGGCCCGGTGCTCACCGGCCCACCCTCCCCCGTCCGCTCGACGACGGCCACCCCCTCAGCGGAGGACGACCGCCGAGGGGGTGCTGACGTCGATGGTGTCCGCGGGCTCCAGCGCCCCGGCGCGCAGCCGGCCGAGCAGCGCGACCAGGGTCTCGGCCTTCTCCCCCACCTCGTCGGCGCTGCCCCACAGCACGGTGGTCCCGTCGGCGAGGGTCAGCCGGACGTCCTCCGGGCTGGGCGCGCGGGCGCCGGCCACGTCGGCGCGGACGTCCTCCGGCAGCGCGACCAGGGCGGCCAGCGCGGCGCGGGTGGCGCGGTCCCCCGGCCCGGGGTCGGCCACGTCCAGGGGCACCGCGCCGGCCGGCGGCCGGCCGGTGACGGTGTCGAAGAGGACGCCGTCCCGGTCGACCAGCGAGCGCTCGCCGGCGTCCTCGACCACCGCGACGGGCACCCGCTCGACGACGGTGACGACGACGCTGCGCGGCCAGCCGCGGGTCACCTCCACGCCGGCGACCTGGGGCAGCCGGGCCACCCGGGCCTCGGCCGCGGCCACGTCGACCCGCAGCAGCGGCGTCCCCTCGGTGACGCCCGCGACGTCGACGACCTCGGCGGCGGTGAGCGTGCCGGCGCCGTCGACCCGCACCGCGGCCACGGCGAGCACCGGGCTGCCCCACAGCAGCCACCCGAGCAGGCCGAGCACCGCGACGGCGACGCCCGCGCGGACCAGCAGCCTGCGGCGGCGGTCGCCGGGGCGGGCGGGCCGGCGGTGCGGCCGGCCCGCGGCCGGGCGGCGCGGCGGCCGGGCCTCCGCCCGGGAGGACCCCCCGCCGTGCGAGCGGTCGCTGGTGGTGGTCCCCGAGCGGCTCACCGCGGGGGCCCGCCGAGGTCCGCGCGCCCCGGCGCGAGCCGGGAGCGCAGGGCCTCGAGCACCTCCGGGCCGACCATCGACACGTTGCCGGCGCCCATGGTGACGACCAGGTCGCCGGGGCGCGCCCGCCCGGCCAGCTCGGGGGCGGCGGCCGACCAGGACGGCTCGAAGCGCACCCGCCCGGCCGGCAGCGGGACGGCGTCGGCGACCATCGCGCCGGTGACGCCGGGGACCGGGTCCTCCCGGGCGCCGTAGACGTCCATGACCACGACCTCGTCGGCCAGGGCGAGCGCGGCCCCGAACGCGGTCGCGAACTCCCGGGTGCGGCTGTACAGGTGCGGCTGGAAGGCCACGACCACCCGGCCGGGGCCGGCCACCGCGCGGGCGGCGCGCAGCTGCGCCGCCACCTCGGTCGGGTGGTGGGCGTAGTCGTCGTAGACGCGCACCCCGCCGACGGTGCCCTTGAGCTCGAAGCGCCGGTGCACGCCGCCGAAGCGGCCCAGGCCCGCGACCAGCCCCTCGGCGGGCAGCCCCAGCTCCAGCCCGGCCAGCAGGGCGGCGGCGCTGTTGCGCGCCATGTGCTCGCCGGGCACCCGGATGGCCACCCGGCCGAGCACCGCGCCGTCGAGGACGGCGGTCCAGGCGGTGGTCTCCGCGCCGACCTCGACGTCGACCAGCCGCAGGTCGGCGTCCTCGGCGGTGCCGTAGGTGCGCACGCGGGCCGGGGTCGGCACGCCGCGCAGCCGGGCCGAGCCCGGGTCGTCGGCACACAGGACGGCGAAGCCGGCCGGGTCCAGCGTCTGCAGGAACCGGTCGAAGGCGGCCTCCACCGCGGCGAGGTCGCCGTAGTTGTCCAGGTGGTCGGCCTCGACGTTGGTGACGATCGCGGCGTACGGGTCCAGCAGCAGGAACGACCGGTCGCTCTCGTCGGCCTCCGCGACGAACACGTCGCCGCCGCCGGCGTGCGCGTTGCTGCCGGACTCGTTGAGGTCGCCGCCGATGGCGAAGGAGGGGTCCACGCCGCAGGCCTGCACGGCGACGGTGAGCATCGAGGTGGTCGAGGTCTTCCCGTGCGTGCCGGCCACCGCGACGCTGCGCCGGCCGGCCATCACCGCGGCCAGCGCGACGGCGCGCGGCAGCACCCGCAGGCCGCGCTCGCGGGCGGCGGCCAGCTCGGGATTGTCCTCGCGGATGGCGGTGGAGACCACGACGGTGTCGGCCGCGTCCCCACCGGAGCCGAGGTGCACCGGGTCGTGGCCGAGCTCCACCCGGGCGCCGAGCGCGCGCAGCGCCAGCAGGGTGGGGGTGTCCCGGCGGTCGCTGCCGGAGACCCGCACGCCGCGGGCCAGCAGGATGCGGGCGATGCCGCTCATCCCGGCCCCGCCGATGCCGACGAAGTGCACCGCGCCCAGCTCGGCGAGCTCCGGCACCGGCCCGGTCCACGCGGCGACCGCAGCGGCAGTCATCTCCTCGCCACCTCCAGCACGATGTCGGCCAGCCGCTCGTCGGCGTCCCGGGCGCCGGCGGCCGCGGCGTGCCCGGCGTACCGGGCCAGCACGGCCGGGTCGGTGACCAGGGGGACGACGTGCTCGGCGATCCAGGACGGCGTCAGGTCGGCGTCCTCGACCAGCATGCCTCCCCCGGCCTCGACCACGGGCAGCGCGTTGCGCCGCTGCTCGCCGTTGCCGATGGGCAGCGGCACGAACACCGCCGGCAGCCCGACCGCGGACAGCTCGGCCACGGTGACCGCGCCGGACCGGCACAGCGCGAGGTCCGCGGCGGCGTAGGCGAGGTCCATCCGCTCCAGGTAGTCGACGACGACGTAGGGCGCCTGCCCGGGCGCCCGCGCCGGCACGGTGACGTCGGTGTTCCTCGGGCCGCGGGCGTGCAGCACCTGCACCCCGGCGGCGGTGAGCGCGTCGGCGGCCCCGGCGGCCGACCGGTTGAGCGAGGCCGCCCCCTGGGAGCCGCCGAAGACCAGCAGCGTCGGGCGGCCGGCGTCCAGGCCGAAGGCGGCGCGGGCCTCGGCGCGGCGGGCGGAGCGGTCCAGGGTGCTGATCGCCGTCCGCAGGGGCATGCCGACGTGCTCGGCGCCGTGCAGCGGGGTGCCGGGGGCGGTGACGGCCACCCGCGCGGCGAGCCGGGCGCCGACCCGGTTGGCCAGGCCGGGCAGCGCGTTCTGCTCGTGCACCACCACCGGTGTCCGCTCGCGGCGGGCGGCCAGGTACGCCGGCAGCGCCACGTACCCGCCGAAGCCGACGACGACGTCGGCGGCCAGCTCGCGCAGCAGCGCGCGGGTCTCCGCGACCGCGCCCAGCACCCGGCGGGGCACCCGCAGCAGGTCCGGCGTGGGCCGGCGCGGCAGCGGCACCGGCGGGATCAGCCGCAGCTCGTAGCCGCGGGCGGGCACCAGCCGGGTCTCCAGGCCGCGGGCGGTGCCCAGGCAGGTGACCCGCGGGGCCGGGTCGCGCCGCCGCAGCGCGTCGGCCAGCGCCAGCATCGGCTCGATGTGCCCGCCGGTGCCGCCGCCGGCCAGCACCACGCTCGGGCCCACCGTGCTCCCCTGTCCGCTCCCGCGGGGCGGCCCGCTCACCGCGGCCGCCGGGGTTGCTCGGGCGCGGACGCGCGGGCCCGGGGCGGCGGCTGGCGGCGCGCCTCGGGCACCCGGCCGCGGCCGTCCGGCGTCCGCCGCTCGCGGGCCGCGGGCCGCTCGCGCGGGACGCGCTCCCCCGGCGGGACCGGGACGACGCGGGCGACGGTGCGCGCGCCGGAGCCCGCGGCGCGCGGGGCGGGCGGGCCGCCGTCCGGGCCGGGGTGCCCGGCGCCCCGGCCGGCCCGCTCGGGGCGGCGGGGGCGGCGCGGGTGCAGCGGCGCGACGGCCCGCTCGGGCACCGGCAGCACCCAGCGCGACAGCCGCCCGCGGTCGGTGCGGCGCAGGTGCTCGACGGCCTCGGGCTCGGAGCGGGCGAAGCGGATCAGCAGGCCGACGATGAACAGGGTGAGCACCAGGGAGGTGCCGCCGGCGGACACCAGCGGCAGCGTGAGGCCGGTGACCGGCAGCAGACCCACCACGTAGCCCATGTTCAGGGCCGCCTGCCCGACCAGCCACACGGTGATCGCCACGCAGGCCAGCTGGACGAAGCGGTCGGCCGAGCGGCGGGCGATGCGGAAGCCGGCCCAGGCCAGCACCCCGTAGAGGGCGACGACGACCAGGCAGCCGAGGAAGCCGAGCTCCTCGCCGATGATCGCGAAGATGTAGTCCGACTCCGCCTCGGGCAGCAGGTTCCACTTCATCGCGCTGTTGCCCAGCCCCACGCCCCACAGCCCGCCGGTGGCCAGCGCGTAGAAGCCGCGGATGGCCTGGAAGCCGGCGTTGGACGGGTCGGCGAACGGGTCGAGGAAGGAGGTGACCCGCTCCAGCCGGTAGCTCGCGCCGGCGACCATGACCGCCAGGAGGGCGGCGCCGGCGACGGCGAAGCAGGCGAACCAGCGCAGCGGCAGGCCGCCGGCCCACAGCAGGCCGACCAGCACCAGACCGAGGCTGACGATGCCGCCGAAGTCCGGTTCGCGGTAGAGCAGGAAGGACAGTGCGGCGAAGACCGGCAGCAGCGGGACCAGCAGCGTCCGGACGGTGAGGAACCGCTCCCGCGTGGCCAGGACGTGGGCGCCCCACAGCGCGAAGACGAGCTTGGCCGTCTCCGAGGGCTGGAAGGTGGTGAAGCCCAGGTCGATCCAGGCCCGGGAGCCGTTGAGCCGCAGCCCGATCCCCGGGACCAGCACGAGGACCAGCAGCACCGCCGCGACGACCAGGCCGAGCGTCGCCCACCGCCGGATGAACCGCACCGGCAGCCGCACCGCCACCAGCGCCGCGCCCAGGCCGAGGACGGCGAAGACGACCTGCTCCACGCCGGGCCGCCAGGCGGGCTGGTCGTCGAGCGCGGCCTCGATCGCCGAGGCGGAGAAGACCATGACCAGGCCGATCGCCAGCAGCATGCCCGCCGCCCCGAGCACCAGCTGGCAGCTGGTCATGGGCCCGTCCAGCCAGGGCGGCAGCACGAACCGGCGCGCCGGCGGCCGGCCGGCCGGCACGGGCCGGCGCCGGCCGGGGGCGGGGGGCGCGCCGGTGGACTCCACCGGGCCATCGTTCCCGCTGGCCGCGATCTCCCGGCGCACCGCCTGGGCGTGTCGCAGTGGTGAGGTGCTGGAACGGCCGCCCTCCAGGGGCCCGCGCCGAGCGTGCGAGGCGTGGGGGGCAGGGTGGTCCTTCTTCACAGGCCGGTGAAGGCGAGCCAGTCGGCGTAGAACAGCCCGAGCCCGAAGGCGACCGACATCCCCGTCACCAGCCAGAAGCGGACGATCACGGTGTTCTCCGTCCAGCCGGCCAGCTCGAAGTGGTGGTGCAGCGGCGCCATCCGGAACACCCGGCGGCGGGTGGCCCGGAAGAAGGCCACCTGGATGACCACCGACAGCGTGACCGCGACGAACAGCCCGCCCAGGACGACCAGCAGCAGCTCGGTGCGGGTGACCACGGCCAGCCCGGCCAGCAGCCCGCCGAGGGCCAGCGAGCCGGTGTCGCCCATGAAGATCCGCGCCGGGCTGGTGTTCCACCAGAGGAAGCCCAGGCAGGCGCCCAGGCCGGCAGCGGCGACCAGGGTGATGTCCAGCGGGTCGCGGACGGTGTAGCAGCCGACGATCGGCTCGCTGGTGCAGTCGTGGGTGAACTGCCAGAACGAGATGATCGTGTAGGCCCCGCAGACCATCGCCGAGCAGCCGGCGGCCAGCCCGTCCAGCCCGTCGGTCAGGTTGACCGCGTTGGAGAACCCGGCGATGAACAGGTAGGCCAGGAGCACGAAGCCGACCGTGCCGAGGGCCAGCGGCTCCATGTCGCGGACGTAGGAGACGAACGTCGACGCCGGGGTGAGGCCCGCCTCGTCGGGGAAGTTCAGCGCCAGCACGGCGAAGGCCACCCCGACGACCAGCTGGCCGACCAGCTTGGAGGTCTTGTTCAGGCCCAGGCTGCGCCGGAAGCGGATCTTGAGGTAGTCGTCGAGGAACCCGACGGTGCCCAGGCCCACCATGAGGAACAGCACGAGCAGGCCGCTGGCCGACGGGCCCCGGCCGGGCTGGTCGAGCAGGAACAGGTGGGCCATCAGGTAGCCGCCCACGGTGGCCGCGACGATCACCGTGCCGCCCATGGTGGGCGTGCCCTTCTTCGCCAGGTGGCTCTCCGGGCCGTCGTCCCGGATCTCCTGGCCGAAGCCCTTGCGGCGGAACAGGTGGACGGCGACCGGCGTGGCCAGGATGGAGATGACCAGGCCGAACGCGGCCGCGACGAGGATGGACCTCACGCGCCTGCCCCGGCGGCCAGCAGGTCGGCCGCGAGCAGCTCCAGCCCGTAGGACCGGCTGGCCTTGACCAGCACGACGTCACCGGGCACCAGCACCTCCGTCAGCAGCTCGCGGGCGGCGGCCCGGTCGGGCACGCGGACCGCCCGGGCCGGGGTCGCCCCGGCGGCGGCGGCGCCCGCGGCTATCCCTACCGCATCGGCGCCGACGGCCACGACCAGGTCCACCCCGGCGGCCACGGCGTCCCGGCCCAGGCGCTCGTGCTCCCCGGCGGCGCCGGGGCCGAGCTCGGCCATGGCGCCGAGGACCGCCACCCGGCGGCGCGCGGGCAGCCCGGCCAGGGCGGCCAGCGCGGCCCGCATCGACTCCGGGTTGGCGTTGTAGGCGTCGTTGACCACGGTGACGCCGTCCTCCCGGCGGGTCACCTCCATCCGCCAGCGGCTGCGCGGCTCGGCGGCCGACAGCGCGGCGGCGACCGCGTCCGGCGCCATGCCGGCGGCCAGCGCGGCGCCGGCGGCCGACAGCGCGTTGGCGACCTGGTGCTCCCCGACGACCCGCAGCCGCACCGGCGCGCGGCTGCCGCCGGTGACCAGGGTGAAGGCGGCCCGCCCGGTGTCGTCGAGGGCGACGTCCTCGGCGCGGACGTCGGCGCCCCCCGCGCGGCCGGTGGTCAGCACCCGGGCGCGGGTGCGCGGCGCCATGCCGACCACGCGGGGGTCGTCGGCGTTGAGGACGGCGGTGCCGGACTCCGGCAGCGCCTCCACCAGCTCGCCCTTGGCCACGGCGATCCCGTCGGCCGAGCCGAACTCGCCCAGGTGCGCGGAGCCGACGTTGAGGACGACGCCGACGTCGGGCCGGGCCACCCGGCACAGGCGGGCGATGTGCCCGCGGCCGCGGGAGCCCATCTCCAGCACCAGGAAGCGGGTGCCCGCGTCGGCGTCGAGCACGGTCAGCGGCAGGCCGATCTCGTTGTTGTAGGAGCCCGGCGGGCTGACCGTGGCGCCGGCGCTGGCCAGCACCTGGCCGAGCAGGTCCTTGGTGCTGGTCTTGCCCGACGAGCCGGTGATGCCCAGCGTGGTGAGCCCGCCCGCGGCCAGCCGGGCGTGCACGGCGGCGGCCAGCCGGCCGAGGGCGGCCACCGGGTCGTCGACGACGACGCACGGCAGGGCGCCGTCCGGGCGGGTGGCGAGGGCGGCGACCGCGCCGGCGGCCGCGGCGGCGGGCAGGAAGTCGTGCCCGTCGACCCGCTCGCCGGGCAGCGCGACGAACAGGTCGCCGGGGGCCACGGTGCGGGAGTCGGCGGTGACCCGGCCGGTGACGGTGCCGTCGGCGGCGGCCGGCTCGCCGCCCACCGCCTCGGCCACCTCGGCGAGGCTCATCGGGATCACGGCAGCATCACGGCGGGGGCTCCACTCCGGCCGGCGCGAGCCGCGCCAGGGCCTCGCGCAGCACGGCGCGGTCGTCGAACGGGTGCAGGGTGCCGGCCACCTCCTGGCCGGTCTCGTGGCCCTTGCCGGCCACGAGGACGGCGTCGCCGGGCCGGGCGGCGGCGACGGCGGCGGCGATCGCCGCGCGGCGGTCGCCGATCTCGCGCACGTCACCGCGCCGGTCGGCCGGGACGCCGGCGACCACCGCAGCGCGGATGGCGGCGGGGTCCTCCGAGCGGGGGTTGTCGTCGGTGACGACCAGCAGGTCGCTGCCCCGCGCGGCGGCCTCGCCCATCGTCGCCCGCTTGCCGGGGTCGCGGTCGCCGCCGCAGCCGAGCACGGTGAGCACCCGGCCGGCGGTGTCGGCGCGCAGCGCGGCCAGCGCGGTGGCGACCGCGTCGGGGGTGTGCGCGTAGTCGACGACGGCGACGAAGGGCTGCCCGGCGTCCACCGGCTCCATGCGGCCGGGCACCACGGTCTGCGCGATGCCGGCCAGCGCGGTGGGCACCGGCACGCCGACGGCGTCGAGCAGCGCGACCGCGAGGACGGCGTTGGCCACGTTGAACCCGCCGGGCAGCCGCACCGTGGCCGGCCAGGTCCGCCCGCCGGGGCCGTGCAGGGTGAACGCCGTCCCGCCGCCGGGGGCGGGGGCGAGGCCGGTGGCCCGCCAGTCGGCGTCCGCGCCCCGGCTGGAGACGGTGACCGCCCGGCGGCCGGCGAGCATCCCGGTCAGCCGCCGCCCGTACGGGTCGTCGACGTCGACGACCTCGACGGCGGCCCGGCCGTCGAACAGCCGGGCCTTGGCGCGGAAGTAGTCCTCCAGGTCGCGGTGGAAGTCCAGGTGGTCGCGGCCGAGGTTGGTGAAGCCGGCGGCGGCGAACCGGATGCCGCCGACGCGGCCCAGCACCAGCGCGTGGCTGGACACCTCCATGACGACGGTCTGCACCCCCGCGTCGGCCATCCGGGCCAGCAGCGCGTGCAGGGCGGGCGCCTCCGGCGTCGTGCGGACGCTGGGCAGGGCGGTGACCGTCGGCGTCCCGTCGGGGGCCACGCCGCGGGTGCGGGTCTCCACGGTGCCCACCAGGCCGGAGGCCCGGCCGGCGGCGGCCAGGCCGGCCTCGACCAGGTAGCTGGTCGTCGTCTTGCCGTTGGTGCCGGTGATCCCGACGACCTGCACCCGCCGGGCGGGCTCGCCGTACACGCGGGCGGCGACCGGGCCGAGCAGCGCGCGGGGGTCGTCGGCGAGGCACACCGGCAGGCCGGTGGCGGCGGCGTCCACCCGGCCGCCCGGGTCGGTGAGGACGGCGACGGCCCCGCGCGCGGCGGCGTCGCCGGCGTGGCGGGCGCCGTGGGTGCGCGCGCCGGGCAGGGCGGCGTACAGGTCGCCGGGGCGGACCTCGGCCGAGGCCAGGGTCACGCCGGTGACGGCGGTGCCGGGGTCGCCCTGGACGGGCGTGCCGAGCAGGTCGGCGAGGTCGGCGAGGGTCAGGGAGGTGCGCTCCGGGGGCCGGACCGCCTCCCTCCCGCTCTCGCTCACGGGACTCCAATCTACCGGCGGGCCCGGTCCCACCCGCCCACCCCACGCGGGAGCGCACCGACGCCGTCCGACGACCTGCCGAGCCGGTCGGCGGGGACCGGCGCGCTCAGCGCTCCTTGCCGGTGAGCCGGAAGTCCGGCCGGGGCGTCCCCGAGGGCACGATGCCGTCGGCGGTGAGGGCCTGGCGCATCACGTCGGCGAACACCGGGGCGGCGACCTGGCCGCCCTCGGCGTCGCTGGACGGCCGCTCGAGGTCCACGGCCACCACGTACTGCGGGTCGTCGGCCGGGGCGAACCCGACGAACGTCGTCACGTAGCCGCCGCCGGCGTAGCAGTTGCACTCCGGGTTGGCCCGCTGCGCGGTGCCGGTCTTCCCGGCCACCCGAAAGCCCTCGACCTGGGCCAGCGGGGCCGTGCCACCGGGGCCGACGACGGCCTCGAGCATGTAGGCGACGTCGTCAGCGATGGCCTCGCCGATCACCCGGGTGCTCCGCGGGGGCGGCGGGGCCTGGCCGCCGACGGAGGACACGACCCGCGGCTCGACGCGCACCCCGCCGTTGGCGATCGCCTGGTAGACCGACGCCATCTGCAGCGTGGTCACCGACACGCCCTGCCCGATCGGCACGTTGGCCGCCCGGCTCTCCGTCCAGTCGGCGGAGTCCTGCAGGATGCCGGCGCTCTCGCCGGGCAGCTCGATGCCGGTCCGGCTGCCCAGGCCGAAGGCGCGCAGGTACTCCTCGAGCCGCTCGTCGCCGACCTCGCGGGCCAGCATGATCGTCCCGACGTTGCTGGACTTGGCCAGCACCCCGGTGACGGTCCAGTCGATCGGCGCGTGGTCGTGCGCGTCGCGGACGACGACGTCCCCGGCCCGGATGGACCCGGCCACGCTCAGCACGGTGTCCGGCGTGGCCCGCCCCTCCTCCAGCGCCGCGGCCAGGGTGACCGCCTTGAGCACCGAGCCGGGCTCGAAGACGCTGGACACGAGGGGGTTGCCCAGCAGGTCCGGGTCGGTCCGCGAGTAGTTGCCGGGGTCGTAGCCGGGGCAGGAGCCCATGGCGGCGACCTGGCCGGTGCGCACCTCGAGGACGACGGCCGAGGCGCGGGTGGTGGCGCCGTCCTGGCAGGCCTCCTGCAGCCGCTGCTCGGTGACGAACTGCAGGTCGGAGTCCAGCGTCAGCTCGACGGTCCGCCCGTCGACGGCGGGGGTGGACTCGTCGATGCCCGACGGGATCGGATGCCCGCCGCTGCCGACCTCCACCCGCCGCTCCCCCGGCATGCCGGCCAGCTGCTCGTCCATCGTCTGCTCGACGCCGGCCAGCCCGGCACCCTCCCGGCCGACGAAGCCGACGACCTGCCCGGCCACCGACCCCGCCGGGTAGAGCCGCACGGGGTCGTCCTCGGAGAAGATGCCGTCCAGCCCGAGCTCGTCGATGGCGTCGACGGTCTCCGGCCGCACCTGGGAGGCCAGCACGACGTAGCGGCCGTCGGCCGACAGCAGCTCGGTGAGCTCGGAGACCGGGACGTCGAGCAGCGTGGTCAGCGCCAGCGCGGTGCGCGCGGGGTCGGCGACGAGGGTGGGGTCGGCAGTGACGCGGGAGGCCGCGACGGTGTAGGCCAGCGGGTCGCCGTCGCGGTCGACCACCGGGCCGCGCAGCGGGGCGATGTCCTGGACGCGGATGCGGTCCTGCGTGGCGGCCAGCGCGTACTCGCCGCTGTCGACGCCCTGGAGCAGCCACAGCCGGCCGATGATCACCAGCAGCGGGACGACGACGAGCGCCAGGCCGATGCTGAACCGCCGCCGGCTCACCGGCAGCGCCCCGCGCAGCCGGCGGCTGCCCGGCGCGCGGCGGGAGGTGAACGCGCCCGTCCCGCCGCGGCGCGGCGGGGTGCCGCCCAGGGGACGGCGGGGGGAGCCCGGCCCGGTCACCCGGCACCCCCGGCCACCGGCACCTCGGGCACGACGGGGACCGCGGCGTCCCCGGGCAGCCGGGGCGCCTCCTCGGGCTCGGGCGCCTCCGCGGGCACCGCCTCGCCGCGCAGGGTCACCGTGCCGTCCTCCCCGACGACCAGGTAGGCGGCCGGCCCGGCGGGCACCATCCCGGCCTCGCGGGCGGCGGCGGCCAGCTCGGCGGGGGTGCCGCCGGCGATCACCTGCTGCTCCAGCCGCTGCACCTCCTGGGCGCGGTCCTCGTTGGCGGCGGCCAGCTGGGTGGCCTTGAGGGAGTTGACCGCGATGGCGGTGTTGAGGAACAGCAGCCCCAGCGTGGTGGCGAGCAGCAAGGTCACGACCAGCAGCACGAGCCGGGCGCGGGAGTCGCCGACGGCGCTGCGGACGCGGCCGGTGGGCGAGCCGGCCGCCGGCCGGGGCACCGGGCCGGCCGGCGGGACCGGGGACGCCGCGGGGCGGGGCCGCACCGCCCCGGTGCGCACCGGGGCGGTGTGCGAGCGCACCCGCCGGCCGGTCGCGGGGGCGGCCGCCCGCGGGGCGGGCAGCGGCCGCTCACCGGTGGGTGCGGGCCGGGCGGGGGCCGGGGCGGGCCCGGTGCCGCGGCCGGGACGGTCCCCGGGCGGGGGGCCCGCGGCGCGGGCGGCGGCGCTCACGCGGCCCGCCGGATCCGCTCGGCGGCCCGCACGCGGGCCGACGCAGCGCGCGGGTTGGCCGCGACCTCCGCCCCGGACGCCGCCTCGCCGCGGGCGAGCAGCCGCAGCGTCGGGCCGAGGTCGGGCAGGGGCACCGGCAGCTCCGGCGGCGTGCGGTCCACCGCACCGGCCGCGAGGGTCTGCTTGACGATGCGGTCCTCCAGCGAGTGGAAGGTGATGACGGCCAGCCGCCCGCCGACCGCGAGCGCGTCCAGGGCCGCCGGCAGGGCGCGCTCGAGCGCGCCGAGCTCGTCGTTCACCTCGATGCGCAGCGCCTGGAAGGTGCGCTTGGCCGGGTGCCCGCCGGTGCGGCGGGTGGCCGCGGGGATCGCGTCGCGCACCAGGTGCGCCAGCCGCCCGGTGTGCGTGAACGGCGCCCGCTCGCGCTCGCGGACGACGGCCGCGGCGATCCGGGGCGCGAAGCGCTCCTCGCCGTAGACCCGAAGCACGCGGGCCAGGTCGGCGGCGGCGTAGGTGTTGACCACGTCGGCAGCGGTGCGCGGCGCCGACGGGTCCATGCGCATGTCCAGCGGGGCGTCGGTCGCGTAGCTGAAGCCGCGGTCCGGGCGGTCCAGCTGCAGCGAGGACACGCCCAGGTCGAACAGCACGGCCTGCACCTCGGCCAGGCCGAGCCGGTCGAGCACCTCGGGCAGCTCGTCGAAGACGGCCGGGACGACGGTGGCCCGGTCGGCCACCCCGGCGCCCGCCAGCCGGCGGGTCGCCTCGGCGCGGGCGTCGGGGTCGCGGTCCAGGCCGACCAGGCGCAGCCCCGGGTGGGCCCGCAGCAGGGCCAGCGCGTGCCCGGCCAGGCCGAGCGTGGCGTCGACGAGGACGGCGCCGGCCGCCGAGCAGGCGGGGCCGAGCAGCCCGGTGACGCGGTCGAGCAGGACCGGCACGTGCACCGCGGGCGGCGCCGGCTCGGTGCTCATCGTCGGCGGCTCCTGGAGGGCTCGGGGCGCCCGGGGGCGCGGGGGCCCGTCCATGGTGGGGCTGGGCGACGGTCGGCGGGCGGAGGGACGACGGCGTTTCGCCGGTAGCCGGGGGACGCGGCGGGGGCGCCCGGTGCGGGAGGGCGGGCAGGGACGGGCGGGACGGCGGCGGGAGGCCGGGGTCGTGGGGCAGCCGGTGGGGCGGGGTGGGGCCGGTGGGGCGGGGTGGGGTCCCGGCCCGGGCGACGCTGCCCGGCCCGGCCCCGCGGGGTCCGCCTGGCGTCGGGGAAGTACGTCAGGTGGAGCCCCGCGGGGAGGGCGGGCGGGCCCGCGCCGGTGGGGGCCGGTGCGTGCCCGGGGGACGGTGCGTCGCTGCCTCCGGTGCGCCGGGGTCCGAGCCGCGGGGAAGACGACTCGGGCCGGTCCGGTCGAGCCGCGGGGAAGTCGGCTCGCTCGGGAGGGGGCCCGGAGGGGTCGGGGGGACGGGACGTGGGGTTCAGGAGAGGGTGGGCATCCCCTCGCTCTCCATGTCGGCGTAGGCGGCCTCCTGCTCCGCCACGTAGGCGTCCCAGGTGCCGGCGTCCCAGATCTCGAAGCGGGTGTCGACGCCGACGACGACCACGTCGCGGTCCAGGCCGGCGTACTCGCGGAGGTTGGCGGGGATGGTGATGCGGCCGGTCTTGTCCGGCTCGACCTCGACCATCGAGCCGAAGCTCATGCGCGCGCGCATGCGGGCCGCCGCCGTGTCCGACGGGGCCATCGCGGCGGCCGCGGTGCTCTGCTCGGCGACCCGGGCCATGGTGAGGCCGTACACGCAGCGCTCCTGGCCCTTCTTGATCACCATGCCGTCGGCCACCTGCTCGCGGAAGCGGACGGGGAGTGCGAGCCGGCCCTTCTCGTCGAGGCGCAACGGGTAGCTGCCGACGAACACCGGAACACCTCCCCCATCGGTCCTCCTCGCGCTCCCGGGGCGTCCCCGGGACGCGCCCTACCTCCCCACCGGGCCACACAGTAACCCACTACGCCCCACCGAACACCACTCGACACCATGTCGTGACGGGCCCTCGCCACCCCCCCTCGCGCAGGTCAGCGAGCCACCTGCGGGGGCTCTCGCGGGGGTGGGGCGCGGTGGGGCGCCACCCTCCCGGAGCCCCCCTGCGGGCGCCCCCGGCGGGCACCGCCGAGGGGTCCCGGTGGGGTGCCGGTGGGGGCCGCACCGGGGCGGTGGGTGGAGGCGGCGGTGGCGGGGTGCGACGACACGCCCGGACGGCGCCCGGCCACGTACGGTTGGGGGCCGCCGGGTCGCACGGTCGAGGGACCCGCACCCGCCCGCTCGCGGGCGGCGAGGAAGCTGCGTGACCGATGAGGCTCCGTGACCGGGGAGGCTCTGTGACCGGGGAGGCTCCGTGAGCGGGGGTGGCCGGGTGACCGGGGGAGGCTGCGTGACCGAGGAGGCTGCGTGACCGAGGTGACCCGGACCAGCGACGGCACCGGGGACGGCGCGGTCGCCCTGGCCGACGTCGCGGCGGAGGGCGCCCGCATCGCGGCCAACATGGCGCGGGTCGTGCACGGCAAGCCCGAGGTCGTCCACCTCGCGCTGGTCGTGCTGCTCGCCGAGGGCCACCTGCTGATCGAGGACGTGCCCGGCGTCGGCAAGACCACGCTGGCCAAGGCGCTGGCGGCGTCGGTCGACGCCAGCGTGCGGCGCATCCAGTTCACCCCCGACCTGCTGCCCAGCGACGTCACCGGGGTGTCGGTGTACGACCAGGAGACCCGGGAGTTCGAGTTCAAGCCCGGCGCGGTCTTCGCCAACATCGTCGTGGCCGACGAGATCAACCGGGCCTCGCCGAAGACCCAGTCGGCGCTGCTGGAGTGCATGGCCGAGCGGCAGGTCACCGTGGACGGCGTCAGCTACGAGCTGGCCCGCCCCTTCCTGGTGATGGCCACCCAGAACCCGATCGAGATGGAGGGCACCTACCCCCTCCCCGAGGCGCAGCGCGACCGGTTCACCGCCCGGGTGTCGATGGGCTACCCCGACCGCGAGGCCGAGCTGGCCATGCTCGACGACCTGGTGACCACCGACCCGCTGGCCACCCTGACGCCGGCCACGGACGCCGCGGGGGTGCGCGCGCTGGTCGCCGCCGTCGGCCGGCTGCACGTCTCCGAGGCGGTGCGCCGCTACGTGGTGGCGCTGGTCGAGGCCACCCGGCGCTCGGCCGACCTGCGGCTGGGGGCCTCGCCGCGCGCCGGGCTGCAGCTGCTGCGCACCGCGCGGGCCACCGCGGCCCTGGCCGGCCGGGACCACGTCCTCCCCGACGACGTGCAGGCCGTCGCCGTGCCCGTCCTCGCGCACCGCCTGCTGCTCACCCCGGACGCCGCCGCCGCCCGGCGCACCGCCGAGCAGGTGGTCGGCGACCTGCTGAGGACCGTCCCCGTCCCCCGCGGCCGCTGAGGTGGCCGGCCCGGTCGCCACCGCGCTGGCCAGCCTGACGCTGCGCGGCCGCTGCCTGGTCGCCGCGGGGCTCACCCTGCTGCTGCTGGGGGTGCTGCTGGGCGAGACCCCGCTGGTGCAGGTGGCGGTGTTCGTGCTGGCCCTGCCGCTGCTGTCGGCCGTGGCGGTGGCCCGGCACCGCTTCCGGGTCGCCGCCCGGCGCACCGTCACCCCGGCCCGGGTGCCGCGGGGGCGCGACGCGGAGGTGCTGCTGGAGCTGAGCAACGCCGGCCGCGGCACCGGCGGGCTGTGGCTGCTGGCCGAGACGGTGCCGCCGGAGCTCGGCCCGGGCCCGCAGTTCGTCGTCGACCGGCTGCCCGGCGGCCGGGCGGCGGCGCTGCGCTACCGCGTGCACGGCGGGCGCCGCGGCCGCCACCGCCTGGGTCCGCTGCGGCTGCGGCTGGTGGACCCCTTCGGCCTGGTGCTGCGCAGCGTCGTCGGCGCCGACACCGCGAGCCTGGTCGTGGTACCCCGGGTGGTGCCGCTGGGCCCCGGCGGGCCCGGCGGCGGGCACGGCGGTGGCGGGTCGGGCGCCCGCCGGTCGATCGCCGTCCACGGCGAGGACGACGTCAGCACCCGGCCGTACCGGGAGGGCGACGACCTGCGCAAGGTGCACTGGCGGGCGACGGCCCGCTCCGGGGAGCTGATGGTGCGGCTGGAGGAACGGCCGTGGCGGGCCCAGGCGACCCTGCTGCTGGACACCCGCACCCGCGCCCACCTGCTCGCCCGGCCCGCCCCCGCCGACCGCCGGGCCCCCGCCGGCCCCGACGCGCCCCCGCCGGACAGCCTGGAGTGGCTGGTCGAGGCGGCCGCCAGCATCGGCACCGAGCTGGTCGCCCGCGGGGCCACGCTGCGGGTGGTGACCGAGGCCGGTGAGCTGACCGCCGCCCAGGCCGGCGCGGGGCTCGGGCCGGTGGAGCTGCTGGACGTGCTGGCCACGGTGACGCCGTCCCGGCTGGCCGGCCTCGCCCCGGGTCTGGGGGTGCTGTCCCGCGCGGCCGGTGAGGGGCCGGTGGTGGCGCTGCTCGGCGCGGTCGGCCCGGAGGACGCCGCCGAGCTGGCGCGGGTGCGCTCCGGCCCGGCCGCCGACCTCGCCGTCCTCGTCGACGTGGGCAGCTGGGCCGACGCGGACGGGGCCCGCCGGCGGCGGCCGGTCGGGGCCGCCGCGCGCGCGGAGCTGACCCGCCAGCAGGACGCGGCGGCCGACCTGCTGCGCGCGGCCGGCTGGCAGGTCGCCGTCGCCGGCGCCACCGACTCCGTGGCCGACGTCTGGGCCCGGGTGGCCCGGCCCGCCGCCGTCGCGGGCGGCCTGCGGTGAGCGGGGACACCGCCCGCACGCTGCTGCGCGACGCGGGGACGACCGCCGCCGCCGCCGTCGCCACCGCCCTGGGCACGCTCGCACTGGTGCCGGTGTTCACCACCGGCGCCTGGGTGCCCCCGGTGCTGGCCGCCGTCACCGCGGTGGCCGCCGCCGGCCTGCTGCTGCGGGTGGCCGCTGCCGCGCTGGCCGGGGACCGCCCGGCGCCGGACTGGTGGGCCGCGCTGGTCCGCGTCGCGGTGCCCTTCGGCCAGCTCGTCGTGCTGGCCTGCGTGCTGACGGCGCTGTTCGCGCCGGACCGGGCGTGGGGCGGCTGGCTGCCGGTGGACGGCAGCCTCGGCGACCTGGGCGCGGTGCTGGCCGACGGGACCGTGGAGCTGCGCGAGCAGAGCACGCCGGCCCTGCCGCTGACCGGCCTGCTCGCCCTCACCACGCTCATGGCCGGCCTGGTCGCGGTCGCGGTGGACCTGGTGGCCGTCGGGTCGCGGCAGCCGGCGCTGGCCGGGCTGGGCCTGCTGGTCCTCTTCTGCGTCCCGGTGAGCACGGTGATCGGCTCGATCGGCGTGCTGCCGGTCGCCGCGCCGTCGGTCGGGCTGGCGCTGCTGCTGTTCGCCGACCAGCACCGGCAGCTGAGCCGGCGGCTGCAGGAGGGGCGGCGTCCGCTGCTGGGGCCCGGGACGCTCACCGCCGTCCGGACCGGGGCGGCCGCCGTGCTGCTCGGGCTGGTCGTCGGTGCCCTCGTCCCCACGCTGACCGAGGGCGCGCGGCCCTTCGCGTTCGGCCGCGGCGGGGGTGGCGGCTCCACGGGCACCGCGCTGGACCCGGCGGCGGCCCTGCAGGGGCAGCTGACCCTCGACGAACCGGTGGAGCTGCTGCAGCTCGACGCCTCGGTGCCCGACCCCGGCCACCTGCGGGTCGTGGCGCTGGAGGTCTACGACGCGGACGCGGGCTGGACGGTCGGCAACCTCGACGGGCAGGCCGCGGTCGCCGACGAGGCCGAGCTGGCCACCCTGCCCGGCCGGCAGGGCGGCCGGCCGGTGGACGCCCTGGTGACCGCGCTCGGCCACGAGGACCGCTTCCTGCCGCTGCTGTACGCGCCGCAGTCGGTGGACGTGGCCGACCCGGAGCAGTGGCGGTTCGACCCGGCCACCGGCACCGTCTTCGGCCGGGACGTGTCGACGGCGGGGCAGACCTGGTCGGTCGCGGCGGTGGAGCCGCGCCCGACGCCCGAGCAGCTGGCCGCCTCCGGTGAGCTGCCGCCGGAGCTGCCGCTGGTGCAGCGCTACACCGCCCTGCCGCCGCTGGACCCGGCCGTCGAGGAGCTGGTGGGCACGCTGACCGCGGACGCCCGGACGCCGTACGAGCGGGTGCAGGCGGTGTACGGGCACTTCACCGACCCGGCGAACGACTACCGGTACTCCCTGTCCACCGCGCCCGGCACCGGCGGCGACGACCTGGCCGACTTCCTGCGGCTGCGGCAGGGCTACTGCGAGCAGTACGCCGGCGCGATGGCGGCCCTGGTCCGGGCCGCCGGCGTCCCGGCCCGGGTGGTGCTCGGCTACACCCCCGGCACGGCGCAGCCCGACGGCAGCCGGCTGGTCACCAGCAACGACGCGCACGCCTGGGTGGAGGTCTACTTCGACGACCTCGGCTGGGTCCCCTACGACCCCACCCCGATCGACACCGACCGCGCGGTGGAGCTGCCCTGGGCCCCCCGGGCGCCGGACCAGGAGCTCGACCCGCGCACCGACCCGCTGCCCGCGCCGCTGCCCGCGCCGGTGCCCCAGGCCCCGCAGGAGCTGCCCGCCCCGCAGGAGCTGCCCGCCCCGCAGGCCGCACCGCAGCAGGGCGGCACCTGGGTACCGGCGCTGCGCACCGCGGGCACGGTGCTGGCCGTGCTGGCCGTGCTGGCCGTGGCCGCGGTCCCCGCGGGCCTGCGGGTGCTGCAGCGGCGTCGCCGGCTGGCCACCGGCAGCCCCGCCGGGCTGTGGGACGAGCTGGCCGCCACCGCGCTCGACCTCGGCCGGACCGCCGACCCGGCGCGGACGCCGCGGCAGGTGGCCGAGCAGCTGGCCGAGGCGGCCGCGCCCGGCGGCGGGGCGCACCGGCCCCACCGCCGGCCGGCCGCGGAGGCGGGGGTGGCCGGCGCGGTGGCCCGGCTGGCCCGCGCCGAGGAGGCGGCCAGCTACGCCCGGCCCGGCAGCGTGCCCGCCGTCGGCCCGGAGCTGCGGGCCGACCTCGCCACCGCCCGCCGCGGGCTGCTGGCCGCGGCCCCGCGGGGGGCCCGGCTGCGCGCCCTGCTGCTGCCGCCGTCCCTGCTCGCCGGGCTGCGCGCCGGCCTGCCGCGGCCACCCCGCCGCCCCCGCCCGCCCCACCGGACACTGCTGCGCGGCTGAGAGAGGACCCCTTGCCCCCCACCGCTCGCGAGCTCGCGGCGGGGCCCTGCACGGGGGCCAGGTCAGACAGGCCGGTCGAGTTGCAGGCGCAGCAGCCGCTCGGTCAGCTCGGCCAGCGGCACGGTGGCCGGGATCCGGCCGCCCTGCGGGTCCAGGCCCGCCTCCCCGACCCCGGCGGCCACCCACTCCGGGATCGCCTCGAGCAGCGCGTCCACGTCGAGGAACACCGGCCGCTCACCGGGGTCGGCACCGTCGCGCGACTCCGCCTCGGCCTGCCCGGGGTCGGTCCACAGCGGGACGACGTCGTGCCCGTGGCCGTCGGTCCACGGGGCCACGCCGTCCTCGTCGCCCCAGACCCACAGGCCGCCGGCGGCGGCGAGGGCCTCCCACACGTCGATCACGGTGCCTCCCGGGTCGGTCGGTGCCCGGACACGCCGACGGCCGCCGTCCATGGGACGGCGGCCGTCGCGGGTGTACCGGGCTACTGGTCGTAGCGGCGGCGGAAGCGCTCCTCGAGCCGGCTCTTGAGCGGCTGGCGGCGGGCCCTGCTGCTGCCCCCGCGCCCGCCCCGGCCGGGTGCCGAGCCGCCGGCCGGCGCGCCGGGGCCCACCTCGACCACGCCGGTGCCGGAGCGGTAGTTCAGGACGGCGAGCGCCAGCCCGCCGAAGGCGACCAGGAAGCCCAGGACGCCGAGCGGCACGGACGGGATGACCGCTCCACCGATGAGCGCGGCCATCCCGACGACGAACAACAGGAAGCCGAGCTGCAGCTTGCGGCGCGCCTTGCTGCGGCGGTCACCGGTGCGGACAGACGAGGCGAACTTGGGATCGTCGTCGACGAGGGCGCGCTCGATCTGCTCCAGCAGTCGCTGCTCGTGCTCGGAGAGCGGCACGTCGACCTCCACGTGGGCCAAAGGCAGTACCCGACGGCGTACCCGCCGTCGGTGACACCGAGGATACGAGCCCGCCGCGGGGTGCGAAAGGCGAGCCGCGCGCGTCCCGCCGTGATCACCCCCGTGGGTGGCCTCGGGCCTCGGCGGGGAGACGAACCGGGGACCGCCGGAGTTCCCGCCACCGGGTCGCGGACCACCGGCATGGCGCGGCGTGCTGCCGGGGACACGGGTGGTCACCGGGCCCCCTCCCCCTCGCGGCGCCACCCGTCCCGGTGCAGCCCGTCCCGGTGCAGCAGCGTCGCCGGGCGGACCGCGCCGGCACCGAAGCGGCGGGCGGCCCGGTCGGCGGCCAGCTCCGCCTCGCGGCGGCCGCGCTCCCGGGCGCCCAGCTCCAGCTGCCGCGGCGTCGACCCGGCCGGCACCAGGCGCTCGGCGCGCACCCCGACCAGCCGGATGCGGGCCCGGTCCAGGCCCAGGGCGTCGAAGAGCGCGCGGGCGGTGTCGTACAGCTCCTGCCCGACGTCGGTGGGGACGTCGAGGGTGCGGCTGCGGGTGATCGTGGCGAAGTCGGCGAACCGGACCTTGACCGTCACCGTGCGGGCCAGCCAGCCGCCGGCGCGCAGCCGCCCGGCCGTCCGCTCGGACAGCCGCAGCAGCTCCCGGTGGACGACGGCGGGGTCGTCGACGTCGGTGCCGAAGGTCTCCTCGTGTCCGGTGGACCGCTCCGGCTCGTCGGGCACCACCCGGCGGGGGTCGCGGCCCCAGGACAGCTCGTGCAGGTGCGCGCCGGCCGCCGTCCCCACGGCCCGCTGCAGCGTGCGCACCGGCACGTGCGCCAGGTCGCCGACGGTGCGCAGGCCCAGCCGCAGCAGCACCTCCTCGGTCTTCGCGCCCACCCCCCACAGCGCGCCGACCGGCAGCGGGTGCAGGAACCCCATGACCTCGGCCGGGCGGACGACCAGCAGCCCGTCGGGCTTGGCGGCGGTGGAGGCGAGCTTGGCCAGGGACTTGGTGGCGGCCACCCCCACCGAGCAGGTGATCCCCTGCTCGTCGTGGACGCGGGCGCGCAGGTACTCGCCGACCTCCGCGGCGTCGCCCAGCCGCCGCGCGGCGCCGGCGACGTCGAGGAACGCCTCGTCCAGGGACAGCGGCTCCACCAGCGGGGTGATCGAGCGGAACAGCGCCATCACCGAGCGGGACACCTCCGCGTAGAGCGCCATGTCCCCCGGCAGCACCGTGGCCGTCGGGCACAGCCGCAGCGCCCGCGACGTCGGCATCGACGCGTGCACGCCGTGACGGCGGGCCTCGTAGGTGGCCGAGGTGACCACGCCGCGGTTGCCGGCCCCGCCGACGATGACCGGCGTCCCGGCCAGCTCCGGGCGGCGGCGCACCTCGACGCTGGCGAAGAACGCGTCCATGTCGACGTGCAGCACGGTGCAGCCCGCCGCACGCCCCCGCTCCGGTGCCACCCCCCCCCCCCCCCCCCCCCCCCCCCCCCCCCCCCCCGCCCCCACGGCTCGAACACGTGTTCGACCTGCGGGGACGATAGCCGGTCGCTCCCGGAACCGGCCGCCTCGGCCGCGGGAGGTCACCGCTCGGGGACGACGGCGGTCCGGTCGCCCTCGCGCTCGTCCCTTCCCCGGCCACATCCTGGCGCCGAGCACCCCGCCGAGCGCCGCCGAGCCGATCGACAGGCCCAGCCCCAGGACCGCCCAGCCGGCGCCGGTGGTGGCGACCTCGGTGGCCTGGCCGGCGGCGACGTCGGGCAGGCTGGCCTGCTCGATGCCGGCCAGGTCGGTGAGGACCCCGGCCAGCGAGCCGAGCAGGGCACCGCCGCCGAGCAGGGTCAGGAGCACGATCGTCACCACGCCCAGCGCCCACACGAGGATCCCGTGCAGCAGGCCGTCGGCGACGCCGCGCCACAGCGCGCAGGCACCGGCGGTCAGACCACCGAGGAACAGGGCGACCAGCCCGTTGACGCCGCTGAACCAGTCGGCGTTGCTCCCCCCGGCGCCCGGGCCGACGTCCCACCACCCGAGGGCGAGGGTGGCCAGCTGGAGCAGCAGGAACGTGGGGACGGCCACGATCAGGCCCGCCCACACCGGCCCCCAGCGGACCCGGTCCCGCCGCGGCGGGCCGACCACCACCTGCATCGGCCCACCGGCGCGGTCGGCCTCCCCGTGCACCACGTGGGCCGCCCGGGTCGCGCCCTCGGTGCCGGCCGGGACCTCCCGGGCCACGTTGTCCTCGAAGGTCGCCTCGTTCCGTACCCGACTCTCGGTCATGACCTGTTCCTCCTCGTCTGTCGTCCACGTCCGATGACGTTCCGTGCCCCTGTGGGTTCCCCGGGCCGGAGGGCCGGCCACCTCCGCGCGGCAGCCGTCACCGGATCGTCAACGACCACTCCGGCGCCCCTCCGCGGCGCCGTGACCGAGCCGTCGCCCACCGGCCGTCCCCGCTGGTCGAGCTGGGAGTGTGAGTGGAAGATGGATGAGGTACAGCAACGCCCGGCGGGCCGCCGGCCGGCGGCCCGGACCCGACCGAAGAGGAGACCCATGGCGCTCGACGACGACGACATGACCAGCACCGAGGGCCACGGCCCGGCTGACGGCGGGGCCGACGGCGGGGCTGACGGCGGGGCTGACGGCGGGGCTGACGGTGGTGCCGACGGCGGCGCGGGCCACGGCCCGGCCGACGGCGGCGCGGTCGGCGGGGGGTCCGACGGCGGGGCTGACGGCGGGGCCGACGGTGGTGCCGACGGCGGCGCGGGCCACGGCCCGGCCGACGGCGGCGCGGCCGGTGGCGGGTCGGACGGTGGTGCCGACGGCGGTGCCGACGGCGGTGCCGACGGCGGCGCGGACGGTTCCGCCTGACCGAGGACCACACCACCCAGGGCCGGCCGGGGGACGCCCGGCCGGCCCTGCGGCGGTGCACCGCCCTGGAGCCGCGGGTCTTCGCCGAGGAGTACTGGGCCCGCCGGCCGCTGCTGACCCGCGCGGAGGAGACCGGTAACTCCTTCGCCGACCTGCTCGACCTCGCCGCGGTCGACGAGCTGCTGTCCCGCCGCGGGCTGCGCACCCCGTTCCTGCGGATCGCCAAGGACGGCGTGGTCGTCGACGCGAAGCGCTTCACCACCTCCGGCGGCGCCGGCGCGGAGGTCGCCGACCAGGTCTCCTCGGACTCGGTGGCCCGGCTCTTCGCCGACGGCAGCACCGTCGTCCTGCAGGGTCTGCACCGGCTGTGGCCGCCGCTGGTCGAGTTCGCCGACCAGCTGGCCGCCGACCTCGGCCACCCGACGCAGGTCAACGCCTACGTCACCCCGCCGTCCTCGCGGGGCTTCGCCCCGCACTACGACGTGCACGACGTGTTCGTGCTGCAGGTGGCCGGCGAGAAGCACTGGCGCATCCACGAGCCGGTGCTCACCGACCCGCTGCGCACCCAGCCGTGGACCGACCGGGCCGCCGCCGTGGCCGCCGCCGCCGAGCGCGAGCCGGTGGTCGACGCGGTGCTGCGCCCCGGCGACGCCCTCTACCTGCCGCGGGGCCACCTGCACTCGGCGACCGCCCTGGGGGCCATCAGCGCCCACCTGACCGTCGGCATCCACTCGGTGACCCGCTGGGCGGCCGCGGAGTCCGCGCTGGACCTGGTCCGCGTGCTCGCCGCCGACGACCCGGAGCTGCGCCGGTCCCTGCCGCTGGGCGTGGACCTCGCCGACCCGGCCGCGGTGGCCGGCGACGTCACCGCCGTCGTGACCGCGCTCCGGGGCTGGCTGGACCGGGTCGACCCCGCCGAGGTCGCCGACCGGCTGCGCGCCCGCACCTGGGCACAGGTCCGCCCCGAGCCGGTCGCGCCGCTGGCCCAGGCGACCGCGGCGGCGACCCTGTCGCCGGACACGGTGCTGCAGCTGCGTCGCCGGCTGCGCTGCCGGCTGCAGCCGGCAGCCGACGGCCGGGTGACGCTGCTCGCCGGGCGGCGCTCGCTGGAGCTGCCGGCCGAGACCGGGGCGGCGGTGGCCGCGCTGCTGGCCGCCGGTGAGCTGAAGGTCGCCGACCTGCCGGGCCTGGACGCCGCCGACCAGCTCACCCTGGCCCGGCGGCTGGTGACCGAGTCGATCGTCACGGTGCCCGGGGCGACCGCGGAGGACGATGGGGGGCGTGGACGCGCGCCCGGAACCGGATCGTGAGCCGGCCGGACCCCCGGGCGTGACGGCACCGGCCGACTTCTGCCGCGTCCCCGCGGCCCCCGGGCTGCCCGAGGGCCGGCTCACCGAGGACCGCTGCTCGGTGCAGGCCCTCGTCCGCGGGGACCCCGGCGTCGCGACGGCCTCGCCGGCCCAGCGCTGGCTGCTGGTCGAGCAGCCCGGCCCGTGGGGCACCGACGCGCTCACCCAGTCCCGCTTCGACCCCGCGGTGGCGCCCCGGCTGGCGCACCGGGCGCGGGCCGAGGGGGTGCGGGTGCTGATGATCCGCCGTCCGGGCGACCGGCTGGCCGACTCGCAGCGGCGGTGGGCCTACGTCGACGGCCGCCCGGGCGCCGAGGGCGTGTGGTGGTCGGTGCGCGACCGCGACGGTGACCTGGTCGACGCGCCCTGGGACGGGTCGGTCGGCGACCCCGCCGGCGGGCCGGTCTACCTGGTCTGTGCGCACGGCGCGCACGACGCCTGCTGCGCCCTGCGCGGGCGGCCGCTGGCCCGGACGCTGCCGGCCGACGACGTCTGGGAGTGCAGCCACCTGGGCGGCTGCCGCTTCGCCGGCAACGTGCTGGTGCTGCCGCACGGCTTCGCCTACGGCCAGCTGCCCGGCGACGGCGCCGAGCTGGTCGCCGCGCACACCGCCGGGCGGGTCGCGCTGCCGTGGCTGCGCGGCCGCTCGGGGCTGCCCGCCCCGGTGCAGGCCGCCCAGCACACCGCCCGGACGGAGCTCGCGCTGCTCGGCGTCGACGACCTGCACCCGCGTGACGTGCGCCGGCTGACCCCTGCGGGGGTGGATGTCGAGCGGTGGGTGGTGACCCTCGCCGGCCCGGACGGCGACGTGGTCACCGAGGTGGAGAGCCGGCCCTCGGCGGGGGCCGCGCCGCTGACCTGCCGGGCGACCCACCCCGCGCACAGCCGCACCTGGCGGGTGCGGCTGCTGCCGGGGCTCTAGCCGAGGGCGCGCCCGCGGGCGGCCAGCAGCGGGACGGCCAGCTCGACCGGGGTCAGCGAGCCGTGGTAGCCGACCAGCCGGCTCGGGCCGGGCTCCCGCTCGGTCGCGGTCATCGCCCAGGTGCCGCGGGCCAGCGCGACGACGTCCCCGATCCGCCCGGCCACCCCGTCGTCCACCGGGCCGAAGACGCCGCTGGCGATCGCCTCGTCGCGGCCGGCCACCCAGGCCCGCTCGCCGAGCACCTCCTGCCACCGGGCCAGCAGGTCGGCCTCCGCGCCGGGCACCGCGTGCAGGTAGCGAGCCCGCGGCTCGCCGGCCAGCAGGCGCACGCCGTCGGTGAGCTCGGGGGTCGCGTCCAGGTCCAGCCGGGTCCCGGCCGGGACGTCGAGCATCCCGTGGTCGGCGGTGACCAGCAGCGCGGCGTCGTCCGGCAGGCCGTCGACCACCTGGGCCACCAGCGCGTCGACCAGCGCCAGCTGGGCGCGCCAGCTGGCGGAGTCCACGCCGCGCACGTGGCCGGTGAGGTCCAGCTCGGCGGTGTAGCCGTAGACCAGGGTGCGCGGTGCGGCGGCCAGCGACTGCAGCACCACGGCGGCCAGGTCGCCGGCGCCGACCGTGCCGGCGTAGCGGGCGCCGCGGTAGGCGGCGCGGGACAGCCCGGAGCCGGCGAAGGCGTACGGGGCGACGACGGTGACCTCGACGCCGGCGTCGGCGGCCTGCGCGAAGACGCTGCGCCGCGGCTGCCAGACGTCGGGGTCGGGGTCGTCGCGCCACCGGACGTGGTCCAGCGTGCGGTCCTCCCCCGGGACGGCGGTCACGAAGCCGAGGACGCCGTGGCTGCCCGGCGGCAGGCCGGTGCCCAGGGTGGTGAGGCTGACCGGGGTGGTGCTGGGGCAGGGGGCGGACAGGTCGCCGGCGGGCGAGGCCAGCGCGGCGAGGGTCGGGGCGAGGGCGGCGTGCGCGCGGACCAGGTCCGCGCCGAGCCCGTCGACCAGCAGGACGGCGACCCGGCGTGCGCCGCCCAGCGCGGTGGTGAGGCCGAGCGGGTCGGCCGGCAGGTCGCCGCGCGGCACCGGGACGCCGAGCGCGGCGGCGGCGCCGGGCAGGACGTCGGCGAGGCTGGCCGTGCCGTAGGCGGGGCGGGCGAGGTCGGCGGGGAGCCTCACGGGCGGGTCGCGAGCAGGTGCACGCCGGCGGCGACGTCGCGGTAGGGCGAGGTGGCGGCCAGCGCGAGCTCCAGCCGGCGGACCGCCTCCGGGTCGGCGCCGGAGGCGGGGTCGCCGGGGGCCATGTCGAGCAGGTCGGCGACGACGGCGACGCCCCGCCACGACCCGGGCCGCAGCCCGGCGGCCTCGACGAGGGCGAGCAGGTCCGCGGGGGTGAACCGGCGCCGGGCCGGGCGGCTGGCGCGCCGCGGGGCCGGGTCGCGGTCCTCCAGCAGGGACAGCGCCTCCACCGGGTGCCCGGAGACGGCCCGGGACAGCACCGCGCCGGCCCGATTGGCGGTGGCCACGCTGGCGGTGCCGCCGGGGCGCAGGGCGCGGCCCAGCTCGCCCAGGGTGGCGGCGGGGTCGTCGACCACCTCGAGCACCGCGTGGCACAGGGCCAGGTCGTAGCCGCCGCCCCCGGCGCCGGGGAGGACCTCGTGCAGCAGGTCGCCGTCGCCCTGCACGCCGTGCACCCGCGCCCCGACGCCGGCGGTGTCGGCCCGCCGCGTCAGCGTGGCGAGGGCGTCGGCGCTGGGGTCGACGACGGTGACGTCGTGCCCCAGCCGGGCCAGGCGGACGGCGGAGTTGCCGGTGCCGCCGCCGACGTCGAGGACCCGCAGCGGGTCGCCCCCGACGAGCGGGTCGAGGGCGGCCCAGACGGCGGCCGCGCGGACGGGCAGCTGGTCCGCGGCGGACGAGGCGGGGGCAGGCGGCACCCGTCGGAGCCTAGTGCCGCCCGGCGGGGACGGCCCCCGTCCGTCCGTCGGGACCGCCGCTCACGCGGTGACCCCGTCGGCGGCCCGCCGGATCTCAGCGAGGTCGATGCGGCGCATCTGCATCATCGCCTCGGTGGCCCGGCGGGCGCGGCCGGGGTCGGGGTCGGCGAGCAGGGCGGGCAGCTCGGTGGGGACGACCTGCCAGGAGACGCCGAAGCGGTCCTTGAGCCAGCCGCACACGCTCTCCTCGCCGCCGTCGGTCAGCCGGTCCCAGTAGTGGTCGGCCTCCTCCTGGTCGCGGCAGGCGATCTGGAAGGAGATGGCCTCGGTGAACCGGAACTGCGGGCCACCGTTGAGCGCGACGTACTCCTGGCCGTCCAGGGTGAAGGCGACGGTCATGACGCTGCCCTCGGGCGCGGGCATGCCCGGCCCGTAGCGGGTGACCTCGCCGATCCGCGAGTTCGGGAAGATGGAGGTGTAGTGCGCGGCGGCCTCCTCGGCCCGGCCGTCGAACCACAGGCACGGGATCTGCGTGGGCACGGGGTGCTCCCTTCCTCGGTGGTGTGCCGGGGTAGACGCCGGCGGCACCGGGAACTCATCGGTCACCGGCCGGTCCTGGCCGGCTCAGGGGCCTCGTCTCAGTGGCCGGAGCTGCCCGGGCTGGAGTGCCACAGCTTGCGCGGCGCCGCGGCGGCCCGGCGGGCGGCGGTCGCGGCGTCCTCCCCCGCGGGCTTGATGTCGGCGTAGGGCGACATCCGGAACCCGGTGGGGTGCACCAGCACCGGCCGGACGACGACCGGCCGCGGCCCGCGGGAGGCCGCCGCCCCGGCGATCGACTCCTCGGTGCACTCCCCCGCGGCGGCCATGTGGGCGGCCACCGCGTCCGGCCCGCCGGTCTCCCAGGCCTCGTGCAGCGCCGGCAGCTCCCAGGCCCCGGTGGCGCGGATGGACACCCCGCGCGGGCCGGTGCGCCGCAGCACCCCGCGGATGACCAGCAGCCACGAGTGGAAGACGGTGGCGGCGTAGGGGCCCTGCGCGTCCTCGAAGAAGGTCGAGTCGGTGCAGCCGGTCCCGTCGTCGAGGGTCACGAACACCACCCGGCGGCCGGAGCGGATCGGCGGGGTCTGGGTGGCCACCTTGACCCCGGCGAGCAGCACCTCCGCGCCGCTGCGGCTGCCGAGCAGCTCCCCCGCCGGCACCGCGCCGAGCGCGGCGAGGAACGGCCGGTAGAAGTCGACGACGTGCCGGCTGGCGTCCAGGCCGAGCACCTCCAGCTCGGCGCGGACCAGCTCGGCGTCGGTGAACTCCGGCAGCCCGCTGCCGGCCGCCCACGCCGGGCCGGTGTCCTCCTCCGGCAGCTCCAGCCCCAGCAGGTCCAGGCTGAGCTGCCCGGTCGTGGCGACCCGTGCGCCGCTGCGGCTCCACCGGTCCAGCTCGCCGATCTGCAGCAGCAGGTCGCGGCGGGTGACCTGCCGGCGGCCGCGGGTGGGCCGGCCGGCCTCGCGGTCGCGGACCCCGAAGCCGTAGAGGGAGTCGAACCCGCCGGCCAGCACCAGCCGCTCGACCACCGGGCGGGACACCGAGGCGCGCTGCCAGAAGTCGGCGAGCGAGCGGTAGGGCTGCCCGGCCACGACCCGCTCGACCTCGTCGGCCGAGATGCCCTTCACGTCGGTCAGGGACAGCCGGATGCCGTAGCGGGACGGGTCGGGCACCGCCGGCGGCATCCACGCCGGCCGGGTCCACGTCCTGCCGTCGTCCCCGGGGTCGACCCGTTCCACCCGGTAGGTGCCGGTCGAGGCGTTGACGTCCAGGCCGAGCACGCGGACGCCGAAGTTGCGGGCGTCGTCGAGGATGAGCCGCTTGGGGTACATGCCCGGGTCGTGGGTGAGCACCCCGGCGAGGAAGGCCGCCGGGTGGTGGGCCTTGAGCCAGGCGGACTGGTAGGTGGGCAGGGCGAACGCGGCGGCGTGGGCCTTGCAGAAGCCGAAGGAGCCGAAGGCGACCAGCACCTGCCACACCTGCTCCACGACCTCGGCCGGGTAGCGCGCCACCGCCAGGGGCATGAACCAGGCGCGCACCTCGGCGTGCAGCTCCCGGTCGCCCAGCGCGCGGCGCGCCTCGTCGGCCTGGGCCAGGTCGCAACCGGTCATCTGCGCGACGATCTGCAGCACCTGCTCGTGGAAGACGACGACGCCGGCGGTCTGCTCGAGGAACGGGGCGAGGTCGGGGTGCGGGTAGACCGGGTCCCGCCAGCCGTTCCGGGCCAGCAGGAACGGGGTGACCATGTCGCTCTTCACCGGCCCGGGCCGGAACAGCGAGATGTCGATGATGACGTCCTCGAACGTCTCCGGGCCGAACTTGCCGACCAGCTCGCGCTGCCCCGGCGACTCGATCTGGAACATGCCGAGGGTCCGGGTGCTGCGGATCAGCTCGAAGGTCGTCGGGTCGTCGCGCGGGACGGCGTCCACGTCGACGACCTCGCCGTCGACCCGGGCCACCTCGTCGAGGGCGTGCGCGATCGCCGACTGCATCCGGATGCCCAGCAGGTCCAGCTTGAGCAGCCCGAGCTCCTCGACGTCGTCCTTGTCGAACTGGCTCATCGGGTAGCCCAGGTAGCTGTTCTCCACCGGGGTGCGGTCGAGCAGCGTGGCGTCCGACAGCAGCACGCCGCACGGGTGCAGGGCGATGTGCCGGGGCAGCCCGTCGAGCCGGGCGACGAGGTCGAACAGCAGGTCCAGCTCGCCGGTGCCGCCGACGCGCCGCGAGCCCAGCCGGCCGGCCCGCAGCTCGGGGAGGTCCCGGAGCGCGGCGTGCACCTGGTTGGCCCGGATGTGCGGGAAGGCCTTGGCGACCGCGTCCACCTCGGCCGGCGGCAGGCCGAGCGCGGCGCCGACGTCGCGGATGGCGTGCCGCACCCGGTAGGTGTCCATCATCGAGATGCAGCTGACCCGGTGGGCGCCGAAGCGGCCGATCACCGCGTCGTAGACCTCCATCCGGCGGGCGGACTCCACGTCGATGTCGACGTCGGGCAACTGGTGGCGCAGCGGGGAGAGGAAGCGCTCCATCAGCAGGCCGTAGCGGATCGGGTCGACGTCGGAGATGCCCAGCAGGTAGGTGACCAGGCTGCCGGCGCCGGACCCCCGCGCCGCGGCCCGGACCCCGAGGCCCTTGATGAGGTCGACGACGTCGGCGACGGTGAGGAAGTAGGAGGGGTAGCCGAGGGCGTCGATCACGGCCAGCTCCTCGTCCAGCCGGCGGGTCACCTCCGCCGTGCCGGCCATGCCGCGCCGGCCCAGGCCGGCCTCGCAGCGGGCGAGCAGCACCGCCGAGGGGCCCAGGCCCCGCTCGGCCGGGGTGGTCACCACGTCCAGCTCCGGGTAGCGGACGGTGCCGATGCCCAGGTCGCCCCGGACGTCGACGGCGCACTGCTCGGCCAGCCGGGCGGTGCGCTCCAGCAGCCGCAGCGCGGCGTCGCGGTCGGGGCCGGCGAGGTCCGCGGCGACCTCGGCCATCTCCTTACCCGACTTCAGGTGGCCCTCGGCGGTGCGCCGGTCGACGTGCCGGGTGTCCAGCGGCACCAGCCGGCGGGCGGCGTCCAGGACGTCGGCGGTGGGCGCGTCCAGGGCGTCGACGTAGCGGACGGCGTTGGTGAGCACCACCGGCACGCCCTCGGCCGCGGCGAAGCGCAGCAGCGCCTGCGCCCGGGAGCGGTCGCCCCGGCCGCGGTGGTGCACGACCTCGAGCACCAGCGCGCCGGGCCCGAACACCGCCCGCCAGGCCGACAGCCGGGCGGAGGCCAGGTCGGCCCGGCCGGCGGCCAGCGCCCGGCCGACCGGGGAGTCCGGGCCAAGCAGGGCCACCAGCCCGGTGGCGTGCTCGGCGGCCAACGCCAGCGAGCCCACCGGCTCCCCGCGGGTGCCGCGCAGGTGCGTGGCGCTGGTCAGCCGGCACAGCGACCGCCAGCCGGCGCCGTCCCGGGCGAGGAAGGTGACCCGCGGCCGCCGCGGTTCCACGGCGGCCCCGCCGCGGGCCGGCGACCGGCGCCCGGTGCCGGCCGGACCGGGCCCGTCGTCGTCCGGCGGGCCCGGCCGGCGGGCCTGCGCCCGCTGTGCCGAGTGCGCGCCGCCGACGGCCGGGGCCAGCGGCGGCGGGACGGTCGTGTCCACCGAGGACGTCACCGCGAGGTCCACCCCGAACAGCGGCCGCACGTCGGCCGCCCGGCAGGCGAGGGCGAACTTGACCGCGCCGTAGAGCCCGTCGCGGTCGGTGAGCGCGAGCGCCCGCATGCCGTGCTCGGCCGCCCGCTGGACCAGGTCGGCCGGGTGGTTGGCCCCGTACTGCATGGAGTAGCCCGAGGCGACGTGGAGGTGGACGAAGGGGTCGGTCACCGCCCGTTCCGGTGACCGGAGCCGCCGACCACCCGGGGACGGGCGTGCCGGGGCGACTCCGGCGGCGGGGTGCTGCCCAGGGTGGCCTCCACGACGGCGAGGAACGCCCGCACGTCGCGGACCAGGTCGTCGGCCTCGCGGTCGGTGACCGCCCGGGACAGCCCTGCCTCGGCGGCGGCCCGCTTGGCCGCACCGGCGGCGAAGAAGGTGGCCCACTCCCCCAGCTCGGGAGCGACCTGGCCGAGCAGCACCCACGCGCTGCGCGGGCGGCGCCGGCCGGACTCCGGCCGGGTGCGGGCGGCCAGCACCGCGGCGGCGGCCCGCAGCGCGCCGAGGTGGGCAGTGGCGTAGCGCTGCCGGGCGTCGGCGCTGGCCGCCGCCTCGGCCAGCGCCCGGGAGGCCTGGTCGAGCAGCTGGCGGGCGGACTGGGGCAGCGGCGGGGGCAGGGGCAGCTGGTCGGCCATGACGCGGACGGCTCCCATCAGTCGTGCACCCGCACGAGCGACCAGCGGTTGTCGGCGGACTCCCAGCTGAGGTCGTAGACGCCGGCGAAGCTCATCCGCGACCGGCCGGCCCGGACCGCCTCGACCCGCCACACCTCGCGGGTGGCGACCAGCTCGGCGGACGCGCCGGCCCCCGTGGCACCGTGCCGCCACCAGGGGGCGGTCTCCACCCAGGAGTCGAGCAGCTCCCCGACGACGTAGCGCGACTGCCCGCGCCAGAACTGCGCCGGCCCCAGCGGGCCGCGCTCGACCTGCACCTCCTCGCCGACCCGTTCGCCGACCCCGCTCAGCACCCGGCTCATCACAGACTCCCCACCGCTCCGCGCCGCCCCACCGGCCCCGGCCCGCCGTACCGGGTGGGGAAGGACCCGGGTGCGGCAGGAGGCCGACGTCTCTCGAACACGTGTTCGAACGACGTCGAGTACACCCGACGCCGCCGACATCGTCAAGCGGACCCACGACAGAACGGGACGCCGACGCCGGGCCCCGGGTCGCCGCTGCCCACCTGCACGGACGCCGGGCCCGATCGGCCGACGGACGCCGCCCGGGTCACCTCGGACGCGGACCGCCACCGCTCCCCCTGCGGCGGTGGCGTCACGTGCGCAGCGGGTCGGGTGGGGCGAGGTCGTCGAGCCAGGACGGGTCGGGTTCCGGGTCGTGGCACCAGCCGGGCGGGCTGGTGGACCGGGAGACCCCCGACGGCGTGCGGACGACCAACCGGCCGTCGGGCAGCAGGGTGAACGACCAGCCCCGGGCGAAGGTCTTGATCCGGTGGTGGCGCCGGCAGAGGCAGCAGAGGTTCCAGCAGGCGGTGGGCCCGCCGGCGGCGAACGGCCGACCGTGGTCGACGTCGCAACGGCCGGGGCGCCGCCGGCAGCCGGGCATGCGGCAGTGCCGGTCCCGGACCTCCACCAGGCGGCGCTGCGCTGCCGTGGGCCGGTAGCCGCGGGTCGGCGGCGGGGGCCGCAGGCCTGGTCCCTCGTCGGACCGGTCGGCCTCCGACCCGGGGGCGGAGCGGACGCCGGCACCCGGCCGACCCCGGCGGCGGATGCGGCGGCCACGGCCGGCGGCGCGGCGGAGTTCGGCCCGGGTGGCCACGGCGACGGTCGCCCCGCCGGCCGGGTCGTCGATGGCGACGCGGACCGACCCACCTGCCGGAACCGACCCGAGGTCGAGCACGTCCAGCGAGGCCAGCAGCTCGCGGCACTGGGCAGCGGAGATCCACTGCCCGGCCAGCTGCGCCGGGGGCGCGCCCGCGGGCGCGTCGCGGCGCAGTGCGGGCAGTGCGGCGTGGACGTGCAGCTGCGCGGTCACCAGTGGGCGGCGGGTGTCCCAGGGCCGCAGGACGAGATCCAGGGCCGCCGCGGAGCGCAGCACCCCCAGGGGGCGCTCGTCGCCGTCGGCGCGCATCCACCGCGCGTACTGGTCGATCGCGTCGCGGGCGGCGTGCACGGTGGGCAACGGGCCCTCGACGACCAGCCGGCCGAGGTCGTCGGCGGTGCGCTCCACGTGCACGTCGGCCCGGCGCTCGGCCTCCCTGCGGCGACGGTCCCTGGCCTCGGCGTCCAGCCGGTACAGGTGGTAGCGGACCCGGTCGCCGAGCCGGCCCGGCGGGCACTGCCCGGCACCAGGCAGCACCCGCGCCTGCACCGCGGCCGCGACGGCGTCGTCGGCGTCGCCGAGCAGGTCGAGCAGGACCCGGGCCTCACGCACGGTCAGCCGGCCCGCGTACAGCTCCGACCAGGTGGCGGCGAGCTTGGTGGTGAGCAGCGACTCGGCCGCCAGCCGCGATGCCTCCGCCTCCGAGCAGTGCCGGATGAGCGCGAGCTCGGAGACGAAGTCGTCGGACACGTCGGCCAGCGCCGCCGGGCGCACCGCCCGCGCGTCCGGCCCCGGCCCGCCCCGGGCTCCGAAGGCGGTGTCGCGCTCGACCGAGCGGCGGCGTGCCAGCTCCGCGACCACCGCCGCCTGGCGGGCGTGCTCGCGGGCCACGTGCGCGTCGGCCGACCAGATGTCGCAGACCAGCTCCAGCTCACCGCACTCGGGCAAGACCACCTCCGACGGCAGGACGGGGACCGGCACGCCCTCCTCCGGCGGCCGCGGCACCCCTCCGTCCCACATGCCCGCACCGCAGCGACGGACACTGACAGTTCCCGCGGGTCAGCGGCTCGCGAGGGCCTCCCCCGCCGGTCGCGCCGCCTCCCGCAGGCCGCGGAAGAAGGTGCGCACGTCCGCCACGACCAGCTCGGGCACCTCCCACTCCAGGAAGTGCCCGCCGCCGGGCAGCTCGGTCCAGGAGGTCACCGCGTACGAGCGCTCGACCCACTCCCGCGGGGTGGGGAACATGTCGGCCCGGGCGGCGCTCGTGCTGCGCGCGGTCTCGGCGTACAGCCGGATGGACGAGCCGATCGTGCCGGTCACCCAGTGGACGGTGAGGTCGGTCAGCAGGTCGTCGAGCGCGTAGACCTGCTCCAGGTCGCCGTCGGTCCAGCGGTGGGACTTCTCCAGCACCCAGGCGGCCATGCCGGCTCCCGGCCGGGGTCATCGAGCAGCCGCGGGCCCGCCGCACGACCAGCAGGGCGCCGAGCCGGCGCTCCAGCGCGGCGACCGACCGGGACAGCGCCTGCTGGGACACCCAGCAGCGGGCCGCGGCCCGGGTGGAAGAGCCCTCGTCGGCGAGCGCGACCAGGTACTCCGGCTCACGCAGCTGCACCGCACCTCCGCCCGCCGGTGTACCGCCCGCCCGCCGTAGGGTCCCCGCCCCGCCGCCGCGGTACCAGGGGGTGCCGCCCGGGCGGGGGCGGCCGAGTGCCGCACGGAGTGGGAGGATGCCGTCGTGGACGCCCCGCAGCACCCCCGGGTCGCCGCCATCTCCGCGCTCCTGGCCGAGGCCGGCGCCGCGGGGCGGGTGCGCGAGCTCCCCGGCAGCGCCCGCACCGCCGCCGAGGCGGCCCAGGGGCTCGGCGTGCCGCGCGGGGCCATCGCCAACAGCCTGGTGTTCGACGTCGACGGCGCGCCGCTGCTGGTCCTCACCAGCGGCGCCCACCGGGTCGACGTCGGCCGGGTCACCGCGCTGCTCGGCGTCCGCGAGGTGCGCCGGGCGTCCGCCGACTTCGTGCGCCGGCACACCGGCCAGCCGATCGGCGGGGTGGCTCCCGTGGGGCACCCCGCGCCGATCGGCACGCTGGTCGACGTCGAGCTGGCCCGGTACGACCGGGTGTGGGCCGCCGCCGGCCACCCGCACGCGGTGTTCCCCACCACGTACGACGAGCTGCTGCGGCTGACCGCCGGCACCGCGGCCGAGGTCGGGGACGGCGCCGAGTCGGACCAGGCTGTGGTCCGGTCCGAGACGCTGGAGGCCCGATGACGGGGACGACGCCGGCCGCGCGGATCGCCGAGCTGCCCGCCGGGTGGCTGCGCGACCACATGCACGAGGCGCTGGCCATCTACGGCGAGGCGATGGGCTACAGCCCCTCGGTGGTCGCCGGCCGCTACGGCTACGCCGTCCAGCACACCGAGCGCCCCGGCTTCCGCGCGGTCGGCGCCTTCACGCAGACCCGCGACGGCGAGGTCCTCGTCGGGTTCGGCTACGGCTACGTGATCGCCCCCGGCCAGTGGTGGCACGACCAGGTGCGCGCGGCCCTGGACCGGCGGACGGCCAAGCGCTGGCTGCCCGGCGCCTTCGAGGTGTGCGAGCTGCACGTGCACCCCGACCACCAGAGCCGGGGGCTGGGCCGCCGGCTGCTGCACGCCCTGGTGGCCGACCTGCCGCACCCGACGGCGCTGCTGTCCACCCCGGACAACGACACCAAGGCCTTCCGGCTCTACCACGCCGACGGCTTCGTCGACCTCGCCCGCAACCACCGCTTCCCCGGCGACTCGCGCCCGTTCGCCATCCTCGGCGCCCGCCTGCCGCTGCCGACGCCGGCGCCGTCCCCCCGGTGACGGCGCCGGACGCCACCGCCGACGCCGTCGTCGTCGGCGCCGGGCACAACGGGCTGGTCGCCGCCTGCTACCTGGCCCGCGCCGGGCTGCGGGTGGAGGTCGTGGAACGCGACGAGGTGCTCGGCGGCGCGGTCTCCACCGTGGAGCGCTGGCCCGGCGTCCGCGTCGACCGGGGGTCCAGCGCGCACGTCATCGTCCGGTCGAGCGGCATCGTCGAGGAGCTCGACCTCGCCGCCCACGGCCTGCGCTACGTCGACTGCGACCCGTGGGGCTTCGCGCCCGCCCCCTCCCCCGGCGACGCCGGCCCGGACGGGCGGCCGCTGGTCTTCTCCGTCGACCTGGACGCCACCTGCGCCTCGATCGCGGCCGCCTGCGGGCAGGCCGACGCCGCGGCCTACCGGGAGTTCGTCGCGGTGTGGGGCCCGCGCAGCCGGGCGGTCGTCGACTCCTTCGGCCGCCGTCCCACGGTGGGCGGGCTGGCCCGCTCCTTCTGGCCGATCGGCGCGCCGGTCGACGGCCGGCCGCGCACCCCCGGCGGCGACATCGCCGTCGACTTCCTCGGCTCCGGCGACGCGCTGCTGGACCGCTGGTTCACCAGCGAGCGGCTCAAGGCGGCGCTGGCCTGGTTCGGCGCGCAGTCCGGCCCGCCGATGTCCGAGCCCGGCACCGCGGCGATGGTCGCCTGGGTCACCCTGCTGCACGAGACCCCCCCGGGCCACCCGGTGGGCGGCTCCGGCGGGCTCACCGAGGCGCTGCGCCGCCGGCTGGAGGCCGACGGCGGCCGGGTCACCCTGGGGGACGGCGCGGCCCGGCTGCTGGTCGACGGCGGCCGGGTGACCGGCGTGCAGGCGGTGTCCGGACGGCGGGTCGAGGCCCCCGTGGTCGTCGCCGCCTGCCACGTGCTGGCCACCCGCGACCTCGCCGGGGAGCACGCGCCGCCGGCGCTGGCCGACGCCGCGCCCCCGGTGGGCAACGGCTTCGGCCTCGTCGTCCGCGCCCTCACCGACGCCCCGCCGGCCTACCCCGGCGTGGACCCCGCGCTGGCACTCGGCGGCCTGCAGCTGCTGTGCACCGACCGGGCGGTGCTGGCCGCCGCGCACGGCGACTGGCTGGGCGGGCGGCTGCCGCGCGAGCCGGTGCCGCTGGCGATGTGCTTCTCCGCCACCGACGACACGCTCGCCCCGCCCGGGCAGCACGTGGTGACCGTCTGGGGTCAGTGGTACCCGTACGCGCTGGCCGACGGCGGGGACTGGGACGCGCTCGCCCAGCGCGAGGCCGACCGGCTGGTCGCCGCCGTCGACCGGTTCGCGCCCGGGTTCGCCGCCTCGGTGCTGCGCACGTACGTGCAGACCCCACTGCTGCTGGAGCGGGAGCTGGCCCTGCTGCGGGGCAACGTCATGCACGTGGAGATGGGCCTGGCCAGCATGTTCGGCTTCCGGCCGACGCCGGCGCTGTCCGGCATGCGGGTGCCCGGCCTGGCCGGGCTGTACCTGGCCGGCGCCTCCACCCACCCCGGCGGCGGGGTGTCGGGCAACTCCGGGCGGACGGCGGCGCGCACCGTGCTCGCCGACCGGGGGCTGCCCGCCCGTGCCCGGGAGACGCTGGCCCGCGGGCTGGCCCGGGTGCGCCGGTGAGCGGTCTGCTCGAGGCGCGGGCGGTCCGCCGGCCGGCCGCCGCGCCGTGGGTGCCGGCGGTGCTGCTCGTGCTCACCGCGATCGCCTACCCGCTGCTGGACCCCGGCCCGGCCCGCGACGCGGTCAGCTGGGCCATCGTGCTGCTCGGCTCGGCGGTGTCGGTGGCGCACGCCGCGGTCAGCCGGGGAGCCCGCGCCGGGGCCGGCGTGCTGCTGGCCACCGCGGCCACCGCGGTGGTCTTCGAGTCCGTCGGGCTGGCCACCGGCTTCCCCTACGGGCAGTACTCCTACAGCGACGACCTCGGGCCCACGCTGCTCGGCGTCCCGTTCCTCGTGCCGCTGGCCTGGCTGATGATGGCCTGGCCCAGCTGGCTGCTGGCCCGCCGGCTCACCGCCGGCGCCCGGCCCGCCCGGCAGCGGCCGGCCCGGGTCGCGGTGGCCGCCGCGGTGTTCGCCGGGTGGGACGTCGTCCTCGACCCGCAGATGGTGCAGGCCGGCTACTGGACGTGGGCGCACCCGCAGCCGTCGCTGCCGGGCATCGACACGGTGCCGCTGACCAACCTGGCCGGCTGGCTGCTGGCCGGCGCCGTGCTCATGACGCTGCTGGACCTGCTCGCCGCCGGGGCGGTCCCGCGCACCGGCGACGGCGCCCCGCTGCTGGTCCTCGGCTGGATGACCCTCGGCGGCGCGCTCGCCCACGCCGCGTGGCTGGGGCTGCCCGGGTCGGCGGCGTGGGGCGTGCTGCTCGCCGTCCCGGTGCTGGCCGCCCTGGCCGTGCAGGCCCGCAGGTCGTGAGGGGGCGGCTGCTGCGCGGGCTGTCCGGCGTGGCGGTGGCCGGTGCGCTGCACGCGGCGGTGAACGTGGCGCTGCTGCGCCGTCCCCCGGCGGGCCCGGCGCCGGTGCGCCGGGCGGTCACCGTCGTGCTGCCGGTGCGCGACGAGGAGGCGCAGGCCGGCGGCTGCCTGGCCGCGGTGCTGGCCCAGCAGGGCGTGCCCGACCTGCGGGTCGTCGTGGTGGACGACGGCTCGACCGACGGCACGGCCGACGTGGTGCGCGCGGTCGCCGACCCGCGGGTGCGGCTGGTCCGTGCCGCCGAGCCGCCCGCCGGGTGGCTGGGCAAGCCGCACGCCTGCGCGACCGGCGCCGAGGCGGGCGACCCGGGCGAGGACGGGGTGCTGGTGTTCCTGGACGCCGACGTCCGGCTGTTCCCCGACGCGGTCGTCGGCGCGGTCGCCGTGCTGGACGCGCACGGCCTGGACCTGGTCTCCCCCTGGCCGCGGCCGGTGACCGCCACCGCGGCCGAGCGGCTGGTGCAGCCGCTGGGCCCGTGGCTGTGGGTGACCACGCTGCCGGTGCGGCTGGCCGAGCGGTCGGCGCGGCCGTCGCTGACCGCGGCCAACGGCCAGTTCCTCGTGCTGCGGCGCTCGGCGTACGCGCGGGCCGGCGGGCACGCCGCGGTGCGCGGCGAGGTGATCGAGGACGTCGCGCTGGCGCGGGCGGTGAAGCGCGCCGGCGGCCGGGCGGTGCCGGTGGACGGGTCGCGGCTGGCCGCCTGCCGGATGTACGACGGCTGGCCGGCGCTGCGGGCCGGCTACGCCAAGTCGCTGTGGGCCTCGGTCGGCGGGTCGCCGGCCGCGAGCGTCGCGGTGGCCGCCGGGCTGACCGCCGTCTGGGTGCTGCCGGCCGTGGCCGCGCTGCGCGGGTCCCGGGCGGGGCTGGCCGGCTACGCGGCCGGGGTCGCCGGGCGGGCGGTGTCGGCCGCGGCGACCGGCAGCCGGGTGTGGCCGGACTCGCTGGCGCACCCGCTGTCGGTGCTGCTGTTCGACGTCCTGCTGGCCGGGTCGGTGGCCGGGCGGCGGCGGGGCACGCTGTCCTGGCGCGGCCGCCCGGTCGGCGGGGTGCCGGCGTTCCGGGAGACGATGGCCCGGTGAGCAGCCCCAGCGCGCGCGTGCACTTCGACCCGGCGGCCATGGACGGCGGCGCCTTCTACCGGGTGCTCAACTCCGTCGTGGTGCCCCGCCCGATCGCCTGGGTGGCCACCCGCTCCGCGCAGGGCGTGGTGAACCTGGCGCCGCACTCCTTCTACACCGTGGCCTGCGTGTCGCCGCCGGTCGTGCAGTTCACCTCGGTCGGCCGCAAGGACACCCTGGACAACGTGGAGGCCACCGGCGAGTTCACCGTGAGCCTCACCCCCGAGTCGCTCTTCGAGCAGGTCAACGCCACCGGCACCGACTTCCCGCACGGCGTCAGCGAGGCCGAGGAGTGCGGCGTCGTCCTGGAGCCGGCCGAGCGGGTCGGCGTCCCCCGGGTCGCGGAGTCACCGGTGTCGATCGAGTGCACGCTGCACTCGACGGTGCGGCTGGGCGACAGCACCGTGGTGTTCGGCCGGGTCGAGCTGGTCAGCGTGTCCGAGGCCGCCGTCGAGGACGGCCGGCCGCGCATCGAGCGGCTGCGGCCGCTGGCGCGCCTGGGCGGCAACGAGTGGACGGCGCTCGGCGAGATCCGGGAGATCCGGCGCATCCCCTACCGGAAGTGGGCCGAGGACCCCTCCATCGGCGAGCAGCTGCGCCAGCAGTAGCACCCCCGGCACGGTGGGGGGACCGCGATGTCACGGCAGGTGGGCGGCGACCTCGCCGGCGGCGTCCGTGCCGAAGGCGTCGGCGAAGCGGGCGAGGAAGGGCTCGCGGTGCAGCTCGTACTCCTGGGTGCCGATGACCTCGACGGCCTCGGTGGCCACCGCGGACCCCAGCTGGGTGGCCCGCTCCAGGCCCAGGCCCCACATCCGCCCGGCGATGAACCCGGCGCGCAGGGCGTCGCCCCCGCCGGTGGGCTCGACCGGCTTGGTCTCCGGGACGGCGATCACCTCGATCGGCGCGGCGCCGGCCTGGCGGACCAGCACGCCGTCGGCCGCGCGCGTGGTCACCCAGGTGCCGACCCGGTCGAGCACCTCGGCCTCGCTCCAGCCGGTCTTCTGCAGCAGCAGGGCGGCCTCGTACTCGTTGGTGAACAGCAGCTCGGCGCCGTCGACCAGCTCGCGGATCATCCCGCCGTCGGCCCAGGCCAGCTGCTGGCTGGGGTCGGCGACGAAGGCGTAGCCGCGGGTCCGGCACTCCTGGGTGTGCCGCACCATCGCCCGCGGGTCGTTGGGGCCGACGACGACCAGGTCCAGGCCGCCGACCCGCTCGGCGACGGGGGTCAGCTCGATGGACGCCGCCTCGCTCATCGCCCCCGAGTAGAAGGAGGCGATCTGGTTGTTCACCGCGTCGGTGGTGCAGACGAACCGGGCGGTGTGCTTGAGCTGCGACCAGTGCACGCTCGCGGTGTCCACGCCGTGGCGGGTGAGCCAGGAGTCGTAGTCGGCGAAGTCCGACCCCACGGCGCCGATGAGCACCGGGGCCAGGCCGAGCAGGCCCAGCCCGTAGGCCATGTTGGCGCCGGCCCCCCCGCGGTGCTGCACCAGGTCGTCGACGAGGAAGGACAGGGACACGTTCTCCATCTGTCCCTCGACGAACTGCTCGGTGAACTTGCCCGGGAAGGTCATCAGGTGGTCGGTGGCGATGGAGCCGGTGACGGCGACGGGCACGGGGCGCTCCCTGGATGACGTGCGCGGGGACGCCCGGTGGACGCCGGACGACGAGGGTCCCACCTTAGGAGCAGCCGGCACGCCCCGCCTCAGTCGGCCAGCGCCCGGCGCAGCGACGCGCCGAGCTGGGCGACGCCGACCACCCCGAGCAGGCAGCCGACCGCCGTCCCGGTGGTGACGACCGCCCCCGCGAGGTCCAAGCCGGACACCACGCCCGCCCCGCCGAGTGTCAACCCGGTCATCGCCACCCTGGTGGGGCGCTCCCACACCGAGATCTGGCCGGTCTCGGCCACCCCGGCCTGCCCGGCGCGGGCGCGCAGGTAGTCCGGCAGCCAGCACAGCCCGCCGAAGGCCGCGGCCAGCCAGCCGGGGGCGCCGGCCACCCACAGCGCGGCGGCGAAGGCGGCTTCGCTGAGCCGGTCGACGGCCGAGTCGAGGACGAAGCCCCGCCGCGAGGCCCGGCCGGTGGCGATGGCGAGGGCGCCGTCGAGGCCGTCGAGGACCGCGGACAGCCCGACGAGCAGCCCGGCGGGCACCAGCCACAGGCCACCGGCGGCGGCCGGGACGACGGCGGCCGCGGCGACGAGCAGGCCGGCGGCGGTCACCGCGACCGGCGGCAGCCCCCGGGTGGGGCGGGCGAGGGCGTACACCATGGACAGCCAGCCGCGCACCAGCCGGCTGCCGGTCGGGTCGGCGCCGCCGTGCCAGGTCGACCAGGCGGCGAGGTACTCCTCGCGGCTCAGCACGGCGCCCGCTCCACCAGCGCAGTCCACCAGGCGGCGCGCAGCGGGGACAGTGGTGGGGTGCTCGCCGGTCTGTCCCCCGCCCGCCGCCGCCTGGTCGCCGCCCTGCTCGCCCTCGTCGCCGCCGCCGTCCTGGCGGGCGGGGCGGCGTGGCTGCTGGGGCGCCCGGCCGTGGGCGCCGGCGCCCCGGTGGCCCAGGAGCGGCCCGGGCCGGTGCTGCTGGTGCCCGGCTACGGCGGGTCGACCGCGGCGCTGCGGCCGCTGGCCGACCGGCTGGCCGCGCTGGGCCGGGACACCGCGGTCGTCGAGGTCCCGGGCAACGGCACCGGCGACCTGGCGGCCGCGGCCGACGCGCTGGCCGAGGCGGCCGAGGCGGCGCTGGAGCGCACCGGCGCCGGCAGCGTGGACGTCGTCGGCTACTCCGCCGGCGGGGTGGTCGCCCGGCTGTGGGCCGCGGACGGCGGCGCGGACGTCGCCCGGCGGATCGTCACCCTGGGCTCGCCGCACCACGGCACCGCGCTGGCCGACCTGGCCGGCCGGCTGGCCCCCGAGCAGTGCGCGGACGCCTGCCGGCAGCTGGCCACCGGCAGCCCGCTGCTCGCCGAGCTCAACGCCGGCGACGAGACGCCGGAGGGCCCGGCCTGGGTGTCCATCTGGACCGCGCAGGACCAGACGGTGACCCCGCCGGAGTCCGCGCGGCTCGACGGGGCGCTGGAGCTGCCGGTGCAGTCGGTGTGCGCGCAGGCCCGGGTGGGCCACGGCGAGCTCCCCCGCGACCCGCTGGTGCAGGCGATGGTGCTCGAGCAGCTCGGCGCCGCGCCGCCGGCCGCCCTGGGCCCCGACGACTGCGCCCGCCTCAGCAGCGGCTGAAGCGACGTGCTGGAACGGCTCTCCTGCAGGGGCCCGCCGCGAGCCTGCGAGCGGCGGGGGGCAGGAGGGTCCTCTGTCAGCTCGTGACGTCCTTGGTGGTGAAGTTGGCCCACGCCGCGGCGAGCAGCACCCCGACGTAGACGCCCTGCAGGGCCAGCCCGCGGACGACGTCCCGCCACAGCACCGGGTCGCGGAACAGGTCGACGAACGCCAGCCAGTAGCGGGTGGGCAGGTACGGGGCGATCGGCGAGGCGGCGTCCAGGGTGAACAGCAGCGAGGAGGTCACCAGCACCGCGAGCGCGCCGAGCGCGGCGGCCAGCGGGGAGTCGGTGAGGGTGGAGAAGAACAACCCGAACGCCGCGACGCCGAGCATGGACACCGTCACGTAGCCGATCGCCATGGCGCTGCGGCCGGCCAGCTCGGTCTGGGTCAGCGAGGTGCCCGACACCGACGTCGTCCCGCCGGTCGGCTGGGCCTCGAACAGCGTCGTCCCGACGACGTAGCCCACCGCCGCCACCACCAGCACGGTGACCAGGACGAACGCCATGAGCGCCACCAGCTTGGCCAGGAGCAGCCGGGTGCGCCCGGCCGGGCGGGCCAGCAGGTAGCGCAGCGTGCCGGCCTGCGCCTCGCCGGCGACCGCGTCCCCGGCGACGACGGCGACCGCGATCGGCAGGAACAGCGGCAGCACGATGGCCAGCGCGGCCAGCGGGAACAGCGCGCCGTTGGTGAGCACGGCGGACAGGAACGGCGGCCCCTCCCCCGGCCGGGGCGCCAGGTCGGTCAGCTGCAGCAGGACGGCGACCAGCACCGGGAGCGCGTTGAGGACGGCGATGGTCACCCAGGTGCGCGGCCGGCGGAACAGCTTGCGCAGCTCGACACCGATCACCGCGGCCCCTCGACCCGGTCGGCGCTGGTGCCGGCCGCGGCCAGCACCACCTCCTCCAGCGTCGGCCGCTGCAGCGCCAGCCCGGTGACCGGCACCCCGGCGGAGACCAGCCGGGCGTTGACCTCGGCCGGGTCGGCCCCGCGCACCACGACCCGCCCGCCGTCGGCGCCCAGCACCCGACCGTCGAGCACCGCGCGCACCCGCGTCACCTCCGGGGTGTGCACCACGGTCGCGCCGGTGGGCGCGGTCAGCCGGGCCAGCTCGTCCTGCAGCACCAGCCGGCCGCGGCCGAGCACGCCGACGCGGGTGCACAGCTGCTCGACCTCGGCCAGCAGGTGGCTGGAGAGGAACACCGTCGTCCCGCCGCGGTTGAGCTCGAGCAGCAGCTCGCGGATCTCGGTGATGCCCTGCGGGTCCAGGCCGTTGGTGGGCTCGTCGAGCACCAGCAGCTCGGGGCGGCGCAGCAGCGCGGCGGCCAGGCCCAGCCGCTGGCGCATGCCCAGGGAGTAGGCGCGCACCGGGCGCCGGTCGATGCCGCCCAGGCCCACCTGCTCCAGCACCTGCTCGATCCGCGCGCGGCGGGTGCGCCGGGAGCCGCCGGGCCCGGCGGCGTCGATGAGGGACAGGTTGGTGCGGCCGGACAGGTGCCCGTGGTGCGCCGGCCCCTCGACCAGCGCGCCCACCCGGGGCAGCACCCGGCGCCCGGCGCGGGGCATCCGCTCGCCGAGCAGCTCCACCTCGCCGGCGGTGGGCAGCACCAGGCCGAGCAGCATCCGCACCGTGGTGGTCTTGCCCGAGCCGTTGGCGCCGAGGAAGCCGTAGACGTCGCCGGCGCGGACGTCGAGGTCGATGCCGTCGACCGCGCGCAGCCGGCCGTAGCGCTTGACCAGCCCGCGGGTCCGGATGACCGGGGTCACGAGGCGGCCCCGGGCAGCTGCCGGGCGGCCTCCGCGAGCGCGTCCAGGGTGACCGTACCGGTGAGCACGTAGGCCGGCCCGCCGGCGCGCTCCACCAGCATCAGCCCGAGCGGCCCGGCGGCGACCCGCGTGCCGAGGGCGTCGGTGACGGCCTCGGGGCTGGCGGTCAGCGCCTCGCGCAGCCCGCCGGCCAGCCGCTGCGGCACCGGCACGGCCGCCAGCAGGGTCACCCCCCGGCCGTACACGCCGACCGCGCCGGGCACCCCGGTGAACGACCGCCGGGGCAGGCCGGCCAGCTCGGCGGGCAGTGACACGTCCGGTGCGCGCTCGCCGGCCTCGGCGATGAGCCCCTCGGTGTCGGGGGCGGTGAGCACGGTGGCGTCCGGCGGCGGGGTGAAGGCGACCACGTCCGCCGGGGGGACGGCGAGGTCGAGGTCCAGGAAGCGGGTGTCCAGGGCGGGCAGGGCGGCGTCCTCGCCGTACACCTCCACCTGCAGCGGCAGCCCGCTCGCCGGGTCGACCCACACGTCGACCCGAGCCACCGAGGAGGCGGGCTCGGCCGGCGCCACCCGCAGGCCGAGCGCGTCGCGACCGGCGACCCGGCGGGCGCCGGCGCGGGTGACCTCGTCGTCGGTGGCCTCCGACAGCAGCCGCCGGCCGAGGGCCGCGGGCAGCAGGTCCGGCGGGGCGGGCAGCGCCAGGGACGCCGGCAGCCCGCGGGTGGCGGTGCCCGCCTCGAAGTCCCAGGTCCAGGTGCCGCCGGGGTCGCGGTGCACGCCGGTCTCCCCGGCGGCGGCGACGACGTCGACCCGGTGCTCGTCGGGGCCGCGCCACCACACCCGCATGAGCGTGCGGTCGCTGAACAGGTCGGCGGCGGCGGTGAGCCGGTCGGACACCGGCAGGGCCAGCCCGCCGGCCGACACCGCGTACCCGGAGAAGCCGACGTCGGCGCCGTCGAGGACGGCGGCGCGCAGGTCGGCCGCGGGCACGTCCGCGTCGTCGGCGGGCAGCGCGGCGACGACCGAGGGCAGCGCCACCAGCACCGCCACGAGCAGGGCGACCGCCGCCCAGCGCGCGAGCCTCCCCCGTGCGGCCATGCGGTCCACGGTACGTGCGGGGCCCGTGCCCCGACCGGGCTCTAGTGGGAGCCGGCGCGGGACCTGCGCCGGTGGATGGTGAGGGTCACGACGGCGACGATCACGGCGCCGACGGCGAGCCCGACGAGCGCGCTGGCCAGCGTGTCGACGAACCAGGCGAGCACCCCGCCGAGGGCCCCGGTCGCGTCGTGGACGACCTCCTCCAGGTGGTGCAGGGCGTCGTAGAGCAGGTGGAAGCCGAGCTCGTCGGTGCCCACCAGCAGGATGTGGCCGCCGACCCACAGCATCGCGGCCATGCCCAGCACGGTGAGGGTGGCGAGCAGCTTGGGCATCGCCTTGACCAGCCCGCGGCCGAACCGGGCCACGCTCCTGCCGGGCCGCTGGGACAGCTTCAGCCCGACGTCGTCCATCTTCACGATGAGGCCGACGAAGCCGTAGACCAGCACGGTGATGGCGACCGCCACGACCGCGAGGATCGCCGCCCGCGACCAGAAGCCCTCGTCGACCACCTCGTTGAGCGAGATGACCATGATCTCGGCCGACAGGATGAAGTCGGTGCGCACGGCGCCGGTCACGATGGTGTCCTCGTCCGGCGGCGCCTGGTCCTCCGCGGCGGCGTCGTGGTGGCCGCCGCCGACCTTCTCCCAGATCTTCTCCGCCCCCTCGTAGCAGAGGTAGGCCCCGCCGATCATGAGGATCGGGGTGAGCAGCCAGGGCAGGAACTGGCTGAGCAGCAGCACCGCGGGGAGGATGACCAGCAGCTTGTTGCGCAGCGACCCGAGGGCGATCCGCCGCACGATCGGGATCTCCCGCTCGGCGGCCAGGCCACGGACGTACTGCGGCGTGACGGCGGCGTCGTCGACGACGACGCCGGTGGCCTTCATGCTCGCCCGCCCGGCGGCGGCGCCGATGTCGTCGACCGAGGCGGCGGCGGCACGGGCCAGCACCGCCACGTCGTCGAGCAGGGCTGCGAGTCCAGCGGCCACGGCACGTCCTCCCGATCGGTCCGCACGGGTGTGCGGCTCCGGTGATGGTCCCTGGTCCCGCCGCAGCGCGCGCGTCCGGCACCTCCCCGTCCGGACGGCGGTACCCACCCCGGCCGGCTCCCGCACCATGATCCCGGACGCGCGGGCCGCTGACCCCGGCCGGGTGGCGGCCGTCTGCGGGCTCCTCCCCGCTCTGCCGGCGGGATCGCGCCCGCAGTGGCCGGGAGGTGGCGGCAGAGCACCCGGACGGGGCCCCGCGCATGGCCGGCCCGCGAGCGGGGGTAGACCGCCGGCATGGCCCCTCCCATCAGCGACGCGGTCGTCGTCGACGTGCTGCGCCGGGTCGACCGGCTGACCGCCCCGCTGGTCCGCCGGCTCGGCCGCCCGCCGGCGCTGCCGCAGGCCGAGCGGGACCGCTGGTGGGCCCACCGGGTGGGCAGCGTCGCCGCCGGGGCGAGCGCCGTCCCCCGCCTGGCCGGCAAGGTCGCCGACCTGCTGCCGCTGCAGAACACCGTCGGCTCCGCGGTGCAGGCGCTGGTCGTCGGCGGGGTGGCGGCCGAGCACGGCGTCACCGACGAGGCCGAGCGGGTGTCGCTGCTGGCGCGGGTGCTGCTCGGCCGCGACCTGCCCGCCGAGCGGGTGCGGCCGCTGCTGGCGCGGGCCCGCGGCGCGTACGCCGACGAGGTGCTCGGCGAGCGCGAGGACCGCGGCGCCCTGCGCACGCTGTGGCGGGTGGCCCGGCTCCTCGGCCGGATCGACGACACCCTCGACGCCCGCCCCAAGGGCCGGCTGCACCACCGGGCGCTGTCGAACCTGCCGGTGGTGGGCGTGGTGGGCGGCTACGCGGCCGAGCGGGAGGGGCTGCGCCGGGCCGCGGCCGCGACGGCGGCCCTGCTGGCCGGCCGCGACCCCGCCCGCTGAGCCCTGCTCAGTGCGGGGAACCGACCGCGGCCAGGTTGGCGTGGACCTCCCGCGTCGCCGTCGAGCGGTTCATGGTGATGAAGTGGATGCCCGGCACGCCCTCGTCCAGCAGGGTGCGGCACAGCTCGGTGGCCACCTCGACGCCCAGGGCGCGCACCGCGGCCCGCGCCTCCGGGGTGTCGCCGTCCAGCTCGGCGAACCGGGCGGCCAGCTGCTCGGGGAAGGCCTGCCCGGACAGCTGCACGATCCGGCTGATCTGCCGGGCGCTGGTGACCGGCATGACGCCGGCGATGATCGGCACCCCGCAGCCGGTGGCGGCGACGCGGTCGCGCAGCCGCAGGTAGTCCTCGGGGCGGAAGAACATCTGGGTGATCGCGAAGTCCGCGCCGGCCCGGCACTTGCGCACGAACATCTCCACGTCGGTGTCGAAGTCCGGCGAGCGCGGGTGCCGCTCGGGGAAGGCGGCCACGCCGACGCAGAAGTCGCCCATCGAGCGGATCAGCTCCACCAGCTGGGCGGCGTACTGCAACCCCTCGGGGTGGGCCACCCACTCCGCCTGCGGGTCGGCACCCGGCGGGTCGCCGCGCAGGGCCAGCAGGTTGCGCACCCCGGCGGCGGCCAGCCGGCTGACCACGTGCCGCAGCTCGGCGACGCTGTGGTCGACGGCGGTCAGGTGGGCCAGCGGGGTCATCGTGGTCTCGGTCGCGATCCGCTCGGTGACCGAGACGGTGCCCTCGCGGGTCGACCCGCCGGCGCCGTAGGTGACCGAGACGAACGACGGGTGCAGCCGCTCCAGCTCCCGCAGCGCCGTCCACAGCTGGCCGGCGCCCTCGGGGCTCTTGGGTGGGAAGAACTCGAAGGACCACGTCGGCCGGCCCCCGGCGAGCAGCTCGCGCACGGTCGGGGTCATGGACGGCGAGGATACGGACTCCACGCCCCGTGGCGCCGCGGCGCATCCGGACGGCGGCGTTCCGGCGAAGGGCGAGGCACGGCTCCCCACCCGCCCCAGGAGGCTGATCCCATGGCTCTGACCCGGGTACCGGCCGCGCCCGGTCCGATCGCGCGCGATACTCGTCCCGTGATCGCCGGGGCGCAGCAGCGCGAGTCCATCGCCCTCCCCCCGGCCGGCCCGTCGGCCGCGGCCGAGCTCGACCGCGTCCGGGCCGCCGTCTCCGCCGCGCTCTCGGACTTCCTGGCCGTCCAGCGGCAGACCCTCGCGGCGATGGACGAGTCGCTGGTCCCGATCATCGACGAGGTCTGCGCGATCGCCGACGGCGGCAAGCGGCTGCGCCCGCTGTTCGCCTACTGGGGCTGGCGCGGCGTGCGCCGGGAGAGCGCCGGCGAGCGCGACGCGGCCGTGCTGCGGGCGGTCGCCGCGCTGGAGTTCGTGCACGCCAGCGCCCTGGTCCACGACGACGTCATGGACGGCGCGCTGACCCGGCGGGGCCGGCCGTCCACCCACGTCGGCTTCGCCGCCCGGCACGGCGACGGCGCCCTGGCCGGGGACGGCGAGGCGTTCGGCGTCGGCGCGGCCATCCTCGTCGGCGACCTGGCGCTGGTCTGGTCCGACGAGCTGCTGCGCTGCTCGGGCATCTCCTCCGCCGCGCTGTCCCGGGCCCGGGTGGTCTGGGACACCATGCGCACCGAGGTGACCGCCGGGCAGTACCTGGACCTGCTGCGCGCCGCCGGCGGGCTGCCCGGCGTCCAGGGCGCGCTGACCGTGGCCCGCTACAAGAGCGCCGGCTACACCGTGCAGCGGCCGCTGCAGCTGGGCGCGGCCATCGCCGGCGCCGGCGAGGGCGCCGCGGAGGTGTACACCGCGATCGGGCTGCCGCTGGGCGAGGCGTTCCAGCTGCGCGACGACGTCCTCGGGGTGTTCGGCGACCCGGCGGTGACCGGCAAGTCCGCCGACGACGACCTGCGCGAGGGCAAGCAGACCCTGCTGGTCGCCCTGGCGCAGGAGGCCGCCGACGCCGACGGCCGGCGGCTGCTGGCCGCCACGCTGGGCGACCCGGCCGCCGGGCCGGCCGAGCTCGACGCGGTGCGGGCGCTCATGGAGTCCACCGGCGCCCGGGCGCAGGTCGAGCAGCGGATCGCCGAGCGCACCGCGCTGGCCCGCAGCGCCATCGCCGAGGCCCCGCTCGCCGAGGACGCCCGGGCCGCGCTGGACGCGCTGGCCGTCGCCGCGACCACCCGGACCGCGTGATGGTGCGCACCGTCCCCGGCCGCACCGACCGGGTCGTCGTCGTCGGCGCGGGCCTGGCCGGGCTGTCGGCCGCGCTGCGGCTGCGCGGCGCCGGCCGCGAGGTCACCGTCGTCGAGCGCGCCGCCGGGCCGGGCGGGCGCGCCGGGCGGATCGAGGAGCGCGGTTACGCCCTCGACACCGGCCCGTCGGTGTTCACCGCCCCCGAACTGGTCGCCGACACCCTGGCCGCGGTCGGCGAGAAGCTCGAGGACCGGCTGACGATGGTCCCGCTGGAGACCACCTACCGGGCCCAGTTCGCCGACGGGTCGCACCTGGACGTGCACGCCGACCCCGACGCCTTCGCCGCCGAGGTGGCCGCGCTGTGCGGACCGGCCGAGGCCGCGGCCCTGCGCCGGTACCTGGCCGACCTCGCCGAGCTCTACCGGCTGCAGCTCGGCACGTTCATCGACCGCAACCTGGACACCCCGCTGGACCTGCTCGGCCCCGAGCTGGTCCAGCTGGCCCGCCGCGGCGGGTTCGGCCGGCTGTCCCGGCACGTGGAGCGGCACTTCGCCGACGACCGGCTGCGCCGGCTGTTCAGCTTCCAGGCGCTCTACGCGGGCGTCTCGCCCTACCGGGCGATCGCGGCCTACGCGGTCATCGCCCAGCTGGACATCGGCGCCGGCGTCTGGCACCCGGTGGGCGGCATCGGCGCCGTCCCCCGGGCCATGGCCGCCGCGGCGGCCGACGCCGGCGTGACCCTGCGCTACGCCACGGGGGTGCGCGAGCTGGAGTGCACCGGGCGGCGGGTCACCGGCGTGCTGCTGGACGACGGCGAACGGCTGCCCGCCGACGCCGTCGTCGTCACCGTCGACCGGCCGGAGACGCTGGTGCCCGGCTTCCGCCGGCTGCGCCGCCCGGTGTACTCGCCGTCCTGCGTGGCCGTGCACGTCGGCGTGCGCGACGAGCTGGCCGGCCAGGCGCACCACACGATCAGCTTCGGCGCCGCCTGGCGCGAGGTCTTCGACGAGCTCACCCGCGACGGGCGGCCGATGACCGACCCCAGCCTGCTGGTGAGCATGCCCTCGCTGACCGACCGCAGCCTCGCCCCCGCGGGCGGGCAGGTGCTCAGCATCGTGGCCCCGACCCCGAACCTCGACCCGCGCAGCGGCGGCAACCCCGGGCTGGACTGGCCGGCGCTGGGCCCGCGCTACCGCGACGAGGTGCTGGCCACCCTGGAGGCCCGCGGCTGGACCGGGCTGACCGGCGCCATCGAGGTCGAACACGTGGACACGCCGCTCACCTGGGCGCAGCAGGGCATGGCCGCCGGGACGCCGTTCGCGCTGGCGCACACCTTCGGTCAGACCGGCCCGTTCCGGACGCCGACGCTGCCCCGCCGCGGCCCGGAGAACGTCGTCCTGGCCGGCTCGTCGGTGCAGCCGGGGGTGGGCGTGCCGATGGTCGTCATCAGCGGCCGGCTGGCCGCGGAGCGGATCACCGGGGTGCCGGCCCGGTGACCGCCGTGCAGCCGCCGCGCACCCGGGCGGAGCAGCAGGCCCGGCTGGACGCCGCCTACCGGTACTGCGCGGCGGTCAACGCCGAGCACGGCAAGAGCTACCACCTGGCCACCCGGCTGCTCACCCCCGACCGCCGGCCGGCGATCCACGCCCTCTACGCCGCCGCGCGCACCGCCGACGACCTGGTCGACCACCCCGGCGCCGACCCGGCCGGCGACCTCGCCGACTGGTCGCGGGCGCTGCTGGCCGAGCTCTCGGCCGGCTGGTCCGACGACCCGGTGCGCCTGGCCACGGTGCACACCTACCGCCGGTACCGCATCCCGGTGGAGCACCTCGTCGACTTCCTCGCCGCGATGACCAGCGACCTCACCGTCACCGGCTACGCCGACCTGGCCGCCCTGGAGCGCTACACGTGGGGCTCGGCGGCGGTCATCGGGCTGCAGGTGCTGCCGGTGCTGGGCACCGCCCCCGGGGTGGCCCCCGAGGAGGCCGCGCCGCACGCCATCGCGCTCGGCGAGGCGTTCCAGCTGACCAACTTCCTGCGCGACGTCGGGGAGGACGCCGACCGCGGCCGGGTCTACCTGCCGGCGGACCTCATGGCCGCGCACGGGGTGACCCGCGAGCAGCTGGCGGCCAAGCGGTACGACGCGGCGTTCCGCGAGCTGATGCGGGAGATGGTCGCCATCGTCCGGCGGCGCTACGACGACGCAGCCCCCGGGACGGCGATGCTCGCCCCCGAGTCCCGCGACTGCGTGCGCGCGGCCACCGACCTCTACGGCGGCATCCTCACCGAGATCGAGCGCGCCGGGTACCAGGTGCTCGACCGGCGGGTGCGGGTGCCGAAGCCCCGCCGCCTGGCGGTGTTCGCCCGCCGGCTCGCCGCTGCACAGGCGGTACGGCTCGGGACGCGAGTCAGAAGGCGAGCGCCTGCGCCCGCCGGGTGACCTCGGTGTGCCGGTCGTGGCGGAGCGCCTCCACCGGGGTGCCGGGCAGCGTGTCGTCCTCCCGGAACAGCCAGGCGAACACCTCCTCGTCGCTGAACCCGCCGTCCTTGAGGACGGTGATCAGCCCGGGCAGGTGCTTGAGGACGGCGCCGTCGAGCAGGAAGTCGGCCGGGATCCGGCTGTTCCCGCTGCCGGGGACGGCCATGAGCCGGTGCTCGCGCAGCAGCTGGCGGACCCGGTTCGGGGAGACCCCCAGGACGGCGGCGACCTCCGCAGGGGTGAGCGTCTCCATGTCACCCGAGCCTAGGACCCCCTCCGCCCGGATACGATGACGCGGGGCCGTGACTGGCGCTGCACAGGTGGACCACCACCGGGGAGCGGCCCGCACCACCCCGCCGGGCGCCTGGGCACCCACCCGTCGTCCCCTCGCGCTGGAGCCCGCCATGACCGACACCGTCACGACCCACCCCGCGTCGACCGATGCCACCGCCACCTTCGACGCCCCCGCGGCATCGGCCGCCTACCGCAGCGCGCTGCAGGTCATCGGGGCCGTCGAGCCCCGGGTGGCCGAGGCGATCGGCGCCGAGCTCGCCGACCAGCGCGCCTCGCTGAAGCTGATCGCCAGCGAGAACTACGCCAGCCCCGCGGTGCTGCTCACCATGGGCAACTGGCTGTCGGACAAGTACGCCGAGGGCACCGTCGGGCACCGCTTCTACGCCGGCTGCCAGAACGTCGACACGGTCGAGGCGCTGGCCGCCGAGCACGCCCGCGAGCTGTTCGGTGCCTCCCACGCCTACGTGCAGCCGCACTCGGGCATCGACGCCAACCTGGTCGCCTTCTGGGCGGTGCTGGCCACCCGGGTGGAGTCCCCGGCCCTGGAGGAGGCCGGCGTCCGGCACGTCAACGAGCTCACCGACGACGACTGGACGGCGCTGCGCCGCCAGCTCGGCGACCAGCGGATGCTCGGCATGTCCCTGGACGCCGGCGGTCACCTGACCCACGGCTTCCGGCCCAACATCAGCGGCAAGATGTTCGAGCAGTCCTCCTACGGCACCGACCCGCGGACGGGGCTGCTCGACTACGACGCCGTCCGCGAGCGGGCGCGGGAGTTCCGGCCGCTGATCCTCATGGCCGGCTACTCCGCCTACCCGCGCCGGGTGGACTTCGCCCGGATGCGGGAGATCGCCGACGAGGTGGGCGCCACGCTCGTCGTGGACATGGCCCACTTCGCCGGCCTGGTCGCCGGGAAGGTGCTCACCGGCGACTTCGACCCGGTGCCGCACGCGCACGTCGTCACCACCACCACGCACAAGTCGCTGCGCGGCCCGCGCGGCGGCATGGTGCTGGCCCAGCCGGAGTACGCCGACGCGGTCGACCGCGGCTGTCCGATGGTGCTCGGCGGCCCGCTGCCGCACGTCATGGCCGCCAAGGCCGTCGCGTTCGCCGAGGCCCGCCAGCCCGCCTTCGCCGGGTACGCCCAGCGCGTCGTCGACAACGCGGTCACCCTCGCCGAGGGCCTGGCCCGCCGCGGCGCGACGCTGGTCACCGGCGGCACCGACAACCACCTGGTGCTGGTCGACGTCTCCGGCTTCGGTCTCACCGGCCGGCAGGCGGAGTCCGCGCTGCTGGACGCCGGGATCGTCACCAACCGCAACGCCGTCCCGGCCGACCCGAACGGCGCCTGGTACACCTCCGGCGTCCGGCTGGGCACGCCCGCGCTGACCACCCGCGGGTTCGGGGCGGCGGAGTTCGACCGCACCGCCGAGCTCATCGTCGACGTCCTGTCGGGCACGTCCCCGACCGCCACCCGCGACGGGTCGCCGTCCAAGGCCCGCTACGCCACCGCCGACGGCCTGGCCGACCGGACCCGCGACGCGGCCGCCGAGATGCTGGACCGTCACCCGCTCTATCCCGGCCTGGAGCTGTAGGAGGGCACCGCGGCGGGCCGCCCGGTGTCGTTGTGACGGGTGCGCCCGTCACACCCCGCCGCCACCCCGCGTGTACGGCCGGCTCGGGACGGTGGCGCTCCTACACTCGGCCGCGTGGACACCGCCGTGACCGACCCCGTGGTCGGCCTCGTCCTCGAGGGGCGCTACCTCCTCGAGGAGCGGCTGGCCCGCGGCGGGATGTCCACGGTCTACGCCGCCACCGACCTGCGGTTGCACCGCACGGTCGCGGTCAAGGTGATGGCCGAGCACCTGATGCACGACCCCACGTTCGTCGACCGGTTCACCCGCGAGGCGCGGGCCGCGGCGATGCTCAGCCACCCCAACGTCGTCTCGGTCAGCGACCAGGGCAGCGACCAGGGCCTGGTGTTCCTCGTCATGGAGCTGGTCCGCGGCCGCACGCTGCGCGACCTGCTGCAGGCCCGCGGCCGGCTCACCGTCGGTGAGGCCTTCGCGGTGCTGGAGCCGGTGCTGTCCGGGCTGACCGCCGCGCACCGCGCCGGCATCGTGCACCGCGACATCAAGCCGGAGAACGTGCTCATCGGCGCCGACGGCGTGGTGAAGGTCGCCGACTTCGGCCTGGCCCGCGCGCTCACCGGCACCGGCCAGACCAGCCACACCGGCGGCGTGCTCATCGGCACGGTGGCCTACCTGTCCCCGGAGCAGCTCGAGCGCGGCAAGGCCGACGCCCGCAGCGACGTCTACGCCGCCGGCGTCGTGCTGTTCGAGATGCTCACCGGGCACCCGCCCTACGGCGGTGACACGCCCCTGGCGGTGGCCTACCAGCACGTGCACCACGACGTGCCCCGGCCGTCCACCGAGGTCCCCGGCCTCCCCTGGGAGGTCGACGAGCTGGTGACCCGCACCACCCGGCGCGACCCCGCCGTCCGCCCGCTGGACGCCGGCGCCTTCCTCGCCGACCTCGATGAGGTCCGCGAGGACCTGCACATCGAGCGGGTCCCGGTGCCCACCGGCCGCGGCGCGGCCAACCCGGCGACCCTGCGCCCGACCAACCGGCCCGGCCAGCCGCGGCACGCCGGCGACCCGCCCCGGCCGCGCACCGAGGTGCTCGCCTCCGGCGGCACCCGGCCCGGCCGCGGGTCGCGCGCCTCGACCCACCCGGGCACCGGCTCCGGACCGGCGCCCGACCCCGCCGGGCGGCGGCCCGCGGCCGCCCGGGCCGGCGTGCCCCTGCACGTCCGCCGGCGCCGCGCCCGGCTGGCCGTCGCCCTCGTGCTGCTCACCGCGGTCACCATCGGGGCGGTCGGCTGGTGGCTGGGCTCCGGGCGCTGGACGACGGTGCCGCAGCTGGCCGGCCGCGAGCAGGCCGCGGCCATCGACCTGCTGCAGGAGGCCGGGCTGCGCCCCGACTGCTGCGAGGAGCAGTTCAGCGAGGACGTCGCCGAGGGCGTGGTCATCTCCGCCGACCCCACCGGCGGCGAGCTCGTCCGCGGCTCCGACGTCCGCCTGGTGGTCTCGCGCGGCCCGGAGCGGTTCGAGGCCGACCCGGCCTGGGTCGGCCAGCCGGTGGAGACCGTCCGCACGGCGCTGAAGGACCTCCCGGTGGAGGCCCGGGAGGTGCAGGACTACGACGACGACGTGCCGGTCGGGCACGTCACCGGCTTCGACCCCGACCCGGGCACCGAGCTCAAGCGGGGCGAGCAGCTGGTGGTCTACGTCAGCCGCGGCCACTCGCCGGTGACGGTGCCCGCGGTCGTCGGGCTGTCCCCGGAGGAGGCCACGGCCAACCTGGGGGACCTGGAGTTCGTGGTGCAGCGCAGCGAGGGCCGCAGCGCCGCCGTCGCCCCCGGCGAGGTCATGGCGGTCGCCCCCGCGGCCGGCCAGCAGGCGCCGTACGGGAGCACCGTCACCATCCAGGTGTCGGCCGGGCTGCCCCAGGTGCAGGTGCCCGACGTCGTCGGCCGCACCCAGCAGGAGGCGGCGGCGCTGCTGCGCCAGGCCGGCCTGGAGGTGCAGGTGAGCCAGTTCTACGGCGACCGCGTGCTCCGGCAGAGCCCGGCGGCCGGGCAGACGGTGGAGGTCGGCACCCGGGTGACGATCCTGGTGACCTTCGGACAGGACTGAGCCGGCCACGCCGCGGACATCGCCCTGCAGCGAGCGCGACGGCACCGCGCAGGCCCCCGCCGCCTGAGCCGGTGACTGCAGCGACGGTGTGCGGGAACGCGCAGTTCTCCGGTCAGGGGCTGCGCGTCAGCGCACGTCGTCGCCGCGCAGCAGGCGCAGCCGGGCGGCGTGCACGGCCAGGACGTCGCGTCGGCACGCGTTGGGTGAGCCGGTCAACCGGCGGTAGCCGAACCGCAGGGTCTGCCACCCGGCGGTCGCCACCAGGGCGTCGCGCCGGATGTCCGACTCCCGTTGGGCCCTGGAGCCGTGGGAGGCTGCACCGTCCATCTCGACGGCGAGCATCGACTCCTCGCACGCAGCGCCGAGGAGGAAGGTCTCCCCACCGACCGTCACCGGGCGCTGCAGGACGGAGGTCGGCATGCCCGGGCCCCGCAGCACGTGCAGGCACCCCCAGATCTCGAGCTCGCTGCGGCAGCCGTCGGCGAGCAGGCCGCCCTGCTCGGCCGGCTCCGCCCGACCGGGCAGCCGGGTGTCCCGCGCGAGCTCGTACCCCAGCTGGCGGGGCGAGCACAGCTGGCGACGGACGGCAGTGATGGCCGCCGCCCTGGCCTGCGGCCGCGGCAGCAGGTCCGGTCTGGCCCGGGTGTCGACCACCGTTCGCTCGACGGCGCTGACCGCCAACCCGTCGACCCGGCGCCGGTCTTCCCAGGCGCTGGTCGCCCGGTGCACCACCACCCCCGGCGAGCCCCGGCCGCTCCCGCTCGGCCCGGTGGTGAGGTGCACCGGCCCGGGCGGGTGCTCGGCCAGCTCCCACAGGGCCAGGGCCGTCGTGTGGCTCGCGACGGCCTCGCGCCCGTGCGAGGTCGCCGCCACCCGGACCCGCCAGTCCCCGGCCGCAGCGGGCAGCGCGAGGACCCCGGGCCCGAGGCGGGTCAGCCGGCCCGTCGCCACCCAGGTGCGGACGGTGCTCCGGCTGACCTCCCGGAGCAGCTCGGACACGGGGATCCAGCCGGGGTCGCCGACGAGTCGTCGCGGATCGTGCGCCACCACCTCAGCCTGGCCGGGAGCAGCCGCCGGGACCGGAGGAGGCGGGACCTGTGGACAGCCGGCGACCCGCCGACCGGCGGGTCAGCGGTCGAGGAGCTCCGCGAGGACGTCGGCGGCCCGCTCGACGTCGGCGCGGTCGACGCCCAGGTTGGTCACCAGCCGCAGCCGGTGCGCGCTGGTCTGGCTGACCAGCACCCCCCGCGCCTTGGCCGCCTCGGCCACGACGGGCGCCGGGACGCCGTCGAGCCGGACGATGTTGGTGTCCACCGTGGCCGGGTCGACGCCGAGCCGCTTGGCCAGCAGCTGGGCGTGCTCGTGGTCCTCGGCCAGCCGGTCGACGTGGTGGTCCAGGGCGTACAAGCAGGCCGCGGCGAGGACCCCCGCCTGGCGCATGCCCCCGCCGAGCCGCTTGCGCCACAGCCGCCCGGCGGCGATCCGCTCGGCCGAGGCGACGACCACCGAGCCGACCGGCGCACCGAGCCCCTTGGACAGGCACACCGAGGCGGTGTCGGCCAGCCGCCCGTAGGTCGCCATGTCGATCCCGGTGGCCACCGAGGCGTTGAACAGCCGGGCACCGTCCAGGTGCACGTTCACCCCGGCCTGCCGCGACCAGTCCCACAGCGCCTGCAGCTGGTCCAGCGGCTGCACCAGCCCCCCACCGCGGTTGTGGGTGTTCTCCACCGCCACGGCCGCGGTGGCGGTGAGGTGCCAGTTGCCGTGCGGGCGCACCTGCTCGATCAGCTGCGCGGCGTCCAGCCGGCCCCCGTCGGAGACCACGGTGCGGGTCGAGATGCCGAAGAGCACCGCCGCGGCACCCATCTCGTAGGTGACGATGTGCGCCTCGGAGTCGCAGAGCACCTCCTGGCCGGGCTCGCAGACCAGCCGCAGGCCGATCTGGTTGCCCATCGTCCCCGAGGGGACGAACAGGCCGGCCTCGTGGCCGAGCGCCTGGGCCATCCGCTCCTCGAGGGCGCGGATCGACGGGTCCTCGCCGTAGACGTCGTCCCCGACCTCGGCGTCGGCCATCGCCCGGCGCATGCCCGGCGTCGGCTTGGTGACGGTGTCGGAGCGGAGGTCGACCAGCGCGTCAGCCACGGAGCATCTCCGCCACGAGGAAGGCCAGCTCCAGCGACTGGCCGGTGTTCAGCCGCGGGTCGCAGGCGGTCTCGTACCGGCTGTTGAGGTCCTCGTCGCTGATCTCCATCGCCCCTCCCAGGCACTCGGTGACGTCCTCGCCGGTCAGCTCGACGTGGATGCCGCCGGGCCAGGTGCCCAGGCCCCGGTGGACGTCGAAGAAGCCGAGCACCTCGTCCACGACCCGGTCGAAGTGGCGGGTCTTGTAGCCGGTGGAGGACTCGTGGGTGTTGCCGTGCATCGGGTCGCACTGCCACACGACCGTGTGCCCGGAGGCGGTGACCTTCTCCACGATGGGCGGCAGGACGTCGCGGACGCGCCCGTTGCCCATCCGGCTGATCATCGTCAGCCGGCCGGGGACGCCGTCGGGGTCCAGGCGCTCGACGAGCTCCACGGCCTGCTCCGGCGTGGTGGACGGGCCGATCTTCACGCCGATGGGGTTGACGATCCGGGACATGAACTCCACGTGCGCGCCGTCGAGCTGGCGGGTGCGGTCGCCGATCCAGACGAAGTGCGCGGAGGCGGCGAACGGCCGCCCGTCGTGCACCCGCAGCAGCGCCCGCTCGTAGTCCAGCACGAGCGCCTCGTGGCTGTTGTACAGCTCGACGCCGTGCAGCGCGCCGTCGTCCACCCCGCAGGCGCGCATGAAGGCCAGCGCCCGGTCGATCTCCCGGGCGATGACCTCGTAGCGCACGCCCGCCGGGGAGCTGGCGACGAAGTCCTTGTTCCAGTCGTGCACCGCGCGCAAGTCGGCCAGCCCGCCCCGGGCGTAGGCGCGGATCATGTTCATCGCGGCGGCGGAGTTGGCGTAGGCGCGCACCAGCCGGTTCGGGTCCGGGATGCGCTTCTCCAGCACCGGCTCCAGCGAGTTGACCATGTCCCCGCGGTAGGACGGCAGGCCGAGGGCGTCGGTCTCCGAGGAGCGGGGCTTGGCGTACTGCCCGGCGACGCGGCCCACCTTGACCACCGGCACGCTGGCGCCGTAGGTGAGCACGACGGCCATCTGCAGCAGCGTGCGCGTGGTGCTCTGCAGGTGCGCGTCGGTGTTGAGGTCGAAGGTCTCCGCGCAGTCGCCGCCCTGCAGCAGGAACGCCCGGCCCTCGGCGACCTCGGCCAGCCGGGTGCGCAGCTCGTCGACCTCGGTGGGCGCCACGATGGGCGGGACCGAGGACAGGGTGGCCAGCACCGTGTCGAGCGCGGCGCGGTCGGGCCACGCCGGCTGCTGGGCGGCGGGCAGCTCCCGCCAGCGGTCCAGGCCGGGCACGGCCTCGGCGGGGTCGGTGAGGCTCACGCCTCCACAGCCTACGGGCCCCGCCCCGGGCGTCGCCCCGAGCCCGGTGACGTCCTGGGACGGCCTCCCTGCAGGGTCCCGCCGCGAGCGTGCGAGTGGCGGGGGGCAGGGAGGTCCTTGTTCAGCCGAAGAAGACCTCCACCTCCGCGTAGCGCTCCACCGGCACCAGCTTCAGCCGCGCGGTGGCCTCGCCCAGCGGCACCCGGACGATGTCGGTGCCGCGCAGCGCGACCATGACGCCGCTCTCTCCGGCGTGCAGCGCGTCGAGCGCGGCCAGCCCGAAGCGGGTGGCCAGCACCCGGTCGAACGGCGACGGCGTGCCGCCCCGCTGCACGTGCCCGAGCACCACCGCGCGGGACTCCCGCCCGGTGCGCGCCTCGATGAGCGAGGCCAGCGCGGTGCCGATGCCGCCGAGCCGGACGTGGCCGAAGGGGTCCCGCTCGCCGGTTGCGGTCACCAGGTCGCCGTCGCGGGGCCGGGCGCCCTCCGAGACCACCACGATCGGCGAGTAGCCGGAGTCGAAGCGGCGCTGGCAGTGCGCGACGACGGCGTCCACGTCGAAGGGCAGCTCGGGGATCAGGACGACGGTGGCGCCGCCGGCCATCCCGGCGTGCAGCGCGATCCAGCCCGCATGCCGGCCCATGACCTCGACGACCAGCGTGCGGTGGTGGCTGTCGCCGGTGGTGTGCAGCCGGTCGATGGCCTCGGTGGCCACGCCCAGCGCGGTGTCGAAGCCGAAGGTGTAGTCGGTGCCGTCCAGGTCGTTGTCGATGGTCTTGGGCACGCCGACGACCCGCACCCCGGCCTCGGCCAGCTTCGCGGCCACGCCGAGGGTGTCCTCGCCGCCGATCGGGACGAGCGCGTCGATGCCGAACCGCTCCAACGTGGCCAACACCCGGTCCGCGCCGCCCTCGACGGCGTAGGGGTTGGTCCGCGACGTCCCCAGCACCGTGCCGCCGCGGGGCAGGATGCCGCGGACGGCGGCCAGGTCCATGGTCACCGCGTCGCCCTCGAGGACCCCGCGCCAGCCGTCCCGGAAGCCGACCACCTCGTCGCCGGAGGGCTGGCTGCCGCGGACGACCGCGCGGATGACCGCGTTGAGCCCCGGGCAGTCGCCGCCGCCGGTCAGGATGCCGATGCGCATGGGTGCCGTCCTCCGGGAGGGCCGGGCGCCGCCGTCATCGGCGGGAGCGTGCCGTCGCAGGTCAGAGCCGTGATCATAGGGCGCGGGTGACCCCTGCCACAGCGCCCCGCGGCGGCCTCCTCCGTCCGTGGGGGGTGGGACATCAGGACCAACGTGGTGGCGCTCGCGACGGCGTGCGTCGCAGCCACCGGGGTGGCCGTCGGGGGCGTCAGCGCCTGGCAGAGCGGCGGCTTCGCCGCCGGCGTCCACGACGTCGTGTCCACCCAGGGCGCCTCCACCGCGGCCGAGGTCGACTCCGACCTCGCCGTCGCCCAGCACGTGCTCGGCCGGGCCGGCGGCTCCCGGCTCGACGCCGGCCGCTCCTCGATGCTCACCGGCGTCGTCGTCGCCGTCCTGCTCGTGGCCCTCGCCGGCGGCGGCATCGCCTGGCTGGTCGGCCGCCGGCTGACCGCCCCGCTGGAGCGGCTGCGCGCCCGCATGGCCGAGATCACCGACGGCGAGGGCGACCTGACCCAGCGGATGGACGAGTCCGGGCGCGACGAGGTCACCGACCTGTCGCGGGCGTTCAACCGCTTCGTGGACGAGGTGTCCGGCACCGTCCGCGACGTCGGCACGTGCGCCCGCACCCCGGCCGCCTCCGCCGGCGCCGTGGCCACGGTGGCCGACGGCCTGGGCGACCGGGCCGCCCGCAGCCGCGACCAGGCGCGCGCCGCGGAGCTGGCCGCCGGCGAGATCAGCGCGGGCGTCACGTCCGCGGCGGCCGGTGCCGAGCAGATGGGCGCGTCGATCGCGGAGATCGCGCGCAGCGCCAACGAGGCCGCCCGGGTGGGCCGCAGCGCCGCCGACCTCGCCCGCCAGACCGAGGCCACGGTGGCCACGCTGGGCGCCAGCTCGGCGGAGATCGGCGCCGTCGTCAAGGTCATCGCCGCGGTCGCCGAGCGGACCGACCTGCTGGCGATCAACGCGACCATCGAGGCCGCGCGGGCCGGCGAGGCCGGCAAGGGCTTCGCCGTCGCCAACGAGGTCGAGGAGCTGGCCCAGCAGGCCTCCCCGCGCCAGCGAGGAGATCGCCCGGCGGGTGACCGGCATCCAGGGCGACACCACGGCGGCCGTGGCTCCATCGGCCGGATCGCCGAGGTGGTGCGCGACATGAACGACCACCGGACCACGATCGCCAGCGCGGTCGAGGAGCAGACGGCCGTCACCGCCGAGCTCAGCCGCAGCGTCGGGGCCGCCGCCGACGGCGCCACGTCGTTCACCGGCACGCTGACGTCGGTCAGCGAGGACGCCGAGCGCAGCGCGCAGGACGTCGACAGCGCCCGCACCGCGGCCCGCGAGCTGGACCGGCTGTCCGCCGAGCTGACCCGCCTGCTGGGGGTCTCCACCGTGTGAGCCGTGCGCGACGTCCCGGGGAGCCGGGCCCGCCGCCACCCGCTCAGCCGGTCACGTGCCCGCGGACGTGCCGGTCGGGACGGTCGTCCCCGGAGCGCAGCCAGGCCTCGACCCCGGCCGGGTCCCGGCCGGCGAGCTCGTCGATCAGCACGGCGCGCAGGCGGGCGACCCGCGCCAGGTCCCGCGCGGTCGGCCGGCCGCGGAGCACCTCGCCGGTCGACCGCCAGGCGTCGAGGAGACGGCCGGTCGGCAGCGCCGACGCCTGCTCGAGGACCCGTCCCAGGTCGTCGCCCGGCCGGCAGACCCGGTCGGCGACGACGAACGGCGCCAGGGCGAGCACGACGACCGTGAGCCCCAGGCCGGTCGCGCCCAGGAGACCGAGCCCAGCGGTGAACGGGACGAGCAGGACCGCACCCGCGCCGGCGCCGGCCGCCGCCCGACGGGTCCCGGGCACATCGGGCTCGGGGTGGGCCACGGTGAGCACCACGGCGGCGACGAAGAGGCCCAGCACCGGGCCGGTGAGCAGGACCACCCACGCGGGCGTCACCAGCGCGCCGAGCAGCGCGACGGGCAGGACGTAGGCGGGGATGACCACCGCTCCGGCCCCGCCCAGCACCCGGCACCACCGCGGGACCGGGTCGGACAGGGCCGGCGGCGGTCCGGTGGGGTCCGGCGTCCGCGGGCCGGGGTCGTCGAGCAGCACGGTTCCTCCCCTCAGCCGGCCGGTCCCGGTCGACCGCCGGCGACCGGCCGGGCCGCTGCCCCGCGGCCGGGCGCAGCGGCCCGCGGGCCGGGCACCGGCCCGCTGACCACGGGTGCCCCCAGGGCGGTGAGCAGGTGGCGCACCGGCGCGGAGGCCGCGACGACCACCACGCCGGAGTGCCGGACCGGTGCGACGCCGTGCGCGTCGACGGAGAACACACCACCCAGGTCCACCGCCACGGGCGAGCCGGCCGTCGCGGCCACGTACTCGACGAGGGCTGCCAGCAGCGGTCCCCCGCGGGCGCCCAGGTCGCCGGTCACCGCCACGACCGGCTGCGGCCGGCCGGGACGGACCTCCACCCGCAGCGCCGTCACCGGACCCGTCGCAGCCGCGGGCCCGCTGCGCCGCCGGCGGTCGGTGCGCGGCGCCGGACGCCGGGCCGGCCCGCACGCCGGATCGGGGTGAGCGGCCATGGTCCCATCGTGCGTCACCCCACGGCGCCCCGGTCAGGTGCGGACGAGGACGTCTCGGGCCGTCCCTGTCTGCCGGGACCCGGCAGGGGCGTCACATGACCGGCAGCGGACGCCCGGGCCAGTCCAGCAACCGCGCGCCGGTCACCGCGACCAGCAACGGCAGTTCCGCGGCCGGGTCCCCGGGCCGGTGGCCGGTGAGCTCGTGCAGCCTGGCCAGCCGGTAGGTCACCGCCCGGACGCTGAGGTGCAGCCGGCGCGCGGTCTCGGCGGAGTTCCGGCCGGAGGCGAAGTAGCACTCCAGCGTCCGCAGCAGCGGCTCGGCGCCCCCACGGGCTGTGGTGAGCGGGCCGAGCACGGTGCCCACGAGGTCGGCGATCGCCTCCTCGTCGCGCAGCAGGACCCGGTAGACGAGCATGTCCGGCGCGTGCACGACCCGCTGCGGCAGGTCCAGCTGCGCGGCGACCGTCAGCGCGTCCACCGCCTCCCGGTAGGAGCGCAGGACCCCCCGGGGGCCGGTGTGCGGGCGGCCGACCCCGGCGCGCCACGCCGTCCGCCGGGTGAGCCGGGCCGCGGCCGGCCCGGCCACGGCCGCCAGGACCTCCCCCTCCGCGCCCGCCCCGGCACCCGGGGGGCGGCCCGGAGCCGACGACAGCACCAGGACCAGCCGCCCGTCCCGGACGGCCACCAGCAACCCCCTCGGGCCCAGGCGCGTGCGGACGTCGTCCTCGATGCACCCGGTCGTCGGCATGCCGGAGTCGACCGGCCGGTCGGTCACCGCCACGACCACCGTGTGGGCCGCGGCGAGGGACAACCCGAACCGCTCGGCCCGCTCCACCAGCGGCCCGACCTCGGACCGCCCGGTGAGCAGGTCCTCGACGAACTCCCGGCGGAACGCCTCCTCGCGCCGGACCACCTGCCGCTGCGCGTCGACGTGCCCCTCGGCCAGCGCCGCGACGGCCGTGTCGGCGGCCCGCCAGACGGCCTCGCCGACGGCGACCAGGTCGGCCGTCCGCCCTCCCCCACCCGTCGTGATCAGCTCCGGCAGGCACGGCCACAGCAGCCTCGAGGCGGTCATGTACAGGTCGACCAACCGGGGCAGCGCCACCCCGCCGGCCGCCGCCTCCCCGCCCAGCCGGCGGCAGGCGGCCTCCTCCGCGTCCCGGAGCCGGCGGCCGGTCCGTGCCACCGCGACCAGCGCGTCGAGGTACCCGTCGAGGAGCCCGGCAGGCAGGCCGTGCTCGCGCGCGGCCACCGTGGCGAGCTCCGCGGTGACCGCGGGGGCGGGACGCGACGCCGGGTCCACCCGGAGGACTGTCCCGGGCCCCCGCTGCGGGAGCCAGGGGGTCCGGCGTCCGTCACCGGATCGCAACGGTCAGCCGGTGCCCTCCATGGCCCGCCAGCGGGCCAGGTTGTACCGGGCGTCGACCAGCGCGTCGTGGGTGCCGCTGGGCCGCGGCGGCAGCGGCGGCCGGCCGAGGTCGTCCCAGCGCTGGCGCAGCTCGCGGGTGAACCGCGGGATCGGCCGGGGCAGCGCCGGCATCGCCCCCCACAGCTGGCACAGCGCGACGTGGTCGTAGGCGGCGAACCAGGCCCACAGCTCGACCTCCTCGCCCGGGCCGGTGAGGAAGGCGAGCAGGTCGTCGCGGATGCGCTGGCGGCTGCGCCACGCCCGGTCCGCCGGCGGGGGCAGCTGGTCGAGCACGTTGCGCCGCACCCAGGGGATGGCGCGGCTCTCGTCGAACTCGGTGCTGACGGCGTAGAACTCCCGGCCGGCCTCGTCCACGACGCCGATGGAGACGAGGTCGATGGTGGTGCCGTCCTCGATGAACTCGGTGTCGTAGAAGAAGCGCCGCACGCCGCCCACCGTAAGTGGCCCCCTCGCAGGGGCCCGCCGCGAGCCGGCGAGCGGTGGGAGGCGAGGGGGCCCGTCAGCCGGCGAGCGACTCCGGGGCGCGGTCGGCGGCCTCGTCGGCGGGCGGCTGCAGCCGGCTGACCACCTCCGAGGCGCTGGCCCCGGTGGCGTCCATGGACGTCTTGACCCGGGCGCCGTACACGTCGACGTACTCCTGGCCGGACAGCGTCATGATCTCGTACATGATCTCGTCGGTGACCGAGCGCTCGACGAAGCGGTCGCCGGCCAGCCCCTCGTAGCGGGAGAAGTCCAGCGGCTCGCCGATCCGGATGCCCACCGCCGGCAGGTTCCAGCCCAGCACGGGCAGCCGGCGCGGCCGGTAGGTCATCGCCACCGGCAGCACCGGCACCCCGGTCTCCAGCGTCATCCGGGCCACGCCGGTCTTGCCGCGGTAGAGCCGCCCGTCCGGGGAGCGGGTGCCCTCGGGGTAGATGCCCAGCAGCCGGCCGGCGCGCAGCAGGCGCAGCCCGGTGAGGATCGCGTCCTCCGCGGCCGAGGCACTGGACCGGTCGATGGGCACCTGGCCGGCGCCGGTGAAGAAGGCCCGCTGCAGCGTGCCCTTGAGCCCGGTGCCGGTGAAGTACTCGGCCTTGGCGAGGAAGGTGACCCGGCGGCGCACGATCAGCGGCATGAAGACCCAGTCCGCCGCGGACAGGTGGTTGCTCGCCAGGATCGCCGCCCCGGTGCGCGGCACGTTGTGCACGCCCTCCGCCCGCGGCCGGTACACCAGCTTCAGGACCGGGCCGAGCGCCACGAACTTGAGGAACCAGTAGAACAACACGCCTCCTCGGGAGGCTGCCAGACTAGGGAGCCCGGAGGCCGGAGGACAATTCCACCCCGCGAGGGTCCGGATCCGGCCGGCTCCCACGGGCCCCGAGGAGGACACGTGTCCCTGCCCGACCCGACGCCCGGCGGCGTGCCGGCCGTCCCGCCCGGCCGGGGGCGCGCGTGAGCGGCCGCGGCCGGGGCCGCCGGGACAACGGCCTGGACGCCGCCCTGTGGACGCCGCTGCGCGACGTCGACCCGCGGGTCGGCGAGCACCTGCTCGACGTCCTGCGGGAGGCCGGCGTGGCCGCCTACCTGGAGCCCTCCGCCGACGTGGAGCCCTACACCCGCACCGTCTCGCTGCCCAGCCCGCCGTCGGACCGGCTGTTCGTCGACCGCGCCCGCACCGGGGAGGCGCGGGCGCTGGTCGACCAGCACGCCGACGACCACGCGCAGGAGCGGGCCCGCACCCGCCGGCCGGTGCGCCGCGACGTCGACGAGGACGCCGAGTGGGCGCGGATCGTCGCCGCGTTCGAGGCCGAGCACGGGCGCACCGCCGTCGACGGGGACCCCGCCGTCCTCCCGCCGCCGGCGCCGGCCGAGCCGTCGGTGCTCGACCGCCCGGAGGAGCACTACGAGCCGCCGCCCGCCCCGCCGGTGCCCGCACCGGCGCCGGCGTCGCTGTACGCGGTGCTGCTGATCGCCGCGGGCGCGGTCCTGGTGGCCGCGCCGCAGGTGCTCGGCCTGTCCGCCGACCTCGGCCTGGTGCTCGGCGTGGCGGGGGTCGCCGGCGGGGTCGGGGTGCTCCTGTCCCGGATGCGCGAGCGCACCACCGACGACGGCGACGACGGCGCGGTGGTCTAGAGCACGCCGTCGACGACGGCGCGGCGGACGAGGTCGGCGGCGCCGACCAGCCCGGCCTGCGCGCCCAGCCGGGCGGCCACCACCCGCGGCCCCGGCCGGAAGCCGCGGCCGGGCAGGGCCCGCTCCAGCCGCTCGCGCGCCGGGCCGAGCACCATCTCGCCGAGCACGCTGACCCCGCCGCCGATGACGACGACCTCCGGGTCGAGGACGGCGGCCAGGTCGGCGATCCCCTGCCCCAGCCAGGACCCGACCTCCGCCAGCAGCTCCAGGGCCAGCGGGTCGCCGTCGGAGGCGGCGGTGGCCACGTGCTCGCCGGTGAGCCGGTCGGGGTCGCCGTCCACCCGCTCGAGCAGCAGCGCGGCAGCGGCCGGCGAGCTGCGGGCCACCTCCCGCGCGGTCTGGCCGAGGGCGGTGCCGCTGGCGTACTGCTCCCAGCAGCCGCGGTTGCCGCAGGCGCACAGCCGCCCGTCGGGGACCACGCGCATGTGCCCCCACTCCCCGGCGACGCCGTGCGACCCGCGCTGCAGCCGGCCGTCCATGACGATCCCGCCGCCGATGCCGGTGCCCAGGGTGACCATCAGCGCGAGGTCGGCCCCGCGGGCGGCGCCGTAGCGGTACTCCGCCCAGGCGGCGGCGTCGGCGTCGTTGCCCACCCACATCGGCCGCTGCAGCCGGCTCTCCAGGTCCTTGCGCAGCGCGAAGTGCCGCCAGGCCAGGTGCGGGCTGAACAGCACCGTGTCGCCGGTGCGGTCGAACCAGCCGGCCGCGCCCACCCCGACGCCGACCAGCGGGCCGTCGTGCCCGCGGGCGAGCACGTCGACCACCGCGGCGATGGCGTCCTCAGTCTCGGTCACCGAGGAGCCGGGGGTCGCCCGGCGCGCGGTCGCCAGCACCGTGCCGTCCGGGGCGACGACGCCGCCGGCCACCTTGGTGCCGCCGATGTCGATGCCCAGGGCGGGCAGGCCGGCGGCGGGGTGGGCGGGGTCCCGGGAGCCGGCCACTCAGGCGATCTCGATGTGCTGGACCGGCGGCCGCGGCTGCTCGGCCGGGCGGTCGTCCGGGGCGGGCGCGGGTTCCGCCACGCTGCGCAGCGCGGCCGCCGCGGCGGTGAGGACGTCGGCCAGCGCATCGGTCACCTCGGGCCGCTCGCCGCGCACCACGGCCGCGACCTGGCACACCGGGCACCAGCGGCAGTCCGCGTCGTGGGCACCGGCGGCCTCCTCCCGCAGCGCCTGGCCGAGCGTCCGGCCCAGCCCGGTCACCAACAGGCGGGCCTGGTCCACCCAGTCCGGTGCGTCGGTCATGGTCTGCTCCCCTCGGCGGCCAGCAGGTCGGCCGGCCACTGCTGCGGATCGGGTGTGAAGGTGACCTCCAGGCGCGCCCGGCGGGTGCCGGCGTCGGCCAGGGTGCCGCGGGTGACCACGCAGCGGCGCAGCAGGGAGTCCAGCGGCAGCGAGCGGCGCGCGCCGGCCACGGTGACGACCAGGTCGTCCTGCCAGCGGGTCAGGTCCAGGCCGGCCCGCTCGGCGAAGGGCAGGGGCAGCACCAGCCGGCGCACCCCGTCGCCGCGGTGCACCGACGGCGCCAGGGCGGCCACCGGCGCGGCGCCGTCCCCGTCCGGCAGGAGGGCGGCCAGCTCGGCGGCACCGGCCGGCTCGGTGGCGGCCTCCCCGACCCGCTGCAGCGGGGCGAGCTCGGCGAGCGCGGCCAGCGCGCGGTCCTGCTCGGCGGCGCGCCGCGCCCACCACTCCCCCGCGCCGCCGGGCAGCACCCGCGCGAGGACGGCGGCCGGCTGCTGGCCGTGCAGCGCCAGCGCGGTCACCGCCCGCCGCAGCGCCGGGACGGCGGAGGCGCGCGGCTCGGCCACCAGCCGCACCTCGACGGCGGCGGGGTCGTCCAGGGCGAGCCGGCCCAGCGCGGCCTCCAGGGCGGGCAGGGCGTCCAGGACGGTGTCGACCGGGCCGGGCACCGCCGTGCCGGAGCGCACCGCGGCGGTGCGGACCGCGGCCAGCACCCGCAGCCGGGTGGGCAGCGCCTGGTCCAGCCACCAGCGCAGCGTGCCGGGCAGGCCGACCAGCGCGACGCCGTCCTCCAGCGGGCCGGCGTCGACGACCACCGTGTCGGCCTCGTCGCCGGCGGCGGCGCGGGCCAGCCGGGCGAGCAGGGCCAGCGGGGCGACGCCGGGCAGCGGCACGACCGACGACGGCGGGGGCGGCGTCAGGCCGGGGACGGCGGCGAGCGCGTCACCGGCGGACGCCCACAGCGACTCGGCCGCGGCCAGCGGCGGGACGGCGTCGACGGCGAGCCCGGGGACGCCGTCCGGACCGCCCGGCGCGCGACCCGGGCGCTGCAGCAGCAGCGTGCGGGCGCCGCGGGCCGCGGCGCGGACGGCCGTGGCCGCGGCGAGGGTCGAGGTACCGGCCCCGCCGGGGCCGGTCAGCAGCAGCGTGCGCACCGGCCGGCTAGCTCTCCACGCGCTTCTTCAGCTCCTTGAGCGCCGTGTCGAGGATGACCTTCTCCGCCTTCCGCTTGACCATCCCGAGCATCGGGATGCTCAGGTCGATGGCGATCGCGTAGGTGACCTCGGTGGTGCCCTGGGCGGTCCCGGCGAGGGTGTAGGAGCCCTCCTGGCGTTTCTGCATCTGGCCCTGCACCAGGTGCCAGGACACCCGCCGGTCGCCGTCCCACGTGTACTCCAGGACGTAGTCGTCCTTCACCCCGCCCGCGTCGATGACGAAGTGGACGCGGCGGGCCCGGCCGTCCGGCCCGCTGTCCAGCACGTCCACCCGCTTGGCCGCGGCGACCCACTCCGGGTAGGAGGAGAAGTCCGCGATGACCGCCATGACGTCGGCCGGCGGGGCCGCGACCGTGATCGACTGGGTGGACTGGTCGGCCATGCGGAGCAGGCTAGCCGCTGCCCCCACACGGGCGGGTGGCGACGGCGAGCGTCCCTACTCTTGGGTACCGGGCAGTGGTTTGATCCCCGGGAGACGGCCCCGGGACCGGGCGCCGGGCAACGGTGCCCGGTGCGAGGCGGGCAGGAGAGGACCAGGCGTGCGCGAGTTCAGCGTCCCCGCGACCACCGAGGTGGGCTCCGACGAGGCCCTCCCCGACATGCTGGTCGAGAACGTCACCCGGCACGGCGGGGAGACCGGCCTGCGCCGCCGGGTGGACGGCCGCTGGGTCGACGTGACCTGGCGGGAGTTCGGCGAGGAGGTCCGCGGCGTCGCCAAGGGGCTCATCGCCTCCGGTGTCGCGGCCGGCGACCGCGTCGTGCTGCAGGCGCGCACCCGGTACGAGTGGACCGTCCTGGACTTCGCCATCTGGACCGCCGGCGGCGTCGTCGTCCCCGTCTACGAGACCTCCAGCGCCGACCAGGTCGCCTGGATCCTGTCCGACTCCGGCGCCACCGTGGCCGTCGTGGAGCGCGACGAGCACGCCGCGACCGTGGCCTCCGTCCGCGACCACGCCCCCGACCTCGCGGCCGTCTTCGTCATCGAGGACGACGCCGTCGGCACGCTCACCGTCGCGGGGCAGTCCGTGCCGGACAGCGAGCTCGACGCCCGCCGGGCCACGCTGACGGCCGACAGCGCGGCCACGCTGATCTACACCAGCGGGACGACCGGCCGGCCGAAGGGCTGCGAGCTCACGCACCGCAACTTCCTGTTCGAGGTCGGCAACGGCATGAGCCTGCTCAGCCGGTTCATGGACCCCGACGGGTCGCTGCTGCTGTTCATCCCGCTGGCGCACGTGCTGGCGCGGGTCATGCAGGTCGGCGCCGTCAGGACGCGCACCGTCATCGGCCACACCCCGGACGTGAAGAACCTGGTCGAGGAGCTCGGCGAGTTCCGGCCCACCTTCGTGCTGGCCGTGCCGCGGGTGTTCGAGAAGGTCTTCAACGGCGCCAAGGCCAAGGCCGACGCCGACGGCAAGGGCCGCGTCTTCGACCGCGCGGCGCAGGTGGCCATCGACTGGTCCCGCGCGCAGGACACCGGCGGCCCGGGCCTGGCGCTGCGCGTCCAGCACGCGCTGTTCGACCGGCTGGTCTACGGCAAACTGCGCGCCGCGCTCGGCGGCCGCTGCCAGGGCGCCATCTCCGGCGGTGCCGCGCTGGGCGAGCGGCTCGGCCACTTCTTCCGCGGCATCGGCGTCACCGTCTTCGAGGGCTACGGCCTGACCGAGACCACCGCCGCCGCCTCGGTCAACCACGACGGCGCGCTGCGCGTCGGCACCGTCGGCCGGCCCCTGCCCGGCGTCTCCTTCGCCGTCGCCGACGACGGCGAGCTCCTCATCCGCGGCGGCATCGTGATGCGCGGGTACTGGCACAACGAGGCGGCCACGGCGGAGGCGATCGACGCCGACGGCTGGTTCCACAGCGGCGACCTCGGCGAGATCGACGCCGACGGTTTCGTCCGGATCACCGGCCGCAAGAAGGAGATCCTGGTGACCGCGGGCGGCAAGAACGTCGCCCCCTCCGTGCTCGAGGACCGGCTGCGCGCCCACCGTCTGGTCAGCCAGTGCATCGTCGTCGGCGACCAGCGGCCCTTCATCGGCGCCCTGGTCACCCTGGACGAGGAGGCCCTCCCGCTCTGGCTGAAGAGCAAGGGCAAGGACGCCGGCCTGACGGCCGCCCAGCTGGCCGACGACCCCGACGTGCGCGCCGAGCTCGACGCCGCGGTCGCCGAGGCCAACCGGGCGGTGTCGCAGGCGGAGTCGATCAAGCGCTACCGCGTGCTGGGCGCCGACTTCACCGAGGGCAACGGCATGCTGACGCCGAGCCTGAAGCTCAAGCGGGCCGTGGTGCTCAAGGAGTTCGACACCGAGGTCGAGGCGCTCTACCAGCGCGACCCGGCCGCCTCGCACTGAGCGGGGCGGTCAGGGCGTGAGCAGCCCGGCGAAGGCCGCGGCGACCGAGGTCCACGACCAGCGCTGCTCCACCCACGCCCGGCCGGCCGCGCCCATCCGGCGGGCGCGTTCGGGGTCGTCCAGCAGCCCGGTGAGGACGGCGGCCACCTCCTGCGGCGAGCGCGGGTCGGCGACGACGTGCCCGGTGACGCCCTCCCGGACGGTCTCCGGTGCCCCGCCGGAGGTGCCGGCCACCACCGGGCGGCCGCAGGCGGCGGCCTCCAGGTAGACCATCCCCAGGCCCTCGACGTCCAGGCCGCCGCGGCGGGTGCGGCAGGGCATGGCGAACGCGTCGCCGGCGGCGTAGTGCTCCGGCAGCCGCTCCGGCGGCACCGGGCCGGCGAGGACGACGGAGCGCCCCAGCCCGTGCTCGGCGACGGCGCGGCGCAGGCGCCCCTCCAGCGGGCCGCCGCCGACGAGCAGCAGCCGGGCGCCGGGGTGGCGGGCGAGCACTCGCGGCCAGGCTGCTACGAGCACGTCCTGCCCCTTGCGCGGCACCAGCCGGGAGACGCAGACGACGACCGGCCCCCGGCCCAGCCCGTACCGCTCCCGGACGGCCACGCCGTCGGCGGCCGGGGTGAAGCGGTCCACGTCGACCCCGGGGGACAGCTGCGCCATCCGGGTGACCGCGCCCAGCGCCGGGGCCAGCCGGCCGCGGGTGTAGTCGCTGATGTAGGTCAGGACGTCGAGCCCGGAGGCGATCCGGCGCAGCACCTGCCGGGCGCCGGGCAGCGCCACCCAGCCGGTCTCGTGCCCGTGCGTGGCGCCGACCAGCCGTCGCACGCCGGCGTCGCGCAGCACCGGCGCGAGCAGGCCCAGGGGCGCGGCGGCGCCGAAGAAGGCGGTGTCGCAGCCGTGCCGCCGGGCCAGCCCAGCCGCGGCGCGGGCCACGCCGGGGGTGGGCAGCAGCACGCCGGTCGGGTGCCGCACCACCTCGTACGGCAGCGCCGCGTCGTGGGCCTCCCAGCCCGGCGAGCGCGAGGCCAGCACGACGAGGGACTCCGGCGGGCGGCGGGCGAGCAGCGCGGCGACGAAGGTCTGGATGCCGCCCTGGCGCGGGGGGAAGTCGTTGGTGACGACGAGGGTCCTCACCCGGCGTCCTGCAGCCGCTGCCAGTCCGACGCGTTGGCGATCCGCTGCGCGGCGGTCGGGTGCGAGCCGAAGAACCACTGCCAGGCCGCCGGCGGGTCCGGGTCGCTGAGGTTGGTGGCCGACAGCTGCCGCTGCATCTCCACGAAGGCCCGGGCGTCCCCGGTCAGCTCCAGGGCGCGCAGGTCGGCGCGGGCCTCCACCTGCCGCGACACCAGGTTCTGCACCGGGGTGCTCAGCAGCCCGCCCACCGACAGCAGGAGGAGCACCAGCGGGACGACGGCCGGGTCGGCCGGCGAGCGCACACCGGCGCGGCGCAGCAGCGGCGTCCAGGTCAGCAGCCAGCCCGACAGCGCCACCGCGGCGCCGGCGCCCAGCGCCCCGACCAGGGTGCCGGTGAGCACGTCGCGGTGGACGACGTGGCCGAGCTCGTGGGCGACGATCGACGCCACGCCGTCCTCGGGCAGCCGCTCCAGCGCGGTGTCGTAGACGACGATCCGGCGGGTCGAGCCGAAGCCGGACACGTAGGCGTTCAGCGCGGTGGTGCGGCGGGAGGCGTCGGACACCAGCACGTCCTGCACCGGGGTGCCGTTCTCCTCGGCCAGCTCCAGCAGCCGGGTGCGCAGCTCGCCGGCCGGCAGCGGCTGGAAGCGGTTGAACGCCGGCTCGACGACCACGGGGTGGAGGAAGGACCCGAGGACCACCAGGCCCGCCGCCGCCCCCGCGCCCCACGCCCACCAGGAGCGCGGCGCCCGGCGGACCAGCCACAGGGAGCCCAGCAGCGCCAGCGCGGTGACCGCGGCCCCGATCGCGGTGGACACGGCGACGTCGCGCAGCCACAGGCCCCAGCCGCGGGTGGACAGCCCGTACCGGTGGCGGACCACCTCGGCGTACGCCGACACCGGCAGCGTCGCCAGCCGGCCGGCGACGACCACGGCGGCCGTGCCGAGCAGCACCTGCGCGGTCGGCCCGCCGCCCGCGGGCCGGGCCACGGCGCGCACCAGCCGGGCGCCGAGCGGGGTCAGGCCGACGACGGCGGACACGGCCAGGCCGAGCACCAGCGAGGTGAGCGAGGCCGGGCGCAGGGCGGCGGCGAAGGACTCCGCGCGGGCCAGGGCCTCCGGCGCGAGCACCGCCGAGGGGTCCGCCGGGGCGCGGCCGCCGGCCGGCTCGGCCAGCAGCGTCCAGGGCGGGACGAGCGCGAGGACGGCCACGAGGGCGGCGCCGAGCACGACCGCGGCCAGCAGCGCGGCCCGGCGGGGGCTCACCCGCCCGATGGTAGGTCGACCGTGCTGCCGCACTCAGCCGGTCCGCCGGCGCGCCGCCGCGCCACCGGACCGCCGCTCGGGCGCCGGCCGGCGCGCCGGGGACCGGTGCGGCGCGGACTGGTGCGGCGCGGACTGGTGGCGCAGCGGCGGCACCAGCCCGGCGTCGGCCAGCACCCGCACGGCCCGGCGTTCCACCTCGTCGAACTCCACGACCGTGCCGGGGCGGGGCACGACGACGACGTCCTCGGCGGTCAGCCCGCCGTCCCACCGGCCGGCCGCCGGCACCACCACCGGGTCGGACCCCTGCCAGCCCGGTGGTGCCCCCAGGAGCACGGTGAGGACGCAGTCCCCGCAACCGGTGCCACGGGCGGTGCAGGTGTCGCAGTCGATGAACACGGTTGGCGCTCCTCTGCTGTCCGGGCCCCGTCGCGGGCCCCGCGGCCCCCGGTCGATCCGGACGCCACGCTAGGAGCGGGCACCGACACTTCCGGCTCAGCCGCCGGCGTACTCCCAGTGCCAGGGTTCCTCGCGCCCGCTGCCGGGGTCGGCCCAGCCCGGGTGGACGAACCCGAAGCGGCCGGCCTCGGCCACCATCCAGGCGTACTCCGGCGTCCCGAACCGCTCGACGCCGCCGCACAGGTCGACCGCCAGCCCCCAGCCGTGCTCGCTGGTGCCCGGCACCGCGGCGAGCTCCGGCTTCTCCCCGTACAGGCGCACCTGCGCGGCGTAGGTCCGGTAGGAGTCGGTGATGCACAGCGGGCGCCCGAAGGCCCCGGCGAAGGCGGCGGCCAGCTCGCGGTAGGCCGCGGCCGCGTCGCAGCGCAGCAGGTGACCGGCGACCCCCAGCGGGCACATCGAGCCGGGCGGCACCAGGCCGTTGGGGAAGCCGCCCCACGCGCGCCCGCCGGTCGTCGACGGCGGGTGGCGGACCGCACCGCACTCGACCGGCAGCGTCCCCGCGGACGGCCCCGGCGCCGCGGCGGCCGGGCGCCGCCCCAGGCTCGGCCGCCCGACCGCCAGCACCCGGCTCGCCGCGGGCCGCCCGACGACCACGGCCCCGGCACGGGCGTCGGCGGCCAGCACGGTGCGCCCGTCCAGCGCGATGCCCACGTTGCCGAGCCCCGCCGTCCCGTCGCCGAGGAAGACGAGGTCGCCGGGCAGCACGTCGGCCGGGTCGACCGGCGTGGTGACCGCGTAGAGCCCGGCCTGGTCGCGCGGCAGGTCGATGCCGGCCGCCGCGTGCACCGCCTGCACCAGGCCGCCGCAGGACCACGCGCCCGGCCCCGTCGCCCCGGCCGCGTAGGGCCGGTCCAGGGCGTCGACGGCGGCGCTGACCGCGGCGACGGTCTCGGCGGGCAGCACCACGAGCGGGGAGCCGGGCAGCTGCGCCGCGCCGGCCTGCGCGCCGCCGTCGGCCGCGGGCAGCGGTTCGAGCCCCTCCGGGAGGCCCGCCGCCGGGTCGCGCAGCGCCGCCGCGGGCGGCAGGTCGGCGCCCGCGGCGGCCAGCCGGTCCAGCCGGTCGCGCCACGCGGCCGCCGCCTCGCGGCCGGCCGCGCGCTGCTCCGCCCGCTGGCGGCCCAGCTCGCGGTCGGCCGCGGCGACCGCGGCCTCCAGCTGCCGGGTCGCGGCGGCGGCGGCCGCCTCCAGCTCCTCGATCTGGCCGGTGAGCTCCGCGGCGCGGGCCCGCGCGGTCGCCCGCACCGACTCCGCCTCCGACCGGCGGGCGGCGGCCTCCTGGCGCCGGCGCTCGGCGGCGCCCACCACGGCGGCCGCGTGCCGCTCGGCGGCGTCCAGCAGGCCGGCCGCGGCGACGACGTCCCCCGGGCCGCCGCCGCCCAGCAGCACGGTCAGGGCGGTGACCTCCCCCGCGTCCCGGTAGACCGCCGAGGCGTGCCGGGCCACCTCGGCGCGGGCCCGCGCCAGCTCCGCCTCGGCCACGGCGATGTCGGCCTCGGCCTGCGCGGCGGCCGCCCGCGCGGCGTCCAGGGCGGCGCGGGCCTCGAGCACCCGCGCCTGGCGCCGCTGCAAGTCGGCCTGGACGGCCGCGGCGCGCCGCTGCAGCTCGTCGAGCTCGGGGCTGTCCAGCAGGCTGGCCGAGCCGGCCGGGGGGTCGCCGGGCGCCGCCAGCGCCGGGACGGGGGCGAGCAGCAGGGCGGCCACCACCGCCACGGCGAGGGAGCTCCGGCGCATCGGGCACCTCCGTACGTGTCCTGGACCGGGCTCCGACTGCGCCGATGGTGACCGGCGCGGTGCCCGGCGGCCAGCCGCGCGCCGCCGGTCCCGCCCTCCCGGGTGAGACGTACCGGACGCGCGGCCGCCGGCCCGGCGCGCCGTCCCCGGGACTGTCGGCGCCCCGACCTACCGTCCGCCCGTGCGCTCCTCCCCCGCCCGGCCGGTGCCGCTCTCCCCCGCCCGCCTGGCCGGCACGGCGGCGCGCGCCGCCGCCGGGCTGCCCCGCTTCGAGCAGGCCACCATCGACGAGCTGGGCACCCCGCTGGCGGGGGTGACGTTCGTCGTCGTCGACCTGGAGACCACCGGCGGGTCGCCGAAGGACTGCGCCATCACCGAGATCGGCGCGGTCAAGGTGCGCGGCGGGGAGGTCCTCGGCGAGTTCCAGACCCTGGTCGACCCGGGCTGCGAGATCCCGCCCTACATCAGCGTGCTCACCGGCATCACCTCGACGATGGTGGCCGCCGCCCCCCGCATCGACGCGGTGCTCCCGCACTTCCTGGAGTTCGCCCGCGGCGCGGTGCTGGTCGCCCACAACGCGCCGTTCGACCTGGGCTTCCTGCGCGCCGCCTGCGCGCAGACCGGCGTCGCCTGGCCGGCCGCCGCCTCGGTGGACACCGCCGTCCTCGCCCGCCGGCTGCTCAGCCGCGACGAGGTGCCCAACTGCAAGCTGGCCACCCTGGCGCCGTACTTCCGCACCACCACCGAGCCCTGCCACCGCGCGCTGGCCGACGCCCGCGCCACCGTCGACGTGCTGCACGGGCTGTTCGAGCGGCTCGGCCCGCTGGGGATCACCAGCCTGGAGGAGCTGACCGGGCTCACCCGCCAGGTCGACCCCGACCGGCTGCGCAAGCGGCACCTGGCCGACGACGTGCCGCACGGCCCGGGCGTGTACCTGTTCCGCGGCCCCCGCGACGAGCCGCTGTACGTCGGGACGTCGGGGGACCTGCGCACCCGGGTGCGCAGCTACTTCACCGCCGGCGAGCAGCGCAGCCGGATGACCGAGATGGTCGCCCTCGCCCGGCGGGTGGACGCCATCCCGTGCGCGCACGGCCTGGAGGCCGCCGTCCGCGAGCTGCGGCTCATCGCCGAGCACAAGCCGCGCTACAACCGCCGCTCCCGGTTCCCCGAGCGGGCGCTGTGGGTGCGGCTGACCGAGGAGCCGTTCCCGCGGCTGTCCGTCGTCCGCCGGGTGCGCCCCGGCGCCGGGGTCTTCCTCGGGCCCTTCCCCGACCGGCGGGCCGCCGACGCCGCCGTGGCCGCCGTCCACGAGTCGCTGCCGCTGCGCCAGTGCACCGGCCGGCTGTCGGTGCGGGTGCACAGGCCCGCCTGCGCGCTGGCCGGCATGGGCCGCTGCGGCGCCCCGTGCACCGGCGCGCAGTCCGTCGAGGAGTACGGCGCGGTCGCGGCCGTCCTGCGGACCGCGGTGGCCGCCGACCCGCACCTGCTGCTCGCGCCGCTGCTGGCGCGGGTCGACAGGCTGGCCGCCCAGGAGCGCTACGAGGACGCCGCCGTGCTGCGCGACCGGGTCGCCGTGCTGGTCCGCGCGGTGCGGCGGCGGCAGCGGCTGGAGTCCCTCGCCGCGGTGCCCGAGCTGGTCCTGGCCCGACCGGACGGCGAGGGCGGCTGGCAGCTGTCCGTCGTCCGCCGGGGGCGGCTGGTGGCCGCCGGGTGCGCGGCCCGCGGCAGCTCCGTGCGGGCCACCCTCGATGGGTTGCTGGCCACCGCCGAGACCACGACCGGCCCCGACGGCGAGCTGGCCGCCACGGTGGACGAGACCGAGCTGGTGCTGCGCTGGATGGAGAAGCCCGGCACCCGGCTGGTGCAGGTCGACGGGACGCTGGCCTGCCCGGTCCCCGGCACCGGCCGCTACACCGACTTCCTCGACCGGGTGGAGGCCGGCCGGGCCGGCCGGGACCCCTTCGCCGACGGCCGCGCCCTGGGCACCCGCAGCCGCCCCGAACGCGTCTCCGCGGCCCCCGCGGCCCGGATAGCATCGCCGGCGTGATCACCGCCATCGTCATGATCGACGCCGCCACGGACTCGATCCCCGAGGTGGCCGCGGCCGTCGCCGACCTGGACGGGGTCAGCGAGGTCTACTCGACCGCCGGCGAGGTGGACCTGGTCGCCATCGTGCGGGTGCGCGAGTTCGAGCAGGTCGCCGAGGTGATCGCCGGGCGGATCAACAAGGTGCCCGGCGTGCTGGAGACCGAGACGCACATCGCCTTCCGCGCCTACTCCCGGCACGACCTGGAGGCGGCCTTCTCCATCGGCCTCGACTGAAGGGCGGTCAGCTGCGCAGCGAGCGGCTGACCGACACCCACCGCTCCAGCAGCGCCGCGGCCCGGCCGTCGTCGACCGCCTCCGCCGCGCGCGCCGTCCCCGCCGCGAGTGCGTCGTGCAGCCGCCCGGCCCGCTCGTCGAAGGCGGCCAGCGCGGCCGCCGCGTTGAGCAGCACCGCGTCGCGGACCGGCCCCCGCTCCCCGCCCACGACCCGCCGGAAGACGTCCGCGTTGAACGCCGGGTCCCCGCCGCGCAGCGCGTCGGCCGGGGACGGCGCCAGGCCCAGGGCGGCGGGGTCGACGCGTTCGGGCACCACCTCGCCGTCACGGACCACCCAGGCCGACGACGTGGTCGCGGTGGTCAGCTCGTCGAGCCCGTCGTCGCCGCGGAAGACCAGTGCCCGCATGCCGCGGGCGGCGAGCACCTCGGCCATCACCGGGGCCATCCGGGGGTCGGCGCAGCCGATCGCCGAGGCCACCGGCCGGGCCGGGTTGGTCAGCGGCCCCAGGAAGTTGAAGACCGTGGCGATGCCCAGCTCGCGGCGCGGCGCGGCGGCGTGCCGCATGCCCGGGTGGAAGACCGGCGCGAAGAAGAAGCCGATGCCCGCCTCGACGACGCAGCGCGCCACGGCGGGCGCGGGCAGGTCGATGGCCAGGCCGAGCGCCTCGAGCACGTCGGCGGCCCCGGAGGACGACGACGCCGCCCGGCCGCCGTGCTTGGCCACCGGCACGCCGGCCGCGGCGGTGACCACCGCGGCCATCGTGGAGATGTTGACGGTGTGCGCGCCGTCGCCGCCGGTGCCGACGATGTCGACGCAGGCGCGGTCCAGCGCGATCGGGGTGGCCCGGGCGAGCATCTCGTCGGCCAGGCCGGCCACCTCCCCCGCCGAGGGGCCCTTGGCGCGCAGCGCGACGGCGAACGCGGCGATCTGCGCGGGGGTGGCCTCGCCGGCCATGACCTCGCGCATCGCCCAGGCGGTGTCCGCGGCCGTGAGGTCCTCGCGCGCCAGCACGCGGGTGAGCAGGGCCGGCCAGGTCGGTCCGGCGCTCACCGGCGGACCGGGCGCCGCCCCACCCGGTCGCGCAGCAGGTCGGCGACGACGGCGGGGGCGGTCAGCGGGTCGACCGGGAACGGCAGGGTGGCGTCGGCCCGCGACCAGTGCGCCAGCCAGCGGTCGGGCTGGCGGGCGATGAGGACGCACAGCGCCGGGCGGTCGGCGACCTCGACGGTGATCTGGCGGGCCAGCGCCAGGCCGCCGGTCGGCTGCGCCTCGCCGTCGAGGATGCACAGGTCCACGCCGCCGCCGTCGACCGTGCGGACGACCTCGTCCCCGGTGGCGCACTCGACCCAGGTCAGGGGGCCCACGTCGGCGGCCGGGCGGCGGCCCACCGCGGTGCGCACCGCGGTCCGCACGTCGGACCGGGAGCTGTAGACCAGGACGGTGGCCGGGGCGGCGTCGCTCACGGCGGCGAGCGTAGTGGCAGCGCGCCCACCGACCGGTCAGGACGCCGACTCGGTATCGGGGAGGTCACGGCCGCGCCCCGACTCCGACCCGCGGTCGTGGCCTCCGCAGAACCGGTGCCATGATGGGCGTCGTGACAACGGCTCCCCTGGCGGGCGGCACCTTCGACACCTCCCGGGTGCACTCGCTGACCCGACCGAACCTGGTGAGCGTCGGCACCATCATCTGGCTCTCCAGCGAGCTGATGTTCTTCGCCGGCCTGTTCGCCATGTACTTCACGGCGCGCGCCCGGGCCACCGAGGGGTGGCCGCCGGAGCCGACCGAGCTGAACCTCCCCTACGCGGCGTTCTTCACGATCATCCTGGTGGCCTCCTCGGTCACCTGCCAGCTCGGGGTGTTCGCGGCGGAGAACGGCAACGTGTACGGCCTGCGGCGCTGGTTCACCATCACCTTCGTGATGGGCCTGGTCTTCGTCCTCGCCCAGGCCAACGAGTACCGCGTGCTCGTCACCGAGCACGGCACCAGCATCTCCAGCTCCACCTACGGATCGGTCTTCTACCTGACGACCGGCTTCCACGCGCTGCACGTCATCGGGGGCCTGGTCGCCTTCGTGTACCTGCTCATCCGGTCCACCATGGGCCGCTTCACGCCGGCGCAGGCGACCTCGGCGATCGTGGTCTCCTACTACTGGCACTTCGTCGACGTCGTGTGGGTCGGGCTCTTCGCCACGATCTACCTGATCCGCTAGGGAAACGGTGTCCACTCCGAACCCGCAGTCCGTCGCCCCCTCCGACGCGGGCGCCCCCCGCGGCCCGCGCCGCTGGTCCCGCCGTCCCGCCGACGGCTCCCCCGCCGCCGCGGCCCGTGCCCGGCGGCGGTCGAGACAGCGTCGGCGGATCACCAACGTGGCCGGCCTGATGGCGGCCCTCGTGCTCACCGGCACGCTGTACTCGGCGCTGTCCCCGGCGCACGCGACCGAGGAGGCCATCCAGAGCGAGTCCTCGGCCGAGGCCGCCGGCCGCGAGCTGTACGAGCGCAGCTGCATCACCTGCCATGGCGAGAACCTCGAGGGCGTGCCGACCCGCGGGCCGTCCCTGATCGGCGCGGGCGAGGCCGCCGTGTACTTCCAGGTGCACACCGGCCGCATGCCGCTGGTGCGCCAGGAGGCGCAGGCCCCCGACAAGCCGGCGATCTTCAACGACGAGGAGATCGACCAGCTGATGGCCTACATCCAGGCCAACGGCGGCGGGCCCACCCTCCCCTCGGGCGACCTGCGCGACGGCGACCTGGCCGAGGGCGGTGAGCTGTTCCGGCTCAACTGCGCGCAGTGCCACAACTTCGTCGGCGAGGGCGGCGCGCTGTCCTCCGGGAAGCGGGCGCCCAGCCTCGAGGACGCCAACGACCTGGAGATCTACAGCGCGATGCTCAGCGGTCCGGAGAACATGCCGATCTTCGGGGACAACCAGCTGACCCCCGAGGAGAAGCGCTCCATCATCAACTACATCCAGACCGTGAAGGAGCAGGCCGACCCGGGCGGTGCGGGCATCGGTCGCATCGGCCCGGTCGCCGAGGGCGTCGTCATCTGGGTCGTCGGCGTGGCCGCGCTGCTGTTCGGCATCTTCTGGATGGGGAGCAAGGCGTGAGCGCGCCGCACACGACCCCCGGGTCGACCGGCGGCTCGGAGACGCCCGGCCCGCTGCACGGCGGGCCGGACGAGGAGTACACCCCCGAGCGCCTGGCCACCATGACGCGCGAGGAGCTGGACCTCCTCGGCGCCCGCTACGACGGCGTGCAGGTGCTGCACGTCGACCCGGCCCCGGAGCCCGGCTCCCGGGTGGAGAAGGCCGCCGTCCGGCAGGTCGCGATGACCTTCGCCCTCGCCGGCCTGTCGGCGTTCGCGGCCTTCGTCGTCTACGCCGGCTCCGGGTGGTTCCTGCCCGACTGGCAGTGGGACATCACCGAGGGCGGGTGGAGTGCGCTGTTCACCCCGCTGATCGGCGGGCTGGGCGGGCTGGCGCTCACCCTGGTCGGGGTCGGGATGGTGCTGTTCACCAAGAAGCTCCTCCCCCACGAGACCGCGGTGCAGGACAAGCACGACGGGTCGCACTTCGACCGGGTCACCACCGGCGCCTCGCTCATGGGCGGCCTGAACACCTACGGCCTGGCCCGCCGCAAGCTCATCACCCGCTCGCTCGTGTTCATGGGTGGCGGCGTCGGCCTGATGCTGCTCATGCCGCTGGGCGGCCTGATCCGCAACCCGAACGTGGGCAACCCGCTGGGCACCACCAGCTGGACCGAGGGCATGCGGCTGCTCCGCGGCGACGGCAGCCCGATCCGCCCCGGCGACCAGCAGCCGGGGTCGCTGGAGACGGTCTTCCCGGCCGTCCCCGGGGGCAACCTGGAGTCCGACGCGGCCACGATGCTGATCCGGCTGCGCCCCGAGCAGGTGTCGCTGGAGCGGCCCCGCGAGGGCCAGGACGACTTCGGCTACGGCGACTACGTGGCCTACTCCAAGATCTGCACGCACGCCGGCTGCCCGGTGTCGCTGTACGAGCAGGAGACCAGCCGCATCCTGTGCCCGTGCCACCAGTCGCAGTTCGACGTGACGCAGGGCGCCAAGCCGGTCTTCGGCCCGGCGACCCGCCCGCTGCCCCAGTTGCCGATCACGGTCGACGACGAGGGCTTCTTCGTTGCGCGTAGTGACTACATTGAAGCTGTTGGCCCCACCTACTGGAACCGGGAGCGCATCTGATGGCTCGTACCGCCACAGCGCCGGGTGTCCCGACCACGCCCCTGGGCAAGGCGGCTCTGGAGATCGACGACCGCCTCATCGTCGCCGGCCCGCTCCGCCGCACCCTGAACAAGGTCTTCCCCGACCACTGGTCGTTCCTGCTCGGTGAGATCGCGCTCTACTCGTTCGTCATCCTGCTGCTGTCGGGCACCTACCTGACCTTCTACTACGACGCGGCGATGACCGAGGTCGTCTACGAGGGCACGTACGCGCCGATGCGCGGCCTGGAGATGACCGCCGCCTACGAGTCGACGCTCAAGCTCTCCTTCGACGTCCGCGGCGGCCTGTTCATCCGTCAGCTGCACCACTGGGCCGCGCTGCTGTTCGTGGCCGCCATCGTCGTCCACCTGCTGCGCATCTTCTTCACCGGCGCCTTCCGCCGGCCGCGGGAGACCAACTGGCTGATCGGCGTCGCCCTGCTGGTGCTGTCCTTCGCGATGGGCTTCACCGGCTACTCGCTGCCCGACGACCTGCTGTCCGGCACCGGGCTGCGCATCGTCAGCGCGATCATCCTGTCGATCCCGGTCGTCGGGACCTGGGTGCACTGGGCGGTGTTCGACGGCGACTACGTCGGCGAGGAGATCCTCGGCCGGATGTACATCGTGCACGTGCTGATCGTCCCGGCCATCCTGCTGGGCCTGATCGCGGTGCACCTGCTGATGCTGGTCAAGCAGAAGCACACCCAGTTCCCCGGCCCGGGGCGGACCGAGCACAACGTGGTCGGCAACCGGCTCTTCCCGGCGTTCGCCGTCAAGGCCGGCGGGCTGTTCTTCATCGTGTTCGGCGTCTGCGCCGCGCTCGGTGGTCTGGTGCAGATCAACCCGGTGTGGCTCTGGGGCCCGTACAACCCGGCGCAGGTGTCCGCGGCGTCGCAGCCGGACTGGTACGTCATGTTCCTCGACGGCTCGACCCGGCTCTTCCCGGCCTGGGACATCAACCTCCCGGGCAACTACACGATCCCGGCGCTGTTCTGGCCCACGGTCGTGCTGCCGGGCATCATCTTCACGCTCCTGGCGGCCTACCCCGTCATCGAGCGGAAGCTGACCCGCGACGAGGCGTCGCACCACCTGCTGCAGCGTCCCCGCGACGTGCCGGTGCGCACCTCGCTGGGCATGATGGCCCTCGCCTTCTACATCGTCCTGATGTTCTCCGGCGGGAACGACGTCATCGCCGAGAAGTTCGACATCAGCCTCAACGCGATGACCTGGGCCGGCCGGATCGGCCTGGTCATCGTCCCGCCGATCGTCTACCTGCTCACCTACCGGATCTGCCTGGGCCTGCAGAAGCACGACCGGGAGGTCCTCGAGCACGGCCTGGAGACCGGTGTCATCCGGCGGCTCCCGCACGGCGAGTTCATCGAGGTGCACCAGCCGCTCGGCCCGGTCGACGAGCACGGCCACGGCCAGCTGGCCTACGGCGGGGCTCCGGTGCCCAAGCGGATGAACCAGGTGGGCGGCGCCCGCCGCGCCATCCGCGGGTTCTTCTCGCCGATCGAGGAGCCGGCGCGGGTCGAGCTCGAGCAGCGTCGCGACGAGCACGGCCTCTCGGCCGCCGAGTCCCGCGAGCTGACCACCTCCGGGCGCCCGTCCGACGGCGGCCGGCCGCAGGAGCCGCGCGACTAGCAGGACCCGCACGGAAGAGGGCCCCGACGGACACCCCGTCGGGGCCCTCTGTGCGTTCCGGGGCGGGGACCGTGCCCGGGGTGGCGGGGGCCACCGGGACGGGTTCCTCCACCGCCCCCGTGGCCGGCCGTGACCGCCGGCCGTGGGGGCCCCGGGACCCACGAGCGGGCGGTCCGCCGGCGGGGGCACCGGGGCACCGCTGAGGGGCCGCGCACACCGCTCCCCCACCACCGGAGCTGACGGCTCGCGGACACAGGGTGGCCGAGGCCCCCAGCGCCCCGCTGGGCGCCTCCGACCGGGGACGAGGGCCCCGGCGCGGGGGGTGGAGCCGCCGACGGAGGGCCGGGCGCCCCGGGTCGGGGGGCGCGCGACCCGCCCAGCGGCGCCGCACGGCGGGCGCCCGCGCCCCCCGACCCCGGTTCACCCGCCGTCGGGCGGCGCGGCGGCCTGCGGGCGCCAGGGGGCACGGACGGGCCACGGACGACGAGGGCCCCTCCCCGCCGTGGCGGGGAGGGGCCCTCGGACCGGGCGGGTGCGGGTCAGCCCTGCGCGTTCTGCCCGACGTAGTACTCGAACAGCAGGCCGCCGACGGTGACCAGGATGGCCACGCCGGCCAGGACGATCAGCCAGGCGTAGAAGAACGCCAGCGCGAGGCCCATCAGGCCGGCCGACAGCGCGATGCCCAGCGGCCAGTAGCTACCCGGGCTGAAGAAGCCGAGCTCGCCGGCGCCGTCGGCGATGTCGGCGTCCTTGCGGTCCTCCGGGCGGGCGTCGATGCGCCGGGAGACGAACCAGAAGAAGCCGCCGACGAGGAAAGTCAGCCCACCGGAGAGGACCAGGGCCGTCGTGCCGATCGGCTCCCGGGACCAGACCCCGTAGACGGCGGCCACGACGATGCAGAAGACACCGAGGGCGTTGAAGATGAGCGCTTCGACCTTCACGGCCGTCCCTCCTGCGTGGTGTGCGGTGCCCGGGTACCGGTCACGTCAGCCGTCCGCGCGCTGCGCGTCGTCGATGAGGTCGAACGGCGTGGTGCTGGTCGCCGCCCCCGGCTGGCCGATGCTCTCCAGCGCGTCGAAGTTGCCCAGGCCCGACTGGCGCGCGGCCAGGTAGGCGTCGTAGTCGGCTGCGGAGACCGCGCGCACCTCGAAGTTCATGTAGGCGTGGTACGTGCCGCACAGCTCGGCGCAGCGGCCCACGAAGGCGCCCTCCTCGCGGACGGTCACCTCGAAGACGTTGTCCCGGCCGTTCTCGTTGCCCGGGATGATGTCCAGCTTGAACAGGAACTCCGGCACCCAGAACGAGTGGATGACGTCGGCGGAGGCCAGCTCGAAGCGAATGTCCTGGTCGGTGGGCACCACCAGGATCGGGACCTCGTCGCTGGTGCCCACGGTGTTGACCGGCTCGCCGTCGTCCCCGGTGGTCTCCGGGTAGACGAACTGCCAGTTCCACTTGAAGGCGTTGACCGCGATGGTCACGTCGGGTTCGGCGCTGCGCTCCTGCACCCGGTTCTGCACGACGACGGTGAAGAAGAACAGCCCGGCGATGATGAGGAACGGGATGATCGTGTAGACGATCTCCAGCGGCAGGTTGTACGCCGTCTGCTTGGGCAGCTCGTCGCCGCGCTTGCGGTGCCGGACGACCGACCAGCCGATGAGGCCCCACACCGCGAAGCCCACGATCAGCGCCGCGATGACCGACCAGATCCACAGGGTGCGCATCTCGTAGGCCTCGTCGGTCACCCCGTCGGGCCAGCCCCAGCGCCAGAACTCGTTGTTCGGGGTGCAGCCGGCGAGGGCCGGCACCCCCAGGAGACCGAGCGCGGCCACCCGCGCGAGCCTGCTGCCTCGAGCCACTGCTCGCTGCCTCCTCGTCTCGTCCGGAGCACCGGACGGTCTCCCCAGGGGGCCCCCGGCCCGATACCCGGCGAACTGGCGCCTGTGCCGACCACAGTCTGCGGCGAGGGTATCCGACCCCGCACGGCGGCCGGCCACCGGAGATCCGGCGGCGGCGGGTCGGGCGCCCGGGCGCCGGACGGCGGCCTCACCGGCGCCGTGGCCTCGCTCACGGGCGTGCCTGGGACCGGCCCCCCGGCGGTTACATTGGGGGCGTGCTGTCCCGGCTGCTGACCCCCCGGTGGGTGCTCGCGCACCTGGTGGTGGCCGCCCTGTTCGTGGCCACCTTCTACCTGGGCCACTGGCAGCTCACCAAGGCCGAGGCCGGCGGCGGCGCGGTCAACTGGAGCTACGCGCTGCAGTGGCCGCTCTACGGCTTCATGGGCCTGTGGTTCTACGTGCGCATGTGCCGCGAGGAGGTCCACCGGGACCCCGACGAGGACGAGCCGGGCAACGCCGTCGTCCTCTACCAGAAGCCGCGCATCGACACCTCCGGCGACCCGGAGCTGGCCGCCTACAACGCCTACCTCGCCGAGCTCAACGAGCGCGCGCTGCGCCAGCGCGCCGACCGTGGCTGAACCGGCGGCGGCGTCCCGGCTGCCCCGCGCGCTGGCCCGCCGGGTGGGGCGCGACGTCCCCGCGGCGCTGACCCGCTACCGGGTGATGGCCTGGGTGGTCGGCGTCCTGCTCGTGGCCCTGGTGCTCGTCGCCGTCCCGGTGAAGTACCTCGCGGGGGTGGAGGGCCCGGCGTCGGTCCTGGGGACCCTGCACGGCTGGCTGTACTTCGTGTTCTTCCTGACTGCGTGCGACCTCGCCCTGCGCGCCTCCTGGACGTTGCGCGGCACGGTTCTCACCCTGGTGGCCGGAACCGTCCCGATCCTGTCCTTCGTCGCCGAGCGCCACGCGACCCGCACCACCCGCGCCGGCCAGCGCGTCTGACCCTGCCGCGGCACCGACCGCCGGCACACGATCGACCCCCCGGAGACCCCTCGCCATGTGCGGCCTTCTCGCGTACCTGTCCACCGACGTCGACCGCGTCGACGACACCCGGGTCAAGGAGGTGCACGAGGCCCTGCACTGCCTGCGCCACCGCGGGCCCGACGAGACCCAGGTCTGGAGCGACGCGCGGGTCGCCTTCGGCTTCAACCGGCTGGCGTTCATCGACATCGAGCACAGCCACCAGCCGATGCCCTACGCCGACGGCCGCTACCGGATCGTCTTCAACGGCGAGATCTACAACTACGTCGAGCTGCGCCGGGAGCTCGCCGCCCTCGGCGCGCGCTTCGCCACCGAGGGCGACACCGAGGCGATCGTCGCCGGCTACCACTACTGGGGCCAGGACGTCGTCCGGCGGCTGCGCGGCATGTTCGCCTTCGTCATCTGGGACACCCGCACGGGGACGGCGTTCGGCGCCCGGGACCCGTTCGGCATCAAGCCGCTGTTCACCGCCCGGCTGGCCGACGGCGCGCTGGTCGTCAGCTCGGAGAAGAAGGCGGTCCTGGAGCTGCTCGGCGGCAGCGAGGCCGCCGGCGGGGTGGACTCCGCCTCCCTGCAGCACTACCTGACGCTGCAGTACGTGCCCGAGCCGGCGACGCTGCACCGCGGCATCCGGCGGATCGAGAGCGGCACCAGCTTCACCGTGGTGGACGGCGAGCTGCACACCTCCCGCTACTTCCACCCGTCCTTCCCCGTCCGGCCGGTCGCGCCGGAGGACCAGCAGGGCCTGTACGACCGGATCGCGGCGGCGCTCGACGACTCGGTGCGGGTGCACATGCGCGCCGACGTCACCGTCGGGTCGTTCCTGTCCGGCGGCATCGACTCCACCGCGATCGCGGCGCTGGCCAAGCGGTACAACCCGGACCTGATGACCTTCACGGTCGGCTTCGAGCGGCAGGGCTTCTCCGAGATCGACGTCGCCGCGGAGTCGGCGGCCGCCATCGGCGTCGAGCACGTCACCAAGGTGGTGACCCCCGAGGAGTTCGCCGGGTCGATCCCCCTGGTCGTCTGGTACCTGGACGACCCGGTGGCCGACCCGGCGCTCGTGCCGCTGTACTTCGTGGCCCGCGAGGCGCGCGAGCACGTCAAGGTGGTGCTCTCCGGGGAGGGCGCCGACGAGCTGTTCGGCGGCTACAACATCTACCGCGAGCCGCTGTCGCTGGCCGCGTTCGACCGGCTGCCCGGCGGGGTCCGCCGGGCGCTGGGCGCGCTGTCCGCGCGGCTGCCCGAGGGCATGCGCGGCAAGGACCTGCTGCGCCGCGGGTCCATCCCGCTCGAGCAGCGCTACTACGGCAACGCCCGCCTCTTCCGCGACGACGAGCTCGGCTTCCTCGAGCGGCGCGACCCCGACCTGTCGCACGTCGCCGTCACCCGGGAGCTCTACGAGCGCACCCGCGCGGCCGGCTACGACGACGTGACCGCCATGCAGTACGTGGACCTGTTCACCTGGCTGCGCGGGGACATCCTGGTCAAGGCCGACAAGATGACCATGGCCAACTCCCTCGAGCTGCGGGTGCCCTTCCTCGACCCGGAGGTGTTCGCCGTGGCCGGCACGCTGCCGGTCGGGCAGCGGGTGACGAAGCAGGCGACGAAGTACGCGCTGCGCCGCGCGCTGGAGCAGATCGTGCCGCCGCACGTGCTCAACCGGCGCAAGCTCGGCTTCCCGGTGCCCACCCGCCACTGGCTGGCCGAGGACCTGCACGACTGGGCGCGGCAGGTGGTCGAGGAGAGCCAGACCGACGAGTGGCTGGACCGCCGGCAGGTGCTGTGGATGCTCGACGAGCACCGCGACAACCACCGGGCCGGCTCGCCGGTGGACCTCTCGCGCAAGCTGTGGACGCTGCTGGTCTTCATGGTCTGGCACGGCGTCTTCGTCGAGCAGCGCATCCGGCCCGAGGTCCCCGAGACCGTCTACCCGGTCCGCCTGTAGCCGGCGACGACGGAGGCCCGGCCCCCCGCGGGGGACCGGGCCTCCGTCAGGCCTGGAGCTGGTCGGCTAGCTGAAGCTGTCGCCGCAGGCGCAGGAGCCCCCTGCGTTCGGGTTGTCGATCGTGAAGCCCTGCTTCTCGATCGAGTCGACGAAGTCGATCACCGCGCCGCCCAGGTAGGGGCCGCTCATCCGGTCGACGATGACCTCGACGCCACCGAAGTCGTAGGTCTGGTCGCCGTCGAGGTACCGCTCGTCGAAGAAGAGCTGGTAGCGCAGGCCGGAGCAGCCGCCGGGCTGGACGGCGATGCGCAGGCGGAGGTCGTCGCGACCCTCCTGGTCCAGGAGCGCCTTGACCTTGGCGGCCGCCGGGTCGCTGAGGATGACGCCGGTGGCCGTGCTGTCCTGCACCGTCATGTTGGAAGTCCTCCCACGTTCGAGGTGCCTGCTGCGGCACGTCCTTCACAGGCCAACACCGCCGCAGCGGAGCCTCTTCCCACTGTACGTCGTCGGCCCCGGCGCGGACCCCGACCGGGCGGGCCCACCCGTAGACTCGGCCGGGTGAAGCTCCGCCTCCCCGGGCGCCGCGACCGCACCGAGGCCGCGCCCGACCCCTCCGCCGACCTGACCTCGCAGCTGGTGAGGACGGGCGGCAAGGGGCGGCCCACCCCCAAGCGCCACGAGGCCCAGGGGCGCCGTCCCGGCCCGCCCCCGCCGCCGCCGCGGACGCGCAAGGAGGCGTGGAAGCGGATGCGGGAGCAGCAGGCCACCACCGGGCGGGGGGCCACCCGCGCCGGTACCGCCCGCAGCGACGAGGCCGCGCTGCCGGCCCGCGACCGCGGCCCGGTCCGCAAGCTGGTGCGCGACGTCGTCGACGCCCGCCGCAACGCCGGCAGCTTCTTCCTGCTCGTGGCCGCGCTGGTGCTGCTCGGCAACTTCCTGCCCGAGCCGGTGCGCTCCTACTCGGTGTCGCTCTGGCTGGTCTTCTTCGCCGTGATGATCCTCGACTCGGTCGTCCTCGGCCGGCGGATCAAGACGACGGTGCTCGAGCGCTTCCCGGGCCAGGACCACAGGATGAAGAGCCTGGTCTGGTACGGGATCACCCGGGCCACGATGGTGCGCCGCTGGCGCTTCCCGAAGGCGACCGTCCCGCTCGGCGCGAAGCCGTAGCCGGACGGCCGTAGCGTCGGGCGTCGTGGAATCCCGACGACTGGGCCGCTCTGGCCTGAACATCTCCGCCATCGCCTACGGCAACTGGCTCACCCACGGTGGGCAGGTCGAGGAGGACGCGGCGCAGGCCTGCGTCCGCGCCGCCCTCGACGCCGGCATCACGACCTTCGACACCGCCGACGTCTACGCCGGCACCCGGGCCGAGTCGGTCCTCGGCCGCGCCCTGGCCGGCCAGCGCCGCGAGGGGCTGGAGGTGTTCACCAAGGTCTACTGGCCCACCGGCCCCGGGCACAACGACCGCGGGCTGTCCCGCAAGCACGTCGTCGAGAGCTGCCACGCCTCGTTGCAGCGGCTGCAGACCGACTACGTCGACCTCTACCAGGCGCACCGCTACGACCCGACGGTGCCGCTCGAGGAGACGATGACCGCGTTCGCCGACCTGGTCCGGGCCGGCAAGGTGCTCTACGTCGGCGTCTCGGAGTGGAACGCCGAGGAGATCGCCGCCGGCGCCGCGCTGGCCCGCGAGCTCGGCGTCCAGCTGATCAGCAACCAGCCGCAGTACTCCATGCTCTGGCGGGTCATCGAGGCCGAGGTCGTGCCCGCCTCCGAGCGGGAGGGCCTGTCGCAGATCGTCTGGTCGCCGCTGGCGCAGGGCGTGCTGACCGGCAAGTACCTGCCGGGCGAGCAGCCCCCGCCCGGGAGCCGGGCGAGCGACCCCGAGGCCGGCCGGTTCATCCAGCGGTTCATGACCGACGACGTCCTCGGCCGGGTGCAGCAGCTGCGGCCGGTCGCCGAGGACCTCGGGCTGTCCATGGCCCAGCTGGCCATCGCCTGGGTGCTGCAGAACCGCAACGTCGCGGCCGCGATCATCGGGGCCACCCGGCCCGAGCAGGTGCACGACAACGTGCAGGCGGCCGGGGTCACCCTCGACGCCGACGTGCTCGCCCGCATCGACGACGTCCTCGGCGACACCGTGGAGCGCGACCCCGCCAAGACCTCCCGCGGCTGAGGAAGGACCCCCTCGCCCCCCACGCCTCGCTCCGCTCGGCGCGGCCTCCCTGCGGGGACCCGCCACGAGCCTGCGAGTGGTGGGGGGCAGGGAGGTCCTTCGTCAGGCGGGGGCGAGGCCCATCGGGCCGTACACCCTGCGGTCGCCCTCGAACAGGGTCACCGTGGCGACCCCGCGCTCCAGCAGCGCGCGCCAGTTCTCCCCCAGCCAGGACTCCGCGTCGCCCTGGTTGTCCGCCCGCGGGACCTCCACCCCGACCGCGGCGGGGTCCAGCTCCGCCCCCGTGGGGTCCTCCAACCGCCAGTACCAGCTCATGGCCGCAGGCTATGTGCCACCGGGCCCGCGCCGTGCCCCGGAGTGTGACCGGGGACGGGTTACCGGGCGATCATCGGGGGCATGGGAGCACATCGACACCGCTCCCCGGTACGGAGGACCGATGACCGACCCCACGGCGGGCGCCAGCCGCGCGTCCGTCCCACCCCCCGCTCCCGAGGACGCCTCGACCGGTCAGCTCATCGGCCAGCTCACCGAGCAGATCAGCCGGCTGGTGCGCGACGAGGCCCGGCTCGCCCAGGCGGAGGTCACCCAGAAGGCCAAGCGCCTGGGCATCGGGGCGGGCCTGTTCGGCGGCGCCGGGCTGTTCGCGTTCCTCGGCCTGGCGGTGCTGGTGGCCGCCGCCGTCCTCGCCCTGGACCTGGTGCTGCCCGCCTGGCTGGCGGCCCTCGTCGTGGCCGTCGTGCTGTTCGCCGTCGCCGGTGTCCTCGCGCTGGTCGGCAAGAAGGACGTCGAGAAGGGCGCACCGCCGGTGCCGACCCAGGCCATCGCCAGCACCAAGGCCGACATCGCGACCGTGAAGGAGAGTGCACGCCGGTGAGCACCCCAGCCAACCGCGCCCCCGACGGGCGGGACGGGACGACGGCCCGCGGTGGCGCGCCCAACGACCCGGACGCCATCAAGGCCGACATCGAGGCCACCCGCGCGCAGCTCGGCCGCACGGTCGACGAGCTGTCGCAGCGCCTCGACGTCTCCGAACGGGCCAAGGAGGGCGCCTTCCGGGCCCGGGACACCGCGGTCGAGACCTACCGGGAGAACCCCCCGGCGGTCATCGGCGCCGGCGCCGGAGCGGCGACGCTGCTCGGCCTGCTGGTGTGGCGCCGCCTCACCAAGGACCGCCGCCGGGCCAGGCGCCGCGCGCGGCGCCAGGTGAAGGTCGAGGCCAAGGTCGCCGCCGCCCGGCGCGCGGCGGCGGAGAAGGCCGCCCGGAAGGCCGCGCGGCGGAGGGCGAAGGCGACGCAGCGGACCGCCAGGGCCGCCCGGAAGGCCGCCGCGGCGCGGCGCGCGGCAGCGGCGAAGCGGGCCCGCCGGACCGTGCGGAGGGCGAGGTGAGCAGCAAGGGGGCCAAGCTCGTCTACCGGCCGATCGGCCTGCTCGGCGGCGTCCTGGCCGGCATGATCTCCGGCGCGGTGTTCAAGCAGGTGTGGAAGCGGGTGGCCGACGAGGACGACGCCCCCGATGCCCTGCAGAGCGAGTACCGGATGCGCGAGGTGGTCCTCGCCGCGGCGCTGCAGGGCGCCATCTTCGCCGCCACCAAGGCCGCCATCGACCGCCTCGGCGCCCGCGGCTACACCAAGCTGACCGGCAACTGGCCGGGCGACTGACGTGAGCAGCACCAGGCCCCGGGAGAGCTCGGTCGACCGGATCCGGCAGCGGGTCGAGGAGAAGGCGGCGCGGCGGGCCGCCGCCCGGGCCGCCGAGGCGGACGCACCGCACCCGCAGGCCGACCGGCTCCCGCCGGGCGCCCCCGGTGAGGACCGGCTGCCCGGGGTGACGGCGGACAAGCCGACCGAGATCCCCTGGCGCGGCTGGCGGCAGGTCCTCAAGCGGTCGTGGGCCGAGCACAACGCCGACAACATGCCGATCATCGCCGGCGGCGTGGCCTTCTGGGGCTTCCTGTCCGTCTTCCCGGCGCTGATCGCGACCATCTCGCTCTACGGGCTGGTCGCCTCGCCGGAGACCGTCACCCGCCAGATCGAGGACCTCTCCGCGCAGCTGCCCGAGAGCGCCGCCGACCTCATCGGCACCCAGCTGCGCGACATCGCCACGGGCGACGGGGGCGCGCTGAGCCTGAGCCTGGCCGTCTCGGTGGCCGGCGCGCTGTGGAGCGTCTCGGGCGGGATGGGCAACCTGGTCACCGCGGTGAACCTGGCCTACGACGAGGTGGAGACCCGCAACTTCGTCAAGCTGCGGGCCACCTCGCTGCTGCTCACCCTCGGGGCGATCGTCTTCGTGCTGGTGGCCTTCAGCCTGGTGGCCGTCGTCCCGATCGTGCTGGACACCCTGCCGCTGGGGCCGTTCGCCACGGTCCTCACCCAGGTTGCCCGGTGGGTGCTGTTGCTCGGGGTGTTCGCCGGGTCGCTCGCCGTCCTGTACCGCGTGGCACCCGACCGGGACGCCCCCAAGATGCGCTGGGTCAGCCTCGGCGCGGTGGTGGTGACGATCGCCTGGGCACTGGTCAGCGTGGCGTTCAGCTTCTACGTCGACAACTTCGGCTCCTACAACGAGACCTACGGGACGATCGCCGGCGTCATCGTGCTGATGCTGTGGCTGTACATCACCTGCTACCTGCTGCTGCTGGGCGCGGAGATCAACTCCGAGGCCGAGCACCAGACCGCGCAGGACACCACCGAGGGCCCGCCGGTGCCGATGGGCGAGCGGGACGCCGTCGTCGCCGACAGCCTCCCGGACGAGCCCGAACCCTCGAAGGAGGACAAGGACCCCACCCGGAAGAACGCCTGAGGCCGCTCAGCGCACGCGGGAGGGCACGAAGGGCGGCCGGACGACGTGCACCGGCTGCGGCCGGCCGCGCACGTCGACGGCCAGCTCGCTGCCCTCCCCCGCGCCGGACGCGGTGTCCAGCAGCGCCAGCGCGATGCCGGTGCGCAGGGACGGCGAGAACGTCCCGCTGGTCACCTCGCCGACCCGGGCGCCGTCGGCGTCGAGGACCGCCATCCCCGGCCGCGGGATCCCCCGCCCGGGCGCCCGCAGGCCCCACAGCAGCCGCGCCGGGCCGGCCTCCTTCTCGGCCAACAGCGCCGCCCGGCCCCAGAAGGCCGGCTTGCGCCAGCCCACCGCCCAGCCGGCGCGGGCCTGCACGGGGGTGATGCCGGGCGAGAGCTCGTGGCCGTGCAGCGGGTAGCCCATCTCGGTGCGCAGCGTGTCGCGCGCGCCCAGCCCGCACAGCCGCAGGCCCTCGTCGCGGCCCTGCTCGACCAGCACGTCCCACAGCTCGCCGGCGTGCTCGGCCCCCACCAGCAGCTCGTAGCCGTGCTCGCCGGTGTAGCCCGTGCGGCACACGGTGACCTCGGCCGAGCCGCCGCCCAGGCCGGTCACGAAGGACATGTAGGGCAGCTCGCCGGGCAGGCCCAGCAGGGACAGCAGCTGCGGCGAGCGGGGACCCTGCACGGCGAGGACGGCGACCTCGGTGTGCCGGTCGGTGACCGTCACCCCGGCCGGCGCGGCGTCGGCGAGCCGGGCCACGACCTCGGCGGCGTTGGCGGCGTTGGGCACCAGCAGGACGTCGTCGGGACCGTGCAGGTAGAGGATCAGGTCGTCGACGACACCGCCGGCCCGCGGGTCGCCGTCGGGCAGGCAGCACATCGTGTACTGCGCCTGGCCCGGGCCGATCCGGGAGAGGTCGTTGGACAGGCAGCTGTCGACGAACGCCGCGGCACCCGGCCCGCGGACCGTCGCCGTGCCCAGGTGGGAGACGTCGAACAGGCCGACCCCGGTGCGGACCGCCTCGTGCTCGGCCAGCACGCCGCCCCCGGCGTACTCGATCGGCATCGACCAGCCGCCGAAGTCGGCCAGCTTGGCGCCGGCGGCCAGGTGCCGGTCGTGCAGGGGCGAGGTCAGCGCGGTCACGGGGGCACGCTAACGCGGCCCCGCTGCACGGTCCGGCGGCCGGCCTCCGAGGCGTGGGGGGCCGGCGGGACCTGTGACTACCATCGTCCGGTGCCGCCGACGATCTCCGTGACCGACCGCCCCCTCGAGAAGACCCGCGCCGACGCCGTCGTCGTCGGCGTCGGCAAGGGCCCCGGCGGCCTGCTGCCGACGCCGGGCGCGGAGGCCGTCGACCGGCTGCTCGGTGGCCGCCTGATGGGCGCGCTGGCCGACCTGGGCGCCAAGGGTGCCGAGGACGAGGTCACCCGCGTCGCCTCGCTGGGCCAGGGCCCCTTCCCGGTCGTGGCCGTGGCCGGCCTGGGCGCGCCCCGGCCCGGGGGCGGGTACACCGCCGAGGCGGTCCGCCGGGCGGCCGGTGCCGCCAGCCGGGCGCTGTCCGGCCGGGCCTCGGTGGTCACCCTGCTGGCCGCGGTCGGCGGGACCCCGGACGACCAGCGGCTGCACGCCGTCGGCGAGGGCAGCCTGCTCGGCTCCTACGAGTTCACCGCCTACAAGTCCGACCTCGACGGCCGGTCCGCCCCGCCGCGGGAGTTCACCGTCGTCGTGCCCGACGCCGGCGCCGCCAAGGCGGCGCTGGAGCGCGCCCGCGCGGTCGCCGACGCGGTGTCCCTGGTGCGCGACCTGGTCAACACCCCGCCCAACGACCTCTACCCGGCCGAGCTGGCCGCCCGCGGCGCGGCCGCCGGCAAGCAGGCCGGGCTGGCCGTGGAGGTGCTCGACGAGGCCGCGCTGGCCGCCGGCGGCTACGGCGGGGTGCTCGCCGTCGGCGGCGGCTCCGCGCGCGGGCCGCGCCTGCTCCGGATGGCCTACAGCGGCAAGCGGCCCCGCACCCGGGTCGCCCTGGTCGGCAAGGGCATCACCTTCGACAGCGGCGGCCTGTCCATCAAGCCGGCCGCGAACATGCACCACATGACCAGCGACATGGCCGGCGCCGCCGCCGTGATCGCCACCGCCTGCCTGGTCGCCCGGCTCGGCCTGCCGGTCGAGCTCACCGCGACCGTGCCGATCGCGGAGAACCTGCCCAGCGGCACCGCCTACCGCCCCGCCGACGTGGTCACGTTCCGCAACGGCAAGAAGGCCGAGATCACCAACACCGACGCCGAGGGCCGCGTCGTCCTGGCCGACGCCCTGGCCCGCGCGGCCGAGGACTCCCCCGACGTCATCCTGGAGACCTCCACCCTCACCGGCGCCCAGCTGGTCGCGCTGGGCTCGCGCACCGCGGGCGTGATGGGCAGCGACGACATGCGCGACGCCGTCGTCGCCGCCTCGGCCCGCAGCGGCGAGGCGATGTGGGCGATGCCGATGCCCGCCGAGCTGCGCCGGGGCATCGACTCCCCGATCGCGGACTTCGTCAACGCCAACGCCGACCGGATGGGCGGCATGCTGGTCGGGGCGCACTTCCTCGCCGAGTTCGTGCCGGCCGGCCTGCCCTGGGCGCACATCGACATCGCCGGCCCGGCGTACAACACCGGTGCGCCGTGGGGCTACACGCCCAAGGGCGGCACCGGCGTGCCGGTGCGGACCCTGCTGGCCACCATCGAGGACCTCGCCGCCGCCTCGTGAGGCCTGGGACGGCCGCCGTCAGGGGCGGTCGCGCCGCTGGCGCGCGGACCAGTCGCGCATGCGCTGGGGGTAGCCGGTGACCTGGGCGTCGTACACCGGGATGCCCAGCTCCCGGGACAGCCGGCGCGCGGTCTCGGGTCCGTCGATGCGGCGCCGGGTCCACTCGCCGTCCGCGGCCACCAGCACGATCGTGGTCTCGGTGACCGCCGTCCGGGGCTCGACGTACCCCTCCACGCCGCGGCGGCCGGCGACGAACTGCTCCAGGTGGGCGACGTCGCCCCGCCCGGCACCGCGGTCCAGCGTGCCGCGGCCCGGCGACCCGCGGCCCGGCGTCCGCCGCCGCAGACGGCCCCACAGCCCCATGCCCGCTCCCGTCCCTCCCGGGTCGCGCTCGGGTCGCGACGTCCGCGCTGGCAACGGTGCGATCCGCCGACGCGTTCCCGGGGTGGCAGGATGGGCGAGGATCATCCCCCGCGCGTGTGAACGGGCGGGTCCCCGGCACCCGAGGAGAGACTCGTGAGCGCACCCACCTCGCCCGCCGACCTGGTCATCCTCGGTGGTGGCTCGGGTGGCTACGCCGCGGCGCTGCGCGCCGCCGAGCTGGGCATGTCCGTCGTCCTGATCGAGAAGGACAAGGTCGGCGGCACCTGCCTGCACCGTGGCTGCATCCCCACCAAGGCGCTCCTGCACAGCGGCGAGATCGCCGACAGCGCGCGCGAGGGCGAGCAGTTCGGCGTCAAGACGTCGCTGGCCGGCATCGACATGGACGGCGTCAACGCCTACAAGGACGGCGTCGTCTCGCGGCTGTACAAGGGCCTGCAGGGGCTGATCAAGAGCCGCGGCATCCAGTACGTCGAGGGCGAGGGCCGGCTGGTCTCCCCCACCGCGGTCGAGGTGGGCGGGCAGCGCTACGAGGGCAAGCACGTGCTGCTCGCCACCGGCTCCTACGCGCGCACCCTGCCCGGCATCGACATCGACGGCACCAAGGTCATCACCAGCGACCACGCGATGAGCCTGGACCACGTACCCACCTCGGCGGTCATCCTCGGCGGCGGGGTCATCGGCTGCGAGTTCGCGAGTGCCTGGAGGTCCTTCGGCGTCGACGTGACGATCGTCGAGGCCCTGCCGCACCTGGTGCCGCTGGAGGACGAGTCGTCCTCCAAGCTGCTGGAGCGCGCCTTCCGCCGCCGGAAGATCAACTTCGAGCTGGGCAGCAAGGTCTCGGGCGTGCAGACCACCGAGAACGGCGTGACCGTCTCGCTGGAGAACGGCAAGGAGATCGAGGCCGAGCTCCTGCTCGTCGCCGTCGGCCGGGGCCCGGTCAGCCAGGGGCTGGGCTACGAGGAGGCCGGCGTCGCGATGGAGCGCGGGTACGTGCTCGTCGACCAGCACATGCGCACGAACGTGGAGACCATCTCCGCCGTGGGCGACCTCGTCCCCAGCCTGCAGCTGGCGCACGTCGGCTTCGGCGAGGGCATCCTCGTCGCCGAGCGGCTGGCCGGGCTGGAGCCGGCGCCGATCGACTACGCCGGCGTCCCCCGGGTCACCTACTCCGAGCCCGAGGTCGCCTCGGTCGGCCTCACCGAGGCCCAGGCCAAGGAGCGCTACGGCGACGTCAAGGTGCTCACCTACGACCTCGGCGGCAACGGCCGCAGCCAGATCCTCAAGACCCAGGGCGCGGTCAAGCTGGTGCAGGCCCCGGACGGCCCCGTGGTCGGCGTGCACATGGTCGGCAGCCGGGTCGGCGAGCTCATCGCCGAGGCGCAGCTGATCTACAACTGGGAGGCCGAGGCCGACGACGTGGCCAGCCTGATCCACGCGCACCCGACGCAGAGCGAGGCCCTGGGCGAGGCGCACCTCGCGCTGGCCGGCAAGCCCCTGCACGCGCACAGCTGACCCACCCCCACCCTCCCCCGGAGCCGAAGGAGCACCGCGTCGATGCCGACGTCCGTCACCATGCCCGCCCTGGGCGAGAGCGTCACCGAGGGCACGGTCACCCGATGGCTCAAGCAGGAGGGTGAGCAGGTCGAGGTCGACGAGCCCCTCCTCGAGGTGTCGACCGACAAGGTCGACACCGAGATCCCCTCGCCGGCCGCCGGCGTGCTCACCAAGATCCTGGTCTCGGAGGACGAGACCGTGGACGTCGGCGCGGAGCTGGCGGTCATCGGTGGGGACGGCGACGGCGGCGCACCGGCCGCCGACCCGGACACCGCCGAGGCCCCGGCCCAGCAGGAGCAGGCCCCGGCGCAGGAGGCCCAGCCGGAGACCGAGCCCGAGCCGGCCCAGGCGTCCTCGGGCGGCGGCGACGGCGCCGACGCGGGCGGCGGCGAGGGCACGAAGGTGACCATGCCGGCGCTCGGCGAGAGCGTCACCGAGGGCACCGTCACCCGCTGGCTGAAGTCGGTGGGCGACGAGGTCACCGCCGACGAGCCGCTGCTGGAGGTCTCCACCGACAAGGTGGACACCGAGATCCCCGCTCCGGTGTCGGGCACCCTGCTGTCCATCTCGGTCGGCGAGGACGAGACCGTGGAGGTCGGCGCGGAGCTGGCCGTCATCGGGTCCGGGTCGGCCGGCGGCAGCGCGCCGTCCGAGCCCGCTCCGGCCCAGCAGGAGACCCCGGCCCCGCAGGAGCCGCAGTCCCAGCAGGAGCAGCGGGACCCCACGCCGCCGGCCCAGGCGACCGAGCCCACCCCGCAGGCCGACCCCACCCCGCAGCAGGCCCAGCCGAAGTCGGAGGCTCCGGGCGCGGACTACGGCACCGGCGGGGTGCTGCCGAGCACCTCGCCCACCGACGCGCCGTCCCCGGCGCAGGCGGTGGCCCCCCAGGCCCCCGCGGCGCCGAAGACCCCGTCCCCCGCGCCCGCCGGGGACGGCGGCGGCCAGTACGTCACCCCGCTGGTGCGCCGGATGGCCGCCGAGCGCGGCGTCGACCTGTCCTCGGTCACCGGGACCGGCGTCGGCGGGCGGATCCGCAAGCAGGACGTCATCGCCGCCGCCGAGAAGGCCGCCGCCCCCGCCGAGGCACCGGCGGAGGCCCCGGCGGAGGCACCGGCCGAGGCGCCGGCCGCAGCCTCGGGCCGGCCGGCACCCAGCCCGTCGCCGGCCGCCAAGCCGGACACCACGCTGCGCGGGCGCACCGAGAAGCTGTCCCGGCTGCGCACCGTCATCGCCCGGCGGATGGTGGAGTCGCTGCAGGTCAGCGCCCAGCTGACCACGGTGGTGGAGGCCGACGTCACCGCCATCGCGCGGCTGCGCGACCGGGCCAAGCGGGACTTCGAGTCCCGCGAGGGCGTCAAGCTGTCCTTCCTGCCGTTCTTCGCCAAGGCGGCGGTGGAGGCGCTCAAGGCGCACCCGGCGGTCAACTCCTCGATCGACCTCGAGGCCGGCACGGTGACCTACCACGACGCGGAGAACCTCGGCGTGGCCGTGGACACCGAGCGCGGGCTGCTGGTGCCGGTGATCCGGGACGCCGGCGACCTCAGCATCGGCGGTCTGGCCCGCAAGATCGCCGACCTGGCCGAGCGGACCCGCGCCAACAAGGTCACCCCCGACGAGCTCGGGGGCGGCACGTTCACGCTGACCAACACCGGCAGCCGCGGGGCGCTGTTCGACACGCCGATCATCAACCAGCCGCAAGTGGCCATCCTCGGCGTCGGCACCGTGGTCAAGCGGCCGGTCGTCGTCCAGGACCCCGGCCTCGGCGAGGTGATCGCGGTCCGGTCGATGGTCTACCTGGCGCTGACCTACGACCACCGCATCGTCGACGGCGCGGACGCCGCCCGCTTCCTCACCACGGTGAAGCAGCGGCTGGAGGCGGCCCAGTTCCACGGCGAGCTCGGCCTCTCCTGACCCAGAGCGCACCACTCGGGGCCCCGGCACCAGCCGGGGCCCCGAGTGCGGCCCGCCCCTCCGAGGAGACACATGAAGGTCGCGGTCACCGGCTCCTCCGGGCTGATCGGGTCACGGCTGGTCCCGGCACTGCGCACCGACGGGCACGAGGTGCTGCGGCTGGTCCGCCGCACCCCGCGCACGGCCGACGAGCACCGGTGGGACCCGCAGCACCGGCGGGTCGGCCCGGCCGTGCTGGCCGACGTGGACGCCGTGGTCAACCTGGCCGGCACGCCGATCCGGCCGCGGCCGTTCACCACCGGCTACAAGGAGCAACTGCGCTCCAGCCGGCTGGACAGCACCGCCACCGTGAGCGGGGCGCTGGCCGCCGCGGCCGCCGCCGACCCGGCCCGCCCGCGGGTGCTGCTGTCGGCCTCCGCCGTCGGCTACTACGGCGACACCGGGGACCGGCCGGTGGAGGAGGACGCGCCGCCCGGCTCGGACTTCCTGGCCCGGCTGTGCGTCGAGTGGGAGGCCGCGACCCGGCCGGCCGAGGACGCCGGCGTCCGCGTCGCCCACCTGCGCACCGGCCTGGTCGTGGGCCGCGACGCGATGCTCGTGCGCATCCTCGGGCTGGTCTTCCGCGCCGGCCTGGGCGGCCGGATGGGGTCGGGGTGGCAGTACTGGCCCTGGATCAGCCTGGACGACGAGGTGGGCGCCATCCGCTTCCTGCTGGGCAGCGACGTCTCCGGCCCGGTCAACCTCACCGGGCCGGCCCCCGTCACCAACGCCGAGTTCGTCCGGCGGCTGGCCGCCGCGGTGCACCGGCCGGCCGTGCTGCCGGTGCCCGGGCCGGTGATCGCCCTTGCGCTCGGTGAGTTCGGCCGGTCCAGCGTCCTGGCCGGCCAGCGCGCGCTGCCGGCGGCCCTGGAGCGGGCCGGCTACCGCTGGACGCACCGTGACCTGGACGCCGCCCTCCGGGCGGCCCTGCAGCGCGCCTGACGGCGGCTCACCCCACCCGCTCGGCCGACGCGATCCGCCACCCGGCCGCGGTGGCCTCCAGCGTCATCAGCACCTCCGCCTCGCCCCGCCCGGCCACCGGGCGCGGCGCCGGCCCCGCCCGGTCGGCCGCCGGCACCACCGCGTAGTCCGGCCAGCGGTCGACCACCCGCAGCACCACCCGCCTGCCGCCGGGCGCCTCCTCCAGGACGGACGCGTCGACCACCTGCGGGGCGAAGCCGCGCACCGCCTCCCCGGCGGCCGCCAGCGCGGCCAGGGTGTCCCGGTCGGCGTCCAGCACGGCGCTGCCGGGGGCGTACACCTCCGCCAGCCGCGCCGCGGAGCCCGCCGACAGCGCCTCCGCACGGCGCCGGTACAGCTCGGTGAGCCGGGCCGCCCAGTCCTCCTCGAGCACGTCGGCCGGCTCCGCCGGCGGGGGGACGGCCACCGGGGCCGGCGGCGCGGCCGGGCCCGGCGGGACCGGTCCGGAGGGCGCCGGTGCGGCCGGTGCGCCGGCGGCCCGGTCGGCGAGGGCGGGCCCCGCGGCCCCGGGCGCCGCCGCCCCGCTCCCCCACGAGACGCCCAGCCACACCAGCCCACCGAGGACCGCCACCGCGGCGAGCGGCAGGGCGGCCCGCCGCAGCAGCGGCGCCGCGGCAGTGGCCCACGAGCGCAGCCCGGTGCGCGTGGAGGGCTCGGACGGCGCCTGGCGGTGCCGGCCGGGGACCTGGTGGGTGAGCTCGGTGCGCGGGCCGCGGCCGGTGCGGGCCAGCTCCTCGTCGGGCACGCCGGCCCGCGGCAGCCGCACCGGCTCCGGCCGGCAGGCGTGCCGCAGGTCGAGCGCGAAGGCGGCCGCCGAGCCCCGGTCGTGCGGGTCGGCGGACAGCCCCCGGGCCACGACGGCGAGCAGCTCCGGCGGGGCTTCGGGGGCGAGCGCGGCGAGGTCGGGCAGCTCGCCGTCCGCGGCGACCCGCAGGGTGTCCGCGGGCGTCGCGGCGTTCCACGGCGCCACCCCGGTCAGCGCGTGGAAGGCCGCCGCGGCCACCCCGAAGACGTCCGAGGCCGGGCCGCACGCGCCGCCGCGGGCGACGGACGGGTCGACGTAGGCCGGCGTCACCTCGCCGGCGGACTCCTCGCCGAGCACGTGCGCCACCCCGAGGTCGGTGAGCACCGGGCGGCCCTCGGCTGTGAACACGACGTTGCCCGGGGACAGGTCGCCGTGCACCACCCCGCGCTCGTGGGCGTGCGCCAGCGCGGCGGCCACCGGGGCCAGCGCGGTGACCACCTCACCCGGCCGCAGCCGCCCGCGGCGGGCGAGCAGGGCGGCCAGGCTGCCGCCGGCGAGCAGGTCGAGCACCAGTGCCACCCGCGGCTGCCCGCCGCGGCGCGGCTCGTGGACGACCTCGTGCAGCCGCACCAGGTGGGGGTGGTCCAGCTCGCCCAGCAGGGCCGCCTCGCGCGCCTGGCGCTCGGCGTCGCCGGCGACCAGCAGCTTCACCGCCACCGGAGCACCACCGGACCGGGGCACCGCCCGCCACACCTCGCCGGACCCGCCGCGGCCCAGCAGCTCCTCCAGCCGGTAGCCGGGGACGACGGGCGCGGGCGGGGACGTCGGCATGGCGGGCACCGTAGGCGGCCGGCCGGGCACCCCGCGGGCGCTGTCCACAGGCGTTGGCGCCGTCCACGGACCCGGCCCGGCCGCGTGCGCCGGCGCCCGGCGGCCTAGGTTCGGGGCATGCCGCTGCCCGCCCGTGCCGAGGTCGTGGTCGTCGGGGCCGGGCTGGCCGGCCTGTCCGCCGCCTGGCGGCTGGCCGCCGCCGGCTGCGACGTGCACGTGCTGGACGCCGCGCGGCACGCCGGGGGCCGGGTGGCCACCGAGGTCGTCGACGGCTTCGTCGTCGACCGCGGCTTCCAGGTGCTCAACGTGGGCTACCCGCGGGTCGCCGACCTGGACCTGGCCGCCCTCGACCTGGGCTGGTTCTGGGCCGGCGCGGTGGTGCGGGTCGACGGCCGGGCGCACCGGGTGGTCGACCCGCGCCGCCGGCCGGCGGAGGTCCTCGGCACGCTGCGCGCCCCGATCGGGTCCCCGGCCCGCAAGGCGGCCATCGCGGGGTTCTCCGCGCGGGCGGCCCTCACCCCGGTCGAGCGGCTGCTGCGGGCGCCGGAGACGACCGCGGAGCAGCGGCTGCGGGCGGCCGGGGTCGGTGACGCGGCGATCGACCGGTTCTTCCGGCCGTTCCTCGCCGGCGTGCTGCTGGAGGACCGGCTGGAGACCTCCAGCCGCTACCTGGACCTGCTCTGGCGCAGCTTCGCCCGCGGGCCCATCGGGCTGCCGGCCCGGGGCATGCAGCGCATCGGGGAGCAGCTGGCCGACCGGGTGGGTGCCGGCCGGGTGCACCTGGGGGTGCGGGTCACCGCGGTGAGCGGCACCGGGGTCACCTCCGACGACGGCCCGGTGCGGGCCGACGCGGTCGTCGTCGCCACCGACCCGGGCACCGCCGCCGCGCTGGTGCCGGCGGTGACCGGCTCGGCGCCCCGGCAGGTCACCACCCACCTGCACGTGCTGCCCGCCTCACCGACCGGGGACCCGCTGGTCGTGCTCGGGACGCCGGGCGGGCGGCTGGTCAACAGCGTCGTGCTCACCGACGCCCAGCCCGCCTACAGCCCCGACGGCCGGGCGCTGGTCGCCAGCTCCAGCCTGGCCCCGACCCGCGAGGCCGAGGTGCGCGGCGAGGTGGCCGCGCTGCACGGCGTCGGCCCCGGCGACCTCGAGCACCTCACCTCGGTCACCGTCACGGGCGCGCAGCCGGCCGCCCTCCCGCCGCTGCAGCTGCGCCGCGCGGTCGACCTCGGCGGCGGCCTGTACGTCTGCGGCGACCACCGCGACACCCCGTCCATCCAGGGCGCCATGGCCAGCGGGGCGCGCACCGCGCGGGCCGTCCTCGCCGCCCTGCGCCCGGCCCGGCGAGGAGCCGCCTGATGCCCGCCACCGCACCGACCATCCTGGCCACGAGCATCGGCTTCGACTCCCGCCGGCGCGGCCCGTACGACTGGGCCCCGGGCCCGGTGTTCGACCTGGCCGCCGAGCTCGCCGGGGCACCCGAGCGCCCCCGGCTGTGCTACCTGGGCACCGCCACCGGCGACGACCCGGTGCGGCTGGCCGGCGTCTACGGCGCGTTCGCCGGCAGCCGGGTGCAGGTCAGCCACCTGAGCCTGTTCCCGATGCCGACGGTGCCCGACGTGCGCGCGCACCTGCTGGCGCAGGACGTGGTCTGGGTCGGCGGGGGCAGCGTGGCCAACCTGCTGGCGGTGTGGCGGGTGCACGGCCTCGACGAGGTGTTCCGGGAGGTGTGGGAGGCCGGCGTCGTGCTCGGCGGGGTGTCGGCGGGGTCGCTGTGCTGGCACGTCGGCGGCACCACCGACTCCCACGGCCCCGAGCTGCGCCCGGTGACGGACGGGCTGGGTCTGATCCCCACGTCCAACGGCGTCCACCACGACGCCGAGGCACAGCGCCGCCCGCTGTACCACCGGCTGGTCGCCGACGGCACGCTGCCCGGCGGGCACGCCACGGACGACGGCGTGGGGCTGGTCTACCGCGGCACCGCGCTGGTCGAGGCGGTCGCGGACCGGCCGGGCGCGGCCGCCCACCGCGTCGAGCGCGGTCCGGACGGAACGGCGGTCGAGACCCGGGTCGAGCCGCGCAGGCTGCGCTGAGCGCAGGCATAGGCTGGGAGCCGTGACTGAGCTGGAGGTCGTCCGGGCGGGCACGGTCCCCTACGAGGAGGCCTGGGAGCGCCAGCGGGCCCTGCACGCGGCCCGGGTCGCCGGCGAGGGCCCCGACACGCTGCTGCTGCTGGAGCACCCGTCGGTCTACACGGCCGGCAAGCGAACCGCGGCCCACGAGCGGCCGCAGGACGGCACGCCCGTGGTCGACGTCGACCGCGGCGGGAAGATCACCTGGCACGGGCCCGGCCAGCTGGTCGGCTACCCCATCGTGGCGCTGCCGGACCCGGTCGACGTCGTCGCCTACGTCCGCCGGCTGGAGGGCGCGCTCATCGAGGTGTGCGCCGGCTTCGGGGTCGAGGCCGGGCGGGTGGACGGGCGCAGCGGCGTCTGGCTGCCCGCCGACGAGCCGGGGCCGGGCAGCCGGTACCGCCCCGAGCGCAAGGTCGCCGCGATCGGCATCCGGGTCGCCCGCGGCGTGACCATGCACGGCTTCGCCCTCAACTGCGACCCCGACCTCGGCGCGTTCGGCGCGATCGTCCCCTGCGGCATCCCCGACGCCGGCGTGACGTCGCTGTCGGCCGAGCTGGGTCGCGACGTGCCGGTCGCCGAGGCGATCGACCCGGTCGAGAAGGCGGTCCGCGCCGCGCTGGCGTCCTGAGCGGGGGCCGGGCGCGCCCGGCCCCCGCTCAGCCCACGACGAAGTTGACCAGCCGGCCCGGGACGGCGACGACCCGGCGGACCGTCCGTCCCGCCAGGTGGGCGGCGACCTTCTCGTCGGCGCGGGCGGCGGCCTCCAGGGCGGCGGCGTCGGCGTCCGCCGGGACGCTGACCTGAGCGCGCACCTTGCCGTTCAGCTGGACGGCGACCTGCACGGTGTCCTCGACCAGCCAGCGGGGGTCGGCGTCCGGGAACGGGTGCCAGGCCAGCGAGGCGTCGTGGCCCAGGCGCGACCACAGCTCCTCGGCGACGTGCGGGGCCAGCGGCGCGACCAGCAGCACCAGCGGCTCGGCCACCGACCGCGGCACCGGCGAGTCGGCGCCGTACACCTGGGTCAGGTGGTTGGTCAGCTCGGTGACCCGGGCGATGGCGATGTTGAACCGCAGGGTGGCGAAGCCGTCACGGACCCCGGCGATCGTCCGGTGCAGGGCGCGCAGGGTGTCCTCGCCGGGCTCGACGTCGGCGGCGCGGGGCGCACCGGTCCCCTCGTCGACGACGACCCGCCAGATCCGCTGCAGCAGCCGCTGCGAGCCGACGACGGCCTTGGTCTCCCACGGGCGGGACTGGTCCAGCGGGCCGGTGGACATCTCGTAGACCCGGAAGGTGTCCGCGCCGTAGGCGGCGATCATCTCGTCGGGCGTCACCATGTTCTTCAGGCTCTTGCCGATCTTCCCGTACTCCCGGTCGACCGGCCGGCCCTCGTACAGGAACTGCCCGTCGCGCTCCTCGACGTCGGCGGCGGGCACGTAGAAGCCGCGCTCGTCGGTGTAGGCGTAGGCGGAGATGTAGCCCTGGTTGACCAGCCGGCGGAACGGCTCCTCGCTGGAGACGTACCCCAGGTCGAACAGCACCTTGTGCCAGAACCGGGCGTACAGCAGGTGCAGCACCGCGTGCTCGACCCCACCGACGTACAGGTCGACCCCGCCGACGTCGCCCGGACCGCGCGGGCCCAGCCAGTAGCGCTCCAGCTCCGGGTCCACCATGCGCTCGTCGTCGCCCGGGTCCAGGTAGCGCAGGTGGTACCAGCACGACCCGGCCCAGTTGGGCATCGTGTTGGTCTCCCGCCGGTACTTGCGCGGGCCGTCGCCCAGGTCCAGCTCGACGGTGGTCCAGTCGGCGGCCCGCGACAGCGGCGGCTCCGGCGCGGAGTCGGCGTCGTCGTCGGCGAAGGTCTTCGGCGAGTAGTCGTCGACCTCCGGCAGCAGCACCGGCAGCATCGCGTCCGGGACGGCGACGGGCAGGTCGGCGTCCTCGCCGTCGATGGCGTACACGATGGGGAACGGCTCGCCCCAGTAGCGCTGCCGGCTGAACAGCCAGTCGCGCAGCTTGTAGGTGGTCGTGGCCTCGCCGGCGCCGCGCGCGGCCAGCCAGTCGACGATCGCGGCCTTGGCGGCGTCGACGTCCAGGCCGTCCAGCGACAGCTCGCCGTTGGCCGAGTTGACCGCCGGGCCGGGCCCGGTCCAGGCCTTCCCGTCGAAGTCCGCGGGCGGCTGCACGGTGCGCACGATGGGCAGCCCGAAGACCTCGGCGAACTCCCAGTCCCGCGCGTCCTGCCCGGGCACGGCCATGATCGCGCCGGTGCCGTAGCCGGTCAGCACGTAGTCGGCGATGAAGACGGGCAGCTCCCGGCCGTCGGCCGGGTTGGTCGCCGTCACGCCCAGCCAGACGCCGGTCTTCTCCCGGCCGGCGTCCTGCCGGTCCAGCTCCGACCGCCGCGAGGCCTGCCGCTGGTACTCCCGCACCGCCTCGGCGGGGGTCGCGGCGCCGGCGGTCCAGCGCGGGTCGGCGCCGTCCGGCCACGCCTGCGCGGTCAGCGCGCCCACCAGCGGGTGCTCGGGGGCCAGCACCACGTAGGTGGCGCCGAACAGCGTGTCCGGCCGGGTGGTGAAGACCTCGATCGTCTCGGGCGCTGCGTCATCCGCCCGCCCCGCCACCCCGACGGGGAACCCGATCCGCGCGCCGGTGGAGCGGCCGATCCAGTTGCGCTGCATCTGCTTGAGCGAGTCCGACCAGTCCAGCCGGTCCAGGTCGGTCAGCAGCCGCTCGGCGTAGGCGGTGATCCGCATCATCCACTGGGTCAGCGGGCGCCGGAACACCGGGAAGTTGCCGCGCTCGGAGCGCCCGTCGGGGGTGACCTCCTCGTTGGACAGCACCGTGCCCAGCCCCGGGCACCAGTTGACCGGCGCCTCGTGCAGGTAGGCCAGCCGGTGCGCGTCGACGACCCGGCGCCGCTCGACGTCGTCCAGCTCCGCCCACGGCCGGCCGGTGGGGTCCGTGCCCGGGTCCGGCTCGCGGGTGCCGGCGTCCAGCTCGGCGACCAGCTCCCCGATCGGCCGCGCCCGGCCGGCGGACCGGTCGAACCACGAGCCGAACACCCGCAGGAAGATCCACTGGGTCCACCGGTAGTAGCCCGGGTCGATGGTGGCGAAGCTGCGGCGGTCGTCGTGGTCGACGCCCAGCCGGCGCAGCTGCGCGCGGATCGCGGCGATGTTGGCCTCGGTGGTGACCCGCGGGTGCTGCCCGGTCTGGACGGCGTACTGCTCGGCGGGCAGGCCGAAGGCGTCGTAGCCCATCGGGTGCAGCACGTTGTCGCCGTCCATCCGGCGGAACCGGCTGGTGACGTCGGTGCCCAGGTAGCCCAGCGGGTGGCCGACGTGCAGCCCGGCGCCCGACGGGTACGGGAACATGTCCATCACGAAGAACTTGGGCCGGCCGGCGACCCGCTCGAAGCCCTCGGCCAGCCGACCGACGGGGTTGGGCGTGTGGAAGGTGCCCTCGGACTCCCAGCGGTCCTGCCAGGCCAGCTCGATGCGCTGCGCCAGGGCGGGCGTGTACCGGTGCGGCGGGACCCCGTCGTCCGGGCCGCCCGCCGGCTGCTGCTCGGCACTCGGCTGCTGGGCCGTCTGGCTCATCGTCGGCGCTCCTGGGTCCTCGGGGTGCTCGTACCGGCGGCGGACACGAAAAGACCCCTCACACAGGAGGGGTCGCCGTGCTGACTGCTGGGTCTGGAGTCAGCACGGCCGCGGGAGGAGGAGCCGCCTGGTCACGCCCTCGATGCTACCGCGCACCGGCGCCCACCCCCGCCACACCCGTGCGGGGCAGGCCACCCCGGGCTCGGATGGAGACGGGGACCGTCCCGGCCGAAGGGGCTGGTGTGCCGTCGACCGCCCGGGCCACCGCCCCGTCCCGCCACGCCCTCGCGCTGACGCTGGCGGCCCTCGCGGTCTTCGCCACCGGTGCGTGGGGCCGGCCGGACGGCGAGGGCTGGGCGGTCGCCTACGACCTCGTCCTCTACAACGCCGTCTACGTCGGCGCCGCGCTCGTGTGCGCCCTCGCGGCGCTCCGCGCGGAGGGCGACCGGCTGGCCTGGTGGTCGATGACGGTCGCGCTCCTCCTGGGTGTCGCGGGCAACCTCGTCTACTCGCTGGTGGTCGCGCGGATGGCGGAGGAGCCGTTCCCGTCGATCGCCGATGCCTTCTACCTCGGCTTCTACGTGCCGCTCTACGTCACCCTCGTCGGGCTGATCCGGGCCCGGGTCGCCCGCTTCCACGCCAGCATGTGGCTCGACGGTGTCGTCGGGGCCCTGGGCGCGGGCGCCGTCGCGGTCGCCGTCCTGCTCGGGCCCGCCCTGGAGGTCACCGAGGGTCACCTGGCTGCGGTGCTGACGAGCCTGGCCTACCCCATCGCCGACGTCGTCCTGCTGGCCCTGCTGGTCGGCGTGGGGGCGATCCTGGGCGTTCGCCGCGACCGGACCCTGCTGCTGCTCGGTGCCGGCATCGTGGCCCAGCTGGTCGGTGACATCGTCTTCCTCGACCTGGCCACCGCCGGGGTGTACGTCGAAGGCGGCCCACTGGACCTCACCTGGCTGGTCGCGATGGCCTCCTTCGCACTCGCCGCGCACCACAGCGACCCCGGTGCCGTCCAGGCGTCCGCGGACGCCGGCGCTCGGGCCGCCACCCGGGTCGGGTGGCGCGTCCTGGCCCTGCCGCTGACCTGCAACCTGGCCAGCCTGGTGATCCTCGCCGCCGGCTACGGGGACCGGTTCTCCGCCGCGGCCGCCTGGCTCGCCGTGGGCTGCGTCGTCGCGGCGCTGGCGCGCACCGCGATCACCTTCCGGGAGGTCCGCGCCTTCAACGAGGTCCGCGAGCAGGCCCGGACCGACGAGCTGACCGGCCTGCCCAACCGGCGGGCGCTGATCGACGAGGCCCGGCGGATGCTGGCCACCGCCACCGCCCGCCATCCCGCGGCGCTCCTGCTGCTCGACCTCGACGGCTTCAAGGAGGTCAACGACAGCCTGGGGCACCACGCCGGCGACAGCCTGCTGGGCCAGGTCGGACCCCGGCTGCGCGGTGCGCTGCGCACCTCGGACACGCTCGCCCGGCTCGGCGGTGACGAGTTCGCCGTCCTGCTGCCCGACGCCGCCCTCGACGTGGCGCAGGCGCGGGCCGAGCAGATCCGGGAGCTGCTGCTGCAGCCGTTCACCGTGGAGGGCACCCGCCTGCACGTGGGCGTGAGCATCGGCGTCGCCACCGCCCCGGTCCCCGCGGCGACGGTGCAGGAGCTGCTCCGCTGTGCGGACGTCGCCATGTACGCCGCCAAGGCCAGCCGGGAGGGCGTGCGGGTCTACGTGCCCGACCCGCACGGCGGCACGGGCGACCGCCTGCACACCATGGAGGAGTTGCGGACGGCGCTGGACGAGGGCGGTCAACTGCTCGTCCACCTGCAACCGCAGGTGGACCTCGAGGACGGGCGCGTCGTCGGCGCCGAGGCCCTCGTCCGCTGGCAGCACCCGACCCGCGGGCTGCTGTCCCCCGCCGACCTGCTGCCCGCCGCGGAGCAGGCCGGGCTGCTGCGCCCGCTCGCCGACACCGTCCTCGAGCTCTCCCTGACCGCAGCGGCCCGGTGGTGGCCCGAGCGCCGCGTGCCGGTCTCGGTCAACCTCTCGGCGGCCGACGTCACCGACCTCGACCTGCCCACCAAGGTCGCCCGGGCCCTGGACCGCCACGGACTCCCGGCCGCCGCGCTGACCCTCGAGCTGGTCGAGGACACCCTGATGGCCGACCCCGAGCGCGGTCGCGCCGTGCTGGGCCAGCTGCGCCGACTGGGTGTCCGGACGTCGATCGACGACTACGGCACCGGCTACAGCTCGCTGGCCTACCTCCGGCACCTGCCGGCCGACGAGCTCAAGCTCGACCGGAGCCTCACCCTCGACGTCGGCCGCGACCCGCGGGCCGCGGCGATCGTGCGGCACACCGTGGCCCTCGCGCACGACCTCGGCCTGACGCTCGTCGCCGAGGGGGTCGAGGACGTCGACACCGCCGCGGTCCTGGCCCGGCTCGGCTGCGACACCGCTCAGGGCCACGCCATCGCCCGACCGATGCCGGTGGAGGCGTTCGTCGACTGGCTGCAGACCCCGGCGCCGCTGTCGAACCCGTAGCGACCGGCCGGTCGACCCGGGGTGTGCCGTCCGCGGGGAGCGGGCAGGATGACCGCCGACACGATTACCGGAGGTGCATCCCGTGTTCCGCAAGAAGACATCCGGCCAGATCATCGGCGAGGAGCTCCAGGAGGGCCTCGCCCACATCGGGACGGCGGTGGCGGAGGCCCGGAGGGCGGCGGCGGAGCAGCTCGGACCGCGCGTGGAGGCCGCCCGCGAGGCGACCGGCCCGGCGCTGGACGCCGCGCGGGGCGCGGTGGTGCCCCGCGTGGCCGCCGCGGCGGCCGTGGCCGCGCCCGCCGTCGAGGCCGCCCGCGACGCGGTCGGCCCCCGGGTGGACGCCGCCCTGGAGGCCATCGCCCCGCGCGTCACCGCCACCCGCGACGCGCTCGGCCCCCGGGTCGAGGCCGCACGGGAGGCCGCCGCGCCGCACCTGGCCGCCGCGGTGACCGCCGCCCAGGCCGCGGCCGGCCGGGCCGCCACCGACCTCGCCCCCCGCGTCGAGGCCGCGCGCGACGCCGCGCAGAAGGCGCTGACCGAGGACGTCGTCCCGCGGCTGACCGCCGCCCAGGCGGCCACGCTGGCGTACGCGGCCCCGCGGGTGCTGGCCGCCCGCGAGGCGGTGACCCCGGTGCTGGAGAACACCCGGGAGTCCCTCGCCTCCGGGCTGACCAGCGCGCGGGACGAGCTCGACCAGCGCCGCCTCGAGCTCACCGCCACCACCGCCGCGGCCCGCAAGCAGGCCGCGAAGAAGCGCGCCGAGCTGGAGAAGGCCGCGGCGAAGAAGCGCCGCGCGGCGGGTGCGAAGGCCGCCCGGGCGGGTAGGGACCTCTCGCGGGGGGCCGGCACCGAGTCCGGGTCGCGGCGGTGGCCGTGGCTGCTCGCCGTCCTCGGCACCGTCGCCGTCGTGGTGGTGGTGCTCCGTCGCCGCAGCGGGGCCGACGACCTGTGGACGCCCGCACCCACCGGCGACGGGCCCGTGCCCAGCTACCGAGAGGACCCCGTGCCCAGTTCACCGAGCAACTCCGGCAAGACCGTGTCCAGCGCCCAGACGATGCCGGGAGACGCCACCCCCGCGGACAGCACCATCGGCGAGCAGCCGCAGCAGCTGGCCTACGGGGAGGCGGAGAACGCCGGCGCCCCCGGGACCGCGACCACCGTGTCGCCGGACCCGGCCATGGACACCGCCACGGCCTCGCCGAACGACCAGCCGCAGACCGGTACCGGCGGCGTGGGCTCCGACGCGGACGACGAGCGCAACCCGACGTCCTGACACCGCGGCACCCCTGAGCAGCAGCGCCCGCCTCGACCGAGGCGGGCGCTGCCGTCTGCGGGGGTACCGTGGTCGATCATGAGCGAGACGGTGGCCCCGACCCCAACCGCCGCGGAGCCGCAGGGCCGCAAGCTGCTCCGCCTCGAGGTCCGCAACAGCCAGGTCCCGATCGAGCGCAAGCCGGAGTGGATCAAGACGCGGCTGAAGACCGGCCCGGAGTACACCGAGCTGAAGTCGCTGGTCCGCCGCGAGGGGCTGCACACGGTCTGCGAGGAGGCCGGCTGCCCCAACATCTACGAGTGCTGGGAGGACCGCGAGGCCACCTTCCTCATCGGCGGCGACCAGTGCACGCGGCGGTGCGACTTCTGCCAGATCGACACCGGCAAGCCCGCCGACTTCGACGCCGACGAGCCCCGCCGGGTCGCCGAGAGCGTCGCCACCATGGGACTGAGGTACGCCACGGTCACCGGCGTCGCCCGCGACGACCTGCCCGACGGCGGCGCCTGGCTGTACGCCGAGACGGTCCGGCAGATCCACGCCCAGCTCCCCGGCTGCGGCGTGGAGCTGCTCATCCCCGACTTCAACGCCGACCCCGCGCAGCTGGCCGAGGTCTTCTCCTCCCGGCCGGAGGTGCTCGCGCACAACGTCGAGACCGTGCCGCGCATCTTCAAGCGCATCCGCCCCGGCTTCCGCTTCGACCGGTCCCTCGCGGTCATCACCGCGGCCCGCGAGGCGGGGCTGGTCACCAAGTCCAACCTCATCCTGGGCATGGGCGAGGAGCCGGACGAGGTGGTGGAGACGATGCGCGCCCTGCACGACGCCGGCTGTGACCTGCTGACCATCACCCAGTACCTGCGGCCCTCGCCGCGGCACCACCCGGTCGTCCGCTGGGTCAAGCCCGACGAGTTCGTCGGCTTCCAGCAGGCCGCCGAGGAGATCGGCTTCCCGGGCGTGCTCGCCGGGCCGCTGGTGCGCAGCTCCTACCGGGCCGGGCGGCTCTACCAGCAGGCCGTCGAGGCCCGCGGTCTCACTCACCAGGTCTGACGGCCGTCCCGCAGGGGCCCGCGCCGAGCGGAGCGAGGCGTGGGGGGAGGGGCGGTCCTACAACTATCCTGGGGACATGGCACGCAGCAGGCCCTCCGACCCCCCCGCGCCCGCCGGCACCGGCAAGGCCGGCACCGGACCCGGTTCCCGCTTCCGCGGCCGGCGCGGGTCGGCGGGGGCCACGGCCTCCGGCCGGGGTGCGGCGAAGGCCGGCAAGGACGGCGGGCCGAAGGTCGGCCGGCTGAAGAAGGTCGCCAACCAGGCCCGCATGATCAAGCAGGCCTACTCCCTCACCCGCCGCAACGACCCCAAGCTGCCCTGGGTGATGCTCATCGCCTTCGTGGCGGTCGCGGCGGTCGTCGAGCTGGTCGGCATCCTGCTGAGCTCGCCGTTCCTCTTCCTGCCGCTGGCGATCGTGCTGGGCCTGCTGGCCGCGCTGATCGTCTTCGGCCGCCGCGCGCAGGGCTCGGCCTACCGCCAGGTGGAGGGCCAGCCGGGTGCCGCGGCGTGGGTGCTCGAGGGCATGCGCGGCGACTGGAAGGTCTCCGCCGGCGTCGCCGGCACCACCCAGCTGGACGCCGTCCACCGGGTGACCGGCCGGCCCGGGGTCATCCTGGTCGCCGAGGGCGTGCCCTCACGGGTGCGCCCGCTGCTGGCCCAGGAGAAGAAGCGGCTCGCCCGGATCGCCGGCGACGCGCCCATCTACGACCTGTTCGTGGGCGACGAGGACGGTCAGGTCCCGCTGCGCAAGCTCAGCGCCCACGTGATGAAGCTGCCCCGCAACCTCTCCGGCGGGGAGCTCAACGCCCTGCGCAAGCGGCTGGCGGCCATGGGCGGCTCCCGGATGCCGGTGCCCGGCGGCCCGCTGCCCGGCGGCCGGCAGATGTCGGTCAGCCAGCGCCAGGTCCGCCGCCGCTAGTCCTGGTGGCCTGCCCGCAGGGCCCCGCCGCGAGCTCCCGGGTGGTGGGGGCGGGGAGGTCCTGTCTCAGTCGCGGACGACGGCGGTGTCGGTGAGCCGGTCGTGCAGCCCGCGGCCGTCGGCGTCCACCACCAGGGCGGGCACGAGGAGCACCAGCAGGGCCGTGCGGACGACGGCCCGCCACAGGGCCACCCGCTCCCCCGCCCGCGGGTGCGCCAGCCGCAGCCCGACCAGCCGCATCCCCGGCGTCTGCCCGAACAGGACCAGGGTGCCCACGGTGATCAGCGCGAAGGACAGCAGGCTCCAGTTGCCGGGCAGCGAGGGGGCAGTGACCAGGCCCGCGACCAGCGCGGCAGCGACCGCGTCGACGGCGAAGGCGCCGACCCGGCTGCTGAAGGACGCCAGCGAGCCCGGGCCCTCGGCGGGCAGGCCCAGGGCTGCACCCCGGCGCCGCTCCTGAGAGGCTGACTGCTCGTCCCCGACCACGGGCCCAGCGTAAGGCGCGCCCGCAGCACCCCCGGCCGGCCGGCAGGCACCCGGCCTGCGACACGCCGGGAGCCGTTGTTACCGGCCCGAAACACCCGAGACACCGCGGAGCAACCGCCCCGCCGTACGTTCGCCACCGGCTGTCCGCCCCAATCCGGAGGATCGATGTTCACCAGTCCCGACGAGGTCGCCGCCTACATCCGCGACAACGACGTCGAGTTCGTCGACGTGCGCTTCTGCGACCTGCCCGGCGTCATGCAGCACTTCACGATCCCCGCGTCGACCTTCGGCGAGGACACGTTCTCCGAGGGCCTCGGCTTCGACGGCTCCTCGATCCGCGGGTTCCAGGCGATCAACGAGTCCGACATGCTGCTGCTGCCGGACGCCAACAGCGCGTTCGTGGACCCGTTCCGCCGGCACAAGACGCTCAACGTCAACTTCTTCATCCACGACCCGATCACCCACGAGGCCTACAGCCGCGACCCGCGGAACGTGGCGAAGAAGGCCGAGGCCTACCTGGCCAGCAGCGGGATCGCCGACACCGCGTACTTCGGCCCGGAGGCGGAGTTCTACATCTTCGACTCCGTCCGGCACTCGACCGGCATCAACGAGGGCTACTACCACATCGACTCCGTCGAGGGCTCGTGGAACTCCGGTGCGCTGACCGGCGAGAACGGCGGCCCCAACCTGGGCTACAAGACCCGGCCCAAGGGCGGCTACTTCCCGGTCGAGCCCTACGACCACTACAGCGACCTGCGCTCGACCATGATGGCCAACCTCACCCGGGCGGGGCTGGAGCTCGAGCGGGGCCACCACGAGGTCGGCACCGGCGGCCAGGCCGAGATCAACTACAAGTTCGACACGCTGCTGCGCTCGGCCGACAGCCTGATGCTGTTCAAGTACATCGTGAAGAACACCGCCTGGGCGCACGGCAAGACCGCCACCTTCATGCCCAAGCCGCTGTTCGGCGACAACGGCTCGGGGATGCACTGCCACCAGAGCCTGTGGAAGGACGGCGAGCCGCTCTTCCACGCCGAGACCGGCTACGCGGGCCTGTCCGACACCGCCCGGCACTACATCGGCGGCCTGCTCGCCCACGCCCCGTCGCTGCTGGCCTTCACCAACCCGACGGTGAACAGCTACCACCGCCTGGTGCCCGGCTACGAGGCGCCGATCAACCTGGTCTACTCCGCGCGCAACCGCTCGGCCTGCTGCCGCATCCCGATCTCCGGCGACAGCCCCAAGGCCAAGCGCATCGAGTTCCGCGTGCCCGACCCGTCGGCCAACCCCTACCTCGCCTTCTCGGCGATGCTCATGGCCGGCCTCGACGGCATCAAGAACAAGATCGAGCCGCCGGCGCCGGTCGACAAGGACCTCTACGAGCTGCCGCCCGAGGAGGCCCTGGGCATCGAGAAGGTGCCGGCCTCGCTGGACGCCGTCCTCGACCGGCTCGAGGTCGACCACGAGTACCTCGTCGACGGCGGGGTGTTCACCCCCGACCTCATCGAGACGTGGATCGAGTACAAGCGGGAGAACGAGATCGACCCGATCCGGCTGCGCCCGCACCCGCACGAGTTCGCCATGTACTACGACATCTGACCGGACACCCGTCGTCGCGGCCCCCGTCCTCTGCGTGAGGACGGGGGTCGCGGTGCGTCATTGGCGCGCAGGCGCCGTGGCCGCCCCCAGGCGGCCCACGTACCGTGCAGGTCGACGTGTCCTTCCCATGGGACGGGGTCCGGACCGGCCGGAGTCGTCCAGGCCGCCTCGTCGTGGTGGGTCCAGCAACGAGAGAGCGAGAGTCCATGACCCCCGACGGCAACCGCACCAGTGTGGCCGTGATCGGTGCCGGCCCCGCCGGCCTGACCGCTGCCTACGAGTTGGTCCGCCGCCAGGTACCGGTCACCGTCCTCGAGGGTGACGCCATGGTGGGCGGCATCAGCCGCACCGCCGAGCGGGAGGGGTGGCGCTTCGACATCGGCGGCCACCGGTTCTTCACCAAGGTGCCCGAGGTGGAGGCGCTCTGGCACGAGATCCTCCCCGACGAGGACTTCCTGCTCCGGCCGCGGATGAGCCGCATCTTCTACGACGGCAAGCTGTACGACTACCCGCTCAAGGCCGGCAACGCCCTGGGCAACCTGGGGCCGGTCGAGGCGGTGCGCTGCGTGGCGTCCTACCTGTGGGCGCGGGTCCGCCCGCCGAAGAACCAGGACACCCTCGAGGGCTGGATCGTCGCGCGGTTCGGCAAGCGGCTCTACGAGCACTTCTTCAAGACCTACAACGAGAAGCTCTGGGGCGTGCCGGTCGACCAGCTGCCCGCGGACTTCGCCGCCCAGCGGATCAAGAACCTGTCGCTGACCGGCGCGGTGCTCAACGCGCTGAAGCCCAAGCGGAACCAGAAGGAGATCACCTCCCTCATCGAGGAGTTCCAGTACCCCAAGTACGGCCCGGGGATGATGTGGGAGGCCGCCGCCCGCCAGGTGCAGGAGCGCGGCGGCACGGTGGTGCTGGAGGAGAAGGTCCGCACCGTGCACTGGGAGCCCGGCCGCGGCGTCACCGGGCTGACCACGGTGGTCACCGGCGGCTACGGGTCCGGCGCGGGCGCCCCGGAGGCGACGCGGACCGACGTCGGCACCGAGAAGCACTACGAGGCCGACCAGGTCATCAGCTCCATGCCGTTCTCCTCGCTGGTGCACGCCCTGGACCCCAAGCCCCCGGCGGAGGTGCTGTCCGCGGCGGACGGGCTGAAGTACCGCGACTTCCTCACCGTCGCCCTGGTGCTGCCGGTCGAGGCCGGCTTCCCCGACAACTGGATCTACATCCACTCCCCCGACGTGCAGGTCGGCCGGATCCAGAACTTCGGCTCCTGGTCGCCGTACCTGGTCAAGGACGGGCGCACCTGCCTGGGCCTGGAGTTCTTCGTCAACGTCGGCGACGACACCTGGAACCGCTCCGACGCCGAGCTCATCGCCCAGGGCGGCCGCGAGCTGGAGCACCTGGGGCTGGCCAAGGCCGCCGACGTGGAGCGCGGCTTCGTCGTCCGGATGCCGAAGGCCTACCCGTTCTACGACGCCGGCTACAAGGAGAACGTCGAGGTCATCCGCCGCTGGATGGAGGCCACCACGCCCAACCTGCACCCGGTCGGCCGCAACGGCATGTTCCGCTACAACAACCAGGACCACTCGATGATGACGGCGATGCTCACCGTGCAGAACATCGCCGACGGGGCCACGCACGACATCTGGGACGTCAACGTGGAGGAGGACTACCACGAGGAGGTCTCCGCGCAGCGCACGGACGCAACGGCGGACGACGTCGGGAGTCCCCGCCCGTCGGCGGCGTGAGTGAGGTGACCGGCGCCCGCCGCGGGCCGGGGTCCCCGCAGGACCCCGCGCCGGCGGCGGGCGCCACCGCGTCGGGGGCCGACCCCGGCGCGCGCCCGGGCCCGGGGGCGCGGGCGCTGCGACTGGCGCGGCGGCACTGGCTGTTCCTCCTGGTCCTGGCGCTGGCCGCGGTCGCCCGCGGCTACGTCACCGCGGCGTACTCGACCGCGCTGTGGTTCCCCGACTCCGGCACCTACGCCGACCGCGCGGCCTCGATGCAGCCCGCCGTCGACCGGCCGTGGGGCTACTCGGCCTTCCTCGCCCTGCTCAACCCGGTGACCACCTACCGCGAGGTGGCCGTCGTCCAGCACGTGCTGGGCCTGGCCATGGTGGCGCTGGTCTACCTGCTGCTGCAGCGCCGCGGCGTCGCCCCCTGGATCGGCGTGCTCGCCGTCCTGCCGCTGGCCTTCGACGCCTACCTGCTGGACATCGAGCACTTCATCCTGGCCGAGACGCTGTTCATGTTCCTGATGACCGGCGCGGTGGTGCTGCTGCTGGTGCGGGAGCGGCCCGGCGCGCTGGTGGCCGGCACGGTCGGCGTGCTGATGGGCCTGCTCACGCTCACCCGCACCGTCGGGCTGTTCCTCATCGGCGTCGTGGCCGTCTACCTCCTGGTGCGGCTGCTGGTCCGGACGCTGCGCTGGACGGCGGTGGTGGCCTTCCTCGTGGGCGTGGCCGCGGTGCTGCTGCCCTACGCGGGCTGGTTCTCCACCGTGCACGGCTCCGTCGCGCTCACCGACTACACCGGCCACTTCCTCTACGGCCGGGTCGCCACCTTCGTGCAGTGCGAGGAGCTCGACGTCCCCGAGCGGCTGCAGCCGCTGTGCCCGGAGGACCCGCCGGAGGAGCGGCGCCCCGGCGACCAGTTCGTCTGGTTCCCCGACAGCCCGGCCAACGCGGTGGAGGACGGCGTCCCGGTGTGGTCGGAGGAGGAGCTCGCGGAGTTCGCCACGATCGCCATCCGGGGGCAGCCGGGGGACTACCTGCGCCAGCTCCTGTCCGAGACGGTGCACTACGTCGAGCCCGGCCGGGTCTCCGGGCCCCAGGACACCTGCCCGGGGTGGTGGGCGTTCCCCTACCCCGACCTGATCGAGCAGTACGACTGCCGGCCGCTGCTCGCGCCGGGCCCGTTCGGCTACGACGCCGGCATGGTCGGCGACCTGCGCTCCTACCAGCGGTACTTCTACACGCCGGGTCCGCTGCTGGGCCTGTGCCTGCTCGTGGGCCTCGGTGCCCTGCTGGCCCGCCGGCGCGGCCGGCGGGACCGGCTGGACCCGGCGCTGCTCGCGCTGCTGGGGCTCACCCTGATGGCCGGTCCGGCGGCCACCGCCTCGTTCGACTTCCGCTACGTGCTGCCCACCCTGGCCGTGCTCCCGCCGGCCGCGGCGCTCGCGCTGCGCGGCGTCGCCCTCGCGGCCGGGCGCGGGCAGCGGGGGCGGCAGCCCGAGGTCACCCCGCCGGAGCCCCGGCCCGAGCCGGCGCCGACCGCCGGACGCTAGGCGGCGTCGCCGGCCAGGTCGATGTCCTCGAGGCCGGCGATGACCTCGTTGGTCTGCAGGGTCACCAGCCAGGCGAGCGCGTGCTCCTCGACCGGCTGGTCGGACACCTGCGCGATGGCGTCCAGCTGGGCGGCGACCAGACCCCGCGCGGCCTGGAACACGTCGGCCGCGGTCACCGCCGTCGCCAGCTCGGCGAGCCACAGCCGGCCGTCGCGCAGCACCCGGACCTCCGGCGCCTCCCCCACCCCCAGGTCGGCGGCGGCACTGGCCAGCAGGGACATCCCGGTGCGCAGCTCGGTGAGCTGCACGCGCCGGTCGGGCGACGAGGGCACGGACACGGGTGCCACCTCTCGGACGGGCCCGCGGAGCCGGGGCGACGTGCCTCCCCACTCGGCAGGGCGAGCCGCGAGGTGCACCGTCGCCGCGCACGGGTGGGACGCCGCGGGTCTCGTGGGACGGGCGGGTCGGACCCCGCTCGGCGACGCGGCCCCGGCCCCCTCGCGGGGACCGGGGCCGCGGTCGGCTCCGACGCTCAGCAGCAGCGGCTGATCGGGTTGCGCTCCGCCTCGTCGGCGCGGCGCCGCTCGAACTCCCGCCGGCTCACCGGCTCGTGCCCGTGCCGTGCGCAGTGCTGCAGGTAGTCGTCCCAGCGGGCCTCGCCGCTGAGCTCCCGCAGGTACCAGCACACGCCGCGCCAGGCCCGACGGGCGGCCGTCCCGACGGCCTGCGGGCTCATCGCGCCGGCCCCTCCTCGGTGAAGGTGCCGTGACCGCGGGCCCCGGCGCCGACCAGCCGCTCCTGCTCGGCCATGGCCCGCTTCTCCTCCGGGGTGGCGAACAGACCCGACGGCTCGACGATCGTCGAGGGCACCGCCGGCTCCTCCGTCGTCGGCACCGGGCCGCGGGCCTGGATGGCCCGGACGATGACGACGACCGCGTTGGCGACCACGACGAGGGTGAGCAGCGCGAAGAACGACTGGAGCACGCCGTTGATCGTCGAGTTGGTGACGATCTGCTGCATCTGCTCCGGGGTCTGCGCGGGTGCCAGCAGCTCGCCGGCCTCCAACGCGGTGGCGTAGCGGTCCCGCTGGGCGAAGTAGCCGATGGCCGGGATGTCGGAGAACACCTTCTGGTAGCTCGCCGTCATGGTGACGATGAGGTCCCAGGCCAGCGGGACGGCGGTGATCCAGGCGTACTTGAGCTTGCCGTGCTTGATGAGCAGCACCGTGCACAGGGTCAGCGCGATCGCCGCCAGCAGCTGGTTGGAGATGCCGAACAGCGGGAAGAGCTGGTTGACCCCGCCCAGCGGGTCGGTGACGCCGATGTAGAGCATCCCGCCCCACAGGCCCACGACGACGGCGCTGGCGATGATGTTGCCCGGCCGCCAGGACAGGTCGCCGAACTTCTTCCACACGTTGCCGACCGTGTCCTGCAGCATGAACCGGCCCACGCGGGTGCCGGCGTCGACGGCGGTGAGGATGAACAGCGCCTCGAACATGATCGCGAAGTGGTACCAGAAGGCCTGCAGGCCGCCACCGAAGGCGGTGCTGAAGATCTCCGAGATGCCGACGGCCAGCGTCGGGGCACCGCCGGTGCGCGAGATGAGGCTCGGCTCCTGCACCGCGGCCGAGGCCGCGGCGAGGTCCTGGGCGGTGGTGTCGAAGCCGAGGCCGCCCAGCCAGGCCGCCGCGGTCTCCGGCGTCCCGCCGGTGACGCCGGCCGGGGCGTTCATCGCGTAGTAGAGGCCCTGGTCGATGACGACCGCGGCGATGAGCGCGCTGACGGCGACGAAGGACTCCATGAGCATGCCGCCGTAGCCGATCAGGCGGACCTGGCTCTCCTTGGCCACCATCTTCGGCGTCGTCCCGGAGGAGATGAGGGCGTGGAAGCCCGACAGCGCCCCGCAGGCGATGGTGATGAAGACGAACGGGAAGAGGTTGCCGGCGAAGACCGGGCCGGTGCCCTCGCGGGCGAAGTCGGTGATCGCGTCGGCCTGGATCACCGGGCGGGCGATGAGCAGCGCCCCCGCGAGCAGCACGATGACGCCGATCTTCATGAACGTCGACAGGTAGTCCCGCGGAGTGAGCAGCAGCCACACCGGCAGCACCGAGGCGACGAAGCCGTAGACGACCAGCGCCAGGACCAGCCACTCCCGGGACAGCGTGAGCGCCTCCGCCAGCGGGGAGTTGTCGATCCACCCACCGGCGACGATGGCCAGCAGCAGCAGCGCGACCCCGATGCCGGTGGCCTCGAGCACCCTGCCCGGCCGCAGCACCCGGAGGTACACGCCCATGAACAGCGCGATCGGGATGGTGAGGCCGATGGAGAACACGCCCCAGGGCGACTCGGCCAGCGCGTTGACCACGATGAGCGCCAGCACGGCGAGGATCAGGATCATGATCGCGAAGACGGCGATCAGCGCGGCGACGCCGCCGACGATGCCGATCTCCTCGCGGACCATCTGGCCCAGGCTCTTCCCGTTGCGCCGCATCGAGAAGAACATGACGACCATGTCCTGGACGGCGCCGGCGAAGATGACGCCGACGACGATCCAGATGGTGCCCGGCAGGTAGCCCATCTGGGCAGCGAGCACGGGGCCGACCAGGGGCCCGGCGCCGGCGATCGCGGCGAAGTGGTGGCCGAAGAGCACCCGCCGGTCGGTGACGTCGTAGTCGCGGCCGTTGCCCAGCCGCTCGGCCGGGGTGGCGCGCCGGTCGTCGACCTGCAGGGCGCGGTAGGCGATGAAGCGGGCGTAGAAGCGGTAGGCGATGGCGTAGGAGCACAGCGCCGCGAACAGCATCCACAGCGCGGAGACCGACTCGCCGCGGGACAGCGCGAGCACGGTCCAGGCGACGGCGCCGACGGCGGCCACCGCCGACCAGACGAGGATGCTCTTCATCGACGGACGGCGCCGGCCGGTGCCCTCGGGTGGGCGCCCCCCGGCCTCGGGCCTGCTGACGGTGGTGGACACGGGCGCCCTCCCTGGGTGCGGGACAGCACCGGCGCTGCCCTGTGGACGCAGGGAGCATGCCAAGCGGCCGGCCCGTTCCACCAGCAGGGGTCCGGACCGGGACCCAGTCGTGACCGCGCCGTGACCGGCCGCGCACTCTCCGGTCGGCCGGCGGCGGTCAGCGGTACAGCGGGACCAGCACCGGGACGGCGGCCTCCCGGAACTCCGCCGTCACCTGCCCGTCCCGGCGCACCAGCTCCAGCAGCGCGGCCACCTCCTCCCCCTGCGGGTGGACCGGCAGCTCGGCGATCGCCCGCAGCGACGCCAGCACCTCGTCGGCGGCCGGCCCGACGGCGTCCGGGTCCGCCTCGGCGGTGGCGCGCAGGTCCTGCAGGGCCCGGTACGGGGCGGGGTCGGCCAGCTGCTCCAGGGTGGGGACGGCGGCGTCGCCGAAGACCGGGCTCAGCTCGCCCCGCCCGGCCGCCGCGCGCACGTCGGCCAGCAGAGCCGCGGCGCGGTCGGCCGTCCGGTCCGCCGGGACGTCGTGGTCCAGGGCCAGGAGGTCGTCGACCAGGTCCGGCCCGGCCGGGCCGACGGCGGGCGGGTCCACGTCGACGGTCCACACCAGGTCGATCAGGCGCTGCGGTCGTACGACGGCGGCCAGGACCTCCTGCACCCGCCGGGCGACGGGCTCGGCGACCACCCCCTCCTCGACCGCTGCCGCCACGGCGTCGTGGGCCTCGACCGCGGCCGAGCGCTGGTCACCACCGCTGAGCAGCTCCACCCGCCGGAGGCTGTCGAGCACCTCGCCCGCACCCGGCCCGACGGCGCGGGGGTCCTCGCGCACCAGGGCCTCGAGGTCGCTGATCGTGACCCGCAGCTGCTCGTCGGGCATGCGGGCCACGGCCGGCAGCGGCGGGAGGGCGACCGTCTCCACCGGCACGGCGGAGGGGGCAGCGGCCGGGTCGGCCGCCCCGCCGCCGGTCGCGGGGTCGCCGACGAGGGCCGTGACCAGCCACGCCCCGAGCCCGAGGACCGCGGCGGCCAGCACGGCCAGGCCCAGCAGCCGGGTCCGGCGGCGGGCGGCGGGGTCGGGCCGCCGGTGGGCGGGGTGCCCCGGGCGGGCGGGACGGCCGTCGGGGTGCTGGGTGTCGGGGTGCTGGGTGTCGGGCACGGCCTGCTCCCCCGGTCGACCGCGGCGCCCGCCGCTCGGCGGGCCCAGCTCATCCTGCCCCGGCGCGCGCGTCGCCACACCGGGAGCGCTCAGATGCCGGTGACGTGCTCCGGGCGGATGGGCACCCGGCGCAGCGGCCGGCCGCAGGCGGCGCGCACCGCGGCGGCGACCGCCGGGCCGGAGGAGATGGTGGGCGGCTCGCCCACCCCGCGGACGCCGTAGGGGGCGTGCGGGTCGGCGTACTCCAGCACCTCCACCTGCATCGGCGGCACGTCCAGGATGGTCGGCAGCAGGTAGTCGGTGAACGACGGGTTGCGCACGTGGCCGTCGGTCACCACCACCTCCTCCATCAGCGCCAGCCCCATCCCCTGGGCCGACCCGCCGTGGATCTGGCCGACGACGGCATCGGGGTTGATCGCCTTCCCGACGTCCTGGGCGGTGTCCAGCGCGACCACCTTGACCAGGCCGAGCTCGGTGTCGACGTCGACCACCGCGCGGTGCGCGGAGAAGGCGAACTGCACGTGCGCGTCGCCCTGGCCGGTCTCCGGGTCGATGGCGTGGGTGGGCCGGTGCCGCCACTCCACGGTCTCCTCCACCGCGTCCTCGCCGAGGACGTCGGCCAGCCCGGCCAGCACCTCGCCACCGGGACCGACGACCTTGTCGCCGTCCAGCGCGAGGCCGGCGACGGGGCGCCCGACGGCGACCGCGGCCCGCTGCAGCACCGCCGTCCGCACCGCCTCGCAGGCGGCCTTGACCGCACCGCCGGTGACGTGGGTCTGCCGGGACGCCGACGTCGACCCCGCCGAGCCGACCGTGGTGTCGGCCGGGACGACGACCACCTGCTGCACGCCGAGCTCGGTGCGGGCGATCTGCTGCTGCACGGTGACCAGGCCCTGGCCGACCTCCGCCGCCGCGGTGTGCACGGTGGCCACGGCCTCGCCGCCGGTGACCTGCAGGCGCACCCGCGCGGTGGAGTAGTCGTCGAAGCCCTCGGAGAACCCGACGTTCTTGTAGGTGACCGAGTAGCCGACGCCGCGGCGCACGCCCTCGCCGTGGGTGGTGTTGCCGACCGCGCCGGGCAGGTCGCGCAGGTCCGGCCGCTCGGCCGGCGGGGGCGGCAGGGGCAGCGCGGCCACCCGCTCGAGCAGCTCGGCGACCGGTGCGGCGGAGTCGATGACCTGGCCGGTGATGTTGCGGTCGCCCTCCTGCACGCCGTTGCGCCGGCGGATCTCCACCGGGTCGACCCCGACGGCGGCGGCGAGCTCGTCCATCAGCGCCTCGTGCGCGTAGGCGGCCTGCACGCAGCCGAAGCCGCGCATCGCCCCGCACGGCGGGTTGTTCGTGAACACCCCGTAGGCGTCGACGGACACCGACGGGAAGCGGTAGGGGCCCAGGCCCAGCGTGCCGGCGTTGCCGACGACGGCGGCGGTCGAGGAGGCGTAGGCGCCGCCGTCCAGCAGGGTGTGGACCTTGCCGTAGACGAGGGTGCCGTCGGGCTCGGCGCCGAACTCGTAGGTCATCCACGCCGGGTGGCGGTGCACGTGGCCGTAGAAGGACTCCTCCCGGCCGTAGCTCATCTTCACCGGCCGCCCGGTGCGCAGGGCCAGCAGGCAGGCGTGCACGTGCACGGAGAGGTCCTCGCGGCCGCCGAACGCGCCGCCGACGCCGGCCAGGGTGAGCCGCACCTTGTCGGGCGGCATGCCCAGCGCCAGGCAGATCTGCCGCTGGTCGACGTGCAGCCACTGGGTGGCCACGTACAGGTCGACGCCGCCGTCCTCCGCCGGGACGGCCAGCCCGGACTCCGGCCCGAGGAAGGCCTGGTCCTGCATGCCGACCTCGAAGTCCAGGCTGACCACGACCGGCGCGGTGGGCGCGGGGTCGCCGCGGCGCAGCCGCAGGTGGCGGACCAGGTTGCCGCCGGGGTGCACCTGCGGCGCGTCGTCGTCCAGGGCGCGGCGGGGGTCGGTGAGGGCGGGCAGCACCTCGTAGTCGACGCGGATGCGGGCCGCCGCCCGCCGCGCGGTCTCCGGGTGGTCGGCGGCGACCAGGGCCACCGGCTCCCCCTCGTAGCGGACGAACTCCCCGGCCAGCACCGGCTGGTCGGCGTGCTCCAGGCCGTAGGCGTTCTCGCCGGGGACGTCGTCGGCGGTGAGGACGGCGCTGACGCCGGGCACGGTGAGCGCCTCGGAGACGTCGACGCGCCGGATGCGGGCCGACGGGTGCGGGCTGCGCAGCGTCACGCCCCACACCATGTCGTCGTGCCACAGGTCGCTGGAGTAGGCGAACTCGCCGGTGACCTTGAGGGTGCCGTCGGGGCGCTGCGCGTCCTCCCCGATCCGGCCGCCGGTGCGCGCCCCGGTCCGGGTCGGCTCGGTGGTGGTCGGCTCGGTGGTGGTCGGCTCGGTGGTGGTCATTGTGCCGCCTGCCGCCGGGCGGCCAGCCGGACCGCGTCGAGGATCTTCTCGTAGCCGGTGCAGCGGCACAGGTTGCCGGCCAGCGCCTCGCGGATCTCCGGGTCCGAGGGCTCGGGCACCCGGGCCAGCAGGTCGTGCGCGGCGACGACCAGGCCCGGCGTGCAGAAGCCGCACTGGACGGCGCCGGCGTCCACGAAGGCCTCCTGCACCGGGTGCAGCGCCGTCCCGTCGGCCAGCCCCTCCACGGTGGTGACCTCCCGGCCGGTGGCCTGCCCGGCGGCGACCAGGCAGGCGCACACCGGCTCGCCGTCGAGGTAGACGGTGCAGGAGCCGCACTCCCCCTGCTCGCAGGCGTTCTTGGCCCCGGGCAGGCCGAGGCGCTCGCGCAGCAGGTACAGCAGGCTCTCCCCCGGCCAGACGTCGTCGGCGGTGCGCTCGGTGCCGTTGACGGTGGTGGTGACGCGCATCAGGCGGCCCTCCTCAGGTCGTCCCAGGCCCAGGTGGCGGCGCGGCGGGCCAGCACCGCGAGCGAGTGCCGGCGGTAGGCCGCCGTCCCGCGGACGTCGTCGATGGGCGAGGCCGCGGCGGCGACCCGCTCGCCGAAGGCCCGCGCCAGCCCCTCGGGCAGGGCCGGCCGCCGGTCCCAGTCCAGCTCGCCGGCGAGGAATTCCTCGGCGTCCGGCGCCCGCCGGGGGGTGGGGGCGGCCGACCCGATGCCGGTGCCCACGGCCCGCCGGTCGGGGTGCAGCGCGAGCGCGAACGCGGACACCGAGATGACCATCGCGTTGCGGGTGCCCACCTTGCAGAACTGCTGCGGCCCGGCCGCGGTGGGGACGTGCACGGCGGCGATCAGCTCGTCGGGGGCCAGGGCGTTGCGCTTCACGCCGGTGAAGAACTCGGCGACCGGCACCCGCCGGGTGCCGCGGGCGGCCGACGCCACCTCGACCTCCGCGCGCGCGGCCAGCAGCGGCGGGTGCGCGTCGCCGGCGGGGGACGCCGAGCCGAGGTTGCCGCCGACGGTGCCGCGCACCCGGATCTGCGGCGAGCCGACGGTCCGCGCGGCCATCGCCAGGCCGGGCAGCCGGTCGCCCAGCTCGGCGATCACCCGGCCGTAGCTGACGCCGGCGCCCAGGCGCACCGTGCCATCCGGGGCCACCGACCACTCGCTGAGCTCCGGGACACGGGTGAGGTCCAGCAGCGCAGCGGGCCGGCGCCGGTCGAAGTTCAGCTCGACCATGACGTCGGTGCCGCCCGCGATCGGCAGCGCGTCATGCCGCTCGGCCCGGGCCGCGAGCGCGTCGTCCCACGACGACGGCTGCAGGAAGTCCATGCCCGTCTCCTCGTCCACGCCCGGTGTCCGGAGAACTGTGCCCGAGAGATGTGACGAGCGGGCAACGGCGCGTCGTGCGTGCCGCCCCCTCACGCGGTGGTGGTGCCCAGGTCCTCCACCATCGCGTCGAGCACGGCGACCGCGCGGGCGTGGTCCCCGCCGGGCAGCTCCACGGCGTCGGCGAGCAGGGTGCGGCCGCCCAGGTCCACGGCCCACGTCGTAATGCGGGTGCCCGCCGGGTACAGGCCGACCGTGGTCACCTGCTCGGTGCGCACGGCCGGGCGGCCGCCGACCTCCGTCGCGGTGCGGGCGACCTCGTCGGGGTAGGCCGGGGCCGCCTCGGCCAGGGGCCCGTCGACGACGCGCAGGGTGACCGGGGCGGTGCGCACGTCGGAGGCCTCGGGGACGACGATCTCCTCGCCGGGGCCGAACCAGCTGCACGCGGGCAGCACGCCGGCGGCGTTGGTCGCCCAGTCGGCCGGGAAGGACACGGTGTAGCCGGCGTCGGCGGTGCACGAGTCGCCGGCCGCGGCCGCGGCCGGGCCGGTCGCGGCCGGCGCGACCACCGCGACGGTCCCGTCGCCCGCGGCCGCCTGCGGCACCGGCCCCACGGCCGGGGAGGCGCACGCGGTCAGCGCGAGGAGCGGGGCGGCAGCGGCGAGGGTCCGGGCACGCACGGGTGGGGTCCTCCGGGTCGGGGTCGACGGGCTCGGACTGCCCTGCCCAGGACCGCGCCGGACCGAACACGTCCGCGGACATCGACGCAGGATCGCAACGTTCCGGCCGGTGGACCCCCTCCACGGCCGGGTGCACACCACACCGCCGACGTGCATCGACGGCCCCGGACCTGGGCATGGGTGGGTCCATGCGCCTGCCTGAGCCCAGGGGCCCGCTGACCCGCGCCCTGTGCACCGACCTCGCCACCGGCACCCTGTCCCCCGCCACCGCCGACCTCGCGGAGCGGGCGGCGACGGCCGCGGCCGACCCGCTGCTCGACGAGGACCTCCAGCTCGCCCTCGCGATCTGCTACGAGCTGCACTACCGCGGCTTCGACGGCGTCGACGAGGCCTGGGAGTGGGACCCGGAGCTGCTCCGCCTCCGCGCCTCCCTGGAGCGCGCGCACACCGCGGGGCTGCGCGCGCTGGTCGGCGACCCGGAGGTGACCGGCGAGCCGGTCGACCAGCAGCTCACCGCCCTCGTCGCGGCCGACGACGGGCCCTCCCTGTCGCGCTACATGGCCCGCAGCGGCTCGCTGGAGCAGTGGCGGGAGTACCTGACCCTGCGGTCGGTGTACCACCTCAAGGAGGCCGACCCGCACACCTTCGCCCTCCCCCGGCTGTCGGGGCGGACCAAGGCGGCGATGGTGGAGATCCAGGCCGACGAGTACGGCGGCGGCTCCGCGGAGCGCATGCACAGCGAGCTGTTCGCCGGCATGATGCGCGACCTCGGGCTGGACGCCGGCTACGGCGCCCTGTGGGACGACGCCCCCGCCGTGGCGTTCGCCTCGGTCAACACCATGTCGCTGTTCGGGCTGCACCGGCGGTGGCGCGGCGCGGCGCTCGGGCACCTGACCTGCGTGGAGATGACCTCCTCCGAGCCCTCCCGGCGCTACGCGGCGGGCCTGCGCCGGCTGGGCTTCGGCGGGCCGACGACGGTGTTCTACGACGAGCACGTGGAGGCCGACGCCGTCCACGAGCAGATCGCCTCGGTGGACATGTGCGGCTCGCTGGTCGCCGGTGAGCCCGAGCTGGCCGCCGACGTCCTGTTCGGGGCCGCCTGCTCGCTGGCCATGGACGACCTGGCCGCCCGGCACCTGCTCGGCGCCTGGGAGGCCGGCCGGTCGGCTCTGCACGGCGAGCGCCCCCTCGCGGCCTGATGGAGGACCCCCTGCCCCACCGCTCGTGAGCTCGCGACGCGACCCTGCAGGGGCCGTCCCGGCACGTCACCAGCGGACCGGTCCGGCTGGACTCTCCCGTCCGGCTGCCGATGAGAGGAGGGCCGGAACACCAGGGGGACACCGATGAGGATCCGCAGCAGCCGCACACCGGCGGTCGCCCGACCGACGGGCCCGCCGCCGCGGGACAGCGAGGCCCTCGAGCACGTGCTCGAGGCGCTCGACGCCGGTGTCACCGGCGAGGCTGACGCGCACCGGTGCGTCGTCCGGGCCCTCGGCGAGGCGCTGGAGCTGCCGTACGCCGCGGTCTGGCTCGTCGAGCCCTCCGGCGGGTTCCGCCTCGACGGCGAGTTCGGCCGGCTGGCCGGCAGGCTGGCACGGGACCCGCGCAGCGTCGCCCCGCTGCCCGCGACGTCGACCCTGGTGCAGCGGGCGACCGCGACACGGGTGGCCGTCGCCAGCGGCGAGGGCGGGCCCGACGCAGCCCGGCGCCGAGATGCCGCCGCGGCCGTCGGCGCCCCGGAGGGAGCGTGGCTGCCCGTCTCCACGGGCGACCGGCTCGTCGCGCTGCAGGAGTTCTACGCCGACTTCCCGCTGCCGTTCCTGGGCGCCCGCGGCCAGAAGTGGACGTCGCTGAGCCGGGTGGCCGCCCACGCTCGGCAGGGCGCGGTGGCCACGGTCGCGCTGCGCGAGGCCGTCGACGACCGCGTGGCCGTCGCCGAGGTGGCCAAGCGCCTCGGGGAGGCCTCGACCACTGGCGCGGCGGTGCGGACGGCCCTCGACACAGTCCGCGCCGCGTTCGGGTGGGCCTACGGCTCCTACTGGGAGCTCGACGAGCAGGAACGCGTGCTGCGCTTCGGCGTCGAGTCCGGGACGGCGGGCGAGGAGTTCCGGCGGGTCACCCTCGCCGCGAGCGTCGCCGAGGGCGTCGGGCTCTCCGGCCGCGCCTGGCGGGCGCGTGACCTCGTCTCCGTCCGCGATCTCGCCGACGTCACCGACTGCGTCCGGGCACCCGCCGCCCAGCGGGCCGGCGTCCGCTCGGGCGTGTGCTTCCCCGTCGAGGTGGACGGCCGCGTCACGGGGACCATGGACTTCTTCGCCACCGAGACCGTTGAGCTGTCCGAGTCGCGGGCCTCGGCGCTGCGCAACGTCCAGCAGCTGGTCTCCCAGCGCATCGAGGTGCTGCAGCGCACCGAGCAGGACGCCGAGAACGCGCGGGCCCTGCTCGACACGGTCGCCCAGCTCCGGGCGGCCGCCGCGGATGCCGGCCGGGTGGCCGAGGACGCCGTCGCCCGGGCCTCGGCGATGACCGGCGAGGTGGGTGCGCTGAGCCAGGCGTCCGCCTCCGTCAGCGACGTCATCCGGATCATCTCCTCGATCGCCGAACAGACGAACCTGCTGGCGCTGAACGCGACCATCGAGGCCGCCCGTGCCGGCGAGCTGGGCCGCGGTTTCGCCGTCGTCGCCGGTGAGGTCAAGGACCTCGCCCGGGAGACGGCCGCGGCCACCCAGCGGGTCGCCGCCCAGATCACCGGCATCCAGACCAGCACCGGGTCGGTGGCAGCCGGCATCCATGCGACCAGCGAGGTGATCGGTCAGCTCGACGCCGTCCAGGCCCGGATGGACGCGGCGCTCGAGGCCCAGGAGCGGATGGCCCGGAGGTTCGAGGGACGCTAGGGGGTGTCGGCGCCCGGGGCGCCCTCCCGCCGGACCTCCCGCACGATGCGGGCGGCCGGGCGGGGGCGGCTCGGGGCGCTGGGGGCGGCGAACCCTGCGCGCTTGTGCGAGCCGTCGCAGAACGGCTTGATGCCGGACTTGCCGCACCGGCACAGCGCCACGGTCTCCCGGCCGGGGTCGATCTCGCCGCCGTCCTGGTCGACCAGCCGGAAGTCGCCGCGGACGATCAGCGGGCCGTCCCGGTAGGGCGTGATGGTGGCCCCGCCGGGGCGCAGCGCGGCCTCGTCGGGGTCGCTGGCAGCGTCGTGGGCGGGGTCGTCGGCGGGCGCGGGCTGGGACACCCTCTCCCCCTGCCCCGCCGGGGCGGTCGGCACACCCACCGGGGTCAGGCGCCGGCCGGCGGCTGGCCGTAGAAGACCTGCTCGACGACGCCGCGCGCCTGGCGGGTGGCCCGCCGGTAGTCGTCGAGGAACTGCCCGGGCTCGGCGTCGGGGCCGTAGCCGCTGGCCCGTGCGACGCCGGCCAGCTCCACGCCGGGGCGGGGCAGCTGGTCGCTGGGCCGCCCGCGCACCAGGAAGACCGCGTTGCGGGCGCGGCCGGCCAGCTCCCACGCCCGCTGCAGGGTCTCCGCCTGGTCCCCGTCGAGCAGCCCCGCCTCGCGCAGCTCCTGCAGGGCGGCGACGGTGGACGTCACCTGCAGCCCGGGGCGCCCGGCGGCGTGCTGCAGCTGCAGCAGCTGCACGGTCCACTCGACGTCGGAGAGCCCCCCGCGGCCGAGCTTGGTGTGCGTGGTCGGGTCCGCGCCGCGGGGCAACCGCTCGCGCTCCACCCGGGCCTTGATCCGGCGGATCTCGGCGACCTGCTCGGGGGTGAGCCCGGCGGCCGGGTAGCGGATCGGGTCGGCCAGCTCGGTGAACGCCGTCCCGAGGGCCTCGTCGCCGGCGACCGGGACGGCGCGCAGCAGCGCCTGCACCTCCCACACCGACATCCAGCGCTCGTAGTACTCCCGGTAGGAGTCCAGGCTGCGCACCAGCGGACCCTGCCGGCCCTCCGGCCGCAGGTCGGCGTCGACGGCGAAGGCCGGGTCGGGGGCCGGCTCGCCGAGCAGCCGGCGCAGCGTGTGCGCCACCGCGTTGGCCGCCGCGGTCGCCCGCGCGTCGTCCGCACCCGGCCGAGGCCGGTGCACGAACAGCACGTCGGCGTCCGAGCCGTAGGCCATCTCCCCGCCGCCGAGGCGGCCCATGCCGATGACGGCGACGTCGGTGGGCAGGTCACCGGGAGCGGTGCCCGCCTCGGCGGCGTGCGCGCGCACGGCGACGTCCAGGCCGACCTGCAGCACCGCGACGGCGATGTCGGTGAGCGCCCGGCCGACCTGCGCGACGTCGAGCATGCCGAGCAGGTCGGCGGCGGCCACCCGCAGCAACTCGTGCCGGCGCAGCCCGCGCAGCACGCGCACGCCGGCGGCGGGGTCCGGGGCCCGCCCGGCGGCCTGACCCCACGCCCGGGTCAGCGCCTCGGCGGTGCGCGGGCGCAGCTGCTCGTCGTCGGCGAGGATCCGCAGCGCCTCGGGGGTGCGGGTGAGCAGCGCGGCGACGTACTGGCTGGAGCCCAGCAGCTGGGCCAGCCGCTCGGCGACCTGCCCCTCGTCGCGCAGCAGCCGCAGGTACCACTGGTTGCCGCCGAGGGCCTCGCTCACCCGGCGGTAGGCCAGCAGGCCGGCGTCGGGGTCGGCGCAGTCGGCGAGGGTCTGCAGCACCACCGGCAGCAGGTACTTCTGCATCGACGCCGACCGGGACACCCCGCCGGTGAGCGCGGCCATGTGCCGCAGCGCCCCGTCGGGGTCGGCGAAGCCGAGCGCGCGCAGCCAGTCGCCGGCGGCCTTCGAGCCCAGCTGCGCGGCCTCCGGCGGCACCTTGGCCACCGCCGACAGCAGCGGCCGGTAGAAGAGCTTCTCGTGCAGCCGGCGCACCTCGCGGGTGTGCAGGGACAGCTCCGCGTCCAGGACGGCGACCGCGTCGCCCCGGTGGTCGGGCTTGTAGCCCAGCGAGCGGGCCAGCCAGCGCAGCTGGGCGTCGTCGGTGGGCAGCAGGTGGGTGCGGCGCAGCCGGAGCAGCTGCAGCCGGTGCTCCACGGTGCGCAGGAAGCGGTAGGAGGCGATCAGCGTGTCGGCGTCGGCGCGGCCGACGTACCCGCCGGCGCGCAGCGCGTGCAGCCCGGGGAGGGTCCCCCCGACCCTGAGCCGCACGTCCACCCGGCCGTGCACCAGCTGCAGCAGCTGGACGGCGAACTCCACGTCGCGCAGCCCGCCGCGGCCCAGCTTGAGCTCGCGCTCGGCCTGCGCGGGCGGGATGTTGTCCAGGACCCGGCGGCGCATCGCCTGCACCTCGGCGACGAAGCCCGGCCGCTCGCCGGCCTGCCACACCAGGGGGAACAGCTCCTCGACGTAGGCGCGGCCGAGGTCGGGGTCGCCGGCGACCGGGCGCATCTTCAGCAGCGCCTGGAACTCCCAGGTGCTGGCCCACTGCCGGTAGTAGGCGGCGTGCCCGTGCAGGGTCCGGACCAGCGCGCCGGCCTTCCCCTCGGGGCGCAGCGCCGCGTCGACCTCCCAGGCCGCCTCGCGGCAGACGCGCATGAGCGCCGCGGCGACCCGGGTGGCGCTGCGCAGCGCGGGCGCGGGGTCGGCGTCCGCGGGGTCGACCGGCTCGGCGACGAAGACCACGTCGACGTCGCTGACGTAGTTGAGCTCCCGGCCGCCGCACTTGCCCAGCCCGATGACGGCCAGCCGGCAGGCGGCGGCGTCGGCGGGTTGCTCGGCGACCGCGACGGCCAGGCCGGCGGTCAGCACGGCGGCGGCGACGTCGGCGAGCTCGGCGGCGACGTCCTCGGCGGGCAGGCCCTCGCCGAGGTCGCGGCCGGCCAGGGACAGCACCGCGCGGCGGTAGGCCTCCCGCAGGCCGGCGACCCGCTGGGGGGAGGCGTCCGGCGCGCCGCGGCCCAGCCGCACGCCCCACGGCGGGTCGTCGGGGTCGGCGCCGACGGCGGCGAGCATCTGCCGCTGCAGCGCCTGCGGGGTGGGCCGGGCGGGGCCGCGGCCGTCGTCGTCGTCGAGGACGGCCCAGTCGGCGGGGTGGGCGGCCAGGTGGTCGGCGAGGCCGGAGCTGGCGCCGAGGACGGCGAGCAGCCGGGAGCGCAGCAGCGCCGATCCGCGCAGCCGGGCGAGCAGGGCGGCGGCCGAGCCGCCGGTGGGGTCGGCGGCGTCCAGCGCCTCCACCAGCCGGCGCAGCGACCGGACGGCGAGGTCGGGGTCGCCGGTGCGGGCGACGGCCGCCACGACCGGGCCGGCCTCGGGGTCGGCCGGCTCGTTGCGCTCGAGGTCCCACAGTCCCATCGCGGGCTCGGACAGCAGCCGGGCGGCCCGCTCGCCGTCGACGAAGCCGAAGCGCACCAGCCGGACGACGGCCCGTCGGGGGACCTCCGGTGCGCCGGCGGTCACGGCGTGGCCGCCCCTGAGCGGGCACGGCTGCGGACGAGGTCGGCGAAGCGAGCGGCGAACGGCGCCCACACCTCCTCGAGGTCGGGGTGCACCGCCGTGGAGCGGGCGATGACCGTCTCCTGGTCGAGGCGGCTGGCGGCCACGCCGACGGTGTCGCGGGTGGCCCACTCCTCGACGACCTCCGGCGTCGTCTCGATGTGGAACTGCACGCCGTACACGTGCCGGCCCACGCGGTAGGCCTGGTGGGCGTACACGGGGCTGCTGGCCAGCAGGGTGGCCCCGCGCGGCAGCTCGGCGATCTCGTCGTGGTGGAACTGGATGACGTCGGGGGTCATCGGCAGCGGGCCGAACAGCGGGTCGGCGTCCGCGGCGTCCCGCTTGGCGACCAGGGTGGCGCCCACCTCCGGCCCCTCGACGCCCTCCCGGACCCGGCCACCGCCGACCTCGGCCAGCAGCTGGGCGCCCAGGCAGACGGCCAGGGTCGGCAGGTCGGCCCGCAGCGCCTCGGCGAGCAGCCGGCGGACGCCGGTCAGCTCGGGGCTGGTCGCCTCGTCGTCCAGCGCCGACTGCGGGCCGCCAAGGACCAGCAGCCCGTCGGCGCCGTCCAGGGTCGCCGGGAGCGGGTCGCCGGTGCCCAGGTGCCGCTCGTCGAGCTCCAGCCCGGCCCGCGCCAGCCAGCCGCCCAGCCGCGCGGGCGGGTCGGTCTCGGAGGGGACGACGACGAGCAGGCGGGCGGGGGCGCCGGGCATGGCGCCGAGCGTAGTTCCCGGCCCGGGCCGGTCCCGGCCGCTACAGGCCGGGCAGGTAGCGGGTGAGCTCCCAGGGGGTCACGTTCTGCCGATAGGCGTTCCACTCGGCCCACTTGTTGCGCAGGAAGAACTCGAACACGTGCTCGCCGAGGGTCTCCGCGACCAGCTCGCTGCCCTGCATCGCGGTGAGCGCCTCGCCGAGGGACACCGGCAGGTCCTCGTAGCCGGCCGCGCGGCGCTCGGTGTCGGTGAGCGACCAGACGTCGTCCTCGGCCTCGGCGGTGAGCTCGTAGCCCTTCTCGATGCCCCGCAGCCCGGCGGCGAGCAGGACCGCGAAGGTCAGGTAGGGGTTGCACGCGGAGTCCGGCGAGCGCACCTCCACCCGCGCCGACTGCCCCTTGTTCGGCTTGTAGGAGGGCAGCCGCACCAGCGCCGAGCGGTTGGCCCGCCCCCAGGTCGCCGCCGTCGGCGCCTCGGTGCCGGCCAGCAGCCGCCGGTAGGAGTTCACCGTCTGGTTGGTGACGGCGGTGTACTCCTTGGCGTGGGTGAGCAGCCCGGCGATGAACTGCTTGCCGGTGGCCGACAGGCGCATCGGGTCGGCCGGGTCGTGGAAGGCGTTGCCGTCGCCCTCGAACAGCGACAGGTGGGTGTGCATCGCCGAGCCGGCCAGGTCGGTGAACGGCTTGGGCATGAAGGTGGCGTGCACGCCCTGGGCCAGTGCCACCTCCCGGACGACGTGCCGCAGCGTCATGATGTTGTCGGCCATCGACAGCGCGTCGGCGTAGCGCAGGTCGATCTCCTGCTGGCCGGGCGCCACCTCGTGGTGGCTGAACTCCACCGAGATGCCCATCGCCTCCAGCGCGAAGACCGCCTCCCGGCGGAAGTCGTGGGCGACGTTGTGGGTGGACAGGTCGAAGTAGCCGCCGTTGTCGGCCGGCTCGGGCGGGTGGCCGTCGGTGGGGAGGTCCTTGAGCAGGAAGAACTCGACCTCGGGGTGGGTGTAGAAGGTGAACCCCATGTCCGCGGCCTTGGACAGCGCCCGGCGCAGCACGTGCCGGGGGTCGGCCCAGGACGGCGACCCGTCGGGCAGGGTGAGGTCGCAGAACATGCGGGCGGTGTCGCTGGGCTGCCCCTTGGCCGAGGGCATCACCTGGAACGTGCCCGGGTCGGGCTTGGCCAGCATGTCGGACTCGTAGACGCGGGCGAAGCCCTCGATCGCCGAGCCGTCGAAGCCGATGCCCTCCGCGAAGGCCGCCTCGATCTCCGCCGGCGCCACGGCCACGGCCTTGAGGTAGCCGGAGACGTCGGTGAACCACAGCCGCACGAAGCGGATGTCGCGTTCCTCGAGGGTGCGCAGGACGAACTCCTGCTGTCGGTCCATGCTCGCCATGATCGTGTCCACTCGTTTCGGTCAGGTGACGTCCGCCCCCAGCCTGCCCGGTCCGCGCCGTGGACACACCGGTGACCGCGCCGCGGCCCCGCCTGGCCGCTCGCCGCCGACGCGGACGAGGATGGACGCGTGACCGGACCCGTGCAGCTCCGAGTGGCCCTGGCCCAGGTCGACACCCGCGTGGGCGACGTCGAGGGCAACGCCGCCCTGGTGACCCGCTGGGCGGCCGACGCCGCGGGCGCCGGCGCGCACGTCGTCGTGTTCCCCGAGATGACGCTGACCGGCTACCCGGCCGAGGACCTCGTGCTGCGCGAGTCCTTCGCGCGCGCCAGCGAGACCGCGCTGGTCGACCTGGCGGCCGACCTGGACGCCCGGGGCCTGGGCGGGGTCGCGGTCGTCGTCGGCTACCTCGCGCACACCGAGGGGCCGGGCCCGGCACCGGCGGAGTCGATGCCCGGGGACGACGACCGCCCGGCCGACGCCAACCCGCGCCGCGGCGCCCCGCGCAACGCCGCGGCCCTGCTGCACGGCGGCGAGGTCGTCGTGCGCTACTACAAGCGGCACCTGCCCAACTACGGCGTCTTCGACGAGGCCCGCTACTTCGTGCCCGGCACCGAGCTGCCCGTGGTGCGGCTGCACGGCGTGGACCTGGCGCTGACCGTCTGCGAGGACCTGTGGGTCGAGGGCGGGCCGTGCGCGGTCGCCGGGCAGGCCGGCGTCGACGTCGTCCTGTCCCCCAACGCCTCGCCCTACGAGCGGGCCAAGGACGACCTGCGCCTGCCGCTGGTCCGCCGCCGCGCGGCCGAGGCGGGCGCGACGGTCGTCTACTGCAACCAGGTGGGCGGCCAGGACGAGCTGGTCTTCGACGGCGACTCGCTGGCCGTGGCGGCGGACGGCGAGCTGCTGGGCCGCGCGCCGCAGTTCGTCGAGCACCTGATGTGCGTCGACCTGTCGATCGACCCGTCGGCCGTCCCCGAGCGGCGCGCGGGCCGGATCGGGCCGATGACGGTGACCCGGCACGTGCTGTCCGAGGACCCGGTGCCGGCGTTCGACCCCCGGCCGGCGGTGCTGACCGGGCCGCTGCCGGACCACGAGGAGGTCTGGCGGGCGCTGGTCGTGGGGCTGCGGGACTTCATCGACAAGAACGGCATGCCGTCGGTGGTGCTCGGGCTGTCCGGCGGCATCGACTCCGCGGTCTGCGCGGCGCTGGCAGTCGACGCGCTGGGCGCCGACCGGGTGCACGGCGTCGGCCTGCCGTCCCGGTACTCCAGCGAGCACTCCCTCGCCGACGCCGAGGACCTGGCGCGGCGCACCGGGCTGCACTGGTCGGTCGTCCCGATCGCGCCGATGGTCGACGCCTACCACTCCTCGGTGGAGCTGTCCGGGGTGGCGGCGGAGAACCTGCAGGCGCGGGTGCGCGGCACGCTGCTCATGGGGCTGTCCAACCAGCACGGCCACCTGCTGCTGACCACCGGCAACAAGAGCGAGATCGCCGTCGGCTACTCGACGCTCTACGGCGACTCGGCCGGCGGGTTCGCCCCCATCAAGGACGTCCCCAAGACGCTGGTGTGGGACCTCGCCCGCTGGCGCAACGCGCACGCCCGGGAGCGCGGGGAGACCGAGCCGATCCCGCAGGACTCCATCGACAAGCCGCCGTCGGCCGAGCTCGCGCCCGGGCAGGTGGACAGCGACTCGCTGCCCTCCTACGAGGAGCTCGACGCGGTCGTCGCCGACTACGTCGACCGCGACCTCGGGATGGCGCAGCTGCTGGAACGGGGCCACGACCCGGAGGTGGTCGCCCGGGTGCTGCGGCTGGTGGACGCCGCGGAGTTCAAGCGCCGGCAGTCCGCGCCCGGCACCAAGATCTCGCTCAAGGCGTTCGGCCGCGACCGCCGGCTGCCCGTCACCAACCGGTGGCGGGAGAGCCTGCCCACCGTCCGCGAAGGAGCCAGGGCATGACCGAGTCGGTGCTCTACGGGGGCGGGTCCACCGCCCGGGTGCGGGTGCACCACCTGCAGCAGGCCAAGGAACGCGGCGAACGGTGGGCGATGCTCACCGCCTACGACACCTCCAGCGCGACGGTCTTCGAGGAGGCCGGCATCCCGGTGATGCTGGTCGGCGACTCCTCGGGCAACGTCGTCCTCGGGCACGCCTCGACCGTGCCGGTCACCGTCGAGGACCTGCTGCTGATGACCCGGGCGGTCACCCGCTCGACGACGCGCTCGCTGATCGTCGCCGACCTGCCGTTCGGCAGCTACGAGGCCTCGCCGGAGCAGGCCTTCGGCACCGCCGTCCGGATGATGAAGGAGGGCGGCGCGCAGGCGGTCAAGCTCGAGGGCGGGGAGCGGGTGGCCCCGCAGATCCGGCTGCTGCACGACTCCGGCATCCCGGTGATGGCGCACATCGGCTTCACCCCGCAGAGCGAGCACGCCCTCGGCGGCTTCCGGGTGCAGGGCCGCGGCGCGGGCGCCGACCGGCTGCTGGCCGACGCGCACGCGGTGCAGGACGCCGGCGCGTTCGCCGTCGTCCTGGAGATGGTGCCCGCCGAGCTGGCCGCCAAGGTGACCGCGGAGCTGGCCATCCCGACCATCGGCATCGGCGCCGGCCCGCACTGCGACGCCCAGGTGCTGGTCTGGCCGGACATGGCCGGGCTGACCGGCGGGCGGGTGCCCCGGTTCGTGAAGAAGTACGCGGACCTCCGCGGCGAGCTGCTGCGGGCGGCCCGCGAGTACGCCGACGAGGTGCGCAACGGGACCTTCCCCGGCCCCGAGCACTCCTTCGAGTAGCCGCCCGCGGCGTCGGCTGTCCTGCTCTGCGGGCGGACGCTCCCGCTGCGCCCGTCGGCGAACCGCACCGAGGGGCCGCGGACCGGCACCCCGGCGTCCCGGCGATCCCCCGCAGCGCCTGCACCAGCGGGTCGTGGTCGAGCAGCCGGGCGTGCAGCGCCGCATCGAGGGCGGCGACGGCCGGCTCGGCCGGGAGGGTCCGCGCCAGGTCGAGCGCGGTGCGGGTGGGGCTGGTGACGGGTACGCCGTCCACGGTGACCACCTCGTCGTCGGCCAGCGCGGCGACGTGGCAGCGCAGGTACCGGCCGACCTCGCTGGACGCCGGTGGCCGCCGGGTCACGTGCACCCGCCCCAGCGGCACCCCCCAGCGGCATGCCGAGCAGCACCGCCGCGGACTGGTGGCTGACCACGGCCGGCCGGCGCAGGGCGTCGAGCGTCGCGGCGACCAGCAGCCGGTGCCGCCGCGCGGCGTCCACGGAGGACGCGTCGGGCAGGTGGGCGCCGGGGCGGAGCCGGGTGAGGGCGCCGGTCCTCAGGTCGCGGGCGATCTCCTCGTCCGACCAGCCCCTGCGCAGTGCGGCGCGGCGGAGCAGCAGGTCGGGGGGCAGCCACGGGTCCATGGCGCCACGGTGGTCCACCGGTGCCGCGGGGGGCGGGCCGCGCGGTGACCGGTGGACGGCGGACCCGGCTGTGGACACCGGGCGGTCCGCGCTGCGCCCGGGTTCCGGGGCCTGCGGGCCTGATCCCGCCCGCAGGGCCCGGATCCCGCCCGCAGAGGGCGCCGGGGCTCAGACGTCGGTGACGCGGATGCCGGCGTGGGCCTTGTAGCGGCGGTTCACCGACACCAGGTTGATGGTGAGCGCCTCCACCTGGCGGGCGTTGCGCAACCGGCCGGCGTAGATGCCCCGCATGCCGGGCAGCCGGCCGGCCAGCGCCTGCACGGTGTCGGTGGCCTCGCGGACGTCGCCGACGACCATCACGTCGCCGTCCAGGGTGGGCGTGGAGAGGTCCTCGAGCAGCCGCGCGGACAGGTGGTGGAAGGCGCCGACCACGTGCGAGTCGGGCAGCAGCGCCGCGGCCTGCTGGGCCGCCGAGCCCTCGGGCACGTCGAGCACGTAGGCGCCGAGCTCGTCGAAGGCCATCGGGACGACGCAGTCGACGACGACCTTCCCGGCCAGCGGCGTGGCCATCCCGGCCAGGGTGTCGGCGTGCCCGGAGTAGGGGACGGCGACGATCACCAGGTCGGCCGCGCCGGCGACGTCGAGGTTGACGCCGCCGGTGACGGAGACCTCACCGCCCCCGGACGCCGCGGCCGCCCGCTCGGCGACCTGGGCGGCCACCTCACCGGCCCGGCCGGCCTCGCGGGAGCCCAGCAGCACCCGCTGCCCGGCCGCGGCCAGCCGGACGGCGAGCCCCCGGCCCTGCGGACCGGTGCCGCCGAGCACCCCGACGACCAGGTCCTCCACCGAGCGTGCGTCCGACACGTGCCACCTCCCGCCGCCGGACCGCCCGGCGTCCCGCCGATCATGCCCCCTGGTGACGGACTGGAACGGCCCCGCGTCAGGGTCCCGTCCCGGGCCCGCGCGGGATCGGGGCGGGGCCCGTCGTCACTCGTCCCGCCAGCGGCGGTCCTCCGCGGTCAGCCGCTCCTCGCGCTCGGCCACCGACTGCAGCGCGTGCTCGGCCTCCTCGCGGGTCTCGTACGGACCGAGACGGTGCCGCTCGGCGCAACCGTCCCGGTCCTCGACGGTGTGGTGCTTGAGGCAGTAGAACCACGGTCCCTGCGCCACGTGCGCCTCCTCCTCGGTCGTCCCCGGGCCCCGCCCAGGTCCACGACCCTGCCGGGTCCGGGGTGGGACACGGCCGTCACCCTGGCACCGGCCGGGCGCGCCGTCGAGCGTCCCGGTGGCCGGGACCGCTCGTCCCGGTGATGGTCGGGGACTCCCTGACAACCACCTGTGTACGGCATGCTGCACCTCGTGACCGGGGGGCGACGCAAGGGCACCGACACACGGCGGCGGGCGACCGACCTCGATGCCGGTCGCGGGGTCGAGCGCCAGGTCGCCGCGCTCACCCTCGCCGGGCTGCTGTTCCTGGGCGCGACCATGGGGCTGCTCAACCTGCTCGTCGACGGGGTGCTGCGCGAGGGCACCTCCCGCTGGGTGTACGGCGGCACGATGCTGCTGCTGATGGCCCTGGCGGCGTGGCTGGGCGTCTTCCGGCGGGTGGGCCGGTGGGAGACCTTCGGGCTGGTGCTGCTCGGCGACCTGGTCTACGTCGTCATCGCGCTGTGCATCGAGGACCCGGTCCGCTACGCCACCCCGCTGATGCTGCTGTTCCCGGCGTTCGTCGCGGCCTGGTTCCTGGGCCCGGGGATGCTCGGGGTCAACATGGCGGCCATCGTGCTGGCCTGCCTGCTGGGGATGTGGGGCAGCTACGACGACCCGCTGGCCCTCGCCGTCCAGGTGGCCGTGAACTCCGGGATCCTCAACGCGGCGGCCGCCGGCGTCCACGTGCTGCGCCGCCGGGTGCAGCGGCTGCTGGAGGCCACCCGGGCGCTGTCCCACCAGGACCCGCTCACCGGGCTGGCCAACCGGCGGGTGCTCGTCGAGCAGGCGCCGCGGGTGTGGCGGCAGGCGCGCCGGGAGGGGTCCCAGGTGGTCGCGATGGTCCTGGACCTCGACCACTTCAAGCAGCTCAACGACGCCCACGGGCACGCCGCCGGCGACGCCGTGCTGCAGGCGGTGGCGGCCTCCCTGGCGGCCAGCGTGCGCCCGAACGACGTGCTGGCGCGCACGGGCGGCGAGGAGATGATCGTGCTCGGACTGGTCGGCGACCCGGTCGAGGCACGCCGGCTGGCCGAGCGGCTCCGGGGGGCGGTGGCCGCCAGCCGCTCGGGTGGCGGGCACACGGTGACCGCCTCGATCGGGGTCGCGCTGACCCGGCCGGTGGACGGCGAGGACGCCGCGGCGGCGATGTGGCGGCTGGTCGACCGGGCCGACGGCGCCATGTACGAGGCCAAGCAGGCCGGGCGTGACCGGGTGGCCGCCGTCCTGCCGCGGCAGCGCACCGCGCGGCGGCACGACAGCGTCCCGCCGCCCAGCCGGGCGGCCGGCTGACTCCGGCTCGCCCGGTGGGGACGGCGGTTGTCTGCTCCACTCTTCCCATGCCGCTCGTCGCGCCGGACCCGACCCGGACGGTGCCCCTGCCGCTCCGCGAGCAGGCCGACGTCCGCGACCGGTGGCTCACCCAGCGCCTGCTGGACCTGCTGCCCGACCTGATGGACCGGGCCGGCATCGACCTGTGGCTGGTGGTCGGCCGCGAGTACAACGAGGACCCTGTGCTGGCCACGCTGCTGCCGGCGACCTGGCTGTCGGCCCGCCGGCGCACGATCCTGGTGCTGCACCGCAGCGACGACGGCGTCACCGCGGCCGCGGTCTCCCGGTACCCGGTGGGGCAGTTCCTCCCGGCCTGGTCACCGGAGGACGACGGGCGGGGACGGACCGAGGACTCCCAGTGGGCCGAGGTGCGGCGCTTCGTGGAGCAGGCGGCGCCGCGGCGGATCGGCGTCGACGTGTCGGCGGACTCCGCGCTCGCCGACGGCCTGTCGCACACCGAGCACCAGCAGGTCACCGAGGCGCTGGGCCCCTGGGCCGACCGGCTGGTGTCCGCGGAGGACCTCGCCGTCGGGTGGCTGGAGACGCGGCTGCCCGAGGAGATCGCCACGATGGACGGCCTCAACCGTCGGGTGGTGGAGGTGGTCGAGGAGGCCTTCTCCCCCGCCGTCCTGACCGCCGGCGTCTCCACCGCCACCGACCTCGCCTGGTGGCTGCGCCAGCGGCTGGCCGACCTCGGCTGCGAGCCGTGGTTCCACCCCGTGGTCGACCTGCAGCGCGCCGGGGTGCCGCCGCTGCGCCGCCAGGGGACGCTCCTGCCCGCCGTCGGCTACGACGAGCCGGTGCAGCCGGGCGACCTGGTGCACTGCGACGTCGGGCTGGGCAGCCTGGGGCTGAAGACCGACAGCCAGCGCAACGGGTACGTGCTGCGGCCCGGGGAGACCGACGCGCCGGCGGGGCTGCGGCGGGCGCTGGCCGTCGGCAACCGGCTGCAGGACCTCACGACCGCGGAGCTGGTCGCCGGCCGCACCGGGAACGAGGTGCTGGCCGCGGCCCGGCGCGCCGCCGCGGCCGAGGGGATCGACGGCGACATCTACTCCCACCCGGTGGGCGTGCACGGGCACGGGGCCGGGCCGGCGATCGGCCGCTGGGACGACCAGCGCGGTGTCCCCGGCGCCGGTGACCGCGTGCTGTGCCCGGACACCGTCTACGCCCTGGAGCTGTGCGTGCGGGTGCCGGTGCCCGAGTGGGGCGGGCAACCGGTGCGCATGGCGCTGGAGGAAGGCGTGGCCCTGACCGGGGAGGGCGTGCGCTACCTCGGCGAGCGGCAGATCGAGCTGCTGCTCATCCCCGCCACCTGAGCGGCCCTCAGCTCTCCCGCGCCCTGCGGGTCTCCCTGTCGCTGGCCTTCTTGACGGCGTCGACCAGCTCCTCCTTGCTCATCGTCGACCGGCCGCTGACGTCCAGCCGCCGGGCGAGCTCCATCAGGTGCTCCTTGGTGGCGTTCGCGTCGACGCCGCCCTTGGTCTCCCGGTCGGTGTCCCGGCCGCCGGCGGCCTGGTCGTCCGACGGGCCCTTGTGGTCCTTCGGCTCCCAGTGGTCGCCGACCTTCTCGTGGGTGTGCTTGACCGCGGCCCAGGCCACCTGGTTGGCGCGCCGCTCGTCGTCGTAGGAGTCCGCCGCCGAGTCGTGCGCCTTGGCGAAGGTGCGCTGGGCCTTCTCGTCGGACCGCTGCAGCGTGCTGGGGAGTTCGTCCTGCTTGGCGTCCCCGCTCTTCGTCGTCTTCGGCATGCTCCCTGCCGTACCCGGGATCACCCGGCGAGGAACGGGACGAGCGCGGCGACCACCTGTCCGGGGGCCTCCTCGGCCATGTGGTGACCGCTGTCGACCCGCCCGCCACCGCGCAGGTCGTCCGCCCAGCCCGCCCAGATGTGCAGTGGGTCGCCGTGCAACTGCTCGAGGTCGTCGTGCGCCGACCACAGCACCAGCGTCGGACAGGCGACCCGCCGTCCAGCGGCCCGGTCGGCCTCGTCGGCGGCCCGGTCGACGGTGACCCCGGCCCGGTAGTCCTCGAGCATGGCCCGCACCACGGCCGGGTCGCGCACCGCGGCCCGGAAGTCGGCGTGGTTCTGCACCCCCATCGCCGCGGGGTCTCCCCCGTACCAGGCGTCGGGGTCGGCGAGGATGGCGCGCTCGGGCTTGTCGGGCTGGGCGAAGAAGAACCAGTGCCACCACGCTGCGGCGAACCGTGCGTCGGCGCGGTCCAGGTGCTCCACGATCGGGATGCAGTCGAGGACGGCCAGGTGCGTGACCGCGTCCGGGTGGTCCAGTGCGGTCCGGAGCGCGACGTAGCTGCCCCGGTCGTGCCCGACGACGGCGAAGCGCCCGAGGCCCAGGCCACGCGCCATCGCCACCACGTCACCGGCCATCGCCCGCTTGGAGTAGGGAGCGTGGTCGTCGGTGGTCGGCGGCTTCGACGACCGGCCGTACCCGCGCAGGTCCGGGCACACGACGGTGTGCCCCGCCGCGGCCAGCAACGGGGCGACGCGGTGCCAGGTGGTGTGGGTCCGCGGGTGCCCGTGCAGCAGCACCACCGGCGGACCGGAACCACCGACACGCACCCGCAGCCGGACGCCGTCCGCCCCGTCGACCCGGAGTTCCTCGAACCCGGGGAAGAACGTCACCTCAGGTCTCGGCGTAGCGGGACCAGTGCGCGCGCTCGGCGTCGGTCATCGGCCGGCTGGTGTCGGTGTCGAAGTCGAACAGCACCATGACGACGTCCGCGCGGAGGGCGACCGCGTCGTCCTGCAGCAGCTCCTGGTGGACGGTGAGCGACCGGGTGCCCAGCCGGGTGACCGTGCTGCGCACGCACAGCCGCTCGCCCACCCGGTAGTACAGCTGCCGCAGGTAGTCGACCTCCAGCCGGGCCAGGATGACCCCGCGGTCGCCCTCGGCCATCGCCAGCCGGGCGTCCTCGATCAGGCTCAGCGCCCGCGCGTGGTTGACGTGGCCGAGGGAGTCCGGGTCCGACCAGCGCAGCTGGACGGTGTGCTCGTGCGCGCTCAGGGCAGGTCCGCGGTGTCCTCGGACCGCCGGTGGCCGCCCTGGGCGTCGTCCGGGTCGGGGTGCAGCGTCCGCTCCTCCGACTCGGCCAGGATCAGCTCGGCGGCCCGCTCCTCCAGGCCGGCATCCCGTTCCTCGGGCAGCACCGGGTTGGTCCGCGTCTCGACGTTGTGCCGGGTGACGTTGGCCCGCGCCTCGGGACTGGGCTCCTTGTGCGTCGTCACGTCAGAACCGCTGCTGCTCGGTGCCGATGCCCAGCGCCCGCGCGACGTCCTGCACGTTGGCGAACTGCTGGCCCGACGGCAGCCGGCGCAGGTCGGCCAGCACGCCATCGAGGGCGCCTGCCTCCTGGGCCCGGGCCACGAGGGTGTCCCGGTCGGCCGGCCAGACCTCCTTGCCGAGGGCCTCGGCGATGGCGGCGCGACGGTCGACGTCGCCGGAGGAGGTGCCGGCCGGCGTGCCCGGCTGGTGGGGATCGGTCATGTCGGTCACTGCGCCTTCGGGGTCGAGTCGTCGGTGTAGCGGAGGATCGCCGCCACGGGGATGTCGCCGGGCATCGCCGAGCGGGGGACGACGACCACGCCGGCGTCGCTGGCCACGGCCGCGGCGACCAGCGCCCGGTCGGCGGGCACGGACTGCGCGTCCTGGACGCCGAGGGCCTCCATGTCGCCCTGCCCGGTGCCGAGCAGCAGCGGGTCGGGGCCGACGACCAGCTCCTCGTCGTCCGGCCGGTCGGCGAGCACCAGTGTCTCGACCTGGCTCTTGCGCAGCGCCTCGACGACCGATGGCGTGCCGGTGACCGCCAGCCCGTGCGCGGCCGCGGACTGGATCTTCTCCACCGCGTCGGCCTCGTCGTGCGCCTCGTACTCGGCGACGAGCTCGGCGGCGCGCCGCTGGACCACCTCGCGGTCGGCGCCGGCCGCCCGGCCGCCCTCGTCGGTCGTCACGACCAGGTCGGCCCAGGTGCCCTTCGCCGTGTCGGTCAGGATCTGCCGGGCGCGGACGTCGCCGGCCACCAGCACGAAGCGCAGCGGCAGCCGCCGGGCCAGCGAGGAGAGCTCGTCGCCGACCAGGCCGGCGTTCTCCTCCCACTGGTTCTCGGCGGTGTGCATGTAGGTGTTGTGCGCCCACCCGCCGACCTTGACCTTCCGCATGTGGAAGGTCCGGCCCTCGACCTGCTGCTCGAGCTCGGGGTGCCCGGCCAGGGAGGCCACGGAGACGTCGGCGCCGGCCCGGTCGGTGATGACCACGGCGTGCGGGACGCGACCGGCCAGCTGGCGCAGGACGGGCAGCAGGTGCGGCTGCGCGGCCCACTCGACGACCGGGTCGCGCGGCACGTCGGCGAGCACCTCGTCGAGCACCACGGACCCGTCGGCGGCCACGACCACGGCGCGGCCGCGCAGGGTGCCGGCCTCCCCGCCCTCGTTGCCCTCGAGCAGCCGGTCCCGGACGGCCTGCACGACCGGCTCCGGCGCCCCCTGCCCCTCGAGCTGCTCGGTGATGGCGCGGACCTTCAGCTCCAGCTCGGTGTCGGCGTTCTCGGTGGTGTGCGTGACGTCGGCGCACACCGTGGCGTACGGCCCAGGGGCGGCGAACACCGGCGCCAGGAAGGACACGTCCATGGGGGTGGGAGCACTCCTCGATCGCGGTGGGCTCGTCGGCGCCGGACTCCCGGACGCCGGGTCTCCCCCGCCGCCTACCCACCGGCCGTGCCCTCACACCCGGTGTGATCCGGCGGGCCGGGGGTAGGTGGACCGGCCATGACCGAGCACGACCAACTGCCGCTGCCCGACTACGACCACCTCCCCGTGCAGGGGCTCGCGTCGCGGATCCGCACCCTCGACGCCGCCGGGCTGGAGACGCTGCTGGCGTACGAGCGGGCGCACGCCGACCGGCTGCAGGTGGTGACGATCATGGAGGCCCGGCTGGCGGACCTGCGCGACGGCGCCCAGCCCTCCGGCGGCGACCCGGCCACCCCGGCCGCGGACGACCCGGCGCAGGCAGCCGGCGGCTCGAAGGTGTCCGCGGCGACGTCGGGCCCGCCGGTCAACCCGCCGTCCCACGGCGACCCGACCAACCCCGCCCAGCCCCGCTCCACCGGCTGATCCGGGCCCACCCCCCGTCGCCCCGCACTGCCCGCGGCGTCCCATGCGGGGAGCCGGGCCGGCCGGCGGACAGGGTCGGGGCCCGCCGGCCGGTGGTGCTCAGTTCTGGGTGAGCACCACGTCCCCCTGGTCGCTCTCGCAGACGGTGCGGTCGGCGCCACTGCGGTCCACGGCCGTGCCGAGGACGGCGACCGGCCCGACGTCGACACCGCACACCTGGGCCGCGAGCTGGGCCGCCACCCCGATGCTGACCTCCTCGAGGACCGTCACGTCGCCCACGGCGACGTTGACCAGGCCGTCCTGCTGCTGTGCGGCGGCGGGGGTGGCAGCGGCCACCACGGCGGCGGCGGCGAAGACGGGGACGACGGCCTTGCGTGCCCATGTGTTCATCAGGGGGAGCCTCCTTGCTCGTGTGCCGGCCCGGCGCCTCTGGCCGGAGGGAGTACGGCACCGCACCCGTGAAGACGTCGCCCTCCCGGGCGGATGACGAGCCCGCCCGGGCGGACGACCGGCCCGGCCGGGTCCCTCCTCCCCGTTCCGGTCCGGTGTCGTCGCTGCCCGGACGGGGTCCCCGCGTCCCGGCGCGTCGGCGGGGCCGGCCGACGCGATCCCCGGCCTCCTCGTCATGCGGGGGAGGCGAGGGCGTCCAGGGAGCGGGGTCATCCGGGTCCCCGGGCGTACCGTCTCGCGGGTGGTGTCCGGCGAGCCGGTGGAGAGCGGGGCAGGCGACCGCGGATCTGCGGACGTCGCAGCGCTCATCCCGCTGGTCCGGCGGATCGTCGCGTCCCGCGTCCCCGATCCGGCGACCGCCGACGACCTGGTCCAGGAGACGCTGACCCGGGTCCTCGCCGCCGCCGGCCGCGTGGAGCCGGGGCTGCTGGAGCCCTACGCGATCGTGACGGCGCGCAACACGGTCGCCTCGATGTGGCGGGACCAGGACCGACAGCGACGGCACCAGCACCGCGTCGTCGACCTGCGGCCTCCGCAGGCGCCCGACGAGGACGTCCTCGCCCGCGAGGACCGCACCGCCGTCGCGGAGGCACTGACCCGGCTCTCCGACCGCGAGCGGACGACGCTGCTGGCCCACGAGGTGTCCGGTCAGGACACCCGGTCGCTGGCGGCCGAGCTCGGCTCCACCGCCGGTGCGGTGGCCGCCCAGCTCAACCGCACCCGCGCCCGGTTGCGGGTGGAGTACCTGCTCGTCTCCGAGCGGGCGGAGCCGCCCACGGAGCGCTGCCGTCCGGTGCTGCTCGCCATCTCCGGCGGCGACCGCCGTCGCCAACGGGAGGTCGACGCCGCCCGCCACATGCTGGAGTGCGACCTGTGCGCGCGACTCTCCGAGCCCCTCATGGGACGCGGGCGCTCCCGGGACGACGCGGTGCGCGTCGCCGTGCGCACCGATGCCGACGTCGTGGCCGCCCGGCAGGCCGCCCGGGAGGTGGCGACCCGGCTGGGGTTCTCCGCCACCGACGTCACGCTGATCGCCACGGCGGTGTCGGAGATGACCCGCAACATCGTGCGCTTCGCCGACTCCGGCGAGGTGGTCGTCGCGGAGCTGCAGGAGCCGAGGACGGGGATCTCCATCGTCGCCCGCGACGCGGGCCCCGGGATCCCGGACGTCGAACAGGCGCTGCAGGACGGCTACAGCACCTACCGGGGGCTTGGGCTGGGGCTGCCGGGCGCACGGCGGCTGATGGACGAGTTCGCGGTGGTCTCCGAGATCGGCCGCGGCACGACGGTGACGATGACGAGGTGGCGGGGAGAGGCATGACCAGGTACGAGGACCCGAGCGCGACCGTGGCTCCGACGGGCCCCCCGCGCGCCCTCGACGAGGAGGACCTCCTCCCGCAGCTGGTGGCGCACCTGCGGGAGCACCGCACCCGGCTCCGTCAGGAGTGGGTCGGCCGCATCCGGGAGGCGCACCTCCTGCAGGCGATGACCGCTCAGGAGATGTCCGCCGAGACCACGCTCGTCTACGACAACTACGTCGAGGTCCTGGAGACCGGCAGCGTGGAGGCACTGCAGCACTACGCCCGCGACCTCTCCGAGCGGATCATCCCGCGGGGCGTGGAGACCCACGAGGTCGTCGGCATCGTGCTCCTGCTGCGCGACGTCCTCGCCAGGTCGCTGTTCGAGAAGTACCAGCGCGACTTCGCGTTGCTCAACCGGGTGCTCGACGCCTACGAGCCGGCGGCCAACCGCATCGCCAACACCGTGGCCGTCTCCTTCGTGGAGGAGCGCGAGCGGGTCATCCGGCAGCAGCAGGACTCCATCCGCGAGCTGTCGACCCCGGTGCTGCCGGTCCGTGAGCGGCTGCTGATCCTGCCGATCATCGGGGTGCTCGACCGGGAGCGGGCCCGGCAGCTGACGGTGCAGCTGCTCAGCGGCATCCGGACCCACCGGGCCAAGGTCGTCGTCGTCGACATCACCGGCGTCCCGGACGTCGACGAGTCCGTCGCGAACCACCTGGTGCGGACGGTCGACGCCTCGCGGCTCATGGGTGCCAGCGTGATCATCACCGGGCTGTCCCCGGAGATCGCCCAGACGCTGGTCACCATCGGTGTCGACCTGTCGAAGATGAACACCATCGGCGACCTGCAGGGCGGCCTCGAGGAGGCCGAGCGGCTGCTGGGGTACGCGGTCTCCCGTGAGGACGGGAACGGTGGGCCGTGAACGACGGCCCGCGGCTGTTCTCGATCCTGCGGCAGGGCCCGTACCTGATCGCGTCCGTCCACACCGCCCTGGACGACTCCCAGCTGGTGCGCTTCCAGAACGACCTCGTGGAACGGATCGGCTCCGACCGGGCACGCGGGGTGGTCATCGACGTGGCCGCCCTCGACGTCCTGGACTCCTTCGCCTCCCGGACGCTGCGGGACATGGCCGAGATGGCCCGGCTGCGCGGGGCGGTGACCGTGATCGTCGGGATCCAACCGGACGTCGCGTTCGCCATGGTCCAGCTGGGCATGGACACCGGCCGGGTGGTCACCGCACTGGACCTGGAGGAGGGACTGGCGGAGCTGGACCGGGGCGCGCGTGACCCCACGGCGCAGCGGCCATGAGTGCGGAGGCCGACCTGCGCCGCAACTACCGCGCCGCGTTCCTGCGGTACCTGGCCCGCCCGGGGGAGTCCGCGCTCGCCGCCGGCTGGTCCCTGGGCCGCGGCACCCTGGGCACGGCGCTGAGCCTGCTGGACATCGTCCGCGTGCACCACGACCTGCTCCTCGAGGTGCTGCAGGACTGCCCTGCCGACGAGGTGCCCGAGGTGGCGCGGGCGGCGTCGGACTTCCTCGTCGAGGTCCTGGCCAGTCACGACATGGTCCGTCGTCCGCTGCACCCCTGACCGACGACGTCTCACTGCCCGCCGAAGGCCCCGGCGATGTCGAGGGCGGCCGGGCCGAGCAGCACGATGAACAGCGTCGGCAGGATGCACAGGATCAGCGGGAAGATCACCTTGACCGGGATCTGCATCGCCTTCTCCTCGGCCCGCTGCCGCCGCTTGAGCCGCATCTCGGCCGCCTGCGTGCGCAGCACGTCGGCGATCGAGACGCCGTACGCGTCGGCCTGCACGACCGCGCGGATGAACCGGCGCAGGTCCGGCACCGCGGTCCGGTCGGCCAGCGCCAGGTAGGCCTCCCGGCGGGGCTGGCCGACGGCGATGTCCTGCAGCGTGCGCACCAGCTCCTCGGCGAGCGGGCCGCGGCCGTTGCGCCCGGCACGGGCCATCGCGGCCTCGAAGCCGAGTCCGGCCTCCACCGCGATGGTCATCTGGTCGAGGGTGTCGGCCAGCTCCAGCGCGATCGCCTGCTGCCGCTCCTGCCCGCGGCTGTACAGCAGCAGCTCGGGCACGACGTGGGCCACGGCGGTGACGACGACGGCCATGACCACGGTCAGCGGGCCGGGCCGGGCCGAGACCACCAGCACGCCGAGCGCCGCGGCGACCAGCCCCAGCACCAGCTTGGCGGCGACCAGCCGGGGCAGCGGCCACTCGGCGGGGCGCCCGGCGGCGCCGGCCAGCCGGTTGAGCCGGGCCACGGTGCCGGCCGGGGTGAGCGCGCGGGCCAGCCGGGGCAGCAGCCGGGCCCGGGCCGGGACGGCGACGGCGCCGGGCAGGTCGAGGCCGCGGGTCAGGTTCTCCCGGGTCCGGGCGGCGGCGTCCTGCGGGTGGGCCAGCAGCGCCCAGCCCAGCAGCGGGACGGCGAGGGCGACGGCCAGCGCGGCCGCCAGCACGGGGGCGGGCAGCATCAGAACCGGATCCGCACCGTCGCGCGCAGCCACAGCCCGCCGACGGTGAGCAGCACGACGACGGCCGCGACCATGCCCCAGCCGACCGGGCTCTCGGTGAACCCGGACAGGTAGGCGGGGTTGCTCACCGCGAGGAACGCGACGATGCCGAACGGCAGGCTCATCAGCACGACCGCGGACAGCTTGCCCTCGGCCGACAGCGCCTTGACCTGCCGGCGGATGGCGTTGCGCTCGCGGATGGTGTGCCCGACGGTGTCCAGGACCTCGGCCAGGTTGCCGCCGACCTCGCGGTGGATGCCGATCGCCTGGGCGACCCAGCGGAAGTCGTCGCTGCCCATCCGCTCGGCGACCTCGTCCAGGGCGTCGCCGAGGTCGCGGCCCACCCGCGTCTCGTTGACGATGCGGGCGAACTCCTCCGACGTCGGCGCCGCGGCCTCCTGGGACACCGCGTCCACCGCGCGCAGCAGGCTGTGCCCGGCCCGCAGGCTGGAGGCCATCAGCTGCAGCGAGTCGTCGAGGGCGTCGGCGAAGGCGGCCTGCCGGCGCCCGGTGCGGAACCGGACCACCACCCGCGCGGCCAGCGGGACGGCGACGGCCAGCGGCACGGCCAGCAGCACCCCGCCGAGCAGCAGGCCGAGGACGCCGAGCACGACGGCGGCCAGGCCGGCCAGCAGCACGACGTCCGGCAGCGCCATGGCCACCCCGGCCCGCTCCAGGGCGGCGCTGCCGCGGGCCACCAGCCCGCGGCGGGCCAGCGCGCGCTCCACCGCGGCTCCGGCCGCGGCCGACGCGCCGGCCAGCGGCGACGCCGGCGGCGCGACGGTCGGGTCCAGGCGGGACAGCGGCACCCGGCGCGGACCGGCGGGCACGACGACGAGGGCGACCAGCAGCAGGGCGCCGGCGATGGCGAGCAGCCCGACGGCGAGCAGCATCACGCCCACCCGCGCCGCGCCGCCGGCGTCCCGAAGACCCGCGGGGAGACGGTGATGCCGAGCTCGGCGAAGCGGTCGGTGAACCGCGGCCGCACCCCGGTCGCCACCGGCGCGCCGAGGAAGCGGCCGGCGGCGTCCACCCCGGCGGAGTAGTCGAAGAGGAACGCGTCCTGCAGGGTGACCGTCTCGCCCTCCATGCCCTGCACCTCCGTCACGTGGGTGACCCGGCGGGTGCCGTCGCGCAGCCGGGTCAGCTGGACGACGACGTCGACGGCCGAGGCGATCTGCTCGCGGATGGCCCGCAGCGGCAGGTCCATGCCGGCCATCAGGACGAGGGTCTCCAGCCGAGCGATCGCGTCGCGCGGGGAGTTGGCGTGCACCGTGGACAGCGACCCGTCGTGGCCGGTGTTCATCGCCTGCAGCATGTCCAGCGACTCCCCGCCGCGGCACTCCCCGACCACGATGCGGTCGGGGCGCATCCGCAGCGAGTTGCGGACCAGGTCCCGGATGGTGACCGCGCCCCTGCCCTCGATGTTGGGCGGGCGGGACTCCAGCCGGACGACGTGGTCCTGCTGCAGCTGCAGCTCGACGGCGTCCTCGATGGTGACGATCCGCTCGCCGTCGGGGATGAACGAGGACAGCACGTTGAGCAGCGTCGTCTTCCCGGTGCCGGTGCCGCCGGAGACGATGATGTTCAGCCGGGCCTGCACGCAGGCGCGCAGCAGCTCGGCCATCTCCGGGCTCAGCGTGCCGAAGCCGATCAGGTCGTCGACGCCGAACGGGTCCTTGGCGAACTTGCGGATGGTCAGCGTGGAGCCGCTGAAGGCCAGCGGCGGGATGATCGCGTTGACCCGGGAGCCGTCGGCCAGCCGGGCGTCGACCAGCGGCGAGGACTCGTCGATCCGCCGTCCCACCCGGGAGACGATCCGGTCGATGACCCGGCGCAGGTGCTCCTCGGAGGTGAACCGGGCGGCGGTGCGCACCAGCCGGCCGCTCTGCTCGACGTACACGGCGTCCGGGCCGTTGCACATGATCTCGGTGACGCTCGGGTCGTCGAGCAGCCGCTGCAGCGGGCCGTAGCCGAGGACGTCGTCGGCGAGCTCCGCGGTCAGCCGGGCCCGCTCGTCGGCCGACAGCGGGACCTTCTCCTCCTCGACGACCTCGTCGAGCTCGCCGAGGACGACGGTGCGCAGCGCCTCCTCCGACAGCGACGGGTCGTTCATCCGGTTGCCCATGCGCTCGAACAGCGCCTTGGCGACGCGGTCCTTGAGCCGGGCGAGCGCGTCGGCCGGCGGGACGGCGGCCGCCGCGGGACGGGCCGCAGGCACCGGCCGGGGGGCGGGCAGGACCGCCGGGGCCTCCGGGGCCACGGGGCGGCCCTGCGCGGCGGCCAGCCGGGAGGAGAGGTTCACGAGGCCGCCCGGTGCTTGGCCCGGTAGCGGCCGGGCCGCACGATCGGGGTCGCGGAGAAGCGGGACACCAGCCGGCGCAGCTCCCGGGCCGCCGGGTCGCGGCGGCCGGACGCCAGGATCGGCACGCCCTGGTTGGTCGACGCCGGCACCGCCGCCGAGCGCGGCACCACGACGTCCACGCCGGTGCCGATGGCGGTCTCGACGTCGCGCACCGAGGGCCCGCCCTTGGCGTCGGCGAGGTTCATGACCACGTGCCGGCCGGCCGGGATCATGCACAGCTCGCGCAGCACGTCGAGCTCCTTGCGCAGCCCGCGCACGCCGGGGACGTCCATGCTGGTCACCATCACCACGTCGGTGGCCCGGTCCAGCGCGGCGAGGGTCTGCTCGGACAGGCCGGGCGCGGTGTCGACGACCACGTAGCGGAACTCCCGGGCCAGGGAGGCCAGCAGCCGGGTGACGTCGGCGGCGGTGACGGTGTCGCCGGCGGCCGGGGACTCCGCCCCGCAGACGGCGTAGAGGCCGCTGGGGTGCTGGGTGAGGAAGGTCTTGAGCACCATCGTGTCCTCGGCCGCGGGGCCGTGGGCGACGTCGGGCAGCGCGTACTCCGGCGTGAGGCCGAGCGCGGAGGCGACGTCGCCGAACTGCACGTCGAGGTCGACCAGCACCGTGGACTGGGGCGCGGCCGCGGTCAGCCCGACGGCCAGGTTGGCCGACACGGTCGTCTTGCCGACGCCGCCCTTCGGGGAGGCCACGGTGATGACCCGGCCGGTGTAGCGGGCGGTCTCCTCGACCGGCCGCAGCACCCGCCGCCGCCCGGCCGCGGTGGAGCCGGCGCGCTCCACGGCGGCGCGCAGCTCACCGACGTCGGCGGTGGGCGCCAGCAGGTCGCGGACGCCGGCCCGCATGGCCTCCTGCCACGTCTCCCGGGTCGGCTCGGCGAGCAGCACGACGCTGATGCCCGGGCACTGCACGTCCAGCCGCGCGGCCAGCCCGAACGCCTCCTGCGGCGGCGCCAGCGGGCCGATGAGCAGCACCTCGGGCAGCTCGCCGTCGACCAGCTGCTCGAACAGCCGGGCCGGGTCGGCGGGCAGCCGGCCCGGCGGCAGCACGTGCACGTCGCCGTCGGTCGCCTCCTCGACCCGCAGGACGAGGTCGTCGTCGGCTGCGCCGAGCACCACGTGGCTCATGAGAGGTCCTTCTCGTAGACGTTGCCGGGGGTGAGGACCTCGGTGCCACCGAGGTCGGTGCCGTCGGTCTCCAGGGAGAGCCAGACGGTGCCGTGCTCCATGCCGAAGACGACGGCCTCGGCCTGCTCGGCACGCAGCCCGAGGGTGACCAGCAGGCTGTCGGTCGGGGCCGCGCCGCCGGAGGAGGCGGTGTCGGCCGTGCCGGCGTCCGGTGCCGGCGCCGGGGCGCCCTGCACCTGGGTGACCAGCACGCCGTGCAGGACGGAGTGGGTGGTCCTCCCGTCGGCGAGGGAGACGTGCACGCCGACGGTGTCCCCGGCCGCCAGGCGGCCGCCGACGGCGCGCTGCGGCTCCAGCAGCAGGCTCACCTCGGCGGCGCCGTCCGGCGCGGCGACGGTGCCGGGCGCGGTGAGGTCCTCCGGCGCGGCGAAGCGGGCGGCCAGCAGCTGCTCGCCGGGCTGCAGGTCGGCGGTGGCGACCTGCCCGGCGAGGTCGCCGAGGTCGGTCACCCCGCCGGGGACGGCGGCCTTGGCCGGCACCTGCTCGGTGCGGACGAGGGCGGCCAGCTCCCCGGCGGGTGTCCCCTCGGCGACGGGCCGGTCGACGACCAGGACGTCCACGGTCTGCACCCCCGCCAGCGCGCGGGCGTCGGCGCCGCGGACGTAGGCCAGCAGCACCACGGTGCCGGCGGCGGTGAGCAGCAGCGCCGTGGTGGCGGCGAGCAGTCGGCGTCTCACGAGGGGCCCCTATCGGATCAGTCGGAGGACCCAGGCGCCCATCTGGGGGGCGCCGGCGTCGTAGTCGAAGGCATCGCCGAGGTCGACGAAGCGGGTGAAGTAGCCGGTCACGCACCGTGCGCTGCCGTCGCACGGCCTCGGCGAGGAGCTGAACTGGCCGCCGAGGTGGTAGCCGGTCAGCCGGAAGGCCGCGTAGCCGTAGACCCGGTACCAGGCGTTGCTGCCCGTGCCGCCGGAGTCGTCGAAGATCGGCAGCAGCACCGTGCGGTCGACCCAGGAGGCGAAGTCGGCGGCCGAGCACTCCGCCGGCGGCGTGTTGCCGGTCGAGGAGTAGGACCGTTCCGCGATCGCGCTGGAGGCGCGGCACTCCCCCTCGTCGCTGACGAGGTAGCCGAACCCGCCGGGCACGATGTTCTCCGACGGTCCGGTGCAGTCGGCGGTCTGCGAGGACTTGGTGAGGTAGACGGTGTGCTGCGTCGTGCTCGACGGCAGTCCACCACCGGTCTGCTGGGAGAACTCGCACCAGGAGAAGGCCAGCGGCAGCACGGCGGTGCCCCCGCTCGGCCCGCCCCAGGCCACCGTGGCGGTGGCCGAGACGGCGGTCGAGTCCTGGCCGATGACCGGGGCGAACCAGTGCTCCACCGGCGTGCTGCCGTCGACGGTGACCCGGTTCGGGTTCGTGGCCAGGACGGGCGGGGCGGCGGCCGCGTCGCCGAGGTTGGCGTCGACGAGCTCCTGCGCGGTCGCCTGCATGTCGCCGCAGGCGCCCTTGGCGCAGTCGGCCGCGACGGCCAGCGCCGCGGCGTCGGCCGCCGTCTGCAACCGGGCGCGCTCGGCGTAGAGGGCGCCGACGTCGACGGCGATCGCGGTGAACCCGAGCACCGGCACCATGAGCAGCGCGAGCAGCACCGCCGCCGCGCCGTGCTCGCCACCGCCCCGGGCGCGGTGGTGCGTCACCCGTTGCACCGCATGACCCCCGTCCCGGTCAGGTCGATCTCCGCGCCGAAGAAGCCGGTGAGGAAGGGCATCGGGTAGTCGACGGTCACCCGCACGTTCGCGGTGCCGGTCGCCGGGCAGGCGGCCGGGGCGACGGTGACCTGCGGGTCGGTGACCGCCGGGTCGAGCGTCGGGCTGGCCTCGCGGACGGCGGCGCGTGCCGCGGCCGGGTCGTTCTGCAGGGCCATGACGCGGGCTCCCTCGCGGGCGGCGGCGGACAGGGTGCCCTGCACCTGGAAGGCGTGGCCGAACTCGGCGATGCCGAGCACCAGGACGAGCAGCAGCGGCACGATGAACGCGAACTCGACGGCGCTGGCGCCGTGCTCGTCACGCAGCCTGGTGCGCACTCCCCCACCTCCTCGCGCAGTCGTCGTCGCCGGCATGGGGCGCGGCGCAGCGGCCCCGGGGGACGGGACCGCTGCGCCGTGGGTGGCCGAGGGTCAGAGACCGGTGAGGGTGGTGCCGATGTCGGTGAACAGGCCGGAGAGGGCGTCCTCCATGAGGACGACGGCGGTGATGATCGCGACGGCGATCAGGCCGACCATCAGGCCGTACTCGACGGCGGTCGCGCCCCTCTCCTCGCGCTTCAGACGCTCCCCGGCGAGGGCGTAGAGCGTGACGACGGTGGCCAGCGGGTGGGTGATCAGGTTCAGCACGGAGGACTCCCTGGAGGACGGTGCCGGCCGGTCAGGGTCGGGCGACCCGGCGTCGCGGCACTCCCCAGGGGTGTCGAGCGGCCGGTTCGCCGGCTTGAGCCCCACTCACCCGGACGACGGACGGCTGTCCCTCCCCCGGCTGACCGGCGTCCCCACCGGTCACCGGCTGCGACCGCGATCAGGGCAGCAGCAGCGGTACGGCGATCGCCAGGGCGGCACCGGCCAGCATGGCCGGGCCGAAGGGCAGCTCGCCGCGCAGCCCGATCCGCCGGGTGGCCAGCAGGACCAGCGCGACCAGGGCCTGGACGACGAAGCCGGTGAGCGCGCCGAGCACCACCGCCGCCCAGCCGAGCCAGCCCAGGTACAGGCCGAGGACGGCGGCCAGCTTGACGTCGCCCATGCCCAGTCCGCCCGGCGAGACCAGCGCCAGCGCCAGGTACGCCGTGCACAGGGCGCCCGCGCCGAGCACCGCCCGCAGCAGCGCGCCCCAGGAGCCGTCGGCCAGGGCGGGCAGGACCAGCAGCACCGTCCCCGCGGCGAGGCAGGGCAGCACCACGCGGTTGGGCAGCAGCCGGTGCTGCAGGTCCACGACCGCCAGCAGCACGCCCGCGACGGCGAGCAGCAGGAACGCCGGCAGCTCCCAGGAGAGGCCGAAGCGCAGCGCCGTACCGGCCGCCAGCAGCGCGGTCACGGCCTCGACCAGGGGCGGGCGGACGGCGACCGGCCCGGGTCCGAGCAGCCGGCGGACCCCGGTGCCCGCCGTCCAGGGGAAGCGGCCGGCCGCACGGTTGACCAGCCACCCGGCGACCGCACCGGCGACCAGGGCGAGGGCGGCGACCACGCGGCGACGATGACACGGCCCGGGCCGGGGGCGCGGGACCGCCACCGGGTCGGGGGACGGCGCGTACCGCCGTCCCCGCGGGCCTCAGCCCTCCCGCGCCGCCTGCACGGCCTGCTCGACCAGCGCGGTGGAGGCCGCCTCGTCGAGCGGGGCCGGTGCCGCCGCCTGGCTGGCCGGCTGACCGCCTGGCGGCCCGGCATCAGCGGCGTGGGGCGGCCCGCTCGGCGGCGCGCTCGTCCACGGGCGACGCCGCGGTGCCGGCCGGTCGCCCCGGCAGCCGGAGGCTGACCAGCAGGGCCAGCAGCGGCAGCGGGAGCAGCGCCGCCAGCGCCCACTCCAGGCCGTGCGCGTCGGCGAGCAGCCCGAACAGCGGCGTCGCGGCGCCACCGGCCGACACCGCCAGGCCCAGGGTGACGCCGGAGGCGGTGCCGACCCGGTTGGGCAGCAGTTCCTGCCCCAGCGTGGTCTGCACGGAGAACGGCAGGTAGAGCCCGACCCCCAGCAGCACGGCGGCGGCCACCGCCACCGGCCAGGAGGGGGCCGCGACCAGCAGGGCCAGGCCGGGGAGGGCCACGGCGTAGCCCAGCCGGATCGCGGGCACCCGCCCCCACCGGTCGGCCAGCCACCCGCCGGCCAGGGTGCCCACCGCACCCACGGCGAGGAACGTGGTCAGCGCCGCCGAGCCGGCCGCGGCGGACACGCCGAAGCGGTCGATGACGTGCAGCGCGACGAGCGAGGAGACGCCGAAGTAGAGGACCGAGCGGATCACGACCAGCCCGGTCAGCCAGCCGAACGACCGCCAGTCGTCGGCCCGCGGGGGGGCACCGCCGACGGCGCGGGCCGGGCGCGGGCGGGCGCGGGCCCGGCGGCCCAGCGCCAGCAGGACGGCGGCCGTGACCAGGGCGGGCAGCGCGAGCAGCGGCGTCCCGGCCACCCCGTAGGCCAGCAGCACGGGGGTGACCACCACCGGGCCGAGGGCAAGGCCGGCGTTGCCGCCGACGGCGAACCAGCTCATCCCCTGCGCGGAGGCGCCCGCCGCCGCGCGGGCCGCCCGGGCGGCGGCCGGGTGGTAGGCGGCCACGCCCAGACCGGACAGGGCCACCGCCGCCCAGGTCCACCAGTAGGCGTCGCCGATCCCGGCCAGCCCGATCCCGATCCCGGCGACCAGCAGCCCCGCCGGCGTCAGCCAGGGCAGCGGCCGCCGGTCGACCAGGACGCCGAAGGCCGGCTGCACCACCGACGACAGCACCGTGGCGGCCAGCGTGATGCCGGTCGCGGCCGCGTAGGAGTACCCCCGCTCGAGCACGAGGAAGGGCAGCAGCGCGGGCACCGCGCCCTGGTAGAGGTCGTCGACGACGTGGCTGGCGGTCAGCACGCCGAGCCCGCGACGGTCGACCACGCCCCGGCTGTCGCTCATCCGGGAACCGTGGCCGCCGCGCCCCGGCCCGTCAACCGGCCGGTCAGACCGCGGCGGGGACGGGCTCCTCGGCCTCGGTCAGCTGCCAGGGCCGGACGACGGTGACCAGCACGGTGATCGCCAGCAGCAGGGCGACGAGGATGACCGTGCCCATCGCCGCGGCGTCGTTGCCCAGCAGGCCGACCACCGGCGACACCGCCGCGCCGACGCCGAACTGGACCGCGCCGAGCAGCGCCGCGGCCGCGCCGGCGTTGTCGCCGTGCCGGGACAGCGCCAGCGCCGGCGCGTTGGGCAGCGCCAGGCCGGAGGCGAAGAGCATCGCCCACAGCGGGACGACGACGCCGGGCAGCCCGCCGGTGCCGGTGGCGGCCAGCGCGAGCAGCACCGCGCCGGACACCGCGCCACCGACCGTGCCGGCGACCAGCACCTGCGCCGGCGACCAGCGGCGCAGCGCCACCGGGTTGAGCTGGGTGGCCGCGATCAGCCAGACCGCACCGGCGCCGAACAGCAGCCCGAACTGCTGCTCGTCGAGGCCGAACTGCTCCTGGAAGACGAACGAGGACCCCGACACGTAGCTGAACAGCCCGGCCATGGTGAGCCCGGCGACCAGCACCAGGCCGACCAGCGTGCGGTCGCGCAGCAGCCACCGGTAGGTGCGCAGCGTCTCCCCGACACCGGCGCTGCTGCGGCGGGCGGGCGGCAGCGTCTCGCGCAGCGCGTACCAGCCGACAGCGAGCAGCAGCAGGCCGTACAGCGTGAGGACGGCGAAGATGCCGCGCCAGCTGGTGAACCGCAGCAGCTCCCCGCCGAGGGTGGGCGCCAGGACCGGCGCGGCACCCAGCACGAGGAACAGGCGGGACAGCATGGTGGCCGCCGCCCGGCCGGTGAACAGGTCGCGGACGACGGCCATGGCGACCACCGCCCCGGCCGCGGTGCCCACGCCCTGCAGGAACCGCAGCACGCCGAGGACCTCGATGCCGGGCGCGACGAGGATGAGCGCGGACGCCACCACGTAGAGGGCGGTGCCGGCCAGCAGCGGCGCCCGCCGGCCGAGCGCGTCGGACAGGGGGCCGAGCACCAGCTGGCCGAGCGCCAGGCCGACCAGGGTGCCGGTGAGGGTCAGCTGGACCAGCGCCGGCGTCGTCCCCAGCTCGGTGGCGATGGTCGGCAGCGCCGGCAGGTACATGTCGATGGTCAGCGGGCCGACGGCGACGAAGGCGCCGAGGACGAGGGCGAGCAGCGCCCGGCGGGGTGGGGCGGAGTCGACGGATGACGGGTGCGCCGCGGCGGCGGCGCGGTCCTGCAGGTCGGTCACGGTGGTCCTGTCGTCGTCCGGTCGGTGTGCGGGGCGGCCCACGCTGGCCGACGTGAGGGGCCAAGGCCGCCGGCCGCCCCCGCATTCCGGACGCCGCCGCCGTCCGCCTGCCGTCCACGGGGCCATCGGCGCCCGGGCGGCGACCGTGCGCCGCGGGCGGCCGATCGGCAAGGGCCCTTGCCGATCCAGCAAGAGCGCTCAGGTGCCGCAGAAGGTGCGGTACGGCCCGGAGCCGCCGGGGGCGGGCTCGGTGTACCGCTCGAGACCCGGCCGCTCCTCGAACGGGCGGGTCACCACCTCGACCAGCTGCTGCAGCGGGGCCAGGTCGCCCGCGGTCGCGGCGGTGAGCGCCTCCTCGACGAGGTGGTTGCGGGGGGTGTAGACGGGGTTGACCCGGTCCATGAGGTCGGCGTCCGGGCCCACGGCACGCCAGCGCTCCAGCCAGGCGTCGAGGGCGGCGAGGTCCATGACGAGCAGGCGGGCGGGCTCGGCGTCGCCGCGGGCGGCGGCGCCCAGGCGGCGCAGGAACGAGGTGAGGTCGACGCGGCTCTCCCGCATGAGGCCGAGCAGCTCCTGGACGAGCCCGTCGGCGACCTCGCCGTCCAGCCCCTCGGGCAGGCCGAGCTTGGCGCGCATCCCGGCCGACCAGGCGGCGTTGTAGGCGGTCGCGAACCCGCCCAGGGCCTCGACAGCGAGGGCGATCGCCCGCTCCTGGTCGTCGTCGAGCAGCGGGAGCAGCGTCTCGGCGAACCGCGCCAGGTTCCACTGCGCGACGACCGGCTGGTTGCCGTAGGCGTACCGCCCGCCGTGGTCGATGGAGCTGTAGACCGTGGCCGGGTCGAAGCCGTCGAGGAAGGCGCAGGGCCCGTAGTCGATGGTCTCGCCCGAGATGGTCGTGTTGTCGGTGTTCATGACGCCGTGCACGAAGCCGACCAGCATCCACTGCGCCACGAGCCCGCCCTGTGCGGCGACGACGGCCTCGAACAGCGCCAGGTACGGGTTGTCGGCGTCGGCGGCATGCGGGTGGTGCCGGGCGATGGCGTGGTCGGCCAGCCGGCGCAGCAGGTCGACGTCCCCGGTGGCGCGGGCGTACTGGAAGCTGCCCACCCGCAGGTGGCTGTCGGCGACCCGGGCGAGGACGGCGCCCGGCAGCAGGGTCTCGCGGCGGACCGGGCGGCCGGTCGCGACGACGGCGAGGGAGCGCGTGGTCGGGATGCCGAAGGCGTGCATCGCCTCGCTGATGACGTACTCGCGCAGCATCGGCCCGACCACGGCCAGCCCGTCGGCACCGCCGCGGGCGAACGGGGTGCGGCCGGAGCCCTTGAGGTGCAGGTCGCGCAGCCGGCCGGTGGCGTCGGTGAGCTCGCCGAGCAGCAGCGCCCGACCGTCGCCGAGGCGCGGCGAGTAGCCGCCGAACTGGTGGCCGGCGTAGGCCTGCGCGACCGGGTGGGCGCCCTCGGGGACGACGGTGCCGGTCAGCAGCCCGACGCCGTCGGGGGTGCGCAGCCAGCCCGCGTCGAGGCCGAGCTCGGCGGCCAGCGCCTCGTTGAGCACCAGCAGCTGCGGCCGCGGCGCCTCCTCGGCCTGCCATGAGACCGCCATCTCGGGCAGCTCGCGGGCGAAGCGGTCGTCGAGGTGGACCGTCGAGGCGGGGGCGACACTCACCCCGTTGTCAGCGCGTCGGCGGCCGCTGCTGTTCCCGATCACCCGGTCGGTGCACGCGGAGCTGGTCCGCCGGGCGTCCGCCAGTGACATGAGCCTGCGCGCCTACCTGCGACAGGTGCTGTCCGACCACGTGGCCGTGCCCTCGATGGACGCGTGGTTGCGACGCGTGCGCGACCTCGGCCCGGCCCACGCCGGTGGCCCGACCGGGCCCGAGCTGGTCGCCGCCGCGCGCGCTGAGGACGACGACCTCGTCTGGCGGCTTCTCTGCCGCCGAGCCGTTCCGCGGTGCCGTGGCGGCGCGGACGCCGTGGCGGCGCCGGCCCATCTGGACGCCGAGGTGCTCTCCGCGTTGGGCCGCCTCCACCGGGCCGGGCAGCTGACGCGGCCCGCCGAGCGCGTGGCGGCGCTGGCGTCGTTCCGGGCAAACCGCTGGCCGCTGCGGCCACTGCTGGCGCCGGCCTGGGCTGCCTGGCAGCCGGGCACGCGCGGTGCACGTCACCGCTCCCGCGGCGGCACCACCACGAGCGCGACGCCGAGGGCGGTGACGCCGATGCCGACGAAGGACAGCCCGCTCACCCGCTCGCCGAAGAGCAGGTACGCCTCGACCGCGGTGGCCACCGGGACGAGGTAGTAGAGGCTGGAGACGCCGGAGGCCGTGCCGCGGCGGAGCAGCAGGAGCAGCAGCAGGACGGCGCCGATCGACAGCACCAGCACCAGCCAGACGAACGCCGCGACGAACTCACCGGTCCACCGGATCGCCATGTCCTCGGTCGCCAGCGCGATCGCCAGCAGCACCGCCGCGGCCGCCGCGTACTGCACCGCCGTCCCCCAGACCAGCGGGATCCGGTCGCCGTGCCGCTTCTGGTACACGGTGCCGGCCGTCCCGGAGACGAGGGCCACCAGGCACGCGAGCACCCCGGCCACCGGCAGCGGCTGGGCCGGGCCGGCGGCGGCGATGCCCGGGCCGACGACCAGGACGACGCCGGCGACGCCGAGCGCCAGGCCCAGCCACTGCCGCCCGGTGGGCCGCTCCCCGAGCACCCGCGCGGCGAGGACGGCGGTGAGCACCGGCTGCAGGCTGACGACGACCGCCGACACGCCGGCGGGCACGCCCAGCGAGATGCCGTAGAAGACGCCGCCCAGGTACCCGCCGTGCAGCAGCAGCCCGACGACCGCGGCGTGGCCGTACTGCGGGCGGGCGGCCATGGCGGCCGAGCGCAGCGCGGCGGCGAGGACGCCGAGCAGCGCCGCGGCGACGCCCAGCCGCAGGGCCAGGAAGGTGAAGGGCTCGGCGTAGGGCAGCCCGTACTTGGCGCCGACGAAGCCGGTGCTCCACAGCAGGACGAACAGCGCCGGCCCACCCATCGTCTGGACCCGCGAGCTCGTCCCCGTCACCGGGCCAGTCTGTCGAAGCCGTGCTCGGGGCCCCACGCCGCCCGGCGGGCGACGGACGAGTCGGCCTGTACGCCGGGTTCTGTCCCCGGGTGCCTCGCGGCCTCCCGGTGGGCGGTCATCCATCTAGGCCTGCCGTTGCCGGCCGGCTCCAGCGGTCCACCCGCAGGCTCGGGCGGGCAGCCCTCGAACGCCTGCGCAGGACGGCGGTCGCCCGCCGTCCCTCTCGACCTTGCTCCGGGTGGGGTTTACCGAGCCGCGCCGGTCACCCGGCGCGCTGGTGGTCTCTTACACCACCGTTTCACCCTCACCGACCGCGCCGTCTGCACGGCGCCGCCGGCGGTCTGTTCTCTGTGGCACTGTCCCGCGGGTCGCCCCGGGTCGCCGTTAGCGACCACCCTGCCCTGTGGAGCCCGGACGTTCCTCGGCGGCGGGGTCTCCCCTGCCGACGCGACCGCCCAGCCGACTCGTCCGTCGTGCCCGGGAGTCTAGAGCGGCCTCCGCGACCCCGCCCACGGCCCGCCGGAGCCCGCACCCGTGGAGGTGCCGCGCCGGTCGACCGGCGGCCATGCTGGCCAGGGACGGCGGTGGCCTGTCGACCCGGTGACGACCTCACGAGCGGAGCGACGACGACCATGCGACGGTTCCGACTGAGCCACTACCTGAAGACCAGCCTGTGGCTCGTCCCCCTGCTCTGCGTCCTCGGCGCGATCGTCCTGTCCCTGACCCTGACCGCGGTCGACGACGGCAGCCTGGTCCCGCAGAGCGTCACCGGCGACGCGACGGCGGCACTGCAGATCCTCTACCTCATCGCGTTCGCGATGCTGACCCTGACCGGTCTGGTGCTGTCCCTGCTCGTGGTCGCCGTGCAGCTGGCGATGGGCACGTTCTCCCCGCGGATCGTGCGGCAGATCCTCCAGGACCGGCCCAGTCAGGCCGCGATCGGGCTCTTCGCCGGCACGTTCACGCACGCCCTGCTGTCCATGCGGCACGTCCGGACGACCCCCGAGGGCGGGACGGTGCCCGGCCTGGCCGTCGTCGTGGCCATCGTCCTGGTGCTGGGCTGCATCGGGACGCTGGTCTGGTACCTCAACCACATCGCGCAGTCGCTGCGGACCGCGGCGCTGGTCGGGTGGGTCGCCCGTGACACCGTCACGACGCTCGACCACGTCTACCCCGACCAGGGCACCGATCCGGACACGGGACCGGACCTCGTCCTCGCGCCACGGAGCGGGGTCGTCTTCGAGGTCGGTCACGACCGCCTGGTCGCCCAGGCCCGGGAGGCCGGCTGCTGCCTGGAGCTGCTGTGGGCGGTCGGCGACTTCGTGCCCACCGGGGCACCGCTGGTCCGCGTCGTCGGCGACCCGGCGGGGCTGTCGCCCAAGCGCGTGGCCGGTTCCGTCGTCCTCGGTCCCGAGCGCACGCTGAACCAGGACGTCGCCTACGGCATCAGGATGCTGGTCGACATCGCGGTGCGGTCGCTGTCGTCAGGACCGTTCGACGACCCGACGACCACCGTGCAGGCGATCGACCGGCTGCACGACATCCTGCGCCAGATCGCCCGCCGCCCGCTGCACTCCGGGCGGTACCGCGACGCGGCCGGGATGCTGCGTCTCGTGGCGCCCACCATGCAGTGGGAGGGCTTCGTCCGCCTGGCCTTCGACGAGCTCCGGCAGGCCGGGGCGGGCTCCCCGCAGGTCTCCCGGCGGCTGAGGTCGGCCTTGGACGACCTGCTGGCGGTCGCGCCGCCGGACCGCCGCCCGCCACTGGAGCGCCAGCTGGCACTGCTGGCGGAGCTGGCCGCCGCTGCGGCGCCGAGTGACGCCGACCGAGAGGCCGCCACCGTGCCCGACCCCTCCGGCATCGGCTCGGCCGCGGAACTGGTCACCGCTGGCGTCCCCTCGCCGGCAAGACCGCCGCGTCGGGCGACGGAGGGCCATCCCCGGTAGGGGGCTATCCCCAGTAGAGGCGGAAGCCGACCCGCCGGACGCCGTCCTCGGTGAGGGTCGACATGTCGACGACCTGCCGCGCCTGCTCCTCCACCGGGGCGTCGGACAGCAGCTCGAGGTAGCGGCGGTGCTCGGACAGCGACGCGACCGCGAGCTCGACCGCCGCGCCGACGTCCACCTGGTGCGGCGGGTCGGTCATCTCCCCGACGGCGATGTACTGCACGCCGCCCCACCGGGGCTCGGGGAGGTCGGGGAAGATCCACTCGTTGCCGGCGTCGGCGACGGCGTCGACCACGCTCTGGCCGAGCGCCCGGTGGTCGGCGGAGTTCACGTAGGCCGGCGAGACGCCCGGCGGGGTCCAGGTCGGGCCGAACCAGCCGGTGACGACCATGTCGGGGCGGTGCCGCCGGATGGCCGCGGCCAGGTCGCGCCGCAGCTCCGGCCCGGCCACCAGGACGCCGTCGCGGTGGTCGAGGAACTCGACCTCGGTGACCCCGACGACGGCGGCCGACCGCCGCTCCTCCTCCTCGCGCAGCGGCCCGGCCTCCGCCGGGGGGACGCCGGCCATCCCGGCCTCGCCGCGGGTGGCCAGCAGGTAGTGCACCTCCTTGCCGGCCGCGGTCCACACCGCGACGGCCGCGGCCAGGCCGTACTCGATGTCGTCGGGGTGGGCGGCCACGACGAGCGCGCGCTGCCAGTCGTCGGGCATGGGCAGAGGGGGCATGGCGGGCAGTCTGCTCCCGGGGGACCACGGGCGGCGAGGATGGGCCGCATGGTCGACGACACGGACCGCGCCCACCTGCGCCGGTGCATCGAGCTCGCCCGCGCCGCGCTGGACGCCGGGGACGAGCCGTTCGGGTCGGTGCTGGTGGACGCCGGCGGGCGGGTCCGCTTCGAGGACCACAACCACGTGGCCGGCGGCGACGCCACCCAGCACCCGGAGTTCGCCATCGCCCGCTGGGCCGCCGCCCACCTGGCCCCGGCCGAGCGGGCCGCCGCCACCGTCTACACCTCCGGGGAGCACTGCCCGATGTGCGCCGCCGCGCACGGCTGGGTCGGGCTCGGCCGGATCGTCTACGCCAGCTCCTCGGCCCAGCTCACCGCCTGGCTGGCCGACCTCGGCGTCCCCCCGGCGCCGGTGCGCCCGCTGCCGGTCACCGACGTCGCGCCCGGCGTGCCGGTCGAGGGGCCGGTGCCCGGGCTGGACGAGCAGGTGCACGAGCTGCACCGGCGGCACCGCGGCCGGGCGTGAGGGACCGCCCGGCCCCGACCGGTGTGTGCGCGCAGGCCCGGTTCCCGGCCGCGGACCGGGGCGTGGGCGCACCCGCTCAGCGGCGGTCGGCGGCCGCCAGCAGCACGGCGGCCAGCTCCTCCGGCGCGCTGACCATCGGGTCGTGCCCGGTGGCCAGCCCGACCACCTCCCAGCCGGGCTGGGAGCGCACCAGCCGGCGGGAGGGCTCGATCGTCGGCAGCGCCGGCGCGGTGCAGTCGACGTAGGTGCGCGGGCGGGCCGCCCACCGGCCGGCGTCGAAGTGCAGCGGCTCGGCGAAGGCGCCGGCCGGGTGCGGGGTCTGCCGCCGCTCCACCCACGCCGCGTCGTCCCCGGTCAGCCCGTAGGCCGCAGCCGGCGCCGGCGGGATGTGGCCGTGGGCGGTGATCAGCGCCTCCCGCTGGGCACGGGTGGCCTCCGGGACGGAGTCGGCCCAGCTGCGCCCGGGCAGGGGGACGACGGCGTCGAGGTACACCAGCCTGCCCACCTCGGAACCCAGCCGGTCGGCCGCCCCGGTGACCACCAGCCCGCCGTAGCTGTGCCCGACGAGGACGGCGTCCCGGCACTCCTGGGCGCGCACCGTGGCCACGACGTCCTCCACGTGCGTGCCCAGGCCGACCTCCGCGGACAGCTGGTGGGCCCGCTCTCCCACCCCGGTCAGCGGCACCGGGACGGCGACGTGCCCGGCGCGCCACAGCGCGGGCAGCACCCGCTGCCAGCACCAGGCGCCGTGCCAGGCGCCCGCGACGAGGACGACGGTGCTCACCGGCTCCTCGCCACGCCGAGGGCCACGCCGACCATCGGCGCCTGCAGCACCAGCCGGACGGCGGCGACCGTCAGCGGCACCGGACGCCGAGGCACCACCCGGAGGGTGTGCAGGTGCGCCGGGACGAAGGCGACCAGCAGCCCGGCCGCGGCCCAGCCCCCGGTCCGCCGCGTCGCGGGCACCGCCATGAGCGCGGCGGTGCCGATCTCGGCCACCCCGCTGGCGTACACCCAGGCGCGGGCCTCGCCCAGCTCCGGCGGGACGAGCCACTCGAAGGTCCGCGGCCGGAGCAGGTGCAGCACCCCCGACCCGCCGAGCGCCGCCGCCAGTCCCGTCGCCGTCCGCGTGAGCCGCACAGGGGCACCGTAGGCTCGCCGTCCGTGTCCGCCCTCGACCTGGCCATCGCGGCGGGCGTCGCCCTCCTCGCCGGTGCGATCAACTCCGTGGCCGGCGGCGGATCGCTGATCCTCTTCCCGACCCTCGTCGCCCTCGGGCTCGGCACCGTGGCGGCCAACGTCACGAACTCCGTCGCCCAGTGGCCGGGCTACCTCGGCGGGGTGGTCGGGTTCCGGCGGGAGTACGCCGGGCAGCGGAGCCGGCTGGTGCGCTTCGGCGTCGTGGCGCTGCTCGGCGGCGCCGCGGGCAGCGTGCTGCTGCTCACCACGCCCAGCGAGGCCTTCGACGTCGTCGTCCCGGTCCTCGTGCTGCTGGCCAGCCTGCTGCTCGCCGTCCAGCCGCTGCTCACCCGGCGGCTCCGGAAGGCCGAGGAGGGCGGCGCGCGGCACGACCCGGTGTGGCTGTACCTCGCGCTGTTCCTCGCCACCGTCTACGGCGGCTACTTCGGCGGCGCGCTCGGGGTGATCCTGGTCGGCATCCTCGGCGTGGGCCTGCACCGGCTCAAGCTGGCCAACGCGCTGAAGTCCGCACTGTCGGCGGTCACCGCCACCGTCAGTCTGGTCATCTTCGCGATCTTCGGCCCGGTGGACTGGCTGGTCGTCGCCGTCGCCGCCCCGGCCAGCCTGATCGGCGGCTTCCTCGGCGCCCGCATCGCCACCCGCATCCCGGTGACGCCGCTGCGGGTGTTCATCGTGGTCTTCGGCATCGCGGTCTCGGTGTACCTGTTCACCCGGATCTGAGGCGTCGGGCGGGGCGGGTGTGACGGACGGTCCCGACACGCCACCGGCACTCCCCCGCCGCCCCGGGCGGCGCTGCCTACCGTCGGCACATGGCTGCCTCCCCCAGCGACTGCCCGACCGGGCGGGTCCACCAGCTGCACCTCATCGCCGCGGCCCGCGTGGACGCGCTGCGCCCGACCTCGCCCCAGCAGGTGTCCGACATCGTCCGCGTCACGGTGGACGACGAGGTCGACACCAGCACCTTCCGGGCCATCGTCACCGACCTGTCCGGCGACGCCGCGCACTGATCCGGACGCGGCCCGGACCACCGTGACGCGGCTCCTCACTCCCCGCCGCGGCCGGGCTCGCCGATGGCGATCATCGCCTCCACCGCGCGGCGGGCGCGCGCGGCGGTCGCGGGGTCGACGTCCACCGCCCCCTGGCCGGTGCGCAGCGTCCGCAGCAGCTTGGCCGGGGTGATCATCTTCATGTAGCGGCAGGCGGCGCGGTCGTTCATCGCGATGAACTGCGTGCCGGCGTTCAGTGCCCGCAGCTGGTGCAGGATGCCGACCTCGGTGGCGACCAGCACCTGCGGCGCCCGGGTCGCCGCCGCCTGCTCGACCATGCCGCCGGTCGACAGCACCCGGGTGCGCTCGGCCGGCAGGTCGCCGTGGCTCACCAGGTCCAGCACCGAGGTGGTGCAGCCGCACTCGGGGTGTACCAGGATCTCGGCGTCCGGGTGGGCGGCCACCTGAGCGCGGACGTCGGAGGGGCTGATGCCGGCGTGCACGTGGCACTCCCCGGCCCACACGTGGATGTCCTGCCGCCCGGTCACCCGCCTGACGTGCGCGCCGAGGAACTGGTCGGGGCAGAACAGCACCTCGCGGTCCTCGGGGATCGACCGGATCACGTCGGCGGCGTTGGACGACGTGCAGCAGATGTCGGTCTCGGCCTTGACCGCCGCGGTGGTGTTGACGTAGCTGACGACGACCGCGCCGGGGTGCTCGGCCTTCCACTCGCGCAGCTGCCCGGCGGTGATGGAGTCGGCCAGCGAGCAGCCGGCGTCGTGGTCGGGCAGCAGCACGGTCTTGTCCGGGGAGAGGATCTTCGCCGTCTCGGCCATGAAGTGGACGCCGCAGAAGACGATCTCCCGGGCGTCGGTCTGGGCGGCGACCCGCGACAGGTACAGCGAGTCGCCGGTGACGTGCGCGACGTCCTGGATCTTGGGGACCTGGTAGTTGTGCGCCAGGATCACCGCGCCGCGCTGCTCGGCCAGCCGGCGGACCTCGGCCGCCCAGGCCTCGTACTCGGACGGTGAGAGCGTGCGCTCGTCGCCGCTGACGGCGGGGGTGGCGGGCGCGGTGCTGGCGGTCACGGGCTCTCCAGGTGTTGCGCGGGCGTCGTCGACGTCAACAGCGGGCAGCGGTGCGGGCTTCCCCGCACGCCGCTCAGCGGAGGTGGCCGGTGTCGTTGACCAGGCGGACGGAGGACCGCCCGTCGGTGGACCAGGCCACGGTGCTCAGCGACGCCGCCTCGAGGAACACCCGGTGCACGACCTCGTCGGGCACGTCGAGGCCCGCGGCCAGCAGCAGCTTGATCGGCGTCACGTGCGACACGACGAGCACCGTCCGCCCGGTGTGCCCGCGCAGGATGCGGGCCCGGGCGCGGGCCACCCGGGCGCTGACGTCGGCGACCGACTCCCCGCCCGGGGCGGCCACGGTGACGTCCTCGGCGAACCGGCGGGCGGCCAGCGGGTGCCGCTGCCGGGCCTCCGCGGCGGTGAGCCCCTCGAGGTCGCCGAAGTCCAGCTCGACCAGGTCGTCGTCGAACTCGACCGGCAGGCCGAGGACGGCGGCGACGGCCTCGGCGGTCTCCCGGGTGCGCCGCAGCGGCGAGGCCACGACCACCTCGATGCCCAGCTCGCCGGCCCGCTTCGCCGCGGCCTCGGCCTCCGCCCGGCCGGTGGCCGACAGCGGCAGGTCGTTGCGGCCGCTGTACCGGCGTTCCGGGGTGTGCTCCGTGCGGCCGTGCCGCAGCAGGTGCGTGACCGTGGTGACGGCGGGCGCGCGGGAGGCCACCGGCTGGACGTCGTCCCCCACCGTGGTCGGCTCGGCGGCGAGGTCACGGTGCACCGGCCGGCCGTCCATGGCGCTGTTGGCCAGCGCGTCCGCGGCGCCGTTCTGCGCCCGGGGCACCCACGTGTAGCGGACGCCGCCCAGCTGCCGGGCGAGGGCCTGGGCCTCCCGCGCCAGCTCCTGCATGTCGGGGTGCTTGACCTTCCACCGCCCGGACATCTGCTCGACGACGAGTTTGGAGTCCATCCGGACCTCGACCTCAGCCTGAGGGTCCAGGTCCAGGGCGGCCTGCAGGCCGGCGACCAGGCCGCCGTACTCGGCGACGTTGTTGGTGGCCCGCCCCACCGACGCGGCCCGCTCGGCGAGCACCCGCCCGGTCGCGGCGTCGCGGACCAGCGCGCCGTAGCCGGCCGGGCCCGGGTTGCCCCGCGATCCCCCGTCGGCCTCGACGACCAGGCGGCGCGTCACAGTGCACCCCGTTCGGCTCCGGACTCGATCCGCTCCTCGGTCGCTGGCGCTCCCTGCGATGCTCCCTCGCCCGTCGTCCTCACAGGCCGCTCTCCGCCGTCCGGACCAGCACCCGGCCGCAGTTCTCGCACCGCACCACCTCGTGCGGGTCGGCGTTGCGGACGGCGGCCAGCTCCCGGCCGTTGAGCTCGATGCGGCAGCCCTGGCACTGGCGGGCCTTGAGCACCGCCGCGCCGGTGCCGCCGGTCTGGGCGCGGATCCGCTCGTACAGCGCCAGCAGGTCCGCCGGGATGCGGGAGGCGGCCTCACTGCGGGCGGCCTCGTGGCTCGCCGTCCCGTCCGCGATGTCAGCCACGGCGGCGTCGCGCAGCTCCTCGGCGCGGACCAGCTGCGCCTGCGCCGCCTCGTGGCCCGTGCGCGCCTCGGCGAGCGTCTTCTCCGCGGTCTCCAGCTGCTCCATCAGCTCGAGCTCCTGGTCCTCCAGGTCCGACTGCCGGCGCGCCAGGGACGTCATCTCGTGCTGCAGGTCGGTCATCTGCTTGGCCGAGACGCTGCCGGAGTCCAGCAGGCCCTGATCGCGGGCCACCCGCTTGCGCACCGTCTCCACGTCGGCCTCCAGCCGCGTCACCTCCCGCTGCAGGTCGCGCACCTCGGTCTCGGCGCGGACGACGGCGGCGGACAGCTCCCGCTCGGCGTCGGCGGCGGCCTCGACCGCGGCGTTCTCGGGGAGGGTGCGCCGGCGGTGGGCCAGCTGGCCCAGCGCGACGTCCTCCGCGGCGAGGGCCAGGAGCCTCTGCTGGTCGAAGTGGTCGGCCTTCACCGGCTCAACCTACCGGGGGCCGGCCCGGTACCCGGCCCACGTGCCGTCAGCGGCCGGCGCCGGCGTACGCCGTCCACGGGTCCGTGCGCCACCGGGAGACGGCGACCTCCACCCGCCCGGACAGGTCCCCGCGCAGCACGTCCGCGGCGACCGGCAGCCAGGGCCACTCGGAGGCGAAGTGCGCCACGTCGCACACCGCGGGGCCGCCCGCCTCCAGCACGTCGGTCACCGGGTGGTGGCGCAGGTCGCTGGTGAGCAGGACGTCGGCGCCGGCGGCGGCCGCGGCCGGGAGCAGCGAGCCGCCGCTGCCGCCGCACACGGCGACGGTCCGCACCGGGCGCCCGGGGTCCCCGGCCGCGCGGACGCCGCCGACGGTGTCCGGCAGCGCGCCGGCGGCGAGCCGGGCGAACTCCGCGAGGGTCACCGCCCCGGGCAGCCGGCCGACCCGGCCCAGCCCCGCGCGCCGGTCGGCGGCCGCGGGCTGCAGCGGGCGGGTGTCGGTGAGCCCCAGGACCGCGGCGAGCGCGTCGTTCACCCCGTGGTCCGGGGCGCGGTCGGCGTTGGTGTGCGCGACGAACAGCCCGGCCCCGGCCCGGACCAGCCGGTGCACCAGCCGGCCCCTCGGGTCGTCGGCCGGGACGCCGTGCACGGCGGTGAGGAACAGCGGGTGGTGGGTGACCAGCAGCTGCGCGCCGGTCTCCAGCACCTCGTCGACGACCGCGGTCACCGGGTCGACGGCGAACAGCACCCGCCGCACCGGCTCGGCGGGGTCGCCGCAGACCAGCCCGACGGCGTCCCAGTCCTCGGCCAGCGCCGGGTCGTAGCGCGCGTCGAGGGCGGCGACGACCTCCCCCAGGGTCACGGTCACGCGCGGCAGCCTAGGGAGGGGCCCGGGGGCGGTCAGCCGGGGTCGCGGACGGGACGGACCATCGCGACCCGGCGGCCGTGCCGGCCCAGGTCCCGCTCGACCGCCGACTCGGCGAGGGCCCGCAGGCCCGGCCCGAGGTCGTCGGTCACCCGCCAGCCGTGCCGGGCGTACCAGGGCGCGTTCCACGGCACGTCGGCGTAGGTCAGCAGCGAGACCCGCCGGGCACCGACGGCCCAGGCCAGCGACACCGACGCCCGCAGCAGCGCCGCCCCGATGCCCTGCCGCATGGCCGCGGGGTGCACCGACAGCTGCTCCAGGTGCGCGTCGCCGTCCACCCGCTCCAGGACGGCGAACCCCTGCACCGGCCGCCCGGCGACGAGCACCCGCCACGCCTCGGCGCGCGCGGCGGCGGGGGCCGCGGGCGGCAGGTCCCGGACGCCGCGGTCGCGGAACAGCCGGTCGGCGGCCTCCTCGACGGCGGGGACCGCCAGCAGGTCCCCGGCCGAGGCCACTCGGACCACGATCGACTCCGCCACGCCCGGAGGGTCCCCCACGAACCCGGTGGTGGGAAGCTCGGTCACCGTGGCGGAGCGGGGGGTGCGGGCGCCGGCCTGGCTCGAGGAGCTGGTCCGGACGACGCCTTCCCCCGTGCCCTGGCGGGACGTCGCCCGCTTCGCCGTGACCGTGCCCGCGCCGCTGGCCGTGGCGGTCGCCGTCGTAGGCGGGATCGAGCCCGGCCCGGTGCTCGGCGCGGGGGTCTTCGCCACGACCGGCGCGCTGGCCGCCGTGCTGGCCCCGCAGGGCGGCCCGCTGCGCGACCGGGTGCGCCGCACCGCCGCGGCGGCCGGCTTCGGCGGCCTCGGGCTGGTCGTGGGGCAGTTCGCCGCCGGGGGCGGCTGGCTGCCCGTGGTCGTGGTGGCGCTCGCGGCGGCCCTGGCGGCGTTCGTCAGCGCGGTCAACGCGGCGCTGTCCCTGGGCGCCCTGCAGCTGCTGGTCTGCACCGCGCTGGCCTCGGGGCTGGTCACCCCGCTGTCCCCGGCCGCCGAGGTCGGCTGGTTCGCCGTCGGCGCGGCCTGGGCCACGCTGACCATGCTGGTCGCCTACGCCACCGAGCCCGCCGACCCGGACCGGACGGCGGTCGCGGCGGTCTTCACCCGCCTGGGCGAGCTGCTGGCCGCGGCCGGGACAGCGCAGGCCGAGGACGCGCGCCGGGAGCTGACCGCCGCCCTCAACGACGCCTACGACCGGGTGATCCGCTCGCGCAGCCACCTCGCCGGCCGCAGCCGGGAGCTCGCCGAGCTGGCCGGCGTCCTCAACGCCGCGGCACCCCTGGTCGAGGGCGCGGTCGCCACCGCCCGCGCCGGGGTGCCCGCCGACCCGCAGGACGTGAACGGGGTGCACGCGCTGGCCGCCGCGGTCGCCGGCCGCCACGAGCTGCCCGCGGAGCGCCCGGCGCACCTGGAGGAGGGCGAGCCGACCCGCCGCGCGGTGCGGCACGGGCTGCGGCTGGCGTGGAACGTCGTCGGCGACCCGCAGGAGCGGGCCGGCGCCGCGGTCCCCCCGCCCCGGCCGGACCGGCGCACCCGGCTGCGCGAGCTCGGCGACCGCACCCTCGCCAGCGCCGACACCCGCGACTTCGCCGTCCGCCTGGTGCTGTGCATGACCGTCGCGGAGGTCGCCCGCCAGTACCTGCCCATCGAGCGGCCGTACTGGGTGCTGCTCACCGTGGCGATCGTGCTCAAGCCGGACTTCGGCTCGGTCTTCACCCGGGCGGTGCAGCGCGGCGCCGGCACGCTGGTCGGCGTCCTCATCGGCTCGCTGCTGCTGTCGGTGCTGCCGCGCAACGCCTGGGTGCTGGTCGCGATGGCCGCCGCCGCGGCGCTCATGCCCTGGGGGCGGGCGGCCAACTTCGGCCTGTTCTCGGTCTTCCAGACCCCGCTGATCATCCTGCTGCTCGACATCGCCCTGGCCGGCGAGCCCGGCCTGGTCGGCGCGCGGCTGCTGGACACCCTCATCGGCTGCGCGATCGTGCTGGTCTTCGGCTACCTGCTGTGGCCGCGGACCTGGCGGGCGCCGCTGGACGAGGCCCTGCGCGAGGCCGCGCACGCGCTCGACGAGTTCGTCGGGGCGGCCTTCACCGGCAGCCCCACCGAGCGGCGGCGCGCCCGCCGCGCCAGCTACCGGGCGCTCACCGAACTGCACACCCAGCTGCAGCGCCGGCTGGCCGAGCCGCCGCCGGTGAGCACCCGCGCGGCCGCCCTGTGGCCGGTGATCGTGCAGCTGGAACGGACGTCGGACGCCGTCACCGAGGCCGTCATCGCCACCCGGCACGGGGCGCCCGAGCCCGACCCGGCCCAGGTGGCCGTGCTGCGCCGGGCGATCCGGGAGCTGGAGGACGACATCCGCGCGCACCGGGTGCCCGACGACGCGGAGATCGACGCCGAGGGCGTCCTCGCCCCGGTCGCCCGCGAGGTCGACGCCGCCCGCCGGCTGGTCCGCGACGCCGCCCCCGGCCGCCGGCCCGGCACCGCCGTCGCCGACGGGTAGGCCGGCGGGTCGGCACCGGGCGCCCGGGTGAGGATGGCCCGGTGAGCACCCGCGAGCTGACCGTCCGCACCGACGACGGCATCGACCTGCACGTGGAGACCGACGGCGACGGGGTGGGCGGGGACAGGACGGCACCGACCGTCGTCCTCAGCCACGGCTTCACCGCCCGGCTGGGCGAGTGGGACCTGCAGCGGCAGGCGCTGCGGTCCCGCGCCCGGCTGGTGCTGTGGGACCAGCGCGGGCACGGCCGCTCCGGCTGGACGCCGCTGGCCCGCGCCACCATCGACCGCACCGGCCGCGACCTCGGCCGGGTGCTGGACGCGGTCGTCCCCGACGGGCCGGTGGTGCTGGCCGGGCACTCGATGGGCGGGATGAGCGTCATGGCGCTGGCCCGCCAGCGCCCCGAGCTGTTCGGCAGCCGCGTCGTCGGCGTCTTCCTGCTCGCCACCTCCGCCGGCGGCCTGGCCACCCACGGCGTCGTCGGCCTGTCGCTGCGGGTGCTGCGCCGGCTGCACCTGCTGCGCCCCTACCTGTTCCTGCTGCAGGTGCTGGCCCCGGGCCTGGAGCGGCACCGCCGGCGCGGCACCCGGGCCGGCCGCTGGTACGTGCGCCGCTACCTGTTCGGCCGCGACGACGCCGACCCCGAGCTGGTGCGCCAGGTGCAGGAGCTGCTGGAGGAGACCCCGCTGCCGGTCACCATGGCCTTCTACGCGACCCTGCTGGAGCACGACGAGTCCGCGGCGCTGCCGGTGCTCGCCCGGGTGCCGGTCACCGTCGTCGCCGCCACCCACGACCGGCTCACCCCGGTCGACCACGGCCGGCGGCTGGCCGCGGATCTCGGCCCGTCGGCCGAGCTGGTCGTCGTCGACGGCGCCGGGCACAGCGTCAACCTGACCCGGACGGCGGTCGTCGACGCGGCGTTCCTGCGGCTGCTGGACCGCGTGGAGGACGCCGCCCGCGCGGCCTGACCGCCGGCTGGACGTGACCCCGGTCACGTGGTCGGGTAGGAGCGGCCGGGAGGCACCGAGGGGGGAGCGCACCGTGGACCGCATGAGTCCGACCGACGCCGGGTTCTACTACGCCGAGAGCGAGGACACCCCTCTGCACGTGGGGTCGGTGGCCGTCTTCGAGGGGCCGGCCCCCTCCTACGGCGACGTCGTGCGGCTGCTGATGGGCAAGCTGCCGCTGGTGCCCCGCTACCGCCAGCGGGTGCGGCGGGTGCCGCTGGACCTGGGCCGGCCGCTGTGGGTCGACGACCCGCACTTCCAGGTCCTCTACCACGTGCGGCACACCGCGGTGCCCAGCCCGGGCGGGGAGGAGCAGCTGCGCAACCTGGCCGGCCGCGTGCTGGGCCAACGGCTGGACCTGGCCAAGCCGCTGTGGGAGCTGTGGCTGGTCGAGGGCCTGGCGGACGGCCGGTGGGCGCTGATCTCCAAGGTCCACCACTGCATGGTCGACGGCGTCGCCGGCACCGACCTGATGCAGCTGCTGTTCGACCTGACCCCCGACGCCGTCCACGCCGAGCCGCAGGACTGGACGCCGCAGCGCGGCCCGTCGTCCCTCGGCGTGGCCGCCGGCGCGGTGCAGGACGCCCTCACCCACCCGCTGCGCGAGCTCACCCGGCTGTCCGGGGCCGGCGGGGTCCGCGGCGCCGGGCGCAGCGCGGTCGCGGCCGGCCGGTCGCTGGCGGCCACCGTGCCGGCCGTGACCCGCCAGCTGGCCACGCCGACCGCCCGCTCGCTCAACGGCCCGATCGGCCCGCACCGGCGGTGGGCCTGGGCCGACGCGGACCTCGAGGACCTCCGCGCGGTCCGGACGGCGCTCGGCGGCACCGTCAACGACGTCGTGCTCGCCGCCATCACCCGCGGCTTCCGCGACCTGCTGGACGGCCGCGGGTCGCTGCGTGACGGCCTGGTCGTGCGCTCGATGGTGCCGGTGTCGGTGCGCCAGGCCGACCAGCGCGGGCAGCTGGACAACCAGGTGTCGGCGGTCTTCGTCGACCTGCCGGTGGCCGAGCGGGACCCGGTCGCCCGGCTGGACTCCGTCCGCCGGCAGATGGACGAGCACAAGCGGCTGATGCAGGCCGTCGACGCCCGGTCGATCATCGCGATGGGCGACTTCGTGGCCCCGACGCTGCTCTCCCTCGGCGTCCGCGCCGCGATGGCCGCCGGCCAGGTGTGGTACCAGGCGGTGACGACCAACGTGCCCGGGCCGCGGGTGCCGCTGTACGTGCTCGGCCGCCGGATGTGCTCCGCGCACGCCTACGTGCCGATCGCCGGCGGCACCCGCGTGTCGATCGGCATCTTCTCCTACCTGAGCTCGATGACCTTCGGGATCAACGCCGACTTCGACGCCTTCCCCGACATCGACGTCCTGTCCCGCGGCATCTGCGCCGGGCTGGCCGAGCTGCTGGCGGCCGCGCAGGCCACCCCCGCCGCCGCGGCGACCTGAGAGAGGGCCCCGTCCTCCCCACCCTTCGCAGGCTCAGGACGGGCCCCGGGACGGGGCCGCCCGGTTCGTCGCGGGGCCGGCCGGGTAGCCGGTCGGCGTGGCCGACCCCGAGACCGACCTGACCGTCGCCGTCACCGGCCCCACGGGGACCTTCGGCGCGGGGCTGGTCCCGCTGCTGCAGGCCGACGACCGGGTCGCGCGGATCGTGGGCATCGCCCGCCGCCCGTTCGACCCGGCCGCGCGCGGCTGGACGAAGATGGTCTACCGGCGCGGCGACGTCCGCGACCCCGGCGCCCTGCGGGAGGCCTTCGCCGGCGCCGACGTCGTCGTCCACCTGGCCTTCCTCATCACCGGCAACGCCCCCCGGGACACGATCCGCGCGGTCAACGTCGACGGGACGCTCGAGGTCTTCCGCGCCGCCGCGGCGGCCGGGGCCCGCCGCTTCGTGTACGCGTCCTCGGTGGCCGCCTACGGCTGGCACCGGGACAACCCCGACCGGATCGACGAGGACTGGCCGGTGCGCCCGGCCGCCCGGCTGTTCTACGGCCGCGAGAAGGCCGAGATCGAGCGGCTGCTGGACGCCGAGGCCGCCACCTCGCCGGGCCTGGCGCAGTACCGGCTGCGCCCGCCGCTGGTCGTCGGCCCGGACGCGGTCGGCGCCAAGGACGTCCTGCCCGGCCCGCTGGCCCCGCTGGGCCGGTGGCTGTTCGGCCGGCCGCGGCGGCTGCCGGTGCCGCTGCCCGTGCTCGCCCCCGGGCTGCGCTTCCAGGTGGTGCACCACGACGACGTCGGCCGCGCGTTGCAGTTGTGCGTCGTGGGCGCCGGACCGGCGGGCGCCTACAACGTCGCCGGGGACGGCGTGCTGACCGCCGCCGACCTGCTCCGCGAGGTCGGCGCCACGCCGGTGCCGGTGCCGGCCGCGCCGGCCGAGCTCGCCGCCCGCGCGGTGTCCCGGCTGCCGCTGCTCCCGCCGGCCGCCGAGTGGGTGGAGGCGCTCAGCCGGCCGCTGCTCGTGGACACCGCCAAGGCCAAGATGCAGCTGGGCTGGCGGCCGCGGTACACCGCGTGGGAGGCGCTGCGGTCCACCCTGCGCGACGGCTAGGGCGTCCGCGCCACCGAGGGCAGCCAGGCGAGCACGTGCCCGGCGAGCAGCTCCGGGCACTGCAGCTGGGGCACGTGCCCGACCCCGGGCAGCTCCACGTAGCGCCAGTCCGGGTGCCGCCGGGCCGCGTCGCGGGCCACCGACACCGGCACCAGGCGGTCGCGGTCGCCGTGGACCAGCAGCACCGGGACCCGCACGCCGGCCATCGCCCGGCGGGCCAGCCGCGGGTCGGCCAGCAGCAGGAGCAGCGAGCGGGCCGCGGTGAGGAAGGCGCGGTCCATGCCGGCCGGGTCGCTGCGCTCCTCGATCAGCGCCACCGAGCGGTCGACCAGCTCCGCGGGGACGGCGTCGGGGTCGACGCCGCACAGCTCCAGCATCTCCCGGACCCTGGCCCGCGCGGCGAGCCGCTGCCGCCGGCCGGCCAGGTAGCGCTCGCCCGCACCGGGCAGGGCGTACAGCGCGAAGGCCGCCGCCACCCGGGGGTCCGGGCGCCCGCGCGGGACGGGCAGGGCCGGGTCGACCAGCACGAGGCCGCGCACCCGCGCCGGCGCCCGCTCCGCCTCCAGCAGCGACACCATCCCGCCCATCGAGTTGCCGACCAGCACCACCGGGCCGCCGGCCACCTCGCGGACGAAGCGGTCGAGCACCACCACGTTGTCCCGCACGCTCGCCGTCCGCCGTCCCGGCTCGCTGCGGCCGAAGCCGGGCAGGTCGAGGGCGTGCACCCGGGCGTGCGGGGTGAGCAGCGGCGCGAACAGGTCCCAGTTGAGGTGCGAGCCGCCCAGCCCGTGCACCAGGACCACGACCGGCCCGTCCGCGGCCCCGCCGAAGTCGACGTGGTGGACCGGCCCGTCGATGTCCAGGGTGCGGCTGCGCCCCGGCCCGCTCCCCGCGTCGACGTCCATGCCCTGACCGTGCCACGGCCGCCCGGGCACCCCCTCGTCCGGGTGCCGCCGCGGTGACCGCGGTCACACGGCGGGCCCACACTGCCGATGGGGACCTCACAGCCGCCCGGTGTGTCGCGGGCGGGCCCCGGTGGTACCAGCGGGCGGGGCCGCCTCGACCGGCGGCCGACGAGGAGGACGACGTGACGCGAGGCGACGGACCGGCTCTGCCGCTGTACCTGAGCGAGCCCGGGCGGGCGGTGGCCGACTACGGCCTCTACCTCGCCGCCCGGCCGCTGCTGCCGCGGCTGCCGCAGGGCGACGGTCACCCGGTGCTCGTCCTGCCGGGCTTCATGGCGGACGACGCCTCCACGCGGGTGCTGCGCGCGACGCTGCGCCGGCTGGGCTACCGCGTCCACGGCTGGCGGCTGGGCCGCAACATCGGCCCCACCCCGGCGTGCGTGGCGGGCATGCGCGACCGGATCGCCGACCTCAGCGACCGCTACGACCGGCCGCTGTCCCTGGTCGGCTGGAGCCTGGGCGGCATCTTCGCCCGCGACCTGGCCCGCCGGACGCCGGAGTCGGTGCGCCAGGTGATCACCCTGGGCAGCCCGTTCCGGCTCACCCGGTCCAGTCAGAGCCGCGCCTCGCGGGTCTTCGACCGGTACTCCCACCTGCACGTGCAGGACCGCTCGCTGCCGCTGGAGCCCGACGGCGAGCCGCTGCCGGTGCCGACCACGTCGATCTACTCGCACTTCGACGGCATCGTGCACTGGGAGACCTGCCTGGAGACCCCCGGCGAGCGGTGCGAGAACATCGCCGTCCACGCCAGCCACCTCGGCCTGGGCCACCACCCGGCCGCCATCTGGGCCATCGCCGACCGGCTGGCCCAGCCCGAGGGCACCTGGGCGCCGTTCCGCGCGCCGGTGTTCCTGCGCCCGGCCTTCCCGCGGCCCGACGTCCCCCGCTCGGGGCCGGCCGCCGCCTGAGGTCGTGCGCGGCCGTCCACCGGTGCCGAGCTGGTGTGGGCGCGGCAGGGATCGAACCTGCGACCGCTCGCTTGTAAGGCGAGAGCTCTCCCGCTGAGCTACGCGCCCCGCCCGCCCAGCCTAAGGACCCCAGCGTCGACGGTGTGCGCGGGTGCGCGGCCCCCTGCAGGGGCCCGCCGCGAGCCTGCGAGCGGTGGGGGGCAGGGGGTCCTTCATCAGGCGGCGAGCTGCGCCACGGCGTCCTTCCAGCCGGACTGCTGGCGCACGTCGCCGGGGCCGTTGACCTCGGTGAACGCGATGCGGCCCTCGGCGTCGACGAGGAAGGTGCCGCGCACGGCCATGCCCGCCTTGTCGTGGAAGACGCCGTAGGCCTGCGCCACCGTGCCGTGCGGCCAGAAGTCCGACAGCAGCGGGAAGTCGAAGCCCTCCTGCTCGCGCCACGCCTTCAGCGCGGGCGCCGGGTCGGTGCTGACCGCCAGCACCCGCACGCCGGCGTCGGTGTAGGCGGCCAGCTCGTCGCGCAGCTGGCACAGCTCGCCGGTGCAGATGCCGGAGAAGGCGAACGGGTAGAAGACCAGCAGGACCGGCGTCCCGCGCAGGCCGGCCAGCGAGACGACCTGCCGGTCCTGGTCGGGCAGGCTGAAGTCGGGCGCGACGTCACCGACGGAGAGGCTCATGCGCCCGATGGTGCCGCATCCCTCACCGGCGGGTGCGGGCCGCCTTGGGGGTGACCAGGCGGATGCCGGACCAGTCCTTGGCCGCGGAGATGCTGCTCGTCTGGGACAGGCCGGCGGTCGGGGCGACCTCGGTGACGTCGCCGGGCTCGACGTGGCCCGGGCGCCCGGACTTGGGCACCAGCAGCCACACGACGCCGTCGTCGGCCAGGGACGTGATCGCGTCGGTGAGCGCGTCGAACAGGTCGCCGTCGTCCTCGCGCCACCACAGCAGGACGACGTCGGCCACCTCGTCGGTGTCCTCGTCGACCATCTCGCTCCCGGCGACCTCGACGATGGAGTCCCGCAGGTCCTCGTCGGCGTCCTCGTCCCAGCCGAGCTCCTGCACGACCATGCCCGGCTTGATCCCCAGCCGGGCCGCCATGCCGGCGCTGCCCGAGTCGACGCTCATCCCTGCTGTTCCTCCATGGGTTCCGAAGCTGCTGACCGGGCGGCAGGTGCGTGCCCGCGCCGGTGGGGTGTCGTGGGGGTGGGGCGCGCGGCCTGGCACGCGGGGGGCCGGGGACGGCGGTGCGTGGCACGACCAGCGGGAGCGCTCCCCCGCAGCCCGGCCATGTCACCCTCCCCGCCCGCACCGGTCCGCGCGCCCCGGTGATCCGGGGCGTCATCCAGCGGTGGCCGGCGTTGGCGGAAGCGTAGGGCATGCCTGGTCAGGTGCAAGCGGTCGAAATGGGAGCGCCCGGCGGCCCCGCCGTCCCGACAGGTGGGCGGGACCGGGTGACGCGCACCCCACCCTGGGGGACGATGTGCCCATGAGCGCTCCGCAGCAGTCCGGCGGCGACCCCGCCCGCGACGCCGGCACCGAGACCGGACGAGCCCGCGCGGTCATCACCGACGGGCTCCCCAGCCAACTGGTCGACACCGATCCCGACGAGACCTCCGAGTGGCTCGAGTCGCTGGACGCCGTGGTCGACCACGCCGGCCGCGGCCGGGCCCGTTACCTCATGCTCCGCATGCTGGAGCGCAGCCGCGAGCAGCAGGTCGGCGTCCCGGGGCTGCGGAGCACCGACTACATCAACACGATCCCGCCGGAGCGGGAGCCGTGGTTCCCGGGCGACGAGCACGTCGAGCGCCGCATCCGCTCCTACATCCGGTGGAACGCCGCGATCATGGTGCACCGCGCGCAGCGGCCGGGCATCGCCGTCGGCGGGCACATCTCCTCCTACGCCTCGTCGGCGTCCCTGTACGAGGTGGGCTTCAACCACTTCTTCCGCGGCAAGGACCACCCCGGCGGTGGCGACCAGATCTGGTTCCAGGGGCACGCCTCCCCCGGCATCTACGCCCGCGCGTTCCTCGAGGGCCGGCTCACCGAGCAGCAGCTGGACGGCTTCCGCCAGGAGGTCAGCCACCCCGGCGGCGGGCTGTCGAGCTACCCGCACCCCCGGCTCATGTCCGACTTCTGGGAGTTCCCCACCGTCTCCATGGGCCTGGGCCCGATCAACGCGATCTACCAGGCGCGGTTCAACCGCTACCTGCACTCCCGCGGCATCAAGGACACCTCCGACCAGCACGTCTGGGCGTTCCTGGGCGACGGCGAGATGGACGAGCCGGAGTCGCTGGGCCCGATCGGCGTGGCCGCCCGCGAGGAGCTGGACAACCTCACCTTCGTCGTCAACTGCAACCTGCAGCGCCTCGACGGCCCGGTGCGCGGCAACGGCAAGGTCATCCAGGAGCTGGAGTCCTTCTTCCGCGGGGCCGGCTGGAACGTCATCAAGGTGATCTGGGGCCGCAACTGGGACCCGCTGCTGGCCGCCGACCGCGACGGCGCCCTGGTCAACCTGATGAACACCACGCCGGACGGTGACTACCAGACCTACAAGGCCGAGGACGGCGCCTACGTGCGCGAGCACTTCTTCGGCCGCGACCCGCGCACCCGCAAGCTCGTCGAGGACATGAGCGACAAGGAGGTCTGGGACCTCTCCCGCGGGGGGCACGACTACCGCAAGGTGTACGCGGCGTTCAAGGCCGCGGTGGAGCACAAGGGCCAGCCCACGGTCATCCTCGCCAAGACCATCAAGGGCTGGACGCTCGGCAACCACTTCGAGGGCCGCAACTCCACCCACCAGATGAAGAAGCTGACCGCCGAGGACCTCGCCGGGTTCCGCGACCGGCTGTACCTCGACATCCCCGACGAGGCGCTGGACAAGACCCTGCCGCCCTACTACAAGCCCGACCCCGACTCCGACGAGATGCAGTACATGGCCGAGCGGCGCCGGCAGCTGGGCGGGGTGATGCCGCGGCGCCGGGCGGAGTTCAAGACGCTCAAGGCCCCCGAGGACAAGGCCCTCGACGTGCTGCGCCGCGGCTCCGGCAAGCAGGAGGTGGCCACGACGATGGCCTTCGTCCGGCTGCTCAAGGAGCTGCTCAAGGACAAGGAGCTCGGCCCGCGGTTCGTGCCGGTCATCCCCGACGAGGCCCGCACCTTCGGGATGGACTCGCTGTTCCCGACGCAGAAGATCTACTCGCCGCACGGGCAGCGCTACACCTCGGTCGACCGCGAGCTGATGCTGGCCTACAAGGAGTCCGAGCAGGGCCAGATCCTGCACGAGGGCATCAACGAGGCCGGCTCCGCGGCGTCGTTCACCGCCGTCGGGACCTCCTACGCCACGCACGGCGAGCCGATGATCCCGATCTACATCTTCTACTCGATGTTCGGGTTCCAGCGGACCGGCGACGCCTTCTGGGCGGCGGCCGACCAGATGACCCGCGGGTTCCTGCTGGGCGCCACCGCCGGGCGGACGACGCTCAACGGCGAGGGGCTGCAGCACGAGGACGGGCACTCGCTGCTGCTCGCCCTCACCAACCCCGGGGTGGTCTCCTACGACCCGGCGTTCTCCTACGAGGTCGGCCACATCACCAAGGACGCGCTCGTCCGCATGTACGGCGACGACCCGGGTGCCCCGCTCGGCGGGCACCGCTCGCCGGACGTCATGTACTACCTGACGGTCTACAACGAGCCGTTCCACCAGCCGGCCGAGCCCGAGGGCCTGGACCTGCAGGGCCTGCTGGCCGGCATGTACCGCTACGCGGAGGGCCCCGGCGACGGCCGCAAGGCGCAGGTGCTGGCGTCGGGTGTCGCCGTGCCGTGGGCGCTGCGCGCGCAGGAGCTGCTGGCGAACGACTGGGGCGTGTCGGCCGACGTGTGGTCGGTGACCTCGTGGACCGAGCTGCGCCGGCAGGCCGACCAGGTCACCGAGCACAACCTGCTGCACCCGGAGGAGGAGCCGCAGACGCCGTTCGTCACCGCGAAGCTGGCCGACGCCGAGGGCCCGGTCGTGGCGGTGTCGGACTGGATGCGCGCGGTGCCCGACCTGATCGCGCCGTACGTCCCCGGCGGGATGGCGACGCTGGGCACCGACGGGTTCGGCCTGTCCGACACCCGCCCGGCGCTGCGCCGGTACTTCCACGTGGACGCCGAGTCCGTCACCGTCCGGGTGCTGGCCTCGCTGGCCGACCGCGGCGAGGTCGAGCGCGACGTCGTCCGGCAGGCGGTGGAGAAGTACCAGGTGCGCGACGTGCAGGCCGCGCCGGAGGACACCACGACCGACCCGGACCAGCAGCCGGAGGCATGACAGAGGACCCCCCTGCCCCCCGCCCCTCGCAGGCTCGCGGCGGGACCCTGCAGGGGGGCCGCCCCGCCGACGACGGCCACCGCGAGGTGGCCGTCGTCGGCGGCGGCGTGGTCGGGCTGACCTGCGCGCTGCTGCTCGCCCGGGCCGGGCACCGGGTGCGCGTGCACACCGCCGACCCCGTGGAGGCGACCACCTCGGCGGTGGCCGCTGCCATCTGAGGAAGGACCCTCCTGCCCCCCACCGCTCGCACGCTCGCGGCGGGCCCCTGCAGGAGGGCCACCTGACCGGGCTGGCCGCCGACCCCGGGCTCACCGGCTGGGTGCTGGACGACGACGACCCGGCCGGGCCCACCCACGTCGTCCCGCGCGGTCGCGACGTGGTCTGTGGCGGCACCGCCGTCGAGGGGGCCACCGGCACCGAGCCCGACCCGCAGGTCGAGGCCGCCGTCCTCGCCCGGGCCTGCGCCCTGGTGCCCGCGCTGCGCGGGCAGCCGGTGCTGTCCCGGGCCGTCGGGCTGCGGCCGGGCCGGCCGACGGTAGGGCTGGAGCGGCTGGACCTCGACGGCCGGCCGGTGGCCGCCTGCTACGGGCACGGCGGCGCCGGGGTCACCCTCTCCTGGGGCTGCGCCGCCGAGGTGGCCGGCCTGGTCCAGCGGCGCTCAGCCCAGGGCGTCCAGCGCCATCGCGGCGTACAGCGCCGCCCCCGCCGGTAGCACCGCCTCGTCGAAGACCACGAGGTTGGAGTGGTTGCCGGCCGCGGTCGCCGGGTCGGCGCCCGGCGGGCAGGCGCCCAGGAACGCCATCGCGCCGGGCACCTGCTGCAGCACGTAGGAGAAGTCCTCGGCGCCCATCAGGGGCTCGGTGGCGGTCTCGGTACACCCGCGCCCGAACAGCTCGCCCGCCGTCCCGAGCACCCGCGCCGCCACGCCGGGGTCGTTGACGGTGACCGGGTAGCCCTCCTGGTGCACGAACTCGACCGCCATGTCGTGCGCGGCGGCCACGTGGGTCGCCACCCGGCGCACGGCGGCCACGACGTCGGCCCGCCGCTCCGGCGACAGGGTGCGGATGGTGCCCTGCAGGAACGCGGTGTCGGGGATGACGTTGTCCGTGGCGCCCGCGGTCAGCTGGGCGACGGTCACCACCGCGGGGTCGAACACCGGTACCCGGCGGGTGAGCATCGACTGCAGCGCCAGCACCACCTCCGCGGCGACCGGCACCGGGTCGGCGGCGGTGTGCGGCATGGAGGCGTGCCCGCCGCGGCCGCGCACGGTGAGCTCCCAGTGGTCGGCCGCGGCCATCATCGGGCCCGGCCGCACGCTCACCACCCCGCTGGGCTGGGTGGCGAACACGTGCAGCGCGAACGCCCCGGCCACCGGCGCCTCCGGGACGGCGTCCAGCAGGCCCTCCTCGAGCATGTACCGGGCCCCGTGGAAGCCCTCCTCCCCCGGCTGCAGCATCAGCACCACCTGCCCGGTGAACTCCTCGCGCCGGGCGGCCAGCAGCCGGGCGGCCGACAGCAGCATCGCGGTGTGCAGGTCGTGCCCGCAGGCGTGCATCGCGCCGGGGACCTCGGAGGCGAAGGGCAGGCCGGTGTCCTCCTGCACCGGCAGCGCGTCCATGTCGGCGCGCAGCAGGTGGGTGGGACCCGGGCGGGCGCCGCGCAGCACGCCCACCACCGAGGTGGTCGAGCTGCCGGTGGCCACCTCCACCGGGAGGTCGGCGAGCTCGGCCAGCACCGTCGCCTGGGTCCGCGGGAGGTGCAGCCCGATCTCCGGGTGCCGGTGCAGCCGCCGGCGCAGGTCCACGGTGCGGTCGGCGTCGGCGCGGGCGGCGGCCAGCAGGTCGGCGGCGGGGATCGGCATGCGCCCCACTCTCCCCCAGACCAGGCCGGCCCGGTCGTCCGCCCGCCGTCCCGACGATCATGGGGAGCGGGGAGCGACGCACCAGTGCCGGACGGCGTGTCGCCTCCCGATGTCCGTGATCGTCGCGGGCTCAGGCGTCGGCCCAGGCGGGGCGCGTGGCGTCCAGCTGCCACACCAGGACGGTCGCGGGCCCGAGGACCTCGCCGCCGTCCTGCCGCCGCACCCGGGTGCCGTCGGGGCCGGCGAGCACCAGCAGCCCGGGGGGCACCGCCGCGGTCGCCCCCGCGGGCACCGCCGCGGTCCACAGCCGGGCGTCGGGGCGGTGCAGCGGCACCCAGCCGGCCGGGGCGCGGTGCACCTCGTGGGTGGCCGGCCCGGCCGGGCGGGCGCTGCGCAGGTAGGTCTGCAGCACGTGTGCGCCGTCGTCCCCGGCCACCTCGTCGTGCTCCAGCCCGGTGCCGGCCCGCAGGACGGCGACGTCGCCGGCGCGCAGCACCGGCCGCGCCCCCCAGGCGTGCCGCAGCGAGCCGGCCAGCACGACGGCGACGACGTCGACGGCGCGGTGCGGGTGCCGCCCGTAGCCGGTGCCCGGCGCCAGGCGGTCGTCGGCGATCCGCAGCAGCGGCCCGGCCGAGCCGTCGTCCGGCTCGACCAGGACGTCCGAGGCCGGGGTCACCGGCCCTCCCGCGGCGGGAGCGCGCCGCGGCCGCCGGGCAGCGCGTCGTATGCCATCGCCACCAGCAGCGTCCAGGCCACGCCCAGCGCCCACCCGCCGACGACGTCGGAGAGGAAGTGCACGCCCAGCCACATCCGGGTCACCCCGACCAGGACGGCGAGGGCCAGCCCCCCGGCGAGGGCCAGGCGGCGCCGCGCCGGGGACAGCCGCGGCCAGGCGAGGACGAGGCCGAGGGTGACCAGCGTGGCGATGCCCGAGGAGTGCCCGCTGGGGAAGCTCAGGGTGTCGTAGGAGGCGCCGCCGTCCTCGAAGGCCGGGCGCACCCGGCCCACCGCCTCCTTGAGCAGCGTGGTGAGCGGGGCCACCAGCACGTTGGCGGTCACCACCCAGCCCGCCGTCCGCCACGCCCGCCGGGCCCCCAGCCAGAACAGCACCGGCAGGCAGACCACCACCCGGAACCAGGTGACGCCCGGGGTGGTCAGCACCTCCAGCAGGGCGTCGTGCAGGGCGGAGCGGTCGTCGCCGGCGTACAGCGCGCTGCTCAGCGCGTCGTCCAGCCGGACCTGCGGCGCCCAGCCGGCCAGCACGCCGGCGCCGAGGGCGAGCAGCACGGCCACCGCCGCACCGGCTGCCGCGGCGGCGCCCCGCCGGACGGTCACCCGCCCGGGGGTCTGCTGCAGCACGTCCACTCCCCCACTCTCCCCGAACCGGCCGGCCGTGCCACGCTGGCCGCTGTGTCCTCCGCGACCCGCCGGCACCCGCCCTCCGCCGCCACGCTGCGGCGGCTGGAGCGGGCGTCGGGGTCGCTGGCCACCCGCGCCGTCGCGCGGATGGACGAGGTGCTGCCCTGGTTCCGGACGATGCCCGCCGACCAGCGCTCGTGGGTGATGCTCGTGGCGCAGGCCGGCCTGGCCTCCTTCGTCGAGTGGTGCCGCACCCTCGACCGCCCGCCGCGGCTCACCGGTGAGGTGTTCGGCGCCGCGCCGCGGGAGCTGGCCCGGGTGGTGCCGCTCAAGCACACCGTCGACCTGGTCCGGGTCACCGTCGAGGTGATGGACGACTTCGTCGGGACGGTCGCCGAGCCGGGGGACGCCGACGTGCTGCGGCTCGCGGTGCTGCAGTACAGCCGCGAGGTGGCGTTCGCCACCGCGCACGTCTACGCCTCCTTCGCCGAGAGCCGCGGCGCCTGGGACGCCCGCCTGGAGGCGCTGCTGGTCGACGCCCTCGTACGCGGCGAGCAGGTGTCCGAGCTGTCCGGCCGGGCCTCGGCGCTGGGCTGGGCGGCGATGAGCCCGGTCACCGTGCTGGTCGGGGCGGCCCCGCCGGACGGCGACGTGCACGGCGCCACCCGGCGGGCCGCCCGGCAGGTGCGCGGGGAGGTGCTCGTCGGGGTGCACGCCGACCAGCTCGTCGTCGTCCTGGGCGGGTCGCCGGACCTGCAGTCGGCGGCCGAGCGGCTCAGCGACGAGTTCGGCCCCGGCCCGGTGGTGGTGGGCCCGGCGGTGGACAGCCTCGGGCGGGCCGGGGACTCCGCGACCGCGGCGCTCGCCGGGCTGGGCGCCGCCCGCGCCTGGCCGGCCGCACCCCGGCCGGTGGCGGCCGACGCGCTGCTGCCCGAGCGGGCCCTGGACGGCGACCCGACCGCCCGCGCGACGCTGCAGGAGCGGGTGGCGCTGCCCCTGCAGGCCGCCGGCGGGGAGCTGCTGGAGACGGTGCGCGCGGTGCTCGCCAGCGGCGGCAACCTGGAGGCCAGCGCCCGGGCGCTGTTCGTGCACCCGAACACCGTCCGCTACCGGCTGCGGCGGGCCATCGAGGTCACCGGGGTGTCGGTCACCGACCCGCGCGGCGGCTGGACCGTCCAGGTCGCCCTCGCCCTCGCCGCCCTCGACCAGGACCGCTCCCTCTGGCACTGACACCCCGGCACAGTGCGGTTCCCACCACACGGACCCCGGCGACACCCCGCGTGAACCCGGTCCTGTTGTGGAGACCCTCCAAAGAGGCGGGGGGCGGTTTCGTGCCGTTCGCCACCACGTCACCTGCCGTTGTCTGAGACGGTGATCTGGTGCTCGCCGTCCTCGCCCCTGGACAGGGTGCCCAGAAGCCCGGGATGCTGACCGACTGGCTCGAGCTCCCCGGGGCCGAGTCGTTCTTCCGCTGGGCCGGCGCGATCGCCGACGCGGACCTGCTCACCCTGGGCACCACCGGCGACGCCGAGGCGATCAAGGACACCGCGGTCACCCAGCCGCTCGTGGTCGCGATGAGCCTGTTCGTGGCCCGCGAGCTCGGTGGCCTGCCCGGCCCGGTCGCGCACAGCCCGCAGGCCGGCCGCGACGTCGTCATCGCCGGGCACAGCGTCGGCGAGCTCACCGCGGCCGCGCTGGCGGGGGTGCTCAGCGTCGAGGCGGCGATCGCGCTGACCGCCGTCCGCGGCCGGGCGATGGCCGCCGCCTGCGCGCAGACGCCGACCGGCATGTCCGCCGTCCTGGGCGGTGACCCCGACGAGCTGGCCGCCGCCCTGGAGCAGCGCGGGCTGACCCCGGCCAACGTGAACGGTGCCGGCCAGGTCGTGGCCGCCGGGCCGGTCGACGCGCTGGCCGAGCTGCGCGCCGCGCCCCCGGCCGGGGCGCGGGTCGTACCGCTGCCGGTGGCCGGCGCGTTCCACACCTCCTACATGGCCCCCGCCCGCGAGCGGCTCGAGGGCCTGGTCGGGGGGCTGCGGCCGGCCGACCCCAGCCGGCTGCTGCTGTCCAACGCCGACGGCGCCGCGGTGACCACCGGGACGGAGGCGCTGTCCCGGCTGGTCAGCCAGGTCACCAGCCCGGTGCGCTTCGACGCCTGCCTGGCCACGATGCGCGAGCTCGGCGTCACCGCCGCCATCGAGCTGCCCCCCGCCGGCGCCCTGTCCGGGCTGGCCAAGCGGGAGTGGAAGGGCGCCGACGTCGAGGTGCTGGCGATCGCCAAGCCGGCCGACCTGGACCGGGCCCGCGAGCTCATCGAGGCCGAGCGGGGCCGCCCCGAGCCCGACCACCTGCCCGACTGGCGGGTCGTCGTGTCCCCCGTGCGCGGCACGGTGCGCCCGGCCACGATCGCCGAGGGCACGCGCCTGCCCGCCGGCACGCCGCTGGGGCGGATCAGCAGCCGCCGCCAGGAGGCCGACGTGTCGGCCGGCTACGCCGGCGTGCTGGCCGAGTGGCTGGTGGCCGAGGGTGACCTCGTGGACGCCGGTGACCCGATCGCCCGCCTGTACCCGGAGGTGCCGTCATGACCGGACTCCAGCTGCCCGCCGGCGCCCCCGGCGCGCGCATCCTCGGCTTCGGCAGCTACCGGCCCCGCCGCCGGGTCACCAACGACGAGCTCGCCGAGACCATGGACACCAACGACGAGTGGATCCAGGCGCGGGTGGGCATCGCCGAGCGCCGCTGGGCGGAGCCGGACGAGACGCTGCTGGAGATGAGCGTCGCCGCCGGCGGCAAGGCCCTGGCCGCCAGCGGCCTGGACGCCTCCGAGCTGGACCTCGTGCTGCTCGCCTCGGCCAGCCTGCCCCGGCCCATCCCCGGGCTGGCGCCAGAGATCGCGCACAAGCTCGGCGCCCAGCGGCCCGGTGCCTTCGACGTCAACGCCGGGTGCGCGGGCTGGTGCTACGCGCTGAGCGCGGCCGCCGACGCCATCCGCAGCGGGTCGGCCCGCAACGCCCTGGTGATCGGCGGCGAGCGGCTCACCGACTACACCGACCTGACCGACCGGTCGACCGCGGTGATCTTCGCCGACGGCGCCGGCGCGGCCGTGCTGGGCCCGTCGGACACCCCCGGGGTGGGCCCGGTCGTGTGGGGCAGCGACGGCGACCAGGCCGAGGCGATCGCCATCCCCCAGGGCGAGGCGGCGATGAGCATGGCCGGGCAGGCGGTCTACCGCTGGGCCACCACCCGGCTCACCGCCACCCTGCTCACCGCGATGGACCTCGCCGGCGTGGGCCCCGACGACATCGACGTGTTCGCGCCGCACCAGGCCAACCTGCGGATCATCGAGCTGATGGCCAAGCGGCTGGAGCTGCCCGCGCGCACCGTCATCGCCCGCGACGTCGTCCGGTCGGGCAACACCTCCTCGGCCTCGGTGCCGCTGGCGCTGTCCGCGCTGCTGGAGAGCGGGGAGGCCCGGAGCGGCGACGTCGCCCTGCTGCTCGGCTACGGCGCCGGCCTCACCTTCGCCGGCCAGGTCGTCATCCTGCCCTGAGCGGCCCCACTGACCCCCGGGCCGACCGGCCCGACGGCGGGACCCCCGCCCCACCCGAGAGAGAGGACCTGCACGTGAGCGAGCCCGCGAACGCGGACATCCAGACCGGTCTGGCCGAGATCCTGGAGGAGGTCGCGGGCGTCGCCCCCGCAGACGCCACCCCCGAGAAGTCGTTCACCGAGGACCTCGACGTCGACTCCCTGTCGATGGTCGAGATCGCCACCGCGGTCGAGGACAAGTTCGGCGTCGCCATCCCCGACGACGAGCTGGCCAACATCAAGACCGTCGGCGACGCCATGGACTACATCCAGAAGAACCGCGCCTAGGAAGAGGCGCCCCCGGCCCCCGCCCGCCCGCCCCAGGAGGAACCCGTCATGAGCACGTCCATCGGTGACGTCGTCGTCACCGGACTCGGCGCCACCACGCCGCTCGGGAGCGACGTCGCCAGCACGTGGGACGCACTGCTGGCCGGGCGGTCGGGGGTCAGCCGGCTCACCGACGAGTGGGCCCGGGACTTCCCCGCCCAGCTCGTCGCCCGGCTGGCCACCGAGCCGTCCACCCAGATCGACCGCGTCCGCGCCCGCCGGCTCGACCGCAGCCAGCAGGTGGCCGTGGTCGCCGCCGAGGAGGCCTGGCGGCACTCCGGGGCGGCCGACGCCGGGGTCGACCCCCTGCGGGTCGCCGTCGTCTTCGGCACCGGCATCGGCGGGGCGCTGACCCTGCTCGGCCAGGACGACATCCTGGAGGAGAAGGGCCCCAAGCGGGTCTCCCCGTTCACCATCCCGATGCTCATGCCGAACGGCCCGGCCGCCGCGGTGGGGCTGGCGGTCGGCGCCAAGGGCGGCGTGCACGCCCCGGTGAGCGCCTGCGCCTCGGGTGCGGAGGCCATCCGCTGGGGGCTGGACCTGCTGCGGCTGGACCGCGCCGACGTGGTGCTGGTCGGCGGCGCGGAGGCCTGCGTGCACCCGCTGCCGATGGCCGGCTTCGCCTCGATGCGCGCCATGAGCACCCGCAACGACGAGCCCGAGCGCGCCTCCCGGCCGTTCGACAAGGCCCGCGACGGCTTCGTGCTCGGCGAGGGCGCGGCCGCGCTGGTGCTCGAGCGCGGCGACGCCGCGCGCGCCCGCGGCGCCCGCGTGCACGCCCGCCTCGCCGGGGCCGCCGGCACCGCCGACGGCTACGACCTGGTCGCGCCGCACCCCGAGGGCGAGGGCGCCGGCCGGGCCATCGCCGCGGCGCTGCGCGACGCCGGGCTGACCGCCGCCGACATCGGCCACGTCAACGCGCACGCCACGTCCACGCCGGTGGGCGACACCGCGGAGGCCGCCGCCATCCGGGACACCGTCGGCGAGCACGCCCTCGTGACGGCCACCAAGAGCCAGACCGGGCACCTGCTGGGCGCCGCGGGCGCGCTGGAGTCGGTGTTCACCATCCTCGCGCTGCGCGAGCAGCTGGTGCCGGCCACCGCGAACCTCGACGACCCGGACGACGACGCCGCCGTCCAGGCCCTCGACATCGTGCGCCGCGAGCCGCGGAAGGCCCGGCTCGAGGCCGCGGTCAACGACTCCTTCGGTTTCGGCGGCCACAACATCGCCCTGGTCTTCACCACCGCCTGACGAGTCCGATGACCACGCTGCACGCCGCTCCCCCGACCACCACCGACCCGCGCGACCCCGGCGACCGCCTGGCCCGCCTGCTCGACCCCGGCTCGCTGTCCCTGCTCGGCCCGCGCGACTCCTCGGGCGTCGTCGCGGCCCGGGGCACCGTCGCGGGCACCCCGGCGGTCGCCTACTGCACCGACGCCACCGTCATGGGCGGGGCGATGGGCGTGGACGGCTGCCGGCACGTCGTGGACGCCATCGACACCGCGGTGCGCGAGCGGGTGCCGGTCGTCGGCTTCTGGCACTCCGGCGGCGCGCGGCTGGCCGAGGGCGTCGGCGCGCTGCACGCGGTGGGCGAGGTCTTCGCGGCGATGGTGCGCGCCTCCGGGCGGGTGCCGCAGGTCTCCGTCGTCCTCGGGCCGGCCGCCGGCGGCGCCGCCTACGGCCCGGCGCTGACCGACCTGGTGGTCATGGGCCCGGCCGGGCGGGTGTTCGTCACCGGGCCGGACGTCGTCCGCTCGGTCACCGGCGAGGACGTCGACATGGAGAGCCTGGGCGGCCCGGACACCCACGGCCGGCGCAGCGGCGTCGTCCACGTGGTCACCGCCTCGGAGGAGGCGGCGCTGGGGGCGGCGCGGCAGGCCGTCGACCTGCTGGCCGCCCAGGGCGTCCTCGACCCGGCGGGCAGCGGGCCGGACGTCGACCTGCGCGCGCTGCTGCCCGAGCAGGCCAACCGGGCCTACGACGTCAAGCCGCTGGTGTCCGCCGTCCTCGACGGCCCGCCGCTGGAGCTGCACGCGCGCTGGGCACCCAACGTCGTCACCGCCCTGGGCCGGCTGGCCGGCCGCACCGTCGGGGTGGTCGCCAACAACCCGCTGCGGCTGGGTGGCTGCCTGGATTCCGCGTCGGCGGAGAAGGCGGCCCGCTTCGTGCGGATGTGCGACGCGTTCGGCGTCCCGCTGGTGGTAGTCGTCGACGTCCCCGGTTACCTGCCCGGCGTCGGCCAGGAGTGGGACGGCGTGGTGCGCCGCGGCGCGAAGCTGCTGCACGCCTTCGCCGAGGCGGTGGTGCCCCGGGTGACGCTGGTGACCCGCAAGGCCTACGGCGGGGCCTACATCGCGATGAACGCCCGCTCGCTCGGCGCGACGACGGTGCTCGCCTGGCCCGGCGCCGAGGTCGCGGTGATGGGCGCCAAGGCCGCCGTCGGCATCCTGCACCGCAAGCGGCTGGCCGCCGTCCCCTCCGGGGAGCGGGAGGCGCTGCACGCCCGGCTGGCCGCCGAGCACGAACGGATCGCCGGCGGGGTCGACCGGGCCGTGCAGCTCGGCGTCGTCGACGAGGTGGTCGACCCGTCGCGCACCCGGCGGCGGCTCGTGGCGGCGCTGGCGGCGGCACCGGCCGGCCGCGGGGCGCACGGCAACATCCCGCTCTGAGCGCGCGGCAGCACAGCGGCCCGGCAGCTCCCCGCGAGCTGCCGGGCCCACCTGCGTGGAGCAGGGTCATGGTCGTCCGGACGCCGCTTCCCCGTCGACGTCCGGACGACCGGTCTGAGCCTACGACGAGAGGGCCGCAGCCGCTCCCCCGTCGTGGTCGGATCGTGATGAACCGGGACGTCGGAGGCTAGACGACCTGGTGCAGCCAGGTGACCGGGCTGCCGTCGCCGGCGTGCCGGTAGACCTCCAGGTCGGCGTCCCAGGCGGCGCCGAGCAGCTCGTCCACCCCGTGCCGGAATGCCTCGATCGAGGTGGCGTTGGCCGCCAGGTTGCGCAGCTGCTGCTCGCTCACCACGAGGTCGCCGTTGGCGCTCGTGGGGGCGCGGAAGACGCCGTGGCCGGGCACGTAGGACATGCGCTCGCCGTCGTTGCCGTAGCTGGCCTCCTCGGTGACCTCGAAGCGCAGCATCGGCCACGCGCGCAGCGCGGCGACCAGCTTCGCGCCCGTCCCGGGGGCGCCGGTCCAGGCGACCTCGGCACGGTAGGAACCGTGCGCCGCGGGCTGGTCGGCCCACGACAGGGAGACCGGCGCGCCGATGACGCGCTCGAGCGCCCACTCGACGTGCTGGCAGAGCGCCTTCGGGCACGCGTGCACGAAGACGACACCCTGGGTAGACCGTCGCTGCACGGGGCACCTCCATCGACTCGATCGGTCTCGTCTTCCCCAACGGACGATCGATTCGGTGACGCGCTGTGTTCGGCGATCTCGGACCAGGAGTCCCGGAGACAGTGTGCACGATGGTCGCCCCATCGCGCCAGTGCGGACGGTGCAGATGGGTCGGCTGTGACGCAACCGTTCCGGCCGCCGGTCCTCCGTGCTGGTCAGCGCGCTACCACGGGTCGGGGGCCGCCGTCCACGGGTGTACCGCGAGCCCACAGGAGGTCCACAGGATCTCCCCACGGACCGCACGGCCGGCTCCCCGGCGCGCGGCCCGGTTGCGGAACCCGCTCACCGAGCGTAGTGGTCGGCCTGCACCGGTGCGGGCGCGACCCGCCGCCGGCCAGGACCGGGCCGGTCACACCGCCAGCTCGGTGACCCGGTTGCCGCCGGCGGACTCGGCCCGGTACACCGCCTGGTCGGCCCGCCCGAGCAGCTCGCCCGCCTCGTCGCCGGCGCGCACCTCGGTCACGCCGACGCCGGCGGTCACCCCGCGGTCCGCGCCGGCGCCGGCCGCGGCGGCGTCCAGCCGGTCGAGCCACTCCCACGGGTCGAGGCAGCCGGGGAGCGGGTCGGTGGCCGCGAGCACCTCGGAGGTGCGCAGCAGCAGGCGGTCCTGCGCCTCCCCCTGTGGGCCGAGGCCATCGCGCACGGCACCGTGCAGGTGGCCGTGACCCGCGCCACGGAGGTGGGGGACGGCGCGCAGCACCGCCAGGGGGCCCGGGACGACGCCGCGGGGTCTGCCGCGTCGGTCGTCGTCCGGCCCGTCCTCCACGGAGGGGACATCGGTCCCCGGGACGCCGCACCTCGACCGGCCTCACCCGCGCGGGGTGCCGCCGGCCGGGGCGGGGTACCCGGCGGGGGTGGGCGACCCCGGGGACGGCGTGCGGCGGCGAGGCATGGCGGCGGCCGGGCGCGGCGTGGTCGGCCCGATGGTGCTCGGCGCGTGGGACGCCTTCCTCGGGCAGGCCGCCGCCGTCGACCTGCACCGGCCCACCCGGCTGCCCGGCTGGCGGGCCCAGGAGGTGTGCGTGCACCTGGGCTGCTGGGCCGACCACGCCGCCCTGGCCGACCTGGTCGCCTCGGCGCGGGCGGGCGGCGCCGGCGTCCCCCCGGACGTGGACGCCACGAACGCGCGGGTGACCGCGGCGCACCGCGACGCCACCCGCGAGGAGGTGCTGGCCGCGCTGGCGCGCAACCGGGCGGCCACCGCGCGCTACCTGGCCGAGGAGCCGGAGGAGCTGGACACCGCACCCGCGGTGTCCGTGGCCGGCCGGTTGCCGCTGCTGGGCGTCGTGCTGGCGCAGTCCTACGAGCTGGCGGTGCACGGGCTGGACCTGGCCGCCTGCGGCGCGCCGCGGCCGCCGTCCGGGGTGCTGCAGGCGGGGCTGGCCGCGCTGGCCGACGTGACCGGTGCCGTGGCGGCCCGCGAGGGGATCACCGGCGGGGCGTCCCTGCGGACGCCGGAGGGTGGCTGGGTGTTCGCCGCCGACCCCGGCGGCTGGACGGTGCGCCGGGTGCCGGCCGGGGAGGTCGCCGGGACCACGGTGGAGGCGCCGGCCGATGTGCTGCTGGAGGCGGCGTCGGGGCGGGCCGACCCGGTGGCGGCGCTGGCCCGGCGGCGGCTGCGGGTGCACGGGCCGGCCGGCCTGCTGGCCCTCGCGCCGATCGTGCACGCCGCGCCCGGCATCCCCGGCGGGCCGGTGCTGCAGTTCGCCGCGCAGGCCCTGGGCGGTGTCGGCGGCCTGCTCGGCCGGCTGCGCGGGCGGCGCTGACCGCCCGCGAGGCTCAGCCGGTCAGCAGGCCCCGCCGAGGGAGATGCCGTGCGCCTGCAGCCACGGCATCGGGTCCACCCGGCTGGCGTAGAGGCCGCCCCGGTGCACCTCGAAGTGCAGGTGCGGGCCGGTGGACTGGCCCTTGTTGCCCACGTCGGCGATGTGCTCGCCGGCGGAGACGACCTGCCCGGCGCTGACGAAGAACTGGTCGACGTGCCCGTAGAGGGTGATCTGGCCGTCACCGTGCCGGACGTAGACCGCCTGGCCGAAACCGCTGGCCGGGCCGGCCTGCAGCACCACGCCGCCCTCGGGCACGTAGATGGGCGTGCCGATCGGGGCGGCGATGTCGATGCCCTGGTGCATGGTGCCCCAGCGGGGGCCGTAGCAGGAGGTCACCCGGCCGGCCGTCGGCATGCCGGCGGAGGAGCCGGACGCCACGGCGAGGGTCTGCTGCTGCTGCGCCTGGCGGGCGCCCCAGGCGGCCGCGGCGTCGGCGGCGCCCTGCGCCGCCAGCAGCCGCTCGCCGGCCCGGCGCAACTCCTCCTCCAGGCGGGCCTTCTCCGCCGCGCGGGCGTCGTAGTCGGCCTGCGCCTGGGCGAGGTGCGCGTTGGCGGCCTGCTCGGCCTCCGCCGCGGTGCGGGCCAGCTCGTCGAGCCGGGCGACGGCCGCCTGGGCGGCCTTGTCGGCCTGCTCCAGCCGCGCCGCGACGGTGAGGAACTCCTGCAGCCGCGCCGCGCGGTGGTCGCCGATGACCTCCATGGTGGCGGCCTGCTGGAGCAGCTCGGTGGGGCTGTCCGCGTCCAGCAGCATCTCCAGGTCGCCGTAGCGGTCGTCGGCCCCCATGTAGGCCTCGCGGCCGAGGTCGGCGATGTCGGCCTCGGCGGCGGCGACGTCGGCCTGCGCGACGGCGAGCTCCGCCGCCGTCCGCTCGGCCTCGGTCTGGCCGGCGGCGAGCTGGGCGCGGGCGACGAGGGCGGCGTCGGCCGCGGCCTCGGCCTCCACGGTCATCCGCTGCAGCTGCTCCTCGGCGGCGCGGACCTGCTCCTCGATCCCGGCGACCTGCTCCTCGAGGGAGGCCTGCTCCTCGGCGGGGGCGGGTGCGGCGCCGGCGACGACGGGGGTGGCGGCCAGGAGGCCGGCCACCGCCGCGGCGACGACGGCGGCCCGGCGGGGCGCGCGCAGGGGGCTGCGGGGTGACGTGGCGCAGCGGACCACGGTGTGCAGGCGGTGCAGGGTCGCCAAGGCGACGGGTCTCCCATCCTCGTGACCGCCTACCGAGTTAGCTGACGGGTTCGGGCCGGACGGCGCCCTACCTCCCTGCACTCCCCCAGCGCAGGCAGGACTCACCCCAGAGGTTCGGTGGGTCCCCGGTCCGCGTCGGCCCCGGGGGGCCTCGGCGGTTCGGCGGTGGCCGTGCCGAGGCCCTCGGTTCCCGAGGAGCTGAGCCCGGCAGGGCCGTCGGGCAACCTACACGGGACCCGACCGGTAGGTCACGGTCGGGTAACGGGACCGGGGCGCCTGCGTGCCGCCGAGGCGTGGAACCACTACGCCGCGTCAGCGCCCGCATGCGCTGCGGTGACCACCGGGACAGCTGGGACGCCGGCGGAGCCCCGCAACGGCGACGTTTTCCCAGGAGACGGCCGGTCACGCCCGGTCGCCGGTGTGATCTCGCGCACGGAGGGCCCCGACCGGGTGACCTGGGGACGGCGGTCGGCGTCGTCCACAGGGGGTGCCGGGCAGTCTGGCAGGCTGGTACGCGGGGCGGTAGCTCAGCCGGTCAGAGCATGGGACTCATAATCCCTGGGTCGTGGGTTCGAGCCCCACCCGCCCCACCGGCTCCACCGCACGGGGTGCGACCCGGGTCCGGGCGTCGCCCCCGAGCCGGCGGGAAGCGACTCCCGTCTCCTTCCTTGACTCGGTCAAGAAGACGCTGCACGATCCGGTCGTGCCCGACGACATGGACCTCCATCAGGTCCCGGACCCCGAGCACACCCTCCAGGCCGCGGGTCTGCGGGTCACCCGGCCCCGCCTGGCCGTGCTGGACGCCGTCCGCGCCCAGCCGCACCTGGACACCAAGGCGCTGATCGCCGCCGCGCGCGCCCGCCTGGGGGCGGTCTCGCACCAGGCGGTGTACGACGTCCTGCGCGCCCTCGTCGACGCCGGCCTCGTGCGGCGCATCGAGCCCGAGGGCCTCGACGCCCGCTTCGAGGCACGGGTCGGCGACAACCACCACCACGTGGTCTGCCGCGCCTGCGGGGCCATCGCCGACGTCGACTGCGTCCCCGGCGTCGCGCCGTGCCTGACCCCGTCGGCCGACGAGGGGTTCCTCGTCGACGAGGCCGAGGTCCTCTTCTGGGGGCGCTGTCCGTCCTGCGCGGCCGCCGTCCCCCCGTCCCCGTCCCCCGCCCGACCGCACTGAGAGGACCGTCGTGACCGACGAGATCGACAAGAACCACAGCAAGAGCACCAGCGAGAGCGAGAACCCGGCGATCCCCGCGCCGACGCAGGTCACCAGCGGTCGCCCGCGCAGCGTGCAGGACTGGTGGCCCAACCAGGTCGACCTCGGCGTGCTCAACAAGCCCTCGCGGGACTCCGACCCGCTCGGTGCGGACTTCGACTACCGGGCGGCCTTCGCCACCCTGGACGTCGAGGAGCTCAAGGGCGACCTGGTCCAGGTCATGCGCACCTCGCAGGACTGGTGGCCGGCCGACTGGGGCCACTACGGCCCGCTGTTCATCCGGATGTCCTGGCACGCGGCCGGCACCTACCGGATCGCCGACGGCCGCGGTGGCGGCGGCGACGGCGCCCAGCGGTTCGCGCCGCTGAACAGCTGGCCGGACAACGCCAACCTGGACAAGGCCCGCCGCCTGCTGCTGCCGATCAAGCAGAAGTACGGCCGGAAGGTCTCCTGGGCCGACCTGCTGGTGCTGGCCGGCAACGTCGCCCACGACGACATGGGCCTGCCGACCTTCGGGTTCGCCTTCGGCCGCGAGGACGTCTGGCAGCCCGAGGAGGTCTTCTGGGGCCCCGAGGACACCTGGCTGGGCGACGAGCGCTACGCCGGGGACACCCCGCTCGACCTCGAGGAGGGCGAGCTCGCGGCGGTCACCATGGGCCTGATCTACGTCAACCCCGAGGGCCCGCAGGGCCGGCCGGACCCGGCCGCCTCCGCCCACGACATCCGGGTGACGTTCAGCCGGATGGGCATGAACGACGTGGAGACCGTCGCGCTCATCGCCGGCGGGCACACCTTCGGCAAGACGCACGGCGCCGGCGACCCCGAGCTCGTCGGCCCGGAGCCCGAGGGCTGCCCGGTGCACGGCAACGGCCTGGGCTGGACCAGCCAGCACGGCACCGGGAAGGGTGCGGACACCATCACCAGCGGCCTCGAGGGCGCCTGGACCCCGACGCCCACGCAGTGGGACAACACCTACTTCGAGATGCTGTTCAGCTACGACTGGGAGCTCACCGAGAGCCCGGCCGGCGCCAAGCAGTGGCAGCCCCGGGACCCCGAGGCGCAGGAGCTCGTCCCCGACGCCCACATCGAGGGCAAGAAGAACCCGCCGATGATGGCGACGACCGACCTGGCGCTGCTCGCCGACCCGGAGTTCCGCCGGATCTCCGAGCGGTTCCACGCCGACCCGGAGTACTTCGCCGACCAGTACGCCCGCGCCTGGTTCAAGCTGCTGCACCGCGACATGGGCCCCAGGAGCCGCTACCTCGGCCCGGACGTGCCGGCCGAGGAGCTCATCTGGCAGGACCCCGTGCCGGCTGTCGACCACGAGCTGGTGGGCGAGGCCGAGGTCGCCGACCTCAAGGCGCGGCTGCTCGCCTCCGGGCTGACCGTCCCGCAGCTGGTGCACACCGCCTGGTCTGCGGCGGCGTCCTACCGCGGCACCGACCAGCGCGGCGGGGCCAACGGCGCCCGGCTGCGCCTGGAGCCGCAGATCGGCTGGGCGGTCAACGAGGGCGTCCGCGACGTCCTCCCGGTCCTGGAGCGGGTCAAGGCGGAGTTCGAGTCCGGGACCGGCAGGCGGGTCTCCCTGGCCGACCTCATCGTGCTCGGCGGCAGCGCGGCGGTGGAGCAGGCCGCCGCCGACGCCGGCGTGCCGGTGACCGTGCCGTTCTCCCCCGGCCGCACCGACGCCACCCAGGAGCAGACCGACGTCGACAACTCCCGCTGGCTCGAGCCGCGGGCCGACGGCTTCCGCAACTGGATCCGGCCGGGCAGCAAGCTCGCCCCGGAGACGCTGCTGGTCGACCGGGCCTACATGCTCGAGCTCACCCCGCGGGAGATGACCGTCCTGGTCGGCGGGCTCCGCGTGCTCGGCGCGAACACCGGCGGCACGCGGCACGGCGTGTTCACCGACCGGCCGGGCGTGCTGTCGCAGGACTTCTTCCGCACCCTGCTCGACCTGGGCGTCCAGTGGCGCACCTCGGTCGACACCGAGGGCGTCTACGAGGGCCTGGACGCCGACGGCACCGTCGTCCGCACCGCGACCGCCGCCGACCTGGTGTTCAACTCGAACTCCGTCCTGCGCGGCATCGTCGAGGTCTACTCCGCCGACGACGCCCACGAGCAGTTCGTGCGGCACTTCGTCTCGGCGTGGGTCAAGGTCATGGAGCTCGACCGCTTCGACCTGCGGTAGAGGTCCCCCGTCCGGACGCCCGGCCCGCTCCCGCGGGCCGGGCGTCCGGACGCCGGGCCCAGTAGCCGGCCAGCAGCGACCCGAACAAGTTGTGCCAGACGGAGAAGACCGCCGCCGGCAGCGCGGCCGCCGGGCCGAAGTGCACCGTGGCCAGCCCCGCCGCGAGGCCGGAGTTCTGCATGCCGACCTCGATGCTGATCGCCCGCCGGGCGGCGACGTCCATGCCGGACAGCCGGCCGACCGCGTAGCCGAGCGCCAGCCCGAGCCCGTTGTGCAGCACGACGGCGAGGACGACGACGAGGCCCACGCTCGCGATCGTCCCGGCGCTGCCGGCGACGACGATCATGACGACCGCGGTGATGCCGGCGACGGACACCAGCGGGAGGGCGGGCAGCACGCGCTCGACCAGCCGCGGGACGACCAGCCGCAGCACCAGCCCGAGCAGCACCGGCACCAGCACGATCCGCACGATCGAGGTGAACAGCCCGCCGGCGTCGACGGGCAGGTACTCCCCCGCCAGCCACAGCACCAGCAGCGGGGTGAACAGCGGGGCCAGCAGCGTCGACACCGACGTCATGGCCACGGACAGGGCGGTGTCGCCCCTCGCCAGGTACACCATGACGTTGGACGCCGTCCCGCCCGGCGCGGCCCCGACGAGCACGACCCCGGCGGCGACGGCGGCCGGGAGGTCCAGCGCCTGCGTGAGCAGCCACGCCACCCCGGGCATCACCACGTACTGCGCCGCGACCCCGAGCAGCAACGCCCACGGCCGGCGGGCCACGACGGCGAAGTCGGCCGGCCGCAGGGTCATCCCCATCCCGAGCATGATCACCATCAGCAGGTACGGGACCAGGACGCCGCCACCGGCGAAGGTGCCCGGCGTGGCCAGCGCGGCCGCCCCGGCCGCCACGACGATGAGCGCGAACCAGCGCCCGACGAACGCGCTCACCGCGGCGATGCCGTCCACGAGGCCCCCTCCCGTCACGGTGCCCGACGGGGCCACCGTCACAGCACGGGGCGCCGCCCACAACCGGGGCCGGTCAGCGGCGGGCGCCGCCGGGCTGCCGCCACTGGTTCGCCCGCCGCCCCTCGGCGGCCTCCGCGACGATCGTGGCCACCCGCGCGGCCCGCAGGTCGTCGGGCTCGGTGAGGTCCTCGACGGCGTCCGGGGCGGTCCAGGCACCGCTGACCTCCGCCGCCGCCACCACGGCCTCCCCGGCCGGGGTCATCAGGCCGGTCGCGCGCAGCCGGGCGACCCGCTCCCTGTTCTCGCGCGACCAGTTGCTGCGCGGGCGGCGCGGCGCGACGTCGAGCACCGCGCGGGCGTCGTCGAGGCTGCCGGGCCGGCTGTCCACCCAGCCGGAGCACAGCGCCTCCTCGACGACGTCGTCGTAGCCGAGCCGCCGTCCCGGCCCCTTGTCGTAGACCAGCCACACGCCGCCGGAGGTGGCGGCGTCGTCCGCCAGCCAGGACCGCCACGCCGACCGGTCCGCCGCGTGGACCCGGCCGGCGCCCGGGCCACCAGCTCGCCCCTGGCCCACGGTCGGGACGGTGGCGCCGACCCGGTCGGGCGGACCAGCCCGCCGGGCGCCGCCGGGCCCGGCGGAGGATGATGTGGCGTGCCCATCGACCACACCGCCACGTTCCCGGCCGGTCCGGACGACGTCCTCGCCGTCCTCACCGACGAGGCGTTCCTCCGCGACTACGCGCGGACCCTGGGGGCGCGGCTGGAGTCGGTGGACAGCACCCCGGCCGACGGCGGCCCGCGCACCGCCGTGCGCCTCGTCGTCCCGACGCTCGGCATCCCGGCGGTGTTCACCCGCTTCGTCGGCCGCGAGGTCGACGTCTCCGACCGGCGCAGCTGGGCGGCCGACGGCGACGGCGGGCACCGCGGCGTGCTGCTGGTGGAGACCCGCATCTTCGGCCGGACGGCGGCGGTGCGCGGGGAGCGCCGGCTGCGCCCGGTCGCCGGGGGCACCCGCTCGACGGTCACCGGGGAGGCGGAGGTCGACGCGCCGGTCGTCGGGCGGCAGGCGGAGGCCGCGGTGCGCGAGCTGGCCGTGGTGGTGCTGCGCCGGGAGGACGACGTGCTGCGCCGCTGGCTGGGCTCCCCGGACTGAGCCGGCCGGCGTCAGGAGACGGCGCTGCGGCCGCGCCGGGCGGGCTGGCGGTGCAGCCACCGCTGCCGGTGGGCCTCCGGGGAGTGCACGACGGTGACCGCGCAGGTCGCGTGCAGCACGCACTGCAGGCCCACCGAGCCCAGCAGCACGCTGGAGAACCCGCCGTGCCCCCGGCTGCCCACGACCAGCAGGTCCGCGCCGGCGGACTCCCGCACCAGCACGTCGGCCGCCGTCCCGAGCACCGCGCGCACCGCCACCTCCGCGGGCGGCCGGGGCACCGCGGGCAGCACCTCGTCGAGGAGCGCCTGCGCCCGCTCGCGCGCGGTCCGCTCGATCGGGTCGACGTCGACGTCGCGGACCACGTAGAAGTCCAGCCACTCCTCCGGCGGCCGGTAGGCGGCGACCACCTCCAGCGGGACGCCGCGGCGGGCGGCGTCCTCCAGGGCGAAGCGCAGCGCCGCCCGCGCCCCGGACGACCCGTCCACCCCGACGACGACGCGCGGCCGGCCCGTACCGGTCTGCTGGGTCACGACGGCCTCCTCACCGGGCCGGCCGCCGGGGCCCCGGCGCCCGCGGACGGCCGGCGTGCCCCGATGGTGCTCCGGGACGGCCGCGACCGACAGGGACCTCCGTCACCGCGCGCGCTCGGAGACGCAACGCCCCCGCCCGGGCGTACCGTCCGGCCCATGACCGCGGATCCGGCGTCCGCCGAACGCCTGCTCGCCGGGCGCTACGCGCTGCGCGAGATCGTCGGCCGGGGCGGCATGGGCGTCGTCTGGATGGCCACCGACCTGCGCCTGGAGCGACCGGTGGCGGTCAAGGAGGTCACCTTCGCGCTGCACCTGTCCGAGGAGGAGCGCCGGGTGCTGCGGGAGCGCACCATGCGCGAGGCCCGCACCGCCGCCCGGCTGGACCACCCCTCGGTCACCTCCGTCTACGACGTCGTCGAGGAGGACGGCCGGCCCTGGCTGGTGCTGGAGCTGGTGGAGTCCTGCAGCCTGCAGGAGGTCGTCGACGGCCAGGGCCCGCTGCCGTGGCCCGCGGTGGCCCGCATCGGGCTGGACGTGCTGGCCGGGCTGACCGCCGCGCACACGGCCGGCATCGTGCACCGCGACGTCAAGCCGGCCAACGTGCTCATCGCCTCCGACGGGCGGGCCTGCCTCACCGACTTCGGCATCGCCACCGCCGCCGGCGACCCGGCGATCACGACGACCGGCGCGATCATCGGCTCGCCGGCCTACATGGCGCCCGAGCGGGCCCACGGAGAGCCGCCCGGACCCGCCGTGGACCTGTGGTCGCTCGGAGCCACCCTGTACACCGCGGTGGAGGGGGAGCAGGCCTTCGGCCGCGGCGAGCCCATGGCCACGCTCATGGCCGTCGTGTCCGAGGAGCCCGCGCCGCCCACCCGCGCCGGCCCGCTGGAGCCGGTGCTGCGCGGCCTGCTGGTCAAGGACCCGGCCCAGCGGATGACCGCCGAGCAGGCCCGCACCGCGCTGCAGGCGGTCCTCGACGGGTCGCCGCAGGAGCCCTGGTCACCGCCCCCGCCCGCGCCCGGGCCGCGCCCGGGCGTGCTCGAGGCCGACCGGGTGGAGCGGATCGACGCCGCGGACCTGCGCCGGCTGGCCGCCGTCTCGGCCACCGTGATCGGTGCGGTGGCCCGCGACGCCCGCGACCAGGCCCGCCACCTCGCCGAGCGCCGGCGGGAGCGGCGCGCGCAGGACCGGGAGCGCCAGGCGCCGGACGGCGCGGCGCCCGCCCCCCGGCAGGCCACGGCGCCGGGCCGGTCCGACCGGGCCGGCGGGCGGACCCGCAAGCACCGGTTCAAACGCCGCTGGGTCGTCGTCCCGGTGCTCGTGGTGGTGCTGGCGCTGCTCGCCGTGGCCGTCGGCCTGGTCGTCCTCGCCGGTCAGCTGCTCGGCTGGTCCTAGGCACCGGGCACCGCCGTGCGGCAGGCTCGCCGGTGTGACCACACCGTCCGAGCAGCCGCCGTCCGAGCAGACCCCGCAGCCGCGCGACATCGCCCTGGAGCTGCCCACACCCGGGCAGACCGCCGACCTGGAGGCGCAGAGCGACCCGGACGACGCCGACCGCGACTAGCGGCCGCCGGCCAGCCGGGCGGCCTCGATCCGCCTCGACGCGACGTAGTACAGCGTGGCGCCCTCGGGCACCGGGGTGTCCCAGCCGGGGCTGACCACCAGCCGGTCGGTGCGCAGCGCGATGACCGTGGCGCCGAAGGTGCGCCCGAACCACGTCTGGCAGTCGCCGAAGGTGCGCTGGGCGAAGCCGGTCGGCACGCGCGCCGAGTAGGTGTTGCCGTGCCCGCCGCTGGTCATCAGGTCGCTGTAGACCTGCGCGATGCCGGGGTCGGTGGCCTCCTCGGTGAGCAGGTAGGGCATGTGCCACTGCACGCCCTGGACCTCCGGGTGCACGTAGCGCAGCGTGTCCAGCCGGCCGAGGTCGCGCAGCGCGGCGACCAGGTGCACGTCCGGGTTGGCGTGGGTGACGGCCAGGGCGACCGCGAGGGCCTCGTTGTCGTCGCCGACGTCGATCACCGCCGTCCGGGCGCGGGCCACGTCGGCGCGGCCGATGACGTCCGGTGAGGTGAGGTCGCCGCGGACGAAGTGCACGTCCAGCCGCTCGGGCAGCGGGTCCTCGGGGACGTCGTCCGACGCGCAGAGCACCACCTGCGCGCGCCCCTCGGCGGTCAGCTCCGCCACGATGCGCGCCGTCCGGCCCGGCGTGTAGCCGAACAGGACGACGTGGTCGGCGAGGTCCAGGTCGACCAGCCCCCTCAGTCTCTTGCCCCTCACCGACTGCAGCGCGGCGGACAGCTGCGTGAAGAGCAGGGTGAGCGTGACGATGCCGCCGACGATGACGTAGGCGCCGACGAGGCGGCCCGCGGTGGACTCCGGGAAGACGTCCCCGTAGCCGACGGTGGCCGCGGTGACCACGAAGTACCACCAGTAGGTGCCCGGCGTGGCGATCCCGGTCCCGGCCGGCTCGACCAGCGCCATCGCCGCCCAGCTGGTCAGGAAGACGACGACCGCCACGGCCAGCGGCAGCCGCCAGCCCTCCAGCCGCACGCGCACCAGGCGCGCGAGGCGGGCGACCAGGAACGGCACCTGTGACCTCCCGACGACGACCCGGCGAACGTAACCGACCTGATCACCGATCGGCGGGCGCCGGACGGCCGGGTCACCCTCGCGGGCGGGGGCGCCTGACCCGGCGGCCGGGACCGTCTGGTCGTAACGTCGGTCCATGAACGAGCTGAGCACGGACTTCTACGGCCTGGAGGAACTCCTCGAGCCCGAGGAGATCGAGATCCGCGACCGGGTGCGGGCCTTCGGTGAGAAGGAGGTCCTCCCGCGGATCAACGACTACTGGGAACGTGCGGAGTTCCCCTTCGAGCTGGTGCCCAAGCTCGCCGAGATCGGCATCGCCGGCGGCACGATCGAGGGCTACGGCTGCCCGGGGATGAGCAACGTGGCCGCCGGGCTGGTCGCCGCGGAGTTCGCCCGCGCCGACGGCAGCGTGGGCACCTTCAACGGCGTGCACAGCTTCCTGGCGATGCAGTCGATCGCCATGCTCGGCGACGAGGAGCAGCGGGAGCGGTTCCTGCCCCCGATGGCCCGGCTGGAGAAGATCGGCGCGTTCGGCCTCACCGAGCCCGCGCACGGCTCGGACGCCGTCGGCCTGGAGACCTCCGCCCGCCGGGACGGCGACTCCTACGTGCTCAACGGCCAGAAGAAGTGGATCGGCAACGGCAGCATCGCCGACCACGTGATCATCTGGGCCCGCGGCGAGGACGGCGCGGTCGGCGGCTACATCGTCGACAAGGGCACTCCCGGCTACGAGGCCCGCGTCATGACCGGCAAGACGGCGCTGCGCGCGGTGTGGCAGGCCGAGATCACGCTGTCCGACGTCCGGGTGCCCGCGGAGAACCGGCTGGCCAACTGCCGGTCGTTCAAGGACGTCTCCACGGTGCTGGACCGCACCCGGTACACCGTCGCCTGGCGGTCCCTGGGGACGGCCACCGCCGCCTACGAGCTGGCGCTGCAGCACGCGCTGCGCCGCGAGCAGTTCGGCCAGCCGATCGCCGGCTACCAGCTGGTGCAGGACAAGCTGGCCCGGATGCTCGCCGAGATCACCACCATGCAGCTGATGTGCTGGCGGCTGTCCAAGCTGGCCGACGCCGGCCGGATGACCGCGGCGATGGCGTCGCTGGCCAAGATGAACTGCGCGGCCAAGGCCCGCGCGATCGTCGCCACCTCCCGCGACGTGCTGGGCGGCGACGGCATCCTGCTGGAGCACCACGTCGCGCGGCACCACGCCGACATGGAGGCCATCTACACCTTCGAGGGCACCGACTCGGTGCAGGCGCTCATCGTGGGCCGGGAGATCACCGGGCTGTCGGCCATCAGCGGACGGCGGGCCGAGCGCCGCTGACCGGGGCGGACGGCGGGGGCCCGCTCAGCGCACCCGGCTGAGCGGGCGCTGCACCGCCGTCCGCGCGCGGCACTCCGCGCACGCGGTCCGGCCGGCGCCGACGCGCTGCCAGTCCTGCGCCCCCCACACCTGCACGATGGCGCCGCAGACGGCCAGCTCGACCTCGCCGTCGAGCTCGCTCGGCGGGCGGTGCGCCTCGACGGCGTGCCACGGCGTGGCCTGCTCGGCCGGCCGCTCCCGCGACCAGCGGTCGGGGCGGGCGAACCCCACGGCGTAGGACTCCACGTCGTGATCGTGCCCCGTCCCACACCGCGGGAAACGCACCGGGGCCGTCTCGCCGGGCCGCGGCCGGGCGTGTGCGGACGCCCGCCGCGGGGAACTCCCGGACCCCACCCCACACCCCCGGAGCCCGCCGTGACCCAGACCGACAGCCAGCGCGACGTCGTCGACCTGCTCAGCGCCGACCACCGCGAGTTCGACCGCATCTTCACCCAGCTGGAGGGCATGTTCGGGCTGACGACGCCGGACGTGCTGCGCCGCAAGCGGGAGCTGGTCGACGAGGTGACCATCGGCCTGGTCAAGCACTCCGTCGCCGAGGAGACCCGCGTCTACCCCCGCGTCGAGGAGCAGGTGGACCGCGAGGAGGCCGAGCACTCCAAGCACGAGCACGCCGAGGCCGAGGAGACGATGAAGCGCCTCGAGCGGATGGACCCCGGCGACCCGCAGTTCGACACCGAGGTGGCCACCCTGATCCGGGAGATCCGGCACCACGTCGAGCACGAGGAGCGCCGGATGTTCACCGAGCTGCGGGCCACCTTCCCCCGCGAGCAGCTGGTGGAGATGGCGCAGGAGGTCGAGCGGGTCAAGGCGCTGGCGCCCACCCGGCCGCACCCGATGACCCCCAACGAGGGCGTCGTGCGCACGGTGGCCGGCCCCGTGGCGAGCCTGCTCGACCACCTCCGCGACGCCGTCACCGGCCGGGGGAAGACCTCCGGCTGAGGCGGTCGGCGCGCTACCGTCGGGGGGCCCGCGACCACAGAGGAGCACGCCGGTGGACCCTGTCAGCATGCTGGTCGGCGCGGCGCTGCTCGCGGTCGGCGTGGTCACCGGCCGGCTCGGCCGCCGCCGGGCCACGCCCCCGCCGGCGCCCCCGACGCCGCTGTGCGGGTGCGGGCACGTGCTCAGCCAGCACGACACCGAGACCAACACCTGCTACGCCGAGCTGCGCCGGGACACCTACGACAAGCGGGGCCGCTGGTCCGGGCACCAGTGGGTGCCGTGCACCTGCCGGCAGTACGTGGGTCCGCGCCCGATCGACGAGGTGTTCGTGCCGCGCCTGCTGCCGCCCACCGCCGACTGAGGCCCGCCCGGCCGGTGGCCGCCGGTCAGCCCCCGGACTCCACGGCGGCGATGAGCTCGTCGTCCGTGGGGTTGCGCAGCACCCGCCCGCCGCGCCAGACGACGACCGGCAGGTCGGCCTCGACCACGTCGAGGTCGGCCAGCAGCGCGGCGCCGTCGTCGTCGCCGTCCAGGTCGACGAAGACCGCGTCGAGCCGCCGGCCGCGGGCCAGGTCCTGCAGCCGGGCGCTGTCCGGTGAGCCGGCCCGGCCGACGATCCGCAGGTCCGCGGCGAGCTGCAGCAGCAGCGAGCGGCGGACCAGGAAGGCGCGCAGCACCAGCTCCTTGAGGTCGTGGTCGGCGGTGAAGACCTCGCGCATCCGGCTGTCGGGAACGGTCACCACCTCGCCGGGGCGGATGACCAGCGCGGTGAGCGACACCGGGGCGGGGTCGAACAGGTCCAGCTCGCCGAGGAAGCGCCGCTCCCCGTGCACGGAGATCACCCGCTGGCCCACCCGGCCGAGGTCCTCGACGACCGCCACCGCCCCGGACAGCACCACCTGGAAGTCGTAGCCGGGGTCGCCCTCGCGGAACAGGGTGTCGCCGGGCTCGACCCGCCGGCGGGCCCCGAAGCGCTGCAGCAGGGCGAGCTGGGCGTCGGTCAGCCGCGGGAAGGCGCCGTCGCGGTCCGGCGTCTCGGGCAGGTCGGCGGGCACGGTCGCCGTCCCGTCGACCGCGGAGCCCCGGTCCCCGCCGCGGCGCGGGCCGATCAGCGGCAGCGTCGGCCCGGGTGTCCCGCCGCCCGCCCGGGTCGCCCCGCTGGCCACCGGCAGGCCGTCCTCCCCGGCGGCGGCGAGCAGCGCGGCGGCCAGGCTGTCGGTGTCGTGCGGGCCGGTGTGCCGCCGTCCGCCGACGAAGAACGTCGGCGTGCCCTCGACGCCGCTGGCCTCGGCGGACTCGACGTCCTCCTCGACCCGGCGGCCGTGGCGGCCGGACCCCAGCTCGCGGGCGAAGCGCTGCACGTCCAGGGCCAGCGCCGCGGCGTGGTCGAGCAGGTCGCTCACCGTCAGCCGGTCCTGGTGGGCGAACAGCCGGTCGTGCATCTCCCAGAACCGGCCCTGGGCCGCCGCGGCCTCCGCGGCCTCGGCGGCCAGCTGGGCGTGCGCGTGGACGTCGACCAGCGGCACGTGCCGGAAGACGTAGCGCAGCCGGTCGCCGAAGCGCTCCCGCAGCTCCTCGACGGTGCCGGTGGCCCGGCCGCAGAACGGGCACTCGAAGTCGCCGTACTCGACCAGGGTCAGCGGCGCGTCGGCCGGCCCGCGGACGTGGTCGCGCGCGGCGTCGACCGGCGGGTCGAGCAGCACCGGCCGGGTGCCGGCCCCGGCGGGACGGCGCCGGTCGGCCAGCCGGAACAGCCCCCAGCCGAGCAGCGCGGCCAGCAGCGACGCGGCCAGGACGCCGACCCGCGCCTGGTCGGCCCGGACCTCGTCGTCGAAGGCCAGGTCGACGATGAACAGCGAGATGGTGAAGCCGATGCCCGACAGCGCGGCCCCGCCGGCCAGCTGCAGGCCGGTGAGGCCGGGGGCGAGCTCGCCGAGCCGCAACCGCACGGCCAGCCCGGTGCCCACCAGGATGCCGGCCAGCTTGCCCGCCACCAGGCCGGCGACCACGCCGAGGGTGACCGGCGAGGTGGCCGCGGCGCGCAGCGTCCCGGCGTCCAGCGGGACGCCGGCGTTGGCCAGCGCGAACACCGGGACGATGAGGAAGCTGGTCCACGGCTGCCACAGCGTCTGCAGCCGCTCGCTGGCCGACACCGACCGGTCGATCGACAGCCGCGCCGCCCGGGCGTACTCCGGGTTCGGCGACTGCTGGTAGGCCCGCGCGCGCCGGGCGGCGTCCTCCACCTCCGCCCGCCGGGCCGGGTAGGCGGGGGTGAACAGCGCGATGACCACCCCGGCCAGGGTGGGGTGCACGCCGGAGAGGTACATGGCCACCCACACCCCGGTGCCGAGCACCAGGTAGCCGGGGCCGCGCCACACGTTGAGGTAGCGCAGAGCCACCATGAGCGCCAGCCCGACGACGGCCGCGGCCAGCGGGCCGAGCGCGAGGTCCTCGGTGTAGAACAGCGCGATCACGGTGAGGGCGCCGACGTCGTCGGCGATGGCCAGGGTGAGCAGGAACAGCCGCAGCTGCCCGGGGCAGGACGGCCCGACCAGCGCGAGCACCCCGAGCAGGAACGCGGTGTCGGTGGAGATCACCACGCCCCAGGCGGAGGCGGCCTCGTCGCCCAGGGTGAACGCGACGTAGACCAGCGCCGGCACGACCAGGCCGGTGACCGCGGCCAGTGCGGGCACCGCGGCCCGGCGCCGGTCGGTGAGCTCGCCCATCACCAGCTCGCGCTTGATCTCCAGCCCGACGACGAAGAAGAAGAACACCATCAGGCCGTCGTTGACCCAGTGCTGGAGGTCCAGCGACAGCTCGGCGCCGCCCACCCGGACGGCGAACTCGGTGTGCCAGAAGGTGTCGTAGCTGTCGCCGAACGGGGAGTTGGCCCACACCAGCGCCACCACGGTGGCCAACAGCAGCAGGCCGGCACTGCCCGCCTCGGTGCGCAGCCGCCGGCGCAGCGGGGCCACCCGCGCGAGCAGCCCGCCCCCGAGCGAGGACTGCTGGGCCGGCGCGGCGGTCACCGCCGCGCCTCCCCCGCCCCGGACACCGGCTCCCGGGGGTGCACCTGCGGCCCGCTGACCCCGCAGTGCGCGCACTCCTCGATCGGCAGCCGCCGCGGCGCGGGCTCGGCCCGGCCCAGCGGACGGCGGACCAGCAGCGCGGCCACCAGGGCGCCGGCGACCAGCAGCCCGGCGCAGACCAGCATCGCCGTCCGGAAGCCGGCGCCGAACACCGCCGGGTCGGTGTAGTCGGTGCCGCCGATCCCCGCGACGACCGGCACCACCGCGACGGCGAGCAGCCCGGCGGCGCGGGCGACGGCGTTGTTGACCCCCGAGGCGACGCCGGCGAAGCGGTCGGGCGCGGAGTCCAGCACCGTCGCGGTCAGCGGCGCCACCAGCAGCGTGAGGCCGGCGCCGAACGCGACGGCCGCGGGCAGCACGTCGACCACCCAGGAGGCGTCCTCGCCGATCCGGGCCATGAGCAGCACCCCGCCCGCGGCCACCAGCGGGCCGGCGGTCAGCAGGGGGCGCGGGCCGATCCGCTGGGCCAGCGCGCCGGCGCGCGCGGAGAACAGCAGCATCAGCGCGGTCACCGGCAGCAGGGCGGTGCCCGCCGCCAGCGGCGCGAAGCCGGCGACCACCTGCAGGTGCAGCACGAGCAGCACGAACACCACGCCGAGCGGCGCGTACACCAGCAGCGTGACGGCGTTGGCGGCGGTGAACTGCCGGGAGGCGAACAGCGCCGGGGGCACCAGCGGGGCCGGCGAGCGGCGCTGGACGGCGGCGAAGGCGGCCAGCCCGACCAGGCCGGCCGCGATCCAGGCCCACACCGCCGGGCTCGCGCCGCCCTCCCCGGCGGCGGTCAGCCCGTAGGTGAGCGCGCCCAGGCCGGCGACGACGAGCGCCGTCCCGGCCAGGTCGAGGTGGTGAGCGGCCTGCGGGTCGCGCGACTCGGGCACGTGCCGCAGCGTCACGACCACGATGACGGCGGCCAGCGGGAGGTTGAGCAGGAAGACCAGGCGCCAGTCGATGCCCACCAGCCAGCCGCCGAGGAAGGGCCCGACCGCCCCGGCCACCCCGCCCAGCCCCGACCACGCGCCCACGGCGGCGGCCCGGTCGGGCCCGGAGAAGGACGCCGAGATGATGGCCAGGCTGCCCGGGGTGAGCAGCGCCCCGCCGACCCCCTGCAGCGCCCGGGCGACCACGAGGGTCTCCACGTCGGGGGCCAGGCCGCACAGCAGGGACGCCGCGGCGAACCAGACGGTGCCGACGAGGAACACCCGCCGCCGGCCGAGGCGGTCGCCGAGCGAGCCGCCGAGGAGGATCAGCGAGGCGAGGGTGAGGGTGTAGGCGTTGACGGTCCACTGCAGGCCGGAGAAGCCGGCGTCGAGGTCGGTGCCGATCCGCTGCAGCGCCACGTTGACCACGGTCGCGTCGAGCATGGCCAGGCTGGAGCCGAGCACCGTCGCGAGCAGCACCCACCGGCCCTGGGGCGTGCCCATCCGCAGCCCGCCGTCCGGGGTGACCGTCGACCGGGCCATGGCCCCTCCAGGGCTCGCGCGAGTGCCGGCCCACGGCGGTGGGCCGGCCGGTGCGCCCCGGGGGTGTCCTGCGGGACGCTCCCCGGCGAACCGTCGGAGGCGCCCAGAGCTTCCCGGCGCCCCCGGCCGTTGTCCAATGTCCCGCGTCATGCCGCGTGCGCATGACGCACGGCGTCCGGCACGGAGCGGCCGTGGGGGCTCTACGCAGTGATCGGCCTCGGTGCAGGGGCCCGCGCCGAGCCTGCGAGGCGTGGGGGGCACCGAGGTCCTTCCGGGCACGTGGTCGCGGTGTCGTCCGGGCGGACGACGGTGACTCAGCCGTACCGGGCGACGAAGTTGGCCAGCAGCCGGCTGGGGGCGCTGACCTCGGCGCGGCTGATCCGGCCGATCAGGTCCTCCATCTCGGCGGGCGGGAAGTAGCCGGCGTGCTGGTACACCCGCACCCGGGTGACCACGCCGGGGACGTCGAGCTCGGGGTGGAACTGGGTGGCGTACACGTTGCGGCCGACGCGGAACATCTGCACCGGGCAGGCGGGCGACGTGGCCAGCAGCACCGCCGAGGAGGGCAGCACCCGGCAGGCCTCCTTGTGCCCGACCAGGGCGTCGAACACCTCCGGCACCCCGTCGAGCAGCGGGTCGGCCCGCCCGGCCCCGGTCAGGCTCACCGGCACGCAGGAGATCGGCTCGCCGTGGGTGCGGTCGACCACGCCGCCCTGGTGCACGCCGAGGGTGCCGATGCCGTAGCAGGCGCCGAGGAAGGGCAGGTCCCGGGCGACGACCTCGTCGAGCAGCGCCGACAGCTCCGCCTCGACCCGGCGCTGGACGGCGGACTTGGCCTCCGCCGGGTCACTGGAGTTGAACGGCCCGCCGCCGAGGAACACCCCGGCGTGGGCGCCGAGGTCCAGCGGCGGCATCGGCCCGGCCTCCAGCCGGACCCGCCGCAGCTGCGGCTCGTCCAGCCCGGTGGCCCGCAGGAAGGCGGCGTACTCGTCGTCCGCGGCCTCGTCCTCGGGGCGGGAGGCGAGCAGGAGGAAGGGCCGCACGGCCGCCGATGCTAGGCCGCGGGCGGCCCCGGCCCGCCACTCGCCGCCCACCCGCCCCGGACGTCACACGCTTGGCGGGATCTGCCATCCGCCCCTCACCACTTCGTGGGACCTGCTGCACAGGGACCGGCCGGGATGCGCCGATGGTGGCGGCATGGCACGCCGCCTCTCCGTCGCGAGCACCCAGCCCCAGCACCGGGTCGCGCCCGCGCCCTCGCCCGCGCCCTCGCCCTGGTGGCGCGACGCGGTCGTGTACCAGGTCTACCTGCGCTCGTTCGCCGACAGCGACGGCGACGGGATCGGCGACCTGCGCGGCCTGCGGCAGCGGCTGCCCTACCTGGCCTGGCTCGGCGTCGACGCGGTGTGGATCAACCCGCACTACCCGTCGGGCGGTGCCGACGGCGGCTACGACGTCGTCGACTACCGCGCGGTGGACCCCGACTACGGCGACGTGTCCGACCTCGAGGCCCTGGTCGACGACGCCCGCCGGCTCGGGCTCAAGGTCGTGCTCGACGTCGTCCCCAACCACTCCTCCGACCGGCACCCGTGGTTCCAGGCGGCGCTGGCCGACCCGGACTGCCCCGAGGCCGGGCGCTACCACTTCGCCCCGCCGTCGGAGGAGCCGCCGAACAACTGGCGGTCGCTGTTCGGCGGCCCGGCGTGGTCGCGCACCCCGGACGGCCGGTGGTACCTGCACCTGTTCGCCCCCGAGCAGCCCGACCTCAACTGGCGCGACCCGGCCGTGGCCGAGGACTTCGAGCGCACCCTGCGCTTCTGGCTGGACCGCGGCGTGGCCGGCTTCCGGGTCGACGTCGCCTACGGGCTGTACAAGGACGCCGGGCTGCGGGACAACCCGGGCAGCTACTCCCCCACGCTGTTCGGCCACGGCCCCGAGCAGGCCATGACCTGGAACCAGCCCGAGGTGCACGACGTGTGGCGCCGCTGGCGGGAGATCTGCGACGGGTACCCCGGCACCATGCTGGTCGGCGAGGTGTGCCTGGCCGACCTCGACCAGGTCGCCCTGTACTCCCGGCCCGACGAGATGCACCAGGCACTGTCCTTCCGGCTGCTCAAGTCGCCGTGGGGCGCCGCGCCGTTCGCCGAGGCCATCGCCGGCGCCCTGGACGCCTACGGCCGGGTCGGCGCGCCGGTGTCCTGGGTGCTGGGCAACCACGACAAGGAGCGGCAGGTGACCCGCTTCGGCGGGGGCGAGCTGGGCACCGCCCGCGCCCGCGCCGCCGCGCTGCTCACCCTGGCGCTGCCCGGCTCGGCCTACCTCTACGCCGGCGACGAGCTGGGCCTGCCGCAGGCCGACGTGCCCGACGAGGCCAAGCGGGACCCGATCTTCCACCGCAGCGGCGGCGCCCGCGCCGGCCGCGACGGCTGCCGGGTGCCCATGCCGTGGAACACCACGCCCGGTGTCGGCTTCTCCCCCGAGGGCGCGGCCCCGCCGTGGCTGCCGGTGCCGGCCGACTGGGCGCGGCACGCCGTCTCGGTGCAGAGCGGGCAGGGTGGCTCCACGCTGACCCTGCACCGGCGGGCCCTGGCGCTGCGCCGGGCGCACCCCGCGTTCGGGTCGGGCTCGCCGACGGTCACCACCCGCGGCGACGTGCTGACCGTCCGCTCGGTCGGCAGCGGGGAGGCGGTGCGCTGCGTGGTCAACATGGGCAGCGAGACGGTGCTCGCCGGCTGCCCCGGCCAGGTGCTGCTCGCCTCGACCGCGCAGGTGCGCCGCTCCGGCGGCACGGTGGCCCTGCCGCCGGACAGCGCGGTCTGGGTGCTCGAGGACTAGCCGGGCCCCGGCGTCCGGGCTCACTGCCGGCGCTGAGCCGGGACCGGCAACGACCGGCTCCCCTGGTCATCGAGGGGCGGACACGGACCGCCGGGTGCAGGATCGCGACCGTGACCCTGCACCCGCAGGCCGCCGCGTTCCTCGACCGGCTGCACCACGAGGGGGTCCGGCCGGACGACGAGCTGACCGTCGCGCAGGTCCGTGCCGCGGCCGACCGGCCCGCACCGGCTCCGGTCGAGCCGGTCGCCGAGGTGGTCGACGAGGTGGTCGACGAGGTGGTGGCCGGTCCGGGCGCCGACGTCCCGGTGCGGGTGTACCGGCCGGCCGCGCCGCCGGTCGGGGTCGTGCTGTACCTGCACGGCGGCGGTCACGTGACCGGCACGCTGGACAGCTACGACGGCCTCACCCGCCGGCTGGCCAACCGGGTGCCGGCCGTCGTGGTCGCCGTCGGCTACCGGCGGGCCCCGGAGCACCGCTGCCCGGCCGCCGTCGACGACGCGGAGGCCGCCTACCGCTGGGTCCTGCGGCACGCCGCGGCGCTCGCCGGTGAGGGCGTGGGCGGCGTCGTCGTCGCCGGGGACAGCGCCGGGGGCGACGACGCCGCCGTGCTGGCCCGCCGGCTGTGCGACGACGGGTCGCCGCCGCCGGCCCTCCAGGTGCTGCTCCACCCGACGCTCGACGCGGTGGCCTACCGCGACGGCACGGTCCACCCCAGCCACCGGGACTTCGCCACCGGCTACGGGCTCACCTACGACGACGGCCTCTGGTACTGGGACCACCACCTCGGCCCCGACGGCGACCCCGCCTCGCCGGACGCCTCCCCGCTGCGCGCCCCGTCGGTCGCCGGTCTTGCCCCGGCCCACGTGGTCACCGTGGGGTACGACGTGCTGCGCGACGAGGGCGCCGCCTACGCCGCCCGGCTGCGTGCCGCCGGCGTCCCGGTCGAGCACCGCCACTGGCCGGGGCACCTGCACGGCTTCCTCGGCGACCCGCACACCTACGACGACGCGGACCCGGCCCTCGACGAGGTCGCCGCGGCGATCCGGCGGGCGCTGACCGGCTGAGCCCCGGCGACCCGGTGGTGGCGCCGGGCGCTCCCGTGTGGTGGTCTGCCGCCGTGACCAGCACCCCGGCGGGCCTCGACGCCGCCGTCGTCGGTGCCGGTCCGGCCGGGCTGTCGGCCGCGGCCGCCTGTGCCGCCGCCGGGCTGCGGACGGCGCTGGTGGCGCCGGTGCTGCGGCCCTGGCCGGTCACCTACTGCCTGTGGGACGACGAGCTGGCCGCCGCCGCGCCGGCGCTCGGCCTGGACCCCGCCGCCGTCGCGGCGACCGGCTCCCCGACCGTGGTCCGCACCGCCGCGGGCGGCGAGCGACGGCTGACCCGGGGGTACGCGCGGCTGCGCAACGACGTCCTGCACGCCGCCCTGCTGGACCGGTTCCGCGGCCACGGCGGCGAGCTGGTGCCCGGCCGGGTGCGCGGGCTGCGCGCCGACGGCGGCCGGGAGGTGGCCGAGCTCGACGACGGCAGCGAGGTGCGGGCCGGGGTCGTGCTCGACGCCCGCGGCGGCGGGCCGGGCACCGCGGCGCAGCGGGCGTGGGGCGAGGTCGTGCCCGGGCCGGCCGACGCGCTGGTCCCGGCCGGGGGCGCGCTGCTCATGGACTGGGCCGCCCTGGCCGACCCCGGCGCGCCCCCGGCGTTCCTCTACGGGCTGCACCTCGACGACGGCACCGTGCTGCTGGAGGCCACCTCGCTGGCCGCCCGGCCGCCGGTGCCGCTGGCCGGCCTGCGCGCCCGCCTGGACCGGGTGCTGGCCGCGCACGGCCTGCGCCCGGTCGGCGACCCCGAGCGGGTGACCATCCCGCTGGGGGCGGCCGGCCGCGCCGGCGGCGCGGGCACGCCGCTGGGCGCCGCGGCCGGGCTGGTGCACCCGGCGACCGGCTACAGCGTCGCCTCCTCGCTGCGGCTGGGCCCGCGGGTGGCCGGCGCCCTGGTCGCCGGCGGCGACGGCCGCGCGGTGCGCCGGGTGCTGCGCGCGGCCCGCCCCCCGGCGACGGCGGCGCTGCTCGGGCTCGGCCTGGAGGTGCTGCTGTCCCTCGACGGGCCGGGCACCGACGCGTTCTTCGCCGCCTTCTTCACGCTGCCCGAGCGCTCCTGGGCGGCCTACCTCGACGTCGGCTCCCCGCCGTCGGCCGTGGCCGCCACCATGGCGCGCACCTTCGCCGCCCTGCCCCCGCCGCAGCGCGCGCACCTGCTGCGCACCGTCGCCCGCAGCACCGGCACCGCCGTCGCCGCGCGGGGCGCCGGCCGGCTCCGGCGGGGGGTCGCGCGCCGCGGGGTGTAGAAGGGAGACCGCGCACCGGGTGCGGTCACCCGGGGCACGGACGAGGGAGCGGGCGATGACTCAGGTACAGGATGCGGTGGGCGAGCTGACCGGGGCGCTGCGCCGCGCGGGTGTGGGCGACGTCGACGACTCCGGCCTGGCCCGGGCCCTCTACTCCACCGACGCCTCGCTGTACCGGGTGCTCCCGCGGGCCGTCGTCCGCCCCCGGCACCCCGACGAGATCGAGGCGACCCTCGCCGTCTGCCGCGAGCTCGGCGTGCCGCTGACCGCCCGCGGCGCCGGCACCTCGATCGCCGGCAACGCGGTGGGCACCGGCGTCGTCGTCGACACCAGCCGGTACCTGTCCCGGGTGCACCGGATCGACGCCGAGAGCCGGACGGCGACCGTCGACCCCGGCGTGGTGCAGTCGGCGCTGCAGGTCGCGGCCCGGCCGCACGGGCTGCGCTTCGGCCCGGACCCGAGCACGCACAACCGCTGCACGATCGGCGGGATGATCGGCAACAACGCCTGCGGGTCGCGCGCGCTGGGCTACGGCCGGACGTCGGACAACGTGGTCGGCCTCGACGTCGTCACCGGCGCCGGCGAGCGGCTCACGCTCGGGCCGGACGGCGCGTCGACGGGCGGGGTGCTCGACCGGCTGCGCGAGCTGGTGGACGGCGAGCTGGCGACGCTGCGCACCGAGTTCGGCCGGTTCGGCCGGCAGGCGTCGGGCTACGCGCTGGAGCACCTGCTGCCCGAGCACGGCTTCTCCGTCGCCCGCGCGCTCGTGGGCAGCGAGGGCACGCTGGCCGTGGTGCTCGGCGCCACCGTGCGGCTGGTCGCCGACGCCCCGCACCGCGGCCTGGTGGTGCTCGGCTACCCGTCGATGGCCGAGGCCGCCGACGCCACACCGGGGCTGCTGCCGCACGGGCCGACCGCCGTCGAGGGCCTCGACGAGCGGATCGTGCAGCGGCTGCGCGACGTCCCGGCCGCCGTGGTGCCCGACCTGCCCCGGGGCGACGGCTGGCTGATCGTCGAGCTGACCGGCGACAGCGCCGCCGAGGTGCAGGCCAAGGCGCGCGGCGTGCTGGCCGACGCCGGCGCGCTGGACTCCCGGGTGGTCACCGACCCCGCCGAGGCGGCGGCGATCTGGCGGATCCGGGAGGACGGCGCCGGCCTGGCCGCGCGGACCTCCGACGGGCGCCCGGCGCACGCCGGGTGGGAGGACGCCGCGGTGCCGGTCGAGGCCCTCGGCGCCTACCTGCGCGAGTTCGACGCGCTGCTGGACTCCCACGGCCTGCAGTGCGTCCCCTACGGGCACTTCGGCGACGGCTGCGTGCACGGCCGGGTCGACTTCCCGTTCGGCCGCGAGCCCGACCGCGGGCGGCGCGCCTACCGCGACTTCGTGACCGACGCCGCCGCGCTGGTGGCCCGCTACGGCGGCTCGGTGTCCGGCGAGCACGGCGACGGGCGGGCCCGCAGCGAGCTGCTGCCGGCCATGTTCCCGCCGCACGCGCTGGAGCTCTTCGAGCGGGTCAAGGGCCTGTTCGACCCCGCCGACGTGCTCAACCCCGGCGTGCTGGTGCGCCCGGCGCGGGTGGACGACGACATCCGGATGGCCGCCGCGCCGCGCGTGACGAGGACCACCCTGCCCACCCTGGCGCTGGCCTACCGGCACGACGGCGGGGACCTGTCCGCCGCGGTGCACCGCTGCACCGGCGTCGGCAAGTGCCGGGCCGACCTGCAGGCCACCGGGGCGGTCATGTGCCCGTCGTGGCCGGCGACGCGGGAGGAGAAGGACAACACCCGCGGCCGGGCCCGGGTGCTGCAGGAGCTGCTCGCCCCCGGCGGGCCGGTCACGGACTGGCGCGCGCCGGAGGTGCACGCGGCGCTGGACCTGTGCCTGTCGTGCAAGGGCTGCGCCCGCGACTGCCCCACCGGCGTGGACATGGCCTCCTACAAGGCCGAGGTGCTGCACCAGGGCTACCGGCGGCGGCTGCGCCCGCGCGCGCACTACACGCTGGGCTGGCTGCCGCGGTGGGCCGACGTCGCCGCCCGCGCGCCGCGGCTGGCCAACGCGGTCACGGGCTCGCGGCTGGGCGGGCGGCTGGCGAAGTGGGGCGCCGGCGTGGACCAGCGCCGCCCGCTGCCCGCCTTCTCCGAGCGCACCTTCCGGCAGCGGTGGCAGGACCGGCCCGCGGTCGACGGGGGCCATGGGGTGGGCGGGCGGGCGGTCGCGCTGTGGGTGGACTCGTTCACCGACCACTTCGCCCCCGAGGTCGCCCTCGCCACCGCCGCGGTGCTCGAGCACGCCGGGTACCGGGTGCAGGTGCCGCCGGCCGAGGCGTGCTGCGGGCTGACCTGGATCACCACCGGCCAGCTGGACTCCGCCCGCCGCACCCTGGGCCGCACCGTGGAGCTGCTCGCCCCGCTGGCCGACGCCGGGGTGCCGATCGTCGGCGTCGAGCCGTCCTGCACCGCGGTGCTGCGGCACGAGGCCCTGGAGCTGGTCGGCGGGCCGGCCGCCGAGCGGGTCGCCGCGGGCACCCGGACCCTCGCCGAGCTGCTGCAGCAGACGCCGGGCTGGACGCCGCCGTCGCTGGCCGGGGTGGAGGTCGTCGCCCAGCCGCACTGCCACCACCACGCCGTCCTCGGCTGGACCGCCGACGCCCGGCTGCTGCGCGAGGCCGGCGCGACGGTCACCCGGGTGGGCGGCTGCTGCGGGCTGGCCGGCAACTGGGGTGTGGAGCGCGGCCACCACGAGGTGTCGGTGGCCATCGCCGAGCAGCAGCTGCTGCCCGCCGTCCGCGCCGCCGGCCCGGACGCCGTCGTGCTGGCCGACGGGTTCTCCTGCCGGACCCAGCTCGACCAGCTCGCCGGCCGTGACAGCCTGCACCTGGCCCAGCTGCTGGCCCGGGCCGCCGGTGTCTGACCCGTTCGGCGACCTGACGGTCGCGGAGCTGCGCCGCCGCGGCGGGCTGAAGTGGACGCTGTACCCCGACGCCATCGGGATGTTCGTCGCGGAGTCCGATCTCGGCACCGCCCCCGCGGTCACCGAGGCGCTGCACGCGGCGGTGGCCGGCGGCGCCCTCGGCTACCTGCCGCCGGGGCTGCTGACCGGCATGGCCGAGGCGTACGCGGGCTGGTCGGCCGACCGGTACGGCTGGGAGGTGCCGCCCGAGCGGGTGCGCCCGGTGGCCGACGTGCTGGCCGGCCTGGCCGCGGCGGTCGAGCACTTCTCCCGGCCGGGCAGCGCGGTCGTCCTGCCGACGCCGGCGTACATGCCGTTCCTCACGCTGCCCGCGGTGCTGGGCCGCGAGGCCATCGAGGTGCCGATGGCCCGCGACGGCGACCGGTACGTGTACGACCTCGACGCGCTGGACGCCGCCTTCCGCGCCGGCGGGCACCTGCTGGTGCTGTGCAACCCGCACAACCCGATCGGCCGGGTGCTGGAGCCGGCGGAGATGACCGCGGTCGCCGAGGTGGTCGACCGGCACGGCGGGCGGGTGTTCTCCGACGAGATCCACGCCCCGCTGGTGTTCCCGGGGTCGCGGCACGTGCCCTACGCCTCGCTCGGCGACGTCCCGGCCGGGCACGCGGTCACCGCCACGTCGGCGTCCAAGGCGTGGAACCTGCCCGGTCTCAAGTGCGCGCAGCTGGTGCTGTCCGACGCCGCCGACGCCGGGCTGTGGGCGCGGGTGGGGCTGCACGCCGAGCACGGCGCGTCCACCCTGGGCGTGGTCGCCAACACCGCCGCCTACACCGGCGGCGCCGGCTGGCTGGACGACGTCCTCGGGTACCTGGACGGCAACCGCCGACTGCTGGCCGACCTCGTCGCCACCCACCTGCCCGGCGCCCGGTACACCCCGCCCGAGGGCACCTACCTGGCCTGGCTGGACTGCCGCGACCTGGGCCTGGCCGACCCGGCCGCCTTCTTCCTCGACCGGGCCGGGGTGGCGCTGACCGACGGCACGCTGTGCGGCGCGGCCGGCTCGGCGTTCGTCCGGCTGAACGTCGCCACCCCGCGGCCGGTGCTGACCCGGGCCGTGGAGCAGATGGGTGCCGCGCTGGCCGCCCGCTGAGCGCCGGCCCGGACGCTCAGCCGAGCGTGCCGGTGGCCGCCGGCGTGGCCTGCTCGGCGTACCGGCGCCGGGCGTCCTCCAGCGCTGCCTCGGCGTCCTTGCGGCCCTCCCAGCCGCCGCCGCGGGTCTCGGCCGACTTGCCCGGCTCCAGGGCCTCGTAGATCTCGAAGAAGTGCCAGATCTCGGCGACCTGGTGCATCGGGACGTCCTCGAGCCGCTGCAGGTGGGTGTGCCGCGGGTCCTCGGCCGGCACGCACAGCAGCTTGCCGTCGCGGCCCTCGGTGTCGTGCATCCAGAACACGCCGATGACCCGGGCGGTGACCAGGCAGCCGGGGAAGGTCGGCTCGTCGAGCAGCAGCAGGGCGTCGATGGGGTCGCCGTCCTCGGCCAGGGTGTCCGGCACGAAGCCGTAGTCCCCCGGGTAGCCGGTCGCGGTGAACAGCATCCGCTGCAGCCGGATCCGTCCGACCCCGTGGTCGTACTCGTACTTGTTCCGCGACCCCTTGGGGATCTCGACGATCACGTCGGCTCGCACGGGCAGTACCTCCTCGGCGGTCGGCCGTCCGGCGCTGGACCCGTCCGCGTCAGGCGACCCTGGCCCGCCGCCCGGCACGCGTCAACCCGCCACCCCGGTACGGGCCGGCCGCGCCCTCCGGGGTCAGCGGCGCAGGGCCCGCACCAGCCGGCGGCCGCCGGTCCAGGCCACCGCCGCGCCGGCCACCCACGGCCCGGCGACGACGACCGGGTCGAGCAGCTGGTGCCGGGCGTCGGAGCGCCCGCGCCGGGAGTGCGGCCCGCTCCGGGTGGCCTCGGTGCGCAGGCCGGTGGCCGGCACGTCGGGGCGGGCGGAGGCGAACGAGCGCAGGTGGGCACCCCAGGCGTCGAGGCGGTCACCGGCGACCAGCAGCAGCCAGTGCGCCAGCCGGCCCTCGCTGAACCGCCGGTAGGCGTACCGGCGCACCGCTCCGGACACGCCGTGCAGCGGCTGGGCGGTGCCGAAGACCGGGGTGACGAAGGCGTGCTCGACCGACCGCTCCCTGCCCTCGTGGCCGGGCTGCCGCTCGGGGAAGTCCCAGTGCGCCCCGGTGGCCCCCGGGTCGTAGCGCAGCCGCGGGTACGACGGCCGGTCGGCGGGGTCGAGGTCGGCGCCCCACCCGGGGATGCGGGCCCGCAGCTGCTCGCGGGTCTCGCGGGGGGTGCGCTTGTCCCGGACGTAGGCGCTGGGGACGTCGGGGTCGGTCACGGTGGCGCTCCCCTCAGGCCGCGTCGGGCAGGATCAGCGGCTTGATGCAGCCGTCGAGCTTGGCGGAGAACACGTGGTAGGCCTCCGCGACGTGCTCCAGCGGGAACCGGTGGGTGACCATCGCCCGCGGCGTGAGGTGGCCGTTGCGCACGTGCTCGAACATCCGCGGCCACTGCCGCTTCACCGGCGTCTGGTTCATCCGCAGGGTGAGGCCCTTGTTGAGGGCGTCGCCGAACTTCACCGCGTTGGGGATCGGCCCGTAGGCGCCGACGACGGCGACCGTGCCGCCCTTGCGCACGCCGTCGATCGCCCAGTTCAGCGCCACCGGCGAGCCGCCCTGCAGCTTGAGCTTGGTGCCGGCGACCTGCTGCAGCAGGTTGCCGTCGGCCTCCGCACCCGCCGCCTCGATGACGACGTCGGCGCCGAGGAAGTCGGTCTGCTTCTTGAGCTCGACCACGACGTCGGCGTGCTCGTCGTAGTCGAGCACCTCGGCGTGCGCCATGGTGCGCGCCTTGTCCAGCCGCTCCTGCAGGTGGTCGACCACGATGACCCGGCCGGCGCCCATCAGCCACGCGGACTGCGCGGCCACCAGCCCCACCGGCCCGGCGCCGAGGACGACGACCGTGTCGCCCTCGGCGATGTCGCCGAGCTGGGCGCCGAAGTACCCGGTCGCGGCGGCGTCGGTGAGCAGGACGGCGTCCTCGTCGTGCATCCAGTCGGGGATGCGCACCGGCCCGACGTCGGCGAACGGGACGCGGACGTACTGCGCCTGCCCGCCGTCGTAGCCGCCCGTGGTGTGCGAGTAGCCGTAGATGCCGCCGACCGCCGTGGCGTTGGGGTTGACGTTGTGGCAGTTGGAGTACAGGCCGCGGACGCAGAACCAGCAGCTGCCGCAGGAGATGTTGAACGGCACCATCACCCGGTCGCCCACCTGCAGGCTCCGCACCGAGGAGCCGACCTGCTCGACGACGCCGATGAACTCGTGGCCGAACGTGTGCCCGACCCGGGTGTCCGGCATCATCCCGTGGTAGAGGTGCAGGTCGGAACCGCAGATGGCGGCCAGCGTCACCCGCACGACCGCGTCGTTGGGGTGCTCGATCCGCGGGACGTCCTTGTCCTCGACCCGCACCTTGTACGGCCCCCGGTAGACCATGGCTCGCATCGCTGGGCTCCTCGGCTCGGAGGGGCGCGGGCACCCCCGCCCGCCGGCCGGGGACGGCTTCCCGGCACCCCCGCACCCTCACCCACCGGCCGGCCGGCGGCCAGTCGGGCCGACCCCTGCGGCACCCCCGGACGGATGACCCGCCCCGGCGTGCGCTGGACGACCATCGCCGCGCGGTCGAAGACAGCCGCATGACCCGAGCACTGCCCCAGCGGCTCGCGACGGCCCTCCCCGAGGGCCGGCACCTCCCCGAGGAGGTGTGGCAGCGGCGACACCGCGCCGTCCTGCTGGTCGCCGCCACCCAGGCGGGGGGCCTCGGCCTCATGACGCTGCTGCTCGGCCGCTCGCCGCTCGCCGCCGGCCTGGTCACGCTCGCCGTCGCCTGCCCCCTGCTGCTCACGGTGCTGCCCGGGGCCGGCCGAGGGCTGCGCTCAGCGGCAGCCACGGCCAGCCTGCTCACGGCCTCTGTGGTCCTCGTCTGGTCGACGGAGGGCCTCACGGAGGCCCACTGCCACTTCTTCGTCATGGTCGGGCTGGCCGCGCTCTACCAGGACTGGCTGCCCTTCGGGATGGCGCTGGCCGTCGTCCTGGCGCACCACGGCGTCGTGGGCACGCTGTTCCCGCACGCGGTGTTCGGGCCCGACGCCGCGCCGCACTCGCCCTGGACATGGGCCCTCGTGCACGGGGCGTTCGTGCTGGCCGCGAGCCTGGCCCACCTGGCCGCGTGGCGGCTCAACGAGCAGCAGGGGCTGCGCGACCCGCTCACCGGCCTGGCCAACCGCACGCTGCTGCTGGAGACCACCGCCCGGATGCTGGCGCGGTGCTCGAGCCCGACCAGCGTGCTGTTCCTCGACCTCGACGACTTCAAGGACGTCAACGACTCCCGCGGGCACGCCGTCGGCGACCAGCTGTTGACGACCGTCAGCCGGCGGATCGCAGACTGCGTGCGCTCGGTCGACCAGGTGGCCCGGCTCGGGGGCGACGAGTTCGCCGTCGTCGTGGCCGGCTCCGCTCGCACGGCCGCGGGCATCGGCGAGCGGGTGCTCGGCGCCCTGGCCGACCCGGTGGTCATCGAGGGCCGGGCCATCAGCGTGCGGGTGAGCATCGGCGTCGCTGACTCCACCTCGGCCGGCGAGCGCTCCGCGGGCACGCTGCTGCGCAACGCCGACCTGGCGATGTACCTGGCGAAGTCGTCCGGCAAGAACCGGGTGGTCGTCTACGCGGAGGGCATGGAGCAGGCCGCCCAGACGAAGGCCGAGCTGATCACCGACCTGGAGTCCGCCATCGCCGACGGCCAGCTCGCGGTCCACTACCAGCCGACCGTCGACCTGAGCGACGGGGTGACCACCGGCTACGAGGCGCTGCTGCGCTGGGAGCACCCCACCCGTGGGCCGGTGCCCCCGATGGACTTCATCCCGCTGGCCGAGGAGAGCGGCGCCATCGTCGAGATCGGCCGCTGGGTGCTCGCCGAGGCGACCGGCCAGGCGGCCCGGTGGTCGTGGGAGGCCGGCCGGCCGATCGACATCGCGGTCAACCTCTCCCCGCGGCAGCTGCTGGACGACGACGTGGTGTCCACCGTGCGCGCGGTGCTGGCCGACAGCGGGCTGCCCGCGGGGCAGGTGACCCTCGAGGTGACCGAAGGCGTGCTCATCCATGACGTCGAGGCGGTGGTCGACGTCCTCCGGGCGCTGCGCCGCCTGGGCGTCCGCATCGCCATCGACGACTTCGGCACCGGCTACTCGAGCCTGTCCTACCTGCGCCGACTGCCCGCGGACGTGGTGAAGATCGACCGCAGCTTCGTGCAGGACCTGGGCTCCGGTGGTCGGTCGACCACCCTGGTGGCCTCGATCATCGAACTGGCCCGCAGCCTGGAGCTCGGGGTGGTGGCCGAGGGCGTCGAGACCGAGGAGCAGCACGCGGTCCTCGGCCGGCTGTCCTGCTCGCACGCGCAGGGGTACCTCTTCGGCCGGCCCAGGCCCGCCGCCGTGCAGGGCCCCACCGCCCTCGCCGGGGTCCCGTCGCCCCGTCCGGGGACGGTGCTCGCCGCCCGGCCCTGACCGCCGTCAGGACGGCCGGTCGCTGACGACGACCGGCCGGTCCGGGTCGGCGCTGTACTGCGACCACGAGCCCGGGTACAGCCGCCCGGCGGGCAGGCCCGCGACCTCCAGGGCCAGCAGGTCGTGGCAGGCGGTGACCCCCGAGCCGCAGTAGACGACCACGTCGCCGTCCCCGGTCACGCCGGCCTCGGCGTAGCGGCGGCGCAGCTCGGCGGCCGGCAGGAAGCGCCCGTCGCCGTCCAGGTTGCCCCGGCAGGGCACGTTGACCGCCCCCGGCACGTGCCCGGCCCGCGGGTCGACCGGCTCCCGGTCGCCGCGGTACCGCGCGGGCTCGCGGGCGTCGAGGACCACCCCCGACGGGTCGAGCACGTCCTCCACGCCGGCCAGGCGCTCGACCGGCCAGGGACGCGGGGTGAACACGGCCGGTGCGCGGTCGGGTGCCGCCTGCTCCAGCGGCCCGTCCCACGCCCGCACCCCGCCGTCGAGCAGGGCCGCTGCGTGCCCGGTCACCCGCAGCATCCACACCAGGCGCGCGGCGACGACCCCGCCGGCGTCGTCGTAGGCGACCACGGTGTCGTCGTCGCCGATGCCGAGGGCGGCCATGCCCTCGGCGAAGACGGCGGGGTCGGGCAGCGGGTGCCGGCCGCCGGCCGGGGAGGGCGGCCCGGCCAGCCACCGGTCGAGGTCCACGAACACCGCGCCGGGCAGGTGCCCGGCGTCGTAGGCCGCGCGGCCGGACCGGCCGTCGAGGTACCAGCGGACGTCGGCGACCACCACCCCGCCCCCGTGCACGCGCAGCCAGGCCGGGTCCACGACGGGGGGCAGCATGCCGGCGACCCTACGACCGCGCCCGCCGGGCCGGGCCACCAGACAGCGCCCCGACGACGACCACGGCGGCCCCGCACGCCTCCACGACCGCGATGAGGGCACCGAGGGCTGCGACCAGCGGCGCCTCCACGGCCGTGCCCCACCCGGGCCGGCCCGGCCCGCCCCGCGGCGGCGGGCCACACTGCGTGCATGGGGACGACGAGCCGGCCGCCCGCACGTCCCGGGGTCCTGCGCTGGCTGGGCTACGCCATGGGCGGCGGCCTGCCGGCCCGGTACTCCCCGTGGGTCCTGCACGACACGACGACCCGCACCTGGGGGCTGCGGCACCTGGCCCGCGCGCTGGTGCAGATGGCCGTGCCCATCGTGCTGATCGTCGCGCTGGTCCCCGCGCCGGCGTGGATCCGGCTGATGACCGCCCTCGGCGGGCTGCTGCTCGGGCTGGTCTTCTCGCTGGCCTACATGGCCGAGACGACCGAGAACCGGGTCAAGAAGGCCGGCTACCCGCCCGGGACGGCGACGGCCGCCCGCGAGCGGGCCGCGCGGGTCCGGGAGCAGCAGGAGCGGGAACGCCGCCGGGCGGCCGCGGCGCGCCGGGCGGCCCGCCGGCGGGCCCGTCGGTGAGATCCCCGCCGGGGCTCAGGCCGCGGCCCGGCCGAGCACGACGTCGGCCAGGGTGAGCCGGTCGGCCCGCGGCCGGTCCACGACGGTCACCGGGTCCGGCCCCGCACCGCCGTCCGGCCCGGTCACCGACCGCAGCAGGTCCTCCCAGCGGGCGGCGTGCCGGCGCATCGACCTCGCCGGGATCGCCCGGCCCCGCGCGGCCTGCCCGCTCTCGGCGACCTCCCGCGGGGCGTCCAGCAGCACCAGCCGGACCGAGCGGCCGGCGCGCCGCGCCGTGCCCAGCACGACGGCGCGCCACCACGGGCGGGTCCACGGGTCGGTGAGCACGACGGCCGGGGCGGACCCGGCGACGGCGCACAGCACCCGCACCCGGTGCCAGCCGTGCACCAGCGGGCGGACCAGCCGGTAGGGGACGCCCGGAGCCCGCACCCGGGCGGCGACGTCCTCGGAGTCCAGGCCGACGACCCCGGGCACCCGCTCGGCCATCAGCCGGCGCAGCAGCGTCGTCTTCCCGCTCCCGGGCAGCCCCCCGACCACGACGAGCACGCCGCCCGGTGCCCGACGCCCGCAGGCCCGCCGGTCCCCCGTGGCGGCCGGTCCGGTCGCTACGACCACGTGCGGCCACCTCCTCCCTCTCCGGGACCCATGGTCCCCGCCGTGGCTCGGAGGTGGTCGCGCGCCGGCTGTGAGATCACCGGGACATCACCCGTCCGGGGCGCTCGGCAGCCCGCTGACCTGCACGTCAGGCAAGCCTCAGCTTCGTGGCGGGGCCCGTGCGGCTGTGCCAACCTGGGTCCATGACCTCTCTCCAGGACATGCCCCAGGTCCAGACCTGCGCCGTGAGCAGCTGCTCGTACAACGCCGAGTCCAGTTGCCACGCCGGCGCGATCACGGTGGGTGGCGACCACGCCCACTGCGGCACCTTCGTGGAGATCAGCTTCCGCGGCGGGCTGGACCGCACCGGGCTGGTCGGGGCCTGCCACCGGGCGGACTGCGTGCACAACGACAAGCTGGAGTGCCACGCGCCGAGCGTGCGCGTCGGCCCGGGCGCCGACGCGGCCGACTGCCTGACCTACGAGGCGCGGTAGTCAGGCCCAGTAGTCAGGCCCGGTACTCAGACCAGGTGGTCCGGGTCCCCCACCCGCTCGGCCGACAGGCCGCCGGCCGGGTCGGCCCGCAGCGCGCCGTCCGCGACGGCGAGCGCGGCCACCGGGTCGTCGTCGTCCACGAGCACCGCCCGGCCGCCCGTGGCGACCGGGCGCAGCGCCGCGAGCACCGCGCGCCGGTCCGGGGCGGTCAGGCCGTCGGTGAGCCGGTCGACGAGCACGATGGTGGCGCCGAGTTCGCGGGCCGCCTCGATGGCCGCGATGCGCCGGTGCACGTCGTCACCGGCCGAGGCGGCGACGCGGTGCACCCGCACGGCGGCGTGCCCGGAGGCGCAGCGGCCGCTGTCGTCGTCGAGCGCGGCCATCACCCGGTGCCGGGCCGCGGCCGGGCCCAGCAGCACGGTCACGTCTCCGACCGGCAGTCGCAGCCCCACGGGACCTCCATCGCGTCGTGCCCCGGGCCCTGCGACCGGGTTAGGCGAGGCTAACCTCCGCTCGCCGCGACGTCCAGCCCGGGACAGGCAGAACGGCGCCGCCCCGGCCGGGGCGGCGCCGTTCCGGTGCTGCAGGGGTCAGTCGTCGTCGCGGTCGGGGCCACCCCAGCCGCGGCCGCCGCCCCAGGGACGGTCCTCGCGGGTCGAGTTGACCCACTCGGTGACCTTCTCCTCCAGGCCGGCCAGCCGCTCGTCGGCGACCTCCTGCGGCATGCCGCCTTCCTCGACGGCCTCGGCGATGCCCTCCTGCTGGGCGGTGACCAGCGCGTCGACGAGCGCGTCGACCTCGACGCCCTGCCCCTCGGCGACCTTGGCCAGCGTGGCGTCCTCGGCCTGCAGCGCGGTCCGCAGCTCGTCCTCGGTCATGCCCAGCGTCTCGGCCGCGGTGTCCAGGCCGCGCCAGCCGCCGCCGTGGTGGCCGCCGTGCCAGCCGGGGCCGGCCTCGCTGAGCGTGGTGGCGACCTCGTCGGCCTGCTCCTGGGTGATGGACCCGTCGTCGACCAGGCCGGTGAGCGCGTCCTTGATGCGGTCCACGACCGTCGACGACGTGCCGGCGGTCTCGTCGGTGGCGGCCACGGCCGGGACGGCCACGGCCAGCCCGGTGAGCGTCAGGGCGCCGGCTACCGCGCCGACGACCAACTTCCTGCGCATGGTGGTCTCCTCGTTCCGCGGCCGGTGTGTCCAGCCGTCCACACGAGGATCGGTCCGGAACCTGTGACGGACCTGTCAGTGGCCCGTGGCCTCTCTGGACATCAGCGGGACCGCTGTTCACCCGGTCCTCCCGGTCCGTGCACCCGGGCGTCGTCCGGGGGTCCGCCGGGCGCAGCAGCGTGGTCCGGGTCCCCAGCCCCTCCGAGGACGGAGCCGCCCGTGTCCCCCTCCCCTGACCGTCGTCCCCCGGCCGCCCGCGGCCTGTCCCGCCGGCACCTGCTGCAGGGCGCCGTGGTCCTCGGCGCCGGGGCCGGCCTGGGCGCCCTGGGCGGCACCGCGCCGGCCGCGCTGGGCGCCCCGGCACTGCTGCGGTCCCGCCCCGAGGCGCGCTGGGGTGTGCAGAGCGGGGACGTCCGGGCGCGCTCGGCGGTGGTCTGGTCCAAGGCCGACCGCCCGGCCCGGATGCTGGTGGAGGTGGCCGCGACGGAGGACTTCCGGCGACCCCGCGGGCACTGGTCGGTGGACGTCGGCCCGGACACCGACCACACCGGGCAGGTGCGCCTCGAGGGCCTGCCGGCCGGGACGGAGCTGTTCTACCGGGTGCGGTTCGACGACGGCGGGCGGCTCGGGGAGGCGCTGGTCGGCCGGCTGCGCACGGCGCCGCGCGACCGGCGGGACGTCAGCTTCGCCTGGTCCGGGGACGTGGCCGGCCAGGGGTGAGGCATCAACCCCGGCACCGGCGGGATGACCGGCTTCGAGGCGGTGCGCCGGCTGCAGCCGGACTTCTTCATCCACTCCGGCGACAACGTGTACGCCGACGGGCCGCTGGAGGAGACCGTCGAGCTGCCCGACGGCTCGCTGTGGCGCAACCTCGTCACGCCGGAGAAGAGCAAGGTCGCCGAGACCCTCGACGAGTTCCGCGGCCAGTACCGCTACAACCTGATGGACGCCAACGTGCGCGCCATGGCCGCCGAGGTGCCGCTGGTGGTCCAGTGGGACGACCACGAGATCACCAACAACTGGTACCCGGGCGAGGTGCTCACCGACGAGCGGTACACGGTCCGGGACGTCGACACGCTGGCCGCCCGCGCCCGGCAGGCGTTCCGCGAGTACACGCCGATCGCCGGCGACCGGGTCGAGCGGGTGCTCCCGCACGGCCCCCTGGTGGACGTCGTCGCGCTCGACCTGCGCACCCACCGCGGGCCGAACACCGCCAACCTGGCCACCGAGGGGCCCGAGACGCGGATCCTCGGCGAGGAGCAGCTGGCCCGCGTGGCCCGCCGGCTGCGGACGTCGAAGGCGCTGTGGAAGGTGGTCGCCTCCGACATGCCGCTGGGCCTGGTGGTGCCCGACGGCGAGGTGGCGCAGGAGGGCATCGCCAACCGCGACCCCGGCCGTCCGCTGGGCCGGGAGACCGAGGTCGCCCGGCTGCTGTCGGACCTCAAGCGGCACGGCGTCCGGAACGTGGTGTGGCTGACCGCCGACGTCCACTACACCGCCGCCCACCACCACTCGCCCGAGCGCGCCGCGTTCACCGACTTCGACCCGTTCTGGGAGTTCGTCACCGGCCCGCTGCACGCCGGCACCTTCGGGCCCAACGACCTGGACGCGACCTTCGGGCCGAAGGTGGTGTTCTCGCGGACCGCCGAGGCCCCCAACGAGGTGCCGAGCGACACCTCGCAGTTCCTCGGGCACGTGCGCATCGACGGCGACAGCGGCGTGATGACCGTGGAGCTGCGGGACGTCGGCGGGCGGGTGCTGCACACGACCGACCTGACGCCGGCCTGAGGGCTACCCCCGCCCGGTGTCCCGGTCGTACCGCCGCCGCACCCACGCGCGGCCGGCCAGCCCCGCGCCGGTGAACACGACGGCGTTGACCACCGCCCAGGTCCAGCCGCCGACCAGCAGGCCGAAGGCGAAGCCGAGCGCGCCCCAGGCGAGCTGCCTGACGAGGAAGGAGCCGAACGGCTCGCTGAGGTGGTGCTCCATCCAGGCGCGCTCCTCGGCCCGGTGGCGCTGCCGCCCCCGCCCGACGGCCCGTCCGTAGCGGCTGCGCGGCCGCGGGTCCGACTCGTCCACCCGTCCCTCTCCTCGTCCCGGCGGCCCCCCGCCGGCAGGACGTTCCGGCACCGGGCGACCGGGCGCAACGCGGGCCACCCGTCCGTGAGCAGCGCGGACGCCGGTCCCGCCGCTGGCGTGCTGCCCGTGCGCGGCGGGGCGGGCAGGACGACCGGCGTCAGCCGATCTCCCGGCCTACCCCGGCCCGGCCGGAGCGGGACGCGCTGCGCGCGCTGCTGCACGACTGCGCCCGGCACGGCTGGGCCGGGCAGACCCGCGGGCACGACCCGGCGACCTTCCGGGACCACGTCCTGGGCCGGGTCGCCTGGGCCGCCTCGCTCGACCCGGTGCTCGGCGCGCGGCTGCACGCGCTGGCCGCGCGCATCGACTGGGGGTGAGCGGCGGTCAGAGCTCGACGGCGAGGGTCCCGTCGGCGGCGCCGGCCACGGGCCGGAACCCGCACCGGCGGTAGAGGTGCACCGCGGGGTTGCCCGCCTCGACGCTCAGGCTCACGCGCCGCAGCCCGCGCCCGTGCGCCTCCGCGAGCACCCTGTGGACGAGGTCCGAGCCGATGCCGGCGCCGCGGTGGCCGGGCCGCACCCACACGCTCAGCTCCGGGACGCCGTCGGCGACGAAGCCGTAGCCGGGGTCGCCGGCGTCCAGGAACAGCAGCCACGCGACGCCCACGACGAGCCCGCCCCGTTCGGAGACGAACCCGAGGTCGCCGCGCTCGGGCCGGAGGTCGGTGTAGTGGCGGAAGGCGGGGGTCTCGTCGACGTCCCGCTGGGTGAACCGCTGCCCGCCCGCCCAGTCGAGGTTGGCGAGGGTCGCCGTCCGGAGCAGCTCGCGGTCGTCCCCGGTGAGGGCGCGGACGGTCGGCTCGCTCGGCACGGGCTGACTGTCACACCCCGCCGACCGGTCAGTAGGGCGGGGGGTCGGTGACGGCGGTCAGGCCGGTGGGCGTGGTGACGGTGAGGGTGCCGTCCGGGCCCAGGGTGTGGGTCCAGCCGGGGGCCTGGTGCTTGCCGCGGTGGTCGGTGGTGCAGAAGCCGGCGAGGTCGGCCGCGGCGGTGGGCCCGTCGGGCCAGCGGCGGAGGTGCTCCAGCTCGCCGCCGGTGGGGATGCGGCGGCGGCAGCCGGGGAACCGGCAGCGCCGGTCGCGGGCGCGCACCCACCGGTACAGGTCGGCGCCGGGGCGGTAGCCGCCGGTGGGGCCGGGGGCGCCCAGGCCGGGGCGGCCGGTGAGGTCGTGGCCGCAGGCGTGCGGGCGGCGGTGACAGGCGGGGCGGGCGCAGTGCCCGGCGCGGCGCAGCCCGGGCAGGTCGGTGAGTGCGCGCAGCGCCCCGCTGACCGCGTCGGTGACCGCGATCCGGGGCCGGTCGGCCAGCCCGCCCCGCCGGTGGCGGCCAGCAGCGCGGCCAGCTCCCCGCGCTGGGCGTCGGCGGCCGCGGCCAGCGCGGCGAGCGCGTCGTCGGCCGCGGTCACCCGCCCGGCCGGACCGGCGGCCCAGGTGGTCTCGGTGGCGGCGTCGGCGCGCTGGGCGGTGCGCACCACCCGCCCGGCGTGCCCGAGGGCCAGCCCGGCGGCGTGCACCGCCGCCCCGGCGTCCTGCACCGCCCGGTCCGCGGCCGACCACCAGCCGTCACCGGACGGCGGGGGCAGGTCCTCATCCAGGGTCGGCGCCGGGCGATCACCCCCGCCGTCCCACCCGCCGGGATCCGGCGGGGTACCGGGTGACCAGCCCGGGTCACCGGCGGTCGGCGCGTCGCCGAACGCCTCGCGGACCAGCTCGTCCAGCCACCGGTCGAAGTCCGCGGCATCCAGCTGGTCCGCCGCCCGGTCGATCGGACCACCGGCCCGGTCCCCCGACAACCGGAGCGTCCGGGCTGTCGCCGGTGTCCGCGCTGTCGGTGCCCACGCTGTCGGTGCCCACGCTGGGGATGTCCGCGCTGGGGGTGTCCGGGCCAGCGGTTCCAGCGCCGGCGGTGTCCGAGCTGGGGGTGTCCGCGCCAGGGGTGTCCGCGCCGGGCGGGTGCGCGCTGTCAGGGTCCGCGGCGACGGGGTCCAGGCCGGCGAAGGCCCGGGCCAGCCGGCGCACCATCTCCGCGGGCACCGGCTCACCGTCCACCTCACCGGGGGCGTCCCCACCCAGCAGGGTGGCCACCGAGGCGACCACGGTCAGCAGCACCCGCACCGGCGGCAGGTCCGTCTCCCCCGGGCGCAGCACCAGGTCCAGCAGCGCATCGACCGCCGTCCCCCCGCGGGTGCGCGGCGGTCCGTCGGGGTCGTCGGCCAGCGCGTCGGCACAGGCCAGCAGCGCGGCGTGCAACGCCCGCGCCTCCGGCATGGTGCACACCACCGTGAGCGCGGCCATCCCCGCCGCCCGCTCCGGGCGCAGGAACACCCCGCGCCCGCGCAGCGCGGTCGCCAGCCGGCGCGCGTGGGCGGCGGCGTCCCGGCGGGCCACCACCACCCGCGCCTTCGCGCTCAGCTGCGCCGGCGTGGTGACCCGCTGCCGGCGGCCCACCCAGGCGAGCAGCTCGGCCTCCGCCTGCGCGCGCGCACCCCGTCCTCGGCGATCGGGGCGACCTTGTCCAGCAGGTGCCACAGGTGCCCGCGGTGCACCACCCCGGCCTCCAGGGCGGCCAGCGTGCCCGGCAGCCGGTGCACCAGCATCAACGACTCGACCAGCAACGCCTCCGCCGCCGGCCGGTCAGGTTCAGCGCAACAGCCAGCTCCGGGGTCGCCCACTCCGACACCGGCTGCAGCACCTCGGACCGGGCCGCCCATCGCTCCGCCGACATCGCCCCGGGCGCACCCGGCGCCCGGTCGGCCGACGCCGGCCGGGACGCCGCGAACGCGGCCACCGCCCGCGCCCGCACCGCCAGCTGGCGGGCCATCTCCCGGTCGGCGGCCTGCACCGCGCCCAGCGGACCCGACGCCCACCCCACACCGGGCGCCACCACACCCGAAGCGGCTGCGAGGACGGCGTCGGACACGTGTCGATCATGCGTTCGACCAGTGACGGTGGCAAGAGAAAGGCGCAGGTCGAGCGTAGACGGGATGGGCTCGCGGTGGACCGGCACTGCACGACGCGGGCCCGGGTGGGCACGGACGACGGCGGGCGCCGCCGGTCACGAGGACCGGCGACGCCCGCCGCGGTGGTGCCGGCGTCAGCCGGCGACGGTGATCCGGTCCGTGGCCGGCGGGGCGACCGGCTCAGCAGACAGGTACGCGATCAGCGCGTCGACGTCGAAGCCGGGCTGGTTGACCGCGTTCGTCCCCTCGGTCAGCACGGTGAACCCGTCACCGCCCCCGGCCAGGAAGTTGTTCACCGTGATCCGGTAGGTCGCGGCGGTGTCGACCGCCGTCCCGCCGATGGTGAGCGAGCCGGGCACCACGGCACTGCCGTCCGCGGCGACGGTGTAGCGCACCGAGTCCGACGGGGCCAGCACCCGGCCGACGGCGAACTGCTGGTCCAGCAGCGCGTACAGCTGCGCACCGGTGAGGTCCAGCGTGGTGAGCAGGTTGTTGAACGGCTGCACCTCGAACGCCTCGCCGAAGGTGACCACCCCCTCGCCCTCGCCGGCGTCGGAGGACGCCTGGAGCAGGTCCGCGCGCACGCCGCCGGGGTTCATGAACGCCGCGACCGCGCCGGCCTCGTCGTCGGTGGCCGCGAGCTGGGCGTCGGCGATCAGGTTGCCCAGCGGGGACTCCCCGTTCAGGTCGCCGACCAGCGGCTCCTGGGCCCGCACGACGTCCGCGGTGACCGCCCCGACCGGCTCGTCGGCGATCGGCTCGGCCAGCGCGGCGTACCGGTCGACCAGCGCCTGGGCCTCCGCGTCGGGCGTGACGTCCCGGCTGACGACGACGTTCTCGGCCGCCTTGGACACGACGTCGCCGGTCCGCCGGTCGACCTGCAGGTCCACGTCGGTGATCAGCCGGCCGTTGGACAGCGCCTGGGTGACCAGCTTGCCGTCGACCTCGTCCTCGCCCTGGCACACGTAGCCGTTGTGGTAGTGGCCGGTCAGGACGACGTCGACGGCGTCGGTGACGCGCTCGGCGATGTCGAAGGCCGGGCCGGTCGGCTCCTCGCAGGCGTTGGGGCCGCCGCCGGCCTCCCCGCCCTCGTGCAGCGACACGACGATCGCCTCGACGCCGTCGGCCTGCAGCTCGGCGGTGTAGCGGTTGATGGTGGCGACCTCGTCGAGGAACTCGTTGTCGGCGATGCCCTCGGCGGAGACGATCGACGGCGTCTCGTCCAGGGTCAGCCCGATGACGCCGACCTCGACGCCGTCGAAGCGGTGGACGACGTACGGCGGGAGGATCGGCTCGCCGGTGTCGCGGACCACCACGTTGGCGGCCAGCCAGGTGGCGTCCGACCCGTCGTAGCCGTCGCCGTCCAGGCAGCCGTCCTCCGGGTGGCAGGCGCCGCCGTCGACGATCCGCTGGAGCTCGTCGACGCCCTCGTCGAACTCGTGGTTGCCCACGGTCGCGATGTCGAGGCCGAGGGCGTCCATGGCGTCCACGGTGGGCTCGTCGCGGAACAGCGCGGACAGGAACGGGCTGCCGCCGATCATGTCGCCGTTGCTGACGGTGAGGCTGTGCTCGGCCTCCGCCTCCAACTGGCGCAGGTGCGTGGCGAAGGAGGCCAGGCCGCCGGCGTCGACGGTGCTGCCGTCGGCCATCGTCACCCGCCCGCCGGAGCCGGACGGCGGCTGCAGCGCGCCGTGGAAGTCGTTGAAGGCCAGCAGTTGGACGTCGACCGGCGGGGGGCCGGCCTCGTGCGTCGGCGCGGCGGCCGCGGGGGCGGCGGTGGCGAGGGCGAGGACGGCCAGGCACGCGGGTGCGGTCGCGGCCGTCAGGGGACGGGGCCTCATCGGGTTCTCCTCCGTCGACGACGAGTCAGAGCGTCCGCACGCTATGTCGCCAGCATGGCCGTGTGGAACCCGGCCGGGTGAACAGCGAGGGTCAGGGCTCCACCGTGCCCAACCCGCCGGGGCCACGCCCGAGGAAGTAGGCACCCAGCGCGCCGGCCAGCGTGGCGAAGACGGCGACCGAGTAGACGGCCAGCACGACCTCGACCACGCGGGCCAACCCACCCTCGGCAGCCAGCGGCTCGCCGGTGATCGTGGCCAGCGCCGTCTGGTGCAGCGCCGTCGCGTAGGCGTCGTAGTCGCCGGTGACGTAGAGCAGCTGGCTCACCGCCAGGACGACGACGCCGGTGACCCCGACGAGCCAGCCGATCCGCCCGGTCAGCAGCCGGCCGGCCGACCGCGAGCCCCGGACGGCGGCGGACAGGATCCCGCCGAGCCGCGCCACCCGCAGCACCGACAGCGCGCGGACGAACCGCAGGAACGGGACGGCGAGGAACACCAGCTGCCACCAGTTGCGCGCCCAGAACCGCCGCCGGTCGGGCGCCCGGTACGCGCGCAGGGAGAACTCCACGACGAACACCGCCCACAGCACCCAGCCGGCGACCGTCAGCGTGGTGACCAGCCAGGCCTCACGGGCCAACGACTGCCCGAGGACGACGAGCACGAACACCAGCCCGAGCACGCTCATCGGCCGGTCCAGCTGACGGGCCAGGCCCTCGGCCTCCCGCCGGTGTGGCCGCGACCCCGCTGGTGTGCTCGCATCCATGCGCACGGGCCTACCCGCTGCCGCGGTCGCACACTGGGCCGGTGACCCCGGAGAGCGCCGACGACCCCGCCAACCGGCGCGGCGTCGTGCGCCTGCTGAACACCACCGGCGGGCGGCTGCTGTGCCTGGCCGGCGCCGTCGACGCCGCCGCCGTCGACGCCTTCTGGCGGCGTTACGGCCGGGAGCCGGCGCGCGTCGACCGGATCGACGCCCGCTCGGTGACCGCCCTGTCCGCGCCCGGGGCGGAACTGCTGCTCGACCACGTGGAGGCCGCCGAACGCGCCGGCCGCCCGGTCGAGCTGCGCCCCTCCCCGGCGGTCACCCGGGTGCTGACCGGCCGCGAGCGGGGCTGACGGTCAGCTCCCGGACGCCGGCGGCCACGTCCTGGCCACCATGGTGAGCACGTCGTAGGTCGCGACCGGCCGCCCGTCGGTGTCGACGACGACGGCGTCCCAGCGGACCTCGCCGTGGTCGGCGCCGCCGCGCGGGGTGATCTGCTTGCAGGTGAGCGTGACGGTCAGCTCCTCCCCCGGCTTGACCGGGGTGAGGAAGCGCAGGTCGTCGACGCCGTAGTTGGCCAGCACCGGGCCGGGGTCCGGGTCGACGAACAACCCGGCGGCCCACGAGACGATCAGGTAGCCGTGCGCCACCCGGCCGCCGAAGAGCGGGTTCGCGGCGGCGGCCCGCTCGTCCATGTGGGCGTAGAAGGTGTCGCCGGTGAACTCGGCGAAGTGCTCGATGTCCTCCAGCGTCACCGCCCGCGGGCCGGCGGTGACCGAGTCGCCGATGCGCAGCTCGGCCAGCGACTTGCGGAACGGGTGCACGCCGTCGTCGTGCCGCTCCGCCCCGCGGACCCAGCGGCCGCCGACCGCGGTGAGCACGTCCGGCGAGGCCTGCACGGCGGTGCGCTGCATGTGGTGCAGCACGCCGCGGATGCCCCCGAGCTCCTCGCCGCCTCCGGCGCGGCCGGGACCACCGTGCACGAGCACCGGCAGCGGGGAGCCGTGGCCGGTGCTCTCGCCGGCGTCGTCCCGGTCGAGCACCAGGACGCGGCCGTGGGCGTGCGCGGCGCCGAGCACGAAATCCCGGGCGAACTCCCGGTCGTGCGTCACCACCGAGCCGACCAGGCTGCCCTGACCGCGGGCGGCGAGCTCCACGGCCTGCGCCGCGCCACCCGCGCCGGTGACCTCGTAGGGCAGCACCGTGCTGACCGGGCCGAACGCCTCGACGTCGTGCGGCTCGGCGGCGGCCGGGTCGTCGCAGCGCAGCAGCAGCGGCGGCAGGAAGGCACCGCGGTCGCGGTCGGCCCCGACGACCGCGAAGTGCTCGGGGTCCCCGGCGACCAGCTCGGCCACGCCGCGCAGCGCCTTGACCGAGCGCAGCACCTCCTCGCGCTGGTCCAGGCTGGCCAGGGCGCCCATGGTCACGCCCTCGGCCCCCGGCGCGCCGACGACGACGTCCGCCAGCCGCTCCCGGGTGGCCCCGACCATGTCGTCGACCAGGTGGCGCGGGACGAGCGCCCGGCGGATGGCCGTGCACCGCTGGCCGGCCTTGACCGTCATCTCGGTGACCAGCTGGTCGACGAACAGGTCGAACTCGGGGGTGCCCGGGCCGGCGTCGGGCCCGAGCACCGAGCAGTTGAGCGAGTCGGCCTCGGCGTTGAACCGCACCGAGCCGGCCACGACGGCGGGGTGGCTGCGCAGCTTGCGCGCGGTCGCGGCCGACCCGGTGAAGGACACCAGGTCCTGGCCGCTCAGCCCGTCCAGCAGGCCTGCCGGGCTGCCCGCGAGCAGCTGCACGGAGCCCTCCGGCAGCAGGCCGCTGCCGACGACCTCCCGCACGACCGCCTCGGTGAGGTAGGCGGTCTGGCTCGCCGGCTTGACGATCGTCGGCACGCCGGCGAGGAAGGCCGGGGCCAGCTTCTCCAGGAAGCCCCACACCGGGAAGTTGAACGCGTTGACCTGCACCGCCACCCCCCGCAGCGGGGTGTACAGGTGCTGGCCGAGGAACGTGCCACCCCGGCCGAGCGGCTCGACCGGGCCGTCGAGCACGGTCGTGTCGTCGGGCAGCTCGCGGCGGGCCCTCGACGCGTAGGACAGCAGCGTGCCGAAGCCGCCGTCGACGTCGACCGCGCTGTCCGCGTCGGTGGCGCCGGTGCGGCGGGACAGGGCATGGAAGGCGTCCTTGCCGGCCACCAGCCGCAGGCCCAGCTGCTTGAGCAGCCCGGCCCGCTGGTGGAAGGTCAGCTCGCGCAGCGCCGGCCCGCCGACGGTGCGGGCGTGGTGCAGCATCGCGGCGACGTCCAGGCCGGTGCTGCTGACCCGGGCGACGGTCTCCCCGGTCACGGCGTCGGCGATCGGCGTCCCCTCGTCCGGCGCGGCGTACCAGCGGCCGGCGGCGTAGCTCTCGAGCAGGGGTGCGGTCATCGGGGCTCCTCGGCGGCGGGAGGGGTCAGGACGGGCGGGTGCGCAGGCCGCAGAACGTCGTGGTGACGAGCGCGTCGGCGAGGTCGTCGGCGGACAGCCCGCCGTCCGGGCGGTACCACTCGACGAGGGAGTTGACGGTGCCGAACAGCAGCCGGCTGGTGACGGCGGGGTCGACGTCGGGACGCACGTCCCCCTGCTCCTCCGCGGCGCGCACCAGGTCGGTGACCACCCGGTCGAACCGGCGGCGCCGCTCCAGCGCCGCCTGCTCGACCGGGGAGTTGCCGCGCACCCGCAGCAGCAGGGTGACCGACGGCAGCTCGGCGGCGAGCACGCGCACCGACCCGCGGACCACGTGCTCCAGGCGGTCGATGGCCGGCCCGGTGGTGGCGGCCGGCTCCTCGGTGACGGCGAACAGCGCGTCGAGGGCCCGGTCCAGCGCCAGCCGGAGCAGCTCGACCTTGCCGGACACGTGGTGGTAGATCGCCGACTTGGTGACCCCGAGCCGGACGGCGAGCTCCTCCATGCTCGTGGCGTCGTAGCCGCGCTCGTTGAAGACCGCGACCGCGACGTCGAGCAGCGAGTCCAGCGAGTGCCCGGGGCGGCCCCGCCGTCCGGTCGTGGCGCCCGCCGCGGTCACGCGCGCTCGCGGTGGTCGTAGAGCCGCTTGAGCTTGCCCATCGACCGGGCCAGGGTCTCCGGGTCCACGACGAGCACCTCGATGCTGGTGCCGACGGTGTCCTTCACCGCCCGGGCGACCTCGGCGGCGGCGGCCGGCCGGCGCTCGGGCGGGCAGTCCGGACGGGCCTCGACCCGGGCGGTGAGGTGGTCCAGCCGGCCGCGGGTGGTCAGCTCCAGGGTGAAGTGCGGGGACAGCCCCGGCGTCCGCAGCACGATCTCCTCGACCTGGGTCGGGAAGAGGTTGACCCCGCGCAGGATGATCATGTCGTCGGTGCGGCCGGTGACCTTCTCCATGCGGCGCATGGCCGGCCGGGCGGTGCCCGGCAGCAGGCGGGTGAGGTCGCGGGTGCGGTACCGGACGACCGGCATCGCCTCCTTGGTCAGCGAGGTGAAGACCAGCTCCCCCCGCTCGCCCTCGGGCAGCACCTCGCCGGTGACCGGGTCGATGACCTCGGGGTAGAAGTGGTCCTCCCAGACGTGCAGGCCGTCCTTGGTCTCGACGCACTCCTGCGCGACGCCGGGGCCCATGACCTCGGACAGGCCGTAGATGTCGACGGCGTGGATGCCCGCGCGCTCCTCCATCTCCCGGCGCATCTGCTCGGTCCACGGCTCGGCCCCGAAGATGCCGATCTCCAGCGAGCTGGCCCGCGGGTCCAGGCCCTGCTTCTCGAACTCGTCGATGACGGTGAGCATGTAGGAGGGCGTCACCATGATCACCCGCGGCTCGAAGTCGGTGATCAGCTGGACCTGCCGCGGCGTCATGCCGCCGGAGACCGGGATGACCGTGCAGCCGAGCTTCTCCGCGCCGTAGTGCGCACCGAGCCCGCCGGTGAACAGCCCGTAGCCGTAGGCGTTGTGCAGCCGGTCGCCGGCCCGGCCGCCGGCCGCGCGGATGGAGCGGGCCATGACCGTGGCCCAGGTGTCGATGTCGCGCCCGGTGTAGCCGACGACGGTCGGGCGGCCGGTGGTGCCGGAGGACGCGTGCACCCGGCGCACCTGCTCCTGCGGGACGGCGAACATGCCGAACGGGTAGTTGTCGCGCAGGTCGGCCTTGCTCGTCGTCGGGAACCGCGCGAGGTCGGCGAGCTCCCGGCAGTCGTCGGGGTGCACGCCGGCCGCGTCGAAGGCCCGCCGGTGGTGCGGCACGTGGTCGTAGGCGTGCCGCAGGGTCCACCGCAGCCGCTCCAGCTGCAGGGCGCGCAGCTCGTCGGCGGACATCCGTTCCGCCGGGTCGAGCACCGCCGGGTCGGGGGGCGCGCCCAGGCGCCGGGTCGGATCGCTGGTCACAGCCGTCATGGCGGGGGCCTCCGGGTCCTACAGCGTCGTCGCCGGGCGGTCGGGGGCCTGACGCCGGAATACCGACCGGATGGTCAGGTAATCAACTCCCTCCCGCGGGGCTCTGTCAAGGCCCCGCGGGACGCCGCGCACCGGGCTTGCGCGGCGGGGTGGCGTCGGGCACACTCAATACCGACCAACTGGTCAGTAATTGGCTCGAGTCGCACCCCCGAGGGGACGAGATGTCGGCACCCACCCTGGAACGGCCCGCCCCGGACGAGACGGCGCTGCAGCGGCAGTTCGACGCCACGATCGCCGCCGACCACCGCATCGAGCCCCGCGACTGGATGCCCGAGGGCTACCGCCGGACCCTCATCCGGCAGGTCGCCCAGCACGCCCACTCGGAGATCGTCGGGATGCAGCCGGAGGGTGACTGGCTGCTGGCCGCGCCCAGCCTGCGCCGCAAGTCGGTGCTGCTGGCCAAGGTCCAGGACGAGGCCGGCCACGGCCTGTACCTGTACTCCGCGGCGGAGACCCTCGGCGCGGACCGGGCCGACCTGACCGACAAGCTCATCGAGGGCAAGCAGAAGTACAGCTCCATCTTCAACTACCCGACGCTCACCTACGCCGACGTCGGCGTCATCGGCTGGCTGGTCGACGGCGCGGCGATCTGCAACCAGGTGCCGCTGTGCCGCTCCTCCTACGGGCCCTACGCGCGGGCGATGATCCGGGTCTGCAAGGAGGAGTCCTTCCACCAGCGGCAGGGCTACGAGCTGCTGATGACCATGATGCGCGGGACGCCCGAGCAGCGGGCGATGGTGCAGGACGCCGTCGACCGCTGGTGGTGGCCCTCGCTGATGATGTTCGGCCCGCCGGACGACGCCAGCCCCAACTCCGCGCAGTCGATGGCGTGGGGCATCAAGCGGCACACCAACGACGAGCTGCGCCAGCGGTACGTGGACATGAGCGTCCCCCAGGCGCAGGCCCTGGGCGTCACCCTGCCCGACCCGGACCTGACCTGGGACGAGGCGAGCGGCCACTGGCGCACCGGCCCGATCGACTGGGACGAGTTCACCCGCGTCATCAGCGGCAGCGGCCCGATGAACGCCGTCCGCATCGCCCGCCGGCGCGCCGCCCGCGACGACAACGCCTGGGTCACCGAGGCGGCCACGGCGTACGCGGAGAAGCACGGTGCCTGACGTCACCGCGGAGGGCGGGCACGGTGCCGTCCCGACCGGCCCCGAGGTGCCGGTGGAGCCCCGGCGCCGGGCGGTGCGCCGCGACTGGCCGCTGTACGAGGTGTTCGTCCGCGGCAAGCGGGGCCTCAACCACGTGCACGTCGGCTCGCTGCACGCCCCCGACGACGAGATGGCCATCGACGCCGCCCGCGACCTCTACACCCGGCGCAACGAGGGCGTGAGCATCTGGGTGGTCAAGGCCGTCGACATCACCGCGTCCAGCCCCGACGAGAAGGACCCGCTGTTCGCCCCGAGCGGCGACAAGGTCTACCGGCACCCGACGTTCTACGAGATCCCCGAGGGCGTCCCCCACATGTGAAGGACCCCCTCCCTCCCCCGCACCTCGTTCCTCGGCTCGGGGACCCCTGCGAGGGGGCCCTTCCAGCACGTCACCAGGAGTCACCATGCACGAGGAGACCGTGTACGAGGCGCTGGCCAACGCGCAGGACGACGGGCACTGGGCGTTCGGCACCGGCTTCGACGAGCCGCTCGCCGGGGTCGACACCACCGTGCCCGACGGCGTGGACCCCACCGACCTGGGCGCCTACTGCCTGATGCTCGGCGACGACGCCCTGGTGCTCGCGCAGCGGCTGACCCAGTGGATGACCAACGCGCCGGAGCTCGAGGAGGAGGTGGCGATCGGCAACGTCGCCCTCGACCTGCTCGGCCAGGCCCGGTTGCTGCTGGCCCGCGCCGGCTCGGTCGGCGTGCTCGGCCGCTCCCGCGAGCTGGCCACCGACTCGGTCCCCGACGAGGACGCGCTGGCCTACTTCCGCGCCCCCGGCGAGTTCCGCAACACCGCCCTGGTCGCGGCCGAGAACGGCGACTTCGCCCGCACGATGGTCCGGCTGCTCGCCGCCGCCACGGTCCGGCTGGCCGTCCTCGCCCGGCTGCGAGACTCCCGGGACCCGGTGCTCGCCGCCATCGCCGCCAAGGGCGTCAAGGAGGTCGCCTACCACCGCGACCACGCCGCCCGCTGGGTGCTGCGACTGGGCGACGGCACCGGCGAGTCCCACCGCCGCGCCCAGGACGGCGTCGACGCGGTGTGGCCGCTGCTGGCCGACCTGTCCACCGCGACCGACGTGGAGACCCGGCTGGCCGCCGCCGGCGTCGCCGTCGACCCGGCCGACGTCCTCGACGAGGTGCGCGGCGTGCTCACCCAGGTGCTCGACCAGGCGACGCTCCGGGTACCGGAGTGGCCCCCCGCCGCCGCCCCCCGGGGCCGGGTGGGCGAGCACGGGCCGGAGCTGGCCGAGCTGCTCGGCACCCTGCAGGGTCTGGCCCGCCAGCACCCGGCGGCGACGTGGTGAGCGCCGTGCAGACCGACCCGCGGGCGGTGGCCGCGACGGTCACCGACCCCGAGCTGCCGATGCTGACCCTCGCCGACCTCGGCGTGCTGCGCGACGTGCGCACCACCGACGACGGCACCGTCGTCGTCGAGATCACCCCGACCTACTCCGGCTGCCCCGCCATGGGCGTCATGCGGGCCGACCTGCTGCACGCGCTGCACGCGGCCGGCTTCCGCGACGTCGAGGTCCGCACGGTGCTGTCCCCGGCGTGGACCACCGACTGGATCTCCGAGGCGGGCCGTGGCGCGCTCGCCGCCGCCGGCATCGCCCCGCCGGGCCGGGCGCCGGTCCGCTCCCCCGGGCCGATCCCGCTGCAGCTCGGCCCCGCCCGCCGCACCGCCGCCTGCCCCCAGTGCGGCTCGCCGGACACCGTGGAGCAGAGCGAGTTCAGCGGCACCGCCTGCAAGGCCCTGCGCCGCTGCCGCGCCTGCGGGGAGCCGTTCGAGCATGTCAAGGAGATCTGAGTGAGCGCACCGCCCCGCCGGCCGCGGTTCCACCCGCTGCGCGTGGCCGGCGTCGAGCGGCTGACCGACGACGCGGTCGCGGTCACCTTCGACGTCCCCGACGAGCTGGCCGACGACTACCGGTTCCGGCCCGGCCAGGCGCTCACCCTGCGCCGGGTCGTGGGCGACCGCGACGAGCGCCGCTCGTACTCCATCTGCGCGCCGGTGGGGGCCGCGCCGCGGGTCGGCGTCCGCGAGGTGCCCGGCGGGTTCTTCTCCTCCTGGCTGGTGCACGAGGTGGCGCCCGGCGACGAGATCGAGGTGCTGCCGCCGTCGGGCACGTTCACCGCCGACCTGACCCGCCCCGCCGACCACGTCTTCGTCGTCGCCGGCTCCGGCATCACCCCGGCGCTGTCGCTGGCCGCCACCGTGCTGCGCGACGGCGAGTCGACGGTCACCGTCTTCTACGGCAACCGGCGCACCAACACGGTGATGTTCGCCGACGAGCTGGCCGACCTCAAGGACCGCCACGGCCCGCGGCTGCAGCTGGTGCACGTGCTCTCCCGCGAGCCGCGGGACGCCGAGCTGACCAGCGGCCGGCTCGACGGTGCCCGGCTGCGCACCCTGGTCGAGAACCTGGTCGACGCCGAGCACGTCGACCACTGGTGGCTGTGCGGCCCGCACGGCATGGTCAGCGACGCGCGCGAGCTCCTCACCGGGCTCGGCGTCCCCGGCGAGCGGGTGCACCAGGAGCTGTTCTACGTCGACGACGTCCCGCCGGAGCCCGTCCGCGGCGACGAGGAGACGGTGACCGGTCCCAGCAGCCAGGTCACCGTGGTCCTCGACGGCCGCTCGACCACCCTGGCCCTGCCCCGGGACGAGCCGGTGCTCGACTCCGCCCAGCGGGTGCGCTCCGACCTGCCGTTCGCCTGCAAGGGCGGGGTGTGCGGCACCTGCCGGGCGCGGGTCACCGACGGCGAGGTGCAGATGCGCCGCAACTACGCCCTCGAGCCCGAGGAGGTCCAGGCCGGCTACGTGCTGACCTGCCAGACGCTGCCGGTCTCCGAGGCCGTGACCGTCGACTACGACGCCTGAGGGCCCCGTGGTCGCCGTCCCCGTCGGTGCCGCGGCGGAGCTGGTGGTCGTGGTGACCCAGGAGATGACCGTGCACTTCGACGAGCTGGGTCCGGTGCACCCGGTGTACGCGACGTACACCATGGCCAAGCACTTCGAGGAGGCCGGGCGCAAGCTCCTGCTCCGCCACCTGGCCCCCGGCGAGGCCGGCATCGGGCGGTCGGTCTCGGTGGACCACCTCGGCCCCAGCTGGGTGGGTGACACCGTCCGGGTGACCGCGCGCTGCGTCGAGGCGCGCGGCAACCGGCTGACCTGCGCGTGTGTCGCCACCGACGCCGCGGGCCGGGAGCTGGGCCGCGGCAGCACCGTCCAGGTGGTCCTCCCCGAGGCGGAGCTGGCCGCCCGGATCGGGGAGGGCGCCCGCCGCCGCGGACCGTAGCCACCAGCGGCGCCCGGTCAGTGCCGGCCGTCGGAGGCGTCGGTGGCCTCGGCGCTGACGCCCCCGCCGAGGAAGGCCGCGGTGACGCGCGGGTCGGTGGCGAGCGTCGCGGCGTCCCCGTGCAGGACCACCCGGCCGCGGTCCATGACGGAGACGGAGTCGGCGACGGCGAAGGCGGCGCGGGCGTTCTGCTCGACCGCGACGAGGGTCAGCCCGTCGTCCCGGAGCCGGCCCAGGGCGGTGAATATCTCCCCGACCAGCCGGGGTGCGAGCCCGACGCTGGGCTCGTCCAGGACCAGCACCCGCGGCTGGGCCATCAGGCCGCGGGCGATGGCCAGCATCTGCTGCTCACCGCCGGACAGCGTCCCGGCGGCCTGCTGCAGCCGCGGCTGCAGCCGCGGGAACAGCGCCAGCGCCCGGTCGCGCACCCGGGTGCGCTCGGCGGCCGGCTGCCGGCGGCGGGTGTAGGCGCCGAGCACCAGGTTGTCCTCGACGGTCAGGGTCGGGAACACCAGCCGGTTCTCCGGCACGTGCGCCAGCCCGGCCCGGGCCAGCCGCTCGGGCCCGGAGCCGGTCACGTCGACGCCGGCGAGCCGCACCGTGCCGGCGGTGGCCGGGACCAGCCCGGACAGCGCCCGCAGCAGCGTGGTCTTCCCGGCGCCGTTGGCGCCGATGACGGCGACCAGCTGACCCTCCCCGGCGTCCAGGTCGACGCCGTGCAGCACCTCCAGCCGGCCGTAGCCCGCCGCCAGCCCCCGGACCTCCAGGCTCACCGCGCCTCCCCCGGCCCGGCCTCGGCCACGGCGACCGCGGTGCTGTCCTCCGGGTCGACGCCGAGGTAGGCGGCGATGACGGCGGGGTCGTGCCGGACCTGGTCCGGCGTGCCCAGGGCGATGCGGACGCCGTCCTCGAGCACGGCCACCCGGTCGGCGAGGGCGAGCACGGCCTCGACGTCGTGCTCCACCAGCACGATGGCCATGCCGCCGGCGCGCAGCCGGCGCAGCAGCCGGGCCAGGTCCCGCCGCTCCGCGCCGGACAGGCCGGCCATCGGCTCGTCGAGCAGCAGCAGGTCCGGTTCCAGCGCCAGCGCGCGGGCCACCTCGACCAGCCGCTGGCGGCCGAAGGGCAGGTCGACGGCGAGCCGGTCGGCGTCGGGCCCCAGGCCCAGCAGGTCGAGCAGCTCGCGCGCCGAGGCCTCCACGGCGCGCTCCTCGCGCCGGGCGGGGAGCACCAGGGCCGCCCCGACCAGGCCGGCGCGGCTGCGCAGGTGCCGGCCGACCATGACGTTGCCCAGCACCGTGGCCGACCCGAAGATCTGCAGGTTCTGGAAGGTGCGGGTCGCACCGGCGCGGGCGGCCACGTGCGGCTTGCGCCCCTCCACCCGGGTGCCGGCCACCGTCACCGTGCCCGCGGTGGGTACCACCGCACCGCTGACCATGTTGAACGCGGTCGTCTTCCCCGCGCCGTTCGGCCCGATCAGCGCCACGATCTCCCCGGCGTGCACGGTGAGGTCCAGGTCGTCGACCGCGGTGACGCCGCCGAAGCGCTTGGTCAGCCCCTGCACCTCCAGCAGCGGCGTGCCGGCGGGGGCCCGGCTCTCGCGGGCGAGCAGTGGGCCGTCGTCGGGGGCGGGGGCGGGCCCGCCGTCGGGCGGGGCGCCGCCGGCGGCCAGGTCCGACCCGGACAGCCGCCGGCGGGCCGTGGTCCACAGCTGGTGCAGCCCACCGGGCAGGAAGATCATGATGACGGTGAGCAGGATGCCGAAGCCGATCAGCTGCACCTCGCCGACCGCACCGGGCACCAGCTCGGGGATCAGCCGGCGCAGCCCGTCGTCCAGCCCCTCGACGGCGAACGCGCCGACCACCGCGCCGTAGACCGTGCCCACCCCGCCGAGCACCGCCATCAGCAGGAAGGACACCGACAGGGGGAAGTTCGCCGCGTTGGGGTTGATCACCCCGAGCCAGTGGGCGAACGCCGTGCCGGCCACGCTGGCGAACGCCGCCGACAGCACGAACACCTGCACCCGCAGCCGGAAGGTGTCCACCCCCAGGGACTCCGCGGCGACCTCGGAGTCGTTGACCGCGCCGAGCGCCCGGCCGATCCGGCTCTCCACCACGTTGCGCGCCAGCAGCAGGCCCAGCAGCACGACGGGGACCAGCAGCAGGAAGTACTCGGTGGTGGAGTCGTAGGTGCGGGCGTTGAACTGCGGCTTGGGCACGCCGAAGATGCCCGAGGTGGCCCCGAGGAACTCCGACTCGGTGGCCAGGACGGTGACGATGATGCCGAAGCCGAGCGTCGCCAGGGCCAGGTAGTGCCCCCGCAGCCGCAGCAGCGGCAGCCCGACCAGCAGCGCCACCGTCATGGTCACCGTGACCGCGGCCACCGAGGCGAGCACCGGGTTGGTCTCGTAGCGGGTCACCAGCACGGCCTGGGTGTAGGCGCCGATGGCGAAGAAGCCGGCCTGCCCGAGGCTCACCTGCCCGGCCAGGCCCATCAGCAGGGACAGCCCCAGCGCCGCCAGGGCGTAGATCAGCGCGTACACCCCGACGTTGGTCACGCTGGGCGGGGCGAGGAACGGGAACGCCACCAGCAGCACCGTGAGCACGGACATCCCGACGACGTCGCCGCGGCGGGAGCGGCGGCCGTGCGCCCCGGTCAGGGGCAGCGCGCGGCGGGCCACGGCGTCAGACCCGCGCTTCCGCGTGCCGCCCGAAGACCCCCGAGGGCCGGGCGACCAGCACGATGATGAGCAGCAGGAACGCCACCGCGTCCCGCAGGCCGGTGCTCACGTACCCGGCGGTCAGGTTCTCCAGCACGCCGAGCAGCAGCCCGCCCAGCACCGCACCGCGCACGGAGACCAGCCCGCCGAGCGTGGCGGCGACGAAGCCCTTGAGCCCCAGGGTGAGGCCGGACTCCCAGGAGGTGAAGTAGACGGGGCTGGCCAGCACCCCGGCGACCGCACCCACGCAGCCGGCGATGAGGAAGGCGGTGAGCGAGGCCCGGCCCAGCGAGATGCCCACCAGCCGGGCGGCCACCGGCTGCTCGGCGCAGGCCCGCAGCGCCTTGCCCGCCAGGGTGCGCTCGTAGAACCAGTACACGGCCAGCGCGACCAGCCCGGCGACGGCGAGGATCCACAGCTCCTGGTACCGGATGCTCACCCCGCCCACGGTGACGCCGCCGGGCGTGATCGGCGTGAGGCCCTCGGCGTTCGGCCCGTACACGAGCAGCATCAGCGCCTTGAGGCCGGTGGAGACGCCGAGGGTGAGGATGAGCGACACCAGCGTCGTCATCCGCTTGACCGGGGCGATGGCCAGCCGCTCCATGAGGACGGCGACGACGGCGACGCTGGCCACCGCCACGACCGCCGCGGCCGGCAGCGGGAGCCCGCTGCCGGCCGCGGAGATCGCCACCAGCCCGGCGAGGGCGGCGAACTCGCCCTGCGCCAGGTTGATGACCCCGCTGACGGTGAAGACCGCGACGAAGCCGATGGCGATGAGCGCGTAGACCGCGCCCTGGCTCAGCCCGGCGAAGACCAGCTGCAGCAGGTCGACCACCGGACTGTCAGGCGCCCTGGTCCGGGAGCAGCGTCCAGTCCCCGTCCTGCACGCCGACCAGCACCAGCGCGTCCTTGGACAGCCCCGAGTGGTCCTCCGGGGTCATGGTGAACGTGCCGCTGATCCCGACGAAGTCCTGGACGCCCTCCAGGTGGTCGCGGATCGCCTGCGGGTCGGTGCCCACCTCGCGCAGCGCGTCGATCGCCAGCTGCCAGGCGTCGTAGGCGTGCCCGGCGAAGGTGGACGGCTCCTCGCCGTACTCGGCGGTGTAGTCCTCGATGAAGGAGGTGATGACTTCCCGCTGCGGGTCGTCCTCGGGCAGCTGGTCGGCGACGACCAGCCGGCCCAGCGGTGCGACCAGCCCGTTGGCGGCCTCCCCGGCGGTGTCCAGGAACACCTGGTTGCCGATGCCGTGGCTCTGCATGACCGGGGTGGTGATGCCCAGCTGCGCGTACGCCCGCTGGGCCAGCCCCGCCGCCGGCGGGATGCCCCAGATGACGTTGACGTCGGCCGCGGCGTCGCGCAGGTTGACCATCTGCGCGGTGAAGTCCGTGGCGTCGGGGGCGAACCGCTCGACGGCGACCACCGAGATGCCGGCCTCCGACCCGACCTCGTCGAAGATCTCCTGCACGCCCTCGCCGAAACCCGAGGCGTCGCGGGCCAGGCCGATGGTGGTCCAGCCCTGGTCGGCCATGTACTCGACCATGCGCTCGATGACCACCCGGTCGTTCTGGGCGCTCTTGAACACCCACTCCGACCCCTCGACGATGGCCGCGTTGGCGGCCAGGGAGATCATCGGGATCTGGCTGGCCTCGGCGATGGGGCGCATCGCCAGGCTGGGGCCGGTGCGGCTGGCGCCGAGCACGACGTCCACCTGGTCCTGGCTGACCAGCTTGTTCATCGCCTGGGCGGCGGCGTCCTCGGTGGACTGGTTGTCCTCGATGATCAGCTCGACCTCGCGGCCGTCGATGCCCCCCTCGGCCTCCAGCTGCCCGGCGAGCAGCTCCAGGGCCTGGCGCTCGGGCACGCCGAGCGAGGCGCCGGCCCCGGTGATGTCCAGGACGGCGCCGATCCTGATCGGCCCGGACTCGTCCGTGGCCGCTGCGTCGCCCCCGCTGTCCGCCGACTCGGCGCAACCGGCGAGGCCCAGGGTCAGCGCGGCGGCGCAGGCGGCGACGCGCGCGCGGGTGGTCCGTCGACTCACGAGTTCCTCCGGGTGCCGCTCGGTAATCGGACAGTCTGTTCGAAGCCGGTGCAGACTAGCAGGAGTGTGGCACGGCTCACAGGCTCCCGGCACGTGACCGCCGGGACCGCGACCGTCTTGTGTCCTGCGGCACACCGCCGTAGACTCCGACCGGTAAGCGGGCAAGGTGTTCGTCTATCGGACGATGACGTCGACAGGAGCCCCCATGGCAGCCAGGCCCTTCGCGTCCTCCGCGGACCTCGGCGTCAAGGAGCAGACCCTCGAGGTCCTCGCCGACGGCGTGTACGCGCTCACGGCGGAGGGGGACCCCAACGTCGGCGCGATCGAGGGCGAGGACTTCCTCGTCTGCTTCGAGGCGCTGGCCACCCCGGTCGCCGCCCGCCGCTGGCTGGCCCGGCTGCGCGAGCACACCGACAAGCCGGTCCGCTACCTGGTGCTCAGCCACTACCACGCCGTCCGCGTGCTCGGCGCCAGCGCGTTCGACGCCGAGGTCGTCGTCAGCTCCGAGCAGACCAGGCACCTGATCGCCGAGCGCGGCCAGCAGGACTGGGAGAGCGAGTACGGCCGGATGCCGCGGCTGTTCGAGGAGCCGGAGTCCATCCCCGGGCTCACCTGGCCCACCATGACCTTCCGCGACCGGCTGACCATCTCCCTCGGCGGGGACCGCGGCGAGCTGGTGCTGGCGTTCCTCGGCCGCGGGCACACCGAGGGCGACGTCGTGGCCTGGCTGCCGGAGCAGCAGGTCCTGTTCGCCGGTGACCTGGTCGAGTCCCAGGCCGCCCTCTACACCGGCGACGCCTTCCACACCGACTGGGCCACCGGCACACTCGACCGGGTCAAGGCCCTCGGCGCGCAGCAGCTGGTCGGCGGCCGCGGCCGGATCGCGCGCGGCCGCGAGGAGGTCGACGCGGCCATCGAGCAGACCCGCGACTTCCTGCTCACCATGCAGCGCACCGTCGGCGACGTGCACCGCGCCGGCGGCACCCTCACGCAGGCCTTCGAGGCCACCCACGCCGCGCTGGCCCCGCAGTACGGCGCCTGGCCGATCTTCGAGCACTGCCTGCCCTTCGACGTGCAGCGGCTGTGGGACGAGCTCTCCGGCATCGAGCGGCCGGTCATCTGGACCGCCGAGCGCGACCGGCAGGTCTGGGACGAGCTGCAGGGATGAGCGCCCCGACCGACCGGGACCTGCCCGTGCTCGTCGTGGGCGCCGGGCCGGTCGGGCAGACCGCTGCGCTGCTGCTGGCCCGCTGGGGGCTGCGGGTCGTCGTGCTCGACGGCCGCCGCGAGCGGGACGCGGTCGGCAGCAAGGCGATCTGCCAGCAGCGCGACGTCCTCGACGTGTGGGACGCCGTCGGCGTCGGCGCGGAGGTCGCCCGCCGCGGGGTCACCTGGACCACCGCGCGCACCTTCCACCGCGACCTCGAGCTGTTCAGCGTCCGCTTCGCCGACCGCGGGCGGTCCCCCTTCCCGCCGTTCGTCAACATCTCGCAGTGCGAGACCGAGCGGCTGCTCGACGAGCGGATCGCCGCCGAGCCGCTGGTCGAGGTCCGCTGGGGGCACCGGGTCACCGGCGTCGAGCAGGACGACGGCGGCGTGACCCTCACCTGCGACGACGGGACCACCGTCCGCGGCTCGTACGCCGTCGCCTGCGCGGGCCCCCGCAGCGACGTGCTGCGCTCGGCCCTCGGGCTGACCTTCGCCGGCGAGACCTTCGACGACTCCTTCCTCATCTGCGACGTCCGCACCGACCTGCCCGGCTGGGAGACCGAGCGCCGGTTCTACTTCGACCCGGCGTGGAACCCCGGCCGCCAGGTGCTCATCCACCCCTGCCCGGACTCCACCTTCCGCATCGACTGGCAGGTGCCGCCGGACTTCGACCTGGCCGCCGAGGAGGCCTCCGGCGGCCTGGACCGGCGGGTCCGCCAGGTCATCGGCGACCGCCCCCACGAGGTCGTGTGGCGGTCGGTCTACCGGTTCTCCTCCCGCGTCGTCGACCGCATGCGGGTCGGCCGGGTGCTGGTCGCCGGCGACGCCGCGCACCTGGTGTCCCCGTTCGGCGCCCGGGGCCTGAACTCCGGCGTCCTGGACGCCGAGAACGCCGCGTGGAAGATCGCGTTCGTGCTGCGCGGCTGGGCACCGGAGTCGCTGCTGGACAGCTACCACGACGAGCGGCACGCCGCGGCCCTGGAGAACATCGAGGTCACCGGCGCCACCATGCGGTTCCTGGTGCCCGGCACCGACGCCGACGCCCGCCACCGCCTCGACGTGCTGGAGCGCGCGGCGACCGACCCCGCGGCCCGGGCGCAGGTCGACTCCGGCCGGCTCGCCGAACCGTTCTGGTACGTCGACTCCCCGCTCACCACGCCCGACGAGCGGCGTCCCTTCCCCGGGCGGCCGGCGCGCGGCGCCGTCCCGGTCCCGGCGCCGGGCGTGCTGGTGCCCGACTGCCCGGTGACCGCGCCCGGCCGGCCGGACGTCGCCCGGCTGCGCCAGCTGGCCCGCGAGGGGGTGACCGTCCTGCTCGGGGACGACGCGCAGGCCCCCGCCCCCGACGCGCCCGGCGGCCCGCCGGTGTCGGTGCACCGGATGACCGCGCTCGACGGCACCGGCCTGCTCCGCGAGGCGCTCGGCGCCCGGCCCGACGAGACCTGGGTGCTGCGCCCGGACGGCCACGTGGCCGCGGTCCTCACCGACGCCGCCGACGTCGGCCCCGCGGTGGCCCGGCTGCTCGCCCGCCCCCTGCCCAGTCCCGTCGCGGCCTGAAGGAGGACGGTGGTGCCGGATGGCGTTCTACCGGCAGGTGGGTGAGGTCCCGCGCAAGCGGCACACCCAGTTCCGCCGTCCCGACGGCGGGCTGTACTGCGAGGAGCTGGTGG
>NZ_FZOO01000005.1 GCF_900188375.1 Geodermatophilus pulveris | reverse complement strand
GACCCCTGGCCGGAGCCCAGGCCGTAGTAGCGGTAGAGCTCCTCCTCCTCCTGCGGGGAGAGGTGCCCGTCGGTGTCGACCTTCGGGGCGTCCTTCACCTGGGCCTTGGTCACGGGTACCCGGAGACCGTCGTCGGTCAGGTCGGCGTCCCGGATCGGGACGAAGGACTCCTTGGTGCCGAAGAGGCCCGTGCGCACGGTGACCCACTCCGGCTGGCCGCTCTCGTCGTCGAGGTACACCTCCGACGCGGAGCCGATCTTGTCCCCGCTCCGGTCGTAGACGTCCTTGCCGATCACACGGCTGATGGCTTCGGTGCCGATCATCGTGGCTGTCGCCTCCATCTCAGCAGACTGTGTTCCGGTCGATCACTGGGGTGACCGGCGGGCAGGTCACGAAACGGCCACCCCGGATCCGACCCGCGCACCGGGGCGCAGGAACCCCCACGGTGTGGCCGACCCGGCCGGGAGACCCTGGTCAGCAGGGAGTGCGAGCACCGGCAGGCCTGGTGCTCACCCGTGACGCTGGGTGAGGGACATCGGCTCGGGCGTGTCGCACCGGGGGCGCACCGGCGCGTCGGTGCGGTCGCCGGCCGGGGTCGTGCCCATCCTGGAGGGCGTGCCTCCCCGCTCGCCGTACGACGACCTGGTGCACCCGCGCACGCGGAAGCAGCCCAACCCCTCCGTCGAGGCCGAACGCGACCTCGTCGTCGAGGACCCCAGCTCCGGTTTCGTCGGCGCCGTGGTGCGCTGCGAGAAGGACGTCGTCCACCTCGAGGACCGCAACGGGCGGGTGCGCGCCTACCCCCTGGGCCCCGGCTTCTGGGTCGACGGCCGGCCGGTGGTGCTGGTGCGCCCGCGGCCGCAGGCCCCGGCCACCCCCAGCCGCAGCGCGTCGGGCTCCACCTACGTCGCCGGGGCACGGGCCCGGGTCGCCCGCGAGGGGCGGATCTACGTCGAGGGCAAGCACGACGCCGAGCTGGTGGAGAAGGTCTGGGGCCACGACCTGCGCATCGAGGGCGTCGTCGTCGAGCCCCTGCACGGTGTGGACGACCTCCCCGGCATCGTGCGGGAGTTCCGCCCGTCGTCCGGGCGACGGCTCGGCGTGCTGGTCGACCACCTGGTCACCGGGTCCAAGGAGACCCGGATCGCGGAGTCCGTGATGAGCGGCAGGGCCGCCGGCGGGCACGCGCTCGTCGTCGGCCACCCGTTCATCGACATCTGGCAGGCGGTGAAGCCCTCCGTCGTCGGCATCCGGGCCTGGCCGACGGTGCCCCGGGGCGAGTCGTGGAAGGACGGCGTCTGCCGCCGGCTGGGGTGGGAGGACGACACCGGCTACGTCTGGGCGCAGCGCATCCTGGCCCGGGTCCGCACCTGGACCGACCTGGAGCCGGCGCTGATCGGCCGGGTCGAGGAGCTCATCGACTTCGTGACGACGGACCGGTGAACGACCCTCCTGCCCCACCCCTCGCCGGCTCGCGGCGGGACCCGGCAGGAGGGCCTTCGACGATCATGGCGCCGTGACCCGGTCCGGAGCGGATCCGGTGGTCACGGCGCCACGATCGCGCAGGCTCAGCCGGGGATGTAGTTGAAGGTGTCCGGGTCCGGGCCGGTGCGCTCGCCGCGGTCCAGGACGCTCAGGTCGCCCATCGCGCCGCCGTCGAGGTCGAAGTCGAACAGCTCGAAGTTCTGCTGCATGCGCTCGCGGTTCACCGACTTGGGGAACACGACGTCGCCGCGCTGCACGTGCCACCGCAGCACGACCTGTGCCGGCGTCCGGCCGTAGCGCTCGGCCACCCGCTGCACCACCGGGTCGTCGAGCACCTTGCCCTGGGCGATCGGCGACCAGGCCTCGGTGACGATCTCGTGGTCGGCGTCGAAGGCGCGCAGTTCGTCGTTGGCCAGGTAGGGGTGCACCTCGATCTGGTTCACCGCCGGGCGGACGTCGGTCTCCCCGAACAGCCGGCGCAGGTGGTGGGCCTGGAAGTTGGAGACGCCGACGGCCTTGGCGCGGCCGCTGGCGTAGATCTCCTCCATGGCCTTCCAGGTCTCGACGTAGTCGACGTCGATCCCCGGCAGCGGCCAGTGGACGAGGAACAGGTCCAGGTACTCGAAGCCGAGGTCGGCCAGGGACTGGTCGAAGGCGCGCAGGGCGTCGTCCCGGCCGTGGAAGCCGTTGTTCAGCTTGCTGGTGACGAAGACCTCGCCGCGGTCCAGGCCCGAGCGCGCGACGGCCTCGCCGACGCCCTTCTCGTTGCCGTACATCTCCGCGGTGTCGATGTGCCGGTAGCCGATCTCCAGGGCGGTGGACACGGCCTCGGCGGTGTCCTCCGGCGGGACCTGGTAGACGCCGAAGCCCAGCTGGGGGATCTCGACGCCGTTGTTGAGGCGGATCGTGGGCACGCTGGCCACAGGGGCTCCTCTCGGTCGTGGGCGGGCGCACCCGGTGGCGCGCAACCTGCCGGTGGACGGCCTACCCGGCAGCCGGGTGCTCAACCCGGTCGGCGGTCACACCGGGGACGGCGGCCACCCCGGTGCGCAGCAGCGGCGCACCGGCCAGCGCGACCAGCGCCGCCAGCGCCGCCGCTACCGCCGGGACGGCGAACGCCGCCTGCGCGCCCCACGCGTCGACGGCGGCCCCGGCCAGCGCCGAGCCGGCCGTGACGCCGAGGGTGAGCCCGGTGGTGGTCCACGACAGCGACTCGGTGAGCGCCGACCGCGGCACCCGAGACTCGACCAGCGACGTCCCGGACACCAGCACCGGCGCGATGGCGGTGCCGGCGAGGAAGCCGGCGGCCACCAGCACCGGCAGCGACCCCACCGCCCACAGCAGCTGCGCGGCCAGGCCGAAGGCGACGGCGGTGCCCACGAAGCGCGCCGCCAGCGTCCCGCGCAGCCGGGCCACGCCGTAGTGCAGGCCGGCGAGCAGGCTGCCGAACGCGTAGACGGCCAGCACCAGGCCGGCCAGCGCGGGCGCGCCCTGCTCGTCGGCGAAACCGACCACGACGACGTCCATGGCACCGAAGACCGTGCCGACGGCCGCGTAGGTCACGACGACGACCAGCACGCTGGCGTTGAGGGCGGCCCACCGCCGGGACGGCGCCCCGGGGTCGGCCGGCGAGGCGGGGGGCTCGGTGGCGCGCTGGCGGGCCAGCCAGAACCCGCCGGCCGCGCCGAGCGTGACGCCGGTGAGGAAGCCGGCGGGCGGCGCGACGAGGGTGGCCAGCAGCGTCACCAGCGGCGGGCCGACGACGAACACGACCTCGTCGACGACCGCCTCCAGCGCGAACGCGGTCTGCCGGCGGTCCGGCTCGGCCAGCGCCTGCGCCCACCGGGCCCGCACCAGCGAGCCGATGTTCGGCCCGCTCGCGCCCACGAGCGCGGCCAGCACGAACCAGCTCCACCGCGGCGCCCCGGCGGTGACCGCGGCGACGAAGCCGACGCCGGCGAGCAGGTAGCCGGTCATGGCGACCTGCAGGACGGCGCCCTGCCCGCGGCGGTCCATCGCCCGGGCCCACTGCGGGCTGGCGACGGAGAAGCTGAGCGCCAGCGTGCCGCTGACCGCGCCGGCCAGGGCGTAGCTGCCGGTCTCGGCGGCGACGAGCAGCACGGCGCCCAGGCCGAGCATCGGGATGGGCAGCCGGGCGACCCAGCCGGCGAAGGAGAACGCCGCCGAGCCGGGCACGGCGAACAGGCGGGCGTAGGGGCTGAACACGGTGCGGGGTGACACGGACGTCTCGCGCTTCCTGGCCACGGGCGAGTGCGGGGGTGCCCGCCGGTCCCTCGGGTGGCACGGCGACGGTAACAACGGACCCCGCCGCCCCGCTCTCGCTCTCCGACCGACCTGGCGCCACCGGGACCCCCGTCCGGGGAACGGCACACCGTCCCCGGTCCGCACTACATTCACAGGCGTGACCTCGACCAGCCCGCTCCCGGACCCGGTGACCCGCCGTCCGGACCCCGCCCCCGGGACCGGTGGGCTGGTGGACCGGCACGGCCGGGTCGCCACCGACCTGCGGGTGTCGCTGACCGACCGGTGCAACCTGCGCTGCACGTACTGCATGCCGCCGGAGGGCCTGGACTGGCTGCCCAAGGTCGAGGTGCTCACCGACGAGGAGCTCGCCCGGCTGGTCCGCATCGGCGTCGAGCGGCTGGGCATCCGCGAGGTCCGCTTCACCGGCGGCGAGCCGCTGCTGCGCCCCGGCCTGGTCGGCATCGTCGGCGCCGCCACCGCGCTGCGGCCGCGCCCGGAGGTCAGCCTCACGACCAACGCGATCGGCCTGGCCCGCGTGGCCCCCGCGCTGGCCGCCGCGGGCCTGGACCGGATCAACGTCAGCCTGGACACCACCGACCGCGACCGCTTCACGCAGCTCACCCACCGCGACCGGCTCGGCGACGTGCTCGCCGGCCTGGCGGCCGCCCAGCGCGCCGGCCTCACCCCGGTCAAGGTCAACGCCGTCCTGCTGCGCGGGATCAACGAGGCCGACGCCGTCCCGCTGCTGGACTTCTGCCTGGAGCACGGCTACCAGCTGCGCTTCATCGAGCAGATGCCGCTGGACGCCCACCACGCCTGGACCCGCGGCGAGATGGTCACCGCCGAGGACATCCTCGCGCGGCTGGCGGCGGCCCACGACCTCACCCCGGACACCGAGGAGCGCGGCTCCGCGCCGGCCGAGCGCTGGCTGGTGGACGGCGGCCCGGCGACCGTCGGCGTCATCGCGTCGGTCACCCGGTCCTTCTGCGGCAGCTGCGACCGCACCCGGCTCACCGCCGACGGCCAGGTGCGCAACTGCCTGTTCGCCCGCGAGGAGTCCGACCTGCGCACGCCGATGCGCGACGGCGCCACCGACGCGGAGCTGGCCGACCGCTGGCGGATCGCCACCCTGGGCAAGCTGCCCGGGCACGGCATCGACGACCCGAGCTTCCTGCAGCCGACGCGGCCGATGTCGGCGATCGGCGGCTGAGCGCGTGCCCGTGACCGTGCGGTACTTCGCCGGGGCCCGCGCGGCCGCGGGGGTGGACACCGAGACCCGGGACGCCGGCACGCTGCAGGAGCTCGTCGGCCAGATCGCCGACGACCACGGCGAGCGGCTGGAGCGGGTGCTCACGGCCTGCTCGTTCCTGGTGGACGGGACGCAGACCCGCGACCGGTCGCTGGCCCTGGCGCCGGGTGCGGTGGTCGACGTGCTGCCCCCCTTCGCCGGCGGGTGAGGGAGAGGATGGGCGCGTGAGCATCTGGGAGAAGGCGAAGGGCAAGCTCGACGAGCTGGTCGGCCGTGCCGAGGAGGTGTACGGCGAGTCCCACGGGGACGCCGCCGCGCAGCTGCACGGGGAGGCGCACCGCATCGAGGGCGAGGCCGAGGTGGCCGCCGCCGAGCGCGGCGAGGGCACCTCCGACGCCGGGGACACCCGCCGGGACGACGGGAGCGGGCCGGTCCGCGCCTGAGCGCCGTCCCGGCGGCCGGGCTGCGCGCCCGGCGGGAGCGTGCCACGGTGCAGGCACCCGCTCCCCAGGAGGCAGGCATGCCCGGTCCCGCGCTCCCCCGCCGGACGACGACCCGGGGGGTGGTCCTGCTCGGGACCGTCCTCGCCACCGTCGCCGCCACCGCCGTCCCCGCGGCCGCCGACCGGCCCGGCCGGGACGACGTCGACGTCGAGGTCGACGTCGAGGTCATCGAGCTCCCGGGCGCCGGCGGCGCCGAGGGCATCGCGCCCGGCCGCGGCGCCACCTTCTACGCCGGTGACCTCAGCGACGGCGACGTCTACCGCGGCGACCTGCGCCGCGGCACCGCGGAGCTGTTCATCGACGCGCCGGAGGGCCGCGTCGCGGTCGGCATGGACACCGACCTGCGCCACGGGCTGCTCTTCGTCGCCGGCGGCCCCACCGGCCAGGCGTACGTCTACGACACCCGCTCCGGCGAGACCGTCGCGGAGTACCAGCTGGGCGGCACGACCGGGTCGTTCGTCAACGACGTCGCGGTCACCCGGGACGGCGCCTGGTTCACCGACAGCCGCGCGGCGCAGCTCCACCACGTGCCGCTGGACCGGCACGGCGGACCCGGCGAGGCCGAGACCCTGCCGCTGCACGGCCCGGCGGCCGCGCTGACCGGGGAGTTCAACCTCAACGGCATCGCCGACGCCCGGCACGGCCGGGTGCTCATCGTCGCCCACTCCACGAACGAGGCCCTCTACACCGTCGACCCCGCCACCGGCGACAGCGCGGCCATCGACGTCGGGACGGCGCTGCCGGACGCCGACGGCGTCGAGTACCGCGACGGTCAGGTGTGGGTGGTGCAGAACCAGGTGGAGCAGATCGCGCGGATCGACCTGTCCCGCGACCTCGCCTCCGGCGAGGTCGTGGAGGTCGTCACCGACGACGACTTCCAGGTGCCGACGACGGCCATCCTGTACCGCGGCGGCCTGGCCGCGGTGAACGCCCAGTTCGGGCTCGGGCCCGCCGGCGGCCCGTTCGAGGTCGTGCTGGTCGACTGACAGCGACCGGCGGCGCCCTCACGGGCAGGCGACCCACTCCTCCTCGCCGTCGGTGAAGACCTGCCGCTTCCAGATCGGCAGCCGCTCCTTCACCAGGTCGACGAGCTCCGCGCAGGCGGCGAACGCCTGGCCGCGGTGGGACGAGCTGACCGCGCAGGCCAGCGCGACGTCGCCGATGGCGAGCAGGCCCACCCGGTGGGAGACCGCGACGGCGTGCACGTCGGGGCGGGCGGCGAACTCCTCCGCCAGCCCGGTGATCACCTGCGCGGCGCTCGGGTGGCCGACGTACTCCAGCTCGGTGACCGAGCGCCCCCCGTCGTGGTCGCGGACCACACCGGCGAAGGACACGACCGCACCGGCGCGCTCGTCGGCCACGGCGTCCTCGTGCTCGGCGACCGACAGCGGCGCGTCGACGACTGCGGCGATCAGGGGCCTGGCGATCACGGCGCCGACGGTACCTGTCCCGGGGGCACGTCGAGGTCGGCCGGATCGGCCAGGCCGGTGCAGTCGACCTCGGTGACCGGGTGCGTGGCGAGGTACCGGCGGGCGCCCTCGTCGCCGGTCGCCGTCGCCACGACACCGGCCCAGTGGTCGCGGCCGATCAGCACCGGGTGCCCGCGGACGCCGTCGTAGGTGGCGATCGCCAGCGCGTCCGGGGCGGCGTGCGCGGCGACCGCGGCCAGGGCCTCCGGCGTCATCCCGGGCATGTCGACCAGGGTGACCAGCGCGGCGCCGACCCGACCGGGCCAGCCGCGCACCCCATCGAGGCCGGTGCGCAGCGAGGACGCCATCCCGGTCTCCCAGTCCCGGTTGGCCAGCACGGTGGCGCCGTCGAGGTCCGCCGTCCGCCAGACGTCGACCGCCCGGGCGCCGAGGACGACGAGCACCGGGTCGCACACCGCGCGCGCCGTCCGCACCGCCCGCTCGACCAGCAGGCTGCCCCCGTACTCGACCAGCGCCTTGGGCATCCCGTAGCGGCGCCCGCCGCCCGCGGCGAGGACCACCCCCGCGACCGTGCTCATGTCCTCATCGTGGTGCATGTCGTCGGCATCCTGCGCCGTGATGTCGCCGTGCGCACCACCATCGACCTGCCCGAGGACCTGCACCGGCTGACCACCGCCATCGCCCGCGACGCGGGGACCTCGTTGAGCGAGACGGTCACGAAGCTGCTGCGCTCGGCCCTCGCCACCCCCGGTCCCAGTCGGGTGACCGTCAGCCCGGTGACCGGGATGCGGGTCCTCTCCCTGGGTGGCGGTCCCGTCACCAGCGAGGACGTCCGGTCGCTGGACGACGACGAGTGACCGACCTCCTCGACGCGAACGTCCTCATCGCCCTCGGCGACAGCGAACACGTCCACCACGGGGCCGTGGAGGAGTGGCTGGTCGAGTTGCCGGCCTTCGTCACCTGCCCGGTGACCCAGGGCGCGCTGCTCCGTCACGCCCTTCGACGAGGGGCCAGTCAGACCGAGGCCAGTGATGTCCTGGGCAGCGTGACCGCTGACGAGCGGCACGAGTTCTGGGCCGACGACATCGGCTACGCGGACGTCGACCTCCGCGGCGTCGTCGGCCACCGGCAGGTCACCGACGCCCACCTGGCCGCGCTGGCCCGGGCCCACGGCGGCCGGCTGGCGACGCTGGACCGCGGGCTGGCTCTCCTGCACCCCGACGTCGCCCTGCTGGTCGGTCCTCAGCGGTCGTAGACGGCGACCTCGGAGGCCTTGACCGACGCCCACACCGGCGTGCCGGGGGCCAGGCCCAGCTCGGCGAAGGCGGTGGCGGTGACGTCGGCGATCAGCGGCACCTCGCCGGCCAGCTCGCAGCGCACCGTCGAGCCGTGCGGCGTGGCCGCGACCAGCCGGGCCGGCCAGACGTTGCGCGGGCTGCCGTCGGGCCGTGAGGGGTAGAGCGCCACCGACTCGGGGCGGACGGCGACGAACACCGGGCCGGCGGTCTGCTCGGCCACCGCCACCCGGCCGCCGCCCTCCAGCCGTACCGTCCCACCCTCGCCGGTGCCGGGCAGCAGCGCCAGGCCGACCAGCCGGGCCACGTAGTCGGTGCGCGGGTGGCGACTGACGTCAGCGGGCGTGCCGGCCTGCACGACCCGCCCCTCCTCGACGACGACGACCCGGTCGGCCAGCGCCATCGCGTCGACCGGGTCGTGGGTGACCAGCACCGTGCTGCCGCCGTAGTCGGCCAGGTGCCGGCGGAGCTCGGCGCGGACGGTGAGCCGGGTGCGCGCGTCCAGCGCGGACAGCGGCTCGTCGAGCAGCAGCAGCGCCGGGTCGCCGACCAGGGCGCGGGCCAGCGCGGCGCGCTGCGCCTGCCCGCCGGACAGCTGGCCGGGCCGCCGGTCGGCGAGGTCGGCGACGCCCACCCGCGCCAGCCACTCCCGCGCCGCGGCCCGCGCGGGGCCGCGGCGCACCCCGCGGGTGCGCAGCCCGAAGGCGACGTTGTCGGTGACCGACAGGTGCGGGAAGAGCAGGTGGTCCTGGAACACCATGCCCAGGCGCCGCTCGTGTGCCGGCAGGTGCACGCCGGCCGCGACGTCCACCCACACGTCCGTGCCGACGACGACCCGGCCGTCGTCCGGGCGCAGCAGCCCGGCCAGCACCCGCAGCAGGGTGGACTTGCCCGCGCCGTTCGGCCCGAGGACGGCGAGCACCTCCCCGTCGGCGACGGCCACGTCGAGCCCGACGGTCATCGGCCCGCGGGCCACGGCGACCGAGGCGGCCAGGCTCACGCCGCGGCACCCGCCCGGGACAGCCAGCGGTCACGCAGCAGCAGCAGCGTGGCCAGCGACACCGCGAGCAGCACCAGCGACAGCACCACGGCCGCCTGCGGGTCGCGCTGCAGGGCCAGGTAGACCGCCAACGGCATCGTCTGCGTCGTCCCCGGGAAGTTGCCGGCGAAGGTGATGGTGGCGCCGAACTCGCCCAGCGCGCGCGCCCAGCAGAGCACCGCCCCGGCCGCCACACCCGGGGCGACCAGCGGCAGGGTGACCCGGCGGAACGTCGTCCACCGGTCGGCGCCCAGGGTGGCGGCGGCGTCCTCGAAGCGGGCGTCGGCGGCGCGCAGCGCGCCCTCGACGCTGATGACCAGGAAGGGCATCGCGACGAAGGTCTCCGCGATGACCACCGCGGTCGTGGTGAACGGGATGGTCAGCCCGAACGCCTCGTCCAGCCAGGCGCCGACCAGGCCCTGCCGGCCGAGCACCAGGAACAGCGCCACGCCGCCGACCACCGGCGGCAGCACCAGCGGCACGGTGACGAGGGCGCGCAGCACGCTCCGGCCGCGGATGCGGGAGCGGGCCAGCACCCAGGCCAGCGGCACGCCGAGCACGACGGAGACCAGGGTGGCGGCGGTCGCCGAGACGAGCGACAGCCGCAGCGCCTGCCCGACGGCAGGGCTGGACAGCTGCGGCCACAGCTCGCTCCACGGCGCTCGGACCAGCAGGCCGAGCAGCGGCAGCACCAGGAAGGCCACCGCCAGCAGGGCGGGGACGAGCAGCGGCGCGGGGACGCCGGCCTCCCGGCGTCCCCTCACGGGACGCGGAACCCGGCGCCGGACAGCGCCGCGCGGCCCTCCTCGGACAGGACCAGCTCGACGAAGGCCGCCGCCGCGTCCGGGTTGGGCGCGCCGGTCAGCGTGGCGATCGGGTAGGCGTTGACCGCCTCGGCGGACTCGGGGAAGTCCAGGCCCTCGACGGCGTCCCCGGCGGAGGCCACGTCGGTCGTGTACACCAGCGCGGCGTCGACCTCGCCCAGCTCCACCTTGGTCAGCGCGGCGCGGACGTCCTCCTCCTGGGTGTCCGGCACGGCGGCCACCCCGGCGGCGGCGAACACCTCCTCGGACGCCGCGCCGCAGGGCACCTCGGGCGCGCAGACGGCCAGCGCCAGCTCCTCCCGGGCGAAGTCGGCCAGCCCGGTCACGCCGGCGGGGTTGCCGGCCGGGACGGCGATCTGCAGCACGTTGGCGGCGACGACGGCCGGCTCGCCGGCGGCCAGCCCGGCGTCGGTGACGGTGGCCATCTGCGGCTCCGCGGCGCTGGCGAAGACGTCGGCGGGGGCGCCCTGGACGACCTGGGTGGCCAGCGCCGAGCTGCCCGCGAAGTTGAACTGCACGTCCAGCCCGGGGTGCTGGCCCTCCAGCCGCCCGCCCAGGTCGGTGAAGACGTCGGTCAGCGAGGCCGCGGCGAAGACCGTCAGGGTGCCGGACGGGCCGTCGTCCGGGGCGGACGACGTCGCGCCGCCCGGTGCCGCCGCGCCGTCGTCCCCGCCGCAGCCGGCGACGCCGAGCGCCACCGCCACCAGGCCCGCCGCCCACCGCCCGCCCATCGGGTCCCCTCCCGCCCAGCGCCCGACCGAGAGGTCCGCGCCTGCGGGACCATAACCCACGTGTCCCCTGATCTGCGGCTGACCGATCGCGTGAACCATCCGCAGATCCGTGACCGACCTGCCGGATGGCCTAGGGGACGTCGACGCTGACCTGGGTGGCCTTGACGGTGGCGACGGCCCGGACGCCGACGTCCAGCCCCAGCTCGTCGGCCGCCTCGCGGGACATCAGCGAGACGAGCCGGAACGGGCCGGCCTGGATCTCCACCTGGGCCATGACCGTGTCGCGGACCACACGGGTGACGATGCCGGTCAGCCGGTTGCGCGCCGACGAGCCGCGGGTGGCGCCGGGCTCGGGCGCCTCGTGCAGGCCGGCGGCGAGCCGGGCGAGGTCGGCGCCGTCGACGTGCGCCGGGCCGCCGCCGTCCCGCGAGGCGGGCAGCCGGCCGCTGTCGACCCACCGGCGCACCGTGTCGTCGCTGACCCCGAGCAGGGCGGCCGCCTCGGCGATCCGGTAGCGCGGGCTCACGGGGATGACGCTAGTCGCCGTCCACAGGGAGGATCGCCGTCCCCAGCCGTCGGCCCGCCGCCTCCGTGCGCCGACGCCCTGGGCAGCATGGCGACATGGCGAGGACGGCGGCCGAGGAGGCCGCCGGGACCACCGGCACGGACCTGGTCGCGGTGTTCCGGGCACGGCAGGAGGCGGTAGACGACGCCTTCGCCGCGATGTCCCCCGACACGTACGGCGTCGGGGCGGGGTCACTGGACGCCCGCGGGTGGCGCGCCGGCCGGGCCGCCGCCGACGACGCCGACCTGGGCTCCCGGCGCGGGGAGGTCCCCGGTCGCGACGTCTCCGCGGGAACGTCTCGGCCCCCGAGCGCACAGTGCCCGGCCTGCTCGAGGACGACCTCGACGGCGGCGTCCCGTGTCCGCCGGACCGTCGTGATCACTCAGTGTGGTCGGTGGATCGCACATGGGGGATGGTGGGTGTGCGGTCCGGCAGGCGGCCGTGAACCGTTCCGGGGGAGGTCGTCTCGACCGTGGTGCGGAACGACCCGACGCAGGCGCGTCCCGTCCGGTGGCGCCGTCCGGTGCTGGTGTCACTGTCGTACCTGGCGTCGTGGCTGGGTCTGGACACCGTCGCCACGACGCTGCAGGCCGGTCAGGACGTGCCACTGTGGTACCCGCCGTCCGGGCTGGACGTCGTCCTGCTGCTCGTCGGCGGACCGCGCTACGCACCGCTGCTGCTGCTCACCGAACTGCTGCACGCAGCGCTGGCCGGAGGCGGCTCCCCGGACTGGCCGGCCGCGGTCGCCACCGGCGTGGTGCGCGCGGCCGTCGGGGCCCTGGTGGCGTACGTCCTGCTGCGGCGGGCGCGCATCGACCCCCGACTGCCCGGCCTGCGCGAGGTGTTCTGGTTCCTGGGGCTGGCCGCCATCGCCGGGCCGCTGCTCGTCGCCGTCACCCAGGTCGTGCAGGGCGGCCTGGTGGAACCGTCCTGGCGGTCGCTGCACAGGGACACGCTGGGCTCCTGGGCCGGCTCGGCCCTCGGCGTCGCCACCGTCGCCCCTGTCCTGCTGGTCGCCGGCCGCCGGGTGATCGGTCGCTGGCACGGCCGCCCCGAGCTGGTGCGACCGGTGCAGCTGACCCCGCGCCGACCCGAACGGCTGGGCCAGTCCGGTCGACACCGCCTGTCGCGGCTGCCGGCGTTCGCCGACCGACTGCGTGACCCGCGGCTGGAGGCGGCTGCCCAGGCGGCGCTGCTGGTGACCACCGTCCTCGCGGCCTACGGCGACCCGGCGGGCGGGAGCTCGGACCTGGCCTACCTGGTCTTCGTCCCGGTGGTCTGGATCGCCGCCCGCGGCGGGTTCGCGCGGGTGGGCGTCGCCCTGCTGGTGACCACCGTGGCCGCCGTCGTCCTGGTCGCCCGCGACCCGGTGGACGACGTCCTGGGGGTGCAGCTCGGCCTGGTGGTGCTCACCCTGGTGGGACTGAAGCTGGGCGCGCTGGTCACCGGCCGGCAGTACCACGTCGCCGCCGTCCAGCACGCCGCGGTGCACGACCCGCTGACCGGGCTGGCCAACCGGATGCTGCTCGCCGACCGCCTGGAGGCGGCCAGGCACCGCGCGGAGCGCCGCCCCGGGGCCCGGTTCGCGGTGCTGTACTGCGACCTGGACGGGTTCAAGGCGGTCAACGACCAGCTGGGCCACGACGCCGGGGACGCACTGCTGATCTCGGTCGCCCGCCGGCTGGAGGCCACGGTCCGCCCGGAGGACCTGGTCAGCCGCCTGGGGGGCGACGAGATGGCCGTCCTGCTCGACGGCGTCAGCGGACCCGAGGAGGCGGCCGGGGTCGCCGACCGCCTGGTCGCGGCGCTGTCCGAGCCGTACGCCGTCAACGGCGGGGAGGTGGTCGTCACCGCCAGCATCGGGGTCGCGGTGGCCGACCGGGCCGGCCTGGCCGGCCCGCGGCTCTCTGCCGACCGGGGCGGACCCGCCGAGCGCGGTGCGGCCGGGCACGCCGACGAGGTGCTGCGGGCCGCGGACCTGGCGCTGCAACGGGCCAAGCAGAACGGCCGACAGCGCTACGAGGTGTTCAGCGAGCCACTGCGCCGCCAGGCGTGGGACCAGCTGGGCTTGCGCGCGGCACTGCGCCGGGCAGTGGCGGCCGGTGCGGTGACCGTCGACTACCAGCCGATCGTGCGAGTGGCCGACGGGCACCTGGCGGCCGTGGAGGCCCTGGCCCGCTGGCGGGACGCGGACCGAGGCCAGGTGCCCCCGGCGGAGTTCATCGCCGCGGCCGAGGAGACCGGCCTGATCCACGAGCTGGGCATGCAGGTGCTCGAGCAGGCCTGCCGTCAGTGCGCGGCGTGGCACCGGTCCTTCGGGCCGTCGGCCGCGCCGCGCGTGGCGGTCAACGTCTCCACCCGGCAGCTGCTGCCCGACGCCTTCGCCGACCGGGTGCTCGACGTGCTCGACCGGGTGGGGCTGCCTGCCGACGTGCTGGAGCTGGAGATGACCGAGTCCTGCGCCGTGGAACCCGGGGCGCGTCCGGCGCTGCAGGCGCTCAGCGCTGCGGGTGTCCGGATCGCCGTGGACGACTTCGGCACCGGCTACTCCAGCTTCGCCGCACTGCGGGAACGGACCCCGCACGCCTTCAAGCTGGACCGGTCCTTCATCGCCCGGTTGCCCGAGGACCGCCCGGCCGACGCGATCGTCTCCGCCGTGCTCGCGCTCGCCGAACCCCTCGGGGCCACGGTCACCGCCGAGGGGGTGGAGACCGAGGAGCAGCTGCACCGGTTGCGGGAGCTGGGCTGCGGACAGGTCCAGGGCTTCCTGCTGGGGCGACCGACGTCCGCGGCGGAGATCGAGCGGGACTGGCTGCGCCCACCGCGGTCACTCGCCCGTGCGCAGGAGTGGTGAGGCACCTGTGGACCGCCGACGGCAGTCCGCGATCTGGGCGAGCGTCGCCCCGAGGGCGACGCGGCACCGGGCGACTGCGCGCCGGAGCCGTTCACGGCCAGCCCCGGTGGTCCCCGTCGGCCGGTTCGTCGCGGTCCGTGTGCGTGTCCTCCGGGACGCCTCGATCGACCAGGGACTCGGAGGGACGCGCACGCGGTCCAGCCGCAGCAGCGCCGGACGGACGTCCTCGGCGGACGACGCCGTGGAGTGACGCCGGCGGCGAACCGTTTGCCGATCTCGGCTCGCGGGAAGCGGGTGCCGGTGCCGCGCACCGACCAGAGGAACCCCGCCGGGGCGTCGCCGGCCGTCCGCACCCGCCGCATCCGGCGGGTCGCCCGCGAGCTCCTCGGCTTCGACGACTTCCGCCCCGGCCAGGAGGAGGCGACGCAGTCCGTGGTCGCCGGCTGCGACACCCTCGCGGTGCTGCCCTCGGGCGCGGGGAAGTCCGCCGTCTACCAGGTGGCCGGCCAGCTGCTCGACGGCCCGGTGCTCGTCGTCTCCCCACTGATCGCGCTGCAGCGCGACCAGGTCGACCGCCTCGAGGGGCTCGACGGCCTGGCCGGGCGGGCCGCCCAGCTGAACTCCGCACTGCCGGCCGGCGACCAGCGGGCCGCCCTGGAGGGGCTGGCGGACGGAACGGTCCGCCACCTGTTCCTCGCCCCCGAGCAGCTGACCAAGCCGGAGGTCGTCGAGGCGATCGCCGCGGCCCGCCCGGCCCTGTTCGTGGTCGACGAGGCGCACTGCGTCTCCGCCTGGGGCCACGACTTCCGGCCGGACTACCTGCGGCTGGGCAGCGTGGTGGAGCAGCTGGGCCACCCCACGGTGCTCGCCCTCACCGCCACCGCGGCGCCCCCGGTGCGCGCGGAGATCGTCGAGCGGCTGGGCATGCGCGACGCGAACGTCGTCGTCGCCGGCTTCGACCGGCCGGAGATCCACCTGGCCGTCGAGCAGCACGCCGACGCCGCCGCCAAGGACCGGGCGGTGCTCGACCGGGTCACCGCGCTGGTCGCCGACGGGCAGGTCCCGGGCATCGTCTACAGCGCCACCCGCAAGGGGACCGAGTCGGTCGCCGGGGAGCTGGCCGCCCGCGGGCTGCGGGTCCGCCCGTACCACGCGGGCCTGCGGAAGGCCGACCGCGAGGACACCCAGCGCGCGTTCATGGCCGACGAGCTGGACGTCGTCGTCGCCACCACCGCCTTCGGCATGGGCATCGACAAGCCCGACACCCGGTTCGTCGTGCACGCCGAGCCCGCGGACTCCCTGGACAGCTACTACCAGGAGATCGGCCGGGCCGGCCGCGACGGGCGGCCCGCGGTCGCGCTGCTCGTCTACCGCCAGGAGGACCTGGGCATCCGGAGGTTCTTCGCCGCCGGCATCCCCGCTGAGGAGGAGCTGCAGCAGGTCGCCGGGCTGGTCAGTGCCGCGGAGGCCGCCGGCCTGGAGGACGGGGTCGCCGTCGGGCAGCTGCGCGAGGAGACCGGCCGGGCCGCCAGCCCGCTGGCCCGCGACCTCAACCTGCTCGAGCAGGTTGCGGCCGTCGTCCTCGACGAGGACGGCGCCGCCCACCCCGGGGAGGACGCGCCCGCGCCGGGCGAGGCCGCGGCGGCCGCCCACGAGCTGGCCGAGCACCACCAGCGGGTGGACCAGAGCCGCGTGGAGATGATGCGCGGCTACGCCGAGACCACCCGGTGCCGACGGCAGTTCCTGCTCGGCTACTTCGGTGAGCAGCTGGACCGGCCGTGCGGCACCTGCGACAACTGCGACGCCGGGCTGTCCGGCGAGCAACCGGACGACGACGAGACGCCCTTCCCGGTGCAGACCCCGGTGGAGCACGCCGAGTGGGGGCCCGGCGTGGTCATGCGGGTGGAGGACGACCGAGTCGTCGTCCTCTTCGAGGAGGTCGGCTACAAGACCCTGGCGCTGGCCGCCGTCCTGGAGCACCACCTGCTGGAGCGGCGGGACACCTGAGAGAGGACCCTGCTGCCCCCCACCGCTCGCAGGCTCGCGGCGGGCCCGGCAGCAGGGCGGGCCACGAGCTGCAGAACACCTGCACGCCGATCATGATCGGGGACGACGAGCGGGCGACGTGCCCGGCGGGAGGAGCGCACGCGTGAAGGTCCTGGGCATCAACGCCATCTACCACGACCCCTCGGCCGCCCTGGTGGTCGACGGCCGGGTCGTGGCCGCGGCGGAGGAGGAGCGGTTCAGCCGGCGCAAGCACGGCAAGCGCCCGCTGCCGTGGAGCGCCTGGGAGCTGCCCGAGCTGTCTGCGGCCTGGTGCCTGCGGCACGCCGGCGTCCGCCCCGAGGAGCTGGACGCCGTCGCCTACTCCTTCGACCCGGCCCTGATGGGGACGCCGGAGGAGTCGGGCCTGTTCGACGACGGCGACGTCATGCGCCGCATGTACGCCGAGAAGGCACCGGACTTCCTCGCCCACGCCCTGCCCGGTCTCGACCCGGCCAAGGTCCGGTTCGTGAAGCACCACGTGGCGCACGCCGCCTCCACCGGGCTGGCCGCGCCGCAGCGCGACAACGCCGTCCTGGTGCTCGACGGCCGCGGCGAGGCGCACAGCCACCTCGCCGGCCGCTACGTCGACGGGCAGCTGGAGGTGCTGGCCGGCCAGGCGCTCCCCCACTCGCTGGGGCTGATGTACGAGGAGCTCACCGACCACCTGGGCTTCCTGCGCAGCTCCGACGAGTTCAAGGTCATGGCGATGGCCTCCTACGGCAAGCCGCGGTTCGCCGGCGAGCTGTCCGAGCTGATCCGCGCCACCGGCGACGGCGGCTTCGTCACCGAGCGGATCGACTTCACCGAGTTCGCCCCGCGCCTGACCAAGGGCGACGACTGGACCGAGGCGCACGCCGACCTGGCCGCCAGCGTCCAGCAGCGGCTGGAGGAGGTGCTGGTCGACCTGGCCCGCTGGGTGCACGCGCAGACCGGCGAGCGGACCCTCACGATGGCCGGCGGGGTCGCGCTCAACTGCGTCGCCAACACCCGCATCCTCGCCGAGAGCCCGTTCGAGGAGGTCTGGGTGCAGCCGGCCGCCGGCGACGCCGGGACGGCGCTGGGTGCGGCCCTGCACGTGGCCACCGAGCTCGGCGAGCGCACCGAGCCGATGCCGGGCGCCGCGCTCGGTCGCGGCTGGAGCGACGAGGAGATCCAGCGGTGGCTGGACACCGCCGCGATCGACTACGAGCGGCCCGACGACGTCGCCGAGGCGGTGGCCGAGGTGCTCGCCGACAACGGCATCGTCGCCTGGTTCCAGGGCCGCTCGGAGTTCGGCCCCCGTGCGCTGGGCCACCGCTCGCTGCTGGCCCACCCCGGCCACGAGGCCAACCTGGAGCGGATGAACGACGTCAAGGGCCGCGAGCAGTTCCGCCCGGTGGCGCCGATGGTCCTGCTGGAGCGGGCACCGGACATCTTCAGCCGCGGGCCGGTCCCGTCGCCGTACATGCTGTTCGTGCACGACGTCGCCCCCGAGTGGCGGGACCGCATCCCGACGGTCACGCACGTCGACGGGACGGCGCGGATCCAGACCATCGACCCGGACACCGAGCCGTTGGTGCACCGGATGATCTCCGCGTTCGAGCGCCGGACCGGCATCCCGGTCGTCGTCAACACCAGCCTGAACACCGCCGGGCGCCCCATGGTCGACGACCCGCGCGACGCCCTGGAGTGTTTCGGCTCCGCGCCGGTCGACCTGCTGGCCATCGGCCCGTTCGTCGTCCGGCGGCCGCGGCCCACCCCGCGCTGACCCGGCCGCCCGGACGGCGTCCGGGTGACGGCCCCGGCCCCGCGCTCCCCCGTGCCGCGCGGGGGCCGGGTCGTCACCCGTCCTGGGGATACGCGGCCGGACCGGACGGCGTTCACCGAACCGCCCGCGGACCGCCGCACGAACGGCGGGTGTGGACCGCCCCGGCGGTCCGCCGGCGGTGCACCCGCTGGTGGGTGACCTCCCACACGTACGGGTGACTGCTGTTCCGGTACCTGACCGGTGGGTATCCACGACCTCGACCGTCGAGCCCTGGCGGATCACAGCACCCTGGAGGACAACATGGCCGCAACGGGTCACACGAACAGCGGAGCGCGGACCTGGCCGCAGCTCCTGGCGCTGGCGTTCGGCGCCGTCTACCTGCTGGTCGGCGTCGTCGGTTTCTTCATCACCGGCGTCGACGACTTCTTCGCCCACGACACCGGCGAGCAGCTGCTGTTCTTCGAGATCAACGGCATGCACAACGTCGTGCACATCCTGATCGGCGTGGCCGGGCTGGTGCTCGCCCGCACCCTGGCCGGTGCGCGCACCTACGGCTGGCTGCTGGCCGTGGGCTACGGCGCCGCGTTCGTCTACGGGCTGCTCGCCATCGGGCAGACATGGGACTTCCTGAGCATCAACGCCGCGGACAACGTCCTGCACATCGCCACCGCGGCCGTGGGTCTGCTCATCGCCCTGGGCCCGGTGCGGACCGGCGTCGGCGACCACAGCACCCGCGTCTGATCGAGGACCCCGTCCTCCTCACCGTTCGCACGCTCACGGTGAGCCTCTGGACGGGGCCGCCCGCTGCCCCCCACGCCTCGCAGGCTCGGCGCGGACCCCTGCAGCGGGGCCGTTCCAGATGCTCACCACGGAGGCCGGGTCCCCGACGGGGCCCGGCCTCCGGCGCGTCCGCCCCCCGGCGAGACGTCCGTCACGCCGCCCTCTACCTTGCGTCCATGGACTTCGCCCTCTCCGCACGAGCCGAGGACGTCTGCGGCCGGATGTGGGACTTCATGCGCGAGCAGGTCTTCCCCGCCGAGCCCGGGTACGAGGCCTGGCGCAAGGAACGCGGCCACGAGAACCACGAGCACCCGCCGGTGCTCGACGAGCTCAAGGTCGAGGCCCGCAAGCGGGGGCTGTGGAACCTCTTCCACCACGAGCTCGGCGGGCTGACCAACCTCGAGTACGCCTCCGTCGCCGAGGTCATGGGCTGGTCGCCGGTGATCGCACCGGAGGTGACCAACTGCGGCGCCCCGGACACCGGCAACATGGAGACGCTCATGATGTTCGGCACGCCCGAGCAGAAGGCGCGCTGGCTGGAGCCCCTGCTGGAGGGCGAGATCCGGTCCGGGTTCGCGATGACCGAGCCCGACGTGGCGTCCTCCGACGCCCGCAACATCCAGACCTCGATCGTCCGCGACGGCGACGAGTACGTGGTCAACGGCCGCAAGTGGTGGATCACCGGCTCGGCCGACGACCGCTGCCAGATCTTCATCGTGATGGGCAAGACCGACCCCGACGGCGCCCCGCACCGGCAGCAGTCGATGGTGCTGGTGCCCCGGGACACCCCGGGCTTCGAGATCGTCCGGCACCTGCCGGTGTTCGGGTACCAGGACCAGCACGGCCACTCCGAGCTGCGGTTCACCGACGTCCGCGTGCCGGCGTCCAACCTGCTGGCCGGCGAGGGCGACGGCTTCATGATCGCCCAGGCCCGGCTCGGTCCCGGCCGCATCCACCACTGCATGCGGGCCATCGGCATGGCCGAGCGGGCGCTGGCGCTGATGGTCGAGCGGTCCAAGGCCCGCGTGGCGTTCGGGCGGCCGCTGGCCGAGCAGGGCACCGTGCGCGAGTCGATCGCCCTGTCGCGGATGGAGATCGACCAGGCCCGGCTCTACGTGCTCAAGACCGCGGACCTCATCGACAAGCACGGCGCCAAGGGCGCGCGCACCGAGATCTCCGCGATCAAGGTCGCCACCCCGCGGGTGGCCCTCGGCGTCATCGACCGGGCCATCCAGCTGCACGGCGGCGCCGGCGTCAGCGACGACACCGTGCTGGCCCGCTTCTACGCCAGCGCGCGGACGCTGCGGATCGTGGACGGCCCCGACGCCGTGCACGTCCGGACGGTGGCCAAGGAGGAGCTGGCGCGGGAGCGCCCCTACGCCGGCTGAGAGAGGACCCCGTCCTCCCCACCCCTCGCCAGCTCGGGGCGGTGCCCTGGACGGGGCCAGAGCTGGGGGCCGGTCCCGCACCGCGGGACCGGCCTCCGGGCGCTGCACGGCTCACATCGCCATGCTGCCGCCGATCGCCCCGCCGGCGAGCTTGCCCTGCAGGGTGGCCTGGTCGAGGCCGACGGCGGACAGCGCGTCGCCGTCGCGCTGGGTGTCGATCTGGTCGGGCAGCTGGGCGTCCACCTTGTCGGCGGTGTCGTTGTCGCCCTCGCCGCGCAGCAGCTGCACGAGCTTCGCCTTGTCGATCCGCACGTCGCCTCCGTCCCCGGCGCTCCGGGCTGAGCGCCGTCCCTGCGGCGTGGTGCCCGTCACACCCGGCGTGAAACGGCCGACTGCTGCACGCCGCCCCGGGCGGCGCCGCGCCCGACCACGGAGGCGACCGGGTCGTCGCGGTGGCGACCGGCCGGGCGCTCGCGGTGAGCGGCCCGGCTGCAGGCTCGCGGTCAGCGGCGCTGCGACCGCCGGTACAGCACCGCGGCCACGGCTCCCAGGACGGCGCCGAGGAACAGCTGCGCGACCCCGATGACGGCGCGGTCGCTGGCGAACCAGGTCACCGACGACACCAGCAGGACGGCGGCGATCCCCGCCGCGAGCAGGCCGACGAGGCGCTCCCGGCCGTCCCCGGCGGGTGGGGTCATGCCGACGACCCTAGGCGGGCCCGACTGCCACTAGTCCGCCTGGTTGGGGGGCTCGCCCGCGGCGCGGGCCTCGGCGGCCCGGACCGGGTCGTAGGCGCAGGCGTCGGCCACGTCGGTGACCGTCGCCGGGTCACCACCGGGGGGCGGGGCGGCCGACGGGTCCGGCGAGGGCGCGGGGGTGGGCGTGCCGGCCGCGGCGTCGTCGGCGGTCGGGGCGGGGTCGATGGCCTCGGCGACGATCGCGCGGATCCGGTCGTAGTCGGGGTAGGCCGGGTCGATCACCGTGTCGTCGAAGACCACGCTGCGCACCTCGGCGTCCTTCACCAGGAAGGCGACGTCGACGAAGTCGTCGAGGGCCGACCGGGGGATGTCGGTGCTCACGATGTCCTGCGTGGTGGCGGCCAGCTCCTCGTAGCGCTCCAGCAGGGTCACCGGGTCGGCCGCGTCGATGATCGCGTCGATCGTGCAGCGCTGGCGGGCCATCCGGTCGTAGTCGGTCAGCCCGAAGCGGCCCCGGGCGAAGTCCAGCGCCCGGACGCCGTCCATGCGCTGGGCCGGACCCGGCTCGATGTAGTCGTCGGGCAGCTCGCCGGTGCCCGGGTTGCCGTTGATCGGCACCCAGTAGTTGACGTTGACGGTGATCCCGCCGAGGGCGTCGACCAGCCGGCTGAAGCCGTCCAGGTTGACCAGCACGAAGTAGTCGATGTCCAGGCCGAGCGCCTCGCCGACCCCGAGCTTGAGGAAGTCCGCGCCGGGGTCGTCGGTCGGGCCGAGGACGTCGGGGTGCTCCGCGGGGCCGTTGCGGTACACGGCGTTGAGCAGGCTCTCGGTCTCGCTGCCGGCGTCGAAGCCGTCCGGGTAGACCTCGGCGAGCGGGCTGTCCGCCGGGAAGGGCAGGTCCTGGAGGTTGCGCGGCAGGCTGAACAGCGTGGTGTCGCCGGTCCCGGTGTCGACGCTGGCCACGATGACGGTGTCGGTGCGCACGCCGTCGCGGCCCACCCCGCCGTCCCCGCCGAGCAGCAGCACGTTGACCCGCTCCTGCTCGCCGAACGGGGTGGCGGCGTCGACGGTGGCCGACTCCCGGTCGGCGAACAGGCCGCCGATGAGGGCCCGCTGGGCCAGCGCCACCTGCCCGACGGTGACCACGGGGTAGGCCACCGCGGCCACCAGGGCGGCGACCAGGACGGCGCCGAGGGCCCGGCCGGCCCGGGGGGTCCGCGGCGTCAGGAGGGCGCGGTGACCGGCGACGACGACGACGGCCCACAGCAGCCCGAGGACGACGATCGTGACGAACACGCCGATCAGGGCGGTGGGGTCGACGGCGATCCGCGCGGCCGTCCGCTGGCCCGCGGTGGCCAGCCAGGCGGCGACGCCGAGCAGCAGGAGGGTCACCGCGAGGACGCCGGCACCGAGCCGCCGCCGGCCGGCCGCGAGGAACGCCGTGCCCGGCAGGACGGCGTTGAGCACGGTCAGGCCCAGCACGGCGGGCAGGCCGCGGCCGCGCGCCGGTGCGTCGGACGCCGGCGCGGGCCGTGGCGCGCCGCCGGGCGGGGGCAGCGGGCGGGAGCGGCGCGGGCCGATGGGACGCGTGGCGTCCCAGTCGTGCTCGCTCACACGCCGCTCCCCGTTCCCTGCCCGATCACCGGGCCCATGCTCCCATCCGCCAGCGTGTCGCGGGATCCGCGGACGCCCGCGTGGCGATCGCCTGCCGGCAGGCCACCTAGGCTGGGTCCCCGTGCGTCTCGCCACCTGGAACGTCAACTCGATCCGCACCCGCGTCGACCGGGTGGCCGCATGGCTGCAGCGCTCCGACGTCGACGTGCTCGCCCTGCAGGAGACCAAGTGCCGGGACGACCAGTTCCCGGAGTCCCGCTTCACCGACCTCGGCTACGAGGTGGCGCACGTCGGCCACTCGCAGTGGAACGGCGTGGCGCTGCTGTCCCGCGTCGGGCTGGCCGACGTCGAGGTGGGCTTCCCGGGGATGCCGTCCTGGTCGGCCAAGGAGGGCGCCGAGCCGGCCGCCGAGGCGCGCGCCCTGGGCGCCACCTGCGGCGGCGTGCGGGTGTGGAGCCTCTACGTCCCCAACGGCCGGACGCTGGCCGACCCGCACTACCGCTACAAGCTGGACTGGCTCGGTGCGCTGCGGACGGCGGCCGGCGGCTGGCTGGCCGAGGACGCCGGCGCGCAGGTGGCCCTGGTCGGCGACTGGAACATCGCGCCGCAGGACGACGACGTGTGGGACGTGCGGGTGTTCGCCGGCGCCACCCACGTCTCCGAGCCCGAGCGCGCGGCCTTCCGCGCCGTCGTGGAGGCCGGGTACGCCGACGTCGTCCGGCCGCACACGCCCGGCCCCGGGGTCTACACGTACTGGGACTACACCCAGCTGCGCTTCCCGCGCCGCGAGGGCATGCGGATCGACTTCGTGCTGGCCTCCCCCGCGCTGGCCGCCCGGGTGGCCGGCGCGCGCATCGACCGCGAGGAGCGCAAGGGCAAGGGCGCCAGCGACCACGCCCCCGTGGTGGTGGAGCTCAGCGGGCCCGGCGGTAGCGGGTGATGGCCAGGGCGGCCATGACGACGGTGATCGCGGCGATCCAGGCCAGCGCGACCGGGACGACCTCCCCCAGGGGCTGGCCCAGGACCAGCGCGCGGATGGCGTCGATGGCCGCCGTGATCGGCTGGTTGTCCGCGAAGGCCCGCAGCCAGCCGGGCATCGAGCCGGTCGGCACGAACGCGGAGCTGGCGAAGGTCAGCGGGAAGATGACCAGGAAGCCGGCCGCCTGGGCCGCCTCGGCGTTGCCGACGACCAGCCCCACCAGGGCGTAGTACCAGCTGAACGCCACGCCCAGCAGCAGGAGCAGCCCGACCGCGGCGAGCAGGCCGGCGACGCTGTCCGGCCGGAAGCCGACGGCGAGGCCGACGGCGACCATCAGCGTGATCGACAGCAGGTTGCGGGCCACGTCGGCGAGCACCCGCCCCGTGAGCACGGCCGAGCGGGCCATCGGCAGGCTGCGGAAGCGGTCCACCACGCCGGAGGCCAGGTCCTCGGTCAGCCCGACGGCGGTGGCGATCCCGCCGAAGACCACCGTCTGCACGAACACCCCGGCCATCAGGTAGTCGACGTAGTCGACGCCCGGCACGGTGATCGCGCCGCCGAAGACGTAGCGGAACAGCAGCGTGAACATGATCGGCTGGATGGCGGCGAAGACGAGGATCTGGGGCTGGCGCAGCTGGCCGACCAGGTTGCGCCGGGTCACCGTCAGCGCGTCGGTGACGGCCCACCCGAGCAGCGGCCGGTACTCCTGGGCCGGCGGTCGCCCGGGCCGCCCGACGGGGCGGAGCGCGTCCGCCCGGTCCGGGCCGGCGCTCGTCGTCGTTCCTGTGCTCATGCGGGGCTCCTGGGACGGGGGCTGCTCAGGCAGCGCGGGAGGTGAGGGAGAGGAAGACCTGGTCGAGGCTGGGCTCGGTCAGGGACAGCCCGCGGACGGCCACCCCGGCGGCGTCCAGGCGGCGGACCACCTCGGTGAGCGCGGCCGGGCCGTCGGCCACCTCCAGCACCACCGTCTGGGCGCCGGGGTCGACGGCCGGGACGCCGGTGCCGATGCCGGCCAGGCGTGCGGACGCCGTCCGGACGGCGTCCTCGGTGGGCAGCTGGACGACCAGGCGGGTGGCCGCGAGCCGCGACTTGAGCTCCGCCGGCGTCCCCTCGGCCACGACGCGGCCGGCGTCGATGACCGCGATGCGGTCGGCGAGCTGGTCGGCCTCCTCGAGGTACTGGGTGGTCAGCAGCACGGTCGTGCCCGCGGCGACCAGCTCCCGCACGACCGACCAGAGGTCCGCGCGGCTGGCCGGGTCCAGGCCGGTGGTCGGCTCGTCGAGGAAGACCACCAGCGGCTCGGCGACGAGGGCGGCGGCCAGGTCCAGGCGGCGGCGCATGCCGCCGGAGTAGGTGCCCGCCGTCCGCCGCCCGGCGTCGGTGAGGCCGAAGCGCTCGAGCAGCTCGCCGGCCCGGCGGCGCGCGGCCGGGGGCCGCAGGTGGGCCAGGCGCCCGGCGAGCAGCAGGTTCTCCCGGCCGGTGAGGTTGGGGTCGACGGCGGCGAACTGGCCGGCCAGCCCGATGCTGCGCCGGACCTCCCGGGGTTCGCGCACCACGTCGAAGCCCGCGACCCGCGCGCTGCCGGCGTCCGGCCGGGCCAGCGTGGCGAGCACCCGGACCGCCGTCGTCTTGCCGGCCCCGTTCGGGCCGAGCAGCCCCAGCACGGTGCCGCCGGCCACGGCCAGGTCGATCCCGTCGAGCGCCTGCACCGCTCCGAAGGCCTTGCGCAGGCCGCTGACCTGGATCACGTCCGTCTCCTCTCGCGGGTGGACCGACTCCATGGCACCGCAGACATTCCGTTGTGTCAACTATCCGGACGTACCAGCTTGCTAGACTCCCGGCGTGTCCTCCGCCGACCGCTCCCCGGTCCGGGCCACCGCGGCGCAGCGGTCCGAGCTCGGCGAGGCCGTGCTGCGCTTCTTCGAGACCTTCGCCCGGACCATGCACGCCGCCGCCGAGGCCGGTGGCCTGACCGTCCCGCAGGCACGGCTGATCGACGTGCTCCAGCCGGGGCAGCCCCTGCCGATGTCCGAGGTCGCGCGGCTGCTGGGCTGCGACACCTCGAACGCGACCGGCCTGGTCGACCGCCTCGAGCAGCGCGGCCTGCTGGAGCGCCGGGCCGCGCCCACCGACCGCCGCGTGCGGGCGGTCGTCCTGACCCCGGAGGGCGAGTCGGCCCGGGCGGACCTGGTCCGGCGCACCCGCACGGACAACCCGCTGTTCGCCGGCCTGGACGGCGAGACGGCCCGCGCGCTCAGCCGGCACCTGCGCGCGCTGGCGCAGCCGGCCGACGTCCCCGCGGAGCAACCCGTTCGCTGAGCCGCCGGGTGGCCGACCTCACCGGCCGGCCGGCAGGAACGGTGCCCGGCCGGTGTTGTACCCGGCGATGACCGCGCCCGCCCTGCCCGGGGCCCTCTCGCCCACCCGCCTGTGGACCCCGAAGCGGGTCCTCGTCACCCGCTCGGCGGCCGAGCGGCCGCACGGGCGGCGCGTCCTGGCCCGACTCGAGGCCGCCGGCGTGTCCGACGTCGAGCTGCTCCCCGGCGACCGGCTGCCCAACCTGCGCGGGGACGGCGACCGCGCGGCGTTCATGGCGGCCAAGGACACCCTCGCCCTCGTCGTCCCGCCCGCCTCCAAGCGGGCGCTGCAGCCGATCGCGCCCTCGGCCGACTGGCGCCTGGACCTGGCCGAGGGCTGCCCCGCGCACTGCCAGTACTGCTACCTGGCCGGCTCGCTGTCCGGCCCGCCGATCACCCGGGTGTTCGCCGACCTCGACGAGGTGCTCGCCGGCCTGGACGGCTACGTCGGCCGCGGCTCGGTCACCTCCGGCACCGTCGCGCGCGGCGGCGAGGGGACGACGTTCGAGGCCTCCTGCTACACCGACCCGCTGGCCATCGAGCACCTCACCAGCGGGCTGGCCCGGATGGTCGAGCACTTCGGCACGCACGAGTGGCCCGGCCCGATCCAGCTGCGGGCCACCACCAAGTTCGACGACGTCGCCGGCCTGCTCGGCCTGCCGCACCGCGGGCGCACCCGGCTGCGGTTCTCGGTCAACGCGGCGTCGGTCGACCGCCGCTTCGAGGGCGCGACGGCCAAGGTGCCCGGGCGGCTGCGGGCGCTGTCGACGGTCGCCGCCGCCGGCTACCCGGTGGGGCTGACCATCGCGCCGATCATGCCGGTCGAGGGCTGGCAGGAGGAGTACGGCGAGCTGCTCGACGCCGCCGCCGCCGCGCTGCCGGCCGGCGCCGACCTCACCGTGGAGTGCATCACCCACCGGTTCACGCCCGGCAGCAAGGAGACGCTGCTGGACTGGTACCCGCGCACGAAGCTGGAGATGGACGAGGCCCGGCGCACCACCAAGCGCGGGAAGTTCGGCTCGGTCAAGCACGTCTACCCGAGGGAGACGATGGGCGAGCTGCGGGGCTGGTTCGAGGCCGCCCTGGCCGACCGGCTGCCCCAGGCCCGGCTCCTCTACTGGACCTAGGAGGAGGACCCCCCTGCCTCCCACCGCTCGCACGCCCGCGGTGGGCCGCTGCAGGGGGGCCATCCCCTGGTGCTGCTAGGCGGCCGGGATGAGGCCGTTCGGGTCGAGGATGTACTTCTTGGCCGCGCCCTGGTCGAACTCGGCGTAGCCGCGCGGCGCGTCCTCCAGCGGGATGACCTCGGCGTTGACCGCCTTCGCGATCTGCACCCTGTCGTGCAGGATCGCCATCATCAGCTGGCGGTTGTAGCGCATCACCGGGCACTGGCCGGTGGTGAAGGCGTGCGACTTCGCCCAGCCCAGCCCCAGTCGGATCGACAGCGAGCCCACCTGCGCGGCCTCGTCGACCGCACCCGGGTCACCGGTCACGTAGAGCCCCGGGATGCCGAGCGCGCCGCCGGCCCGCGTGATGTCCATCAGCGAGTTGAGCACCGTCGCCGGGGCCTCCTGCCCGGCGCCCTCCCCGTGCCCGCGGGCCTCGAAGCCGACCGCGTCCACGCCGCAGTCGACCTCCGGCTCGCCGAGGATCTGCGCGATCTGCTCCTTGGGGTCGCCCTGGGAGACGTCGACGGTCTCGCAACCGAAGCTGCGGGCCTGGGCCAGCCGGTCGGGCACCAGGTCCCCGACGATGACCACCGCGGCGCCGAGCAGCTGGGCGGAGGCCGCCGCGGCGAGCCCGACCGGGCCCGCGCCGGCGATGTAGACCGTCGACCCGGTGCCGACGCCGGCGGTGACGCAGCCGTGGTAGCCGGTCGGGAAGATGTCCGAGAGCATCGTCAGGTCGCGGATCTTGGCCAGCGCCTGGTCGCGGTCGGGGAACCTCAGGCAGTTCCAGTCCGCGTAGGGGACCAGCACGTACTCGGCCTGGCCGCCGGTCCAGCCGCCCATGTCGACGTAGCCGTAGGCCGAGCCGGGGCGGTCGGGGTTGACGTTCAGGCAGATGCCGGTCTTGCCCTCCTTGCAGTTGCGGCAGCGGCCGCAGGCGATGTTGAACGGCACGCTGACGATGTCGCCGACCTCGAGGAACTCCACGTCGGAGCCCTTCTCGACGATCTCACCGGTGATCTCGTGGCCGAGCACCAGTCCCTCGGGCGCGGTCGTCCGGCCGCGCACCATGTGCTGGTCGCTGCCGCAGATGTTCGTGCTGACCGTCCGCAGGATGACCCCGTGCGGGGTCTTGCGGCCCACGTTGGCCGGGTTGACGCCCGGCCCGTCCTGCAGCTCCAGCTTCGGGTACTCCAGCTCGGCCACCTCGACCTTGCCCGGCCCCATGTACTTGACCGCCTTGTTGCCTGCCACGGACGCTCCTCTCTCAGCGGCGGCACACCGGTGTGCCGGCCGGGTGGGTGTGCACCGCCCGCGGCCCTCGGGGGGTCCGCGCGGGCGCCGGGAGCGCGCCTGGTCAGGACCTCCGGAGGCTGGGAGGCGGCAGGCACAGAGTGTGGTGTGCACCACCCGATCGGGCGCCGGGGAACGCCCCGGTCCGGCGCGTCCCCGGCCTGTGCACACGTAGCGTGCTCCCCCGTGCTCGTACTGCTGCCGCCGTCGGAGACCAAGGCGCCTGGTGGGGACGGCGCCCCGCTGGACCTCGCCGCGCTGTCCTGGCCCGGGCTGACCGACGTCCGCGCCCGGCTGGTGGCCGCGCTGGTCGCTCTCGCGGGCGACCCCCGGGCGGCGCGGACGGCACTGGACCTGTCCGAGGCCCAGGACGACGAGGTCACCCGCAACGCCGCGCTGCCCGGCGCCCCGACGCTGCCCGCGCTGGAGCGGTACACCGGCGTCCTGCACGCCGCGCTCGACGTGCGCTCCCTCACCCGCGCCCAGCGCGCGCGGGCCGACCGCCGGCTCGCGGTCGGGTCGGCGCTGTTCGGCGTGGTCCGCGGCACCGACCGCATCCCGGCCTACCGGCTGTCGGCCGGCTCGGCGCTGCCCGGGCTGCCGCCGCTGCGCGCCCTGTGGCGGCCGGTCCTCGGCCCGGCACTGGCCGCCGTCGACGAGCTGGTGGTCGACCTGCGCAGCGGCGCCTACGCCGCCCTGGCCCCGGTGCCCGGCGCGGTGACCCTCGACGTCCGCAGCGAGCGCCCGGACGGCACGCGGACCGTGGTCAGCCACGCGAACAAGGCACACAAGGGCCGCGTCGCCCGCCTGCTGGCCACCACGACCGGCGAGCCGGGGGACGTCGTGCGGTTGCGGACGCTGCTGCGGCGGGCCGGGTTGCACGTGGAACACGACGGCGGCACGGCACTGACCCTGGTCGTTCCCGCCGGTTGAGACCGTGGACACCCAGCGTCACGGGTGACGTGATCTGCGTCGGGATCATTGCACCCCACCGAAGGGCGTGGCATAACGACGGGGACGTGTGGGCCCGAACAGCGTGGCCGCCGGCGGTTCCGCAACACCCGGCCGGGCGTCGATGACGGAGAGGTCCCGGTGGACGGTTCCCCACGGCCGCGCGACGGCGCGCGCTCGCCCGAGGTCGAGCAGGCGGCGGAAGGGCTGCGCACCGACGGCTCACGCCTGCGCGCGGCGCGCCGGCTCCGCACCGCGCCGGGGGCCTCGCCGGCCGTCGACCGGCTGGTCGAGCTGGCCGCCCGGCTGCTGGGCGCGTCGTCCGGGCAGATCTCGCTGCTGGACGACGTCCAGTCCGTCGCCGGGTCGGCCGGGCTGCCCCCGGGCAGCGCCACCCGGGAGACGGCGCTCGACCGGACGCCGTGCACGCTGGCCGCCGCCGCCGGTGCCCTCGCCATCTCCGACGCGCGCGCCGACGAGCGGGTCGGCCACCTGCCGACGGTGGTGGCCGGGCAGGTCGTGGCCTACCTCGGCGTGCCGCTCACCGACGGAGGGGGCCACGTCGTCGGCACCCTCTGCGTCTTCGGACCCGTGCCGCGGGAGTGGTCGGAGACCGACGTCGCCACGCTGCGCCAGTTGGCCGCCTCGGTGGTCACCGAGCTGGAGTACGCGGCGCTCACCGGCGAGTACGCCCGCCAGCACCTGCGCTGGCGGCTGGCGATGGACGCCGGCGGGGTGGGCACCTTCGACTGGGACCTGCGCACCGGCGAGCTGGTGTGGGACGAGCCGCTGATGGCGGTGTTCGGCTACACCGCCGCGGAGTTCGACGGCACCATCACCGCGTTCAACCGGCGGCTGCACCCCGACGACCTGCCCCGCGTCGGTGAGGCGCTGCGCACCTGCATCGAGGCCTGCGGCGACTTCGAGGCCGAGTACCGGGTGGTGCGCCCCGACGGCGAGACCCGCTGGGTGCAGGCCCGGGGCCGGGCGCTGGGCGGTCCGGACGGGACCGCCGCCCGGCTGCTGGGCGCCGCGTACGACACCACCGAGGACCGCACCGGGGACGTCCGCGTCAGCCGGGTGCTGGAGGCGATGCCGGCCGGCTTCTACTCGCTGGACCACGAGTGGCGCTTCACCCACGTCAACGCCGAGGCCGAGCGGCTGCTCGGGCGCAACCGCGACGAGCTGCTCGGCCAGGTCATCTGGACGGCGTTCCCGGCCACGGTGAACAGCGTCTTCGAGGACGGCTACCGCAGCGCCGTCCGGACCGGGCAGCCGGTCAACTTCGACGCGTACTACCCGGCGCCGCTGGACGGCTGGTACGAGCTGCGCGCGTGGCCGAGCCCGGAGGGCCTGTCGGTGTACTTCCTCGAGGTCACCGACCGCAGGCGGGCGCGGGACCGGGCCGAGCGGTCGGCCCAGCGACTGGCGCTGCTCGCGCAGGTCAGCGCCGAGCTGGCCGGCACCCTGGACGTGCAGGCCGCCACCAGCCGGCTCCCCCGGCTGCTCGTCCCGGGGCTGGCCCCGTGGTGCATCGTCACCGTGGTCGACGCCGAGGGGCGTCCGCGCGACGTCGGCTGGTGGCACGCGGAGCCGGCGTCCCGGGCGCTGGTGGAGCGCTACGCCGCCGTCCGGCTGGACGCGATGCCGGCCACCTCGCCGGTGGCGCGGGCGCTGCTGGCCGGCGAGGCGGTGCGGGCCGACGCCCGCGACGTGGCCACCCTGCTGCCCGTCGGGGAGGCGCGCGAGCTGCTCACCGCCCTGGACCCGGGGTCGGCGGTGTGCCTGCCGCTGCGCGGCCGCGGGCGCACCCTGGGCGTGCTGACCCTGTACTACGCGCCGGGCGAGGTGCTCTCCCGCGAGGACCAGGCCACCGCGCAGGACGTCGCCGACCGCGCCGGCCTGGCCCTGGACAACACCCGGCTCTACGCCCAGCAGCAGCAGCTGGCGGAGGGCCTGCAACGCAGCCTGCTCACCGAGCCGCCCGAGCCCGACCACGCCGAGATCGCCGTCCGCTACCTGCCCGCGGTCGAGGCGGCCCGGGTCGGCGGTGACTGGTACGACGCGTTCCTGCAGCCCAGCGGGGCCACGATGCTGGTCATCGGCGACGTCGTCGGCCACGACACCGAGGCGGCCGCGGCCATGGGCCAGCTGCGCGGGCTGCTGCGCGGCATCGCCACCTACAGCGACGCCAACCCGGTCGAGGTGCTGCGCGGGCTGGACGCCTCCATGGCGGTGCTGCAGACGCGCGTGCTGGCCACCGCCGCGGTGGCCCGCTTCGAGCAGACCGAGGACGAGCGCCGCCGCGGCGTCACCCGGATGCGGTGGGCCAACGCCGGCCACCTGCCGCCGCTGGTGATCAACCCCGACGGCAGCGTGGCCGAGCTGGCGGCCTGGAAGGGCGACCTGCTGCTCGGGGTCGACCACGAGGTGGAGCGGCAGGAGTCGGTGGTCACCCTCGACCGCGGTGCCACCGTGCTGCTGTTCACCGACGGCCTCGTCGAGCGCCGCGACGCCGACCTGGACGCCGGGCTGGTGCGGCTGCGCGAGGCGCTGGCCGACGTCGTCCACCTGCCGCTGGAGGACCTCCTGGACGAGGTGCTCGAGCGCCTGGTCGACGGGCGGCCCGAGGACGACGTCGCGCTGGTCGCCGTCCGGCTGCACCGCCAGGACCGGCCCCGGCCGGCCGAGGCGGGGCCCAACGTCGTGCCGGACGTCGTCCCGCCCGAGCCGGCCGGCTGACCGCGGGAGGGGCGGCCCCGCCGCCCTCCGTCTGGAGCGGCGGGGCCTGACCGCCGGAGCCCCCCGGGAGGCCTCGGCGGCTGCTCAGGAGTCTCCCGGCGCCCGGGACGCCGGGCGACCCGACCGTGGTCGCCGGCCGGCGCCGTCCCCCGACCCGGCGGGGAGCTCACCGGTGTGCACGAGCTCGTCGGCGATGGTGCGGAGCTTCCGGTTGGTGCCCATCGACGCCTTGGTGAGCAGCTGGAACGCCTGGTCGGCGGTGAGCCGGTACCGCTCCATGAGGATGCCCTTGGCCTGGTCGATGACGGCCCGGGACTCCAGCGCGGCCTGCAGGTCGTCCGCCTGGCTGCGGGCCCGCTGGTAGGCGTGCAGGTTGCCGGCCGCGACGGCGGCGTACGAGCCGAAGCCGGTGGCCGCGGCCCGGGCGGCGTCGTCGAAGGCCGCTGCCCGGCGGGCGTAGACGTTCAGCGCCCCGGCCACGTCGTCGTCGACGGCCAGCGGGATCGACAGCGAGCTGAGGCTGCCGCGCTCGGCCGCGCGACGCCCGTGGTCGGGCCACCGGGGGTCGGTGCGGGTGTCGGTGATCTCGGTGAGCTCGCCGCTGCGGGCGGCGTGCAGGCACGGCCCCTGGTCCTGCTGGTACTGGGACTCGTCGAGGTCGAGGGCCAGCGGGCCGGTGTGCACCACCGTCGTCGGGCGGTCCCGGACGAGCAGGGTGACGGAGGCCTCGGGCTCGCCGGGCAGCACCGCCCGGGCCAGGCCGGCGACGGTGCTCAGCAGGTCGTCCATGGACAGCTCGCGGAGGGAGAGCCGCCCGAGCGTCTCGAGCGCCGCAGCAGCGTTCGCGGGTGGGTCGATGGCCACGGAAGGCCTCCGGTCGGGTGCACCGGGGCGGGTGACCTCGGCCACGGGGGCCGACGTGGCGTCCCGCGCGTCCTGAGCACGCCGCTGGTTCGACGTGGCGTCGGCGTCAGCAGGGCGGCGCCTGCGGGCAGACTACGCGCGTCTGTCGGGTGACGGGCCCGAGACGCGTCCCGGTGGCGGTGTCGTGCCCGTCGGCGGGCCCGGAGGGTCCCCGGCGGGTGCGACGGGCGGGCTCCGCGCAGGCCGGGGACGCCTCCCGGTGGCGGTGTCGTGCCCGTCGGCGGGCCCGGAGGGTCCCCGGCGGGTGCGACGGGCGGGCTCCGCGCAGGCCGGGGACGCCTCCCGGTGGCGGTGTCGTGCCCGTCGGCGGGCCCGGAGGGTCCCCGGCGGGTGCGACGGGCGGGCTCCGCGCAGGCCGGGGACGCCTCCCGGTGGCGGTGTCGTCCGGTAGGACGACGATGTCGTCGTGACCACCACCGACGAGCTGTGCCTGCGCTCCGCGACCGAGCTGGCGGGACTGATCCGCTCCCGGCAGCTGTCCGCGCGGGAGCTGACCGACGCCTGCCTGGAGCGCATCGACCGGCTCGACGGGCAGGTCAACGCGGTGGTCACGCTGGACGCCGACGGTGCTCGCGCGGCGGCGGACGCCGCCGACGCCCGGCTGGCCGCGGGTGAGGACGTCGGTCCGCTGCACGGCCTGCCGGTGGCGCACAAGGACACGCACGCCACCGGCGGGATGCGCACCACCTGGGGCTCGCCGCTGGCCGACACCGTGCCGGCGGAGGACGAGCTGGTGGTCGCCCGGCTGCGCGCGGCCGGCGCGGTGCGGGTCGGCAAGACCAACGTCCCGGAGTTCGCGGCCGGCTCGCACACCTTCAACCCGCTGTTCGGCGCCACGCACAACCCGCACCGGCACGGCCTGTCGGCGGGGGGGTCCAGCGGCGGCGCCGCCGCGGCGCTGGCGGCCGGGTTCGTGCCGGTGGCCGAGGGCAGCGATTTCGGCGGGTCACTGCGCAACCCGGCGGCGTTCTGCAACGTCGTCGGGCTGCGGCCCACGCCGGGCCGGGTGCCCACGTGGCCGGCCCCGATGGGCTGGTCGCAGATGTCCGTGCAGGGCCCGATGGGCCGCACCGTGGCCGACGTCGCGCTGGTGCTGTCGGCGCTGGCCGGACCCGACCGGCGGGTGCCGATCTCCCTCGACGACCCCGGTGCCCGGTTCGCCGCGGCGCTGCCGGAACGCCTCGACGGGCTGCGGGTGGCCTGGGCGCCGGACCTGGGCGGGCGGGTGCGGGTGGACCCGGCGGTCACGGCGGTGCTGTCGGCGAGCGTGGCGGTGTTCGAGGAGCTCGGCGCCACGGTGGAGGCCGACTGCCCGGACCTCTCCGGCGCCGACGACGTGTTCGGCACGCTGCGGGCCTGGCTGTTCGACGCCACGTTCAGCGACCTGGCCCGGCGGCACCCCGACGGGCTCAAGGAGTCGATCCGCTGGAACGCCGCGATGGGCGCGGAGCTGACCGGCGCGGACGTGGCGCGCGCGGAGCTCGCGCACACCGCCCTCTACGAACGGGTCGTCGGCTTCTTCGACCGCTACGACGTGCTGCTGGCGCCGACGACGCAGGTGCTGCCCTTCCCGGTGGAGCTGGAGTACCCGGCGGAGATCGCCGGGGAGCCGCTGCCGGACTACCTGGCCTGGATGCGGTCCTGCACGCTGATCACCCCGACCGGGTGCCCGGCGCTCTCGGTGCCCGGCGGCTTCACCCCGGACGGGCTGCCGGTCGGGCTGCAGGTGGTGGCCCCGCCGCGGGCCGACCGGCGGGTGCTGGAGGTCGGCCACGCCTTCGAGCGGGCGACCCGCTTCGGCGAGCGCCGTCCCCCTCTCTGATGCCGTCTGGCCCCGTCTACCGCCACGGCTAGAGACCGGCAGACAGACCTCGGCGGCCGCCGTCGACCGGTGTCCACCGCCCTGTCGCTCCGGCGCGAGACGGCGGTAGACGACGCTCGACGCCGGGCCCAGGGGCTCAGGTGCGGCGGCGCAGGCCGCGCAGGGTGCGGACGGCGACGAGCAGCTCGGCCAGCTCCTGGCGGTCCCCCGCCGCGATGTCGACCAGCTGGGCGGCCGCCCGCTGCTGCGCGCCGTCCCAGCCGGACACCCAGCGCCCGAGGAGCTCCCCGGCGTCCTCGGCGGCGCCGCGGCGGTCGGCGAGCACCTCGGCGGTCAGTGCGGCCTGCTCGGTGGCCAGGTCGTCGCGCAGCGAGGCGCGCGCCATCGACGGCCAGCGGCGGTCGCGGGGCAGCGCGACGACCAGCTCGCGCAGCGGCACCAGGGCCAGCCGCTCGGCCACGGCCTGGTGCACCCGGCCGGCCAGCTCGATCGGCGCGCCGGTGCGCTCGGCGACGACGGCGAGGTCCAGCGCGGCCGGCAGCAGCGGCGCCGCGGCCACCTCGGCGGCCAGCGCCGCGGGCACCCCGGCCGCCTGCAGCCGGGCGCTCCGCGCGGCGTGCGCCTCGGCCTCGGCGCCGAGCAGCCAGGACGCCAGCCCGGCCCGCACCGCGGCCACCGGTGCGGCGAACCGGTCCGTCACGGCGCCCAGCGGGGTCGCCTCCCCGGCGGTCAGCTCCGGCAGCCGCAGCAGCCAGCGGGCCGCCCGCTCGGCCAGCCGGGTCGCCTCGGTGCGCAGCTCGACCTGGGTGGCCGCCGGCACGCGGTTGTCCAGCGGGCGGACGGCGTCCCAGAGACGGTCGACGTCGAACACCGCCCGGGCCGCCGCGTGCGCGCGCACCACCCCGGCCAGGGGCACGCCGGTCTCCTCGGCCAGCCGGAACAGCCCGGAGACCCCGGCCAGGTTGACCGCCCGGTTGGTCAGCGCGGTCGCGACGATCTCCCGCCGCAGCGGGTGCCGGGTGATCGCCTGCGGGAAGCGCCGGCGCAGCGCGGCCGGGAAGTAGCCGACCAGCAGCTCCTCCAGGGTCGGGTCGTCGGGCAGCCCGGAGGCGAGGACGGCGTCGCCGGCCTCCAGCTTGGCGTAGGCCAGCAGCACGCACAGCTCCGGGCTGGTCAGCGCCTGCCCGTCGCGCCGCCGCTCGGTGAGCTGGCGGTCGTCGGGGAGGGACTCCACGCTGCGGGCCAGCCGCCCGGAGCGCTCCAGGGCCCGCAGGAAGCGCGCGTGCGCGTCCAGCAGGCTGCGCGCCGACGTGGTCTCGACCGCCAGGGCCGCGTTCTGCGCGTGGTTGTCGGTCAGGACGGCGACGGCGACCTCGTCGGTCATCTCCCCCAGCAGCGCGGCGCGGCCCTCGGCGTCCAGCTCACCCGCCTCGACCACCCGGCCCAGCGCGATCTTGATGTTGACCTCGTGGTCGGAGGTGTCCACGCCGGCGGAGTTGTCGATGGCGTCGGTGTTCACCCGGCCGCCGGCCAGCGCGTACTCGACCCGGCCGCGCTGGGTGAGGCCGAGGTTGCCGCCCTCCCCCACCACCCGCACCCGCAGGTCCCGGCCGTCGACCCGCACCGCGTCGTTGGCCTTGTCCCCCACGTCGAGGGCACTCTCGGTCGAGGCCTTGACGTAGGTGCCGATGCCGCCGTTGAACAGCAGGTCCACCGGGGCGAGCAGCACCGCCCGGACCAGCTCGACCGGGGAGAGCGTGTCGGCGTCGTCGGGCAGCCCGAGCGCCGCCCGCATCGGCTCGCTGACCGGCACGGCCTTCGCCGTCCGCGGCCACACCCCGCCGCCCGGGCTGATCAGCGTCGGGTCGTAGTCGGCCCACGAGGAGCGCGGCAGGTCGAACAGCCGGCGTCGCTCGGCGAACGACGTCGCGGCGTCCGGGGTGGGGTCGACGAACACGTGCCGGTGGTCGAAGGCGGCGACCAGCCGGATGTGCTCGCTGAGCAGCATCCCGTTGCCGAACACGTCGCCGGACATGTCGCCCACGCCCACGACGGTGAAGTCCTGCGACTGGACGTCGAGGTCGAGCTCGCGGAAGTGCCGGGTCACCGACTCCCAGGCGCCGCGGGCGGTGATGCCCATGGCCTTGTGGTCGTAGCCGACCGAGCCGCCGGAGGCGAACGCGTCGCCCAGCCAGAAGCCGCGCTGCAGCGCGACGGCGTTGGCCAGGTCGGAGAAGGTCGCCGTCCCCTTGTCCGCGGCGACGACCAGGTAGGTGTCGTCGCCGTCGTGGCGGACCACCCGCTCCGGCGGGACCACCTCGCCGTCGAGCAGGTTGTCGGTGAGGGACAGCAGCGCGCCGATGAACAGCCGGTAGCAGGCCTGCCCCTCGGCCAGCCAGGCGTCCCGGCCGTCGGACTCCGGCGGTGGCCGGCGGACGACGAACCCGCCCTTGGCGCCGGTGGGCACGATGACGGTGTTCTTCACCATCTGCGCCTTGACCAGGCCGAGCACCTCGGTGCGCAGGTCCTCGTGCCGGTCGGACCAGCGCAGCCCGCCGCGGGCGACCGCGCCGAAGCGCAGGTGCACACCGGCGACCCGCGGCGAGCTGACCCACACCTCGCGGGCCGGCCGCGGCTCGGGGACGTCGGGCACCTGGGCGGGGTGCAGCTTGAGGGCGAGCGGGCCGCCCGCGTAGTAGGTGGTGCGCTGGGTGGCCAGGACGGCGGCGAGCATGGCGGTGAGCACCCGGTCGGCGTCCAGGGACTCGACCGCGCCGATGGCCTCGCGCAGCGAGGCGACCAGCTCGTCGGTGCGCGCGGCCCGCCCGGTCTCCCGCTGGGGGTGGAAGCGGGTCTCGAACAGCGCGACCAGGCGGGCGACGACGTCCGGGTGGGCGGCCAGCGTGGTCTCCACGTAGCCCTGCCCGAACGGCAGCCCGGCCTGGCGCAGCCACTGCACGTAGGCCCGCACCACGGTCACCTGGCGCCAGTTGAGCCCGGCCAGGAGCACCAGGGCACCCAGGCCGTCGTCCTCGGCGTCGCCGCGCCACACCGCGGACAGCGCCTCGGTGAACCGCTCGGGCAGCGAGCCGGGGAAGGGCAGCTCGCCGGCCGGCGCGGTGAGCCCGAAGTCGTAGATCCAGGCCAGCGGGGCGCCGATCCGGTCGATCTCGTAGGGCCGCTCGTCGACGACGTCGACGCCGAGGTGCTGCAGCATCGGCAGCACGTCGGACAGCAGCAGCCGCCGGCCCACCCGGAAGACGGCCAGCCGCGGCTCGGCGGCCGAGGAGCCGCGGCGCAGCACCAGGCCCAGCTCCCCCTCGGCCAGCCCGTCGAGCCGCTCGAGGTCCTCGACGGCGGTGGTGGCCGGGAAGTCCTCCTGGTAGGCGCCGGGGAAGGCGTCGGCGACCCGGGCGAAGCGGCGCTCGCCGTCGGCGCCGTACCGGGCGGTGAGCGCGTCGGCGAGCTCGTCGGTCCAGCTGCGGACGACGGCGGTGAGCGCCTCCTGCAGCGCGGGCACGTCGACGTCGGGCAGCGTCGCCGGCCCGCCGCGCGCCACCGGCGGGCGGACGACGAAGTGCAGCCGGGCCAGCACCGACTCGGTGACCCGGGCGGTGTACTCGATGCTGGAGCCGCCCAGCCGCTCGAGCAGCAGCTGCTGCACCTGGGTGCGGACCTGCGTGGTGTACCGGTCCCGGGGCAGGAAGACGATCGCCGACCAGAACCGGCCGCCGGGGTCCTGGCGCAGGAACAGCCGGGTCTGCCGGCGTTCCTGCAGGTACAGCACGGCGAGCGCCACCGGCAGCAGCTCGTCGGTGCCGACCTGGAAGAGCTCGTCGCGCGGGTAGGTCTCCAGGACGCCGAGCAGCTCCTTGCCGGTGTGGCTGTCGGCGGGCACGCCGGAGCGCGCCAGCACCTCGGCCGCCCGGCGGCGCACCAGCGGCACCTCGCGGACCGGGTGCGCGGCGGCCGCCGTCGGGAACAGGCCGACCAGGCGGTGCTGCCGGGCCGGACCGCCGCCCTCGGCCGGCAGGGTGACCGTGACCAGGTCCAGCCACGTGCGGCGGTGCACCGTGGAGCGGGTGTCGGCCTTGGTCACCGCGAGCAGCGTGCCACCCGGGGCGGCCTCCGGGGCGGTGGAGACGTCGGCGTCCCCGCGCAGCACGCCCAGGCCGCTGCCGGCGACCGGACGCGCGCTCACCCGGCCGCGGGCGCGCTCCAGGTCGACGTCGCGGGCGCCGAGGAAGACGAAGTTGCCGTCGGTGAGCCAGCGCAGCAGCTCGGCGGCCTCCGCCGGGTCGTCGGCGGGGTCGGCGGACCCCCCGGACCCCGCCCGGTCCAGCCGGTCGGCCAGCTCCAGGGCACGGGCCCGCATCCGGTCGGCGTCCTCGTGCACGGCGCGGACGTCGCCCAGCACGGTCCGCAGCCCGGCGACCAGGTCGGCGCTGGCCTCCTCGTCCAGCGGCCCGTCGAGCAGGACGGCCATCCAGGACTCGGCGAGCGCGTCGGTGCCGCAGGCCAGCGGGTCGGCGCTGTCGCAGAACGCGCGGATCCGACCGGTCACGTCGCGGCGCACGACCAGGACCGGGTGGACGACGTGCTCCAGGCCGAAGCCCTGCCGCACCACCTCGGCGGTCACCGAGTCGACGAGGAACGGCATGTCGTCGGTGACCACCAGCACCAGCGCGCGGGGCGTGCCGCCGTCCCGGGCGGGCAGCTCCTGGACGTCGACCGTGGCCGACCCCTGCGGGCGTACCTCGGCCAGCCGCAGGTGGCGCAGCGCCAGCGCGGCGAGGTCGGCCGGGTCGTGGCCCTGGACCTCGGCGGCCGGCTCGCTCCAGTAGTAGCGGCGCAGCAGCGCCGGGACGTCGTCGGCGCCGCACCCGGCCGGCAGCCCCGGGGCGCCGGTCATCGCATCGGCGGCGGCGCGCTCCAGCAGGAGGCGCTTCTCGGCACGTGCCGCCTCGAGGGCGGCGAGCTCGGTCGCGGCGGCGGGCGTGCCGTCCTCCGCGGGGGCCGGTACCGGGATCGCCGGGACCGCGCCGGTGGTGCGGGTCATGTCGCCCGACGCTAGTAGAAGGACCCCCTCGCCCCCCACCACTCGCGGGCTCGTGGCGGGCCTCTGCGAGGGGTCCGGCTCAGCGCCGTTCGGTCAGCTGGTCGGCGACCCAGCCGCCGATCGCCAGCAGCAGCCCGCCGAGGACGGCCGCGCCCACGCCGTCGACGTGCAGCCGGTCGCTGATGGCGGCGGTCGTGCCGAGCAGCGCGGCGTTCACCACGAGCAGGAACAGGCCGAGCGTGACCAGCACGAACGGCAGCGACAGCAGCCGCAGGACCGGCCCGACGACGGCGTTGACCACGGCGAACAGCAGCGCGATCCACAGCCAGGTGCCCGGCTCGCCGAGCGGTCCCTGCGGGTTGGGGACCACGGTGATGCCGGCGACGACCCGGGTGACGCCCCAGAAGACGACGGCCATGAGAGCGACCTTGACTGCGAACCTCAGCACCCCGTCCACGCTAGCGAGGCGGGCCGGCAGCACCCCGGACGCCGGCATCAGCCCACCGGCAGCGCGTCCCCCACCAGGTAGAGGCCGACCAGGAACAGCACCCAGGCGACGGTCTCCCCCGAACCGCGCGACAGCAGCCGTTCGACCCGGGCGAGCAGCGGGGCGACCCGCTCGTGCAGTGCCACGCGCAGGGCGAGCAGCACCAGCGCGGGCAGGACCATCAGCAGGCAGTAGCCGGCCAGCACGGCGACCATCGGGACGGTGCCCAGCCCGGAGGTCACCAGCAGGGCGATCGCGGCCAGGTAGGGCAGCATCGAGGCGGCCTCGACCCCGACCGCGGTGACCGCCAGGGCCACGACCGCCCCGCCGCCGCCGGACTCCTCCCCCCGGACCCGGTCCCGCCAGCGGGCCAGCCGGCCGGGGCCGCGGGCGGCGCGCGCCGCCCGGCGCCGCTCCTTGCCGGCCGCCGTCCACGGCTCCACGGTGAGCCCCAGCACCACCAGCACCCCGCCGGCGACCAGCTGCACGACCCGCCCGGCGGTGCTGTCCAGGGCCGCGGCGACCGGGCCGGCCAGCTCGGCCGCGCCGAGCAGCAGCGCCACGCCGATGAGCAGGTAGCACGAGGCGACCGCGCCCAGGAAGGTGAGGATGCGGCCGACCCGCACCCGGCCCGGTGCCGCCATCAGCCACACGGGGAGCACGAGGGTGCCGATGCTCGTGCTGTCGACGAGCGCCAGGCCGGCCAGCGACAGCAGCACCGCGAGCTCCACCGGGACCCCCCGTCGTTGGCAGCACGACTGTGCTGTCGAGCCAAGCTAGCACAGTCGTGCTATCAAGAGCCGTGCCCCGCATCGTGGACGCCGAGCAGCGGCGCCGGGAGCTGACCGAGGCGGTCTGGCGGGTCATCCGGCGCGACGGCGTCCAGGCCGCCTCGGTGCGGGCCGTCGCCCGGGAGGCGGGCACCTCGATGGGCGCCCTGCGGCACTGGTTCGCCACCCAGGACGAGCTGCTGCACGTCGCGATGACGCGGGTGGTGGAGCGGGCCCGGTCCCGGGCCGAGGCGGCGGCCGCGGCCGGTGGCCCCCTCGTGCCGCGGCTGCTGCGGGTGCTGGAGGAGGCCCTGCCGCTGGACGACGAGCGCCGGGCGGAGGCCGAGGTGTGGCTGGCCCTCACCGCGCGGGCGCTGGTCGACCCGGCCCTGGCCGAGCTGCGCGACCGGTCGGCCGGCGAGCTGCACGGGTTCTGCACCGAGGTGGTGCGGGTCCTCGTCGCCGAGGGGGTGGCCCGCGCGGACCTCGACGTCGACCTGGAGGGCGAGCGGCTGTACGCCGTGGTGGACGGGCTGGCCGTGCACGCGCTGACCCGCCCGTCGGTGCTCCCGCCGGGCCGGGCGCGCACGGTGCTGGCCGCGCACCTCGCCACACTGGTCGACTCGTCCTAGCCCGGTCTACGCGGGTCTAGCCGCGCGGCTAGACGAGGCCATACGGTGCTCGACGTGGACCCCGTGCGGAACCCGTACGCCCCAGGCGCCGGCCAGCGGCCGCCCGAGCTGGCCGGCCGCGACGCCGAGCTGTCGGCGTTCGACGTCGTCCTGGAGCGGATCGCCCGCGGCCGCCCGGAGCGCTCGCTGGTGCTCACCGGACTGCGCGGGGTGGGCAAGACGGTGCTGCTCAACCAGCTGCGCTCGGCGGCGATCGGACGCGGCTGGGGCACCGGCAAGGTCGAGGCGCGGCCGGAGCAGTCGCTGCGCCGGCCGGTCTCCTCGGCTCTGCACATGGCGCTGCGCGAGCTGCGGCACCCCGACCAGGACTCGATGGACGCCGTCCTCGGCACCCTCCGGGCCTTCGCGCAGCGCGCGGTCGCCGGGGACGGCGGGGCCGCCAGGCTGCGGGACCGCTGGCAGCCGGGCATCGACGTCCCGGCCACCACCGGGCGGGCCGACTCCGGCGACATGGAGATCGACCTGGTCGAACTGCTCAGCGACGCCGCCGGGCTGGCCGCCGACGTCGGCCGCGGCATCGCGCTGTTCATCGACGAGATGCAGGACGTGCAGGCCGACGACGTGTCCGCCATCTGCGCGGCCTGCCACGAGCTGTCCCAGCAGGGCGCGCCCCTGATCGTCGTCGGCGCCGGGCTGCCGCACCTGCCCGCGGTGCTGTCGGCGTCCAAGAGCTACTCCGAGCGGCTCTTCCGCTACCTGCGCATCGACCGGCTGGACCGGCCCGCCGCCGACCGGGCCCTGCTCGCCCCGGCCGAGCGGGAGGACGTGGCCTTCGAGGCCGAGGCGCTGGACGCCCTGTACGCGGCCGCCGACGGCTACCCGTACTTCGTGCAGGCCTACGGCAAGGTCACCTGGGACGTCGCCGCCGCCTCCCCCATCACCGCCGCCGACGTGCGGGTGGCCGCGCCGGTCGCCGAGGCCGAGCTGGCGGTGGGCTTCTTCGGCTCGCGCTACGACCGGGCCACCCCGGCCGAGCGGGAGTACATGCGCGCGATGGCCGACCTGGGCGGACCGGGCGGCTCCGCGGTGGCGACGTCGGAGGTGGCGGCCGCGCTGGGCCGCAAGCCGGCGTCGCTCTCCCCTGCCCGCGACTCGCTGATCAAGAAGGGCCTGGTGTACTCCGCCGAGCGGGGCCAGATCGCCTTCACCGTCCCGCACTTCGGCCGCTACCTGCTGCGCCACCCGGACTGAGAGAGGACCCCGGTGCCCCCCACGCCTCGCAGGCTCGGCGCGGGCCACTGCACCGGGGCCACCTGGCCGGCCGGCGGGTGGGCACGGGCTGCGACCGGGGCGGGGTCCGGGCAGGGTGGGCACCGTGACCGACCCCGCCCGTGATCCCGAGCTGATCTCCGTCCCCGTGCAGGGGGGCCAACTGGCCGCGCTGCACTGGGCCGCCGACGCCCCCGGCGCGCCGATCGCCGTCCTGCTGCACGGCATCACCGGCAACGCGATGGCCTGGGCGCGGGTGGCCGGCGCGCTCGCCGGCGGGTTCGAGGTGGTCGCCCCGGACCTGCGCGGCCGGGCCGCCTCGGCCGGCCTGCCCGGCCCGTACGGCATCGAGGCGCACGCCGCCGACGTCGCCGCCCTGCTCGACCACCTCGGCGCCGACCGGGACGCCGGGGCCGAGGCCGCGGTGCTCGTGGGCCACTCCATGGGGGCCTTCGTCGCCGCGCTGGCGACCGCCGGCACCGCCCGCGACCGGGTGCACGGCCTGGTGCTGGTCGACGGGGGGCTGGCCCTCCCGCAGCCGCCCGGGGCCGACCTGGACGCGATGCTGTCGGCCTTCCTCGGCCCCTCGCTCGCCCGGCTCGGCATGACCTTCCCCGACCTGGCCGCGGTGCGGGCCTTCTGGGCCCAGCACCCGGCGGTCGGCCCGTGGGTCGACGTCCCGTCGGTCGCGGCCTACCTGGCGCGGGACATGGTGCAGAGCCCGGCACCCGGGAGCACGGTCGGCGAGCCCCCGGCGCTGCGCAGCGCGTGCGTGCCCGAGGCGGTCCGGGTCGACGGCGGCGACGTGCTGCGCAACGAGCGGGTCCTGGAGGCGACCACCGACCTGCCGGTGCCCGCGACCCTGCTGTGGGCGACCCGCGGGCTGCTCGACCAGACCCCCGGGCTCTACGACGAGGTGCGGCTGGCCCAGCTGGGCCTGGAGCGCAGCGGGATCACCGCGCGCGAGGTGCCCGACACCAACCACTACTCGGTCATCTGGGCGTCGCAGGGCGTCGAGGCGGTGGCGGCCGCCGTCCGTGACGCCGCCGCCCGCAGCTGACCCGCCTGGACGAGAGCCACGTCACTCCGGGTGGTCGGAAACCCCCGTCGCACGGTTGAGCCCCCAGCCGCGTGGGCACCCCGGGGGGAGTCGGAGACAGCGACGGACGGGGAGAGGGCAGTGGGGCGACTCGCATGGCCGTTGCGCCCGCTACCGGACGGGCGGGGAGAGGTGTGGCGCTGGGACCTCCAGGCCGTCGCCGAGCTCCCGGCGGCGCGTGCGGTCCTGCGTGCCCGGTTGGACGGCGTGGGCATCGCGCCGGACGGTGACGACGACACGGACGCCGAGCGGCTGGTCCTGGCCTTCGACGAGCTGGCGTCCAACGCGCTGCGGCACGGGTTGTCCCCGGTCGTGGCCACGGTGGTCGCCGGCAGCGGCGGCTGGCTGCTCGACGTGAGCGACCGGGACCCCGAGACGCTGCCCAGTCCGGCGGTCGGCCGGGACCCTGCCCAGGGCGGCCTGGGCCTCTACCTGGTGGCCCGGCTGTCGGTGGCCCACGGCTGGTACGTCGACGACGGCTGCAAGCACGTGTGGGCCTGCCTGCCCACGGCCACCGAGGACCGCGAGCCCGCACTCACCTGAGACACCGACGACCCCGGGGCCCTGGCCCCGGGGTCGTCGTGGTCGTGCGCCCGGGACGGCGGGAGGCGTGCTCCTGCGCCGTCCCGGGGCGTGTGCTGCCGGTCAGACCCCGGAGGGGACGACCAGCGAGAGAGCGCCCTTGCCGTACCCGGGGACCTCGATGGCCAGGTCCAGCCGGTTGAAGGCGGCCAGCATGCCGGCGAGGTCGCCGGGCAGCTCGTCGCCGGGCGCGTACAGCCGGTGCAGCTTGGAGTGCGGCGCCCCGGGCACGTTGAACAGCGCGGAGAGGACGTTGACGACCTCGTGCAGCGCCTCGGTGAGCATCTCGGTCAGCTCGCCGTCCTCCGCGACGGCGTCCTGCGCGCCGCCGGGGGGCAGCAGCGCCAGCGCGGCGCCGGTGTAGGCCGACGCGCCGAGGTCCAGGACGCACAGGGCGTTGACCGACAGGTGCGGGTCGACGTAGACGGCCACCGCCACCGGCGACCGCGGCGTCGGGGTGACCGGCGCGCCCGGCATCACCGCGACGGGCTTGCCGGTCAGGCCGGTGAGCATGTCCTTGACCGCCTTGGCGTCGGGCAGGACCACGGTCAGCGGGGCGCTCATGCGATCACCCCGTCCAGGTGCTCGGTGAAGGTGTCCGCGGTGAACGGCTTGGCGATGAGGAACAGCGCGCCGGCGTTGGCGGCCTTCTCGCGCATGTCCGGCGACCCCTCGGAGGTGACGAAGCCGAACGGGACGCGCGAGCCGGCCGAGCGCAGCGCCTGCAGGCACTCCAGACCGCTCATGTTCGGCATGTTCCAGTCCGACAGGACCAGGTCCGGCTCCTCCGACGAGACCTTGGCCAGCGCGTCGGCGCCGTCCTCGGCCTCGACGATCTCGTGGTCGTCGTAGCCGGCCTGGCGGAGTGTGCGGATGACGATCTGCCGCATCACGCGGCTGTCGTCGGCGACGAGGATCTTCACAAGGACGCTCCGTTCGGGTGCGGGTTGTCGTGCGGGGTGGGCAGGGACGGCAGGGCGCCCTGCACGGACACGGCCAGGGGCTGGCCGCGCCACAGGACGTCGATGCGGCAGACGTCCTCCGGGTGGCGGACCGCGGGGGCCGGTCCGACCTCGGGCAGTCCGAGGGTCGAGGGCCCGGGCAGGGCGGCCTTGACGTTGCCGCCGACCACGTTGGCGATCTCGCCGAAGGCGTCGGCGACGTCCTCGTGGTCGAGCAGCTCGGGCGCGGCCTCGCGCAGCAGTGCCCGGGTCAGGTCGGCGGCGGTCTGCCGGCCGGTGGTCAGCACGACGCTGCCCGTCCACGGGCCGACGACGTCGACCCACGCGGACAGCGTGTCGGCCGGCAGGTCACCGGGGACGGGGACCAGCAGCTCCTCCTCGCCGACCAGCGCGACCCACGCGTCGACGGCGATGGCCTCCACGGTGGCCGGGTCGATCAGCGAGGTGATCAGCGTGCGGGCGTCGCCGGTCCGGCGGCGCTCGCCGGTGTCGAGCGGGGGGTGCTGGACCGCGGTCACAGGACGGCCTCCTCGGGCAGCATGCCGAGGAGTGCGAGCTTGTCGCGCAGCGCGTCGGCGGTGAACGGCTTGATGACGTACTCGTGCGCGCCGGCGGCCAGCGCCCTCACGATCTGCCCTTGCTCGCTCTCCGAGGTCACCATCATCAGCGTGAGCCGGCGCCAGGCCGGGTTGGCCCGGACCGCGGAGACGAACTGCAGCCCGTCCATGACCGGCATGTTCCAGTCGATCGTGCACAGGTCCGGCGTCCAGCCCTCCTGCAGCACGTCCAGCGCCTCCCGGCCGTGGCCGGCCTGGCGGGTCTCGTAGCCGAGACCCTCCAGGGCCGCGCCCACGATCCGGCGCATCGCGCGGGAGTCGTCGATCACCAAGGCACGCACGTCAGGCCCCCTTCAGCGGGCGGTAGGCGGAGCTGCGGCCGACCACGACCCGCTCCCAGGAGTCGTTGACGCCGAGGGTGGTCTCGGCGGCACCGAGGAACAGCCACCCGTCGGGGCGCATGAGCGCGCGCACCCGGCGGAGGATCGCCTGCTTGGTGGGCAGGTCGAAGTAGATGAGGACGTTGCGCAGGTAGACCACGTCGAACGGGCCCATCCGCGGCAGCGGGGCGGCCAGGTTGCACTCGCTGGCGCTGACCATCCGGCGCAGCGACGGGGACACCTGCCACTCGCTGCCGGCGCGGGTGAAGTGCCGCACCAGCATCGGCGCCGGCAGCCCCCGGTTGACCTCCAGCTGGCTGAACCTGCCCGCCCGGGTGCGCTCGACCATCGCGCGGGAGAGGTCGGTCGCGGTGATGGAGGCCCGGGTGGAGGCGTACGGCATCGCGTCCTCGAGCAGCATCGCGATCGTGTAGGGCTCCTGGCCGCTGGAGCAGGCCGCCGACCAGATCTGCAGCCGCTCGGCCGGGCCGCGGGCGGCCAGCAGGGCGGGCAGCACCGTCGAGGTGAGCGCGGTGAACGGGTCGCCGTCCCGGAACCAGGACGTCTCGTTGGTGGTGAGCGCCTCGACGATCTTCCGGGTGGACTCCGGGCTGGGTCGGGTGCGCACCGAGTCGACCAGCTGGCCGACGTCGGGCAGCCCCATGGAGCGGGCGATCGGCAGCAGCCGGGCCTCCACCAGGTACTCCTTGCCCGGGGCCAGCACGATCGCGCTCTCCCGGTGCACCAGCTGGCGGACCCAGTCGAAGCTGGTGGTGGTGAGGGTCATCGTCGTCCTCCCGTGGTGGCAGGAACGGGGCTCCGGGGGGTCGCCAGGCGTGGCCCGGTGAGCCGCCGCAGGACGGCCTCGGCGACCCGGTCCAGCGGCAGCACCTCGTCGGCGAAGCCGGCCGTGGCCACGGCACCGGGCATCCCCCAGACCACGGAGGTGGCCTGGTCCTGGACGACGACCTCGCCGCCGGCCTCCCGGACGCGCCCGGCGCCGACCCGCCCGTCGGCGCCCATGCCGGTGAGCACGACGCCCAGGACGGCGCCGTCGAAGGCCTCGACCGCGGAGCGGAACAGCGGGTCGACGGCGGGCCGGCAGAAGTTCTCCGGCGGCGCCTGGTCCAGGGCGGTGTACAGGCCGCGGGGGGTCCGGCGGACGGTCAGGTGGTGGTCGCCGGGGGCCAGGTGCACGGTGCCCGGCGCCAGCGGGGTGCCGTCGACGGCCTCGACGACGCGCAGGGCGCACAGCCGGTCCAGCCGCTGGGCGAACTGGCGGGTGAACACCGGCGGCATGTGCTGCACGACCAGCACCGGCACGGGCAGGGACGCCGGCAGGGCCGGCAGCACCCGGGCGAGGGCCTCCGGGCCGCCGGTCGAGGACCCGACCACCAGGACAGCGGGCTGCTTGGCCGCGCCGGCGCGCGGTGCGGGCGGCCGGACGGCGGCCGGTGCGGGCGCGGCCGCCCGCGACGGGGAGGCGGTGACCGGGCGCCCGGTGAGGGCCTTGATCCTGGGGGTGAGCTGCTGGCGCACGCTCTCCATCGAGGCGGCGACGCTGCCCACGTTGGCCGGCTTGGTGACGTAGTCGTTGGCGCCGGCGGACAGCGCGTCCAGGGTGGCCGACGCGCCCCGCTCGGTGAGCGTGCTGAACATGATGATCGGCACCCGGCTGTGCCGCTCCCCGCCCGCGCGGGCGCGGATGGCCCGGACCGCCTCGATGCCGTTCATCTCCGGCATCTCGATGTCCATCGTGACCAGGTCGGGCCTGAGCTGCTCCAGCTTGCCGACGGCGATGCGGCCGTTGACCGCGGTGCCCACGACCTCGATCTGAGGGTCCTCCGACAGGACGTCGGTGACGATCTTGCGGACGACCACCGAGTCGTCCACGACCAGCACCCGGATCGGGTCCATGCGTCCTCCGTCTCCCCCTGCGGGGTGCCGGCCAGGGGCGAGCCGGCGGTCTGGGTCGGCACCCGCCCGGAGGGCCGGGGCGGGACGCGCCCGGCGGTCCGCCGGTGTCCGGCGTCCGCCCGGGTCGGTGCCTGTCCCCGGTGTTGTCGGCCGCCTCCCGGCCGTCCTTGAGCCGATCACGGGGATCCGGTGCGCCCGGCGCGCACTCCACCCGGTCAGCGCCCCGCCGCTGTCGACGAGTCGCCCGGGCGCCCGGCGGGTGAACGTCGCCGGGGCGGGTAGCGGCCGGGCATGGCACTCCCCCGGGTCCTCGTCCTCGTCCTGGCCGGCGGTGCCGGCGGCCGCCTCGAGCTGCTCACCGAGCAGCGCGCCAAGCCGGCCGTCCCCTTCGCCGGGGTGTACCGGCTGATCGACTTCCCGCTGAGCAACTGCCAGCACTCCCAGCTGCCCGACGTGTGGGTGTCCGTGCAGCACCACCCGGCGTCGCTGTCCCGGCACCTGGCCAACGGCCGGCCGTGGGACCTCGACCGCACGGAGGGCGGGCTGCTGGTGCTGCCGCCCTACCAGGGCACCGACCGCGGCGGCTGGGTCTCGGGAACGGCGAACTCGCTGTGGCGCTACTCGCCGCTGGTCCGCGACTTCGCCGCCGACGCGCTGGTCGTGCTCAGCGCCGACGCCGTCTACAAGCTGGACTACCGCGAGGTCGTCGACGCGCACCTGGAGTCCGGTGCGGAGGTCACCATGGTCACCACCGAGGTCGCGGCGGACGACGCGTCGCGCTACGGCATCGTGGAGGTCGGCGAGGGCGGGCGGGTCACCGGCTACGCGTACAAGCCCGACGAGCCGAGCACCACGACCGCGACCAACGAGGTGTTCGTCTTCTCCCCCGGCCCGACGCTGGACCGGCTGGAGGACCTCGGCGCCGAGCACGGCGAGGAGGGGCTGGAGGACCTCGGCACCCACCTGCTGCCCGCGCAGACCGGCGACGGCGCGGCCCGCGCCCACCCCTCCGCCGGCTACTGGCGCGACGTGGGCACCGTGGACTCCTACTGGCGGGCCCACCAGGAGTTCCTGTCCGACGACCCGCCGCTGGACCTCGACGACCCGCGCTGGGCGGTGCACACCCGCGGCGGGCGGCACAGCGCGGCCCGGGTGCTGCTGGACTCCGCCGTCGACAACAGCCTCATCTCCGGCGGCACCCGGGTGCTCGGCGACGTGCACGGCTCGGTGCTGTCGCCCGGCGTGGTCGTGGAGGCCGGCGCCCGGGTCGTCGACTCGGTGCTGCTGCCCGGGGTGCGGGTCCGCGCCGGGGCGACGGTCACCCGTGCCGTCCTGGACAACGAGGTGGTCGTCGGCGAGCGGGCCACGGTGGGCGGGGACGGCGCGGTCACCCTGGTCGGCCGCAGCGCCGAGATCGACGCCGGCGGCGAGCTGCCCGCCGGCGCCCGCTTCCCCGACCCCGGCACCGACTGACGCAGGGCCTGCCGTCCCGGCGCCTCACACGGGGCGGCACCAGGGCCGCGGGTGGGCCGTGTCGCAGGAGGACCGGGCAGTCGGGTGCGCCGCGGTCCCGGGTCACCCCACCGGACGGCCCGCCCGGCGGGCTGCTAGGGGAGGTGGACGGCCAGCACCCCGGCGGAGGACGCGTCGAGCAGGTCGCCCATGACGACGGCCTGCACGCATCCGGCGACGGCGTTCCAGGCACCCCCGGCTGCCTCGGCGGCGGTGAAGCCGGCGTCCAGGAAGGCGCGGACGGCGAGCAGCTGCGTCGTGGCCAGCGTGCGGGTGCGGCCGGACACGTGCGCCGCCCAGGACGCCTCGTGCATGGCGGCCGCCCACGGCCGGCGCTCGTGGCGCACGGCGTCGACGGCGGCCAGCCAGCGGGCCCGCCCGGCGGGGCCGAGGGTGCGCAGGCCGGTCAGCAGCCCGGCCAGCTCGCCGGCGGCCGGGCCCAGGTCGAGCTCCGGGGTGGTGGGCACGCCGGTGGCCGTGGCGAGGGCGAAGGGCCCGGTGAGCTGGCGGTGCACCAGCGGGGGCAGCACCCCGGCGGCCCAGGAGCCCACCGCGGCGTCGGCGAGGACGTCGGCCGCGGCGTCCCGGACCTGCTCGTCGACCAGCGCCACCGCGGGGTGCTCGGGGCCCAGGACGTCGTCGCGGAGCACCCGCTCCAGCGCCGCGGCGTCCCCGATGGTGCTGCGCTCGAGCTGGGCCACCAGCACCGCGGCGCGGTCGGACCCGGCCGGGGCGCCGGCGGCGGTGCGCAGGTGCGGGACGGCGGCGGCCAGCTCCCGGGCCTTCCGGGCGCGGACGGCCACGGTGGCGCGCTGCTCGCGGTCGCGCCCGGCGGCGGGGTGCACGGCGGCCAGCCGCTCCAGGGCAGCCGGGTCGGCGGCCAGCCCGGCGAGCAGGGCGTCGGCGACGGCCCGGCCGTCCGGCACGCGCACCAGGTCGAACCCGAGCGTGGCGGCACTGACCAGCGAGTAGGGCACGGCGGCTCCCCAGGACGTAGGTCCCGTCATGCTCGCCGTGACCGGCGGCCGGCGCCACGTGGCCGTCACCCTCCGGCAGGACCCCGTCCGGGTGGCCCCTGCGTGTCCCGGCCGGTTGGGTCCCGATCCGATCACGCAGAGTGGCCGGAAGGCCTCAGGCGCTGACCGCCTTGTGCACGTCCAGGGCCAGCAGCAGCTGCCCGTCGAGCTTGAACGCACCGCGGATCAGCTCCCGGCCGGCTCCGGCCAGGGTGTCCGGCGGCGCCTCGAAGTCGGCGGGGTCGACGTCCACGACGTCGGCGATGGCGTCGACCAGCAGGCTGACCGCCTCCCCGTGCAGCCGGACGACGATGACGACGGCGGCGGTGTCCTCGGGCCGCGGCGGGCGGCCGAGCCGCTCGCGCAGCTCGATCGCGGTGACCACCTGCCCGCGCAGGTTGATCAACCCGGCGACGGCGGCCGGGGCCAGCGGCACCCGCGTCAGGCCCTGGCTCTTCAGCACCTCCTGCACGTGCGCCACCTCGACGCCGTAGAGGTCGCCGTCCAGCCAGAAGGTGGCCAGCTGGCCGCCGATGGCGGGGGCCGTGCTGTCGAGGGATCCGGCAGTGGTCATGGTCAGACCTCCAGGAGGGACGCGGGGACGCCGTCGGGCGTCTGCCGGGGGTGGGCCGAGTAGAACGCCGGGTCGGCGGCGAGGATGGCGGCCCGGACGTCGAGCAGCTCCGTCACCTTGTCGCCGAGGACGGCCGAGCCGAGCAGGCCCATGTCGTCGATGTCGCTGCGCACGGCGGCCCCGCCGTCGACGATGTCGAGGATCTCCTCGACCACGATGGCCACGCTGCGGCCGTGGTCGCTGTAGACGATCACCTCGAGGACCTCGCGGTCGCTCTCGCCGTAGGAGCCCAGGTGCCGGTCGAGGCGGACGATCGGCAGGATCGCCCCGCGGTACTGCACGACCTCGCGGTTGCCGACCCGCTCCACCGACTCGGTGCGCACCTGCTCCAGGCGGGTGACCGTGTCCAGCGGGATGGCGACCCGGCGGGCCCCGCCGATGGCCGCCAGCAGCATCCGCTGGCGCTCCGTGTCGCCGGCCGCGGCGCGCAGCGCGGCCGCGCGGGACTCCTGGCGCTCGCTGGTCTCGGTGCGCAGCGCCCGGCGGGCCAGGGCCTGCACGTCGAGGATGAGCGCCACGGTGCCGTCGCCGAGCACGGTCGCGCCGGAGTACAGACCGATCGCCTTGAGCTGGCCGCCGACGGCCTTGACCACGATCTCCTCGGTGTTGATGACCCGGTCGACGACGAGGCCGAACCGCCGGCCCTCCGACCGCAGGACGGCGATGACCACGTGCCCGTCGTGCCGGTCGGAGGTGAGCCCCAGGACGTCGGTGAGCCGGACCAGCGGGAGCAGCTCGCCGCGCAGCCGGTAGACCGGCGCACCGCCGACCTCCTCGACGGCGCTGGCGGCCTTCTCCGCGTCCAGGCTGACCAGCTCCTGCAGGCTGATCTGCGGGATGGCGTACCGGTCGCCGGCGCACTCCACGGTCAGCGCCGGGACGATCGCCAGGGTCAGCGGGATGCGCAGCCGGCACACGGTGCCCTGCCCGTGCACCGACTCGACCTCGATGGTGCCGCCGATGGACTCGATGTTGGTCTTGACCACGTCCATGCCGACCCCGCGTCCGGAGACGTTGGTGACCGCGGCGGCGGTGGAGAAGCCGGGCAGGAAGATCATCTGCAGCAGGTCCTGCGGGCTCATCCGGGCCAGGGCGTCCGCGCTGACCAGCCCGTGCTCGACGGCCTTGGCGCCGATCCGGGCCGGGTCGATCCCCGCGCCGTCGTCGGCGACCTCGACGACGACCTGGCCGCTCTCGTGCCTGGCGCGCAGGGTGAGCACGCCCTCGGCCGGCTTGCCGGCGGCCCGGCGGAGGTCCGGCGACTCGATGCCGTGGTCGACGGAGTTGCGGACCAGGTGGGTCAGCGGGTCCTTGACCGCCTCCAGCAGCGTCTTGTCGAGCTCGGTGTCCCTGCCCTCCATGTCGAGGCGGACGCTCTTGCCGCACTGCAGGCCCAGGTCGCGGACGACCCGCGGCAGCTTGGACCAGATGTGGTCGATCGGCTGCATGCGGGTCTTCATGACCCCCTCCTGCAGCTCGCTGGCGATCAGGTTGAGCCGCTGCGAGGCGCGCACCAGGTCGGTGTCGTTGGAGCGCCCGACGTACTGGACGATCTGGTTGCGGGTGAGCACCAGCTCCCCGACCAGCAGCATCAGCTCGTCGAGCAGGTCGACGTCCACCCGGATGGTGCTGTCGGCGACGCCGCGGCGGGCCTGCCCGCCGCCGGTGTCGGCCGCGGCCGGGGCGGCGTCACCGTCGGGCGCGGCCTCGGGGACGGCCTCGGGGACGGCCTCGGCGGCGGGGGCCGGCCGCGGGGCGGGCACGGCCGGCGCCTCGGCCGCGGGGGCGGGCGGCTCGACGGCGGCCGGGGGCTCGACGGCGGCCGCAGGCGCGTCCTCCATGGCGGCGGTGATGTCGGCGACGACGGCGGAGACGTCCACCGAGCCCTCGCCACCGGACCCCTCGATGGACGCCAGCAGCGAGCGGACGGTGTCGACCATGCGCAGCAGCACGCTGGTCCGCTGCGGGGTCAGCTCCAGCGCGCCGTCCCGCAGCCGGGAGAGCATGTTCTCCCCGACGTGGGTGACCTCCTCCAGCCGGTGGAAGGCCAGGAAGCCGCTGGTGCCCTTGATGGTGTGGATCGTCCGGAAGATGCTGGAGATCCGCTCGCGGGAGTCGGGCTCCTGCTCGAGCGCGACCAGGTCGGTGTCCAGCTGGTCGAGGTTCTCGTGGCTCTCGACCAGGAACTCCTCGACGATGTCGTCCAGACCGTCCACGGCGCTCTCCCTCTCTCCACGGGGACGTCGGGCGCCCCGGGGGAGTCATCGGCAGGGCGGCGGCCGGGTTGACCTCAACCGCCGCACCGCGCTCACGCCGGCGCAGGAACCGCCCCCGGACGGGCGCGCGGCCCGTCGTGCAGGCCCCACCGGGCGTGCACCCGGCGCAGCGGGCGGGGCGCCCACCAGTTCCAGCGGCCCATGAGCGACATCGCCGCGGGCACCAGCAGCAGCCGCACCAGCGTGGCGTCGACGGCCACCGCGAGGGCCAGGCCCAGGCCGACCTGCTTGACCGGGGAGAAGCCGCCGGCGACGAAACCGGCGAAGACGACGACCATGAGCAGCGCCGCGGCGGTGACGGTGCCGCCGGTGCGCTGCAGCCCCTGCTCGACGGCGAGGTCGTTGTCCCCGGTGCGCCGGTACACCTCGGCGATGCGGCCGAGCAGGAACACCTCGTAGTCCATGGACAGGCCGAAGCCGATGGCGAGCACCAGCACCGGCGTGGTGGTGCTCAGGCTGCCCAGCGCCTCGGTGCCGACCAGCCCGCCGAGGTGCCCCTCCTGGAACACCCACACCAGCGCGCCGAAGCTCGCCCCCAGGCTGAGCACGCTGAGCACGAGCGCCTTGACCGGGACGACGACCGAGCCGGTGAACAGGAACAGCAGCACCGCGGTGCCCACCGCGACCACTGCGACCGTCCACGGCAGCCGCTGCGCGAGCGCGGCCTGGTGGTCGACCAGCCGGGCGGCGTCCCCGGTGACCAGCACCGGCACCGGGGCGTCGGTGGCCCGCACCTGCGCCACCAGCCGCAGCGCCGCCGGGCCCTGGGAGGTGCCCTCGGGCACCAGCTCGACCACGGCCGGCGCGCCCGGGTCCGCGGAGGTCCGGACGGCGAGGACGCCGTCCAGCCCGCGCAGCCGCGCGGCGTAGCCCCCCAGCGCCGCCGGGGCCACCGGGCCGCGGGCGACGACGGTCACCGGGTCGACGTCGGCGTCGGTGTCGAAGCGACTCTGCACCGTCTCCACCAGCAGGCGGGACGAGGAGTCCACGGGCAGCGACCGCGCGTCCGGGTCGGCGTAGCGCACGCCGAGGAAGGGCACCGCCGCCAGCGCGAGCAGCGCGCCCACGGCGAGCGCGACGGCCAGCGGCCGCCGCCGCACCCGGCGGGCGATGCCGACGAACACGCCCCGGTCGGCGCGGGCGGCGCGCGCGGGGCGGATCCGCGTCCCGAGCAGCGCGAGCAGGGCCGGGAGCAGGGTCAGCGCCGCCAGCACGTCGAGCAGCACCACCGACAGCCCGGCGACGCCCATGGAGCGCAGGAACGGATCGGGCAGCAGGAGCAGTCCGGCCAGCGAGACGGCGACGGTGAGCCCGGAGAAGGCGACGGTGCGGCCCGCGGTGGCGAACGTGCGCTCCAGGGCCGCGGCCGGCTCCGCGCCCGAGCGCTCCTCCCGGTAGCGGGCGACCAGCAGCAGCGCGTAGTCGACGGCCAGGCCGAGGCCGAGCATGGTGACCACGTTGACCGCGTACACCGACACGTCGGCCAGCCCGCTGGTGGCCAGCAGGGCGAGCAGCGTGGCACCCACCCCGACCAGGGCCACCAGCACCGGGATGCCGGCGGCGACCACGCCACCGAAGAGCACGACCAGCAGCACCAGGGCCACCGGCAGGCTGAACAGCTCGGCGCGGGCGAGGTCGGCGGCGGCCTGCTCCTCCATCTCGCGGTCCTGGAGCACGCCGCCGCCCACCAGCACCCGGGGGGCGTCGGCGGCGCGCAGCAGCGCGGTCGCGTCGTCGACGGCGGCCTCCCCGGCGGGCGAGTCGTCGAAGGTGACCGACAGCGCGACCGCCTGCCCGTCGCGGGCCGGCAGCGGCGGCGTCACCGCGGCCACGCCGCACAGCTCCTCGAGGTCGGCGGTCAGCGCGGCGGTGGAGGCGGCGTCGGCCGGGCGGCCGTCGAGCACGGCGGAGATGCTGCCGCCGTCGGCGTCGGCCTCGTCCAGCAGGCGGGCGCCCCGGTCGGACTCACTGCCGGGCACGGTGCCGGTGGAGGGGTCGAGGCGCTCGAACAGGGCCGGCGCGGCGGCCAGGCCGCCGACGAGGACCGCCGCCCAGACGGCGACGACGAGCAGGCGGTGGCGGGCACACCAGGTGGCGGTGCGGGTCAGCAGCACGGCGGTTCCCTCCTCGGCGGGGCGGACGCCGGGAACGCTAGGGACGCCGCCGCCGGCCGACCTCCCCCGCGACGGCGGACCGCGGCCTCCCCCGCGCGGGGGAGGAACCGGCGGCGCTCCCGCCGGCGGGGGAGTCAGGCGGGCGCGCCCGGGCGGACGATGCCGCGCTCGTAGGCGTAGATGACCGCGTGGATGCGGTCGCGCAGGTGCAGCTTCATCAGCACGTTGCCGACGTGGGTCTTGACGGTGTGCTCGCTGACCACCAGCCGGGCGGCGATCTCGGCGTTGGACAGGCCGCGGGCCAGCAGCGCGAGCGTCTCCTGCTCGCGGGCGGTGAGCCCGGCCACCGGCTGGGCCGGCGCGGGCGAGGGCCGGGCGCGGAGGAAGTCGGCCAGCAGCCGGCGGGTCACCCCGGGGGAGAGCAGCGCGTCGCCGGCGGCCACCACGCGGACGGCGGCCACCAGGTCGTCGCGGCCGACGTCCTTGAGCAGGAACGCGCTGGCCCCGGCCTCCAGGGCGGCGTACACGTACTCGTCGAGGTCGAAGGTGGTCAGCACCAGCACCCGCGTCTCCGGGCGGGCGGCCACCACCGCGCGGGTCGCGGCGATGCCGTCCATCCGCGGCATGCGCACGTCCATGAGGACGACGTCCGGCCGCTCCCGCGCGGCCAGCGCGACCGCCTGCTCGCCGTCGCCGGCCTCCCCGACCACCTCGACGTCGTCCTGGGCCTCGAGGATCATCCGGAAGCCGGCGCGCACCAGGGCCTGGTCGTCGGCCAGCAGCACCCGCACCGTCACGGCGCCGTCGTCGCCGCCGGCACCGGGGCCAGCGGGAGCCGGGCCAGCACCTGCCAGCCGCCGCCGGGCAGCGGGCCGGCGGACACGCTGCCGCCCAGCGACCCGGCGCGCTCGCGCATGCCGATCAGCCCGCGCCCCACCGGCTCCCCGGGTGCGGCGGGCACGGGGGAGCCCAGCCCGTCGTCGCGCACCTGCACGGTCAGTGCCGTCCCGTCGCCGGTCAGCCGGACCTCGATGCGCGCCGGGCCGGCGTGCTTGACCGCGTTCGTGAGCGCCTCCTGCACGATCCGGTAGGCGGCCAGGTCGACCGCGGCGGGCAGGGCGCCGGGCAGCCCGGAGTAGGTGAGCGCGGCGTCCGCCCCGGCGCCGCGGACCCGCTCCACCAGCTCCGGCACCCGGTCGAGGCCGGCCTGCGGCGCCAGCGGCCCCGGCGCGTCCCCGCCGGGCCGGTCGTCGCGGAGCACGCCGAGCAGCCGGCGCAGCTCGGCGAGGGCCTGCCGCCCGGTGGCGCTGACGGCGTCGAACGCGGCGACCGCCCGGTCCGGGTCGCGCCGGACCACGACCGGCCCCGCCTCGGCCTGCACGACCATGAGGCTCACCGAGTGGGCCAGCACGTCGTGCATCTCGCGGGCGATGCGGTTGCGCTCCTCGACCACCGCCCGGCCGGCCTCGGCCGCGCGGGTGCGCTCGGCCTCGGCGGCGCGCTGCTCCAGCACCGCGGCCCGCTCGCGCGCGTGGCGGGCGGCGTCGCCGAGCAGCCACGCGGTGGTGAACGTCAGCGCGAGCACGGCGGCGTCCTCGGCTTCGCTGGCCGGCTGGTCGAGCAGCAGGGAGGCGGTGATCGCCAGGGCGGCGACCCCGGCGGCCAGCCGGGCCTGCCGACGGGTGGCGTGGGCGGCGACGGCGTGGACGGCGACCAGCCCGGCGAAGGGCACCACCGGCTCGGGGACGGGCAGCAGCCCGTGTGCCGTCGTCACGAGGCCGACGACCAGCGCGGACCCGAACGGGAACAGCCGCCGCCCGAGCAGCGGCAGGCACTCGGCGAGGACCAGCAGGGGTGCCCACCCGGGCACCGGGGCGCAGCCGCAGCCCTCCGCGCGCAGCAGGGGCTGCAGCGACACCGCCAGCACCAGCGCCGTCAGGACGGCGTCCACCGCGAGCGGGCGCGCCCGCCACCAGCCGACCCACCGTGCCCCGGACCGCTCCATGCCCGCATCGTGGCACCGACCCCCACCCGCGCGGCTCCCCCGCGCAGGGGATCTGTGCGCGGACGCCACGACGCCCCGGACCGGCAGCCGGTCCGGGGCGTCGTCGGGGCACGGGGGTCCTCCTAGCAGCGGAAGCGGCCCACCAGCTCCTGCAGCTCGGCCGACATCCGGGACAGGTCCCCGGCGGCCGCGGAGGTGTTGGTCGCCCCGGTGGTCGTCTCCTGGGCGGCCTGCGCCACCCCGGTGACGTTGCGGGCGATCTCCGAGGCGCCGGCGGCGGCCTCGGAGACGTTGCGGGACATCTCGTTGGTGGTGGCGGTCTGCTCCTCCACGGCGCTGGCGATGGTGGTCTGCCGGTCGGAGATCTGCGCGACGATCGTGCTGATCTGCTCGATCGCGGTCACCGCCGCGGTGGTGTCGCCCTGGATGGCCTGCACCCGCTTGGCGATGTCCTCGGTCGCCTTGGCCGTCTCCTGGGCCAGCTCCTTGACCTCGTTGGCCACCACCGCGAAGCCCTTGCCCGCCTCCCCGGCCCGCGCCGCCTCGATCGTGGCGTTCAGCGCCAGCAGGTTCGTCTGCTCCGCGATCGAGGTGATCACCTTCACCACGTTGCCGATCTCCGCGGAGGACTCCCCCAGCTTGGTCACCGTCGCCGAGGTGGTCTCCACCGCGGTCACCGCCCGCGCGGCCACCGCCGAGGCCTCCGCCGCGTTCGTCGCGATCTCCCGGATGGACGCACCCATCTCCTCCGCGCCGGCCGCGACGGTCTGCACGCTGCGGCTGACCTCCTCGGCCGCTCCGGCCACCACCCCGGACTGCGCCGAGGTCTCCTGCGCCGACGCCGAGATCTGCGCCGAGGACGCCGACAACTCCTCCGAACTCGCCGCCACCGCGTCCGCCGAGCTGACGACGCCGGACAGCACCTCGCGCAGCGACACCTGGGCGGCGTCCAGGGCCGCCGCCACCTGCCCGATCTCGTCCCGCTGCTCCAGCTGCGTCGCCACGGTGAGGTCCCCGTCGGCCAGCCGGCCGGCGGCTGCCCGCAGGTGGTCCAGGCCACGGGTGACAGACCGCGACACGAGCAGGCCGAGTGCCACGGCGAGAGCGAGGCCCAGGACCGAGACGGTGACCGTCCTGCGCACGGCGGCGGCCACCGTCTCCTCGTAACCCGCCCCGGTCGTGAGTTCGGCGTCCGCCGCCTCGAGGCCCTCGGCCAGCTGGGTCTCGTACGCCTTCCGGAGATCCCGGGTGGGCCCCATGGCCTGCGCCACCCCGGCGGCGGGGTCGACGGCGTACAGCGCGAACTCCGACCGGATGCTCACGGCCCAGGCGTCCACTCCGGTCCGGAGCTCCTCGAGGAAGACCGTCTCGTCCTCTGTGGACGCAGCTGCGCGCGCCACCTCGAAGAGGCCGTCGATCTTCTCCAGCCGCTCCTCGACCTCTGCCTGGAACTCGGGGTCGCCGGAGAGCAGGTAGCCACGCTCGTCGTTCGCGGTCGCCTTGGCGGTGAGCCCGATGGAGTGCAGCGAGTTCAGGTAGGGCATCGCCGTGCGGAGCTCCTCGGCTCGGGCGTCCCTGAGCCGCCCGAGGTCGTGCACGCCGAGCAGACCGATGACGGCTGCCGTGAGGGAGGCGACCCCGACGGCGGACAGGATCTTCAGTCCGACGGGGCGATCGGCGAACCACCGTCCGCGACGTGTGGACGAACGGGTGCTGCTGCTCATGGGAGCTCCTGGCGGGCGGGATGTGGCGGAGGTCGTGCGCCGCTGTGATCCCGATTCTTCCTCGCTCGGGAGGCCACATGCGTCGCGGAGGCAGGTTATGGGAGGACATTGAACGGAAAGCGTTCGTCCTGGCGTGTCGGAACGGCGACGAGAAATCGTCCGGTGACCGTCCCCGGAATTGTCGACATGCTGGTGGAATGGTCCGGCGACGACGACGGGGCGCTGAGCTCCGTCAGTGGGTGGAGCGGCCCACCGAGGTGCGCAGGTCGGCGGCGCTCCGGGGACAGCTCGTCCGCTCGATCACGGTCACCGCCGCGGTGGTGTCGCCCTGGATGGCCTGCACCCGCTCGGCGATGTCCTCGGTCGCCTCGGCCGCCTCCTGGGCCAGCTCCCCGACCTCGTTGGCCACCACCGCGAAGCCCGTGCCCGCCTCCCCGGCCCGCGCCGCCTCGACCGTGGCGTTCAACGCCAGCGGGTTCGTCTGCCTCGGCCGCTCCGGCCACCACCCCGGACTGCGCCGAGGTCTCCTGCGCCGACGCCGAGATCTGCGCCAAGGACGCCGACGACTCCTCCGAACTCGCCGCCACCGCGTCCGCCGAGCCGACGACGCCGGACAGCACCTCGCGCAGCGACACCTGGGCGGCGTCGGTCCCGACCGTCAGGTCACCCCGGCCACCGCCTCGGCGGAGGCCTGCACCGACCGCACCGTCCGGGTCAGGTCAAGCGAGCAGGCCGGCCAGGGTGTCGAGCAGGACGACGACGGCGGCGGGGTCGGCGACGCGGTAGCGCGCGGCCGTGTCGCCGTCCCCGACCTTGACGGTGAGGTCGCCGGCGGGCAGGGCGCGGAACGCGTCCTCGTCGGTGCGGTCGTCGCCGAGGTAGACCGAGGCGGCGGCGCCGACGTCGGCGCGCAGCCGCAGCAGGGCGCTGCCCTTGTCGGCGTCGGTGACGGCGAGCTCGAGGACCTCCTTGCCCGGCTTCTTCGTCAGTGACGGATCTGCCGCGGCGTCGGCCTGCTCCAGCAGCGCAGCAGCTGCGGCGCGGTCGGCGACCTGCCGCACGTGCACCGCCACGCTGGCCGGCTTCACCTCCAGCCGGGCACCGGGCACCGCCGCGACGAGCGGGGCGAGCCGCTCGGCGAGGGCGTCGCGGCGCGCCGCGAGCTGCCCGGTGAGCGGGCCGTCGTACTCCGCGCCGTGGCTGCCGATCCAGCGGTAGGGCCCCTGCAGGCCGCTGACCGCCTGCAGGTCGGCCACGCCGCGCCCGCTCACCAACGCGACGACGACGCCGTCGTGGGCGGCCAGCCGGGCGAGGGCCGCGGCGATGCCGGGGTGCGGGACCGCGGCCGACGGGTCGCCGACCAGGGGGGCCAGGACGCCGTCGTAGTCGCTGGCGACCAGCAGCGGCCGCCGGCGGGCCAGCGCCGGCAGCGCCTCGGCGAGGTCGGCCGGGAGCAGCGCGGCGGAGGTCACGCCTGCGCCCTGAGCGCCTCGAAGAAGGAGTTGGCCCAGTGCTCCAGGTCGTTCTTCGCCAGGTGGCGGCGCATGGCGCGCATCCGCTTGGCGCCCTCGGCCGGGTCCAGCCGCAGCGCCCGCACCAGCTGGTTCTTCACCCCGGCGATGTCGTGCGGGTTGACGAGGAAGGCCTGGCGCAGCTCCGCGGCGGCCCCGGCGAACTCCGAGAGCACCAGGGCGCCGCCCAGGTCGCTGCGGGCCGCGACGTACTCCTTCGCGACCAGGTTCATGCCGTCGCGGTAGGGCGTGACCAGCATGACGTCGGCGGCCCGGTAGAGGGCGGCCAGCTCCTCGCGGGGCACCGACTGGTTGATGTAGTGCACCGCCGGGCCGCCGAGGGTGCCGTGCACGCCGTTGATGTGCCCGACCTGCTGCTCGATCGTCTCGCGCATGTGCACGTAGTGCTCCACCCGCTCCCGGCTGGGCGTGGCGACCTGCACCATCACCGTGTCCGGAGTCTGGACCACGCCCTCCTCCAGCAGCTCCTGGAAGGCGTCGAGGCGGACGGTGATGCCCTTGGTGTAGTCCAGCCGGTCCACGCCCAGGATGATCCGGCTCGGGTTGCCGAGCTCGGCCCGGATCTCCTCGGCCCGCTTGACCACCTGCGGGGAGGCGGCCAGCTCCTCGAACGCGCGGACGTCGATGGAGATGGGGAAGGCCCGGGCGGTGACCGTGCGGCCGTCGTACTCGATCGTCGAGCTGCGCGCGGGCAGGTCGTGCAGCCGGCGGGCGAGCTGCACGAAGTTGGCCGCCGCGCTGGGCCGCTGGAACCCGACCAGGTCCGCGCCCAGCAGCCCCTCGACGATCGCCGAGCGCCAGGGCAGCTGGGTGAACAGCTCGTAGGGCGGGAAGGGGATGTGCAGGAAGAAGCCGATCGTGAGGTCCGGGCGCCGCTGGCGGACCATCGCCGGCACCAGCTGCAGCTGGTAGTCGTGCACCCAGACGATCGCGCCCTCGCCGGCGACCTCGGCGGTGCGCTCGGCGAAGCGCTTGTTGACCTGGACGTAGGTGTCCCACCAGGTCCGGTGGTACTCGGGCTTCTCGACCACGTCGTGGTACAGCGGCCACAGCGAGGCGTTCGACATGCCCTCGTAGTAGCGGTCCACCTCCTCCTCGGAGAGGGGGACCGGGACCAGTGACATGCCGCCGGACTCGAACGGCTCCGGCGCGTCCCCGGCCGACCCCGACCAGCCGACCCAGGCGCCGCTGCGGCCGGCGACGAACGGCTCCAGCGCGGTCACCAGACCGCCCGGGCTGCGCTGCCAGCGGGTGCTGCCGTCGGGGTCCGTGACCTGGTCGACCGGCAACCGGTTGGCCACCACGACCACCGGGTTGTCCGCCCTGTCCTGCCCTGCCGATGTCCCAGCCATACCGCTCCCGACCCTAGTGAGCGCCGGCGTCGCCGGCACCCCGGGGTTCACCCGGCGGCCAGCAGGTACCCCAGCGCGGCCGCCGCCACCCCCAGGACGGCGGTGCCGAGCAGGTGGCCCAGGCCGCGGGCGAGCTGCCGCTGCTCGACCATCCGGAGCACGTCGGCGCTCGCGGTGGAGAAGGTGGTGAGCGTGCCGCAGAAGCCGGTGCCGACCAGGGCCACCACGGCCGGCGGGGTGCCGGCGGCCCCCAGCACCACGCCGAGCAGCGCGCTGCCGGCGACGTTGACGGCCAGCGTCCCCCACGCGGTGTCCCGCCCGGCGCGGGCCGCCAGCCGGGTGGCCAGCAGCCGCAGCGGCGCCCCGGCCAGCGCGCCGGCGACCACGAGCAGCGGCGTCACGGCGTTCCGTCCCCCGCCGCTGACGCCCTGACCGCCAGCGCCCCGGCGGCCACGGCGACCGGCCCGCCGAGCAGCGAGACGAGCACATAGGCCGCGGCCAGCGCCGGGGCGCCGGCCTCGGCCAGGCCCACGGCCTCGACGGCGAACGCCGAGTACGTCGTGTAGCCGCCCAGCAGGCCCACCGCGAGCAGCGGCCGCGCCCACGGCGGCTCGGGGGAGCGGGCGGTCAGCGCGGCGGCCAGGGCACCGAACAGCAGGCAGCCGGTGAGGTTGACCAGCAGGGTGGCCCACGGCCACCCGCCGGGGGAGTGCGGCAGCGCCGTCCCGACGCCCCAGCGGGCCAGCGCCCCCAGGGCACCGCCCACCGCCGCGAGCAGGTACGCCACCGGCCGGTCCTCCCCCCGTCCCCGCGATCATGACGCGCCGGTGGCGACACACCGGACCGGGCCGGCGTGTCGCCACCGCACCTCCATGATCGCGGGCGGTCAGGGGGCCGGGGTCAGCGGCTCCCGGTCCCGGTCGCGGCCGCGGCGCCAGACCGGCTCGACCGATGCCTCCTCCTCCGGGGTGGCCACGCGGAACGGGGGAGCGGCCGGGGCCTCGACGGCGCGCCGTCCCTGGCCCTTCGTCGCCCGCAGGCTGGCCCACACCGAGACGGCGAGGATGGTCGTGATCACGGCCAGGCTGACGGTCGTGGGGATGTAGTAGACGTCGATCTTGAGCAGCATCTTGACGCCGACCCACATGAGCACGAGCGCCAGGCCCACCTTCAGGTACACGAAGCGGTGGATGAGGTCGGCGAGCAGGAAGTACATCGCCCGCAGGCCCAGGATGGCGAACGCGTTGGCGGTGAAGACCAGGAACGGCTCGTCGGTGACGGCGAAGATGGCCGGGATCGAGTCGACCGCGAAGACGACGTCGGTGACCTCGACCAGCACCAGCACCGCCAGCAGCGGGGTGGCCAGCAGGACGCCGCCCCGCCGGACGAGGAACCGCTGCCCGTGGTAGGCGTCGGTCATCGGCACGAACCGGCGGAACAGCCGCAGGGTGCGCGACCGGGAGGGGTCGATGTGCTCGTTGCGCTGCCGGAGCATCCGGTAGCCGGTCCACAGCAGGAACGCGGCGAACAGGTAGAGCACCCAGCCGAAGCTCTCGATCAGCGCCGAGCCGCCGGCGATGAACAGGCCGCGCAGCACCAGGGCGCCGAGCACGCCGTAGAAGAGCACCCGGTGCTGGTACTCCCGGGGGACGGCGAAGAACGTGAAGATGATCGCCCAGACGAACACGTTGTCCACGGCCAGGGACTTCTCGATCAGGTAGCCGGCGAAGTACTGCTGGCCGAAGTCGGCGCCGTGGGCCCACCACACCCAGGCGCCGAAGCCGATGCCGCTGGCAACCCACACCGCCGACCACGCGGCGGCCTCCCGCACGCCGATGGCGTGGGCGCGGCGGTGGGCGAACAGGTCGACGGCGAGCATGCCGACGATGAGGCCGAGCACGGCCAGCCACAGGGCGAGCGGGACGTCCACGCAGAACTCCTCCGGTCGATCGGACCGGAGGTCTCTCCCGGCGCCCGAGGCGGGCACCCGCTCGGCCGGGCCCGTCCACCGGGGCCGGAGTGACGACACGAGCGTCGGGGATACTCCCCTCCTGGGAAGAGTGAAGCAGGATTCACGTGTCGGGGCAAGCGCAGGGTGACCGGCGTCGAGGGGCCCCGGCCACGGCGGTGCGGTCCAGCGCCGTCCCGGCGAGGACGACGCCGTGGCGCTGGCCCAGCCGGTGCTCGTGCTGGCCGGGCAGTCCGCGGTGCTGCTGGACCACCTGGGCACCGGCCCGGACACCGTGCTGGTCGTCGGCCCGGTGCGTCGACCGGGCCGACGGCGCTGCCACGATCCGAGGAAGGACCCCTCTGCCCCCCACCGCTCGGCAGCTCGCGGCGGGACCCTGCGGAGGGGCCGTCAGCGCCGGCGGGTCTCGGGGAACAGCAGGTCCACGAACCGCTCCACGGTCGGCTGCGGCTCGTGGTTGGCCAGCCCCGGCCGCTCGTTGGCCTCGATGAACACGTGCTCGGGGCCGTCGACGTCGGGCACCAGGAAGTCCAGCCCGGTCACCGGGATGCCGATCGCCCGGCTGGCCCGGACGGCGGCCTGCGCGACCTGCGGGTGCAGCCGGTCGGTGACGTCCTCGATGGTGCCGCCGGTGTGCAGGTTCGCCGTCCGCCGGACGCGGATCCGCCGTCCGGTGGGCGGGACGTCGTCCATCGCGTAGCCGGACTCGGCGACCACCTCGGCGGTGGCGTCGTCCATCGGGATGCGGGACTCCCCGCCGGTGGCCCGCTCCCGGCGCCGGCTGGTGGCGCGGACCAGCTCGGTGACCGGGCTGCGGCCGTCCCCGACCACCTCGGCCGGACGGCGCACCGCGGCGGCCACCACCTCGTGGTCGATGACGACGACCCGCAGGTCCTCGCCGGCCACCAGCTCCTCGACCAGCACGTCGGGGCAGAACTGGGCGGCCAGCGCGACCGCCCGCTCCAGCGCGTCGGCCGAGGCCACGCCCACCGTGATGCCCTTGCCCTGCTCGCCGCGGGCGGGCTTGACCACCACCTCGCCGCACTCGGCGAGCAGCACGCGGGCGGCGTCCAGGTCGCCGTCGCCGGCGGCGGCACCGCGGGGGACGCGGACGCCGGCCCGCTCCATGATCCGCCGGGTGACCCGCTTGTCGTCGCAGCGGCTCATCGCCACCGCGCTGGTGAACTCCGACAGCGACTCCCGGGTGAGGACGGTGCGCCCGCCCAGTGCCAGCCGCATCTCCCCCCACCCGGGGTCGGTCACCTCGACCCGGACGCCGCGCCGCAGCGCCTCCTCGGCGATGATCCGCGCGTAGGGGTTGAGGTCCTCGAGGCCCGGCGGGCGGGAGGCGAACAGCGGCGTGTTGATGGGGTTCTTCCGCTTCACGCACAGCGCCGGCACCCGGTGGAAGCCGAGCTTGCGGTACAGCGCGATCGCCCCGCTGTTGTCGTGCATGACCGACAGGTCCAGGTAGGCGCGGCCGCGGCCGACGTAGCGCTCGGCCAGCACCCGCACCAGCGCCTCGCCGGTGCCGGGCGGGGCGTCCTGCGCGTGCACCGCCAGGCACCACAGGCTGGCGCCGCCCTCCGGGTCGCGGAAGGCCAGCACGTGGTCCACGCCGGTGACCGTGCCGACGATCGCCCCGGTCCGGCGGTCCTCGGCGACCAGGTAGGTGAAGCAGCGGGTGCGGTGGTTGGCCCACATGGTGCCGGGGTCGCCGGTGACCATGCCGTTGCGGAGGTAGATCTCGTTGATCTGCTCCATGTCGGCCAGCGAGGTCACCGTGCGCACGAAGACGCCGCGGATCAGCTCGGCCCGCGGCCGGTAGCGGTGCAGGTCCAGCCGGTAGGTGTAGCTGGGGTCGATGAACAGCTCGTCGGGCGCCAGCCCGACCAGCACGTGCGGGTCGCGGGGGTAGATGCAGATGTCGCGCCGTCCGCTCTCCTCCGAGCGCAGCGCGGTCACGATGCCGTCCAGGCCGGCGAACGTCTGGCCGAAGACCAGCCGGCCCCAGGCCAGGTCCAGGACGACGTCGGCGTCCATCTCCTGCCGCTGGTGCGCCGACAGCTGCTGCCAGGGGCGGCTGGTGGGCACCGGCGTCTGCCGGCGGTGTCCGGCGATGCGGGTCATGCTGCCTCCTCGCCCGGGCCCGCCGGCACCGTGGCGGGAGGCGGTGCCCCGGTGCGGCGCGGCGGGCCGGTCACCTCAGACCCCGTGGGCCTGCAGCCAGAGCTCCAGCAGCCCCAGCTGCCACAGCTTGTTGCCGCGCAGCGGGGTGAGCCCGCTGTTCGGGTCGGCCAGCAGCGCGTCGACGTACCCGGGGCGGAACAGCCCGCGCTCGCGGGCGGCGTCGTTGCCGAGCGCGTCGCGCACCAGGCCGAGCACCTTGCCCTCCAGGTGGGTGATCGCCGGGACCGGGAAGTAGCCCTTGGGCCGGTCGATGACCTCCGGCGGGATGATCCGCCGGCCGATCGCCTTGAGCACGCCCTTGCCGCCGTCGGCCAGCTTGAGCTCCGGCGGGCAGGCGGCGGCCAGCTCCACCAGATCGTGGTCGAGGAAGGGCACCCGGGCCTCCAGGCCCCAGGCCATGGACATGTTGTCCACCCGCTTAACCGGGTCGTCGACCAGCATCACCTCGCTGTCCAGGCGCAGCGCGGCGTCGATGGCGGTCTCGGCGTGCGGCGCGGACATGTGCTCGCGCACGAACTCCGGGCTCGGGTCGCCGGCCACGGCGTACCGGTCGGCCACCAGCCGGGCCATGTCGGCGGCGTCCCGGTCGAAGAAGGCCCGCGCGTAGGTCTCCACCGCCCGCTCGCGGTCCACCCCGCGCAGCGGCGGGTACCAGTGGTAGCCGGCGAAGACCTCGTCGGCGCCCTGCCCGGACTGCACCACCCGGATCGTCTGGCTGACCCGCTCCGAGAGCAGGTCGAAGGCGACGACGTCGTGGCTGACCATCGGCTCGGCCATCGCCCCGATGGCGTGGCCGAGGGCCGCGGCGAGCTCGTCGCCGGCCACCCGGATGCGGTGGTGGTCGGTGGCGAAGCGCTCGGCGATGACGTCGGAGTAGACGAACTCGTCGCCCTCCCGGCCGCCCACGGCCTCGAAGCCGATGGAGTAGGTGGCCAGGCCGGTCTGCCCCTCCTGGGCCAGCAGGCCGACGATGAGGCTGGAGTCCAGGCCGCCGGAGAGCAGCACGCCGACCGGGATGTCGGCGACCAGCCGGCGGCGGACGGCCACCCGCAGCGCCTCCTCGATCGCGTCCTCCCAGTCACGGGCCGACCAGGTCGCGTGCTCCGGGCGGCGCTCGTAGCGGGCCTCCCAGTAGCGGTGCTCGGCCGACGTGCCGTCGGCCTCGACCACCCGCACGGTGGCCGGGGGCAGCTTGCGGACGTCGGCGAGGATCGTCCGCGGCGCGGGGACCACGGCGTGCCAGCTGAGGTAGTGGTGCAGCGCGACCGGGTCGATGGAGGTGTCGACGTCCCCGGCCTGCACCAGCGCCGGCAGCGAGGACGCGAACCGCAGCCGGCCCGCGGTCTCGGCCAGGTACAGCGGCTTGATGCCCAGCCGGTCGCGGGCGAGCACCACCCGGCCGCTGTCCCGCTCGGCGATGACGAAGGCGAACATGCCGTGCAGGTGGGAGACGACGTCGGTGCCCCAGTGGTGGTAGCCCTTGAGGATCACCTCGGTGTCGCTGGTGGAGAAGAAGCGGTAGCCGTGCCCCTCGAGCTCGGCGCGCAGCTCCTTGTAGTCGTAGATGCACCCGTTGAAGACCGCGGTCAGGCCGAGCTCGTTGTCCACCATCGGCTGGCTGCCCGCCGCGGACAGGTCGATGACCGACAGCCGCCGGTGCCCGAAGGCCACCCGGCCGTTGCTCCAGGCTCCCTGCCCGTCCGGCCCGCGGGGGACCAGGCACTCCACCATCCGCGCCACGGCGGTGGTGTCGGCCAGGGAGCCGTCGAACCGGATCTCGCCGGAGAGGCCGCACATGCACTCGATCCAACCCCACCCGTCAGGCCGGCGCGACCGTCCGGCGTCGGCTTCACGCGGACGCAACACGGCCGCGTTCCACGTGGAACAGGGCGCCCGGGCGGGTCCGGGCCCGCGGTGACAGGGTGGGGCACCGGGCCGTGGCGGGCACGGGCCGGGCGAGGACGCGGGAGGCGACGTGCAGGCGGTGCTCTACGAGCGGCCGGGTGGGCCCGAGGTGCTGACGGTCGGCGACGTGCCCGACCCCGAGCCCGGCGACGGGCAGGTGCTGGTCGACGTCGCGGCCGTGGGCGTCAACTTCCGGGACGTGTACGAGCGCGAGGGCCGCCCCCCCTACAGCGGCGGGACCCTCCCCGCGGTCCTCGGCGCCGAGGGCGCCGGCACCGTCGTCGGCACGGGGGAGCGGGTCGCCTGGCTGGAGGTCGCCGGCAGCTACGCCGCGCGGGTCGCCGCGGAGCGGGCGGCGCTCGTCCCGGTTCCCGACGGCGTCCCCCTCGACATGGCCGCCGCCGTCATGCTGCAGGGCTGCACCGCGCAGTACCTCGTCGCCGACTCCCACCCCGTCAGCGAGGGCGACTGGGTGGTCGTGCACAGCGCCGCCGGTGGGGTGGGGCTGCTGCTCACCCAGCTGGTGCGCGCCCGCGGCGGCCACGTGCTGGCCACCACCTCGACCGAGGAGAAGGCCGCGCTGGCCCGGGCGGCCGGCGCGGACGACGTCGTCGTCGGGTACGACGGCTTCGCCGCGCGGGTCCGCGAGCTGTCCGGGGGCGAGGGCGCCGCCGCGGTCTACGACGGCGTCGGCCGGACCACGTTCGCCGAGGGGCTGACCGCCCTGCGGCCCACCGGCCGGATGATCGTCTACGGCGCCGCCAGCGGGCAGCCCGAGCCGCTGCAGGTGCAGTCCCTCGCCGGCCACGGCTCGCTGTACGTCCAGCGGCCCACGCTCAAGACCTACACCCGCACGCCGGAGATGCTGCGCGAGCGTGCTGGCGCCGTCCTGGACCTGGTGGCCGCCGGCCGGCTCGACGTGCGCATCGGCGGCCGCTACCCGCTGGCCGAGGCGCGCCGGGCGCACGAGGACCTGGAGGGCCGCCGCAGCACGGGCAAGCTGCTGCTGGAGCCGCCGGCCGCCTGACGGCGGACCGCCCGCCCGGCCGGGCGGGCGGTCCCCTCAGGACCAGGGGACACCGATCCGCCGGCCGGCCAGCTCGTGCACCTCGACCTCGACGTCGAACACCCCGCGCAGGAGCTCCGGCGTCATGAGGTCCGCGGTCGGGCCCTCGGCGACCAGCTGCCCCTCCCGCAGGGCCACGATCCGGTCGGAGTAGCAGGAGGCCACGTTGACGTCGTGGACGACGAGGACCACGGTGCGGCCCAGCTCGTCGGCCATGCCGCGCAGCATCCGCATCATCTGGACGGCGTGCCGCATGTCCAGGTTGTTCAGCGGCTCGTCGAGCAGCACGTGGTCGGTGCCCTGGCACATCACCATCGCCACGTAGGCGCGCTGGCGCTGCCCGCCGGAGAGCTGGTCGAGGTGCCGGTCGGCCAGCGGGTCCAGCTCGAACCACGCCATGGCCTCGTCGACCAGCCGGTGGTCCTCGGCGGTCAGCCGCCCGCCCGAGTGCGGGAAGCGGCCGAAGGCCACCAGCTCGCGCACGGTCAGCCGCACCGACATCGCGTTCTCCTGGCGCAGCACCGCCAGCCGCCGGGCCAGCACCGGCCCCGGCGTCGTGGCGACGTCCAGCCCGTCGACGAGCACCCGGCCGCGGTCGGCCGGCAGCAGCCGCGCGGCGATCGACAGCAGGGTGGACTTCCCCGCGCCGTTCGCGCCGACCAGCGAGGTGATCCCTCCGGTGGGGATGGTCAGCGACACGTCGTCCACCACGCGGGTGTCGCCGAAGGACTTGGAGACGGACCGGAACTCGATCACTGGCGGGGCTCCCGGACGAGGAGGGCGATGAAGACGATCCCGCCCACGAGACCGACGACGATGCTCAGGCTGGAGTTGAGGCCGAGCACCTGCTCGAGCACCGTCTGGCCCCCGGCCAGCGCGAGCAGGGCCAGCAGGGCGGCACCCGGCAGCACCCAGGCGTGCCGGTGGGTGCCCAGCAGCTGCCGGGCCAGGTTGGCCACCAGCAGGCCGAGGAAGGTGATCGGCCCGACCAGCGCGGTGGAGACGGCGACGAGGACGGCGACGACCAGCAGCACCCGGTCGACCACCCGCCGGTGCTCCACCCCGAGGCCGACGGCGGTGTCGCGGCCGAGGGCGACGACGTCGAGCAGCGGGATGTGCCGCCAGACCCCGACGGCGACGACGCCGACGACCACGGCGGTCAGGCCGAGCAGTCCCTGGTCGACGGAGGTGAAGCTGGCGAACAGCAGGTCCTGCAGGGTCAGGAACTCGTTGGGGTCGATGAGCCGGCTGACCAGCAGGGTGAGGCTGGTGAACACCGTGCCGAGCACCACCCCGAGCAGGACCAGCACGTACACGTCGCGCTCGGTGCGGCTGAACAGCGACCGGTACAGGACGGCGGCGAACGCGACCAGCGCGACGGTGTCGACGGCGAACCGCAGCCGCGGGTCGGCCGAGGCGAGCGTCGAGGAGCCCAGCAGGAAGACGCCCGCCGTCTGGACCAGGACGAACAGCCGGTCGAAGCCCATGATCTCCGGGGTCAGGATCCGGTTGTTCGTGACCGTCTGGAACAGCACGGTGGACAGCGCGACCGCCACGGCGACGACCGCCATCGCGGCGAGCCGGCGGCCGCGCATCTCCAGCGCGTAGTCCCAGGCGCCGGTGACGCCCACGGTGAGGAACGCGGCGACGGCGGCCGCGGTGACCGCGCCGAGCACGACCAGCGTGCGGCGGCGGCGCGTGGCCCGCTCCGGGGCGGTGCGGACGGCCGCCATCAGGCCACCCTCCGGCGGGCGCGCAGCAGCAGCACGATGAACACGACCCCGCCGATGACGCCGCCCACGGTGCCGACCGGGATCTCGTAGGGGTACCGGATGGTGCGGCCGACGACGTCGCAGACCAGCACGAACGCCGCGCCGGTCACCGCGGTCACCGGCAGCACCCGGCGCAGGTTGTCGCCCAGGGCGAGGGTGACCAGGTTGGGGACGACCAGGCCGAGGAAGGGGATCGACCCGACGCCGACCACGACGATCGCGGTGACCACCGATGCGATGACCAGGCCCAGGGTGACGACCCGCGTGTAGGGGACGCCGAGGTTGACCGCGAAGCCCTCGCCCATCCCTGCCACGGAGAACCGGTCGGCGTAGAGGTAGGCGACCACGGTGGCGGCCGGCACCAGCCAGAGCAGCTCGTAGCGGCCGGCCACGACGCCGGAGAAGTCGCCGTTCATCCAGGCGTCCACCGACTGCAGCAGCTCGAAGCGGTAGGCGAGGAAGGCCGCGGCGGCGCTGACCACCCCGCCCAGCAGGATGCCGACCAGCGGGACCACGACGATGTCGGTGAGGACCATCCGCTGCAGCAGCCAGACGAACAGGGCGGTCCCGACCAGCGAGAACGCGACCGCGATGCCCATCTTGCCGAGCACCGAGGTGCTGCCGAACGCGAGCGTCGCGACGACGATGCCCAGCCCCACCCACTCCGTCGTCCCCGCGGTCTGCGGGGAGACGAACCGGTTGCGGGTCAGCGACATCATGACCAGCCCGGCGACCGCGGTGGCCGAGCCGGCCAGCAGGATCGCGGTCAGCCGCGGCACCCGGCTGGTCCAGAACACGCGGGTCCCGGCCTCGTCGGCATCCAGCAGGTCGGCCGGGGACACGTCGCTCACGCCGACGAACAGGGACCCGAGGGCGGCGACCACCAGGGCCGCCAGCGCCGCGGCGACGTGCCGGCGGCGGACACCGCGGCGGCGCCGCACCTGCCCCGAGGGGGCGGGCGCGGCGCCGCTGCGCCGTTCGGTCGTGCTGCTCACTCGACGGCCGCGGCGACCTCGTCGATCATGGTCTCGACCGACGGCAGGCCGTTGGGGGCGACGTACCAGACCGAGGAGTCGAGGTAGTGGACGTCGCCGTTGCGCCAGGCCGTCGTCCCGCGGACCAGCTCGTTGTCCAGCACTGCCCGCGCGGCCGCACCCGACTCGCCGATCGCGGCGTCCCGGTCGAGGACGAGCATGATGTCCGGGTCGGTCTCGGCGAGGTACTCGAAGGAGACCGCGTCGCCGTGGTCCGCCTCGGTCAGGTCCTCGTCCGCCACCCCCAGGCCCAGCTCGTCGTGCACGATGCCGAAGCGGGACCCGGCGCCGTAGGCGCTGACCTCCGACGCGCTGGTCATGACGACCAGCGCCTCGCCGTCGTCCTGCGCGGCCTCGCGCACCTCGGCGGCGCGGGTCTCGATCGCGGCCAGCCGCCCGGCCACGGCGTCCTGCTCGCCGAAGACCTCGCCGAGGGTGGTGGTCCGCTCCTCGAAGCTCGCCAGGAAGTCGGCGTTGTCGACGCTCAGGTCGATGGTGGGCGCGATCTCGGCCAGCTGCGGGTACACCGCCGCCGACCGGCCGGCGACGATGATCAGGTCGGGCTCAAGGGCGTTGACCGCCTCGTAGTCCGGCTCGAACAGCGAGCCGACCTTGGGGTACCCGTCGCCGGCGTACCGGGCCAGCGACTCGGGGAAGGTGGCCTCCGGCACGCCGGCCACCTCGACGCCGAGGCTGTCCAGCGTCGAGAGCACGCCGATGTCGAAGACGACCACCCGCTGCGGGTCGGCGGGGACCGCCGTCTGCCCCTGCGCGTGCGCGACGGTGACCTCGGTGGCCGCCGAGGACGCCTCCGCGGTGGTGTCCTCACTGCCGCCGCACGCGCTGACGGCCAGCGCTGTGACGATGCCGAGGGAGAGGGCGGACAGCGGCCGGGTGGGCGTGCGCATGGTGCTCCTGAGAGGAGAGGCTTGCCTTACTGAGGTTCACCTAACCTGTCACACCGCCCGGTGCCCGTGCCGACCGGGGTCCGCCGGCGGCGCCCCTACGGCAGGGCGGGCGCGGTCCGGTCCAGGACGGCGGTGACGTGCGCCCGGGCGGGCCCGCGCAGCCGGTCGGCCACCGCGTCCCCGACCTCGCGCAGCGCCGGCCCGGGCCGGCCGGCCGGCCGGGCGCAGCCCCTCGGGCAGCAGCGGGTCGCCGGCGGTGACCCGGCGGACGGCGGCCAGCCCGCGCAGGTGGGTGCGCAGCGCCGTCGCGCCGTCCGGCGGGGGAGCGGCCAGGACAGCGCCGAGCCGGTCGGTCTCCCGCGGGGAGGCCGCGGCGAGGACCGGCAGGTCCCAGCCGCGGGCGGCCAGCTCGGCGTCGGAACCGACGGCGTCCCCGACGACCCGCGCGGTGAGCCGGTCCAGCCGGCCCAGCGGCTCGCCGGCGAGCTCGTGGCGCACCTCGTCGAGCGCGCACCGGTGCGGGGAGACCCAGGCGGCCGGGCCCAGCGGCCCGAAGCCGTGCCGGGTGAGCGCCCGGCGCACCCGCTCGCGGGCGGGGCACTCGGTCTCCGGGACGGTGTAGACGACCATGCGCCACAGGCCGTCCCTGGGGCCGAGCCGCTCCTCCAGCCGCGCGGCACGCCGGTGCACCGCGGCGCGCAGCCGCTCGGTGGGGGCGTCGAGGGTCTCCCGGCCGCGGCGGCCGGCCTGCAGTCAGCCGGCCCGGCGCAGCGCGGCGGTGGTCGTCCGGGTGGTCGGCTCCGCGACGTCGAGGTGTGCAGCAGCGCCACCAGCCCCTGCAGCCGCACCGGCCGGTCGGTGACGGCGTCGAGGAGGTCGGCGAGGAGGTCGACGACGAGGTCGCGGACGGTCATGGCAGCCTCCCGGCGCGCCGCTGCCGGACGCACCCCGTGGGTCTCCGCGCCGGCCCCTGGCCCCTGACCGGCGCGTCCCCCCACGCGGGAGGATGGCACCCGTGCCCGACACCACCGCCACGGGGTCCGCCCGGTGAGCACCGCGCTGGTGGTCGCGGTCACCGTGACGGCGGTGCTGCTGACGCTGGCCGGGATCGCCTCGACCCTCGCCCGCCGGCGCATCGGGCTGCTGCACCTGGCGGGGGCGGCGCTGCTGGAGGCCCTGCTGCTGGTGCAGGGCGGGCTGGCCGTCGTCCGGCTGGCGCAGGGGGAGACCCCGGCCGACACCCCCACCTTCCTCGGCTACCTGGCCGGCATCGTGCTGCTGCCGGTCGCCGGGGTGCTGTGGGCCCGCACCGAGCCCACCCGCTGGGCGGGGACCGTGCTGGCCGTGGCGGCCGGCGCGGTCGGTGTGATGATCTGGCGGCTGCAGCAGCTGTGGGAGGCGTCGGGTGGCTGAGCGCGCGGGGGAGCGGGCGACCACCGCCGGGCCCGGGCGGGTGCTGGTGGCGGTGTACGGCGTGTTCGCGCTGGCCGCCGGGGCGCGGGCGGTCGTCCAGCTGTCGACCCGGTTCGCCGAGGCGCCGGTCGCCTACCTGCTGTCGGCGCTGGCCGCGGCCGTGTACGTGGTGGCCACCGTGGCGCTGGCCCGCGGCGGGCGGCGCACCGCGCTGGCCGCGATCGGCTTCGAGCTGGTCGGCGTCCTGGTCGTCGGCACGCTGTCGCTGCTGCAGCCGGCCGCGTTCCCCGACGAGACGGTCTGGTCGGCCTACGGTCGCGGCTACCTGTTCGTCCCGCTGGTGCTGCCCGTCCTCGGGCTGCTCTTCCTGCGCCGCACCGCCCGACGGCCGCCCGGCTAGAAGTCCCCGCCGCCGAAGTCGCCACCGAAGTCGCCACCGCCGAGGTCCCCGCCGCCGAGGTCCGCGCTCGGGTCGGCGCCGCCGGCGAGGTCGCCTCCGGGGTCGCCGCCGTAATCGCCGCCGGCGTCCTCGGAGCCCTGGGCGTAGGCCTCCTCGTCGCCGCCGCCGAACAGCCCGCTGTCGCCCATGCCGCTGTCGAACAGCGCGTCCGCGACCGCCGTGCCGACCACCAGGCCGCCGACGGTGCCGAGCAGGCTGGCGCCCACCATGCTGCCGAAGCCGGGACCGCCGCGGCCGTAGCCACCGCCATAGCCGCCGCCGTAGCCACCGCCGGGTCCGCCGCCGCCGGGACCGAAGGCACGTTCCAGGGTGCCGGCCTGGCGCACCTCGGCCCGGGTCGCGGCGCGGGCGAGGGTGCGCGGGTCGTCCGACCGCGGCCGCTCCGACGCGGGCACCGCGGCGGCCAGCTGCACCAGCACCTCCTGGCGCTGCTGCGGGGTCAGCTGGGCGAAGGCCTCGGCGTGCGCCTCCTCGATCTTGTCCGGCGGCGCGGTGCGCAGCAGGTAGCGGTAGCGCTCGACCGCCTGCTGGTCACCGGGCGTGCCGCCCTGTCCCGGGGGTGGCTGCTGGTGGCCGCCGTACGGCTCGGTCTGCTGGTACCCGTCGTACTGGTCGTGGCTGGATCGGCCGCGCCCGAAGAGCCGGTCGAGCAGTCCCATGGCGATCGTCTCCCTCGGGTCGGGGGGCGGTGTGCTCCCCGGGAGTGGTTCCCTGCACGGGGCACCCCACACCTCGCCCGGTGCAGCCGCTGGTCAGGGCCGGACCCGCGCCGACCGCGGAGGCGCCCGCGAGGGTTAGGGTCGACGCCGTGCCGGCCGAGCAGGACCGACCGCGGGACACATCCCCCGCTCAGCCTCCCGACGGCGTCGTGGGCCGCGAGGCGGCCGGCGTCGTCTCCGCCGCCAGCGCCGTCATGACCGAGCGGGCCGGCACCGGCTCGGCGTCGGCCGCCCTGCCCGAGGTGCTCGCCGAGGTCCCGGTGGCGGTGCTACTCATCGACCGGGTCGCCGGGGCGGTCACCTACGCCAACAGCGCGGCGGTGGAGATGGCCGGCAACGTCCGCCTGCCGGTCGACATCGACACCTGGGGCGCCTCGGTCGGCCTGACCGGCCTGGGCGGGCAGGCCCTCGCGCGCACGTCGAGCCCGCTGTCGCTGGTCGCCGAGGGCCAGCCGGTCACCGGCGAGGCGGTGCGGATGACGCCGGACCGGGTCGCCCGGGGGGACGGCGCCCCGGGGGAGCGGCTGCTGTGGGTCACCGGCTTCCCGATGTCGCGGACCGACGGCGAGGAGCAGCTGTCCCTGGTCGTCTTCCTCGAGGTCGAGGGCGGCGGCCCGGACCGGGCCGACGACCAGCTGCAGGCGCTGCGCGAGCGGGCCGTGGTGGCCACCGACATCGCCTTCACGATCTCCGACCCGCGCCAGGAGGACGACCCGCTGGTGTGGGTCAACCCCTCCTTCACCCGCATCACCGGGTACGAGTACGGCGAGGTGGTGGGCCGCAACTGCCGCTTCCTGCAGGGCCCGGCCACCGACCCGCGGACGGTCGCGGAGATCCGCGATGCGCTGACCGCCGGGCGGCCGGTCACCACGACGCTGCTCAACCACCGCAAGGACGGCACCGCCTTCTGGAACCAGCTGGCGATCAGCCCGGTCTTCGACGGCGAGGGCCGGCTGGTCAGCTTCGTCGGCGTGCAGACCGACGTCACCGAGCGGGTGCGGGTCGAGCGGGAGCGCGAGGCCGCCTTCGCCGCCGAGCAGGCCGCCCGCCACGAGGCCGAGCTCGCCCGCGCGGCCGCCGAGCGGGCGCGGTCGGAGGCCGAGCTGGCCCGCGCGGACGCCGAGCGCATCCAGGGCCGCCTGGCGCTCATGGCCGAGGCGACCAGCACGCTGATCGCGACCCTGGACCTCTCCGACGTCCTCGACCGGCTGGCCCGCCTCTGCGTGCCGCTGCTCGCCGACTGGGTGTTCATCTCCCTGGTCGACGACTCCGGCGCCGTCCGCGAGACCGCCTCGCGCCACCGGGACGGCAGGGAGCAGGAGCTGCACCTGCTGGCCACCGAGTACGCGCCGCACCTGCCCCCGGACTCCCCGACCCGGCGCAGCACCACCACCGCCCGCCCGGTGCTGGCGCAGCTGAGCGACGCCGACCTGGACGCGCTGCTCCCCACGGAGGCCACCCGCCGGGCCGTCCGCACGCTGGGCACCGGCTCGCTGCTCGCCGTCCCGATGGTCGCCCGCCGGCGGACCCGCGGCGCCATCCTGCTGGCCCGCGCCGACGGGGAGCGGCCCTTCGGCCAGGAGGACGTCGACCTCGCCGAGGACCTCGCCCGCCGCGCCGCGCTGGCGATGGACAACGTGCGCCTCTACCAGCAGGAGCACACGGTCGCCGTCACGCTGCAGCGCTCGCTGCTGCCCGAGCTGCCGGACATCCCCGGGATCGAGTCGGCCGCGCACTACGTCAGCGCCTCGACCGCGGCCGACGTCGGCGGCGACTTCTACGACCTGCTGCACCTGCCCGACGGGTCGATCGGCCTGGTGATCGGCGACGTCGTCGGCCACGACGTGGTCGCTGCCGCGGCGATGGGGCACCTGCGCGGGCTGATCCGGGCCTGTGCCTGGGAGGCACCCGACCCGGACCCCGGCGCCGTCCTCGCCCGGGTGGACCGGCTGGTACAGGGGCTGCGGGTGGCCGCCATGGCCACCCTCGTCTACGCCCGCGCCCTGCCCCCGGCGGAGGACGGCGGCCCGTGGCAGCTGCACGTGGCCAGCGCCGGCCACCCGCCGGTGCTGCTGCGCGCGCCGGACGGCGGGGTCCGGGTGCTCGACGAGGTGACCGGCCTGCTCGTCGGCGTCGACGGCGGCGCGGTGCGGCCGTCGACGACGCTGGAGCTGCCGCCGGGCACCACGCTGCTGGCCTACACCGACGGGCTCATCGAGCGGCCCGGCACCGACCTCGACGAGGGCATCGCCGAGCTGGTCGGCCGGCTGGCCGCCGCCCGCGCCGGCGCGGGGCCCCGCGAGCTGTGCGCCGCCGCGGTCGCCGGCTCCATCGACGGTCGCGACGACGTCGCGCTGCTCGCCGTCCGCTTCTGCTGAGGCCGGCCGCGGGTCAGCCGCGCGGGGCCTCCAGCAACCCGTAGGCGCCGCGGTGGAACAGCAGCGGCCGCCGGCCGGGGTCGGCGCCGAGGTCCAGCACCCGGGCCGCGACGAGGGTGTGGTCCCCGCCGTCGTACTCGGCCCACAGCTCGCAGTCGATCCAGGCGACGACGCCCTCGAGCACCGGCTGGCCCAGCCTGCCGGGCCGCCACGGGACGCCGGCGAACTTGTCGGTGCCGGAGCGGGCGAAGGTCACCGACAGCTCGGTCTGGTCCTCGGCCAGCACGTTGACGCAGAAGCGGCCCAGCGCGCGCAGCTGCGGCCAGGTGCGCGAGGTGCGGGCCGGCGCGACCACCACGAGCGGCGGGTCCAGCGACAGCGAGCTGAACGACTGGCAGGTGAAGCCGAGGGGGCCCCCCTCGCCCCGGGCGGTCACCACGGTGACCCCGGAGGCGAAGTGGCCGAGGACGTCCCGCATGGTCCCCGGGTCGATCACGCCGTCCCCCGCCGGCGGCTGGCTCATGCCCCCCACTCAACCACGGGGCCCGGACCCGGCGACGTCACCCGACGGGCGAGGCCGGCCGGGGCACCGAGGGGCCCCCGGCCCGGTACAGCGAGCTGGGCAGCGGCCGGCCCACGGCCCGCTCGGTGACGCGGGCGGCGGCCAGGACGGCGTCGAGGTCCAGCCCGGTGTGCACGCCGGACTCCTCCAGCATGTAGACGAGCTCCTCGGTGGCGATGTTGCCGCTCGCGCCGGGCGCGAAGGGGCAGCCGCCGAGGCCGCCGACGGAGGAGTCCAGCTGGGTGACCCCGGCCTGGACGGCGGCCAGCGCGTTGGCCTGACCGGTCCCGCGAGTGTCGTGGAAGTGCACGCCGACGTCCACGCCCGGGCACGCCCGGCGGACGGCGTCGACGAGCTGCACGACCCGCAGCGGTGTGGTGGTGCCGATGGTGTCGCCGAGGCAGAGCCGGTCGGCGCCGGCGGTGACCGCGGCACGGGCGACGTCCACGGTGCGGGAGATCGGCGTCCGGCCGTCGAACGGGCAGTCCCACGCGGTGGCGATGACCACCTCCAGGGAGCCCCCGGCAGCGGCGGCCAGGGCGGCGATCTCGCCGACAGCGGCCACCGCCTCGGCCGTGGAGCGCCCCGCGTTGGCCCGGCTGTGCCCGTCGGAGGCGGACACGACGTACTCCAGGTGGGCCATCCCGGCGTCCAGGGCCCGGGTCGCCCCGCGGGCGTTGGCCACCAGCGCGGAGAAGTGCACGCCGTCGAACTGGTGCAGTTCGGCGGCGAGCTCGGCGGCGTCGGCGAGCGCGGGCACGGCCTTCGGCGAGACGAAGGAGGTCACCTCGATCCGCCGGACGCCAGTGGCCACGAGCGCCTCCAGCATGGCCAGCTTGTCCGCCAGGGGCACCGGGGCCTCCAGCTGCAGGCCGTCGCGCATGCCCACCTCACGCACGTCCACCGTCGCGGGCAACACCAGGTCGAACTCGCTCACGGACCCCTCCTCGCTCGTCCCCGTGCCATCCTGCCCCCTCGCCGGTTCCACGTGGAACCGGCTCGGGGCAGCCGGACGTGCGGCGAGGGACGGGTACTCGCCCAGCATGGCCGCCAGGGAGGTGGGAGTTGACGGACGAGACCCGCACGTTGCCGCCGGCGGACCGCCGGAGCGCGTTCGCCAACGCCCCCATGGGCATCGCCCTCGCCACCACCACCGGTCTCGTCGTGGACGCGAACCCGGCCCTCGCGGCGATGGTCGGGCGCAGCGCCGGGGAGCTCTACGGGCACTCGATGCTCGACCTGGTCCACCCGGACGACCACGCGGCCGCCGTGGAGGCGTTCGCCGAGCTCCTCGAGCTGCGCCGGATGATGCGGCACGAGACCCGGCTGGTGCGCGCGGACGGGTCCGTCGTCCCGGTGCAGGTCACCTCCTCGTGGGTGGACGGCACGCCGGAGGGCGACCCGCCGCACGTGGTCGCCATCGTCGAGGACATCACCGAGCGCAAGGCCCTGGAGGCCTCGCTGGTGCACCGCTCGCTGCACGACCCGCTGACCGGGCTGCCCAACCGGATCCTCTTCCGCGACCGGCTGCGGCACGCCCTGGAGCGCGGCCACCGGGAGCGGACCGCCACCTGCGTGCTGGGCATCGACCTGGACGGGTTCAAGGAGATCAACGACCGGTACGGCCACCCGGTCGGCGACGCGGTGCTGGTCGCCGTCGCCGAGCGGCTCACCTCGGTGCTGCGGGCCAGCGACACCGCCGCCCGGGTGGGCGGGGACGAGTTCAGCATCGTCTGCGAGAACAGCGCGCGGGCCGACGCGGAGGTGCTGGCCGCGCGGCTGCGGAGCACGGTCACCGAGCCGCTGCGGGTCGGCGACGTGGACCTGCCGATCGGCATGAGCATCGGGATCGGCACCGTCCCCGGGGGCACCGACCCCGAGCGGGCCCTCGAGCGACTCGTCCGCGAGGCCGACGACGCGATGTACGCCGACAAGGCCGCCCGCCGCCGCTGAGCTCAGCCGCCCCAGCGGGCGATGACGCCGGCGAAGGCGGCCGCGGCCTGCTCGACCTCGGCGACCTCCACGTACTCGTCGACGGCGTGCATCACCGCGGGGGTGCCCGGCCCCCAGACCACGATCGGCGCCCCGCCGACCACGCGGACCAGCACCGACGCGTCGGTGAAGTAGGTCGCCGGCGTGGGCCGGACCGCGGCCGGGAGCGCGGTGACCCACGGGTCGTCGGTGGGGGTGACCACCGGCGGCAGGTCCACCCGCACCTCGACGTCGGCCACCTCGGGCTGGGCCCGCCACCACGCCAGCAGGTCGGCGCCCTCGCCGACGGTGCGCATGTCGACCAGCACCTCGGCCCGGTCGGGGACGACGTTGAACACCGTGCCGCCGGAGACGACGCCGGGGTTCCAGGTCTCGGTGCCGAGGAAGGGGTCGGTCCGCAGCGGCAGCGCGCCGCCGGCCCGGCCGAGCAGCGCGGCCAGGTCCAGGACGGCGTTGTGCCCGCGCTCCGGGGTGCTGCCGTGCGCGGCCCGCCCGGCGGTGCGGACGGCGAGCCACAGCGCCCCCTTGTGGCCGAGGACGACCTGGTTGCCCGTGGCCTCGGGGACGACCACCGCGCCGACCGGCAGCCCCTCGACGGCGGCGGCCGCGGCGGCCGCTCCCTGGGAGCCGGTCTCCTCGTCGCTGGTGAGCAGCAGCGCGACCGGCGTCTGCGGGTCGGCGGTGGCCAGCGCGGCGACGGCGGCGACCACGCCGGCCTTCATGTCGCTGCCGCCGCGGCCCCACACCCGCCCCTGCTCGAGGTCGGCGCCGAACGGGTCACGCTGCCAGGCGCCGGCGTCGGGCACGGGCACGGTGTCGACGTGGCAGGCCAGCAGCAGCTGCGGGCGGCCGGGGTCGGCCGGGGTGCGCAGCAGCGTCCACGGGTGGTCGGCGTCGCGGCCCTCGGTGACCCGCACGTGCGGCGCCCGCTCCCGCACCACCTCGGTGAGCAGGCCGAGCACGTCGCGCTGGGCGGCGGCGTCCCCGGAGACGGTGCTGCGGCCGACCAGCTCGCGCACCAGCGCGGTCAGGTCGAGGGCGGGAGCAGGCGCGGTCATGACCCGATCCTGCCCCTCACGCGCCCGGCCCGCGCACGGCGTGGGCACAGGCGAGCGGGGCGCGCAGGTCCGGGCGGCCCCCTCCAGGGCACCGCCCCGAGCTCGCGAGGGGGGGTCCTTCTTCAGACGAGCGCGCGGCCCACCGCGACGGCGCGGGTGTCCGGGGCGGCGACCCGCACCGCGTCGGCCTCCTGGTCACCGGGCTCGGCCTGCGAGCGGCGCTCGGCCTCCACCCGGGCGGCGTAGCTGTCCACCTCGTTGGCGATGCGCTCCTCGTCCCAGCCGAGGACCCCGGCGACGGCCCGGGCCACCGGCTCGGCGGAGGCCGCGCCGCGGTGCGGCGTCTCGATGGAGATGCGGGTGCGCCGGGCCAGCAGGTCGTCCAGGTGCAGCGCGCCCTCGTGGGAGGCCCCCCACACCATCTCGACCATGAGGTACTCCTCGGCGCCGGGGACGGGCTCGAGCAGCGAGCGGTCGCCGGCGGCCAGGGCGAGCACCTCGGGGGTCTCCGAGCCGTAGCGGTTGAGCAGGTGCTCGGCGCGGAAGCGCGGGATGCCCCAGCGCTGGCTGAGCCCGTGCAGCTGGTTGACCATCGCGTGGTAGCCCTCGGCGCCGACCAGCGGGACGTTCTCGGTGACGCTCGGCGGCACGGCCCGGGTGACGTCGGCGGCAACGGCGTCCACCGCGTCGGCGGCCATCGGCCGGTAGGTCGTGTACTTGCCGCCGGCCACCGCCACCACGCCGGGCATCGGCCGGGCGACGGCGTGCTCGCGGGAGAGCTGGCTGGTGATCTCGGACTCGCCGGCCAGCAGCGGGCGCAGCCCGGCGTAGACGCCGGTGATGTCGTCGTGCGTCAGCGGCACGGCGAGCACCTTGTTGACGTTCTCGAGGATGTAGTCGATGTCGGCGCGGGACGCCGCCGGGTGGGCCTTGTCGAGGTCCCAGTCGGTGTCGGTGGTCCCGACGATCCAGTGGCTGCCCCACGGGATGACGAACAGCACCGACTTCTCGGTGCGCAGGATCAGCCCGGTCTCGCCGTTGATCCGGTCCCGGGGGACGACGATGTGCACGCCCTTGCTGGCCCGCACGTGGAACCGGCCGCGCCCGCCGATGAGGGTCTGGATGTCGTCGGTCCACACGCCGGTGGCGTTGACGACGACCTCGGCCCGCACGTCGGTCTCCGCGCCGGTCTCCACGTCGCGCACCCGCACCCCGGTGACCCGGCCGCCGGCGTGGGTGAACGCCACGACCGCGGCGGAGTTGAGCACGGTGGCGCCGTAGGCGGCCGCGGTGCGGACGACGCCGAGGGTGTGCCGGGCGTCGTCGGCCTGCGCGTCGTAGTAGCGGACGGCGCCGACGAGGGAGTCCGGCCGCAGCGCGGGGAACAGCTTGCGGGCGCCGGTGCGGGTCAGGTGCCGCTGCGGCGGGAGGGGCGTGGACAGGGCGCCGACGCGGGCCAGGGCGTCGTAGAGGGTCAGCCCCGCGGTCACGTACGGCCGCTCCCAGTGCCGGGTCAGCGGGTAGAGGAACGGCACCGGCTTGACCAGGTGCGGGGCGAGCCGGGTGACGCTGAGGTCCCGCTCGTGCAGCGCCTCGCGGACCAGCCCGAAGTCGAAGGACTCCAGGTAGCGCAGGCCGCCGTGGAACAGCTTGGAGGACCGCGACGAGGTGCCGCTGGCGAAGTCGCGGGCCTCGACGAGCGCCGTCCGCAGGCCGCGGGTCGCGGCGTCGAGCGCCACGCCGGCACCGGTCACCCCGCCTCCGACGACGAGCACCTCGAAGGACTCCTCCGCGAGTTCGGACCAGGCACGGGCGCGCTGCTCGGGGCCGAGAGCGGGGACTACTGGCATGCCGACTCCTAGGGCGGGGACTGCTCGCCGTCCACGGTAGGCGCGGGTCACGGGCCGGTCGACGCCCTGCGTTCGACAATGTCGGACGTGCAGGGCCTAGGGTGACCGGCCGTGCCAGGGACCGTCCAGTCGATCGAGCGCGCCGCCACCCTGCTGCACGCCATCGTCGAGTCCGGCGGCCAGATGGGGGTCACCGAGCTGGCCGCCGCGGTCGGCCTGCCGAAGACGACCACGCACGGGCTGCTGCGCACGCTGCTGGCGGTGGGCTTCGTCGAGCAGGACCCGCGCACCGGCCGCTACGCCCTGGGCGCCGGCCTGCTGGGCCTGGGGTCGCGCTACCTCGACGCCAACGAGCTGCGCTCCCGGGCGTCGAACTGGGCCGACTCGCTGGCCGGCCGCAGCGGCTGCGCCGTCCGGCTCGGCACGCCGGCCGGGCCGCAGGTGGTCGTCGTCCACCACGTGTTCCGGCCCGACGACTCGCCGCAGGAGCTGGAGGTCGGGGCGCTGCTGCCCGCGCACGCCACGGCGGTGGGCAAGGTGCTGCTGGCCGGGCGGCCGGCGATGGCCCGGGCCCTGGCCGACGGCCCGCTCGAGGCGCTGACGGCCCGCACCGTCGTCGACCCCGCGGTGCTGCTGGCGCAGCTGCAGGCGGTGCGCGGCCGCGGCTGGGCCGAGCAGCGCGACGAGTACCGGCTCGGCACCGGCGGGATCGCCGCGCCGGTGTACGGCCCCGGCGGGCTGGTGGTCGGGGCGCTGGGCATCAGCGGGCCGGTCGAGCGGCTGTTCGCCGACACCGCCCGGCCGGCGCTGCGGGCGATGGTCGTCGAGGCGGCCGCGGCCGTGTCGCGGGAGCTCGCCTCGTGACCGAGAGGTACGTGCTGGCGGTGGACCAGGGCACCACCTCCACCCGCTCGATCGTCTTCGACCGGGCCGGCCGGCTGGTCGCCGTCCGCCAGCGCGAGCACCGCCAGCACTTCCCCCGGCCCGGCTGGGTGGAGCACGACCCGGAGGAGATCTGGGCGAACACCCAGCTCACCGCCGCCCAGGCGCTGCGCGACGTCGCCTCGGCGCCGGGGCAGGTGGTGGCGCTGGGCATCGCCAACCAGCGCGAGACGACGGTGGTCTGGGACCGCGCCACCGGCCGGCCGGTGGTCAACGCGCTGGTCTGGCAGGACACCCGCACCGGGCCGCTGGTGGAACAGCTGGCCGCCCGGCCGGACGCCGGCCTGGTCCGCGAGCGCACCGGGCTGGAGCTGGCCGGGTACTTCGCCGGTCCGCGGCTGCGCTGGGTGCTGGACGCCGTCCCGGGGGCCCGGGCGCGGGCCGAGCGCGGCGAGCTGCTGTGCGGCACCATGGAGAGCTGGCTGGTCTGGAACCTCACCGGCGGCACCGACGGCGGCGTGCACGTCACCGACGTCACCAACGCCAGCCGCACGCTGCTCATGGACGTGCGCACCTGCCGCTGGGACCCCGACCTGCTCGACTTCTTCGGCGTCCCGGCCGCGATGCTGCCGGGGATCTGCCCGTCGGTCGGGGTGCTGGGCACCGCGCGCGCCCTCCCGGTGCCGCTGCCCATCGGCGGCGCCCTCGGCGACCAGCAGGCCGCCCTGTTCGGGCAGACCTGCTTCGCGCCGGGGGAGGCCAAGTGCACCTACGGCACCGGCAGCTTCCTGCTGCAGAACACCGGCACCGACCTGGTCCGCTCCCGGCACGGGCTCATCAGCACGGTGGCCTACCAGCTGGCGGGGGAGCCGGTGCACTACGCGCTGGAGGGCTCCATCGCCGTCACCGGGGCGCTGGTGCAGTGGCTGCGGGACAGCCTGGGGCTGATCGGCTCGGCCGCGGAGGTGGAGACCCTGGCCCGCACGGTCGCCGACAACGGCGGGTGCTACGTCGTCCCGGCGTTCTCCGGGCTGCTCGCCCCGCACTGGGCCGGCCGGGCCCGCGGCCTGGTCGCCGGCCTGACGTCCTACGTGACCAAGGGCCACCTGGCGCGCGCGGCGCTGGAGGCGACCGGCTGGCAGACGCGCGACGTCGTCCGGGCCATGGACGCCGACTCCGGGCTGCCCCTGACCGCGCTGCGGGTGGACGGCGGGATGACCACCAACAACCTGCTCATGCAGTTCCTGGCCGACGTCCTCGGCACCCCGGTGGTGCGCCCGATGGTGGGGGAGACGGTGTCCCTGGGCGCGGCCTACGCGGCCGGGCTGGCCGTCGGCGTGTGGTCGGACACCGGGGCGCTGCGGCGCAACTGGCACCGCTCGGCGCAGTGGTCCCCCGACCCGCGCCGGGTCGCCGCGCTGGACGCCGCCTACCCCGAGTGGGAGCGCGCCGTGCGGCTGAGCATCGCCTGGGGCGAGCGCGCCTGACCGGCGCGGGCGCTGTCCGACATCGTCGTACGGCACCCATTGTCCCCGGTCACCGGTGTGAATAGCGTCACCGCTCCAGCCGGCACCCGGTCGCCCCCGCGGTCCCGGCGTCGATCCGCACCCACGCATCACCGGTGACGAGGAGCAGCGCATGGACGAGATCAGCCTGTGGACCGTGTTCGGCAGCGAGGTGGTCGGGACGGCGATCCTGCTGCTCCTCGGCATCGGGGTGGTGGCGAACGTCGTACTGCCGCAGACCCTGGGCAACGGGGGTGGCTGGCTGCTGATCAACTTCGGCTGGGGGCTGGCCGTCTTCGCCGGCGTCTTCGCCGGGGCCAGCTCGGGGGCGCACATCAACCCGGCGGTGACCCTCGGGCTGGCGGTGAGCGGCACGGCCGAGTACGCGCCCGGCGTGCCGGTCACCCTCGCCACGTCACTGGTCTACGTGGCCGGACAACTCGTCGGCGCGTTCCTCGGCGCCGTCCTGGCGTGGCTCACCTACCGCAGCCACTACGACGCGGCGACCGAACCCGTGCTGGGCACCTTCTCCACCGGGCCGACCATCCGGTCGATCCCCAACAACGTGCTCGCCGAGGTCGTCGGCACGTTCGTGCTGGTCTACATCATCCTGCGCTTCGGCGACACGCCCATCCAACTCGGCCCGCTCCCCGTGGCCCTGCTCGTCGTCGGCATCGGCGCCTCCCTGGGCGGGCCGACCGGCTACGCCATCAACCCCGCCCGCGACCTCGGCCCGCGGATCGCCCACGCGGTGCTGCCCATCCGCGGCAAGGGCGGCAGCGACTGGGGCTACTCGTGGGTGCCGGTCGTCGGCCCGCTGCTCGGCGCGGTCCTGGCCGGCCTGTTCTCCCGCGTGCCCATCTGACCCGCCCCCCGACCCGCCCGACCCCCGCACCGACCGAGAGGAACGACCCGTGAGCCAGTACGTGGCCGCCATCGACCAGGGCACCACCAGCACCCGCTGCATGATCTTCGACCACGACGGCGCCGTGGTCTCGGTCGGGCAGAAGGAGCACCGGCAGATCTTCCCGCGCGCCGGCTGGGTGGAGCACGACCCGAACGAGATCTGGGGCAACACCCGGGAGGTGGTCGGCCAGGCGCTCGCCCGCGGCAACGTCGGGCACTCCGACGTCGTCGCCGTCGGCATCACCAACCAGCGCGAGACCGCCGTCGTCTGGGACCGGGCCACCGGCGAGCCGGTGTACAACGCGATCGTCTGGCAGGACACCCGCACCACGGCGATCGTCGAGCAGCTCGGCGCCCTCGGCGGCGGCGCCGACCGGTACAAGGACAAGGTCGGCCTGCCGCTGGCGACCTACTTCGCCGGGCCCAAGGTGCGCTGGATCCTCGACAACGTCGACGGGGCCCGCGAGCGGGCCGAGCGCGGCGAGCTGCTCATGGGCACCATCGACTCCTGGCTGATCTGGAACATGACCGGCGGGGCCGACGGCGGGCTGCACCTCACCGACGTCTCCAACGCCTCCCGCACGATGCTCATGGACTACCGGACGCTGTCCTGGGACGCCGACATCGCGGGGGAGATGGGCATCCCGGTGTCGATGCTGCCGGAGATCCGGTCGAACTCCGAGGAGTACGGCCGCGGCCGCAAGGCCGGCTTCCTCGCCGGGGTGCCGATCGCCGGGTCCCTCGGCGACCAGCAGGCGGCCACCTTCGGCCAGGTCTGCTTCACCAAGGGCATGGCCAAGAACACCTACGGCACCGGCAACTTCATGCTGCTCAACACCGGCGAGGAGGCCGTCCCGTCGCAGAACGGCCTGCTCACGACGCTGTGCTACCAGCTCGGCGAGGGCAAGCCGGTGTACGCGCTGGAGGGCTCGATCGCGGTCACCGGGTCGCTGGTGCAGTGGGTCCGGGACAACCTCGGGATGATCTCCAGTGCGCCGGAGATCGAGGACGTCGCCCGGACCGTCGAGGACAACGGCGGCGCCTACTTCGTGCCCGCCTTCTCCGGGCTGTTCGCCCCGCACTGGCGCTCCGACGCCCGCGGCGCGATCGTCGGGCTCACCCGGTACGTCAACAAGGGCCACCTGGCGCGGGCGGTGCTGGAGGCGACGGCGTACCAGACCCGCGAGGTGCTGGACGCGATGAACGCCGACTCCGGCGTGGACCTCACCGAGCTGCGGGTGGACGGCGGGATGGTCGGCAACGAGCTGCTCATGCAGTTCCAGGCCGACGTGCTCGACGTCCCGGTGATCCGGCCGAAGATCGCCGAGACCACCGCGCTGGGGGCCGCCTACGCCGCCGGGCTGGCCGTCGGCTTCTGGTCCGACCTCGACGAGCTCACCGCCAAGTGGGCCGAGGACAAGCGGTGGGAGCCCCAGATGGCGGCCGAGGAGCGGGAGCGCAGCTACCGCAACTGGCAGAAGGCGGTCACCAAGAGCCTCGACTGGGTGGACGAGGACGTGAGCTGACCCGCGTCCCCCGCGGTGTGTGCACGTAGCGCTGTCCGTCGCCGGTGTGGACGACGGTGTGTGCACACACCGCGGGGTGGGTCAGCCCAGGGCCGCGGTGACGACCGCCTGGGCCTCCTCCTGCACCCGCGCCAGGTGGTCCGGGCCCCGGAAGGACTCCGCGTAGACCTTGTAGACGTCCTCGGTCCCCGAGGGACGGGCGGCGAACCAGGCGTTCTCCGTGGTGACCTTCAGCCCGCCGATCGGCGCGTCGTTGCCGGGCGCGCGGGTGAGCTTCGCGGTGATCGGCTCGCCGGCCAGCTCGGTGGCGGTGACCGCCTCCGGCGACAGCTGCCCCAGGGCGGCCTTCTGCTCCCGGGACGCCGGCGCGTCGGTGCGCGCGTACGCCGACTCCCCGTACCGGCCGGTGAGGTCGGCGTGCAGCTGCGACGGGGACCGTCCCGTCACGGCCAGGATCTCGGCGGCCAGCAGGGCCAGCAGGATGCCGTCCTTGTCCGTCGTCCACACGCTGCCGTCGCGGCGCAGGAACGCAGCACCGGCTGACTCCTCCCCGCCGAAGCCGACCGACCCGTCGAGCAGGCCGGGCACGAACCACTTGAAGCCGACCGGCACCTCGACCAGCCGCCGGCCCAACCCGCCGACCACCCGGTCGATGAGGGACGACGACACGAGCGTCTTGCCGACGGCGGTGTCCGCGGACCAGCCCTCGCGGTGGCTGAACAGGTAGGAGATCGCGACGGCGAGGAAGTGGTTGGGGTTCATCAGCCCGCCGTCGGGGGTCACGATGCCGTGCCGGTCGGCGTCGGCGTCGTTGCCGGTGGCCACCTGGTAGTCGTCCTTGGCGCCGATCAGCGAGGCCATGGCGCTCGGTGAGGAGCAGTCCATCCGGATCTTGCCGTCCCAGTCCAGCGTCATGAACCGCCAGGTGGGGTCGACCAGTGGGTTGACCACGGTGAGGTCCAGGCGGTGCCGCTCGGCGACCGCCCCCCAGTAGTCGACGCTGGCGCCGCCGAGCGGGTCGGCGCCGATGCGCACGCCCGCGTCGCGGACCGCGTCGAGATCCAGCACCGAGGGCAGGTCGTCGACGTAGTCGCCGAGGAAGTCGTGCGGCCGCGCCGCCGCGCGGGCGCGGGCGAAGGGGGTGCGCCGGACGCCCGCCAGGCCGTCCCGGAGCAGCTCGTTGGCGCGGGCGGCGATGACCTTGGTCGCGTCGGTGTCGGCCGGGCCGCCGTTCGGCGGGTTGTACTTGAACCCGCCGTCGCGCGGCGGGTTGTGCGACGGGGTGACGACGATGCCGTCGGCGAGGCCCGTCGAGCGGCCGCGGTTCGCCCGCAGGATGGCGTGGCTGACCGCCGGGGTGGGCGTGTACCGGTCGGCGGCGTCGACCAGCACGGTCACCTCGTTGGCGGCCAGCACCTCCAGCGCCGAGGCCCAGGCCGGCTCGGACAGCGCGTGGGTGTCGCGGCCGACGAACAGCGGCCCGTCGTACCCCTGCGCGGCGCGGTACTCGCAGATGGCCTGCGTGGTGGCCAGGATGTGCGCCTCGTTGAACGCCCGGTCGAACGCCGAGCCGCGGTGCCCGGAGGTGCCGAAGGCGACCTGCTGGGCGGGCTCGGCCGGGTCGGGCTCGAGCGTGTAGTACGCGGTGACCAGCGAGGCGACGTCGACGAGGTCGCCGGGCTGGGCCGGCTGTCCGGCGCGGGGGTCGGTCATGCGCCGATCCTGGCCCGCCACCCGCCGCCCCCGCGACCCCGGCCGGACGGGCGGGCCCCGGGGCGCCGGGCCGTGCGCAACGATCTGGCGGCGGACGTGCCGGATCCGGCCTCCCGGGTTGACCACGCCACCCCGGTCTCGCCATCGTCAGCCGCAGTACCTGGTCAACGCGTCGGCCGGAGCCTCCCCGACGCGCCCGGACACGGAGAGGAGCGCCGTCCTGGACTTCCTGGAGTTCGTCTGGAGCCGGCGCGACGACGTGCTGACGCTGGGGGTCCAGCACGTCTGGCTGGTCGCCCTCTCGGTCGCCCTGTCCTCGACCCTCGGTGTGCTGCTGGGCGTGCTGAGCTACCGCCGGCCCGGCGCCCGCCGGGCGGTCCTCGCGGTCACCGGCGCCTTCCTGACCATCCCGTCGTTCGCGCTGTTCGTGCTGCTCCTGGGCCTCGTCGGACTCGGCACGACGCCGGTCGTCATGGCGCTCACCCTCTACGGGCTGCTCCCGGTGGTGCGCAACACCATCACCGGGTTGCTGCAGGTCGACCCCGCGGTCGTGGAGTCGGCCCTGGGCATGGGCCTGTCCCGCCGGCAGCGGCTGCTGCGCATCGAGCTGCCGCTGGCCTGGCCGATCGTGCTCACCGGCATCCGGGTCAGCACCGTGGTCCTGGTGGGCATCGCCGCGATCGGCGCGATCGTCAACGGGCCCGGCTACGGCAACCTCATCTTCAACGGGCTGGCCCGGGTGGGCTCGCCGGTCGCGGCCGACCTGGTGCTCGCCGGCACGCTCGGCGTGGTGGTCGTGGCCGTCCTGTTCGACGCGGCCTACACGGTGCTGGGCCGGCTCACCACGCCGAAGGGGCTCCGATGACCGACTCCCCGACCCCGGGGTCGCACACCGACCGCCCCATGATCCGGCTGGAGCACCTGACCAAGACCTTCCCGGGGCAGGACCGGCCGGCCGTGGACGACCTCACGCTCGACGTCCGGGCGGGGGAGATCGTCATCCTCGTCGGCCCGTCGGGGTGCGGGAAGACGACGACCATGAAGATGATCAACCGGATCATCGAGCCGACGTCCGGGCGGATCGTGCTCGACGGCGAGGACGTCACCCACGCCGACCCCGACCAGCTGCGCCGGCGCATCGGCTACGTGATCCAGCAGATCGGCCTGTTCCCGCACATGACGATCGCGGACAACATCGCCACGGTGCCCCGGCTCCTCGGCTGGGACAGGCAGCGGATCGCCGACCGCGTCGACGAGCTCCTGACCACCGTGCGGATGGACCCGGCCGAGTACCGGGACCGCTACCCCAAGGAGCTCTCCGGCGGTCAGCGGCAGCGCGTCGGGGTGGCCCGGGCGCTGTCGGCCGACCCCGACGTCATGCTGATGGACGAGCCCTTCGGCGCGATCGACCCCATCACCCGCGACCGGCTGCAGAACGAGTTCCTCCGGCTGCAGGCCGAGGTGCGCAAGACCATCGTCTTCGTCACGCACGACATCGACGAGGCGATCAAGATGGGCGACCGGATCGCCATCCTGCGCGAGGGGTCCGAGGTGGTGCAGTACGACACACCCGAGACCATCCTCACCCACCCGGCCGACGGCTTCGTCCGCGACTTCATCGGCGCCGGCGCCTCGCTCAAGCGGCTGAACCTCAGCCGGGTCCGCGACATCGAGCTCAGCCCCTGGGCCACCGTGCCCGAGGGGACGTCGGCGGAGGAGGCGCTCGGGGTGCTGCGTTCCTCCCCGGGCAGCGCCGTCCTGGTCCTCGACGCGCAGGGCCGGCCCCGCCGCTGGGTCGGCCGCGCCGACCTGCAGCGCGCCGACGGCCGTCCGCTCGACCAGGTGGGCATGGTGCCGGAGGCGGTCGTCGAGCCGCACGCCACCCTCAGCGACGCCCTCAACGAGCTCATCACCGCCCGGTACAGCATCGCCACCGTCGTCGACGGCAACGGCGTCTACCAGGGCGTCGTCGACATCGACCGGATCACCGAGGCCATCCGGACCATGCGCAGCGACGACCAGCGCGCGGCCCGGCTGGGCCTCGACGACGGGCGGGACGAGGCCGCGGGGACGATCCGGGACCGGCGGCGATGACCGCCCCGGCCCGTGGGGTCACCCGCCCCGCGTCCACCGACCGCGGCGACGGGCAGCGGCGGTGGGTGGGCTGGGTGGCCCTGCCGGTGGTGCTCGCCGTCGTGTGCCTGGTGCTGTGGCTCTACGTCAGCAGCCAGACCCTGGACTCCATCGAGGCGCGCAGCCTCAACGCCGCGACCATCCGGGAGACCCTGCTGCGGCACGTCGCGCTCACGGCGGTCTCCACCGTCCTGGTCGTCCTGATCGCCGTGCCGCTGGGGATCGTGCTGACCCGTCCGTTCACCCGCCGGGTCCGGGGCGCACTGCTGACCGTGGCCAACATCGGCCAGGCGGTGCCGACCATCGGCCTGCTGGCCCTGCTGGCCGTCGTCTTCTTCTTCCTCGGCTTCTGGGCCGCCGTCGTTGGGCTGGTCGTCTACGCCGTCCTGCCGGTGCTGCGGAACACCATGGTCGGGCTGGAGGAGGTCGACGACGCGGTCCTGGAGGCCGGCCGGGGGATGGGGCTGTCCCAGGCCCAGGTGCTCCGCCGGCTGGAGCTCCCGCTGGCCGTCCCGGTCATCCTGGCCGGCATCCGGACGGCGCTGGTGATCAACGTGGGCACGGCCACCCTCGCCGCCTACATCAACGGCGGCGGGCTGGGGACGCTGATCGTGGCCGGCTTCTCCACCAACCGGATCCTCGTCTCCCTCACCGGCGCGATCCTCAGCGCCGTCCTCGCCCTGCTCGTCGACCACCTGGCGGGCATCGCGGAGGACCTCCTCAAGCCCAAGGGGCTGTGAGCCGCCACCGAGCGCACCGTCCGAGCACCACCGGCCACCCGAGAGGAACACACGCATGACGACGAGGACGACGAGGGCCACGAGGGCGTGGCCCGTGACCGCGGCGCTGGGGCTGACCGCGCTGCTGGTCACCGCGTGCGGCGGCGACACCGACCTGAGCGACGCGGGCGGCGGGGGCGGCGGGGGCGGCGGGGGCGGCGCGGCCGCCGCCGGCGGCGGCTCCATCGCCGAGGAGCACGACCTGTCGGGGGCCTCGCTGACCGTGGGGTCCAAGGAGTTCACCGAGTCGGTGGTCCTCGGCCAGATCACCATCGCCGCGCTGCAGGCGGCCGGCGCCGAGGTCGCCGACCAGACCGGGCTGACCGGGACCGACACCGTCCGGGCCGCCCTGCAGTCCGGCGACATCGACATGTACTGGGAGTACACCGGCACCGGCTGGGTGAACATCCTGGGCAACACCACCGACGACCTGCCCGACGACCTCTTCGCGGCCGTGTCCGAGGCCGATGCCGCGAACGGTGTCGCCTGGCTGGAGCCGGCGCCCTTCGAGGACACCTACCGGATCGCGACCTCCGCCGAGCTCGCCGAGCAGGAGGGGCTGGAGACCACCAGCGACGCCGCCGAGTTCGTGGCGGCCAACCCCGACCAGGGGTCGATCTGCGCGGCCAGCGAGTTCCTCAACCGGGACGACGGCCTGCCCGGCCTGCAGGACGCCTACGGCTTCGCGTTCACCGACGTCGTCGAGCTGGACCTGGGGCTGATCTACACGCAGGTCGGGGACACCTGCGCCTTCGGCGAGGTCTTCTCCACCGACGCCCGGATCGTCTCCAACGACCTCGTCGTCCTGGAGGACGACCGGGACTTCTTCGTCCCCTACAACGGCGCGCTCACCGTCCGCCAGGAGGTCCTGGACGAGCACCCGGCAATCGCCGAGATCATGGCGCCGATCGCCGAGCTGCTCACCGACGAGACGATCACCGAGCTCAACTCGCAGGTGGACAACGGCGGCGAGCAGTACGCCGACGTGGCCCAGGAGTTCCTGCGGGAGAACGGCTTCATCGCCTGATCCCCACCGGGTGCGCAGCGGGGTCCGTGCGGCCGCACGGGCCCCGCTGTCCCGTCCGGGGCCGCGCCGGTCAGGCGACGTCGCCGAGCCGGCCGGCGTCCCAGCGCCCGGCGACGGCGGCGACGTGCGCGACCATCTCCGGCGAGGCGACGCTGGCCAGGACCGCCCGCAGGGGCTCGTCCCCGGCACCCCCGGCCTGGGCCCACGAGTCGGCCAGCGCCCGGTCGACCAGGTCGCCGACGCCGCTGCCCTCGTCGAACTGCGCCTTGGTGCGCCACACGATCTCCGAGGGCAGCAGGTCGGCGACCGCCTCGCGGAGCACCCACTTCTCCGGGCCGCCGGCGGGCAGCTTCAGCTCGACCGGCACGCGCAGCGCGGCGTCGACGAAGTCCAGGTCGAGGAAGGGCACCCGCGCCTCGAGGCTGTGCGCCATCGTCATCCGGTCCACCCGCTGCAGGTTGACGTGGTGCATCTCGCCCAGCGAGCGCCGCAGCTCGGCGTGCAGCAGGTGCCGCGGGACGTCGGCGTGGTACCGGTAGCCGGCGAAGAGCTCGTCGGCCCCCTCCCCGGTGAGCACCACCTTGACGTGCCGGGCGGCCAGCTCGGCCACGAACCAGGTGGGCACGGCGCTGCGCACCAGGTCCGGGTCGGTGGACTCCAGCGCCCACACGATGTGCGGGAGCGCCGCGGCGACCTCGCCGGGGTCGATGACCCGCTCGTGGTGGACGGTGCCCAGGTGCTCGGCGACCCGGCGCGCGGCGGCCAGGTCCGGGCTGCCGGCCAGCCCCACCGCGAAGGTGTGCAGGTCGGGCACCCGGGCGCCGACGAGGGCGCAGATGGCGCTGGAGTCCAGCCCACCGGAGAGGAACGCACCCACCGGCACGTCGGCCATCAGGTGCCGTTCCACCGAGCGCTCCAGCGCCGCCCGCACCGCCCGCACGTGCCCGTCGGCCGTCCCGGGCACGGGATTGGGACCGGGGATCGCGGCGAAGCGGGTGACCCCGGACCGCGAGGACCACAGCGTGCCCGGCGCCAGCGGCGCCACGTCGTGCGTGCCGGGCGGGAAGGCCTTCACCTCCGAGGCGAAGACGGTGGCCGGACCCCGGCGGCCCAGGTAGAGCGGCTTGATGCCCACCGGGTCACGGCCGAACACGAGCTCGCCGTCCCGCTGCACGGCGAAGGCGTACATCCCGCGCAGCCGGGCCGCCGCGGCGGCGTCCTCGCGCGGGTCGCGGTCGCGGCCGTCGAGCAGCCGCAGGACCACCTCGCTGTCGGAGGCGGTCAGCCAGGGGCGGCCGCCGCCGAGCTCGGTCCGCAGCAGCGGGGCGTTGTAGATCTCGCCGTTCACCACCACGACGACCTCGTCGGCGCCATGGCCGTCCACGATCGGCTGCGCCCCGTGCTCCAGGTCGACGATGGACAACCGGCGGTGGCCGAGGACCGACCGGCCGGCCACGTGCAGGCCGGCGTCGTCCGGCCCCCGGTGCGCGAGGGCGGCGGTCATCGCCTCGACGTCCTCGGGGACCACGTCCCCCCACCCACCCGCGATGCCGCACACCCGGACAACACCCCTCACGGCCGACCGGACACCGACTCCCCGCGGTCGGACCCCGCGGTCGAACGTAGCGCCGCCGGCCGGACCCCGCGGGGTGGATGCCGATCCGTGACCTGCGCGAAACCGTGTCGACCCCTGTCCCGCGAACCCCGCCGCCATCCTCCACCCAGCACCCGCGTCGGGTGCCCGGGACGGGGGGAGCGGCCGTGGACACGGTGGTCTGGCAGGGCAGTGGATCGGCCTGGCCCCTGACCTCCTGGGACGACGCCCTCGTCCGCCGGCTGACCGCCCTGGGCCGGCAGCCGAGCGTCGTGCCGTGGGGCGATCCCGGCGCCGCGCACGCGGGCCGCAGCGGGGTGCTGCACGTGTTCACCGGTGGGCTGGAGCCGGTGTCCTCCGGCTCGCCGGAGATGGCCGCCCGGCTGGACGCCGTCCGGGCCGCGGTCCGCACCGCGGAGCGGGACGGCTGCTCGGTGGTCGGCGTCTGCCTGGGCGCCCAGATGATCGCCGCCGTCGTCGCCGGCCTGGTGCCGCGCCCGGTGGCCGGAGGGGGAGAGGCCGGCCTGACCGTCGTCACCGGCCGCGCACCGGACGTCCCGGACCTGACGGTGGCCACCGCGCACGTCGCCGAGGTGCCCGAGGCGTTCCTGTCCCGGCCCGCCGTGCGGCACCTGTGGGGCAACCCGGTCACCACCGTCCAGGGCTTCGCCGTGGGAGCCCGCGTCGTCGGGGTGCAGTTCCACCCGGAGTTCTCGGCGCGCGAGGCCCGCTGGGCCTCCCGGTCCTTCCGGCGGGAGCTGGGCGCGCCACCGTCGTGGGCCGCCGCCCGGGCGGTCGACCCGGACGCCGCGCTCCGGGTGGTCCTCGCGCAGGCCGGCGTGCACACGTCGGCCCCGGAGCAGCTCGTCCCGATCGGCGCGGCCTGCGGCGAGGGGGCGCTCGAGGCGGTCTGACGCCGGCGTCGCGGTCCCGGCCTGCGGCCGGCAGCGCGTCGGCGACGACGGTGGGCCTCACGGTCGGCTTCGCCGCCATCGCGGTCGGCTGGACGGCGGCCACCGAGCGCGGCGCCGGCCCGGCCGACGCCTGGCGCGCCGGGCCTGCCGCTGCAGCTGGGGCCGGCCGGCTGAGGCGCCGGGCGGGCCGGGTCAGGGGTCGACGCGGGCGGTCTCCCGGCGCAGCGCCAGCCCGGCGAGCACCAGGCCCGCGGCCAGCGCGGCGCCCACGCCCTCGCCGGCCCTCAGCCGCAGGTCCAGCAGCGGTTCGCGGCCCAGCTCCTGCAGCACCAGCTCGTGCCCGCGCTCGCGGCTGCGCTGCCCGGCCAGCAGGGCCGGCTGCACCCCGGGCTCCAGCCGGACGGCGACGAGGGCGGCGACCGAGGTGGCGTAGCCGTCGAGCACCACCGCGGACCCCGCCGCGGCCGCGCCGAGCACCACGCCGGCCAGCACCGCCAGCTCCGGGCCGCCCAGCTCGGCCAGCGCGTCCAGCGGGTCGTCGACGCCCGCGCGCCGGGCCCGGTCCACGGCCGCGGCCACCACCTGCCGCTTGCGGGCGAGGACGGCCGCGTCGGCGCCGGCGCCCAGCCCGACCGCGTCGCCGGGGTCGGCGTCCAGCAGCCCGCAGGCCAGCGCGGCGGCGACCGTGGTGTTGCCGACGCCGACCTCGCCGAGGGCGACCAGCCCCGCGCCGGCCGCCTCCGCCCCCAGGCGCCGTCCGCCGTCCAGCAGCTCCCGGGCCGCGGCCGGCGTCATGGCCGGTGCCCCGGCGAGGTCCCCGCGCGGGCCGGCCGGGCGGAGCACCGTCGTCCCGGGCACGGGCTCCCCGGCGACACCGGCGTCGACGACCCGCACCCGCAGGCCCGCCGTCCGGGCCGCGGTGGCGCCCAGGGAGGTGCCGGCCACCGCCGCGCGGACCACGTCGCGGCTGACGCCGGGGGAGTACGCCGACACCCCGTGCCCGGCGACCGGGTGGTCGGCGGCGGCGAGCACGAGCGTGCCCCTGGTGGTCCCGGCGCCGCCGAGCGCCACCACGGCGTCCACCGCGCGGTCCAGCACGCCCAGCGACCCCGGCGGGGTGAGCAGCCGGTCGGCCTCGTCCCGGGCCGCGACGACGGCGTGCCGGCCCGGCGCGCGCAGTGCCGACGGCGGGGCGGCCGGCGGCGCCGCACCCGGCCACCGCTCGCGCAGGACGACGTCGGCCAGCGGCAGCCGCCGCGACCAGCCGGCCCGCTCCAGGCCCGGCGCGGGTGGCCGCTCGTCGGGCCAGCCGAGGCACAGCCAGCCGAGGGTGACCACGCGGTCGGGCAGGCCGAGCAGCCCGGCCAGCTCCTCGGGGCGGAAGAGGGTCACCCAGCCCAGCCCGAGCCCCTCGGCGCGGGCGGCCAGCCACAGGTTCTGGATCGCCGCCGCGCAGCTCCACAGGTCGGCGTCGGGGAAGGTCGCCCGGCCCAGCACCCCGGCGGCCGGCGCCCGCCGGTCGCAGCAGACCACCACCCCGAGCGGCGCCTCGCGGACGCCCTCCAGCTGCAGGTCCAGCAGCCGGCGGGCGGCGTCGGGGGCGAGCCGGGCGGCCTGGCGCAGCCGCTCCCGGTCGGTGAGGACGGCGGCGCGGTCCCGGGTCGCCGGGTCCTGCACCACCACGAACCGCCACGGCTGGCTGTGGCCGACCGACGGGGCCGCGTGCGCCGCGGTGAGCACCCGCTCCAGCACCTCGTCGGGCACCGGGTCCGGGCGGAAGCGGCGGACGTCGCGGCGCGCGGCGACCACCCGGTGCAGGGCGTCCCGGGTGGGGCCGTCCATCGCCCAGCCGGCCGGGTCGGCGGCCCGCTGCGACGCCGAGGTCGCGTCCCCGACCAGCGGCACCGGCCGCGGCCACCCCTCCCCGACCACCGGGGCACTGTAGCCACGCCCGGGTCCGGCAGGCTGGCGATGCTGGCCTCCCCGTCGCCTGCGCGCGGCCTGCGGTACACCCGCCGGTCACGCCCGGCGCGCAGGGTCGCCGGCGACCGCCCGCCCCACCGCTCCCCCGGAGGCCCCGTGAGCCCGTCCCGACCCGTCCCCGCCGTCGGCCTGGCCCTCGCCGGCGCCCTGGTGCTGCCGCTGCTGACCGCCGCCCCCGCGGCCGCCCACCAGCGGGACCCGGTGCGCTTCGCGTCCTTCAACGTGTCGATGTTCCGCGCCACCGAGGGGGAGCTGGCCGCCGACCTGGCCGACGCCGACGACGAGGCCCAGGACGCCGAGGTCCGGAACGTCGCCGCTATCGTCCAGCGGCAGCGCCCCGACGTGCTGCTGCTCAACGAGTTCGACTTCGACGCCGGGGGCGTGGCCCTGGAGCGGTTCCAGGAGGACTTCCTCGGCGTGGGCCAGGGGGACGCCGACCCCATCGAGTACCCCTACGCGCTCGCCTTCCCGTCCAACACCGGCGTGGCCACCGGCTTCGACCTGAACGGCGACGGCCAGGTCGGCGAGGAGGGCCGGGCCTACGGCGACGACTCCTTCGGCTTCGGTGAGTTCCCCGGCCAGTACGCCTTCGCCGTCCTGTCCAGGCACCCGATCGACACCGACGACGTCCGCACCTTCCAGACCTTCCGCTGGGCCGACATGCCCGGCGCCCGGCTGCCCGACGACCCGGCCACCCCGGAGCCCGCCGACTGGTACTCGCCGGAGGAGCTCGAGGTCTTCCGGCTGTCCAGCAAGAACCACGTCGACGTCCCGGTCCGCATCGGGAAGCGCACCGTGCACGTGCTGGCCAGCCACCCCACCCCGCCCGGCTTCGACGGGCCCGAGGACCGCAACGGCACCCGCAACGCCGACGAGATCCGCTTCTGGGCCGACTACGTCACCCCGGGGGCCGGCGGGTACGTCTACGACGACGAGGGCAGGACCGGCGGCCTGGCCGGCGGGGAGCCGTTCGTCGTCATGGGCGACCTCAACGCCGACCCGGCCGACGACGGCAACGGCCTGCCCGGCGCGGCCGACCAGCTGCTCGCGCTGCCGCAGGTCCGCGACCCGCTGCCGGCCAGCGAGGGCGCCGTCGAGGCGACCGCGCTGCAGGGCGGGGCCAACCTCGCGCACGAGGGCGACCCGGCCTTCGACACCGCCGACTTCTCCGACGGCCCGACCGGCCCGGGGAACCTGCGGGTCGACTACGCGCTGCCCTCGCGCGGCCTGCGGGTGACCGGCGCCGGCGTGTTCTGGCCGCCGCTGGAGGACCCGCTGTCCCGGCTGACCGGGGTCTACGACCCGCAGTACACCAACGGCTTCCCCAGCTCCGACCACCGGATGGTGTGGGTCGACGTCGCCGTCCGCGGCGGGCGACGGTGACCCGCGGCGGCGGCCGTCGCGTCGCCCGCTGTCCAGCCGGCCGCCACCGGCGCGCACCGGGCCCGTCCCGGGGCGGGGGAACCGTCGTCGCCATGACCTCCCCCCGCAGGGTGCTGACCCTGCTCCTCGGCGTCGTCGCCGCCACCCTGGCGCCGGCGGTCGCCCCGGCCGCCGCCGCCCCGCCCGCCTCCGACGTCCAGCCGCTCGAGCGGGCGCACGCGCACAACGACTACGAGCACGACCGCCCGCTGGACGACGCGCTGGAGCACGGCTTCACCAGCGTGGAGGCCGACGTGTGGCTGGTGGACGGCGAGCTGCGGGTCGCCCACGACCTGATCGACACGCAGCCGGGCGTGACGCTGGAGTCGCTGTACCTGCAGCCGCTGGCCGAGCGGGTCGCGGCCAGCGGCGGCTCGGTGTACCCCGGCTGGGACGGCTCGCTGCAGCTGCTCGTCGACGTCAAGAGCGAGGCGTCGGCCACCTACGCGGCCATCGACGCGCAGCTGCGCGAGTACGCGGTGCTGATGACCCGCTGGACCGACGACCGCGAGCGGGAGCGCGCGGTCACCGCGGTCATCAGCGGCAACCGCGACCTGCCCGCGATGACCGCGCAGCGCACCCGCTTCGCCGGCTACGACGGCCGGCTCGCCGATCTCGGGTCCGGGCTGCCGTCGACGCTGGTGCCGCTGGTCAGCGACAACTGGACCCGGCACTTCACCTGGCTGGGCATCGGCCCGATGCCCGAGGCCGAGCGGGCGCGGCTGCGCGAGATCGTCGCCACGGCGCACGCCGAGGGCCACCGGGTGCGGTTCTGGGCGACGCCGGACCTGCCCGGACCGCAGCGCGACGCGCTGTGGGGCGAGCTGGTGGCCGCCGACGTCGACCACGTCAACACCGACGACCTGCCCGGGCTGCAGGCGTTCCTGCTCGCCGAGGACCCGGCGGAGCAGCAGGCCGCGGCCTGACGTGCGGGGCCGGCCCGGGGCCGCTCACCGCCCGGGTCGGCCCCCCACCCGCTCCAGGAACCGTCTCACGGTCTCCAGGAAGACCTCCGGCTGCTCGGAGTGCACCCAGTGGCCGGCGTCCTTCACCCGCACCAGCCGGGTGCTGGGGAACAGCTCCTCCATGCGCGCCCGGTCGCCGGGCAGCACGTAGTGCGACCTCGCCCCGGCGATCCACAGCACCGGGCCGTCGTAGCGGGCGCCCGGCGGCGGCTCGGGGAAGCCCCGCAGCTCGCCGAGGTCGCGCTCGAGCACCTCCAGGTTGAGCCGCCAGCGCCAGCCGCCGTCCGGGCCCACGCCGTCGCGCACCAGGGACTGCAGCAGGAACGAGCGCACCATCGTGCTGGGGACGGCGGCGCGCAGCGCGGCGTCGGCGTCCTCGCGGGTCTCCAGCCGGTCGAGGTCCACCGCCCGCATGGCCGCGATGAAGGCGGCGAACGGCGAGGCCTCCTCGTCGGGGTCGTCGGTGCGGCCGCCGGAGACCGGGTACTCCACCGGGGCGACGTCGACGACCACCAGCGCGCGCAGCAGCTCCGGGTGCCGCAGCGCCAGCTGCATCGCCACCTTGCCGCCCATCGAGTGCCCGACGAGGGTGACCGGCTCGTCGGCCGCCCGCAGCTCGGCGGCCACCAGCCCGGCCATGTCGACGTAGTCGATCCGGTCGGTCCAGGGCGAGTGCCCGTGGTTGGGCAGGTCCAGCAGGGTGACCCGGTGGTCGCCGGACAGTCCCTTGGCGATCGTCGTCCAGTTCCTGCCCTGGCCGAACAGCCCGTGCACGAACACCACCCGCGGCCCGGCGTCCCCCAGCGTCCGGCCGTGCAGCCGTTCCTCCGTGTCGGTCACCCGGTCATCGCACCACAGGCGTCCGCGGCGGAGGACGAGCCGATCGCGGCCCGGCGGGGCGCCACGGGATCGCAGCCGGGCCGCCGCACCATCCCTGCGGCGACCCGGACACCCGGCCACCGCCGGAGGAGAGGAGCACCGCCACCATGCCCGGACGGCGCCGCCGGACGACCAGCCGCTCTCCCGGGGCCACCCGCACCGCGACGGCCACCCGGCGGAAGACGCCGGCCCGCCGCACCGCGCCGCCCCCCGCCGAGCGGCCGGTCGCCGGGCCGGGGGAGCGGGTGTGGGTGCTCGCCGTGCCCTTCCGCGCCCCGGCGCCGGGCGCGCGGTGGCACCCGGAGCTGCAGGCGCACGTCTGGGTCGGCCGCGCGCTGCCCCCGGCGCTGGCGCCCTACGACCCGCCGCCGTACACCGTCGAGCGGTTCCTCGAGGACGAGCTCAACGACACCCCGCGCCCGGTCCCGCCCGGCCGGCCGCTGGTCCCGCGCGAGGAGCAGGCCACCGGCGCGGAGGCCGTGGTCGCCTCCGCGGCCGCCGGGCACCGCGTGTTCCTGCTCGGCGACGACCCGGGCGTGGGCAAGACCGGCACCGCCGTCCTGGCCGCCCGCGAGGTCTGCGAGGCGCGCGGCGGCGACCGGGTGCTGGTCGTCGCCGACCGCCCGGCCGCCATCACCGTCCCGCACTGGACCCGGTCGATCGCCGGCTTCGGCGACGGCGGGCTGCGCTGGTGCGTCACCACGTGGGACCGGCTGGCCAAGGTCGCCGGCCTGCGGTTCGACGTCGTCATCGCCGACGAGGCGCACATGGTCCGGCACACGACCACCCAGCGGTGGGCGCACTGGCGGGCCGTCTCCGGCGCCGGGCGGGCGAGGGACGTGCCCTTCGTCATCGCCGCCACCGCCACCCCGGCGCACACGCCGCTGGAGCTGCCCTACCTGGCCCCGCAGTTCGCCCAGCGGCACGGCGACCCGCTGCGCGCCTGGGCGGACCTGCCCGCGCGGCTCGCCGAGCACGGGTTCCACGTGGAACGTGGCCGGTACGGGTGGGCCTGGACCGAGGACCCGGACGCCCGCCGCGCCGACCTGGCCCGGCTGCAGGGCTGGCTGGCCGGCGGCGACCCGCCCGCCACGCTGCACCGCCCGGCGCCGTGGGGTCCGGTGTCGGTCACCGGGACGCCGGTCGCGCTCACGCCGGCCGAGCGGGCCGCCTACGAGTCGGAGTGGCAGGAGTTCCGGGCGGAGATGCAGCTGGCCCGCCGCGCCCGGCAGACCGCGCGCGGGCGGGCCGCGCTGCTGCGGTTCCGGCAGAAGGCCGGGCTGATCCGCGCCCGGGCCACCGTCGACTGGGTGCGGGCCCAGGTGGAGGCCGAGCGCCAGGTCGCGGTGTCGGTGGAGTTCGTGGAGACGGCGGCCGACCCGATCCGGGAGGCGCTGCTGGACTGCGGCGTCGCGGTGGCGTCGATCTACGGGCGGGACCGGTTCGACGTCGAGGCCGAGCGGCTGCGCTTCCAGACCGGGGCGGCGCCGGTGTGCGTGTTCACCGTGACCGCGTCGATCAGCCTGCACGCCGGCGAGCTGCTGCCCGGCGGCGCGACCGCCTCGACCAGGCCGCGGGTGGGGCTGTTCCACCAGCCGCGGTTCTCCGGCATCCAGGCCCGCCAGGTCACCGGCCGCACCCACCGCGACGGCCAGGTCTCCCCGTGGCGGGTGGCGTTCGCCGCGGACACCGTCGAGGAGCAGGTGGCCCGGGTGATGGTGGAGCGGCTGGCGGTCAGCGGCTCCACCGCCGGTGCGGACACCTCGGCGCTGCGGGAGGTCGCCGAGCTGCTGGACGCCGACTGGCTGCCGCCGGTGGCGCTGACCGGCGGCTGACCCGCGATCCCCGCCTCGGACGGTGCCGCCCGGCTCAAGGCACGAGGACGGCGCGCCCCACCACCCGGCCGGCGCGCAGGTCCTCGAGCACCCGCGCGGCGTCCGCCAGCGGGTGCGTCGTCACGCTGGTGACCAGCCGGCCGCGGGCGGCCAGGTCCAGGGCCGCGACCAGCTCGGCCCGCCGGTTGCCCACCGAGGTGACGATCCGCTGCTCGGGCACCACCATCGCCAGCGGGTCGACCTCCACCCGGTCGGCGGAGTACCCGACGTACACCAGCGTGCCGCGCTTGCCGAGGGCGGCGAGCGCGGCGACACCGGTCTCCTTGGTGCCGACCAGCTCGAACACCACGTCGGCCCCCCGACCGTCGGTGGCCTCCCGGACGGCGGCGGCGACGTCGGTGCAGGACGCGTCCACCGTCACCCCGGCGCCCAGCTCGCGCGCCAGTTCCAGCTTCGCCCGGCTGCGGCCCACCGCGACCACCCGCGCGCCGGCCTCCCGCAGCACCTGCACGAGGGCCAGCCCGACGCCGCCGACGCCGTACACCACCGCGTCCGCGCCGGACCGCACCTCGGCGACCGCCACCGCGTGCAGCGCCGTCGTCCCGCTGCAGCACAGCGTGGCCGCCGTGGGCAGGTCCACCCCCTCCGGTACGGGCACCACCGACGAGGCCGGGACGGCGACCTGCTCGGCGAACCCCCCGTCGGTGGCGAAGGCGAGGAAGCCCAGCGGTGCGTCGCACAGGTGGTCGTCCCCCGCCGTGCACCAGCGGCACCGGTGGCAGGCGTGCAGGTAGTGGACGGCGACCCGGTCGCCCACCGCCACGCCGTCGACCCCCTCGCCCAGCGCGGCCACCACCCCGGCGACCTCGTGGCCGAGGGTGATCGGCGTCCGGGCCGGGGTGAGCAGGCCGTCGAGGAAGTGCAGCTCGGTGCCGCACACCCCGGCGGCGGCGACGTCCAGCAGCACCTCGCCCGGACCCGGGCGCAGCGCCTCGACGTCCTCGACGGTCAGGGGGCGGCCCACCCCGGAGAAACGGACGGCACGCACGTACGGCCTCCCTACGCCGGCACGACCCGGACAGGTCCGGACGGTCGGCGGCCCCAGCCGCCCTCTCAGCCCGCTCGGTGCGGGCTCCCGTGGTCAGTGGCCGGGACGGTACCGGCCCGGCCGGTGTTACGTTCGGCGCGGCACGGGGTGTCCCCGCCCGGGGACTGAGAGCACACCCGTCGAACCTGCTCCAGTTCGCACTGGCGAAGGGATGTCACCGGCATGCCGGTCCTCGACCTGCGCGCGGCCTCCGCGGCGCTGCGCACCCGCACCCCCCTGGTCCACTGCCTGACCAACACCGTCGTGCAGGCGGTCACCGCCAACGCGCTGCTCGCCGCCGGTGCCGCGCCGGCGATGGTGGACGCCCCCGAGGAGGCCGGTGACTTCGCCGCGGTCGCCTCCGCGGTGCTGGTCAACGTGGGCACCGTCACCGCCCGCACGGCGGAGGCCATGCGGCTGGCCGCCCGCGCGGCCGGCGCGGCCGGCACGCCGTGGGTCCTCGACCCGGTGGCGGTCGGCGGGCTGGCCTTCCGCACCGCGCTGGCCGCCGAGCTGGTGACCCTGCGGCCGACCGTCGTCCGCGGGAACGCCTCGGAGGTCATGGCGCTGGCCGGCGCGGGCGCCGGCGGCCGCGGCGTGGACAGCACCGACAGCGCCGAGGACGCCACCGAGGCCGCCGCCGAGCTGGCCGGCCGCACCGGCGGGGTCGTCGCGGTGAGCGGCGAGGTGGACCTCGTCACCGACGGGCGGCGCACCGTCCGCGTCGGCGGCGGCTCGCCGCTGCTCACCCGCACCACCGGCGCCGGCTGCGCGCTGGGCGCCCTGGTGGCCGCCTACGTGGCCGCGACCGGGGACCCGCTCACCGGGGCGGTCGCCGCGCACGCGCACGTCGCCGTCGCCGCCGAGCGGGCGGCCGCGGTGGCCGGCGGCCCCGGCACCTTCACCCCCGCCTGGCTCGACGCGCTGGACGCCGTGGACGGCGAGGCGCTGGCCGCGGCCGACGTCCGATGAGACGGCCGTTCGACCCGAGCCTCTACCTGGTCACCGACACCGCACTGTGCCGGCCCCGCCCGGTGGCCGACGTCGTCCGCGCGGCCGTGGCCGGCGGCGTCACCACCGTCCAGGTGCGCGACAAGACCGCCTCCCGCCGCGAGCTGCTGGCGCTCACCCGCGCGGTGCAGGCCGCGCTGGCCGACCGGCCCGACGTGGCCCTGTGGGTGAACGACGCGGTCGACGTCGCGCTGCTCGCCGGGGCCGACGGCGTGCACCTCGGCCAGGACGACCTGCCCCCGGCCGAGGTGCGGGCCCTCCTGGGCCCCGGCCGGCTGCTCGGGTTCAGCGTCTCCTCCGCCGCCGAGCTGGACGTCGCCCGCGCCCTGCCGGCCGGCACCGTCGACCTGGTGGGCATCGGCCCGGTGTGGTCGACGCCGACCAAGCCCGACGCGGGTGCCGCGCTCGGCCCGGACGGCGTCGGCGCGCTGGCCGACACCGCCTGCGCCGGGGGGTTCACGACCGTCGCGATCGGCGGCATCGACGCCGACCGGGCCGGCGAGGTGGCCGCCACCGGGGTGGACGGCGTGTGCGTCGTCTCGGCGATCTGTGCGGCGGCCGACCCGGAGGAGGCCGCCCGGGCGCTGCGCGAGTCGATCGGGGCGGCCCGGTGAGCGCCGCCGTGGCGCTGACCGTCGCGGGCAGCGACCCCAGCGGCGGCGCCGGCATCCAGGCCGACCTGAAGACCTTCAGCGCCCTCGGCGTCTACGGGACGGCGGTGCTCACCGCGCTGACCGCGCAGAACACCCGCGGCGTCACCGGCGTGCACGCCGTCCCGGCCGGGTTCGTCTCCGAGCAGCTGGCCACGCTGTTCGCCGACGTCACGGTGCACGCCACCAAGCTCGGCATGCTCGGCACCGCCGACGTGGTGCACGCGGTCGCCGCCGCGCTGGCCGGCCGCCCGGGCGGGCCGGTCGTGTGCGACCCGGTGATGGTCGCGACCAGCGGCGACCGGCTCATCGACGACGCCGCCGTCGACGCCGTCCGCAGCGAGCTGCTGCCGCTGGCCGACCTGGTGACGCCCAACGTGCCCGAGGCCGCCGTCCTGCTCGGCGTGCCGCCGGCCACCGACGTCGACCAGCTGGCCGCCCAGGCCACCGCGCTGCTGGGCCTCGGCCCTCGGGCGGTGCTGCTCAAGGGGGGCCACCTCGGCGGGGAGGACAGCGTCGACGTGCTGGCCACCGCCGACGGCGTGACGGTCACCCGGCGGCCCCGGGTGGACACCACCTCGACGCACGGCACCGGCTGCACGCTGGCCTCCGCGCTGGCCGCGCTGGCCGCCCGGCACCGCACCGGCGACTGGGCGCGGCTGGTCGACCCGGCGCGGGACTACCTGCAGCGGGCGCTGCAGGCCGGCGGCACCCTCGGCGTCGGCTCCGGGCACGGCCCGGTGCACCACTTCGCCGGCATCTGGGAGCGGTGACCCGCCGTGATCACCGGCGGGTGGTGGGCCCCTGCGGCGTGTCGGCCCGCCGGACGCCGGTGATCACGGCTGGGTGCCGTCCCCGTCCGTCGTGGTGATGGGGATCCGGGTGGCCCCGCCGTCCGCGGCGGCGAAGCGGCGCAGCAGGGCGGCGACGTCCACCCCGGTGAGGTCGCCGGACAGCTGCAGCCCCTGCGCGACGTTGGCCGCCACGGAGCGGCCGAGCGCGCCGGCGCCGTCGGCGGAGATGACGGTCATCTTGTCCACGCTCGACAGCGGCGCCGCGGCGGCCTGCACGACCTCCGGCAGCACCTTGACCAGCATCTCCAGCACGGCCGCCTCGCCGTACTTGGCGAACGCCTCCGAGCGGGCGTCCAGCGCCTCCGCCTCGGCCTGACCGCGGGCCAGGATCGCCGCGGCCTCGGCGGTGCCCTCGCGCTCGACGGCGTCCGCGATCGCCTGCCGGCGCAGTTTCTCGGCCTCGCCGCGCTTGGCGCCCTCGACCGCCTCCGCCTCGGCCAGCGCCGACCGGCGGGCCCGCTCGCCCTCACCGGAGAGCCGGGCCTGCTCGGCGGACGCCTGCGCGGCGGCGATCGTCGCCTGCCGCTGCGCCTCGGCGGTGAGGATCGCGGCGTTCTTGCGCGCCTCGGCCTCCTGCTCGACCTTGTACCGCTGGGCGTCGGCGGGCCGGCGCACCTGGGTGTCCAGCTGCCGCTCGGTCAGCGCCGCCGTCCGGACGGCCACCTTCTCCTGCTCGGTGAGGATGGCCTGGTCCTGGGCGGCCTGGGCCAGCGGGCCGGCGGCCGCCGCGCGGGCCGTGGCCGCGTCGGTCTCGGCGGTGATCTCGGCCTGCCGCAGCGCGAGCTGGCGCTGGGCCACCGCGATCGCCTCGTCGGCGAGCAGCTGCTCCTGCTGGGCGGCCTGCCGGGCGCGCGCCTCGGCGATGGAGGCCTCCTTGAGCACCCGGGCGGCCTCGGGGCGCCCGAGGTCGGCCAGGTAGCTGCCCTCGGCCTGGATGTCCTGCAGCTGGAAGGTGTCCAGCACCAGCCCCTGCCCGGTGAGCGAGGACTCCGCCTCCTCCGCGACGGCGGAGGCGAACGCCGCCCGGTCGCGGATGATCTCCTCGATGGTCAGCCGGCCCACGATCGACCGCAGCGCGCCGGCGAGCACCTCGGAGGTGAAGGTGTCGATGCCCTCCTGCTGGTTGAGGAAGCGCTGCGCGGCGGCGCGCACGGAGTCCTCGGTGCCGCCGACCTTGACGATGGCCACGCCCTCGAGGTCGCACTTGACGCCCTGCTTGGACACCGCGCCGCGGATGCCCACCGGGATGCGCCGGCTGGACAGGTCCAGGGTGTGCAGCTTCTGCACCACCGGGAGCACGAACACGCTCGCGCCCATGACGACCTTCTGCCCGGAGGCGTCCCGGGAGGTGATCCCCGAGGCGCTGGTGACCTCCCGGCCCTGCCGGCCGGTGACGATGAAGGCCTGGTTGGGCCCGGCGACCTTGATCCGGGACAGCACGAACAGCACGAGCACGAGCACCAGGACGGCGATGCCGCCGAGGGCGATGAGCAGGGTCAGGTCCACGGACCGGTACCTCCGGGGTCGGGGTCGGGTGCGGTCGAGACGACGTGGACGGCGGTCTCGCTGCGCGCCTCGACGACGTACACGGGGGTGCCGGCGGGCAGCGGCGTGTCGCTGCTCGCCGCGAACTTGAGCTGCTGGCCGGCCAGCACCAGCCGGACCTCGCCGTAGCCCGGCGCCGGGACGGCGGACACGACGACGCCCTGGGCGCCGACCAGGTGGTGGCGGGTCAGGGTGGGCGCGGTCGGCATGTCGCCCAGCCCGCGGGACAGCCGGACCGCGGCCCAGGCGAGCGGGACGGCGAGGGCCAGCCCGGCGGCGAGCGCGAGCGCGGCCCGGCCGGCGTCCGGCAGGTCCTCGGGCAGCAGCGACGCGGCCGCGGCGCCGCCGAAGCCCACCCCGCCGGCCAGCGCGGCCAGCGCCGGGACGGAGAACGGGCCGTCGGCGTCGCCGAGGTCACCGATCTCGCCGACGACCAGGGCCAGCAGCAGGACGCCGACGCCGAACGCCCCGAGGACGAGGAAGAGGACCTCCACGCTGCCCCTCTCCCGTCGGTGTCCGCCCGACACTGGCAGGCGGGGGTGCCGGTGATCAACGAGATCCGGCTCCGGGGCGTCCGCTCTCACCCGGGCGGAGGACGGGCGACCATGGGGCGGGACGACGGGCGGGGAGGTGGGGCGTGCGGCGGGAGGCGGGCATCCTGCACCTGGACCTCGACGCCTTCTTCGCCGCGGTCGAGCAGCGCGACAAGCCCTCGCTGCGGGGGCGGCCGGTGGTCGTCGGCGGCACGGGCGGCCGGGGCGTGGTGGCGACGGCGTCCTACGAGGCCCGCGCCTACGGGGCGCGCTCGGCGATGTCGACGGCCGAGGCGCGGCGGCGCTGCCCGCCCGGGACGGCGTTCCTCGGCGGCCGCTTCGCCGCCTACCGGCGCACCTCCGACGTCGTCATGGGGCTGCTGCGCGAGGTGTCCCCGCTGGTGGAGCCGGTGTCGATCGACGAGGCCTACGTCGACCTGTCCGCCGGCGGGGTCACCGACCTGTCCGTGGACGGCGTGACGGCGCTGGCCCGCGAGCTCAAGGAGCGGATCGCGGCGGCCACCGGCGGGGTGACCGGGTCGGTGGGCATCGGGTCCTCGAAGCTGATGGCCAAGATCGCCTCCGACCTGGACAAGCCCGACGGGCTGGTCGTCGTCCCGCCGGGCGGCGAGCTGGCCGTGCTGCACCCGCTGCCGGTGACCCGGCTGGGCGGCGTGGGGCCGGCCACGGCCGAGCGGCTGCGCCAGGTGGGCGTGGCGACCGTCGCCGACCTGGCCGCCAAGCCGCTGTCGGACCTGGTCGCGCTGGCCGGTCGGGCGCACGGCACGGGGCTGTACGCGCTGGCCCGCGCCGAGGACGACCGGCCGGTGGTGGCCGAGCGGGAGGCCAAGTCGATCTCCCAGGAGGAGACCTTCGCCCGCGACCTCACCGACCGGGCGGTGCTGGGCCGCCACGTCGAGAGCATGGCCGCGCGGGTCGGCAGCCGGCTGCGCGGCGCCGCCTACTCCGGCCGGACGGTGACGCTCAAGCTGCGGCGCTACGACTTCACCACGCTCACCCGCTCCCAGACCCTGCCGCAGCCGACGGACGACCCGCGGGTGATCGCCGCCGTCGCGCACCGGCTGCTCGCCGAGGCCGGCACGCAGGGCGGGCTGCGGCTGCTCGGCGTCGGCGTCTCCGGGCTGTCGCTCTACGCCCAGGGCGACCTGTTCGCCGCCGACGACGAGCCGGCCGACGACGGGCCGGCACCGGTCGACGAGCCGGCCGAGGAGGCGCCCGGGACGCTGACCGCCGAGGCGCGGTGGTGGCCCGGCCAGGACGTGCGGCACGACGACCTCGGCCCCGGGTGGGTGTGGGGGCGTGGGCTGGGGCGGGTCACCGTCCGCTTCGAGGGCCCGCTGACCCCGCCCGGACCGGTGCGCACGCTGGCCTCCGACGACCCCGCCCTGCACCCGGCCGACCCGCCGGACTGGCGGCCGTGACCGCGCCGGGCACCGGTGCCCGGTCCTCGGTGCCGGTCATCGGTGCCCGCAGCGTCCGGGCGAGGATGGGCGCATGGTCGAGCGGAGCGCGTGGGTGCGGATCACCGAGCAGGACCCGGGCCACTCGGCCGCCTACGTGCAGCGGTTCCGTGACCTCGCCGCGCAGGGCTTCGACCTGGCCGGCGAGGCGCGCACGGTCGACGCGATGCTGGCCCGCGGCTCCCGGGTGCTGGACGCCGGCTGCGGCCCGGGGCGCACCGGCGGCTGGCTGGCCCGCGCCGGGCACGACGTCGTCGGGGTGGACGTCGACCCGGTGCTGATCGCCGCCGCCGAGGAGGACCACCCCGGGCCGCGGTGGCTGGTCGGCGACCTGGCCGAGCTGGACCTGCCCGCGCGCGGCGTCCCCGACCCCTTCGACGTCATCGTGTCCGCCGGCAACGTGATGGCCTTCGTGGCGCCGTCCACCCGGCGGCCGGTGCTCGCCCGGCTGCGTGCGCACGTGGCCGACGGCGGGCGGGCGGTCATCGGCTTCGGGGCCGGCCGCGGCTACGCCTTCGACGACTTCCGGGACGACGCCCGCGCGGCCGGCTGGGCCGAGGACCTGCTGCTGTCCACGTGGGACCTGCGCCCGTTCACCGGCGGGTCGGAGTTCCTGGTCGCCGTCCTCCGCCCCGCCCCCTGACCGGCGGGGCGCGGTCCGGGGCCCGGGCTCAGGGGGTCGCCAGCGCCAGGGCGAGGGTGAGCTCCAGCACCGAGCGGGGGTCCTCGAGGCGGTTGCCGTAGAGCTCGCGCAGCTGCCCCATGCGGTAGCGGACGGTCTGCGGGTGCACGAACAGCTCGGCGGCGACCCGCTCCCGGCGGCCGTGGTGCAGCAGCCAGGAGCGCAGCGTCTCGACGAGCTTCTCCCGCGGGCCGGGGCCCAGCCCGTCGAGGGGGCCGAGCACCTGGGCGCGCAGGTCGGCCAGCGCCTCGCCGTCGGCCCGCAGCACCAGGTCGGCCAGCCGCAGCTCGGTGTCCACGGGCAGGTCGCCGTCCGGCTGCAGGTCCAGCTGCACCGCCCGCAGCGCCCGCGAGTACGACGTCCGGGCCTGCTGCCACGGCCGGGTCGGGCCGATCACCGCCTCGCGCCCGGTCAGCGCGCGGACCAGCTGGGTGCGGGCGTACCCCTCGGCATCGGGGACGAGCAGCACCACGCGTTCGCCGCCGGACTCCGCGCCCGGCAGGTCCTCGCCGGCCTGCAGGGTGCGGCCGTCGAGCACGCCGAGCGCGCCGCGCACCCGCGCCTCGGGCACCAGCACGGCGGTGAGGGTCCGCGGCGGCGTCCAGTCCGCGCGCTCGGCGGCGCTGGTGAGGTCGTAGGGGGGCGCGCCGGTGAGCAGCAGGTCGGCCAGCCGCTCCAGGTGCCGGCGGCGCAGCCGGCCGCTGGTGTCGAGCTGGTCGGCGTGCCCGGAGGCGCTGGCCGCCGACAGCTGGTCGATGTAGGCGAACACCAGCTCGGCGAAGCGGGCCAGCGCCCCGGCCGGCATCCCCGCGGCCACGGCGGTCTCGCTCATGTGCCGCCAGGCCACCCGCGCGCCGACCCGGTAGGCGGCGAGCAGCGCGTCCATGGGCCGGCCGGTGCGCGCCTCGCCCCGCCCGAGCTTGAACGCCTCCTCCAGCGCCGGGCCGACCGGCCGGCTGGGGTCGACACCGCCGCTGGCCAGCTCCAGGAAGCCGCCCAGCGCCAGCTGGACGGCGCTCTCGATGCGGCGGCCCATCGGCCCGGTGAACGCCTCGGTGTAGCTGGGCACCTCGACGACGATCGCCGCGACGGTCTGCTCCGCGACGGCGGGGAGCTCGGCGAGCATGGCCGCGGCCACCTCGGGCGGGAAGGTGTCCTGCTCGGGTGCCACCGGACCTCCTCTTGTTCGGCCGGGACAGTATGCCGCCCGAGGTTCACGTCCAGGACACAGGTGATTGCGCGCTGCGTTGGGAACCATCGAGGTGTGACTGCCACCGTCCCGCGCCCGTCGCCGGCCCGTTCGGCGCTCGGCGGCCTGCGCGACCGGGTGCTGCGCCTCGCCGAGCTGGCCACCACGCCGCTGCTGCCGGCCGACTACCTGGACATGGTCAACCCGCTGCGCGCGGGCGCCGACCTGCGCGGGCGCGTCGTCGCCGTGCACCGGGAGACCCGGGACGCCGCCACGCTGGTCATCCGCCCCGGCGCCGACTGGCAGCGGCACGTGCCCGGCCAGTGGGTGCGCATCGGCATCGACGTCGACGGCGTGCGCATGTGGCGGGCCTACTCGCTGACCTCGCACCTGGACCGGCCCGACGGCTGCATCAGCATCACCGTCAAGGCCATCCCCGGAGGCAAGGTGAGCAACCACCTGGTGCACCGCACCCGGCCGGGCACCCTGGTGCACCTGGACCAGGCCACCGGGGAGTTCGTGCTGCCCGCGCAGGCGCCGCAGAAGGTCCTGTTCGTCACCGCGGGCTCGGGCATCACCCCGGTCATCGGCATCCTGCGCAACCACGACGAGCTCCGCGACGTCGTCGTCGTGCACTCGGCGCCCACGCCGGACGACGTCGTCTTCGGCGCGGACCTGCGCGAGCTGGCCGCCGCCGGCCGGATCCGGCTGGTCGAGCAGCACACCGACACCGCCGGGCTGCTGGACGCCGCCGCGATCGCCGCGCTGGTGCCCGACCTGGCCGAGCGCGCCACCTGGGCCTGCGGGCCGGTGGCCATGCTCGAGGCCCTGGAGGAGCACTGGAGCGCCGCCGGCATCGCCGACCGGCTGTTCACCGAGCGCTTCCGCGCCACGGTGCTGGTCCCCGGTGAGGGCGGCACGGTCACCTTCACCCGGAACGGCGCGGCCGTCGAGGCCGACGGCGCCACCCCGATCCTGGACGCCGCGGAGGCCGCCGGCGTCCTGATGCCCAGCGGGTGCCGGATGGGCATCTGCTTCGGCTGCGTCCTGCCGCTGCGCGAGGGCGCCGTCCGCGACCTGCGCACCGGCGAGGTCACCACCGCCGTCCCCGGTGACGGCGTGCTCGTCCAGACCTGCATCAGCGCCGCCGCCGGCGCCTGCGACATCGACCACTGACCCCCGAGACCGCTGGGAGCCCCGCATGACCGTGCTGCAGAAGAAGGCCGACAACCCGATCGAGCACCTCACCCCCGAGGACATCGAGCTCCTCGGCAAGGAGCTCGACGACATCCGGCAGAGCGTCATCGACACCCGTGGCGAGGCCGACGCCCGCTACATCCGCAAGGTGATCGACGTCCACCGCAAGCTCGAGCTCGGCAGCCGCGCCGTCCTGCTGGCCTCCGGCTTCGCGCCGGCGTGGGTCCTCGGCACGGTCGGCCTCACGGTGGCCAAGATCCTCGAGAACATGGAGATCGGGCACAACATCCTGCACGGCCAGTGGGACTGGATGCGCGACCCGAAGATCCACTCCACGACGTGGGAGTGGGACATCGTCAGCCCGGCCGACCAGTGGAAGCACTCGCACAACGAGCTGCACCACACGTACACGAACGTCGTCGGCAAGGACAACGACCTCGGCTACGGCATCATGCGCGTCGACGAGGACCAGCCGTGGCAGCCGTTCCACCTCGGCCAGCCGCTGTGGAGCTTCATCAACGCCTGCTTCTTCGAGTACGGCATCGCCGCCTACGACCTGGAACTGGGCGCGGTCATCGCCAGGAAGCAGACCGGCGACCCGGAGTTCCGCGCCCGCCTCAAGGCCGTGCTGGGCAAGATCGGCGCCCAGGTGCGCAAGGACTACGTCATCCACCCGCTGCTGTCGGGCCCGAACTTCCTCTCCACGCTGGCGGCCAACTTCACCGCCAACCTGGTCCGCAACCTGTGGACGAACTCCGTCATCCTGTGCGGCCACTTCCCCGAGGGCGTCGAGACCTTCGAGAAGAAGTCGATCGAGGGCGAGACCCGCGGCGAGTGGTACCTGCGCCAGATGCTCGGCTCGGCGAACATCTCCGGGTCCAAGGCGATGCACGTCATGACCGGGAACCTGTCCCACCAGATCGAGCACCACCTGTTCCCGGACCTGCCGAGCAACCGGTACGCCGAGATCGCGCCGCGGATCCGGGACCTGTTCGACCGCTACGGGCTGAACTACCACACCGCGCCGCTGCCCCAGCAGGTCGGCTCGGCCTGGCACAAGATCATCCGGTTGTCGCTGCCGAACGGCTGGCTGGAGCTGACCAACCGCCGCAACCTGCTGCCGCAGCTGGCGGTGCTCTACAAGATGACCACGGGCAGTCCCAAGGTCCGCCGCACCCTGCAGCGCAAGCTGACCGCCGGCGTGCGCCTGACGCGGGCCGCGGCCGCCGCCGAGGCCTGAGGAACGCCGCCCTCGGGTGACCGTCGAACGCCAGGGGCCCGGAACCGACACGGTTCCGGGCCCCTGGCGTCCATCCGTCCTGGTCCGCCGATCAGTGGCTCCCGCCGGTCAGGGCCGCGTCGCGGGCGAGGGGTAGTTCAGCGGCAGCAGCAGCGCCGGGTCACTGATCGGCACCTCCCACACCGGCAGCGAACCGTCGGGGTCGACGACCTCCCCGTCACCGAGGAAGGCGGCCACCTGCTGCTGGGCCTGCTGCGTCCCGGGGGAGAACCGCGGGTCGAGCAGGAAGCCGTGCGGGTTGAGGCCCGCCTGCGGCGTGCGGTCGTTGCGGTAGAGGCTGGTGCGCGACCACAGGTCCCCGGCGTCGACGACCGTGTAGGACGTCGGGTTGGGCACCGTCTGGTCCCCGAACGCCACCTGGAACACCACCCGCTCCGGCTCGATGAGCGGGGCGAAGGTCTCCGGGCTGCCGGCGCGGGACAGCCAGGTGGCCCGCGCCAGGTACTCCTGGATCTCCACCGCACCCGGCACGGTCACCGTCACCGGCCCCTCGCCGCGCAGGGGCATCTGCTCCTGGAAGCGGTTGCGGGTCGGGTCGTCGCTGTTGAGCAGCCCGGCGGCCGCCAGGGCGGCCTCCGTCCCCGGCCGGAAGGCGGGCGACAGCCGCGTGATCTCGCTGATCGGGCCGCCGGGCACGTTGAGCACCGAGCGGGCGACCGTCTCGTCGGCGCCGGTCAGCATGGTGCCGTAGATGCCGCCGAAGCTCTGCCCGAAGTAGGTGACGTCCTCGCCGGACAGGTCGGCCGACCCGTCGGCGTCGACGTCGGTGCCGCCGACCGCGCGCACCAGCGTCATGACGTCCGCGGCGGTCTGCCGCAGCGCGTCGCGGGACGTGGCCGGGGCGGCGTCGCCGGTCGCCGAGGAGCCCTCGGTGGTGGCGATGGTGCCGTCGCCGTTCTGGTCGACCCCGCGGCCGTACGTGGGCAGCTCCCGCTCACCCGTCGGGCTGGTGACCAGCCAGCGGCTGTCCGGGCCGGAGCCGTGCCCGACGACGTTGGTGGCGACGGTCGCGATGCCGCTGCGGGCGTTGGTGGCCGCGGCGAGCAGGACGTCGGCGGTGGAGCGGGTGAAGCCGTGCCCGTAGACGGCGACCGGCCAGCCGCCGTCGGGCGCCGGCCCGGGCGGGAGGACGGCGAGGAACGGCAGCCGGTCGGCGCCCACGGGCTTGGGTCCGGCGTCCGCGGTCGGGGTCTGCTCGATGGTGACGTCGGGGCCCAGCCAGGACGGGGCCGGGAAGGACCCGAGGGCCAGCGTGCTGGTCGGCGGCAGCTGGGCCAGCGGCTGCGGTTCGGGCGCCGGGTCGGTGGTGCCGGTGTCGCGGGCCCAGCGCAGCACCGTGCCGGCCACGGGGAACGCGCCGTCGACCTGCAGCCCGCCGTCGGTGATGCCGGCGACGGTGGCGGCCTCGCCGCTGTCGATCTGCCGGCGCAGGTCCAGCAGGCCGTCGGTGGCGCTGGCGGTCGTGAACGTCTCGCCCCCGCCCCTGCCCCCGCGGCCGGCGTCCACCCGGATCCGGTAGGTGGTGCCGGGCGCGAGCTGCTCGGCGGGATGCGCGTACAGGGTGGTGGTGCCGGGGTCCCAGACGACCCGGTCCACACCGGTGCGCCACCGGCCGTCGACCGCCTCGACGCGGATCCGCCCCGCGGCCTCCACCGGGTCCACCACCCCGTCGAACCGGACGGCGATCCGCGGGTCGAGGTCGAAGCCGTCGAGCTCGTTGAGCTCGCGGACCAGGCCGCACAGCACCGGCTGCCCGCAGTCGCCGGTGGGCAGGGCGACGCGGCGCCCGGTCAGCTGGGCCGGGTCGCGGACGGTCAGGTCGTCGGAGGGGAAGACCGACACGGGCCGCGGCGGTGGCGAGCCGGCCGCCACCGGGGCCGCGGTGACCGTGAGGGTGGCCGTCATGGCCAGGACGCCGAGGACCGACGAGGTCGCCCGGGGCACGCGTCGTCGCTGCACGGGATCTCCAAACTGTGGGGAGTCCCTTCCTAGCCCACCGTGACCGGGATCACCACCGCGGGTGCCCGGTCGGCCGCCGGGTGTGCCCCGGCGCGGTGCCGCCCGAGCCGCAGTCGTGGCGCTCCCGGGCCGTGGCCATCGCCTCGACGTGCTCCTCCGACCAGGTCTTCAGGGCCTGCCCCCCTGGGGCCGGCACCGGCGCCGGACGGACCCGGGCCCGCGGGTTCACCCGCAGGGCATCCCCTGGTGGAACAGCAAGAGCCAGCCCGGTCCGGGCCCGCGGACTCAGACCCGAACCCCGCAGCGCGCGCCGGTCCGAGGCCTGGGACCGGTAGGTGACGAGGACGGCGCCGGGACCCAGCCGGCGGACCTGCACGTCGGCGGCGGTGATGACCCCGGTCGTCCCGCTGGTCACCGAGGTGATGGACGCGCGGTCCCACACCCGCCCCGAGGCCCCGTACTCGACGAAGTCGGGGTGCAGGTACGACCGGACCCGGTCCGCGTCGCCGCGGACCTCGGGGTCGAGCAGCGCCAGTTCCTGCTCGATCACCTGCCGGCCGTCCGCGTCCACCACCCCTCCCGTCCTCCCGCCGGGACGCCCAGCGACCGGTCAGTTGGCCATGTCCACGAAGCGGCTGTAGTGGCCCTGGAAGGCGACCGTGACGTTCGCGGTCGGGCCGTTGCGGTGCTTGACCAGCATGATGTCGGCCTCTCCCGCGCGCGGAGATTCTTTCTCGTACATGTCCTCGCGGTGGATCATCATGACCATGTCGGCGTCCTGCTCGATGCTGTTGTGGACGACGATCCCCTCGGCCACGAAGTTGTGGCCGCCGAGCACCGTCGCGTCATAGACCTCCTCGGCACCGTCCGGCTCGATCGACACGACCTCGTCCCAGAACAGGTCGTTGACCGCTTGCATCTCCAGGTCCGCGTCGTCGAGGACGGCCGCGATCCGCCCGAGCCGCTCGCGACTGGGGGAGCGCTTCCACATGGTGCTGCCGCAGAACGCGGAGTCCATGGCGGCGGCGAAGGCGCGGTGGCTCATGCCCTTCTCCTCCAGGACCGCCCGCACGCGCTCCCAGACCTGCACCGGCACCGTGTCCACGTTGGGGTTGCCGGACAGCTCCCGGACGATCTCCAGCAGGCGCTCGGCGGCCTCACCGCGGGCTCCGTGGACCCCGATCTCGCCGAGGAAGCGCCGCTGGTCGTCGCAGCCGCTGAGGTCGAGCGTCCAGCCGTCCCGGTAGCCGGCCTTCCGCACCCGGCGGACGCGGCAGGAGATGCCGAAGCGCAGGAGCAGACGGGAGACGTCGTCGACGAGCCGGCGGCTGGTCGAGGCGTAGTAGACGCGTCCGCCGCGGCCGTTCCTGTTCACCGTGACGGAACCGTCGGTGGCCCACAGATGACGGAGGAACACCGCGATCTGCTTCTTCGGCAGCGAGAACACCGGCTCCGGCACGAACTTCTCGTGACTGCGCAAGCCGAACAGCCCGAGGTCGTCGAACCAGGCCGCGATCGGGTTGCGACGGCCGCGCGTGAGCCGGAAGGGAGCGGGCAGCCGCAACGTGGTGCACCGGGCGGCGGCGTACTCGTCCCGGACCGCGATGACGCCGAAGTGCAGGGCCGCGGTGGTGACCGCGCGCAGGTTCGCCTCGTCGACGGAGGCGTAGCGCAGCGGCTGCCGCCGGACGACGCTGCCGTCGCCGATCATGTGCGCCAGGAGGACGACCTCCTCGTCCTCCCAGACGGTCATCCGGTCCGGCGCGGGCACGTGCCGAGGCACGGCGATGCGGTCACCGGGAGCCAGCTCACCGAGCGGCCGGAAGCCGTCGTAGGTCAGGAACGGGTGGTTCGCCGTGGCCCGCACCGTCTTGCCCGACGACGTGGTGAGGCGGAAGACGTCCTCGTGGCCGGTCGAGAAGACGTGGGTCAGGTGCCGGCGCACGTACCGCAGGTTGTCGTCCAGCGCCCAGACCGGGACGTCGGTCGCGCCGCCGGCGAACAGCTCGCCCATGGTCGTCTCGGCGCCCGTGTCGGCGCGCAGGACGCGCGTCCCGGCCGGGAGACAACCGGACTCGCGGAGGTCGGAGAGCATCGGCTTCTTGTCCTGGCGCTGCTCCGAACCGCGGTTGAGCTGGCTCATCGCGATGACCGGGACGTCGAGTTCCTTGGCCAGCAGCTTGAGCGCGCGGGAGAACTCCGAGACCTCCTGCTGGCGGCTCTCGACGCGCTTGCCCGACGTCATGAGCTGCAGGTAGTCGATCACCACGAGCTTGAGGTCGTTGCGCTGCTTGAGCCGCCGCGCCTTGGCCCGGATCTCCATCATCGTCATGTTCGGCGAGTCGTCGATGTACAGCGGTGCGTCGGCGATCTCCCCCATCCGGCGGGCCAGCCGGGACCAGTCCTCGTCCGAGAGCGTGCCGGCCCGCATGTGGTGCAGCGGCACCTTCGCCTCGGCCGACAGCAGCCGCATGGTGATCTCGTGCTTGCTCATCTCCAGCGAGAAGATGCAGGTGGCCAGCTGGTGCTTCACCGTCGCCGACCGGGCGATGTCCAGACCCAGCGTGCTCTTGCCAACCCCGGGACGGGCCGCGATGACGACCATCTGGCCGCCCTGCAGGCCGTTGGTGAGCTCGTCGAGGTCGCGGATGCCGGTGGGCACGCCGCGCGCGGTGCCGCCGCGCGAGGCGATGGCATCCAGCTCGTCCATCGTGGGCTGCAGGACGTCCTCGAGGCGCGAGTAGTCCTCGCTCATGCGCTTCTCGGTGACGTCGTAGATCTCCTGCTGGGCGCGGTCGACGATGTCGTCGACGTCGCCCTTGCCGCCCGCCGCGCCGTAGCCCAGCTGCACCACGCGGGTGCCGGCCTCGACCAGTCGCCGCAGCACCGCCTGCTCGGCCACGATCGCGGCGTAGTACCCGGCGTTGGCCGCCGTCGGCGTGGACTGGATGAGGGTGTGCAGGTAGACCGCGCCGCCCATCTTCGACAGCTGGTCGGTGCGGTTGAGTTCGGCGGCCACGGTGATCGCGTCGGCCGGCTCGCCCCGCCCGTACAGGTCGAGGATGCAGTCGAAGATCACCTGGTGCGCCGGGCGGTAGAAGTCCGTGCCGCCCAGCACCTCCACGACGTCGGCGATGGCGTCCTTGCTCAGCAGCATGCCGCCGAGCACCGACTGCTCCGCCGCGACGTCCTGCGGCGGCTGCCGGTCGTACGCCGGCGCCGTCGGGGTCGGTCGGCTGAAGTCGTCGGCCAACGCCACGGGGTGGTCCTCCATCCACTCACGGCACACCCGCGCGCAGGCCCCGGCGGTACCGCCGGGGCCTGGTGGGGGAGCACCAGCACGCTGTGCACCTGACTCGAACGCGTGTTCGGGCCCTTCCTACCGGCAGGGACCGACAGTTCCGCACCTCAGGAGCTGGGGAGGACGTTAGGAAGGACGAGGGGGACCCGTCCAACACCGGTGTGCACGCGCTTCTGCACAACTTGTGGACAAGTCGGTGGACACAGACGTGTCGACATGTGGAGACAGCGGGGGACGCCGCGGCGCCGCCGCCCGCGTCACGCGCCTGACCTGCACGGGGGCCACCCACCGGGTGTGGACGGGAGAAATCCGCGAGAAATCTCCGTGGCGTACGTCTCGTGTCGCGGAGGTGGCCGCAGGCGTCCCAGCGGTCCCACGTCCACAGCCCGGGAGGACGCCGTGCCCCCGAGCAGGCGGAGACGCCGCGGGGGGCGCCGGACCGCGGTCCGGCGCCCCCCGCGGGGTGCTGGGAGTCCCGTGAGGGGCCTCCCTCAGCCCGGGACGACCTCGATGGTCAGCTGCGCGGTCACGTCGGAGTGGACCCGGACGGTGACCGTGTGCTGGCCGGTGGTCTTGATGCTGCTGGGCAGCTCCACCCGGCGCCGGTCGAGGTCGGGGCCGCCGGCGGCGGTCACGGCGTTGACGACGTCGGCGGTGGTGATGCGGCCGAACAGCCGGCCGCCCTCACCGGCGCGCGCCGGCACCTGCACCGTGAGGCCGGACAGGCGCCCGGCCACGGCCTGCGCCTCCTCGTGCGAGCGCACCTCGCGGGTGGCCCGCGCCCGGCGCAGCGACTCGACCTGCTTCTCGGCACCGCGGGTGGCCCTGATGGCCAGGCCGCGGGGCAGGAGGTAGTTGCGGGCGTACCCGCCCTTGACCTCCACCGTGTCACCGGAGGACCCGAGACCGGTGACCTCCTGCGTCAGGATCAGCTTCTGGGTGCTCATGGTCAGCGCGCCGTCGAGGTGTAGGGCAGCAGGGCCATCTCGCGGCTGTTCTTCACGGCCACGGCGACGTCCCGCTGGTGCTGGCTGCAGTTGCCGCTGACGCGGCGGGCACGGATCTTGCCGCGGTCGGAGATGAACTTCCGCAGCAGGGTCGTGTCCTTGTAGTCGATGTAGGTCGCCTTGTCCTTGCAGAACTGGCAGACCTTCTTCTTGGGCTTCCGGACGGGGGGCTTGGGCACTGGGTTCTCCAGGAAGTGATGGGGTGGAACGACCCCCTCGCAGGGGCCCACGCCGGGCGGAGCGAGGCGTGGGGGCGAGGGGCGGCCCCGTCCAGAGGCTCACCCCGAGCCTGCGAGGGGTGAGGAGGACGGGGCCCTTGTTCAGAAGGGGGGCTCGTCGGACGACGGCGCCGGGGTGGACCACGGGTCGCTGGACCCGCCGCCGCCCCCACCGAAGCCGCCACCGCCACCGCCGCCGCCGAAGCCGCCACCGCCGCCCTCGCCGCGGGAGGCCTTGGTGACCTTCGCGGTGGCGTAGCGGAGCGACGGGCCGATCTCGTCGACCTCGAGCTCGACGACGGTGCGCTTCTCGCCCTCCTTGGTCTCGAACGACCGCTGCTTGAGGCGGCCCGAGACGATGACCCGCGACCCGCGGGTCAGCGACTCGGCGACGTTCTCCGCCGCCTGCCGCCACACGTTGCAGCGCAGGAAGAGCGCCTCGCCGTCCTTCCACTCCTGCGACTGGCGGTCGAAGGTCCGCGGCGTGGAGGCCACGGTGAAGTTGGCGACCGCGGCGCCGGAGGGCGTGAACCGCAGCTCCGGGTCCGACGTGAGGTTGCCGATGACGGTGATGACGGTCTCGCCGGCCATGGTCAGTGGACCTCGGGCCGCATCAGCTTGGTGCGCAGGACCGACTCGTTGAGGTTCAGCTGCCGGTCGAGCTCGGCCACCGCGGCGGGCGTGGCCTGGATGTCGACGATGGCGTAGATGCCCTCGACCTGCTTCTTGATCTCGTAGGCCAGCCGGCGGCGGCCCCAGATCTCGGTCTTCACGGAGCCACCGGAGTTGGTGACGACGGTGAGGAACCGGTCGAGGGAGGGAGCGATCGTGCGCTCCTCCAGGTCGGGGTCGAGGATGACCATCAGTTCGTAGCGACGCACGGAGAACCCCACCTCCTCTGGTCTCAGGCGGCTGCAGTCGTTCTGCAGCAGGAGGGTCGTACACGCGTCGCGCGCCCCGCCCGGTGACGACACCGGGGGAACGCGCTCCGGCGAGCCTACCAGCGCCGGCCGGGCCGCCCGGACCGTCCGGTCGGGGGGCCTCCTACGCTCGGTCGCGTGGCAGCTCACCCGATCGGCGTGCACGTCGGCCCCGGCCTGACCCAGGACGGCGGGATGGACGGCGGCGGCCCGCTGGCCCGTGCCGCGGAGATGGACGCCGACGGCGTGCAGTTCTTCCTGGGCGACCCGCAGGGGTGGAAGGCGCCGCGCCTGTCGGCCGAGGAGCTCGCGCTGCTCGCCGGCGACACGGCCGTCTTCGTGCACGCGCCGTACGTGCTCAACGTGGCCTCGACGAACAACCGCATCCGCATCCCCAGCCGCAAGACGCTCGTCCAGCACGCGCAGGTGGCCGCGGCCGTCGGCGCCCGCGGCATGGTGGTGCACGGCGGTCACGTGCTGGGCACCGACGACCCGGCCGCCGGTGTCGACAACTGGCGCAAGACCTTCGCCCGGCAGGCCGACGACGGCGGCTTCCCCCTGCCGCTGCTCATCGAGAACACCGCCGGCGGCGGCAACGCCATGGCCCGCGACCTGGACGCCCTCGCCCGGCTGTGGGACGCCGTCGGCGGGTTCGGCGCCGGCTTCGTCCTCGACACCTGCCACGCCTGGGCCGCCGGCTGGGACCTCGCCACCGCGGTGGACGACGTCCGGTCGGTCACCGGCCGTGTCGACCTGCTGCACCTGAACAACAGCCGGGACCCGCAGGGCTCCAGCCGCGACCGGCACGCCCCGCTGGCCGATGGTGAGATCCCGGCCGAGCTGCTGCTCGAGGTGGCCCGGGCCGCGGACTGCCCGGTCGTGCTGGAGACCCCCGGCGACGCGGCTGGCCACGCGGGGGAGATCGAGATGGTGCGCCGAGCCCTCGGGTGACGGTCGGTCGCGTTCCACGTGGAACGCGGGAGCCGGGCGCTCAGGGCAGCGGGCGCACCGCAGTCGTGGCCGCGGGTGCCGGGCGGGCGCGCAGCCGCCCGCCGTCGAGGGTCACCCGGTCGCGGGCGCCGTCCAGGACGCCCCCGGCGGGGTCGTCGACGCCGGGCCAGCTGGTGCGGACGACGTCGTCGTCCGGGCGCCGCACCTCGCGGGCGACGGCCACCACCAGCGCCACGAGGACCACGTCGCGCAGCAGCACGGCGGCGAAGAACCACTGCACCTCGACGCCGCGGTTGGCGGTGCCCAGGTAGTAGAGCATCGTCATGACCCACACCAGCGCCTCGGTGGCCTGCCAGACCAGCAGCGAGCGCCACCGCGGGCGGGCCAGGACGGCCAGCGGCAGCAGCCAGAGCGCGTACTGCGGGCTGTAGACCTTGTTGAGCAGCAGGAAGCCGGCCACCAGCAGGAAGGCCACCTGGGCCACCCGGGGCCGCACCGGGGCGGACAGCACCAGCCAGGCCACCCAGGCGGCCAACGCGAGCAGCAGGACGGCCACGACCGCGTTGAGCACCGCCGGCGTCTCCCCCTCGGCCAGCGGCCCGTCCAGCACCCGCTCGCCGGTGGCGGTCAGCAGCACGTTCCAGACGGACTCCGGGTTGGCCGGCCGCTGGCGGCTGAAGGCGAAGAACCAGCCCCAGTTCTCCGGCGCGGCCAGGGCCACGGGCACGTTGACCGCCAGCCACGCACCGGCCGCCGCCAGCGCCGCGCGTACCCAGGCGCCCAGTCGCCCGGCCCGCAGGCACAGCACGAACAGCGCGCCGAGCACGAGCACCGGGTAGAGCTTGGCGGCCACGCCCAGCCCGAGCAGCACCCCGGCGAGCACCGGCCGCTGCCGGGCCCAGGCCCACATCCCGAGCGTGGCCAGCGCGACGGCCAGCAGGTCCCAGTTGTTGAACGCGTAGACCAGCAGGACCGGTGACAGGGCCACCATCGCGGTGTCCCACGGCCGGCGGCCGGTCAGCGGCAGGACGGCGCGGGTGACGACCAGCGCGCACAGCGTCATCAGCAGCGCGGTCACCACCGTGTAGCTCTGCACCGGCGGCACGGCCGGCAGCACCCCGGCGGCGGCCGCCAGCCCGTCGTACCAGCCCGACAGCAGGGCGGCGAGCGCCATCACCGCACCGGTCAGCACCGGGTACTCCACCCGGGCGTCCCAGTAGGGCAGCGCCCCCTCGCCCTGCCCGTAGACGCCGAACAGCGGCACCGGGTCGGAGTAGCAGAGGTGGGTGTACTGCAACGACCCGGTCCAGTCCCCGTCGGAGCACGGGGCCTGCTTGAGCCAGGCCAGCGCCAGGACGGCGGTGGTGAACAGCAGGCACACCCGCAGCGGCGTCCAGAACGACGCGCGCCCGGCGACGGCGTGCCGGCCCCACGGGCCGCCCACCGCCTCGCTGGCCTGCGCCACGACCGGGTCGGTCCAACTGGGGACGACGCGGTCGGGCCGGTGCGAGACGACGGGCCCGTCCGCTGGTGCGGACGGGCCCGTCGGCTGCGTGCTCATGCCATCAGTCTCCCCGCCGGGAGGGGGTCACCGGGTCGGCGACTGCCCCTCGGAGGGGTCGGCGGCACCTTCGGTGCCGGTGGCCGGGTCGGCGGGCCGGCCGCCGGCGACGTCCGGGGCCTCGGCGGCCGTCGACCGCCCGGCGGGGGCCGACGGCGGGGCCGACGACTGGGTCTGCGGCGCCGAGGACTGGGTGCGGGGGGCCGAGGACTGCGTCCGCGGGGCCGACGACTGCGTCGACGGCGCCGACGGCCGGGTCGGCTGCGCGGTCACCGGGTCGGGCGCCCGGGTCCGCGGGGCCGGCTCCGGGACGCCCTCGCCGGTGTCGCCGCGGATCAGCGCCCGGTCGGGGAGGTCCTCCTCCGGGGTGTCCGCCAGCACGGTGTCCATGAAGGTCTGCCAGATGGCACCGGGCAGGCCCGAGCCGTAGACGATCCGGCCGCTGGCGTCCTCGATGGGGTCGGCGGGGGAGTCGTTGCCCATCCACACGGCCGTGGAGAGCGACGGGGTGAAGCCCACCATCCAGGCGTCGGAGTTGTCCGCGCCGCGGCCCTGGGTGCCGGTCTTGCTGGCCACCTCACGGCCGCCGTCCAGCGAGCGGCGCGAGTACGCGGCGACGTCGGTCATCGCGTAGGTGGTGTCGTTGACGACGTCGGCCTCGAGAACCCGGTCGCCGGCGTCGCCGTCGTAGTCCAGCAGCACCGCGCCCTGGGTGTCGGTCACCCGGGAGACGAAGAACGGCTCGTGCTCGACGCCCTCGTTGGCCAGCGTGGCGAAGCCGTGCGCCTGGTCGATCGGGCGCATCTCGTACTGGCCGATGCCGATCGAGGCGCCGGTCCCCCCGGTCTCCGGGTCGGCGAGGGTGTTCTTGCCGGCCAGCGAGCCGAACGACGGGTCGGCCGGCCAGGTCTCCGGCAGGCCGGTCGCCTCCAGGACGTTCTGCCGCACCCGGTCGGCGCCGACCTCGTAGGCCAGCCCGTAGTAGGTGGTGTTCAGCGAGCGGGTCATCGCCTCCATCAGCGTGCAGGCACCGCAGGAGGCGCCCCCGGAGTTGGTGACCGGCTGCGGGCGGTCGGGGAAGGTCTTCGGCGAGGAGCCGTCGCGCCGGGCGGTGACGCCGATGCCGTCCTCCAGCGCGGTGGCCAGCACGTAGGGCTTGACCGACGAGCCGGGCTGGCGCAGCGCCTGGGCGTAGTCGACGGCGCCGTCGCCGGAGCCGGTCGGCCCGCCGTAGTAGGCGCGCACCGCCCCGGTCCGCGGGTCGATGGCCACCAGGGCCTCGCGCAGCGGGTCCGGCTGGCCCTCCATGACCTCGGCGACCGAGGAGATGGCGGCGTCCTGGTAGCGCTTGTCGACCGTGGTGGTGATCCGCAGGCCACCGGCGCGCAGCTGCTGCTCGTCGTAGCCCTTGGCCTCCAGCTCGGCGATGGCGCGCTGCACGACCAGGCCCTCCGGGCCGCTGGGGATGCCCAGGTTGGTGCCGGTGCGCGGCAGGACCGGCGGGTACACCGAGGCGTCGCGCTCCTGCTGGGTCAGCCAGCCCTCCTCGACCATCCCGTCGAGCACGAGGCCCCAGCGGTCCTGCGCGCCCTCGGGGTTGTTCTCGGGGTCGTACACGGTCGGGTTGCGGACCAGGACGGCCAGCACGGCGCCCTGCTGGGCGGTGAGCTGGCTGGCCGGGACGCCGAAGTAGGTGGTCGCGGCCGCCTCGATGCCGTAGGCGCCGCGGCCGAAGTAGATGGCGTTGAGGTAGCTCTCCAGGATCTCGTCCTTGGTGGCCGTGTTGTCCAGCTTCACGGCGAGGAAGAGCTCCTGGAACTTGCCCTGGTAGGTGGCGTCGTTGTCCAGGAACGACAGACCGACGTACTGCTGGGTGATTGTCGAGCCGCCCTGCGTCGAGCCGCCGGTCAGGTTGTTCCACGCCGCGCGCAGGATGCCGGTCGCCGAGATGCCCGGGTCGGTGTAGAAGCTGCGGTTCTCCGCGGCCAGGACGGCGTTGCGGGCCTGCGGGGAGACCTCGCCGATCGGCACGTTGGTGCGGTTCTCCGCGCCGAGGCGGGCCATCTCGGTGGTGCCGTCGGAGTAGTGGACGACGGTCGTCTGCGCGTTCTGCACCGAGTCCGGGTCGGGCACCTCGGTGGTGGCGTAGACGACGCCGACGAAGACGCCGAGCAGCAGGAAGGCGCCGGCGACCAGCCCGAGGAGGACCTTGAGCCGGCGCCTGCGGCGCTGCGTGCGCAACCGCGCCGGCCCGCCGGTGCCGCGGGAGGGCGGGCCGCCGCGGGTCGCCGTCGCCCGCCCCCCGCGGCCGGCCGGTGGCCGGCCCCTGCCCACCGGGGGGCGGCCGCCCCCGCCCGAGGCACCGGCGGTGCGACCGGACGGCGGACGGCGGACCGAGCCGCTGCGTGGCCCGACCGGTGAGGTCTCGTCGTGGGGAGGCACGCGGGGCCCCTCTCTGGTTCGCGGTTCCGGTGGGCGCGCGGGACGGCACACGTCCGGCGCCCAGGGTGGCGTCTTCAGCTGTACGGGCGGGGGAGACCCGCTGCGCAGGGGCGCCCGGCAGTCCCAACGACCACGCGGGGCACTCCGTGTTCCCCGTGTGACGCGGATGACGTCACGCCGGGTGGCGGCCCGGTGCCGGCTACTCGGTGGCCACCCGCCGCCGCGACCGGCGCGGCTGGCGCTCCGGGTCGGGCTCGGCGCCCAGGAGGTAGGAGCAGTCCAGGTGGTTCCACCCGCAGCCGCGGCACACCTGGACGGAGTAGACGGAGAACTCCTCCTGGGCCCGGTCCATCCGGGCCAGCTCGGCAGGCGTCTTCGCCTGGCCGGCCGTGGGACCGAGCCGGTCCCCGTAGACGTAGTGGACCAGCGTGAGCCGCTCTCTGCGGCACACCGGGCAGGTGAGGTCCGTGGCCTCACCGTGGTACCTGGCCGCCCGGGTGAGGTACGGACTGGCGTCGCAGACCTCCGAGAGCCCCGTGCGGCCGGCGTACACGTCGGCGAGGACGGCGCGCCGCTGCAGCGCGTAGTCCACGACGGATCGACGTCCGGGCACGGCGTCAATGTACGCAACGCAGGTGACGGCGGAAGCCCTCCAACGGCCCGGGCGACCTCCCGGGCCGGTCCTCCGGCCCGGTGCAGGGTCCCGCCGCGAGCCTGCGAGCGGTGGGGGCACCGGGGTCCTTGATGTATCGTCCCGATACATCGGTCCGCAGGACAGCGGGAGGAGGGCGACGTGCTCGAGTTCGCCATCCTGGGCCTGCTGCACCAGGCGCCGATGCACGGCTACGAGCTGCGCAAGCAGCTCGCCCAGGTGCTCGGCGGGCTGCGCAGCATCTCCTACGGGTCGCTGTACCCCGCGCTCAAGCGGCTGCACGCCGCCGGGTACGTCACCACCGACGAGCCCGACCCGCGCGCCCCGCTGCCGGCCGACGCCCCTCCGCTGACCGGCCGGCGGGGCAAGGTGGTCTACACGATCACCGCCGAGGGCAAGGAGCGCTTCCACGAGCTGGTCGGCCAGTCCGGCCCGGAGGCCTACGACGACGGCGGGCTGTTCGGCGTGCGGCTGGCCTTCTTCCGGCACACCGCCGCGGACGTGCGACTGCGCATCCTGGAGGGCCGCCGGCGCACCGTCGAGCGGCAGCGCGAGGGCCTGCGGGCCTCGCTGAGCCGGACCCGGGAGCGGCTGGACCGCTACACCCTGGAGCTGCAGCGCCACGGCCTGGACTCCGTCGACCGCGAGGTCCGGTGGCTCGCCGAGCTGATCGACCGGGAGCTGACCGACGGCCAGCCGCCCCGGGACGGCGGCGCCGACACCGGCGACCCGCCGGCGCCACCGCGTCCCTGACCGGCCCGATGACCCGGTGGGCCAGCCCCGCCCGCCACCCCGAGCAGGACCGTCCACGGTCCGTGTCCACCGACCGCACACGGTCAGAAGGAGATCTCCATGGGATCCGTCAAGGTCGCCATCGTCGGAGTCGGCAACTGCGCCGCCTCGCTGGTGCAGGGAGTCCACCACTACCGCGACGCCGACGAGACGACGTCGGTGCCCGGCCTGATGCACGTCCGCTTCGGCGCGTACCACGTCTCCGACGTGGAGTTCGTCGCGGCGTTCGACGTCGACGCCAAGAAGGTCGGCCGCGACCTGTCCGAGGCCATCGTGGCCAGCGAGAACAACACCATCACGATCTGCGACGTCCCCCCGCTGGGCGTGACCGTGCAGCGCGGCACCACCCTCGACGGCCTGGGCCGGTACTACCGGGAGACGATCGAGGAGTCCGACGAGGAGCCGGTGGACGTCGTCGCCGCGCTGCGCGAGTCGGGCGCCGACGTGCTGGTCTGCTACCTGCCGGTCGGCTCCCAGCAGGCCGCGGAGTTCTACGCGCAGTGCGCGCTGGACGCCGGCGTGGCGTTCGTCAACGCGCTGCCGGTGTTCATCGCCGGCACCCCGGAGTGGGCGGAGAGGTTCACCGCGGCGGGCGTGCCGATCGTCGGCGACGACATCAAGAGCCAGGTGGGCGCCACGATCACCCACCGCGTGCTGGCCAAGCTGTTCGAGGACCGCGGCGTGCACCTGGACCGCACGATGCAGCTCAACGTCGGCGGCAACATGGACTTCAAGAACATGCTCGAGCGCGAGCGGCTGGAGTCCAAGAAGATCTCCAAGACCCAGTCGGTCACCAGCCAGGTGGACCGGGACATGGGCGCGGGCAACGTGCACATCGGCCCGTCGGACCACGTGCCGTGGCTCAGCGACCGCAAGTGGGCCTACGTGCGCCTGGAGGGCCGCGCCTTCGGCGACGTCCCGCTGAACCTGGAGTACAAGCTCGAGGTCTGGGACTCCCCCAACTCCGCCGGCATCATCATCGACGCCGTCCGCGCCGCGAAGATCGCGAAGGACCGCGGGATCGGCGGCCCGATCCTCTCGGCGTCGGCCTACTTCATGAAGAGCCCGCCGGTGCAGTACGACGACAGCGAGGCCCGAGACGCCGTCGAGGCCTTCATCCGGGGCGACGTCGAGCGCTGACACCGGGACTCGGCCGGCCGGGCCCGTCCTCCCCCGGGGGCGGGCCCGGCGGCTCGGCGCGGGGACGGCGGTCCGGGCAGGGACCGCTGAATAGGCTGGGCCGCATGCCCGCGCGCCGTCGTCCGCAGCTCCCGGCGCTCGTGGCGGTGCTCGTCCTGCTGGCCGGGTGCGGCGGTGCGGAGGAGCGCGTCGAGGGCGCGCCGGTCACCGACGAGGAGGCCGGGCTGCTGGCCCGGCTGCTGGCCGACAACCGGGAGCGGGGCGGCGCGGACGTCGTCGTCACCGCGCCCTACGGCCAGGACACCGTGCTCACCCTCACCGGGGAGGTGGACCTCGCCGGCGGCGTCGGGCGGGCCCAGGCGGTGACCACGCACGGCGACGGCCGGCCCGACGACACCCGCACGCTGTTCTTCACCGCCGACGAGCTGTGGTTCGGCGACGTCCCGGGCCTGCCCGCGGCACTGGAGGCCGCCCGGCTGCCCGAGGCCGCCTACGTGCGGCGGCCGGTCACGCTGGGGGAGGAGGCCCCGCTGGTCGACGTGCTCACCCGGGTGGTGCTCAACCTGTCCGCGGAGGAGGCCGACCCGGCCGGGGCGTTCCGGGAGGCCGGCTACACCTGGCAGGGCGACCGCTCGATCGACGGCGAGCTGACCGGGCTCTACGCCTCGGCGTCCGGCTGGTCGGTCGCGGTGGACCGGTCCACCGACCTGCTGGTGCAGTACCGCACGCCGCTGCCGGGGGAGGGGCTCGAGGTCACCGTGACGCTGTCGGACCACGGCCCGCGGGAGATCACGCTGCCCGCCGAGGGGGAGTCCGTGGACGGCGACGAGCACCCGGACGTCGCGGAGGCCGTCGGCCTCTGAGAGGACGTGAGGGAGGGGCGGCCTCTTCCCCAGACCGCCCCTCCCGACGGATTCCTACCAGATCCCCGCCCGGCGCGCACCGGGGGACACGCCGGTCAGTTCGCCGTCGGGTCGGCCGGCGCGGTGGACAGCACCGCCAGGCGGCCGGTCTGGCGGCCCATCACCCGGCGCCACAGCTCCGGCCCGGCCAGCTCGCTGAGCACGTCGTCGGCACCGCCGGGCACGCACGCCCAGGCGCCCTCGGCGATCTCCCCCGCCAGCTGGCCGCGCGACCAGCCCGCGTAGCCGGCGAACACCCGCAGCCCGCTCACCCGGCCGGCCACCTCGTCGGGGTCGGCGTCCAGGTCGACCAGGTGCACGTCGCCGGCCACCCGCCGCAGCCCGCAGTCCTCCCCCGGGCTGCCGCACACCGCCAGGCACAGCGCGGTGTCGGTCTCGCAGGGGCCGCCCACGTGGAACACGCCGGGGTCGACGGCCAGGTCGCACCAGACCGGGAGCACGTCGCGGATCTCCACCTGGCTGGGCCGGCCGAGCACGACGCCCAGGGTGCCGCCGTCGGTGTGGTCGAGCACGTAGACCACGGTGCCGGCGAAGGTGGGGTCGGTCAGTCCCGGCATCGCCACCAGCAGCGACCCGGGGCGCACGTCGTCCAGGCCGCCGGTCCAGAGCGCGGGGACCGCGTCCCGACGACGGCGGCCCGTCGCGGGGCGGGCCGGGCGACCCGACTCGGGTTCAGGCGAGGACGGGAGAGTCATCGCCGTCCAGTGTGCCCCACCGCGGGGCCCCCCGGCCGGGCCGGGCGCGCCGTCCGCGGCGGGTCGCGCGGCCCGTCGTCGCCCGGAGCGGGACGCGCGGCCACCGTAGGGTGACCGCGTGCCGCAGGCGGGGTCGACCGTGCGCGCCCTGCTGTCCGCCCCGGGCTTCCGCCGGCTGCTGGCCACCCGGCTGTCCGCCCAGTTCGGCGACGGCGTGCTGCAGGCCGCGCTCGCCGGCACCCTCGTGTTCGACCCGCAGCGGGCCGCCGACCCGCTCGCCGTCGCCACCGGCTTCGCCGTGCTGCTGCTGCCCTGGTCGGTGGTGGGCCCGTTCGCCGGCGTCTGGCTGGACCGCTGGAGCCGGCGGCGGGTGCTGGTGCACGCCGGCGTGCTGCGCGCCGGGCTGGTCGCGGTGCTGGCCCTGCTCGTGGCCGCCGGCACCGCCGGTGCGCCGCTGCTCCTGACCGGGCTGCTGCTGTTCTCCGTCGCCCGCTTCGTGCTCTCCGCGCTGTCGGCGTCCCTGCCGCACACCACGGCCGACCTGGTGGCGGCCAACGCCCTGTCGACGACCTCCGGCGCGGTGGCCGCGGTCGCCGGCGGCGCGACCGCGATCGCCGTGCAGCAGGCCGCCGGCCTCACCGGGGACGGCGGGTACGCGCTGGTCACCCTGGGCGCGGCCGGTCCCTACCTGCTGGCCGCGGCGGTGGCCGCCGGCTTCGGGCACCGCGCGCTCGGCCCGGACGACGGCGCGGCCCGGGCCTCCGCCCGCCAGGTGCTCACCGGGATGGCGGCCGGGGTGCGGCACGTGCGGGCGCGCCCGCCGGCGGTCACCGCCCTGGCCGTCGTCACCGTGCACCGGCTGTGCCTCGGGCTGCTCACGCTGATGACGCTGCTGTACGCGCGCGCCGCCGCACCCGCGGGTGGCGGGCTGCTGGGGGTCGGCGCGGCGGTCGCCGCGGGCGCGGCCGGCACGCTGCTGGCGGCGGTGGTGACGCCGCGGGCGGTGCGCCGCCTCGGCACGGCCCGGTGGGTGACCCTGCTGCTGGCCGCCGGGGGACCGCTGCTGGCCGTGCTGGCCTGGCCGTTCCGGCCCGAGGGCATCGCCCTGGCCGCCGCCGTGCTGGGGTTCCTCGGGCAGGGCGTGAAGATCTGCGTGGACGCCACGCTGCAGCGGGTCGTCGACGACGAGGTCCGCGGCCGGGTGTTCTCCGTCTACGACACGCTGGTCAACGTCAGCTACGTCCTCGCCCTGCTGGCCGCGGCCCTCCTGCTGCCCGCCGACGGCGAGTCCCGGCCGGCCCTGGTCGCCGTCGGTGCCGCCTACCTGCTCGCCGCCGTCCTGGGCGCCCGCTCGCCCCTGCCGGGCGGCCCGGACGGTGGCCTCACAGGCCGGGGACGCACTGCCCGCGACCCAGCCGGGCCAGCCCGGTGAGGTCCCCGGCGGCGAGGTCGGTGACGCCGGGCACCGTCTCCGGGTGCAGCAGCTGCCCGGCGTCCTCCACGTGGGCCAGGCCCACCACGTGGGCGAGCTCGTGCAGCACGATGCCGGCGGCGGTGGTCGCGCCGTCCGGCGCGGCCAGCACCTCCGGGAACTGGCCGGCGTCCAGCGAGACCGTGCCGGTGACGTAGACCCGCGGCCCGTCGCCCAGGGAGACCGCCGTGCTGCCGCCCCGGCCGACGACGTCCCCGGCCAGGTCGGGCTGCTCGGCCTCGGTCTGCCAGGCGACGAGGACCGGTGCCCAGCGGTCGCCGTAGCGCGCGGGCTGGTAGGTCTCCCGCTGCGGGCTGGGCACCTCGTCGGTCGGACCGTCGTACCGGAAGGCCAGGCCGGTGGCCTGGCTGATCCGGGCGACGGCGGCGTGCACCAGCTCCTCCCCGCCGGCGGGCGCCCCGTCCGGCCGGATGGCGTAGTGGACGACCCGGCACGGGTCGTAGGCGACCGGCGAGACGCCGTTGTCCTGCAGCAGCGAGAAGACGTGCGGGCCGCCACCGGGTGGCGCCGGCGGCGGAGAGCCGATCGGCGCGGCGGCCGCGCCGGCGCCCGGGGTGGGCCGGTCGGCCGGGAGCGGGGCGGCGACCGGCACGTGCCGGTCCGGGGAGGCGGCCGGCGCCCCGGCCGCCGCGGGCGGCTGTCCGGGCCGGGGCACCACCCCGGTGAGGAGGGCGCCGGCGAGGGCGCAGCCGGCGACGAGCGGGACGGCGAGCAGCCGGCGCCGTCCCGCGCGGCGGCGCCGGCCGGCCGGCGGGGCGGGCGGCCGCGGGTCCGGGGCGCCGGTCGGCTCGTCGTGCACGTGTCTGCGATCGGCAGCCGGGGGGTCGGCCTCCAGCCGGGTCAGGCGCCGTCCCGCCGGGCCCACCACGCGCGCAGCTCGGCCTCGGCCTGCTCGGGGTCCAGCGGGCCGCGCTCGAGCCGCAGCTCCTTGAGGAAGGTCCACGCCTCGCCGACCACGCGGCCCGGCGGGATGCCGAGGACGGCCATGATGGCGTTGCCGTCCAGGTCCGGGCGCACCCGGGCGAGGTCCTCGGCCGCCGACAGCTCGGCGATCCGCCGCTCCAGCGAGTCGTAGGTCTCCGCCAGCGCCGCGGCGCGCCGCCGGTTGCGCGTGGTGCAGTCCGAGCGCACCAGCTTGTGCAGCCGGGGCAGCAGGTCGCCGGCGTCGGTGACGTACCGGCGCACGGCGGAGTCGGTCCACTCGCCGCCGCCGTAGCCGTGGAAGCGCAGGTGCAGGAAGGTCAGCCGGGCGACCGCCTCGACCACGTCCTTGGGGTACCGCAGCGCGGTCAGCCGCCGGCGCACCAGCTTGGCACCGACCACCTCGTGGTGGTGGAAGGACACCCGCCCGCGCGGCTCGTGCCGCCGGGTGGCCGGCTTGCCGACGTCGTGCAGCAGCGCGGCCAGCCGCAGCACCAGGTCCGGCGACCCGTGCTCCGGGTCGGCCTCCTCCAGGGCGATCGCCTGGTCCAGCACGGTCAGCGAGTGGGTGTAGACGTCCTTGTGCTGGTGGTGCTCGTCGATCTCCATCCGCAGCGCGGACAGCTCCGGCAGGACGACGTCGGCCAGCCCGGTGGCGACGAACAGCTCCAGCGCCGCCCGCGGCGAGTGCTGCAGCAGCGTCTTGGAGAGCTCCACCTGCACCCGCTCGGGGGTGATCCGCCCGAGCTCCGGCGCCAGCGAGGTCATCGCGTCGACCACGTCGTCGGCCGGGGTGAGGCCGAGCTGGGCCACGAACCGGACCGCGCGCAGCATCCGCAGCGGGTCGTCGGCGAAGGAGTCCACCGCGGCCCCCGGCGTCCGCAGCCGCCCGGCGAGCAGGTCGCCCAGCCCGCCGTGGGGGTCGGTGACGGTGCGGTCGGGGCCGAGGGAGACGGCCATCGCGTTGACGGTGAAGTCGCGGCGGGCGAGGTCGTCGACCAGCGAGTCGCCCCAGGCCACCTCCGGGTTGCGCGACTCGCGGTCGTAGCGGTCGGCGCGGAAGGTGGTGATCTCCAGCCGGACGCCGTCCACCTCGGCACCCACCGTGCCGAACGCGATCCCGGTGTCCCACGTGGAACGGGCGAACCCGTGCAGCAGGCGGAGGACCTGCTCGGGCCGGGCGTCGGTGGTGACGTCGAGGTCACCGGGCGCCGGGGCCGGCGCCTCCGGGCGGCCGCGACCGGCGGCCAGCAGCGCGTCGCGGACCGACCCGCCGACCAGGTGCACCTCGTGGCCGGCGGCGGTGAACCGCTCGCCCAGCCGGGCCAGCACCGGGGAGACGTCGACCAGCTGCCGCACCGTCTCCTGGACGGCGGCCGGCACGGGGGCGCCGTCCTGGGCAGGACTCTGCGGCTGACCGGACACGACGGTCCAGGGTAGTGCCCGGTCGCGCGCTACCCTCCTCGCATGGCTGGGACGGGCGGGCGAGGGCGCCCCGGCCGCCGGTTGCGCCGGGTCGACGAGACCTCCGCCGGGGGCCTGGTGGTGGCCGACGACCCCATCACGGGGCCGCGCGCCGCGCTGATCGGCCGCACCGACCGCCGCGGGCGGCTGCTCTGGTCGCTGCCGAAGGGCCACATCGAGGCGGGCGAGACCCCCGAGGACACCGCCGTCCGCGAGGTCGCCGAGGAGACCGGCATCATCGGCGAGGTCGTCGCCCCGCTGGGCATCATCGACTTCTGGTTCGTCGCCGACGGCCGCCGGGTGCACAAGACGGTGCACCACTTCCTGCTGCGCGCCATCGGCGGCGCGCTGTCCGACGCCGACGTCGAGGTCACCGAGGTCGCCTGGGTGCCGCTGGACGAGCTCGGCGCCCGGCTCGCCTACGCCGACGAGCGGGCACTGGTCGAGCGGGCGCCCGCGCTCCTCGCCGACAGCGCGTGAGCGGGCCGGCTCGCGCACCGGCAGGCACAGCACCCCCCCGGCGGGCGGCTGCCGGGGGCGCGCTGGCCGCGTTGCTCGCCGTCCCCCTGGTGGCGCTGGCACCGGCCGCGGCGGCCGCGCCCGAGGACCCGGCCCCCGGTGCCGACGACCGACCGGTGACCGTGGAGCTCACCGTGCTCGAGCCGCGCACCCTGACCCCCGGCGCCCCGGTGACCGTCGCCGGCGAGCTGACCAACACCGGCACCGAGACCCTGACCGACCTCGACGTGCGCCTGCAGCGCGGCGCGCCCGTCGCCACCCGCGGCGAGCTGCAGGCGCTCGCCGGCGGGTCCGAGCCGGTGGCCGCCGCCGCCACCCCGTTCCAGGACGTCGCCGACGAGCTCCGCCCGCAGGACTCGGTGCCCTTCACGCTGACCACGACCACCGACGCGCTGGCCATCGGCGGGGACGGCGTCTACCCGGTGCTGCTCAACCTCAACGGCATCGGGTCCGACGGGGACCGGCGCCGGGTCGGGGAGCTGACCACCTACCTGGTCCAGCCCCCGGCGGCGCCGGCCGCGCCGACCGACGTGGCCTGGCTGTGGCCGCTGGTCGAGCGCACCCACCGGGACGCCTCCGGCACCTTCGTCGACGACGAGCTGGCCGCGGAGGTCGCGGCGGGCGGGCGGCTGGACCGCGTCCTGGCCACGGTGGAGCGGCTGCCGCGGTCGGTCCCCGCCGAGGGCGTCGACCCGGGCCCGGTGGTGCCGGTGACCCTCGCCGTCGACCCCGCCCTGGTCGAGGAGCTGCAGCTCATGACCGCCGGCCCCTATGCCGTCGCCGGCGACGCGGACGGCGGCGAGGGCACCGACGAGGCGGCCGCCTTCCTGGACCGGCTGCGCGCCGTGGCCGCCGACCACCCCGTCGTCGCGCTGCCCTACGGCGACGTCGACGCCGACGCGCTGACCGCGACCGGCCTGGCGCGGGTCGTCGCCCGCAGCCTCCCCGGCAGCCCCGAGGGCACCGCGCAGGACGACCCCGACGCGGCCCCCGCCCCACCGGACGCACCCCCGGCCGAGGCCACCGGGGCCGCCGGCGCGGGCATCCTCCGGGAGGTCCTGGGCGTCGAGGCGCGCACCGACCTGGCCTGGGCGGTCGGCGGTTCGATGCGCCTGGGGACCCTCGAGGTGCTGGCCGGCGGCGGCATCGAGGAGGTCGTGCTCGACCCCGGCGCGCTCGCCGACGGCGAGGCCGCGCTGGGTGCGGGCGGCCCGGCGGCGGCCCGCACGACGCTGCCCACCGACGGCGGGCCGGTCGACGCCCTCGTCGCCGACGGTGTCCTCGGCGAGCTCGCGGCGACCGCGGAGCGGACGCCGGGGGGCGGCCGGGCCGCCGAGCAGCGGCACCTCGCCGAGCTCGCGCTGCTCGCCGCGCAGGCCGGCGACGCCCCCGGGGGGCAGAGCGTGCTGGTGGCCCCGCCGCGGGAGGTCGACCCCGCCCCGGCGGCGGTGGGCACCATGATGGCCGCCGCCGCGGGGCTGCCGTGGCTGCGGCCGGCGACGGTGGCCGGGCTGGGCGAGGGGCCGGTCACCGACACCGGCGGGCTGGCGCCCCCCTCCGGTCCCGACGGGCTGGAGCCCGAGGGGCTGGCCGACGTCGCCGCCGCCGCCCACGTCCGGGAGGACCTCGCCGGCGCGGTGGCCGGGGACGCGGACGCGGTGCTGGCGCCCTGGGACGCCGCCCTGGCCCGGAGCAGCTCGGCGGCCTGGCGGGACGACCCGGTCGCCTTCGCCGCGGCCGCCGCGGACGTGCGCGCCACGACGGCCCGCCTGCTGGAGCGGGTCACCCTGCTCGCCCCCGCCGAGGGCACCTACAGCCTGGCCTCCCGCGACGCGCCGCTGGTGCTCACCGTCCTCAACGACCTGCCCTTCGCCCTCCGCGTCCAGCTGCAGGTGCAGACCCGCGGCAACGCGCTGTCCGTGGGCGACATCAGCGACCAGGTGCTCGGCCCGCAGCAGCGCACGACGCTGCAGGTGCCCAGCGAGGTGCGGCAGTCCGGGCGGTTCAGCGTCGCGGCCACGCTGACCACCCCGGACGGCGTCCCGCTGGGGGAGCCGGTGCGGCTGCAGGTGCAGAGCACCGCCTACGGGTCCATCTCGGTGGTCGTGACCATCGGCGCGGCCGCGCTGCTCGGGCTGCTGTTCCTGCGCCGGCTGGTGCGCTTCCTGGTGCGCCGCCGCCGCGGCACCCCCGGCGAGGGCGACGACGACCTGCCCGGCGGTCCGGTGCCCGAGGGTGCGGCAGTCCCGCTGCCGCCGACGCGGAGCCCGGTGTGAGCCCCGGCCGGGTCGGCCGGTGACCGACCGCCCGGTGGACGAGCAGCAGCGCCGGCCGCTGCCGCCCGTGCCGCCGCCCCCAGCCGCCCCGCGCCGCCCGGCCCGCGAGCGCGCCGCGACGCCCCCGCCCGCCGAGCTGGCCCAGCGGGAGGCCGGCCCGCCGCCGGTGTCCGGTCCGGCCACCCCGGCGGCCCTGCCGCTGCCCCCGCCGCCGTACCCGAAGGCGCCGTCGGGCGGGCGGCCGCTGCCGCCGGTCCCGCCCCGGACACCGCGCGTCCGGGACCTGCCGCCGGTGCCCCCGCCGCGGCAGCCGTCGCGGTTCGTGCCCGGCCCGGACGACACCCAGCTGATCCCGGTGCTGCCCGCGGTGCCGCGGCGGGTCGACGAGACCGACGAGGAGGTCGAGGCCCGGGAGGGCCGCCCCGGCGCCAGCCGCGGCATCCTGCGCGCGGCCGGCACGATGGCGGTGGCCACGCTGGTCTCCCGCGTCACCGGCCTGCTGCGCACCATGGTGCTCACCGCGGCGCTGGGCGTCGGCCTGGTCGGCGACGCCTACAACACCTCGAACACGCTGCCCAACATCGTCTACGAGCTGCTGCTCGGCGGAGTGCTGACCTCGGTGGTCGTGCCGCTGCTGGTGCGCGCCCAGGAGCGGGACCGTGACGGCGGCGCCGCCTACGCCCAGCGGCTGGCCACCGTCGCCGTCCTCGGGCTGGTCGTCGTCACCGCGCTGGCGGTGCTGGCCGCACCGCTGCTGACCCGCCTCTACGGCCTCGGCGAGGACCCGGACCAGTACCGGCTGGCCACCTGGCTGGCCCGCATCCTGCTCCTGGAGATCGTCTTCTACGGGGTCGGCGCCCTGGCCCAGGCGATCCTCAACTCCCGGGGGGTGTTCGGCCCGCCGGCCTGGGCGCCGGTGCTCAACAACGTGGTGGTGATCGCCACCGGCTTCCTCGTCGTCGCGGCGGCCGGGCCCGGCGAGCTGACCCCGGTGACGATCACCCCGCTGCAGGTCTGGCTGCTCGGCGGCGGCACCGCGCTGGGCATCGCCGTCCAGGCGCTGGTGCTGCTGCCGCTGCTGCGCCGGGCCGGCGTGCCGCTGCGCCCGCGCTGGGGGCTGCGGGACACCGGGCTGCGCGAGGTCGGCTCGCTCGGCCTGTGGGTGGTCGGCTACGTGGCGATCAGCCAGGTGGGCGTCGTGGTGGCCACCCGGATCGCCAACGACGCCGGGCGGGACGGCGGGCTGGGGTCGCTCGGCCTGGCCAACGCCAGCCTGCTGTTCCAGATGCCCTACGGGATCATCGGCGTGGCCCTGCTGACGGCCCTGGTGCCGCGGATGAGCCGGGCCGCCGCCCGCTCCGACGTCCCCGGCGTGGTGCGCGACCTGGCGCTGGGCACCCGGCTGTCCGCGGTGGGCCTGCTGCCGGTCAGCGCGGCGCTGACCGTGCTCGGCCCGGCGATCGCGGTCGTGGCCTTCGCCCGCGGCAACACCGGCGTGGAGGAGGCCCGCACCATCGGCGTCGCGCTGGCCGTGGGCGCGTTCGGGCTGCTGCCGATGGCGGTCACCCTGCTGCAGCTGCGGGTCTTCTACGCGATGAAGGACACCCGCACCCCCACGCTGCTCCAGCTCGGCATGGTCGGCGTGCGGGTGCCGCTGCTGCTGCTGGTACCGGCGCTGGTCGAGCCGGAGCACGTCGTGGCCGGGCTGATGCTGGCCACCGGGCTGACCTACCTCGCCGGCTGGCTGCTCGGCAACGTCCTGCTGCGCCGCCGCCTGGGCACGCTGGACAGCCGCGCCGCGCTGCTGCCGGTGCTGCGCGTGGCCGCCGTCGCCGTCGTCGCCGGCCTGCTGGGGTGGCTGGCGGTGTCCCTGGCCGACGGCGCCCTGGGCCCGTCGGTGGCAGGCTCGCTCGCCACCGTGCTGCTGGGTACCGTGGTCATCGGCGTCACGGCCCTCACCGGGCTCGTGGTCGCCCGCGTCCCCGAGGTCCAGGAGCCCCTGGCCGCCCTGAGGGCGCGGCGGGGGCGCGGGTGAGCAGCGTCGGGCCGGGGCAACACAGCCGCCGGCCGGGAGGGGACGGGGGACCGGGCGCGCCGATGACGTCCACGACCACCGGTCTCCCCGACCGCTACCGCCCGATCGACCAGGTCGGCCCCGCCGAGACCACGCCCACCGGCGTCATCCGCACCTGGCGGGCCAAGGACCGCATCCTCAACCGCGACGTCGCCATCCGGGTGCACACCCCCGGCGGGCCGGCCGCCCGCGAGTGGATCACCCGCGCGCTGACCGCCGGCGGGCTGGCCACGCCCGCGCTGGCGATGGTCTACGACGCCGCCGAGGGCGGCGCGGGCCGGGCGGGGGAGGACGCCGCCCCGGGCAGCGCCGCGTACGTCGTCAACGAGTGGATCGAGGGCCGCACCCTCGCCGAGCGGCTGGCCGAGGGCCCCATGCCGGAGCGGGAGGCGCGTGGCGTGCTGCGCCGGCTCGCCGAGGGCGTCGCCGCGGCCCACCGGGTCGGCCTGGCCGTCGGCGGGCTCACCCCGGAGACCGTCGTGCTGCGCCGCGGCGGCCTGGTCGGGCTGCGCTCGGTGCCGGCCGCCACCGGCACCGTGCGGGGCGACGTGGCCGCCCTCGGCGAGCTGCTCGAGTACTGCCTCACCGGCCACCGTCCCGGCACGGTCCCCGCCGGCCCAACGGCGGCCGGGATGCCCCCGGACCTGGCGGCGCTGGTGCGCCGGGCCCGCTCCACCGACCCGGGCGCCGGGCTGTCCAGCGTCGACGCGATGGCCGCCCTGCTCGTGGAGCGGCCCCGCACCGGGCACAGCGCCGACCCGGCGCGCGCCGCCGACGAGTCCGACAGCGGGTGGCTGCGCCGGCTGCGCGAGCGCCGCGAGGAGGAGCGCGCCGAGCCCGGCGGGCGGGTGCCCGCGGTCGACCCCGCCCCGACCCGCGACGCCTCCGGCGGCTCCGCCCCGCCCCTGGCGGCCCGCGGCCTGCCGCCGGTCCCCCCGCGGCGACACGCGGCCGACGACGAGGACGACCTCCTGCCGCTGTCGGCCGGGGCGGACGGCCCCGACGGCGGTGACGGCGACCGGCCGGCCCCGGCGGACGCCCGCCGCCGGCGGCTGCTGCTGGTGGGCCTGCCGCTGCTGGCGCTGGCCGTGGTGGTCGCCCTGGCGGCCTGGCTGGGCAGCAGCGTGCTCTCGGTCACCGACGACGTGGCCGGCGAGCCGGCCGCGGTCCCCAGCGCGCCGTCGAGCGGTGCGCCCGCCCCGCAGGAGACCGCTCCGCCGGCCGCCGCCACCATCGTCGGCGGCAGCGTCTACAACCCCCAGGGCGACGGCGACCCGGAGAACCCCGACGAGGTCCCGCTGTCCTTCGACGGCGACCCGTCCACCGCCTGGTCGACGGTGACCTACCGGGGGTCGCCGGCGTTCGGCAACCTCAAGGACGGCGTCGGGGTCCTCTACGACCTCGGTGCCGGGCAGCCCCTGGCCGGCGTGGCCGTCAGCGGCAGCGCGGGCGCCACCGTGGAGGTCCGCGTCGGGGACCGGCCCGACGGCGGCCTGGACGCCTACCGGGTGGTGGCCGCCGGCACGCTCGGCGAGGCGACCGACCTGTCCTTCGACGAGCCGGTGACCACCCGGTACGTGCTGGTGTGGGTCACCGGGCTGGCCCCCTCCGAGGGTGGGTTCTCCGCGGAGGTGGCCGAGGTGAGCCCCACCCCGGCGGGGTGACGGAGGACCCTCCCACCCCCCTCCGGTGGGGCCTCACCGGGGAATGCGGCCCCTACGATCCCCGTTGTGCAGCCCGTGACGACGAACCACCCGACGCCCGGCCCCGCGGTGACCGAGGAGCACGCGGTGCCCGCCATCCCGCCCGCCGAGCACGACGGCGTCCGCGACCTGGTCATCATCGGGTCCGGCCCGGCCGGGTACACCGCGGCCGTCTACGCCGCCCGCGCGAACCTGCACCCGCTGGTGTTCGAGGGTTCCCAGTTCGGCGGCGCGCTGATGACCACGACCGAGGTCGAGAACTTCCCCGGCTTCGCCGAGGGCATCCAGGGCCCGCAGCTCATGGACGACATGCGCACCCAGGCCGAGCGCTTCGGCGCCGAGCTGGTGGCCCGGGACGTCACCGAGGTCGACCTGACCGCCGAGCCCAAGATCGTCAAGGTCGGCGACGAGGTGCACCGCGCGCACGCGGTCATCGTCGCCACCGGGTCGAAGTACCGCTACCTCGGCCTGGACAACGAGCAGCGGCTGCTCGGCCGCGGCGTGTCGGCCTGCGCGACCTGCGACGGGTTCTTCTTCCGCGACCAGGACATCGCCGTCGTCGGCGGCGGGGACTCCGCGATGGAGGAGGCCACCTTCCTCACCCGCTTCGCCCGCTCGGTGACCGTCGTGCACCGGCGGGAGGAGCTGCGCGCCTCGAAGATCATGCAGCAGCGGGCGCAGGGCAACGACAAGATCCGCTGGGCGCTGGGCAAGCAGGTCACCGACGTGCTCGGCGAGCAGACCGTCTCCGGCGTCGAGCTGACCGACGTCGGCACCGGCGCGACCGAGCAGCTGCCCGTCTCCGGCGTCTTCGTCGCCATCGGGCACGACCCGCGCAGCGAGCTGTTCGTCGGCCAGCTCAAGCTCGACGACGAGGGCTACATCCAGGTCGAGCACCCCACCACCCGGACCAACCTCGAGGGCGTCTTCGCCTGCGGCGACGTGGTCGACCACATCTACCGGCAGGCGATCACCTCCGCCGGCACCGGGGCCGCGGCCGCCATCGACGCCGAGCGCTGGCTGGCCACCGCCTTCGGCGAGCGCTGAGGGAGCACCCTCCTGCCCTGCGCGGGCCCGTGGAGGGTGGCCGGCCCGGGCATACACGGCCCGTCGAGCGGGTTGTCCCGCACAGACCCACCGGCCGGGGCCCCTGCGCCCCGGCCGTCCCCGGACCACGAGGAGAGCGACCATGGCAGCAAACACCGTGACGGTCACCGACGCGACCTTCGCCGACGACGTGCTGGGCAGCGACAAGCCCGTGCTCGTCGACTTCTGGGCCGAGTGGTGCGGACCGTGCAAGATGGTCGCCCCCGTCCTGGAGGAGATCGCCTCCGAGCACGGCGACAAGCTGACGATCGCCAAGCTCAACATCGACGAGAACCCGCAGATCGCCCGCGACTACCAGGTCATGTCGATCCCGACCATGACCGTCTTCCAGGGCGGCAAGCCGGTGAAGAGCATCATCGGCGCCAAGCCCAAGGGCGCGATCCTCTCCGACCTCGCCGACTACCTGTGAGGACCGCACACCCGTGACGGCCTGACACGTCACCAGGGCCTCCCCCGCCACCGGCGGGGGAGGCCCTCGCGCGTCCGGGGCCCGCCGGGCCGACCGGACGGACGGGGACCACAATCGACCCCGATGGGAACCGACAGCCACATGCAGCCCCTGGGCCCCGGGGACCGCGGTCCCGCCGTGGCCGACGTGCGCGCCGCGCTGCGCGCCCTGACGCTGCTGCCGGCCACCGGCGGCGCGCAGGAGCCGGCACCGCTGGACCAGGCGGTCTACGACGCCGCCACCGAGCTCGCCGTCCGGCACTTCCAGCAGGTCCGCGGGCTCACCGTCGACGGCCGCGTCGGGGAGGAGACCTATCGCGCACTGTCCGAGGCCCGCTGGTCGCTGGGTGACCGGCTGCTGCACCACGACCCGGTCCGCCCCATGCGCGGGGACGACGTCACCAACCTGCAGGACCGGCTGCACGAGCTCGGCTACGACGCCGGCCCGGTCGACGGCGTCTTCGGCGCGGACACCGAGGCGGGGCTGCGGGCCTTCCAGCGCGACTACGGGCTGACCTCCGACGGCACCTGCGGGCCGGCCACGCTGCGCGCGCTGCGCCAGCTCGGCCGCAAGGTCACCGGCGGGCGGCCGCAGCTGCTGCGGCAGAGCGCCAGCTTCGTCGAGAGCGGCCCGCACCTGATCGGCCGGCGGATCGTCGTCGACCCCGGGCACGGCGGCACCGACCCCGGGTACAGCGCGGGGGAGACCACCGAGGCCGATCTGGTGCTGGACCTGGCCTCCCGCATCGAGGGCCGGCTCGCCGCCGCCGGGGCCACCGTGTACCTGACCCGCGGCCGGCAGCAGGACCCCACCCTGGCCGAGCGGACGGCGTTCGCCAACGACGCCCGCGCCGACCTGTTCCTCTCCCTGCACACCGACGCGCACCGCTCCGAGCACGCCCGCGGGGTGGCCAGCTACTACTACGGCACCGGCTCGGGCCCGTCCTCCACGGTGGGCGAGCAGTTCGCCAACCTGGTCCGCCGGGAGGTCGTCGTCCGCACCGGGCTGCTCGACCTCGGGTCGCACCCCAAGACCTGGGACCTGCTGCGGATGACCCGGATGCCCGCCGTCCGGCTGGACTGCGGCTACCTGTCCCACCCCGTCGACCGGCTGCTGCTGCTCGACGCCCGGCTGCGCAGCACCGTCGCCAGCGCCGTCCTGGCCGCCGTCCAGCGGCTGTTCCTGCCCGCCGAGGCCGACCCGCCCACCGGCACGTTCGTGCTGCCCGGCCGGAGCGGCACCGCCGGCTGAGCCGCGTGGGGCGGGCGGGACGGGACGGGTCCGTCCCAGCGGGCCGCACCCCCGTGTGCGGGCCGCCCGGCCGGCCGCGTCCCTACACTCGACGGGTGGCCTCCCTCCCGCCCGGCACGCCCCCGGGTCCCGGTGCGCACCACCCTGCGCAGCCCACCCACGTGCCGCGCCACCCGCGGCTGGACCCCCTGGCCGACCGGTACGCGGCACGCACGCACGGGATGAAGACCTCGGAGATCCGCGCGCTGTTCTCCGTCGTCAGCCGCCCGGAGGTCGTCTCGCTGGCCGGCGGGATGCCCGCGGTCACCGCGCTGCCGCTGGACGCCGTCGGCTCGATGATCGGCGAGCTGGTGTCCGGGATGGGCGCGCAGACGCTGCAGTACGGCTCCGGCCAGGGCGACCCGCGGCTGCGCGAGCGCATCTGCGACGTCATGGCGCTGGAGGGCATCACCGACGCCAGCCCCAGCGAGGTCGTCGTCACCGTCGGCTCCCAGCAGGGCCTGGACCTGGTCACCCGCGTCTTCGTCGACCCGGGCGACGTCGTCCTCGCCGAGGGCCCCTCCTACGTCGGCGCCCTGGGCGTGTTCCAGGCCGCGCAGGCCCGGGTGCGGCACGTGCCGATGGACGACGACGGGCTCATCCCCGAGGCGCTGGAGCAGGCGCTGCTGGAGTGCCGGGCCGCCGGCGACCGGGTGAAGTTCCTCTACACGGTGCCGAACTACCACAACCCGGCCGGCGTGACGCTGTCCGAGCCGCGCCGGCAGGCCATCGTGGAGCTCGCCGACCGCTACGACCTGCTGGTCATCGAGGACAACCCCTACGGCCTGCTCGGCTTCGACCGCGAGCCGATGCGCGCGCTGCGCGCCCGGGACGACCGGCGGGTCATCTACCTCGGCTCGTTCTCCAAGACGTTCTCCCCGGGCCTGCGGGTGGGCTGGGTGCTCGCCCCGCTCGCCGTCCGGGAGAAGCTGGTGCTGGCCACCGAGGCGCAGGTGCTCTGCCCGCCCTCGCTCACCCAGTACGCCGTCGCCCGGTACCTGGACACCCAGCCGTGGCGCGAGCAGGTCAAGCACTTCGTCGAGCTCTACCGCGAGCGGCGCGACGCCGCCCTGGAGTCCCTGGCCGCGCTCATGCCGCCGGGCACCACCTGGACCCGGCCGGACGGCGGGTTCTACGTGTGGCTGAAGCTGCCGCACGGCCTGGACGCCAAGCTCATGCAGCCCCGCGCGGTCACCGCGCACGTCGCCTACGTGCCCGGCATCGGCTTCTACGCCGACGGGTCGGGCCAGGAGTTCATGCGGCTGTCCTACTGCTACCCGGAGCCCGACCAGATCCGCGAGGGGGTGCGCCGGCTGGCCCGCGTCATCGAGGCCGAGCTGGACCTGCACTCCACCTTCGACGGCGTGGACACCGGCACCTTCCGCGCCGTGTCCGGCGGCCAGCCGGGCATCGTCGGCCCGGCCACCAGCGACCGCTACGGGGACCGGGCATGAGCGACACCGCACCGGCCGCCGCACCCCGCCCGGGCGCGGCGGCGCACCCGCTGCGCGCCGTCGTCCTGGCCGGCGGGCTCAACGTCGAGCGGGAGGTCAGCCTGTCCTCGGGCACCCAGGTGGCCGAGGAGCTGGCCCGCGCCGGCGTGGAGGCCGAGCTGCGCGACGCCGACGCCGAGCTGCTGCCCGGGCTGGCGGCCGCGCCGGCCGACGCCGTGTTCATCGCCCTGCACGGCGCCACCGGGGAGGACGGCGCGCTGCGCGCGGTGCTCGACCTGGCCGGCGTGCCCTACGTCGGGTCCCCCGCCGCGGCCTGCCGCCTGGCGTGGGACAAGCCGGCCGCGAAGTCCGTCGTCCGGTCGGCCGGGGTGACCACCCCGGACTGGGTGGCGCTGCCGCACAGCACCTTCCGGGAGCTGGGCGCCGGCGCGGTGCTGGACCTGATCGTCGCCCGGCTGGGCCTGCCGCTGGTGGTCAAGCCGGCCTCGGGCGGCTCCGCGCTCGGCGTGCAGAAGGTCAGCCGGGTCGAGGACCTGCCCGCCGCCATGGTGAGCTGCTTCGCCTACGGGGACACCGTGATGGTCGAGCGCTTCGTCGACGGCGTGGAGCTGGCCCTGTCCGTCGTCGACCTGGGTGACGGACCCGAGGCACTGCCGGCCGTGGAGATCGCGCCGGAGTCCGGCGTGTTCGACTACACCTCCCGCTACACCCCCGGCCTCACCGAGTACCACGCGCCGGCCCGGGTGCCCGACGAGGTCGCCGGGCACGCCGCCCGGATCGCCGTCCGGGTGCACGAGGTCCTCGGCCTGGCCGACCTGTCGCGCACCGACGCGATCGTCACCCCGGACGGCGGGGTCCACTTCCTCGAGGTGAACGTCTCCCCCGGGCTCACCGAGACCTCGATGTTCCCCATGGCGGTCGAGGCGGCCGGCTCCTCGCTGGGCGACGTCCTCGCCCGGCTGCTCGCCCGCCGGGCCGCCGCCACCCGCTGAGGAGGGACCTGGATCCATCCGTGACGGAACCAGGTCTCCGGCCCCCGGTCACCCCTCCGAACGGCGACCGGTGACGTCGGGGGCCATCTGGCCGATGATCCGCTGCAGGTCGTCGACCGAGCCGAACTCGACGACGATGCGGCCCTTGGCCCGGCCGATCTGGATGCGGACCGTGGTCTCGAAGGCGTCGGACAGCCGGCCGGCGAGGTCCTCGACCCCGGGGGCGGTGAACCGCCGCGGCCGGCGCTTGGCGGCCGGCTGCTCGGCGACGGCCAGCGCGACCGCCTCCTCGGTGGCCCGCACCGACATGCCCTCGGCGACCACCCGGGTGGCCAGGGCCTCCTGCGCCTCGGCGTCGGCCAGGCCGAGCAGCGCCCGGGCGTGCCCGGCGGAGATGACGCCGGCGGCCACCCGCGCCTGCACCCGCACCGGCAGCTTGAGCAGCCGGATGGTGTTGGTGACCTGCGAGCGGCTGCGGCCGATCCGGGCGGCCAGCTCCTCGTGGGTGGCGCCGAACTCCTCCAGCAGCTGCTGGTAGGCGGCGGCCTCCTCCAGCGGGTTGAGCTGCACCCGGTGGATGTTCTCCAGCAGGGCGTCGCGCAGCAGGGCGTCGTCGGTGGTGTCCCGGATGATGGCCGGCACCGCCTCCAGCCCGGCTGCGCGGGCGGCGCGCAGCCGCCGCTCGCCCATGATCAGCTCGTAGCCGCCCTCGCCGCGCTCGCGGACCACCACCGGCTGGAGCAGGCCGAACTCGCGCACCGAGTGCGTGAGCTCCTCCAGCGCCTCGTCGTCGAACACCTGGCGGGGCTGGCGGGGGTTGGGGACGACGTCGCCCACGGCCACCTCGCGCAGTTGCGCGCCGGGCACGCTCGTCGTCGCCGCGGCCTGGGCGGCCACCGTCGCCGCGGCCTGGGCGGCCGGCGGCAGCAGGTGCACCGGCGCGGGGTGCGCGGCCTGCTCCCCGGCGGCGTCGCCCCCGGCGTCCGGCGGTGCGGGCTGCTCGTCGGCGGGCGCGCTGGTGGGGATCAGCGCGGCCAGGCCGCGGCCCAGGCCGCCGCGCCGGCCGGCGGGTCCCCCGCGGCGGTCGGCCGGGGTGGCGGCGCTGCCCGGGCCGCTGGTGAGCTCGCTCACGGTGTCTCCTCGGGGGACGGGGGGACGGGGACGGTCGCCGCGGACCGGTGGGGGGAGGCCGCACCCACGGGCGCGCCCACCGGGGCGCCGGGCGTGGGCCGGGAGGGCAGCGGCGGCAGCGCGACACCGCGCTGGGCCAGCTCGCGGGCGGCCTCGACGTAGCTGGTGGAGCCCCGGGAGCCGGGGTCGTAGGTGACGACCGACTGCCCGTACCCGGGGGCTTCCGAGACCCGTACGTTCCGTGGGATGACGGCGTCCAGCACCAGGCTGCCGAAGTGGTTGCGCACCTCCTCGGCGACCTGGTCGGCGAGCCTGGTCCGCCCGTCGTACATGGTGAGCAGGATGGTCCGGACGGCGATCCCCGGGTTGAGGTGCCGGCGGACCAGGTCGATGTTGTTGAGCAGCTGCCCCAGCCCCTCGAGCGCGTAGTACTCGCACTGGATCGGGATGAGCACCTCGTCGCCGGCCACCAGCGCGTTCAGCGTGAGCAGGCCGAGGGACGGCGGGCAGTCGATGAGCACGTAGTGCGGCCGCTGCTCCGGCGGGAGCTCCTGCAGGTGGGTCTCGATCGCCCGGCGCAGCCGGTACTCGCGGGCGACCACGGAGACCAGCTCGATCTCCGCGCCGGCCAGGTCGATGGTCGCCGGGACGCAGGACAGCAGCGGGGTGGCCGTCGTCGGGTGCACCACCTCGGCCAGCGAGCTGTCACCGACCAGGGCGTCGTAGACCGACGGCGTCCCGACGCTGTGGTCGACACCGAGGGCGGTGCTGGTGTTGCCCTGCGGGTCGAGGTCGACGACGAGGGTGCGCAGCCCGTACAGCGCCAGGGCGACCCCGAGGTTCACCGACGAGGTGGTCTTGCCGACGCCGCCCTTCTGGTTGGCGATGGTGATGACCCGGATGCGGCCCGGTGCGGGGAACGGCTCCTGGTCGGCCGCGTGCAGCACCCGGGTGGCCCGCAGCGCCTCCATCGCGATGGGGCTGTCGAACTCGACGGTCGAGGCCGACTGGTCCGTGAGGCTGCTGCGCAGCCGCTGGCCCGGGTCGGTCATCCCAGCTCCTCCCTGCCGGTCCGTTCCACGTGGAACACGGCCGCGCCCCTCACGGCTGGGCTCCTCACGGAGACGTTCCACGTGGAACGTGCCTCAGCGGGCCCCACGCGTCATGACCACCACGGTAGTGGCAGCCTCCCCCAGCTCCGCGCCGACAGCCCGGACGTGCACGTCCCGCATCCCGGCCGCCTCGAGCTCCGGCACCATCGCGGGCAGCTCCTCCACCGCCCGGGCGCCGACGAGGGCGACCAGCTGGGCGCCGGGGCGCAGCAGGCCGCGGCACCAGGCGACCAGCCGGGGGAGCGCGGCCACGGCCCGTGCCGTGACGACGTCCACCGCCCCCACCGCCGCGCGCACCGGGCGCTCCTCCGCGCGGCCGCGCACGACCCGCCACGGGGCACCCAGCTCGGCGACGACCTCCTCGAGGAACTCCACCCGGCGGGCCATCGGCTCGACCAGGGTGAGCCGCAGGTCCGGCCGGGCCAGGGCCAGCGGGATGCCCGGCAGGCCGGCGCCGCTGCCGACGTCGACCACCCGCGCACCCCGCGGGACGGCCTCGGCGACCGCCGCGCTGTTGAGCACGTGCCGCTCCCACAGCCGGGGCACCTCCCGCGGGCCGATCAGCCCGCGGGTCACCCCGTCGGTGGCCAGCCGGGCCACGTACCGCTCCGCGTCGGCCAGGCCCGCGCCGAAGACCGCCCGCGCCACCGGTGGGGCCGGTGGGGCCGCCGGGGCGTCCGTGCCGGAGGGGGTGGGCTCGGTCACCGCTCCGGCAGCACCACGACGCGGCGGTTGGGCTCCTCGCCCTCGGACTCGCTGCGCACCCCCGCGACGCCGGCGATGACGTCGTGCACGACCTTGCGCTCGAAGGGGTTCATCGCCGACAGCCGCTCCGGCTGCCTGCTGCCGGCGACCCGGCGGGCGGTCTCCGCGGCCAGCGAGGCGAGGTCCGAGCGGCGCCGGGCGCGGAAACCGCTGATGTCGAGCATGAGCCGGCTGCGGACGCCGGTGGACTGCGCGACGGCCAGCCGGGTGAGCTCCTGCAGCGCCTCCAGCACCGCGCCGTCGGGGCCCACGAGGTCCTGCAGCTCCCCGCCGACGATGGCCACCGAGGCCCGGTCGCCCTCGACGTCGAGGTCGATGTCGCCGTCCACGTCGAGGATGTCCAGCAGCCGCTCCAGGTAGTCGCCGGCGACGTCGCCCTCGCGCACCAGCAGGTCGTCGGCGGCCGCGTCGTCGTCCCCGTCGCCGTCCCCGGTCACGTCCGCGGGCTCGACGGCCGCGTCCGCCCCGTCCTCGTCCGGGTCGGGCAGGTCCGGCTGCGCCGGGCCCCCGTCGCCGGTCGGCACCGGGCTCAGGACCGCGCCGGAGGTGGCCTCGCTGGTCGGGGCGGCCGGCTCGGTGGGGTGTTGCGGGGCGCTCATGACGTGTCCTCCAGTCGGTGCGGGCGTCCGGGTGCTCCCCGGGAGTCGGTGGCCGGCGCGGGCGCCGGGGGCGGGCGCCGCACGCGCCGGGTCAGCGGCGCTTGCGCTTGCCGCGGTTGGCCGGGCCGGGGCTGCCGCGCCCGGCCGTCCCACGCGCGCGCCCGTTGGCCGACCGGGCCGCGGGCGGATGGGCGTGGGCGCCGGCCGCGGTGGCACCGGTGGGCGTGGGGGTGTCCGCGGGCGGCGTGCCGTTGGTGGGCGTGCCGTTGGTGGGCGTGCCGTTGGTGGGCGTGCCGTTGCCGTCCGGGCCGACCGTCGCGTCACCGGTCGGCGCCGGCTCCACGGTGGAGGCCGGGGCGGCGGTCCGGCCGGTCCTCGGGCGCACCGGCTTGGCACCGGGCTTGGGCGCCAGCGTCTTCGGGTCGACGGCCGGCTTGTCGGCAGCAGCCTTGGCCTTCGCCGCGGGGGACCCGGGCGGCGGCATCTTGCGCAGGATGAAGAACTGCTGGCCCAGCGTCCACAGGTTGTTGGTGAACCAGTAGAGCAGCACGCCGATCGGGAAGAAGAAGCCGGAGACGAACAGGCTCATCGGCATCACGTACAGCAGCAGCTTCTGCACCATCGCGGCCTGCCCCTCGACGGGGCCGGAGCGCGACATGATCTGCCGCTGCGTCACGTAGGTGGTCAGGCTCATCACCAGGATGAGCAGGAAGCCGACCACCCGGATGTTGGTGTAGGAGGCCACGTCGAGGATCGCCGTCGCCTTGGGGCCGGTCATGAAGAACGACGAGGAGATCGGCGCGCCGAAGAACGGAGCGACGGCCGCCTCGCGGGTCAGCTCGGTCGACCAGCTGTAGAGGCCCTGCGCCTCCGGGGAGAGCCGGCGCAGCACGTGGAAGAGCGACAGGAAGATCGGGATCTGCGGCAGGATCGGCAGGCACCCGGCGAGCGGGTTGACGTTCCGCTCCTTCTGCAGCTTCTGCATGGCCACCGCGAAGCCCTGCCGGTCGCTGCCGTACTGGGTGCGCAGCCGCTGGATGTCCGGCTGCAGCTCCTGCATCGCCCGCTGGGACTTGACCTGCTTGACGAACAGCGGGAACAGGATCAGCCGGACGGTGACCACGAGGAACACGATCGACAGCGCCCAGGCCAGGCCGGACAGCCCGGTGCCGGCCTCGGGGTCGTCGAAGACGAGGCTCCACAGCGAGTGCCACTGGGCCATGACCCAGGAGATGGCGGTGTACAGCCAGTCAAGCAACGCCAGCCTCCTGCTGCGTGGCCCGGCGGTGCGCCGGGGGGACGGGTCGGTCGGGTCCGGGCGGGGGCGTGCGGACCGGTGGGACCAGGTCCAGGCCCCCAGGGTGCCAGGGTGCGCACTTGAGCAGTCGCCACAGGGCCAGCAGGCCGCCCCGCCATGCGCCGTGCACGGTGAGCGCCTCGACGGCGTAGGCGCTGCAGGTGGGCTGGAAGCGGCAGCGCGGCGGCAGGTTGGGGCTGACCGCCCGCTGGTAGAACCCGACGACGGCCAGCAGCACCCGCGCGACCGTGCCCCGCGCGGCGCCGTCCTGCGGACCGGCGGTCACGGGGTGCGGACCCGGAGCACGCGGTCCAGCCCGGCGGTCAGGTCCCGGCGCAGGTCCGCGGAGGTGGCGGCGGCCGCCTCCGGCCGGGCGCGGACCACCACGTCCGCGGTCGCCGGCAGGCGGTCCAGCTGCTCGAGGACGACGGCGCGCAGGCGGCGGGTGACGCGGTGGCGGACCACCGAGTTGCCCACGGCCCGGCCCACGACGAAGCCGGCCCGTGGACCCCCCGCCGCCCCGGCGTGGCGGGGGGTCAGGGCTACGGGCCGCTCGGGGAGGTAGTGGAGCACCATGGTCGGCCGTCCGGCCCGCCTCCCGGACCGGACGACCGCGGTGAACTCCGGACGCCGGCGCAGGCGGGCCTGCGCGGGCAACACCTCAGGCGGAGAGCTTCTCGCGACCCTTGCGCCGACGGCCGGCGATGATCGCCCGGCCCGCGCGGGTGCGCATCCGCAGCCGGAAGCCGTGGGTCTTGGACCGGCGACGGTTGTTCGGCTGGAACGTGCGCTTGCTCACGAGGTACTCCCACTACACGGCATCGAGGGGCGCGCCCACCGGCAGGCGGGCACACGCGACGGGGACGGGCGCACGGCGGGAGCCGGGTCCCCGTCCACAGGACTCCGCCCAGCATAGCCGAGGGGAGGGGGGTGCCGGGGGCCCGTGCGGACGCCGACTGTTCACGGTCCCGCAACTGCGGGCGGCCCCGTCGGTGCCACGCTGGAGGCCCCGGGCGACACGCCCACGGCACGCCGGGCCCCGCCGCCCTGCTCGTTGCCGGGCTGTGGACGGGGCTGTTAGCGTCGCCGTCGCTCCACACCGGACACCGACGTCCGGCGCGGGGGCCGCCCCGCCGGCGCCGGCCGACTCCCACGCTCTCCCGACGAGCGCGACGACTCGCCTCTGACCAGCGAGGATGCTCCCACGAGGACGGCACGCACGGGCCCGGTGGGCGTGCGTCGCCGGACCGTGCACAGCCTGTGGACACCGGTGTGGACACCGGGTGTCCGGATGTCCACAGCAGGGACCGGCCGGGGGACCACGGGGCCGGCGGTGGGCGGTCACGGCGGAGCGACGACACACGGAACCCGGGAGGACGAGGGCCATGGCCGATGCCACGGTGGACCTGGCGGCGGTCTGGGACCAGATCCGCGAGCGACTGGCCACGAGCCTGTCCCCGCAGCAGAACGCGATGCTCAACCTCACCCGGCCCGTCGGCGTCTTCGAGGACACCGCGGTGCTCGCCGCGCCCAACGAGTTCACCCAGACCGTGCTGGAGTCCCGGATGCGCCGGGTGCTGGCCGAGGCGCTGTCCGAGCACCTCGGGCGGGAGATCCGGGTCGCCGTGCAGGTGGAGGACAGCCCCGCCGCGCCGCCCGCCCCGCCGCGGCCGGAGGTCCCCACCCGCCGTCCCTGGTCGGTGGTCGAGGCCCAGCGGGCCGAGGAGGACCGGGAGACCCGCGACCGGGCCGACGACGGGCGCAGCGCGTTCGGCGTGCGCGCCGACGTGCGGCCGGCGTGGGAGGACGGCGCCGCCGACGCACCCGACCCCCGCCCCGCCGAGCGGGACGTCGAGGAGTGGGCGCCCACCGACTGGAGCCCGGCGGCCCGGCGGCCGGCCGGCCGCGGCACCCGTGCGGCCGAGCGCGACTGGGGCGGCACCGACCTCGACGAGGACGGCGTCGCCGTGCTGCCGTTCGACCTCGACGGCGGGGACGGCGCCGGGGGTCCCCAGGAGCCGCCCGGGCCCTCCCGCGGCCGCCGTGGCGGCTCCCGGGGCGGGGACGCCGTCCCCCTGTTCGGCGGCGACCGGCGGACGCCGGCCGGCGGCCAGGACCCGGGGCTCAACCCCAAGTACGTCTTCGACTCCTTCGTCATCGGCAACAGCAACCGCTTCGCCCACGCCGCGGCGGTCGCCGTGGCCGAGGCGCCGGCGCGGGCCTACAACCCGCTGTTCGTCTACGGCGACTCCGGGCTCGGCAAGACCCACCTGCTGCACGCCATCGGGCACTACGCGGCGCGGATGTTCCCCAACGTCCGGGTGCGCTACGTCAGCACCGAGGAGTTCACCAACGAGTTCATCAACCTGGTGCACTCCGGCCGCGCCGAGGAGTTCCGGCGCCGGTTCCGGGACATCGACTTCCTGCTCATCGACGACATCCAGTTCCTGGAGCGCGCCGAGCGGACGCAGGAGGAGTTCTTCCACACCTTCAACACGCTGCACAACGCCAGCAAGCAGATCGTCATCACCTCCGACCGGGCGCCGAAGAAACTGACGACGCTGGAGGACCGGCTGCGCACCCGCTTCGAGTGGGGGCTCATCACTGACGTCCAGGCGCCGGACCTGGAGACCCGCATCGCCATCCTGCGCAAGAAGGCCTACGGCGAGCGGCTGCAGGTGCCCGACCAGGTGCTGGAGTTCATCGCCAGCAAGGTGCAGACCAACATCCGCGAGCTCGAGGGCGCGCTGATCCGGGTGACGGCGTTCGCGTCGCTGAACCGCCAGCAGGTGGACCTGCCGCTGGCCGAGCTGGTGCTCAAGGACCTGATCAGCGACGAGCAGGGCCCGCAGATCACCGCGGCGATCATCATGGCCGCGACCGCGGAGTACTTCTCCGTGACGATGGAGGAGCTGCAGGGCGCCAACCGCAGCCGCACGCTGGTCAACGCCCGCCAGATCGCCATGTACCTGTGCCGGGAGCTCACCGAGCTGTCCCTGCCGCGGATCGGAGCCTCCTTCGGCGGCAAGGACCACACCACGGTCATGCACGCGGTCAAGAAGATCACCAACCTGATGAGCGAACGGCGGGCCACCTACACCCAGGTCACCGAGCTCACCGCGCGGATCAAGAGCCGCGCCCGCCAGTAGCCGGGTGACCGCCGGTCGAGGAGTCGACGAGTTGTCCCCAACGATGTGCACAGGCTGGGGAGATCGTCGCCCGCCTGCCCCCTCCGGCACCGTCGGCACCGGCCCGGCGCCGTCCTGACCTGCGCGGACACCGCACCGGGCCGCTCGCGGGGACGCCCGGCGCCCGCACCTGGGTACGGCCTGGGGACGGACCTGGGGGAACCGGGGGACAGGGGGTGGAGAGCCGGCGACCGGTGTGGGCAACCGTCGAGATGTCCACGTGTCGACACAGGGAGGCCCCTGTCCACCCACAGTCCGCCAACACGTCGACTCGTGCCCTGACCTGGGCGGACGACCCCGATCCCCAGCTTCCACACCTGTGATGACGAGGATGAGGGAGAGAGATCGGGTGTCTCGAACCACACTCTGGGTGGGGACGCTGCGCCAGGAGGGGCCCGATCGCAGGCCAGCGGTGCCCACCGCGTCGGCGGCACAGGGCACGATGAGCACCGCATCGGGCAGCGAGGACACGACGACGGCTGGGGTGGAGTGGGTCATGGAGTTCCGGGTGGCACGTGAGGTGCTCGCCGATGCCGTCGCGTGGACGGCGCGCAGCCTGCCGCCACGGCCGTCGGTGCCGGTCCTGGCCGGGATCCTGCTCGAGGTCGACGGCAACCAGCTGTCGGTCTCCGGCTTCGACTACGAGGTCTCCGCGCGTGCCGAGGTCGACGTGCAGGCCTCCGAGAGCGGCCGGGTGCTCGTGCCGGGCCGGCTGCTCGCCGAGATCACCCGCGCGCTGCCGCCGCACCCGGTCGTCCTGACCGCCGAGGGGCCGCGGCTGGCCATCTCCTGCGGCAACGCCCGCTTCAGCCTGCCGACGCTGCCGGTCGAGGACTACCCCTCCCTGCCGGCCATGCCGTCGTCGGCCGGCGTCGTCGACAGCGACGTGTTCGCCGAGGCCGTCGGGCAGGTGGCCGTGGCCGCCGGGCGCGACGACACCCTGCCGATGCTCACCGGCGTCCGGCTGGAGATCGAGGACGACCTGGTCACGCTGGCCGCGACCGACCGCTACCGGCTCGCCGTCCGCGAGTTCGCCTGGCGCCCGGACACCCCCGGCGTGACCGCGGCAGTGCTCGTCCCCGCCCGCACGCTGGCCGACGCCGCGAAGACGCTCACCAGTGGCCCGGAGATCACCCTGTCGCTGGCCTCCGGGGGCTCCGGCGAGGGCATCCTGGGCCTCTCGGGCAAGGACCGGCAGACCACCACGCGGCTGCTGGACGCCGAGTTCGTCAAGTACCGCGCGATCATGCCCAGCGAGTCGGCGAGCAACGCCACGCTGCCGGTGGGCACGTTCACCGACGCCGCCAAGCGCGTCGCGCTGGTCGCCGAGCGGGGCACGCCGCTGCGCTGCGAGTTCACCCCCGGCCAGGTCACCCTGCGCGCCGGCGGCACCGACGACGAGGGCCAGGCCGAGGAGCGCTGCGACGTCGAGTTCGACGGGGACCCGCTGACCATCGGCTTCAACCCGACGTTCCTGCTCGACGGGCTGGCCGCCGTGCACACCCCGCGAGCGCGGATGGACTTCACCAGCCCGCTCAAGCCCGCCGTGCTCTCCGGGGTGCCCGAGCCCGCCGCGGACGACGACCAGGCCCCCGCCCGCCCGGCCGAGCGCGCGGGCAGCTACCGCTACCTGATCATGCCGGTGCGGTTGCCGGGCTGAGCGCGGCCCCGGCTGCCGCCGGGCGGCGGCCGGGCCGGACCACCACGATGGGACCGAGGATCGCCGAGGAGAGGACAGCATCGTGCAGCTGGGGCTGATCGGGCTGGGCAAGATGGGCGGCAACATGGCCGAGCGGCTGCGCCGTGCCGGCCACGAGGTCGTCGGCTACGACCACAGCCCGGAGAAGCGGGACGTCGACAGCCTGCCGGCGCTGGTCGAGGCGCTCGAGGCCCCCCGGGTCGTGTGGGTGATGGTCCCCGCCGGTGAGCCCACCCGAGCCACCGTCAAGGAGCTCGCCCGGCTGCTGGAGGACGGTGACGTCATCGTCGACGGCGGCAACTCCAAGTACACCGACGACCAGATCCACGACGTGATGTGCCGCGAGGAGGGCGTCGGCTACATCGACGCCGGCGTCTCCGGCGGCGTCTGGGGCCTGGAGAACGGCTACGCGCTGATGGTCGGCGGGACCAAGGACGACGTCGCCAAGGTGCAGCCGGTGTTCGACGCCCTCAAGCCGCCCGCGCCCACCGACGAGTCCGGCCAGGACATGCCCGGCGCGGGCTTCGTGCACGCCGGCCCGGTGGGCGCCGGCCACTTCTCCAAGATGGTCCACAACGGGATCGAGTACGCGATGATGCAGGCCTACGGCGAGGGCTACGAGCTGCTGGCCGCCGTCGACCTGATCGAGGACGTCCCCGGCGTGGTGCGGTCCTGGACGCAGGGCACCGTCATCCGCTCCTGGCTGCTGGACCTGCTGGTCCGCGCCCTGGAGGAGGACCCGGCGCTGGAGCGGATCAGCGGTTACGCCGAGGACTCCGGGGAGGGCCGGTGGACCGTCGAGCAGGCCATCGAGAACGCCGTCCCCATGCCGGCCATCGCCGCCGCGCTGTTCGCCCGGTTCTCCTCCCGCCAGGAGGACTCGCCGACGATGAAGGCCGTCGCGGCGCTGCGGAACCAGTTCGGCGGGCACGCCGTGCAGGCCGTCCGCCAGCAGGAGGTCGAGCGCCCGGCATGATGGAGGACCCCCTTGCCCCCCACCACTCGCAGGCTCGTGGCGGGGCCCTGCAGGGGGGCCGTCCCAGCACACCACCGCGGGCGAGCTGAGGTGTACCTGCGCCACCTGCAGCTCGGCTCGTTCCGCAACTGGGACCGGGTGGACCTCGCCCTGCGTCCGGGGCCGACGGTCTTCGTCGGCCGCAACGGCGAGGGCAAGACCAACCTGGTCGAGGCGGTCGGCTACCTGGCCACGCTGGGCAGCCACCGGGTCGCCGGCGACGCCCCGCTGGTCCGGCAGGGCGCCGCCCAGGCGGTGGTCCGCGCCGCCCTGCGCCGGGAGGACCGCGAGCTCCTGGTGGAGATCGAGATCAACCCCGGGCGGGCCAACCGGGTGCGGGTGAACCGGGCGCCGCTGCCGCGGCCCCGCGAGCTGCTCGGGCTGGTGCGGTCGGTGCTGTTCGCCCCGGAGGACCTGGTGCTCGTCCGCGGCGACCCCGCCGAGCGGCGCCGGTTCCTCGACGACCTGCTGGTCAGCCGCACCCCGCGGCTGGCCGGCGTCCGCAGCGACTACGACCGGGTGCTCCGGCAGCGCAACGCGCTGCTCAAGACCGCGCGGCTGGCCCGCGCCGACGCGCTGGCCACCCTCGATGTCTGGGACGGCCACCTGGTCGACCTCGGCGGTCAGCTGCTGGCCGCCCGGCTGCGGCTGGTCGCCGACCTGGCACCGCACGTGGCGCGGGCCTACGCCGGGGTGGCCGGGGCCGACGCCGCCGTGGCCGCCCTGGGCTACGCCAGCACCGTGCCCGCCGCCGGGGACGGGACACCCCTCGCCGAGGGGACGCCGCTGCCGACGGCGGCGGAGCTGTCGGCCGCGCTGCGCGCCCGGGTGGCCGAGCGGCGCGGCGAGGAGGTCGACCGCGGGATGACGCTGGTCGGCCCGCACCGCGACGACCTGGTGGTGTCGCTGGGGTCGATGCCGGCCAAGGGGTTCGCCAGCCACGGCGAGTCCTGGTCGCTGGCCCTGGCGCTCAAGCTGGGCTGCTTCGCGCTGCTCCGGGCCGACGGCGACGAGCCGATCCTGGTGCTGGACGACGTCTTCGCCACCCTGGACGCCGAGCGGCGGGCGGCCCTCGCCGCGGTGGCCCGGTCGGCGGAGCAGACGCTGGTCACCGCCGCGGTGCTCGACGACGTCCCGGTGGAGCTGCGCGGCGCGGTGGTGCAGGTCGCCGGCGGGCAGGCGGTACCGCTGGACCCGGCGGCCGCCGAGGATGGGGCGGTGCGGGAGGAGGTCCCATGAGCGAGGAACGGCCGGCCCGGCCCAGCGACATCGCGCGCGCGGCGCTGGAGGCCGCCCGCGCGGCCTCGGCGGCCCGGCCCCGCCCGACCCGCCGCCGGATCGCCGGGCCGAAGCGGAGCTGGAGCGGCCCCCGGCCGGGGGACGACGACCCGCAGCCCCTGGGCCGGCTGGTCGACCACCTGGTGCAGGCCCAGGACTGGTCGGAGCACACGAAGGTCGGTGCGGTGTTCGGCCGGTGGTCGGCGCTGGTCGGCCCGGACATCGCCGCGCACTGCACTCCGCAGACCCTCACCGAGGGCGAGCTGCTGGTCGTCGCGGAGTCCACCGCCTGGGCCACCCAGCTGCGGCTGCTGGCCCCGACGATCCTCGCCCGGCTGCACGCCTCGGTCGGTGGGGACGTGGTGACGCGGTTGCGCGTTGTCGGACCGACGGCCCCGAGCTGGAAGAAGGGTCCCCGCTCGGTCCGCGGACGCGGACCTCGCGACACGTACGGATAGGAGCCGCCGCGCGGTGCGGGGCGGCTCCGGGAGGACGATGCAGGCATGAGCAGCCCGCGAGACCGCGACGGCTCCGATCGCGACGGCTCTGATCGCGACGGCTTCGAGCAGCGCCCCGACGAGGGCAGCGGCTGGCGCGAGCCCGGCCACCTCGGCGGCGGCGACCGCTCCGGCGCCGAGCCCGCCGCCCCACAGCCCCCGGCTCCGCAGCCCCCGGCCTCCGAGCCGCCCGCCTCGCAGCCGCCGCCCGCCGGGCCGGAGCAGGGCGGCGGCAGCACCGCCTGGCAGCCCCCGGGCTGGGAGCTGCCGCCGGCCGCCCCCGACCGCCCCGCGCAGCAGCCGCCGGCCGGGCCGCGGACCGCCGGCCCGCCGGCGGGGGGCGGCCTGTTCGGCCCGCGCCGGCCGCGCACCCCCGGCGAGGTGGAGCGGCTCTTCGCCTACCAGGGCGACCCGGTCGGCGCGCAGGCCTGGGCGGTGCAGCAGGGCTGGGACATCTCCGACGGCACCGGCCCGGAGGACGCCGCCCTGGCCGAGCTGGTGCGTACGGCCCCGGTCCGCGCCACCAGGGACCACCGGCCGGCCGGGGTGATGCGCGGCCGCTACGGCACCCTGGACCTGGTCGCCTTCGACGTGCTGTTCGCCTCCGGGCGGTACGCGGTGCCCGAGTACGCGGTCACCGCCGCCCCCGTGCTGGGTGCGCTGCCGCCGCTGCGGCTCTCGCCGGCCCGCTTCTGGCGGCACCGCACCGGCGGGCTGGTGCACGTGCCCAGCGGTGACCCCGCCTTCGACACCCGCTGGGTCCTGCTGGCCGCCGAGGACGGCCCGGCCGCCCGCGCGCTGGTCGGCTCGGATGCCGTCCGCGGCCTGCTGCTGGGCACCGACGACGGGGACGAGTTCTGGACGGCGCCCGGGCCCGGCGGGGGCGGGCTGGCGGGTGGCTGGATCGCGGCGATCCGGCCCGACGGGCACCGGCCGCAGCTCATCGAGCACCACGCCCGGCTGCTGACCGCCGTCGTCGGCGCCCTCGCCCCCGCGCTCTGAGCGCGCGCAGGTGAGCACCCCGGCGCAGGCCGCCCCGCAGGCCACGCTGCGCCAGCTGTGGCCCCTGGTCCGCCCGCACCGCCGCCCCCTGGCCGCGGCCGCCGCGCTGTCGCTGGTCGCCGCGGCCGGGGCGCTGGCCCAGCCGGCGCTGGTGGCCCGGGTCATCGACGTGGTCGGGTCCGGCGGGGACCTGCTGCCGCCGGTGGGGCTGCTGGTCGTCGTCCTGGTGGCGTCGGCGGCGCTGAACGCGGTGCAGCAGTACCTGCTGCAGCGCACCGCCGAGGGCGTCGTGCTCTCCACCCGGCGCACGCTGACCGACCGGCTGCTGCGGCTGCCGGTGGCCGAGTACGACCGGCGGCGCACCGGGGACCTCATGTCGCGGGTGGGCGCGGACACCACGCTGCTGCGCGCGACGGTCACCTCGGGGGTGGTGGAGGTCGCGGGCTCCGCGGTGGTGGCCGTGGGCGCGGTGGTCGCGATGGCCCTGGTGGACGGCTGGCTGCTGCTGGTCACCGTGGTCTCGGTCGGGGTCGGCCTGGCGGTGGTCGTGTCGGTGTCCCGCGGGGTGCGGCGGCTGTCGCAGCAGGCCCAGGAGGAGGTCGGCGCGATGACCGCCGCCGTCGAGCGGGCGCTGTCGGCGGTGCGCACCATCCGGGCCAGCGGCGCGACCGCGCGCGAGGTGGACGTCGTCGCGGCCAGCGCCGGCCGGGCGTACACGGCCGGCGTGCGGGTGGCCCGGCTGCAGGCGCTGGTGAGCCCGGCCGGCTCGATCGCCGTCCAGGGGGCCTTCCTCGCCGTCCTGGGCCTGGGCGGCTACCGGGTGGCCACCGGCTCGATCGCCGTCGCCGACCTGGTCGCGTTCATCCTGTACCTGTTCCTGCTGGTCATGCCGCTGGGCCAGGCCATCGGGGCGTGGACCCAGCTGCAGAGCGGTCTCGGGGCGCTGGCGCGGGTGCAGGAGGTGCTCGCCCTCGACCCGGAGGACGACGCGCGCCCGGAGCGGGGCGGTGCGCCGCTGCCCGTGCCGGCGCGCCCGCCGTCGCGGGCGGTGCCGCTCCTGGAGCTGGACGACGTGTCGTTCGGCTACCCCGACGGCACCGAGGTGCTGCGCGGGGTCTCCCTCGCCGTCCCGGCCGGCAGTCGGGTGGCCCTGGTGGGGCCCTCGGGGGCGGGCAAGTCGACGGTGCTGGCGCTGGTCGAGGGCTTCTACCCGCTGACCGGCGGGGCGGTGCGGTGGGCCGGCACCGACGTGCGCGACCTGCCGCGGGCCGGCCTGCGCGCCCGGCTGGGCTACGTCGAGCAGGAGGCGCCGGTGCTGGCCGGCTCGGTGCGCGACAACCTGCTGCTGGCCGCGCCGCAGGCCACCGACCCCGAGCTGTGGGCGGTGCTCGCCGACGTCGGGCTCACCGGGGTGGTGCAGCGCTCGGCCCGCGGTCTGGACGTGCCGGTGGGCGACGACGGCGTGCTGCTGTCCGGCGGGGAGCGCCAGCGGCTGGCCATCGCCCGGTCGCTGCTGGCCCGCCCCGCGCTGCTGCTGCTCGACGAGCCGACCGCCAGCCTCGACGCCCGCAACGAGGCCCTGCTGCGCGACACCCTGGCCGCGGCGTCGGCCGACCGGGCGCTGCTCGTGGTGGCCCACCGGCTGTCCACGGTGCTGGACAGCGACCGGATCGTGGTGCTGGACGCCGGGCAGGTGGTCGCCAGCGGCACCCACGAGGAGCTGGTGGAGACCAGCCCGCTCTACCGCGAGCTCGCCGCCGCCCAGCTGCTGGTCTGACGAGCGGGAGCCGCCCTGCGAGGCGGTGGCCCGGTGGCGGGCCCGGAGGGTCCCCGCCGGGTCGCCGGGATGGGCTCAGCGCAGCCGGGGCACGTCACCTGGCCGCGGTGTCGGCCGGTAGGCCGACAGATCACGCCGCCTGGGCGCGGTGCGAGCCCACCGAGGCCGCCGTCCCCTGTTCGGCCGCGCGGCAGATGTTGCGGACCATGCCGCCGAAGATCGGGCCGTGGAACGGCACCAGCACCCGCCAGTAGAGGTGGCCGAGCAGCCCGGAGGGCTTGAACGTCGCCTTCTGCCGCAGCAGGGGGCGCCCGTCCTCCTGTGGTTCCACGTGGAACTCCAGCCAGGCCAGCCCGGGCAGCCGCATCTCCGCGCGCAGCCGCAGCAGCCGGCCCTCGTCGAGCGCCTCGACCCGCCAGAAGTCCAGGGCCTCGCCGACGTAGAGGTCCGACGGCGAGCGCCGTCCCCGCCGCAGGCCCACGCCGCCGACGGCGCGGTCCAGCCAGCCGCGCACCTCCCAGGCCAGCGGGAAGGAGTACCAGCCGCTGTCCCCGCCGATGCCCTCGACCACCCGCCAGAGGTCCTCCGGGGAGGCGTCGGTCACCCGGGTCTTCTCGTCCAGGTAGAGGGTGCCGCCGGCCCAGTCCGGGTCGGTGGGCAGCGGGTCCGAGGGCGCGCCGGGCACGGACGCCGACGACCAGCGGGTGGCCACCGTCTGGTCCCGGACCCTCTGCACGGCCAGCCGCACCGCCTCGTCGAAGCCGAGCAGGCCCTCCGGCGGGTCGGGCACGTACCGGGCGATGTCGTGCTCGGAGCAGACCACGGTGTTGCGCAGCGACTCCACCAGCGGGCGGGCGATGGACGGCGGCACGGGGGTGATCACGCCGACCCAGTGGCTGGACAGCCCCGGGGTGAGCACCGGCACGGGCAGGATCCGCCGCCGGCCCAGCCCGGCGACCGCGGCGAAGCGCTGCATCATCTCCAGGTAGGTCATGACGTCGGGGCCGCCGATGTCGAAGGAGCGGTGCACGTCCGGCGGCAGGGTCGCGCAGCCGACGAGGTAGCGCAGCACGTCGCGGATGGCGATCGGCTGGATGCGGCTGTGCACCCAGCGGGGCGTGACCATGACCGGCAGCCGCTCGGTCAGGTAGCGCAGCATCTCGAAGGACGCCGACCCCGAGCCCAGCACCACCGCGGCCCGCAGCACGGCGGTGGGGACGCCGGAGCCCATGAGGATCTCGGCCACCTCGGCCCGGGAGCGCAGGTGCGGGGAGAGCTCCTCGCCCTCGGGCTGCAGCCCGCCGAGGTAGACCAGCCGCCGCACGCCGGCCTCCCGCGCCGCGCGGGCTATCACCCGCGCGGTGCGCCGGTCGGTCCCCTCGAACTCCGGGCCGGTGCCCAGGGCGTGGATCAGGTAGTAGACGACGTCGACACCCGCACAGGCCCCGGCGACCGCCTCGGGGTCGCCGGCGTCGGCCCGGGCGATCTCGACGTCCCCGGCCCACGGGTGGTCGCGCAGCCGCTCCGGCGAGCGGGTCATCACCCGCACGCGGTGGCCGGCGGCCAGCAGCTCGGGCACCAGCCGGCCACCGATGTAGCCGGTGGCCCCGGTGACGAGGCAGGTCAGGGGGGCGGCGGTGGTGCCGTGGGTCTCGGCCATGCCCCAGTGTCCGGCGTCATCGCCGCGCGCGCTCGGGTCGCGCCGCGGCGGTCCACCCGCCACGATCGGGACCCGGGCCAACGGCGGTCGCACGCACCGGTACCACCGATCAGGGGGTCCCCATGGCCGACACCACGGCAGCACCCGACCGCACCGCCGACGGCCAGCCGGCCCTCAAGCGGGTGATGGGCCCGGGTCTGCTGCTGCTGTTCATCGTCGGCGACGTCCTGGGCACCGGCATCTACGCGCTCACCGGCCAGGTCGCCGCCCAGGTGGGCGGCGTGGTCTGGCTGCCGTTCCTGGTCGCCTTCCTCGTCGCGCTGGTCACTGCGTTCAGCTACCTGGAGCTGGTCACCAAGTACCCGCAGGCCGCCGGCGCCGCGCTGTACGCGCACAAGGCCTTCGGCGTCCACTTCGTGACCTTCCTCGTCGCCTTCGCGGTGATGAGCTCCGGCATCACCTCGGCGTCCACCGCCGCCCGGGCGTTCAGCGCCAACTTCGCCAACGTCGTCGACCTGGACGTCGGCACGGGCATCGGCATCACGCTGATCGGGCTGGGCTTCATGACCCTGATCGCGCTGGTCAACCTGCGCGGCGTCGGCGAGAGCGTCAAGGCCAACGTGCTACTCACCTGCGTGGAGCTGACCGGCCTGCTGATCGTCATCGGCGTCGGCGTGTGGGCCCTCGGCGGCGGGGGCGGGGACTTCTCCCGGGTGACCGAGTTCGACACCGGCGAGCGCTCGGTCGTCGGCGGGGTCATCGCCGCGACCGGCCTGGCGTTCTTCGCGATGGTCGGCTTCGAGGACTCGGTCAACATGGCCGAGGAGTGCAAGGAGCCGCGGCGGATCTTCCCCAGGGTGCTGCTGGCCGGCCTGTGCCTCACCGGCCTGATCTACGTGCTGGTGTCGATCTCCGCGATCGCCCTGGTGCCGGCCGACCGGCTCAGCCAGGGCGACACGCCGCTGCTGCAGGTGGTGGAGGCCGGCGCCCCGGGCTTCCCGCTGGGTCTGTTCGGCGTCATCACGATGTTCGCCGTCGCCAACTCGGCGCTGATCAACATGCTCATGGCCAGCCGGCTGGTCTACGGCCTGAGCCGCGAGCGGGTGCTGCCGGGCTTCCTCGGCGTGGTGCACCACCGCCGCCGCACGCCGACCACGGCGATCCTGTTCACCACCGCCCTGGCCTTCGGCCTGATCACCTTCGTCGGGGCGGTGCCGGCCCTCGGCGGCACCACGGCGCTGCTGCTGCTCATCGTGTTCACCGTCGTCAACGTCGCCGTCCTGGTGCTGCGCCGCGACCCGGTGGACGCCGAGCACTTCCGCACCCCCACGGTGCTCCCCGTCGTCGGGGCGCTGGCCTGCGCCTACCTGGCCACGCCCTGGGCCGGACGGCCTGCCGAGCAGTACCGGATCGCCGGGGTCCTGCTGGGGATCGGCGTCGTCCTGTGGGGCGTGACGGTCCTGGCCACCCGGCGCAGCGGCAGCGGGACGCCCCGTCTCGACCCCGGCCACCTGACCGGCGGGGGGCCGACCGGCCCGCACAACTGAAGGCCCCCCTGCAGGGGCCCGCCACGAGCCCGCGGGTGGTGGGGGACAGGGGGGTCCTCACGGGCGTGTCGGCCCCGGGGGCAACACCTGGGGTGGCAGGCGTGCTGCGAGTGGCGCAGACACGGCGTGAGGGCCGGGACGGCCGCGTTCCTGTCGTGGCACCCGGTATCCTCGGAGGGAGAATCCGCCAGCATCCGGCTGAGAGCCGTTCTGCGCCCCTGTCCTCGTCGGGCGCCGTGGGCCGGGTGCGCGACAGGGAGGCCCCACGTGGTCGCGCGACCGAAGACCGACGCCCCGGCTGAGAACGCCTACTCGGGCAGCTCCATCACCGTCCTCGAGGGTCTCGAGGCGGTCCGCAAGCGCCCGGGCATGTACATCGGGTCGACCGGTGAGCGGGGCCTGCACCACATGGTGTGGGAGGTCGTCGACAACGCCGTCGACGAGGCGCTCGCCGGCTACTGCGACACCGTCCGGGTCAGCCTGCTCGCCGACGGCGGCGTGCGGGTGGAGGACAACGGCCGCGGCATCCCGGTCGACCTGCACCCGGTGGAGAAGCGGCCGACCGTCGAGGTCGTGATGACCATCCTGCACGCGGGCGGCAAGTTCGACGGCAAGAGCTACGGCGTCTCCGGCGGCCTGCACGGCGTCGGCGTCACCGTGGTCAACGCGCTGTCCACGGAGCTCGACGTCCGCATCTGGCGGGACGGCACCGAGTGGCACCAGCACTACGCCGAGGCCAAGCCCTCCCCGCTGGAGAAGATCGGGCCGACCAGGAAGCGCGGCACGCAGATCACCTTCTGGGCCGACCCGAACATCTTCGAGACCACGACCTACTCGTTCGACACGATCAGCCGCCGGCTGCAGGAGATGGCCTTCCTCAACGCCGGCCTGCGGATCGTCCTGCGCGACGAGCGTCCCGGGCACAGCAAGGCCGAGACCGGCATGGCCGAGGAGGCGTCCCTCGCCGAAGCGGCGCCGGCGGCGCACGCCGAGGAGCCGGCGTTCGAGCCCACCGAGGTGACCTACCTCTACGAGGGCGGTCTCAAGGACTACGTCGCCCACCTGAACCGGACCCGGACGGCCATCCACCGCTCGGTCATCGGCTTCTCCGCCGACGGCACCGGCAAGAACGACACGGCGATGTCCGTCGACGTCGCCATGCAGTGGTCGGAGGCCTACTCGGAGTCGGTGCACACCTTCGCCAACATCATCAACACCCACGAGGGCGGCACCCACGAGGAGGGCTTCCGCGCGGCGCTGACCTCGATCGTCAACCGCTACGCGGAGGACAAGAAGCTCTTCAAGAGCAAGGACGAGAAGCTCACCGGCGAGGACATCCGCGAGGGCCTGGCCGCGATCGTGTCGGTCAAGCTCGGCGACCCGCAGTTCGAGGGGCAGACCAAGACCAAGCTCGGCAACACCGAGGTCAAGGGCTTCGTGCAGCGGGTCTGCAACGAGCAGATCGGGCACTGGTTCGAGGCCAACCCGGCCGAGGCCAAGCAGATCATCACCAAGGCCAGCTCGGCCGCGCGGGCCCGCCGCGCCGCCCAGCAGGCCCGCCAGCTGGCGCGGAAGAACCCGCTGAACTCCACCGGGTTGCCCGGCAAGCTGGCCGACTGCCGCTCGACCGACCCGCGCAACTCCGAGGTCTACATCGTCGAGGGCGACTCCGCCGGCGGCTCGGCCAAGTCCGGCCGCGACTCGATGTTCCAGGCGATCCTGCCCATCCGCGGCAAGATCATCAACGTCGAGAAGGCGCGCATCGACCGGGTGCTCAAGAACACCGAGGTCCAGTCGATGATCACCGCCTTCGGCACCGGCATCCACGACGAGTTCGACCTGGCCAAGCTGCGCTACCACAAGATCGTGCTGATGGCCGACGCCGACGTCGACGGCCAGCACATCTGCACGCTGCTGCTCACCCTGCTGTTCCGCTTCATGCGGCCGCTGGTCGAGGCCGGGCACGTCTACCTGGCCCGCCCCCCGCTGTACAAGATCAAGTGGGGCGGCAAGTGGGGCGACCAGTACGCCTACTCCGACCGCGAGCGCGACGCGCTGCTCAAGGCGGGCAAGGAGGAGGGACGCCGCGTCCGCGAGGAGATGATCCAGCGGTACAAGGGGCTCGGCGAGATGAACGCCAGCGAGCTGTGGGAGACCACGATGAACCCCGAGACCCGGCTGCTCGGCCAGGTCACGCTCGAGGACGCCGCCACCGCCGACGAGCTGTTCAGCATCCTCATGGGCGAGGACGTCGAGGCCCGCCGCAGCTTCATCACCCGCAACGCCCGGGACGTCCGCTTCCTCGACGTCTGAGACAGGACCCCCTCGCCCCCCACGCCTCGCTCCGCTCGGCGCGGGCCCCTGCGAGGGGGCCATGCGCCGGACTCGCTTCCTCGCCTCAACACCGGAGAACTGAACCGTGACCGAGACACCCGCCCGCGACCGCGTCGAGTCGGTCGACCTCCAGCAGGAGATGCAGCGCAGCTACATCGACTACGCGATGAGCGTGATCGTCGGCCGCGCGCTGCCCGAGGTCCGCGACGGCCTCAAGCCGGTGCACCGCCGGGTGCTGTTCGCCATGTACGACCAGGGCTTCCGCCCCGACCGCGGCTACGTCAAGTGCGCCCGGCCGGTCGCCGAGGTGATGGGCAACTACCACCCCCACGGCGACTCGGCGATCTACGACGCCCTCGTCCGGCTGGCCCAGCCCTGGTCGATGCGCTACCCGCTGATCGACGGCCAGGGCAACTTCGGCTCCCCGGGCAACGACCCGGCGGCGGCCATGCGCTACACCGAGTGCCGGCTCACCCCGCTGGCCATGGAGATGCTGGCCGGCATCGACGAGGAGACCGTCGACTTCCAGGCCAACTACGACGGCCGGACCGAGGAACCGCTGGTCCTGCCCTCGCGCATCCCCAACCTGCTGGTCAACGGCTCGGCCGGCATCGCGGTCGGCATGGCCACCAACATGCCCCCGCACAACCTGCGCGAGGTCGCCGAGGCCGCCTACTGGGTCCTCGACCACCCGGACGCCGAGCCGGAGGAGGCGCTCGCCGCCTGCATGGAGCGGGTCAAGGGCCCCGACTTCCCCACGCACGGCCTCATCGTCGGCCGCGAGGGCATCGAGGACGCCTACCGCACCGGCCGGGGGTCGGTGCGCATGCGCGCCGTCGTCACCGTCGAGGAGGACACCCGCGGCCGGGTGCAGCTGGTCGTCACCGAGCTGCCCTACCAGGTCAACCCGGACAACCTGGCCGAGGCGATCGCCGACGCCGTCCGCGACGGCCGGCTGCAGGGCATCAGCGAGATCGCCGACGAGTCCAGCGACCGCGTCGGCCGCCGGCTGGTCATCACGCTGCGCCGGGACGCCGTGGCCAAGGTGGTGCTGAACAACCTCTACAAGCACACCCAGCTGCAGACGTCGTTCGGCTGCAACATGCTCTCCATCGTCGACGGCGTCCCGCGGACGCTGCGGCTCGACGAGCTGGTCCGCAAGTGGGTGCACCACCAGGTCGAGGTCATCGTCCGGCGCACCCGCTACCGGCTGCGCAAGGCCGAGGAGCGCGCGCACATCCTGCGCGGCTACGCCAAGGCCCTCGACCAGCTCGACGCCGTGATCGCCCTGATCCGCAGCAGCGAGTCCGCCGACGCCGCGCGCACCGGCCTGATGGAGCTCCTGGACGTCGACGAGATCCAGGCGACGGCGATCCTGGACCTGCAGCTGCGCCGGCTGGCGGCGCTGGAGCGGCAGCGGATCGTCGACGAGCTGGCCGAGATCGAGGCCCGGATCGCCGACCTGCAGGCCATCCTCGACTCCCCGGAGCGGCAGCGGCAGATCGTCCGCGACGAGCTGGCCGAGATCGTCGAGAAGTTCGGCGACGACCGGCGCACGAAGTTCGTGGCCAACGACGGCGACGTCTCCATGGAGGACCTCATCGCCGAGGAGGAGGTCGTCGTCACCATCACCCGCACCGGGTACGCCAAGCGCACCAAGAGCGACCTCTACCGGTCCCAGCGCCGCGGCGGCAAGGGCGTGATGGGCGCGACCCTGAAGCAGGACGACATCGTCGACCACTTCTTCGTGGGCTCCACCCACGACTGGATCCTGTTCTTCACCAACAAGGGCCGGGTCTACCGGGCCAAGGCCTACGAGCTGCCGGAGGCCGCGCGCACCGCCCGCGGCGCTCACGTGGCCAACATCCTGGCCTTCCAGCCCGACGAGAAGATCGCCCAGGTCATGCAGATCAAGGACTACGGGGTCGCCCCGTACCTGGTCCTGGCCACGGCGAACGGGCAGGTGAAGAAGACCCGGCTGACCGACTTCGACTCCCCGCGCAGCGGCGGCGTCATCGCCATCAACCTGCGCGAGGGCGACGAGCTGGTGGGCGCCGCCCTCATCGACGCCGACCAGGACCTGCTGCTGGTCACCCGCAAGGCGATGTCGATCCGGTTCAAGGCCGACGACGCCACGCTGCGGCCTATGGGCCGGGCCACCGAGGGCGTGCGCGGCATCGCGCTGGCCGGCGACGACTCGCTGCTGTCGATGATGGTGGTGACCGAGGGCGTCGACGTCCTCGTGGCCACCGAGCGCGGCTTCGCCAAGCGGACCGGCATCGAGAACTACCCGCCGCAGGGCCGCGGCGGCAAGGGCGTCCTCACCGCCGACCCCAAGGCGCGCAAGGGGAACCTGGTCGGGGCGCTGGCGGTGCAGCTCGGCGACGAGCTCTACGCCATCACCTCCGGCGGCGGCGTGATCCGCACCCCGGTCAACGGCGTCCGGCACAACAAGGACCGGGCCACCATGGGTGTCAAGCTCATGAACTTGCCCGAGGACGTGTCGATCGTGGCGATCGCGCGTACGACGGACAACGACGAGGCGTCCGCCTAGGCTGGGTCCGACGACGGTGGAGGCGGGGTGCCCGGTTCCCCCGGATCGGGGCACCCCGCCTCCGTCGTCCCGACCATGACGGGCGCCCAGGCGCCCCCGGCAGCGCGCCGGGACCCCCGGGTGCGAGGCAGCGGCGTGGGCCGCTGGGGAACGGGAGACTCGCATGAGCGACCGGACGCAGGGTTCGGTGCGCACCGGGTCCCGGACCGGGGACACCGCCCCGGCACAGGGGACGGCCACCGGCCAGCAGCCCGCGGCTGACGGCGTGCCGCCCGTGGGGGCCACCCAGTCCATCCCCGGCGCGCACACCGCCCGGACCCAGGCCGCGGCCGACGGCGGCGCCCCCGCCGCGGCCGACGGCGGCGCCCCCGCCGCGGCCGGCCCGGCGTCCGCGACGCAGCCCGCCGTCGCCCCGGTCACCGGCACGCAGCCGGCCGCCGGCCCCGCGAAGGCCGCGGCCGGGCAGAAGGCCGCGGCCGGGCAGAACGCCGCGGCCGGGCAGAACGCCGCGGCCGGGCAGAACGCCGCGGCCGGGCAGAACGCCGCGGCCGGGCAGAAGGCCGCCCGCGGTCCGCGCCGGGCCCGCCTGCAGCTGCGGCACATCGACACGTTCTCCGCGCTGAAGATCTCGCTGGTCCTGTCGATCGCGCTGTTCTTCATCTGGATGGTCGCCGTCGGCGTGCTCTACGGCGTGCTGTCCGGCCTCGGCGTCTTCGACACCCTCAACGACCTGTTCGGCCAGCTCGGCACCGCCTCCGGCGCCGACGGCCGCAGCGAGGTCATCACCCCGGGCATCGTCTTCGGCGGGGCCGCGGTCGTCGGCGCGATCAACATCGTGCTGCTCACCGCGCTGTGCACGGTCGCGGCGTTCATCTACAACATGTGCTCCGACCTGGTCGGCGGCCTGGAGGTCACCCTCTCCGAGCGGGACTGAGCCAGGACCCCCCGGCGGCCCCGGCCGGGCCGCCGGGTACGCTGGCCAAGGTCCACGGGCCTGTAGCTCAGGCGGTTAGAGCGCATCCCTGATAAGGATGAGGCCGGAGGTTCAAGTCCTCCCAGGCCCACCCGTGTCCCGGCGCCACCGGCCCGCACCCGCTCCGCGGGCCGGCTCCCGGCCCCTCCGCGAGGAGGGGACCCGCTTCGAGGAGGTACCGCGCGTGCTCAGGAAGCTGGTCCTCGCGGCCGCGGCGGCGAGCGCCCTCGCCGCCGTCCGCAGACGGTCGGCCGGCCGAACCGAGGCCGACCTCTGGGCCGAGGCCACCCGCGGCCCCCAGGCCGTCAGCAGGCCCACCACCCGCTGAGTCCCGGCGCGCCCACCCCGGGGACGTAGCTCAATTGGCAGAGCACCGCCTTTGCAAGGCGGGGGTTAGGGGTTCGATTCCCCTCGTCTCCACGCGCACGACCTGCGGATTGTCCGCGCCTCCGCGGACGACCGGCACGGCGCACCAGGACGTCCTCGGCGACGACCCGGCCCGGAGCCGGGCGCGGTCACCCGTCAGTCGGCTCGGCAGGGCGCCGTTGCCGGAGTCGCTCGCCGAGCCCGTCCCGCCCGTGGAGCAGCTGCACCCGGCTTCAGTCCGCGTGGGTGGGGGACCCGGAGTGCACCACGATGGCTGAGATCCGGTGGCCACCCGGGCCCTTGGTGATCAGGTAGGTGCAGGTGATCCGTGCGATCTCGCTCCCATCCGCCCGGAGGCGGGAGAACCGCCCCTCGTGGACGGCGCAGGACCCGTTCAGGACAGTGGTCTCGGCGGTGAGCCTGTCGCTGCGGTCGTAGTCCGCCGAGCGCAGGCTCCCGACCTGCTGCCGCGCGAACGCGAGCACCTGCGACTCGTCCTCGAGGGCTGGGCACCCCGTGTCAGTGCCGACCAACAGCGGTACGCCGTAGTACTCCAGCAGTCGCCGTACGTCCTCGACGTCACCGCGACCCACCGCGGCGAACTCCTCCAGGTAGGAGTCGAACCAGCGCTCGACCTCCAGCTCGTCCATGTCGACATCGTCCTGCACCGGGGCCGCCTCGGAGGCAGTCGCGCGCTGCTTCGTCGAGCGGTGGCCCGGGCGGCCTCGTCGGGGCCGCGGCCGCCCCGCGTCGGTTCGACGCTCCTCCGCCTTCTCGGCCAGGTGCGGCACTCCTTGCCCTGTGCGGGATGGTGGCCATGGCCGGGTGGGCGCACGTCACGCTGTCCGTGGGGGATCACGACCGCAGCGTCCGCTGGTACGGGGACGTCCTGGGCTTCCAGCCGCTGGCGACGGAGACGACCGACCGCTGGCGACGGACCCTCTGTGGTCACGCGGAGAGCGGGACCATCCTCGTGATCCACCGGCACCTGCCCGGCAGCGGTCAGGAGTTCGACGAGCGGAGGACCGGCCGCGACCACGTCGCCCTGGCCGTTCCGGATCCAGAGGCGCTGCTGACCTGGCAGCAGCGGCTGAGCGCTCCGGCGGTGCAGCACTCGCCGGTGGCGGACGCGCGCCTCCACGTGGTGGCAAGGTGCTGGACTTCCGTGACCCGGACGGGATCGCGCTCGAGCTGTTCTCCCGGCCGCCGCGACCGGGCTGATGCTCCCTGCAGCGGGCCACACGGGTGGTGGCAGATCTGCCGGGCGCGACACCTCCCGGGGCCCGGGACTGCTACCGGCCACGAGGTCGACGGGAGCGCCGGTCACGACGGGTGGTCGGAGCGGCTCACCGCGCCGGGACCTCCCCTCGATCGGTTCGGCAACGCGGGGCCGGGATCGATCCCGTCGTCGCCACCCCTCGGTCACGGTGCAGGCACGGCGTGGCGCGCTGAGCGCCCGCTCCGCACGCGCATGGGTACTGTCGCGCCTCGCTGTCCCGAGACCCTGGAGGGCCCGACGTGAGCACCCAGCAGCCGGCACCCGACGCGTCGACGCCGCCCCCGTCGTCGCCGTCCCCGCCGATGCCGCCCCCGTCACCGCCGCCGGTCTGGCGTCCGCTGCCGCCCCCGCGGCAGCCGAGCCCCTTCCGGCGCGGTTTCGGCCTGGGCCTGGGGGCGAGCCTGGGCGCCGGCCTGGCGCTGGGGACGGTCGGCCTGGGGCTGGTCGTGGTCATGGTGCTGGCCCTGGTCGGGCTCGCCTCCGGCGGCGGGGAGACCGCGACCAGCGGGCCGGTCACGGAGACCGTCTGGGGCGAGCCGACGGCCGGCGGGCGGCTGATCGCCGTCCCGGTCACCGGGGTCATCCTGGGCGGGCAGAGCGACGGCGCCACCTTCGGCACGGCGACCTACGGCTACGACGTCGCCGACACCATCGACTCCCTCACCGCCGAGGACGCCGACGGGCTGGTGCTGGAGCTCAACACCCCGGGCGGCACGATCTACGGCTCACGCGCCATCGCCGACGCCGTGGAGCGCTACCAGAAGCGCACCGGCAACCAGGTGATGGCCCACGTGCAGGGCCTGTCCGCCTCCGGTGGCATGTACGCGATGGCCGGGGCCGACCAGATCGTCGCCGACCACGGCAGCCTGGTCGGCAGCATCGGGGTCATCATGGGCCCGCTGCAGCGCTTCCGGGACGTCACCGGCATCCCCGGCTCGCTGCTGGAGCCGGGCGTGACCACCGAGGGCGGCATCACCGAGGAGTACTTCACCCGCGGCCGCGGCAAGGACTTCGGCAACCCCTACCGCGACATCACCGAGGAGGAGCGGGCGGTGCTCGGCGCGGGCCTGGACCGCGAGTACGCCGAGTTCGTCTCGTGGGTGTCCCAGGCGCGGGGCATCCCGGCGCAGACGATCGTCGACGAGCTGGGCGCCTTCGTCTTCGACGGCTACACCGCCGTCGACCGCGGCCTGGTCGACCGGGTCCTGGGCCGCGAGGAGGCCTACCGGTACGCCGCCGAGATGAACGGCGCCGACCCCGACGACACCCGCGTGGACCGGGTGGCCGGCCCCGGGTTCCTCGAGTCCTTCCTCGGCGCGACCTCCTCCGTGGGCGGCACCGGCGCGGCGGCGCTCGAACCCGGCCGCAGCACCGTGTGCAGCGGCCCCCCGCTGGTGCTGGCCTACCACGGGGAGCTCACGGCCGCCTGCACCGAGGGCTGAGCGGCCCCGGGTCCACGTCCGGGACACGGGCCAGGCGGTGCTGGTCCAGCGGGGACCCGATCGGCACCGTCGTCGGGGTGGACCGCACTGTCCCGCTGATCGACGCCGGTCACCTGCTCTCCGGCGGTGGCAGCCTCACCGTGGCCGAGCACCGGCGCAACTGCCTGGACGTCGAGGTGTGCAAGCTGGCGGCTGCCCTGGCCGACCGCGTCGAGCGGGACGCCGAGCTGCCTCTGCTGCGCACGTACTGGTACGACGGCGTCCCCAATGGCCGGCTCTCCGCGGAACTCGCCGCACTGCGCGAGCTCGACTACACCGAGCTGCGGCTGGGCCGCCTCGTGCAGGGACGGCAGAAGGGCGTCGACGCGCTGATCTACCGTGACCTGACCACGCTCGCCCGACAGAGGTCGGTGGCCACCGCGTACCTCGTGGCCGGGGACGAGGACCTGTGCGAGGGCGTGGCCGAGGCACAGTCCCTCGGCGTCCAGGTCGTGCTGATGGCCGTCGAGCCGGCTGGGAACAGCGACGTCTCGCAGGCGCTGATCCACGAGGCCGACCGAGTCGTCGACCTCGATGACGACTTCCTCCGTCCGTTCTCCGCCCTCAGGGGTCCGCAGGCCGGGCCGCCTGCACCGAGGGGTGAGCGGCCCCGGCCGCTGCGACGCCGCCGCCCGTCCGGTGGGAGAGTGGATGCCGTGACCGAAGCGACCCCCGCACGCCGCGCCGTCCTGCACACCAACCACGGCGACATCACCGTCGACCTGTTCCCCGACCACGCGCCCAAGACGGTGGCGAACTTCGCCGACCTGGCCGAGGGACGCCGGGAGTGGACCCACCCGCAGACCCGCGCGAAGACGACCGACCGCCTCTACGACGGCACCGTGTTCCACCGGATCATCGACGGGTTCATGATCCAGGGCGGTGACCCGCTGGGTCAGGGCATCGGCGGCCCCGGCTACCAGTTCGGCGACGAGATCCACCCCGAGCTGGCCTTCACGAGGCCCTACCTGCTGGCCATGGCCAACGCCGGGCCCGGCACCAACGGCTCCCAGTTCTTCATCACCGTCGCCCCGACCACCTGGCTGACCGGCAAGCACACCATCTTCGGCGAGGTGGCCGACCAGGCCGGCCGCGACGTCGTCGACCGGATCGCCAAGGTGCCGACCGGCCGCGGCGACCGCCCGGCGGAGGACGTCGTCCTGCAGTCCGTCGAGGTGCAGCGCAGCTGACCACCACCCCGGACGAGGGGGGCGCCGGCCAGCCGCAGCCGGCGCCCCCGGCCCCCGCCTGCTACCGGCACCCCGACCGGCCGACCCGCATCTCCTGCACCCGGTGCGGGCGGCCGATCTGCCCGGAGTGCATGACCCCGGCCTCCGTGGGCTTCCAGTGCCCCGACGACGTCCGCGCGGGCAACGCCGGCGTCCGCCCGGTCCGCCAGACGCCGCTGCTGCGCCGCGCCGGCCGGCAGTTCGGCGTCACCACGGTCAGCCTGATCGTGCTCAACGTGGCCGTCTTCGTGGTCACCGCCGTCTCCGCCGGCCTGGCCGGCGCCAACCCGCTGGACAACGAGCTCTCCCCGGTGTTCGCGCAGCTGGCGCAGATCCCGGTGCTCGTCCAGCTCGGGGAGGACTGGCGGCTGCTCACCGCGGCGTTCCTGCACATCGGGCTGATGCACCTGGTCCTCAACATGCTCGCGCTGCTGGTGTTCGGCTCCGAGCTGGAGCGCCAGCTCGGCCGGTGGCGCTACCTGACGGTCTACGTGGTGTCGCTGCTCGGCGGGGCGGTCGCCCTGCAGCTGTTCGGCGAGCCCGGCCGGCCGGTGGCCGGCGCGTCGGCCGCGATCTACGGCCTGCTGGGCGGGCTGGCCGTGGTCATGATGTCCCGCCGCGAGGACCTGCGTGGCCTGCTCACCCTGCTGGCCATCAACGTGCTGGTCAGCTTCCTGCCCGGCGTCTCGCTGCTGGGCCACCTCGGCGGCCTGGTGGCCGGCTTCGTGGCCACCGGCGTCGTGGTGCTGGCCCGGCGGCGCACCGAGCTGCAGGTGCTCGGCCTCATGCTGCTCACCGCGGCGCTCGTCGTGGTCGCGCTGACGGTGTCCACGCTCGTCGTCCTGGGCTAGCCCGTCACCTGGTCCGTCACCTGGTCCGTCACCTGGGCCGCAGCGCGCCGAGGGCCCGGGCGACCTCGGCCGGGTCGGCGCCGAGGTCCAGGCGGCCGAGCAGTACGAGGACCCCGTCCTCCTCAGGAAGGACCCCGTCCCTCTCACCCCTCGCAAGCTCGGGGCGAGCCTCCAGACGGGGCCGCCCGTCGTCCGGCCCGGCCGCGGTGTCCAGCTCCAGCAGCCGCGAGCGCAGCCCGAGCCGCCGGGTGTCGCGCACCCGCACCCGCAGCGTGGCCCAGGGCAGCTCGGTGGTGCGGCCCAGCCGGCGGACGGCCACCCCGGCCGGCCCGGCAGCCAGCCGCGGGCGCAGCAGCCGCTCGCGGGCGGCCAGCGCCAGCAGCAGGACGGCGGCCCCGCCGACCAGGACCCGGCCCAGGGGGTCGAGCAGCACCGCGGCGCCGGCCAGCAGGACGCCCGCGGCCGCCAGGACGGCCGTCTGCCCCGCGGGTGGCGACCACTGCACGGCCCCCAGCCTGCCAGCGGGCGGGTGCGGGTGCGTGGACGTCCTACCATCGCCGCGCGGGCGGAACGCCGCCCAGGGACGAGGAGTGGTCATGCGAGACGCCGTCATCTGCGCCGCGGTGCGCACCCCGGTGGGCAAGCGCGGCGGGGGGCTGTCCGGCGTGCACGCCGTCGACCTGTCCGCCGCCGTGCTCGGGGCGCTGGTCGAGCGCACCGGCGTCGACCCGGTCGTTGTCGACGACGTCTTCTGGGGCTGCGTGAGCCAGGTCGGCGAGCAGACCTCCAACATCGGCCGCAACGCCGTGCTGGCGGCCGGCTGGCCGGAGTCGGTGCCCGGGACGACCATCGACCGCCAGTGCGGCTCCTCCCAGCAGGCGGTCGCCTTCGCGGCGGCCACCGTGGTCAGCGGCCAGGCCGACGTCGTCGTCGCCGGAGGGGTGGAGTCGATGAGCCGGGTGCCGATGGGCTCCACGTACGGCGAGGCCGTCGGCGCCGGGGCGCCGCTGGGGCCGCGGTTCCTGGAGCGCTACGAGGGGGTCTTCCCCAACCAGGGCGTGGGCGCGGAGATGATCGCCGAGCGCTGGGGGTTCTCCCGCACCCGGCTCGACGAGTACTCCCTGGCCTCGCACGAGTCGGCGGCCAAGGCGCAGGCCGACGGCGCGTTCGACGAGGAGGTCGTCCCGGTCACCGCGCCGGACGGCACGGTGGTCCGCGCCGACGAGGGCATCCGCCCCGGCGGCACCCTGGAGAAGCTGGCCACGCTGAAGACCCCGTTCCGGGCCGACGGCGTCATCACCGCCGGCAATGCCAGCCAGATCTCGGACGGGTCGGCCGCACTGCTGGTCACCACCTCCGAGCGGGCCCGCGAGCTCGGCCTGCGCCCGCTGGTGCGCGTCCACACCACCGTGGTCGCCGGCGACGACCCGGTGGTCATGCTCACCGCCCCCATCCCGGCCACGCACCGGGTGCTGCAGCGGTCCGGCCTGTCGATCGGCGACATCGGCCTGTTCGAGGTCAACGAGGCCTTCGCGCCGGTGCCGCTGGCCTGGCTGGCAGAGACCGGCGCCGACGCCGGCCGGCTCAACCCCCGCGGCGGCGCCATCGCCCTCGGCCACCCGCTCGGCGGGTCCGGGGCGCGCCTGATGACCACGCTGGTCCACAGCATGCTGGCCACCGGGACCCGCTACGGCCTGCAGACGATGTGCGAGGGCGGCGGGATGGCCAACGCCACCGTCCTGGAGCTGCTCGCCTCCGACTGAGGCCCGTCCACGGTCCACCCCGCGGCCCCCGGTCCCAGCGGACCGGGGGCCGTCGGCGTCCCGTCGGCGGTGCGGGGAGGCCGGCGTCCGCCGTGGTCAGACGGCGTGTCGGCCTACCACGGCCGGGGCGGGACGGCGACCGGACCCCCGGCCCCGGGGCTGGCGACGTGTCGACTCGTCCACAGCGCTGTGCACAACTGGGGATGGACTCACAGTCCTGTAGTTACCGGGGTGCCCTTCCCGTCCCACCCACCACAGTGGTGGTGGAGCCGCAGGTCAGCGGCTCGCCGTCGAACACCCGTTCTCCACATGTCGTGGACAACCCTGGGGGTCCAGCGCCTTGTCGACCTGTGGACAGCGCTCTCGGGCTGTGCACAGCGCCGTCTGTGGACAACACTGTGCGTATCCGAGCGATGACAGACGAACGGCCCCCGTCCTTGGTGGGACGAGGGCCGCAGCGGCGTGGCTCCCCGGCTAGCGCCAGCGCATCGACATGACCAGGCCGGCGACCATGAGGCCGAAGCCGATGGCGAAGTTCCACACGTTCAGACCCGCCATGAACGGGATGCTCTCGCCGGCCACGTAGAACACCACGATCCACAGCAACCCGAGCAGCATGAGGGTCACCATCACGGGGGCGTACCAGCGCGGGCTGGGCCCGGCGACCCGGGCGGCCGACGTGCCCGGCTGCAGGACACCCGCCGGTGGCGTGTAGACCGACTTCTTGCGCACCTTGGACTTGGGCACCGTGCGAACTCCCTCCGGGGCCGGTCCGTCGCGACCGGCCGTGACCGGCCCAGCCTAAGCTGCGGGGGTGGCCACAGCCCGCAGCCTGCGCCCGCGGCTGACCCGCGGCGGGACGGCGTGGGCCGCCCTGGTGCCGGTGGTGGCGCTGGCCGCCGGGCTGCTGTTCGCCACCTCCAGCCAGACCGCCCAGGGCACCGACCTGCGCGGCGGGGAGGCCACCGAGCTGTCCGCGCTCATCCGCGCCCGCGAGGTGGTCGTCGCCGAGCAGCAGGACCAGCTGACCGCGCTGCAGACCCGGGTGCAGGCCCTCACCGACGCCGCGGCCGCCCGGGACGGCGACGTGGCCGCCGCCCGCGACGCGGGGGACGCCGGGCTGCTCTCGGCCGGTCTGCTGCCGGTCACCGGCCCCGGCGTGGAGATCACCCTGGACGACGCCCCGCGGCGGCCGGACGGCTCGCTGCCGCTGGGGGCCGAGCCCGACGACGTGGTCATCCACCAGTCCGACGTGCAGGCCGTCGTCAACGCCGTGTGGGCCGCGGGCGCCGACGCGGTGGCGATCATGGACCAGCGGCTGATCGCCACCAGCGCCGTCCGCTGCGTGGGCAACGTGCTGCTCCTGCAGGGCCGCACGTACTCCCCGCCGTTCGTGGTGACCGCCGTGGCCGACGCCGACGCCGTCCGGGCGCAGCTGGCCGCCTCCCCGCAGGTGCGGGTGTTCCAGCAGGCGGTCCAGGACTACGGGCTGGGGTTCAGCGTCCAGGAGCGCGCGGAGCTCACCCTGCCGGGCTACGACACCCCGCCGGCCATGGAGTACGCGACCGCCGCCGGGGGCTGAGGCCCCGGCCGCGTCGCAGGGACCCGCCGCGAGCCTGCGAGTGGCGGGGGCGACGGCGTCCTTCCGGGGGGTCCTCCTCCTGGTAGACAGGGGGCGTGAGCCGCCCGGTCCTCGTCGTCGACAACTTCGACAGCTTCGTCTACAACCTGGTGCAGTACCTCGGCCAGCTGGGCGTGCGCTGCGTCGTGCGGCGCAACGACGCCGTCACCGTCGACGAGCTGCCCGACCTCGACGTCGCCGGAGTGCTGCTGTCCCCCGGCCCGGGGACGCCGGCCCAGGCCGGGGTGACCGTGCCGATGGTGCGGGCGGCCGCGGAGGCCGGCACGCCCGTCCTGGGCGTGTGCCTGGGCCACCAGGCCGTCGGCGAGGCGTTCGGCGCCGAGGTGGTGCGCGCCCCCGAGCTGCTGCACGGCAAGACCAGCCAGGTGGTGCACGACGGCGCCGGCGTGCTGGCCGGGCTGCCGTCGCCGTTCACCGCCACCCGCTACCACTCCCTGGCCGTGGACCGCGACACCGTGCCCCCCGAGCTGGAGGTCACCGGGACGACGCCGTCGGGCGTCGTCATGGCGCTGCGGCACCGCGAGCTGCCCGTCGAGGGCGTGCAGTTCCACCCGGAGTCGGTGCTCACCGAGGGCGGCCACCGGATGCTGGCCACCTGGCTGGCGTCCTGCGGGCTGGCCCCCGACCCGGCCGTCGTCGAGGCGGCCGGCGCGGCGGCCGCCCGGCTCACCACGGTCACCGCGTAGCCGGGCGGCCCGCTCAGCCGGTGGGGCTGGGGGTCGCCGTCGGCGCGGGCCCCTGGACGGTGAGCACGATCGGGGTGTCCACGGTGACCTCGGAACCGGCCGGCGGGTTCGTGCGGACCGCCGTCGCCCCGGCGGGCTCGGCCTCCTCGCCGGTGGCGTCCACGACGGTCACGTCGGTGAAGCCGGCGCCCTCGAGCGCGTCGAGCGCGGCGGTGCCCGTCTGGCCGGCGACGTCCGGCACCGCGACGGTCTCCTCCTCGGCCGGGCCGCTGGACACCTGCAGCGTGATCTCGTCGTCGGCCGACGCCTGGTCGCCGGCGGCCGGGTCGGTCGCCACGACGGTGCCTGCGGCCTGCTCGGCCTCGACCTCCTCGGGGACGACGTTGGTGAAGCCCGCGGCCCGCAGCGCCTGGGTGGCCGCGGCCTGCTGCTGGCCGGTCACGTCGGGCACCTGGGCGTCGCCGTCGGACACCTGCAGGGTGACGGTCGTGCCCGGGTCGACCGCCTGGCCCTCTCCGGGCTCGACCCCGGTGACCTGCCCCTCGGGGGCCACCGAGTCGATCTCCTCGGTGGTCACGGTCTCGAACCCGGCGTTCTCCAGCGTCGCCTCGGCCCGGTCGGCGTCCAGCCCGATGACGGCCGGCACCTCGACGGTGTCCGGCCCGACGCCGAGCACCAGGGCCACGGTGCTGCCCTGGTCGACCTGCGTGCCGCTGGGCGGGGTGGTGCCCAGCACGGTGCCGATCTGGGCCTCGTCCCGGGTGACCTGGGTCGTCGCCTGGCCGACGGTCAGCCCCGCCCCCTGCAGGGTCGCAGTGGCCGTCGCCTCGTCCTGGCCGACCACGTTGGGCACCGAGACCTGCGTGGCCACCGGCGGGGTGGCGGCCGGCGGCTCGGTGCCGTCGCCGAGCAGCAGGGCCACGGCGACCACGCCGCCGATCAGCAGCAGGCCGGCGACGACGGCGGCGATGACCCGGTTGCGCCGCCGGGTGCGGTCCTCGCCGTCCTCGTCGTCCCAGTCCCCGCCGTACCCGCCGGGCGGTGCGCCGATGATCGCGGTCCTCTCCGCGTCGCCCATGACCGGCGTGGCCTCGACCCGCTGGCCGGCCAGGGCCCGCAGCAGGTCGGTGCGCATGTCGGCGGCGGACTGGTAGCGGTTGGCCGGGTTCTTGCTCAGCGCCTTGAGCAGGATCGCGTCGAGGTCCGGCGGGATGGCCGGGTTGACCGACGACGGCAGCCGCGGGTCCTCGCGCACGTGCTGGTAGGCGACCGAGACGGGGGAGTCGCCGGTGAACGGCGGTGCCCCGGTGACCAGCTCGTAGAGCAGGCAGCCGGTGGAGTAGACGTCGGACCGGGCGTCCACGCTCTCGCCGCGGGCCTGTTCGGGGGAGAGGTACTGGGCGGTCCCGATCACCGCGGCCGTGGAGGTCATGGTCGCCGCGGAGTCCGACACCGCCCGGGCGATGCCGAAGTCCATGACCTTGACGGTGCCCTCGGGCGTGATCATCACGTTCCCGGGCTTCACGTCGCGGTGCACGATGCCGTTGCGGTGGCTGAAGTCCAGGGCGTTGCAGATGTCGGCCGCCAGCGTCATGGCCCGCTGCGGGGCGAGCACGCCCTCGCGGCGCAGCACGTCGCGCAGGGTCTCCCCCTCGACGTACTCCATGACGATGTAGGGCGTCGCGCCGCTGGAGCTGCGGTCCTCGCCGGTGTCGTACACCGCGACGATGGCCGGGTGGTTCAGCGACGCCGCGGCCTGCGCCTCCCGGCGGAACCGGACCTGGAAGGAGGGGTCCCGGGCCAGGTCCTGGCGCAGCACCTTGACCGCCACCTCGCGGCCCAGCCGCAGGTCCCGGCCGCGGTGCACCTCGGCCATGCCGCCGCGGCCGAGCACCCCACCGATCTCGTAGCGCTCGCCCAGCACGGGAGGCGTGGTCATCGGAGGTCCTCTCGGGCGGTGCGGTCCTGCATCCGGGCGGTGCTCGGCGGACCGCAACGGACGGTTGGGCCGGCGGGCAGCCTAACCGCTGCGGCCCCGCGGACCGGGACGGCGCGAGGGGGACCGGTCACCCGTCCGCGCCCGGGCCCGTCTGCTGCGGCGCGGCCGCCCGGCCCTCCGCGACGGTGTCGTCCGCCGGGCTCGGGGCGGGCTGGCCGCGCTGCACGCTCGTCGTCGGGGTCGCCGTCGGCGCCGGGCTGCCGGGCTGCGTGGGCGAGGCCGACGCGCTGGTCGACGGGCGCGCGGACGTCGAGGCGGTCGTCGTCGCCGCGGTCGTCGGCGCGGAGCTGCTGCGGGTGGGCGTCGGGGCCGGCGCGGGGGCGGACGTCCGGGGCTGCGGGGCCTCGGTGGTCGGGTCCGCGGGCGCCGGGGCGTCGTCCTGGCCGGTCCCGGTGTCCCCGTCGCCGGTGTCGGGGGAGTAGTCCTCCGGCGCGTAGTAGAGGGTGACCGTCGCGCCCTCGGCCACGGCCTGGTCGAACGGGTCGGTGGTGACCACGTCGCCCTCGTCGAGCGCGCGGCCCAGCGTGGCCAGGTCGTCGGCGTCGGCCTCCTCGGTGACCACCTGCAGGCCCTGGCCGGCCAGGAGCTGCTCGACGTCGTCGACCGGGTCGCCGACGAAGGCGCTGCTGTCGACGAACACCGTCCCGGGGGCCGGGGCGGCCGCGGTGGTGGGCGCCGGGGCCGTGGGGTCGGCGGTGGTGCCCGCGGGGTCCTCGTCGCCACCGCCGAGCAGGAACGCGGCGCCGACGCCGAGCAGCACGAGCAGCACCAGGCCGGCCACCGCCAGCGGCCACCGGGAGCGGCGGCGGCCGGCGTCGCCGGCGGGGGCAGCTGCGGGGGCGTAGCGGTCCCCGTCGTCCTCCGGGGGGCGGCGCAGCGGCGGCATGGCGCCCACCGACGTCCGCGTGCCGGCGGCACCGCCCGCGGAGGCGGCGCCGATCACCTGCGTGCGCGAGTCGGCGAGGTCGTCGACCACCTCGGTCTGGGCGGTGGCGGCCCCGGCGGCGAGCGGCACGGGCGGCGTCGTCCCGGGCCCCGGCGCCGCGGGGACGGCGGGGACGTGGCCGGAGGCGAGGCCGTTCCCGGCGGCCACCGACCGGACGGCGGCGGCGAACGCGGCGCCGTCGCGGAACCGGTCGGCGGGGTCCTTGGCCAGGGCCCGCTCGATCAGCAGCCGCACCGCCGGGGGCACGTCGGCCGGGAGCGGCGGCGGCGGCCGGTTGATGTGCGCCAGGGCCACCGCGACCTGCGACGTCCCGTCGAACGGCCGCCCGCCGGTGAGGCACTCGTAGCCGACGACGCCCAGGGAGTAGACGTCGGAGGCAGCGGTGACCTCGAAGCCCTGCGCCTGCTCGGGGGACAGGTACTGGGCGGTGCCGACGACCATGCCGGTGCGGGTCAGCGGGGTGGCGTCGCGGGCCCGGGCGATGCCGAAGTCGGTCAGCTTCACCACGCCGTCGGGCCGGACGATGAGGTTGCCCGGCTTGATGTCGCGGTGCACGACGTCGGCGTGGTGGGCCGCGGACAGCCCGTCGGCGGCCTGGCCGAGGACGTGCAGCGTCCAGTCGACCGGCAGCGTCCCCTCCTCGTGCAGGATGGTCACCAGCGGCTTGCCCTCGACCAGCTCCATGACCAGGAAGGCCAGCTGCGAGCCGCGCTCGTCGGTGGTCTCGCCGTAGTCGTAGACCGAGGCGATGTTGGGGTGCGACAGCGCCGCGGTGTGTCGCGCCTCGTTGCGGAAGCGGGCCACGAAGCTCGGGTCGCCGGTGAACTCGCTGCGCAGCACCTTGGCGGCGACCTCGCGGTCCAGCACGCGGTCCCGGGCCCGCCACACCTCGCCCATGCCGCCGGTGGCGATGGGTGCGGTGATCTCGTAGCGCCCGGAGAGCATGGTCCCGGTCGACAGCGTCATGAGCCGCCCTGTCCCTCGAGGTGGGCCTGCATGACCTCACGCGCGATGGGCGCCGACACGTCGCCGCCCGTGCCCCCGCCGTTGGCCACGAAGACCGCGACGGCGATCTGCGGGTCGTCGGCCGGGGCGAATCCGATGAACCAGTTGTGGTCGGGGCCCTCGTTCTCCGCCGTCCCGGTCTTGCCCGCGACGGTGACGCCGTCGATCTGCGCGCGCCGGCCGCTGCCGTCCTCGACGACGCTGACCATCATCTCGGTCAGCTGGTCGGCGACCTCGGGGGTGACCGGCTCGCCCAACTCGTCGGGATCGGCCTGGTCGATGACCGACAGGTCCGGGGCACGGACCTGCTCGACGAGGTGGGGGCTCATCAGCGTCCCGTCGTTGCCCACCGCGGAGGCGATCATGGCCGCCTGCAGGGGGGTGAGCTGCACGTCCTGCTGGCCGATGGAGCTGACGCCGAGCTGGGCGTCGTTCTCGATCTCGCCCAGGGTGCTGCCCGCGACCCCCAGGGGGATCTCCATGCCCTCGCCGGTGATGCCGAACGCCTCGGCCATCTCCCGCACCCGGTCCTCGCCGAGGTCGATGCCCAGCTGGGCGAAGGCGGTGTTGCAGGAGACGGTCAGGGCGTCCAGCAGGCTCTGCCGGCCGCTGGGATCGCAGGCCGAGCCGCCGAAGTTCTCCAGCGGCGTCCGGGTGCCGGGCAGGACCAGCTCGTCGGGCGCCGGGACGACGGTGTCCGGGCTGTAGTCGCCGCCGGCCAGCGCCGCGGCGGACACCACCACCTTGAAGATCGACCCGGGGGAGTACCGGGCGTCGGTCGCCCGGTTCAGCCGCGGGTCGAGCTCCTGGGCGTCCAGCTGGTCGGCGTAGGCGCGGATCTCCGCCGGCTGGTGGCTGGACAGCAGGTTCGGGTCGTACGTCGGCGTGCTGGCCATGCCCAGCACCGCGCCGGTGGAGGGGTCCAGGGCCACGACGGCGCCGGTGACGCCCTCCAGGCCGGCCATCGCGGTCTGCTGGACGGCGGGGTCCAGGGTGAGCACGATGTCGCCGCCGGAGGGGTCGCGCCCGGTGAACAGGTCGGCCAGCCGCCGGACGAACAGCCGCTCGTCGGTGCCGGCGAGCACCTCGTTGGCCGCCCGCTCCATCTGAACGTTGCCGTAGACCAGGGAGTAGTAGCCGGTGACCGGGGCGTAGACGGGGCCCTGGTCGTACTGCCGCAGGTAGGTCAGCCGGTCGTCGGTCGGCACGGAGAAGGCGACCTCGGTGCCGCCGACGATCATCGAGCCGCGCTCGCGGTCGTACTCCTCGGCCAGCACGCGGGTGTTGCGGCCGTCGGAGCGCAGCTCCTCGGAGCGGACCACCTGGATGACGTTGACGTTGACGATGAGCAGCGTGAACAGCACGAGCACGCTGATCGCGACGCGGCGCAGCGGGGCGTTCACGTCTGCACCACCTCGGTCGGGGCGTCGCCGAGGGCCGGGCGGGGCGGCCCGGTGGGGGCGGCCGGGCGGCGGGCGGCGTCGCTGATCCGCACCAGGACGGCGACCAGCACGAAGTTGGCCACCAGCGAGGACCCGCCGTAGGCGAGGAACGGGGTGGTCAGCCCGGTCAGCGGGAGCAGGCCGGTGACCCCGCCGAGCACGACGAACACCTGCCAGGCGATGGTGAAGGACAGCCCGGCGGCGAGCAGCTTGCCGAAGGCGTCGCGGCAGATCAGCGAGGTGCGCAGGCCGCGCTCGACCAGCACGAGATAGACGATGATCACCGCGACCAGGCCGAACAGGCCCAGCTCCTCACCGACCGCGGCGGCGATGAAGTCGCTCTTGGCGACCGGCACCTGGTCGGGGCGCCCGCCACCGAGGCCGGCGCCGAACAGCCCGCCGGTGCCCAGGCCGAACAGCGCCTGGGCCACCTGGAACCCGGAGCCGTCGTAGTACTCGAAGGGGTCCAGCCAGGAGTCCACGCGCTGCTGCACGTGGCCGAACAACTGGTAGGCGATCAACGCCCCGCCGGCGAACAGGCCCAGGCCGATGACCAGCCAGCTGGCCCGCTCGGTGGCCACGTAGAGCATCACCACGAAGATGCCGAACAGCAGCAGCGAGCTGCCCAGGTCGCGCTCGAAGACCAGCACGAGGATCGACAGCATCCAGGCCACCAGGACCGGGCCGAGGTCGCGGCCGCGGGGCAGCTCCAGGCCCATGACGCGGCGGCTGGCCAGCGCCAGCACGTCGCGCTTGTCGACCAGGTAGGCGGCGAAGAAGACGGTCAGGCAGATCTTGGCGAACTCGCCGGGCTGGATGCTGAAGCCGGCCACCCGGATCCAGATCTTGGCGCCGTTGACCTCCGACAGGGAGGCCGGCAGCACCGCCGGGATGGCGAGCAGCACCAGGCCGACCAGGGCCAGGGTGTAGGCGAAGCGGGACAGCAGCCGGTGGTCGCGCAGCACCAGCAGGACGGCGACGAACAGGACCAGGCCGAGGGTGGCCCAGACCAGCTGGACCGGGGCGTCCTCCCGGCTGGCCGTGCTGCCGGCCTGCCGGGCGGCGAGGTCCAGCCGGTGGATGAAGGACAGCCCGAGGCCGACCAGCAGCGCGACCGAGGGCAGCAGCAGCGGGTCGGCGTAGGGGGCCCACCGGCGCACGACGAGGTGCGCGACGGCCCACAGGGCGGTGAACCACAGGCCGAAGGTGGCCAGCTCGGTGGTCAGCGCTCCGGTGACGGTGAGGTCGACGATCGCCTGGGCGACCACCGTGATGAGGACGGCGAAGCCGAGCAGGGCGAGCTCGGTGCTGCGGCGGGTGGGCGGGGCCGCCCCCGCCGTCGCCTGCGGGTCGGTCGTGGGACCGCTGCTCATGCGACCTCCTCCCGCACCCGACGCCGGCCGGCCGGCCGGTTCACGGCGCCTCCCGGCAGTCCACCCCGGGCTCCAGTGTGGCCGTGGCGCGCGGCGATGTCGGCGCGGCTGTGGTCGGGGTCGGCGTGGCGGGCACGCCGTCGGTGGGGACGGCGCCGGGCACCGCCGGGTCGGGGGGCGTCGCCGGTGCCGCGCTGGGCAGCGCCGGGGACGGCGACGGGGTCGGCTCGGGCTCCTCCGGGGGCGGGCACGGCTGCAGGCGCTGGTCGCGCAGCATGGCGACGATGCGCTCGGCGTGGCCGGCGTCGGTGGCCTCGATGCCCCGCTCGACCTTGCTCGCGCCGGCCGGCGTGAGGTCGGCGACGGGCAGGTCGGTGACGCTGGAGACGCGGTTGAGGTCCATGCCCAGCAGCGAGGTCTCCAGCCCGCGGAACACGGTCACCCGCTCGCCGTCCGCGGTGTCCTGCACCCCGACGAACCAGTTGGACAGCACCCACAGGTAGGCGCCGACAGCGGCGGCACCGAGCAGGACGACGGCGGCCAGCGCGGCCAGCACGCGGCGCCGGCGGCGGCCCGGCGGCGGGGCGGCGGCCCGGCCGGCTCCGCCACCCACCCCGGCGGCCGGCGGCGCCGGCCGCGGGTCGGCCAGCGCGGCCCGGCCGGCGGCCGAGCGGGGGTCGACCGCGCGCTGCCCGACGTTGTCCCCGGCGGCGCCGTCGACGACCGGGTCGACCGGGTAGGTGCCCTCCCCGCCGTCCTCGACGACGTCGGCGACGATCACGGTGATGTTGTCCGGCCCGCCGCTGCGCAGCGCCAGTTCCACCAGCCGGTCCGCGGTGGCGTGCGGGTCGGGGTCCTGCAGCGCCTCGGCGAGGGTCTCCTCGCTCACCACGCCGGACAGCCCGTCGGAGCACAGCAGGTAGCGGTCGCCGGCGCGGGCCTCGCGCATGGACAGGTCGGGGTCGACGTCCTGGCCGTTGAGCGCGCGCAGCAGCAGCGACCGCTGCGGGTGGTGGTTGGCCTCCTCGGGCGTGATCCGCCCGTCGTCGATGAGCGTCTGCACGAACGTGTCGTCGTGGGTGATCTGCTGCAGCACGCCGTCGCGCAGCAGGTAGGCGCGGGAGTCCCCGACGTGGCACAGCGCCAGCCGGCCGCCGGCGAACAGGACGGCGGTGAGCGTGGTGCCCATGCCCTCCAGCTGCGGCGAGTCCCGGATGACCTCGCGCAGGTGCTCGCTGCCGTCGAAGACCGCCTCGCGCAGCGCCTGCAGCATGTCGCCGGACGGCGCGTCGTCGTCCAGGTGCTCCAGCGCGGCGATGACCACCTTGCTGGCGACGTCGCCCGCGGCGTGCCCGCCCATGCCATCCGCGACGGCCAGCAGCCGCGGGCCGGCGTAGACGGAGTCCTGGTTGTTGCCGCGGACCAGGCCGCGGTCGGACCGGGCTGCGTAGCGCAGCGCGAGGCTCATCGGGGCCGGCCCCCCGCGGTGCCGCCGGTCACGAGCGCAGCTCCAGGGCGGTCTGGCCGATCCGGATCGGCTGGCCCGGGGCGACCAGCAGCGGGCCCTGCACGCGCTGCTGGTCGAGGTAGGTGCCGTTGGTGGAGCCGAGGTCCTCGACGTACCACTGGCCGTTGCGGTTGGTCAGCCGCGCGTGCCGGGAGCTGGCGAAGTCGTCGGTCAGCACCAGGGTGGAGTCGTCGGCGCGGCCGATGAGGATCGGCTGGTCGGACAGGGTGATCTTCGTGCCGCTCAGCGGGCCGGCGGTGACCACGAGCGTGCGGGGCCCGCGGGAGCGCTTGCGGCCCCCCGACGCCGCGCGTGGTGGCACCGACGCCACCCGGCCGGCACGGCCGCCGAACAGGTCGGCCCGCACCACCCGGAAGGCGGCGAAGATGAACAGCCACAGCAGCAGCAGGAACCCGAAGCGGAAGATCTGCAGCACGATCTCGGCGGTCATGACACGACCCGCCTCACGCGCCGTCCTGCCGGTAGACCAGCACCGAGTGGCCGATCCGGATGACGTCGCCGTCGGCGAGCGGCTGGCGGGTGATCCGGCGGCCGTTGACCAGCGTGCCGTTGGTGGAGCCGAGGTCCTCCGCGATCGCCGTCCCGTTGTCCAGGACGACGTCGACGTGCTTGCGGCTCACCCCGGTGTCGGGCAGCCGGATGTCCGCGTCGGTGCCGCGGCCGATGACGTTGCGCCCGGTGGTCAGCTCGTGCCGCGTGCCCGGGCCGTCGACGAGCAGGACGTGGGTGACGCCGGGGCGGCTGCCGGCGCGGCCGACCACGGTCGAGGGCGCCTGCCGGCCGGTGTCGGTGGCCATGCGGCCCTTGAGCGGGGGCAGGGGGGGCATCGCGCCGCTGCGCGGACCGGCGGGGGGGTCCAGCGGGGTGCTCGGGCGGGCCGGGTCGGCGACGTGCGAGCTGACCTCGAAGACGCCCGTGGGCAGGTCGTCGTCCCGCTGCAGGCGGACCTGGACGGCGTCGAAGACCTGGTAGCCCTCGCCCTCGATGTGCTCGGTGACCATGTCGGCGAGCTGCGCGGCCAGCTGCTCGGACCACTCGGCGAGGTGGTCGTAGTCGGTGGCGCCGAGGCGGACGTCGTAGACGTTGGGCGCGAGCACCCGGCCCTCGCCCATCACCGCGCGTTGCTCGTCGGCCTCCCGGGTCAGCGCCTTGGCGATCTCCGCGGGGTGCACCTTGCCCTTGAAGATGCGGGCGAAGGCGAGCCCGACCATCCCCTCCAGCCGCCGCTCGAAGCGCTGCAGCACACCCACAGTCGCTCCCCCGCCCTCGCCCGGTCGTCCGCTCCGCCACCGGTGATCGTAGCCGGGTGCGGGCCGGCCAGCCGCGGACCGACTCACGTCGGGCGGCACCCGGCGGACCCCAGGGACGACGTCCGGGGGCCTCCCGGGGTTCCCCCGCGGGGCTGCTACTGTCGTGCCTCGCCGGGGCAAGTGGCGGAATGGCAGACGCGCACGGTTCAGGTCCGTGTGTCCGAGAGGACGTGGGGGTTCAACTCCCCCCTTGCCCACAGGTGCGACGAGGGCCCCGGGGAAGTCCCCGGGGCCCTCGCGTGTCAGGCGGTGCCGCCGCGCTCCTGGATGAAGGCCGCGGAGTCGTAGTAGGTGCGCACGCCGGTGAGCCGCTCGTCGTCGCCCTGGATGACGGTCACGCCGCGGTAGCGGAAGGGCTTGCCGCTGCGCAGGGTGCCGGTCGACGTCCACTCCAGGGCGGCGCTGTCCTCGCCGACGACGCTGTGCGTGAAGGTGGTCTCCAGGTCACCGAAGACGTTGCGGTAGTCCTCCCAGAACGTCCTGGCGCCGTCCTTGCCGCGGGTCTGGTGGTGCTCGTCGAGCTTGACCAGCTCGGCGTCGTCCCCGGTGAGCTCGACCATGGGGCCGACGTCGCGGTCGCTGTCGATCCGGTGCAGGGCGTCGGTGAAGCGTTCGGTCATCGAGTGCAAGGCAGTCCTCCTGGTGGTCCGGGCACTGGCCCGCCACCTACCCGGGTCCCGGCGTCCCCACCCGCCGGTCACGACCGGCCCGGGCCCGCCTCCCGTGCCCTGTCCACGGCCTGCGCGCGGTCGCGGGCGCCGAGCTCGGCGGACACCCCGGACACGGACGGTCACCCGCACCGCGGTGGCGGCGGCGTGCCCGACGGCGGTGTGCACCGCCTCGGAGGCGATCCGGAGGACCCGCCGGTGTGCCGTCACCCTGGGGCGGGAGGTGTCCCGGCACGAAGGGAGCGGGGTCCCGCTCCGGCCGGGACACCCGTCAGGTCAGCTGGCGGCGGCGCTCGCCGGCCGGGCTGCGGTGCAGCGTCTGGACCAGCAGCACCGCGCCCCACGGGCCGACCACCCAGAACGGCCAGAAGTACTGGAGGTCGCCCTGGGCGATCGAGGACGTGGTCCAGACGGCGAGCACGATGACGGCGGTCACGGCCCAGGTGCGCCAGGCGGCCTGCCGGCTCGGCCCGCCGCTCCACCCCCCGCAGCCGCCGCGGACGGCCGGGACGGCGGACGGCACGGGGGCCGCGCGGCGCGTCCCCGGCCGCGGCAGGTCGGCGGTGAGCTCGTCGAGCTCGCCGTAGGTGCGGGCGGCGTAGGCACGGGCCAGGCGCTCGTCGTACTCGGCGACGGTGAGCCGCCCCGCGCTCATCTGCTCACCCAGCCGGTCGGCGACGGCGGCGCGGTCGGCGTCTGCGGCACGCAGGTGCGGCTCGGGCATCTCGGGCTCCTCCTCGGTACGGGCGTCCAGTCTCGGGCGGGGTGGGGCCCGCGCGGTACTGACGGACGTCACCGGTTCCACGTGGAACGCGTCAGGCGTCCAGGGCTGCTGCCGGTGCCGGCGCGGGTACCGGGCGCGGCATGAGCAGCTCCGCCGAGCAGACCGCCTGCGCCGTCCTCGACCGGTACGGCACCACGTACGCCGAGGAGGCCGGCATCCGGCTGGCCGACACCCCGGCGCCGCTGTTCCAGCTCCTCGTGCTCGCCGAGCTGCTGTCGGCGCGGATCGACGCGGGCATCGCGGTCGCCGCCGCGGTCGAGCTGCGCGAGGCCGGGTTCACCACGCCGGAGCGGATGCGGGCGGCCGCCGGGCAGGACCGCGTCGACGCGCTCGGCCGCGGCCACTACCGCCGGTACGACGAGCGCACGGCCACCCAGCTCGGGGACCTGGCCGGGCTGGTGCTCGACCGGTACGGCGGCGACCTGCGCCGGCTGGCGGCGGAGGCGGACGGGGACCGCGGCCGGGCGGCCGGGCTGCTCCAGGAGGTCAAGGGCATCGGGCCGACCGGCGCCGCGGTGTTCCTCCGGGAGGTGCAGGCGGTCTGGCCGTGGGTGCGGCCGCACCTCGACGACCGGGCCCTCGACGGCGCACGGCGGGTCGGCCTGCCCACCGACGCCGATGCACTGGCCCGCCTGGTCCCGGGGGACGAGCTGGCCCGCTTCGCCGCGGGACTGGTGCGGATCCGGCTGCTGGGGGACGACGAGGACCCGCTGGGCGGCTGAGCGCAACGCCGGCGCGGGTGACCTCCACGCCCGGACCTGTGGGCGCACGCCGGGCCGCACGACCTCGGTGGTCGTGCGGCTCGGGTGTTGGGCGCTGCGGTCAGGCGGCGCCGGTCAGGGGTGGGCCGGTGCTGCCCAGGCCGGTGCGGATCCCGGTGCCGTCGGGGCGCCAGGTGCGCCATCGGCCGTCGGGTCGTCGTTGGACGCGGAAGCCGTGGTGGACCTCGGTGTGGTGCCGTTCGCACAGCAGCGCGGAGTTGGCCAGGTTGGTGTCCCCGCCGTCGATCCAGGCCAGTACGTGGTGCACGTCGCACCAGGTGGTGGGGGCGGCGCAGCCGGTGAACACACAACCCTGGTCGCGGACCTCGACCGCCCGGCGCAGGTGCGGCGGGACCAGCCGGTGGGTGCGGCCGTGGTCCAGCGGGGTGCCGTCCGGGCCCAGCACGATCCTCGTGACGGCGGAGTCGCAGGCCAGCCAGCGGGCCCGGGCGGCGGAGATCAGCGCGCCGCAGCCCAGCTGCGCCGGGCCCGGAGTCGACCCAGGGGTCCGCCGGCTGCGGCGACCGCCGGGATGCGGACGGTGTGGTGGGGTGGGCCCATGAGCGCTGCCTGGCCCGCGACCGAGCCCACCGAGGTCGAGATCGCCAGCGGGGACGCACGGCTGGCGGTCGACCTGCGCGGCGGGGCGCTGCGCTCCCTGACCGTCGCCGGCCGCGAGCTGCTCGACGGCTACGCCGCGGGCACGGTGCCCCGGGGCAGCCGCGGCCGGGTGCTCCTGCCCTGGCCGAACCGCATCCGCGAGGGCCGCTGGAGCTGGGGCGACCGCGACCTGCAGCTGGACCTCGCCGGCCCGGACAAGCCGGTCGCGATGCACGGGCTGGTCGGCTGGCAGCCCTGGTCGGTGCTGGAGCGGTCCGGTGACGCGGTCACCGTCGGCACCGTGGTCGAGGCCCGCTCCGGCTACCCGTTCCGGCTGGCCGCGGCGGTCGACCACGCGCTGGCGCCCGGCCGGCTGACGGTGACGATGCGGGTCCGCAACGCCGGCGCCGAACCCGCACCCCTCGGCGCCGGGTTCCACCCGTACCTCGCCGTCGGCGCGCAGCAGGACGGCGACGTCGCCGGTGCCGAGCTCGAGCTCCCGGCCCGCACCGAGCTGGTGGTGGACGGCGGCGGCCTGCCGACGGGGGAGCGACGCCCCTTCGACGGCGCGGTCGGCCGGGTCGGCGACCGGGTGCTCGACACGCCCCTCACCGACCTCGACCGCGACCCCGACGGCTGGGCGCGGGTGCGGCTGCGCAGCCCGGCCCTCGGCACCCTGGAGCTGGCCGTCGACGGCGCCTGGCCGTGGCTGCAGGTCTTCACCGGCGACACCCTCCCGCCCGGGGAACGGCGGCGCAGCATCGCCGTCGAGCCGATGACCTGCCCGCCCGACGCGCTGGCCGACCGTGCCGACCTCGTCGTCCTCGAGCCCGGCGCGGACTGGTCGGGCACCTGGACCCTGGGCTGGGAGAGCTGACGTGCGGGTCGCCGAGCTGTGGCGCTACCCGGTCAAGTCGCTGCAGGGGGAGCGGCTGGCGGGCGCCGAGGTCGGGCCCGAGGGGCTGGCCGGCGACCGCCGGTGGGCGCTGTTCGACGCCACCACCGGCCTGGGCCTGACCGCCCGGCGGGTCCCCGACCTGCTGTTCCTCACCGGCCGGATGCGCGGCGACGGCACCGTGGCGGTGGTGCTGCCGGACGGGTCCGTCACGTCGGAGGACGCCGTCCTCTCGGAGCGGCTGGGCCGCCCGGTGACGCTGCGGTCCGCCACCGACGCGCCGGGGGAGCGGCACTACGAGAACCCCTTCGGGGTGGGGGAGGACGGCGAGTACGACTGGGACACCTTCGCCGGGGCCCGCGGCGCCTTCCACGACAGCTCGCGGACCCGGGTCTCCCTGGTGTCCACCGGCACGCTGGGCACCTGGGACCGGCGCCGGTTCCGCGCCAACGTCGTGCTCGACGGCGAGGGGGAGGACGCGCTGGTCGGGCAGCGGGTGTGGCTCGGTGGCGCCGGGCTGGACGTCGTCGCGCAGGTGCCCCGCTGCGTCATGGTGACCCGCCCGCAGCCCGGTGGGATCGGCCGTGACACCGGCGTCCTGAAGGCGGTCCACCGCGAGCGGAACGGCTGCCTGGCGATCGCCGCGCTGGTCAGCCGGCCGGGCCCCGTGGCCGTGGGCGACGAGCTGGCCGGGTGGTGAGCGTGCGCACCGTGCACCTGCGGCCGGGGGAGGAGTCCATCCGGCTGGGGCAGCTGCTCAAGCTGGTGGACGCCGTCCCGACCGGCGCCCAGGTGAAGGACGTGCTGCTCACCGGCGCCATCCGCGTCAACGGCGAGCCCGAGGAGCGGCGCGGGCGGCAGGTGCGCCGCGGCGACGTGGTGAGCGTGGAGGGCATGGAGGACGTGCGGGTCCGCTGAGCGCGGTTCCACGTGGAACTGCCAGGCTGGTGGCATGACCCGCGCGCCGTACCTGTCGTCCCGCCTCCAGGGCTTCGGCACGACGGTGTTCGCCGAGATGAGCGCGCTGGCCGTCGCCACCGGGTCGATCAACCTCGGGCAGGGCTTCCCCGACTACCCCGGACCGCCCGAGGTGCTCGACGTCGCCCGCGCGGCGATCGGCGGGCCGCACGACCAGTACCCGCCGGGGCCGGGCGCCCCCGAGCTGCGCCACGCCGTCGCCGACCACGTGCAGCGCTTCGGCGGGCACGGCTACGACCCCGACACCGAGGTGCTGGTGACCGCGGGCGCGACCGAGGCGGTCGCCGCCGCGCTGCTGGCGCTGCTCGAGCCCGGCGACGAGGTCGTGCTGTTCGAGCCGATGTACGACAGCTACGCCGCGGGGATCGCCATGGCCGGCGGGGTCGCCCGGCCGGTGCCGCTGCACCCGCCGGCGGGCGGCGCCGGCCCCTGGACCTTCGACGCCGCCGAGCTGCGCGCCGCGGTGACCCCGCGGGCCCGGGTGCTGCTGCTCAACACCCCGCACAACCCCACCGGCAAGGTGTTCACCCGGGCGGAGCTCGGCACGGTGGCCGCGCTGGCCATGGAGCACGAGCTGCTGGTGCTGGCCGACGAGGTCTACGAGCACCTGGTGTTCGGCGGCGCCCGGCACACGTCGGTGGCCACGGTGCCGGGCATGCGGGAGCGCACCCTCGTGGTCGGCAGCGCCGGGAAGACGTTCAACGTGACCGGCTGGAAGGTCGGCTGGATCTGCGGCCCGGCGCCGCTGGTGTCCGCCGTCCGCACGGCCAAGCAGTTCCTCACCTACGTCAACGGCGGCCCGTTCCAGCCCGCCGTCGCGGCCGGCCTGGGGCTGCCCGACGCCTGGTTCGCCGGCATCGCGCGGGACCTGGAGCGCCGCCGCGACGTCCTGGTCGCGGGCCTGACCGCCGCGGGACTGCCGGTGGTGTGCCCGGAGGCCACCTACTTCGCCACGGTCGACGTCCGGCCGGTGCAGCCCGACGGCGACGGGCTGGCCTTCTGCCGCGCGCTGCCCCAGCGGGCGGGGGTGGTCGCCGTCCCGACGGTGGTCTTCTACTCCGCGCAGCACGCGCACCTGGGTCGGCACCTGGTGCGCTTCGCGTTCTGCAAGAGCGACGCCGTCCTGGGCGAGGCGGTCGGGCGACTGGAGGGGATGGCGGCATGAGGTTCGGGGTGGTCCAGCACGACATCGTCTGGGAGGACCGGGCGGCGAACTACGCCCGGCTGGCGCCGCTGGTGGCCCGCGCGGCCGGCGCGGGGGCGGAGTTCGTGCTGCTCAGCGAGACGTTCTCGACCGGGTTCAGCATGACGCCGGGGATCGGCGAGCCCGAGGGCGGCCCGTCGGCGGGGTTCCTGCAGGCGCAGGCCGCCGAGCACGGCGTCTGGGTGGCCGGCAGCTGCCCGGAGGTCGCCCCGGACGGTCAGCTGCCCTACAACTCCTTCGTCCTCGCCGGCCCCGACGGCACGGTGCACCGCTACCGCAAGCTGCACCCGTTCACCCACGGCGGGGAGCACGAGCGCTTCCGGGCCGGCGAGAAGCCGGTCACGGTGGACGTCGGTGGCCTGCGGGTCACCCCGTTCGTCTGCTACGACCTGCGCTTCGCCGACGTCTTCTGGCACGCCGCCCTGGACACCGACGTCTACCTGGTGACGGCCAACTGGCCCGCGGCCCGGCGGCTGCACTGGCAGACGCTGCTCCAGGCCCGGGCGATCGAGAACCAGGCGTACGTGGTGGCCTGCAACCGGGTCGGCACCGCCGGGGACGGCACCCCGCACGCCGGCGACAGCCGCATCGTCAGCCCGATGGGCGAGCTGCTGGCGACCGCGGCCGGCGTGGAGACCGTGCTGGTGGCCGATGTCGACCCCGCCGAGGTCACCGCCACCCGGCAGCGGCTGGCCTTCCTCGCCGACCGCCGCTGAGGGAGGGCCGTTCCGGCCCGTGGCCGGGCCCGGAGGTCACCAGCCGACGCCGGGCTCGTAGGTCGCGAAGGTCCACTCCTGACCGCCGGGGTCGACCACCCGGGCCCGGCGGGTGTGCCAGATGGTGTTCTCCGGCGGGACCACCGGCCGGGCACCGGCGGCGACGGCCCGCTCGAACACCCCGTCGACGTCGTCGACGCGCAGGTGCAGACCCCGGCCGGTGGACTGGCCGGCCAGCGGGGGCGCCGGGGGGTCGGCCTCCCCGCCGCCGTCCACCACGAGCACCGCGTCGTCCCAGCGCACCTCGGCGTGGGTGACGACGCCGTCGGACCCCTCCTGCCGCCGGACCTCGGTGAAACCCACCGCGGTCAGCCAGTCCAGGGCGGCCCGGGCGTCGCGGTGGACGACGTACGCGGACAGGCGCGTGGTCACGGGCGCGGGGCCGGGACGCGGTCCTGGTCGACGTCCACCTGCTCGCGGCGCACGGTGTCCCGGACCTGCACGTGCTCGGTGACCACCTCGGTGCTCAGCAGCACCCGCTCGACCGGCACGACCTCGGTGGTGACCACCGGCCGCTCGGCGTGCAGCACGATCACCTCGGGCAGGCCGGTGCCGGTTCCCGTGCCGGTGGCCGCCGCGGGCGCGTCGGCGTCCAGGGGCACCTCCTCGACCCGGATCTCCTCCCGGCGGACCGGGACGGTGACCGTCACCTCCTCGGTGACCACGTACTTCACCACCCGCACCCGCTTGGCCGGGTGGCGCTGCAGGGTCACCCGCAGCTGCTCCTCGCTGCGGGTCATGGCGCCGGCGGCAGGGGGTGAGGGGACGGCGGACACCGGCACGGTCCCCCCGCGGTCCGCGGAGCGGTCGATGTCGACGGTGTCCTGCCGGGCGGGCGCCGACGCGGTGTCGCGCGGCAGCCGGGACAGGTCGTGGGTGGTGGCGTCGTCCCCGGCTGCGGCGGCGGGGGCCGGGCCGGCGGGCAGGCCGGTGTCCAGGCCGTAGTGCCGGCGCAGCAGCGCCTCGTCCTCCGGGGCGAGGTGCTGGTCGGGCACCGACGGGGCGGCGCGGACGGCGTCCCGGGTGACGGGCAGCCGCACGCTGCCGTCGGCGAAGGTGGCGTCGGCCGCGGGGACCACGCTGTGCCGGGTGCCGAACAGCCCCGTGGAGACCGCCACCCAGGTGGCGGCCCCGGTGCGGTCGTCGGTGAAGAAGTGCTCGACCGTGCCGATCTTCTCGCCGTCGGGCCCGTAAGCCGTGCTGCCGATCGCCGCGGACAGCTCTCGCTCGCTCAACACCGGGTCGGCTCCCCTCGTCCACGGGGGTCCGCGTGGACCCTCCGGACGACCGTGCCCAACCGGGACACCGACCGAACATCACGTGCCCGGCGGACGTGCCCACGCGAGGTGAGCTGCCTACGGTGGCACGGTGACCACCGAGCACGTCGAGGTCGAGCGCAAGTACGAGGCCGACGACACCTTCTCCCTCCCCGACCTCACCGGCGCCGGGGGCGTCGTGGCGGTCGGTGCGCCGGAGGAGCAGTCGCTGGAGGCCACCTACCACGACACGCCGGACCTGCGGCTGCTGCGCGCCCGGGTGACGCTGCGGCGGCGCACCGGCGGCACCGACGCCGGTTGGCACCTCAAGCTGCCCGGGAAGGGCGGCTCCCGGCGGGAGCTGCACCAGCCGGCCGGCCGGGCCGCCCGGACCGCCCCGCGTGCCGTCGTCGCCCCCGTGCTCGGCCTGCTGGGGACCGCCGCGGCCGCGCCGGTCGCGACGATCACCACCCGCCGGGTGGTGCACCGGCTGCTCGACGGCGACGGCCGGGTGCTGGCCGAGGTGGCCGACGACTCCGTCGTCGGCACCGCCCTGGCAACCGGACCCGGCGAGCCGACCACCGTCACGGGCTGGCGGGAGGTCGAGGTCGAGCTGGTCGACGGCGACGAGGCACTGCTCGAGGCGGTCGGCGAGCGGCTCGTCGCGGCCGGCGCCCGCCCCTCCGCCGCGTCCTCCAAGCTGGGCCGGGTGCTGGAGGGCCGGCTGCCCGGGCCGGTGGTGCCCGGCCCCGCCCCGGCCGCGGGGGAGCGGGACGGGAAGGGCAAGAAGGGCGGCAAGGGCAAGAAGGGGAGGGCGGTCCCCGTGCGCACGGCGGGAGAGGTCGTGCTGGGGGCGGTGGCCGGCCAGCTCCAGGCGCTGCGCGACGCCGACCTCGCGGTGCGCACCGAGCAGCCCGAGGGGGTGCACGACCTGCGGGTGGCCTGCCGCCGGCTGCGCAGCATCCTGGCCGCCTTCCGCCCGGTGCTGGTCCGGGAGCGCACCGACCCGCTGCGCGTGGAGCTGCAGTGGGTGGGTGCCGAGCTCTCCGGCGCCCGGGACACCGAGGTGGCGCTGTCCCACCTGCGCGCGCTGGTCGCCGCCCAGCCCCCGGAGCTGGTGCTCGGCCCGGTCGCCGCCCGGCTGCAGCAGACCGAGGCCAAGGACCACGGGGCCGGCGCCCGCCAGGTCGGGCGCACCCTCACCGAGCGGCGCTACCTGCTGCTGCTCGACGCCCTCGACGCGCTGCTGGCCGACCCGCCGCTGACCGAGCTGGCCGCCGCCCCGGCCCCGGGCGTGCTCGCCGACGCCGTCCGGCGCAGCGGCAAGCGGCTGCGCGGGGAGATCGAGGTGGCGCGCGAGGCCGCCGGGGAGGCCCGCCACCTGGCGCTGCACGAGGTGCGCAAGGCCACCAAGCGGGTGCGGTACACCGCGGAGGTCGCGGTGGGCACGCTCGGCGAGCCGGCCACCGCGCTGATCTCCTGCGCCAAGCAGGTGCAGGAGCTGCTGGGCGCGGCGCAGGACACCGTCGTCACCCGGGAGGTCGCCGTCCGGGTGGGCCTGGCCGCCTTCGCGGCGGGCGAGAACGCCTGGACCTTCGGCCGGTTGCACGGCCTGGAGGAGGTCCGGGCGGCCGCGTCCGAGGACGGCTTCTGGGTCGTGGAGCCGGAGCTGCGCCGGGCGATCACGACCGTCGTCCGCCTAGGCTGAGCGGGTCCCCCCGCTCGGGCCGGCCCCTCGGTGGGCCGCTGCGAGCCTCGACCGGCCTCCCTGCAGGGGGCGGGGTGGTCCCTCCAGGGGGACGAGGAGGTCCGTCCGCTGTCCCTGATCGGCCTGCTGGGGTTCGTCACCGTCGTCCTCCTGGCCATCGTCGTCCTGCACGGCTACGTGTGGTGGCGGGTGGCCCACAGCACCACCGTCCCGGGCCGCGCCCGGCGGCTGCTCACCCTGGGCCTGCTGCTGCTGGCCCCGCTGCCCATGGCCGCGGTCGTCCTCCGGCGCGAGGACTCCGCGGCGACCACCGTGCTGCAGTGGGTCGGCTTCGGCTGGCTGGGCGTGCTCTTCTACCTGTTCCTGACCCTGCTGGCCCTCGAGCCGGTGCGGCTGCTGCTGCGCGGGTGGACCCGCGCGGCGGTGCCGGTGCCGGTCGGGGCCCACGTCGGCTCCCCGGCGGTCGGGACGGCACCTGGCCGCGGTGGTCGTCCGGAGGACGACGATGTCATCGACCCCGCGCGCCGGCTGCTGCTGGCGCGGGGGCTGGCCGCCACGGCCGGCGTGGCGGCGGTGGGCACGGCGGGGGTCGGGGCCTACTTCGCCAACAGCCCGCCCGTCGTCCGCCGGGTGCCGGTCACCCTGGCCGGGCTGGACCCGGCCCTGGACGGCCTGCGGATCGTCACCTTCTCCGACGGGCACCTCTCGGCGCTGTACGGCGGGCGGCGGTTCGAGCGGCTGGTGGACATCGTAAACGCCCAGCGGCCCGACGTCGTGGCGATCGTCGGCGACCTGGTCGACGGCGAGCTGTCCGAGCTGCGCGAGGAGGCCGCCCCGCTGGCCGACCTGGTGAGCGGGCAGGGCGTCTACTTCGTCACCGGCAACCACGAGTACTTCGTCGACACCGAGACCTGGCTGCGGCACCTGCCGACACTCGGCGTCGAGGTGCTGCGCAACGAGCGGGTGCCGATCCGGCGGGGCGGTGCGTACGTGGACCTGGCCGGCATCGACGACCGGACGGCGCTGGGCTCGGGGGTGCCCGGGCACGGCGCCGACCTCGACGCGGCCCTCGACGGCCGCGACGACGCCGTCCCCGTGGTGCTGATGGCCCACCAGCCGGTGCAGGTGGCCCAGGCCGCGGCCGCGGGCGTGGGCCTGCAGCTGTCCGGGCACACGCACGGCGGGCAGCTGTGGCCCTTCGACTACGCGGTGCGGTTGGACCAGCCGGCGGTGCAGGGGCTGTCCCGGGTCGGCGACACCCAGCTGTACGTCACGACCGGCGCGGGGTTCTGGGGGCCGCCGATGCGGGTCGGCGCCCGCCCCGAGGTGGCCGTCGTCGAGCTCCGCGCCCCCTGAGGCTCACATCCCGCGGCTCACATCCCGCGGCTCACATCCCGCGGCTCACATCCCGCGGCTCACATCCCGCGGCTCACATCCCGCGCAGCACGGCCATGGCCTCCGCGGCGACCTCCTCCAACGGCAGCGTGCCGCCGGAGGCGCCCCAGCGCAGCAGCGCCTGCGTGTAGGCGGAGAAGTGCGCGGTGACCACGACGACGGCGGGGTCGCCGTCCTCGGCGACCCCCAGCTCGTCGAGGAGCATCTGCGCCGTCGCCCGCTCGTACCCCGCCGCCCGGTAGCGCAGCCGGGGCGTCGAGGCGATGATCCGCCACCGGGCCAGCGTGTCGGCCCGGCGCTCCGCGGCCATGCCCGCCAGGAAGCCGCCGAGGATCAACCGCAACCGCTCGGCCAGCGGGCGGTCGGCGGGCGCGGCGGCGAGCAGGGCGGCGACCTCGGCGCGCTCGGGCAGCGCCATGATCAGTTCGTCCTTGCTCGCGTAGTGGGCGTAGAAGGTGGGCACCGAGACGCCGGCCGCCGTGGCGATCTGCCCGATCGCCACCTCCTCGTAGCCGCACTCCGCGAACAGCGCCATGGCCGTGTCGTAGATGCGCTGGTGCGTGGCGGCGTACTGGCGGGCGCGGTGCGCCTGGGTCACGGTCGGTCCCCCCTCGGTCCCGCGGCGTCCCCCGGTCGTTCGGCCTCCGTGTCCGGACGCGTCACCAGGCATTCCACCATCCGGGGCGCGAGCGGCCGTGCGCACGGCCGGTGACCCGTCCTGGGGACGGGCAGACGTCTGAGACGACCAGACGTCTACACCACCAGTACCTTCGACCCGTGACGACCGCCGTGTCCGGGCCGAAGTACCTGTCGGTCCGCGAGAACCTGCGCAGGCGGGTGTCGGCGCTGCCCGAGCACGCGGTGCTGCCGCCGGAGCCGGTGCTCTGCGCGGAGTACGGGGTCAGCCGGATCACGCTGCGCCGCGCCGTCGACGGCCTGGTCGCCGACGGTCACCTGGTACGCCAGCAGGGCAGGGGCACCTACGTGACCCGCCCGGCGATCCGGCACGAGTACCGCGAGAGCTTCGTGCACCGCATCGCCGGCTGGAGCTCGGTGATGACCGAGCAGGGCGCGCAGGTGGGCACCACGGTGCTCACCCAGCGCGTGGTGCCGGTGCAGCAGCCGGTGGCCGCCGAGCTCGGGCTCGAGCCGTCGACCGACGCGGTGGAGCTGGTCCGGCTGCGCAGCGTGGACGGCGCCCCCAACCACGTGGCGCACAGCTTCCTGCCGGCCGGGCGCTACCCGCGGGCGGCCGAGGCCGACCTGAGCGAGGGGTCGCTCTACGAGTTCCTCCGGCGCGAGTACGCGGCGGATCTGGCGCACGCCCGGATCGTCGTTGACGTGGCGACGGCGGCCCCGGAGGAGGCCGACCTGCTGCAGGTGGTCGCCGGTTCGCCGCTGCTCGTCGTCCGGACGACGGTCCACGACAGCGCCGGGCACCCCCTGGTGCACAGCTTCTCCCGGCTGCGGCCCGACGTCAGCCAGGTCGAGTTCGAGGTCTCGGTCACCGGACGCTGACGAAGGACCCCGTCCTCCCCCAGCCTCCGCACGCTCAGGCCGGTCCCCTGGACGGGGCCCGTTCCAGGCACTCGCCGTACCGTCGGGCGAGCCGCGCCCGTCGTCCCCGGAGGTCCCATGCCCGAGCCGGTCACCGTCAGCGGCACCCGCGAGGTGCCGCACGAGCGGCGCCGGGTGTGGGAGGCGCTGGCCGTCCTCGCGCCGTACTGCGCGGTCTGCGACGTCTCCTACGTCGTCGACGGCGCGGGCCCGCCGCGCCGCGGGACCCGGTTCGTCTGCGTCCCCGGCCGCCTGGACGACGGCGTGGCCCCGCCCCCCGGTGCGCCGCAGGGCGAGATCGTCGAGTGGGTGCCGCGGGAGCGGGTCACCACCCGGCTGAAGCTGACCCCGGAGACCTGGACGACGACGATCGAGCTCGCCGACGCCGGCCCCGGCGCCACCCGGGTCGTCATCACCGTCAGCCACGAGGCACACCCCGGGGGGCGGTTCGTCCAGCGGGTCACCCACCGGCTGATGCGCGGCGGCGTCCGGGAGATGGTGCAGCGCACGGTGGACGGCGAGCTGGACCGGCTGCCCGCCCACGTGGCGCAGTCGCCGGCGGTGTGACCGGTCGTCCCACGACCGGGGTGTGTGTTCGTGTGATCTTGTGGGTAGGTCTCCCGTCGCGCACCGGCGGCACACCCAGCACTGTGCTGGGACTGTGCACTCCGGTCCGGCTATAGGAGAGATGTGCCATGGAGATCATCGGTCTGATCATCGCGGGTCTCATCATCGGCCTGCTGGGGAAGTTCGTGGCGCCCGGCGCCAAGGACAACACGCCCATCTGGCTCACGATCCTGTGCGGCATCGGCGGGGTGCTCATCGGCTACTACGTGAGTGGCGCGCTGGGCGTGGCCGCCACCCCTGGCATCGACTGGATGCGGTGGATCATCTCCATCATCCTCGCCGCGGTGCTGGTCGTGGCTGCTTCCACGCTCACCGGCCGCAACAGCCGCGCCATCCGCTGACCTGCGACCGGGGACCCTGCAGTGCGGCGGGGTCCCCGGCACCGGCCGGCCCGCGGGCCGGCGCCCACCCCGGACACCAGGAGGGCACGTGTCCCAGCTCCTCGGGCTCATCGCGGTCGGGTTGGTCATCGGGGCGCTGGCCCGCCTGGTGAAGCCGGGCCGGCAGCGGATGAGCCTCCTCGCGACGCTGCTGCTCGGCGTCGCCGGCGCGGTCATCGGGGGCCTGATCGCCGACTGGCTGGACGTCGGCTCGATCACCGAGCTCAACTTCTGGGGCTTCCTGTTCGCCCTGATCACCGCGGTCCTGCTGATCGGCATCGCGGAGGGCGCGGCCGGCCGCCGGGCCGTCCCCCGCTGACCCCGGCCCCCGGGGGGCTCAGACCTCGACGGTGTCCCCCGGGACCAGCCGGCCGTAGGGCGTCGGGGTGCCCGGGCCGCCCTCGCCCAGCAGCGTGCCTACGATGCGCAGCCCGTCGTCGTTGAGCAGCCCGTCGTGGATGGCGTACGCCTGGTCGGCGTGCACGGCGCGCACGTAGTCGACCACCTCGGACATCTTCGACCACGGCGCGTGGACCGGCAGCAGCAGGGTGGCCACCGGCTCCTGCGGCACGGTGAGCGCATCGCCCGGGTGGAACACCGCCCCGCCGACGAGGAAGCCCACGTTGGCCGGCCGGGGCAGGTCGGGGTGGATCACCGCGTGCAGCTCCCCGTGCACCGTCACCTCGAACCCGGCGGCGGTGACCGCGTCGCCGTCGCCGACCACGTGCACCCGCGCGCCCACGCCCTCCAGCCGGGCGGCGACCGAGCCGTTGGTCCACACCTCCAGCGCCGGGTCGGCGTCCATCGCGCGGAGCAGCACGTCGGGCACGAAGTGGTCGGCGTGCTCGTGGGTCACCAGGACGGCGCCGGCACCGTCCAGGGCCGCCGGGTCGGTGAAGGCGCCGGGGTCGATGACCAGCCGCCGGTCGCCCTCGCTGAGGACGACGCAGGCGTGGCCGTGCTTGGTCAGCTCCATGACGGCATCCTGCCCCGCTCCCGCGGGGGCCGCCGCCGGGCCGACCGCCTCACCCGGTGGGGTGGGACGGCCGTGCCGGTGCTCAGCCGGCGGCCGCGCGCTGCCGACCCTGAGGGCATGAGTGCCCCCGCCGTCCCCGCCTCGGTCACCGCCACGGTCCTGGCCGCCCGCAGCCGCCCCCACGGCCCGACGTCGGCCCTGTGGCACGCCGTCGCGCTGCACCGCCCGGCCGCCGAGGTCGACGGCGCCTGCGAGCTCACCCTCTGCGGCTCGCTGGCCCGCGTCGATCGGGAGCAGCCCTGGCCGACGCCGGCCCGCGACGTCTGCCCGGCCTGCGTGGTCCTCACCAGCTGACGCCGGGGTCCGTCACCGCCCGGTGAACTCCGGGGCGCGCTTGGCGAGGAACGCCTCGACGGCCTCGCGGTGGTCGGCGGTGCGGCCCAGTTCGGTCTGCAGCCGCGCCTCGAGCGCCAGGGTGTCCTCGAGCCGGTCGGTGGCCGCCGTGGCCAGCACGGTCTTGATCGCCCGGTGGGCGGCGGTGGGCCCGGCCGCCAGCCGCGCGGCCAGCGCCTGCGCCTCGGCGAGCACCCGCTCGGGCTCCACGACCCGGTGCACCAGCCCCCACTGCGCCGCGGTCTCGGCGAGGAACGGCTCGGGCAGCAGCAGCAGCTCGGCCGCGCGCGAGCCGCCCACGCAGTGCACCAGGCGGGAGGCCAGCCCGGAGTCGCTGGACAGGCCGATGCCGGCGAACGCGGTGGTGAACTTCGCGCCCGCGGCGGCCACCCGCAGGTCACCGGCCAACGCCATGCCCAGGCCCGCGCCGGCGCAGGCGCCGTTGACGGCCACGACCACCGGGACCCGCAGCCCGGCCAGGGCCAGCACCAGCGGGTTGTACTCCTCCTCGACCACCGACAGCGACGTCGCGGCGTCCCCGCGCAGCGCCGCCACGTGCTGGCCGAGGTCCTGCCCGACGCAGAAGGCCCGGCCGGTGCCGGTGAGCACCACGGCCCGCACCGCGTCGTCGGCGGCGACCCCCCGCACGGCGTCGAGCAGTTCGCGCCGCGACTCGTGGGTCAGCCCCGCGCGCAGCATGGTGATCGTGGCGACCCCGCCGGCGTCCTCGCGGGTCACGGTCTCGGGCACCGTCGCGCCCCCCTCTCGTCCGTCGTCATCCGGGAGCCGGGTCGCGCAGCTCCCGCCGCAGGATCTTGCCGGTCGTCGTCTTGGGCAGCTCGGCGACCACCTCGACCGTCCGCGGGTACTTGTAGGCGGCCATCCGCTCCCGGGCGAAGGCGATGACCTCCTCCGGCGTCACCGAGGCGCCGGGCTTGAGCGAGACGAAGGCCTTCACCGTCTCCCCGCGGTAGGCGTCCGGGACGCCCACCACGGCCGCCTCGCGCACCGCGGGGTGCCCGTAGAGGACGTCCTCGACCTCGCGCGGCCACACCTTGTAGCCGGCCGCGTTGATCATGTCCTTCTTGCGGTCGACCAGGTAGAACCAGCCCTCCGCGTCCATGAACCCGACGTCGCCGGTGCGCAGCTCGCCGCCGGGCAGGGACTCCGCGGTCGCCTCCGGCCGGCCCCAGTAGCCGGGCACCACCTGCGGCCCGGAGGTGACCAGCTCGCCGACCTCGCCCACGGGCAGCTCCCCGCCGTCCTCGCCGACGACCCGGACGACGGTGTTGTAGACCGGCACCCCGACCGACAGCGCCCCCGAGGCCGGATCCACCGGCGCCCGCCGGCCCAGCGGCACCGCGTGCGAGGGCGAGTTGGTCTCGGTGAGCCCGTAGACGTTGTGGATGTACCGCCCGGTCACGGCCTCGAAGGAGTCGGTGACCGCCGGGGCGATCGGCGCGCCGCCGGAGTAGACGGTGCGCAGCGACGCGAAGTCCTCCCGGCCGACGCCGGGCACCCCGGCCAGCGCGATGAACACCGTGACCGCCCCGACGGTGAACGTCGGCCGGTGCTCGCGGATGGCGTCCAGCACCACCTCGGGGTGGAAGCGGTGGGCCAGCACGAGCGGGCAGGGGGTCAGCAGCGCGACGGCGACGTGCCCGACCAGGCCGGTGATGTGGAACAGCGGCGCCACGCCCAGGACGACGTCGTCCGGGGTCAGCCCCACCCAGTCCCGGTAGACCTGGGCGTTGAACACCACGTTCGCGTGGGTGTTCATCGCGCCCTTGGGCACGCCGGTCGTCCCCGACGTGTAGGTCAGGACCGCCACGTCGTCCGCGGCCAGGGACGCCGCCGCCGGTCGCCGCCCGGCCGTGGTGGTGACCAGCTCCTCCAGGTCCAGGGTGCCCTCCGGCCGGGAGCGGACGACGCCGCCGAGCACCCGCTCGTCGTCCCGCGACTGCCGGTCCAGGGCCGAGCAGGTGACCACGGTGCGCACCCGGGTGCCGGGCAGGACGTCGCGGGCCACGGACTCGTACAGCTCCTCCAGGCACAGCAGTGCCGTGGCCCCGGAGTCGGTGAGCAGGTGGGTCAGCTCGCGGGCCCGGTTCATCGGGTTGACCGCCACCGCGACGCCGCCGGCCTTCCACGCGCCGAGCAGGCCGATGACGAACGCCGGGTCGTTCTGCACGTACAGGCCGATCCGGTCGCCGGGGGCGAAGCCGGCGTCGGCCAGGCCCACGGCGAGGGCGTCGGAGGCGGTGTCGAGGTCGGCGAGGGTGAGGACGCCGTCGAAGTAGCGGATCGCCACGGCGTCCGGCGCGGCGGCCAGCGAGGCCCGGAACACGTCGAGCACCGTGGCCTGCTCGGGCGCGATGTCGGTGGGCCCGCCCTCGGGGTAGAGGGCCAGCCACGGCCGGTCGGTGTAGGTGCTCACCGCCGCCGCCCCCCTCCGTCGCCCGGCGCCCTCCGCCGGGCGCCGCGGTGTCCACCGTCACAGCCGGGCGGGGTCCTGGCAAGCGCGCCCGGACACCCCGCGGCCGGTCCGTCGTCGCCGGTTCGTGACGAACCGTTCCCCCCGGGGACGGCGTACACCTGGGACGATGGGTGTCGGACGACGGTGGCACGCCTGCCGGGTGCGAGCAGAGCACCCGGGGGTGTGTGCTCGGACGGGGAGCAGATGATCCACGGTCGGGGGCGCTGTCGTCCCGGGGCCGCGGACGAGCACGGGCGGGGGGTGGCCGCGGTGGTGGAGCCTGGTCGGCGCAGCGTGGGTGAGCGGTACGAGCTCGCCCAGCTGATCGCCGCCGGCGGCATGGGGCAGGTCTGGCGCGGCACCGACGTCCTGCTCGGCCGGCCGGTCGCGGTCAAGGTGCTGCGCAGCGAGTACACCGGCGACCCCACGTTCCGCGCCCGCTTCCGCGCCGAGGCCCAGCACGCGGCCGCGCTGAGCCACCCGCACATCGCCGCGGTCTTCGACTACGGCGAGACCGAGGCCACCGACGGCAGCGGCGAGACGCTGGCCTACCTGGTCATGGAGCTGGTGGAGGGCCGGCCGCTCTCGGCGCTGCTGCAGCAGGACGGGCGGCTCCCGGCCGCGGCCACGCTCGCGCTGCTCGAGCAGGCCGCCTCCGCGCTCGCCGAGGCCCACCGGGTCGGGCTGGTGCACCGCGACGTGAAGCCGGGCAACATCCTGGTCCGCGACGACGGCAGCGTGAAGATCACCGACTTCGGCATCGCCTGGTCGGCCGGCAGCGTGCCGCTCACCCGCACCGGGCAGGTGATCGGCACCCCGCAGTACCTGGCCCCCGAGGTGGCCGAGGGCCGGCACGCGCTGCCGGCCAGCGACGTGTACGCGCTGGGCCTGGTCGGCTACGAGTGCCTGACGGGCCACCCGGCCTTCGACGGCGCGAACGCCGTCACCATCGCGCTCAAGCAGGTCCGCGAGGACCCCGACCCGCTGCCCGACGACCTGCCCGGCGGGCTGCGCACGCTGATCCGGCGGGCCCTGGTCAAGGACCCCGCGGCGCGGATCCCCGACGGCGCCGCCTTCGTCGCGGCGGTGGACGACGTGCGCGCCGGCCGGCTGCAGCCCGAGCCGCCGCCCACCCTGACCGCCGTCCGGCCCGGCCCGCCGACCGGGCGGCACCGCGCGCCCGGCGACGCGGCCGGCGCGTCCGCCGCCGGCCACCGGCGCCGGCTGGCCGCCGTCCTCGTGCCGGTGGTGACCCTGCTGCTGGGCGCCGGCGCGGCCGCGGGCGTCTTCGCGGCGGTCTCCGCCGGCGGCGACGACCGCCTGCCCACCGTGGTCGCCGCCCGGACCGAGGACGCCCGCATCGTCCTGGCCGCGGAGGACTACGTCGGCCGGGAGGTGGACGAGGCCGCGCTGGCGCTGTCCGCGCTCGGGCTGCTGGTGCAGCGGGTGGAGGACGTCACCGCGGCCGCGACCCCGGGCCGGGTCACCGCCGTCGACCCGGCCGGCGCCCAGCTGCGGGCCGGCGACGCCGTCCGGGTGTCCTTCGCGGTCGCCCCCGAGCCCGCACCGGTCCCGCAGCGCCCGCCCGCGTCGGCCAGCCGGGTGGCCGACGGGTACGAGGTGCCGCGGCGGTCGGCGCCCGCGCCGGCGGAGCCCACGCCGAGCACGCCGCCGACGCCCGGGCAGGAGCGGCCGGCGGACGCCGCGCCCTCCGGGACGCCGTCCCCGTCAGCCACCCCCCCGGAGCGGACGGCGGAGGGGGAGCCGGTGGCCCCCGAGGCGGTGGACCCGTGGGCACCGCCCACGCCGGAGCAGCCGGACGAGGAGCTCCCGGAGGAGGAGCCGGCGGAGGACCCGGCCGGGGACGACCCGGCCGTGGAGGACCCGGCACCGGACGACGTGGACGACGACCGGGACCGCAGCGACCGCTGACCCGCGGCGGTCAGCCCCCGTCCCGGCCGGGTGCGACCCACAGCGCGGCGCCGAGGGCGGCCAGCGCGGCGGTGAGCACGAACCCGCGGTCGGTGTCCACCCGCGGGAGCACGACGAGCACCCAGAACACCGCCGTGCCGGTCAGCCCCGCGGCGGCGACCTGCCAGGCCGCGTCGGGGCGCCGGCGGACCGCGGGCAGCAGGCGGCCGGCGAACGGCACCACCCCGGCGAGGGTGGCGAGCGTGGCGGAGGCCGACCACAGCGGCGCGGCCGTCCACAGCGGCACGCCGCCCGCGCCGGTCAGCAGGCCGCCCTGCAGCAGCAGCAGGGACAGCGCGGCCAGGCCGGCGCCCACGCGGGCGGCCCGCACCTGCGGCGGGCGCGGGGTCCGGGGCCGGCGGGCCGGGGCGGTCGCCGTCCGCCGGGCGCGCGGCGGGACGGCGGGGGCCGGCGGTGGCGCGGCGGGGGCCGGGCCGGGCACGGCCCCGACCGGCCCGATCGGCTGCACGCCGCCGTCCGGGGGCGACGGGTGCGCGGCTGCGGCGGCCGGCGCGGGGTCCGGGGTGCGCGGGTCGGCCGGGCGGCGCGGTGCCGGGGGCTCGGGGCTGGGGGTCGGCTGCGGCACGGTCGCTCCTCGCTCGGGACGCGGGCGGGCACCGGCCCGGCGGGACCGGTCCGTCCCCGGACGGTATCGGGCCGCGCGCCCGCCGTCGGGCAGGCGGCGCGGACCGGCCGGGGGCTCACTAGGGTCGGCCGGGTGGGCGTGCGCGCGGGGATCGTCGTCACCGGGACCGAGGTGCTCACCGGGCGGGTGATCGACCGCAACGGCCCCTGGCTGGCCGAGGAGCTGCGCCGCCTCGGGGTCGACGTCGGGGCGGTGGTCGTCGTCGGCGACCGGCCCGCGGACCTGGTCGACGCGCTGCGCTTCCTCGCCGGCGAGGACCTGGTGGTCACCACCGGCGGGCTGGGGCCGACCGCCGACGACCTGACCGCCGAGGTCGTCGGCGAGGTGCAGGGCCGCCCCTCGGCGGTCGACCCGGCGCTGGAGCGGGAGATCGCCGCGATCGTCGAGCGGCTCATGGCCCGCCGCGGCTGGCGCGCCGACCCGGAGGCGACGGCGGCCGGCGTCCGCAAGCAGGCCCTCGTGCCGGACGGCGCCACGGTGCTGGCCCCGGTCGGGACGGCGCCGGGCCTGGTCGTCCCCCCGGCCGAGGGGCGGGGCGGACCGGTGGTCCTCGTCCTCCCCGGGCCGCCGTCGGAGCTGCAGGGCATGTGGCCGGCGGCGCTGGCCGCCGCCCCGGTCCAGCACGCGCTGGCCGGCCGCGAGGAGCTGCGCCAGGAGACCCTGCGGCTGTGGGGGACGCTGGAGTCGCAGCTGGCGGCCACGCTGCGGCAGGCGGAGTTCCCCGGGCTGGAGGTCACCACCTGCCTGCGGGACGGCGAGCTGGAGATCGTCACCCGCTACGGCGCCGACGCCCAGCCGGAGTACGACCGGCTGGTCGCGGCGGTGACGCAGGCGCACGGCGAGACCCTGTTCTCCACCGGCCCGACGGTCGACGAGGTCGTCGCCTCGGCGTTCGCCGACCGCGGGCTGACCGTGGCCACGGCGGAGTCGTGCACCAGCGGGCTGCTGGTGGCCCGGCTGACCGAGCGGGCCGGGTCCTCGGCGTGGGTGCTCGGCGGGGTGGCGTCCTACGCGAACTCGGCGAAGGAGGCGCTGGTCGGCGTCCCGCCGGAGCTGCTGGCCGCCCACGGGGCGGTGAGCCCGCAGGTGGCGGGGGCGCTGGCAGGAGGCGCGCGGTCCCGCTTCGGCGCCGACGTGGGCGTGGGCATCACCGGCATCGCCGGACCGGGCGGCGGGACGGCGGAGAAGCCGGTCGGCACGGTGCACCTGTGCGCCATCGGCCCGGACTCCGAGGAGCTGCCCCGCTCGGTCGTGCTGCCGGGCTCGCGGTCGGCGGTGCGGCAGCGGTCGGTGTCCCTCGCGATGCAGATGCTGCGGCAGCTGCTCGTCGGCGGCCCGCCGGCGTGACGGCGTGGAGCTCCTGACGCCGTCCGCCCGGTCGCTCGTCGCGTACGGCAGCGGCGGGGTGGAGCTGCTGCGGGCGGCGCTCGTGCGGGGACCCGAGGACGGGTTCGCCGTCGACGTGGTCCGGGTGGCGCCCGGCGGCGTGATCGGCCGGCACCCCACCCGGTGGTGGCTGCTGTACCTGGTGGTCGAGGGCGCCGGCTGGGTGTCCGGGCCGCCGGGCGAGCGCCGCCCGCTGCGGGCCGGCGAGGCGGCGCTGTGGGCGCCGGGCGAGGAGCACGCGTCCGGGTCGGCCGACGGGCTCGTGGCCGTCGTCGTGCAGTGCCGCACCCGGCCGGTGCCGGCCGGAGAGGAGACACCGTGACCGTCCTGACCCTGCACGCGACCGGGCCGGAGGCGCCGGGCGAGGTCTGGGAGCGCTACGCCGTCCCGGCCCGCTGGCCGCAGTGGGCGCCGCAGATCACCGGGGTCTCCGTGCCCGTCGCCCGGCTCGCCGCGGGCGTGCGCGGCCGGGTGCACGGCCCGCTCGGGGTGACGCTGCCGTTCGTCGTCGAGGCGGTGGACGAGGCGGCGCGGGAGTGGTCGTGGACGGTGTCGGCCGGGCCGGTGCGGCTGCACCTGCTGCACTGGGTCACCGGCGCCCCGGACGGCGGCAGCACCACCGGGCTGCGGGTGACCGGCCCGGCCCCGGTGGTGCTCGGCTACGCGCCCCTGGCCCGGCTGGCGATCGGCCGGCTGGTCCACCCGCTGCGCTGAGCACCCGGTGGACCTCGTCGCCCGGCTGGACCGGGGCCTGGTGCTGCTGGACCTCGGCCGGCCGAGGCGCTCGCTGCGCTCGCGGCGGCACTCGCGGCAGGTGACGGTGGAGCCCGTGCGCCGATCGGCACCGCGCTGGAGGAGCTCGGTGACCTGGCGGGGCCCCGCGCGCCTTCCGTGCGGCCGATGACGCCGGGGGACGGCGAGGGCACGCTGCAGCTGGCCGTCCTGCTCGACGAGCTGGGGGACCGCCCCGACGCCGAGCTCGTCGCCGCCCGAGCCGGCCACCCGGTGGCGGAGCCGTCGTCGCCTGCTGGCGGGGGACCGCACCCGCGACCCCGCGCTGGAGGACGCCCTGCGCGCCGGGGCGGACCACCACCCGCCCGCGCGGGCGGCCCTGGCCGATCCGCTGCGACCACCGGGCGCACCGCGGAGGCGCGGGAGGTGTGCGCGCCGGACGCCGCGGAGGCCGCCTACCGCAGCGGCATCGCGGCCACTGACGACCACAGCCACCACACCCTGGCCTGCTCCTCGAGGAGCGCGGTGACTGCGACGGCGCCGAGTTCCGCCACCGGCTGGGTGCCGCCGGCGGGGATGCGCTGGCGGCAGCCACGTTGCGGCGGTTGCTGCGGGAGTGGCAGGACGACCGGCGAGCACCCTCCGTCGGCCGCGGCAAGACCCCGCTGACATCTGTGGACGGGCGTCTGAGCTGCGGGTTCGTGTTGATCAGCCGCTGCGACGGCGGTAGACTTCGAACACCTGATCGAGCCGGTGGGAGGTGTGGTGGACGGCCTGTCGGACGCGCTGGACGCCCTGGCCGCGGAGGACCTCGCGCCGCTGGTCGGCCCGGCGCTGCTGGAGCGGCTGCGGCCGCTGCTGCTGGCGCTGAACCGGCTCGCCGCGGAGATCGCCCGCACGGTGGCCGAGTGCGAGGTGTCCGGCGCCGCCGGGCACGACGGGCTCACGACCATGGCCTCCTGGCTGCGCGGGCACGGGCACCTGTCCGGTGCCGAGGCCGCCCGGGTGGTCCGTGCCGGCCGGGCGCTGGGGCACCTGCCGGCGATGGCCGCCGCGTTCGCCGCCGGGGAGGTGACCGGCGAGCAGGCCGCGGTGCTCGGCACCGTGGCCGACCCGGCCAAGCTGGCGCTGGCCGCCGGGCAGGGCGTGGACCTGCGCGTGGTCGACGGGCTGCTCACCGGCGTCGCCCGCCGCCATCCCCAGGCGGACACCGCCCGTGCGGTGCGGCACTACGCCGACCGCCTCGACGCCGACGGCCCCGAACCCGATCCGACCGAGGGGCGGCGGCTGTCGATCACCCGGCACGCCGACGGGTCGGTCAGCTTCCGCGGCGACCTGGACGCCGTCGGCGGGGAGGAGGTCGCCACCGCGGTCGAGGCGGTCGTGCAGGCCGGCCGCGCCGCCGCCGACGGGCGCACCCGCACCCAGCAGCAGGCCGACGCGCTGGCGCAGCTGGCCGACAACGCCCTGGCCGGCGGCGGGCTGCCGGTGCTCCGGACGGTGAAGCCGCACGTCGTGGTCACCGTCGACGTCGAGGACCTGGCCGACCCGGCCACCGGCGCAGGTGCGGCCGAGCTGGCCTCCGGCGCGGTCGTGTCGGCCGCCCGGGCCCGCTGGCTGGCCTGCGACGGGGCCGTCACCAGGATCGTGATGGGCCCGGCCGGGCTGCCGCTGGACGTGGGGCGCACCCAGCGGGTCGTGCCGCCGCACCTGCGCCGGGCCGTGGAACGCCGCGACCGGCACTGCGTCTTCGCCGGGTGCGGCGCTCCGGCCTGGTGGTGCGACGTGCACCACGTGCTCGAGTGGGCCAACGGCGGGGACACCTCCGTGGAGAACTCCGCGCTGCTCTGCGAGCGGCACCACACCAAGGTCCACCACGGCTTCCGCGTCGAACGCGGCACCGACGGCCGATGGCGCACCTGGCGCCCCGACGGCACCCGGATCCGCACCGGCCCGGGCAACACCGGACCACCCCTGACCAGCGCCGCCTGACCGGCGGACGACCCGTTCGACCCCGCACGGCCACCGGAATGCGGGGGACGGGTGTTCAGGGGCCGCCTACAGTCCGTACCCGTGCGGGGGCTGAGCGAGGCGGTGCTGCCCGCCCGGATGGGCACCCCGTTCCGCTGGCTGGTCGGGGCCTCCTGGGTCACCAACCTCGGCGACGGCATCGCCCTGGCCGCCGGTCCCCTGCTGGTCGCCAGCCAGACCCAGGACCCGCTCCTCGTCGCCCTCGGCGCACTCGTCCAGCGGCTGCCGTGGCTGCTGTTCGGGCTGCACGCCGGCGTCCTCGCCGACCGGGTGGACCGCCGCCGCCTCGTCGCCGCGATCGACCTCGCCCGCGCCGGCGTGCTCGCCGTCCTCGCGGTCGCGCTGGCCACCGGGGACGTCGGCATCGCCGCCATCCTCGCGGCGCTGTTCGTGCTCGGCACCGCCGAGGTCTTCGCCGACGTCACCTCCGGCACGCTGCTGCCGATGGTGGTCGGCCGCGCGGACCTCGGTGTCGGCAACGCCCGGCTGATGGCCGGCACGCTGACCATGAACGAGCTGGCCGGTCCCGCCCTGGGCGCCGTGCTCTTCGTCGCCGGGACGGCGTGGCCGTTCGTCACCCAGGCCGTGCTGCTCGTGCTGGGCGCGCTGCTCGTCTCCCGCATGCGGCTGCCGGCGCACGAGCGGCCGGCCGAGCGCGCCCACGTCCGCCGGGACATCGCCCAGGGGCTCCGCTGGGTCTGGGGCAACGCGGCCGTCCGCACGCTGACGCTCACCAGCGTCAGCTTCAACGTCACCTTCGGCGCCGCCTGGGCGGTGCTGGTCCTGTACGCCGACCAGCGGCTGGGCCTCAGCCCGGTCGGCTACGGCGTGCTCACCTCCATGGGCGCCCTGGGCGGCTTCGCCGGGACGGCGGCCTACGACTGGCTCGAGCGGCGCGCCGGCCTGGCCACCCTCATGCGCGTCGGGCTGGTGATCGAGACCCTCACCCACCTGGTCCTCGCCCTCACCACCACCGCCTGGGTCGCCATGGTGGTCATGGCCGTCTTCGGGGCGCACGCCTTCGTGTGGGGGACGACGTCGCGGACGGTGCGGATGCGCGCCGTCCCGATCGGCCTGCAGGGCCGCGTCGGGAGCCTCGCCGCCATGGGCGGCTTCAGCGGCATCCTCGTCGGCCAGCTGGTCGGCGGGCTGATCGCCCGCGTCTGGGGGATCACCGGTCCGTTCTGGTTCGGCTTCGTCGGCTCCGCGGTCATCCTCGCCCTCATCTGGCGGCAGCTCGGGCACATCGCCCACGTGGGGGAGGAGACGCCCGTCCCGGCGCGCTGACCGCAACGGTGCAGGCCGGGACGCCGTCCGCCCGGTGCTCCGGAGCACAGGGTGACGGAACTGTGCCGTTCCTGCTCCCAAACCACACGTGTGTGGTTACCCTCGGTTGCGCATCGGACGCCGGGCGCCGTCGCAGGGCGGCCGGACGGCGGAGTCCTGCGGGGTGGGACTTGCGTGTGCCTCAGGGGGAAGCAGAGAGCGGGCAGGGTGCAGTCACGCGTGCACGTCGACACGGTCGACCCGCTGTCCGCCGTGTCGGACGGCGTCTACCGGCTGGACCGCGAGTGGCGGTTCACCTACGTCAACGCCGCCGCCGCCGCACTGCTCGCCCGCCGCGTGGAGGACATGGTCGGGCAGCGCGCGCTCGACTGCTTCCCGGAGGTCGCCGGCACCGTCATCGAGGCCGAGTACCGGGCCGTGTTCGCCGACGGCCGGGACCGGGTCTTCACCTACTTCCACGCCCCGCAGGGCCGCTGGTTCGAGATCCGCGCCTTCGCCGACCCCGACGGGCTCACCGCCTTCATCCGCGACGTCGACGACCACCACCGCAGCGACCAGCGGCGCGCCGACCGGGTCGCCCAGCTGACCGCCGTCCTCGAGGCGCTGCCGCAGGCGACCGTGCTCCTCGACGGCGACGGGCGCATCGTGTCGGCGAACCGGCGCTGGACCGAGACGGGGGAGGTCATCCGGGACGCCGGGCTGCGGCCGGGCGTGATCGGCGACAGCTACCTCGAGGTCCTGTCCCAACACCTGACCGCCGAGGACCGGCGGATCATCGGCGCGGGCATCGGCGGCCTGGTCACCGGCGGGCCCCGTGCGGCCGACCCCCCCTTCGTCCACGACTACGCGCACGCGATGGGCTCCCAGCGCGCGTACTTCCGCCTGCAGGCGGCCCGGGTGGAGCCCTCCGGCCAGGTCGTCGTCACGCACACCGACATCACCGAACGGGTGCGCGACCAGCAGGCCCTGGCCTGGCGCGCCGCCCACGACGACCTCACCGAGCTGCCCAACCGCGCCCGCCTGCTCGAGCTGGTCGGGGAGGCCCTGGGCCGCGACCCGGGCCGGGGCGCGCTGTTGCTGCTGGGCCTCGACGGCTTCAAGGCGGTCAACGACTCGCTGGGCCACGAGGTGGGTGACGAGCTGCTGCGCCAGGTCGGCGCGCGGCTGCGCGAGCAGGTCCGCCCGTGCGACGTCGTCGGCCGGCTCGGCGGCGACCAGTTCCTCGTCCTGGCCCGGGGCTGCGACGCCGCCGAGGCCGCGGCGCTCGCCTTCCGGCTGCGGACGGCGCTGACGCGCCCCTTCTGCGCCGAGGGCATCCCCGTCCCGCTGACCGCCAGCATCGGGGTCGCCGCGGCCCAGCCCGGCGGCGACGGGGTCCACCAGCTGCTCAGCGACGCCGACACCGCGGCCGCCGCCGCGAAGGGCGCCGGCCGCGACCAGGTGCACGTCTTCTCACCGGGGCTGCGCGAGGCCGCGCGCTGGCGGCTGGAGGTGGCCAACCGGCTGCGCGACGGCGCCGTCGACGAGCTCGTCGTCCACTACCAGCCGCTGGTCCGGGTGGACACCGGCGAGCCGGAGGGCGTGGAGGCGCTGCTGCGCTGGCAGCACCCCGAGCGCGGGCTGCTGTCCCCGGCCGCCTTCCTCTCCGTGGCCGAGGAGACCGGCCAGCTCATCCCCATCACCCGCTGGCTGCTCGGCGAGACCACCCGGCAGGCGGCCGAGTGGGCCGCCGGGGGCCTGCCGCTGCGCATGTCGGTCAACATCAGCGCCCGCCACTTCTCCGCCGAGACCCTGGTGCACGACGTGCGGGTGGCCCTGCACGACTCCGGGCTCGCCCCGGAGAACCTCGTCCTGGAGCTGACCGAGACCAGCGTCGCCGAGGACCCCACGCGCGCCGAGGACCAGCTGTCGCTGCTGCAGAACTCCGGCGTCGTGGTCGCCATCGACGACTTCGGCACCGGCTGGTCCTCGCTGGCCCAGCTGCTCGCGCTGCCCATCGGCACGCTGAAGATCGACCGGTCGCTGCTCACCGCCGCCGCCCGGCTGGCCGCGGGCGGCAGCGGGTCGGTGCTGACCGCGATCGTGTCGCTGGCCCGCACCATCGGCATCCGCTCGGTCGCCGAGGGCGTGGAGACCCCGGCGCACCTGCAGATGGTCCGCGAGGCCGGCTGCGAGCTGGCCCAGGGCTACCTGCTGGCCCGGCCGATGCCGGCGGCCGACGTCCCCCGGTGGGCCTCCCGGGTGCGCGCCGCCGGCGGCGACTCGTGCGCCCTGGCGCTGCGCGGCCGCGCCCACTGAGCGCCCTGTGCGAGCCCTCCGGCTGCGCCGCAGGACGCCGCGGCGGGCGACCTCCCCGGCCGGTCCACCACGCTGGACCGCCGCGCCGTCCCCCGCCGAGGCACCGGCCAGGCAGACTGCCCCCGTGACCGACCTGGACCTGGCCGCCGAGACGGCGCGGCACGACGACCCGGACGGGCGGGGGCGCCCGGCGTTGGACCTGCTCATCTGGGACGCGCCCAACATCGACATGACCCTGTCGACGGTCATCGGTGCCCGGCCCACCGCGGAGACCCGGCCCCGGTTCGACGCGATCGCCGCCTGGTTCGTCCAGGGCGCCGGCGGGGTCGGGCCGGGTGGCGGCGCAGCGCCGGACGCGCCGGAGGTCGAGGCCTGCGTCTTCGCCAACATCCCGCCCGTGGTGGGCAGCCTGCAGCGGTGGGTGGAGGCGCTGCGCAGCTTCGGCTACGCCGTCTTCGCCCGGCCCAAGCAGCAGCCCGACGACGACATCGACCAGGCGATGCTCGACCACATCGACGTCCGCCGGCACAGCCACCGGCTGCGCCGGCTGGTCGTGTTCTCCGGCGACGGACGCAACTTCGCCGAGCCGCTGGAGGCGCTGGCCCGTCTCGGCACCCAGGTCACGGTGGTCGCCTTCAGCGAGGTCGCCGGCTACGCGATCAGCTCCGAGCTGCTGGAGTTCATCGACATCGAGGACGTGCCCGGCGCCTTCGCGGTCCCGCTGGACCGGGTCCGGCTGGACGCCCTCCCGGCGGACGGCGCGTGGCTGCGGCCGACCCGCAGCCTGCGCGACTTCGTCACCTCCTACGTCCGCCGCAACGGCTGACCCGGATGTCGGGGGAGGGCACCGGGCCGGTCGCCACCGAGGACCTGCTGGTCCCCGGGGAGACCTGCTGGCGGATCGAACGGGCCGAGCGGCACGCGGTCTTCGTGGACGCCGCCGACTACTTCGCCGCGCTGCGCGGCGCGGTGCTGCGGGCGCGGCACCGGGTGCTGTTCATCGGCTGGGACTTCGACCCGCGGATCCGGATGGACCCCCGCGGCGCCGGACGGCACCGCAGCGGACGACGACGGCCGGACAAGCTGGGGCGGGTGCTGGAGGAGGCCGTCCGCACCAACCCGCAGCTGGAGATCGGCGTCCTGGTCTGGGACTACGGCGTGATCGGCGCGCTCGGCCGCGGCCTGGTGCCGGTGGTGCTGCTCGACCGGCGCACCCCCGACCGGCTGAGGATGACGGTCGACACGCACCACCCGGTGGGCGGGGCGCACCACCAGAAGATCGTGGTGGTCGACGACTGCCTGGCCTTCGCCGGCGGCATCGACGTCACCGCCGACCGCTGGGACACCTCCGAGCACCTCGACCGCCACCCGCTGCGCCGCCGTCCCTCGTCGCACCAGCTCACCGGCCCGTGGCACGACGTGACCAGCCTGGTCTCCGGCCCGGCCGCCCGGGCGATCGGCGACCTGGCGCGGGAGCGGTGGGAGAGCGGCACGGGACGCTCGCTGGAGCCGGTCGAGGACGTCGAGGCCTGCTGGCCGCCGGACGTCGAGCCGCTGCTCACCGACGTGGACGTCGCCATCTCCCGCACCCGGCCGGAGCACGGCGGCACCAGCCTGGTGCACGAGATCGAGTTGCTGTGGCTGGCCGTCATCGCGGGCGCCCGGCGCAGCGTCTACATCGAGAGCCAGTACTTCGCCAACCGCCGGATCGCCGAGGCCATCGCCGAGCGGCTGCGCGAGCCCGACGGCCCCGAGGTCGTCGTCGTCAACCCCGAGACCGCCGAGGGGTGGCTGCAGGAGAAGGCGATGGGCACCGCCCGCGCCAAGCTGCTCGCCCTGGTGCGGGAGGCCGACGTCCACGGCCGCTTCCGGCTCTACGTGCCGGTGACCGAGCGACGGCGGCCGATCTACGTGCACGCCAAGGTCACCGTGGTCGACGACCGGTTCCTGCGGATCGGGTCCTCCAACCTGAACAACCGGTCGATGGGGCTCGACACCGAGTGCGACGTCTCCATCGAGGTGCGCCCCGGCGACCCGCGCGCGGCCGAGAAGAGCGCCGCGATCACCGGCCTGCGCGACCGGCTGCTGGGTGAGCACCTCGGCGTGCCGCCGTCCGCGGTCGCGGAGGCGGTCGAGGCCTCCGGCGGGTCGCTGGTGCAGGCCGTGGAGGCCCTGTGCCGGCCGGTCGGGCGCTCGCTGGTGCCCTTCGACCCGCCCGACCTCGGCCCGGTGGAGCAGGTGCTGGCCGACACCGAGTTGCTCGACGCCGAGCGGACGCCCAACCGGTGGCAGCGGGTGCGCCGCAGCTTCCGGCCGCGGCTGCCCGGCGCGCTGACCCGCCGCTGACCGTGCTCCTCCGCGGCCGCGGGACCGCTCCCCGGGAGTGCGACGAACCCGTGGCCACGGGACACGGACCACCACGAGTTCGCGTCCCTCGACGAGGTGCCCGGCGTCGTACCCGGACGGCACGCCGACGCAGCGGTCATCCGTGGTGGAGGGGACCGATGGCGGGTTACCGTTCCGCCGCACGGGTTCTGTCACTGCCCGTGGTCGCTTGTGAACGGAGGGGCACCATGAGTACGCCCGGGTTCGACCACCCGCACCGGGACGGTGAGGTGGAGGTGGTGCTGGCCGAGCACCGGGTCTCCGTGAGCGCCAGGGTCGAGGCCGCCGACGCGGCCACGGTGGTCCTCCGACCGTCGGTCGGGGACTTCCCCGGGCAGCAGGTCGTCCGCATCGGCGAGGAGGTGCGGCTCGTCTGGCGCGACGCGCCCGACGTCCGGATGGTGACGGCCGAGGTGGCCACGGTCGAGCGCGGCGCCGTGCCGCGCTGGCACCTGGACGTCACCGCACCAGCCGAGCCGGTGCAGCGCCGGGAGGCCGTCCGCGGCCGCCTCCTGCTGTCGCTCACCGTGACCATCAACGGTGCCGACCTCGAGGGGGACGTCCTCGACCTCAGTGAGACCGGCGTCCGCGCCGCCGTCGATGCCTACGGCCCGCCTCCGCCGCCGGGGGCCACGGTCGCCGTCGCGCTGCAGCTCGAGGACGGCGCGCTCGTCACCCCGGCCGAGCTGGCCTGGTACCAGGTGCGGGGCGGTCGGTGGACGCTGTCCCTGCGCTTCACCGCCCTGCCGGAGAAGGAGCAGGACCGGCTGCGCCGCCGTGTGTTCCGGGCGTTGCGCGAGGACCGGGCCCGCGCCCTCTGATCCGCACAGCCCCCGAGGGGGACGCGGGCCGCGGTTCCGCTAAAGCCCGACGGCTCCCCGGCCGATCCCAGGACCGTCGTGCCTCCCAGGGTCGTGCGGCCGGAATGCCTCTGGCCGCGGTCCACCCGGGGTGCTGGACCCGATCGGAGAGACGAAGATGAGCGTTGCCGGGGTGGACTGGCCCGAGCCGGGCGGTTCAGCCGAGATCGTCCCGCTGGCCCGTGGTGTCGCGCTGCCCGGTCACGTGGAGGTCTCGGACGGGACCGACCTGCGGGTCCGGCTCGTGCTCGCCGAGTACGCCGAGCAGCTCAAGGTCAAGCCGGGGCACCGCGTGGACGTCCTGTGGGGTGGCCCGACGGGCGGGCGGTCGCTCCCCGCGGAGGTGACCGAGATCCGGTCCGACCCGGAGCTGCGCTGGAGCCTGCAGATCATCGGGCCGGCCGAGGCCAGCCAGCGGCGTCAGTCGGTGCGTGCCCGCGTCGAGCTCCCGGTCGTGGCGCGGTGCGGAGCAGTGCTCATCACCGGGCAGACCGTGGACCTCAGCGAGGCCGGCGCACGGGCCTGGTTCGATGGCTGGGGTCTGCAGCCGCCATCGGGCACCCCCATGGACGTGACCCTGGAGCTGGGGGGCGGCGCCTTCACCGCGGCCGGTGAGGTGGTCCGCGTGGAACCCCGGGGACCGCGCTGGCTGATCTCCATGAAGTTCCCGGGGCTGACCGAGCAGGAGCAGGACCGGCTGCGGCGGCGGGTCTTCGAGGCACTGCGGCTCGAGCGCCTCCGCCAGGCCGACTAGGAACTGCCCCGGCGGGATAGTCCCGGGGCGTGACCGCCCCCGCCCGCCTGCCCGAGGCCCTGACGGCTCTGAGGGACGCCGTCGCGGCCGCGCCGCTCGGCCTGGCCACACCGGGCAGCGAGGCCGCCCGCCGCGCCGCCCGCGGGGTGGTCGAGCAGGTCGACGACTACCTGCTGCCCCGGCTGCGCGACCTCGACGCCCCGCTGCTCACCGTCGTCGGCGGCTCGACCGGCGCCGGCAAGTCCACGCTGGTCAACAGCATCGTGGGCGCCCGCGTCACGGCGCCGGGCGTGCTGCGGCCGACCACCCGCGCCCCCGTGCTGGTCTGCGCCCGCGCCGACCTGGCCGCCTTCTCCGGCGACCGGGTGCTGCCCGGCCTGGCGCGGGTCACCGGCGGTACCGACGGGCAGCCGCAGGGCGGGCCCGGCACGCTGCAGCTGGTGCCGCGGGACGACGTCCCGCCGGGCCTGGCGCTGCTGGACGCACCCGACGTCGACTCGGTCGTGGAGTCCAACCGGGAGCTGGCCGCCCAGCTGCTGGCCGCCGCGGACCTGTGGGTCTTCGTGACCACCGCGGCCCGCTACGCCGACGCCGTCCCCTGGGACGTGCTGCGGACGGCGCAGGAGCGGGGCACCGCGCTGGCCGTCGTGCTGGACCGCGTGCCGGCGGGCGCGGCCGCCGAGATCGCCCCCGACCTCGCCGGGATGCTGGCGCGCGCCGGCCTGTCCGGGGTGCGGCTGTTCGTCGTCGAGGAGCGGCCGCTGGTCGACGGCTTCCTCCCCCCGGACCAGGTCGCGCCGCTGCGGCAGTGGCTGCACGCGCTCGCCGCCGATCAGGGGCAGCGCGCCGCGGTGGTCCGGCAGACGCTCACCGGCGCGCTGGCCAGCCTGCAGGACCGGGTGGCCGGCGTCGCCGCCGCCGTCGAGGAGCAGGAGCAGGCCGCGGCCGCGCTGCGGCAGGCCGCCGCCGCGGCCTACACCGCCGCCTACGACGGGATCGGCGAGGGCGTGCGCAGCGGCAGCCTGCTGCGTGGCGAGGTGCTCGCCCGGTGGCAGGAGTTCGTCGGCACCGGCGAGTGGATGCGCTCGCTGCAGAGCTCGATCGGCCGGCTGCGGGACCGGGTCGGCGCCGCGCTCACCGGCCGGACCTCGCCCGCCGACGACCTGCAGGGCGCGCTGGAGAGCAGCGTCGAGACGCTGCTGCGCGCCGAGGCCGACCGCGCCGCCGAGCGCACCGTGACCGCGTGGCGGGCGCTGCCCGGCGGCCCCGCGCTGATGTCGGCCGCCGACGACGAGCTGGACCGGGTGTCGCCGGACTTCCCCGAGGCCGCCGCCGCGCAGGTGCGCGACTGGCAGGGCTACGTGCTGGACCTGGTCCGCGAGGAGGGGGCCGGCAAGCGCAACCGGGCCCGGGTGCTCTCCTGGGGCGTGAACGGCACCGGCGCGGTCGTCATGGTCGCCGTGTTCGCCCAGACCGGCGGGCTCACCGGCGGGGAGGTCGTGGTCGCCGGCTCGACGACCGCCGTCGGCCAGCGGCTGCTGGAGGCGCTGCTCGGCGACGCCGCCGTCCGCTCGCTGGCCGCCCGCGCGCGGGAGGACCTGCAGGCCCGCGCCGACGCGCTGCTGCGCTACGAGCAGGGCCGCTTCGACGCCCTCGTCGACGGCACCGGGCCGGACCCGGAGGCGCCGGCCCGCCTGCGGGCCGCCGCGGCCGCGCTCGCCGCGGCCCGGGACCGGGCATGAGGGGTCGCACGCCGCCGCTGACCGACCGGCTGGCGGCGCTGCGCGAGGCCGTCGACGTCGCCGGCGACCGCCTGGAGCTGCCCGAGCTGGGCGAGGCCCGCGCCCTGCTGGCCAAGGCCGGCGCCCGCGAGGCGCTCGGCGACGCCACCGTCGTCGCGCTGGCCGGGGCCACCGGCAGCGGCAAGTCCACGCTGTTCAACGCGCTGTCCGGCGCGGAGGTGAGCACCCCCGGCGTCCGCCGGCCGACCACCGGCGTCGCGCACGCCACCGTCTGGGGTGAGCCCCAGGACCGGCTGCTGGACTGGCTGCAGGTGCCCCGCCGGCACCGGCACGCCCCCGAGCGGGCGCTGGACGGGCTGGTGCTGCTGGACCTCCCCGACCACGACAGCGTCAAGCAGGAGCACCGGCTGGAGGTCGACCGGCTGGTGCAGCTGGTCGACGTGCTGGTCTGGGTGCTCGACCCGGAGAAGTACGCCGACGCCGCCGTGCACGAGCGCTACCTGCTGCCGCTGGCCGGGCACGCCGGCGTGCTGCTCGTCGTCCTCAACCAGGTCGACCGGCTCGACGCCGCGGCCGCCCGGGCCTGCCTGACCGACCTGCGCACCCTGCTGGACCGGGAGGGCCTGGCCGACACGCCCCTGGTGGCCGTCTCGGCGCGCACCGGCGCCGGAGTCGGCGAGCTGCGCGCCGAGCTGGCCCGGCGGGTGTCCGCCCGGCGGGCGGCGACCGACCGGCTGACCGCCGACGTGCGGGGGACGGCCGGGGCGCTGTCCGGGCACTGCGCTGCTGGTCTCCCGGCCCGCCCCGGGGCCGGCGGGGGCGTGGGCCGCGCGGAGCACGACCAGCTGACCGGCGCCCTGGCCGACGCCGCCGGCGTGCCCGCGGTCGTCTCCGCGGTGGAGCGGTCGGTGCGCCGCAGCGGGACGGCGACCACCGGGTGGCCGGTCGTCCGGTGGGTGCGCCGGCTGCGCCCGGACCCGCTCGAGCGGCTGCACCTGGGTCGCGGCGAGGGCGAGACGGTGGGCCGGACGTCGCTGCCGACGGCCGGTGCGGTGCAGCGGGCAGGGGTGACCCGGGCGGTGCGCGCGGCGCGGGAGGCGGCCGGGGACGGGCTGCCGCAGGCCTGGCGCGACGAGCTGCGGCGCACCGTCGAGGTGTCGGAGGAGCAGCTGGCCGACCGGCTGGACCGGGCCGTGGGCAGCACCGACCTCGGCTCGCCGCGCACCCCGCTGTGGCAGCGCGGCGTGGGGGCCTTGCAGTGGCTGCTCACCCTGGTCGCGCTGGCCGGGGCGCTGTGGCTGCTGGCGCTGGTCGCGCTCGGGTTCTTCCAGCTCGACGACGTCGTCCCGCTGCCCCGGGTGGAGGGCATCCCGCTGCCCACCCTGCTGCTGGTGGGCGGGCTGCTGGCCGGGGTGCTGCTGGCGCTGGTGGTCCGGCCCCTGGTCGGGCTGCGCGCGCGGCGGCGGGCCCGGCGGGTCGAGCAGCGGCTGTACGCGGCGGTCGACGCCGTCGCGCAGGAGGAGGTGCTCGCCCCGATGGCCGAGGTGCGGGAGGACCACGACCGCTTCTGCGCCGCCGTCACCCGGGCGATGGCACCGTCGTCCTCCCGGACGGCACCGCGTCCAGCTGCCCAGGAGGACCTCGGTGCCCCCCACTCCGCGCGAGCTCGGCGCGGGCCCCTGCACCGAGGCCGTTCGACCCGCTGAGCCCGTCCCGGCACTCGTCGCCGCGGCCCGTCGGTCGGTCCTACTCCCGGCGGGGGTGGTCGCCGGCGCGGGGCTCGGGGACGCGGTCCTGGGCCGGCTCCAGGGGGGCCAGGCCGTTGGGCAGCATCGCCCAGACGTGCTTGCGCCCGGGCCGGCCCTCCCACCCGTAGGCGGTGGACAGCTGGGCCACCAGGTGCAGGCCCATGCCGCCCAGGGCCGGGTCGCGGTCGACGGCCGGGATCGGGGGGTGGTCGGGGGCCTCGTCGCTGAGGTCCAGCAGCCAGCCGTCGGTCCCGGCGACGACGAGCGCGCGCACCGCGCCCCCGCCGTGCCGCAGCGCATTGGACGCGAGCTCCTCGAAGACCAGCAGCAGCCCGTCGCGCGCGTCGTCGGTGGACGTCGAGGAGACCGAGGGGTGGGCGATCCTCGCCCGCAGGTCGGCCCGCACCCGGGAGACGACGTGCATCGCCTCGAGCTGCCAGTGCCACACGTCCCCGGCGAGGGAGGGCACGGGCTCGCGCGGCCACGGCTGCTGGCCCACGACGACCTCCTCCACCGGTGTTGGGGAGCCGGCCGGGTCCCCGCCCGGCCGCCGCACCATCCTGGCCGACGCCCGGGGTTCCCGCACCGCCGGGTGCCGTGCCGTCCGCGGCCGTGCCCGGGCGGGCACACTGGCGGGGGTGGAGGCGCTGTGGCGTGACCTGAGCCGGGTGGTGCTCGCCGACCGCGGACTGGCCGAGGTGCTCGGCGAGGTCACCGACATCGCGGCGCGCAGCATCCCCGGCGCGGAGTCCACGTCGATCACGCTGGTCCGCGACGACCGGGGCTTCACCGCCGCCCACACCGGGGAGTTGGCGCTCACCGCCGACGAGCTGCAGTACGAGCGCGGCTACGGCCCCTGCCTGGACGCCGCGCGGGCCGGCGTCGTCCTGCGCATCGACGACATGACCACCGAGCAGCGCTGGCCGGACTACGTGCGGCGGGTGGTCGAGGTGGGGGTGCGCAGCTCGCTGTCCACGCCGCTGCCCTACCAGGGCAGCACGGTGGGCGCGCTGAACGTCTACTCGACGCACCCGGAGGCGTTCGCGTCTGAGGAGTCCCGGGTGGCGGCGCGGGCGGTCGCCGAGGCGGTCGCGGTCGCCGTCGTCAACGCCGACGCCCAGGACCGGGTGACCGAGCACGCGCGCAACATGGGGCTGGCGATGGAGACGCGGGCGGTCATCGAGCAGGCGAAGGGCGTGCTCATGGCCCAGCGCGGCGTGGACGCCGAGAAGGCCTTCGACATCCTGCGGGAGGCCTCCCAGCGCTACAACCGCAAGCTGCGCGACATCGCCGTCGGCATCGTGGCGGCCACCAGCTCCGGCCGCTCCTCGCGCTAGCCGAGGGCCCGGGCCAGCGACGCCACCCGGTCGACCAGGAAGTCCGCCGCCGCGGCGCCGTCCACGGTCTCGGCCACGTCGACGGCGGTGGGGGCCCGCGAGGGCGCGCGCCGGTCGACCAGCGTCTGGCCGCGGCCGGCGCCCAGGGTGGTGTCGACGACGACGTCCCGGCGCACCGTGCCCAGCGTGCCGGGGACGATCGCCTCGGTGAGCGCCAGCGCGTCGTGCAGCACGACGCCGGTGGTGCCGTAGCTGCTGCGGGAGTGGTCGAGGTACTGCTGCAGGACCGCGGCGGCGGTCGCCCCGACCGGCCCGGCCGCGGCGAACCGGGCGATGCCGTCGGCGTCGAGGACGGTCGGCAGCGTGACGTCCAGGCCGACCAGCACGGTGGGGACGGCGGAGCCCAGCACGCGCTGCGCGGCCTCCGGGTCGGCCCACACGTTGAACTCCGCGGCGGCGGTGACGTTGCCGCCCCGTCCCGCCGAGCCGCCCATGAGCACCAGCCGGCCGATCCGCTCGGCGGCCTCGGGGAAGGCGGCCAGCAGCAGGGCGATGTTGGTCCAGGGGCCGATGGCGGCCACCGTCACCGGCTCGCTGGCGGCGGTCAGCACGTCGGCGAGCGCGACCACCGCCGGCCGGGGGTCCAGCGCGGTCGGCGAGGGCGGCAGCCGCACCCCGCCCAGCCCGGTCTCGCCGTGCACGTGGCCGGCCCGGCGGGGCTGCGGGTACACCAGCGAGTCGCGGGCACCGGCGGCCACCGGGACGTCGGACCGCCCGGCCAGGTGCAGCACCCGCAACGCGTTGTCGGTGGTCTGCGCGAGGTCCACGTTGCCGTGCACCGTGGTCACCAGCCGGAGGTCGACCTCCGGGCTGGCCACCGCGAGCAGGACGGCCAGCGCGTCGTCGATGCCCGGGTCGGTGTCGATCACGAGGGGGATGGGGTCGGCCACGCCGCCATCCCAGCAGAGTCGCCGCCCCGGACACGCCGGGGACGGCGGCACCCGCCGGGGTGACCGGTCACGGCAACGGTCCGTTCCGGCCGGTCCGGCGGCGTCTTGTCGACCCTCGAGGGGGTGCGCGGCGCGGTCACCCCGCCGCGCCGGGGCCCGGACAACTGTTCGGTCACGCGCCCCCGTCCGTGGCGTGGGCGCCGGGCGGCCCGGACCTACGGTTCCCCGCGGATCGCAGTCCAGCCGGCGGTCCTGCCGAGGAGACCCCATGCCCGCCCCCGTGCCCGTGGCACGACGCACCGCCGCGCAGCGCGCGGCGGACGCTCGTGCGGCCCTGGCGACCCGCCCGGCGCCGCGGCGGACCGCGGCGCAGCGCACCGCGGAGGCGCGCGCGTGGGACCGGGCGGTCCACCGGACCGCCGCCCCCGGGTCCTGGCCGGCCGACCCGCGTCACCGCGTGCGGCCCGTGCACCGGGCGGTGTCCGTGGTCCCCGCGCCGCCGCCACCCGTCCCGGAGCCCACCACGCCGCCCGTCGCGGCGGTCGTCGACCCGCCGGCGCCCGCGCCGGCCCGGTCCGCGCGCACCCCGGCACCCGCCGCGGTCCCTGCCGTCCGGACGGCGGCCCCCGCGCGCCCACCGGCCCGCCGGCCGATGCGCCCGCTGCCGGTGCACCCGTCGCGCCGCCCGCCCGGCCCGCCGCCGTCCCCGCCGGGCTGCTGGCCGGACCGCGTGCGCGCCTGGTGGCACCGCGACGGCGGGCCGCCCGGGCTCCTGCGCCTCCCCCACGCCCGTCCACCCGACGGCACGGCCGCGCCACCCGCCGGGCGCGCCCTCCGCGGTCAGCCGACCCCGGACCCCCGGTCGGCCAGCCGGGTGAGCGCGTACAGCACCGCGCCGGCGAGCAGCAGCGGACCGGCGAACCCCCACACCCGGGCCTCGTGCTGCGCGAGCAGCAGCGGGCACGAGGCGATGCCCAGCACGGGCAGGGCGGTGGGGGCGCGGAAGTGCCCGGCGGCCACCGGGTCGCGCCGCAGCACCAGCACCGCGGTGTTCGTGCTGAGACACGCGAACAGGAGCACGACCGTGTTGGCCAGGGTGGTGAGATCCCCGGCCAGGCTCGGCCCCATCGCGACCGCCGTGGTGACGGCGATGGCCACCCATGGCGTCCGCCGGCCGGGCAGCACCCGCCCCAGGACGGCGGGCAGCAGCCGCTGCTCGGCCATCCCGTACGCCATCCGGCTGGCCATGATCATGGTGAGCAGCGCGCCGTTGGCGACCGCGACGAGCGCGACCGCGCTGAACAGCCGGTCCGGGACGCCGGCGTCCGCGGCGCGCACCACCTCCAGCAGCGGGCCGGAGGAGGCGGCGAGCCGGTCGGGGGGCAGCGCGACCGACGCCGCCCGGCCGACCAGGACGTACACCGCGCCGGCGGCCAGCAGCGCGCCGAACAGGCGCCCGCGGGTAGACCGGCGCACGTCCCGGACCTCCTCGGCCGTGTTCGCCGACCTGTCGAACCCGACGAAGGAGTAGTAGGCCAGCAGCGCGGCGGCCAGCACGGCCGTGGCCGGGGCCACCCGGCCGGGAACTCCACGGTGCGGCCCAGGTCGCCGTCCCCGCGGCCGAGCACCAGCGCACCGAGGACGACGACGAGCACCGGCCCGGACACCTCGACGACCGTCATCACCACGTTCGCGCCCAGCGACTCCTCGATGCCGCGGGCGTTGAGCAGGGCCACCAGCAGCAGGAACACCAGCGCGGCCGGCGTGGCGGGCACGTCCAGGAGGGCGCCCAGGTAGTCGCCCGCGAAGGCCGGCGCCAGGCCCGCCGCGCTCGTCACCCCGGCGGCCAGCATGCAGAAGCCGACGAGGAAGGCCATGACCGGCGGCCGGAACGCGCGCTCGGCGTAGACCGCCGACCCGCCGGCCCGCGCGTACTTGGTGGCCGGCTCCGCGTACGAGGCCGCCGTGAGCAGCGCCAGCAGCAGCGCGGCCGGCAGCGGCACCCGGATCGCCCCGCCCACCTCGGCGGCCACCGAGCCGGCCAGCGCGTGGACGCCGGCGCCGAGGACGTCGCCCAGGACGAACGGGAGCAGCAGCTCCCCGGTGACGGCGCGGCGCAGCCTGGTCCCGGTCTGGTCGGCGGGGGGCGCCTCCGGCGTGCTCATCGGGGGTCCTGCGCGCTGGGGCGCGCGGGCGGACGCCGGTCCGCTCCGCACCGCCGCCGGGAGGCCGACCCCGACACGCCGGGCGCGTCGGTCCGCGGCGCAGGGTGACCGACCCGGTGACCAGCGCGTTCCCCGCTCGGGACGCGCGGCTTGTCGACAAGCCCCCGCCGGCTGCGGGGGGTCACCGGCGCCCCCGGGAGGCCGCCGCAACGGTTCGGTCACACGCCCCCGGGGAGGTGTCGCAGCGGGCCGTCGCGGGACGCCGCCGTCCCTACCGTTCTCCCTGTCCGCAGCACCGCGGCGAACGACAGGAGGACGTCATGGCGAACGACCGGGCACTGGCCCAGCGCACCGACGACCTGTCCCTCCGCGGCCTGCTCGACCTCCTGGACCGGGCCGAGCCGCTGCCCGTCCGGGACACGGCCCGCCCGGCCCGAGCCGGAGGGCGCCGCCCGGTGCGCCGGCCGTCCGCCGTCCGACCGGTCCCGGTGCCGGCGCCCCGCCCGCGCCCGGACACCCCGGAGCCGGCACCCGCCCCGGCGTGGACCGCACCGGACCCCGCCCCGGCGCCGCGCCCGCGGTTGCGGGCCCGGGTGCGCGGCCTGGTCCGCCGGCTGGCGCTCTGGGGCGCCGGACCCGCCGGCGCCCACCTGGCCTGGGGCCGGCCGGCCCCGGCCGCCCCGGCGCCGCGCCCCGACGGCCCGGTCGTGCTCACCGAGCTCCCGGACACCCCCACGATCCAGCCCGCGGCGCCTTCCCCCGCCGCGGCGCCCCGTCCGGCCCGGGCCCCCCGGCCGGCCCGCCACCCCCGCGTCCCGGTGGTCGCCCCGCTCGCCCGGCAGTCGCCGGCAGCGCGGCCTGCCCCCGCACCGAGGACCGCGCAGGGCGGCGCCCGGCCCCGGGGAGCCCGGGCGGCCGCACCGGCCCGGTCGCGCGGCGACCCGCTGTCCCCGCCGGCCCGGGGGCAGCCACCCTGACCCGGACCCACCCCGCGTGTCCCGGCACCGCCGCGGACGCCGTCCCCGCACCGCCTCCCGGCTCCGGCAGCCGGCCACCCCGCCACGGTGGCCGTGCGCCAGGCCACGGGGGTCTCCGCTCCTCCCGACCGACCCGCACCGCCCCTGGTGCGTCCCTCCGACGGTGGCAGTCCCGCCGCCCCAGACGTCCCGCTCCACCGGTAGCCGCCCCGACCCCCCGCCGACTGCGCCCGACGCAGCGCGCGGACCCTCCAGGGAGGCGGCGACCGCTCCGCGGCACGGCTGACCGGCGACGGGCACCGCCCGAGGGCGACAGGTCCGTGCCAGTGCCCGTCCCCGGGTCTCTGACCGGCATCGACCTGACCGGGGCACCACCGGCTCGGGAGTCGACCGCAGGAGACCGGCCCGGGCCACCCGGCCGGGGGCAGTGCGCGCAGGACGCGCCCCAGGACGGCACCGCACGGCACCGTTCCACCACCTGCCGACGGCGGGCGCCCCTCCCGGATCCGGGGGGCGCCCGCCGTCGGCCGTCCCGCGTCCCGGCTGGCCCCGCGGTCCGCACCGCCCCCGGCAGGCCCGGCGGGTGGCCGTCGTCCCGGACCCGGGTCGCGTGGGTCGACGGGGCGGCGCGCAGGTCAGGGGGCGAGGACCGCCCAGACGTGCTTGGCCCCCGCGCTCACGTACCAGCCGTGGTCGACGGCGAGCTCCGCGATCAGGTAGAGCCCCAGCCCGCCCTCGCTGGGGTCGCGGCCGACCGCCGGCGTCGGTGGGGTGCCGGGCGCGCCGTCGCAGACCTCGACCAGCCAGCGGCCGGCCACCGGGCGCACCGAGGCGCTCACGTCGCCGCCCCCGTGCCGCAGCGCGTTGGAGGCCATCTCGTCGAGGGCGAGCACCAGCCGGTCGCGCAGGTCGGCCAGCCGCGGTCCGGCGAGGTGCGCCCGCACCTCGGCGCGGACCTGGGGCAGCTCGGACACGGTGCTCAGGTGCCACACGAGGTGCTCGGGCGCCGCCGGCGGTCGTGCGGACGGCCACAGCTGCCTGGCCGCCTCGCCTGTCACGCCGTGGTCCTCTCACCTGCTCGCCCGCGCACGGCGGGCCGTGGCCCTCGCCCGGCGGGCGTGACCGACCGACGGTTCGCGGGCGAACCGGACACCTGCGTATGGGTCTGCGTGCCGGATCCCAAACATCGTAAGACAGGGGTCACAGGCGGTGATCGGCCGGACACCGCCCCCGCTCCGGGATGCAACCGGGGCGACACCGCGGCGGAACACGCGGTCGTGATGCTCGTCCGGGTACCGGTCCCCGGCTCAGGAGCACGCGATGACCACCGCCCGGACGTCCGACCGCACCGACCCCGACGCCCGGCCGCCGTGCCGCCGGCCCTCCTGCCGGGGCCCGCCGCGAGCCTGTGAGCGGTGGGGGCAGGAGGGTCCTCGCACCTGCTGGCCGGGGTGATCGGCGCGACCACCGGCCAGGCGGTGCTGCTGGTGCAGGCCGCGTTGCCCTGCGCCGGGCTGGCCACGCTGCTGCAGACCGTCGGCATCGGCCCGGTGGGCAGCCGGCTGCCGCTGGTGATGGGCTCCGGCTTCGCGTCCATCGCGGTGGCCGTCCCGCTGGCCGCCGACCACGGGCTGGACGCCGTCCTCGGCGGACCTCGGCGCGCCGGTCGACCTCGCCGTCGCGGGGCTGGTGCTGGTGCTGGTGCTCAACCAGTTCTGCCGCGGGCTGCTGTGCACCGCCTCGGTGCTCGTCGCGGTGGTCGTGGGCCACCTGGTGGCCGTCCCGCTGGGCCTGCTCGACCCGTCCGGTGTCGGCGACCGGCCGCTGGTCGCCGTCCCCGCACCGTTCGACTTCGGCGTGTCCTCCCCGCCGGTCGCGGTGCTGTCGATGGCCGTCGTCGGGGTGGTCAACACCGTCGACGCGGTGGGCACGGTGCACGCGGTCACCGAGGGCGGCGCCGGGCGCCCGGCGACGGCGCGGGAGCTTGGCGGCGGCGTCCTCGCCGAGGGCGGCAGCGCGGTGCTCGGCGGCGTCTTCGGCGCGCTCCCGACGACGATGTCCAGCCGGAACGTCGGCCTGGTCGCGCTCACCCGGCAGATGAGCCGGCACGTGGCGACCATCGGCGCGCTGGTCCTCGTCGCCTCTCGCTGCTGCCGCAGGTCGCCGCCGTGCTGGCCGCCATCCCGCCGCCGTCCCCGGCCGGGGTCGTGGTGGTCGACGTCGTCGCCGACTCCCGCCCGGCCGCAGGTCAGGCCGACGCGGCCAGGTAGGCGCGGACGAGGGCGGGGTCGCGCATCACCGGTCCCATCACCGCCACCCCGGCCGCCCCGGCGGCCAGCAGCGCCGGCCCGTGCTCCGGCAGCACGCCCCCGAGGGCGAACGCCGGCGGGCCGTGCGGGGCCAGGGCGGCGAACCCCTCCACGCCGAGCGCCGGGCCGTACCCGGGCTTGGACGCGGTCGGGAAGCCGGGGGACAGGAACGCCCAGTCGCAGCCCTCGGCGCGGGCGCGGGCCAGCTCGGCGGCGGAGTGGCAGGAGCGGCCGACCAGGTCCGGGCGCGGGTCGGGGAACGGCTCGGCGGCGGCCAGGTGGGTGGCCCCCGCGGTGGCCCCGGCCACCACCAGCAGCCCGCCCACCGGGTCGAGCACCGCACGCAGCCGGTCGGCGAGGTCGGCGCGCTCGCCGGCGGGCAGGTCGCGGTCGCGCAGCAGGACCGCCCGGGCGCCGGCGGCCACCGCCCGCGCCACGACGTCGGGCAGCGGGCCGGCGGCCTGCGTGCGGTCGGTGACGACCAGCAGCCGCGGCAGGATCACAGCTCGGGCAGGCCCTCGGAGGAGGTCGAGGCCTCGGCGTGCCAGCGGCGCGGGATGCGCCCGGCCAGCAACGCCTGCCGGCCGCCCTCCACGGCCTGCCGCATGGCCAGCGCCATCCGCTCGGGGTCGCGGGCGCGGGTGACCGCGGAGGCCAGCAGCACGGCGTCGCAGCCGAGCTCCATGGCCAGGGCGGCGTCCGAGGCGGTGCCGATGCCGGCGTCCAGCACCACCGGGACGTCGACGGCCTCGCGCAGCAGCGCGATGTTGTGCGGGTTGCGGATGCCCAGCCCGCTGCCGATCGGCGAGCCCAGCGGCATGACCGCGGCGCACCCGACGTCGGCCAGCCGGCGGCCGAGCACCGGGTCGTCGGTGGTGTAGGCGAGCACGGTGGCGCCGTCGGCGACCAGCTGCTCGGCGGCGTCCAGCAGCTCCACGGCGTCCGGCAGCAGGGTGCGCTCGTCGCCGATCACCTCGAGCTTGACCCAGTCGGTGCCGAACGCCTCGCGGGCCAGCCGCGCGGTGAGCACCGCCTCGCGGGCCGTGCGGCAGCCGGCGGTGTTGGGCAGCAGCCGCACGCCGCAGCGGTCGAGCACCGCGAGCATCGAGGCGCTGGAGGACGCCTCCACCCGGCGCAGTGCCACGGTCACCAGCTGGCTGCCCGAGGCGCGCACCGCGGCCTCCAGCGTCTCCAGGCTGGGCACGCCGCCGGTGCCGAGCAGCAGCCGGGAGGTGAACGTCTCCCCGGCGATGACGAACGGGTCGGCGGCCTCCTCGCGGGCGAGGGCCGGGGCCAGGTCCTGGGTCGTCATCATCAGCCTCCTGCGGTCGGGGCGAGCACCTCGAGGGCGTCGCCGGGGGACAGCGGCGTCCGCGGCCAGCTGCCGCGGGGGACGACGTCCCCGTTGAGCGCGACGGCGACCCGGTCGTGCCCGCCGCTGCGGGCGGCGACCAGGTCGGCGACGGTGGCGCCGTCGGCCAGCTCGGTGGCTGCGCCGTTGACGGTGACCTGCACGGTCTCGACCTCCATGACGGTTACCTCCCGAAGCGGTCGGCGGTGAAGGGGGCGGCCAGCTCGGGCAGGACGCCGGTGGCCAGCAGCTCGGTGGTCACCTCGGCGGTGACCGGCGTGAGCAGCACGCCGTTGCGGTGGTGCCCGGTGGCCAGCACCAGGCCGGGCAGGGGGCCGGGGCCGAGCAGCGGGGCGTTGTCGGGGGTGCACGGCCGCCAGCGGGCCAGCGTCTCGACCAGCTCGCACTCGCCGATCCCGGGGACGACGTCGATCGCGTCGTGCAGCAGGTCGTGCACCCCGCCCGCGGTGACGGTCGGGTCGAAGCCGCGGTCCTCGACCGTGGCGCCCACGACCAGCCGGTCGCCGCCGTAGGGCACCAGGTAGACGTGCCGGCCGCGGACCAGCGCGCGGACGGTGCCGCCGAGCAGGCCGGCGGCCCCGGCCAGCCGCAGGACCTGCCCCTTCACCGGGCGCACCGGCAGGGCCGGCACGCCGGGCAGGGCGCCGCTGTGCGCGCCGAGCGCGAGGACGACGCTGCCCGCCGGCACGGTGCCGCCGCCGGCCGTCTCCAGACCCGCCGCCCGGCCGCCGTCCACCCGCAGCGCGGTGACCCGCTCGCGCACCAGCCGCACGCCGGCGTCCCCGGCGGCGCGCAGCAGGGCGGCGTGCAGCGCCCGGCCGTCGACGGAGTGGTCGCCGGCCACGAGCAGGCCGCCGCGCACTCGCGGGGTCAGGGCGGGCTCCCGGCGGCGGGCCTCTCGCGGCGTGAGCCGCTCGGCGGCCAGGCCGAGCTCCTGCTGGTAGGCGTGCAGCGCGGCCAGCTCCCGCACGTCGTCCTCGTCGAAGCCGACGGCGAGGGTGCCGGCGGTGCGCAGGCCGACGTCCTGCCCGGTGGCCTCCCGCAGCTCCGCGGCGAAGGCCGGCCAGCGCTCGACGGAGGCCAGGCCGAGCCGCAGCAGGGCCTCCTCGCGGTAGCCGGCCTCGGTGACCGGGGCGAGCATCCCGGCCGCGGCGGCCGACGCGCCGGTGCCGGGGGCGTCGTCGACGACGGTGACCGACAGCCCGCGCCGGGCGGCCCGCCAGGCCGTGGCCAGCCCGATGAGCCCCCCGCCGGCGACCGCGACGTCGGTCATGCCGCCGTCCTCCGCCGGCGCAGCACCCCGGGCAGGCAGACCAGCGCGGTGAGGCCGACCGCGACGGCCAGGCCGACCAGTGACGCCGACCACCCGTTGGCCGGGTCGATGCCCAGGTCGGCCTGGCGGGCGGACCACCACGCGGTCCACCCGGCGCCCGGGCCGGCGAAGTACGTCGGCAGGGTGAGCTGGTAGGCGAGGAAGCCGGCCGCCCACGGCAGCAGGAACAGCGGCCGGGCGGGGGCGGTGTCGGAGGTGTCCCAGGCGCCGCGCGGGGTGGTGGCGTAGGCGACGAGCAGCACGCCGGCCAGCGGCACGAACACCGCGCCGATGAGGAAGAGGAACGGCTCGTAGGCGGCGATGTCGAAGGTCAGGGCCAGCAGCGTGGCGACGGCGCCGACGCCCACCGCCAGCAGCCGCCGGTCGGCCCGGGCGACGAGGTTCTGCGCCGACACCGCGGTCGAGTAGACGTTGGCGAAGGCCTCGTCGAGCTCCACGGTCACCAGCACCAGCACGGCCAGGGCCCCCAGCGGGACGGCGAGCAGCGCGTCGATGACGTCGAACCCGGCGCTGCCGTAGGCGGCCAGCGCGACGACGCCGAGGGTGAACATCACGATCGTGGCCAGCCCGTAGCCCAACCCCGCACCGACGCCCGCGGCCCGGGCGCTGCGGGCGTGCCGGGTGTAGTCGGCGACCAGCGGGAACCAGGAGACCGGCAGCGCGATGACGATGTCGGCCGCCGTCCAGAACGACGTCGCCGCGCCGTCGGTGAGCGGCGGCAGCGGCTCGGCGAGCACGTTGACGAAGAGGTAGACGACGGCGGCCAGCGCGGCCCAGACCGCGTAGCGGGCCAGCACGCGGGCCACGCCCAGCGGGCGCAGCGCCATCGCGGTGGCCAGCACGCCGGCGGCCAGCACGAACGGCCAGCGCGGGGCGTCCAGCGCGCGGGACGCCGCCTCGGCGATGATCACGATCTCGAAGGTGGCCCAGCCGACGCACTGCACGAGGTTGACCGCGGTGGGCAGCGCGGAGGCGCGCCGGCCGAGCAGCCCGCGCAGCAGCACCATCGTCGGCACCCGCTCGCGCGCGCCCGCGGCGGCGGCCAGCCCGAGCAGCGTGGCGCCGATGACGGCCCCGACGACGATGGCGCCGAGCGTCGTGGACAGCGGCCGGCCGGGGAGGACGACGAAGACGGCGGCCACCGGCAGCAGCAGGCTGACGCCGAGGTTGGCCCACAGCCCGAAGGTGTCCCGCAGGCCCAGGACGGGAGCCGGGGGCTCGGCGAGGGTGAGGGGGGCCTCACCGGGCGCGGAGCCCGTCGAGGGGACGGCGTTCGACGTGCTCATGGTCGCTCCCTACGCCGGCATTACCCGGTCAGGTTCCAGCGGTCGGCGACGCGTCGAGTCGCCCTCTCAGCCCGGTCGTGCCCGAGCTCCCGCACATGCGGGGCCCACCCTAGACCCACTCCGTACAGTCCCCGCCGTGCCGGTCGCCGACCTCCCCTCCCGCCGTCCCGACGCCTGGCGGCGGGCCACGCGGCACCCGTTCCTCGACGCCGTCCGCGACGGGACGGTCCCGGTCGCCGCCTTCGACACCTGGCTGGTGCAGGACGCCCGTTTCGTCACCGACCTGCTGCGCCTCCAGGCGCGGCTGCTGGCCCGCGCGCCCCGGCCGGCGCAGGCGGTGCTCGCCGCGGGACTGGTCGCGCTGGTCGACGAGCTGGCCTGGTTGGAGCAGCAGGCCGCCGCCCGCGGGCTGGACCTCGGGGCGCCGCCGCGGCCGGCCACGGCCGGCTACGCGGAGCTGCTGGACCGGCTGGACGCCGCCGACGCCGGGACGGCGCTGACCGCGCTGTGGACCATCGAGCGCACCTACCTCGACGCCTGGTCGCACGCCCGGCCCGGGGCGGCGGGGTACCGGGAGTTCGTCGCGCACTGGACGGCGCCGGGGTTCGCCGGCTACGTCGCCGGGCTCGAGGCGGCGGCCGACGGCACGCCCGCCCCGGACGCCGGTGCGACCTTCGCCGAGGTGGTCGCGGCCGAGGTGGCCTTCTGGGACATGGCGCTGGACTCGGCGCTGTGAGCATGGCGCTGGACTCGGCGCTGTGAGCATGGCGCTGGACTCGGCGCTGTGAGCACGGCGCTGGACGCATGACGCTGTCCGCCGACCTGTGGGCGGCGAACGCCGACCTGGCCGCCGCGGCGCTGGCGCACCCCTTCGTGGCCGGCATCGGCGACGGCACGCTGCCCCGGGACCGCTTCGCCGGCTACGTCGCCCAGGACGCGTTCTTCCTGGAGTCCTTCGCCCGCGGCTACGCCCTCGGGGTGGCGCACAGCCCCGACCGGGCCACCCTGGACGCCTTCGCCGACCTGCTCGCCGGGGTCCGCGAGGAGCTGGCGCTGCACGCCGGCTACGCCGCCCGCTGGGGCATCGACCTGGCCGGCGTCGAGCCGCTGCCGGCGACCACCGCCTACACCGACTTCCTGCTGGCCACGGCGTCCCTCGGCGGGGTCGGGGCGGCCTGCGCGGCGATGACGCCGTGCATGCGCCTGTACGCGCACCTGGGCCGCTCGCTGTCGCCCGGGCGCGCCGGGGACTACGCCGAGTGGGTCACCACCTACGCCGACCCGGCGTTCGACGCGCTGGCCGGCACCCTGGAGCGGCTGCTGGACGCGCACGCCGCCGACGTCCCCGCCGTCCGGACGGCGTACCGGCGCGCCATGCAGCTGGAGGTCGGCTTCTTCGACGCCGCCTGGCGCGGGGCCTGACGGCCGCTCCCCGGCCCGCGACGGTGTGCGCCCAGGCCCCCTCCCGGAGGGTGGAGCAGGGCGGCGGCGCACACGCTCGGCCGGGGTGCGAGCGGGCTCAGAGGACGAAGCCGAGCAGCAGGTGGCCGTTGAGCGCGATGATCAGCGCCGCCACGACGCACCCGGCGACGGTGGTGACCCGCCGGTTCACCCAGCCGCCCATCAGGTCGCGCCGGCTGGTCAGCCACAGCAGCGGCACCAGGGCGAACGGGATGCCGAAGCTGAGCACCACCTGCGACCAGACCAGCGCGGTCGTCGGGTCGCCCCCGAGCACCAGCACCAGCAGTGCCGGGGCGAGGGTGACCAGCCGGCGGACCAGCACCGGGATGTGCCGCTTGAGGAACCCGGCCATGACCACCTGGCCGGCGTGCGTGCCGACCGAGGACGACGCGAAGCCCGACGCCAGCAGGGCCAGGGCGAAGGCGAGCGCCGCGCCGGCGCCCAGCTGGTCGCCCAGCCCGGCGTGCACGCCCTCGAGGGAGCCGGCCTGCTCGGCCGAGCCGGTGAACAGCTGGGCGGCGATGACCAGCATCGCGGCGTTGACCAGCCCGGCCACGCCCATGGCCACGAGCACGTCCAGCCGCTGGGCGCGCAGCAGCCCGCGCCGTCCCTCGCGGGTGCGCCCGGCGGTGACCACGTCGCCGTAGCGGCCCGGGGTGAGCGCGGAGTGCACGTAGATGACGTGCGGCATGACCGTGGCGCCGAGGATGCCGGCGGCCAGCACCAGGCTGTCCGGGCCGGCGAAGGAGGGCACCATCCCGGAGGCCATCCCGCCCATGTCGACACCGGAGCCGACCAGCGTGTAGGCGAAGCCGGCGCCGATGACCAGCAGCAGGCCGGTGATGACCCGCTCGAAGGGGCGGTGCCCGCGGGACTGCGCGGCCAGCAGCACGAAGGCGACGACGGCGGTGATCAGCCCCCCGACCGGCAGCGGGACGCCGAAGAGCAGGTTCAGCGCGACCGCTCCGCCGACGATCTCGGCCAGGTCGGTGGCGATGGCGACCGCCTCGGCCTGCAGCCACAGGCCCCGGGTGACCGGGCGGGGCAGCTGCTCGCGGCAGTTGGTCGCCAGGTCCCGGCCGGTGGCCAGGCCGAGCTTGGCGGTCAGGCTCTGGATGAGCATCGCCATGAGGTTGGCCGCGACGATCACCCACAGCAGGGTGTAGCCGAAGGAGGCGCCGCCGGAGAAGTTGGTGGCGAAGTTGCCCGGGTCCACGTAGGCGACCGCGGCGACGAAGGCCGGGCCGAGCAGCGGCCAGATCCGCCGCCGCCCGGCCGGCTGCGGGGGGCGGCGGGGGCCGGCGACCAGGGTGGTCGGCAGGACGGCGGCCTCGGTCTTGGACAGGTACACGGGGGCCTCGCAGGGGACGGGCGGTGCGGGGTGGTCGCTGTGGTCCTGCCCGCCGGGGGTGTCACGGTCGGGCCAGGGCGTGGCCCGCGCGGGCCGAGGTGAGGCTTCCCTGACGCCCCGGGGCCGCGGTCGCCCGCGGCCCCGGGGGGCGTGCTCAGGCGGCCGGGACGATGAGCCCCGCGGTGGCGGTGCGCGCCGTGGTGAACCGCTGCGTGACGTCGGCCCAGTGGACGACGTTCCACCACGCGTCGATGTAGTCGGTCTTCACGTTGCGGTACTGCAGGTAGAACGCGTGCTCCCACATGTCGAGCATCAGCAGCGGGACCAGGCCGACGGCGAGGTTGCCCTGGTGGTCGTAGAGCTGGCAGATCAGCAGCTTCTGGCCGACGGAGTCCCAGGCCAGGATCGACCAGCCCGAGCCCTGGACGCCGCCGGCGACGGCGGTGAAGTGCGCCCGGAAGGCGTCGAAGGAGCCGAACTGGTCGTCGATGGCCGCGGCCAGCTCGCCGTCGGGGCGGTCGCCGCCGTCGGGGCTCATGTTCGGCCAGAACACCGAGTGGTTGACGTGCCCGGCCAGGTTGAACGCCAGGTTCTTCTCGTGCAGGTTCGCCGTCGCCAGCCCGTCGGTCGCGCGCGCCTCGGCGAGCTTCTCCAGCGCGGTGTTGGCGCCGGTGACGTAGGTCTGGTGGTGCTTGGAGTGGTGCAGCTCCATGATCTCGCCGGAGATGTGCGGCTGCAGCGCCCCGTAGTCGTAGGGCAGGTCGGGGAGCTGGTAGTCGGGCATCGGGTTCCCTCCGTCGTGCGTGCGTGCGGGGTGGGTGGGCTGGACGACGACGTCCTGCCCGGCCCGCCTGACACGTCGGGGCCGAACCGTGGCCCGGCCGGGCCAGACCGCCTCCCGCGCGCGGGAGGCCGCGGGTCGGCGGCCGGGGCCGGCCAGGACGGCGCGCAGGAAGCGCTCCACCACGGCGAGCTCCCCGTCGGCCAGCTCCGCCGGGGCCCGGGACCGGCTGGTGGTGATCCCGCTGGTCCTGGTGCTGGTGGGCGCGGTGCTGGTGCGCACCGTGATCGTGCCCGCGGTGGCCTCCTGGCTCGGCGACCGCTTCCGGTGGCCGGGGCGCCCGCAGGCCCCGGCGCCGGTCCCGCACGACGGCGGGACACCGCGCCGGGCGGGCACGGTGAGCTCCCGACTACTTGAACTCTCAAGCAGTCGGGAGCACACTGGGGCAGCCGTCCACCCACGAGGAGCCCGCCGTGCCCGTCCAGCGCCTCAACCACGCCGTCCTGTACGTCCGTGACCTCGCGCGCAGCCTGGCCTTCTACCGCGACGTGCTCGGCTTCCGGGTGACCAACGAGATCCCGGGCGCCGCGGTCTTCCTGCAGGCCGAGGGCTCGACCAACGACCACGACCTCGGGCTGTTCCGGGTCGGCGACGGTGCCGGGGCCTCGGAGGCCGGCCGGCGCACCGTCGGCCTGTACCACCTGGCCTGGGAGGTCGACACGCTCGCCGAGCTGGCCCGCGTCCGCGACGCCCTGCAGCGGGCCGGCGCGCTGACCGGCGCCTCGGACCACGTCACGACCAAGGCGCTCTACGCGCGGGACCCCGACGGCCTGGAGTTCGAGGTCTCCTGGCTCGTCCCGGCCGCGCTGGTCACCCCGGAGCTCACCGAGGGGGCGCCGCTCACCGCGCCGCTGGACCTCGACCGCGAGACCGCCCGCTACGGCGCGCAGACCCGCGGCGGCGTGGGGGTCTCCGTCCCCGCCTGAGTCCCGCTCCGCCCCCGGTCGGCCATCGTCACGACGGTGCAGGGGTCCTACAGCGGGACGGCGAGCGCGCTCTCGGCCAGGGCGCGGCGCAGGTCGGCCCGCCACGGCGCCAGCCCGGCGCCGGCCAGGACGACGTCCCGGACGAAGGCGTGCCACACCGGCGCCCGCCGCACCATGCCGTGCCCGCCGGCGATGGTGAACCGGGCGATGCGCGCGCCGGCCTGCTGCGCCCGGTCGGCGTAGTCCGCGGACAGGGCCGCCGGCACCCAGCGGTCGCCGCGGCCGTGCAGCACCGCGACGGTCTGCCCGCGCAGGTGCCCGACCGGCTCGCCCGGCGGCGTCCACGGCGCCAGCGCGCAGACCGCGCGCACCGAGGCGTCGTCGGCGGCGCGCAGCACCGCGCGCCCGCCCATCGAGTGCCCGACCAGCACCACCGGGACGTCTGCCCCGTGGCGGGCCCGCAGCTCCTCCAGCACCCACCGCACGTCGGCGTGCGCGTCGGCCGCGGCGCCGTTCCACCCGGCCACCCGGTAGCGCAGCAGGCCGGTGCCCACCCCCCGGTCGGCGGCCGCGGCGTGCACGAACTGCTCGATGGCGCGCATCCGCAGCAGTGACAGCGCCCGGTCCTTGGGCGGCTCCACGCTGGCCACCGTGCCGCCGTGGCAGAAGACGGCCAGCGCCCGGGTCCCGCCCGGGGCCGGGCGGTACTCCAGCGCCGGCCGGGGCCCTGCGGCCGTCACCGGCGCCGGCGCCCGCCACGGAGCGTCGTGCGGGCGCGGTCGCCGAGGTCACCGGCCTTGTACAGCGCGCGGGTCACCGGCGTGGCGCCGGTGCGCCGCTCCAGCGCCTGCCCCGCGCGGCGCAGCAGGCCGGTGGCCAGGGGGACGACGACGGTGAGCAGCAGCCAGGTGCGCAGCCGGCTGGTGAGGAGGAGCCACATGGTCGGCCATCCTCCCCGGCGCCGCGGGGCGGCGTCAGTCGGGGTCCGGGGCCAGGCGGACGACCATCTTCCCGACGTTGCCGCCGCGCAGCAGGTCCAGGAAGGCGGGCACGGCCTGCTCGATGCCCTCGTACACGGTCTCCCGGACGACGAGGTCGCCGGCGCGCAGCCAGCCGGTCACCGTCTCGGTGAACTCCGGGCGGAGGTCGGCGTGGTCGCTGACCAGGAAGCCGCGCAGCGTGAGCCGCTTGCCGACCATGAGGCCCAGGTTGCGCGGCCCCGGCGGCGGCTCGACGGCGTTGTAGCCGGAGATCGACCCGCACAGCGCCGCCCGCCCGTGCACCCGCAGCGCCCCGACCGCGGCCTCCAGGTGCTCGCCACCGACGTTGTCGAAGAACAGGTCGATGCCCTCGGGCGCCGCCGCGGCCAGGCCCCGCGCCACGCCGTCCCGGTGGCTGAAGGCAGCGGTGAAGCCGAGCTCCCGCAGCCAGGCCACCTTCTCCGCCGACCCGGCGCTGCCCACCACCCGGCCCGCGCCGCGCAGCCGGGCGAACTGTCCGACCAGGCTGCCCACCGCGCCGGCGGCCCCGGAGACGAACACGTCGTCCCCCGCGCGGAACGCGCCGACCCGGAACAGCCCGGCGTAGGCGGTCAGCCCCGGCATGCCGAGCACGCCCAGGTACCAGGACGGCGCGACGTCGCCGGCCGCGGGGAGCCGGGTGGCCGCCGCGGCGGCCACGACGGCGGTCTCCCGCCAGGCGGCGTCGGTGAGCACCAGCGAGCCCTCGGGCAGCTCAGGGGCGCGCGAGGCGACCACCCGGCCGACGGCGCCGCCCTTCATCACCTCGCCGACCTGCCACGGCGGCGCGTAGGACGGCGTCGACCGCATCCGCCCGCGCATGTACGGGTCGACGGACACGACCACGTTCCGGACGACGACCTGCCCGTCGGCCGGCTCGGGGACGGGCACCTCGACCAGCCGGAAGTCCGCAGGGGTGGGCTCGCCCTGCGGCCGGGCCGCCAGGTGCCACTCGCGCGTCGTCGTCGTCACGGGACCTCCGGGTGCAGGACGTGCAGGGCGGTGTCGGCGATGCCCCGCAGCGTCGGCACGTCGGTGCCGGCGCGGTGCAGCAGGGCGAGGGTCTGGGCGGTGCCGACCAGGTACTCGGCCAGGGCGTCGGGGTCGCCGCCGTGCGGGACGACGCCGCAGGAGGCGCCCTCCGCCAGCACGCCGCGCACCTCGCGGACCTGGCCGGCGATCAGCTGCTGCACGACCTCCCGGGCCCGCTGTGGGAGGGTCGCGCACTCGCCGGCGCTCAACGTCACGAGGCAACCGCTCGGGCACCCCGGGTCCTGCATCCGCGCCAGGATCGCCGTGTACATGGCCCCGACCGCGGCCCGCGGGTCACCCGGGTGGCTGCGCAGGGCGGCCAGCAGCCGCGCGGCGACGGTGGTGGCGTAGCGGTCCAGGCAGGCGAGGAACAGCTCCTCCTTGTCACCGAACGTGGCGTACAGGCTGCCGCGGCCGAGCCCGGTGCCCTCGAGCAGGTGCGCCACCGTGGCCCCGTCGTACCCGCGCTCCCAGAAGACGCGCACCGCCGCGTCCAGGGCGTCGTCGACCGCGAACTGCTTGCGCCCGGTCACCGCACCTCCCGCCCTCGGCCACGTGCCGCCGGAGTCTACCCGCCGGCTTGACCGATCGTTCCAACACCGTGCTGGGGTCCCGGCTACTTGGAACGATCGGTCCAAGAATGTCGCAGGAGCAGGAGGAGCCATGCCAGGACTGGCCGGCAGGACCGCGGTGGTCACCGGGGGCAGCAGCGGGATCGGGTGGGCCATCGCCCGCCGGCTGCGCGCCGACGGCGCGCGGGTGCTCATCACCGGCGTGGACCCCGACCGGCTGTCCGCGGCGGCTGCCGCCCTGGACGGCGACCCACTGCCCGGGGACGGCGCGAGCCGCGCGGGCGCCGGGGTCGCCACCGAGCCGGTGGACGTGCGGCGGGTCGAGGACCTCGACCGGCTGGCCGAGCGGGTGCGCACCCAGCTCGGCGGCCTGGACGTGCTGTTCGCCAACGCCGGGGTCACCTACGCCGCGCCCATGGGCGAGGTCACCCCGGAGCGGTTCGACGACGAGGTCGCGATCAACGTGCGCGGCACCTCCTCCACCGTCCAGCGGCTCGCCCCCCTGCTGCGCCCCGGTGCCTCGGTGGTGCTGGACACCAGCTGCCTGGACGTGCTCGGCGGGGCGGGGATGAGCGTCTACTCCGCCACCAAGGCCGCCGTCCGCTCCCTGGCCCGCAGCCTGGCCGCCGAGCTCAAGGACGCCGGGGTCCGGGTCAACGCGGTCGCGCCCGGCCCGGTGGACACGCCCCTCCGCGGCAAGTTCGGACTGCCGGACGAGCAGCTCGCCGCGATGACCGGGCGGACCGCCGGCACCGTCCCCCTGGGCCGCTTCGCGGACCCGGCGACGACTCGCGCTACCTGCTCGGGGCCGAGCTGGTCGTCGACGGCGGCTGGACGAGCCTGTGACCGCCCGGCGGCTGCCGGCGCGATGGGCACCGCTGCTGTCCGGGCTGCTGCTGTCCGGGCTGATGACGGTGATCGTGTCCGGGATCAGCACGCTGCGCGGCCTCGGCACCGACGGGTCCACCGCGGACGCGTGGGCGGCGGCGTTCCTGTCCTCGTGGGTGGTCGCCTTCCCGACGGTGCTGGTCGTCGCCCCGCTCGTCCGCCGCCTGGTCGCCCGCCTGGTCCTCACCCCCGCGGCCGGTCCGGCCCCCGGCCGGTTGCGCGGCGGGCCTAACCTCGGGGCATGTTCTTCTCCCGCACCAAGACCCAGCCGGTGTCGCGCGAGGACGCCCTGCCCGGCCGCCCCGACCCGCTCCCGGGCGTGCCGGAGCTGCACGCGGTCAACGGCAACCGCACCCGGCCGCCGTTCCCCGAGGGCCTGCAGACCGCCGTCTTCGGCGCCGGGTGCTTCTGGGGTGTGGAGCGGGTCTTCTGGGAGCAGCCGGGCGTCTACTCCACCGCGGTCGGCTACGCCGGCGGGTACACCCCGAACCCGACCTACGAGGAGGTCTGCTCCGCGCAGACCGGGCACACCGAGGTCGTGCTCGTGGTCTTCGACCCGGCGGTCACCTCCTACGAGCAGCTGCTCAAGGTCTTCTGGGAGGACCACGACCCGACGCAGGGCATGCGCCAGGGCAACGACGTCGGCACCCAGTACCGCTCCGCGGTCTACGTGCAGGGCCTCGAGCAGGAGCGGGCCGCCCGCGCCAGCCGCGAGGCGTTCCAGCAGCGGCTGACCGCGGCCGGCTACGGCGAGATCACCACCGAGATCGCGCCGCTGGGCGACCTCTTCTACGCCGAGGGCTACCACCAGCAGTACCTGTACAAGGTGCCGGACGGCTACTGCCCGGTCCACTCGACCGGCGTCTCCTGCCCGGTGGGCCTGTCCGGCGTGTGAGCCGGGACCTCCCGCCCACCTCCCACGGCCTCGCGGTGGCCTCCCGCGGGGGGCCGGCCGAGCACGTCACCGTCGCGGACGTCCTCGCGGCGCTGCGGCGGGAGCCGGACGTCGAGGCGCCGGACCTGGTCGCCGTCGACGCGACCGACCGGCTGCTGCTCGACGAGGCCGCCCCGCTGCTCGCCGCCGCCGGTCCCGGCGAGGTGGCCGTCGTCGACGACTCCCACGGCGCGCTGACCCTCGGCGCGGTCGCGGCGGGGGCCCGCGACGTGCGGGTGCACCAGGACCTGCTGGTCGGCGAGCTCGCCCTCGCCCGCAACGCCGGGCGCACCGGGCTGGCCGGCACGTACTCCTCCCGGCCGCTGGGGCCCGGGCTGGCCGACGGCGCCCGGCTGGTGCTGGCCAAGGCGCCGCGGTCGCTCGACGCGCTGCGCGAGCTCACCGAGGTGGTGGCGCCCTCCGTCGCGCCCGGCGGCACGCTGCTCGTGGGCGGCCGGGTCAAGCACATGACGCACGCGATGAACGACGTCCTCGCCGCCGGGTTCGGCGAGGTGCACGCCACGCTGGCCCGGCAGAAGTCGCGGGTGCTGGTCGCCCGCGGGCCCCGGGCCGGGGTGGTCCCGTCGTTCCCCCGCCGGCAGGAGCACCCCGAGCTGGGGCTCACGGTCTGCGCGCACGGCGCGGCGTTCGCCGGCAGCAGGGTCGACGGCGGGACCCGCGCGCTGCTGGCCGCGCTGCCCGGTGCGGCCCCCGGTGCCGGGACGGCGCTGGACCTCGGCTGCGGCACCGGCGTGCTCGCCGCCGCGCTCGCCCTCGCCCGCCCGGGGCTCGCCGTGCTGGCCGCCGACCAGTCCGCGGCGGCGGTGGCCTCCACGGAGGCGACGGCGGCGGCCAACGGGGTGGCCGGCCGGGTGCGCGTGGTGCGGGACGACGCGGCGTCGACCGTCCCCGACGCGAGCATCGACCTGGTGGTCTGCAACCCGCCGTTCCACCTCGGCACGGCCGTGGTGACCGGAGCGGCCGACCGGCTGTTCGCCGCGGCGGGCCGGGTGCTGCGGCCGGGCGGGGAGCTGTGGTGCGTCTACAACAACCGGCTGCCGCACCGGGCCGCGCTGCGCCGGCTGGTCGGCCCCACGCGGGTCGCGGCGTCCGACCGCCGGTACACCGTCACCGTCTCCACCCGCCCCGGGGCCTGACCGGCGGCCGTGCGGGCCGAGGGCCCGACGGCCCTGGCCGGCCGGCCCCGACCGGGCCACGGTCGGGGGACATGACGACGACCGAGACCTCACCCGCCGACGCCACCACCGCCCTGGCCGAGCGCCTCCTGGAGGCGGTCACCGCCGGGCTGGAGCTGGCCGCGGTGCACCTGGGCAGCGAGCTGGGCTGGTACCGCGCGCTGGCCGAGGCCCCGGCGACCGCCCCCGAGCTGGCAGCGCGCACGGACACCGGACCGCGCTACGCGCGGGAGTGGCTGGAGCAGCAGGCGGTGGCCGGCTTCCTCGGCGTGGACGACGCAGCGGCCGGCCCCGACGAGCGGCGCTACGCACTGCCGGAGGCGCACCGGGCGGTCCTCGTGGACCGGGACGACCTCGCCTACATGCCGCCGTTCGTGCACGCCGCGCTGGTCTTCGCCCGCAACGTCCCGCGGCTGCTCGAGGTCTACCGCACCGGCGGCGGGCTCTCCTGGGCCGAGATGGGGGAGGCCCGCGACGCCCAGGCGGACTGCAACCGCGCCTACTTCCTCGGCCCGCTGGCGGGTCAGGACCTCGCCTCCGTCCCGGCGATCGACGCCGCGCTGCGGGCCGGCGGCCGGGTCGCCGACGTCGGCTGCGGCATGGGCTGGTCCTCGATCGGCATCGCCCGCGCCTACCCACAGGCCCGGGTCGACGGGTACGACGTCGACGAGCCCTCCATCGAGCAGGCCCGGCGCAACGCCGAGGAGGCCGGCGTCGCCGCTCGGGTGCGGTTCACCGCCGCGGACGCTGCGGCCGCGGGGGAGGACGGCAGCCACGACCTGGTCGCCGCCTTCGAGTGCGTCCACGACCTCGCCGACCCGGTGGCGGTGCTCGCCGCCATGCGCCGGATGGTCCGCCCCGGCGGCACCGTGCTCGTCGTGGACGAGAAGGTCGCCGAGCGGTTCGCCCCGCCCGGCGACGCGGTCGAGCGGCTGATGTACGGCTACAGCGTCACCTGCTGCCTGCCCGACGGGCTCTCGACCCGCCCGTCGGCCGGCACCGGCACCGTGATGCGCCCGGCCACCCTGGAGCGCTACGCACGCGAGGCCGGGTTCGCGGGGATCGAGGTGCTGCCCGTGGAGCACGACACCTTCCGCTTCTACCGGCTGGTGACCGGGGGATGAGCGGCGTCCTCCGGTGGGGGGCGCAGGCCTGGGCAGCGCGCCCACCGGCAGGCACGCTGGCCGCATGAGGACCCGGAGCACCCCGCCGACCGCCGCCCGCCGGGTCCTGCCCGGGCTGCTCCGCTGGTCGGCGCTGCCGGCCGTGCTCGCCGTCGGCGGCCGGCTGGTGGCCTGGCGCCGGGACGAGGGTGACGAGAGCACGGCCGGCATCCGGCGGGTGGTCGTCGTCGGCGGCCGGGACCTGCGGCCGGTCAACCCGCACCTGTCCCGGGTGCGGCTGGACCTCGTGCTCGCCGGCGCCCGGCTGGACCTGACCGGAGTGCCGCACGTCCCCGGCGGCGTCGACCTGACCGTGCGGAGCCTGGTGGGCGGCCTGGCGGTGACCGTCCCGGCCGGCTGGCGGGTGTGGTGGAGCTGCCGCGGCCCGGGCGGGATGGACGTCGCGGAGGGCGACGGCATCGTGCACACCGACGACGAGCGCGGCGCGGACCTGCGCATCCACGCCGGCCTGCTGCTCGGCGGCATCCGGGTCGACGCCGCCCCGCAGGACGACAGCTGGGGTCGCTGAGCCGGTCAGCAGAAGCCCGGCGTCCCCAGCCAGGCGACCTCGGCCGGCGGGACGTCGTCGCGCAGCACCGTGCCCTCGATGAGCCCGTAGGGCCGGTCCGCGGCGACGTAGACGACGTCGGGGTTGTCCAGCCCGAAGGCGGAGAGGTCCGCCAGGAAGTGGTGCCGGTTCGGCATCGACAGCCGCACCTCGGCCACCTCCGGGCAGCGCTCCAGCGCGGCCTCGCCCATCGCGTACAGCGTCTGCTGCAGCGCGAGGGAGTGGGTGGCGGCGAAGGTCTCCAGCAGCGCGGTCCGGACGGTGCCGAACGCGGCGTCCCAGTCCAGGTCGGTGACGGTGTAGCGCCAACGGGCGGTCACCGCGGTGGCCAGGATGCGCTCCCGGGTCTCGGCCAGCGTGGTGTAGCGGTCGCGCGGGAAGCCCCAGAACTCCGACCCGGTGGTCTTGAGGACGACGAGGTCGCGCAGCCCGGCGAGCACGTGCGCGTCAGCGCCGGATCCATCGCCGTCCACCGTCACCACCGCCGTCCGGACCTCGCCGCCGTCGCGGCGGAAGGCGTGCCCGTGCGGTTGCCCGCCGACGGTGATCCGGTCCCACCCGTGCGAGTCGACGGCGACCCGCGCGCCGCTGATCCAGCCGTACGCGCCGGCGAGGTGGCGGGCCAGCCGCAGCCCGAACGCCTCCGGCGGGCCGACCCCGTCCCGGGCGAAGGCGAGCACGGTGTTCTTCTGCGTGTCGGTGGCCAGCACGTGCGCGTTGTCGCCGTCGGTGTGCGCGGCGGCGAAGTCCCCGCGCAGGCTGCTGCTGACGGTGAGGTCGACCAGCGAGTGCTGCGGGCCGCTGCGGTCGACGGCGACCACGCGGACCTCCGCCTTGCCGTACTGGTTGGCCCCGAGCCGGATCACCATGCCCCGCAGCCTGCCGCACCGTGGTCGTGGTCGTGTTGCACGTGGAACACGGCGCGCCTAGCTGCCCCGGTACGTGGAGTACCCGAACGGGGCCAGCAGCAGTGGCACGTGGTGGTGCCCGGCGGGGTCCCGGACGTCGAAGGTGAGCACCACCTCCGGCCAGAACGCGTCCCGGCCCTGCCCCGCGAACCACGGCCCGGTGGCGAACACCAGCCGGTGCGGGCCGGGCGCGGTCGGGCCCTCGGCCGGCCGGCAGCGGCCGTCGGCGTCGGTGACCCCCTCGCCGACCAGCTCGTCACCGGCGAACAGCCGGACGGCGACCCCGGCGGCCGGCCGCCCGAGGACGGAGTCCAGCACGTGCGTGGACACGCTCATGACACGAGCCCCCGCACCCGCAGCGCCGTGATCTCCGCCAGCTGCGCGGTCACCTCGGCGCGCTCCGTCTCCTCGTCGTTGCCCAGCCGCCGGCGCAGCTCGGCGAGGATCTCCACCGGCGAGCGGCCCGACGCCCGCACCAGGAACACCCGGTCGAAGTGCTCCTCGTAGGCCCGGTTGCCCTCGGCCAGGGCCGCCCGCGTGGCGTCGTCGGCCCCGCCCACCGCGTGCTGCTCCCGGCGGGAGGCCTCCGCCTCCGGCGAGGAGCCCTCCGCGCGCTCGCCGATCCGGGGGTGCCCGGCCAGCGCCAGCTCCACCTCCGCCCACGGCAGCCCGCGGGCGACCTCGTCGGCGCGGGCGACCAGCGCGTCGACGTCCGGGTAGGGCCGGCCGGCGACCACCGCGGCGGCGAACCGGGGGGCGGCGTTGCACGAGCGCAGCGCCTGCACGGCGCGGTCGGCCGGCCCGTCGTTGAGGTCGTCGAGGGCGGACATGCGGTCGAGGATGGCAGCCGGGGCGTGGCAGGGTCGACGGATGCCGCTGCCCGAGGACGTCTACGCCGAGCTCGACCGGCGGCTCGGGCCGGTCGACGCCGCCCGCGCCGCGGCCTTCCCGGGCGAGCGGGCGGCGCGCCAGCCGGTGCACACCTGCTACGTGCCCGCCGACGCCGTCGTCCCCGGCCTGGCCGCCGCCTGGGGCGCCGCCGCGCTGGCCGCCCTGGACGCGCACGGCCTGCCCGACCTCGGCCACCCGCCCGCGCTCGTGGAGGAGGTGCTGCCCCGGGTGCGCGCCAAGCTCGCCGCGGAGCCGGTCGAGGACCTCCGGGTGGACGCCGAGGACGGCTACCGGGGCCCGCCCGGCGCCGAGGACGACGACGTGGCCCGCGCCGCGGCCGCCGTCGCCGCGGACACCGCTGCCGGCACGGCCCCGCCGTCGGTCGGCATCCGGGCCAAGTCGCTGGAGGGCCCGTCCCGCCGGCGCGGCGTCCGCTCCCTCGACCTCTTCCTCGCCGGCCTCGGCGGGACCGCCGCTCGCGCGCGGAAGGCGGTCGTGACGCTGCCCAAGGTGACCGACGCCGAGCAGGTGCGCGCCTTCCTGCCGGTGCTGGACGCGCTGGAGGCCGCCCACGGGGTTCCGCTGGACCTGGAGCTGCAGGTCGAGACGCCGCAGGCGGTCGTCGGCCCCGACGGCCGCGTGGCCGTCGCCGCCCTGGTGCACGCGGCCGGGCCCCGGCTGACCGGTCTGCACCACGGCACCTACGACTACAGCGCCGCGCTGGGCATCGCCGCGGCCCACCAGTCCCCCGACCACCCGGCGCTGGACCTGGCCAAGCAGCTCATGCAGGTGGCCGTCGCCGGTACCGGCGCGGTGGCGGTCGACGGCTCGACCAACGTGCTGCCGGTCGGCGACCGCGGATCGGTGCACGCCGCCTGGCGGCTGCACGCAGGGCTGGTCCGCCGGGCGCTGGAGCGGGGCCTGTACCAGGGCTGGGACCTGCACCCGGCCCAGCTGGTCACCCGGTACGCCGCCACCTACGCCTTCTACCGGGCCGCGCTGCCCGCCGCGGCGGCCCGGCTGACCGCCTACCGCGAGCGGGTGGACGGCGGCGTCCTCGACGAGCCGGCCACCGCGCGGGCGCTGGCCTCGGTCGTGCTGCGGGGCCTGGACTGCGGCGCCCTGGACGACGGGGAGGTGCGGGCGGCGACCGGGATCGGACGCGCCGAGCTGGACCGGCTCGCCGGGCGCGCGGCTCGCGGCGGTGCCCCCGGGACGGGTGACGGCCGACCTACCATCCCCTGGTGAGCGTGTGGTGAGCGAGGAGGTCCTCGAGGGGTCGTTGTTCGCCGGTGGTGGCGAGGTCGGCCGCGCGATGGCCGCGGTCGACTGGGCGCGGACGCCCCTCGGCCCGCCGGAGCGGTGGCCCTCGGGGTTGCGGCACACCGTCCGCATCCTGCTGACCTCGCGCTTCGCGATGTGGGCCGGCTGGGGCCCGGACCTGCGCTTCTTCTACAACGACGCCTACCGGCACGACACGCTGCAGGCCAAGCACCCGTGGGCGCTGGGCCGGCCCGCCTCGGAGGTGTGGGCGGAGATCTGGCGGGACATCGCCCCGCGCACGCAGGCGGTGCTGCAGGACGGCGTCGCCACCTGGGACCAGGACCTCCTGCTGTTCCTCGAGCGCAGCGGCTACCCCGAGGAGACCTACCACACCTTCTCCTACAGCCCCCTGCCCGACGACGACGGCCGCACCGGCGGGCTGTTCTGCGTGGTCACCGAGACCACCCAGCAGGTCGTCGGCGAGCGGCGGATGGCCACGCTGCGCGACCTCGCCGCCGCCGTCGGGGGCGCGCGCACCGAGCAGGGCGTGCTCGCCGCCGTCGAGGAGCAGCTCGCCGCCAACCCCGCCGACCTCCCGTTCGGCGCGGTCTACCTGGTCGACGAGGACGGGACCGCCCGGCTGGGCTGCGCCACCGGCCTCGGCGCCGGGTCCGTCGTGCCGCCGGTGCTGGCCCCGGGCGGGACGCACGACGCGCCGCTGCGGCGGCTGCTGGCCGGCGAGGACGTCGTCGTCGAGGACCTGGGCCGCCACCGCGCGGGCCTGCCGACCGGCGCCTGGGAGGTGCCGCCGGTGCAGGCGGTCGCCCTGCCGATCGCCTCCCCGGGGCAGGACCGCGGCCCGGTGGCCGGCTTCCTCGTGGTGGGCCTGAACCCGCACCGTCGCTGGGACGACGACTACCGCGGCTTCCTCGGCCTGGTGGCCAGCCAGGTGTCCGCGGCGCTGGCCAACGCCGGCAGCTACGAGGCCGAGCGGCGGCGGGCCGAGGCGCTGGCCGAGCTGGACCGGGCCAAGACCGACTTCTTCAGCAACGTCAGCCACGAGTTCCGCACCCCGCTGACGCTCATCGCCGGGCCGGTCGCGGAGCTGCGCGCCTCCCCGGCGGCCGCGGCCGACCCCGGGCTGGCCCAGGAGCTGGAGGTGGTCGAGCGCAACGCCCAGCGGCTGGGCAAGCTGGTGAACACCCTGCTGGACTTCTCCCGCATCCAGGCCGGCCGGATCGACGCCCGCTTCGAGCCGGTCGACCTCGCGGCCACCACCGCCGAGCTGGCCAGCGTCTTCCGCTCCGCCGTCGTCCGGGCCGGGCTGGACTTCGCCGTCGACTGCCGGCCGCTGGACTCCCCGGTGCACGTGGACCGGGACATGTGGGAGAAGGTCGTCCTCAACCTGCTGTCCAACGCGCTGAAGTTCACCTTCACCGGCGGCATCACGGTGCGGCTGCAGCCGGACGCCGGCGGCGCGCGGCTCACCGTCAGCGACACCGGCACCGGCATCCCCGCCGAGGAGCTGCCCCGGCTGTTCGAGCGCTTCACCCGGGTGCGCGGCGCCCGCGGCCGCTCCGGGGAGGGCAGTGGCATCGGCCTGGCCATGGTGCGCGAGCTGGTCGGCCTGCACGGCGGCACCGTCGGCGTCGACAGCACGCCCGGCACCGGGACGACGTTCACCGTCACCCTGCCGATGGGCACCGCGCACCTGCCCGCCGACCGGCTGGCCGAGCCCGCCGACGCACCGGCGGTGTCCCGGGCCGCCGTCCCGTTCGTCACCGAGGCGCTGCGCTGGCTGCCCGACGACGACGTCGCGGACGCCACGCCGCCGGCGGCGGGCCCGGGAGCGCCGACCGGGCGGGTGCTGGTCGCGGACGACAACGCCGACATGCGCGGCTACCTGCGGCGGCTGCTGGACCCGCACTACGACGTCCGCGCCGTGGCCGACGGGCGGCAGGCGCTCGACGCGGCGCTGGCCGACCCGCCGGACCTCGTGGTCAGCGACGTGATGATGCCCGGGCTGGACGGCATGGGGCTGCTGGCCGCGCTGCGCGCCGAGCCGCGCACCGCACGGGTGCCGGTGGTGCTGCTGTCCGCGCGGGCCGGGGAGGAGGCCGCCGTCGAGGGCCTGGCCGCCGGGGCCGACGACTACCTGGTCAAGCCGTTCTCCGCCCAGGAACTGCTCGCCCGGGTCGGCGCGCACCTGCAGCTGGGCCGGGCCCGCCGGGCCGCGGAGGAGCAGTTCACCGCGATGGCCGACCTGGCCCCCGCCCTGATCTGGGTGGCCGACCCTGGCGGCCGCCGGGTGTTCGTCAACCGCGGCTGGACGGACTTCACCGGCCGCCCGGCGCGCGAGGAGGTCGGCGACGGCTGGCTGCGCGGCGTGCACCCCGAGGACCGGGAGCGCTACACCGAGGTCGTGACCGCGGCCACCGCGCGCCGTGAGGGCTGGGAGGTCGACGTCCGGCTGCGGCGCGCCGACGGCGCCTACCACTGGATGCTGGAGCGGGCGGTACCCATCGGGAGGCAGCCGATCGGCACCGGCGAGGGCTTCGCCGGCCACGTGGGCAGCTGCACCGACATCAACGCCCGGACCCGCGAGACGGCCCGCCAGACGCTGCTCGCCGAGGTCGGCACCGCGCTGGACCGGGAGACCACCGTCGAGGGCCAGACCGGCGCCCTGGCCCGGCTGCTGGTCGACCGGCGGCTGACGGACTTCTGCACCGTGCGGCTGGTCGGGCCGGACGGCCGGCTGCACTGGGCCGGCATCGCGGGCCCGGACCCCACCGGCGAGCAGGTGACGGCCGAGCTCGAGCCCGATGCCGGGTTGGGGGCGCAGGTGCTCGCGACCGGGCGCGTCGTCGTGCACGCCGAGCTCCCGGAGGGGTACGCGTGGCGGGCTGAGCCCCTGGCCGTCCGCTCCGCGCTGGCCCTGCCGCTCACCGCGCGCGGCCGGGTGCTGGCCGTCCTGGCCCTGGGCCGCCGCGCGGACGCGCCGCGGTTCACCGGGGACGACCGCGACCTGCTCGAGGAGGTCGCCGCCCGCGCGGCGCTGGCCGTGGACAACGCGGTGCTGCTCGCCGACGAGCGTGCCGCGGCCCGGCGGCTGGCCCTGCTGCAGTGGGTGACCGCCGAGCTGTCAGCGGCGACCACCCCGGTGGAGGTGGCGCAGGCCGCCGTGGAGCACCTGCGGGCGGTGAGCGGTCCGGACAGCCGGGTGGCCGTGCACGAGCTGGACCCCTCGCACCGGGCGCTGACCGCGCTGGCCGTCGACGGTGTGGGCCCCGACGGCCGGCAGGTGTGGCAGACGCTGCCGCTCACCGCGCCCACGCCGACCACCCGGGCGGTCACGGAGCGGCGTCCGGTGTGGCTGGCCGACATCGCCGCGGCGCTGCCCCCGGAGGGGCGTGGCCTGACCCCGGAGCTGGACGCCGCGGCGCGGGCCTCCGGCATGGCGTCGATCGCCGCGCTGCCGCTCACCGTGGCCGGCCGGGCGGTCGGCGCCCTGTCGGTGACCTGGCCGACGGTGCAGCGCTTCCTGTCCACCGAGCGGGCGATGCTGCTCGCCGTCGCCGAGCAGTGCGCGCAGGCCCTCGACCGCGCCCGGCTCTACCGCGCCGAGCAGGGCATCGCCGAGACGCTGCAGCTGAGCCTGCTGCCGGCGCAGCTGCCCGCCCTGGAGCGGCTGGCGCTGGCCGCGCACTACCTGCCCGGCGCCGAGGGCAGCCAGGCCGGCGGGGACTGGTACGACGTCGTGGAGCTGGCCGGCTCCCGGGTGGCCATCGCGGTGGGCGACGTCGTCGGGCAGGGCCCGGCGGCCGCCGCGGTCATGGGGCAGCTGCGCAGCGCACTGTCGGCCGCCCTGCTGCAGGGCTGCTCGCCCGCGGAGGCCCTCGAGCTGCTCGACCGCTTCGCCGTCCGGCTGCCCGGGGCGCTGGCCTCCACCGCCGCCTGCCTGGTCGTCGACGGCGCCGCCGGCACGGTCCGCTGGGCCCGCGCCGGGCACCCGCCGCCGCTGCTGGTCACGCCCGACGGCGCGCGGCTGCTCGACGGTGCCGGGTCCGGCGCCGTCCTGGGCGTGCCCGGGCGGCCGCCCTACACCGAGGGCACGGCCGACGTCGGACCCGGGGACACCCTGCTGCTCTACACCGACGGCCTGGTCGAGCGGCGCGGCGAGGTCCTCGACGCCGGGCTCGAGCGGGTCCGGGCCGCCGCCGGGCGGCTCGCCGCCGACGACCCGGCCGTGCTGACCGGGCAGCTGCTCACCGAGGTCCTCGCCGACGCCGACCAGATCGACGACGTCGCGTTGATCGCCGCCCGGCTGCTGCCGGCGCCCCTGGTCGCGCGGCTGCCGGCCGACCCGCGGCGGCTGTCCGGGGTCCGGCGGGCGGTGACGGCGTGGGCCGCGGCGGCCGGCCTCGCGGAGGGCACCGCCGAGGACCTGCAGCTCGCGCTGGGCGAGGCGCTGGCCAACGCCGTCGAGCACGCCTACGCGGCCTCCCCCGACGACGGGGAGTGCCGCTGCTCGGTGACCCGGGACCCCGACGGCGGCGTGCGGGTCGAGGTCTGCGACACCGGTGCCTGGCGGCCCCCGCCGGCCGACCGCGGCCACCGCGGGCGCGGCCTGGAGATGATCGACGCGCTGGCCACCGATGTCGAGGTGCTGCACGCCCCGGGGACGGCCGGCACCACCGTCCGCTTCCGGATCCCCGTCGGCGTCCCGGGACCGCGGACCCGCACGCGGCCCGCCCCGGCGGGCCCGGCCCCCGACGGCGGCGCGGCGCTGACCCTGCACGAGGGACCGGCCGGCCTCCGCCTGGCGCTGCTCGGCGAGGTCGACCTGGCCACCGCCGGGACCGTGCGCCAGCAGCTGCTCGCCCGGCTGGAGCAGCTCGCCCCGGGCACGGTGGTCACCCTGGACCTCCGGGCGACCGGCTACCTGGCCAGCGCCGGCGTCGGGCTGGTCCTGGAGGCGCTGGCCCGGACGCGGGCGGCCGGTGTCGAGCTGCGCGTGCAGGCTCGGCCGGGCACGCCCCCCGCCCGGGTGCTCGCGCTGGCCGGCGTCCGCCACGAGGTGGCCACGGGACCCGTGCCGTCCCCCTGAGGGGTCGGCCCCCCGCCCCGCGGGCGCGGGGCCGGGGGCCGTGTACCAGGATGGCGCACCAGTCGGCCGGAGTCCCCGGCCCGAGGGCCGGACGGGGTGTTCGAGCGGTGGATGCCCACGCGACGCCGTCCCGGCCGCAGCACGCCGCCGCCGTGGTCGACGGGGGACCGGGGCTGCTCGCCGTGGCGCTGCCGTTCCTCGACGCCGGGCTGCGGGCCGGCGACACCGTCGCGCTGGCCTGCCCGCCGGACGTCGTGGCGCTGCTGGCCGGCGAGCTGGGCGAGCGCGCCGGGCAGGTCCGTCTCGAGCCCCGGCTCACCCTGCTGGGCGCCCGCGCCCCGGACGCGCTGGCGCACGCCCAGCGGCTCGTCCGCGACGTGCCCCGCGGCGCCCGGCTGCACGTCCTCTCGCTGGTCGACTTCGGGTCCGGCCCCGCGGAGTGGCGGGAGGGGCTGCGCTTCGAGTCGGTGGCCAACCGGCTCATGGCCGGCAGCCCGGTGCGGTCCCTGTGCGTCTACGACCGCGGCCGGCTGCCGGCCGCCGTGGTCGACAGCGCCGCGGTCACGCACCCGGAACTGGTGGACGACGGCGCCTGGACCCCCAGCGCCGCCTACCGCGACCCGGCCGACTACCTGCGCCACCTGCCCTGGGTGCGCGATCCGCTCGAGGACACCCCGCCGGTGCTCGCCGTCGACGACGTCCCGAGGCTGGGCACCCTGCGCCACCGGGTCGGCCGGGCCCTCGCCGACCTGGTGCCCGACCCCGACCAGCGGCAGGACCTGCACCTGGCCGCCGCCGAGGTCGCCGCCAACGCCTTCCGGCACGGCGTCCGGCCGGTGTCGGTGCGGATCTGGACCGACGGCGACCGGTTGACCTGCGCCATCACCGACTCCGGGCACTCCTTCTCCGACCCGATGGCCGGCTTCTCCCCGGCCCACGGCAGCGACCTGGGCCGCGGCGGGATGGGGCTGTGGCTGGCCCGCAAGCTGTGGGACTCCGTCGACCTGCTGCCCGGCCCCGCCGGCCTCACCGTCCGGCTCGGCACCCGCCTGCACCCGGCTTGACGCCGCCGATCCCTCACTGTTGAGGTACCGGCGTGGGGGACGCCGTCGACCGGATCCTGACCCAGTGGGCCCGGGAGCGGCCCGACCTGGACTGCCGGCCGATGGGCGTCGTCGGGCGCATCTCCCAGCTGCAGCGGGAGGTCCTCCTCGCCCAGCGCGCCACCTTCGCCCGGCACGGCCTGGACGTCCCCTCCTTCGACGTGCTGGCCGCGCTGCGCCGGGCCGGCGAGCCCTACCAGCTGACCCCCACCGCGCTCATGCGCACCGCGCTGGTCACCTCCGGCGCGATCACCCAGCGGCTGGACCGGCTGGAGCAGCGCGGGCTGATCACCCGCGGGCGCAGCGAGGAGGACGGGCGCGCCGTCGTCGTCACGCTGACCGCGGCCGGCCTGGCGGCCCTCGACGACACCCTGCCCGACCACCTGGAGACCGAGCGGCGGCTGCTGGCCGGCCTGTCCGACGACGACCAGGAGGCCCTGGCCGGCCTGCTGCGCCGCCTGCTCATCAACCTCGGCCGGGTGCCGTGAGCATGGAGCTCGGGACGCGACACCCCGCCGGTGCGCGGCGCGTCGCTTCCCGGACCCCATGATCGCGCGGGTCAGACCGCGGGGACGTCGAACGGGGTCAGGTCGCCGCGGACGCGGACGAAGCGCAGCGGGTGGCGGAAGACGCCGGCCTGCAGCGCGGCGTCCGCGCTGACCTCCACGACGACGTCCGGGCGCACCCGGGTGAGCGCCACCGACAGCCGGCCCCCGCCGAACGCGCCGGTGCCGATCCGCTCCGGCCACGGGTGGTCCGGCCCGGCCGGGGTCAGGACGGCGGCCAGCTCGGCGGACTGCGCGGGCGACAGCGGGCTGGTCCGGCCGACGACGACCAGCTCCCCGTCGCGGTACCGGCCGGCGACCAGCTGCCCCGGCCGCTCCAGCGACCCGATGACGCCGCCGGCGAGCACCTCGGTGCTCTCCCAGGACTTCACCTTGAGCCACTCGCGGCGGCCGGGGGCGTAGCGGGTGCCCGCGCCCTTGGCGACCAGCCCCTCCACCCCGGCCGCGCGGAAGTCGGCCGACCACTGCCGGGCCTCGGCCGGGTCGGCGGTGACCGGGGAGAGCTGCATCGGCGGAGCCCACCGGGCGGCCAGCTCCTCGAGCGCGGCCCGCCGCTCGCGCAGCCGGCGGGCGCGCAGGTCCGCACCGCCCAGCGCCAGCAGGTCGAAGGCGACGTAGGAAGCCGGCGCGGCGGCCGCCAGCGCGCCGACCCGGCCGGCGGCGGCGACCATCCGCTGCTGCAGCAGGCCGAAGTCCAGCCGGGTGCCGTTCCACACCACGACCTCGCCGTCGAGCACCGTGCCGGCCGGCACCTGCGCGACGGCCGCGGCGACGACGTCCGGGAAGCGGGCGGACAGGTCGCGGCCCTGCCGGGACCACACCCGCGTGCCGCCGCCGCTGCGCACGACGACCAGGCGGTAGCCGTCCCACTTGGGCTCGTACAGGACGCCGCCGGGCAGCGCGTCGGCCCGCGGCAGGTCGCGCACCGGCCGGGCCAGCTCGACGGCGACCGGCCCGGCCAGCTCGGGTGGCACGTCGGGCAACCCGGGCACGGACAGCGGCACGGCGGCCAGCCTGGGGCCTCCGGTCCCCGCGCGGGCGGCTCAGCGCCCTCCCGTCACCCCTTCGGGGCCGTCGCCAGGACCGCCCGGACGGCGTCGGCGACCGCGTCCGGCCGGTCCTGCGGCACGGAGGTGAGGGCGTCGTCGAGCCAGGTGACCGACGTGCCCAGGAGCCGGGCCAGCCGCTCGGCGTCCCGCGGCGGGAAGACGCGGTCGCGCCGTCCCCACACCACCGCGGCCCGGCCGGCCAGCGCCGGCAGCGCCCCGGCGGCGGCCACCAGCGGCCCGGGGCGGACGGTGCGCAGGAACGCGGTCAGGTCGGCACGGACGGCGGCGTCGGTGCGGGCCGGGCGCAGCCAGTCCTCGACCAGCGCCCGGTCGAAGCCGCGGGCGGTGAACAGGTTGAGCCGGCCGGGGGTGCCGAACAGCGCGGGGACGCCGAGTGCCCGGACCAGCAGGGAGGTGGTGCCGGGGAGCGCCGCCAGCGCCGGCAGGAGCCGCAGCAGCGGCGGGAGGGAGTGCTCGAACGCGTCGCACCCGGCCAGCACCAGGCCGGCCACCCGACCCGGGGCGGCCGCGGACGGCCAGCACGGCCGGCCCCTCGCCGACGGCCCGCACCGGCACCGGACCCACCCGGGTGGGGACCTCCACTGCAGTGGTCATCTCCGCCTCCTCGCCTGTAGCAGTCGCTACACACATCGGACTGTGGCGTCCGCTACATGGCGGAGGGGAGGGGTCGCCCCGAGCAGCGCGCGGCGTTCCTGTCGGGGGCGGTGGAGCACGTGCTGCGGCACGGGGTCGCGACCCTCTCGCTGCGCCCGCTGGCCGCGGCGCTCGGCACCAGCGACCGCATGCTGCTGTCCTACTTCGGCTCCCGGGAGCAGCTGCTGGCCGCCGTCCTCGGCGTGGTCGGGGAGCAGCTGCAGGCCCGTTTCGCCGCGGGCCTGCCCGCGCACCCGGTGTCCCCGGCGGCACTGGTCCGCGAGCTCGCGACGGCCCTGCGGGACCCCGCCGCCGAGGCCCCGCTGCGGCTCTACGTCGAGGTGGGTGGCCTGGCGGCCCGCGGCCACGAGCCGCACCGGGCGGTCGCGGCGGCGGTGGCCGGCGGCTGGCTGTCCTGGCTCGGGTCGCGGCTGGACGTGCCGGACGCCGAGCGGGCGGACGCCGCCGCCGGCGTCCTGGCGGTCGTGGACGGGCTGCTGCTGGTCCGCTTCCTCGCCCCGGGGCCGGCGGCCGACCGCGCGGCCGGGTGGCTGGCCGGCCGGCTGGGGTATCCAGGAGGGTGATGACCGAGCGCAAGCCCCCCGGCATGGCCTTCGAGACCTGGATCGACCACCAGATCACCCAGGCGCAGGCGCGCGGCGCCTTCGACGGGTTGGAGGGCAGCGGCCGGCCGCTGCCGCAGCGGGTCCGGGAGCAGACCAGCTACGAGTGGGCGCTGGAGTGGGCGCGCCGCCAGGAGGCCGACCCGCGCGACCTGCTGCCGCCGGGCATGGCCCTGCGCCGGGAGCGGGAGGACCTCGCGCTGCGGGTGCCGGCGCTGCCCAGCGAGGCGGCGGTGCGGGCCACCGTCGCGGAGTTCAACGCCCGCGTCGAGCAGCACTGGCGCCGTCCCCAGGACGGGCCGGACGCCGTCCCGGGCCTGGCCGACGAGGACGCCCTCGTGCGGCTCTGGCAGGCCACCCGCCCGCCGCCGCAGCCGCCGGAGCCGCTGACGGTGCCGTCGCCGGCCCGGCGGCGACGGTGGCGGCTCCGGTGGCGACGGTCACCCTGACCGGCACCCGGTCAGGGACGGCGCAGGCCGACAGCCTGCAGGGCGGCGGAGGCGGCGACGAGGACGGCCTGGAGCACCAGCCAGCCGGCTCCCCGCCGACGAGGCCACCGCCCGGTGGCCGGCCGCGTCCCTCCGTTCCGCCGGCAGCGAACCCGCGCCGCCGGCCGGGTAGGCGGTACCGGCACGGGTAGGGACCGGGTCCGCGACGCTGAGGAGGTCACCATGACCGAGGTACCGGGCACCGACCGCGACCAGGCCGGCGAGAACGTGCTGCAGGAGACGCCGCTGGCCCCCGAGGACGTCGCCGCCGCCGACGACGAGGCCGGCACCGACGAGGACGGGCAGACCGGTGACGGCGCCAAGCCGCAGGCCGGCAGCACCGAGCTCGGCACCTGACCGTCCCGACCCCCGCAGCAGACCCCTGGAGGAGACCCATGACGCAGAGCCCGGGCCCGACCGACGGCGACGTCCCCAGCGACGCCATGTCCCGGGACGTGCCCCCCGCCGTCGTCCCGGGCGGGGACGACGACGACCGGGGGAACGTCCCGGAGGAGGTCTACGAGGACGGGCTGGAGAGCGGGGCCGACGAGCCCTCGTAGCGGTCGAACTCGTTGGCCGTCGCCCCGCCGGACAGGGTCGCGTACCCCGGGCCGCGGTCGAAGAACGGCTCGTCGCCGGTGCGGGCGGCCCGCCGGCCGGCGCGGAGGGCCCCGGTGGCGGCCTCGTCGGCCGTGCCGTCGTCCCGGAGCACGACGCCGTAGTCCTCCCGGGCGCCGCGCACCGACACCTTGCGCCAGGCGACGTCGCGCAGCACGTCGTCGACCGGCCGGTCCAGCGGGTCGCCCCAGCCCCCGCCGCCGGTCGTCCGGATGCGGACCACCGTCCCCGCGGGCAGCGGCTCGGCGTCGGCCAGGGCGTCGACGTCGTGCTCGCCGGGGCCGCCGGGGTCCACGGTGACCCGGAACGGCCGCCCGGCCCGGCCGCCGTTGACCCCCCAGCAGGACAGGATCGACCGGTCGGCGATCGACATGAAGCGCGCGTCGCGCAGCACCCGGATGTGCTTCTCGTAGCCGCAGCCGCCGCGGTACCGCCCCGGGCCGCCGGAGTCCACGGCCAGGCCGAGCCGCTCCACCCGCAGCGGAAACCGGGACTCGGTGGACTCCGTCGGCAGGTTCCGCGAGTCCGGGACGACGTGGATGGTGTCCTCCCCGTCGGCGTACCACCGCCCGCCCGAGCCGCCACCGAGCACCTCGCGCATGAGGTACGGCTGCCCGTCGTCGTCCAATCCGTACACGCCGGTGTAGCGGATGGTCTCCTGGTCGGCGGGCATGCGGCCGCCGGTGGCCTTGGCCAGCACCCCGGCCAGCACGCCGAGCAGCCGCAGGATGACGAAGGTGCGGGCGTTGGTGGGCGCCGGGAAGACCGGGGTGAGCAGCGTGCCCTTCTCCGGGAAGCGCATCTCGATCAGCGGGACGACACCCTCGTTGACGTCCAGCTGCGCCATCCGCTCCGGCGTCTCGGCCAGGTTGCGCAGGATCGGGGCCAGCCACTTCTTGAGGAAGTTGCCGTCGGCGTAGTCCCCGCAGTGGTTGATCGGGCCCCGGGCCTGCGGGCCGGTGCCGGTGAAGTCGACGACCAGCGGGACCTCGTGGTCCGAGCGCATGGTCAGCGTGATCCGCTGGCGGTGCAGCCGCGGCGGGTCGACGCCGTCGTGCTCGGCGTAGTCCTCCCACACGTAGGTGCCGTCGGGGATCCGGGACAGCAGCTCCCGCCGGAACACCTCGGTGGAGGCAGCCAGGATCGCGTCGAAGCAGGCCTCGACGGCGGCCACCCCGTAGCGGTCGAACAGCTCGCCGAGCCGCCGCGCCCCGGCCAGGCAGGCCGAGCACTCCGCGTCGAGGTCGGCGGCCAGCGAGTCCGGCATCCGGGAGTTGCGGGTCATGATGGCCAGCGCCGCCTCGTTGCGGACGCCGCGGTCCCACAGCTTGATCGGCGGGACCATCAGCCCCTCCTCGTACACGCTGGTCGCCGCCGACGGCATCGACCCGGGCACCGAGCCGCCGATGTCGTCGTGGTGGCCGAACGCCTGCACGAAGGCGACGACCGTGGGCGCGCCGTCGACGTCGGCGAACACCGGCACCGTCACGCACAGGTCGGGCAGGTGCCCGATGCCGCCCTCGGAGAGGTAGACGTCGTTGTGGAAGTAGACGTCGCCGGGGTGCATGCCCGCGACCGGGTGGTCGCGGACCACCGGGTGCACCAGCGCCGAGTAGGAGCGGCCGGTGAGCTTGCGCAGCCGGCGGTCGTGGATGCCGGCGCGGAAGTCGTGCGCGTCGCGGATCATCGGCGACCGCGACGTCCGCCCGATGGAGGTCTCCACCTCCCGCTCGATGGCGGCCAGCGTGCCCGCGACGATCTCCACCAGCACCGGGTCGACGGCGGTCATCGGGCGTCCCTCTCGATCAGCAGGTTGCCGAGGCGGTCCACGGAGGCCCGGAAGCCGGGGTGCACCGGCACGGTGGAGCCGAACTCCTCCACCACCGCCGGCCCGCGGACGACGTCGCCGCGGGCCAGCCGCGCCCGGTCGTGGGTCGGGGTGTCGGCCCACCCGTCGTCGAAGCAGACCGGCCGGGTGCCCGTGACGGCCCGGTCCGTTCCCGGCCCCGAGGCGGCCGGCAGCTCCACCAGCGCCGGACGGCGGATCGGCCCGATGCCGCTCACCCGGAGGTTCACCCACTCGACGGCCTGCCGCGGGTCCCCGGCGAGGTCGTAGCCGTAGAGCTGCCGGTGCGCGGCGTGGAACGCGGCCGCCACGTCGTCGGCGACGGCGCCGGTGACCTCCCCGGCGGCCACCGGCACCCGCACCTCGAAGGCCTGGCCGGCGTAGCGCAGGTCCGCGCTGCGCTGCAGCCGCTGCTCGCCGCGGCCGAAGCCCTCGCCGTCCAGCGCCCGCCGCGCCTCGGCCTCCAGCCCGGCGTAGAGCGCCCGCACCCGGTCGGGGTCGAGGTCGTCGTGCCGGCTGATCGCGGTCTGCACGTGGTCGTTGCGGACGTCGACGGTGAGCAGGCCGAACGCGCTGAGGTTGCCGGGGTCGCGCGGGACGAGCGTGCGCGGGATGCCGAGGACGTCCATCAGCCGGCAGGCCAGCAGCGACCCGGAGCCGCCGAAGGTGGTGAGCGTGAAGTCGCGGACGTCGAGGCCGCGGGCGACGGTCACCTGGCGCAGCGCGTTGGCTTGGTTCCACGCGGAGACCTCCAGGACGCCGAGCGCCGTCCGCTCCAGTGACAGGCCCAGCCGCTCGCCCAGCGCGGCCAGCCCGGCCCGCGCGGCGTCGGCCGACAGCGGGATCTCCCCGCCCAGCAGGTGCGGCGGGATGCGGCCGAGGACGAGGTGCGCGTCGGTGACCGTCGGCTCCTCGCCGCCCGAGGGGTAGCACAGCGGCCCGGGGTCGGCGCCGGCCGAGCGCGGGCCCACCTTGAGCGTGCCCTCCGGCGACAGCCAGGCGATCGAGCCGCCGCCGGCGCCGACGGTGACGACGTCGATCATCGGGATCTTCGAGGGGAAGGCGCCGACCGAGCCCTCGGTGGTCAGCGCCGGCTCGCCGTCGACGACGACGGTGACGTCGGTGGAGGTGCCGCCGCCGTCGCAGGTGAGCACCCGGTCGAACCCGGCCGCCCCGGCGACCAGGGCCGCGCCGAGCGCGCCGGCGGCCGGGCCGGACAGCACGGTGGTGATCGGCTGGTGCACCACCTCCTCGGCCGACAGCACGCCGCCGTTGCTCTTCATCACCGAGAACGGCACGCCCGGCGCGACGCCGTCGAGGCGCTCGCGGATCGCGCTCACGTAGGCGGCCACCCGCGGCTTGACCGCGGCGTCGACCAGGGTGGTCACCGACCGCTCGTACTCGCGGTACTCCCGCAGCACCTGTGAGCTGATGCTCACCACGGCGTCCGGGTGCTCCTCGCGCAGGACCTCCAGGACGCGGCGCTCGTGGGCGTCGTCGGCGTAGGAGTGCAGCAGGCAGACGCCGACCGTGGTGACCCCCGCCTCGCGCAGGGAGCGGGCGGCGGCGCGGGCGTCGTCCTCGTCCAGCGGGCGGACCTCGTGCCCGCGGTGGTCCAGCCGGCCGCGCACGGTGCGCACCAGGTCGGCGGGGACGATCCGCGGCGGCTTGACCCAGAACCAGCTGTTGCCGTAGCCGTCGGGCACCGACTGCCGGGCGATCTCCAGCACCGACTCGTAGCCCTCGGTGGTGATGAACCCGATCCGGTCCAGCCGGCCCTCGAGCAGCTGGTTGGTGGCCACCGTCGTCCCGTGGCTCACCGCGGTGACCGCCGTGCCGTCCAGCCCGAGCAGGTCGAGCACCTTGCGGACGCCGGCGAGGAACCCCGCCGCCGGGTCGGCCGGGGTGGACGGCGTCTTGGTGGTCGTCGTCGCGCCCGTCGCCTCGTCCACCGCCACCACGTCGGTGAACGTCCCGCCGGTGTCGACGCCGATGCGGATCCGGCGGGGCTCCATGCGCGGACACCCTAGGGTCGAGGGAACCGGGGCAGGAGGCCAGGCCCCGGCGGGCTGTGCCGCGCTCCCCCGACGGCACCGCTCGGCAGCTCGACGCCGGGGACGTCGGAGATCAGCCAGGGGTCGAGCGGCTCGTCCTGGCGGACCACGCGGACCGCCCCCGTTGCGCTCCAGCACCACGCAGCGCCCCTCGGTGGGATCGCGGATCCCGGCGAGCCGCCGCCTCCGGGCCGCGGTCGGGGCGGTGCCGTCCCCGGCGCCGTCGGGATCCTCCTGTTCGCAGTGACCGGGGTCCTGGCCGCTGCCGCCGACCCCCGTGGGGCGGTGCTGCTGACGGCCCTCGTCGCGCCGGCCGGCGCCGCCGTGGGCGTCGCCGTCCTCCGGTGGCTGCTCCGGCTGGCCAGGGCAGCCCGCCGGCCGCCGGACACCTCGGCGGACGGCGGGGCAACCCGCCCCCTTCACGCTGACCCATGACGAACTCATGGAGCTGCCGCAGGTCGAGGCGGACATCACGCTGGTGTGCGTCTCCAACGAGGTGGGCGGCGACCTGGTGGGCAACGCCCGCTGGCAGGGCGGTGTCGCTGCGGGCGCTGCTGGAGCGGGCCGGTGTGCAGGAGGGTGCGACCCGGCTCGTCGGCCGCTCCGTCGACGGCCTCACCGCCGGGTTCCCCACGATCACCGCGCTCGACCTCGGGGAGGCGATGGTCGCGGTGGGGATGAACGGGGAGCCGCTGCCGGCCGAGCACGGCTACCCTGCCCGGCTGGTCGTGCCCGGGCTGTACGGCTACGTCTCGGCCACCACGTGGCTCGCGGCCATCGAGCTCACGACCTGGGACGTCGACGGGTACCGGATCCCGCGCGGCTGGGGCGAGGAGGGGCCGGTCAGGACGCAGTCCCGGATCGACGTCCCGGCCGCGGGCGCGACCGACCCGCCGCGGCGGACGCCGATCGCCGGGGCGGCCTGGGCGCCCACCCGCGGCATCGAGCGGGTCGAGGTGCGCGTCGATGACGGGCCGTGGCAGGAGGCCGAGCTGGCCGCGCCCCACGACGTCGACGTCTGGCGCCAGTGGGTGCTGCCCTGGGACGCCACGCCGGGCGTCCACCGGATCGCGGCACGGGCGACCGACGGCGCGGGAGAGGTGCAGACCGGCCGGCGGACGCCGGTCGCTCCGGACGGCGCCTCCGGCCACCCGGTGATCGAGGTGCTCGTCGAGGGCGGGTGGGACCGGGCCACCGTCCCGGTCGGCGACGTCGCCCGGCGAGCTCGATCGTCCCGGGCGATACTCGTGGACCGGGCAGGTCGACGCCGCCTCGGCGCCCCCTGAGCCCCCGCCGGACGGCTCCCAGCGGCCCCCGGGCGGTCCCCTGCCCGGCCGGTGGGCGTCGGACCGGCAGCCCGTCCCCGCCGGCAGCCCGTCGGCCCGATCCCCCAGGTGGTAGCCCTGTGTTCACGACCCGACCGGAGCTGACCGGCACCTTCGGCATGGTGGCCTCCACGCACTGGCTGGCCAGTGCCGCGGGGATGGCGACCCTCGAGGCCGGGGGGAACGCCTTCGACGCGGCCGTCGCGGCCGGGTTCACCCTCCAGGTCGTCGAGCCGCACCTCAACGGCCCCGGCGGCGAGGTGCCGGTGCTGTTCGCCCGCGCGGAGGGGACCGACGCCGGCCGGCCGGTCGTGCTGTCCGCGCAGGGGGTCGCCCCGGCCGCGGCGAGCATCGAGGCGTTCACCGACCTCGGGCTGCCGCTGGTCCCCGGCACCGGTCTGCTGGCCGCGACCGTCCCCGGCGCGGTGGGCGGCTGGCTCACCCTGCTGCGCGACCACGGCACGATGCCGCTGGACGCCGTCCTGCGCTTCGCCATCGGCTACGCGGAGGACGGCCACCCGATGGTCCCGCGGGCCGCCGCGACGGTCGCCTCGGTCGCCGACCACTTCCGCGCCCACTGGCCCACCTCGGCGGCGACCTGGCTCGCCGGCGACGGCACACCCCCGGCCGGCGGCGCGCTGTTCCGCAACCCGGCCCTCGCCGCGACCTACCGGCGGCTGCTGGAGGAGGCCCGCGGTCCCTCCCGGGAGGCGCAGATCGACGCGGCGCTGGCGGCCTGGTACTCCGGCTTCGTCGCCGAGGCGGTCGACGCGTTCTGCCGGGAGCCGGTGATGGACGACTCGGGCAGCGAGCACGCCGGGTTCCTCACCGGGCAGGACATGGCCGCCTGGACGCCTCGGTACGAGGCGCCGGTCACGCTGGACTGGCGCGGCTGGACGCTGGCCAAGGCCGGGCCGTGGTCGCAGGGGCCCGCGCTGCTGCAGGCGCTCGCCGTCCTCGACGGGCTGCCGGCCTCCGGGCCCGCCGGGTACCCCGGCGGTGTCGCCGGCGCCGACCTGGTGCACGCCTCCGTCGAGGCGGTCAAGCTGGCGATGGCCGACCGGGAGGCCTGGTACGGCGACGCGGCCGGCGTCCCGGTCGACGACCTGCTGTCGGCGGGCTACGCCGACCAGCGGCGGGCGCTGGTCGGCGAGCGGGCCGACCGGGAGCTGCGCCCGGGCTCACCCGGCGGGCGCCCGCCGGTGCTGCCGCGTTTCGTCACGGAGGCATCGTCGCGGGGGCGCCCGTCGGCGCAGACCCTCGCCGGGGTGGGTGAGCCGACCGTGGACACCCGGGGCACCACGCGCGGCGACACCTGCCACGTCGACGTCGTCGACCGGTGGGGCAACCTGGTCTCGGCCACGCCCTCGGGCGGCTGGCTGCAGAGCTCGCCGGTGATCCCGTCGCTGGGCTTCGCCCTGGGCACCCGGGCGCAGATGTTCTGGCTGGAGCCCGGGCTGCCCAACTCCCTGGCGCCCGGCCGGCGCCCGCGCACCACGCTCACCCCGTCGCTGGCGCTGCGCGGCGGGGTGCCGACCCTCGCCTTCGGCACCCCGGGCGGGGACCAGCAGGAGCAGTGGCAGCTGTGCTTCTGGCTGGCCCACACCGTCGGCGGGCTGGACCTGCAGGCGGCCATCGACGCGCCGGCCTGGCACACCACCAGCTTCCCGTCGTCGTTCTACCCGCGGGAGGCCACGCCCGGCGAGGTGGTCGTGGAGTCCCGGCTCGGCGACGCGACGATCGCCGAGCTGCGCCGCCGCGGGCACGAGGTCACCGTCTCCGACGCCTGGTCGCTGGGCCGGCTGTCGGCGGTGTCCCGGGACCCGGACAGCGGCCTGCTCCGCGCGGGGGCCAACCCGCGCGGCATGCAGGGCTACGCCGCCGGGCGCTGAGGCGGAGCCGCCGGGCGCTGAGGCGGAGCCGCCGGGCGCTGAGGCGGAGCCGCCGGGCGCTGAGGCGGAGCCGCCGGGCGCTGAGGCGGAGCCGCCGGGCGCTGAGGCGGAGCCGCCGGGCGCTGAGGCGGAGCCGCCGGGCGCTGAGGCGGAGCCGCCGGGCGCTGAGGGGCTACCCGGTCTCCTCCGCGTCGGTCCCGGAGCGGCCGGCGTCCTCGACGGCGGAGCCGGAGGGTCTCGGGCGGTCGACGTCGTCGGGCCCGGTGGGCTCCTCGTCGGGGTCGAGCAGGGCGTCGTCGGGCGCCAGGAAGGCGTCGTCGGGACCGGTCACGGGATCTCCTCAGTCGGTGTGCAGGTGCCGCAGCGGTACCCCGCGGGAGGCGGCCAGTCGCTCCGCGGCCGCCTCGATCGCGTCCCGGGCGACCGGCGCCCACAGCTCGGCGGTGACGGTCAGCGACGCGCCGGCCCGGCGGGGCCGCCAGGTGCCGGCGACCTCGCCGTCGGCCAGCACCGCGCCGGGCCGGCCGAGCACCGGCCACAGGGTCCGGGCGCGCGCGGGGTCGGGGACCAGGAGCGGCCGGTCGCGGGCCTGCAGGAACAGGTCGAAGGGCCCGAGCAGGTGCACGCCGCGCGCCGTCGGGACGTCGGGCAGCCGGGCGGCGTCCCCGGCCAGCAGCCAGCGCCGCTCGCCGTCCACCGTCACCTCGACGGCGTCCCGCGGCCAGCGGGCCCGCACGTCCCTCACCGGCGCGTCGAGGTAGCCGGCCACCAGCGCCGGGGTCGCCGGGCCGAGCAGCCGCAGGTACCCGCGGACGACGTCCAGGTGCGGGGGCACCTCGGCCGCCGGCGCGAGGCCGGGCACCGGGCGCAGCACCGGGGGCGAGGTCCCCGGCTCCAGCTCGAGCCCGGCGGGCAGCGCGGCCAGCCGGAAGGGCTGCTCGTAGACGTGGGTGGCGCCGCACGGGCGGCAGTGGCGCAGGTAGGGGGCGGGCAGCAGCGCGGTCAGCCGCCCGGACACCTCCCCCTTCACCATCGGGGCGGTGACGACCGACCGCATGGTCGCGGCCACGGTGTCCAGCGCCTCGAGCGTGCCGATCCCGGCCGCCGTGAGCGGCCTGGCCGCGTCGAAGACGCGCTTGGTCGCGTCGGCCTCGGAGAACGGCGCGGCGGCCGCGGCGACCCCGGGGAGGTCGGCCCGCCGGTACAGGTGCGGGGCGCCGCGGATCGTCCACACGGTGACCAGCCCCGCGCCGTCGCGGGCGTCCACCCCGCGCAGCGCGAGCGCCCAGCGCCCGCCGTCCGGCCCGGTGTCCTGCACCCCGAGGTCGAGCACGGCGGTGTCGGCCGGGCCGCCGGCGGCGCGGCCGATCTGCTGGGCCTGCACCCGCAGGTCGAGCACCTGCCGGCGGGTCAGGGCCGCGGTCACCTCAGCGCCGCGGCCGGCCGACGCCGGCGGCGTAGAGGACGAGCAGCACCGCCCCGGGGACCGACAGCCAGATCGGCCACGGGTACACGTCCCCGTCGGCGGTGACCGAGACCAGTCCCCAGACCACGAGGTTGACCGTGGCGATGCTCGCCCAGACGATCGCCAGCACCCGCATCGTGGTGCCGGCGTCGTCGTCGGAGAACCGGCGGCCCGGCGGCGGCGGGGGCGGAGGGTCCGGCGGCGGCTCGGGCAGGTCCCGGGTGACCCGGGCCAGCTCGCCGCGGGTGCGCGACGCCCACACCGACCGCACCCGGGTGTCGAACTCGTCCAGGTCCAGCTGGCCGGCCCCGACGGCGCGGCGGAGCCTCTCCTGCACGGCGGCCCGCTCCGGGTCGGACACGCGCAGCTGGTCGGGGTGCAACGGCTCGATCACGTCTCCGATCGTGGCGCACGGCCGGGCGCCGCGGGAGGTGCCTCGCGCGGACGGGTGCAGCGGAGCCGCACCGGGGGCGGCCACTCGTCAGGGACCCGCGCCGAGCCCGCGAGGCGTGGGGGGACGAGTGGTCCTCCGTCAGTCGTCGGCGAGGGTGCGCAGGATGCGGGCCAGCGTCGCGCGGTCGGCGGCGTCCAGGCGGGCGAACAGGTCCCGGGTGTCGGCCGCCCGGGCCCCGGCGATCTCCGCCTGCACCCGGCGGCCCTCGTCGGTCGCGGTCAGCACCACGGCGCGCCGGTCGGTGGGGTCCGGCGCCCGCTGGACCAGGCCGCGGGCCTGCAGCGCGTCGGCGACCTCGGTGGCCGAGCGCGGCGCGATGTGCAGCGCCTCGGCGAGGTCGGACAGCCGGGTGCCGGCCCGGTCGGTGACCACCCGCAGCCCCCGGGCGTGATGCGGGGACAGCTCCCACGGTGCCAGCGCCTCCCGCCACCGCCGGCGCTGCCCGCGGGCGACCCGCACGAGCAGCTCGCCCAGGGCCTCGGGGTCGTCCGGCATGCCGGGGATCGTAGCCGCGACCGTGCGGCTGCCTCACCGTGAGGTAACCTCAGGACCAGGAGGTGGTCGGCATCGGCGACACCAGGGGACCGGGCAGCGGCCGCTCAGGACAGCGGGCCGACCCGGCCGACCGCGCCCAGCTCGAGCGCCACCCCGTGGCGCTGCGCCGGGTGACCGCGCTGTTCGGGCCCTTCCGCCGGCAGGTCGCCGTGGTGGTCGCGCTCATCGTCGTCTCCTCCGTGGTGGCGCTGGCGACGCCGTTCCTCGTCCGGCTGGTCATCGACGAGGCGCTGCCGCGGCAGGACGTGCGGCTGCTGGTGTGGGCCGTCCTCGGCATGCTCGCCGTCACCGCGACCACCGCCGTCCTCGGCGTGGTGCAGACCTGGCTGTCCACGACCGTCGGCCAGCGGGTCATGCACGGCCTGCGGACCTCCGTGTTCGGCCACCTGCAGCGCCAGTCGCTGGGCTTCTTCACCCGCACGCGGGGCGGGGAGGTGCAGTCGCGGCTCACCCACGACATCTCCGGCATGCAGTCGGTGGTGACCTCCACGGCCACGTCGCTGGCCTCGAACGCGACCACCGTCGTCGGCACGATCGCGGCGATGGTCGCGCTGTCCTGGCGGCTGTCGCTGCTCTCGCTGGTCGTCCTGCCGCCCGCGGTGCTGCTGACCCGCAGGGTGGCCCGGATGCGCCGCGCGGTCACCGCGCAGCGCCAGCGGCACCTGGCCGACCTGCACGCCCAGGTCGAGGAGGGGTTGTCCGTCAGCGGCGTGCTGCTCGGCAAGACCCTCGGCGCCGGGCCGGCCCAGTCGCGGCGGTTCGCCGACACCTCGCAGGACCTGGTCGGCCTGGAGGTGCGCGCCCAGCTCGCCGGCCGCTGGCGGATGGCCACGATGAGCATCGTCTTCGCCGGCATCCCGGCGCTGATCTACCTCGCCGCGGGGCTGCCGGCGACCTCCGGCGGCATGACCATCGGCACGCTGGTCGCCTTCACCGCGCTGCAGGGCACGCTGTTCCGCCCGCTCATGGGCCTGCTGGACGTCGGCGTGCAGGTGACCGCCTCGATGGCGCTGTTCAGCCGGGTGTTCGAGTACCTCGACCTGCCCGTGGAGGTGGACGACCCGGCCGACCCGGTGCCGCTGGACCCGGCCGGCGTCCGCGGCGACGTGCTCCTGGAGGGTGTCTCGTTCACCTACCCCGACGGGCACCGGCCGGCGCTGGACGGCGTCGACCTCGCCGTCCCCGCCGGGGCGACGCTGGCGCTGGTCGGCCGCACCGGCTCGGGCAAGAGCACGCTGGCCTCGCTGGTCGCCCGGCTGGCCGACCCCACCGCCGGCCGGGTCACCGTGGACGGCGTCGACCTGCGCGACCTGTCGCTGGACACGCTGTCGCGGGTGGTCGGCGTGGTCTCGCAGGAGACCTACCTGCTGCACACCACCGTGCGGGAGAACCTGCGGCACGCGCGGCCCGGCGCGACCGACGCCGAGATCGAGGACGCCGCCCGCCGCGCGCAGGTGCACGACGTGGTCGCGGCCCTGCCCGACGGCTACGACACCGTCGTCGGCGCCCGCGGGCACCGGTTCTCCGGCGGGGAGAAGCAGCGGCTGGCGATCGCCCGCACGCTGCTGCGCGACCCGCGGGTGCTCGTGCTCGACGAGGCCACCAGCGCGCTGGACACCGGCACCGAGCGGGCGGTGCAGGCCGCGCTGGACGAGGCCGCCCGGGGCCGGACGACGATCACCATCGCCCACCGGCTGTCCACCGTGCGGCACGCCGACCGGATCGCCGTCCTGGACGCCGGCCGGGTCGTGGAGAGCGGCACGCACGCCGAGCTGGTCGCCCGGGGCGGCCGCTACGCCGCGCTGGTGGCCGCCGGCGACCGGGAGCCCGCGCTGGCCGCGTGAACCGGCCCGAGCGCCTCGGGCGGGCCGGGCCGGCCGAAGAACCAGCCCTGGCCGAGGTCGACACCCAGGGCACCCAGCGCGGCGGCGTCCGCCGCCGTCTCCACGCCCTCGGCGACGACCCGGGCGCCCGAGCCGTGGGCGAAGGCGACCATCGAGCCCACCAGCGCGGCCAGCACCCGGTCGGTGGCGACGCCGCTGGCGATGCTGCGGTCGAGCTTGATGACGTCGGGGGCGGTGGTCACGATGTGCCGCAGCGAGGAGAAGCCCGCGCCGACGTCGTCGATCGCCAGCCGCAGCCCGGCGGCCCGGAACGGCGTGAGGACGGCCGCGAGCGCGTCGTAGTCCTCCACCGCGTCGTGCTCGGTGAGCTCGAGCACGACCCGGTCCAGCGGCAGGGCGCCCAGCAGCCGCGTGCACCCGGGGGTGAGCAGCGTGGCGGGGGAGACGTTCATGGCGACGTAGCCGTCGACCCGGTCCAGGTGCGCGGCGGCGCCGGCGAGGGCCTGCAGCTCCAGCTCGTGGCCCAGCCCGATGCTGTGCGCCTCGGCGAAGACGACGTCGGGCGTGCGTTCCCAGTCGGCCGGGAAGCGGGACAGCGCCTCGGCGCCCACGCGGCGGCCGGTGGCGAGGTCGACGATGGGCTGCAGGACGACGAGGGGGCCGCCTTCGGCGGCGACCCGACCGAGCCGGTCCTCGATCTCGGTGCGCCGCTCCTGGGCGCGGACCTCGGGCTCGACGACGACCGCGGCCGCGGAGGCGAGGACCTGCATGAGGGCCTCGTCGCGCTTGCCGAGCTCCTTGTCGGAGGTGAAGCCGAACGCGCAGAAGGTGCCGTACAGGCTGCCGTCGCTGAGCGTCACAGGAGCGGAGACGTAGCTGCGGATGCGCGGGATGCGCGCCGCGGGCAGCGCCATCGCCACCGGCTCCCGCTTCACGTCGGGGATGACGGTGGGCAGCCGGCCGTCGAGGATCGCCTGGCAGAACGAGGTGTCCTGCCGCTGGGTCGCGCCGTCCCGGATGAACGGCACGGAGGACTCCACCACCTCCAGGTGCTGGGTCGTGCCGTCCAGCCGGCTGAGGAAGGCGACGCTCAGGTCCAGCGACCTCCTCGCCGTCCCCAGCAGGTCGGCGATCTGCTGCTCGGCAGCCGTTCGCTCCGTGCGCACGGGCGGCCTCCTCTCGTCCTCGACGGTCATCGAGCGGCCGGGCCCGGGACTGGAGCCCGCCTCACCCGCCAGGGGGAAGGACACCGGGCCGGACGTGGTTGCCCCGGTGACACCAGCAGAGAGGTCGTGCCCGTGCCCATCCCGTTGTCCGTCCTCGACCTGGCGCCCATCTCGCGGGGCCAGACGCCCGCCGACAGCATCGCCGCCAGCGTCGCGCTGGCCCGCCGGGCGGAGGCCAGCGGCTACCGCCGGGTCTGGTACGCCGAGCACCACAACATGCCGACGATCGCCTCCTCGGCGACCAGCGTGCTCATCGCGCACGTCGGCGCGCACACCTCGACGATCCGGCTCGGCGCCGGCGGCGTCATGCTGCCCAACCACTCGCCGCTGACCGTCGCCGAGCAGTTCGGCACCCTGGAGGCCGCCCACCCGGGCCGGATCGACCTGGGCCTGGGCCGGGCGCCGGGCTCGGACCAGAACACGATGTACGCGCTGCGCCGCGACCCGCGCTCGGCGGACCGCTTCCCGCAGGACGTGCAGGAGCTGCAGGGCTACCTCACCGGCGAGACGCGGGTGCCCGGCGTCCACGCGGTCCCCGGCCGGGGCTCGCACGTCCCGCTGTACATCCTCGGGTCCTCGACGTTCGGAGCGACGCTGGCCGCCGCGCTGGGCCTGCCCTACGCGTTCGCCTCGCACTTCGCGCCGGCCATGCTGCGCCCGGCGGTGGAGGCCTACCGGCGCGAGTTCCGGCCGTCGGCGCAGCTGGACCGCCCGTACGTGCTGGCCGGCGTCAACGCGGTGGCCGCCGACACCCGCGAGGCCGCGCAGGAGGCGTTCGCCGCCGCCCGTCGCCGGCTGGCGGTGGGCCTGTTCGGCCGCGGCCGCCCGCTGTCGGACGACGAGGCGCAGCTGCTGCTCGACGGCGGCGCCGGGGCGCACGTGGACACCATGCTGACCCACACCGCCGTCGGCACCGCAGGCGAGGTGCGGGACCACCTCACCGCCTTCGCGGCGGAGGCCGGCGCCGACGAGCTGATCGTGGCCCACCAGGTCCCGGGCGTGGAGGGCCGGCTGCGGTCGGTGGAGCTCACCGCGGAGGGGATGGCCGCCGTCCCCGCCTGAGGACCCGGCTCGCCCTGCGGACGGCGGGCGGCCTGCCTACGGTCGGGAGATGGACACCTCCGACCTGCTGGCCCTGCGCACCGACGATCGTGCCGCCCTCCTCCTGGTCGGCCTCCGGGGCGACTGGTAGCCCTACTGCTGCGCCCAGGCGGTCCGCCTGGCCCAGGAGCTGCCCCGGCTGAGCGCAGCCGGCACGGAGGTCGTGCTCGCCTCGGTCGACCCGCCGGAGGTCCAGCTGGCGATGGACGAGACCTGGCACCTGCCGTTCCGCTGGGTGAGCGACCCCGACGGCACCCGGCTGGCCCGCCCGCTGGCGGCGTGGGACGACGATGCGTCGATCTTCCGGCCGGTGGTGCTGGCCCTCGCCCCGGACGGGCGGGAGGTGTTCCGCGAGCTGTCGCGGGACTTCACCGACCGGCCGGACGACGAGCCGGTGCTCGCCGCTCTGGAGGGGCTGGGGCTGCCCGCCCTGCCGGACCCGGCGCCGTGGCGCCCCGAGGGGGTGCGCCCGGAGCCGTCCGAGCGGGCCTTCACCCCGGAGCGGTTCATCTCCTACTTCCGGGCGATCAAGATGAACACCACGGCGCTGGCCGGCCGGATGGTGGACGAGCGGGACCGCCACGAGGTGCAGCAGGAGACGGCGATGGCGACGTCCTTCCTGGACGCCTTCGACGCCTGGCGCGCCGAGCACCCGCCCGGCCGGCAGTAGCCGCCGCCGGCCGCCCGTGCCCCGGGTCGGGGCACGGGCGGCCGGTCAGCGGCCGGTGCTCAGTACCAGTTGTTGGCCTCGTGGAAGGACCAGGCCGCGCAGGGGCTGCCGTAGCGGTTCTCGATGTAGACCAGGCCGGCGTCGATCTGCCGGTACGGGTCCGACGTCTTGGCGATGCCGGTGCCCGCCCAGGTCGAGTCGAGGAACTGGGCGATCCCGTAGGCCGTGCTGGTCGGGTTCTGCGCGTTCGGGTTCCAGCCGCTCTCCGCCTCCCACAGCGCGTCGAGGCAGTCGAACTGGGCGGCGTCGCCGACCTGGCCGGCGGCGTAGTCCTTGTAGGCCTGCTCCCCCGTGGCGGCGGGGGCCGGTGCGGGAGCAGGTGCGGGGGCGGGGGCGGGTGCCGGGGCGGGTGCCGGAGCGGGGGCCTCGGCGGCGGGCGCCGCGGCGTCGGCCGCGTCGTCGCGGTCCCACCGCTGCCGGTCCCCGTCGGACCGGTCACCGTTCCAACCTGGGCCGGAGTCGCCCGGGGCGGCCTGGGCGACAGCCTGGCCGGTGAAGGTCAGCGCGACGGTCATGGCGCCCGCGGCGGTGAGCAGGTGCAGGGCGCGGCGGGTGCTGCTGCGTGCGTGCATCGGGCAGTTCTCCTGGGGGTGCGGTTCGCGTGGACGCGCGCGTCGACGGCCGACGGCGCGGGGTAGCGGGTCGGACGGGGGAGTCGTGGCTCGAGGCCGGACGGGCAGGGATCGGCGGCCGGGCGCGCGGCACCGGCCGGACGTCGGGCTCGATCCGGCTGCGGGGTGCCGTGCGACGGCGGGGTCCTGGTGTGAGGGCAGGCGGGAGCGCGACGGTCCCGGACCTGGGGGCGCGGGCGCTGAGGGCCCGCGCGCAGTGGTGCTCCGTTCTCCCCTGGCCGCCTACCAGGTCAGCTGACGGGTTCGGGCTGGGAGTGCCCTACCCGCTCCCGGGTGTCCGGGAGCGGGACTCACCCCGGTGGTACAGGTGGGTCCCCGGCTCGCGTGTGCGACTCGGCGGCATCCGGCACGGCGCCCCCCGGGCGGGAGCGGACGACCTGCCGGACGCCCAGAACGTAGGGCCGTGACCAATCCGTGACAATCGCTGGGCCCAGACCTGTCGAGTCCGTCGGCCGACAGGCCGACGACACGCCCGGATGCGCGCTCACCGCCTCACCGTCCGCGACGGACCGGGCCGGTGACCGTGCTGCCTCGGCCGCGACGGCGAGGGCGACGTCCTCGTAGGCGCGGGTGAGCGGGTCGGGCGCGTGGCGCGGGGTGGCGGGCAGCAGCAGGGTGGGCGGGAGACCCTCCGGCGTGCGGGAGACGACGTCCGGGCGGGGGTGGTGGCCGGGCCCCGCAGGCCGCGCGGATCGACGAGGTGGCCGCGCAGGAGCAGCCCCTCCGGTACACGGGCCCGGACGCCACGCTGGGCGTCCGGCCGTCCTGACCGAGCCCGGCGACCGGCCCGGGGGGCACCCCGGGCCGGTCGGCGGCGGTCAGCTGGTCCGCGCGGGCGCGAGGTCCTCGTCGCTGTAGTGCGGGGTGGCGAGGACCCCGTGCAGGCCGAGCAGGTTGCCGAACGGGTCGACGACGATCGCCGTCACGAACGGGCCGTGCGGGGTGACCGGCACGTACTCCCGGGCGCCCATCGACGTGAGGCGGGCCAGCGTCGCCTCCACGTCGTCGACCGACCAGTGCACGACCGCGCCGCCAGGCCCGGCGGGCCGGCCCTCCGGGGCGCGACTGCTGTCCGCCAGGGCAAGCTCGTGCTGGTCCTCCCCGACGGCGAACTTGGCGTAGATCGTCCGCCCGCCCCGCCCGGGGCGGGTGAACACCGGCGGGGCGCCCAGGAACTCGGTGTACCACTCGGTGGCCGCGGCCACGTCGTCCACCAGGAACATGAGCGCGTTGAACCCGCGCAGGCTCATCGGGCGGCCTCGAGCTCGGGATGCCAGTCCTCGGCCTGCCAGCGGTAGAACACGTGCGCGACCGAGTCCTTGGGGCTCTGCCAGGTCTCCGGCCGGTACGGGCTGACGTACGGGCGCAGGGCCTCCATGACCTTGATGAACGCCGGTGCCGGCGCGTTCGACTCGTGGTCGGCCCGGACGGCGGCCGCCTTCGCCGCGTCCTGCTCGAGCAGGTGCACGAAGCAGTCCTCGATCCCGTACAGCCAGCGGCCGGTCACGCCGGTCTCGGTCGGCAGGCCGGTGGCGTCGGACTCGGCGAACACCCGGGCGATGTCGGCCTCCGAGCCCGGCTTCATCCGCTGCACGATGACGGTCAGCTCCCGGTCCTCGGGCACGTCGCCCTCGGGCAGCCACTCGTAGAACTGCTTGGCCACCGAGTGCGACGGGTTCTGCCAGTAGCTCGGGTACGGCGTCACGTACGGGGCGATGGCCTCGGCGATCTGCTGGAACGCCGGGAGCCCCCGGCGCTGGCCGGAGATCTCCGGGTCCTCCTTGCGCTCGATGACGTGGATGTAGAGGTCCTCGTACGACAGCAGCATCCGGCCGACGACGCCGAGGTCCTGCGGCCGGGTGGTCGGGTCGAACTGGCCGAAGACGGGGCCGACCTTGTCCTCGCTGCCGGGGACCATGTGGCAGACGATCACATTGCGGAACGGGCGCCAGGTCATGACTGCTCCTCTGCGGGTGGAAGGGACGGGTGCCGGGTCAGGGGGTGGGGGTGTAGCGGAGCGGGAGCTCGAGCAGCCCGCGGAAGGCCGAGGCGGCCGGCAGCCACTGCAGGTCCTCGACGGGGACGTCGAGCTGCAGGTCGGGCAGGCGGACGAGGATCCGCCGCAGCGCCGTCGTCGCCTCCAGCCGGGCCAGGGCGGTGCCCAGGCAGTAGTGGACGCCGTGGCCGAAGGCCATGTGCGGGGTGTCGCCGCGGCTGAGGTCCAGGGCGTCCGGGTCGTCGACGAGGGCCGGGTCGTGGTTGGCCGAGCTGAGCACGATCGTGACGATCGACCCCGCGGGGACGGTGACGCCACCGATCTGCAGGTCCTCGGTGGCGAACCGGAAGCTGGAGACCGGCACCGAGCCGTCGAAGCGCAGCAGCTCCTCCACCGCGTCGGGCACCCGGTCGAGGTCGGCCAGCAGCTCGGCCATCTCCTCGGGGTGGGTCAGCAGCGCCACGATGGCGTTGCCGAGGAAGTCCGAGGTCGTCTGGTAGCCGGCGAACAGCAGCAGGAAGCAGGTGGAGACCAGCTCGGCCTCCGAGAGCCGGCCGTCGCCGTCGCGGGCGGTGATCAGCGCGCTGACCAGGTCCTCGCCGGGCCGGGCGCGCTTGGCCGCCACCAGGCCGGTGAAGTAGGCGTGCAGCCGCTCCTGGGCCTGACCGATGGCCGCCCGGTCCTCCTGGGGGCTGCGCCCGCCGGTGCCGACGGTCCGGATGACCTGCGTGCCGGCCAGGATCTCCTCGTGGTCGGACTCGGGGATGCCGAGCAGGTCGCCGATGACGGCCAGCGGCAGCCGCAGGGCGAACTCGTCGACGAACTCGCACCGCCCCGTGGGGGCCATCCGGTCGAGCAGGCCCTCGACGATCTCCTCCACCCGGGGGCGCATGGCCTCGATCCGCCGCGGGGTGAACGCCTGAGTCACCAGCCGCCGCAGCCGGCTGTGCTCGGGCGGGTCGGAGTTGAGCATGTTGGTGTTGATCTGCCGCGCCTTCTCGCCGAACACCGCCAGGTAGGTGTCGCCGGCGCGGTACAGGTCCTTGGACAGCCGCGCGTCCGACAGCGCCTGCCGGGCGTCCTCGTAGCGGGTGACCAGGAAGGAGTCGAACCGCGGCGTGCGCACCTTGACCACGGGGCGCTCGGCGCGCAGCCGGGCGTAGACGGGGTAGGGGTCGGCCCGGAACTCGGGGGTGTAGATCTCCGCGCCGGGGACGACGTCGTCGCTCGCGGGCGGTGCGGTCTGGGTCATGTCGTCTCCAGGGGGTCGGGGAGGGGGGTCACTGGGCGAAGACGCCGGCGAGGTGGTCCATCAGCGCGGCCTCGCTCACCGGCCGGGTGCGGAAGCCGACGTGCCCGTCGGGGCGGACCAGGTAGGCGGCCGTCGCGGCACCGGCGGTGCCGTAGGCGACGGCGAAGGACCGGTCCGCGTCACGGACCACCGGCAGGTCGACCAGCAGCGGCACGCGCGCGTCGGGGTCGGCCACCAGGTAGGGGTCGACCTCGCCGCGGCTGTACTGGCGCACGCCCACGGCCAGCTTCTCCAGGGCGAGCAGCTGCTCCTCGGACACGTCGGCGTCGGCGTGCAGGAGCAGCGTGGACCGGGTGCCGCGGGTCAGGTCGAACAGCCGCAGCGGGTGGGCCACGCCGAAGCGCCGCAGGCCCTGCACGTCCGGCGCCCGGTGGCCGGGCTCGGGGCCGGCGGTGAAGCCGGGCGTCTCCCCGACCAGCGGGCTGCCGGCGTAGTTCATGGTCATCTGCATCTCGAGCAGGAACTGGGCCTTCTCGTCCTCCATGTCCATCTCGTCGGTGAACGCGATGGACACCGCCCGGTCCACGATCATCTTCCCGGCCGGGCGGCGCTCGGCCTCGTAGCTGTCCAGCAGCCCGGGGGCGGCCAGCCCGCGGACGGTGAGGGCGAGCTTCCAGCCGAGGTTCCAGGCGTCCTGGATGCCGGTGTTCATGCCCTGCCCGCCGGCCGGCGGGTGCAGGTGCGCCGCGTCGCCGGCGACGAAGACCCGCCCCTCGCGGTAGCGGTCGACGATGCCGTGCTTGATCCGGAAGATCGACGACCAGCGCAGGTTGCTGGCCGTCGTCCCGGGCGGGCCCTGGTCGTCGATCGCGGCCTGCACGTCGGCCAGCGTGGGCGGCTCGTACTCCTGCCAGAACCCCGCCGGGACGACGCCGGTGCCGACCGCGTCCTGCCACTTCTGCGGCGCCAGCGTGGCGATCCGGTAGCGGTTGCGGCCCTTGAGCGGGACGCAGACGAGCATCCCGGTGAAGTCGTCCTCGTTCTCGATGCGCACGAAGCGGACCAGGTGGCCGGCCGGCAGGTCCCAGTCGACGTCGACGTCCCCGAGCATGAACAGCTGCGGGAACATCGACAGCCCGCCCTCGAACTGCAGGCCCAGCCCGGCGCGGACGGCGCTGTGCGCGCCGTCGCAGCCGACCAGGTACTGCGCGCGGGTGGTCTCCACCTCCCCGGACGCGTGCCTCAGCTGCGCGGTGACGCCCTCGTCGTCCTGGCCGAAGGCGGCCAGCTCGACGCCGCGCTCCACTTGGACGCCGAGCGAGGCCAGCCGCCCGGTGAGGAGGCGCTCGGTGTCGTACTGCGGCAGCCCCAGGTGGGCGTAGGGCAGCTCGTCGAGGCCGGACCAGTCGACCTGGTGGGTCTGCACGCCGTTGACGAACACCGTCTGCCCGTGCAGCCAGATGCCGGCGTCCATCGCCTCGGTGACGATGCCCTGGTCCTCCCAGATCTCCATCGTCCGGCAGTGGATGCCGATCGCCTTGTCCGCCTGGGTGGACGCCTGGGGCCGCTTGTCCACGACGCGGACGGCGACGCCGCGGCGGGCCAGCTCGATGGCGTGGGTGAGGCCCGCGGGCCCGGCGCCGACGACGAGCACCTCGGCCGGCCGGCCGGGCCGCGCGGCGACGTCCGCGGCGTCGAGGACCACCGTTGCCGTGGCGGGCGTGTCCTCCGGCTTGCCCACGAACTCCTGGACGCTGGCGCTGGGCACCGTCACCGGCTGCCCGGCCACCAGCTCCAGGTCCGGCTCGGGGGTGGCGGGCACGCCCTCGGGGACGAGCGGGGGCGGCGGTGCGGCCGACGCGGCGGCTGCGGCGACCGACGGGGGCACCGGCCGCACGCGCAGCGCGAACACCCGGCGGTCCTCACCGCGCGCCAGCCAGCGGCCCAGCGGCCCCGCCGACCAGTTCGCCGGCTCGGCCGCCCAGTCGGTGAACTGCTGCTCGGAGTCCCACTCGGCGACGACGTGGTAGCGCCGCCCGTCGGGCTCGCGCAGCAGCTCCTCGCGGGCGTGCCCGGGGACGCTGCGGGCCAGCTGCGCGGCGGCGAGGTAGGCCAGCTCGAAGGCCTCGGCCTCCCAGGGCTCGACGGCGACGGCGGTGTCGATGCGCACCCGGTCCACCTCGACGTCCCCGCCGGGCGAGGCCAGGGACGGGAAGTCGGTGTCGGCGTCCGGGCGCCGGCGGATCTCCAGCACCTCGCGGCGGAACTCCACGGAGTGCCACCGGGCCAGCGGGGCGCCGGCCGCCATGTGGGAGGGGTCCTCGACCCACTGCACGAAGTCGTCCTCGGACTCCCACTCCGCGAAGATGTGGTACCGCAGGCCGGCGGCGTCGCGCAGCAGCTCCTCCCGCACGTACCCGCGGGCGTCCCCGATCCGCTCGGTGACCGTCCGGTAGGCCCGCTCGAAGGCCTCCTGCTCCCCGGGCTTGACGCTGGTGGAGAAGTCGATGCGGACCGGCCGGGGCTGCTCGGCGGCGTCGACCGTGGCCAGCACGGTGAACGTCGATCGGGTGGCGTCCTCGCGCAGGTCGCGCAGCGACTCGGTGAGCGCCTCGCGGGCGGCGCTGCGCCCGAAGGCGTCCACCGACGCCCGGTCGGTCCAGTCGCTGACGATGGCGAACCAGCGCGGGTCGCCCTCGTCGCGCATCAGCTCCTGACGCACGTTGCCGGGCACCCGGCTGATCTCGGCGGCGGCCCGGTGCCAGGCGGCCTCGAACTGCGCCTCGCAGCCCTCGCGGGCCTGCATCCGCAGCATCGTCCGCACGGCCGCCCGGCCGCCGCCCCCGGGCACCGTCACGACGTCCCCTCCTCCGGGCCCTGCCCGCCCGGGACGACCGCCAGCACCTCGTAGGTGTTGCGGGCCGCGTCCTCGCGCAGGTCGCGCAGCGCCTCGGTGAGGGTCTCCCGGGCGCTGCTGCGGCCGAACGCGTCGACCGCGGCCCGGTCGGTCCAGTCGCTGGTGATGAGGAACGTGCGCGGGTCGTCGGCGTCCCGGATCAGCTCCTGCTGCCGGTTGCCGGGGACCCGGCTGATCTCCTCGGCGGCCCGGCGCCAGGCCGCCTCGAACTCCGCCTCGCAGCCCTCCCGGGTGCGCATCCGCAGGATCGTGCGCACCGCGGTCCCCGGCTCGGTCACGCCCCCACCTCCGGGCGGTGCCGGCGCAGCACCAGGGCGCTGTTGAAGCCGCCGAAGCCGCGGGCGAGGACGACGACGACGTCCAGCTCCTGCTGCCGCGTCTCGCGCACCAGGTCCAGCCCGTACTCCTCCACCGGCTCCTCGACGTTGCCGGTGGGCGGCACCAGCCCGTCACGCATCGCCAGCAGGGCGGTCGCCACGTTGAGCGCCGACCCGCCGGCCATCAGCCGCCCGGTCCAGCTCGACGGGGCCGTCACCGGCACGCCGCGCTCGCCGAACACCGCGGTGATCGCGGACGCCTCGAGCGCGTCGAGCTCGGGGATGCCCGCGCCGTCGGCGACGACCATGCCCACCTCGCCGGGCGCCACGTCGGCGTCGGCCAGCGCCAGCCGGATGGCCCGCGTGTACTGGGCGGCGTCCGGTGCGGGGTCCTCGTGGTGGTGGGCGTCGTGGGTGGCGGCGTAGCCGACGACCTCGCCCCAGATGCGCTGGGCGCCGCGGCCGGCCGCGGCGTCGGCCTCCTCCAGCAGCAGGATCGCCCCGCCCTCGCCGATGGCCTGGCCGTTGGCCCGCCGGTCGAAGGGCTTGTAGGCGTCCTCCGGACGCGGCGCGGTGGACAGCCGCCCGCTGGTGACCTGGCACAGCAGCGCGTACGGCGTGACGCCGGCCTCCGTGCCGCCCACCAGCACCGCGGGGGTGCCGCGGCGGGCGACCCGCCGCGCCCAGCCGATGCTGTCCAGCCCGCCGGCGCCCTCGCTGACGACCACGCCGGAGGGGCCCTTGTAGCCGTCGCGGATGGACACCTGGCCGGTGCTGGCCGCGTAGAACCAGGCGATGGACTGGTAGGCGCCCACCGACCGCGGGCCCCTGGACCACAGCCGCTGGATCTCGTGCTGGCTGAACTCGTTGCCGCCGGAGCCCGCGGCGAGGAACACCGAGGTGGCGTAGGCCTCCTCCGGCGGGATGTACCCGGCGTCCTCGGCGGCCAGCGTGGCCGCGGCGAGCGACATCCACGACCACCGGTCGGTCTGCACCTTGAGCTGGGGCGCGATGTACTGCTCGGCGTCGAAGCCGCGGACCTGCCCGGCGACGGTGACCCCGTACTGGCTGGCGTCGAAGCCCTCGATGGGGCGCACCGCCAGCTCCCCGCGCAGCAGGGCCTGCCAGTGCTCCTCGACGCCGATGCCGGTGGGCGCGACGACGCCGATGCCGGTGACCAGCAGCCGGGTGGTGCCGTGCCGGGGGGCGGTGATCGTCCGGCCCCGCGGGGCGGTGTCCCGGGCGGGGCCGACCACCTCGGTGACCACGCCCTCCTCGCTGATCACGGTGGAGTCGGTCATGCGGGCCTCCGATCGGGCTTGGCCAGGACGATGGCCGACTGGAAACCGCCGAAGCCGCTGCCGACCGAGACGGCGACGTCGACCTTGTGGTCCCGGGCGGTCTTGGGCACGTAGTCCAGGTCGCACTCGGGGTCGGGCACCTCGTAGTTGGCCGTCGGGGGGACGACCTGCCGCTGCACGGCCAGCGCCGTGGCGGCGATCTCGATGGAGCCGATGGCGCCCAGGGAGTGGCCGACCATCGACTTCAGCGAGCTCATGGGCACCTTGTAGGCGGCCGCGCCGAGGCTGAGCTTGACCGCGGCGGTCTCGTGGCGGTCGTTCTGCTTGGTGCCCGAGCCGTGGGCGTTGACGTAGCCGACCTCGCTGCCGTCGATCCGCCCCTGGGCCAGCGCCTGGTCCAGCGCCTCGGACATCTCCACGCCGTCCGGGCGCAGCCCGGTCATGTGGAAGGCGTTGCAGCGGTTGGCGTAGCCGGTGACCTCGCAGTAGATCTCCGCGCCGCGGCGCTGGGCGTGCTCCAGCTCCTCCAGCACCATGACCGCCGACCCCTCGCCCATGACGAAGCCGTCGCGGCGGGCGTCGAAGGGCTTGGAGGCGTGCTCCGGGTCGGCGTTGTTGCCCGTGGTCGCCCGGATGGTGTCGAAGCAGGCCATCGAGATGGGGGAGATGGGCGCGTCGCTGGCCCCGGCGATCACCACGTCGGCGTCGCCGTCCTCGATCAGCTGGCTGCCGTAGCCGACCGCGTCGATGCCCGACGTGCAGCCGGTGGACACGACCGTCCCCGGGCCCTGCGCCCGGAAGCGCACGGCCACCTCGGTCGCCGCGCAGCTGGGCACGAGCGCCTGGTGCAGGAACCGCGAGGCGTAGCGCGGGTCGACCAGCCAGTGCTTGCCGGCGTCGCTGACGTCGACGTACTCGTCCTCCAGCCGGGTGGTGGCCCCGACCGCGCTGCCGATGGTGACGCCGACCCGCTCGGGCTCGGGGGCGTCCGGGGCGCCGCCGACGCCCATGCGCAGCCCGCTGTCGGCGACCGCCTCGTCGGCGGCCACCATCGCGAACTGCACGAAGCGGTCGTTGCGGTGCACCTCCTGGGCGGTGAGCCCGTGCTTGCGGCCGTCGAAGTCGACCTCGGCGGCCACCTGCGACCGGAAGCGGGCCGGGTCGAAGAAGGTGATCCGGCGGGTCGCCGTCCGGCCGGCGGTGATCATGTCCCAGAAGCCCTCACGGCCCATGGACCCCGGCGCCACCACCCCGATCCCGGTGATGACCACCCGCCGTCGACCGGTGCTCACTGCACACCCATCGAGCCCGGCGACGGCTCGGTGTCGACGTGGCCGAGCTCCGGCCGCGGGGCCAGCGGGCCGCAGAGGAACACGAAGGTGGCCGTGGTCGCGGAGTCGTTGACGATGCGGTGCTTCACGCCGATCGGGATGTGCACGGCGGACTCGGAGGTCAGCCGCCGCTCCTCGCCGTCCAGGGTGACCAGGACGTCGCCCTCCTGGCAGTAGAGGAACTCCTCGGAGTACGGGTGCCAGTGCTCGGTGACGACCTCGCCGGGCTCCAGGGTGAGGGTGCCCATGAAGCCGGCGGTGGAGCCGACGCTGGCCGGCGACAGCAGGACGCGGATGTCGCCGCCCCGGCGCCGGTTGGGGGGCGTGTCGGCCCGGTGCACGGTCGGGCCGCAGCGCACCTTCGCCGACGGTGCGTGCTGGATGGTGGTCATGACTCTCCTCCGGTGGGGACGGGCACCGCGGTGGCGTGCTCCGTGGGGATCGGGGTCCCGGGCCCGGCGGCGAGGTGCACCGGGAGGTCGGGGTGGACCTGGCGGACCAGGGGTCCGAGGACGGGGACGGCGGCGACCTCGACGACCGCCGTCGCCCCGGCCTCGACCAGCGCGCGGGAGGTCGCCTCCCACTGCACCGTCGAGGTCAGGTGCGCCCGCAGGCACTGGGCCAGCTGCTGCGGGTCGCGGGTGGGCCGGCCGTCGGCGTTGGGCACGACCGGCACGTCGGGCTCGGACCACTCGAGGTCGGCGAGCGCGGCGGCGAGGTGCCGGGCGGTCGTCGCCACGAGCGGGCTGTGGCAGGCGGTGCGCCCGGGCAGCCGGACCATGTCCAGGCCGGCGGCGAGCACCGCCTCCCGCGCCCGGGCCAGCTCGTCGCAGCCGCCGGCGAGCACCACCTGGGCCGGGCCGTCGACGGAGGCGACCGCCAGGGTGCCGGTGGCGCCGACGTCGACGACGACCGCGCGGGCGACCTCGGCGGCGCCGGGGCCGACGACGGCGGCCATCCCCGCGCAGGACGGGCGAGGGGACAGCGACAGCAGCTCGGCGCGCCAGTGGACCAGCTCGACGGCCTGGTCCAGCGGCAGGGCGCCGGTGGCCACGAGGGCGGCGTACTCGCCCACCCCGTGGCCGGCGACGACGACCGGCCGCAGGCCGCGCGCCACCAGGCTGCGGTAGCCGGCGACGCCGCTGACGACGACCTCGACGTGCGCCGCCGTGGTGTCGCAGCTGAGCGCCAGCGGGTCCCGCCACCAGGTCGCGACGTCGCGGCCGACGACGGCGGAGGCCTCGTCGACCACCTGCCGCGCGGCCTCGTCACCGAGCCAGGCGTCGACCGCGCCGGCACGGACGCCCGCCTCGCCGGCCAGGACGACGGCGACGGCGGGCGGGCCCCCGCTCACGTCGCCGGCTCCCCGGCCGCGGCCGCCGCCTCCACCTTCCCCTTGATGACCTCCATCTGGATCTTGCTGTTGGCGTTGATCCGCTTGGTCATGCCCTCGGTGTCGATGGGGGCCTCCGGGCGCATCCGGAAGTCCTGGACCCAGCGCATCCGGGTGCCGGAGCCCTCGGGCTCGTAGTTCCACCGGATGTCCATGAACTCGAAGGGCCCCGGCTCCACGCGGCGGGCGCGGACCTCGCGCGCGGCCTCGTCGAGCTCGCGCTCGGACACCCAGCTCCACACCCGGCCGCTCTCGTCGGGGTGCATCTTGAGCCGGAACCGGAACCAGGTGTCGGTCGAGGCCAGGATCTCCACCTCGGCGTACTCGGTGAACAGGTCCGGCCAGCTCGGCAGGTCGTTGGTCATCCGCCAGACGTGGTCGATGTCGGCGTCGATGTAGATCGAGTTCTCCGTGTGCCCGGCGGTCTCGGTGCCGGGCTCCAGGGTGCTGCTCACGTCGTCCTCCTTCAGGCCATGCCGGCCGAGCGCTGGGCGGCGTCGACCCGCTCCACGATCTGACCGAGGGTGTAGTTGTCCGGGCTGTCGTCGGGCATCTCGGTGCCGAAGCGGTCCTGCAGCTCGGTCTGCATGGACAGGAAGGCCAGCGAGTCCAGGCCGATGTCGGCGAAGCGGGCGTCCGGGTCGGTCGTGTGCGCCGTCGCGGGCAGCCCCGCCTTCTCCGAGAGCAGGCTCATGAGGTCGCTGAGAGTGAAGGTCGTGTCGGGCACGGTTCGGGTCCTTCCGGTGTGGTGTTCTCCGGCCGCGGGTCCGTGGCCGGGGTCTGGACGAGGGACAGCGAGCCGCGGGCGGCGGCGGGGAGGCCGGCGGCCGGGGCGTCGGCGAGCGCGGCGGCCCGGGCGAGCACGCCGGGCAGCGCGCGGTCGAGGAACTGCACGTCGTGCCGGTCGGCGGTGACGTCGGGGTCGCGCAGCAGGGCCCGGTGCAGGGCGACGGTGGTGTGCACCCCGGGGCCCTCGACCCGCAGCTCGGCCAGGGCGCGGTCCATCCGGCGGATGGCCTGCTCCCGGTCGGGGGCCCAGACGACGAGCTTGCCGAGCAGCGAGTCGTAGTCCGGGCTGACCGTGTCGCCCTGCCGGTAGCCGGTGTCGAAGCGGGTCCAGGGGCCGTCGGGCACCTGCAGCACGTCGAGTCGGCCGGGCGCCGGGGCGAACCCGCGGGTGGGGTCCTCGGCGTTGATCCGGCACTCGATGGCCGCGCCCCGCGGGACGACGTCCTCCTGGCGCAGCTGCAGGCGCCGGCCGGCGGCGACCAGGATCTGCTCCCGGACCAGGTCCACGCCGGTGAGCAGCTCGGTGACCGGGTGCTCGACCTGGATCCGGGCGTTCATCTCCATGAAGTACGCCGACCCGGAGCCGTCGACGAGGAACTCCATCGTCCCGGCGCCGGTGTAGCCGACCGACAGGGCGCCGTGGACGGCCAGCCGGCCCAGCTCGGCGCGCTGCTCGGGGGTGAGGTGGCCGGCCGGCCCCTCCTCCAGCAGCTTCTGGTGCCGCCGCTGCAGCGAGCAGTCCCGCTCGCCCAGGGACACGCCGTTGCCGTGCGTGTCGCAGAGGACCTGCACCTCCACGTGCCGCGCGCCGGCGAGGTGCCGCTCGACGTAGACGGCCGGGTCACGGAACACCGCACGGGCGGTGGCCCGGGTGCTGGTGAACGCCTCGGCCAGGTCGGCGGGGTCGCGGACCACGGTCATCCCGCGCCCGCCGCCGCCGGCGGCCGCCTTGATGATCACCGGGTAGCCGATCCGGGCGGCGATGGAGCGCGCCTCGTCGACGGTGCCCACCGGCTCGACGACACCGGGCAGCAGGGGCAGCCCCGCCTCGGCCATGAGCCGGCGCGCGGTCGCCTTGTTGCCCATCTGCTGCATCACCGCCGGCGGCGGGCCGACGAAGGTCAGCCCCTCGGCGGCGCAGATCTCGGCGAAGTCCGGGTCCTCCGAGAGGAAGCCGTACCCCGGGTGGATCGCGTCCGCCCCGGTGCGCAACGCCGCCTCGACGACGTTGGCCACGTGCAGGTAGCTGCGCCGCGCGGCGGCCGGCCCGATGTGCACGGCCTCGTCGGCCAGGTCGACCACCGCGGAGTGCCGGTCGGGGGTCGAGTAGACGGCGACGACCTCGATGCCGAGCTCGCGGCAGGCGCGGGCGACCCGGACGGCGATCTCACCGCGGTTGGCGATGAGCAGGCGGCCGATCACCGGGCCCGCCCCGACGGCCTCAGCCGCATGATGACCTGGTCGTACTCGACGGACTCGGCGTCACCGACGAGGACGTCGGCCACCACCCCCGCCTCGTCGGCCAGGATCGGGTTCATCAGCTTCATCGCCTCGACGATCCCGACGGTCTGGCCGGGCTCGACCTCGTCACCGACGCGGACGAACGGGTCCGCACCGGGGGAGGGCGCGGCGTAGAAGGTGCCGACGAGGGGGGAACGGACGGCGGTCGTCCCCTCGTCCGCGTCCGGTGCCGCCTCGGGGAGGTCCCGGGCCGTGGTGGTCCCTGGCGCCGCCGGGGGTGCCGCGGTTCCCGCGACCTCGGCGGCCCACTCGACCTCGATGGCCCGGTCGCCGTCGCGCACGGTCAGCCGGCGCAGCCCGCCGGGCAGGCTGTAGGCCAGCTTCACGACCTCCTCGCGCAGGGCGCGGGCCTCGTCGGCCGGCTCCGGGGCGGGAGTGGCGCTCATCCGCGGGGAGAGCTCGCTCGGGGACACGGTCACCCCTCCACCGGCTGCAGGACCCGGCCGCTGTCCCCGCCGATGCGGTCCAGCCGCCGGGAGCGGGTGTCCAGCAGGGTCGCCACGTCCAGCCGGCAGACGTCCTCGAGCTCGCGGATCAGGGCCGCGCGCAGCAGGCGGGCCGCCTCGCCGGGGTCGGTGTGCGCGCCCCCCGGAGGCTCGGGCACCACCGAGGTGGCGATGCCGGACTCCCGCAGGTGGGCCGCGCCCAGCCGCATCGCGCGGGCGGCGGTCGGTGCGGCCACCGCCGTCCGCCACAGGATGGCCGCGCAGCCCTCGGGGCTGATCACCGACAGGTAGGCGTTCTCCAGCACCAGCAGCCGGTCGGAGGTGCACAGCGCCAGCGCGCCGCCGCTGCCGCCCTCGCCGGTGACCACGGCGACGACCGGGACCCGCAGCCGGCTGCTGCGCATGATCGTCTCGGCGATCGCGTGCGACTGGCCGCGCTGCTCGGCCTCCGGGCCCGGGTGCGCCCCGGGGGTGTCGACGAGGGTCACGACCGGCAGCCCGAAGATCTCGGCGTGGTCGAGCAGCCGCATCGCCTTGCGGTAGCCCTCCGGGTGCGGCATGCCGAAGTTGCGGGCCACCCGCTCGCGGACCGTGTGCCCCTTCTCCTGGCCGATGACCACGACGGTGCGCCCGCCGATGGAGGCGACCCCGCCGACCACGGCGGCGTCGTCGGCGAAGGCCCGGTCGCCGTGCAGCTCGACGAAGTCGTCGAAGGCGGTGTGCAGGTAGTCCAGCGTCGTCGGCCGGTCCACGTCGCGCGCCTTCTGGACGACGTCCCACGGGTCGGCGTCCCCCGCGTCGGGCGCGGTGTCCCCGGCGTCCCGGGCGGTGGCCGCCTCGAGCGTGGCGCCGGCGCCGTGCAGGGCGAGCAGCCGGATGAGCAGCGGGCGCAGGTCGGCGCGGGTCTCCACCCGGTCGACCAGGCCGTGGGCGAGGAGGAACTCGGCGGTCTGGAAGTCGGCGGGCAGCTCGGCGCGGATGGTCTCCTGGACCACGCGGGGGCCGGCGAAGCCGACGTGCGCGCCGCGCTCGCCGACCAGGACCGACGCGAGGGTGGCGAAGGACGCCGACACGCCGCCGTAGGTGGGGTCGGTGAGCACGCAGACCGACAGCAGGCCGGCCTCGCGCAGCCGGCCGAACGCCTGGCTGACCCGGGCCATCTGGAAGAGGGAGAACACGCCCTCCTGCATGCGGGCACCGCCGCTGGCGCACACGGTGACCAGGGGCAGCCCGCGCTCCAGGGCCAGCTCCGCGGCACCGCTCACCCGGCGGCCCACCTCGACGCCCATGCTGCCGCCGAGGAAGGCGAAGTCCATGACCGCGACCACCGTCTCGGCGCCGCCGATGCGGGCGATGCCGACCACGACGGCCTCGGTCTCCCCGGAGCGGCGCTCGGCCTCGGCCAGCCGCTCGGGGTACTCGCGCAGGTCGGTGAAGGTCAGCGGGTCCGGCGCGCCGGGCTGGAACGCGACCTCGCTGAAGCTGCCCGGGTCGGCGAGCAGGACGATGCGGGCCCGCGCGGACAGCCGCAGGTGGTGGTCGCACTCGGGGCAGACGTGCAGGTTGCGGTCCAGGCGCTTGCGGTACAGCAGCCACCCGCAGTCGGGGCAGCACACCCAGCCGGCCTGCTCGGGGCCGGCGGGGACGGCCGCAGCCGTGGTCACCGGGGAACGTGTCATGACGGCCTCCCAGTCGTCCGGAGCTCGCTCATTCCGCGGACGACGTCCAGTGGTAGAAGCGGCTGGCCATCGCGTCCCGCGGGGAACGCCAGTTGGGGTCGTAGGCCTCGATGTAGGGCCGCAGGTCCTCGCTGTGGGTGCGGAACTCGGGCAGCGCCTGGGCGATCTTCATGGCCTCGTCGGCGGGCCGGTCGAAGTCGATGAGGTGCACGTACAGCTCGTGGAAGCGGTACAGCGACCGCTGCCGGACCCCGATCTGGTGGGGCATGGAGGTGGCGTCGTAGCGGCCGAAGACGGCGGCGACGGCATCCGCGTCGGTCGGCGCCATCTTGGCGATGATCATGGTCTGGTGCACGGGGGACTCCCAGCGTCGCTGCGGCCCGGAGGGGGCTCGGGGGGTGACACCGACGCTAGGGCGGCGGGGCGGGTCCGGGCATCGGCCGCAGGTCCGATCCGGGGGGCACGTCCACGGGGACGGGGGGGTCTGCGCCCCGACCGTCGGGGGTGGCAGGCATCACCACCGGAGGGCGCATCCATCCCCTGCCGCAGGAGGGTCCACCCGGGTCGGAGGGCGGAGGACCCCCCGCCGCGGAGCGGACCGGACCCCTACCCGGGTATGAACTCGCCGGTCACCGGCGCGGTGCCTTGCAGACGGGTGTGGCGGGTGGGACGGGTGGGGGCCTAGCTTCCGGGACGACCCGGTGACCTCCGAGGCCGGGTCAGGAGCGGAGCAGGTCCATGGACGAACCGGATGACACGGGCCACGGCCCGGTGGGTTCCGGCTCCTGTCCACCGGTCCGGGTGCTGATCTGCGACGACCACGAGGTCCTGCGGCACGGTCTGCGCACCGTGCTGCGCCGCATCCCCGGCCTGTCCGTCGTGGCCGAGGCCGGAGGTGTCGGGGAGGCGCTGTCGCTGGCCGCCGCCGTCCGTCCCGACGTCACCCTGGTCGGGCTCGACGGCCAGGGCCCGGTGCTGCAGGACCTCGTGCGGGAGCTGACCGCCATGGGGGTCCGGGTGGTGCTGCTGGGCGAGGCCGGCGCCGGCAGCGACCTGGTGGAGGTGCTGCGGGCGGGCGCGCGCGGCTACGTGCACACGACGGTCAGCCCGGAGCGGCTGGTCGAGTGCGTGCGGGCGGTGGCGCGGGGCGAGACCGTCCTCGACGCCAGCGTCACCGGGGAGCTGCTGCACCGCCTGGACCGCGGTCCGCGGTCGTCCGACGGCAACGGCCACCAGCCGCCGCACGGCGCGCTGACCGCCCGGCAGCAGGCGGTGGCCGCGCTCGTGGCCGAGGGACTGACCAACGCGGAGATCGCGGCCCGGTTGGAGGTCAGCCGGCCCACGGTCAAGGGGCACATCACGGTGGCGCTGCGCCGGCTGGGCCTGCGCGACCGGACCCAGCTGGCGATCCACGTGCACCGGAGCACCCGGCCGGGCGACGGCCGGGCCCGGCCGGCGGGCCACTGAGCCGGTCCGCCGCGCAGGGAGTGGTTACGTCCCTGGGAATTCTCTGGGAGCCTGCTGGGCGCCAACCACCAATGTGACGCTAGAGTCACTACAGCCTGAAGGAGACGGGCACGTGTCGACGGTGCCGGTTCACGCGGGCCGGTTGCAGGGGGACGACATGGACCAGTACGAGGTCAGCACACCCGCACGAACACACATGACATCGACGACGCACCACGGCACGGCGACAGCCGTGCCCGCACCTCGCCGAAGCGGGCCGGTCCCGCTCCGGCCGCACGCCTGCCGGACGCCGACGACGTTGGTGACCGTGCTGCTCTGCGAGGACCGCGAGGTGTTCCGCATCGGCCTGCGGGTGGTGCTGGAGGCCGAACCCGACATGGCGGTGGTCGCCGAGACCACGCACCTGCCCGAGGCCCTGGAGGCCGCCGAGGGGGAGGGCAGCGTGGTCGTCGTCGTCCGGCAGGGCCTGGTCGCCGGCGACGCCCTGCCGCTGCTGCGCGAGCTGTGTGAGCGCAACACCGCGGTGCTCGTGCTCGCCGAGCCCGAGACGGACTCCGAGCCCGAGCTGGTGGAGATGCTCCGGGCGGGGGTCCGCGGGTTCCTGCCCCGTCGGTCGGGTGCCCAGCGGCTGGTGGACGGCGTGCGGGCGCTCGCCCGCAACGGGGCGGCGCTGGACCCGGCGGCCACCAGCCACCTGGTGCGCCACCTGACCGCTGACCCGCTGACCGTGTCCGCCCCCGTGCTGAGCCCGCTCGACCGGCTGACCGACCGCCAGCGGGAGGTCGCCGAGCTGGTGGCCCAGGGGCTGAGCAACGAAGAGATCGCCGGCCGGCTGTTCCTCAGCCTGGCCACGGTCAAGAGCCACCTCACCGCGTCGATGCGCCGGCTGGGCATCCGGTCGCGCACGGAGCTGGCGATCCTGGTGACCCGGGAGCGGTCGCCGGCCGCCTAGCGGCCCCCTGCAGGGGCCGGCCGCGAGCTGCGAGCGGTGCGGGCAGGGACGTCCTGCCTGTGAGCGGGGTGACGGGGGTGGGCCGGAATGGTCTAGCCCCTCACCGCGATGGAACAGGGCGTGGACCTGTTCTCCCCTGTCATCCTGGGCGACCTCGAGCTCGCCAACCGCGTCGTCATGGCCCCGCTCACCCGGATGCGTTCCGGCGAGTCCGGCGTGCCCGGCGACCTCGTCGTCGAGCACTACCGGCAGCGTGCCGGCCTCGGGCTGATCGTCACCGAGGGCACCTACCCCAGCCGCGAGGGTCAGGCGTTCGTCGGCCAGCCGGGCATCGTCACCGGCGAGCAGGCCGCCGGCTGGCGGCGGGTGGCCGACGCCGTGCACGCCCGGGGCGGCCGGATCGTCATGCAGGTCATGCACGGCGGCCGGGTCACCCACCCCGACGTCAACGGCGGGCGCCGGGTCGTGGCACCCAGCGCCCTCGCCATCGACGGCGAAGGCCGCACGTCGCGGGGCAAGCAGCCCTACCCGGTGCCGCACGCGCTGACCGTCGACGAGGCGCGCCAGACGCTGCAGGACTTCGTCTCCGCGGCCAAGCGCGCGGTCGACGCCGGGATGGACGGCGTGGAGATCCACGGCGCCAACGGCTACCTGCTGCACGAGTTCCTGTCCCCGGCGTCCAACCGGCGCGCCGACGAGTACGGCGGCTCACCGGCCAACCGGGCGCGGTTCGTCGTCCAGGTGGTGACGGCGGTGGCCGCGGCCGTCGGTGCCGGCCGGGTCGGCCTGCGGATCTCCCCCGAGCACGACATCCAGGACGCCTACGAGACCGACCGGGACGACGTCCGCGCCACCTACGGCGCGCTGCTGGACCACCTGCGCCCGCTGGGCCTGGCCTACCTGTCGGTGCTGCACGCCGAGCCGGCCGGCGAGCTGGTGCAGGAGCTGCGCGAGCGCTTCGGCGGGCCGCTGGTCGCCAACAGCGGCTTCGGCTCGGTGACCACCCGCGAGGAGGCGGTGCGGCTGATCGACGCCGCGCACGCCGACGCCGTCGCCGTGGGCCGGGCCGCCATCGCCAACCCCGACCTGGTGGAGCGGTGGGCCGGCGAGCAGCCCGAGAACGAGCCGAGGGCACACCTGTTTTACGCGCCGGGCGCCGAGGGCTACACCGACTACCCGACCCTGCGCGCCGGCTGAGGCACCACGGTGGTCACCCCACGCGCTGCGCGGTGACGACCAGGTTGTCGGTGTAGCTGCGGGCGCCGCGGTCGAACTCGCCGCTGCAGGTGACCAGCCGCAGCACGTCGTCGGCCGTCGCGCCGAAGACCGCTGCCGTCGGGAAGGCGTCCTTGGCGAAGCGCTCGGTGCCGGCGACGGCGTACCGGGCCACGGTGCCGTCGGCGACGGTCACCTCGACGAGGTCGCCGGGGCGCAGCTCGCGCAGGTCGAAGAAGACGGCGGGGCCGTCGGTGGAGTCGACGTGGCCGAGCAGCACGGTCGGGCCGCGGGCCCCGGGCCGGCCGCCGCCGTCGAACCACCCGGCCCGCTCGTACTCCTCCGGCACCTCGGCGGAGCCGTCCGCGGCCACGCCGAGGGCGAGCAGCGGCGAGGAGACACCGATGGCCGGGACGGCGACCGCCGTCGGCTCCGGACTGCTCCGCGGGTCGGCGACGACGGGGGCTGCGCCGGCCGCCGCCGGGGTCACGGGCGGCGGCTCTGGCGCCGCGGACCCCTGCGCCGCGCCCGCGCACCCGGAGAGGGCGACGAGCGCCCCCGCGGTCGCGGCGAGCGTGCGCAGGGGCCCGCGACCGGTCACTGCCGGCGGGTCCGGCGCAGCGCCACCGCACCGGCGGTGCCGAGGACGGCGGCCCCGGCCAGCGCGGCCAGCCCGGCCGGCGCGCCGTCGTCGTCCGCGGTGCCGCCGGCACCGGTCGCCACGCCGCCCACCGGCACGGCCGTGAGCTGGCCGCGCACCGCGCCGGCGACGTACGCCGAGGTGTGCGTGTCGGTGAAGAAGGCCGACGGGTCGGCCTCGATCTGGTCGAGGGTGAAGCCGTCACCGGTGTCCGTGCCGTTGGGAGCCACCCCGGTGGTGAACGGGCCCTGCAGGCAGCCCTCGCTCACCAGCCGGCCGCTGCCGTCGTCCTCGGGGTTGGGCAGCGCGATGCGCGGCGGGCCGGGGCGGCCGGCCGGGGCCTCGTGGATGTGCGTCGCCGTCTTGGCGGGGCTCTGATACGGCGGGGTCACGCCGTCGAGCCGGATGTCGTAGCAGATCACCTCGGTGTCGGAGTTGATCCGGTAGGTGAACGTGCCCGTGGCACCGGGCTCGCCCGGGGCCGCCGCCCCGTCGGGGTCGACGACCATGTCCGGGGTGGCCATCGCGGTGAAGGCGCTGGTGAAGGAGGCCGGCTCGGGGACCTCGGTCTCGGCGGCGGCGGTGCCTGCGCCGGTGAGGGCGAGTGCCCCGGCGGCTCCGGCGACCACGGCGGTGCGGACGAGCGTCGTACGGGACATGGGAGCTCCTGACTCGGGGTCGTGCAGGTCACCCGGGTCTACGGAGCCCGCGTCGCGGGCGTTCACCGCCGGGGCCCCGTGGTCTCATCGGGGCACGCGGCGTCCGGGGCCGCGCCGGGGAGGGGAGGGCCTGATGGCCGAGGTGCACGGCAGCTGCGACGACCGCTTCGCCGGCGTGCGGGAGGCGCTGGCGCTGGCGCTGGACGGCGACGAGCTGGGCGCGTCGGTCGCCGTCGACCTGGACGGGGAGACCGTCGTCGACCTGTGGGGTGGGTACCGCGACACCGAGCGGACGACGCCCTGGACCGCGGACACCATCGTCAACGGCTGGTCGACGACGAAGTGCGTGCTCGCGCTGGCCGCGCTGCTGCTGGTCGACCGCGGGGAGCTCGACGTGCACGCGCCGGTCGGCGACTACTGGCCGGAGTTCTCCGCGAAGGGCAAGCGGGACGTCGAGGTGCGCCACCTCCTGTCGCACACGTCGGGCGTCTCCGGCTGGGACCCGCCCTTCTCGATCCGCGACATGTACGACTGGGAGAGCGCCACCGAGCGGCTGGCCTGGCAGCGGCCGTGGTGGGAGCCGGGGACGGCGTCGGGCTACCACGCCAACAACCAGGGGCACCTGGTCGGCGAGGTCGTCCGGCGGATCACCGGGCGCACCCTCAAGCAGTTCGTGGCCGAGGAGGTCGCCGGGCCGCTGGGCGCGGACTACCAGATCGGCGCCCGCGAGGAGGACTGGGACCGCATCGCCCCGGTCGTCCCGCCGCCGCCCTCGGGTGACCCGCGCGAGCTGGACCCGGAGTCGGTGGCGTACCGGACGTTCACCGCGCCGCTCGCCTCGGCCGCGGCGGCCAACTCACCGGAGTGGCGCCGCGCCGACCTGGGTGCGCTCAACGGGCACACCAACGCCCGCGGACTGCTGCAGGTGATGCGGACGCTCAGCCTCGGCGGCGGGGGGCTGCTGTCCCCGCGGACGGTCGAGACGGTCTTCGAGCAGCAGTCCGACGGGGTGGACCTGGTGCTCGGCGCGCCGTTCCGGTTCGGCGTCGGCTACTGCTTGGGCTCGCCGCTGGTGCCGTACGTGCCCGCGGGCCGCACCTTCTTCTGGGGCGGCTGGGGCGGGTCGCTGGTCGTCATGGACCTGGACCGCCGGCTGACGATCAGCTACCTGATGAACCGGATGGCGCCCGGCGTCCTCGGCTCGGACCGCAGCGAGGCCTACGTCCGGGCGGTCTACGCCTCGCTGTGATCACTCCGGCGTTCCCGCGGGAACGCCGGGTACGACGGTGGAGGTCGTGCCCGACGGTTGTGTGTGTATCGTGTGTGTATGCCTCGGGTGAACATCTACCTCCCCGACGACCTCGCCGCGGCGGTGCGGACGGCCGGGATCAACCTGTCGTCGTTGACGCAGGACGCCATCAGGCGTCACCTCGCCGGACGGACGACGGACGCCTGGTTGGCGACGCTCCAGCCTGCCGCGTCGCCGGTGTCGCACGACGACGCGCTCGCAGCGCTCGACGCGGCGCGGGACGAACCTGCGACGCGACATGGCTGAGGTGGTCCTCGACGCCTCCGCCCTCGTGGACCTGCTCCTGCAGGACTCCCTGGGCGCCGCCGTGCGCGCACGACTGGCCGGCCATGAGCTGCACGCACCAGCCCACGTCGATGCCGAGGTGCTCTCGGCTCTCGGGCGGCTGCACCGTGCCGGGAGCCTGGACGACGACACGGTCACCCGGTTGCTCGCCCGTGTCGCTGACGCGCCGCTGGAACGCCACTCGGTGTCGGACCTGCTGGCCGGCGCCTGGGCCCGACGCCAGCAGCTCCGGCTCGTGGATGCGCTCTACGTGGAACTGGCGGCGGTCCGGACCGCGGTGCTCGTGACGACGGATCGTCGGCTGCGGGCCCTCCCCATGGTCGACGTCGTGACGGCGTAGCCAGGCCGCGGCATGGTGTGGACCGAGCGGGACGTCCCGGACCTGACCGGCCGGACGGCGGTGGTGACCGGCGCGAACGGCGGGCTCGGCCTGCAGACGGCGCTGGCGCTGGTGCGTGCCGGTGCGCACGTGGTGGTGGCCGCCCGTGACCCGGGCAGGACGGCCGCTGCGGAGGCGCGGCTGCGGGCCGCCCACTCCTCGGCGTCGGTCGAGGTGGTGCGGCTGGACCTCGGCGACCTGTCGTCGGTGGCCGCCGCGGCGCGGGCCGTGCTGGCCCGGCACGGGCGCGTCGACCTCCTGGTCAACAACGCCGGGGTGATGGCGCTGCCGCGGGGGACGACCGCCGACGGCTTCGAGACGCAGTTCGGGGTCAACCACCTGGGGCACTGGGCGCTGACCGCGCACCTGCTGCCGGCGCTGCTGAGGGCACCCGCCGCGCGCGTGGTGACGGTGACCAGCACGGCGCGGCACCGGGCCCGGCGGCTGGACCCGGTCGACGTGCACCTGCGGCGCGGCTACGGGCCGTGGGCGGCGTACGCGCGGTCGAAGCTGGCCAACCTGCACTTCGGGCTGGGCCTGCAGCGGCGGTTCGCCGCGGCCGGCGTGCCGGCGATCAGCCTGCTCGCGCACCCGGGGCTGACCGACACCGACCTGCAGGCGCGGGCGGTGCGGGCGGGTGGCGCCGGCTGGGTGGGCGCGGCCTTCGCGGTGCTGACCGCGCGGTCGGGCATGTCGCCGTTCGAGGGCGCCCGGCCGCAGCTGCGGGCCGCGACCGACCCGCGGGCCCGCGGCGGGGAGCTCTACGCGCCGCGGTACGGCTCGCACGGCCCGGCGGTGCGGCGGTCCGTCCTGCGCCGGCCCGGCCTGCAGGAGCAGATCGACACCCTGTGGCGGGTCTCCGAGCGCGAGACCGGCCTCCCGGTGGACGTGCGCAGGGCCTGAGCCGCGGCCGGGCCCCCACCTCCCGCCGGATGACTGCGCCCGGTTGGCCCGGGTGAGCGGACTGTGGTCGTCTGCCCGCAGCACCCCGCCGTGGGGGTCGTCGAGAGAAGAGGCCCGCCATGCGCAGCCCCCACTCCAGCCGGGCGCTCGTCGTCGCCGCGGTCTCCGCGGTGGTCCTGCCGCTCGGGGTGTCGACGGCGGTGGCCGGTGAGCGCCCGCCGGACCGGCCCGGGGACGTGCCGGCTGCGGAGAGCCGGGAGCTGCGGGTCTCCGTGGTCTCCAGCCGTCCGGACGCCGTGAGCGGGGGCGACGCGCTCGTCCGGGTGGACCTCCCCCCGGGCGTGCGGCCCGAGCGGGTCCGGGTGTCCGTCGACGGGGAGGACGTCTCCGGCGACCTGCGCCCCACCGACGGCGGTCTGCTCGGACTCGTCGACGGCCTCACGCCCGGCGGGCACACGATCCGCGCCTCCGCCCGGGGCGCCGGCACCGGCGCCGTGGACGTCACGGCCCACCCGGGGACGGGGCCGGTGTTCTCCGGTCCCCAGGAGGAACCGTTCGTCTGCGAGACGGCGGAGTTCGCCACGGTGACCGGCCAGGTGCTCGGTGAGCCGCTCGACGAGGACTGCTCGGTCACCCCCCGCGTCGAGTACGTGTACCGCACCACCGCGGGGACCTTCCAGCCGCTGGCCGACCCCGCGGCCCTGCCCGCCGACGTGGCGACCACCACGACGCTGGAGGGGGTCGTGACCCCGTACGTGGTCCGCGTGGAGACGGGCACGGTCAACCGCGGCGTGTACGAGTTCGCGGTCCTGCACGACCCCGGCGAGGGGGTCGACCCCAGCCCCTTCGCGCGCAACCGGGCCTGGAACGACCGCCTCGTCCACACCCTCGGTGGCGGGTGCCGCGGCGGGTGGTACCGGCAGGGTGCCGCCACCGGTGGCGTGCTGGTCGACCCCATGCTCTCCCGCGGGTTCGCCGTGGCCTCCAACTCGCTCAACGTCTTCGGCAACAACTGCAGCGACCTGCTGACCTCGGAGACGCTGAGCACGACGCGCGAGGAGTTCATCGAGACCCACGGTGTGCCCACCTACACCATGGGCTGGGGCTGCTCGGGCGGCTCGTACCAGGCCCACCAGGCCGTCGACGCCTACCCGGGGCTCCTCGACGGCATGGTCGTGGGCTGCAGCTTCCCCGACGTCGGGTTCGCCACGTCCCAGAAGCTCGCCGACGCCCGCCTGCTCCACCACTACTCCACCGTCACCGCCCCGGCTGCGATGGACGAGGCCCAGGAGCTCGCGGTCGCCGGCTTCGGCGTGCACGCCGCCATCGCGAACCAGAGCACCGGCGCCCAGCGGCTGGACCCCCAGGCCGAGTTCGACCCGTCGGTGCCGCAGGAGGAGCGCTACGACCCGCAGAGCAACCCGGACGGCGCCCGGGCGACCGTGTGGGACCACACCCGCAACGCCTACGGTGTCGATCCGCGGACCGGCTCGGCCCGGCGGCCGCTGGACAACGTGGGCGTGCAGTACGGCCTGCAGGCGCTCGCGGACGGGACGATCGGCATCGACCAGTTCCTCGACCTCAACGACCGCATCGGCGGGCTGGACACCGACGCCGGCGTGGTCGCCGACCGGATGAGCGCCGACCCGCTGGCGCGGCGGGCGGCCTACGAGACCGGCCGCATGCTCGACGGGGGCGGCCTCGCCGACGTCCCGATCATCGACTACCGGGCGTACACCGACGACCTGCCGGTCGGTGACATCCACATGCGCTACCACTCGTTCTCCACCCGCGAGCGGCTGATCGAGGCCAACGGCGACGCCGACAACCAGGTGATGCTGGTCGAGGACGACACCCTGGGCCTGTTCAGCCCCGACAGCCCGGTGCTCGTGTCGGCCCTGGAGCAGATGGACCGCTGGATCCTCGCCGTGCAGGCGACGGTGGGCAGCGGGGACGACCGGCACGACGTGGTGGTCGCCGCCAAGCCGGCCGACCTCGTCGAGGCCTGCTTCGCACCCGACGGCACGAAGATCGTCGAGGAGCAGGTGTACCGGGGCGACACCCGCTGCAACCGGCTGTACCCGTCGTTCGCCTCGCCGCGGATCGTGGCGGGCGGGCCGCTCGCGAGCGACGTCGTCACCTGCCAGCTGCGGGAGCCGTCCCAGGGCGACTACCCGGAGATGACCGACGGGCAGTGGGCGCAGCTGCGGGACGTCTTCCCGACCGGCGTGTGCGACTACACGCGGCCCGGGGTGGACGAGACGGGCCGCCAGGGCACCTGGGCCTTCTTCGACGCCCCGGGTGAGTGGACCTTCCACGAGCCGGTGGCGTAAGCCGGGCCGCCGGCTGCCGCGCACCCCCGGGTGGTCCGTCAGCCCCGTCGGCGGCCCAGCAGCCAGCCGACGGCGACGCCGACCAGGGTGAGCAGGCTGCCGCCGGCGGCGCCCAGCGCGAGGGTGCGCAGGTCGCCGGGCGTTCCCGCGGGGACGCCGGCCCGGCCGGCGAAGACCCGTGGCCGGGCTGCCGGCGTCGCGGCGTCGGAGCGGCTCGCCGCGACGGCCGACGGGGCGGCGTCGATCGGCACGACGGTGCCGGTCAGCTCGGTGTCCACCGCGGTGAAGAACTGCGCGGCCGTCCGCTTGGCCACGCCGCTGATCATCCGCTGGCCCACGCCGGCCACCGGGCCGCCCACCACGGCGTCGGCCGTCCAGGTCAGCACGGTCGAGGAGTCCTCGGACGGCGCCAGCTCGATCCGCACCGTCGCCCGCACCTGCCCCGGGGCCCCGGCGCCGGACGCGTGCATCACGTAGGACGTCGGCCGCTGCTGGTCGGTGAGGTGCACCTCTCCGGCGTAGGTCCCGCGGATCGCGCCCACCCCCGCCGACACGTCCAGCCGGTAGGAGTCCGCGCCCACCGCCTCCAGCGACCGGCACCCGGGGATGGTGCGCGCGAGCACCTCCGGGTCGGTGATCACCGCCCACACCCGCTCGGGGTCGGCGTGCAGCACCGCGGAGCCCTCGAACCTCACGCCGGGGCCCCCGCCCGGCGGGCGGACGCCGCCGTCCGCTCCGCGCCGGGGTCCCGCACCAGGTCGTACAGCTCGGTGGGGGAGATCGGCATCGAGGTGATCCGCCTCCCCACCGCGTCCTCGATCGCCGACGCCAGCGCCGCCGACCCCGGGATGACGCCGGCCTCGCCCGCGCCCTTGATGCCCAGCGGGTTGAGCGGCGAGGGCGTCTGCTGGTGGTCGATCACGACGTCGGGCACCTCGGAGGCGTAGGGCATGAGGAAGTCCATGAACGAGGCGTTCTGCAGCTGCCCGTCGGCGTCGTAGGCCATCCGCTCGTACAGCGCCCCGCCCACGCCCTGTGCCACGCCGCCGTGCACCTGCCCCTCGACGATCATCGGGTTCACCACGTTGCCGCAGTCGTGCACCACCGCGTACGTGACGACGTCGATCTCCCACGTCTGCGGGTCGACCTCCACGACCGCCGCGTGCGCGCCGGAGGCGAACGTCGAGCGCAGCGGGGAGAAGTACTCGCGGTGCTCCAGGCCCGGCGCGTCCCCCGGGGCCACCGGCGGCTTCGAGTCGTCGTGCGTGGCGAACTGGGTGGCCTGCTTCGCGGCCTCGTCGAAGGCGTAGCGCAGCGGGTTGGACAGCACCGCGACGGTGCGCAGCGGGATCGACGTCCCCGGCGTGCCGCGCACCTGCACCAGTCCGTCCTCGATCTCCAGGTCGTCCGGCTCGGCCTCCAGCACCTCCGCGGCGATCCGCAGCGCCTTCTCCCGCACCCCGCGGGCGGCCAGCGCCACCGCGTTGCCGCTCATCACCGCCGCCCTTGAGGCGAAGGTGCCCACCGCGTAGCCGAAGCGGCGGGTGTCGCCGGTGGTCACCTCGACGTCGTCGATCGGCACGCCGAGCTCGGAGGCCACGATCTGGGCGAACACCGTCTCGTGCCCCTGGCCCTGCGAGGTCAGCCCGGTCGACACCAGCACCTTGCCGCTGCCCAGCACCTGCACGTGCCCGCCCTCGTACGGGCCGGGGCCGGTGCCCTCCACGTACAGCGCCATCCCGATGCCGAGCAGCTTCCCGCGCTCCGCGGCCGCGGCGCGCAGCTCCCCGGCCGCGGACCAGCCGACCAGCGCCGTCAGCTTCCCGAGGAGCCCTGGGTAGTCGCCGGAGTCGTAGATGACCGGCCGGCCGTCCTGGAACGTGAGGTGGTGGTCGTAGGGGAACTGGTCGGGCCGGATGAGGTTGCGCTCGCGGACGACGGCCCGGTCCAGGCCGAGGGCGTCGGCGATGCGGTCCATCGTCCGCTCCATCGCGAAGCAGCCCTGCGGGCGCCCCGCCCCGCGGTACGGGGTGACGATGACCGTGTTCGTGTAGACGCTCTCCACCCGCACCCGGTAGGTCGGGACCACGTACGGGCCGACCAACTGGGTCGCGGTCACGATCGGCACGATGATCCCGTAGGGCGTGTAGGCGCCGTTGTCGTGCCAGATGTGCACGTCCAGCGCGGTGAGCCGGCCGTCGTCGTCGAACCCGACGCGGATCTCCTGCCGCTGCTGGCGCTCGTGGGCGCTGGAGATGAAGTGCTCGCGGCGGTCCTCGGTCCACTTCACCTCGCGGCCCAGCGCGATGGCGGCCATCGGCACCAGCAGCTCCTCCGGCCACGGGTGCACGATCTTGACGCCGAAGCCGCCGCCGACGTCCGGGGCGACCACCTCCACCTGGTCCAGCGGGAGTTGCAGCTTCGCCGCGATCGCCGCGCGCACCGAGGTGGAGGCCTGGGTGCTGGTGTGCACCCGCAGCGAGGAGTCGTCGGCGTCCCAGCGGGCGTGCACGCCCTTGCCCTCCAGCGGCATGCACGCGCTGCGCTCGACGTACTGGGTGAACGACAGCGTCCGGCTCGAGCCGCGCAACGCCTCCTCGACGTCCCCGGTCTCCTGGTGGTGGACGGCGGCGACGTTGTCCGGGATCTCCGCGTGCACGCTCGCCCGCGCCTCGCGGGCGGCGTCCACCCCGACGACGGCGGGCAGCTCCTCGTAGGTGACGGCGATCCGCTCGGCGGCGTCCTCGGCGACGTAGCGGTCGGTGGCGACCACCATGACCACCGGCTCGCCGACGTGGTTGACCTCGCCGTTGGCCAGGGGGTGGCCGGTCCGCGGGGCGTGCAGCTGCGGGTGCGGGATGAGCACCGGCAGCGGCTCGGCCAGCGGGCCGGTGAGGTCCTCGTAGGTGTAGATCGCGACCAGGCCCTCGACGTCGAGCGCGGCGTCCACGTCGACGTCCAGCACGCGGGCGTGCGCGTGCGGGCTGCGCACGAACGCGGCGGCCAGCGCGCCGGCGCCGATGTCGTCGAGGTAGCGGCCGCGGCCGGTGACCAGCCGGGCGTCCTCCCGCCGGCGGACCGGCTCGCCGAACAGCTTCGTCGTCACGGCCGTCCCCCCTCCCGCATCGTCGCCGCCGCGTGCCGCACGGCCTTCTTGATGTTCGCGTAGCCGGTGCACCGGCAGAGGTTGCCGCCCACGAGGTCCTCGACCTCCTCGTCGGTGATCTCCGTCGAGGCGTCCCGCGCCTCCAGCCCGGCGGCGATGGTGACCAGGAAGCCGGGGGTGCAGAAGCCGCACTGCAGCGCGTGGCACTCGCGGAAGGCCTCCTGCACCGGGTGCAGCACCTGCCCGCCCCGCCCATCGTCGCGGGCCAGCCCCTCGACCGTGGTCACCGCCGCCCCGTCGACCTGGACGGCGAGCACCAGGCAGGAGCGCACGGGGTCGCCGTCGACCAGCACGGTGCACGAGCCGCAGACGCCGTGCGCGCAGCCGACGTGCGTGCCGGTCAGCCCGAGGTCGTCGCGCAGCGCGTCGGCCAGCACGCGGCGGACCGGCACGGTGGCCTCGCGCGGGACGCCGTTCACGGTGAGCCGGACGGTCCGCTCGGCGTCCGCGGAGGTGCTCACGCGGCGGTCGCCTTCGCGGCGGCCTCGGCGGCCGCGGAGGCCAGCGTCCGCTCGGTCAGCACCCCGACCAGCAGGCGGCGGTAGTCCGCGCTGGCGTGCAGGTCGCCGTCCGGGTCGACCAGCGTGCGGGCCAGCGCGCCGGCGGCGGCCCAGTCGGCGTCCTCCACCGGGGAGCCGGCCACGGCCCCGGTGAGGTCGTGGACCGCCGGCACCGGCCCCACGGACACGTAGGAGGCGCGGGCGGCGGCGACGCGGCGGTCCCCGTCCAGGGTGACGACGACGCCCGCGCCGCACACCGCGTAGTCGCCCCGGCGGCGGGACACCTCGGCGAAGGCGGTGCCCGACCGCGGCGGCAGCGCGGGGAAGGCGGCGGCGGTGACCACGGCGGCGGCCGGCAGCGAGGTCTCCAGCGGGCCGACGAACAGGTCCCGCCAGCCGACGGTGCGCTCCCCGGACGGCTCGGCCACGGTCACCGATCCGCCGGTCAGGGCGAGCACCGCGGTCATCTCCCCGGAGGGGTCGGCGTGCGCGATCGAGCCGACCGTCGTCCCCCGGTTGCGGATGGCCGGGTGGGCGACGTTCGCCGTCGCCCGGGTCAGCAGCGGCTGCACCCGCGCGGCCCCGGCGTGGGCCAGCAGCTCGGCGTGTCGGACCAGCGCCCCGACCCGCACGCCGTCCTCGGTCACCTCGACGGCGTCCAGGCCCGGGACCCGGTTCAGGTCGACCAGCACCGCGGGCGCCGCGAGCCGCATGGACAGCAGGGGGAGCAGCGACTGGCCGCCGGCGAGCACCTTGGCCCCCTCCTCGCCAGCGAGGACCTCGAGCGCCTCGGCGACCGAGCCGGGGTCGGCGTACCGGAAGGGGGCGGGCTTCACCGGGGCAGCGTGCCCTCTCCCGGCGTCCGCCCGCCGGTGACACCCGGGCGGCCCACCTCGTCGACCGACGACGGGTCGGCCGCCTCGCCGTGCGCCGCATCCCCGTGGGCCGCATCCCCGTGGGCCGCATCCCCGTGGTCATGGCCGAAGGTGGTGCCCGCCGCGGGGTGCGGGCCCTCGCGCAGCAGCGCCGCCTTCATGTCCGCCGGGGCCAGCGCCCGGGCCAGGTGCCAGGCCAGCACGGCGACGATCGACCCGAGCGCGATGCCGTTGAGCACGTACTCGTCGCTGAAGACCAGGGTGACGTTGCCGATCCCGATGATGATCCCGGCGGCCAGCGGCACCAGGTTGATGGGGTTGGCGAAGTCGACCCGGTTCTCCTTCCAGATCTTGGCGCCGAGCAGGCCGATCATCCCGTAGAGGACGACGGTGATCCCGCCGAGCACCCCGCCCGGCACGATGTTGATCAGGGCGCCGAACTTGGGGATGAGCCCGAGCAGGATCGCGACGACCGCCGCCACGTAGTAGGCCGCCGTCGAGTAGACGCGGGTCGCGGCCATGACCCCGATGTTCTCGGCGTAGGTGGTGGTGGGGGACCCGCCGACCGACGTGGCGACGACGGTGGCCACGCCGTCGGCCATCACGGCGCGGCCCATCACCGGGTCCAGGTCGCGCTTGGTCATCTCCGCGACCGCCTTGACGTGGCCGACGTTCTCCGCGACCAGGGCGATGACGGCCGGGATGACCAGCAGGCTGTAGTTCAGGGAGAACGACGGGGTGGTGAAGGTGGGCAGGCCGAACCAGTCCGCGGCGGCGACGGAGTCGAAGCTGATCCGGTCGCGGGTGGACACCTCGCCCGTCGGGCCCGGCGAGGTGATCGGCCCGGCGCCCACGTCGAGGAGGACCGACAGCAGGTACCCGAAGACCAGCCCGAGCAGGATGGAGATGCGGGCGAGGAAGCCCCGCAGGGCCAGCGAGGCGACGATGACGAAGGTCATCGTGGCCAGGGCCACCCACTGGTCCTGCGGCCAGTACGTGGTGGCCGCCACCGGGGCCAGGTTGAAGCCGATGAGCATGACCACCGCGCCGGTGACGGCGGGCGGGAGCACCGTGTTGATGACGCCGAGGCCGGCGACGTGGATGAGCAGGCCGACCAGCGCCAGCACCACGCCGGCGACCAGGAGGGCGCCGACGACGTCGCCGGAGTCGCCGCCGTTGGCGCGGATGGCCGCCACGCCGCCGACGAACGCCGCGCTGGTGCCCAGGTAGCTCGGCACCCGGTTCTTGACGACGAGCAGGAAGATGACCGTCGCGACGCCGCTCATCATGATCGCGAGGTTGGCGTCCAGCCCCATGATGATCGGGAAGACGAACGTGGCGCCGAACATGGCGACGACGTGCTGGGCGCCGATGCCGGCCGTCCGCGGCCAGGACAGCCGCTCGTCGGGGGCCACCGCCTCGCCCAGCGGCGGGGTCCTGCCGTCCCCGTAGAGCTTCCAGCCGAACGCCATGCCCGCCTCCTCGACCGCCCCGGGGGCCGTGCCCGCCCCAGGCGCGCCAATGTGGCACGCCCGGGAGACGGGACGGAAGTACCTCAGTGCTAAGTCGTCGTCGCGGCGCGGGAGCCGGTGGAGCCTCGCTGCAGACCCCCAGCGTGGTCGGGACGACCACGGCGATCGCCGAGCGGACCGACCTGCTGGCGCTCGACGCCACCATCGGGGCCGCCCGCGCCGGTGAGGCGGGCGAGGGCTCCGCCGTCGTCGCCGACGAGGTCGAGGAGCTCGCCAGGAGACCGCCCGGGCCACCACGGAGACCTCCGGGCCGATCACGCCGTCCAGGCCGACTGTACCCAGTGGGTGGAGGAGCAGACCGCGACCACCGCGGAGATGGACCGCACCGTGGTGGAGGCGGCCGGCAGCTCCTCGGGCATGACCGTCACCATCGACGGCAGCACCTCCGCCGTGGAGTCCGCCAGGCCCGGTGAGCGCCCGGGCGCCGGGCCCGGCCGCGCCGGTACGGTCGGCCGGGTGACCACGACCGGCGTCCGGCACGTCTCCCTGCGCGGCGGCGTGTACGCCGACTCCGTCCGGTTGATGCAGGTCAGCCGGGAGGTCGCCGCCCGGGACGGGGTCACCGCGGTGCTCGTCGCCATGGCCACGCCGCTGAACCTGGAGCTGGCCGCCGGCATGGGCCTGGCCCCGGACGGCGGCGCCTCGCCCGACCAGCTGCTCGTCGCGGTCGCCGCCGCGGACGACGCCGCGCTGGCCGCCGCGGTCGCCGCCGTCGACACCGCGCTGGCCGCCCGCGGGCGCACCGCCGGCCCCGCGCAGGCCGTGCCGCCGCGCACGGTCGGCACCGGCCTCGACGCCCTCGACGGCGGACCGGTGCTGGCCGTGGTGAGCGTCCCCGGGCCGTACGCGGTCGCCGAGGCGGCCGACGCGGTCGCCGCCGGCCGCAGCGTGCTGGTCTTCTCCGACGGCGTGCCCGTCGAGCACGAGGTGGCGCTCAAGCGGGCCGCGCACGAGGCCGGGGTGCTGGTCATGGGCCCGGACTGCGGGACGGCGATCGTCGCCGGCCTCGCGCTCGGCTTCGCCAACGTGGTCCGGCGCGGCCCGGTCGGGGTGGTCGCGGCGTCCGGCACCGGCGCCCAGCAGGTGTCCTGCCTGCTCGACGCGGCCGGCGTCGGCGTCTCGCACCTGCTCGGCGTCGGCGGCCGGGACCTGTCCGAGGCCGTCGGCGGGCTGGCCACCCTCGACGCGCTGGCCCTGCTGGACGCCGACCCGGCCACCGAGCACGTGCTGCTGGTGTCCAAGCCGCCGGCGCCGGCGGTCGCGGCCCGGGTGGCCGAGGCCGCCGGCCGGCTGTCGGTGCCCGTCCGGTCGGCGGCGCTGTCCCCGGACACCCCCGACCTCACCGCCGCCGTCGAGGCGCTGCTCGCCGACCTGGGCGTCGCGGTGCCGCCGTGGCCGTCCCGGGGCACGACCCGCCCGGCCTCGCCCGGCGCCGTCCTCAAGGGCCTCTACGCCGGCGGCACCCTCGCCGACGAGGCGATGCTGCTGGCCGCGCCCCTGCTCGGCGACGTCCGCTCCAACACCCCGCTGCGCCCGGAGCTCGACCTCGGCACGGACCTGTCCGCCCCGGGACACGTGGTGGTCGACTTCGGCGACGACGCGCTCACCGTGGGCCGGGCGCACCCGATGATCGACCCCACGCTGCGGCTGGAGGCCCTGGCCCGGGTCGTGGCGTCCGGGGAGCCCGCGGTGGTGCTCCTGGACGTCGTCCTCGGCCACGGCGCCGACCCCGATCCGGCCGCGACGCTCGCCCCGGCGCTGCGCGCGGCCGGCCTGCCCGCCGTCGTCGCGCTGGTCGGCACCGAGGCCGACCCGCAGGGCTGGTCACGCCAGGCCGACGCGCTCGCCGCGGCCGGCGCCGCGGTGCACGCCTCCAACGCGCGGGCCACCCGGCACGCGCTGGACCTGCTGGGAGCCGCGCGGTGAGGGACCTGCTCTCCGGGACGCCGGCGGTCGTCGCCGCCGGTGTCGACGTCTTCTCCGCCGCGCTGCGCGCCCAGGGCGCCGACGTGCACGACGTCGACTGGCGCCCGCCGCCGTCGGCGGACCCCGCCGACCTCGCCGCGCTCGCCCTCGACCGGCGCCGGGCCGCCGCCAACCGCACCGCCGTGGAGCGGGTGATGGCCGCCGGGTCGCACCTGGTCGACGTCCGCCCGGCGCGCGAGGTGCTCGGGCTGCCCGACCGGACCCTGCTGCACGCCGGCCCGCCGATCGGGTGGGACGACGCGTCCGGCCCGCTGCGCGGCGCCCTGGTCGGCGCCTGCCTGTTCGAGGGCTGGGCGTCGACCGTCGAGGAGGCCGAGCGGCTGCTGGCCGCGGGCGGGGTCGCCCTCGACCCGTGCCACCACCACCGCACGGTCGGCCCGATGGCGGGGGTGACCTCGCCGTCCATGTGGCTGTGGTGCCTGCAGGACCCGGTCACCGGCGGGCAGGCGTTCTGCAACCTCAACGAGGGCCTGGGCAAGGTGCTGCGGATGGGTGCCTTCGGCGCCGACGTGCTCGACCGGCTGCGCTGGATGCGCGACGTCCTGGGGCCGGTGCTGCAGGCCGCCGTGCGGTCGATGCCCGAGCCGCTGGACGTCAAGGCGGTGCTCGCGCAGATGCTGCAGATGGGCGACGAGGGGCACAACCGCAACCGCGCCGGCTCGCTGATGACGCTGCGCGAGCTGTCCCCGGCGGTCGTGGAGGTGGACGCGCCGTCGTCCGAGATCGCGGCGGTGCTGCGGTTCATCGGCGGCAACGAGCACTTCTTCCTCAACCTCGGCATGCCGACGGCGAAGCTCGCCCTGGACGCCGCCGGGCAGGTGCCCGGCTCGACGATGGTCACCGTGATGTCCCGCAACGGGACCGAGTTCGGCATCCGCACTGCGGGCACCGGCGACCGCTGGTTCACCGGCCCGGCCAACACCCCGGTCGGGCTGTTCCTCGGCGACTACGGCCCCGACGACGCCAACCCCGACATCGGCGACTCCGCGATCATGGAGACCTACGGCGTCGGCGGCTTCTGCATGGCCGCGGCACCGGCGATCGTCCGGTTCGTCGGCGGCACCGTGCCCGACGCGCTGGCCACCACCGAGCGGATGTACCAGCTGACGCTGGCCGAGAACCCGGCCATGCAGGTGCCCGTCCTCGGCTTCCGCGGCGCGCCGACCGGCATCGACGTGCTCGCCGTCGCGCGCACCGGCTGGCTGCCGCAGATCAACACCGGCATGGCCGGCCGGGTGGCCGGGACCGGCCAGGTGGGCGCCGGCCTGGTGCAGCCGCCGCGGGAGTGCTTCGACGCCGCGCTGGCCGCGCTCGCGCAGGAGGCCCGCGCGGCCGGTTGACCGTCCGGCGCGGCGGGGGAGCCCCGGGCTCAGTCCCGGCCCGGCGCCGCGGTGGCCTCGGGGTCCGGCTGCCGGGCGCGCACCCGGGCCGCGCAGGCGTCGGTCCCCACGCGCGGGCAGCCCGACTGGTGCACGCACGGGTACCGGCGGACGATCCCGCGGTCGTCCGACGGTTGCCCCAGGTCCTCGCTGGCCTGCTCGAAGTCCGGGTCCAGCCACCGGTAGACGTGGTGCCAGCCCTCCGAGGAGCGCACCCCGACGGCCGGTTCCCGGAAGCCGTACTCCTTCAGCGCCTCCCCGTAGCTGAGCTCCTTGACGCGCGCCTCCTCGTCCCGATCGGGCCGGGCCTGCCGGGACTGGTCCCACGGCGAGGTGACCACGTCCTTCTCGGCGCCGCGGGTGCGGAACCAGGTGACGGCGACCAGGGCGCACAGTGCCGCGGAGGCGAGGGCGAGGAACGAGATGAACGCCTTCGTGGAGGTCGACGCGGGCTCGGGCAGCTGCAGCAGCTGCAGCGCCTCGGGGCGGGTGACGTCCTCGTAGGTGAGGACCCCGGCGGCCACGACCGGGAGCGCCATGGAGGCGGCGCCCACGGCCCGCATGCCGACGATCAGCCGGGCCGCGACCCCGGTGAAGTCGCGCTGGGAGAGGAACGCCGCCGCCGCCGCGGAGGTGGCGATCAGCAGGACGACCGCGTTGGTGTCCTGGTCCGGGTCAGGGGCCTCCTGCCAGAGCACGTGCCCGGCCAGCGTGCCGAGCACCAGCATGACGGCGACCGTGACGCTGAGCAGCGTGGTGAGCCACCCCATGCGTTGCACGCGGAGTTCCAGGTGGGCCCGGCACAGCGAGTTCTGCGGCACCTCCACCCCGTGCAGGCCGACGGTGAGCGAGTCCCCGCGCTGCGAGTCGAGGGTGAACCTCTGCCGGCCGTCCTCGTGCTCCGGCTCGTGCGGACGGCCGGCGAGGAGGGTCGCGGCGACGATGCGCACGCCGGGGGGAGCCTCGACCTCGAGGTGGTAGCTGGCCGCGTGCTCGGCGGCGGGGATCTGCAGCCGGACGCGGGTCGGCACCAGCCCCAGCTCGGAGGCCAGGTGCCCGAGGTTCCACGGGGCCGGCTTCATCGGCTCGTAGAGCCACCGGCCGTCGCTCTCCCTGGTGAGGGCGGGGTGCTGGTACCGCCAGGCGACGGGCTCGACGAAGGACATGCTGAGCAGCCGGTGCCGACCGCTGCCCTGCGGGAGCAACACGTACTGGGTGAAGTTGTACCGCAGCCGGTCGAGGGTCATCACGAACAGCGCGTGGTGGCGCAGCCTCGCCAGTTGTCTGCCCCACCGCGCCTCCTCGTAGCGCCTGATCGCCGCCTCGACGACCTCGCGGTCGCCGGCCACGACCTGCTCGGCGAACTGACGGACCTCCTCGCCGGGGGGGTCCAGCGTCGCGGCGGCCGCGAGCAGCATCGACTCGTCCAGTTGCTGGTTCAACCGCAGGCCCAGCGGGGTGATCGGGGTCCCGTCCTCCTTCGCGAGGTGGAAGTCGACCAGGGTCCGGCGCTTCATCACCGTCAGCGGGACCAGCCAACAGCTCTCCGTCTTCCCGTCGGGCTGCTCGATGACGAACACCGGAGCCTCGTCCGGCACGCGCAGCTCGATCGTCGTCCGGCGCAGCACGCTGCGGCCCTCGCCGAAGGAGACCGTCTCCACCCGGCGCAGCACCCAGCGGCTGAACTCGAGTTGGGCCAGGAGCAGGCGTCGGCCGACCTCGATGCAGAACGGCTCCGGGACGCGGCCTCCTCGCGCCAGCGCGCTCCCGTCCAGCGCCAGCTTGATCGGGTCGGCCGCCCACTCCAGCTCCGGCGGATCGGCGGCGGGCGCTGTCGTGGTGCGAGTCGTGGCCGAGCCGTTGCTCGCCGCCCGGCCCTCGGATCCGTCGTCCATGACGCCTCCACGGATGGTGCGGCCGGCACGGTACGACCTGTGGGACCCCCGTGGTGCCGGCGGTGATGCCACCCGAGGCCGCCAGCGTGCAGGGGCGAGCGCCGTCACGGAGAGTGCCAACCCCATCACACGCGACCGCCGGCCGTCCGGCGCCACTCGCGCTGAGCGGCCGGGACGGCTACCAGAGCACGCGGTCGACCGGGCGCACCGCGCTGGGCGGCTCGGCCCCGATGACCTCCACCAGGTCGACCTCGATGGTGCGCGACAGCGCGGTCACCGGGACGTCGTGGACGGCGTCGGCGAACGGCTCGGCCAGGTCGTCGCCGATCTGCACCGCCGGCAGGGACATCAGCCCGACCAGCCCCGAGCCGATCGGCGCGGCCCAGCCCAGGTCGTTGACCACGGCGAAGGGCAGGATGACGCCGAACACCTGGGCGGCCTCGGCCAGCAGCCGCCCGACGCGGGTGCACGGAACGGCCGGTTGCCGGTGCCCCCCGCACCCGGGGGCGGCACACTGTCCCGGTGATCCGCAACGTCGTCGTCGGCCGGGTGCGCCCGGGCACCGACCCCGCCCGGGTCCAGGAGGCGCTCGACGCCATCGTCGCCCTGCCCGTCGAGGGGCTGGTCGACGTGCGGGTCGGCCTGGACGCCGGCCTGCGCGCCGGCGCCTGGAGCTTCGCCATCACCAGCGACTTCGTCGACGCCGAGGCCTACCGGGCCTACGACGCCGAGGCCGAGCACAACCGCATCCGGCGGGAGTTGTTCGACCCCGTGTGCGAGGAGATCGCGCGGGTCCAGTTCCCGGTGTGAGGCCGGTCAGCCGGTGACCAGGTCGCGCCGGCGGAACCCGGCGAGGCCCACGGCGAGCAGGCCCGCGGCGACGACGGACAGCGCGACCAGCGGGGTGGCCCGCCACGCCTCGATCGGCACCGCCGGGGTCCAGGCGAACGGCGAGGCGTCGTCGACCCAGGCCGGCCAGCCGGAGGGGCCGGCGAACAGCGTGGTCACGGCGACGTAGCCGACCGCGGCCCAGGCCAGGACGGCGGCCCGCGGCACCAGCCCGAACAGCGCCAGGGCCACCGCCGCCACCACCCACACGGCGGGCAGGTGGGTCAGCGCCGCGGCGAGGAGCCGGCCGAACTCGCCGCCGTCACCGGTCGCGACGGCCCGGACGGCGCCGGTGGCCGCGCCCGAGGCCAGCAGCACCACGGCCGGGCCGGCCAGCGCGACGGTGGCGTGGCCGCCCAGCCAGGCCGGCCGGCCGACCGCGGCGGCCAGCACCGGCTCGGCGCGCCCCTCGGACTCCTCGGTGCGGGCGCGCAGCACCGCCGACACCGCGTAGGCGGCGGCGAGGAGAGCCGTGGTGGCCAGCGTGGTGGCGAGGAAGGCGTCGGTCAGGCTGGCGGCGTCCGGCAGCAACGCGCGCGCCTGGGGGTCCACGAACAGCGTCTCCACCGACCCGGCCAGGCTCCCGTAGACCAGGCCGAGCAGCGTCAGCCCGACCGTCCAGGCCGCCAGTGCGCCGCGCTGCAGCCGCAGGGCGAGGCCGAGCGGCGAGGTCAGCGCGCGGGAGGCGGCCGGCGGTCCCGGCCGGGGGGCGACCAGGCCGGCGCCCAGGTCGCGGCGGTCCAGGAGTGCCCCGGCCAGGGCGGCGAGGGCGCCGGTCGCGGCCAGGCACAGCAGCAGCGGCCACCACCGGTCGCCGGAGTACGGGTGGGTGGCCTGGGCCCAGCCGATGGGCGAGGCCCACACCAGCCCGTTGCCCTCGACGTCCCCGACCGCCCGCAGCACGACGGCGGCGGCGACGGCCGCGCCGGCGACGCCCTGGGTGGCGCGGGGCGAGCCGGTCACCTGTGCGGCGAGTGCCGTCACGCCGGCGAACACCAGGCCGGCGGCGCCGACGGAGGCGCCGAGCAGGAACGAGCCGCCGGCCGGCAGCCCGGTGGCGGTGGCCGCGGCCCCGATGGCCACCGCGGTGGCGGTGCAGGCGATCGCAGCGGTGAGCACGGCCGTCAGCAGGGGAGCGTGCCGGCCCACCCGGGTGGCACGGACCAGCTCCGTGCGGCCGGCCTCCTCGTCGGCACGGGTGTGTCGGCCGATCGTGGACACCGCCATCAGCGCTGCCACCACGACCACGAACGACGAGATCTCGAACGCCACCGCCCCGGCCACGGTGTCCAGGCCCACCGGCGGCCCGGCCAGTGCGACGGCCGCGGCGTTGCTGCCGACCGAGGCCGCGTAGGCGGCGAGGTCCGCGGGGGTGTCGTACAGCGCCTGGCTCGACACCGACTGGACGGTCACGAGCAGCGCGCCGGCCGCGACCCAGACCGGCAACCGGACCCGGTCGCAGCGCAGCGCGAACCGCAGCAGCGTGCCGGTCCCGGTCACTGACGGCAGGCGGCCGGTCACGACCGCACCGCCGCAGGGGTCTGCTCCTCGTGCAGGTCCTCGCCGTAGTGCCGCAGGAACAGCTCCTCCAGCGTGGGCGGCGTGCTGGTCAGCGACCGGACGCCGGCCCCGGCCAGGTGCCGGACGACGGCGTCCAGGGCGTCGCCGTCGACGTCGAGGCGCACCCGCCCGCCGTCCACCGACAGGTCGTGGACGCCGGGGAGCCCGGCCAACCCACTGACCGGGCGGGCTGTCTCGACGACCATGGAGGTCCGGGTGAGGTGGCGCAGTTCGGTCAGGCTGCCGCTCTGCACGGCGCGGCCGTGCCGGACGATGCTGACCCGGTCGCACAGCGCCTCGACCTCGGCCAGGACGTGGCTGGACAGCAGCACGGTGCGGCCCTCGGCGCGCAGCCGCCGCACCTCGTCCTGGAACGTCGCCTCCATCAGCGGGTCGAGCCCGGAGGTCGGCTCGTCGAGCACGTACAGCTCCACGTCGGAGGCCAGGGCGGCCACCAGCGCGACCTTCTGCCGGTTGCCCTTCGAGTAGGTGCGGGCCCTCTTCCGGGGGTCGAGGTCGAAGCGCTCGAGCAGCTCGGCCCGGCGGGCGGGGTCCAGCCCGCCCTGCAGCCTGCCGAGCAGGTCGATGGCCTCGCCGCCGGTGACCTGCGGCCACAGCGTCACGTCACCCGGGACGTAGGCCAACCGGCGGTGCAGCGCCACCGCGTCCGCCCAGGGGTCACCGCCCAGCAGCCGGACCCGCCCGGAGTCGGCGCGCAGCAGCCCGAGCAGCACCCGGATGGCCGTGGACTTGCCCGCGCCGTTGGGGCCGAGGAAGCCGTGCACCTCCCCGGTCGCCACCTCCAGGTCCAGGCCGTCGAGGGCGTGGACGCTCCCGAAGCCCTTGACGAGACCCGACACCGAGATCGCTGTGGTCACGGCGGACAGCCTACAGATCCTTCACACATGTGTGAAGTGTGTTGATACCCCGATCAGTCGGATACCGTGGGGCGGTGGGCACCGCGGCGGCCGGGGACGACGACCGGATGGCCCTGCTGCGCTTCGTGGAGCGCTTCGCCCTGGTGCTCCGCGAGGCGGGGATGGCGCCGATGCCGGCACGGGTGTTCGCCTACGCGCTGGCCGACGACGCCGACCGGTACACCGCCGGTGAGCTCGCCCGCGGCCTGGACGTCAGCCCGGCCGCGATCAGCGGCGCGGTGCGCCAGCTCGTCCAGTTCGGCCTGCTGGTCCGCGAGCGGGAACCGGGCACGCGCAGCGACCTCTACGTGCTCGACGACCGCGACCTGTGGTCGCGCTTCATGGCCGCTGAGCTCGCCACGCTGCAGCGCTTCGAGGACGCGGTGACCGGGGGCGTGGACCTCCTCGGCCTCGACCGGCCGGGGGGTCGCCGGCTGGCCGAGACCCGCGACTTCATGGCGTTCCTGCGGGCGGAGATCGACGGGGCGGTCCGCCGCTGGCCGGCCGAGCGCGACCGGCTGGCGGCCGGGCGCCGGCCCGCGTCGACCGGCTGATGCCAGCGGGGCCTCAGCCGGGCAGCGCGTCCAGCGGCAGCCCGACGTAGAGCATCCCGACCAGCTCGCCGTCGGGGGAGTGCAGGCCCTCGTAGGCGGTGAAGAACGGGCGGTCGGCGACGGTCGCCTGGCCGGTGTAGGTCCGCCCGGCCAGGACGGCGGCCAGCACCGGGTTGGGGCTGCCGTCGGGGCTGCGCGGCGGGATGGCGGTGCCCACGTTGCGCCGTCCCTGCGCGGTGCGCACGGTGGTGGCCGCGCGCACCATGCCGCCGTCGCCGTCCAGCCGCTGGAACAGCGTGCAGCTGCCCCCCACCAGCTCGACCACCTCGTCGACCAGCGGTGCGGGCCGGCGCGGGTCGTCGTCCCGGGTCACCGGCACGCCGCCGAGCAGCAGGTCGGGCAGGTCGACCTCGCGCGCGGCGCCGGTGACCTGGTCGCGGACGGTCACCCGGCGGCGGCCCTCGCCGAGGGCCACCCCGCCGGCCTCCTCCAGCAGGTCCCCGGCGACGGCGAGTGCCCGCCGGACGTAGGTCTCGCGCTGCTCCTGGGCCAGGGCGGCGACCGCCTCGCTGATCCGCGCCGACCCCCCGGCGGCCCGCTCCACGCTGTCGACGACGCGGTCGGTGGCCGCCCGCTGCTGCTCCACGGCCGCCGCCACGGTGTCCTGCGCCGCGGCGATGGAGCCCAGCGTCGTGCTGATCCGCGAGACCACGTCGACCGCCGAGCGGGTCTCCCGGTGCACCGCCTCGACCTGGGCGCCGATGTCGCCGGCGGCCCGGGCGGTGCGCTCGGCGAGCTGCTTGACCTCGTCGGCGACCACGGCGAAGCCGCGGCCGACCTCCCCGGCGCGGGCGGCCTCGACGTAGGCGTTGAGCGCCAGGAACCGGCTCTGCTGGCTGATGGCCGCCAGCAGCCGGACGATCTCGCTGATCGCCTCGGTCGCCCCCTGCAGCGCGGCGATCCGCTCGTCCACGGCCTGCGCGTCGCGGACGGCCTCCGCGGCGACGGTCGAGGCGCGCGTCGTGCACTCCGCGATGTCGCCGATCGCGGACCGGAGCTCCGTGAGGGACTCCGCGGCCTGCTGCGAGGTCTCGGAGACCTCCCGGCTGGCCTGGGCGAGCACCCCGGCCCGCTGCGCGGCGTCCTCGGCCCCGCCCTCGCGGCCGAGCCGCCGGCGCGCCGGGCTCCCGGTCGGTCGGGGAGCCGGCCGCGGCGCCGGCCGGGGCCCGGGCACGACGGCCTCCTGGACGGACGACCTGCGCATGCGTGCCTCCTCGGCCGACCCGGTGGGTGGGCACCGGCCGCGGACTCGGCGGTGCGCGCTCACGGTAGGTCGCCGCCGGTCACCCGGCGTGAGGCGCGCCGCACCCGCCGTGGCGACCGGCAGTGGTCACGCGCGCACGATGGCCGCCACCGGCCCACCCCCCGACGGCCCCTGGTGCACCGCGGCCACCGACACGAACACCGCCGGGTCGCCGGTCACCGAGGCGGCCACCCCGCCCACCGTCGCCTTGATCTGCCGGTGCCACGAGACGTCGGAGTCGTCGAGCATCGCGTTGCGCCGGCCGCGCACGTAGCCGGTCGGGTCGGCCTCGCACTTGAGGAAGACGTTGAGCAGCCGGTCGCCGAGGTCGCTGGGGTGCGGGCGCTCCGGCAGGTCGAGGCCGGCGTCGCGGATGGCGGCCCAGATGCCGTCCTGGTCGAGGGCGTCCCGCATCACCGAGTGGCCGATCCGGTAGGCCCCGCCGTGCCCGCGGGCGTTGCCGACGACGACGATCTGCGCCCGGTCCAGCTCCACGCCCGACGAGCAGGACGCGACCGCACTGTAGAGCGACAGGTCGCGCATCACCTGCTCCTGCCGCGGCATCTCGATCTCGCCGAGGCCCACCGCGACGCCGAGCGCCGTCGTCCCGTTGGACAGGTCCATCGAGCCGTGCGGCTCGTCGTAGTAGGTGTCCCGGCCGCGGCTCTTCGCGTCACGGATGGTCTCGATGGTCAGCAGCGGCGTCTTGGTCTGCACGTAGTGCACGTCGGCCGGGTCGGTGATGCCGGCCTGCTGCATCGCCCGGCGCACGCCCGCGGCGACCTTCTCCACCATGGCGAGGCGGCCGATGTCCTCGGGCAGGACGACGTCGCTCATCGCGTGGCCGACGGTCAGCCGCGGCTCGTCGGTCGGCTCGACGGCGTCCTCGGGGAGCGTGGCGAAGACCGTCGCGTGCGGGCTGATGACGCCGTCCGTGCCACCGGACCACACGATCGGGATCTCCCCGACCTCCTCCTTGGACCGCGTGCCCAACTCGAGCAGCACCTCGCGGAAGGCCCGGTCGGCGATGATCCGCGTGTAGTCGTTGACCCCGCCGTTGCCCTCGGTCTTGCCGATGACGGCGACGACCCGGTCGGCGGCCATGACGCCGTCGTCGACGAGCCTCGCCAGCTCGGAGGCGTCGCTGACGTTGTGCAGCGGGATCTTGCGGACCTCGATCGGTGCGGGCACTGGTTCCTCTTCTCTCACGAGTGGCCCTGCTGCAGGTGCCCGCCGCGAGGCTGCGAGCGGTGGGGGGCAGCAGGGTCCTTCTGCAGGACGGTGCCGACGTCGTCCCGGGTGACGGCGTCGGCGATGTGCTCGAGGGACGTGACGACGGCCCGCGCGGGGTGGCCGGGCCCGGACGACTCGACGAAGCGGAGCGCGGCCTCCACCTTGGGGCCCATCGAGCCGCGGGCGAACTCCCCGGCCGCGGCGTGCACCCGCAGCTCGGCCGGGGTGACCCGGCCCAGCGGCCGGGCGGCCGGCGTCCCGAAGCCGAGCACCACGTTCGGCACGGCGGTGGCGATCACCAGCGTGCCGGCGTGCAGCTCGCGGGCCAGCAGCGCGGCGGTGAGGTCCTTGTCGACGACGGCCTCGACGCCGCGCAGCGCCCGTCCCCCGGGGACAGGGCCGTCGTCCACCACCGGGACGCCGCCCCCGCCGGCGCAGACGACGACGAACCCGGCCGCCAGCAGCGCGTGCACCGCCGGCACGTCGACGACGCCACGCGGTTCGGGCGAGGCGACGACCCGCCGCCAGCCGCGCTCGCCGCGGTCCTCCCACACCTGGCCGTGGGCCATGGACCGCTCGGCCGCCTCCCGCGGCAGGTGGCGGCCGATCGGCTTGGACGGCTCGGCGAAGTGCGGGTCGTCGGCGTCCACCAGGGTGCGGGTGACCAGGGCGGCGGTGCGCTGCGGCAGCCCGCGGGCGGCCAGCGCGGCGTCGAGCTCGTCGGCCACGGTGAAGCCGATCGTCGCCTGCGTCTGGGCCACGCACCAGTCCAGCGGCACGGGCGGGACCTCGTGGGCGGCCAGCTCGTTCTTCACCAGCAGGTTGCCCACCTGCGGCCCGTTGCCGTGGGTGAGCACCACCTGCGCGCCGGTGGCCACGACGGCCGCGACGTGCCGGCAGGCCACGGCGATGGCGTCGCGCTGCGCGCCGGGGGTGGCCGAGCCGTCCGGGCCGGTCATCGCGTTGCCCCCGAGGGCGATCACGACGCGGCCGGAGATCACCGGGCCGACCGTAGCCGGTGGTCCCTCGGCGCCGGGGCCCTCAGCGGCGCCAGAAGTCGAAGGCGTCCCGCCCGGGCCGGAACCCGGCCGCCTCGACGACGTCCACCGCGAGGTCGAAGTGCTGGCCGACGACGGCCGGCTGGTGGGCGTCGCTGCCGAAGCTGACCGCCTGGCCGCCCTCCTCGTGGAACCAGCGGACCTGGTCGACCGAGGCCAGCGGGCTGGTCGTGTTCACCTCCAGCGCCCGGCCGGTGCCGGCGAGCGCGCGGAACACCGCCCGGTACTCCTCCTCGTAGTCCTTCTCCGCGTACCGGTCGCTGCCGCCGGGCCAGTAGCGGCGCGGGAAGTCGACGTGCGCGAGCACCTCGAAGACGTCACTGCCCTCCACCATGTCGACGACCTCGGCCAGGTAGCGGCGCATCGTCGTGTCGGGGTCGGGGTAGAGCAACCGGCCCACGCCGTAGAGCCGGCCGTCCTGGCTCAGCGAGTGCAGCGAGCCGAGCACCCGGTCGACGGGGGAGTCGCGCAGGTGCGCGGCGACGCTGGCGGCGAACAGGTGCGGCTCGCCGGTCTCCACCCCGGACCAGATCCGCAGCTCCGGGAAGCGCCCGCGGCACTCCTCCAGCTCGGCGAAGTAGCCGTCGACGTCGATGGGCAGGTGCCGGGAGGCGTGCCGGTCGACCAGCCCGTCGGCCGTGGCGCGGTCCTCCGGCGTCCAGGTCGTGAAGTCCAGGTGCTCGGTGAAGGCGATGGCGGGCAGGCCCCGGGCCACCGCCCGCTCGCACGCGCGCTGCATCGTGGAGGAGTCGGACGTGTCCCAGGACCACCTGGTGTGCACGTGGTTGTCCGGTGGTCGCATCGCCTGTGGATCCTCCCGCATCGTCCCCAGCATGCGCGCGCCGACCGGTCCTGTCTCCCGGGCTGCCTAGTGTCGGGGCCATGACGACCGCCGCCCCGTCCGCCGACGTCGCCGCCGAGGCCCTCGGGGTCCTCCGCGAGCTGACCGGCCGGCCGGACGCGGTGTTCCGGGAGGGCCAGGACGTCGCCGTCGCGGCGCTGGTCGAGCGCGCCGAGCGGGCGCTGGTCGTGCAGCGCACCGGGTGGGGCAAGTCGGCGGTCTACTTCGTCTCCACCGCGCTGCTGCGCCGCCGGGGCGCCGGCCCCACGCTGCTGGTCAGCCCGCTGCTCGCGCTGATGCGCGACCAGGTGGCCGCCGCCGCCCGCGCCGGCATCCGCGCCGTGGAGATCTCCAGCGCGAACGCGACCGAGTGGGACGACGTGGCCGCGGCGCTGGCCGCCGACGAGGTCGACGTCCTGCTGGTCTCCCCGGAGCGGCTGACCAACCCGCGCTTCCGCGAGGAGCAGCTGCCCGGGCTGGTGGCCCGCTGCGGCCTGCTCGTCGTCGACGAGGCGCACTGCGTCTCCGACTGGGGCCACGACTTCCGCCCCGACTACCGCCGCATCCGCGACCTGCTCGGCACCCTGCCGGCCGGCACGCCGGTGCTGGCCACCACCGCGACCGCCAACGAGCGGGTGGTCGCCGACGTCGCCGAGCAGCTCGGTGCGGGCGGCGTGGGGGTGACGACGGTGCGCGGGCCCCTGGCCCGCGACTCGCTGCGCCTGGGGGTGCTGCGGCTGCCCACCGACCGGGCCCGGCTGGCCTGGCTGGCGGCCCACGTCGGCGACCTGCCGGGCAGCGGCATCGTCTACACGCTCACCGTCGCGGCGGCCGAGGAGACGGCGTCCCTGCTGCGGGACGCCGGCCACGAGGTGCGCGCCTACACCGGCCGGCTCGACGACGCCGATCGCAAGGACGCCGAGGAGGCGCTGCGGGACAACCGGGTCAAGGCGCTGGTCGCGACCTCCGCCCTGGGCATGGGGTTCGACAAGCCCGACCTCGGCTTCGTCGTCCACCTCGGGGCGCCGTCCTCGCCGGTCAGCTACTACCAGCAGGTCGGCCGCGCCGGGCGCGCCGTCGCGCACGCCGACGTGCTGCTGCTGCCCGGCCCGGAGGACCTCGCCATCTGGCAGTGGTTCGCCACCTCCTCCATGCCGCGGGAGGACCACGCCGCCGCCGTCCTCGCCGCGATGGCCGACGGCCGCGCCTGGTCGGTGGCCCGGCTGGAGACGGTCGCCGACGTCCGCCGCTCCCGGCTGGAGCTGCTGCTCAAGGTGCTGGCCGTCGACGGCGCGGTCGAGCGGGTGCAGGGCGGCTGGCGCTCCACCGGCCGGCCGTGGGTCTACGACGCCGACCGGTACGCCCGGGTGACGCAGACCCGCGAGGCCGAGCAGCGGGCGATGATCGCCTACGCCCGGCCGGTCGAGGAGGCCCGGTGCCGGATGGCCTTCCTGCAGGAGGCCCTCGACGACCCGACCGCCGCACCCTGCGGCCGCTGCGACGTCTGCGCCGGCCCCTGGTACTCCGGCGACGTCCCCGAGGGCGCCGCCGCGGCGGCCTCGGCCGCGCTCGACCGCCCCGGCGTGGAGCTCGCCCCGCGGGCCCAGTGGCCGACCGGCGCCGACCGGCTCGGCGTCGAGGTCAAGGGCAAGATCGCTGCCGGCGAGCAGCTCGACCCCGGTCGCGCCGTCGCCCGGCTCACCGACCTCGGCTGGGGCCAGCGGCTGCGCACCCTGCTCGGGGACGACGGCGTGGGCGGCGTGGTCGACCTGGAGGCACCGGGGCTGGAGGAGGACCCGGACGCCGCCTTCGAGGTGCCCGTCCGCCGGGCGCCCTCCGACGTCCCGCCGGACGAGGAGCTGCTGCGGGCCTGCGCGCGGGTGCTCGGCGCCTGGGACTGGGCCGAGCGGCCCGCCGCGGTGGTCGCCGTCCCCTCGCGTCGGCGTCCCCGGCTGGTCACCGGTCTGGCGCAGGGGCTGGCCGGGCTCGGACGGCTGCCCTACCTGGGCGAGCTGTCCCTGGCCCATGGTGGGCCGACCGGCCAGCCCGGCGGGAACAGCGCCTTCCGGCTGGCGGGGGTGTGGCAGCGCGTCGTCGTCGGGCCGGAGCTCCGGGGGCGGCTGACCGAGCTCGGGCCGGTGCCGGTGCTGCTCGTCGACGACCTCGCCGACTCCCGCTGGACGATGACCGTCGCCGGCCGCGAGCTCCGGCTGGCCGGCGCCTCCCGGGTGCTGCCCTTCGCGCTCGCCCTCACCGCCTAGGGTCTCGTACACACGTTCGACCAGGCGTAGCCTCCGGCCATGCCGCTCGCACACCAGCCCTCCATGTGGGACGTCGCCGAGGAGGCGGCGCTGGGTCCCCTCGCGGTCACCCGGCACCGGCTGGGCCGCGGCGCCTGGGTCGACCACCTGCCCGGCTGGGTCGCCGGCTCCGACCAGGTGCTCGAGGTGCTGCTCGGGGACATCGGCTGGCGGGCCGACCGGCGGCAGATGTACGAGCGCGAGGTCGCCGTCCCGCGGCTGCTGCGGTGGTACGGCGCGGGCGAACCGCTGCCGCACCCGCTGCTCACCCGGGCGCGCGAGGCGCTCGACGCGCACTACGGCCCGGAACTCGGCGAGCCGTTCGTCAGCGCCGGCATGTGCCTGTACCGCGACGGCCGGGACAGCGTGGCCTGGCACGGCGACCGGCTCGGCCGCGGCCGCAGCGCCGACACCGTGGTGGCCATCGTGTCCTTCGGGTCGCCGCGCCCCCTGCTGCTGCGTCAGGTCGGTGGCGGGGAGAGCCTGCGCTTCCCGCTGGGCCACGGGGACCTCGTCGTCATGGGCGGCTCCTGCCAGCGCACGTGGGAGCACTGCATCCCGAAGACGGCCCGCCCCGTCGGCCCGCGGGTCAGCGTGCAGTTCCGTCCCCGCGGCGTGGCCTGAGACCCCCTGCAGAGGGGCCCGTGGGGGGTGTACGGTGCTCTCTGCACCGAGCGAGAACGGGGCGGGCGGCCAGCCCGGTCCACCGCCGGTCGAACCCCCGAGGTCCGACTGCTGCGGAGCCCGGTGTACAGTGGGGACACCGCCTCGAACGAAGGCCGAAAGGCCGGGGTACGAGCGCGTCCGCTCTTTGAGAACTCAACAGCGTGCCGAAAGTCAGTGCCAAGTATTTGACCCCTTTGTGGGTTCCTTTGGTTGATTGATCGAGAGCG
>NZ_FZOO01000006.1 GCF_900188375.1 Geodermatophilus pulveris | reverse complement strand
AGTTCGTCAGCGAGACCATCGGCATCCACGACGTGGAGACCGCGTTCGACAAGATGCACCGCGGCGAGGTGCTGCGCAGCGTGGTCGTCCTCTGACGACCGCCCGCATCGTGTGGTCGCCGTGGCCGGTCCGGACGACCGTGTCCCGGGCGGGGTCAGCAGCCGGTCGCGGATCGCCACCATCACGGCGGAGACGCCCCGCGTCGGGTGGACGCGCTGCGGGGGCGGGAGGACGACGTCCTCCCGCCCCCGCAGCCCACGGCAGCGGCTCGTGCCCGTCAGCGGGCCAGGCGGTCGGTCAGCCAGGAGTGGAACTCGCCGATGTGGTGCTCGGAGGGCACGAGCACACCGCCGTTGGCGTAGGCCCGTGAGGACATGGCCGGCTGGGTCCGCTCGCAGGCCGCGAAGTCCTGCTCGTTGACCCGGTGGAACAGCTCGACCGACCGGGACACGTCCCTGCCCGACTCCACCACCTCGCGGGAGTAGAGCCAGTCGCACTCCACGATCGTCCGGCCCTCCGAGATCGGGAACATGCGGTGGACGATGACGTGGTCGGGGACCAGGTTGACGAACACCGTCGGACGGACCGTGATGGCGTAGTAGCGGCGGTCCTGCTCATCGGCCACCCCGGGCAGCTTGTCGAACCCCTCGCTCCCGTCCACGGTGAAGCCCTGGACGTCGTCGCCGAACTCCGCGCCGTGGCCGACGAAGAACTGCGCCGCGTAGCCGTCGGCGAACTCCGGGAGCACCTCGGTGAGCTCCGGGTGGATGGTCGCGCAGTGGTAGCACTCCATGAAGTTCTCGATGATGAGCTTCCAGTTCGCCCGCACGTCATAGGTGATGCGGCGGCCCACCGTCAACGACTCCAGCTCGTAGCGCTCGATGACCTCCAGGTCCCCGAGCCGCTCGGCGATGGCACCCATGACGTCGTCCTCGAACGACGGGGGCTCCGTCGCCAGACACACCCACGCGTACCCCAGCCACTCGCGCAACGCCACCGGCACCAGGCCGTACTCGACCCGATCGACGTCCGGCATCTTCGTCAGGTTGGGGGCTGCGATCAGCTTGCCCTCGAGGTCGTAGGTCCAGGCGTGGTACGGGCACTGGAAGGCCCGCTTCACCTCACCGGACTCCTCCGTGCAGATCTGCGCGCCTCGGTGCCGGCAGATGTTGAGGAATGCCCGCAGCCGTCCGTCCCGGCTGCGGACGACGAGCACGCTCTCGCCGCCCACCTGGACCTTCCTGAAGGACCCGGGCGTCGGCAGGTCGCTCGATCGCACGGCCCCGAACCACATGTCCTCGAAGACGCGGGACTGCTCCAGCGCGAAGATGGCGGGGTCGGTGTAACAGGAGCCCGGCAGCGTGGAGATCAGGCTCGCGGGCTGGTCGGTGGTGGTCATGCAGCACCTCGGGGTTCCGTCGGGCGATCGGAGAGACACGCCGGACGTCGCGCGACAGAGGTCGGCGACGTACCGCGGTCGTCACCCGCCAACGAGCTCAGCACGACCGCTGTGTTGCACATTAATCAGTCGGTCGCGTCAGACGCAACAGTCCGCCCACCCCGCGCACGGCGCAGGACGCGATCACACCGGGCCGGGTGCGACGACCGCCCACCGGCCGGCCGGTGTGACCCCCGAGCGGATCAGCGGGCCGGACCGAAGTAGCCCAGCCTCCGACTCAGCTCCACCGCGGCCGCCACGACTCGTCGGGCGAGCCTCGGGAAGTCCTCCACGGCCATGCGGAAGGACGGCCCCGAGACGCTGAGCGCGGCGAGCACGTCACCGTCAGCGCCCCGGACGGGAGCGGCCACGGCGCTGAGCCCGACCTCGTACTCCTCGGCGGTGGCCCCCCAGCCCTGGTCGACGATCCGGTCCAGGTCCTGGCGCAGCAGCTCGGGATCGGTGATCGTCGCGAAGGTGTAGCGGGGCAGGTCCCGTCCGAGCACGTCCTTGCGGACGGCGTCGGCGGCGTGGGCCAGGAGCACCTTGCCGCTCGACGTCGCGTGCAGAGGCGTCCCCTGCCCGACCCAGTTGTGCGTGCTGAGCGCGGCCGGCCCCCGGACCTGGCTGACGTTGACCGCCCGGTCGCCGTCCAGGATGGCGATGTTGACCGTCTCCTCGAGGTCGGCGGCCAGCGCCTCGCTGATCGGCCGCCCCTCCCGGGCGATGTCCAGTTGTGCCGCGGCCGCACCGGCCAGACGCACCACGCCGAAGCCCAGCCGGTACTTGCCCCGGTCGGCGAGTTGCTCGACGAAGCCGCGGCTCTCCAGCGCTGCCACCAGCCGGAAGGCCGTGGACTTGTGCACGCCGAGCTCGGCAGCGACCTCGGTGACGCCGGCCTCGCCCTGCGCCGCCAGGATCTCCAGGACGCTGAGAGCGCGGTCGACGGACTGGACGACGGCGACCGAGGTCCGATCTGCGTTCTCACCCTGCGGCGCACTCATGATCCGAGGGTAGGGGCGCGGCTGGCGACACTGCTCCGCGGCTCTTGACCGGCCCCGGCTGGTCGGCCATGCTGTTGCGTCATCGGCAAGCAGTTGCGTCAAGCGCAACGTCATCAGCCTGGAGCGCCCATGATCCCGGTCTGTCCCACGACCGCGCTGCCCCCCGGCGAGGCGATCCGGGTCGAGGCCGAGGAGCCCATCGCGGTCTTCAACGTGGATGGCGACTTCTACGCGATCGACGACACGTGCACCCACCAGGACGCCTCGCTGGCCGACGGCTGGCTGGACGGCTGCGCCGTCGAGTGCCCCCTGCACGCCTCGTGCTTCGACCTGCGCACCGGCAAGGTGTCCGGCCCGCCGGCCAAGACGCCGGTGCGCACACACCGCGTCGTCGTCCGGGACGGGATGGTCTACGTGCAGCCCAGGACTGCTGCGGGGTGCGACGCGTGAGCCCCGCGGTCGCTGTGGTCGGAGCCTCCCTGGCCGGCCTCTCCACCGCGCGGGCACTCCGGAACCGGTCCTACGACGGCCGCATCGTGGTCGTCGGCGACGAGGTCCACGCCCCCTACGACCGGCCGCCCCTGTCGAAGGAGTTCCTGGCCGGCGCGGCGTCGCGGGACGACATCACCCTGACCACACCGGACGACGCGGATCTCGGGATCGAGTGGCGACTGGGGACCCGGGCGGTCGGCCTGGACCGCTCCGGCCGCGCGGTGCTGTTGGCCGACGGCGGCGAGGTGCGTGCCGACGGCGTCGTCCTGGCCACGGGCGCCCGTGCCCGGAGGCTGCCGGGCAGTGGCGGGCTCGGCGGCGTGCACGTGCTGCGCTCCCTGGACGACGCGATCGCCTTGCGGCAGGACCTGGCAGTCGCCGGACGCCTCGTCGTGATCGGCGCCGGCTTCATCGGCGCAGAGGTCGCCGCCACGGCCCGCGGTCTCGGGCTCGACGTCACCGTCGTGGAGGCCCAACCCATCCCCCTCGCCGGCCCGCTGGGGGCGGACATGGGTGCTGTCTGCGCCGGCCTGCACGCCGACCACGGCACCCGCCTGCTGGTCGGTACCGGCGTCGCCGGGCTGGTCGGGACCGACAGCGTCGAGGCCGTCGAGCTGACCGACGGCACTCGCCTGGCCGCCGACGTGGTGGTCGTCGGGATCGGTGCCGTCCCCAACACCGAGTGGCTGGCCGACTCGGGCGTCACCCTCGGAGGCGGCGTCCTGACCGATGCGCGCGGCGCGACCGACGTCCCCGGAGTGGTCGCCGTCGGCGACTGCGCGGCGACGTGGTCGGAGTCCGCGGGGCGGCACGTCCGCGCCGAGCACTGGACCAACGCCCTCGAGCAGCCGGCCACCGCGGCCGCCACGCTGCTGGGTGCCAGGGGACCGGGGCCTGCGCCGGCGCCCTACTTCTGGTCCGACCAGTACGGCGCCCGCATCCAGTTCGCGGGATCCCGCCGCGACGGGGACGTCGTACGGGTGGTGGAGGGCAGCTGCGCCGACCGGAGCTTCCTGGCTCTCTACGAGCGCGACGGGCTCCCGGTGGCCATCCTCGGGATGAACCAGCCCCGCCTCTTCACCCGCTGGCGCCGCCAACTGCGCTCCGCCGTGCCGGCGGCATCCTGACCCCTCGGCCGACGCCCCGCACACCCCGGGTGAGGTGGCGCAGGGCTGCCGTCCCGGCCGCACTGAGCGCCGCGGACGCCGGTGACGCAGCGGCCGCCCGAGACCCCCGGGGCTGCCGGGTGACGCGTACCAGGTCGTCGGGAGAGAGACTCGACTCCGCCCGGCTCCCGCGGGTGTCGCCCGGAGGCCCCGTCCCGAGGATCGACGCGGACCTGCCAGCGGTGTCCTGGGGACGGAGCCCGTCACAGGGGGTCCGTCAGTCGCGCGGATCCCGCGGACGACCAGCGGTCTCCGCGGTGGGCTGCCTGTGTGCGGGGGTGGTCGTGCTCCCCGCAGGGGACACGACGTTCCCCTCCAGGCGGACCGGCACCTGGCCACCCGGATCCGGACTCACCGGGGACGTGTGCGCCGCCCCGTCCAGGGCCTCCGGCGACGGAGTGTCCGGGGCCGGCTTGACGACGAGGATGAAGTCGTCGCCGTGGCTCTTGATGCCGTGGACGACCGCCTGCTCGACCGCCGACAGGGCGTAGGTCCCACGGAGCACGATGGGGTCACGGCGGAGGTCCTTGACCAGGCTCACCGCCATCGCCGCCATCACCAGGGCGAAGGGCAGCGCCGCGATGATCGTCAGGTTCTGCAGGCCGGTGAGCGCCGCGCCGTCCTCACCCAGGAGCAGCATGATCGCCGCCACCGAGCCCATGACGATGCCCCAGAAGACGACGACCCCGCGGCTGGGCTCGAGGGTGCCGCGCTGCGAGAGCGATCCCATGACGATCGAGGCGGCATCCGCTCCGGACACGAAGAAGATCGCCACGAGCACCATCACGAGCACCGTCGTGGCGGTGGCCAGGGGGTACTGCTCCAGGACGGCGAACAGCTGCCCCTGCGTCGTTCCCTCGCCGGCGATGCCGGCCCCGCCGGCCTGGGCATCGATGCCGGCCCCGCCGAAGACGGCGAACCACAGCAGGCTCACCAGGCTGGGCACCAGCAGCACGCCGGTGACGAACTGGCGGATGGTCCGGCCGCGGCTGATCCGGGCGATGAACAGCCCGACGAAGGGCGTCCAGCTGATCCACCAGGCCCAGTAGAAGACGGTCCAGCCGCGCAGCCACGCGGCCATCGGGTCACCGCCGGTCGCCTCCGTGCGCGCGGCCATCTCGCCGAGGTCGGAGAAGTAGCTGCCGATCGCGTCGGGGATGAGGTTGAGGATGAAGACCGTCGGTCCGGCGACGAAGACGAAGGCGGCGAGCAGCAGCGCGAGCACCATGTTCGTGTTGGCCAGCCACTGGATGCCCCGCGCGATGCCGGAGACGGCCGAGGCGACGAACGCGGCGGTCAGCACCGCGATGATGGCGACCAGCACGCCGTTGCCGACGCTGCCCGCCCAGCCGAGGATCTCGACCCCGCTGCCGATCTGCAGCGCACCCAGACCCAGGGAGGCGGCCGAGCCGAACAGCGTGGCGAAGATGGCCAGGACGTCGATGACCCGGCCCGCCGGACCGGACGCCCGGCGCTCCCCCAGCAGCGGGACGAAGGCGGAGCTGATCAGCTGACGGCGGCCCTTGCGGAAGGTGCCGTAGGCGATGGCCACTCCCACGACGGCGTACAGCGCCCACGGGTGCAGCGTCCAGTGGAACAGGGTGGTGGCCATCGCCGTCTCGATCGCCTCGGAGGTCTCGGCCCCGGTGGTCATGGGCGGTGGCGCGACGTAGTGCGACAGCGGCTCGGCGACGCCGTAGAACATCAGCCCGATGCCCATGCCGGCGCTGAACATCATCGCGATCCACGAGACCGTGCGGAACTCCGGCCGTTCGTCGTCGCGCCCGAGCGGGATGCGCCCGTACTTGCTGGCCGCCAGCCAGATCACGAAGACCACGAACGCCGACGCGAGCAGCACGAAGAACCAGCCCAGGTTGCCGGTGACCCACCCCAGGATCGAACCGCTCACCGTGCCCAGACCGGTGGGAGTGAGGAAGCCCCAGACGACGAAGCCCAGCGCCATGACGGCAGCGACGGCGAAGAGGACCCGGTCGACGGCCCAGTGGCGGTCGGCGACGCAGGGGGGCGGCTCCGCGATGGCCGGGTGGGTGCCGGTCACGGGCACGTCCGCGGCCGTGACGCCAGTGCGGTCCCCCTCGGCCGACGGCCCCGACGGGTTCGGCGGGCGGGCGGGCGAGCTGTGCTCTCGGGGCGGAAGCTCCATGACAGTCCCCTATCCTGTTGCGCCATCTGAGACTCGCTTCGGATGAGGGAACCAAACGTGGAGGTTCCCGAGCAAGAGTCATGGTGACTTTTCGCACAGTCTGAACGTGGTTGGAACATGGCGTGCCACCTCGATGACTCGGCGCGATCGGCCCGCGACTCCACGGTGACACGGGAGTCGACCCCATCCAACCCTGTCCATGACCGTCGACGTGCCGAGGGTCGCGCGGCGATCGACGAGTCCACGGCCGCGGCGCACCGGACGTCTCCCACGACGCTGTCGACGACGCTGACCCCGACAGGCGGAGGAACAGGGCTCGGTCCGCGGCGCGGCCCGGCCACGTCCGCCGGTACAGCGCCGTACGAGTGGGCATGCGATGCGACGAGGTCCTCACCGGGCCCCGCCGCGCCGAGCGTCACCCACGTCGTCTCCCCGGTGAGGAACCCCGACACGCACTCGCCGCTGAGCTGAGCTGTTGAGCCGACGGGGGGACTCGAACCCCCAACCGCCCGATTACAAGTCCCAGGTAGCCGGGAGTGACCACAGTTGCCCCCTACTAGCTATTAAGCTGCACATTCACGCCGCCAGTAGGCCGCCCTGCACCGCTGCAGCCTCCTGATCACCGTAGTTTTCGGTGAGTAAAATGGGGGCTAGGGTGCAGCCATGGGACGTCCTTCGCTGGCGCTCGGCACCTCCGGGGCCATCCGCTGCTACCGCCTCGACTCCGGTTACCGGGCCCGCGCCCTGCACCGGGACTTCGACGGGCGGGTGCGGGCCGTCGAGCGGCGAGGCAAGACCAAGGCGGCCGCCGAGGCCGCGCTCAAGCTGGCGCTGCGGGACCGCGCCGGGGTCTCCACGCGCGGGCACATCACCGCGGACAGTCGGATCTCGGCGTTGGCCGACGCCTGGTACGCCGGCCTGCGAGACCTCGCCCCCACGACGATGGAGGCCTACCGGCTGCGGCTGGATCGGCAGATCGTCCCCGGCCTCGGAGAGCTGCGCATCCGCGAGTTGACGGCCGGTGTCTTGGATCGGCACCTCAATCTGGTCGCCGACACCCACGGCGTGGCCGTCGCCCGCATGTGCCGCTCGGTGCTCTCGGGCATGTGCACCCTGGCCGCTCGCCACGACGCCCTCATCCACAACCCCGTGCGGTCCGTGGCTCCGCTGGGCGGCAAGGCCAAGAAGGCCCCTCGGGCGTTGACCGTGTCGCAGTTGCGCCAGCTGCGGGCGGCGCTCACCTACGACAATCGTGCGGTCGCCCGAGACCTGCCGGACCTGGTCGACTTCCTGATGGCCACCGGGCTGCGCATTGGAGAGGCCTGCGGGCTGGCCTGGGACGCCGTCGACCTGACCGCCGGCACCATCGCGGTGCGGGCGACCGCCGTGCGCGTCGGCGGGGAGGGCCTCGTGGTTAAGCAGACCAAGACCGACGCCGGAGCCCGGACGCTGCTCCTGTCCGACTGGTGCTCCACCATGCTGCGCCAGCGCGCCGCGAGGGCCGCTCCCGACGAGCAAGACCGCATTGGGCGCCCCGTGTTCCCCGCTCCTCTGGGCGGCTGGCGGGACCCTTCCAACACCCAGGCCGACCTGCGGGACGCGCTAACTGCTGCCGGCTTCGACTGGGTCACCTCACACGTGTTCCGCAAGAGCGTCGCGACCCTCATGGACCAGGCCGGCCTGTCTTCACGCGCCGCGGCCGACCAACTCGGCCACGCCAACACGTCCATGACCACCGATGTGTACTTCGGCCGCAAGGTGGCAGCGACCGGTGCCGCCGCCGTCCTCGAGGTACTGAGCCACGACGGCTGACGATCGACGGCGGCATGCCCGGCTCTTGAGCCCGCAATCGTGGTAACGAGCTCTAGCTCGCCAAGCTGGCCATGCCGGTTCGATCCCGGTCACCCGCTCCACGTCCTGACCAGCTCCTCTGCCCGTTCGCGCAGCTCAGCCCGGCTTTGGCGCCGCTCCCGTGCCTTGACGGGTCTGCCCCTGTTGACCGCTGACCACTGGCTTTGGCCGCTGCTTAAGGCACGGCTAAGGCACGCCCTGTCCGCGAATGACCTCGGCGTCGTGCAGCAGTTACCGACAACGACGGGGCTACCGCCTACGCCGATCACAACATCGACTTTGTGAACCGCGCCTGGGTCGGGACCTTGCTGGTCACCAGTTGTGCTGACCAGAGCCTTGGGTCCGCACGATGACGCTATTCAACACTTGAGACAGATATGCGGCTGACCCGACCGATGCGGGAGAACGAGCAATGAGGTCTTCTCAACGGATCTGAGCGAAGGGCTTCGCTGAACGCCAGGCGAGCAGGTCGGTGGCTGGGCCACGACGTCACTGCAAAGGGCGTGGGGCCCAGCCGATGATGGCGTCGACCAAGAACGACCCTCATCCGCACGGACCCCACGTGATCACTCACTCTGCCACCCTCGACGTGCCCGAAGCCACCGCCGTCCTGCTCACCGATCTACTGATCGCCGAACGCCGCCGCCGCGGTACCGGCATCGGCGCCCGCGCCGCCTCCGCCCGCGATCAGGCCATCCTGGTCCTGCGCTGGTTCCGCCAGGACGCCGACATGCCCACCCTGGCCCGCGACACCGGCATCTCGGTCGCCACCGGCTACCGCTACCTGCACGAGGGCATCGACGTGCTCGCCGACCGAGCCCCCGACCTGCACCAGGTGCTCGAGGCCGGAACGACCGCCGGCTGGAGCCACGTCACCCTCGACGGCACGCTGGTGCGCACCGACCGCTGCCGGGTGAACAACCCCGACTCCGGCCACGACCTGTGGTACTCCGGCAAGCACCGCGCCCACGGCGGCAACGTGCAGGTCATCTGCGACCCGGCCGGCTTCCCCGTGGCCGTCGCCGACGTCCAGCCCGGCTCCATGCACGACCTCGCCGCCGCCCGGGGCCACCGGCTTCCTCGCTGCCCTGCATGCCGCGGCCGCCCTGCTGGGCCTACCCGCCCTGGCCGACAAGGGCTACCACGGCGCGGGCATCGGCATCCACACACCGGCCAAGGGCGGCAACCTGGCCCCCAGCAGCGCCTGCCGCAACCAGCTGCTGACTCGGCTGCGTGCCGAAGGCGAGCGCGGTATCGCCCTGCTCAAGACCCGGTGGAAAGCGCTGCGACGCATCCGACTGTGTCCTCAGCGCATCGGGGCCATCGTCGCCGCGGCCCTCGTTCTGACCACCGCCGAGCGACCAATCCGTTGAGAACACCTCAATGTTTGATCCGGTGGCTGCCTACTTGAACTCGAAGCAGATCGCACTGCTGATGACTGCGCCGTTTGGCAGTTGACGCACCGCCTGACTCGATGCTCGGCCCTACATCTTGAACAGCGCGAACTCCAGCAGTTCCGGCTTCACGTCGAACTTCTTGGCGGTCTGACGCATCCACGCGAGGTAGACGCCGTAGCGGTAAGGGCTCCAGTTGTAGCCGAAGCCTCGGTATAGCAGGTGCGGCATGTCGCTGAGCTTGGACACTCGCCGGGCCATGACCCGGTCGAGGATCAGTGGCGACGCGGGGCCATTCCGGAGCCCGATGTACAGCGCCTTGGTGAAGAAGGCGGCCCCCCAGTGCGGACCAGCGGCCCTGTAGCGATGCTCTCCGCGCAGCACGTCGTAGGCGGCCATGGGTCCGTGCCGGTCACCCGCGCTGAACGCTTCGCGGATCAGGGCGACAAGTTGGTCCTTCGGCGTGACGCTCAAGATCCTCTTGAGGCGAGCGAGACCGTAGCCGTTGTTGCCCTGACCCCACACGTAGGAGGCGGCGAAGAGCTGCCACAGCACGTCGTCGTCACGACCGCGGCTCGCGATGGTGAAAAGGTCGCCGCGGCTGATCTTCCCGCTGGCGGTGCAGTACGGCGGCAAGTCCTGGCTGACGGAGGCCCATCGTTCCGGTTTAAACGACACCGTGTGGCTCTCGACGCGGTCCCCGCCGAGCTGCCGACGAGCACGATCGATCGCCGCTTGGACTGCCGCCTCGTGCTGTGGCGGCAACGGGTAGTGAGCGGCCTCTCCCTCAGCTTGGGCAGCGAGCTGCTCCCAGTCACGCGCTCCACCGCTGGTCAAGGTCACAGCATTGATATCGGCACCGCGCCGTGCAGATCAAGCCGGGACGACGGCGGGCCGCTACCGCGCGGCTGCGGACCGTAGGTACCGTCAGACCTCGGCCTCCCAGGGCCGAGGGTCGCCTAGCGCGGACCTGAAGCGACAAGCACGAACGACTGCTGGCCCTCGACGAACATCAGTGACCCCGTCAGGCTGCTCGTTTTCGTGGCCGGTGCCGACGACACGAAGGGTTGCTGGGGCTGACGTGAGCGACGAGTTGTGGGTTGTCCGAGCCGGTGAACGTGCGAAGTATGTCGACGAGTTCATCGCCGAGTCCTACATCGCCATCAGCTTCGTCGACTTCGCGTCCGAGGACCTGAGCCGCGCCGACGAGGCAGCGGTGAGGGCACGTGCCAGTTCAGGCGCCGAGAAGGCCTACGCCAACCAGCTGGTCGCCTTCGCGTACCGGATGCAGGTCAGTGACATCGTCATCGTGCCTCGCTTGGCCTCGCACCGGGATTACCTGGTGGCCCGGATCGTCGGACCGTACGAATACGTTCCGGACGCCGGTGCCTCAGGTCCACACCGCCGCACGGTTGAGTGGTTGGGCCGGTTCAAGTACGAAGACATGAGCCAGGCGGCGACCAACACAATGGGCGCCATCCTGACAATCTTCCGGCCTACCGCTGTTGAGCCTGAACTCAGAAGCCTCCTGACCGCTCTGGCCCCACTGAACCAGGAGCCGGCAGAGGCCCCCAAACCCCGCCCACGTCGCACCGCCACCCCCGCTGACAGCACGCCGGTGGCGGTCGCACCACCGGCGCGTCCCCTGCCACAGGCTCTGCTCGACATCAACCTCGACAGCAAGGGTCGAGCGCGAATCACAAGCGGCCATCCGGCGCTCCTGATGGAACAGACGCCTCGCCATGTTGACCCGCAAGAAGACTGGCGCGGGGTGCCCGGCATCTACGTCCTGACAGGGACCGATGTCCAGCAGTCGCTTACCCGCACCGGAAACGAACGCACCCTCACGGCGACACTCATCGTCAAGCCGTGGGCGTACGTCGGCCTCAGCGAGGACTTCCTGGGGCGCATCACCAGCCACCGGCAGAACAAGCCCGAGTGGCGCCGCGCTCTGCTGGTTCGCCGCGATGGTCGCCCCTTCAACAGCGACGACATCAAGTACCTGGAGCGTCGAGTACACGCCGCCCTCGAGGAGACCGGCGAAGTCCTCCTGACGCAAACGACGCCTCGGGGCAACCTCTCCGCACGGCCGAGCGACACCGCCATGCTCGACGCATGTGCAGACACGGTCGTGGCCGTACTGCGACTCACCGGCACCTTGATCTAGCCCTGGCCGGTCATGCCCTATCCCCCGCGACCGCAGCTCAAGCCGCTGCCTGAGTTCGCCGGCACGGCCAAGTCACGGCCTGCCCCTGCGGTGCAGGCCCGGGTCGAGCGCTTCATCCTCGACAACTACGCGGCTGGGCGGTCACTACGGGAGCTGGCGGAGCTGACCGACCGCTCGCACTCGGCGGTTCGCAACATCCTGGACAAGCACGGCGTACGGCGCAGGGACACGGGCGCAGTCACCATCGCTGGACATCTGCAGTCCAGCATGAGGGGCATGAGTCAACGGAGCTTCCGCATGCTGGCCAGCAACCTGCTGCGCTCAGCTCGCGAGAAGACTCGGACCTCACCGGCCGAGCTGGCTGAACGCGCCGGCGTCCCGCGGTTCACCGTGGAGCAGATCGAGGCCGGTACCCGGCAGCCCTTGGTATCGACGCTGGGCAAACTCTTGGCCGCGATGGGCCTTGAGCTGCGCACTCAGGGTCCCAAGCGCGGGGCCAAGCTTCCGGACCTCTCGCCCGCGCAGGTTGTGCGACTGCAGGACGCGCTGCTGGCTAACGCAGATGCGCTGCTGACCTCGGCTCTGGCCGTCCTCGACCTCGGCCACGTCGCCCTTGCTCGGTCCCTGGCGATCCTGGGCCTCGAAGAGTCCGGCAAGGCCATCGCCATCCACGACCGCCGAATCCAGATGGCTCACGCACCCGAAGGAACACCCTTCAGGTGCGACCGCTTGGACAGGCTGTGGCTCGATCACCAGAAGAAATTAGAGATGGTGCATAGCTTCCTGGTGGAGGAGCGGTACTGGTTCGACACGGAGCCGCCCGACCCAGAGAAGAACGAAGCTCATCTGGGCAAAATTCAGAAGTGGGCTGACCGCCACGACCGGCTCAAGCAGCGTGGCTTCTACGTGAGCCTCGACAAGACCGGCGCCGCGTTAACCCCGACCCACGTAGCCGATGAAGAGTCACTGGCCGACGTGATCAACTACGTGCACCAGATCGGCTGGCAGTTGCGCCTCGGCGAGCACATCGAGGGCAAGCGGCAGGACGAGCAGGAGCAGGGCAGCCCACCGGCTGACGCCAAGCTGCTGGCGCTGCTGGAGGACCCCGACCGGCCGACGCCTCCTGAGTTGCTGGATGCCATGCGTCAGGGCACTCCGGGCAAGCCGATCAACAATGCTGCGTACAGGTTCAACCAGCCCTCGGCGGATCAGACCCCGTTCCTGAACATGGGTAAGCCAGGCTACGAAGCTGAGACGCGGGAACTCCTGCGGCTGGCAGATGAGGTGAATCCGGAAGACGCGTAAGCGCGAGGCTCTTAGCTTCGGAACGGTAAATTCGCTACAAGCAACCTTCGAGAGGAAGAACGTGACCAAGCCGGACCCGAATTTCATTTGGTCGATCGCCGACCTACTCCGCGGCCCCTACCGTCCGAAGGAGTACGGCACGGTAATCCTGCCGTTCACGGTCCTGGCGCGGTTCGAGTCGGTGCTCGCCCCAACCAAGAAGGCGGTGCTGGGCGCGGCAGTCAAGTACGAGGACTCCCCGCCGCTCCTGCGCGACACGATGCTGAAGCGCGCTGCCGGCCAGGACTTCTACAACACCTCGCAGGTCAGCCTGTCCGACCTCGGTGACCCCAGCCAGCTAGCCGCAAACCTCATCAACCTTGTCGACGGCTACAACGAGGAGGTTCGCCAGATCTTCGAGCGTTTCGACATGCACAACGTCATCCGCACGCTCGACGACCGCGACCGCCTGCCCGACATCGTCAAGCGCTTCGCCGTCCTCAACGTCCACCCCGACCTCGTAAGCAACGCCGAGATGGGCGATGTCTTCGAGGAGCTCATCCGCCGGTTCATGGAGAGCAGCAAGGACCTCGCGGGCGACTACTTCACCCCGCGCGAGGTCGTGCGCCTGTGCGTCTCGCTTCTGTTCTCCCCGGACACCCACGACCTGTCCGACCCCAACCTCATCCGACAGGTCTACGACCCCACCTGTGGCACCGGAGGCATGCTGTCAGAGGCCCACCAGTGGATGGAGGACCACGGCGGACAGGCCACCCTGAGCCTGTACGGCCAGGAGTTCAACGAGATCTCGCACGCAATGGCGAAGTCGGACCTGCTCATCCGGCGCCAGGACCCGCGCAACATCTACTTCGGCGACACCCTGCTCGACGACGGCCACGCAAACAAGACCTTCACCTACTGCCTGGCAAACCCTCCTTTCGGCCAGGATTGGAAGAAGCAGCAGAAGGCAGTCCTCGCCGAGCGCGCTCGGGACGGCGAGAGCGGCCGCTTCGCCGCAGGCGTGCCCTCGGTCAACGACGGCGCCATGCTCTTCCTGCAGCACCTCGTCTCCAAGATGCGCCCCGCCGACCAGGGCGGTGGCCGCGGCGCCATCGTCCTCAATGGATCGCCCCTCTTCGCTGGAGGTGCCGGCTCCGGCCCCTCCGAGATCCGTAGGCACCTGCTCAGGAACGACCTGGTGGATGCGATCATCGGCCTGCCAACCCAGATGTTCTACAACACCGGCATCGCCACGTACATCTGGGTCCTCGACAACAACAAGCCCGCCGAGCGGCAGGGCAAGGTCCAGCTCATCGACGCCACCTCGCTCTGGGTCCCCATGCCCAAGTCGATCGGGGACAAGCGCCGGATGCTCTCGCCGGCCAACATCAACGCCATCGTCGCCCTCTACGGCGAGTTTGAGGACGCAGACCCGAAGCTCTCGAAGGTCCTGAGCACCGAAGACTTCGGCTACCGGACCATCACCGTCGAGCAACCTCTCCGGCAGGTCTTCGCCGTGGACGACGACGGCATCAACCGCGTCATGGGGCTGCGGGCCATCAACAAGCTCGACAAGGACACCCGCCACGCCCTCCGTGAGGCTCTCGGCTCACTCGACCAGACAGCCACCTGGACTTCCTTGGGCGACTTCGACATGGCCCTGGGCTCGGCCCTCGGCGGCCAGGGGGTCGGCCTCACCCCGGCCAACCGCCGGTCAGTCACCGCAGCCTTCGCCGTGTCCTCGTCCGAAGGGATGCTCGTGACCGACAAGACGGGTGCGCCGGAGCCCGACCCCGACCTGAGGGACACCGAGAACGTGCCCCTCACCGAGGACGTCGACGCCTACCTCAAGCGAGAGGTCCTGCCCTGGGCACCCGAGGCCTGGATCGACCACAGCAGGACGAAGATCGGCTACGAGGTGCCCTTCGCCAAGACCTTCTACGTCTACCAGCCTCCGCGTCCCCTGGCCGACATCGACTCCGACGTTCAGGGTGCCATCGCCCGTGTTCAGGCTCTCTTCACCGAGGTGAAGGCGTGACGCAGCCCCAGCTCCGACGGCTCGCCCGCGTCGTCAACGGTGGGACTCCCACCTCGGACGCAAGCAACTGGGACGGCGAGGTGCCTTGGGCGACGCCCATCGACCTTGGCCTGTCGAACGGCGGCACCTTGACAGACACTCTCCGGTCTCTGACGCAGGAGGGCCTTACATCGGGCTCTGCCCTCGTCCCTGCCAACAGCGTCCTCTTATCGAGCAGGGCTCCCGTCGGCTACGTCAGCGTCAACGACGTCCCGATGGCCTTCAACCAGGGTTGCAAGGGCTTGATCCCCACCTCGGACCTCGACAACCGCTACCTCATGTACGTACTCCTGGCGAGCAAGTCGGCACTGCAGGCGGTTGCGACCGGGACGACGTTCCTGGAGATCTCCAGCATGAACCTCGGTGCGCTCCGGATCCCGAAGCCCCCGCTGACCGAGCAAGTCGCGGTCGCCGACTTCCTAGACCGCGAGACCGCACAGATCGACGAGATGATCCAGGCGCAGCTCGAGCTCATCGCCGTCCTGCGATCCCGGCGCACCGCCGAGGTGGTTGCCGCCGTGCGACTCCAGCAGGACACCGACAACCTGCCCGCCGGCTGGGAGCTGCTCCCCTTCAAGTACGCCATCGCGTCTCGCTTCACCGGTGAGTGGGGCGGGGAACCCGGCAGCGATGACGTCGACGTGTCATGCGTCCGCGTCGCCGACTTCGATCGGGCTCACCGTCGGGCCGGCACGGCCGTCCCCACTACTCGCTCCGTCTCGGCGGACAAGGCCCGCGCGAAGGCCCTGCGCCCTGGTGACCTGCTGGTCGAGCGGTCCGGCGGCACGGCCAAGAACCCGGTCGGCACCGTCGTCCTGTACAACGGCCCCGAAGGTGCCATCAGCTCGAACTTCATCGAGTGTGTCCGCCTGCGCGACGAGCACGACCCGGCCTTCTGGTGCTACCTGCAGGAGGCGGCCTACAGCACCGGCTTCACCCAGGTGTTCGTACGACAGACCAGTGGCATTCAGAACCTCGACGCCCAAGAGTTCTACCGCGAGTATTTCGCCGCGCCTGGGTTGGCCGAGCAGCGGCGCATCGCAGCCGCCCTCGACCAGCAGACCGCCCAGCTCGCCGAGATGATCGACGCCGCCAACGACGTCGTCAGCCTCCTCCGTGAGCGGCGTGAGGCCCTCATCAGCGCCGCCGTCACCGGCCGCATCGACCCCGGCACCGGCATTGAGACCGTCGAGGAGACGCCATGACCTTGAAGAAGAACGAGGCGGCCATGGAGGCCGAGATCGTCGCCTACCTCGACGCCCACGGCTGGTGCTACGAGGAGGGCGCAGCAGCACGCTACGACCGGCAGCGCGGGCTGTTCCCCGACGACGTCTTCACGTGGCTGGAGAAGACCCAGCCCGAGGAGCTGGTCAAGCACCTCAAGGAGGGCCTCGACCCCGCCGCCGCGGCGAAAGCCCGCGACGGGATCCTCAACGCCCTCGCCTCCACCCTCGACAGCCCCCAGGGCGGCACGCTGACCGTGCTGCGCAAGGGCTTCCGGCGGGTCTCCTCCCGGTTCGACGTGGTGCAGGCGAAGCCGACCGAGACCAAGAACCCGACCACGGTGAAGCGCTACGAGGAGAACATCCTGCGAGTAGTGCAGCAGGTGCACTACTCGCCGACCAACCCCCACAAGTCGGTCGACCTGGTCCTGTTCTGCAACGGCATCCCCGTGGCGACCATCGAGCTGAAGACAGAGTTCACCCAGTCCGTGGCCCGCGGCCAGCTCCAGTTCAAGAACGACCGCGACCCCGGGCCCGACGGCACGGACGTGCTGTTCGCCTGGGGCAAGCGCGCCCTCGTTCACTTCGTCGTGACCGACAACGAGGTCTCGATGACGACCAAGATCGATGGGGCGAAGACCACGTTCCTGCCCTTCAACCAGGGCAACGGCAACGGCCGCGGCAACCCCGTCAACCCCCAGGGCTCGCGCACCGAGTACTTCTGGCGCGATGTGCTCGACCGCGACGCCTTCCTCACCATCCTGACGAAGTATCTGGTCGTGCGCACCGACGAGAAGCCGGACCCGATCACCGGCAAGGTGATCAAGTCGACCTCGCTGCGCTTCCCGCGCTTCCACCAGTGGGACGCCGTCGAGAAGATCGTCGCCAAGGTCACCGAGCACGGCCCTGGCGAGCGCTATCTCATCGAGCACTCGGCCGGCTCCGGTAAGACTGACACGATCGTGTGGACGGCCTTTCGCCTCGCCGCGCTGCACGACGCCGAGAACGCCAAAGTCTTCGACTCGGTCATCGTCGTTACCGACCGCAACGTGCTGGACAAGCAGATGTCCGCGGCCATGCGCCAGTTGGACCCTCATGCCGCCCAGATGGTCAACATCGACGGCACGGGTGGCTCCAAGGCCAAAGAGTTTGGCGAGGCTCTGCGCCTGAAGACCCCCATCATCGTCGTCACGATCCAGACCGCGCCCTACGCCCTGGAGAAGCTGCGCGAGCAGGCCGAGAAGACGGGCGGCAACTACGCCGTCATCGCCGATGAGGCGCACTCCTCCCAGACCGGCATGGCGGCCTCCAAGCTCAAGGCCGTCCTCAGCCCCGCCGAGCAGGCCGAGCTCGACGACGAGGGCGAGGTCGACGCGCAGAGCATCCTGGCCGCAGAGCTGCCTCAGCGCGCCGAGACGCCCAATCTGACCTACCTGGCCTTCACCGCCACGCCGAAGTCGAAGACCATCGAGCTGTTTGGCACCCCGGGCGCCGGCGAGCCCGACGCCGACGGCAACCCGACCCCCGGGTCCTTCCATCGCTACACCATGCGCCAGGCGATCGAGGAGGGCTTCATCCTCGACGTCCTGCTCAACTACACCGAGTACGACGTGGCCTACGAGCTGGGCCGCAAGGTCGCCGCGGACGAGGACGACACCGAGTCCGTCGATAAGGAGGCCGCCCGCAAGGCCGCGCAGCGCTGGGTGATGCTCCACGAGCACAACATCTCCCAGAAGGTCGACATCATTGTCCGGCACTTCCGAAAGAACGTCGCCCACCTGCTGGGCGGCACCGCCAAGGCGATGATCGTCACCTCCTCGCGCAAGCACGCCCTGCGCTACTACAACGCGCTCGAGCGCTACCTCGACAAGCACGGGATCGACGACGTCCACGCGCTCGTGGCCTTCTCCGGCACGGTCAACGTCACTCCCGACGACACCGACGTCCCGCCGGACCACCTCCTTCCAGTGGGGGACTACACCGAGACGTCGGTAAACACGGGCACCAAGGGACGGCCGCTGGAGGACGTCCTCAACGGCCCCAACTACCAGGTCATGATCGCCGCCAACAAGTTCCAGGTCGGCTTCGACCAGCCCCTGCTGTGCGCGATGTACGTGGACAAGCGCCTGGACGGCGTCATGGCGGTGCAGACCTTGTCGCGACTCAACCGCACCTGGGCAGGCAAGGACCGCGTCTACGTGCTCGACTTCGTCAACGACGCCGAGAACATCCTCAAGGCCTTCAAGCCCTACTACGAGGGCGCCTCCCTGGCCCAGGTCACCGACCCCGACCTGGTCAACCAGCTCGCGCTCAAGCTCGACGGAACCGGGCTGGACCGGATCTATACCCACGACGACATGACCGCCGCCGCCGTCGCCGCTACCGACCCCAAGGCCACGCACAGCGCCCTAGTCGCCACAGTCGACCCGGGGGCCGAGCGCTTCGTCAAACTGCGCAACGAGGCGCGCGACGCAGGTGACGAGGACGAGGTCGCCCGCCTGGATGCCTTCCGCTCAGACCTGTCCAGCTACGTGAAGGCCTACGACTTCCTGTCCCAGATTGTGCCCTACGACCTGGAGATGGAGAGCCGGTCGATCTACTACCGCCTGCTGGCCAAGCTGCTGCAGGACGACCACCCCGGCATCACGGTCGCGGTGGACGAGCTGGTCCTGAGCCGCTTCAAGGTGCAGAAGAAGGAGCCGGTGAGCCTCAACCTCGCCGCCGGCGCGGCGACCCCGCTGACGCCGCTGGTCGAGATGGGCACCGCCCAGGCCCGCGAACGCGACAGGGCCCACTGGGACGACATCATCGACGCGATCAACAGCCTGTTCGCCGACAGTGGCCTGTCCGCCGACGACGCCGTCCCGGAGATCGAGAACGCTCTGCGCGACGCGAAGAAGGACCCGGCGCTCGTGGCCAAGGCCAAGGCCAACACCGACCTCGACTTCAACAGCGACAGCACGGTGGTCGCCGCGGTCCTGGACAAGTTCATCGACCGCCGCGAGCGCAGCGAAGAAATCATCAACGCCCTGCTCAAGGGCCAGAACCTTGAGACGTTCCACAGCCTGCTCGCCCTGCTGAACTTTCGCAGCTACCTCACCTCCGACACCGACGGTGCCAACCCCGAGGCCCCGCAGGACGCTGCCGCGGGGTAGGACGCTTGGCGAGGCTATTCGTGCGACCCGCCAGGCGCGCGGATGGACTCAGGAGGACCTCGCCCAGCAATCCATAGTGTTCCGGGCCGACAGTCGCCGTGCACGCCGTAGATCTCGGCGTGAACCCGCCGCATTACGGCCAGCCGCTCCTGGTGTGCAACCGCGCGCGCCGACGGCGGCGGGTCTTGGCGGGCGTAGTACGTGCTCGAGGCATCTGCAGCCCGGCCCCGCCTAAGGACCCTCAAGTCGGTATAATTCCGAGCCGGTCGCAATGCTCGTCGATGTAGTGGACCAGCACCACTGTGCTCACTTGATCTTGCGGTCGAGCCCGCCTCGGCGGAGAACGCTGACGCCGTCCGAATTCTCTTGTTCGCCCGGCGGAGCGCGCGGACCTCACGCTCGAGCTCGGCGATCTGCTGCGCGTCGCTCGTCGTGACGCCGGGCCGTCCTCCGTCGTCGATCCCGGCCTGGGTCTTCCAGCTGCGCAGCGTCTCGGCGTTGTTTCCGAGCTGCTCGCCACCCGGCGCAGCGCGCCGGTGCGGTTCGCCGATTCACGCCGGAGCCCGACTGCCATCCGGACTGCGCGGTCCCGCAGCTCGTCGGGGTACTTCCTCGGTGCCGCCACAATTCTCGTCCTCCCGCGGAATGAGAGCCTCGATCGGATCCGGCCCGGGACAGGTTGCTACCGACCATCAGCGCGCCGAAGACCGCGCCACCAAGCACGCCGGTGACCGCAGCCGTGGCCAATCGTCACCCTGCACTCCGGTGAGCACCGTCATCAGCACCTCGAAAGGAAAACCGGTGACCAGCGACAGCAGCCATGCCGGCTTGCCGTCAGCCAAGGCACCGGAGACTGCTCATGATCAAGTGGCACACACCTCATGCACTGTCGGACCGAAGGTCTGGTCGTTGAGCTGGTGGGCCCGCGCGATGAGGAAGGGTGCTGGCCTCCGTGACCGCCCAGCGGGCTCCTCGCCGGACGTCTCCCCCACCGGCTTGGGAACCGTGCCGCCTAGCAGCAGAAGTGATCTTGAGAATGACCAGCCGCGCCGTCACAACTGCCGGCGGCAGCGACCCTCTTCGATCGGCAGTTGTTGGATTAACAGCACCTCCGCGTCGCAGCGGTGTGCCCCGTTGGCACTCAAGGTGGGCTCCTCGATCGAGGACGCCGCTGAACGGGAGGTCTACGCGAGGGATACAGGAGGTCGCGTTCCTAGCGTCCGCGGCCGTGATGTCGCTGCACAAGCTGACCGCGGGAGACGGGTACACGTACCTGACGCGGCAGGTAGCGGCGCTGGATGCCACTGAACGCGGCCATGCCGGCCTGGGCGACTACTACGCACAACGGGGCGAGTCCTCGGGGACGTGGACTGGCAGCGGCCTGGCCGGGCTAACCGGCGTGAGCGCCGGGCAGCCGGTCGACGAGACGCAGATGAAGGCGCTGTTCGGCGAGGGACGCCATCCCGACGCCGAGCGTCTGGAGCGGAAGGTCCTGGCCGCCGGACGGACGCCGGGGCAGGCGCGCGCCGCCGGTGCCCTCGGCCAGCCGTATCTGGTCTACCCCACGTCCGCGGACGGCTTCCGGGCTCGCTGCGCGCACGAGTTCGCCGCGGTCAACGCCGCGCGCGGGCTGCCGCGCGACGCGCCCCTGCCGGCGCCGGAGCGGGCCCGCATCCGCGGCGAGGTGGCGCGTGACATGTTCACCGCCGAGCACGGCCGCCCGCCGGCCGACGCCCGGGAGTTGTCCGGGTTCGTCGCCCGCGCGTCCCGGCCGGCGACAAGGGCGGTGGCCGGCTACGACCTGACCTTCTCGCCGGTGAAGTCGGTCTCGGCGCTGTGGGCGCTCGCTCCCCGCAAGATCGCCGAGCAGATCGAGGCCGCCCACCACGCCGCGGTTGCCGACACCCTGGACTGGCTGGAGCGGCACGTGGTCTTCACTCGGCTGGGTGCCGGCGGGGTGCGGCAGGTGGAGACCACCGGGCTTGTCGCCGCAGTGTTCACCCACCGCGACTCGCGCGCCGGCGATCCGGACCTGCACACCCACGTGGCGGTGAGCAACAAGGTACAGACCCACGACGGCCGGTGGCGCGCCCTGGACGGGCGGGTGCTGTACAAGGCGAATGTCGCTGCGTCCGAGCGGTACAACACCCGGCTGGAGGCCCATCTGGTGGCCGGGCTCGGGGTCCGCTTTGCCGAGCGCCCGAGCCGGGAGTCCGGCAAGCGGCCGGTGCGGGAGATCGTCGGGCTCGACGCCCGGCTGCTGGCCGCCTGGTCCTCGCGGCGGCAGGCGATCGACGTCCGCCGCGGTGAGCTGGCCACCGACTTCCAGGCCGAGCACGGCCGGACGCCGACGGCAGGTGAGGCGATCGCGCTGGCCCAGCAGGCCACGCTGGAGACGCGCGAGGCCAAGCACGAGCCCCGCTCGCTCGCCGAGCAGCGGGCGGCCTGGCGAGAGCAGGCCCTCGACGTGCTCGGCGGGCCGGCGGCGGTGGGCGGCATGCTCGACGACGCCCTGCGCCCACGGGTCCTCGCCGCTCCGGTGGTGACCGATGCCTGGGTGCGCTCAGCCGCCGGTCGGGTGCTGGACACGGTCGCCGCGGAGCGGGCGACCTGGCAGGTCTGGCACGTGCGCGCCGAGGCCGAACGGCTCGTCCGGGCAGCCGACCTCGCGCCGGACGTCGTCGACGCCGCGGTCGCGCAGGTCAGCGCGGTCGCGCTCTCCCCCACGCTATCGATTCCCCTCCGCGAGCCCGACCCGTCGGTCGAGCCGCCGCAGCTGCGCCGCTCGGACGGGGCCAGCGTCTACACCGTCGCTGGCGCCCAGCTCTACACGTCCCGGGCCGTGCTGGACGCCGAGGCGCTGCTGCTGGCCGCCGCGGAACGCACCGACGGCCGCCGGGCCGATTCCCGGGTGGTCGAGCTGGCGCTGCTGGAGGCCGTCGCCAACGGCAGGGAGCTCAATCCCGGTCAGGCGCAGCTGGTGCGTGACCTGGCCGGCAGCGGCGCCCGGCTGCAGCTGGCCGTCGCCCCGGCCGGCGCGGGCAAGACCACCGCCCTGGCCGCCCTGGCCCGCGCGTGGACCGCCACCGGGGGCGGCGTGCTGGGCCTGGCTCCCTCGGCGGTGGCCACCGCCGGGCTGCGCGAGGCCATCGGTGCGCCCTGCGACACCCTGGCCAAGCTGGTCTGCGCCCTCGAGGCCGCCGTCCCACCCGAGTGGGTCGCCGACATCGGCCCGGGCACGCTGGTGATCGTCGACGAGGCCGGCATGACCGGCACCCTCGAACTCGCCTCCGCGGTCTGTTACGTGCTGGGACGTGGCGGGTCGGTGCGGCTGATCGGCGATGACCGGCAACTCGCGTCGGTCGCCGCCGGCGGAGTGCTGTCCGAGATCGCCGCCACGCACGGCGCGGTGACGCTGACCCAGCTGGTGCGCTTCGCCGACCCGGCCGAGGCCGCGGCCACCGTCGCCATCCGCGACGGCGACACCACCGGGCTGGGCTTCTATCTCGATGCCGGCCGGGTCCACGTCGGCGACGTGGCCACCTGCGCCGAGCAGGCCTACACCGCGTGGGTCGCCGACCGTCACCGCGGCGCCGACACGCTGCTGCTTGCCGCCACCCGCGACACCGTCCTCACGCTCAACGCGCGGGCCCGGGCCGATCGCCTCGCCCAGCTCGATGAACCGGTAGGCCCGGAGGTGGTGCTGACCGACGGCGCCCGCGCCAGCGCCGGCGATGCGGTGATCACCCGCCGCAACGACCGGAGCCTGCCAATCACCGCCGCCGACTGGGTCAAGAACGGCGACCGCTGGACCGTCACCGCCGTCGGGGACGACGCATCCCTCACCGTGGCCCATCCCACCACTGGACGGCGGATCACCCTGCCAGCGGCATACGTGCGCGACCACGTGCAGCTGGGTTATGCGACCACCGTGCACGGCGCCCAGGGCGTCACCGCCGACACCTGCCACACCGTGCTCACCGGCGCCGAGTCACGCCAGCTGCTCTACGTCGCGCTCTCCCGGGGCCGCACCGCCAATCACGTCTACCTGGCCACGGCCGGGGACGGGGCCCCGCACAGCAACATCACCCCCGCCGCCGTCTTCCCGCCGACCGCCAGCGACCTGCTGACCAACATGCTGGCCCGCGACGGCGCCCAGACCTCGGCCAGCGGCGCCCGCCGAGCACTCGCCGACCCGGCACAGCAGCTGTACTCGGCCGCCGCCCGCTACGCCGACGCCCTCCGCTTCGCCGCCGACCACCACCTCGGACGCCAGGCCGGAGAAGAACTGGAGAACGCCGCCGAACGGCTCTACCCGGGGCTGACTGCCGCTGCGGCGTGGCCGACCCTGCGCGGGAACCTGGCGCTGCTCGCCCTCACCGGCACCGACCCCGTCCTCGCCCTCCAGGCCGCGCTCGAGGAGCGCGAACTGGGCAGCGCCCGTGATCCCGCGGCCGTTCTGGACTGGCGACTGAACGTGACCGGCCCGCCAGGTCCGTTGCCGTGGCTGCCCGGCGTACCGGCGGCGCTGACCGCGGACCGACACTGGGGCCCCTACCTGGCCGACCGCGCCGACCACCTCACCGCCTGCGCGGCACGGACCGCCGACACCGCCGCCGCGATGACGCCGGCCACCGCACCAGACTGGGCGCGGCCGCTGCTCGACCCCGACCGCGACCGGCTGCGGGCCGACCTCGCCGTCTGGCGCGCCGTGCACGGCATTCCCGACAGCGACCGGCGTCCCACCGGCCCACCCCGACCCGCGGTCGCCGAGCGCCAGCATCAAGTCCGGCTGGACGAAGCCGTCGCCGCTGCCGGTCCAACCCGGCCCGGCTCGGTGTGGACAGCGCTGGCCGACAGCATCGATCCCCGCATCCGCCGCGACGCACACTGGCCAGCCCTAATCGAACGGCTGGCCGTCGCCGGCCGCGCCGGCCTCGACGCCGCCGGCCTGCTCGCGGCGGTCGCCGCGCAGCGGCCGCTGCCCGACGACCTGCCCGCCGCCGCGCTCTGGTGGCGGCTGGCCCCCCACCTCACCCCCGCCACCGTGCGCGCCGCAGGCTCGGGCGCCGCAGCGCTGCGGCCGGACTGGTGCACGACCTTGTTCGGTCTCCTGCCCGCCGGGCCCGCCCAGCGCGTGCTGGCCGACCCGGCCTGGCCGGCGCTGGTCGCCGCGGTCACCACGGGCATCCGGGCTGGCTGGACCGCCGCCGACCTGCTCACCGCCGCGACCTCCGACCTCCCCGAGCCGGTGACAGCCGATCGGGCCTGCGACGCAGTCGCTGATGCCTTGGTCTTTCGGGTCGCGGCGCTCACCGGCCCCGCCCCCATTGAGACCACCGAGCCACTACCACCCGACCTGCAGCCCCCCGACGACGCACATCTGCTCCCGCCGACGGTCGACGATGCGGCCCTCGCCGTGGACGTCACCGACCTACCTCCCGCTGACGAAGAACCCCTCCCCTTCGACGACGAGGCGCCGGTCGCCGCACCCCGGTTCCTCACCCCGGACCCCTTCGCCCTCGGCGAGCCCGCCGAAAACGACGCGGACTACCTGCTCGAGCAGCACTTCTGGGCCACCGCCGCCGTCGGCCGCGACCGGCTCATCGAGCTCAACACCCAGGCCGCCGCCTTCTACGCCGAGCACTACTCCGGCTCCTGGGCTCCCGGCTACCTGCGCCAGCGATTGGGGACCGACCTGGCGGACGATCCGCGGTTCAGCCCCGGCCACTCCCCCGACGGCTGGACCGCACTCGTCGATCACCTGCGCGGCCTCGGTGCCACCGACGTCGAGCTGCTCGCTGCCGGCCTCGCCCAGCGCGCCCGTACCGGGGCACTGATCGACCGGTTCCGCGACCGGCTCACCTTCCCGATCCTCGATGCGGACGGCGCCATCCGCGGCTTCATCGCCCGCCGTAACCTCAGCACAGGTGACGACGGCCGCGCCGGACCTAAGTACCTCAACACCCCTGGTACCGACCTCTACCGCAAGGGGGAGCAGCTGGTCGGGCTCTACGAGAACCGGGCTGCGCTCGCCGCCGACGCCACCCCTGCCCTCGTAGAAGGGCTGATGGACGCCATCGCCCTCACCCTGGCCGGGAACGGCGCGACCGTCGGTATCGCCACCCTCGGCACCGCCCTTACCGACCGGCAGGCCGACCTGCTGCTCCCCTACATCCGCACCGACGGCCCCAGCATCCTGGTCGCCACCGACAACGATCCAGCTGGGCACCAGGCCGCCGAGCGGATGTTCTGGCAGCTCACCGCCCGTGGCGACGACCCGCGCCGACTCGGCCTCCCCGACGGGCTTGACCCCGCCGACCTGTTGTACAGCGACGGTGCCACCGCACTACGGACGGCCATCGACACCTCGCCCAGCCTCGCCGGAGCCTTGCTCGACGCACGCCTCACTACGGTCGAGCAGAACCGGAGCACCGCGGACATTCGTGCGGCCCTACGCGACGTGGGCGCCATCATCACCGCGGTGCCACCCAGCCGATGGCTGGACCTCATCGACCGGGTCACCGAGGCCCTCGGCGTGCCGCCCGGCACCGTCCACAGGGCCGTGCTCGACACCGAAGCAAGCACCGCGCCTTGCCGCAGCTCCACAACCAGTCCCCACCAGATGTCCCGGTTGGTGCCCCTCTCCGAAAATCATCACCGGACGGGTCCTACGGGACAGCCGTCACGCGGCACACCGCCTGACCTGCACCATTCTCGTTAGCCGTTGGTCCTACGGGACAGCGGGCGGCAGACGGTCCGGCGCACTAAGCTCGCCTTTTAACCCCGGGCGCCGGGCAGTTGCACCGGTGTGATTCGGGGTCTGGCATGCGGGCGGCCACCGCTGGATCCTTCGGAGTTGCGAGGCTTCGAAGCAACGGCGGTGGCCGCGATGGACAGTGTGTGCCCGACCGGTGGGGTTGACCAGAGCCTGGCCACGGCGAGGCTTCGAGGCTTCCGCGAGGAGGCGTTCGGCTGTCTGGGGCGGGGCCGGGACGCGCTGTTCGAGCTGGTCGACGGGTTGTTGGCGGCCGAGTCGATGCAGTCGCTGCCGCACTTGAGCCTGCCGCCGGTGCACCGGCGTGGCTGGGGCAGCGTGTATGCCGCGCTGGCCGTCGGGGAGGTCGACGCCGACCGGCTGGCGAAGGTGCTGGCCGGACACATGCACCAGGTGGCGCACCCGGTGTTCGCCGTGGACGCCAGCACCCGGCCGCGCTGCGATGCCGAGTGCTCGCCGGGGCGCGGGTTCTACTACTCGCCGACCCGGCACTCGGCCGGTCAGCCGATCGTGGCCGGCTGGTGCTACTCCTGGATCGCCCAGCTCAGTTTCGAGCGCGACTCCTGGACCGCGCCGGTCGATGCCCACCGGGTGCCGGCGGGTGAGGACCTCGGGCGGGTCACCGCCGCGCAGGTCCGCGCGCTGACCGCCCGGCTCGACATCGGCGAGGCGGTGCCGCTGTTCGTCTTCGACGCCGGCTATGACCCGATCGCGCTCACCGTCGACCTGGCCGATCTGCCGGTGGCGATCCTGGCGCGGATCCGGTGCGACCGCGTCTTCTACGGCGCGCCGGCGACGGCTCCCGGTCGGCTGGGGCGCCCACCGCGGCACGGTGCCCGGTTCTGCTGCGCCGACCCGACGACCTGGCCGGCTCCGGAGCAGGCGCTCGAGGCCGACGACGAGCAGTACGGCCGGGTGCAGGTGGCCAGCTGGGCCGGGCTGCACCCCAAGCTGGCCGGCCGCGGCCGCTGGACCGACTGCACCGCGCCGCCGATCGTGACCGGCACGGTGATCCGGGTCCAGGTCGAGCACCTGCCCGGGCCGCGCGGCCGGGCGGTGAAGACGCTGTGGCTGTGGTGGGCCGGCCCCGACCGCCCGGACCTGGACCGGTGCTGGCGGGCCTACATCCGCCGCTTCGACCTCGAGCACACGTTCCGCTTCTGCAAGCAGGCCCTGGGCTGGACCACCCCGCGGGTGCGCACCCCACAGCAGGCCGACCGCTGGACCTGGCTGGTGCTCCTGGCCTACACCCAGCTGCGCCTGGCCCGTCCCATCGCCGTCGACACACGACTGCCCTGGGAACGACGACTTCCGGCGCCTCGGCTGACCCCCGCCCGGATCCGCCGCGATTTCTCCCGACTGCTACCGATCCTGGGCACTCCGGCCAGCCCACCAAAACCCTGCGGCCGCTAGCCCGGACGACCGATCGGCAGCCGACGAGGCCCGGCGCCCCGCCAGCCAGCGATCAAGAAGGCTGCCGCCTGAAGTTAAAAGCCAAGCTAAGAAGTCGTTGCGGAAGTACGCCAGTGGGGTCAGCGGGCCGAGTCACAGCTGCCTGACCTGCGTCACTTGTCGGTCGGACAAGCCAAGCCGGACTTCCGCAACGACTTCTTAACAGATGGGGACACCTCCCAAGATCTTCATGCCGTGGTAACGCGGCCACGCGCTATGACCTGTCCACGTCTATAAGGCTCCGGGTTGCCACCTCAGCCCACTCCAAGGCGTGAAGCCATTCAGACTCGGAAGCCGAAAACCGACAACCGCTTAGCGCGGAAGCGACAAAGGGGACCAGATTGGCAAAGCCACCATGCTTGCTCGCGATATGTGCGAGCGCTTCCAAAGCGCGCGCATCCCCTGTTCTGGCGAGCACCGAGGCGGCCACTTCCGCAAAGAATGCTTCTTCGCCCACTCTTCGAAAACGACGAATCACCCCGTCCATACTCGAGCCAAGCCCCCTCAGCGCGCCGGCAGCGTGTCCAGCTGTGATGGGGTGGGCATCACGCACCACCGCGCTGAGGATCCGAGCGCACTGTTCCCGTCGGTCTGGCTCGAATCTGTGTAGCAGGACCGCGGCGAGGTAGCGCGTGTAGTCGTACGCCTGCTCGTCCTCGGCCAAGGTCACGAGATTCCTGACGATCTCATCTGCGGGTAGGGTCGCCAGCAGTCGCCCAAGAGCGCGCTCGGATTCGGCTCCGTTTGCCGCCTCCCTTGCACTCGCCAGTAAGGAAGGCGAGGGAGGTGCAACGACGGCAGGCGCCGCATCAGGCTTCGTGAGGGGCTCACTTCCTACGAACTGTCCCACCAATTGTCGAGCCGTGTCGGACGTTTCACCGACGTCGGCCGTTGCCAACTGCTTCAGAACCTGGATCGCCCTACTACGCTCTTCCGCCACGGCTGAGCGAGAGGCGAGCGCCGCGGACACCAACAGACGGAGCTTCGGCCGCTCCTCCTCGGAGAGGCAGGAAAGCAAATATTCAGTGTTTCCGAAGCCGGCACTTGCGCTGGCGATCTCGAAACGCAGTCCCTCTTCCAGGTCATCTCGACGCACGAGTGCCTGAAAACGTCCCTGATCGTCGGCCGTGAACACCTTATGCTGGCGCGCGCAGAGTCGAATGGCTGCAATGCGCGTATTCGGGTGGCAGTCATGGTCGAGGATTCCAACTCTTGCGGTCTCAGCGACGAGCCCGACGTCTACCTCGACCTCACCAGAGGACGTGAGTAGCGCGTCCGCGACATCTATGCTGAGACCGTTGTACGTGACGTCCTTCAGATACCGTTCAAGGCGCCCTGCGGCGTACCTGGCCATGTCGGCGCTCGTGGCAGCGATTCGTATTGCCTCGATAGCAAGCTCGATCTGCCGGTCCATGGTGGCTTTGAGGCGAGCCTGCAGCTTTTGGTCCTCTAGCCATCGAGGGTCGACGGCCCTCAAGTACTTTGGTTCAACAGCTGCCAACGTAGCGACAGCGTTCTTGATGCCCTCTCGCGAGCCGCCGCTCCACCGAGCCGGAGCTGTCCATATGGCGAGTCGCAGGAGGAGGCGGGACCGCTCCAAGGCAACATCGCGCCAGGTACCCGCATCCTTCGTCAGAAGTTCCACCGCGGCATCTCGCGCATCCGAGAGTGCCATTGCCCAAACGACCAGCTGACCCAGCTCGGGGTTTCCCACGAGTTGGGCGTCCAACGTGACCGCTAGTGCGATCGACGATTGCTCCGCTATCGCCACTGCGCAGGCGAGAGACGCAAATGTGCTATGGCGCCATTTGTACCGAAACTGATCTTCGGACGCAAGGATGGGTCGTAGGTCGCCTCCTTCAGCAATTTTGGGCTTGGGCGAGGCTATGAATCTCAACGCGAGGCGCTTTGCACCCGAAGGCGTGACATCTAGCGAGTCCCATGTAGCCTGCCCGAGTGTCCTTAGGATGTCGAGCGGCTCTCCATGGAATGCTTCACCACCCATACTCACGCGAACTAGGTCTATGAGTAGCTCCAGGGCATCCAGAGACGGTCGAAGCTTGAGCTCCAACGGATCTGGCAAGCCAGCAGCAAGGCGAACGAAGATGGGAAGCTTCGGAATGACTCGTAATATGCTCCAGTGTGCATTCCTGCGGTTTTCCCCGACCTTGTCAGTCCGACGGCTGATCAACTCCTCGGCCAGCGAGGCGACGTCGGCTTCGCTCAGGGGGTGTAGACGCAATACTACCGCGGGTGAGCCGGATGACTGAAGAAGGGGCAGAAGTGGGCTGTCCTCTTGGACGGTGATCAACGCGCAAGTTGCGGACTGGCGGAGTCCGACGGTCACGGTTGCGAGCGTGCCTGCAGGATCGGGCCAGGCATCAGCATCGTCAAGCAGGAGTAAGCGTTGTGCGTCAGGCGAGGTTGCCGGCGGGGGCTGGAGCAATGCCTCGAGAGGTGGCCCAACTTCGAGCGCTTGGCCCGTGCGAGGGGATGCTTTATAGATTGGCAAAGGACAGGTGAGGCCTTCCGAGGGCTCTGTGCTCAGTAGTCTTGTAGCGCTCGCAGCCGCCGTCTCCAAAAGCAGGGTTGTCTTACCAGAGCCCGGCGGGCCGACCAGGACGACGAAGCGGTTCGCGGATAGAAGCCGCAACCAGGGCTCCATGTCCCGAGCGGAGAACGTGATGACCGGATTGCGACCGTCCTGGCTCAATTCGTACATCCGGGAGCTGCTACCAGAGCCTGCGCCTGTGTCTGTGATCAGGTTATAGATTGCTTGCAGGCGAGCGCTCAGTGCCAAGTCGTTGATGATCGACCCGTTGGCGTTGTCCTGCCGCTTCGGGTGGCTACCGCGCCGGCCACTTTGTTGTTGACTGTATGCGGACTGCAGTAGCTCGTGTCGTGCTCGCCAGTGCAACTCCTCGGTCGAAACCAACGGATGGCGGCCGCGTTTAGCGGCGGCCCGGCGGCAGGCGGCGACGTAAGCGGTTACAAACTCCCACTCGGGTGGCCTCCTGATCTTGCCATTAAGGATGTTCGAGATGGCGGATATGCCTGGCATGGTAAATCCGGATGGGGATCGGATAGCAGCCAGTGCCTCCAGTGTGGGTCCGCCAACTTCGATCCTGAGTCGCCTTAAATCGCCACAGAAGCTCCGCAAGGCGGCGTCGTAGGTACTGAGATCGCTTTCGCCGCGTTCGGTCACTCCTTGCATCCCATCTTCAGCGAGTTCTAGTCCGTTTCAGTAGGGCCCGAGGTCGAGGCCCGGAAAACCGGCGATCTCGAGCGCCGTCTTTCTGACCCCTTCAGTGTTGCGCCGCATGTTATCGCCGACTCCTCAAGCTGGGGCCAGCAGATCGGCGAAGCGTGGAGGCCCTCATGTCGAAAGCAACCGGCGCTGTAGCGCCTGGATTTGCCGCGGTAACACTGGCGCTGTTGGTCTCGCACGGGGCTCCTTTGGGCGTCCTGATCCCGCTCCTTATCGGCAGCTTCGTCGTCTCCGTACTCGCGTTGATGATGCCGCAAGATTCGCATGACCGACTCCTCTGGTGGATCGATCGACGTAGGGACCGCTCGGAACGTCGCAGGATCCATGACGATCCGGCGGCCACCGGACGTACTAGGAAGACGTTGCAGAAGTAGGTCGTCGGGCTCTGTCCCGTCTTGACGGTTCGGCGCAGGCTGCGGCGCATGTCGTTGCCGGCGTCTTTACCGCCGTCGCGGCTGAGCAGTGACGAGCTGTGGGCGCTGGTCGAGCCGCTGATCCCACCGCGCAGGCCGGCGGTGCACGGCCGCACCGGCCGGCCCCGTACCTCCGACCGGGACGTGCTCGAGGGCATCGCGTTCCTGCTCTCCACCGGCCGCAGCTGCACCAGGCGGTGCTCGACCGACTGGGCGAGCAGGCCGGCTGGACTGGTCGCGGGCCAGCCTGGACTCGGTCAGCGTCCGGGCGAAAAGATGACATGCGGAGGGACCCCCTCAGCTCAGCGCACCGTGGAGTGCGTCGGGTTGTTGGAGCTTGAGGAGGTCCCCGATGCGGATCGTAGGAGGACTGGACGTCCACCGGCGGCAGATCACCTTCGACTACCTCGATGGGCGCAGCGGCCAGTCCCGGCGGGGCCGGATTGCTCCGGCGGACCGGTTGCGGTTGCGCCGCTGGCTGAGCACGACCGTCGCCAAGAGCCCGGCGGCGTTCGCAGTCGAGGCCTGCACCGGCTGGCGGTTCGTGGTGGAGGAGCTGCAGCGTGCCGGGATCGAGGCGCATCTACGTCGATGACCTGCTGAAACGCATCGGTCCGCATGTCGTGCGCCCGGAGTCGCGGATCCGGTTGGGATGGATGCTGCTGGCGCTGCTGAGCCGGGAGGGGCCGAGGAACTGCTGGACGCTGGCCGAGCAGGCAGGCGAGGCCCGGCCGTGGGGCATGCAGCATCTGCTGGCGCGGGCGGTGTGGGACACCGACGCGGTCGCCGGTGAGCTGCGCGACTTCGTCGTCGAGCACCTCGGCGCCGCCGACGGAATCCTGGCGACGGAATCCTGGTCGTGGACGAGACCGGGGATCTGAAGAAGGGCCGACACACTGTCGGCGTGCAGCGGCAGTACACCGGCACCGCCGGGCGGATCGAGAACGCCCAGGTCGGCGTCTATCTCGGCTACGCCTCCCGGAGCGGGCACGCGATGATCGACCGGGAGCTGTATCTGCCGCGCTCCTGGACCGACGACCCGGACCGCTGCGCGGCCGCCGGCGTCCCCGCCGGTTGGATCACCGCCGACGAGGTCTACGGCGCCGACCCACGGCTGGCCCGCTGCCTGGAGGAACGCGGCATCGGCTCCGTGCTCGCCACCGCCGGCCACCGCCGGCTGCCGGTCGATGCCGCCAGCGCGCGCACCGCCGCGCAGATCACCGCCGACCTGCCCCGCTCCGCCTGGCAGGTCCGCTCGGCGGGCACCGGCGCGCACGGCCCCCGCCGCTATGCCTGGGCCTGGGTCGAGCTGGACCCGCGCACCGCGGCGCCGGCCCGCCGACCCCAGCCGGGCGAGCAGCAGGAGCAGCTCCCGCCGGGAGTCTGGTCGCTGCTGGTGCGCCGCAACCTCACCACCGGGGAGCTGGCCTTCTACCGCTGCTACACCCCCACCCCGACCACCCTGGCCCAGCTGATCCGCGTGGCCGGGCAGCGGCCGCCGCACTCGCTGCTGGAGGACTCTGATCTGCAAGGGGATCCCCTTGCAGACATCGCTGCCGGCTATGTCGGTCGAGCTGATGCCGTGCCGGTCGCCGTTCCCCGGTCGGTACTTCCCTAGTCGCTCTATGCGATAGACCGCTGAGGGTCTTGAGCTCTGAACCGAGTTCACCACGCTGCCAGTCGCCGCGGCTGATGCTTTCCTGGTGACGTGGGCCGCCCAGCCTAGGGTCAGCCTGTGTCGAGCGACCCGTTGCTGGAGCCGCCCTCGCAGATCCTGTGGCCGCTAGGACAGCACATCAAGGACCCGTCCCCTGAGAGCGCTTCGGCGGTGCTGGCACCCGATGACTCCTGGGTGGATTTGAAGCTGCGAGCGGCCCGCTGGTACCTCGACGTCCTGCAGCACCTGGAAAGCGCCGTCGGCCTTGACCGGCACGCCGGGGTCGAGATGGCCCTGGACGGATGCCTGTCGAACCTGACAGGGGCCGTGGACGCGGCCCGGGCACGACTGATCGTCACACTGGAACGCCGGCTGAGCACTCCTCCGTTGCAGGAGCACCAGTACGACCTCGCAAAGGCCGACAAGCTTGTCGCCCAGCTCGTCACCCAGGGCGGAGCTGCTCCCTCGGTCGGTGCACTGCGGAACGCTCGCGCAGACGAGAAGGCGGCGGTCCCGACCGGCTGGCTCGCCCAGGCCCGACGGCTGCGAAACCGCACGACCCACCACACGACGTTGGCCCGTCACTTCGACGCGGTCATCAACGAGCCGACCAGTGAGGGCCGGGCCACCACCAAGCTGTCCCTGCCGGGCGCCCCTGGCGACTCCGTCGACGTCACCGTCTGGCTCGCCGACTGCCTACAACGAGCAGTAGACCTCTGTGGCGACCTCCTGCACGACGCGCGAGCGACCGGCCACTTCATCCCCGACTAGGGCAGCTGCGGCACCTCAGGTACCTCAGTCATCCTGGGTGGTGTGGCAGCCGGTGGCCGCATCGGCCCCCTGGCGTTGGCCGCAAATCCCGGAGCGCGTCCGCAACCTGATCAGCACCGCGACAGCGAGCCGATTCCGGCCACCGCCCGGATAGCGATCGGGTGCCAGCCGGTACGCAGCGGCCACCTTGGGAGCGTTGCCATCACCGATCGTTCGTGCCAATCTCCGACTGGCGCTGCTGTCCCCTACCCGATTCCCGACTGCCGGTCCTCAGACCGGTGCTGGTGCACCCGGCCGCGTACGTCTCAACAAGTGGATCAAGATCGGCACGCTTATCTCGATCGTGTCCGGCCTCGCAGCACTCGCTGCCTACTTGGAAGGGGGTACGACCATGGTCGCTAGCGCGGCAGTCAACCTCGCTGTAGCCATCGGCGTCGCGGTCGGGGGTCGGGTAGGGGGCAGCAGCCCGTCGACGTAGGCGTTCGCCCTGCGTGGGCAACTTCGGTCGCTCACGGCTGACTGGAGGGCTTGAGCTCAGGAGAGGCACGACCCCGCCGGCCGGTCCGCCACTCGTGCTTGCTGGCAGACACGCTTCATCTCGCTAGCCCACAGGCGTCCGGTAGCCGATCCGCTGTGGAACGTCCTGTGCTGGTCCGTAGAGCCCTCTACGGTTCGCCGTAGCCGGTTCCGCGTACGGGGCGCCACCAGGCTGCTCGTCGTGCTGTGCTTAGCGCCTGTCGATGTCCGCAGGAGGAGCAGTGCCAACCAGCAGTGGCGTGCCGCTCTGGGTCCCGCTTCTTGTGGGTTTCCTGGGTCTACTCGGAGTGCTCTACACGCAGTGGCGTTCCGACATCCGCGAGCAGCGCACCCGAGACGAGGCACGCCAGCGCGAGCAGGAGCAGTGGGATCGGCAGGAGCGGCAGCAGCGTGAGCAGTGGGCCAGGGAGGACGCGGCCCGCAGCTACGAGCAGCGTCGGGACGCATATCTCAGGTTCGTCACGCAGTTCGATCAGGTGTGGGAGCTGGTGGCCGGCCGGTATTACTTGCCTGGGCACTGGCCGCAACCGGTCCCGGAGGATGACCGGACCTACGTGGAGCTTACTGAGGAGCTCCGCACCTTGCGGCTCTTCGCATCCACGGCGGTCACCGATATTGCTGACGACGCTGTGAGGACCCTCCAAAGGTTTGATGGGCTGCCGCCCCACCAAGGCGAGCACTACGAGGACGCGGAGGATCTCAACGCACGTCTCAGGCAGAAGTACGACTTGCTTCAGGAGACGATGCGCAGGGACCTTGGAGTGCCTGATGAGCCTGCACTAGGTGCCGCCGAATAGGTCGATCGTCGCCTGCAGCGTTCAGAGCCGTGATGGCGGCTCAAGCTCAAGGCGGACCACGACACTGCCTGCCGCAAGGGAATCCTGCAGGCGCCCGTGGTCGCGCATCAATCTGCCGCTTTAGGTCGCTGACGCCACGACCGGAGTCGCCGTGTCCCGCAGGAATCCCCTTGCGCGCGCGTCCCGCGCGGCGATCGGCTATCGAGACGGCGGTGCTTCCCGTCCCGTCCGGTGCGACGACTGAATGGTGGTGGCGTCGCGATCGAGACTTTGGGGATGGCTGAGCAGTCGCTCGGCTGCGACCGGCGCCCGTGCCCTCGGGGCGTGCCGGGTGGCCTGGTGCCCTCGAGCCAGCGACCCCATGCTGGCGGCGCGGTGTAGCGCGTCGGCCAGTCCGGTCGATAGTTCCGCGGCCCTGCCGACGACCTGCCGCAGGCGGTCGAGGTCGGCGCCGCGGGCCTGCACGTGTCGTCCGGCGATCACCGCGGCCACCCGGTCCTCCGGCATGTTGTCCATGGGAGGTAGGTCCCGAGCGTTCGCGTACAGCTGTCCGGTGCGGGACCAGCGGTCGACGGCCGAGACGAGATGCTCGGCGAGGACCGACAGCTGGCCGGTGACCTGCTGCATCCTGCTGGCGACGGCCGCCAGGTCCTCCCAGTCGCGGAGGGCCGCGATGTCGGTGTCGAAGGCGACCTGTGCGCGCAGGTGGCCCACGAACGTCAACGCCCACGGGACGACGCCGTGGGGATCGGTGGACCGCGTTTGTCGGCCGTCGTCGAAGACCGTGCTGGCGCGGCCGACCAGCTGCCAGGCGAGCCCGGTGACCAGCAGCGGTCCGGCGTCGTTGCCGGTGGCGGCTGCGGTGACGGTGGCGGCGCTGCGGCTGGTGATCTCGGCCGCGGCGACGGCGGCCCGGAAGTTGCGCAGGCTCAATTCGTTGCGTTCCCGGGCTCGGTCGACTGCCGCGGCCAGCGCCCCGGAGGCATCCAGGACGGTCAGCTGTGCGGCTGCCAGCGGGTTGCCTGGCATGGGTACCAGGCGGTCGAGCACCGCCGCACCGGCCGCCGTCGGGGGGTCGGTCTGTGCGAGCTGTTCGACGACGACGGCCAGCTCCCGGACGGTCGCCAGCTCGTCGACCGCCGCCTGTGGCAGCAGCCGGTGGGCGAGCCCCGCGGAGTGGTCGGCGACCTCCGCCAGTTCGACGCTGACGGCCCACCGGTGCGAGCGGCCCATGATGGCGCGGTCGCGGCCGACGAGGTCGGCGGCGGCGCCGGCTAGGTCGGTAAGGGGTCCGCCGGTGTGCGGCCACAGCCTGCCGACGGTGGTGCACGCGGCGGCGAGGTCGGTGATGGTGCGCTGCCGCATGCTGTTGCCGGGCGTGAGCCCGTCGTGGGCCAGGCCGGTGAGCGCCCGGCCGAGGTGGTCCAGTGTGCCGGTGACGTCCTCGATCGTCGCCGAGGGCTTCGGCTCGGTGGCCCGCTGGGTGAGGCCGTCGAGGAGCTGCTGCAGGGTGGTGGCCACTTCTCAGCCCAGTCGCCGCAGGGCGTGCCGGGCGGCGCGGGCGGCGTCGAGCACCTGGGGGTTGGCGAATGCGGCCTCGTCCAGCAGGCCGAGTGCTCCCATGGCGGCACGGACGCTGGCCCGGGGGTCGCCGTCGATCAGCGGTGTCGATTCGGTGCGGGCGCCGGCCAGTTCGAGCAGCTCGGCGGCGTAGAGGCATTCCAGGGCGATGTCGGCGGGCACCTGTTCCCGGTCGGCGCCGACGGCGTCGAGGAGCGAGGCGGCATAGCTGAGCGGGTCGCTGGCCACGTCGGCGGTCATGACGGTCTCCTGTTCTGAAGGTCGGCTGGGTCGAGGCTCGGTCGGCGCGGCCAACCGGGCGGGACGCCGTAAGGGATCTGTGGACGACCAGTGCTGTTGTGGACGACCGGGGCTCCCGCGGCGGTCGCCGTTCGGTCACCGGTAGGGCGGAGGGGCGGCAGGGCGTCCGGGCAGTCGTCGAGCAATCGCCAGTGCAGCTCCCGGGCCGGGTGACGGGCGGGCAGCGGCGCGGCGGCGGCCAGGGCGGGCAGCCGGGCGGCGATGTCGTAGTCGGTGGCCGCGGCCCGGGTCAGCGCGGCGGCCAGGGGCGGCCAGTCCGGACCGCGCACCAGTCGGGCATCGATAGGGGCGACGAGCTCCGACCAGGTCGACTCGGCCGCCGTGTCGTCGGCGTCGTCCGGTTCGCTCTCCAGGTCGGCCGCGATCTGCAGGATGCGGACGGCGATCGCCCGCCGGTGCTCGGCGGTGGGGGCGTCGCACCAGGCGGCCAGTAGGGCGGGGGTGTGCCGCGTCATCCAGCGGCGGCTGACGCGCACGCCGTCGAGCAGCGACATCCAGTCCCCGCGGCCGTGCGCGGTCGAACGGCTCATGGCCTGTCGATCCCGCTGCCGGTCGGCCCGGCACCGCTCTCGGTGGCCGGGGTCCGGCGGAGGTCGTCATCGAACAGCGCTCGCCGCGCTTCGGTGGCCTGCCGGCTGTCGTAGTCGATGGCCCGGGAGCGGGCGGGCCAGTCGGTGTGCCGGCCGGGCGGGCAGCCCGTACCGAGTCGTTCGCTCATCCGGGCGTGGAAGCTGGGCAGCGCGTAGCGGTGCCACTCCTCGAGCGCGTGCGGCACGAGGGCGGCGGCAGCGGTGATGCGCAAGCAGGCGAGCACGGCGAGCTCCTGGACGAGGTGTGGGTGACGGGCCCAGCAGGACGGGATCGCGTGTGTGGTCTGCCAGGCGTAGGTGTGGTTGAGCCAGGCGGCTACGTCGCCCAGCCACGGCCACAGCTGCTGACGGACGGACGGCGAGCAGGTGGCCGGGTCCCAGGGCCGGTCCAGCAGTGGCAGGCCGGTGGGCTCGAGGCCGGCGTCCTCGGCCAGCCGGAGCTGTTCGAGGGCGCGGCGCACCTCCTGCGGCGGCTTGGGAAAGGGGACGGCGAGCGGGGAGTCGGTCATCGGGTGTCCTGCCCGGTCGGGGCCAGGCCGGCGCTGGCGGCCGCCCGGTGTGCGCGGGCGGCGCGCTCGGCCGGAGCCGCGGTCTCGTCGCGGACGGCGGCGACGCGGTCGCGGGCGGCGGACTGGGCCCCGAGCAGCTCCGCACCGCGGCGGCCGGTGAGGCACCGGGTGAGCCGGGCGATCAGCGGCGGAGCGTTCTCGGCCACCACCAGCGCCCGACCGGGCGGCAGCTGGCGGATCTCCTCCGGTCGCAGCACCGGCACCGTCTCGCCGTGGGTGGACCGCCCCCACCCGGCTCCTCGGTAGCTGTAGGAGGTGCGCCGCACCCGGGTGGTGCCGAGCAGCTCGGAGAGCTCGCGGTAGAAGGCGCCGTCCTTGCCGCCGCCGAAGGCGACGATCACGTTGGTGAGCCCGAACAGGGCGCGGGCCTCGTCCTCGCCGTAGACGAGCACCAGCTGCCGCCAGGTCTGGGCGGCGTAGATGAAGCTGACCCCCAGCGCCCGGTCGTTGGCCATCCGGGTGCGCAGGGTCGGCAGCGGCGCGGTGGAGGGCAGCTCGTCCAGGCAGGCCAGCAGCGGCGGGCACAGCCGCCCGGTGGGCCCGGCGGCGGCCAGCTGCAGTGCGGTGTCGAGGACGTGCTCGGCCAGCGCGGTCATAAGCGGGGACGCCGAGGCGTAGGGGTCCTCGCGGCCGAGCAGGTAGATGGTGCCGCCGGCGGACAGCAGCGCCGGGATGTCGATGGCCCCCCGGCCGGGTCCGGGCACGCAGCGGCGGCGGATGTCGGCCTGGAAGAACAGCGCCAGAGCCTGCTGCACGGTCGTCGTCGTGTTGCCGGCCGTGCGCGGATCACCGTGCAGGGCGCCGTGCAGCAGACCGTCCCAGAACGGTGCGGCGTGCGGATGGGCGCGCAGGATGTCGGCCGGCTGGCTGGCCGCCTGGGGATGGGCGGCCCACTCCAGAACGTGCTCGAGGCTGCGGCCGGTCAGCGCCGCGGCGTGCAGATAGGCCTGCAGCACCTTGGCCCCCTCGAACGCGTAGAACCGCGCCGCACTGTCGCTGCTGCCGCCGGTGACCGCACCGGTCACGGTGCCGGCGGTGAACGCCTTGGCGCGGCGCTCGGCGACCATCGGGTCGACGCAGCCGGCGACCGGGTCCCACACCAGCTCAGGCAGCCCCGGCACCGCGCCGAAGGGGTCGAGCACGGCGACCGGACGGTCGCCGTCGGCGCGGGCGTCGAGGGTGAGCAGCAGGTCTTCGGCCTTGGTCAGGGTCACCAGCGCCGGGCCGGGGGCGTCGAGCAACGCGGGGACGAGCAGGTCGAGGGTCTTGCCGGAGCCCTGCGGGCCGTAGACGCCGGTGGTGCGGTCGAAGGGCACCCACAGCTGCCCGGCAGTGGGGACGGCGGCGTGGCCCAGCCGCCAGCCCACCTCCCGCTCGACCGACGGGTGGACTCCGCGTCGGCGGCCGCTAGGCAGATCCGGGCGGATGATGCGGGCGGCCTGGCGCAGTCGGGCGGAGCCGAGCGCCTCGGCGGCCTGGCCACGGGTGGCCATGCCCGCTCCTCCGCCGAGGAATCGGTGCGCGGCCCACACCGCTCCCCCGCTGCCGCCCAAGAACAGCACGAGGACGGTGATGACGGCTGCGTACACGGCGCCCGTCCTTGGCAGCGCTGCGCTTTGCGTGTGGTCGAGGCCAGCGGCCGCGTCGCCGGTGAGCAGCCCGCCGACGGAGGCGACCAAGGCGACCGACCCGTCCGGCCACACCCAGCCGCCGCCGGTCAAGAGCGCCGCGGCGGCTCGGGCGGCGGGCAGCAGCAGTGCGCCTGCGGTCAGCCAGACCACGGCGGCGGCGGCGGGGATCTCCCAGCCTGCAGGGCCGACGTCGGGTTGGGAGCGGCCGGCGCTCACTGCCGCCGTCCTGTCGGCGTTTCGTGCATGGCTCCTCCTCCGATGTCTGGCATGGGGTGGCTCATCCGGCGTCGGGGGCGTCCAGGTCGACGCCGCGGTCGGCGAGCCAGGGCACTGGGTCGACCGGAGCGCCGTCGAGGCGGACCTCGAAGTGCAGGTGGACGCCGGTGCTGTTGCCGGTGGAGCCCTGGAAGCCGAGCAGTGCCCCGGCGGGCACCTGCTGGCCGGGTGTGACGGTGTAGCCGGACAGGTGCGCGTACCGGGTGGTCACTCCGCCGCCGTGGTCGAGTTCGACGAGGTTGCCGTAGCCGCCCAGGCCGAGGTTGCCGTCGCGGTCGCAGAAGACGCTGGTGCACGCGGCACGGATCACGGTGCCGCCGCTGGCGGCGTAGACCGGCGCGCCGCGGGGGCCGGCGAGATCGACCCCGGCGTGCAGGGTTCCCCAGCGGGGTCCGTAGCCGGAGGTGACCGTGCCGGAGCTGGGCCGGACCCACGACCCGGCCGCCGCCGGCAGGCCCGGGCAGACGCCGGGCGCCGCGCCGAACGGGTCGACCGCGGCGGCCTGCGCGGCCGGCCACAGCATCGCGGTCAGCTCCCGGGCCAGCGGCTCCCAGCGGGCGTAGGCGCCGCCCGCGGCCGACACCTGCACAGCCTGCGCCGCCCGGGTGAGCGGGACCGTCTGCCAGTTCGGCACCTCGACGAGCCGGGCGTAGAAGGCCTCGGCGGCGTAGACGGGGTCCATCAGCTGGGCGACGGTGCCCCAGCCGGCGATCCACCGCTGCTGGAAGGTGTTGACGCTGTCGTGGTCGGAGCCCAGACCGTCATGCGTGTACTGCAGGCTGGTGGCGGTCACCGCGGCCTGCTCGGCGGTCAGTTCGGGGCTGCTGCCGTCGTTGGCCAGCATCTGGATCCGGGACTCCTGGTAGGCGGTGGCCAGCGCCACCGTGGCCGCGTACGGCCCGAGCCCGCGCCCCGCGGCGACGTGCGCGATGGTCTGCGCCTGCCCCATCTGGACGGCGTCCAGGTCGACGCCGGCGACGGTCGCGCCGGTGCCGCCGGTCGAACAGGCGGAGGAGGCCGCCGGCCTCGATGCCTCCGGGGCAGCGAGCACGGCCAGCGGGATGAGCAGCAGGGTGAACGCGGTGATCACAGGGATGGCGGCGGGCGCGGCGGCCTGCACCAGCCACCGCGTGGCGTAGACCCGGACCGCTCCTTCCGCCGGTCCGCTCACGCCGCTCCTCCGGCGGTGAGGGCCTCGTTGGTGTAGGTCAGCCGCAGCTCGGGCTCGGTGAGGACGGTCTGCACCTTGAACGCCCGGTCCCCGACCAGCCACAGCGCCCGGCCCTTGCCGGCGACCGCCCAGCCGGTGACCACCCGCTGCGCCACCGGGGACAGGCCGAGCATGCTGCCCAGCTCGTCGCCGACAGCCTGGTCCTGGCCGTGCAGCACCCGGGTGTCGCACAGGTGCAGCAGGTCGCGGGCTATCGCCACGGCTTGGGAGGTGGCGTCGCCGGCGGTGAGCATGTCCGAGGGCTTGTGGGCCAGCAAGATCTGCACGTCGGCGTCCCGGCGGGACAGCCGCAGGTTGGCGTCCAGGCTCTTCATGGCCTCCACGCCCAGGCGCATCTGCCGCCACGTCTCGTCGCGGACCACGATGCGCAGGTCGCCGGGGTCGGCAATCTCGCGCATCGCCTGGCCCCAGGAGTTCAGGCAGGTCAGCGCAATGCCGACGGCCTGATCGCCGAGCGGCTCCAGCCGGGACAGTGACAGCGACTGGATGGGTGCGCGCCAGTCGACGTCGATGCTGGTGTGGTCGTCGAACAGCCCGGCCAGTGAACCCTTGACCAGGGCGCCGAGGGCGTCGCGCAGGACGCGGGTGGCGTCGAGGAAGTGCCGGAGGTCGGCGTACCGGCAGCCGGCGACCAACTCGTCGGGAGGCTCGTCGAGCGCCCGCCACAGCTGCGGCAGGGTGGGCTCGCTCAGCCGGGTGGCGCCCGAGCGGTAGCCGGTGAGTAGCCGCAGTGCCTCCCCGACGGCGTTCTCCTCCACCGGGCCGAACGGCACGGACTGCGAGCCGACCAGGCCGCGCAGCAGCACCAGCCAGCGGGCGAAGATGATCGCCTCGCGGCGGCGCGCCTCGGCGGCATCGAGCCGGTCCCAGCCGTGCCCGAGGGGGCCGAAGGCGAGCGGGTTGATCCGCGCGGGCAGACCGTGGCCGATGGCGAACGGCTCCACCCCCAGCTCACGGCACAGCGGTTCGTACTCGTCCTTGGTGTCCCCCAGGACCAGGGTGCGGTAGCCGTAGCCAAGCATCCGCAGCGCGAAGGCCTTGACGGTGGCGGACTTACCGCGTCCGGGTTTGCCGAAGACGACGACGTTGGGATTGGTGACCGGGACGTCGTCGTCGGTGACCCAGCCGACCGGGTCGCAGTAGAAGGTCCCGCCGGAGAGCAGGTCAATGCCCATCTGTGCGCCGGTGGGCGGCAGGCCGGGCGTGGGGATCAGCGGCCACGCCACCGGGGTCTGCTCCGAGGTCATCCGCCACACCGACAGCGGGGCCGGGGTCGCGGCCCGGCCCCGGCCGCGGCCGCGGGGGCCGCGGCGGGGCACCCCCGAGGTGAACGGCGCCCGCTCGCGGGTCGCCGCCGGTGCTGTAGGGACGGTGGGCAGGCGGTGGCCGAAGTCGTCGAGCAGGACGGCGACATCGCGCCCGCGGCGGGACATGCGGCGGGTCATCGTCGCCCCCGCCGATTCGGCAGCCCCACGCCGAGGGGGATGGCAGCGGCGGCGAAGCCGGCATCCTGCGCCAGGTCCAGCCGCAGCGGCACGAATCCGGCGGCGCGGACGGAGGCGGACAACCGGCGGCCGTGCTCGGCGACCGGCCAGGACGCCGGGACGGTGACGCAGGCAGCGGCGGCGAGGCGGACCAGTGCCCGGCCGGTGGCCAGCTTCTCGTCGGCTGCGCCGATCCGCTCGGTGTCACGGCGCTGGCGGGCCCGCTGCTGGAAGCCCATCCGGGCGCGCAGCTCGTTGCCGGTGGTGGCGCTCATCTCCTCCCGGCCGACCATCCGGGTGGCCCGCTCCAGCGGCAGCGGGGCGAGGAACACCGTCAGGCAGCGCCGCTCCCCCGCCGTGGTCGGCACCAGCACCGGCGCCAGCGCGCCGAGCACCGCCCCCTGGTCGGGCAGCAGGATCGTGTCCGTGACGGACGCCCACGCGTCGTGCACGTAGTGCCGCACCTCGGCGCGGGCCTGGGTGGGGCCTGCGGCCGCCATCGGCACTCCGGCGGCCACCTGCTGCCCGGAGGCGGCGGCCAGGTCGGCGGCGACCAGCGGGCCGCGATCCCCGGGGGCGAAGCCGGTGCGCACCGCGGCGGCCAGCGCGGCGGAGTCCAGCCAGGAGACCGCGGTGCAGCCGACCGGGCCACGCAGCGCCGTCTCGACCTCGGCCATCGCTCCGTGCAGCACGCGGGCGCGGCCGTCCACCCCACCACCGGCCTCTTTCGCAGCCCGGGCGAGCCGGCCTTCGCCGGCGACGACGGTCACGAAGGCCTCGGTGCGCACCGCCGCCGGGCTCAGCATCGCCCCCAGCAGCGCGTTGACCTGGGTGGCCAAGGTCGGTGCGTCGCCGCGGGTATGCGCGCTTTCCCAGGCGGCGCGTTCGGCACCGTCGTCGGGCACGGTGCGCAGGTGCACGGCGAGGAGGTCGACCAGTTCGGTGCGGGCGGTCAGCTCGCACAGCTCCGCCAGCCCGGCGCCCATCCGGTCCCGCTCGCCCGGCTCGGCCAGTCCGACGCCGGGATGGGTGATCCGGGCCACCGCCGCCCAGGTGCGCGCTGCGGAGTCCTGCACGATCACCGGGCGGTCGAACAGCTGCCCGAAGGGCGGCCCGTCGTGGGTGCGGATGCCGGCCAGGACTCCCGGGAGGTCCGCCTCGGCCAGGTCGTCGGCCGTCCCCGATGCGGCGCGTGAGCCGAACGCCGTCCATCCCATGAGCACTCCGATCGCGTGCAGGAGCAGGTCGGCCGTCCAGCGGCCGGCCGCGCGACCCCGGACGGGCACCAGCAGCACCGCGGCCAGCAGCGCCCACACCGGCAGCCAGCCGAAGAACAGCCCCCAGGCCTGGGCGTTCAGCGCAAGCAGCGCCGGCACGCCGGCCAGGGCGACCAGTGCCAGCTGGGCGCCGGTCATCCCGAGGAACCAGCCCGAGACGTCGCGGGAGTAGTCGCCGTAGCGGTGAGCGCTCACCGCGCACCGCCATCGGCAGGCCCGTCGTCTCGACGAGGTGGCCGGGGAACCGGCGGGCTGGCATCACCCGCGTCGGCCGGGTGGTCGTTCCGGTCGTTGCCCGCCAACCGGAACGACGCCGGACCTGCGCCACCCGACAGCAGTCCGCCGTCGTCCGTTCGCGCCGAGCCCCCCGCCGAACCGAGCGCTGCTCGGCCGTGTCCGTTGGAGCCGGGAGTGGGTACGGGCGGTCCGTAGTAGTGCGCGGAGTGCCCGATCCCGGCGCCGGAGAGCACGTCGGCTGCCGAGGCGGCCACCCCCGCGGCCAATCGGCCCGCCTGTGCAGTGCCGACCGTGAGTCCGTGCAGGACGCCGGCGAACCGGCCTTGCGTGGCGGAGTCCGCGGTCGACTCGCCCTGCGCCCGGTCCCCGGCCATCTGCGCGGCGGCCCCCGAGGCGGCCACCCCTCCGGAGGCCGCCATGGCCCCGCCACCCGCGGCCGCGGCACCCGCGGCGCGGCCACCACCCCGGCCGCCGAGATTCCCCAGCGCGCCCATCACGCCGCCGGAGGCGGCCAGCGAGGAGCGCAGCGCCGCGCCGCTGGAGGTTCCCGGGTCGACGAAGGCCAACAGCCGGAACAGCGCCAGCGGACAGATCGCCGCCAGCAGAATCAGCAGACAGCCGACCACCGCCATGCCGACCGCCTGCTCGGTGCTCGTCTCCTCGGCTCCGGTGAGGATGCCTTCGGTGACGGTCACGCCCACCCCGAGGACGAGCACGGCCACCGGGGCGACCAGCAGCGCGGCGAGGAACCAGCGCAGGCTGCGCCAGAACCAGGAGCTCGACGTCTGCGCCAGCAGCCCGCCGGCCGAGATCGCCGACGTTGCCGCCAGCACGATCAACGCTGCCTCGCGGACCAGCATCAGCAGCAGGAAGCCGACACTGGCCGGCACCAGCAGGAAGACCGAGGAGACACCCAGGACGGTGGCGACCGTGCCGTCGACCAGGTCACGGCCCACGCTGATCGACGGGTCGAAGGAAGCCATGTTGTCGATGCCCAGCAGGCTGCTCAGCAGGGCGGTGGTCAATCCGGAGACACCGGTGACCAGCAGCGCGGCCACGCCGACGTAGCTGGTCCACATCAGTCCGAACTGCAGGAGGCCGACCAGCAGTCGGCCGAGTGTCTCCCCGTCCCGGCGCAACGCCGCGACGCCCAGCTGCACCATGGCCATCAGCGCGGCCAAGGTCGCTCCGATGCCGAAGGTCACCGGATACACCGCCGCCAGCGGGCCGCCGGCGGACAGGTCCGGCGTGGCCAGGGCGTCGATCACGGAGAAGGCCAGGCCGAGCAGCCACAGTCCGGCCTCCCACAGCGAGAGCATGGCGTTGATCCACACGTCGGCGACCACCGCGCCGGCCGCCTCGCCGAGCACGCAGAACGGATTGATCGGAAGGCACGACAACGCCCCGTCGTCGGTAGCCGGCTCCGCCGGGAACGCCAGCACCGTCGAGTCCGCCGACGCCGGAGCCGAGCTCGCCAGCCAGCCCGCGACCGTCAAGACAGCGATGACGATCAACGCCCGTCGGCCGCGCCGCCCGAGCAGGTGCCTACACATAGCGCAAGTCCCGGTAGCCGGCCGCGACCGCAGCCTCGGTGCCCGGCCACACCGACGGCGCCGGGGCCGGTTCCGGCCCGGGCGCGATCAGCCAACGGTCGCCGGTCCAGACCATGCGCTGGCAGTCGGCGATCGCGATCCGCGAGGTCTGCTCCACGGTGACGGTGAACTCGAAGTCCACGCACACCACCGCGAAGTCCGGGCCGACCGTGCCCTTGATCAGTCCCATCAGCGGGCGGACCACGATGGCGAACTGCGGCGACCCGGCGTTGGACAGACCGGCCGCAGAGAGCAGCCGCGCCATCCCGTCCACGCCCGACCACGTCTCCGAGGTGGGACCACCCGGCGCGGCCCACTTGACGATGACCTGGCGCACGCCGTCCACCGATCCGCTCTCCATGGCGGTCACGTCGATGGCCGCCAGCTGTGCCAGCGCCCCCTCGGGAGTGCGCGGGAAGCCGGTCGGCACCTCTGTCGGGCCGACGCCGGTGGGCCGTGGCAGCTCGAGGACGCCGGCGGACTGGGTCGCCAGCGGCCCAGGCAGCGCGGCCTCCGGTTCGGCGGGCGGCATGGGAGCGGCGGCCAGCACATCTCGTTGCGATGTCTCCGTCGCCGGGGCTGCGGCCTGTGGTGCGGCGTCCGCCGGGCCCGGGTCGTCGCGGCCCAGTGCTGCGACGACGGCGAGGACCAATCCGGCCAGCACCGCGAGCGCCACCAGCGCGCCGACCACGAGAAGAGTCAGCAGCCGGGCCGGGCTCCACTCCGTCGTTCCGCTCCCCTGGTGCTTCTGAAGGCTCTTCATCAGGTGCACCCGCTGCCGGTGATCGAGCCCAGGATCGTCAGGATCACCGTGTAGGTGATCGCCACCATCACCACGACGGCGACACCCATCGCGCCGTACCGGGAGGCATGCGGATGGGAGAAGATCCGCCCGACCAGGATCGACCCGAGCGACATCACCGCGCCGATGCCGATCAGCGCCAGCACGCCCCACTTCACCCAGGCGGTCACGTCGTCGGCGAAGGCCTGCATCCCCGGCGGCGGCTCCGGGCAGACCGCCGCGGCGATCTCCACCGGCGCCGCAGCCGCGGGCCCGCCGCCCAGCACGACCAAGCCGACGAGCACGACTGCGACGGCTGGCGCCGCCCGACCCGCCGCGTGCGCGGTCTCGCGTGCGCTCCTCATCGGGTTCCCGTCGAGCCGGTCCGGGAGGACGCTGCCCGGCGCCGATGCCGGGGCTGAGGGGGTCCGGCCGGCACCAGAAGTGCAGCCATTAGCCGGCCGGCGGCCGCTACCGGCTTCGGCAGCCGGTCCCCGGTCAGCCCAGAGGTCTCCAGTCGCCGGTCGACCGGAACCCGGACTACCCGCCCCCGCGACCGCAGCTCACGCAGTCGTGGTCCGCAGCTGGCCTGCACCGCCTGGGGCCAGCGCGCCGGGCCGACTGCGGCGACCACCGGCTCGCCGCCGATGGCGGCCAGCACGCGCTCGGTCTGCCGGACCGCGGGCACCGTCACCCGGGTGACGACGACGACCCTCCCGTCCGGGATGAGGCAACTGGGTGAGTCGAGCAGCGCGATGGTGAGCGACCAGCCGGCGTCAACGACCAGCAGCCGTTCCGTGCCATCAGGCTGCGGGGGCGGCGGGAGTTCTCCGTCGTCCGGGCGGCGGGTGAGGCGGAAGACGTCCAGTCGACCGCGCCGGCCGCGGCGCCACCCGGCGCCTTCCGTACCGAGCTCGATGGTCGAGGCCTCGGCCAGCCCCGACCGGACCGGCTCGGCGTAGTCGACCAGCTGCACCCGCCGGCTCTCCGCCAGCCCTTCGGCGACCGCCAACGCAACCGTCGAGGCGCCCGCCCCGGCGTGACCGGCCACGACCAAGACGACAGCGCCGCTGACCTCGGCTGCCGCCCATGGCGTCGGATCAGCATCTGGCCGACATGTGCCGGCGACGACCGCCGCGTCGGATACCTGACATATGCAGGCGACGTCATCGGTGACCTCGTCGTAGGTCCCCGCGCGGATCGCGATGACGGCCGCGCGCATCGCCTCGACCGTCATCGGCCGGTGCCCCTGGGGACGCATGGGGCTGGTGATGGCCAACGACGCCGACGGCGGCGCGTCATGGTTCGCCCGGCCGGCTATCGATTCCCGACACGGGGTTGCGGTCTGCATGCGCCGACCGTGTCGCTCCGACCTCTCGTAATCCTCCAGTCGGCTACGCCAGAGAAGTCTCCTGCCGCAGTCAGGTGAGTGCCGGAGCAGCGGGCGATGTAGACCTCTGCACCAGCGAGCTACCTGAGACTTCCGGGAGGCCTGAGCGGTGTCGCCAATTGGACGGGCAGCGCGACGCCCCTCCCGGCCGTACGGGACTCATCGGTGGTGTGCTCCGCCAGGTTCGTCGTCTCATCGGTCACCGCCGCCCCGCCCCGCTGCCAGCACTCGTCCGACACCGTGGGTAGCCGGCGTCACCACCAGGACCGGCGCGTCAGGGTGCTCGGGGGCGAACCGTCGGGGAACGGCGGATAGTCACCCCATCCGGCCCGACGGTCCATCGCCAGCTGCAACACCACCGCCAACGCGCCGAGGAACCGGCGGCTTTCCTCCAGGGTGTCCTCGCCGGGGCAGTAGCGCTCCGGGGCGGTCACCATCAAGTCTTCGATCCGGTGGGCTGCGCCGCTGGAGACCAGGATGGCCCGGTAGACCTCGTAGCCGGTCCAGGACCGGTACAGGTGCAGAATGTCCTCAGCGTCGAGTTGCACCGCCACCGGTGGTCCATGCTGACCCGGCCGACACCCTCGCGCAGCAGGGCCACGTCATCGTTGGTCAACTCCGGTCGGCACGGCAGCGGCACCGGCATCGGGCGCTTCATCGGCTCGACCCGCTCGCGCGCCGGATCGAACAGGCGGCGGTTGTCCTCGGCAGGTGCCACCGCGACATCCTCGACACGACAGTGGCTGGCTGGCAGCGGCGTCAGCTGATCAAGGTGACGCTCACCATCGACGAAGGCGCCGATGGCGCCAGTCCGCCGCTGCTAGGAGACGAGGCCTCGACGTCCGCGGCCTTCAGCAACTGCTGGATCTCCGGCTGGGAGTCCAGGCTCAGCGGCTGCAGTTCCTTTCCGGCCCGCAGCTTGACCAACAGTTCCTCCGCGGTGTCCGGCGCCACCGTCGTCGCATCGGCGCTGGCCCAGGCGACACCTTGTAGGACCTGCCGCGTCTACGTGCCGGCCAGCAGGCACTCGAGCCTGGGCCGGCCGTAAGCGTCGGCGGCGGCGTGGCGTAGGGCGATGAGCCGCACCCACTGAATGCCCGGGGCGACGGCAAGGGCCTCCTTAATGGTGACCAGGGCGTGCCCCATCGCGGCTGCGGTGTAGAGGGCCGCCCGCTCGCTCTTGGGGAGCTTGCTGGCTCAGGTTGCCGCTGGCCGTCGTGCCGGGCATCCGCTCCGGGACGAATGCCTCACTGTCACTCGGCGCCAGGACGACGAGGGACACCTCGTCCCCGTCGACGCTCAGGGGCGCGGCAGCGGCCTCGTTGTCCTCGAACGCCTCGGCGAGCGTGCCGATGCCGGTGTCCGGTTCGTTCGCCAGCAGCGCCGCCCACCAGACGTCCAGCTGGGCCTGGTAGTCGGCCTGCATGCGTTGGGCCTCGGCCCAGCTGGCTTGCAACTTCACCTCCGCCGCGCGGTCAGCCTGTTCCTGGGCGGCGGCCCGCTCCTGCCGCCGGAGCAGCCCGATGCCGGTGAGGGCGGCCTTTCGGTGGCGGGCGCGGATCGCATCCGTGTCGGGAGCCGGCGGCGGGGGCGCCACAGGTGACTGCGCCGGCGGGAAGCCCTGCCGATGGATGTCCACCAAGTCCTGGAACAGCCCGGCGAGCCGTTGCGCTTCTCCCGCCTTCACCGCTGCCGCCGAGCTCGCGGCCTGCCTGGTGCTGGTAGGAGCCCGCCGAGGGGCGACGCGTCGTGGACGACCGTCGTCCGCGGTTCCCGCCGCCGAGCGACGAACGCTCCGGGTTAACGCGGCGGATGCGGCGCCGACGCCGCGTCCGCGCCAGGCCGATGTCACGGCCGCCGACCGCAGCATGGGGGTCGCATCAAGGTTGATCACCGTGGCGCGGCGCTTGGTCGGCGCCTCAGCGGTACGCCAGGCGCGCTCAACGACGGGTAGGACTAGTGACGTACGCGGTAGCCTGGGCTACTACCCGAACATGACAACCTCGGGCGTGCGCCGACGATGGAGAGTCGGGCCGGGCTGTAAACCCGGTGCCTCGCGCTTAGCAGGTTCGATTCCTGCCACGCCCACCGAACCACGGGGAATGTTGGAGACTTCCCATAACTGCCCCTGGCAGAACGGCAAGGTCGAACGCCTCAACCGCACCCTGGCCACCGAATGGGCCTACCGGCAGGCCTTCACCAGCAACGACCAACGCTCAGCCGCCCATGCTCCGTGGATCGAGCACTACAACACTCAGCGCCGCCACAGCGCGTTCGGCGGGCGCACTCCAATCAGCCGCCTGGCACCAACCTGATGGCCGAGTACACCTAGGGCCGTGGCCTGCGGGCGGCGCTGACGACGCCGCCCTCGGCTACGCGACTGGCGTCGGACTACGGTATGGGTAAGCGGAGGGAGAGCAGCGAATGCCAGACGAGGATCTTCAGATCATCGAGCTCGTTCACAACCTCGCGACATTCCGCCAGGACACCGAACTCGCCGGGAGGCTTTCGGACATCGAGGCAGACCTCAACGCGTGGTCAGCAGGAAGTGATCTTCGCGGACAGATGGCCTCGGACGCGCTTGATCAGCTTTCCGGTCTTCTACCGGACATCGCTTCAATCGCTCAGCAGCTGGTGCCCGAGATCGAAGCAATGATGAAACGGCTTCCTCGCATGCCGGACTAGTGCGTATACCAACGGCCCCACCAGGGTAGCTGTGCGCACATGACCATCACTCTTCACCCGGGTACCTCGGCTTGACGGACTCGGCGGAGGGCATCGTCCTCGCCTCAGCGGACAAACGCGACGTGACAGTGGCTCTCACGCGCGCGGTCCGGCCCTTCGGGGACGAGGTCATCGACGTTGGCGTGACGGCTCGAGGTCCGGATCTGCTGGCCACGGTGTGGGTCCGCACCCTCGATGGAGACGGCCTGCCGCACTTCCTGGAAGATCTGACCCGCGACTTTCGTGGGTGGGCCGGAGTTCGCCATTGGCGGTCGTTCGAGGGCTCCCTGGCCGTCAGGGCCGAGCATGCGGGACGCCGTATCCGACTCCAGGTGGAGCTGACCGCGACGGATGCGGACGGCGCTTGGCGGGTCACCGTCCCGCTGGAGGTGGAGCCGGGCGAGGGGCTCGCCGCGTTGGCCCGCGGGGTCGCCGCACTCCTCTGGTGACGTCGTGCCCGGAGATCGTGCGGACGCGAACGAAGCGGTGCCCGTCCGGCGTCGAGCTCCGAGCAAGCCGGCGACAGAGGTCGGAGCGCCTGTTGGCGCCGGCACGCGGCGTCGTCCCCAGGGTCAAGCGGACGGCGCGGCTCCCGAGCTGACCCGGATGGCCCCATCACGGGGCATCGTCCTGTGTACTCGACCCGCTGACAGTGAGGCGCTCCGCACGACGTCGTGCTGGGGCGCCACCGCACCACTTCACCCACCGCGTCGACTGCTCGTCTCCGAGTCAGCAGTCAGACGACCGCCGACCGAGCGCAGCGCTCGGGACGCTCACACGCCGCACAAGGAACGGTTGAGCTGCTGACCTCCCGACGGCGGGCGGCAGGTCGGGCGCGAAACCCGCATGTCCTGCCGACCGTCGGGTGGGCGACCCACCTCGTGCGTGGCTCGGGACTGAGCGGTCAGGACCCGTAGGACGTCGGGTTGTGGTCGGATGCGTCGGGAATGCGGTCGCCGTCCTGGTCCATCGACTGGGACGCGTACGGAGCCGTGGGCTGCGGGTCCCGGGCGTCGGGAATGCGGTCGCCGTCGCTGTCCCGGTCGTAGGAGCTGTAGTCGTACGGCTCGGAGGCACCTGGACCGACCGGTGTACCGAATCCCAGCGGTGGGCCGTACCCCCCAGCGGGGCTCAGCCCACTGTCGGCCGGGCCGATGTTGATGTTGCTGGAGCCGTCCGGGTTGGCGGTCACCTCGATCCCGCCTGCCGGACCATTGGGATTGCCGTAGGTCCCGTACAGCGAGGAGGCGGAATCGAGCACACCGTCCTGATTCGGATCGACCGCCGTCGTCTCGAGACTGCCGTCACGGTTCTGATCCGCCATGAAAACCTCTGGGACACCGTTCTGATCCTGATCGATGGCTACTGCCTCGATCATGCTGTCGTGGTTTAGGTCCGTGGCGAAGACCTCGAAGATGCCGTTCTGGTCGGAGTCGAGTCCGACGCTGTCGTCCAACCCCTCCCCGGTCATGTCCATGAGGGTCGGGTCGGGGATGCCGTCGGCGTTCGCGTCGAACCCGCCGGCACCTCTCCGATCCGGTTCGCTCGTGCCCCTCTGGTCCGCCGAGACCACGTCGGCGACCTGCGGCACGAAGGTGAACGGCAGCACGACCAGGCCGGTGGCGTCCTCGGGCACGAGCGACGGTCGGTCGGCCGGCGCGGCCGCCAGGCCGGCACCCGCCGCGTCCGGGTACACCTCGGGCCCGGTTCCCGACGGGACCTCCACCGGCGCACCGCCCAGGTCGACGGTGGCCGCTGCCTGGTCCTCGGTGACGTCGGTGAAGATCATCTGGTTGGCGGCATCGGCCCAGGCGTCCTCGAACTGCGCCAGCGGCACGACCGCACCCCGGCCCTCCGGGGTGCCGGGGTCGTTGAGGTACACCAGGCCGTTGGTCAGGTCTATGCCGGTGACCACGACGGCGTGGTTGTCGTCGTAGCCCTGGTCGCCGGCGTCGTCCTCGCCGTACCAGATCTCGTGGGCATCCAGGCCCACCATGACCGCCCGGCCGCTGTCCAGGGAGTCGATCAGCTGGTTCGTGTCCCCGAACGACGAGCTCACGTCGAGGCCGAACTCCTCGCAGAGCACCATCATCCCGGTGTTGTCGATCCCCGACCAGTCACCGGCCGAGTCGGTCCCGGCATCGCCGTCGGCGGCCGGGTCGTGGGTGATCAGGCCCAGCTCGAGGGCCCGCTGGAGCACGACCTCGTTGGTGACGAGCGGATCGTCCAGCACGTCGGCGATCACCATGGCGACGGCCGTCGGAGCGCAGGTGCCCTGGCCGTCCCCCTGGTACAGCCAGTACTCCGCGTCCTCGGCCGGTTCGCCGACGACGACGGCCGCCGGGTCCACGATGACCGACGCCGGGTCCACCAGCGGGAAGTCCACCGACGCGGGGTCGACGTCGTCGAACCCGGGCAGGCCTCCGTCCGACGGCTCCGGGCCGGCGTCCACCGTGGGCTCCCCCGTCGCGGGGTCGACGACCCCGGTGTCGTCGAGGTCCGGGAGACCCGTGTCGAAGGCGCCGTCGCCTCCGAACGACGAAACGGTGATCCGGTCCGACGACTGCAGGGTGCCGTCGTCCTGAGACGCCGAGTCGTCCAGACCCAGCGGGTCGTGCAGGCTCATGGGGATCGTCTCCTCTGCGACCCGGGCTCCGGGGTGGGGCCCGTACACCGGCGAACAGTAGGACCGCAACCCCTCGCCGCCATCCCCGTTCCGTGCCATCGGGCCGGTCGCAGCCCTCTTCTCCGCCGCACCCGCCGGCGGGTGGGCGACGGCCGCCGAGGACGGCCGAGCACCGCGCCGGCCGGAGGCCGCGGGGCGGTGGCACGGAAAGGGGATGCCCGGGCCTCGGGTCGGGCAGACGATGCCCCCATGCCTGCTCCCCCGTGGCGCGCCCGACCCGGTCGCTCCGGTCGTCGGCGGCCGAGCGCGCTCCCCGGCATCCCCCACGGCCGCTCGGAGCCGGTGCCGTTCGACCCGGCGGATCCCGCGGATCCGGACAACTGGTCAGGTGGCGACTACGAACTCCTGGTCCGGTACGCGCCGGCGGACCAGGCGCTGCTCGAGCGCGCGTACCAGGCCGTGTGGCAGGTGACCGGCAGGGACGCCACGGCCGGGGACGGGGTCGTCCGCCTGCCGGGTGGTCACCGCGTGGTCTGTCACAGCGGCCCGGTGCTGGACGAGGACGGCACGGGTTGGCTCTACTTCGGCGTACCGCTGGGGGCACTGGGACGCATCGATCCGCGCGTGTGCGGTTACCCGACCGAGGACGGGCACTCCTTCGCCTGGCGGCGGCCACTCGACGACTGGCTCGCCTCGGTCGCGTTCCGGCTCCTGGAACCGGTTCCGTTCCGTGCGGCGCTCATCGGCTTCGAGGTCTTCACCGACCTCTACCTCAACCTGGCCGACGGCGAGCCGATCGAGGGCTACGCGCGGCTGGCCGACCGCTACTCCGGGATCGTCCTCTCGGGCCCTCCGCCCATCTACCACCCGGCGAACCGCTGACGTTCCGGTCACCGCCAGGGACACTGCCCGCCACCGCAGGACACCGGCACCGGGCCGGCCGCCAGGAGGTGACGACGTGGACGAGCTGCGCTTCTTCGCGCCCGACGAGGAGTTCTTCGAGTTCACCAACTTCGCGCCCTTCCCGGTCCTGATCGAGGGGCTCCGGTGGCCGACGACCGAGCACTACTTCCAGGCGGCGAAGTTCGCCGATGCCGGGCTGCGCGAGCGGATCCGCACCTGCCCCAGCCCTCGCGCAGCCCTCGATCTCGCCCGGCAGCTGCACCGGCACGTGCGCCGGGACTGGATGTCGGTCCGCGTCGACGTCATGCGGACGGCGCTGCGCGCCAAGTTCACCCAGCACCCCGCACTCGGCGTCCTACTCGTGGGCACGGGCGACGCCCGGCTGGTCGAGGCCAGCCCGCGCGACTCCTTCTGGGGGCGGGGGCCCCGCGGGACGGGAGCGAACGTGCTGGGTCTGCTGCTCGTGGAGCTGCGCAGCGAGCTCGCGGCCAGCACCGCCGCCGATCCCGCCGATCCGGTGCACCGGGGCGGGCAGCCGGGAGCAGCGGACGGTGACGCGAGCTGACCGCGACGGCGCGCTCCAGCGGCGACCGGAGGTGCTCCCGCAGCCCGTGGTGCCGCTCCAGCGCCACGATCCCCCGGGGCCGACCTCACGCTCGTGCGCACTCCTCCGCCGGGTCCTGGCAGCAGGACGGCGCCGGATCGTCCTCCCGGACGGCATGCAGGCACGAGGCCTGCGCCACGGGCCGGGCCCGACCTGCGCGCGTTCCCGCGGGGCACGTGGTACGCACCGACCTCGACGCCCCGTCGAGGACGCCGGACCGATCTGCCGCCACCGTCAGGGATGCGGGATGGTGAAGAACCAGTTGACGAGGCCCTCGACGTCCTGGTTCACACCCTTGGCCCAGACCTCGTAGGGCTTCGAGTCGTACGTCCAGACGAGGAGGGCCATCCCGTCCTGGTCGGGGAAGCAGTAGAGGGTGCCGGTGTCGGTCACGGCACCGGCAGTGCTCTTGATGGTGAACGTGTCGCACGGGTTCTGGCCGAGCCCCTGGACGGCTGCGTCACGGTCCAACGTGTCCGCGTACTCGTAGACCGCCAGGTCCCGGCTGTAGTTCTCCCCCGTCCGGTACGTGCCGGGGACGACGCAGCCCAGCCCGGCCGTGGCCGGCGGCACCGGGTTGATCCCGCTGCACTGCGCGTACAGGTCGCCGGGCAGCTCCTCCCAGATTGCGCACTCGCTGCTGGTGAGCAGGGCACAGGGGTCGTCACCCCCACCACTGCCGGTCCCGGTGCCGCTGCCCGAGCCGCTGCCGGTCCCGGTGTCGCTGCCCGAGCCGGTGCCGGTGCCGGTGCCGCTACCGGTGCCGCTGCCGGTCTCGGTGCCCGTCACGTCTTCGGGTGGCGGGTCGGGCTGGGGGATCGTGCGCATGACGCCCAGGACGACCGACACCAGCACGACCGGGGCCGCCGCACCGATGAGCCACCACTTGCGCCGCACCGACCGGCCGGCCGGCGTCCCGGTGCCCGGCGGAGGAGACGGTGGTCGGCCGGGGTGCCCCGAGGAGGGATGACCCGCTCCGGGCCCCGGTGATTCCTGGCCGCTCGACGCTCCGAGCGCCGCTGCCACGGTGCCCACCGCCCATGCCGCGTCCAGCCGCGTCAGGCCACGCCGCTCGACCAGCTCCGCGGTCAGCCGATCGAGCTCGCCGGTCAGCCGATCGGGCGGCGTGTCGAGGACGCGCCGGGCCACGCCGTGCTCGAGGGCCGCCGACAGCAGTGCCGTCTGGTGAGACGCGGAGGGGACGGCGTCGTGCAGGACGGCCCGCACGCGCCGGGGCTGGTCGAGGAAGGAGGGCCCGCACCGGCGCACCCACTCGGTCAGCACGTCGCGGGCGTCCGTGGGCGTCGTCATGCCGGCACCACTTCGTCTGGCTGGAGGTCGCTACAAGGTAGGTGGCGGCCCCTGGCACGGCAAGGCTCGCGGCCACCGGGGCACCAGCGGCGCGGGGTCAACCGAGCGCCCCGGTCACGACGACGAGCTTGGGGTCGGCACGGGTGCGTGGTTCGGTGTCGAGCGCGTCCCAGAGCCGGCGGTGCACCAGCGGGATCCGCGAGGACCCGCCAGTGAGGTAGAGGGCATGCAGGTCGCGGGGCGTGCACCCGGCCTCGGCGATGGTGGCCACCATGAGCTCGACGCTGCGGTCGACCAGCGGGCCGATGAGCCGCTCCAAGTCCTCGGCCGTGACGGTGACCGATTCCTCGGCGCCGGGTACGTACACCGTCCAGGCCGGATGGGCGGAGAGCGCCTCCTTGGCCGCACGGACCTCGCGCTGCAGCTCCCGCCGGTGGCGCCGCCAGGCCATGTCGGGCGGGTCGTCCAGCTTGGCCCAGACCTCCGGCTTGCGGTCGGCCACGACGTCCCCGAGGTGGTCGAGCAGGAGGCGGTCGAAGTCGACGCCGCCGAGCGGGTCAATGCCGGCCGGTGGCCCCGCCAGCCGCCAGCCGTCGTCGGTGCGCTCGACGACGGCGGCGTCGAACGTGCCCCCTCCCAGGTCGTAGACGGCGGCCAGCGCCCCGACCGCGACCGAGTCGCCCGAGGTGTAGGCAGCGGCCGCGGCGACCGGTTCGGGGACGAGCGTGACCTCGCCCAGGCCGGCGCGCCCGGCCGCATCGACGAGCATCCCCAGCCGTGCCCCGCGCCAGTCGGCGGGATGGGTGAGCACCACCGGCAGACCGCGTCCGTGCTGCCGGTGGACCTCGTCGGCGGCGTGCCGCAGGACGGCGGCGACCAGGTCCACCACGGCCATCTCCTCGCCACCGAGGACGACGGTCTCGTGGCCGACGAGCCGCTTCGGGGTGGGCTCGAAGGCGTGCGGGTGCATGGCCGCCTGGGCCTCGGCCTGGGTAGCGACCAGCAACGACCCGCCGGGCTGCCGCAGCACCCCGGAGGGGTACCGGGTGTGGCCGCTGTCGAAGGCGATGGTGGTCACCGTGCCTGCGGCGTCCCGCACGGCGGCCGAGGTGTACGTGGTGCCGAAGTCGATGGCGGCCGACGGTCCGGCCCGGGCCCGCTCCGGTGTCCCCCGCTCCCACCGGACGGGCCGGATCCCGTTCACCGGATCGGAGCGCGGTGGACCCGCTGGGCGTGCGACCGCGGGGCCCACCCGCGCCGCCGCTGCCTGGTGAGCCCCGCTCCAGACGGCGCGGAGCACCTCGGCGAGGTGGTCCGGCCGGGCGACATGCACGGGGCGGGCGTCCGGCCGGCCGAGGAACTCCTGCAGGACGGCGAGGTCGGCGTCCGGACCGATGCCCACGGCGAACCGCTGCGCCCGGGCTCCCCACGGTGCCGAGGCCAGGACCTGGAGGCCGATCTGGTATTCGTCGGTCGGCTCTCCGTCGGAGACGAGGACGAGGACGGGCGGCAGGGCGGTCGGGTCCTCCGGCAGCGCGCCCAGCGCACCCGACACCTCGCGCAGCGCCGCGCCCAGGTCGGTGTAACCGCCGGCCGGGGGCAGGGCGGGCCAGGTGAGGTCCTCCACCGGCACGGGCTGCGCGACGTGCCACCGCGCGCCGGAGGAGAAGGTGAGCGCGCGGATGAGGACACGGATCCGCGGATCGCGGGAGACGATGCTCGCGCAGTGCAGGAGGGCGTCGCGGATGGCGCCGTCGACGGCTCGCAGCCTCCCGTCCAGCTGCATGGAGCCGGAACAGTCCACCAGCCAGATGAGGTGCAGAGGCGCGCCCGGGCGACCTCCAGGTGACCGCTGGTCCATCGGCGCCCCCGTCCGGCCGGCGTGTCGCAGGATGACGCGGGATGGTAGGCCCCGATCCGGTCCGGCGGTGTCCCGCGCGCCGGGCTGCGCGGAACCGGCCTGGCACCGCTCACCAGCAGTAACGTCCCCTCCCCGCCTCACGACGGGCGCGCACCCGGTCCGGTTCGCCCCGGGCCGCGCGCCCCAGCGCACGGGAGGACCCCGGTGACCGACCCCCAGCAGACCGGGCGAGCACCCTCCCCCGCGGCTTCCGCGTGGGCCGTTCCCGGCGCTCCCCCGCCGCCGCAGGTCCCGCCGCCTCCCGGGCACCACCGATGGGTCCTGGCGGCGGTGCTGGGACTGGCGGCCCTGGTCACGGTGGCGGTGGTCCTGGCGGTGAACCTGACGCTCGGCCTCGAGCCCCGCCCGTCCCCGGATGCCGCGCCCCCGCCGACCACCGGGGCCGCTCCCCCGCGGTCCCCGACCCCTCCGACCGGGGCCGCACCCGCCACGGGGCTCGACGGGTCCTGGACCGGCACGGCCGTGCTGCGCTCGTGCCGGGGAACGGAGGCCCCCTGCCCCGAGACGCTCCCCATGGAGCTGACCATCGACTGCCCCGAGCGGCCCGGGTCGCCGTGCTCGGTCGTAGCCCGCAGGGGCTACGACCGAGCGCCGCTGTCCCCCGCCGACCCGCTCGGCAGGCACACCGCCAAGGGGATAGTCCCCGCAGGACGCGCGGCGGTGTGCGAGGGAGCGGGGCCGGCGAGCACGGGGTGGCTGCTGCGGTTCTCGGGCGAGGACGGCAGCCTGACCGGCGACTACGCGGAGCACTCCTCGGGCGCTACCTGCCCCGGTGCCGAGGCACGCTGGCGCTTCGTGCTCACCCGCGACTGACGGGACGGCGGTCGGCCGGCGGCCCCCGTCACCGGCGGCCCCCGTCACCGGCGGTCCCTGGCCGCCCGGTGCGCGAGCACCGCCGCCCGCGTGGAGGCCACACCCAGCGCGGCACGGGCCGAGGCCAGCCGGCGGTTGGCCGTGCGCAGCGACAGGAACGACCGCGCTGCGGCCTCGGGGATCGACGCGCCGTCCGCGAGCGCGTCCAGCACCGCTGCTTCCTCGGCCGTCAGCGCCCGGACCGGGACCGGCCGGGTGGCCGTCCCCGCCTCGCCGACCAGGCCGATGCGGTGGAGCTGGTCGAGGAACGCCTCCACGCTCACCGGGTCGGCGACGTCGACCACCACCACGAGCCCGGCCCCCCGGACCGCGAGCTCGACGGCGTCCGGGAGGGCGGCGTCACCGACCGTCATCGCCACCACGTGCCCGCGGTCGCGCAGGTCCCAGGGCTCCCGCGGGACGGCGTCGGGACCGGTGACCGTCCAGCCCTCGTCCCGCAGCGCGGCGGCCGCCACCCGCGCCGCCGCCTCGTCGGGAGCGACGAGCAGGGGCGGCGGGACGTCGTCCGTCATCGACCCTCCGCGGCGAACAGGACGGCGGCCTCGGTGCGGTTGCGCCCGCCGAGCTTGGCGACGGCCGAACGGACGTGCGTCTCCACCGTCTCGGCGGAGACGAGCAGGCGGCGGGCGACGGCAGCCGTGGTCATGCCCGCCGCGACCAGGGTCATGACCTCGCTCTCCCGGTCGGTGAGCCGACCCCGCACCGCCTGGCGGCGGGCGTGGGCGGCGGCCTCGCCGTCGCTGGCGGCATCGGCGGCCTCCGCCGCGGCCTGCCAGAGCTGCCGCCGGCGCTCGCCCCGGGCCAGCCCGGCGGCGAAGGCGAGGAGGCGGGCCCGCTCGCCGGCGCCGAGCTCGCGGGCGGCCCGGATCGCCAGCCCGACGGCGCCCTCGGGATCGCCGGACCCGGCGAGGTGGCGGACCCGGTCCCACGGGTCACGGCTGACCGCGGCGAGGTGGCGGTGCAGCGCCGCGAGCGCCTCGGCGGAGGCCAGCGTGCCGGCCAGGGCGTAGGTGGCGGCCGAGGGGAAGGCCAGGAGGGGGTCGTCGCCCGGACCCGCCGGCATGGCCAGGCCGTGGTCCACCAGCTCCGCCGCGCCCGGTCCGAGGCGCCCGGCGCGGGTGGGGCGGCCGCGAAGCCCCAGGACGACGAGCGCGGTACGGCCGGCCACGCTGAGGGCCCGGGCGCGCACGGCGAGAGCCCGCCGGGCCGAACGGCTGTCCCCCGCGACCAGGGCGAGGGCCGCTGCCGGGTTCCCCCGGGCAGCGGCCACGATCCGCGCCACGTCGTCCTCGGGAGCCGCCGGGTCGGCCCGCCGGACGAGTGCGGCGACATTGGCGTCGGCCAGGGGGGCGAGCCGGAACGTGGTGCGGGCCGCTGCGCGGGCGACCGGTGCAGACGTCCCGGCGTCCCCTGCCCCACCGGCCTCGTGACCCTCCTCGGTGACGCAGAGCAGGGTGCGGACCGCCGCCGCCGACGCCACGGTCACCCGCACCGAGTGCGCGTCGGCCCACTGCACGTCGTCGAGGAGCAGGACCCCGTCGCGGGTGAGGGCGACGACGAGCGTGGCCGCGTCCTGGGGCTCGGCGGGCACGGGCACCCGCACGGCACGCGCCAGGGCCAGGCCGGGACGGTCGGCCAGGGCGGGCAGCCCCCCTCCTGCCCACACCTCCCGCCCGGTCCGGTCCGCGGCAGCCGTGGCCACGGTGGTCCTGCCGATCCCCGCCGGGCCGGCCACGAGCTGCACCCCGGCGTCCTCGAGTGCGCCGCTGATCGCCGCGATGGTGTCGGCCCGCCCGACGACCGGCGTCCCCTGGCCCGTGCCGGTCATCTCCGGCCTCCTCGCTGCGGGTCGGTCGCGATGGGTGGACGCTAGAGCGCCGGAGCGGCGAGGGGATCCTCGTTCCGCGCCACCCCCGGCACCCGTTCAGGAGCCGGCCCCACCAAGCATGCGGAGGAGGATGCGGGCCGCCTGCTGGTCGAGGTCGTCCCGGCCGCGGTCGGAGACGGCCTGGAGCAGCGTCCCGGTGTCGTCGGCGTCGGCCGGCGGTGGCATCCCGGGAGCGGCCCGCCGCCACAGCAGCTGGGCCACCTGCGCGATCTCCGGGTCGCCGGGGAGGTCGTCGTCGGCGTCGGTGTCCGTCCCGCCGGGGAGCACCGAGGGGTCGACCCAGTCGCCGGCGAACCAGGACCCCAGGTCGCCGTCCTCGTCCCCGTCCGGGTCGTCCTCCGGGTCCCCGTCCGGGTCGTCGTCCGGGCCGTCGTCCTCGTCGGAGGGGTGGTCGCTGCCGTGGCCGGGGTCTGCGGCCTCCGGCGCGCCGTGGTCCGCGGGCTCGTGGGCGTACGGGTCGTCGGGGGTCCCGCCGACGCCCTCGCCGGCGAGGGACGTGGCGCCGTCGTCCGGCCGCCAGCCGCCGTCCGTGCGGTCCGGGACGTCCTCCGGGCCGGGCGGGTCGGGAGTCATGGTCACCTCACCGCAGCCGTCCGCCGCCCGGGCGGAACGGCGAGCGGCGACCTCAGCAGGGTGTCGACCCGTTCGGCGTGCTTGGCCAGCGTCCTGCGCTGCGTCTCAAGGGCCGTCCGCTGTGCGGCCAGCTCGGCCGCCGACCGCTGCCGAGCGGCCTTGGACGCGTCCAGGAACTCCTGGGCCTCCGCCTTGGCCTGCTGCAGCGCGGCCCGGAAGGCCTCGGCCAGGGAGAAGCGCGCCTGGACGGTGTTGCGCTCGACCTCCGAGCGGATCTCGGCCTCGGCCTGGGTGATCCACGAGGTGAGGGCCGCGCGGACGTCGGCCTGCCGCCCGCTGTCCCGGGTCACCCAGTGCCGCAGCGCGATCCCGGCGACGCCCCCGACCGCACCGAGGGCCCAGCCGAGCGGCCCGAGGCCGGTGAGGGCGACCACCGCCGCACCGGCACCCCCGCCGAGCCCGCTGCCCATCAGCCACCCGTAGTAGAGGTCCATCGTGTCCTTGACCCCGTGGGACCGGTTCGGCGGGAGGCGGCTCGGGGACGGCAGGACGGCGTCCGTACCAAGGCTGTCCAGCGCCGTGACGACCGACGCCGTGTCGGCCAGTTCGGCGAACAGCTCGCCGGCGACCGCCCGGAAGCGGGTGCAGGTCAGTGCGAGCACGTCCCGGCCGATGACGCCGAGGTCCCCCTGCAGCTCGTCGCAGAGCCGGGCGAAGGTCGCGTCGTCGGGTGCCCGCCGCAGGGTGCGCAGCCGCTCGGACCACCTGTCCCGCTGGTCGTCGACCCGGGTGGCCAGCTGCCGGTTGATGTCGATGCGCAGCAGGTTGAGGTCCTTCTCCAGGCGCGGGGCCCAGGTGCGCTGCTCGTCCTCGAGCTCGACCAGCCGCCGGTGGTGCTCGGCGACGGCCTCCTCGAGCGCGGGGTCGGCCTGCAGCTGCGCCAGCCGCAGGGCCAGCTCGCGGTCGGCCCGGGCGGCGATCGACCGGACCGCACGCAAGGTGTTCGCCGCCGCGAGCGTCTCGGCCGCCGGTGCCAGCTCGGTGCGCACGACGTCCAGGAGCTCGCCGACCCCCGACTCCTCCCAGTCCTCGAGCGCGTCGGTCACGTCCTCGTCGGGAACGCCGGCCGCGGAGCCGACCTCGGAGGGGTGGGCGTCGAGGCTCTCGAGGGCCTGCGCGGCCAGCCGGGAGTCGACGGCGACCCAGCGAGCGGAGGCGAAGCGCGGCGCCGCCGCCGCGAGGTTCGCCTTGTTCTCGTCCAGCACCGCCGACCAGCCCGGCTGCGGACCGATTTTGGTCAGCGCGAACACGACCGTCTCCACGCGCTCGGACACCTGGCGCAGGAAGTCCAGCTCCACCCCGGACAGCGGGGCGAGCGCGTCGGTGACGAAGAGCAGCGCCGACGCCCGGCCGGCCGCCTCGAGCGCCGCCGTCGCGTGCGCCGCGACGAGACCGCCGGCCCCGGGGGTGTCGACGAGCACGAGGTCGTCGAGCCACGGCGCGGCGACCGTGACCTCGGCGTACCGCACCGGGGCCGGCGCGTCCGGGGTGGCCCACGCCGGCAGGTCGGCGACGGGCACCTGGACCGGCGGCGCGCCGTCGGCGAGGTGCAGGGTCGCGCCCTCAGGTCCACCGGACCGGAACAGCAGGTAGGTGGAGGTCGTGACGGTGACGTCGACCGGGGAGGTCCCGGGTCGGCCCACGAGCGCGTTCACCAGCGAGGACTTGCCCTGTTTTACCTCGCCGACCACGACCACGACCGTCCGCCCCGCGGCCCGCGCCGACGCCTCGGCCTCGTCGATCTCCCGCGGCAGCCGGTCGTCCACGGCGGCGACCGCGCTGCGCACCCCGGCGATCGTCCGGTCGAGGGCCGCACGGGCCGGGTCACTCATCGCGCCTCCTCCCACACGACGACCGCGGCGCGCCGGTAGAGGCGGCCCTGCTGCAGCAGCCCGACCTGCTCGACCGCGGCGATGGTCCCCGGGGCGGCGCCGTCGGTCGCCGCCTCGGTGTCCACGGCGGTGTGGACACCCGGGTCAAAGGGCTCGCCCGGGGCCGGCGTGATCAGCTCGAAGCCGGCGCTGCGGATCCCGTCGTCGAGCCGGGCGCGCAGCGCCGTGTTGTCCAGCAGGTCCCGCACCTCGAGGACCCTGCGGACCAGACCGTCGTCCGGCTGCGGGGCCGCCACCACCGGCTGCGGCACCGGCAATGGCACCGGCGGCTGCGGGACGGCCGGCGCCGCGGCCGGACGGGCCAGGGCGTCCCGGAGGCCCAGCGCCAGCAGGGCGCCGCCGAGGGCCGCGGCCAGGACCAGGGCCGCCCGGGCGGCGAGCGCCCCCGTGCCGAGGTCCCGGACCCACCACGCGGTCTGGGTCACGGCCCCGGCTACGAGGACGACGCCGAGCACGGCCGTGAGCAGCCCCTGCCGGACCGGGACACGCGCCGTCCCGGCGCCGGTACCGGCGGGCGCAGCGGTCATCGGGTGCTCCCGTCGGTGCGTCGGAGGTGGATGCTGCGGGCGGCGACCCTGGCGACGTGGGCGTCCGCGGGGGCCGCGTCGAACGCGAACCGGGCGAAGCGCTCCCCGAGGCCGCGCAGCTCGGCGTGCGAGCTGGGCACCGGACCGTCCTCCCGGTCGGCGTCCACGAGCCTCCGGAACTCGACCTCCAGGTCACCGGGCAGCCGGGCGCGGCCCGCCGTGAGCTCGCCCAGGGCGTGCAGTTCCGCGATGGCGTGCATCGCCGGGTCCAGGCGGAGGAGCTCGACCTGGTCCCCCAGCCAGGCGCGCCCCTCGCCGGACAGGGACCTGTCCCACGCCATCCGGCCGAGCCGCGCCAAGGCGGCGGAGGCCTTGAGGGCGTCCGCCCGGGCCGCGAAGGTCTTCTCGACGACGCCGCGGACGTCCTGCAGCCGGGACCGGCCGGCCAGGACAGCGGTGAGGCCCGCCGCGGTCCGCGCGCCCCCCCGGACCGCGGCGATCGCCGTGTCGACGCCGTACAGGGACAGCCGCGCGAGCAGGGACGCCCGCACGGCTCCGGAAACGGGGACGTCGCGGGTGCGGAAGGCGTCCGCGGTCCGCAGGAGGCGGCGCAGGCTCCGGTCGTCGAGCGCGGCCAGCAGGTCCAGCGCGTCGGCGTCGGCCTCCGTGAACGCGCCGGCCGCCACGGTCTCGGCCAGGAGGCCGCTGACCGGCACCACCTCGGTCACCTCGTGGACCAGACGGGTGCGGAAGTCGGCGGCCAGCCGCTCGGCGACCGGCCATGGGTCGTCCCCCGGATCGGTGAGCAGGTCGGCCTTGGTCAGGACGCCGAGGGTGTTCACCGGGGACGGCGAGCCGACGGGCGACGTCGTCCGCCGGAAGGCGCCGATCGTGTCCCGCTCGTCGGCCCGCAGCGACGCGGCGAAGACGAACAGCACCGCGTCGGCCCGACCGGTCGCCTCGGTGGACCGCGCGTCCATCATGGAGGCGTCCGCGTCGTCGCGCCTGCCGGTGCCCAGGGCGGCCTCGGTGCGGGCGCTGTGTCCCCCGGTGGCCGAGGCCAGGCCAGGGGTGTCGACGATGGTCAACCTCTCCAGTGCGGCCACCGGAAGGCGGACCTCGAGCCGCTCCACGTCGGCGGTCGGCGCGCCCACGTCCTCCGGCAGGCGTCCCTCCGGGGTGAGCCGGACGGTGCGGGTGCCGCCCCGGCGGAGGACGACGTCCACCTTCTCGACCGGGCCATGGCGGTACCAGGTGACCAGCTTGGTGCATTCCGTCTCGCGGGTGGGGGCGACCCGCCGCCCCAGCAGAGCGTTGACCAAGGTGGACTTCCCCGAGCTGACCCGGCCCGCGACGGCGAGGCAGAGCGGCTCGCGCACCGTGGCGGCGACCCGCGCGGCATGGTCGGCCAAGACCGGGTCACCGACTCCGTCCGCCCGCTCACACAGATCGACAACTTTCGACGACAGCCGGTTCAGGGTCACGGACAGCTCTGATCCTGCACGGTCGAGGGCTGCTCTGGCGCACGCGGCCTAGTACGCCGCAGGACCGCATATCGCCGTTTCAACCCGGGTGACTCCGTGACCGCTGTCCTCGTGGGTCTTCCTACAAGAGCGCTCGCTTGAACAGAAGGGGGTCTAAGCAGGGGCCCGGCGACACATTGCGGACACAAGACTGCGCTGATCGTCCACTCGAAAACTCCGACCGGCACGTCCCGGTCGTCAGCACTGGCCTTCGTCACAGTGACGTCGACGGTCAGAGGCGCGTGCGAAACCATGGCGGCCCACCCTTCCGGCGTCGTCGGCCTCTGGACCCGGAGGCCAGGTCAGGAAGGGTAGTTCTGCGACGGTGCCCCACCATCCCCAGACCGTGCCGTCATGTCGTGGGGGGCCACAACCCCGCTCTTCTATCCCGCCAAGCCCTCAGCCCACTGGCTGATGGTTGCCGAGGTCGCCAGCCGCGTCTTGACCGTGCCCTTAACGGTCGATCAACTCGGCGATCTCCCGCAGCGAGCGGCCGACGGCGTACTCGGCAAGCACGAAGGCCTCCAGCTGCGCCTGCAGCCGCTGGCTGGGCACGGTGCCGGTGCGGCGGTTCCGCCAAACGCCGGCAGCGGGCGCAGCTGCGGTCGGGGCGGATACGGCATGGCGCTGCGGCCCCTACTAAGAGGCTCGGTCGAGGAACTGTCGGCGGGCGCGGTTGACGGCCTCCGCGGTGCTCATGGGCAGGTCCATCTCATCCTCGCCATCGTGAATGTCCACGATGCGTGCGACGTAGGTTTCGGCCTCGGCGCGGCTGCCCTCGTGGTAGGCGACCCACATCGCGTCGAGCAGCACCTTCTCGTCGTCCGGCGCGACGAGAAGGGCAGTTGCGGAGGCGGCGCGGGCCGCAGCCAGGTCATCGCCAGTGAGAGCAGCGGTGACGACCTGATGGGCGACGTCGCAGATGCCCGCGGTCAGCGTGAGGTCCAGGCCGTCCAGCCACTCGTAACCCGCGGGACGCTGGGCGAACGGCGGTCCGGACACCAGCTCGAGTGCGGCAAGCAGATCGGGCAGACCGTCGTCGCCGCGAACTTCGGCACGGGCGCGCAGCTGGCGAAAGAGGTCGGCGTCGACGAGCACGCCGGTCAGCGTGTAACGGCCGCGGTAGCCGGAGCTTAGATGCTTCTCGCCGGTCGCCGGGTCGTCGCCGAGCCAGGCGCGGGCACCGGCGGTCATCCGGTGCACGTAGGCGCGGACGCTGACCGGGTCGGTCTTGCCGCCGCGGGCCGGCTGCAAAGCGGTGGCGGCCTCGTCGGCGGTGGCGCCGTGCGGGCGGGTGGCCAGGTAGGCGACCACCTCTTCGTAGCGGCGCCGCCGCCCGGACCTGGCGACGGCGTGCTCGTCGCCATGCGCGCGCAGGGTGACCGGTCCGAGGAGGCTCAGCCGGGGCCTGGCGCAGTCCGACGACCACCAGTCCGCCAGATCACGGTCGAGCTGCTCGAGGTCGTCCTCGATCCGCTGACGCAGCTCGGTCGGGCGCGACTGGCCTGGCGACTTCACGCCGTTGCCATCCGAACCCTTGGGGCGGTCCTCCGGCGGCACCGGCCCGAGTGCGGCGCCGCCAGCAGAAGCCCGGCGGGGTGGCCGTGGCTGAGGCAGGCGGTGCGGAGCGTCGCCGGGCTCCTCCGCCTTCGCGTCATCCAGCAGCGCTCCGGCGGCGTCGGTGTGGACCTGCCACGGCCGGTCCCCGCCGGATGCGGGGATGGCGTCGTCCATCGCGTCGCGCTCGAACGACAGGAGGGTGGCGATGTCGCGAGCTTGTTGGGCGGTCAGCTGCGGGGCGGGGAGCCGCAGTCCGAGTGCCGGGACGAGCAGCGATCCGTCGTCGGTCAGCGTGAGCAGCCCCTCGTCGCTGGCCTGTGCCGGCTCAACGCCGAGCACGAGTGCGAGCGCTGCGCGCTGCTCCGAGCCCCGCAGGACGGCGGCGGCCTCGGCCAGCTCGCCGTCGTCCTGACGCGCTCGGTGTGGAGTGAGGACGACGTGCGGCATCCAGCCGTCGCCGGCTCCGGCTCGTAGCCGCCCGTCCAGCAGGTCGTCGGAGTCGCGCTCGACTGCTTCACACAGGGTGGAGCGAAGTTCGGGGTCGGCGGGTGTGTCCACAGGGTGGATGCGGTGTGGTGCCAGGTCGACCAGCTCGTCGCCGAAGCCGACGGGAGTGATGGTCAGCAGGTCCGACCAGCTGTTGACGGCCAGTTCGGCGGCCAAGTGCCGGGCGAAGTCCTGACGCCGGTCGGCCGGTCCGGTGATGTACACGGCGCCGAGGCGTTCCAGGTCCAGCAGCCAGCGGTCTGCGCCGTTCACGCCGATGGTCACCAGAGTCGGGTAGGGCGCCAGGCGTGCCCGGGCCACCTCGGGAGCGACGCCCGTGTCCTGGTCCAGCTGTACCGACCACCACAAGCCGGTGTCGTCGGCGGTCCACGGCTCGGGCGGCGGACGGTCGGCGGGGGTGTGCAGCCGGAGGTCGAGTCGGCCGTCGTGGAGGCGGGCGGCGACGACGTCGGGCAGCCGCCCGTCAGGGTCGTCGGAGATCCGGACGGCGAGGCTGCGCAGAGCGAGGTCAAGCGCGGCGTAGTCGGCCGTGCCCGCGTCGGCAGCCGAGGTCACGGCCGTCTGCGTGGCCGACAGTTCCTGCGGCACCGGGGCCAGTCGTCGGCCGGTACGCCGGCGGCGCAGCCGCTGGCGGCGGTGGGCCAGCCACGCCACACCCGTGCCAGCGGCGAGCAACGCCCCGCTGCCGGCGAGGACGGCCGCCAGTTCCGACGGGAACTGGTCGGCCTCGGCATCGCGGCTGTCGGCTGCCGGTGGTGCTGGTTCGTCGGAACGACTCGCCGATGGCGGCGAGACCGGTGGTGTCGGCGAGGGCTCGGCCGGCATGGGCGCCTCGGCCTCACTCGGCGGGGGCGGCGACGGCGGCGCGTCCTCGGCGGGTGGTTCCGGAGCGGCCGGCGGAGGCGGGTCGGGGGTTGCGAGCTCGGCGGGTGGGAGGTCGAGGACCTGCCCGGGGCGGATCAGGTCGGGGTCGGTGAACCGGCCGCCGCCGGGAAGCGGTTCGCCGGCGTTGATGTCGAAGATCGGCTGCCAGCCGTTCAGCCCCTGCTGCTCGGCGATGTCGGCAAGGGTGTCGCCGGGCTGCACCGTCACCTCAACGGCGGTTGCTCCAGCCTCGGGCGGGGTGGCGTCGGCTGGGAGGACCAGGACCCAGCCGGGGCGGATCAGCGCCGGGTCGGCCAGGACGGCGCCGTCGGGCTGGGTGCGACCGCGATTGAGCTCGAGGATCTCCTCGAACCGCGCCCAGTCCCCCAGGGAGCGGGCGGCGATACGGCCGAGCGTGTCGCGCGGTTGCACGGTGTAGGTGGGGCCGTTCGCGGCAGGCTCTGCCGGCTCGGCATCCGGTGATGGGGCAGGTAGTGGTGGCGGCTCGTCGGTCGGCTGCTCCGCGACCACGGGTGGTCCCGCGATCGCCGGGGCGGCGAGGAGGGGCGCACCCCCGACGCCGACGACGGCGGCAACGAGGAGGCCGGCCAGCTGCTGTGGTGCCGCCAGGCCGGGCAGCCGTAGCGGTGGGAGACCGCGCAACTGAGCGGCGAGCTCGACGGCCACCGAGAGGGCGAACACCGCCCACGCGGCCCAGCCGATCACGACGAGCAGGCCGAGGAAGACCGCGCCGGTGTCCGGCCCGCTCAACGCAGCCGTGACCTGCTCCCATGAAGGGAGTGCCGTCGGCAGGTAGGCGGCGCCGAGCTGCCAGAGCGCGGTCGGGACGCCAGCAAGTGCAGCTACCAGAGCCAGAAGCGCGAGCAGCCGGCGCAGCAGGTCGAGCGACCGCGGTGTGGTGGTCATGGTCCCGCTCCCCCGCTCTGGTCGGTGATGAGGTCGGCGATCCCGGAGCCCTCCACGGTCATGGTCTGAATGCCGATGAGGCCGAGGAAGGTGGTGGGCTCAGTGATCGTCGTGGTCACCGTCAGGGTGTCGCCGTCCACGACCGTCACCCCGCCCTGCACGCCATTGCGGTCGAGATAGTCCTGCGCGGCGGCGACCGCGGACGCTGGGTCCACCAGCACCTGCCCGGCGAGGGCGGCGGAGACGTCGAGGGCTTGGCCGCCGGCGCGGGCGGCCTCGTCGGCGATGGCGTTGGCGCGCTGAGTGGCGGCCACCTTCACGCCGCCGTCGACGGCCAGGCCGATGATCAGCAGCAGCCCAGGGACGAGGACGGTGAGGAAGACGCCGAGGGCCCCGCGCTCGGCGTCCTGGCCTTGTGGGCGCTCGCGGGAGGTCATCGTTCGCGGTAGGCGTCGACGGGGCTGGTGAAGGTCGCGTCCACGCTCACCGATCCGGGCAGGCCGGGCGCGAGCAGGTCGGCCATGCCGACGACGCACGTGATCGACACCGTGACGTCGCCGGGCTGGCCGGGTGGTGCCTGGAAGCCGGCGGTGTCGACATCGATGGCGGTGCGCTCACATCGCAGGTCCTGAGCGGCCAGGGTGCGCTCCGCCTGCGCGGTGGCCGAGGCCGTCGCGATGGCGGGATCGCGGGACAGGGACGCTTCCCGGGCGGCCGCGCGAGCGGCCTCGGCGACGGCGGCTTCGGCGACCTGGCTACGGCCGGCGACAACGGCGAAGGACAGCAGCAGGAGCAGCGCCGGGGCCAGCAGCGCCAGCTCGACCGACACCGACCCCCGCTCCCCTACCGGACCGTTCACGGGGCGGGCCGTTCCACCGGGCCGACGGCACTCTGGGTGACCGACCAGCCGGACAGCCCGGGGAAGAGACTGATCGAGGTTCCGCTCACGGTCACCTCGATGCTGCTCGGCGAGCCGGCCACGGTCACGACCCGGCCGGTGAGCAGGTCGGAGGCGGTCTGATCGAGGAAGCCCTCGGCCGCCGTCTCGGCGCGCGCGGTCGAGGCAGGCTGCACCCGGCCCTCGCGGGCACCCTCCTGCGCTGCACCGAGGGCGATCGAGCGGGCATGGAACCACAGGGCCGCCTGGATCAGAGTCATGACCAGCAGGAGCACGACCGGGAACGTGACCGCCAGCTCCACCGACGCCGCGCCACGCTCACCGGACAGCCGTCGACGCACCACGTCGCTGGCCTGGCGGCCATGGACGTGGCCGAGCCGGGACGGCGGTCTGGGGCCGCGCGGGCTGGCAGAGCGGGCCACGAGTGGCTACTGGATCGAGCTCGAGCGAGAGGTGACCGCGTTGGCGATCACTGCGACCAGTGCGACGGCGATACCGATCAGCGCCACCGTGATGATCACCTGCTCCACCGACAGCGAGCCGCGTTCCGGCTCGTCGCGCAGATCGTGGAGCCGGTCGCGCAGGGCAGCGGCGAGGGCGGTGAGGGTACTGATCAGCGGCATCATCGGGGTTCCCTTCGACTCGGGGACGCTGGGGTCAGCTGGCCATCAGTCGGACCAGGGCGGGATAGAGGAACAGCAGCAGGAAGGCGATCGACAGCAGGGCGACCGGAGCGGTGAGCTTCTCGCTGGCGGTGTTGGCCGCGGCCTCCTCCTCGGCCAGCAGCTGAACCCGCAGCGACTGGGCGCGGGCCCGCAGCGTCGGGGCGATCGAGGCGCCTTCGACGGCGGCGACCGCGGCGATGTCCGCGACGTCGGCCAGCTCGCCGACGCCGGTGTCGGCGGCCAACCGGCGCAGCCCGTCCCACGGCGGTTCGCCGGCCAACCGGGCGGCGACCAGCGCGTCGGTGATCCGGGCGAACACCCACCCGTCGCCGAGCGCGGCAGCCCGCTCCAGGGCGATGGTCGGGCCCTCGCTGGCGTCGCGGCGGAGGCTGACCAGGTCTAGGTAGGAGCACAGCGCCCGGCGCATCTGGGAGCGCGCCTCGGCGGCCTCATCACGTACGACGAGGTCGACGACGAAGAAGAGGACGACGGCCAGCGCCAGCGATCCGACCACCGGGACCGCTACTGGCATGCGGACGCCGATCAATCCCAGTACGGCTGTCAGCAGCGGCACGAAGACCGCGCCGAACGCGGCGAGGCCGACCTTGCGGACGGCGTAGCCCTCCGGCGTCCACCCGATCAACGCCAGCGCCTGGCTGGGCGCCCGCCGTCCCGCGACCGGCAGTCGGGCACCGACCCAAATTCCGGCGCGGCCGGCTGCGCGCGCCCACCGGTCACTCGCCTCGGAGACCGACGCGACCCGTACCGCGGAAGACGCGCCGTTCAGCCGGGCCAACGCGTCGGCCAGCTGCGGCTGTTCGGCCACCAGGGCGGCGCGCAGCAGCAGAAACACGCCGAGCCCGACGACCGCGCCGGAGCCGATCAACAACGCCTGGGTGCCGCTCACCGGGCCGGCACCTCGTCCGGGTCGAGCTCGGTCCGCCGTCCGCCGTCGCGATCGACCAGGAACCGTGCTGACGGCGCGGCCACGGTGAGCCGGCGCATCCACAGCAGGCAGCCCACGATCAGCGCGCAGATGACCGCCAGCACCAGCTGGCCCAGCCCGGTGCCGTAGGGCGCGAGGTAGTCGCCGTTCAGCGCCGCCAGCCCGGCCGCGGCGACCGTGATCAGCAGCAGCCAGCGGGCGTTCGCGCGGGGTTTGGCGCGGTCGGCCTCGACCTTGCGGCGCATGGTCACCTCTTCGGTGAGGCTTCCCGCCAGTTCGGTCAGCACCCGTGCCAGCCCCGGCCCGCGCAGTTCCGCACCGAGAAGCAGGGCGCCGACGACCAGGTCACCGGCGGCGTCGTCGAGATCGTCGGCGAAGGCCAGTAGCGCCCGCGACGTCGGCCACCGCGCCTGCAGCCGCGCGCCCAGCGTGACCACCTCCGCCTGGATCGGCCCGGGCGCCGTGCGGGCCGAGCGGATCAGTGTCTGCTCCAGCCCGCCGCCCGCGGCCAGGACGTCAGAGGTGCGGCGCACCCACTCCTGTAGCGCCTCCAGCCGCTCGACCGCGGCGTTGCCGGCGGAGAACTGCGCCAGCAGCCACGGCACCCCTATCACCGCCAGCCCGACCAGCACCCCGCCGACCGGCCAGCCGGAGGCCAGCCACACCGTGGCCGCCGCCACGGCGGCGGCTCCCCACAGTGCCCGCTGCCACCGCGCCGGACGGTCGACCGACGACGCCGGACGTGGTCTGCGGCGCCGCGGCCGAGCTGGTGTGTCTGGGGCGGTGAGCGCGTGCGCGGCCAGCAGCAAGCCGGCGACCAAGAGCGCCCCGCACACGCCGGCCAGCAGGCCCGCGCCGCTCAACGTCGTCCCTCGACCGTGCCGGACCAGGCTCGTTGGCCGACGCGCAGCCAAGCCGGATCGAAGCCGACCCGGACGTAGTCGGCCAGGTCCACGGGGTCGTGCTCGGGTACCGCTCGACCGTCGGCTCCCGGAGCGAAGACCTCGGTGACCGCCGGGCGCCCGCCCTCGCCGATGCCGTTGCACTCGACGACCTGGCTGACGAACCGCTGCCGCTCACCGCCGATCCACCGCTCGTCCACGGTGGTGATGTGCACGATCAGGTCGATCGCCGACGCGCACGACCTGTAGGCGTGGTCCGGGGTGACCGCCGCGCGACCGCGCATGCACAGGTTGGCCAGCCGCTCGAAGGCGTGGTGCGCGGAGCGGGCGTGCAAGGTGCAGCACGAGCCGCCCTCGCCGGCCTCCATCACCTCGATCAGCGGCCAGGCCTCCTCGCCGCGGACCTCGCCCAGCCATACCCGGGACACGTTCATCACCAGCGCCTGCTCCACCAGCTCGGTCAGCGTCACCTCGCCGAGACGGCGGCCGTCCGGGCCGCGCTCGCCGGTGCCCTCCCGTGCCTCAAACGGCACCACCCGGGGGTGCCGGTCGGACAGCTCGTGCAGCAACAGCTCGAAGTGCTTCTCGATCGTGGCCAGGTTCTCGCTCACCGGCAGCTCGTTGGCCAGCGCGCGCAGCATCAGCGTCTTGCCCGCACCCTGCGCGCCGGTGACTACGATGTTCTTCCGCGCCCGAACCGCCGCCCGGAGGAACTCCGCCAGCGGCCGGTCGATCGCGCGGAGGCCGATCAGGTCGTCGAGGTCGACGTTGCGGATCCGGTGCCGGCGGATCACCAGCTGCGGACGCGGCACGGTCTCGATCACGGCGGCCAACCGCGACCCGTCCGGCAGGCGCATGGTCAGCAGCGGGCTGGCCGTGGTCAGCGTGCGCTCGGCGCGGCCCAGCCGGGCGGCGATGTGCTGGAGCTGCCGCACCAAGTCCTCGTCCGAGTCGGCGATCGGGTCGACCCGGACGTCGCGGCCGTCGGCGTAGCCGACCCACACGTTGTCGTGCCCGTGCGCCTCGATGTTCTCCACCCGCTGGTCGTCCACGTAGGGCTGCAGCCGGCCGAGCCCGAACTGGGCCGCGAACACCGCCTCGGCGATCGCCTGTTCGTCCTCCGGGGTAGGCACCGCCTGCCCGGCGCGCATCCGCTCGCGCACCAGTTCGTCGACGCCGTCCTGGACGAGCGTGCGGGCAAGCTCTTGCTGCGCCACCGCGCTGAGCGTCGGACGGCGCTTGAGCTCCGCGGCCAGCGCCGTCGCCGTCGCCTCATGAAGTCGGCGCACCAGCGCCCAGTCCACCGAGACCGGTGGCACATCACGTCGACGAGGCACGGCCCCGACGCCCAGGAGGCCAGCAGCGAGGTCAGCGGACACGGCTGTCCCCGATCGCGGTCGCGGCCGAAGGAACGGGCGCCGGCGGTGGCGCCAACCGGGTTTCGTGCGCCGCGGCGAACTCGTCCAAGCGGGTCGCGACCGTCCGCGCAGCCCGCAGCAGCGCTGACTGGGCGAACAGCCGGCCGGCCGGCGCGCCGTCACTGAGCACCGACGCCGCCTTGGCATCGCGCGGCAGCGAACCGATGACCTGAACGCCGAGCGCCTCGCCGATCTCCCGCTCGCCGTACGGCTCACCCGGACCGATCACCAGCGTGGCCACCAGGCCGGCACGGCCCTCTCCTCCGCGAAGCTCGGCGATCGCCTGTGTCGCCGCACGTACGGCACGCAGCGTCGAGCCGGTGGCCAAGACCACGGCGGCAGCCCGCCGGACGACGGCTGCCGGAAAGTGCTCGGCGCGCAACCGACCGCAGTCGGCGATGACGTCAACCGCGCCGTCCTCCACCGTCGCCAGCACGGCTGCCAGGCGGTCCCAGTCCACGTGCCGGGCGCCGGCGGGGTCGGCCAAGCCGGGTAGGAGGCGCGCTCGCCCCTCGGAGTCGAGCCGCAGCAGCTGGCTGTCCAGGTGTCGGGCCAGTCCGCCACGCCGCGCCGCCAGCTCCAGGTCGGCCAGCCCGCCGGCGGACAACTCACCTCGGCCGTATCCGGCCAGCACGTCGCCGCCGGCCGGGTCCAGCTCGGCCAGTACCGCCGGCCGCGGCCAGGACAGCGCCAGCGCCAGGCCGCTGGTGGTCACTCCGGGCGCGCCCTTGGCCGAGCACAGCGCGACCAACACGGCAGCCGCCTACTCGCCGGCGACCACGACGATGGCGATCAGGCCTGCAGCGGCGCGGGCGGCGACGTCGGGCCCGTCGGCCGCGGCGACGAGCACGTCGACCACTCGCAGCCCGTCGGTTCCCGGCGTACCGGTCTGCACCACGGTCGCGTCCACCACGCCTGGAGCTCCTGCCTCGTTCCCTGCTGGAGCGCTGCCTGCGGCCACGGGCACCAGGAGGACGTCATCGCCGGGCCGCAGCGCGGTCGCCGGCAGCTGCACCGCCGACACCCCGACTCCGACCAGTTGCTGACCCGGGGCCGGGAGCCGCTGATCGGTCAGCGCGTCGCGGGTGAGCAGCGAACCTGGCGCCAGGGTGGTCGCCGCCACCATGCCGATCACCTGGTCGCGATCACCGTACGGAATCGGCTGCAACGCCGGATCAGGCGAGATCCTCGCCTCCACCAAGTCGGCAGCGGTGATGACCTGGCCCCAGGGCACCTCCCGTGCCAGCGCGATCACCGGAGACGTGTGGCCCAGCGAGGTCGCCAGGTAGGTCGCCCCCAGCGCTCCGAGGACCACCATGGTCACCGCCAGCGCCAGCAGCGCCGGACGGCGTCGGCGGCGCGGAGGTGGCAGCACCGGCGCCCGGGGGAGCCCGTTGCCCGCCGCCGCAGGGGGCAGTGCGCTGGCTTTCGGTGGCTGGGTGCGCGTCATCGACTGCCCTCGTCCTGGTTCAGGACGTGCAACTCGCCGACGAACAGTTCCGCCGACGAGGACAGCTCCAGCGTCTCGGTTCCCGACAGCCCTCCGCCGGACCAGGTGACCGTCCATGTGCTCGTCGCGGTGATCGGCCACGGGCCACCGCCTGGCACATGTCGGCTCGACGCCTGTGCATAGACGTGGCCGCAGTCCGGTGAGGAGCCCTCGGCGCCCGGCGAGTACGGCGTTCCGGCGCCGCAGACAACCGTGGTGCCGTCCCCCATGTCCCAGACGATGCGGCTCACCTCGCCCACGGCGGCGACCGTGACACCACCGGCCGACACCGACTGCCGGGTCGGCCCGAGGAACTCCTCCCCGCGCTCGGTCCACATCCACACCGGCAGACCCACCAGACCCCCGGTAGACCCGGGTGGCGGCGCCATTCGGATCTCTGGGGCACGCATGACGAGCGAGGCGATCGCCTGCTCGGCCAGGACACGCGGGTCCACGGGTGGTCCGGCCGGCGGAGCGGAGCCGGTCGGTATGTACACGAGCAGCGTGGTGAGGCCGGACCCGTCCACCCGTGGACAGACCTTCGCGTACATCGCTCCGTCGGCCGGAGACTGTCCCGCCCAAAGCGCACTTGTAGACGCCGGCTGCGGCTGCGCTTTCGTGTACGTGCACGGGTCCTGGGGCGAGGCCTCACCGCCCGTCGCCTGGCTCCCACCAGGCTTGGCGCCGCTGGCCACCGGGTCCGCGCCCGCGTCCTGCCCGGGAGAAGTCGCCTCGACCAGGCAGATGCCGGTTTGTGCGTCCTGCTTCGCGCAGTCGACAGGTGGGGCAGCCATGGCGCTGGTCAGCCCGCCCGGAACGGCGAGCATCGCAGCCGTCAGCAAGGCCACGCGGGACAGCCTCAGCACGGTCGATCCGTCAACGGGTCAAGCTGGTTAACCAGCCACGGGGATCCAGGTTCGGCCTCGTACCGGGTCACGGTGATGTCCCAGACGTACCGAAGCGGGGTCCCTGGCGGCACGACCTCGCCGGACTCCACCTTCACGACCCGCGTGCTCTGGCTGTCGTAGCAGCCCGTGATCCTCACGGTCGGCCCTTCGGGAGACGCCAGGTCGACGCCGGCGACCTCCAGGTCGACCGCGGTGTCGCCTTCCTGGCGGAGGCCGATCGTCGCGTAGTCCCGAACTGCAGTGACGGCGAGCAGGGCAGCGGGGTCGCCCGCGAATCGCCGGATCTCCGGTTCCCAGTCCCTGGCGCCTGGATCCTTCTTGGCCGCGTCGGTCACGCGCAACATCTCGTCGACCGCTGCGGTCGCAGCCTCTGCCGCCTCCTCCTCGGGAGTCGGCGCGCTGCTCGTTACAGGAACCGGCAGAGTCTGCGACGCCGAGGTCGTCGTCGGGCTCGGCGAGGAGTCCGGACTCGCGTTGCTCTCCGCGCAGCCGGCGAGAAGCAGAAGCGCCAGCAGTAGGCCAGCCGTCCATCTCTGCGTCGTCATCGCGAGTGCACTCGCCGGAGAGGCCGCGGGCCACGCTCCGGCAGGAGCACGCCCCGAAAGCAGGCGGGCTACGAGCTTCGAGGGCACGCCCGCCCAGGTCGCGCTCGACTCTGTCGTGCAAACCATGGGCACCTCCCGGGCAAGTGGTGGGGGAAATTACCACCAAGATCGCCCGTGAAGACAAGCTCTTCCTCCCGTAATCCTCCTGTTTAGCTGCCGAAGGAGGCCACGGCCGCGTGGTCGCTGCGAGAACGGCGGACGGCCGCCTCCACGCGAGCGACGTCCACACCGAGGACTTCGGCGACGGCGGCAATCACCGTGGCGGAGTGATCTACACCGGGGCGACCGTCCTCCAGGCGCACGTACGTCATGACCGACAAACCGGGAGCAGTCACCTGGTTCGTGGCAAATCCAGCCGCCAGGCGGAGAGCCGCCAAGGGCGGGTCCCCTGCATCGACGTCCAGGAGATGCAACGGATCGACTTTCAGGGCAGCCGCCAGCTGCGGTACGAAGCGGGGCCGCGGGCGTTCGAGCCCGGTCTCCCAGACCCGGATGCGCGCCGGGCCGGAGAGATCCAGCTTGGTGGCCAGTTCTTCTCTGGTCAGCCCCACGGCCTCACGGGCAGCCCGTAAGCGGTCACCTCGAAGCAGTGGCCGCGCCATGGCAGCTCTCCTCCACGTCACCCGTTCGGTGGACACCCCGCTCGTGTGCCGCCGAACCCTAGCCGCAACCTCGACTTCGTCCGACGGGCCTCGTCGTGGCGCGATCGGGCTCTCGACGGGAGAACTACAGGAGCAACACCGGAGAACGCACTCGGAGCTCCAGGTAATGCAGTCGGAATCTCGAGGCGTCGTCGTCTCATGACTCCTGCATGGTGGAGCAGCCACCCAGGAACGTCCGCGTGCGTCCGTCCGCTCAACCCTCATCCCGAACCGGGTCACAGGTGCTGAACGCGGCATTGCCGTCCTTTCGCCCCGTGACAGGTGGCCATCGCCACCGCGGTGGGACGGCTGCTGGCCTGAGGCATGCGGACCTGGCGAAACCCGCGCTCCCAGCCGCCCCGCGGTCGTGCGTCGGCTGCTGCCGGTGGCCCCGTCACTGGGTGCCTGAGCCCGGGCGGTTGCCCACAGTGCCCTCGGCCGGCGGCACCAGAAGGGGACGCCAGTGCACCGGCTCGTTGACGGTGCCTGGCCCCCGGGCACCGGGGCGGGCATGGAGGAGTTGACGGGACCTACTCCGGTCCGGATGCTGTTCGCCGGGCCGGCGCGGGGGCCGCCTCGGGCAGATGGGCGGGAAACAGGATGCTGTTGCCAGCTCCTCCGACGGCAGCGACCGGCGCCCGGTGGCGCCCCAACAGCCGCCGATGCCGCCTTACGGGGGCACTGGCCGCAGGCGTGCTCCTACTGACGTCGGGTTGCACCGCCGACGAGCCCGCCGATGTCGGCGGCACCACGGCCACCGACACGGCCACCGTCGACGTGTCTCCTACGGAGGCGCTCGAGGTGACCCTCGACGGCGTCGGCCAGCTCACCGCACCGGCCGGTACCTTCGCCACGCCCGGCACCGTGACCGTCACCCCGTCCGCCGACGCCCCACCGCCGACCGACGGTCTCACCCCGGCCGGGTCGGGTATCGACGTCACCTTCGACGGGACGCAGCCGGCCACGCCGCTGCGGCTCGTCCTCACCGACGTCGCAGCCGCCCGCGGACCCGACGACATCCCCGTCGTTCAGCACCAGCGGCACGACGGCACGTGGGAGACGCTTCCGGCCGAGGTCACCGCCGACGGGCACATCGTGGTCGAGACGACCGAGTTCTCCCCTCAGTGGCCGGCCTGGCTCAACCCGGTGAACTGGGTGCGTAGCCTGGCCGACGCCACCACTGACGCGCTGCTGAGCCGGACCGATGCACTGGCATGTGCCGACAACGGGCCGGGCTTCGCGATGATGCGGCCGGCTACGACGCTGCTGCACAGCTGCCTCATCACCAACACCGACTCGGACAGCGGCCGGGACCGGGCCGAGGTGCAGCTGACCCCCAACCGCCGCTTTTACGTGTGGATCAGCGTGCCCGACGGCGTGGAGTACACCTGGCTGGAGACCCAGCCGGCGGCGCTGCGGGCCGCGCTCGGCCAGGTGTTCGGCTTCGATTCCGACCGGCAGGTGCTCGTCGACTCGGGAACGCTGTTCACCGCCGGCGCCGGCCAACCGGGCCTGGACCGGACGCTGACGTTCACCTCCTACACCGACGGGAAGAGCGCAGCACTGTCCCTCGGCGCGGGGCTGACCGGGCTGCTCGGTCTCGAGCCGCGGCAGGGGCTGCTTGCGGTCACCTACCTCAGCGTCCAGTGCGCCGACAAGATCCCCGCCTCGATCGACGACGCCGGCGGGATGGCCGACTTTGCCGTGTGCTTCGCGCAAGCCGCGCTGTCGGCACTAGAGGACCCCGACCGGGCGTTCGCCGGGGCGCTCAACCTCTTCGGTGAGGACGCCTACGCGCGCGAGGCAGAGGCGGCGCTGGAGAGGACGTCGAAGACGCTGCGGCTGCTGGGGAAGGCGCTGGCGGTGGCCGGCGCGGCCGGCGCGGTGCGCGACATCTGGACGCAGCTGCCCGACGCGTTCTCGCAGAACGGCGTCGACCGGCCCGGCGACGTGCACCTCGACCTCGCCGGCCGAGGCCCGGTCACCGACGTCACCGTCGGGCTGGACGGCATCGGCCCGGTCCCGTGGGGCACGCCGGTTCCCGCAGCCGAGGAGGCGCTCGGGGCGCGCTTCGACGTCAGCGAGGACAACGGCCTGGGCTGCGCTCAGGCCACCCTGCCCCAATTCCCCGGCCTGACGTTCGGCCTGCAGGACGGTCAGGTCGCCGTCGCGGCCTACGGCGGCGGTGACGCGCCGGCCACCGACACCGGGGTGACGCTGGGCGGCGATGTAGCCGAGGTGGAGGCGGCCTACCCCGGTGCCGTCGTCGACGCCGACCCCAGCGACGCCTTCACCACTCGGTACACCGCCAGCTCCGGGGGGCATGCGGCGCAGTTCCTCAGCTTCGACCAGGCCACCGTGGACTACATGCAGTTCGGTCTGGCGGCCGCCGTCGGCGAGGCGCCCTGCGTCTGACCGCGTCCGCGTACGCCACGCCGACATGCGCTCCGCGGCAGGCCCTGCCCCGGAGCGATCCGGCCGCCCTTGCGAGCGGCGCGGCCGGCGCTCGGCGGGCGGGCGAGGCATCCGGTGCAGGGAGTTAGGCGGTGCGCAGGGATCGCCTCCATCTCCATGCGACGCCGACGACGGAGGAGAACGCCCCTGGCAAGCTGCTGCCCGCCGACCACCTCCGCCATGTGCTCCAGCCGACACTGACCAGATGGGGTCGGCCGCCGGTCGCGCGCCGGCCGCGGCTTGCATCCTCGCCAGCGACGGCAGCAGCCCTTGACCCCCAGTGGCGGTCCTGTGACGCTCCCTCGGCCAGGCTGGCGGCGGGCCGGCCGCGGGGGCGGGGGCGATTCACCATGACAGCTGGCATTTTCTCCATCCGCCGTCTGGGCGCGGCCGCGGCACTCGGCGCGCTGCTGGTCGTCACCGGCTGCGAGGACGACACCGCCGCACAGGCGCCGCAGTCCTCGGCAGCCGCCGAGTCAGCGACGCAGGACCAGGAGCCGACCACCGAGACGTCGGCGCCACCGGCGCCTACGTTCGTGTCGGCCGTCTGCGACGAGATCGGCGGCCTGTTCACCGAGATGCAGGCCTTCTCCGACCGGATGGCCCAGAGCACCGGGGGTGGCGCCGCGGACTCGGCGCAGGTGCAGCAGATGGTCACCGAGGCGGCCGCAGCGAGCACAGAGTTCGCTGACCGTGCCGCTGCGGCGCAGGTCACGCTGGCAGCGGCGGAGGAACCGACCTTCGACGGCGGCGAGGCCGTCGCAGCTCGTGCGGACACCGCCATGCAGCAGGTCGAGCAGGCGCTACGGGGCATCAGCGCGAGCCTGTCCGACCTCGACCCGTCCGCCCCCGACTACCGCACCAAAGCGCTCGGGCAGCTCGTGGGCATGGCCATCGCCGTGCTGCCGGTGATCACCATCTTCGTCGACCAGGACACCCTCACCAACAGCGCCGGCCTCGACGCCGCGCAGGTCGTGGCCCGGTCCCCGGGCTCCGTCGGCTTCTACCGGGAGGCCCGGGACACACCCAGCTGTGCGGTGTTCTTCGAGGGCTACGACCGGGCGGAGATCGACGCGCTCATCGGCACGGACGACAGCGGCACCGCGGCCGAGGACCCGGCCGGCGTGGACTCCGGTGGCGGGGGCACCGCCGGCGGGCCGCCGGCGGAGTTCCTCGGCGACTGGTACGCGCACGGGGCGCAGCTGACAATTCACGGCGCCGGCGGCGTGATGACCTACGGGTCCACCTGCGGGGATGAGTGGTGCAACGACGTCGAGCAGTTTAGCTACACAGTCGACGACTCCACCCTCACCGCCACGATCACGGCGGTCACCGTCACCGACACCCAGGGCGTCGACCGCAGCGCCGAGCAGCCGCCCTTCCACGACGTCGGCTACCAGTTCATGCTGGAGCTGCAGGCCCCGCACGTGCTACTGGAGACCCCGCTCAGCGATAGCGTGAACGGGCCCGGATCCTGGTGCCAGGACGGCGCCGCCCCGGAGGACGCCTACAGCTGCGGCCAGTGACCCGAGCGTGCGGCACCTCACCGCGGGGGAAGCCACATCATTCGCACCCGAGCACCCACGCGCCACGTTGCCTGGGCGCCCACCGGCTCGTTCCCGCCGGCCCCGGCACCGGCACGGCGGAGACCCGCACACCCGCGGCCGTCGCATCACCTCACGACGCCTCGGCCGAGTCGTTGTGACCAGCTCCGGGCGCTCGCCGTGGAGCGCTGCGCCGCTCGGGACCGCGGCGGGCCGGGTCCGGGTGCGGCGGGACGTCGACGGTCGTGTCCCTGCTGGCGCCGGCCGTCGACCAGCAGCAGGGTCAGGGGCCGTACCCGAGGAAACCGGTCACCTCGTAGCGGATTTCCTCACCCGGCGGCGCCGTGTATTGCCCAGTGGTTGGGTCGTACTCGCCGTTGACCGGCTGCACGGCGAAGGTCAGCCCTGTCCCGTGTGCTGCGCCGGCGTCGGCGTCGAAGAGGACGAGGCACTCGGCGCTGATGTCCCCGACGGCCTCGCAGCCGTCGACCTGCCACGCGGTGGCCGGCACCGTCGTCACGTCCGCGATGGCGCTGCGTTCACCCTCTGTCAGCCCGCTGTGGTCATCGTCGACCAGGGCGCGCACGACCCGGCACACCGCGGTCGTCAGGGCGTCGACGTCGCAGCCTGCTCCTGAGGCCGGTCCCGGCGGCTCAGGAGCCGCCCGCTGTACGGTGATCGTGTAGCTGCTCTGCCCGCGGAGGTCGTCGACCAGGGCAGCGGTGCTGTTCCACACGTACGCGACGGCCGACCCGATGAGGTTGGCGAACTTCAGCACGATGTGCCCGGCGATGTTGCCGAGGGTGTTGGTGATGGCGTCGGGGTCGAAACAAGCGGCGACCGTGGAGCCCACCCGGCCCTCGTCGCTCACGTCGAAGGCCAGGTCGATGAGCTTTGGCGCGCAGGCGGCCGCGTTGAGCGTGTTGTCCATCAGCTCGGCGCGGCCCACCCCGGGACGGGCGATGGACGCGATCGTCACCATCGCCTCGGCCGCCACCTGCAGGGAGACCAGCGACTGAGCGAACCCGTCGAAGTCGGCGACGAGTCGGCTGGTCTGCCCCGGCTGCAGCCGGACGTCGAGGGTCGTGGTGCCGCCGGGGCTCATGGTGATCTGCCCGGTGGTCAGCGCGTCTGTCGCTGCCTGCGCCAGGCGCACGCCCAGCTCCCCGGCCGTGGTCTGCCGGACGCTGAACCCGCCGCCCAGGACCGCGACGAGCGGGTAGCGGCGGCTGGCGATGATCTTCAGTTCGGGGCTGCCGTCCGTCCGCAGGCCCAGGCACCACTGCAGCACCGACGTCCGGGTGGAGGTGACCGAGTAGCCGGCGTCACGCGCTTCACGCTCCCGGGCGCAGCGCGGCGGATCGGGCGAGAAGTCGATGTTGCCGAGGATCCCGTTGAGGATGTCCTCGGTCTGTGCGCGCAGGTCGGCGAACGACGGCAGGCGGACGTCGAAGATGGAGAGCCGGTCGGTGGAGACGGTGACGACGCCGCGGTCCCGGTCGAGTTGCCCGGTCAGTGGCTCCCAGTCCTCCCCGCCGTGCCGGTGCGCGACGAGGACGTCGTCGTCGGCGTCTGCGGGCAACGACTCGTAGGCCGCCAGCGCGACGGGGATCTCGACGGTGACCGGCTCGGTGGGCTGGTCGCTGGCGGTCACCTCGACGGCGCCGGCGGACGGGAACCCCGAAAGCTCCAGAAGCCCTCCGGTGACCTGCCCACCGGCGATGTCCACGGCGTCCGGGAGTGCCCCGGCCGGCGCGATGAGCCGCGCGCCGCCGCCGAGCTCATAGGTGTCCGGTTCACCGTCAGCCGCTCCAGTGGTACCGCTGCCGGTGCACGCGCTGAGCAGTACCACGGTCGCCAGCAGCCCGGCCGAGTACCGACGCATCCCGCCTCCCCCGTTAGGGGGAACCTACGCAGCCGCGCGCACGGACGACAAGGATCGCGGCCCTGCGGCCCGTCTCCGAGGAGGACGACCGTGGTACCACCTCATCTGGCCGACGGTTCGCGTGTCGTCCTCCCCAGTTCGGCCTCCGCTCAGTCTGAGCGCCTCGGACCCGCCCGGCCCGGAGACGCGCTCGATCAACAGCCGGCTCGCGTCGACCCCACGTCCGCAACGAGCCTCAAGGGCCGCGCGACCGCTACCGCCGACCTGCCCCTCCCGCCGTCGGGACGCGACTTGGGGCAGGGTTCCGGGTCGCGTCGAGGGTCAAGACTCGGATGAGTCGCCCGCACGTGCTCAGCAGCGACGCCGTGGCCCAGACGACGGTATGCGGCCTCGTGGCGACCCGGCACGTCGGCGGGCGGTCTGCCGTCACGACGTCTCACAGTCAGGTGAGCCGTCATGCCGCCTGCGAGCTGTGGCGCCGGGCGGGACGAGTCAGGCGCACGCTTCTCGTCGCTCGACGCCAAACGAGGTGCCTGCCTGGGTATCCGGCGAGCGGCGAGCTGATCTCCGCCTCGGCTGCCCCGTCGGGGCATGAGATGACTCGCGGAACCGGAGGACTACAGGAGGAAGACCGGGGGACTTGCGAGCGGACCTTGTGGCTCACCGAGACGTCGCTGCGGTCACTGGCGGAAAACCGGAGGGGCAGACATCACGCTCACCCACATGAGCCGACCGAATCCTTTGCGCGCCGCTACGGCCCACGCCCCACAGGATGAACTGTTGACCATCGGTCAAGCCGGGGAGTACCTCGGGACCGGCGAGCGATTCATCCGCCGACTCGTTGCCCAGCGGCGCATCTCCTACGTCAAGCTCGGCAAGTACGTGCGCCTGCAGCGCTCATCACTCGACGCCTTCATCGAGGCAGGCCGTGTCCCCAGCGAGTGACCTGAGGCGCACGAGACGTCCGCCGGCCCCCTGGTGTGGAAGAGGTGGGCGAGCATCTCCCGCCGCACAGTGCGTTTCAGTGGCCGGTAAAAGGTGGGGGTAAAGTGGGGCACGGTGGGTTTGCTGACTCCCTCCAAGCTACGAGCAGCTTGCTGAGCTGGACCTTTGAGCCGACGGGGGGACTCGAACCCCCAACCGCCCGATTACAAGTCGGGTGCGCTACCAGTTGCGCCACGCCGGCGGACCACGGGGACGAGTCTAGGGACCCGGAGGCGCCGACCCGGCCGCCCGACGTGGTGGTGTCGTACAGCACCCTGCCGCGGTGCCCTGCCGGGTCGGCCACGACGCCGGCGTCGAACCTGGGGCCCGCGGGGCCGGGGAGCGCTCAGGGGCGGTCCCGGAGCAGGTCCGCCGGGCTCCGCGGCGGGCGGCCGGTGACGTCGGCCACCGCGGTGCTCACCGCGGCCATCTCGCCGGCGGCGATCGCGGTGTAGGTCGACACCCAGGCGTCCACCTGCCAGTCGGGCGCGCCGGTGGCGGCGCGGGAGGCGTACGCCTCCTGCACCGTCTCCGCGTGGTAGGTCACCGCCCGGCCGGTGGCTGCGGTCAGCGTGTCCGCCACCTCGGCGAGGGTCAGGGCCGCGGGTCCGGTGAGGTCGTGGGTCCGCCCGACGTGGGCGCCCGGGTCACGGAGGACGACGGCCGCCACCTCGGCGACGTCGTCCCGGGCGACGGCGGAGACGCGCCCGTCGCCGGCCGGCCCGCGGATCACGCCGTCCTCCCCCACCAGCGCCGGCAGGAAGTCGGCGTAGAGGTTGTCCCGCAGGAACGTGGCGGACAGCCCGCTGGCCCGCACGTGCTGCTCGGTCGCCCAGTGGTCGCGCGCGAGGGTGAACGTGGCGTCGGGGGCGGCGCCGAGGAAGGAGACGTAGACCAGGTGCCGCACGCCGGCGTCGACGGCGGCGTCGACGAAGGCGCGGTGCTGGTCGAGGCGGTCGGGCGTCTCGGAGGCCGAGACCATCAGGACGGTGGGGACGCCGGTCAGGGCCTGCCGCACCGCGGCGCGGTCGCCGAAGGTGGCGACGGCGGTGGTGGCGCCGGGCACTCGTGGGGCGCGCGACGGGTCACGGACGAGCAGCCGCTGGGCGACGCCCGTGCCGGCGAGGATGCGGGCGACCCGGCCCCCGAGGCCGCCCGTGGCACCGGTGACGGCGACGGGCGGGGGCGCTGCGGCGCGGGGGATCGACACGGCGGCTCCTGGTGCGCGGTGGAGGAGGCGACGCGCGCGTCGGGTGTGCCCGCCCCGCCTCGGGGACTCAGGGGGCGGGGTCGCCGTGCCGCAGCTCGCCGCCGGGGTCGCTGTCGGCCACGGGCAGGCCGGCGATCCACCGCGCGAAGCCCTCCGGGTCGCGCCGCTCGAGCTCGTCGAGGGTCTCCTCGCGGCGGGCGACGATCGCTGCGCGGGTGGCGGCGTCCAGCCGGCCGGCCAGCGCCGCCGACGTCCGCGTCCACTCCCGGCCCAGCTCGTCGGTCGCCAGCGCGGACACCGGCCGCGGGGACGACGGCCGGCGGGCCGCGGCGGGCGCGGACGGCGCCGGCGCGCGGTGCGCGCGGACCAGCCACGTGACGGTGCCGGCCAGCGCGGCGGCCCCGGCCAGCAGGAGGGTGAGCACCGACCCGCCGAGGACGGCGGCCCCGCACAGGGCCAGGAGCGCCACGACGGTCGCCGCCCCGGCCTTCCAGGCGACGTCGACGACCTCAGCCGGCCCGGGCAGGGAGTCGCGGGAGACGCCGGCGACCAGCGAGGCGGCCACCACCGCGGCCATCCCCACCGCGACCAGGCCGGGCGGGCGCAGGGCCAGGCCACCGGCGACGACGAGCACGCCGACGGCGACGGCGCCGAGACCGAGCAGGAGGCGGTGGAGCAGACCGCGGGTGGACACGGGGCACCCTCCAGGAGCGGGGGCGGACACGAGGGACCGGGCGCCACCGGCGAGCGGGGGTCCGGGTCCCGCCCCTACCCAGCCCGCACGCAGTTGCACCCTCCGTGGCCGGACGGCTTCCCAGCGGCGGCGCGGGCGAGGACCCTCGACGGCAGCCACGGGGGGACGACCGTCATCCGGAGGTGCCCGTGTCCACGACGACCCCGACCCCAGCCGGGACGACGCCTGCGCCGCGCGCGCCGGGGGACGGCCCGCCGCCACCGCCCGTCGTGGTCGGCGCCGACGGCAGCGAGTGCGGGCTGCGCGCGGTCCGGTGGGCCGCCGAGGACGCCGCCCGCCGCGGCGCCCCGCTGCGGATCGTGCACGCCACGCCCCACCTCGGGCACCGCGGCGTCGCCGGCTCCCCCGCGGCCTGGCTGCCGCGCGCCCGCGGCGCCACCGCGCAGGCGTACACGGTCGCCGTGCACACCGCGCCGTCGGTCCCCGTCTCCACCGAGGTGGTGCCCGGTGACCCGGCGGCCGCGCTGCTGCGCGCCGCCGAGGACGCGCAGCTCGTCGTCCTCGGCATCGCCACCACCGGCGTGGCCGACGAGCTGGTGCTCGCCTCGGTCGCCCAGCGGGTCGCTGCCCGCTCCCCCCGCCCGGTGGTCGTCGTCCCGCGGTCCCGGCCCGGTGGCACCGGCTCCCGCCCGGACGTGGCGGTGCTCGGCCTCGGCGAGCGGGAGGACGACGAGCCGGTGGTGGCGTTCGCGGCGGAGGCCGCGCTGCGCACCCGGACACCGCTGCTGGTGCTGCACACCCGGCCGGACGACGGCGGCGCGTGGGCCGCCGACTCCCCGCAGTGGGACGAGCGCTGGCCCGACCTGCGGGTGACGCACGCACCGGTGCCCTCCCCGACCGGCGGGCGGGTGCTGGCCGCGGCCTGCCCGACGCCGCTGCTGGTGATGACCGCGGGGCACGGCGGGCTGCTGCACCGGCCGCTGGACGGGCTGCACCGCTGGCTGCTGCGGCACTGCACCTCGCCGATGGTCTTCGTGCCCCCGGTGCACCGGCGGTCCTCCACCGAGCCCCGCGAGGAGATCATCGCCGTCGGGTGAGGCGCCTCGCGCGCGGGAGGCACCTCGGGGACGGCGCGGTGCATGATCGACACCCGTGGGTTCCTCCGCCGTCGACCTCGGGCCCCGGCTGGCGGCAGCCCTGGTCGCGCTCACCGCGGTCGCCGCCGTGGCCGGCCGGCTGTCCGGCCTGGGCCAGGACCGCCCGGTCGTGGTGGCCGCCGTGCGCGCGACCGTCCAGCTGGCCGCGGTCTCGGCCGTGCTGCTCGTCGTCGTCCGCTCGCTGCCCCTCTCGGCGCTGTTCGTGCTGCTCATGGTCGGCGTCGCCGCCGTCACCGCGGCCGGGCGGGCGACCGGGCCGGCGCTGCGCAGCGCCGGTGCCGCCGGCCGGGTGGGCACCGCCGCCGTCCCGGTGCTCGCCGGCGCGGTCCCGGTGGTGGCCCTCGTGCTGGCCAGCGGCACCGTGCCGCTGCGCGGGGAGGCGGTGGTCCCGGTCGCCGGGATCCTCGTCGGCGGGGCGATGACCGCGACGTCGCTGGCCGGCCGGCGGCTGCGGGAGGAGCTGGCCGCCCGGCGCGGGGAGGTGGAAGCCGCGCTCGCCGTCGGGCTGCTGCGGCGCGACGCCGTCCGCGAGGTGCTCGGCCCGGCGGCGGCCACCGCGCTGGTGCCGCCGCTGGACCAGACCCGCACCGTCGGGCTGGTCACGCTGCCCGGCGCCTTCGTCGGGGTGCTGCTCGGCGGCGGGACGCCGCTGGAGGCCGGTGCCACCCAGCTGCTGGTGCTGGTCGGCCTGCTGGCCGCGCAGGTCACCACCGTGTGGACGGTGCTGGAGCTGGTGGCGCGCGGCAGGCTGGTGCCCGGCGTCCCCGGCTGAGGCGTCCAGCGACCTCACAGGGGACCGTCAGCGGCGGACCAGTCGCAGGGACGACAGTGGTGGCCCGAGGGTGGCGCAGGGCCGCCCACGAGGAGGACGAGGACACGTGGACCCCTACGGCAACCCCACCCCGGCGCCGGGCACCTGGGCGCAGCCGGGCTGGCCGCAGCGGTCGGCCGACGGGCCGGCGGCGCAGGGTCCCACCGCACCCGGACAGCCCTACCCCGGGCCGCCGCCGTTCGGCCCGCCGGTCCCGCAGCAGCCGGGCCCGCAGCAGCCGTCCCACCGCGCCGGCCGGCTGCGGATGGGCGTGGCCGGCCTGCTCGCCGGCGCCCTGGTCGGCGGCGGCGCCGGCGCCGGGGTCGTGCTGCTCGCCGACGGTGCCGACGGCCCCGGCAGCGACGCCGGCACGGCCGCCGCGCAGAACGTCACCATCACCAACCCGGAGACGGCCACCGCCGTCACCGCGGCCGCGGCCAAGGCGGCGCCCAGCGCGGTCACCGTCTACGTCACCAACGGCTCGGGCTCGGGCAGCGGCTCGGGCGTCGTCCTCAGCGAGGACGGCTACGTGCTGACCAACGACCACGTGGTCAGCATCGACGGCGCCGGCCAGCCGGTCGTCTCGGTGCGCACCCCCGACGGCACCCTCTACGACGCCACCGTCGTCGGCACCCAGCCGGTGTACGACCTGGCGGTGCTGCGGCTGGAGGACGCCTCCGGCCTCGCCCCGGCCACGTTCGGCGACTCCGACGCGGTGCAGGTCGGCGACCTGGCCGTCGCCATCGGCGCCCCGCTCGGCCTGTCCGACACCGTCACCGACGGCATCATCAGCGCCCGGGGGCGGGCGGTGGCCACCGGCTCCACCGAGGGCGACGCCACCGTCATCGACGCGCTGCAGACCGACGCCGCCATCAACCCCGGCAACTCCGGCGGCGCGCTGGTCAACGGCGCCGGCGAGGTGATCGGCATCAACACCGCGATCGCCACGGTGGCCTCGGGCGCGCCCGGCCAGCAGGCGCAGAGCGGCAGCATCGGCGTCGGGTTCGCCATCCCGGGCAACACCGCGGAGCGGATCGCCCAGGAGATCGTGGCCGACGGCTCGGCCGACATCACCTACCTCGGCGTCAGCGCCCAGACCGCCCCGGACGGCACCAACCCCGGGATCGGCACCGGCGCGCAGGTGGTGCAGGTGCAGCCCGGCACGCCGGCGTCGGACGCGGGCCTGCAGGCCGGCGACGTGGTCACCGCGGTCGGCGACCGGTTGGTGACCACCTCCACCGAGCTGACCGCCGCCGTCCGCAGCGCCTCGCCCGGTGAGGAGGTCACCCTCACCGTGCGGCGCGGGCAGTCCACCGAGCAGATCGACGTCACCCTCGGTGCCACCGAGGGCTGAGCGGCCCCCGTCCGGGCCCGCGACGAGCCTCGCGACCAGGCCGCTCTCTCAAGGGCCGCTCTCATAAGGTGGGCGGGGTGTCGTCCAGCTCGCCGCCCGCCCCGCTGGCCGCCTCCCTGGACGACCCGGAGCGGGCCCGCGACCTGGCCCGGATGAAGCGGCTGGCCACCGGGCTGTTCGTGCTCGCCGCCGCCGTCTTCCTCGGCTGCGTGCTGCTCGGCGAGGAGGCCGGCGCGTGGGTCGGCTACGTGCGGGCCACCGCGGAGGCCTCCATGGTCGGGGCGCTGGCCGACTGGTTCGCCGTCACCGCGATCTTCCGGCACCCGATGCGGCTGCCCATCCCGCACACGGCGATCATCCCGCGCAAGAAGGACCAGATCGGCGCGAGCCTGGGCACCTTCGTGCAGCAGAACTTCCTGACCCGCAGCGTGGTCGAGGAGAAGCTGACCACCATCGACGTCCCCGGCCGGCTGGGTGCCTTCCTCGCCGCACCCGGCCGCGCCGAGCGGCTGGCCGGGGACGCCGGGGCGCTGCTGCACTCGGTCGCCGGGCTGCTCAAGGACGACGACCTGCGGCCCGCGGTCGCCGACCTGGTGGACCGCAGGCTGCACGCCACCCCGGCCGCCCCGGTGGTGGCGCGGACGCTGGAGCTGGTGGTGGACGGCGACCGGCACCAGGAGGTGCTGTCCGCCGCGCTGCGCGGGCTGGCCCGCTTCCTCGAGGACAACCGGGTGGTCTTCCGCGCCCAGCTGGGCGACGCCTCCCCCGCCTGGGTTCCCGACTGGGTCGACGACCGGGTGTTCGACCGCGTCTTCTCCGGGGTGCAGGTCTTCCTCGCGGAGGTCGGCGACGACCCCCGCCACGAGCTGCGCCGGGTGTACGACGCCCGGCTGCGCCGCTACGTGCACGCGCTGCGCACCGACCCGGCCACCGCGGCCCGCGTCGAGGAGCTCAAGGCCGAACTGCTCGACCACCCCGCCGTCCGGACCTGGTCCGGGTCGCTGTGGACGACGCTCAAGGACGCCGCGCTGGCCGCCGCCGCCGACCCCGGGTCGGCGCTGCGCGCCCGGCTGGCCGGCATGGTCCGCGAGGGCGCCGGGCTGCTGCAGACCGACCCGCGGGTGCGCGAGCTGGTGCAGCGGCACGCGCACGGGGCCGCCGGCTACCTGGTGGAGCGGTTCTCCGGCGACCTCGCCGACCTCGTGGGCAGCACCGTTGCGCGCTGGGACACCGAGGAGACCAGCCGCCGCATCGAGCTGCAGGTCGGCCGGGATCTCCAGTTCATCCGGATCAACGGGACCGTGGTCGGCGGCCTGGCCGGCCTGGTGATCTACACCGTCGCCCAGCTGCTGGGGTAGCGACCGCACCCGCGAGGCGCCCTGCGAGGGCCGCCGAGGAGTGGGGCCCGGAGGGGTCCGCGACGAGGTGGCGGAACGGCTCAGCTCACGCCGTGCCGCCACCCGGCCGCGGTGCGGCCCGGAGGGTCGCAGTGTGGTAGAGCGCGATGCCGGCGGCCACGCTGACGTTGAGCGACTCGGTGTCCCGTGCGATGGGGATGCGGACGACGACGTCGCAGCGCTCGCGGACCAGCCGGGACAGCCCCGTCCCCTCGGCGCCGACCACCAGGGCGAGCGGGTCGGCGAAGCCGTCGAAGTCGTGCACGTCGACGTCGCCGTCGCCGGCCAGCCCGACGGTCATCAGCCCGGCGTCCTGGTAGGAGCCCAGCGCCCGGGCCAGGTTGACCGCGCGGGCCACCGGCAGCCGCGCCGCGGCGCCGGCGCTGGTGCGCCAGGCCGACGCGGTCATGCCGACCGACCGGCGCTGCGGGACGACGACGCCGTGCGCATCGAACGCGGCGGCCGAGCGGACGACGGCGCCGAGGTTGCGCGGGTCGGTGACACCGTCCATGGCGACCACCAGCGGCGGGCGGCCGGAGTCGCGGGCGAGGTCGAGCAGGTCGTCGGGGTGCGCGTACTGGTAGGGCGGCACCTGCAGGCCGATGCCCTGGTGCAGCGCCCCGTTGGACATCCGGTCGAACTCGGCCCGGCCCACCTCCAGCAGCGGCAGGCCACGGTCGTTGGCCAGGTGCAGCGCCTCGGTGATCCGCTCGTCGGTCTGGGCCCGGGAGTCCCCGGTGACCACGTACAGCGCGGTGGCCGGGATCTGCGCCCGCAGCGCCTCCACCACCGGGTTGCGGCCCAGCAGCAGCTCGGGCGCCTCCTCGGTGCGCTGGCGGCTGCGGTCACGCTCGGTCCGCCGCCGGGCGTCGGCGGCGGCGCGCCGCTGGGCGGGGTGCCCCGGGCGCATCTCGGCCGGCGGGGTGGCGCCCCGCCCGGCCAGCGAGCGCCGGTTCTTGCCGCCGGTGCCGGCGGTCGCGGTCTTCTTGCCCGCGCCGGCCGAGCGCCCCCGGCGCTGGCTGTTGCCCGCCATCAGCGGCTCAGCTCCCATCGCGGTCCGGAGGGGGTGTCCTCGACCTGGACACCGAGTGCTGCCAGGGAGCCCCGGATGGCGTCGGCCGCGGCGTAGTCCCGGCGCGCGCGGGCGGACTGCCGCTGCTCCAGGGCGAGCGCGACCAGCCCGTCGGCCACCCCGGACAGCCGGTCGTCGCCTCCCCCGCCGGCCCAGTGGGGGTCCAGCGGGTCCAGGCCGAGGACGCCGAGCATCGCGCGCACCGAGCCCAGCGCGCCGGCGACCGCCTTGTCGTCGCCCTCGGCCAGCGCGGTGTTGCCCTGCCGGACCGTCTCGTGGACGGCGGCGACCGCGGCGGGGGTGGCCAGGTCGTCGTCCAGGGCGGCGGTGAAGTCGGCGCACAGCACCGGGCCGCCGGCGTCCGCGCCCACCCGCTCAGCGGCGCGCCGCACGAAGGACTCGATCCGGCGGTAGGCGGCCCCGGCCTCGGCCAGCGCGGCGTCGGTGAACTCGATCGTCGAGCGGTAGTGCGGGGCGACCAGGTAGTAGCGCAGCTCGACCGGCCGGGCCCGCCGCACCACCTCGTCGACCAGCGCGGTGTTGCCCAGCGACTTGCTCATCTTCTCCCCGCCGAGGGTCACCCAGCCGTTGTGCACCCAGTACCGGGCGAACCCGTCGCCGGCGGCGCGCGACTGGGCCTGCTCGTTCTCGTGGTGCGGGAAGCGCAGGTCCAGCCCGCCACCGTGGAGGTCGAACTCCGGCCCGAGGTACCGCTCGGCCATCGCCGAGCACTCCAGGTGCCAGCCCGGGCGGCCGCGGCCCCACGGGGTGGCCCACGACGCGGTCTCCGGCTCGCCGGGCTTGTGCGCCTTCCACAGCGCGAAGTCGCGGGGGTCGTGCTTGCGCTCGTCGGTCTCGGTGTCGGCGGCCGGCTCCAGGTCCTCCACCCGCTGGCGGGTCAGGGCGCCGTAGTCGGGGAAGGAGCGGACGTCGAAGTAGACGTCGCCGTCGACGGCGTAGGCGTGGCCACGCTCCACCAGCCGCGCGATCAGCTCGACCATGTCCGGGACGTGCCCGGTGGCGCGCGGCTCGTACGTGGGCGGCAGCACCCCGAGAGCGTCGTAGGCGCGGGTGCAGGCCAGCTCGTTGGTGTACGCCCAGGCCCACCACGGCACGCCCCGCTCGGCGGCCCGGGCGAGGATCTTGTCGTCGATGTCGGTGACGTTGCGGACGTAGGTGACCTCGAGGCCGGAGGCGGCCAGCCAGCGGCGCAGCACGTCGAAGGACAGCGCGGCGCGGACGTGCCCGACGTGCGGCGGCCCCTGCACGGTGAGCCCGCAGACGTAGACGGAGGCCTGCCCGGCACGCAGGGGCGTGAACTCGCGGACCGCGCGGGCGGCCGTGTCGTACAGGCGGAGGCTCACCGCGGGGAGTCTACGGCCGCCGTCCGGACCACCAGCGCCGTCGCCATCGCCGCCCGGCCCTCGCCGCGACCGGTGAGGCCCAGGCCGTCGGTCGTGGTCGCCGTGACGCTCACCGGCGCGCCCAGCGCCTCCCCGAGCACCCGCTCGGCCTCCGCGCGGCGGGGACCGACCCGCGGCGTGCTGCCGACCAGCTGCACGGCGGCGTTGCCGACCCGCCACCCGGCCGTCTCCAGGACCTCGCGCACGTGGGCGAGGACGGCCGCCCCGCGCGCCCCGGCCCAGCGGGGGTCGCCGGTGCCCAGCAGGCCGCCGATGTCGCCGAGCCCGGCGGCGGACAGGACGGCGTCGGTGAGCGCGTGGGCCGCGACGTCGCCGTCGGAGTGCCCCGCGCAGCCGTCCACGCCCGGCCACTCCAGCCCGGCCAGCCAGCAGGGGCGGCCGGCCTCGACCGGGTGCACGTCGACGCCGATGCCCACCCTCGGCAGCACGTCGGTCACCGGAGCACCCGATGCTCGCTCGCCCGTCGTCCTCACGGTCAACTCGGCCAGTGCCAGGTCGTGCGCCACCGTCACCTTCGCCGAGCGCTCGTCGCCGGCCACCGTCGCCACCGCCACCCCGTCGGCGCGCACGACGGCGGCGTCGTCGGTCAGCTCCGCGCCGGGGGGCAGCCGGCCGTAGGCGTCGGCGAGGACGGCCCGCGCGAAGCCCTGCGGGGTCTGCACGCGGCGCAGCGTCTCCCGCGGCAGCGTGCCGGTGACCACGCCGTCGCCGGCCACGCTGACGGTGGTGTCGACCACGGGCAGCACCGGCACCACGGCCGGGGCGCCGGCGGCCAGCGCGGCGAGCACGCGGGCCACCACACCGGGCGGGGTCAGCGGGCGGGCCGCGTCGTGCACCAGGACCGCGTCGGCGTGGTCGCCGACGGCGGCGAGGGCGGCGCGCACCGACGCCGTCCGGCTGGTGCCGCCGACGACCAGCCGGACGTCGGCGGGCAGGACGGCGGCGAAGGCGGCGAGCTCGTCGGCGGGCACGGCCACCACCACCTCGGCCACCCCGCCGGCCAGGAGCGCCTCCACCGACCAGCGAACCAGCGGGCGGCCGGCGAGCGGGACCAGCGCCTTCGGCCGGTCCGCCCCCAGACGCGAGCCACTCCCGGCCGCTGCGACGATGCCGGCAGCGTGCACGGGAGTGGTCCGGGGGTGCGGGCCGAGCTCGGGGGGCGAGCTCAGCTGGCGAGGACCTCGTCGAGGAGGACCTCGGCCTTGTCCTCGTTGGTGCCCTCCGCGAGGGCGAGCTCGCTGACCAGGATCTGACGCGCCTTGGACAGCATGCGCTTCTCGCCGGCGGACAGCCCGCGGTCCTTGTCGCGGCGCCACAGGTCACGGACGACCTCGGCGACCTTGTTGACGTCGCCGGAGGCGAGCTTCTCGAGGTTGGCCTTGTAGCGGCGCGACCAGTTGGTCGGCTCCTCGGTGTGCGGGGCGCGCAGCACCTCGAAGACCCGGTTCAGTCCGTCCTGACCGACGACGTCCCGGACGCCGACGATCTCTGCGTTGTCGGCCGGCACGCGCACGGTGAGGTCGCCCTGGGCGACCTTCAGCACGAGGTAGGCCCTCTCTTCACCCTTGATGGTCCGCGTCTCGATCGCCTCGATGAGAGCGGCTCCGTGGTGCGGGTAGACAACGGTCTCGCCGACAGTGAAGCCCATGTGTGTGTGACCCCTTTCGCTGTCCACAGGCTACCACGGCAGCCCGGCGAACGGGACCCCCTGGATCCGTAAACGCGCAGGTCAGCGGCCCGGTGGAGTCGCTGCGAGGGGTTGACAGGAGCCCGGTCGATGTGCGTGCGGGCGGGGCGTCGCACCTCCCGGTCCGCCCTCCGCGCCACCGGCGGGGCGGCCGGACCGGGGTGGGTGCGGGAGGCGTCCCCGCAGGTCAGGTGCCCGGCGGCCACGCGTCGGACGACCCGCCGGGGACGGCGCGGGCCCGGCGCACCGGGCCCGCGCCGGAGGAGTCCGGCGCGGGCCCGGTGCCGGCGCTCAGAGCTGGTTCAGCCCGATGGCGAGGTCGGTGACCGGCATCCGGAAGGTGCCGCGGTCGGCGGCCTCGCCGGTGGCCAGGTTGACCGAGTAGAGCCGGCTCTCGCCGCCCACGGTCAGGGTCGCGAAGCCCTGCACGGCGACCGAGCGCCCGTCGCGCACGGTGCTGTAGATGTCGAAGCCGGCGTCCGGCCCGGCGTCGACGCCGAGCTGCCCCACCGGGGCGAGCGTGCCGGCGTTGGCCGGCGACTGGATGTCCAGCCGGTCCAGGGCGGTGTCGACGTCGTACAGCACCGTCCCGGTGTCGGCGTCCAGGTCGTTGTTCGTGTACGCCGAGCCGCTGATGCCGGTCGCCGGCGTGGTGCCCGTCCCGGGCGGGGGCACGGGATTGGTCAGCCGGCCGTCCACGACGGTCGCGCCGTTGGGCGCGTCCGGGTTCGCCGCCCCCGCGAAGGGCTGGCGCAGGTTCTGGCCGGTGTCGCTGGTGATCCGCAGGGCGTTGGCCGCGGGGTTGAAGTCGACGCCGAAGTACGTCCCCGCCAGCGCCACGCTGAGCCGGCCGACCTTGGTCGCGTCGGCCTTGCCGGCGTCGAGCACGTAGATGCCGCCCTTCTCGCCGACGCCGTACAGCTCGCCGTTCTGCACGCGGTAGTCGATGCCGACCAGGCGGGTGTCGCCCTCGAGCTGCACCTGGCCCACCTGCCGCGCGTCGCGGGCGTCGGAGGTGCGGAAGGAGACCAGCGTGCGGCCGTCCTGGCCCAGGCCGACCGCGCGGAGCCGGTCGCCGCCGTTGCCGCGGTCGTCCGAGCGGCTGCTGTCGTCGCCGCCGCGGTAGCCGTCGGTCGCGGTGGCGGTCGCCGGGGCGGCCACCGCCCCGGTCAGCAGCGCGGCTGCCACGACGAGGGTCGTCCTGCGAAGGGTGGTGCGCATGGTTCCTCCAGGTGCTGGGCGGCCGCGGTGCCCGGGCGGGCTGCGGCGTCCGGGCATACGTCGTCCACCCGAGGCGCGTTCACCGGTTCGGGTGAACAGTTGCCGCGGCGTCCGGCCCCGGTCCGCTTAGGGTCGCCGCGTGGTGCACGCCCCGGGCCGACGGACCGCGCCCCCGCTGCGCGCGCTGGTGGTGGCCACGCACGCCGGCCCGACGGTCGCGGTCACCACGACGGCCGCCCTGCTCGCGGTCGCCGCGGGCGTCCCGCCGGGTCGGGTGGTCCTGCTCGCGGTGGCCGTCCTCGCCGGGCAGGTGTCGATCGGCTGGAGCAACGACTGGCTGGACGCCGACCGCGACCGCACGGTGGCCCGGGCCGACAAGCCGGTCGCGCAGGGCGCGGTCACCCCGGACCTGCTGCGCACGCTGGCCGCCGGGTCGGCCGCCGCGGCCGTCGTGCTGTCCCTGCTGCTCGGCCCCGTGCCGGGGCTGCTGCTGCTCGTCCTGGTCGCCAGTGGCTGGGCGTACAACGCCGGGCTCAAGCGGACGGCAGCCTCCGTGCTCCCCTACGCGACCGGCTTCGGGGCGCTGCCGGCCGGGGTGGTCGCCGCCGCGCCGGGCGCTCCGGCCGCGCCGTGGTGGCTGGTCACCGCCGGTGCCGCGCTCGGCGCCGCCGCGCACCTGGCCAACGCCGCTCCCGACCTGGAGGACGACCTGGCCACCGGGGTCCGCGGACTGCCGCACCGGATCGGTGCCCGGGGCTCGGCCGTCGGCTGCGCGGTGCTGCTCGGCGCGGCGTCCCTGGTGCTGGTGGCCGGCCCCGAGGGGGCGCCGTCCGCGGCCGGCTGGGCGGTGCTCGCGCTGGCCGTGCCGGCCGTCGCCGTCGCGGCCCTGGCGGGGACGGCGCGCTTCCGCCGGGCGGCCTTCCCCGCGGTCATGCTGCTGACCGTCCTCGACGTGGCGCTGCTGCTGGCCGGCGGGGCCGCGGTCACCTGACCGCGGCCCCGCGGCAGGTCACCGCCCGCTCTTGCCGTTGCCCTTCCCGTTGCCCTTCCCGTTGCCCTTGTCGTTGCCCTCGCCCTGCTGCGCGGTGACCGGCTCGTCAGCGGCCGGCTCGTCAGCGGCCGGCTCGTCGACCGGCTCGTCGACCGGCTCGGGGGCGGCGCGCTCGGCCCGCCGCTGCTCGTTGCGCTCCCGGGCCTCCCGGCTGACCGTCCCGCCGTCCACCCAGCCCTGCTGGGCGCCCTCGCTGACCCAGGACCCGTGCGACTCCCCGGCCGCCGGCCCGTCGGCCCACTCCGTCTGCGTCCGCGCCGCGGCGGGGTCGCCGGTGCCGGTGTCCCCGGTGGCGGGAGGCTCCGGCGTCTCCGGCGTCTCCGGCGTCTCCGGCGTCTCCGGCGTCTCCGGCGTCTCCGTCGTCGGGTCCGGCGTCTCCGTCGTCGGGTCCGTCGGGTCCGGCGTCTCCGTCGTCGGGTCCGGCGTCTCCGGCGTCGTCTGCACGACGGCGGGCGCCGGCTCCTCGGGGGTGGTCAGGACGACGGTGGTCGCGGTGCCGGTGAGCGCGACGGCGACGACTCCTGCGCCGGCGGCGGCCTTGGCGACGGCACCGGCGGCCGCGAGCTTGGCGACGAGGGTGGTGATGAGCATCTGGGGCCTCTTCCGTGAGGTCCGGGCGGGTCGCCCGGCCGTCCCGCGGGACGGTTCCTGGGTGGGGACGAGGAGACCGGTCACCAGCAGTCCTGCCAGCGCCGCGTTCGGCCGCCCGGGCGCCGTGGCGCTCGCCCGGACCGCGTCGGTGAACGCGGCCAGGCCGGCCGCGCCCTCGGGCACGGGACGGCCGGCGAGACAGGCCGCGAAGGCCCGCTCGTCGGCGGCGGCGTCTGCTGGAGTGGTCATCTCGTCCCTGTCATCGCCGGAGGGCCGCAGAAGGGTGCGCGCCGACCCCCACCCCTCCGGGTGAGGTCGCGTCGAGGGCGGTCCGCAGGGTGCGCAGTCCCCGTCGCTGCAGGGCCTTCACCGAGCCCACGGACCTGCCGAGCACCTCCGCGACCTGCTCGACCGTGAGGTCGGCGAGGATGCGCAGCAGCAGGACGGCCCGCTGGTCGGTCGGCAGGCCGGCGCAGAGCCGGTCCACCTCCGCGGTGCCCACCCGCGCGAGGACGTCGTCCTCGACGTCGCCGCCGCGGTGCTCCGCGAGCAGCGTGTCGTCGTCGGTCAGCTGCGGGCGCCGGCCGCGGCGGCGCCAGTCGTCGACCAGCCGCCGGTGGGCGATGGTGAAGACCCAGGCGCGCAGGGCCTCCTCGCCGCCGCGGAAGGCCGGGAGGCCGGTCAGGACGCCGATGAAGGTCTCGCTGGCGAGGTCGTCGGGCTCGGCCGCGCCGTGCAGGCGAAGGTAGCCGGTCACCGCGGGCGACAGGTCCCGGTAGAGCACCTCGAAGGCCCACGGCGCGCCGGCCTGCGCCGCGGCCAGGACGTCGTCGAAGGCCGGTCCCGTCCGCATCCCGCACCTCCGCCCGCGATCCCGTCGTCCCTGGGATCGGCAGGTGCGGGGGCGCACCGCACCCCGGTCACCCGGACGGGTGCGGCTAGATCGCCCCGGTGCCGCGCAGCCGCTCCTGCTCGACGACCTCCTCCAGGCCCTTGAGCCGGTCGAGGCCCTGCAGCGCGCGGCGCATCCGCGGGTTGGGCGCCAGCCGCTCCCGGTTGCGCTCGAGGAAGGCCCAGTAGCCGGCGGTGAAGGGGCAGGCGTCCTCGCCCAGCCGCTTGCGCGGGTCGTAGCGGCAGCCGCGGCAGTAGTCGCTCATCCGGTCGATGTAGGCCCCGCCGGAGGCGTAGGGCTTGGTGGCCAGCAGGCCGCCGTCGGCGTGCTGGCTCATGCCGACGACGTTGGCGACCATCACCCAGTCGTAGCCGTCGACGAAGTTGCGGTGGAACCAGTCGGTCATCGCCAGCGGGTCGATGCCGCGCTGCAGCGCGTAGTTGCCGAGCACCATCAGCCGCGGGATGTGGTGCACCCAGCCGTCCCGCCGCAGGTCGCCGAGGACGTCGGACATGCAGGCCGCGTCCACGGCGCCGTCGTCGAGGTCGGCCAGCCAGTCCGGCACCGCCTCGTGCGCGGCCAGCGCGTTGCCGTGCCGGAAGTCGCGGCCGAAGTGCCAGTAGGTGTGCCAGATGTAGTCCCGCCAGCCCATCACCTGGCGGACGAACCCCTCCACGCTGTTCAGCGGCAGCGGGTCGCCCGTCGCCACCGAGTCGCGGTAGCGCTGCTCGGCCGCCTGCACCACCTCGACCGGGTCCAGCAGGCCGAGGTTCAGCGCCGGCGACAGCAGCGAGTGGGCCATCCACCGCTCGCCGGCCAGCATCGCGTCCTCGTGCGGCCCGAACGCGCCCAGCCGGGTGTCCAGGAAGTCGCGCAGCCGGTGCAGCGCCTCTGCGCGGGTCACCGGGAACAGCCGCGGGCCGTCGTCCCCCACGAACGCGACCTCGCCGTCGGCCGCCCAGCGGTCGAGGTCGGCGCGCACCTGCGCGTCGATCTCGTCCTCCTCCGGCCACCACGGCTCCGGGACCCCGATCCGCCCGTCCCGGGGCGGCGGCTCGCGGTTGTCGTGGTCGAGGTTCCAGCGCCCGCCGACCGGCTCGGCGCCGTCCATGAGCACGTCGTGCCGGCGGCGGTTGTGCCGGTAGAAGTCCTCCATGAGCAGCCGCTGGCGGCCCCGTCCGGCGGCCCAGCCGGCGAACTCCTCCTGGGTGGCCACGAACCCCCGGGCGGCCAGGACGGTGAGGCCGGGACGGCGCAGCACGTAGTCGCGGCTGCTCCAGGTGGTGGGCGCGCACACGCTCACCGCCTCCCGCACCCGGTCCAGCGCCTCGGCGTAGCCGTGCACCCGGTGCAGCTCGGCCTGCTCGCCCAGCTCGGCGGCCCGGTGCCGCAGCGCCGACAGCACCAGGTGGGCCTTCTGGCGGTGGAAGCGGCGGCGGGCGAAGACCGCCTTCGACTCGACGAGCAGCACCGGCTGGTCGGGGCCGTCGAGGAAGTGCGGGCCGAGCTGGTCGGCGAAGCACCAGCGCCGGGTGCCCGGTGCGCGGGCGGGGAAGGCGGCCAGCGCGGGGTCCTCCCCCGGCCGCCTCGGCGTGCGCGGCTCGTGCGGCACTCCCTCACCTCCCGGCGCCCATCCTGGGGCGGGAGTTAGGCTCGACGCGACTCGGGCCATCGACGTGCGGTGGCCGGCACGTCCCCCTGGAGGTCGACGGCTGTGAACCGCGCACTGCGCGCTGCCACGATGGGCGCCCTGCTGCTCAGCCCGGTCGCGCTCACCGCGTGCAGCGCCGGCCAGGTCGCCCAGACGGCCACCCAGAACCGGGACAAGGTCGGCCCGCAGGCCGCGGTGGGCGACGTCGAGCTGCGCGCGATCACCCTCGCCTACCCGCAGGACGGGGTGTACGAGGAGGGCGAGGACGCCGAGCTGGAGATGGCGATCGTCAACACCGACAACGAGCCCGACCGGCTGGTGTCCATCGAGGGCGAGGCCTTCGAGGGCGTCGTGGTGTCCGGGCAGACCACCGCCGTCCCCGCCGTCCCGGGCTCGCCGTCCGCCGAGCCGGTGGCCGCGCCCACCACGCCCGTGCCGGCCCCGGCGCCGACGGACCCCGCGGCGACGCCGTCCCCCGGCGCGCTCCCGGCGCCGACCACCCCCGCCACCCCGACCGCCCCGGCCACGCCGACGGCCAGCTCGGAGGTCGACATCCCCGTCCCGGCGCAGTCCACGGTCTTCCTCGGCGGCACCAGCGGCGCGACGGTCGAGGTGGTCGGCCTGGCCGAGGAGCTGACCGCCGGCCAGAGCATCGAGGCCACCCTGACCTTCGAGCGCGCCGGTGAGATCACCGTGCAGGCGCTGGTCAACACGCCCGCCCGGGTGCTGCCGCGCGAGGAGCCCTTCGACTTCCACCACGAGGAGGGCGAGGAGAGCGGCACCGACGGCGCCGAGGACGTCGCCCGCGAGCGGGAGGCCGAGGCCGGCGGGGGCGACGGCGACTAGAGAAGGACCCCGCGTCCCCGCGCCGTCCCCGGGATCGTCACCCCCGGCGGTTAGCGTCGCGGTGTGCCACCTGCCGGAGTGAGGTCCACCCGCCCCGCCCACCGCTGCACCGAGTGCGGCCACGCCTCGGCCAAGTGGGTCGGCCGGTGCCCCGAGTGCCAGGCCTGGGGCACCCTGCAGGAGGTCGGCACCCCCGCCTCGCCGCTGCGGGCCGTGGCCGCCGGGCCGGTGACCGCACCGGCGGTGCCCATCGCCCAGGTGGAGCTGGCCGCCGCCCGTGCGGTGCCCACCGGCATCGACGAGTTCGACCGCGTCCTCGGCGGCGGCCTGGTGCCCGGCGCGGTGCTGCTGGTCGCCGGCGAGCCGGGCGTCGGCAAGTCCACGCTGCTGCTCGAGGTCGCCCACCGGGTGGCCGCCACGAACGGCCCGGCCCTCGTGGTCTCCGGCGAGGAGTCCGCGGCCCAGGTGCGGCTGCGCGCCGAGCGCATCGGCGCCCTGCACGACCAGCTGTACCTGGCCGCGGAGACCGAGCTGTCCGCCGTCCTCGCCCACGTCGAGGACGTCGCGCCCTCCCTGCTGGTGCTCGACAGCGTGCAGACGGTGCGCTCCCCCGCGGTCGAGGGCACCGACGGCGGGTCCACCCAGGTGCGGGCGGTGGCCAGCGCGCTCACCGCCGTCGCCAAGAGCCGGGGGATGACCACCATCCTGGTCGGCCACGTCACCAAGGACGGCGCCATCGCCGGGCCGCGCACGCTGGAGCACCTCGTCGACGTGGTGGTCTCCTTCGACGGGGAGCGGCACTCGACGCTGCGGCTGGTGCGGGCGATGAAGAACCGGTTCGGCCCGGCCGACGAGATCGGCTGCTTCGAGATCGGCGACACCGGGGTCGTCGGCGTCCCCGACCCCTCGTCGCTGTTCGTGTCCCGGCGCAGCGCACCGGTCCCCGGCAGCTGCGTCACCGTCACGCTGGAGGGCAGCCGGCCGCTGCTGGCCGAGGTGCAGGCCCTCGTCGCGGGCACCGGCGGCGGTGGCTCGCCCCGCCGGGCGGTCAGCGGCCTGGACTCCCAGCGCGTCGCCATGGTCAACGCCGTGGTGGAGCGGCGCGGCCGGGTCAAGCTCGCCGACGCCGACGTCTTCGCCGCCTCCGTGGGCGGGGTGCGCATCGCGGAGCCCGCCGCCGACCTCGCGCTGGCGCTGGCCATCGCGTCGGCGGCCAAGGACGTCCCCCTCCCCCGCGGCCTGGTCGCGGTGGGCGAGGTCGGCCTGTCCGGGGAGATCCGCCGCGTCGGCGGCACCGGCCGGCGGCTGGCCGAGGCGGCCCGGCAGGGCTACAAGGTCGCGTTCGTCCCCGAGGACGCCGGCAGCGCACCCCGGGGCATGCGGCTGGTCGAGGTGCCCGACCTCGGGGCCGCCTTCGCCCGCCTGTTCTGAGGCCCACCCGTCTCGATCCGGCAGCGGTGGCTCACCGGCGACCGCCGGCACGCCCCGCGCCACGTAGACTCAGCCGCCACCACGTCGAACGTCAGGAGCGCTCGTGCCCCCCGCTGTGGACTCCGAGGTCGCGCTCCGCGAACTGCTCGGCCGCATCGCACCGGGTACGGCACTGCGGGACGGCCTGGAGCGCATCCTGGCCGGGCGGACCGGTGCGCTCATCGTGCTCGGGTACGACCGGGTGGTCGAGTCCATCTGCACCGGCGGCTTCGCCCTCGACGTCGCGCTGTCGGCCACCCGGCTGCGGGAGCTGGCCAAGATGGACGGCGCGGTGATCGTGTCCTACGACGGCACGCGGATCGTGCGGGCCGGCGTCCACCTGATGCCCGACCCCACCGTGCCCACCGAGGAGTCCGGCACCCGGCACCGCACCGCCGAGCGGGTCGCCATCCAGAGCGGCTTCCCGGTGATCTCGGTCAGCCAGTCGATGCTCATCATCAGCGTCTACGTCGCCGGGCGGCGCTACACGCTGGAGCACCCGACCACCATCCTGGCCCGCGCCAACCAGGCCCTGGCCGCCCTGGAGCGGTACAAGCTGCGCCTGGACGAGGTGGCCAGCACGCTGTCGGCACTGGAGATCGAGGACCTCGTCACCGTCCGCGACGCCATGAGCGTCAGCCAGCGGCTGGAGATGGTCCGCCGCATCGCCGACGAGATCGAGGGCTTCGTCGTCGAGCTGGGCACCGACGGCCGGCTGCTGGCGCTGCAGCTCGACGAGATGCTCGCCGGCGTCGAGGAGGACCGCGCGCTGCTCGTGCGCGACTACCTGCCCTCGGGGCTGCGCCGGCCGCGGGGCATCGAGGAGGTCCTCGCCGACCTGCGCGCGCTGTCAGCCACCGAGCTGCTCGACCTGTCCGCGGTGGCCCGCTGCTACGGGCTGCCGACGTCCGCCGACGCCCTGGACTCCCCCGTCAGCCCGCGCGGCTACCGCCTGCTGGCCCGCGTCCCGCGGCTGCCCGCGAGCATCATCGACCGGCTGGTCGACCACTTCGGCGGGCTGCAGAAGCTGCTCGCCGCCACCATCGAGGACCTGCTGGCCGTCGAGGGCGTCGGCGAGGCGCGGGCCCGCGGCATCCGGGAGGGCCTCTCCCGGCTGGCCGAGACCTCGATCCTCGACCGCTACAGCTGAACGGCCCTGTCCAGGGCCCCAACCCGAGCTCGCGAGGTTGCGGAGGACGGGGTCCTTCCACTGCCCCCCACCGCTCGCAAGCCCGCGGCGGGACCCTGCAGGAGGGCCGGCTCAGGAGATCGTGAAGGGCACGTCGGGGCTCACCTCGGTGTCCAGCCGGCCGCGCAGCAGGTAGTCGCCCGGCTGCGGCGTGGTCCGGGGTGTGGTGCACGACGGCTCGCTGGTCCGGCCGCCCCACACCAGCGCGGCGGTCACCGACTCCCCCGGCGCCAGGGTGCGGGTCTCGGTGCCGTCCCCGGGGAAGCAGTCGTTGCTGCCCCACACCCGCCGGCCGGCCGCGTCCAGCATCAGCACCTCCTGCAGGCGCTCGTCGAGGACCCGCACGCACGGCACCGGCGAGACGTTGGTGACCACGAGCTCGAACGTCGGCTTGCTGCCGGCCGGCGCGCCGGCAGGGCCGCGCACCTCCAGCTCGATCGAGTCGTCCGAGCAGGGCCCCCCGGGGGTCTGCGTCGGCGCGGGCGCCGGCTCGGCGGGCGGCTCGGGCGCCGGGGTGGGCGTCCGCACGCCGGCCACCGAGGGCAGCACCCGTTCCAGTGCCGGCGGCCCGGTGGCGGCGGCCTGCGGCGTCGCCGCGGCGGTGGCCGTCGCCGCCCGCCCCGGGGTCCCGCCGAGCGCGGCCACCAGCAGCCACCCCCCGCCGCCCAGGACCGCCACGACCAGCAGCAGGACCAGCAGCCGCCGCCGCCAGTAGACCGCCGCGGGCAGGGGGCCGACCGGGCGCAGCACGCCGAGAACGGTAGTGCGCGCCCGCGGACCGGTCCGCGGCGGCACGCCGTCCCCCGTTGGCGGCACACTGGGACCTCGTGGACAGCCCGGCCCGCGCCCTCCCGCCGTCGCCCGACACCGTCGGCGACACCCTCGTCGACTGGTTCGCCCGCGCCGCCCGCGACCTGCCGTGGCGCCGCCCGGACACCGACCCGTGGGCGGTGCTGGTCAGCGAGGTGATGCTGCAGCAGACGCCGGTGGCCCGCGTCGAGCCGGTGTGGCGGGAGTGGGTGGCCCGCTGGCCCACCCCGGCGGCCCTGGCCGCGGCGTCCCCGGCCGAGGTCATCCGCGCCTGGGGCAAGCTCGGCTACCCGCGGCGGGCGCTGCGGCTGCGGGAGACCGCTGTCGCCCTGACCGAGCGGCACGGCGGCGCCGTCCCCGCGGACGTGGCCGCGCTGGAGGCGCTGCCGGGTGTCGGCACCTACACCGCCCGCGCCGTCGCCTGCTTCGGCCACGGGCAGCCGCAGCCGGTGGTCGACACCAACGTGCGGCGGGTGGTGGCCCGGCTGGTGCACGGCCGGGCCGACGCCGCGCCCGCGAGAGCCGCCGATCTCACCGACGTCGCGGAGCTCGCTCCCGCGGACCCGGCGCGCGCGGTGCGGTTCTCGGTCGCGGTCATGGAGCTCGGCGCGCTGGTGTGCGTGGCGCGGACGCCGCGCTGCGGGGCCTGCCCCGTCCGGGACCGCTGTGCGTGGCGGCTGGCCGGCTCCCCGGCGGCCGACGGCCCGCCCCGCCGGGTGCAGCGGTTCGCCGGCACGGACCGGCAGGTGCGGGGGCGGCTGCTGGACGTCCTGCGCGCCGCCGAGGGGCCCGTGGCGGCGCCCGCGCTGGACGGCGCGTGGGACGACGCCGTCCAGCGCTCCCGCTGCCTGGACTCGCTGCTGGCCGACGGGCTGGTCGAGCAGACCGCGGACGGCCGCTTCCGGCTGCCCGCCTGACCCCGGCCGCCGCGGTCAGCGGGCCCGGAGACGCCGGAGGGGCCGCCCCCCTCGCGGGAGACGGCCCCTCCGGTCCTCCTGCAGGAGCTCACTCGGCCTGGGCCGGAGGCTCCTCCTCGCCGCCGGACAGGGCGACCGGCGGGGTGTCGGGGAGGTCGATCGGCTTGGCCTCGCCGCGGAAGGTGAACCTCGCGTCGGCGCCCTCGCCCTCGACGTCCACCACGATGATCTGACCGGCGGTCAGCTCGCCGTAGAGGATCTTCTCGCTCAGGGCGTCCTCGATCTCCCGCTGGATCGTCCGGCGCAGCGGCCGGGCGCCCAGCACCGGGTCGAACCCGCGCTGTGCCAGCAGCTTCTTCGCCGCGGGGGTGATCTCCAGGGCCATGTCCTTGTTGGCCAGCTGGCTCTCCACCCGGGCGGCCATGAGGTCGACGATCTCGATGATCTCGTCCTCGGTCAGCTGGTGGAACACCACGATGTCGTCGATGCGGTTGAGGAACTCCGGCCGGAAGTGCTGCTTGAGCTCCTCGTTGACCTTGAGCTTCATCCGCTCGTAGTTCGACTGGGTGTCGTTGCCGACCTGGAAGCCCAGACCCACGGCCTTGGAGATGTCCCGCGTCCCGAGGTTGGTCGTGAGGATGAGGATCGTGTTCTTGAAGTCCACGATCCGGCCCTGACCGTCGGTGAGCCGGCCGTCCTCCAGCACCTGCAGGAGCGTGTTGAACACGTCCGCGTGCGCCTTCTCGATCTCGTCGAAGAGGACCACCGAGAACGGCTTGCGCCGCACCTTCTCGGTCAGCTGGCCACCCTCGTCGTAGCCGACGTAGCCGGGAGGGGCACCGACCAGCCGCGACACGGTGAACCGGTCGTGGAACTCGCCCATGTCGATCTGGATCAGCGCGTCGTCCTCGCCGAAGAGGAACTGCGCGAGCGCCTTGGCCAGCTCGGTCTTCCCGACACCGGAGGGGCCGGCGAAGATGAACGAGCCGCCGGGACGGCGCGGGTCCTTGAGGCCCGCCCGCGTCCGCCGGATCGCCTGGCTGACGCTCTTGATGGCCTCTTCCTGGCCGATGATCCGCTTGTGGAGCTCCTGCTCCATGCGCAGGAGGCGGGTGGTCTCCTCCTCGGTGAGCTTGAAGACGGGGATGCCGGTCCAGTTGGCCAGCACCTCGGCGATCTGCTCGTCGTCGACCTCGGCGACGACGTCCATGTCGCCAGCCTTCCACTGCTTCTCGCGCTCGGCCTTCTCGCCCAGGAGCTGCTTCTCCTTGTCGCGCAGCGACGCGGCCTTCTCGAAGTCCTGCGCGTCGATGGCGGACTCCTTCTCGCGGCGGATGGCCGCGATCCGGTCGTCGAACTCGCGCAGGTCCGGCGGCGCGGTCATCCGCTTGATCCGCATCCGGGCGCCGGCCTCGTCGATCAGGTCGATCGCCTTGTCCGGCAGGAAGCGGTCGGAGATGTACCGGTCGGCCAGCGTCGCAGCGGCCACGAGCGCGCCGTCGGTGATGCTGATCCGGTGGTGTGCCTCGTAGCGGTCCCGCAGGCCCTTGAGGATCTCGATGGTGTGGGTGAGCGTCGGCTCGCCGACCTGGATGGGCTGGAAGCGCCGCTCGAGGGCGGCGTCCTTCTCCAGGTGCTTGCGGTACTCGTCGAGCGTGGTGGCGCCGATGGTCTGCAGCTCGCCGCGGGCCAGCATCGGCTTGAGGATGCTGGCGGCGTCGATCGCGCCCTCCGCGGCACCCGCCCCGACGAGGGTGTGGATCTCGTCGATGAACAGGATGATGTCGCCGCGGGTGCGGATCTCCTTGAGCACCTTCTTGAGCCGTTCCTCGAAGTCACCGCGGTAGCGGGAACCGGCGACCAGCGCGCCCAGGTCGAGGGTGTAGAGCTGCTTGTCCTTCAGCGTCTCGGGGACCTCGCCCTTGACGATCGCCTGGGCCAGGCCCTCGACGACGGCGGTCTTGCCGACGCCGGGCTCGCCGATGAGGACGGGGTTGTTCTTGGTCCGCCGCGACAGGACCTGCATGACCCGCTCGATCTCCTTGGCCCGCCCGATGACCGGGTCGAGCTTGGAGTCGCGGGCGGCCTGCGTCAGGTTGCGGCCGAACTGGTCGAGCACGAGCGAGGTCGACGGGGTGCCCTCGGCCGGGCCGCCGGCGGCGGCCGGCTCCTTGCCCTGGTAGCCGGACAGCAGCTGGATGACCTGCTGGCGGACGCGGTTGAGGTCGGCGCCCAGCTTCACCAGGACCTGGGCGGCGACGCCCTCGCCCTCGCGGATCAGGCCGAGCAGGATGTGCTCGGTGCCGATGTAGTTGTGGCCGAGCTGCAGCGCCTCGCGCAGGGACAGCTCCAGCACCTTCTTGGCGCGCGGCGTGAAGGGGATGTGGCCGGAGGGCGCCTGCTGGCCCTGGCCGATGATCTCCTCCACCTGCTGGCGGACGCCCTCCAGCGAGATGCCGAGGGACTCGAGCGCCTTGGCGGCGACACCCTCACCCTCGTGGATCAGGCCCAGGAGGATGTGCTCGGTGCCGATGTAGTTGTGGTTGAGCATCCGGGCCTCTTCCTGGGCCAGGACGACCACGCGGCGGGCTCGGTCGGTGAACCGTTCGAACATCTGCTGCTTCTCCTCTGACCGGCTGGTCCGGCGCTGCCCTCCCCTGGTGGGGAGGAGCACCCGACGTCCGTCGGCGCGCGGGGCACCGGTCTTTCCACTGTAGTCGCGGTCTCCGTCCCTCCGTCGGCACGCGGCCGGTGCGGAGGAGGGAGCTGTCCGGTCCAACCGATGGTGGCGGACCGGTGTTCCGCGGCGGTTACGCCCAGAGCAGACGGGCGTCAGCGGGTCAGGGCCAGGCAGACCCAGCACAGCGGCCCGTCGTGGTCCCCGTCGTCCGGCCACGACCACAGGGCCGGGTCGAGCAGGGTGACCGGCGCCAGGCACAGCGCCCGGCCGGCGACGAGCCCCTCGTCGCCGACGGCGTGCAGCCGGCTGGGCGCGGTGCCGCCCCAGGGCGACCGGGGGGCCACGGCGTCCACGCCGGCGGTCCAGCGGTCCCGGCCGGAGGCGGCCACCCGGCGCCGTCCCGCCGCCTGCCACGGCCCCTGCACCGCGGCCGGCGTGAGGGGTCGCGGTGCGGCGACGCCCGCGGCGGGCGCCGGGTCGTGACGGGCGGTGGTCTCGGCCGCGTCCTGGCTCATGCCCCGACCGTCACCGCACCGTCCGGAACCCCCCAGGGTCGAAGGTCCCTGCCCGACCGCCGGTGACGCCGGGTGACCGGATGACAGCGGCCCGGCACCTCGTCGAGGTGCCGAGCCGCGGCGCCGTGCTGGAACGGCCCCCTCGCAGGGGCCCGCCGCGAGCCTGCGAGCGGCGGGGGGCGAGGGGGTCCTCCTAGTGCGCGGCCTCGTAGGCCTCGACGACGCTGCTCGGGATGCGCCCGCGGTCGCTGACCGCGTGGCCGTTCTTGCGCGCCCAGTCGCGGATCGCGCCGGCCTGCTCACGGTCCATGCGGCCACCGCCGCCGGTGGCCCGCGACCGGCCGCCGCCGGACGCCCGGCCGCCGCCGCCGCGACCGACCTTGCGGGCGGCCTGGACGTACCGGGAGAACGTGTCTCGCAATTCCTGCGCGTTCTTCTCCGACAGGTCGATCTCGTAGCTGGTGCCGTCGAGCGAGAAACTCACCGTCTCGTCCGCGGGCACGTCCTCGTCGAGGTCGTCACTGAGGATGACCTGCACCTTGCGCGCCATTCGCCTGCTCCACTCCCACACTGCTCGCTCGGTCCGGGGACGATTTCGCCCGGATCGGGATCGACTCTTCTGCCGGACACGACCATAGACCATTCCCGGAAAGAACAGGCACGCATCCGCACAATGGGGTGAAAGAGGACCGCCCCGTTCAGGTGGGGAGCGGCCGCACCAACGGGAAGAGGATCGTCTCCCGGATGCCCGAGCCGGTGAGCGTCATCATCAACCGGTCCATGCCCATCCCCATGCCACCGGTGGGCGGCATCCCGTACTCCAGCGCCTCGAGGAAGTCCTCGTCGAACGCCATCGCCTCCGGGTCGCCCTGGGCGGCCAGGCGGGCCTGCCCGACCAGGCGCTCGCGCTGCGCCACCGGGTCGACCAGCTCGGAGTAGGCCGTGGCCCGCTCCACGCCGGCGACGTAGAGGTCCCACTTCTCGGCCAGCCCGGACTGCGACCGGTGCGCGCGGGTCAGCGGCGAGGTGTCCAGGGGGTAGTCGACGACGAAGGTGGGCTCCTGCAGCGTGTCCTGCACCAGCGCCTCGAACAGCTCCTCGACCACCTTGCCCGGCAGCCAGGCCGGGTCCACGCCCACGTCGTGCCGCTCGGCGAGTGCCCGCAGGGCCGCCACGGGCGTCTCCGGGGTGACCTCCTCGCCGACGGCCTCGGAGACCGCCGCGTACAGCGGCACCTGCCGCCACTCCCCCGACAGGTCGACCTCGGTGCCGTCGTTGTGCCGCGCCACGTGGTCGCCGAACACCGCGGCGCAGCACTCCTGCGTCAGCTCCCGGGTGAGGGTGGCCATCACCTGGTAGTCGGCGTGGGCCTGATAGGCCTCCAGCATCGCGAACTCCGGCGAGTGCGTGCTGTCGGCCCCCTCGTTGCGGAAGTTCCGGTTGATCTCGAAGACCCGGTCCAGGCCGCCGACGATGCAGCGCTTCAGGAACAGCTCCGGCGCGATGCGCAGGTACAGGTCGAGGTCGAATGCGTTCATGTGCGTGCGGAACGGCCGGGCCGCGGCCCCGCCGTGGACCGTCTGCAACATCGGTGTCTCGACCTCGAGGAAACCGCGCGCGGCCATCGACGACCGCAGCGTGGACATGACGGTCGCGCGCTGGCGCACGGTGCGCCGGGCCTCGTCGCGCACGATGAGGTCGACGTAGCGGCGGCGCACCCGCAGTTCCTCGCTCATCGGCTTGTGCGCCACCGGCAGCGGCCGCAGCGCCTTGGCGGCCATCCGCCAGGAGTCGGCGAAGACCGACAGCTCCCCGCGGCGCGACGTCCCGACCTCGCCCTCGACGAAGACGTGGTCGCCGAGGTCGACGTCGGACTTCCACGCGCCGAGGGCGTCGGCGCCGACCCGGTCCAGGGAGAGCATCACCTGCAGCTCGGCGTCGCCCTCCCGCAGCGTCGCGAAGCACAGCTTGCCGGTGTTGCGCACGAAGATGACCCGCCCCGTGACGCCGACCCGCTCCCCCGTCAGCGTGTCCGGCTCCAGGTCGGGGTGCCTCTCCCGCACCGCGGCCAGCGTGGTCGTGCGCGGCACGGCGACCGGGTAGGGGTCGATGCCGGCGTCGCGCATCCGGTCCAGCTTCGCCCGGCGCACCCGCAGCTGTTCGGGCAGCTCGTCGTCGGCCGGACCGGGGGGTTGCTCACTCACGGGCAGCGAGCCTACGGGGAGCCGGGACGCCGGGCGGGCGCGTGACCGTGAGCCTGCTGGCGCTCGAAGGCCAGCCGCAGCCCGTGCACCGTGAGGTCGGGCTCCCGCGCGCCGATCGACCGGCAGCTGTCGGCCACCAGCGGGGCCAGCCCCCCGGTGGCCACGACCACCGGGGTGGCGCCGAACTGCCCGACCAGCTCGGCGGCGATCCGGCCGACCAGCCCGTCGACCAGCCCGGCGAAGCCGAGCACCAGGCCGGACTGCAGGGCCGCGACGGTGTTCTTGCCGATGGCCTGCGGCGGCACGGTCAGCTCCACCGAGCGCAGCTGCGCCGCCCGGGTCGCCAGCGCCTCCAGGCTGACCTCCACGCCGGGTGCCAGCGCGCCGCCGAGGAACTGCCCGTCGGGGCCGACCGCGTCGACGTTGGTCGAGGTGCCGAAGTCGACCACCACGACCGGCCGGCCGCGGCCGTCGGGCGCGCGGCCGAACAGCTCGTGCGCGGCCAGCGCGGTGACCACCCGGTCGGCGCCCACCTCGCGCGGGTTGTCCACGTGCAGCGGGACGCCGGTCCGCACGCCGGGGCCGACGAGGACGACCGGCACCTCCAGGGAGTCCAGCAGCGCGCGCAGGGCCGGCAGCAGCGCGGGCACCGTGGAGCAGGCCGCCACCCCGGTGACCTCGGTGTCGCGCAGCAGCCCACGCCAGACCATCCGCAGCTCGTCGGAGGTGGCGCGGGCCGCCGTCGTCACCCGCCAGCTGCCCACCCGCCGCGCGCCGTCGAAGGTGGCCAGCACGGTCTGGCTGTTGCCGACGTCGACGGTGAGCAACACCGCTCAGCCCGCCCGCAGGTCGAGCGCGAGGTCGAGGATCGGCGCGGAGTGCGTGAGCCCCCCGACCGACAGGTAGTCCACGCCGGTCTCGGCCACCGCGCGGGCCACGTCGAGGGTCAGCCCGCCGGTGGCCTCCAGCTCGGCGCGGCCGGCGACCAGGGCGACCACCTCGCGCAGCACGTCGGGGGGCATGTTGTCGCAGAGCAGGAAGTCCGCGCCGGCCTCGACCGCCTCGACCGCCTGCGCCGGCAGGTCCACCTCCACCTGCACCGTCACCCGCGGCGCCCGCTCGCGCACCGCGGCGACCGCGGCGGCGACCGAGCCGGCGGCGGCCACGTGGTTGTCCTTGACCATGGCGACGTCGTAGAGGCCCATGCGCTTGTTGGACCCGCCCCCGCAGCGCACGGCGTACTTCTCCAGCGGGCGCAGGCCCGGGGTGGTCTTGCGGGTGTCGAGGACGACCGCGCCGGTGCCCGCGACCGCGTCGACCCACCGGCGGGTGAGCGTGGCGATGCCGCTGGCCCGGCCGGCGATGTTCAGCGCGCTGCGCTCGGCGGCCAGCAGCGCCCGCACCGGCCCGCGCACGGTGAGCAGCACGTCACCGCGGGCCACCCGGTCGCCGTCTGCGGCGCCCGCGGTCAGGGCGGCGCCGGGCGCCAGCCGGGTCAGGACCCGCGCGGCCACCGGCAGGCCGGCGAGCACGCCGTCGGCACGGGCGACGAGGTCGGCGGTGCCGAGCTGCCCGGGCGGGACGGTGGCCGCGCTGGTGACGTCGTGGGCGACGGCGAGGTCGGGGGCGCCGGGCAGCGGGGTTCCGCCGGTGAGGTCCTCGGCCAGGGTCCGCTCGACCAGCTCGGTCACCCACGCCTCGTCCAGCCCGGTGCCCTCCAGCGAGCGCGGGTCGCTCACCACGGCGGCACGGCGGGCGCCCCCACCGGGCGGCGGGTCACCTGCAGGGCACCGTCGGCGTCCAGCCGCAGGTCCAGGTGCACCCGCCACGCCTCCTCGGCGCCGGGGTGGTCCTCGCGCCAGTGGCAGCCCCGGGTCTCCTCGCGGGCCGCGGCGGCGGTGGTCAGGGCGCTGGCGACGGTGAGCAGGTCGGTGGCCTCCCAGCCGGCCACCCCGGGCGCGGCGTCCCCGCCGAGCCCCGCGGCCAGCTCGGCCAGCCGGCCGGTCGCCTCGGCCAGCCCGGTGCCGCTGCGCAGCGCGCCCACCCGGGCGGACATGGTCTCGGTGACCTCCCGGCGGCCGGCGGGGTCGAGCAGCCCGGACGGTGCGGCCTCCGCGGCCACCACGGGGGCGGACGGCGGCAGCTGCGCGGCCAGCTCGGCGCCGATGCGGGCGGCGAACACCAGCCCCTCGAGCAGCGAGTTCGACGCCAGCCGGTTGGCCCCGTGCACGCCGGTGCAGGCGACCTCGCCGCAGGCATACAGCCCGGGCACCGTCGTCCGGCCGGCCAGGTCGGTGACCAGACCGCCGGAGGCGTAGTGCGCGGCCGGGGTGACCGGCACCAGGTCGGTGACCGGGTCGACGCCGGCCGCCCGGCAGCTGGCCACGATGGTCGGGAAGCGCGCCGCCAGCCCCGGCACCGCGCGCGCGTCGAGCTCCACGTGGTCGACGCCGTCACGCAGCTGCACGCGGGTGATCGCCTTGGCCACCACGTCGCGGGGGGCGAGCTCGGCCAGCGGGTGCGCCCCGACCATGAACCGCTCCCCCGCCCGGTCGCGCAGCACCGCCCCCTCGCCGCGCAGCGCCTCGCTGACCAGCGGCTGCTGGCCGCGCGCGCCCGGGCCCAGGTACAGCGCGGTGGGGTGGAACTGGACGAACTCCAGGTCGGTGGCGACCGCGCCGGCGCGCAGGCCCAGCGCGACGCCGTCCCCGGTGGAGACCGGCGGGTTGGTGGTCGCGGCGTACACCTGCCCCATGCCGCCGGTGGCGAGCACCACCGCGCGGGCGCGCACCGCCCCCACGCCGTCCGCCGTGCCCTCGCCCAGCACGTGCAGGGTGACCCCGGCGGCGCGGCCGGCGGCGTCGGTGAGCAGGTCGAGCACCATCGCGTGCTCGACGAGGGTGACGCCGGGGTCGGCGCGGACGGCGTCGGTGAGGGCGCGCTGCACCTCCGATCCGGTGGCGTCGCCGCCGGCGTGCACGATCCGGTCGGCGGAGTGCCCGCCCTCCCGGGTGAGCAGCAGCGTGCCGGTGGGGTCGCGGTCGAAGGCGGCGCCCCAGTCGATGAGCTGGCGCAGCCGCCCGGGGCCCTCGTGCACGAGCACCCAGACGGCGTCGGGCTCGCACAGCCCGACGCCGGCCACCTCGGTGTCGCGGGCGTGCGCCCCGGGGGTGTCGGCCGGGTCGAGGACGGCGGCGATGCCGCCCTGCGCCCAGCGGGTCGACCCGTCGTCCACCCGCACCTTGGTGACGACGGCGACCGACAGCCCGGCCGCCCGCGCGTGCAGGGCGACGCACAGCCCGGCCACGCCGGAGCCCACGACGCAGACGTCGGCGGCGATCTCCCAGCCGGGCGACGGCGCGGCCAGGCGCCGCGGGAGCCCGGTGACCGGCCCGGCCGCGACCGCCGTCACCGGACCGGGACGCCGCGGTCGCTGCGCCGCTGCCCCGGGGCCCCGGGGACCGGCGCGGAGGGGTCGCCGCCGAGCTCGACCACCCGGTTGGCGCCGTCGACGTGCACGACCTTGGGGATGTACGCCTTGGCCTCGGTCTCGTCCATCAGGCCGTAGCTGATCAGGATGACCAGGTCGCCGGGGTGCACCAGGTGGGCGGCGGCGCCGTTGATGCCGATGACGCCGCTGCCGCGCTCGCCGGGGATCACGTAGGTCTCCAGCCGGGCACCGTTGGTGACGTCGACGATCGCGACCTGCTCGCCGGGGATCAGGTCCGCGGCGTCCAGGAGGTCCTCGTCGATGGTCACCGAGCCGACGTAGTGCAGGTCGGCCTGGGTGACCGTCGCCCGGTGGATCTTGGACTTGAGCATCGTGCGCATCATCGCGGGTCCTCCAGCGTCACGGCGGTGTTGTCGATGAGTCGGGTGCCGCCGGCGCGGGCGGCGAGCAGCAGGCGGGCCGGGCCGGTGGCCGGCGCGGGGCCGAGGTCCGGGCCGGTCAGCTCGAGGTAGTCGAGGACCAGGTCCGGGGCGGTGCCCAGCACCTCGCGGGCCGCGGCGAGGACGGCGCCGCCACCGCGCGGCCCGGCGTCCGCGCCGGCGCGCAGCGCGCGGGACAGCGTGGCCGCGGTGGCCCGCTGGGCGGGGTCGAGGTAGCGGTTGCGGGAGGACAGCGCCATGCCGTCGTCCTCGCGGACCGTCGGCACGCCGGCGACCTCCACGCCGAGGGCCAGCTCGCGGGCCATGGCCCGGATGAGCGTGAGCTGCTGGTAGTCCTTCTCCCCGAACAGCGCGACGTCGGGGCGGACCAGGCCGAGCAGCTTGGCGACGACGGTGAGCACGCCGGTGAAGTGCCCGGGTCGGACGGCGCCCTCCAGCAGGTCGCCGAGCGGGCCGGGGTGCACGGTCACGCCGACCGCGCCGGGCGGGTAGACCTCGTCGGCCGGCGGGTGGAAGACCACGTCGGCGCCCTCGTCGGCGAGCGCGGCCAGGTCGGCGTCCCAGGTGCGGGGGTAGCGGTCGAAGTCCTCACCGGGACCGAACTGCGTCGGGTTGACGAACACCGACACGACGACGCCACCGGCCCGCTCCCGCGCGGCCCGGACCAGCGCCCGGTGCCCCGCGTGCAGGGCGCCCATGGTGGGCACCAGCGCCACCGGGCCGGGCAGCTCCGCGACCAGCTCGCGCAACTCGGCGACGGTCTCGGCGACGACCGGCACGGTGCTCACCGGGAGCCCGCGGTGTCGGCGGCCTCGTGCAGGAGGTCCAGCAGCGGGGCGCCCTCGTGCCGCCTGAGCCGGCCGGCGGCCAGCGCGCGCTCGGTGGTGCGGTGGGCCAGCGCCACGTAGGCGGCGACCGCGTCCGGGGCCCGGTCGGCGAGGGTGTCCAGGTGGCGGCGCACGGTGCCGACGTCGCCACGGCTGACCGGGCCGGTGAGCGCCCGGTCGCCGCGGCGCAGCCCGTTGTCCAGGGCCGCGGTGAGCAGCGGGGCCAGCACCCGGCCGGGGTCGGCGACGCCCGCGGTGCGCAGCAGGTCCGCGGCCTCGGCGACCAGCGTGACCAGGTGGTTGGCGCCGGTCACCAGCGCGGCGTGGTAGAGCCCGCGGTCGGCCTCGGCGACGAAGAACGGCTCGCCGCCCATCTCCAGGACCAGGGTCTCGGCCACCGGCCGGTGCTCCGGTGCGCTGGTGACCCCGAAGGGCGCCCCGGCGAGCCGGTCGGCGTCCTCGGGCGTGCCGGTCAGGGTCATGGCCGGGTGCAGGGCCAGCGGCAGGACGCCGGCCCGCGCGGCCGGGGCGAGGACGGCCAGGCCGTGCGCCCCGGAGGTGTGGAAGGCCAGCTGGCCGGCGCGCCAGACGCCGGTCTCCGCCAGGCCGGAGACGAGGCCGGCCAGGCTGTCGTCGGGGACGGCGAGGACCACCAGGTCCGCGGCGGCCACGACCTCGTCGGTGGGCAGCAGCGGGACGCCGGGCAGCAGCCGGGCGGCGCGCTCGGCGGATGCGGTGGACAGGCCGGCGGCGGCGACCACGTCGTGGCCGGCGGCGGTGAGGGCGGCGCCGAGGACGGCGCCGACGCGCCCGGCGCCGACGATGCCGACGCGCAGGCGGGCGGGGGCGGCCGCGGCGGGGGGCAGCCCGGCCGCGCGGGACGTCCTGCGGGCAGCAGGCATCGGTGCACCTCTCGTTCCAGTCCCTCGCGGGTACCGGACTCGTGGTCGCGGGCTCCGCCGTTGGAGCCCGTCGGGTGTCGCGGTCGTGCGGTGGTGCGTGGTGCGGTGGTGCGTCGTGCGGTGGTGCCGGCGCGGGCCCCGCTGCGACCGGAGGTGTCACGCGGATGACGCGCCGAAGGCGAGTGTGTGACCGGTTCGTGCCGCGTGCAACGCCTCCCCCCTGTGGGGTGGCTCACCCCTCCCGGGACCTACGGTGTCCGGCGGCAGCGGCACGGACGGCGGGAGGACACCGGTGGGCACCTTCGAGGGGCGGACGGCGCTGGTCACGGGCGCGAGCCGGGGCATCGGCCTGGCCATCGCGCGCAGCCTGGTGGCGCGCGGCGCCCGCGTCGTCGTCACGGGCCGCAAGCCGGACGCGCTGGCCGAGACGGTGACCGCGCTCGGCGGCCCGGGGGTGGCCGTCGGGGTCCCCAGCAACGCGGGGGACGCCGGGCACCGCGCGGAGGCGGTGCGCACCGCCGTGGAGGCCTTCGGCAGCCTCGACGTGCTGGTCGGCAACGTCGGCATCAACCCCGTCCACGGCCCGCTGGTCGACCTCCCGCTCGACGGCTTCCGCAAGATCCTGGACACGAACGTCGTGGGCACGCTGGGCCTGGTGCAGGAGGCGTGGCGCGCGTGGATGGCCGAGCACGGCGGCTCGGTGCTGGTCGTCGCCTCCGTGGCCGCGCTCAAGGCCTCGCCGATGATCGGCGGCTACGGGGTGAGCAAGGCGGCGCTGGTCAACCTGGTGACCCAGCTGGCCGTGGAGCTGGCCCCGCGGGTGCGGGTCAACGCGGTCGCCCCCGCGGTGGTCCGGACCCGGTTCGCCGGGGCCCTGTACGAGGGCCGGGAGGCCGAGGCCGCGGCGCAGTACCCGGTGGGCCGGCTCGGCGAGCCCGAAGACGTCGGCGAGGCCGCGGCCTACCTGCTCGGCGACGGCGCCGGGTGGGTCACCGGCCAGACGCTGGTGCTCGACGGCGGTGCGCTGTCCCGCGGCCCCGCCTGAGCGGAGCCCACCGACCCCACCGTGGCAGGCCCCTCCGAGGGAGCCACGTCAACGGCCGAGCACAGGGGCCGGCGGGCCGGCCACCGTGCCCGTACCGGCGCACCGACGTGTCGTCCCCATCCCCCGCACATCGAGGGGGTGACGGCGTGGAGGCTCCCGACACCGAGCGGATCGCTCAGAAGCGGGCGCCCCAGTGGATCGCGACGTCCTCCGACGACAGCTCCCGGTCGTACACCGACGCCTCGTCCAGCCGGCCGGTGAAGAACGGCGCCCCGGGCTGGGGGGAGAAGGAGCTGTAGTCACCACCGCCGCCCCAGCGCCAGAAGCCCGTGGACGTCCCGGTCGTCGTGGACGACGCGTCCTCCCCCACCAGCACGCCGTCCACGTACAGGCGCATGCGCCCGCCGGCGCTCATCGTGCTGGTCGCCAGGTGCCAGACGCCGTCGCGGTGGTCCCGCGTGGAGACGACGGTCCGCTGGAGAGGGCGGATGCTGAAGGCCAGGTTCCCACCGGCGGTCAGGTAGAGCGCCACGTCCGGCACCGTCGAGGTGCCCGTCTGGCTGGAGCCGAAGCTCGCCAGCGGACCCGTGCCGCCGGTGGACCTGAACCACACCTCCGTGGAGAACGCGGCCGGCGTGGTGCGACCCGCGCCGGTGGAGACGTCGTTGACGCCGCTGAGCCCGACGGCGGTCCCGGGGGTCGACGTCCCGGTGGGGGCCCCGTCCGCCGGCAGGACGGGATAGCCGTGGTGCGTCCCGTGACGGGCGTGGGTGGACGCGTCGGCGACGGTCCGCCCGGACCCGGGGCCGGGGACGCCGTCCAGCTGCCAGTACAGGTGCAGGGAGGGGACGGCCCTGACCGTCGCCGCGTAGTCGCCGGCGACCGTGCCCCTGCCGACGTCGTGGTGCTTCTCGATCTCGGCCGCGCTCAGCGCCCCGGTGTAGACGGCGACCTCGTCGACGTCACCGGTCCAGGTGTCCGGTGCCGGGCCCTCCATCTCCCCGGTCGCCGCGATGACGTCGGTGGTGATCGGTGCGCTGCCCACCCGCCAGCGCCCGGCCAGGGTCCGCGGCCAGGTGGCGCAGAGCCCCCGGTCGTAGACGACCGCGCCGTCGACGTAGACGACGACCTGGGTGCCGGTGGAGTCGCACGGCACGGTGCCGGCCGGTGCGGTGGGGTCGATCACCGCGGCGACGTGGTGCCACGCGGGGGAGGCCTGGTCGGCGGAGGTCCAGGCCTTGGCGTCCGAGGCGTCGTAGCCGCACACCTCCTGCAGGGTCTGGGACTCCAGGGTCAGCCCGACGCAGACCTGGCCGGCGGCGTTGACGTACAGCTGAGGCCGGCCGCTGGCGGAGGTGGAGCCCTCGGGGAGCAGGCTCACCACGGCTCCACCGCGTCCCGTGCGCACCCACGCCTCCAGGGTCAGCTTGAGCGTGTTCACCGCTCCGCCGTCGAGGGAGGTGGTGGCGTCGGCCGCGGCGTGGGTGCCGGCGGGGAACCGCACGGCCTTCCGCGGCCCGCCCGCGCTGGTCGCGATCGCCGTGGTGCTGGCGCTGGAGGCGGTCGCGGCGCCGTTGTACGTGCCGGCGGTGCCGGCGAGGGCACCAGCGGTGGAACTGCCGTAGGCGTCGTCGAAGGGGTGGTACACGACCGGACCGCTGTTCTGGACGGCGGTGCGGTAGTCGGGGAAGACGGTCTCCGTCGCCAGCTGGTTCCCCGTGCTGGCCGTGGTCCCGGTGAACGCGGCCCAGACCTCCCCTGGTCCGGACACGGCGAGGGCAGCGGTGAGCAGGGCCGCGAGGCCGGCGAGCGCGGCGCGGCGGGGGCGGTGTGCGCTCCCACCGGCGGTCGTCGCGCGGCGCCTCCGCATCGGTTCCTCCCCTCCTCGGTTGCTCGCGACCACGTCCACTGCCTCATCGGCCGATCGGGTGACGTCTTGAGCCGGTGTGCGGCGTCAGGCAGGGGTGTCGTCGCTGCGGACCTCCCAGGTGAAGGTCATCTCGACCTGCTTGCCCTGGATGCTGGTCGGGTGGGAGTCGGCCGGGAGGCTGTAGGAGATCCGGTAGGTGCGCGAGCGTTCGGCCGTCGCAGTCGGGCGCCAGTCGCCCACGGTGTCCCCGTCCACGTCGCCGATGCCCGTGGCATGGCCGGTGGGGAAGGCACCGAGGGCCGTGGTCGCGTACCTGAGCGGTGCCGCCTCGAAGCCGGCGCAGTCCGCGTCGGGTGCGGGGACCAGGGCCGTCGTGGACATCTCCACCGTGACCTGGAGCGCGGCGGCGAGTTCGGGGGACGAACCCGCCGTCAGGGCCCCGTGCAGGCGGACGCCACTGTCAGCGGTGTCGACGTTGCCGGTGTAGGTGACGGTGATGCACCGGGACCCGGAGCTGCCGGGCACCAGGGGGCCCTCGGAGGCGGTGGTGAACAGGGCGGTGCCGCCGCGGTCGCTGCTCAGCTGGACGACTCCGGTCCCCCAGCTGTTCCCGGGGCTGTCGGTCGTGCCGACGAACGCGGCGTGGGAGGAGTGCCAGACCAGGGACGTGCTGGCGACCAGGCCGAGTGGTACGGCGGCCGCGAGCGCGGTGCGCCGCCCCCGCGCACGGAGCGTGGCGCGCCGGCGCAGGCGTTGCGGTGCGGCGTGGTCCGGTCGCCGCCAGCGGCCGATGGGCACGGTGCCTCCTCAGGGAGTGTCACCACTCCCATCGGCGCCACACGCGCTGCCCGCCACCCCCCTGTGGGGTGAGAGGCGGAGCCCCCGGCCACTCCCAGCACGCGCCGGCCACGAGGTCGGCCGCCGGTCAGGTCCTCCCCACGCCGCGCGACCGACCCACCCCTGCGCCGGGCGCGCGCGTCCGCGCGCCGGCGCAGGGGTCGCGAGCACCGCGAGAGGGCGGGGACCACCGACGGTGCGACAGGGACCGCGGGCAGGTCAGCCCTACTGCGCGAGGGCCCCGTCGGAGCTGAAGACCAGGCCGATGGACACCTCGCCCTGCTGCAGCGCCGCCTTGGTCAGCGGCCCGCCGGCGTCCAGCTCACGGAACTCGGCGAACTGCAGGCCGTAGGTCTCCTCGAGACCGGGCTGGCAGAACGGCCGGTCCGGGCACTCGGTCGGCCCGCCCAGGACCAGCGACCCGTCGCCGCAGGCGTCGGCGAGCTCGGACAGCGTCGAGACGCCGAGCTCGTCGGCGAAGGCGCGGGTGACGGCGAACGCGTTCTGGTCGGCGGCCTCGGACGGCCGGCCGAACACCAGCCCGACCTGCTCGGCCAGCGGCCGCAGCGCGGTCAGCGTCGCCTGCACGTCGCCGCTGGCGACCGGCTCGGCGGTGGAGCCGTTGACCTGCCGGTTGAGGAACTCCGTGGCCGTGGACAGGTACTCGGGGAACACCTGGATCTCCGAGCCGGAGATGAGCGCCGGCAGGTACAGCTCGCGGTTGCCCACCTCGCGCACCGAGGCGTCGAACCCGGCGGCGGTGAGGACGTCCGCGTAGACGTCGGCCAGGATCGTCGACTCGGTGAAGTTGGCCCCGCCGACCACGATCGGGCCGCTGCCCTGCTGCAGCGCGGCGGCGTCGACGTTCTCCTCGACCCAGGCGGCGGCGACGTCCTCGGCGTTCTGCCGCTGCAGGTCCACGGCGCCGTTGAGCTCGATCAGCTCCGCGGTGGTCATGGCCGCCGAGACCGCGTCGAGCGCCGGCAGCAGCGCCGGGTTGGCCTGCGCGGTGGCCATGTTGACCGCCGGGACGACGTTGTCGGCGTTCTGCAGCTGCTGGTCGTCCTCGAGGACGACCAGCTGGTCGCCGGCCACCGGGGCACAGGCGTCACCGGAGGCGGTGGCGCTGGCGCCGGCTCCGCTGGAGCCCGAGGAGCCGGACTCGCCGCAGGCGGTGAGGAGCACCCCGGCGACGGCCAGGGGGAGGAGTGAGCGTGCACGGGTGCGCATGTGGCCCGCCTTCTGTGTCCCGCGCGGCCGGGACCGCGGCGCGTGTCTGGCGGGGGGAGCCCCGCGCCGCCATGGAACCGCGGACCGCCCCCGCCGACCACGCCCCGGGCGCAGGTGTTGCCCGGTTGTTACGAAGGGGACGCGTCTGCCCCCCCACCGCTCGCAGGCCCGCGGCGGGCCCCTGCAGAGCGGCCTGGACTACAGCGGGACGCCGGAGGCGGTGGGCTCCGGCGTGCCGGTGTGCGCGGCGGGGGCACGGCGCAGCGTCCGGCGGCGCGGGCCCGGGGTCAGGACCGCCGAGGCGAGGACCAGCAGCAGCTCGGTGAGCAGCGCCAGGGCGGCGACCAGGAGGGCGCCGGCGAGGATCTGGCCGTAGTCCTGCTGACCGAAGCCCAGGTTGATGATCCGTCCCAGCCCTCCCCCGCCGACCAGCGCGGCCAGGGTGGCGGTCGCGACGACCTGCACCGCCGCCGTCCGCACGCCGGTCATGACCAGGGGGAGGGCGAGCGGGAGCTCGACCCGGGTGAGCAGCTGGCCGCGGCTCATCCCCATGGCCCGGGCCGCCTCGCGCACGTCCCGGTCCACCTCGCGGAAGCCGACGAACGTGTTGGTCAGCATCGGGGGGACGGCGAAGACCGCCAGGGCCAGGACGGTGCCGGTCTCGCTGAACCCCAGCGGGGTCACCGCCAGCACGGTGAGCAGGGCCAGGGTGGGCACCGCCCGGCTCACGTTGGACAGCACGACGACCGCCCCGGCCCCGCGGCCGCTGCGCCCGAGCAGCACCCCGGCCGGGACCGCCAGCACGGCGGCGAGCAGCACCGCCAGGGCGGAGATGCGCAGGTGCTGCACCAGCAGGTCGAGGACGCCGCCGGACCGGGTCCAGACCAGCGGGTCGTTGAGGTACCGGAAGGCGTCGGCGAACGCGTTCACGCGACGGCCCGCGTCCACGGGGTGAGCAGCCGCTCCAGCCCGGCCAGCAGCACGTCGGCGACCAGGGCGAGCAGCACGCAGCCGACCGCGCCGGTCACGATCTCGGCGCGGTAGAAGTTGGCGTTGAAGCCGCCGACGATCAGTTGGCCCAGGCCGCCGTTGCCGGTGATGACCCCGACGGTGACCAGCGCCACCGTGGACACCGTGGCGATCCGCAGGCCGGCCATGAACGCCGGCAGGGCCAGCGGGAGGTCGACCTGCCAGAACAGCCGGGCGGAGCCGTAGCCCATGCCGCGGGCCGCCTCCCGCACGTCGTCCGGGACGCCCTGCAGCCCGGCCAGGAAGTTCCGCACCAGGATGACCAGCGTGTACAGCGTCAGCCCCACCAGCACCGTGGTCGCCGACAGCGGCCCGGTGAAGGGGGCGAGGAAGGCGAACATCGCCAGCGACGGGATCGTGTAGACCACCGAGCTGAGCCCCAGCACCGGGCCGGCCAGCGGCCGGACCCGCCGGGCGAGCAGCGCCAGCGGCAGCGCGAGCAGCACGCCCAGCAGCACCGCGCCGACCGTCAGGGTGACGTGCTGGCGCAGGTGGACCACGATGGTGTCCCAGTTGCCGGTCACGTACGACGCGTCGAACCAGGGGTTCGACGCCTCGTCCGCCGCGAGCACCCGTCCACGCGGGTCGCTGCGAGCGCCCAGGAGCGGGCGCACACCCAGGGAGGCCACCCCGTGGACGCTACTGCCGCCGCCTCGTCGCTGCGCGTGCCGGAGCCGGGCGGCGGCGCTCCGGAGATCCGGCTGGAGGGGGTCAGCAAGGTCTACCCCGACGGGACCGTGGGCGTGGCCGAGCTCGACCTGGCCTTCGCCGCCGGGGAGCTGTCGGTGCTGGTCGGGCCGTCCGGCTGCGGCAAGACGACGACGATGAAGATGGTCAACCGGGTCATCGAGCCCACCACGGGGCGGATCCTGCTCGGCGGGGAGGACGTCACCCGGGTCGACGCCGACCGGCTGCGGCGGCGCATCGGCTACGTCATCCAGAGCGTGGGCCTGTTCCCCCACCAGACGGTGCGGGCCAACGTGGCCACCGTGCCGCGGCTGCTGGGCTGGGACCGCCGGCGCACCGGCGACCGGGTCGAGGAGCTGCTCACCCTGGTGGGCCTGGACCCCGCCGTCCACGGCGACCGCTACCCCGCCCAGCTGTCCGGCGGGCAGCGGCAGCGGGCCGGTGTGGCTCGCGCGCTGGCCGCCGACCCCGGCGTGCTGCTCATGGACGAGCCGTTCTCCGCCGTCGACCCGGTGGTGCGCGAGCGGCTGCAGGCGGAGTTCCTCCGGCTGCAGGAGACCGTGCGCAAGACGATCGTCTTCGTCACCCACGACATCGAGGAGGCGGTGCGGCTCGGCGACCGCATCGCGGTGATGAGCGACGGCGGGCACGTCGAGCAGTTCGCCCCGCCCGCCGAGCTGCTCGGCCGACCGGCCAACGCGACCGTGGCCGACTTCGTCGGCGCCGACCGCGGGCTCAAGCGGCTGGCCGTCACCCCGGTGGACCCGGCCGGCCTGGAGCACCCGCCGGTGGTCGGCCTGGACGACGGCCTGGCCGAGGCCGGGGCGGTGCTGGACCGCGCCGGCGCCCGCGGGGCGGTGGTGCTCGACCGCGCCGGCCACCCGACCGGGTGGCTGCCGGCCGCCCGGGCGACCGGGGCGGGGACGGTGGCCGCGGCGGTCGTCCGGGACGACGCCGCCGTGCCGCTGCAGGCCCCGCTGCGGGCGGCGCTGGCCGCGATCCTGCAGTCCGACGCGGGGTGGGTGCCGGTGCTCGACGGCGGCCGCTACCTCGGCGTCCTCACCCCGACCGCCGTCCACACCGCGCTCCGCCGGTCGGTCCACGACCCGGCGTGATCGACCGGCGAGTGGTCATCCCCGGGCGGCGGCCGGTGGGGTCTCGTCGTCGGCGGACGGCGGGACGCGGCACACCGACTCCAGCCACAGCGCGGCCGCGACCAGGGCGGCGGAGCAGACCGCGCCGACCACCGCGGTGACGGTGTCGGAGGCGGCGGCCTGCAGCCGGGACACCGCCGGCCCGACGTAGAGCAGCAGGCCGACCCAGACGCCGAGCAGGGCCGCGCCGACGTAGGCGCTGGCCTGGGCGAGCACGGCCAGCCGGGCGACCAGCATCGGCTCGACCGGCCGGACCGGGGTGGGGCCGCGCTCGGCCATCGGGCGGCGGTCGCGCTGGGCGGCCAGCCGCGCCTGCAGCGTCCGGGCGCCGAGGGCCTCCGCGACGGCGAGGACGCCCAGCGGCACCCCCAGCCACCAGCGCAGCTCGGGCAGCGAGCCGTAGGTGGCGCGCACCACCAGCCAGGCCGCGACGGCCAGCCCGCCGACGAGCACCACCAGGTCGCGCCGGTCCACCGGCCTCACTGCAGGTGCTCCCAGCGGACGACGGCCGCGACGTCCTCCGGCGGCAGCGCGGCCAGCAGGTCCCGGACCGCACCGCGCCCGGGCAGCACCGCGCCGGGGTCGAGGGCCGCCCACGGCACGAGGACGAAGGCGCGCTCGTGCGCGCGGGGGTGCGGGAGGGTGAGCGCCGGCTCCTCGGACAGCACGGGCCGGCCGTCGTCCCCGGTGACCGTGACGACGTCGACGTCGAGGGTGCGCGGCCCGAAGCGGACGCCCCGGGTGCGCCCGGCGGCCTGCTCGAGCTCGTGCGCCCGGGTCAGCCAGCCGGCGGCGTCGCGGTCGCCGCGGACGACGACCACCGCGTTCAGGTAGGGCGGCTGCTCCACCGGCCCCCACGGCGGCGTCTCGTACAGCGTCGAGCGGGCCACCAGCACGCCCTCGTCGCGGAGCGCGGTGATCGCGCCCCGCAGGGCGGCGGCGCGGTCCCCGAGGTTGGCGCCCAGCGACAGGACCGCGCGGCTCACGAGCGGGCTCGGCGGATGGTGACCGTGACGTCGTCGAAGGGGACGCCCAGGTCGGCCTCGGGCTTGTGCACGGAGATCTCGACGGCGTCGACCAGCGGGTCGGCCAGGCAGACGTCGGCCAGCCGCTGCGCGAGGGTCTCCAGCAGGTCCACCGGCTCGCCGGTCAGCACGCCGTGCAGCGCGCGGGCCAGCTCGGCGTAGTCGACGGTGTGTTCGAGGTCGTCGCCGGCGGCGGCCGGGGCGGTGTCCAGCTCCAGGACGGCGTCGACGCGGAAGGTCTGCCCCGTCCGGCGCTCGGTCTCGTACACGCCGTGGTACGCGTGCGCGGTGAGCCCGCGCACGGCGATCCTGTCGGGGCGGTGGGGCGGGTGGGTGTCAGGCACCGCGCGCCCCCTCCCCGCGGGCCGCGCGGACGGCGGCGACGGTGCGGACGGCGTCGGCCGACGCCGCGGCGTCGTGCACCCGCACCCCCCAGGCGCCGACCTCGGCGGCCAGCACGGTGGTGGCCAGGCTCGCCGCGTCGCGCTGCTCGGCCGGGCGCAGGGTGCCGTCGGGGGCGGCGAGCAGGCGGCCGAGGAAGGACTTGCGCGAGGCGCCGACGAGCACCGGCAGGCCCAGGCCGACCAGCCGGTCCAGGCCGGCGAGCAGCCGCCAGTTGTGCTCGGCCCGCTTGGCGAAGCCCAGCCCGGGGTCGAGGACCAGCTGGCCGGGGTCCACGCCCGCGGCGACGACGTCCTCCACCCGGGCGGTGAGCTCCGCGCAGACCTCGGTGACCACGTCGCCGTACTGCGCGGCGGCGTACATCTCGCGGCTGTGCCCGCGCCAGTGCATGAGCACCCAGGGCACGCCGGCCGCGGCCACCAGCTCGGCCATGCCCTCGTCGGCCAGGCCGCCGCTCACGTCGTTGACCAGGACGGCGCCGGCCCCGAGCGCGGCCTCGGCGACCTCGGCGCGGGTGGTGTCGACGCTGGCGCGCACGCCGGCGGCGGCCAGCTCGCGGACCACCGGCAGCACGCGGCGGCACTCCTCGGCGGCGTCCACCCGGTCGGCGCCGGGCCGGGTGGACTCGCCACCGACGTCGACGTAGTCGGCGCCGGCGGTGTGCATCGCCAGGCCGTGGGCGACGGCGGAGGCGGTGTCGGCGAAGCAGCCGCCGTCGGAGAACGAGTCGGGCGTGACGTTGAGGACCCCCATGACCACGCAGTGGCCGGGCCGCAGGAGCGGGGTGGGGCTCACCCGCCCGTCACCGGCGGACCACGAGGCTCATCGCCTCGTTGCGGGTGGCGATGCTGTCCTTGAAGACGCCGCGCACCGCCGAGGTGACCGTGCGGGAGCCGGGCTTGCGCACGCCGCGCATCGCCATGCACAGGTGCTCGGCCTCGATGACGACCAGCACCCCGCGCGGCTTGAGGACGTCGGCGAGGGCATCGGCGATCTGGCTGGTCATCCGCTCCTGCACCTGCGGGCGGCGGGCGTAGACCTCGACCAGCCGGGCGAGCTTGGACAGCCCGGTGACCTTGCCGTCCTGGCCCGGCACGTAGCCGATGTGCGCCATCCCGTGGAACGGCACGAGGTGGTGCTCGCAGGTGGAGTACATCGGGATGTCCTTGACCAGGACCAGCTCGTCGTGGTCCTCGTCGAAGGTCGTCGACAGGACGTCGGCGGGGTCCTCCCACAGCCCCGCGAAGGTCTCCGCGTAGGCGCGGGCCACCCGGTCGGGGGTGTCCTGCAGGCCCGGGCGGTCGGGGTCCTCGCCCACGGCGATCAGCAGCTCCCGGACGGCGGCCGCGGCCCGGGCGTGGTCCACGCCGGTCCGCGGCCGGTCCGGTCCTCGCGCCGGGCCGGCGCCCCCCTCCCCGTCGGGGAGCGCACTCACCGCTGGACGGGGGCGCCGACGTCCCCGACGGGGTTGCTCGGCTGGGCGACGTGGCCGTTGCCGTTGCGGGCGGCTCGCTCGGTGGGGGTCAGCACCGGCGGCTGGTCGGAGGGGGTGCGCTTGCCGAAGCCGTTGTAGGGCGCCAGCGAGGGCCGCTTGGTGACCGGCGCGCAGATGCGCGCCATGTCCTCCTTGGACAGCGTCTCCTTCTCCATCAGCTCCAGGACGAGCTGGTCGAGGACGCTCCGGTACTCGACCAGGATCTCCCACGCCTCGTCGTGCGCGGCCTCGATCAGCGCGCGGATCTCGGCGTCGATGTCGGCCGCCACGGCCTCGGAGTAGTCCGGGCGGGACCCCATGTCGCGGCCCAGGAACGGCTCGGAGTCGGTGCTGCCGTACTTGACCGCGCCGAGCTTGGCGCTCATGCCGTACTGGGTGACCATCGCCCGCGCCATCGCGGTGGCCTTCTCGATGTCGTTGCCGGCGCCGGTGGTGGGCTCGTGGAACACGAGCTCCTCGGCCGCCCGGCCGCCGAGGGCGTAGGCGAGGGTGTCGATCATCTCCGAGCGGGTCTGGGTGTACTTGTCCTCGGTCGGCAGCACCAGCGTGTGCCCGAGCGAGCGGCCGCGCGGCAGGATCGTCACCTTGTGCACCGGGTCCAGGTTGGGCAGTGCGTGCGCCACCAGGGCGTGGCCGCCCTCGTGGTACGCGGTGACCTTCTTCTCCTTCTCGCTCATCGCCCGCGTCTTGCGCTCGGGGCCGGCGACGACCCGGTCGATGGCCTCCTCGAGGACCTCGTCGGTGACCACCGTGCCGTTGTTGCGGGCGGTGAGCAGCGCGCCCTCGTTGAGCACGTTGGCCAGGTCGGCACCGGTGAAGCCCGGCGTGCGGCGGGCCACGGTCTCCAGGTCGACGTCCGGCGCGAGCGGCTTGCCCTTGGCGTGCACCTCGAGGATCCGCTTGCGGCCCTCCAGGTCGGGGCGGTCGACGGCGATCTGCCGGTCGAAGCGGCCCGGGCGGAGCAGGGCGGGGTCGAGGATGTCCGGCCGGTTGGTGGCGGCGATCATGATGACGCCGCCCTTGACGTCGAAGCCGTCCATCTCGACGAGCATCTGGTTGAGCGTCTGCTCGCGCTCGTCGTGCCCGCCGCCCATGCCGGCGCCGCGGTGCCGGCCGACGGCGTCGATCTCGTCGACGAAGATGATCGCCGGCGCGTTGGTCTTGGCCTGCTCGAACAGGTCGCGGACGCGGCTGGCGCCGACACCGACGAACATCTCGACGAAGTCCGAGCCGGAGATGGAGAAGAACGGCACCCCGGCCTCGCCGGCGACGGCGCGGGCCAGCAGGGTCTTGCCGGTGCCGGGCGGGCCGAACAGCAGCACGCCCTTGGGGATCTTCGCGCCCACGGCCTGGAACTTGACCGGGTTGGCGAGGAAGTCCTTGATCTCGTGCAGCTCCTCGATCGCCTCGTCCGCGCCGGCGACGTCGGCGAACGTCGTCTTGGGCGTGTCCTTGGTGACCTGCTTGGCCTTGGACTTGCCGAAGGCCATGACCCCGCGGCCGCCGCCCTGCATGGAGTTGAACAGCCAGAACAGCAGCAGCAGGAGGATGACGAACGGCAGGAAGCTGATCAGGACGCTGACCAGGACGCTGTCCTGGGACACGTTGGTGTCGAACCCGGTCTCGCTGCCCAGGCCGCGGGCCAGGTCGAAGACCTCGTCCTCGGCGCCGATCGGGTAGGACGCGGTGATCCGGTCGTTGCCGTCCACCGGGTCGGCGAGGGTCAGGTCGATCGTCTGCTCACGGTCGTTGATCGTGAGGTCCTCGACGTTGCCACCCTCGATCTGCTGGAGCGCGGTCGCCGTGCTGACCTCCTGGAACTCGCCGTTGCCACGGAACAGCGAGGAGAAGGCCAGCGCCAGGATGACGACGAGGACGACCCAGAACCACACGGAGCGGAAGAGCTTCTTACGTTCCATACACCGATGCCGGGCGGCCGGGGGTCCAGCCTGTCCCGTCCACCCTCCTGATCGTCCGGGGGACGCTCCAGCCACCCGGGCGGGCACCCTGGCGCTCGGTGCAGCGTCGTTGCGATCGACGGTACACCGGGGAGTCCCCGCGGCAGCCCTGCCGGGACGGGGTCCCGCGGGTCGACCCCCCGGCGGGTGGGGCCTTCACATCGCGGTCCTACCGGACCGCCACCGCGGCCAGGTGCCGTCCCCCTGCTGCGCGGAGCCCCGCCCGCCCCTCCTCGCGGGACCCTCCGGGCCCCACTCGTCAGGACGCCCCGCAGGGCGCCTCACCTCGAGGAGGTGTCACTGGTACACCTCGGGCTTGAGGGTGGCGATGTAGGGCAGGTCGCGGTAGCGCTCGGCGTAGTCCAGGCCGTAGCCGACGACGAACTCGTTGGGGATGTCGAACCCGACGTAGCGCACCGGCACGTCGACCTTGACCGCGTCGGGCTTGCGCAGCAGCGCGCACACCTCCAGGGACGCCGGGCGCCGGCCGCCGAGGTTCTTCAGCAGCCAGGACAGCGTGAGCCCGGAGTCGATGATGTCCTCGATGACCAGGACGTGGCGGTCGCTGATGTCCCGGTCGAGGTCCTTGAGGATGCGCACGATGCCGGAGGAGCTGGTGGCCGAGCCGTAGGAGGAGACGGCCATGAACTCCATCTGGGTGGGCAGCCGCAGGGCGCGGGCGAAGTCGCTCATGAACAGCACCGCGCCCTTGAGGACGCCGACCAGCAGCACCTCGCGGCCGGCGTAGTCGCGGGCCACCTGGTCGGCCAGCTCGGTGATCTTCTCGGTGATCTGCGCCTCGGTGAGCAGGACGTGGTCGATGTCGGGGCCGTAGCCGTGGTCGTTGCCGAGCTCTGCAGGAGCGCTGGCGGACTCACTCACGGGCGGGACTCCTCGCGGGTCTGGGGTGCGTCCTGGGGAGGGGCGCCCCGCGCTGCGGGGGGCGACAGCACCAGCCTGCCAGACGTGCGGGTGGCCCCCGCACCGCCGGGGAGGTCCACCCGGCCCTGCCCGCGCCAGCGTGTGACCAGCACCTCGACGGCGTGCAGGTGGACCGCCTGCACGTCCGGGACGCCGCCGTCCCGCAGCCACAGGCGCAGCACCCGCCGGCGCAGCGCGGCGGGCAGCTCCCCCAGCTCGCGCGCGGGCAGGCCGCCGCCGGCCAGCCGGGCCAGCTCGGCCACGGCGAGCCCGTCGAGGGCGTCGAGGTCCTCGCGGAGCAGGTCGGCGGTGCGGGCGAGCGCCGGCGCGACGCCGCCGCCGAGCACCTCCTCCATGAGCGGCAGCAGCTCGCCGCGCACCCGCGCTCGCGTGTAGCCGGGGTCGGCGTTCCAGGGGTCGTCCCAGACGGGCAGCCCCTGGTCGGCGCAGGCCTGCCGGGCGGTGGCCCGCCGGACGGCGAGCAGCGGGCGCCACCACACGACGCCGTCGGCCGTCCGCTCGCGCACCATGCCGGCGACCGAGCGGGGTCCCGAGCCGCGGCCCAGGCCCAGCAGCACGGTCTCGGCCTGGTCGTCGAGGGTGTGCCCGAGGGCGACGCGGGCGCCGAGCCCGGCCGCCGCCTCGCCCAGCGCCGCGAGGCGGGCGGTGCGGGCGGCGCCCTCCGGACCGCCGTCGGGGCCGACGGTCACGCGGCGGACGAGGACCGGGTCCAGGCCCAGGCCGCGCAGCAGCTCCGCCGTCCGCGCGGCGCGGTCCGCGGAGCCCGGCTGCAGCCCGTGGTCGACGGTGACCGCCCCGACGGGGACGCCGGCGCGCGGCCCCTCGGCGGCCAGCGCCGCGGCCAGCGCGACGGAGTCCGCTCCCCCGCTGACCGCGGCCAGGACCGGCCGGTCACCCGGCCGCAGCCCGGGCCGCACGGCGGTCCGCAGCAGCGCGACGGCCCGCGGCGGGCCGGCCACCTACGCCGGGACGGCGGGCCGGCCGTGCACCCGCTCGACCCAGCGGGCCGGGTCGGTGAGCTCCTCGATCCGCGGCAGGGTCTCCGGCCCCTCCCAGACGCGGTTGAAGCCGGCCATGCCGACCTGCTCGACGACACCGCCGACGAACACCCGGCCCTCGGCGTACTGGCGCATCTTCTGCTCCAGGCCGAGCAGCCGGCGCAGCACGCGGTCGACCGGGCCGCGGCCCTTGCGGCGCTGGGCGAACCGCTTGCGCAGCGTCCGCACCGACGGGACGACGTCCGGGCCCACGCCGTCCATGACGAACTCGGCGTGCCCCTCGACCAGGCTCATGACGGCGGTGACCCGGTCGAGGACCTCGCGCTGCGCGGGGTCCCGGACCAGTGCCATGAGCCCGGCGTCGTCCCCGCCGTCGACGCCGCGGGCGGCGTCGGCGACGCTGCGCAGGACGTCGCCCAGCCGGTCGCGGAGCACGTCGGGGTCCAGGTCGGTGACCTCGACGAACTCGGCCATCTGCGCCTGCAGGTGGTCGGTGAGCCAGGGGAACGCGGTGAACTGCAGCTGGTGGGTGACCTCGTGCAGGCACACCCAGAGCCGGAAGTCGGTGGGGTCGACGCCCAGCTTGCGCTCCGCGTCGACGATGTTCGGCGCGACCAGCAGCAGCCGCCCGCCGGTGCCGAACACCTCGTACTGGCCGAGCACGCGGGAGGCGAGGAAGGCCAGCACGCCGCCGGCCTGCGCGCCGGTGACGCGGGAGCCGACCGCGCTGGCCAGCGGGCCGGGCCGCCGGTCCTGCTTCTCGGCGAGGGCGTCGACCAGCGGGTCGAGCAGCGCCGACATGCCCGCGGTGTTGGCGTCCACCCAGCCGGGCCGGTCGACGACGGCGACCTCGGGCACCGGGCCGCCCGGCAGGGGGCTCAGCCCGGTGAGCCCCTCGACGTGCGCGACGGCGGTGGCGGCAGCCTCGTGCAGCTCGCGGACGACCGCCGCGGCCTCCTCGCGGGTCGTCTCCGGACCGGGGCCGGCCAGGCGTCGGGCGGTGCGTCCGGCGAGGTCCCAGTCGACCATCCGTACAGGGCTGCTCATCGGCCTCACGTTACGCGCGGCGGGGTGTCGCCGACCCCGCCCGGCGGGCTGCTAGCGGCAGCCGCAGGCGGCCAACGCCGCGGCGACGTCGTCCAGCGCGGCCTCCGCGGCCTCGCCGTCGGACGGCGCGGAGTCGGCCACCACGGCGAAGACGAGCAGGCGGCCGTCGGCGGTGACCGCGGTACCGGCCAGGCCGTGCACGCCGAGCAGCGTGCCGGTCTTGGCGCGAACGGCGCCCGGCGCGGTCCCCGGGTCCTCGTCGCCGCGGTCGAACAGGGTGCCGTCGTAGCCGGCGACGGGCAGCCCGGAGAGGACGGCGGAGGCGCCGGTCAGGGTGCCGTCGGCGGCCCCGGCGAGCAGCCCGGTGAGCACCGCGACCGGCACGCGGTCGCCAGCGGACAGCCCGCTGCCGTCGGACAGGGCGACGCCGGTGACGTCGACGCCCGCGCCGGCCACGGCGGCGGTGACCGCCTCGCCGGCGCCGTCGAAGGTGGCCGGCAGGCCGCGGGCCAGCGCGACGTGGCGGGCCAGCGACTCCGCCAGCAGGTTGTCCGACTGGGACAGGGCCTGCTCGACCAGGCGGGCCACGGGTGCGCTGCGCACCGTGCCGAGGGTCCGCGCGCCCTGCGGCGCCTCGCCCGGCGCCACCTCGGCGCCGGGGACGCCGAGGGCGACGGCGAGCGCGGTGCCGGCGTCGGTGCCGGGCCGGCCGCTGCGGGGGGCCTCGCCGGGGCGCACCCGGGCGCCGTCGACGGCGACGGCGGTGACCGGGGCGGCGTAGGTCGAAGGCGCGTCGCCGGGTCCCCAGCCGGTCGCGGTGAGCGGGCCCTCGAACAGCGAGCCGTCGACGACGACCCGGGTGACCGCGGTGCCGGCCGGGAGGGCGGCGCGCACCTGGGCGGCGAGGTGGGCGACGGTCGGGGCGCCGGGGTAGGTGAGCGAGGGAGCGGTCCGCGACAGGGTGGGGTCGCCGCCGCCGACGAGCACCACCTCGCCGGGTGCGGCACCGGAGACCACGGTGGTCGCCAGGGTCGCGTCCGGACCCAGGGTGGTCAGCGCGGCGAACGCGGTGAGCAGCTTGGCGGTCGACGCCGGCGTGGAGGGGGCCTGCGAGCCCTGGTCGAGCAGCACCTCGCCGGAGGCGACGTCGACCACCCGGGCCTCGACGCCGGCGCCCAGGGCGGGGGCGCCCAGCAGCGGCGCGAGCTCGCCGGCGAGGACGGCGGGGTCGGGTGCGGGCGCCTGCGGGGAGAGGGCGGCGAGCACCGGGGCGGCCGCCGCCACGTCGGGCAGCCGGGCCTCGGCCGCGGCGACCTCGGTGGGCGTGCCGCCGCCGTCCGGGGCGAGCACGTACCAGACGCCGGCGGCGACCACGAGCAGCAGCGCGAGGGTGCCCAGCAGGAGGCGGCGGCGGAGCCGGGAGTACCTCGGCGTGACGGTCGCCGACCTGCTGGACGCGATGGTGCCCACCCCCCGGAACGACCTCCGGCGGTCCTCCGGGGTCCGATCCGCCACACTACGTCCCGTGCAGTTCGACGTGACGATCGAGATCCCGAAGGGCCAGCGGAACAAGTACGAGCTGGACCACGCCACCGGACGCATCCGCTTGGACCGGATGCTCTTCACCTCCACCCGCTACCCGGCTGACTACGGGTACATCGAGAACACCCTCGGCATGGACAGCGACCCGCTGGACGCCCTCGTCCTCCTCGAGGAGCCGACCTTCCCCGGGTGCCTGATCACCTGCCGCGCCATCGGGATGTTCCGGATGACCGACGAGGCCGGAGGGGACGACAAGGTCCTCTGCGTCCCGGCGACGGACCCCCGCATGGCCCACCTCATCGACATCACCGACGTGTCGGAGTTCGACCGGCTGGAGATCCAGCACTTCTTCGAGACCTACAAGGACCTGGAGCCGGGCAAGTCGGTCGAGGGTGCGGAGTGGGTCGGCCGCGAGGAGGCCGAGGCGGAGATCAACGCCTCGCTCAAGCGGGCCGAGGACGCCGAACCCCACCACTGAACCGCCCTGGCCCCTCACCGAGCGGCCGCCGAGCGCACGACCGGAGACCGACGGCGGCGCACCCCGACCGGGTGCGCCGCCGTCGGCGTCCTCAGGTCGGGTCGTGCAGGACGACGGTGAGGAAGCCCAGCTGCCCGCGGTGGCCCGCCAGCCACTGTGTCCGGTGGGTGCGGGCCAGGTCCAGGGCGGCGGCCCGCTCGCCGTCCGGGGCCTCGCCCAGCGCCCACTCGGTGAGCGCCCCGGTCCAGCACCACTCGTACTCGTCCCACTCCGCCGTCGTGCTCAGGTGCCCGTAGCCGGGCTCGAAGCCGGCCTCGCCCACCGCGGCCAGGAGCCCGGCCAGGTCGGGCAGCTCCCCCGGTGCGGCACCGAGGGCGGCCAGTGCCGCCGGGGTGGGCCCGTGCTCCCAGAAGCCGTCGCCGAGGAGCAGCCGCCCGCCGGGACGCAGGTGGCGGCGGACGGCGGCGAGCGTGCCGGCGAGCCCGCCGAACGCGTGCGTGGCACCCACGCAGAGGACGACGTCGACCGGCCCGCCCGCGTGTCCGGCGGCGTCGCCGTGGACGAACTCCACCCGCCCGGTGAGCCCGCGCCGCCGGGCCTCGGCCCGGGCCGCGTCCAGTGCCGGCGCCGACGTGTCCACCCCGACGCCGGTGCACCCGGGGGCCGCGGCCAGCAGCCGGAGCAGCCACGCGCCGCACCCGCAGCCCAGGTCGAGCACCTCCCTGGCGCCGGGCGGCACCAGCCGCGTGAGCAGCCGGTGCAGGCCGTCGTCGGACACCGGCGCGGCGACGGGGTGCCAGCGGTGCGCGACCGCGCGGGCCAGGTCTCGATCCACGAGCCGGCATCCTGCTGGGCCGGGCCGCCGGCCGTCGCGTGGTTTCAGCCGGCGCGGCCGGGTCGAGGGGGGTGGGAGCCGCCTGTCGGAATCGAACCGACGACCTTCTCATTACGAGTGAGATGCTCTACCGACTGAGCTAAGGCGGCGGACGTGCGCGGCCAGCTTACGGGACGGCCGTGCCCCCGGGTCGCGGGCCCCGGCGGGTCAGGACGGCAGGCGCAACGCCACGGTGAGCGCCTCGACGGCGACCTGCGGCTTCACGTTCTGCTCCAGCGCCCGGCGGCAGGCGAGCACGGCGTCGATGCGCCGCAGGGCCCCCTCCGGGCCGATCCGCCGGGCCAGCTCCTCGGCGTCGGAGCGCCGGTCGGGGTGGTTCAGCGGCAGGCGCTCCGACGGCGCGGCGTGCAGGACCAGCGCGTCCCGGTACAGCCCGGCGAGGTCGACCAGCGCCCGGTCCAGGGAGTCCCGGCCGATGCGGGTGGCGCGCGACTTCTGCCGCTTCTCCAGCTCCTTGAGCTGCCCCGCCCCCCGGCTGGCGGCGGCGACGCCCGGCCCGCGGGCGCCGACCCCCAGGCTGGCCTTGAGGGCCTCGGTCTCGGCGCCGTTGAGCGCCCCGGTCGCCGCGTCGGTCTCCTCCTGCGCGGTGCCCACGAGGTCGTCGGCGGCACTGAGGCAGGCGGCCAGCGACACCAGGGACAGCGGCACGTCGAGGACGGCCTTGCGGGCCATCCGCGCGTCCTCGTCCCGGGCCAGCCGCCGGGCGCGCCCGACGTGGCCCCCCGAGGCGCCGGCGGACCAGGCGGCCAGCGCGGGGTCCACGCCGTCCCGGCGGACCAGGACGTCGGCGACGGCGTCGGCGGCGGGGGTGCGCAAGCCCACCACCCGGCAGCGGGACCGGATGGTCACCGGGACGTCGTCGGGGTGCAGGCTGGGCGCGCAGAGCATGACGACGGTCCGCGGCGGCGGCTCCTCGATCATCTTGAGCACCGCGTTGGCCGCCGACTCGCTCATCCGGTCGGCGTCCTCGACGATGATCATCTGCCAGCGGCCCTGGGTGGGCGCCCGGCCGGCGACCCGCACCAGCTCGCGGGCCTCCACGACGCCGATCGACAGCCCGTCCGGGACGATGACGGTGACGTCGGCGTGGGTGCCGGAGAGCACCGTGCGGCAGGCGTGGCAGGTGCCGTCGCCGCCGTCCGGGCACTGCAGGGCCGCGGCGAACGCGCGGGCGGCGACCGACCGCCCGGAGCCCGGCGGGCCGGTGAACAGCCACGCGTGGGTCATCGCCGCCGGGTCGGCGACCGCGGCCCGCAGCTCGGCGACGACCGCCGGCTGGCCGACCACCTGGTCCCAGACCCCGCTCACCGCGGCTCCAGCAGCGCGCCGACCCGCGCGCGGACGTCGGCAGCGAGGTCCTCGACGGCGCGGGTGGCGTCCAGGACCAGGTAGCGGCCGGGCTCGGCGGCGGCCAGCGCCCGGAAGCTGTCGCGGACCCGCCGGTGGAACCCCAGCGACTCCGACTCCAGGCGGTCGGCGGCCGCGCGGCCCCGGGCGCGGGCCAGGCCGGTCTCCGGGGCGAGGTCGAGCAGCACGGTGAGGTCCGGGCGCAGCCCCCGGGTGGCCCAGCGGGACAGCGCCGCCACCTCGTCGAGGTCGAGGGTGCGCCCGGCGCCCTGGTAGGCCAGCGAGCTGTCCACGTAGCGGTCGGTGACGACCACCTCGCCGGCCGCCAGGGCCGGGTGCAGGACGGCGTGCGCGTGCTGGGCGCGGTCGGCGGCGTAGAGCAGTGCCTCGGCGCGGGGGGCCAGGCCGGTGTGCGCGCGGTCGAGCACGATCGCGCGGACGGCGGCCCCGGCCGGGGTGCCGCCGGGCTCGAAGGTGGCCCGCGCCGCCCGGCCGCGGGCGGCCAGCCACTCGCACAGCAGCCGGACCTGGGTGGACTTGCCCGCGCCCTCCCCGCCCTCGAAGGCGACGAACAGCCCGCGCGGCGGGTCGGACGGGCCGTCGGCGGACACGGGGATGGCGGGCTCCCGGGCTGGTGGGTGGCGGTGCGCCGCCGACGGTACCGGCCGCCGCCGACGGTGCCGGGGCGACCGGCCCTAGGGTCGGCACGTGACCACCGCCGCCGCCTGGGACCCGGCCGGATACCTGCGCTTCGGCGACGAGCGGGCGCGGCCGTTCACCGACCTGCTGGCCCGCGTCGGCGCCCGTGACCCCCGCACGGTCGTGGACCTCGGCTGCGGCGAGGGTGCCCTGACCGCGTCGCTGGCGCAGCGGTGGCCGGGGGCGCAGGTCACCGGGATCGACTCCTCGGCGGAGATGCTGGCCGCGGCCGCCGCCCACGCCGTCCCGGGCCGGGTGCGGTTCGCGGCCGGCGACGTGCACGCCTGGCAGCCCGAGGGGCCGGTCGACGTGCTGGTCACCAACGCCGTCCTGCACTGGGTGCCCGGGCATGACGCGCTGCTGCGCCGGTGGGCCGGGCAGCTGGCGCCCGGCGGGTGGCTGGCGCTGCAGGTCCCGGGCAACTGGCGGGCGCCGACGCACGCGCTGCTGGCGCAGCTGTGCCGCTCGCCGCGCTGGGCCGGGTCGGTGGGCGACGCCGCGCCGCGCGAGGACGCCGTGCTGGACCCGGCCGGCTACCTCGAGGTGCTCGCCGGGGCAGGGCTGGCCGTCGACGCGTGGGAGACGACGTACCTGCACGTGCTGCGCGGGCCCGACCCGGTGCTCGGCTGGGTGCGCAGCACCGTGCTGCGCCCGGTGCTCGGCCGGCTCGGGGAGGACGACGCCGCCGAGCTGACCGCCGAGTACGCCGCAGCACTGCGGGCCGCCTACCCGCCCCGGCCGGACGGGACGACGCTGCTGCCCTTCCGGCGGGTGTTCGCCGTCGGGGCGGCCCCCGGGGCGCGGTGAGCCCGCCCGCGGCGTCCGCTCAGCCGGCGGGGACGGCGTCGCCGCTGGGGCTGGCCTTCTTCGTGGCGGCGGTCTTCTTGGCGGCGGTCTTCTTCGCCGCCCCCCCGGCCTTCTTCGCCGTCCCCCCGGCCTTCTTCGCCGTCCCCCCGGCCTTCCTGGCCGTCGCCTTCTTCCGGGTGCCCGGGTTGGCGCGCCGGTCGGCCAGCAGCTCGGCGGCCCGCTCGAGCGTGATGCTCTCGACGTCGTCGCCCTTGCGCAGGCTGGCGTTGGTCTCGCCGTCGGTCACGTACGGGCCGAAGCGACCCTCGCGGAGGGTGACCGTGCCCTGGGTGACCGGGTCGGCGCCCAGCTCCTTGAGCGGTGCCTTGGCGGCCGCCCGGCCGCGTTGCTTGGGTTGGGCGAAGACAGCCAGCGCCTCGTCGAGGGTGACGGTGAACAGCCGGTCCTCGGACTCCAGCGACCGGGAGTCGCTGCCCTTCTTCAGGTAGGGCCCGTACCGGCCGTTGAGGGCCTGGATCTCCTCGCCGTCCGGGGCGGTGCCGACCGTGCGCGGCAGCGTGAGCAGCTGCAGCGCCTGCTCCAGGGTCACCGTCTCCGGCGACATGGACGAGAACAGGCTCGCCGTCCGCGGGCTCTCCTTGCTGCCCTCGGGCACCACGGTGGTGACGTAGGGGCCGTAGCGGCCGGCCTTGACCACGACCGCCAGGCCGGAGGCCGGGTCGGTGCCGAGCCCGCGGTCGCCGGAGGGCGCGGCCAGCAGCTCGTCGACCTTCACCTGGGTCAGCTCGTCGGGAGCGAGGTCCTCGGGCAGGCTCACGCGCGGACCCTCCTCACCGCCGACCTGCAGGTAGGGCCCGTAGCGCCCGACCCGGACGACCACCGGCTCGCCGTCGGGTCCGGTCGCCCGCAGCGGGATGGAGTTGACCCCGCGGGCGTCGATCTCCTCCAGCTGCTGGCCGATGACCGACTTGAGCCCGCCGGAGGCCGCGATCCCGCCGGCGTGCCGGCCCTCGCCGCCGAAGTAGAACTCGGTGAGCCAGTCGACCCGGCCCAGCTCGCCGGCCGCGATCTCGTCGAGCTCGTTCTCCAGCAGAGCGGTGAAGTCGTAGTCGACGAGCTGGGCGAAGTGCTGCTCCAGCAGGTTGACCACGGCGAAGGCCACGAAGGTGGGCACCAGCGCGGCGCCCTTCTTCCAGACGTAGCCGCGGTCCTGGATGGTCTGCATGATCGACGCGTAGGTGGAGGGTCGGCCGATGCCGAGCTCCTCCAGCCGCGCGACCAGGCTCGGCTCGGTGTAGCGCGACGGCGGGGTGGTGGTGTGCCCCTTGGCCTCCAGCTCGCGGGTGTCGAGCCGCTGGCCGCGCTCCACCTGCGGCAGCCGGCGCTCGGCGTCGTCGCTGCCGTGGTCGTCCTCGCCGCGGGCGCCCTCGTCGCGGGACTCCACGTAGGCGCGCAGGAACCCGGGGAAGGTGATGGTGCGGCCGCTGGCGGTGAACTCGACCGCCTCGTCGGTGCTGCTGCGCCCGGCCAGCCGGATGCTCACGCTCTGCCCGACGGCGTCGGCCATCTGCGAGGCGATGGTGCGCTGCCAGACGAGCTCGTAGAGGCGGAACTCGTCGCGGGCCAGCTGGCCGGCGAGCTGACCGGGGGTGCGGAAGGAGTCACCGGCCGGGCGGATCGCCTCGTGCGCCTCCTGGGCGCCCTTGGCCTTCTTGCTGTACCGGCGGGCCTCTGCCGGGACGTAGGCGTCGCCGTAGAGCTCGCGGGCCTGGGTGCGGGCGGCGTTGACCGCCTCGGTCGACAGGTTCGTCGAGTCGGTGCGCATGTAGGTGATGTGGCCGTTCTCGTACAGCCGCTGGGCCACCCGCATGACCTGCGCGGACGACCAGCCGAGCTTGCGGCCGGCCTCCATCTGCAACGTGGACGTGGTGAACGGCGCGTACGGACGGCGCCGGTAGGGCTTCTCGTCGACCCGGCTGACGGAGACCTGCCGGCCCTCCAGGCGGGCGGCCAGCCCGCGGGCACCGGCCTCGTCGAGGTGCACGACCTCGCCGGTCACCCGGCCGGTCGCCGGATCGAAGTCGCGGCCGGTGGCCACCCGGCTGTCGTCGACGCTCACCAGGCGGGCGCGCAGCGTCGTCGGCTCGCCCTCGTCGGCGCCGGTCTTCCGGCCGGGGACGGCGAAGGTGCCCTCCAGCGACCAGTAGTCGGCCGCGTGGAACGCCATCCGCTCCCGCTCGCGCTCCACGACGATCCGGGTGGCCACCGACTGCACCCGGCCGGCCGACAGCTTGGGCAGCACCTTCTTCCACAGCACGGGGCTGACCTCGTAGCCGTAGAGCCGGTCCAGGATGCGGCGGGTCTCCTGCGCGTCGACCAGCGCGGTGTCCAGCTCCCGGGGGTTGGCCACGGCGCGGGCGATGGCCTCCGGGGTGATCTCGTGGAAGACCATGCGGCGCACCGGGACCCGCGGCTTGAGGGTGTCGACCAGGTGCCAGGCGATGGCCTCGCCCTCGCGGTCCTCGTCGGTGGCGAGGTAGACCTCGCTGGCGTCCTTGACCAGTTGCTTGAGCCGGCTGACCTGCTGCCTGCGGTCAGGGCTCACCACGTAGAGCGGCTCGAAGGAGTTGTCGACGTCGACGCCCAGGCGCGCCCAGGACTCGCCCTTGTGCTCGGCCGGCACGTCGGCGGCGTTGCGCGGCAGGTCGCGGATGTGACCCACGCTGGCCTCGACGACGTAGCCGTTGCCCAGGTAGCCGGCGATCTTGCCGGCCTTGGTCGGTGACTCCACGATGACCAGTGGCCGCCCACCCCCGGCAGCGGTCCGGCGGCGGGCCGGCGTGCCCGTGCCGCCGGAGGCCGCCGCGGCGGTCCGGGTTCCGGTGTTCGTGGTCTTCGTGGGTGCCACGGTGCTCCTGTCGGTGCTGCTGGGTGCAGACGCCGGTGGGCCGGCGCCGGGCGGGGCGACCGTGGCCGCCCGCCCTCGGCGACGCCACGGTAGGCCACGAGCCCGGCGGGTGACCGCGTGGCGACCCACCGTGGGCGCGCCGTCACCCGCTCCAATGGTCGGCGGGGGCCGGGTGTTCCCGCGCGGCGACGACCCGTCAGCCCGGTCGATCGCCCACCGCCAGACGCTCGCCGATCCCCGTGAGCGTGGCGGATCCGCGCTCGTAGTAGTCCGAGTGGCCCGCTCCCTCGTCGACCGGCAGGGTGATCGCACCGTAGTGCGGTGAGGAAGGAGCGCTCTGGAACCCGGGCGCGTCCAACGCCTCGAAGACAGCGGCAGGCCACCTGATCCAGTCGTCGGCCCCGGTGGCCTGGAAGACCTCCGGGACCTCGAGGTCGTCGGCCTCGCCCGGGACCCCCGGGCTCCCCAGCAGGCCGACGTCGTCGGCCGCGAGCAGCCCCTCCTCCGCAGCGGCCGCAGCGACCACCTTCGTGCCGTAGCTGTGCCCGAGCACGCCGGTGTGCGGGCGCGGGGTCCCGGCGACGGCCCGTGCGGCGGCGAGCCCGTCGAGCGTGGTGTCCAGGGCCCTCCCGCCGTCCCGGGCGTACCTGGGTCGTACCGCGGCACTGACGACACCCGGCGGGGTCCGGTACCCCAGCCACGCCACGGTGGCCACGGCCAGACCGGGGGCCGCCGCTCGCGCCGCGTCGGCAACGGCGTCTGCGTCCTCGGCCACGGCGTCGAGGTCGTCCGCCACCTCGGTACCGACCCCCGGTACGAGGACTCCCACGGACTCAGCTGTGTCGAGGTCACCGAGCGCGAGCGCGGCGAGCCCGGCTCCGACGTCCAGCTCCAGCAGTTGCACCTCCTCTCCCGCCGCCTCACGGTCGGAGACCTCGCGGGCGACGGCGATCGCGGTGTCGTGCTCGGCACCGCCCGCGGTGGCCACGGCCTGGGCGAGCAGCACGCGGTTGGCCCGGTCCCGCGCCCACGCCGGGACGCCCGGGAGCGCGCCCACCGCTGCCGGGTCGCGGGCGATCGCGGCCCACTGCTGCGCCGGCGACAACACCGACCACCACGCGGCCGTGTCCTCGGGGACCGCTCCGGTCGGCATCGTGGGCGGCTCGACGAGGTGCCGCCCCGGCAGTCCACTCGTCCAGCCGCGCCAGCTCGTCGGCGCGAGGTCGGCGACCGCGTCGAGCCCGGAGAGGGCCTCGGCTGCACGGGTGGCCACCGCCGCGGCGTCGGCCGCGTGCTGCCGGGCGCGGTCCTGGAGGTCCTGGAGCTGCAGCTCCAGGGCGGCCAGGTCGGGGTCTCCCGCGGCCACGGCGCCGACGGCCACCGAGGACGCGCCGTGCCGTAGGCGGTCTGCGACCTCCGCAGCGCGGCGGGCGACCTCCTGCGCCTCGGCCGCCTCGGAGGCCGCGCGGCGCAGCCAGCCGATCGAGTCCTCCAGGTCCCCGCCGGCCGAGGCGGCCGCTGCGGACAGCCGGGACAGGGATCCGGCTGCGGCCAGACCGGCCGGACCGCTCCACACGGCACCCGCCCAGACCGTCCGGGTGACCTCGTCGAAACGGTGGCGGACGACGGGGAGCCGGTCCAGCACGGCGTCCAGCACGGCCACGGCGGCACGGAGCTGCTCGACGTCCCAGGTCGTCATCGCCGCGACGTCGCCGTCGATCACCGGGGACCGGCCGCCTCGGTGGTCGGCGAGCCACCGATGTCCTGCGCCAGGGCGGCGTCCGCGGCCCGGTACTCGGCGGCCACCGCGTACAGCGCGGAGGAGAAGGCGGCGTCGTGCTGCGCCAGGCACCCGAGCACCTGCGACCACGCCGAGCCGGCCGTCGCCGTGGCGGCGGCGAGGTCGCCCACGGCGGCCGACCGGAGGAGCCCGACGGCCCGGGTGCACTCGTCCGCCTCGGCCGCCAGGTCGGCCGCCAGTCCGAGGAGCTGCGCGGCCAACCCGTCGAGGGCATCGGGTTCGACGGACACCACGGACACGAGGACCTCCCGGCGACTGCCCGGGCCCACGGCGGGACCGGTGCGCCGGGACGCTAGGGCGGCCGCGCGTCCTCCCCCGGCCGGCCGTCCACAGGGCCGGCCGCCGTCCACAGGTGCGCGCCGACCCCCCGGCACGGCCGGTCCGTGCCGGAGGGTCGGGCGGGTGGGCTCAGGGGACGCTGGTGGTCAGCGACGTGGAGGTGTCGGCCGAGGTGCCGCCGACGACGACCGAGCGGCGCTTGGAGACGACGACCGCGACCACGATCACCAGCAGGGCGCCGACCGCGATGGCGATGCGCAGGCCGGTCTGGGCGTCCTCGCCGACCGACAGCGCGACGACGGCGGGGGCGATGATCAGGGCGACGAGGTTCATCACCTTGATCAGCGGGTTGATCGCCGGCCCGGCCGTGTCCTTGAAGGGGTCGCCGACGGTGTCGCCGATGACGGTGGCGGCGTGCGCCTCGCTGCCCTTGCCGCCGTAGGCGCCGTCCTCGACCATCTTCTTCGCGTTGTCCCAGGCCCCACCGGAGTTGGCGAGGAAGACCGCCATCAGCGTGCCGGCCGCGATGGCGCCGACCAGGTAGGCGGCCAGCGGGCCGATGCCCAGGCCGAAGCCCACCGCCACCGGGGCGAGGACGGCCAGCAGGCCGGGAGTCGCCAGCTCGCGCAGCGAGTCCTTGGTGCAGATGTCGACGACCGCGCTGTAGTCGGGCCGCTCGGTGCGGTCCATGATCCCCGGCCGGGTGCGGAACTGCTCCCGCACCTCGAAGACCACCCGGCCGGCCGCCCGCGACACGGCGCTGATGGCCAGCCCGGAGAAGAAGAAGACCACCGCGGCGCCGAGCACCGCGCCGACGACGTTGTTCGGGTTGACCAGGCTGAAGGAGTCGCCGAGGGTCTCCCCGGCCTCGTCGAGCGCCACCCCGACCTGGGCGTTGTAGGACCCGAAGAGCGCGGTGGCGGCCAGCACCGCCGTCGCGATCGCGATGCCCTTGGTGATGGCCTTGGTCGTGTTGCCGACGGCGTCGAGGTCGGTGAGCACCCGGGCGCCGTCCTCGTCGATGTCCCCGGACATCTCGGCGATGCCCTGCGCGTTGTCGCTCACCGGGCCGAACGTGTCCATCGCGACGATGACGCCGGCGGTGGTGAGCAGGCCGCACCCGGCGAGGGCCACGGCGTAGAGGGCGGCCCCACCGCCGACCAGGAAGGCGCCGTAGACGGCGCCGCCGATGAGCAGCGCCGCGTACACGGCGGACTCCAGCCCGAGGGAGATGCCGGAGAGGATCACGGTGGCCGGGCCGGTCAGCGAGCTGCGGCCGATGTCCTTGACCGGCTTGCGGCTGGTCTCGGTGAAGTAGCCGGTGAGCTGCTGGATGGTCGCGGCCAGCACGACGCCGATGAGGACCGACACGAAGCCGAGCACCTGCGGGCTCACCTCCAGGTCGGCCACGTCGGAGACGCTGGGCAGGTACACGAAGGACGCCGCGGCGACGAGGACGAGGGAGACCACGGCGGAGGCGAAGAAGCCGCGGTTGATCGGCACCATCCCGGAGGTGTCGTTGGCGCCCGGCCTGGTGGCCAGCACGCCGACGACGGAGGCGATCACGCCGATGGCCGCGACCAGCAGCGGGAACACCATGCCCACGTTGCCGAAGAAGACCTGGCCCAGGATGAGGGCGGCGACCAGGGTGACCGCGTAGGACTCGAACAGGTCGGCGGCCATCCCGGCGCAGTCACCGACGTTGTCGCCCACGTTGTCGGCGATGGTCGCCGCGTTCCGCGGGTCGTCCTCGGGGATGCCGGCCTCCACCTTGCCGACCAGGTCCGCCCCGACGTCGGCGGCCTTGGTGAAGATGCCGCCGCCGACGCGCATGAACATGGCCAGCAGGGCCCCGCCGAAGCCGAACCCCTCGAGGACGATCGGCGCGGTCTCGTCGAAGAAGAGCAGTGCCAGCGCCGAGCCGAACAGGCCCAGGCCGATGGTGATCATCCCGACCACGCCGCCGGTCCGGTAGGCGATGCGGAAGGAGGGCTGGTACCCGCCGCCTCGGGCGGCCGCGGCGACCCGGACGTTGCCGCGGGTCGCCAGCGTCATGCCGATGAAGCCGACCGCCGCCGAGAAGAGCGCACCCACCAGGAAGAACAGCGCCCGGCCCAGCCTGGTCCCCCAGCCGCCGTCGGCGACCGGGAGGAGCAGCAGGAGCAGGAAGACGACGACCGCGAAGACCCCGAGGGTCTTGAACTGTCTGCGCAGGAACGCCGCGGCACCCTCCTGCACCGCCTGGGCGATCTCGCGCATGGTCGCCGTCCCCTGGTCGGCGGCCAGGACGGCGCGGACCAGGTAGCCGGCGAAGGCGAGGGCGGCGAGGGAGATGGCGAGCACGATCGTCACCAGGACGACGTCCCCGCCGGAGAGCGCACTGTCCGGCATGTGTTTCCTCCAGCAGTCAGCTGCCGCCGAGGCACACCCGCTCCGGTCGGCGGAGGTACGCGTCCAGCACGCGCGGGCCCGCACGGCTGGTGCCGCCGGAGTGTAAGCGGACTCACACCGTGTGCCGCTAGCCCTGCGGCCCGTCGAGTCGCCGCCGTCCTCCCGCGGGATCCGTCGCCGGCAGTCGGCGCGAGGTCGCCCGGAGGTGTGACAGTGAGGGGGTGACCTCGCTCCACGCGGTCCGGTCGGCTCCCCCTCCCGGCACGGACCCTCTTCCCCAGGGTGGGTCGCCCTCCCCCGCCGGCTCCGCACTGCCCGGGGCCGACCTGCTGGCCGCCGTCCTCGCCGGGACACCGGAGGGGGAGCAACCGGTCACCCACGTGCACCGGATGCCGGTGCGGGACAGCCGCACCCTGCCGTGGCCGGCCTGGGTGAGCCCGGAGCTGCGCGCACGCCTGGAGGCCCAGGGCGTGCGGGTGCCGTGGCGGCACCAGGTGGAGGCCGCGCAGCTGGCCCGGGACGGCGCGCACGTCGTCGTGGCCACCGGGACGGCGTCGGGCAAGTCGCTGGCCTACCAGCTGCCCGCGCTGACCCGGCTGGCCGAGGACCCCCGCGCCTGCGTGCTCTACCTGGCGCCGACCAAGGCGCTGGCGCGCGACCAGCTGGGGTCGGTGGCCGCGCTGGCCGACCCGTCGGTGCGCCCGGCCGCCTACGACGGCGACACCCCCGTGGAGGAGCGGGAGTGGGTCCGCCGGCACTCGCGCTGGATCGTCACCAACCCCGACATGCTGCACCGCGGCGTGCTGCCGGCCCACCAGCGCTGGTCGAGCACGCTGCGCCGGGTGGCCTACGTGGTGGTCGACGAGTGCCACGCCTACCGCGGCGTCTTCGGCTCCCACGTCGGGCACGTGCTGCGCCGGCTGCGCCGCATCTGCCGCCGCTACGGCGCCGAGCCGGTGTTCCTGCTGGCGTCGGCCACGGTGGCCGAGCCGGCCGCGGCGGCGACCCGCCTGGTCGGGGCGCCGGTCGTCGCGGTGACCGAGGACGGCTCGCCGCGGCCCGGTGCGACCTTCGCGCTGTGGGAGCCGCCGCTGACCGACCGCACCGGGGAGCACGGCGCCCCGCTGCGCCGCTCGGCGGCGGCGGACGCCGCGACGCTGCTGGCCGACCTGGTCGAGCGGGGCGCCCGCACGCTGGCGTTCGTCCGCTCCCGGCGCAGCGCGGAGTCGGTGGCCGACCAGGCCCGCTCCGTGCTGCGCGACCGCGGCCGCGGCGACCTCGCCCGCCGGGTGGACTCCTACCGCGGCGGGTACCTGCCCGAGGAGCGCCGCGAGCTCGAGCGGGCGCTGTCGGCCGGCGACCTGCTCGGGGTGGCCACCACCAACGCCCTGGAGCTGGGCATCGACATCGCCGGCCTGGACGCCGTCGTGCTGGCTGGCTATCCCGGCACGCTGGCCTCGCTGTGGCAGCAGGCCGGCCGGGCGGGCCGGGCGCAGCGGGAGTCGCTGGTCGTCTTCGTCGCGCGCGACGACCCGCTGGACCACTACCTGGCCCACCACCCGCGCGCGGTGTTCGGCCGCCCGGTGGAGGCCACTGTCACCGACCCCACCAACCCCTACGTGCTGGGCCCGCAGCTGTGCTGCGCCGCCGCCGAGCTGCCGCTCGTCCCGGAGGACCTGGCCGACTTCGGCGGTCCCGCGGCGCGGGCGCGGGTCGAGGAGCTGGTGGCCGAGGGTGCCCTCCGCCGCCGCCCCTCCGGCTGGTACTGGGCCGGGCGGGGCCGGCCGGACGTCGACATCCGGGGCAGCGGCCTGGCGCCGGTCACGATCATCGAGGGCGACACCGGGCGGCTGCTCGGCACGGTGGACGGCGACGCCGCGCACGCCACCGTGCACACCGGCGCGGTCTACGTGCACCGCGGCGAGACCTACGTCGTCGACGAGCTGTGCGTCGACGACGCCGTGGCGGTCGTCCACGCGGAGAGCCCGGAGTGGACGACGGTGGCCCGCGACGTCACCGACCTGGCGATCGCCGCCACCGACCGGTCGCGCTCCCTCGGCACCGTGACCGCGCACACCGGGGTGGTCGACGTGACCAACCAGGTGGTCGCCTACCAGCGCCGCCGGCTGGGCACCGGCGAGGTGCTCGCCGAGTTCCCCCTGGACCTGCCGGCCCGGCAGCTGCGCACCCGCGCGGTGTGGCTGACCCTCGACGAGCGGGCCGTCGGCCGGGCCGAGGTCGGCGACGCGGAGCTGCCCGGGTCGCTGCACGCCGCCGAGCACGCCGCGATCGGGCTCCTGCCGCTGCTGGCCACCTGCGACCGGTGGGACCTCGGCGGGGTGTCCACCGGCCTGCACCCCGACACCGGCGCGGCCACGATCGTGGTCTACGACGGGCACCCGGGCGGGGCCGGCTTCGCCGAGCGCGGGTTCGCGGTGCTGCGGCGCTGGCTGCAGGCCACCCGCGCCACCGTGGCCAGCTGCGAGTGCGAGAGCGGCTGCCCCTCCTGCGTGCAGTCGCCCAAGTGCGGCAACGGCAACGAGCCGCTGGACAAGGCCGGCGCGGTCCGGGTGCTCGACGTCGTCCTCGACGAGCTGGCCGCCGCCGAGGAGGCGGACGCCACCGAGGGAGACGGCGGGCCCGCCCCCGCCCCGGACCGCGCGGGCTCCTGCGGCGGGGACGCCGACGACCTGGTCTTCTAGTCCGCCGGGAGGACGGGACCGGCGCGGGCGCGGGCGCCGGCCGCGGCGACGCCCAGCGGGCCGAGCCGGACCGGCACCGTGACGGCGACGTCGACGACCGCGCCGCCGCCGACGGCGCAGGCGGTCAGCCGGGCGCCGTTGGCGCCGGCGACCTCGCCGGCCGCGGCGCACGCCGCGGGGTCGCCGCGGACGGCGCGTTCGGCCGCGGCCAGGGCCGCCAGGTCGGCCGCCGCGGCCGCCCGGTGCCGGCCCACCACCGCCGTGCCGACGAGCACCGCGGCCACGCCCACGGCGGCGAGGACACCGGACAGGGCCACCACCCACACCGTGGCCGCCCCCCGCTCCCCCGCCCTGCCGGTCGGCCGGCTCACCCCGCCGCCTCAGGGGTGCCCGGCTCGCGCCGGGTGACCGCCGAGGCGGCCACCGGCACCCGCAGCGGCACCGGGCCCAGCAGTGCCACGTCGGCCACCACCGTGACGGTGACGGTGGTCCCGTCGCCGGACACGGTGGTCCGGGCACCTGCCGGTGCAGCCCGTCCGGCCAGGGCGGTCACCAGCGAGGTCTCCTCGCCGCGGGCGGCGGCCCGGGCCCCCTCGCGGGCGGCGTCGACGCAGCGCAGCTGGGCGCCCACGACGGTGACCGCGGCGACCGCACCGGCCAGCACGAGCAGCAGCACGGGCAGCACGACGGCCGTCTCGGCCGTCACCATGCCGGCCTCGCCGGAGGGCCGGCCGGCGCGGTGCCGGCGGCCCATCAGGACAGGGTGGCCAGCGCGTCGGCGACCAGGGCGCTCAGCCCGTCGACGACCGAGCCGCCGGTGACCACCCGGTACAGGACGGCGGCGAACGCGCAGGCCGCCACGGTCCCCACGGCGTACTCGGCGGTGCTCATCCCGGCCTCGCCGGTGGCCCGGAGGCGGGCCCAGCGGGCCGGCAGCCGCCCGGGTGCCCGGTCGCCGTCCGGGGTGGCGTGGTCGTCGGGCAGCTCCCCGCCGTCGGGACGGGTGGTGCAGGGTCCGGTCACGGGACCTCCTCGGTGTCGGGCCCGCGTGCCGGGCCGGTGCACCGACCCTGGCGCGGTCGCGGCGCCCGGCACGGCCGGCGGCGCGATCTGTGGACGGCGCCCCCGGCTGTGGACGCCGGGCCGGGCTCAGCCGAAGACGTCGGCGGCGATGCCGAGGACCAGCGGCACGACGCCGAGGCACAGGAACGCGGGCAGGAAGCAGACGCCCAGCGGCGCGAGCACCCACACACCGGCGCGGCGGACGGCGGCGTCGGCGCGGCTGCGCTGCCCGGCACGGGCGTCGGCGGCCAGCGACCGCAGCGCCGGGACGACGGCCGACCCGGACTCGCCGCCGCGCACCAGCACCCGGCCGAGCGCGGCCAGCCCGGCCGGGACGTCGGCCCACGCACGCCGCGGCGCCGCGCCCAGCCGGTACAGCCCGGCGACCGCGGCCAGCTCCGGGCCGATGCGGCCGGGCAGCGCGGCGGCCACCGCGGCGAGCGCGCCGCCCACGGGCAGGCCCGCCTCCAGGCAGACCGCCAGCAGGTCGCAGGCGACCGGCAGGTCCTCCTCCGGGGGCGGCCCGGCGCGTGCGCCCTCCTCACCGGCGCGGCGCAGCAGCCGGTCACCGCCGACCGCGGCCACCCCCGCCACGGCCACGCCGGGGAGCCCGCCCACGACCAGCCCGGCGGCGAGACCCGCCGCGCCGGCGAGCAGCCACCGCCGGTGCGCGCCGCCCGCCCCGGGTGGCGGTACGGGGTCCGTCGCGTCCCGGGCGGCGAGCCACCGGGCCCGGACGGCGACCGGTGACCGCACCGGCCAGCAGAGCAGCGCGGCCGCGAGCAGCAGCGCCACCGCCGCAGCGCTCACCGCACCGCCCGGCGGACCAGTCGCGCCGACCACGCCAGCCCGCCGACCTCCAGCCCGACCCCGGCGACGAGCAGCACCTGGCCGGTCGCCGTGGTGGTCAGGACCCGCCACGGGTCGGCGCCGACGCCCCCGCCCATGAGCAGCCCCAGGACGGGGAGCCCGGCGAGCAGCGCGGCGCTGGCCTGCGCCCCCGCGGTGGCCGAGTGCAGCTCCAGCCGCTGGCGGGCCCGGGCCCGCAGGTCGTCCTCCACCGCGCCGACGACGGCGGCCAGGGAGCAGCCGGTGCGCGCGCTCAGCCGCGCGGCCGCCGCCACCCTGGCCAGGGCACACCCGAGCTCGTCGGCGTCCGGCGGCCGGCCGGCGCCGTCCTCCGGCGCCCGCACCGCCCGGGCCAGCGCGCGCCCGCTGCCGTCGTCCGCGCAGGCCGCGACCGCGGTGCGGGTGGCCTCGTCCAGCGAGCGGCCGCTGCGCAGCTCCGCCGCCAGCGCGGCCAGCGCCTCGACCAGCGCGGCCAGGCCCGCCTCCTGCCGGACGCCGGCCCGGCGGCGCAGGCCGGCCCGGGCGGCGAGAGCCGCGCAGCCGCCGGCGAGCACGGCGACCAGCGGGGTGCTGGCCAGCCCGGCGACCGCGGCCGCAGCCGCGGCCGCGGCCGCCGGCAGCGGGACGGCGGCCAGCAGGCGGGCCCCGGCGTCCGCCCACCGGGTCGCCGGGCGGCGACGCTCCCGCCGCAGCGCCGCCGGCCCCGGCCACGCCAGCAGGGCGGCGGCGAGCAGCAGCAGCCCGCCGCTCACCCGCGCCCCGCCGAGAGCAGCCCGGCCAGCTGCCCGGCCGCCGGGCAGGGGCCGCCGTCGGCGCGCCAGCCGGCCTCCACGACGACGAGGTCGCCGGCGCGGCGCACCACGCCGACCTCCTCGACCCGCCGTCCCGACGGCGCCCGGCGCAGGTGCACCACCACCGACAGGGCCGCGGCCGCCTGGCTGTGCACCGCGAGCCGGTCCAGGCCCGCGGCCACGCCGAGCGCCTCCAGCCGGGCCGGGACCTCGGCCGGCCGGTTGGCGTGCAGGGTGCCGCACCCCCCGTCGTGCCCGGTGTTGAGGGCGGCGAGCAGGTCGGTCACCTCCGGCCCGCGCACCTCGCCGACCGCGAGCCGGTCGGGCCGCATCCGCAGCGCCTGGCGGACCAGGTCGCGCAGCCGCACCTCCCCGACGCCCTCCACGTTGGCCGGCCGGGTGAGCAGCCGGACGACGTGCGGGTGCGCCGGGGTCAGCTCCGGGGCGTCCTCGCAGAGCACCAGCCGCTCGCCGGGGGGCACCAGCCCGAGCAGTGCGGACAGCAGCGTGGTCTTGCCCGAGCCGGTGCCGCCGGTGACCAGGAAGGCCAGCCGGGCGGCGACCAGCGCCCGCAGCAGCTCGCCGCTCGTCCCGGGCAGGGCGCCGCGCGCCGCCAGGTCGGCGAAGGACAGCGAGGCCCGGCGGAGCACCCGCAGGGACAGGCAGGTGCCGCCGCCGGACACCGGCGGCAGGACGGCGTGCAGCCGGGTGCCGTCGGGCAGGCCGGCGTCCACCCACGGCGCGGCGTCGTCCAGCCGCCGCCCGGCCGCGGCGGCCAGGCGGACGGCCAGCCGGCGCACCGCGTCCTCGTCCGGGAAGCCCACCGGCGTGCGCTCCAGGCCGGCCCCGCGGTCGACCCACACCTGGTCCGGGCCGTTGACCAGGACGTCGCTGGCGCCGGGCTCGCGCAGCAGCGGCTCCAGCGGCCCGGCGCCGGCCAGCTCGTCGACCGCGTCGCGGACCGCCCGCAGCACCTCGTCGTCGCCGAGCAGGCCGCCGGACTCCTCGCGCACCAGCGCGGCGACGGCGGCCCGCGTCGGGACCCCGGGCTCGAGCGCCAGCCGGGCGCGGACCCGGTCGACCAGCGCGCCGGTCACGCGGCCACCCCCTCCGCGCGGTCCAGCTCGGCGAGCAGCCGGCGGGCCAGGGCACCCAGCGGCGAGCGGGCGCCGACCTGGGGCGGGTGGCCCTGCTCCCCGCGGGCCACGGCGGTGCGGTCGTGGCCGAGCACCGCGAGCACCGGCCGCCCGACGACGTCGGCGACGTCCTCGGCCGACAGCCCGCCGGGCACCTGCCGCACCACCAGCCGCGCCGGGGACCACGGTGCCGCCGCGCCGTCGGGCCGCGGCTCGACCAGCAGGCGGGCGGCCGACGCGGCGCGCAGCCGGGCCGGGACGACCAGCACCGCGAGGTCGGCCTCGGCCAGCACCGCCGCGGCCGCCTGCGGCCCGGCCGTCCGCGGCAGGTCGACCACCACCGGCCAGCCGCCCGCGCGGGCCGCCTCGACCACGGCGGTCAGCGCCTCCGCGGGCACCTCCCCGGCCGCGGCGCGCGAGGCGGCGAGCACGGACACCCCGCCGACCCGCGGCAGCGCGGCCATGAGCGCGTCGCCGGCCACCCGGCCGCGCAGCCCGGCGAGCTCGGGCCAGCGCAGTCCCTCGTCGCGCTCGGCCCCGAGCAGCAGGTCCAGCCCGCCGCCCCAGCCGTCGGTGTCGACGAGCAGGACGCCGTCGCCACCCGGGGCTGCGGCCAGCGCCAGCGCCGTCGCCAGCGTGCTCGCCCCCGCCCCGCCGCAGCTGCCGCCCACCACGGCGAGCCGTCCCCGGTCCACCGGACGGCGCAGCGCCGAGGCCACCCGGGAGACCAGCCAGCCCTCGTCGGCGGGCAGCACCGCCACCCGCTCGGCGCCGCGCTCCACCGCGGCCGCCCACACCGGCGCCGGCGGCTCGGCCGGCGCGACGACGACCACGCCGGGGCGGCGCGGCAGGCCCTGCACCGAGGGGGCGGCCAGGACGTCGGCGCCGAGCAGGACCAGCGGCGCCTCCCGGTGTGCGCGGCGCAGCGCCGGGCCGCCCGTGGCGACCTCCGGCTCGGCGCCGGCCGCCGCGAGCAGCCGGAGGAGGTCGTCGAGCAGGTCCTCGTCGGCGCTGGCGACGAGCGGGCGGGCGGCCGGGGGGCGGGCGGACGGCGGGTGGTGTGCGGACACGCCCGCCAGCCCAGCGCCCGGGTCCCGCGTGCCGCGAGGGGCGGCGGGGATCTGTGGACGACCCGAACGGGTGTGGACGGCGCTGTGGCCGCCGTCACCGTCACCTGGCAGACCTACAGTCGTGAACCGTGACCCGCTCAGCGGCGTTCTTCGACCTGGACAAGACGGTCATCGCGAAGTCCAGCGCCCTGGCCTTCGGGCGTCCGTTCTTCCAGGGCGGGCTGATCAACCGGCGCGCGGTGCTCAAGGGCGCCTACGCGCAGTTCGTCTTCTCCCTCGCCGGCGCCGACGCCCAGCAGATGGAGCGGCTCCGCGCGCAGATCACCCGGATGTGCACGGGGTGGGACGTCGCCACCGTGCACGAGATCGTCCGCGAGACGCTGCACGACATCGTGGAGCCGATGGTCTACGCGGAGGCCGCCGACCTGATCGAGGAGCACCGGGCGGCCGGCCGGGAGATCGTCATCGTGTCCAGCAGCGGCGCGGAGATGGTGGAGCCGATCGGCGAGATGCTCGGCGTCGACCGCGTGGTGGCCACCCGCATGGTGACCGTCGACGGGCGCTACACCGGCGAGATCGAGTTCTACGCCTACGGGGAGAACAAGGCCGCGGCCCTCCGCGAGGTGGCCGCCGGGAACGGCTACGACCTGGCCGACTGCTACGCCTACAGCGACTCGGTCACCGACCTGCCGATGCTCTCGGCCGTCGGCCACCCCACCGTGGTCAACCCCGACCGGGCGCTGCGCCGGGTCGCCGCCGAGCGCGGCTGGCCGGTGCTGCAGTTCACCTGGCCGGTGGCGCTGGGCTCGCGCTTCCCGATCCGCTCGGCCCCGGTGGTCACGGGCGCGGCGGTGGGCGTGGGTGCCGCCGTCGCCGGGCTGGCCTGGTACGCCCGCCGGCGGGCGCTGCGGGTGGTCGCCGCGACCCCGCCGGTGCCGGTCGCGGTCCCCGGCCGACGGCGCCGCCGGGGCGCCTGAGAACGCCCCGCGCTCACAGTCCCGCCACGGCCCGGACGGTCAGGCCAGCCCCGATCGCCACGACCAGCCCGGCGGTGAGCAGCGGCAGCGCGCGGACGGCGGTCAGCGCGCCACCGGTGCGCCGCCCGGTGAGAGCGCGGACCGTGGACCAGCGTTCCACCCAGCCGCGGGCCCGCACCAGCAGCAGTCCGGTGCCGACCAGGGCCAGCGCCATCCCGACCCCGTAGGCGCCCATCGACTTCGGGCTCTAGGCCGACCAGTCCAGCCACCTGTGGCAGCTCCCGCTGCCGACGGGTCTGGGCACCGGTGGGCACACGGCGACGGTGCGGGTGGTCGATCCGGCCGGCCGGGAGTTCGTGGAGACGCTGAACTTCGAGGTCGTCGACGAGCGTCCGCAGCCGTTCTTCCGCACCGAGCTGTTCCCCGAGGAGGACTGACCGGGACGGCGTCCCCGGCCGGGCACCCGCCCGGCCGGGGGCGTCGCCGCCCACACGCCGGCGGGTCTCAGCCGCGTCGCGCGCCAACCCGCTCCTGCACCCGCTCCACCAGCGTGCGCACCGCGGACACCGGCCGGAACGCCCGCGCGGCCGCGGTGAGCGCCGACTGCTCGTCCGGGCGCAGGTCGACGTCCGCGGCGGCGGCGTTGGCCTCGACCTGCGCCACGCTGGAGGCCCCCGGGATGGCCACCACCCCGGGCAGGGACACCAGCCAGGCCAGCGCCACCTGGGCCGGGGTGACGTCGTGGGCCGCGGCGACCTCGCGCAGGACGTCGAGCAGCGGCTGCGCCCGGCGCAGGTTCTCGGTGCCGAACAGCGGGTTGGCCGCGCGGACACCGCCGGGCCGGTGGTCGACGGTGTACCGGCCCCCGAGCAGCCCCTGCGCCAGCGGGCTGTAGGCCATGACCACGCGGCCCTCGCGCTCGGCGAAGGGCACCAGGTCGTCGAGCGCGCGCGGCGCGGCCAGCGAGAAGTGCACCTGGTTGCTCACCACCGGCCGGCCGAGGGCGGCGTCGGCCGCCCGCCACCGCGCCAGGGAGTAGTTGGACACGCCGACCGCGCCGATGCGGCCCTCGTCGAGCAGCCCCCGCATCCCGGGCATGGTCACCGAGTCCGGCACCACCGGGTTGGGCTGGTGCACCTGGTAGAGCGGCACCCGGTCCAGGCCCAGCCGCCGGGCGCTGCCGGCGAGCCGGTTGCGGACCACCGGCGGGAACGGCGCGACCGGGAAGAGCTTGGTGGCCACGACGACGTCGGCCCGCTGGTCGCCCAGCGCCGCGCCGAGGATCCGCTCGCTGCGGCCGAAGCCGTAGACCTCCGCGGTGTCGAACAGGGTGATGCCCAGCTCGCGGGCCCGCCGGACGATCGCGGCCGCCTCCCCGGAGGCGTAGGCGTCGCCGTAGCCCCACTCACGGGAGCCGAACTGCCAGGTGCCCAGGCCGATCCGGCTGACCCGGCCGAGCCCGTCGACGTCGAGGAACCGCACGCGCCCAGTGTCCCCCTGGCCGCGGTGTCGGCCCGGGCGCGGGGGCCGGAGGCCTCCCGGACGGGTCGACGTCCGCCGGGGCTCAGCGACGCTCGGCCTCGGTGCAGGGGCCCGCGACGAGCGTGCGAGGCGTGGGGGGCACCGAGGTCCTTCTGGGCACGTGGTCGCGGTGTCGGCCGGTAGGCCGACGGTGTCACAGCTCAGCCGCGGAGCAGGGCCTCGGCGACCGCGAGGCCCTCGAGCGCCCCGTGCTCGGTGGCGCGGGCGCAGTGCACCAGCCACGCGGCCACGCCGTCGGGCTGCCCGCCGCGGTACCCGTCCAGCGCCCGGGCGTACTCCGCACGGCCGAGCTCGGCGAACCCGACCTCGGGCACGGACACCGCCTTGGGGTCCAGCCCGCGGGTGATCCCGGTGAGCCGGGCGGCCGCGCGGGCGACGACGCCGTCCGCGGTGCCGAAGGGCGCGACGGCGGCCAGCTCGCCGTGCACCACGGCGGCCAGGACGACGGCGGGCACGGTGGTCTCCCCGGTGACCAGCCGCAGCAGCGCGCCCAGGCGCGGGCCGGCGTGCGCGCCGGGGCGGCCGAGGGCGGCGCGGTCGGCGAGGTCGGCGGCGGCGAGCACGTGCAGCCGGGCGAGCACCTGCCCCGGCGCCCGCGACCAGGTGTCCTGCATCGAGCCGAGCGCCACCGACGTCCGCAGCGCGCCCTGCACCACCGGGTCCTCGACCCGCCCGGCCCGCAGGTCGGCGAGCGGGACGTCGACCCCCTCCAGGGCCGCGGACGCCCGGGCGCCGCGCAGCGCCGACTCGGTGCTGACCTCCGCCGACCGGTTGCGCATCAGCCGGTGCCGCAGCAGGCGGTCGATGCCGGTGCGGGCGCCCTCCGCGGCGTCGCGCACGCCGGGCAGGTCGAGCAGCGGGGCCAGCGGGTCGGCGGCGGCCGGGCGGGACACCGGCCGGCCGGCGCCGGGGCGCACGGGGATCGTCACGCCGCCGACGGTACGAGGCGGCCCCGAGCGACCGCCGACACGCCGTCCGGCCGGCTGGTTAGGCTCGCTGCCACCATGCCCCGGCCCCTGACCCTGCTGCTCGTGCGCCACGGGCAGAGCGAGTGGAACGCCGCGGGCCTCATGCAGGGGCAGACCCCGCACGTGCCGCTCACCGACCTCGGCCACGCCCAGGCGGCCGGCGCTGCCCGGGAGCTGGCCGCGCTGCGGCCCGGCGCCCTGGTGTCCAGCGACCTGCGCCGCGCGGTGCAGACCGCCGAGCACTGCGCCCGGGCCACCCGCCTGCCGGTCCACACCACGCCGGCGCTGCGCGAGCAGGGCTACGGGGTGCTGGAGGGCCGGCCGTCGCGCGAGCTGTGGGACGTCGTCGACTGGACCGACCCGCACTGGGCGGCGCCGGGCGGGGAGAGCCTGGCCGAGCTGCACTCCCGGGTGGGCGCCTACCTGGCGGAGCTGTCGGCCGAGCCACCGGCCGACGTGGTCGCCCTGGTCACCCACGGCGACACGATCCGGGCCGCCCAGGCCGTCGCCGCGGGGCTGGGCCCGGACGCGATGCCGGCGGTGACACCGCACAACGGCACGGTGACCTGCCTGGAGCTGGCGCTGTGAGCCGCCGGTGAGCGCCGCGGGAGCGACGGGCGGGAGAGCATCGCAGGGAGCGCCGGCGACCGAGGAGCGGAACGAGCCCGGAGCCGAGCCGTGAGCAGGGTGCTGGTGCTCGGCGGCTCGCGGTCGGGGAAGTCCGCGCACGCCGAGGCGCTGGTGGCCGGCGCCGGCGAGGTGACCTACCTGGCCACCTCCGCCCCGGCCGCGGGCGACGTCGAGTGGGCGCAGCGGGTGGCCGCGCACCGGGCCCGCCGTCCGGCCGGGTGGGCGACGCTGGAGACGACCGCGCCCGACGACCTGCGGCGCCCCGGCACCCTGCTGGTCGACAGCGTCACCACCTGGGTGGCCGCGCTGATGGACCAGGCCGGCGTCTGGACCGACGAGCCCGGCGCCCCCGACCGGCTGGCCCGCCGCTGCGACGACCTGCTCGACGCGTGGACGGCGACGCCCGCGCACGTGGTGGCGGTGTCGGACGAGGTGGGCCTGGGCGTGGTGCCCGAGACCCGCTCGGGCCGGCTGTTCCGCGACACCCTCGGGTCGGTCAACCAGCGGCTGGCGGGCAGCGCCGACGAGGTGTGGTTCGTGGTGGCCGGCCTGCCGCTGCGGCTGCGATGAGGTGGGTCGGCCCGCTGGAGTCCGCCGCGCTGCTCACCGTCCTGCGCGTCCCGGCGCGGGCGGCGGCCTCCACCCGCGGCGTGCTGCCGTGGGCGCCGCTGGTCGGGCTGGTGCTGGGTGCGCTCGCCGCCGGCGCCGCCGCCGCCGGGGCGCACCTGGTCTCCCCGCTGACCGGGGCGGTGCTGGCGGTCGCGCTCCTGGCCGTGCTGACCCGCGGGCTGCACCTGGACGGCCTGGCCGACACCGCCGACGGGCTCGGCCCGCTGCGCGGCCGCGAGCGGGCGCTGCAGGTGATGCGCCAGGGGGACGTCGGCCCGTTCGGCGTGGTCACGCTGGTGCTCACCCTGCTGCTGCAGGTCGCGGCCGCGGCCGCGCTGCTGGATGCCGACCGCGGCTGGACGGCGATCTGGGCGGCACCCCTGGTGGCCCGGCTGGCCATGGCCCGCACCGGGCTGGCCGGGGTGCCGATGGCCGAGGGCTCCGCGCTGGGCCGGTCGGTGGCCGGCACGGTGTCCACGCGCTGGCTCGCCGGCTGGGTGTCCCTCTCCGCCGCGCTGCTCACCCTGGCCGGCCCGGCCCTGCTGGCCGCCGCGGTGGCCGGCCTGGCCGCGGCCGAGCTGCTCCTGCGCCGGGCCCGCGCCCGGCTGGGCGGGGTCACCGGTGACGTCATGGGCGCCCTGGGCGAGACGGCGGCGACGGCCACCCTGCTGGTGGCCGCGGCCACCGTCCCCTGAGGCACGGGGACGGCTCCGTCCCGGGTCCCGCCCCGAGCCTGCGAGGGGCGGGGAGGACGGGGTCCTTCACCTGCGGCGCAGCAGCCCGCCGATCAGCCCGCCGAGGCCGGAGGAGGCGGGGCTCGCCGGCCGGCCCCGGCCGGTCCGGCCCGCGGCCGCCCGGCCGTAGCCGCGGCCGGCCGTGCCCAGGCCGCCCATCCCGCGCCCCGTGCGGCGACCGCCGGTCACGCCCGACGTCCCGCGTGCGGTCGTGCGCCCCCCACGAGCCGCGGTGCGCGCAGTGTTCTCCGCCGTGCCCATCAGTCGTCCGAGGATGCTCATGGGGGTGACGTACCCCACCGCAGCGGGGAGATGCACGGAGATCAGGACCGCGACGACGCCGGGGTCTCCCCGCCCTCGAGGTCGCCCTCGGTGTCCAGGTAGGCCTGCTGCAGCTCGGCCAGCAGCGCCGGGTCCGGCTCGGCCCACATCCGCCGGTCGACGGCCTCCAGCAGCCGCTCGGCGATGCCGTGCAGCGCCCAGGGGTTGGCCTGCTCCATGAACGCCCGGTTCTCCGGGTCCAGCACGTAGGTCCGGGCGAGCTTCTCGTACATCCAGTCGGCGACCACGCCGGTCGTGGCGTCGTAGCCGAACAGGTAGTCGACGGTGGCGGCCAGCTCGAAGGCGCCCTTGTAGCCGTGCCGGCGCATCGCCTGCAGCCACCGCGGGTTGACCACCCGCGCCCGGAAGACCCGCGCGGTCTCCTCGGTCAGCGACCGGGTGCGCACCGACTCCGGCCGGGTGGAGTCCCCGATGTAGGCCCGCGGCGCCGACCCGGTCAGCGCGCGCACGGTGGCCACCATCCCGCCGTGGTACTGGAAGTAGTCGTCGGAGTCGGCGATGTCGTGCTCGCGGGTGTCCACGTTCTTCGCCGCCACCGCGATCCGCCGGTAGGCCGTCTCCATGTCCGGGCGGGCCTGCACGCCGTCCAGCCCGCGGCCGTAGGCGTAGCCGCCCCAGACCGCGTAGACCTCGGCCAGGTCGGCGTCCCCGCGCCAGTCGCGGGAGTCGATCAGCGGCAGCAGGCCGGCCCCGTAGGCGCCCGGCTTGGAGCCGAACACCCGCGTGGTGGCCCGCCGGCGGTCGCCGTGCCCGGCGACGTCGGCGTCGACGTGGGCGCGCACGAAGTTGTCCGCCGGCGCCTCGTCCAGCCCGGCCACCAGCGTCACCGCGTCGTCGAGCATGGTCACCACGTGCGGGAAGGCGTCCCGGAAGAACCCGGAGATGCGCACGGTGACGTCGATCCGCGGGCGGCCCAGCTCCGCGAGCGGGACCGGCTCCAGGCCGGTCACCCGCCGCGACGCCTCGTCCCACACCGGGCGGACGCCGAGCAGCGCCAGCACCTCCCCGATGTCGTCGCCGGAGGTGCGCATCGCCGAGGTGCCCCACACCGACAGCCCGACCGAGGCGGGGTACTCCCCCGTGTCGGCCAGGTACCGCTCGACGAGGGAGTCGGCCATCGCCTGCCCGGTCTCCCAGGCCAGCCGCGAGGGGATGGCGCGCGGGTCGACGGAGTAGAAGTTGCGGCCGGTCGGCAGCACGTTGACCAGCCCGCGCAGCGGCGAGCCCGACGGCCCGGCCGGCACGTAGCCGCCCTCGAGGGCGTGCAGCGTGGCGTCCAGCTCGTCGGTGGTGCGCTCCAGCCGGGGCACCACCTCGTCGACGGCGAAGCGCAGCACCGCCTCGACGGCGCCGTCCGCGCGGCCCAGCACCCCGTGCACGACCGACGGGACGGCGTCCGGCACCCAGCCGGCGGCCTCCAGGGCGGCGACCAGGGCGTGCGCGGTCCCCTCCACGGCGTCGGTCTCGGTGCGCGAGGCCCCCTCGGCCAGGCCGAGCGCCTCCCGCAGCCCGGGCAGCGCCACCTGCCCGCCCCAGATCTGCCGGGCCCGCAGCATCGCCAGCACCAGGTCGACCCGGCCCTGCCCCGACGGGGGCGTGCCGAGCACGTGCAGCCCGTCGCGGATCTGGCTGTCCTTGATCTCGCACAGCCACCCGTCGACGTGCAGGATCATCTCGTCGAAGTGGTCGTCGTCCGGCCGCTCGGCCAGGCCCAGGTCGGAGTCCATCTTCGCGGCCTGCAGCAGGGTCCAGATCTGCGCGCGGACGGCGGGCAGCTTGGCCGGGTCCATCGCGGCGACGTTGGCGTGCTCGTCGAGCAGCTGCTCCAGCCGGGCGATGTCGCCGTAGGTCTCGGCGCGGGCCATCGGCGGGACCATGTGGTCGACCAGGGTGGCGTGCGCGCGGCGCTTGGCCTGGCTGCCCTCGCCCGGGTCGTTGACCAGGAACGGGTAGACCAGCGGCAGGTCCCCGATCGCGGCGTCCGGCGCGCAGGAGGCGGACAGGCCGACCGTCTTGCCCGGCAGCCACTCCATGTTGCCGTGCTTGCCGACGTGCACCAGCGCGTGCGCGCCGAACGTCCCCCGCAGCCAGTGGTAGGCGGCCAGGTAGTGGTGGGACGGCGGCAGGTCCGGGTCGTGGTAGATCGCGATCGGGTTCTCCCCGAAGCCGCGCGGCGGCTGCACCATGACCACGACGTTGCCGGCCCTCAGCGCGGCGAAGACGATGGCCGCGTCGTCACCACTGCCGTCCACGAACAGCGAGCCGGGCGGCTCGCCCCAGTGCTCCACCATGGCCGACCGCAGGTCGTCGGGCAGCGTGTCGAAGAACCGCCGGTACTCCGCGGCACCGACGCGCACCGGGTTGCCCGACAGCTGCTCGGCGGTGAGCCAGTCGGCGTCCTGCCCGCCGGCCGCGATCAGCGCGTGCACCAGCGCGTCGCCGTCCAGCTCGGCCACGCCCGGCAGCGCGTCCGGCCCGTCGAACGGGCCGACGTCGTACCCGGCGCCGTGCATGGCGGCCAGCAGCCGGACGACGGACGCCGGGGTGTCCAGGCCGACGGCGTTGCCGATCCGGGCGTGCTTGGTCGGGTAGGCGGACAGCATCACCACGACGCGCCGCTCGCCGGGCGGGGTGTGCCGCAGCCGGGCGTGCGCCACGGCGGTGCCGGCCACGCGGGCGGCCCGCTCGGGGTCGGCGACGTAGGTGGTCAGCCCGTCGGCGTCGGTCTCCTTGAAGGAGAACGGCACGCTGATCAGTCGGCCGTCGAACTCCGGGATGGCGACCTGGTTGCCGACGTCCAGCGGGGAGAGCCCGTCGTCGTCGGCCAGCCACTCGGCGCGGGACCGGGTCAGGCACAGCCCCTGCAGCACCGGCACGTCCAGGGAGGCGAGCTGGCCGACGTCCCACGCGCCGTCGTCCCCGCCGGCCTGGGCGGTGGCCGGCCGCGAGCCGCCGGCGGCGAGCACGGTGACCACCAGGGCGTCCGCGCCGCGCAGCACGTCGAGCAGCTCGTCGGACACGCTGCGCAGCGAGCCCACGAACACCGGCAGCGCCCGGCCGCCGGCGTCCTCGACTGCGCGGCACAGCGACTCCACGAAGCCGGTGTTCCCGGCCAGGTGGTGCGCCCGGTAGTAAAGGACGGCGACCGTCGGGCCGGTGCCGGTGGTGTCCGTGCCGCCGTTCCGGGCTCGCTCCGCTCCTCGGTCGCTGGCGCTCCCTGCGATGCCCACTCCCCCGTCACCGGCGGGCGCCCGGTCCAGCACGCCCCAGTCCGGCGCGACCGACGGAGGCTCGAAGCCCTCCCCGGTGAGCAGCACCGTGTCGGAGAGGAAGCGGTGCAGCTGGACCAGGTTGGCCGGCCCGCCCTGGGCGAGGTAGCCGTGCGCCTGCGTGGCCAGGCCCATCGGGACGGTGGACAGCTCCATGAGCTCGGCGTCGGGCAGCGCCTCCCCGCCGAGGACGACGACCGGTGCCGGGCCGGCCAGCAGCGGTGCGAGCCGCTCCTCGTACTGCCGCCGCACGCCGAGCAGGCGCACGACGACCAGCTGGGCCCCGTCGGCGAGGGCGGCGACGCCGGCGTCGTCCAGGCGCGAGGGGTTGCCCAGCCGCCAGCCGGCACCGCTGGCGCGGGCGGAGAGCAGGTCGGTGTCGCTGGTGGACAGCAGGGTGAACACGGGCGTCCTCACTCGGGGTCCGCGCCCCGGGTCGTCGGGCACGGCAGCCGGAGTGTCTGGCTCGCCCGCGTCCCGGGCTCACAGTGGCGGGACCGCGCCGGGATCACACCGGCTTCCTCGCAGCACTGCCGTGATGGGCAGACGCTACCGCCCCGGCAGGCGGCTCAGGCCGCGCCGAGGGCGTCGGCGACCCGGTGGTGGGGCACCGCCTCGTCGGCCCGGCTCTGCCGCTCCAGGGTGCGGGCCAGCGCGCGGCGGGCCCACCCGTCGCTCGGGGCCATCGACACCAGTCGGGTGAGCGCGTCCTCGGCACGCGCCAGCTGCGCGGAGCCGAAGTAGGCGCGGGCCAGCAGCTCGAGGGCGGCGCCGTTGGCGGGCTCGGCCGCGACGAGCGGCTCCAGCAGGCGGGCCGCCTCGATGGGCTGGCCGACCGCGAGGAACAGATCCGCGCGCAGGAAGTCCGAGTGGAGGTCGCGCTGCGTCATGCTGGGGGCAACCGGGAGAGCTGTCCCCCGCTTCCCGGTCCGGCTCGCGGGAGGCACCGTTCGACGCCATCGTTGCAGTGCATCCGACGTTGTAGTGCATCCAACGACAGCCGCCCGGTCGAAGAGCGGGTGTCACCGACCCCCTCCGAGGGAGCACCCATGAAGCTGCGTCCCCAATCCCGACGGCGGACGGCGACCGACCCGGGCGAGCCGCCGGCGCTCGGCGCCCGTGTCCCCGTGGTCCAGCGCATCGGCGCCATCACCGTCGGCCTGGTGATCCTCGTCTTCGGCCTGCTCGGCTTCGCCAACCAGCTGGCCTTCTTCTCCACCGAGGGCGAGGACGTCCTCGGCCTGTCCTCCAACGGTCTGCTGTCGACCATCTCCGTGGTCACCGCCGTGGTGCTCTTCGTGGCCGCCGCCCGCGGGCCACGGATCGCCTCGAACGTGATGATCGTGGTGGGGGCGCTGTTCCTGCTGTCGGCGCTGGTGAACCTGGCGGTGCTGCGCACCAGCTTCAACATCCTCGCCTTCGAGTTCCAGAACGTCGTCTTCTCCGTGGTGGCCGGCCTGCTGCTGCTCGTTCTCGGCGCCTACGGCCGGGTCGGCGGCCACCTGCCGCCGGACAGCCCGTACGCCCGGCCCGGCGGCGAGGAGGAGATCGACCTGACCAGCGATCTCCCGTCGACCCCGGAGGAGGTCGCCGCCGAGAGGGCGATGCGCGACGCGGAGGTGGCCGTCGTCCAGCACGTCGCGACCAACGACCAGCGCCGCCGGGTGGCGGCGATGGCCCACGTGCACAGCCGGGCCGAGCGCCGCCGGGTGTGGATGTCCTTCGACGAGGCCGGGCGCGAGCTGCGCTGACCGGCCCCGGCCGGTCAGGTCAGTACCCTCGCCTGCGCCATGACGTCCCGCCCCGCCGCCGGCCGCGTCCGCACCGACGCCTGTCCCGGTGCGCTGCAGACGCACCCGGCCGCCGACGGCGCGCTGGCGCGGGTGCGGGTGCCCGGCGGGCTGCTCACCGCCGCCCAGCTGGGCGCGCTGGCCGCTGCGGCCCGGGACCTCGGGGACGGGGCGCTGGAGCTGACCAGCCGGGGCAACGTGCAGCTGCGCGGGCTGCCCCCGGGGGCGGAGCCGGTGCTCGGCGATCGGCTCGCCGCCGCGGGCCTGCTGCCCAGCGCCACGCACGAGCGGGTGCGCAACGTGCTGGCCAGCGCGCTCACCGGGCGGGCCGGCGGGCACGCCGACGCCCGGCCGTGGGTGCGGGCGCTGGATGCCGCCCTGTGCGCCGACCCGGCCCTGGCCGCGCTCCCCGGCCGGTACCTGGCCACGCTGGACGACGGCCGCGGCGACGTCACCGGTCTCGGCGGGGACGTCGGGCTGCTCGCGCTCTCCCCCGGCACGGTCGCGCTCGTCCTGGCCGGCGTCGACAGCGGGCTGCGGGCCGCACCGGGCGCGGCGGTGGACCTGGCCCTCGCCGCGACCCGCGCGTTCCTGGAGGAGCGCGCCGCGCAGGGCGGCACCGCCTGGCGCCTGGCCGAGCTCGACGACGGCCCCGCCGCCGTCCTCGCCCGTCTCGGCCCCGCCGGCGAGGGCGGCCTGCCGCGCGCCGGAGACCGCCCGGGGACGTCCGGGCCGGTGGGCTCGGTCGTCCAGGACGACGGGCGGGTCGCCCTGGTCGGCGTCGTCCCGCTGGGGCGGCTGTCCGCCGGCCAGGCCGACCTGCTGGCCCGCGTCACCGGCGAGGTGCAGCTGACGCCGTGGCGCAGCGTGGTCGTCCCCGACCTGGCCGAGGACGCCGTCGACGACGTCGCGGTCGCGCTGCACCGCACGGGTGTGGTGTTCGACGCGGACAGCCCGTGGACGCGGGTCACCGCCTGCGCCGGGCGGCCGGGGTGCGCGAAGTCGCTGGCCGACGTCCGCGCCGACGCCGCCCGGGCGGTCGCGGCCGGCGAGCTGCCGGCCGGCGGCGTCCGCCAGCACTGGGCCGGGTGCGCGCGGCGCTGCGGCCGCCCGCGCGGCGAGGTCGTCGACGTGGTCGCGACCGGGACCGGCTACCGCACCGGCTGAGCGGCGTCAGCCGGCGAGGTCCTCCGCCAGCGCGCCCAGCGCGTCCTCCACCCGCCGCCGCAGACCGGGACGGGCGCTGCCGTGCAGCCACCCGTGGTAGGCGGCCCGGAAGGCCGCGGCGCCCGCGCCGGCCAGCGCCCGCGCCCGCGCCGCCGGCAGGCCGCGGGCAGCGAGGACGTCGGCCACCGCCTCCACCCACCGGGCCTGCTTGGCCAGGTCGCGCCCCACGAGGGCCGGGTCGCTGGCCACCACCTCGGCGCGGGTGCGCTGGTCGTCGCGGCCGTCCTGGAGCCGGTCGGCCAGCGACCCGAGAGCCGCCCCCAGCACGACCACCGGTGCGGCGCCCTCCGGGGCGGCGCGCGCGCCCTGCACCAGCGCCTCGAGCAGCGTGTCGTCCTCGGCGAACAGCACCTCCTCCTTGTCCCGGAAGTGCCGGAAGAGGGTGCGTTGCGTGACGCCGGCCGCTCCGGCGATCTGCTCGGTGGTGGTGGCCGCGTACCCGTGCGCGGCGAAGAGCGTGACGGCCGCCCGCTGCAACCGCCCCCGCGTGTCCTCCTGCCAGCGCGCCACAGGAGGACGGTAGACGAGGGCGTTGCGTCAGTCGCTGACATCACTCATGCTGGGTGTCATGACAGTTCCTGACATCACGGGCAGCATCGTCGTCACCGGCCCGACCCGCGGGCTCGGCCGGGCACTGGTCCCCGAGCTGGCCGCCGCCCCGGGCGCGCCCCTCGTACTCCTCGGCCGGCCGGGCCCCGCCCTGGAGGCGGCCGCCGAGGCGGGCGCGGCGGCGGACCGGGTGGTGACCGTGCCCTGCGACCTCGCCTCGCTCGCCCAGGTGCGCGCCGCCGCGTCGACCGTCCGGGCGGCCGTCGCCGGCGGCGACCTGCCCCCCGTGGCGGCGCTGGTGTCCAACGCCGGCCTGCAGACGGCGGACCGCCGGCAGGCCACCGTCGACGGCTTCGAGCTCACCTTCGGCGTCAACGTGCTGGCCCCGCACACGCTGCTGGAGTCCCTGCGCCCCGCGCTGGCCGACGGCGCGCACGTCGTCCTGCTCGGCAGCGGCACCCACCACGGCGACCGGTCCATGGGGCTGGTGGACCCGCCGCGGTGGGAGGACCCGCGCGACCTGGCCCGGCCCGACGGTCCGGACGGCGACCCGCGGGCCGGGTCCCGCGCGTACGCCACCAGCAAGCTGGCCGTGCTGTACCAGGCCCACGAGTGGGACCGCCGCCACGGAGCGGGGCGGCCGGCCCTGCGGGTCAACGTGCACGACCCGGGCCTCATGCCGGGGACCGGGCTGGCCCGCGGGCGCAGCGCGGTCGAGCAGCTGGCCTGGTCCTGGCTCCTCCCGGCGCTGCGGGTGCTGCCCCGGGTGACCACGCCGCGCCGGTCGGCCCGCGCGCTCGCCGACCTGGTGCTCGGCCGGACCCACCCGCGGCTGCGGGCCGGCTACGTCGTCCTCGGGGAGGTCACCGAGCCCTCCCCCGCCGCGCACGACCCGGCCCGCGAGCGGGAGCTGTGGCAGGTGTGCGCCGAGCTGACCGGCGTCCCCGCCCCCTCCGCCGCGGCCTGATCGCGGCCGGCCGGCCGGGACGGGGACGGTGAGCCGGGCCGGGCACGGGACGTACCCTCCGCCTGGTGTACGAGTACGAGAAGGACGGCGCCGAGATCTACCGGCGCTCGTTCGCCACCATCCGCGCCGAGAGCGACCTGGGCGGGCTGCCCGAGGACGTCGCCCGGGTGGCGGTGCGGATGGTGCACGCGTGCGGCCAGGTCGACCTGGTCCGGGACCTCGCCTGGTCCCCCGACGTGGTGGCGCGGGCCCGGGCGGCCCTGGACGCCGGCGCCCCGGTGCTCTGCGACGCGACGATGGTCGCCTCCGGGGTCACCCGACGGCGGCTGCCCGAGGACAACGACGTCGTCTGCACGCTCGACGACCCGCGCACCCCGGCGCTGGCCGCCGAGCTCGGCACCACCCGCACCGCCGCGGCGCTGGAGCTGTGGCGCGACCGGCTGGACGGCGCGGTGGTCGCCATCGGCAACGCGCCGACCGCGCTGTTCCACCTGCTGGAGATGGTCGCCGCCGGCGCGCCCCGCCCGGCCGCCGTGCTCGGCATCCCGGTCGGCTTCATCGGCGCGGTGGAGTCCAAGGACGCGCTGGCCGCGAGCGACCTCGAGCACCTGGTGGTGCGCGGCCGGCGCGGCGGCAGCGCGATCGCCGCGGCCGCGGTCAACGCGATCGCGAGCGACGTGGAATGAGCGGCTCCGTCGACCCGGCGGCTGCGCCGCGCGGGAGCGGGGAGCACGGAGTGAGCACCGGCCGCCTGTACGGCGTCGGGCTGGGTCCCGGCGACCCGGAGCTGGTCACCGTCAGGGCGGCCCGGCTGATCGCCGCGGCCGACGTGGTCGCCTTCCACGCCGCCCAGCACGGCCGCTCGGTGGCCCGGTCGGTGGCCGCCCCCTACCTGCGCGCCGGCCAGGTCGAGGAGCTGCTGGTCTACCCGGTCACCACCGAGACCACCGACCACCCCGGCGGCTACCAGGGCGCGATCGACGAGTTCTACGAGGCGGCCGCGGCCCGGCTGGCCGCCCACCTGGACGCCGGCCGCGACGTCGTCGTCCTCGCCGAGGGCGACCCGTTCTTCTACGGCTCCTACATGCACATGCACAAGCGGCTGGCGCACCGGTACCCGACCGAGGTGGTGCCCGGGGTGACCAGCGTGAGCGGCGCCGCCGCGGCGGTCGGCCGGCCGCTGGTCGAGCGGGACGAGGTGCTCACCGTGCTGCCCGGCACCCTGCCGCCCGAGGAGCTCGCCGAGTGGCTGGCCACCACCGACTCGGCCGCGGTCGTGAAGCTGGGCCGCACCTTCGGCAACGTGCGGGCCGCCTTCGACGCCGCCGGGGTGCTCGACCGCGCGCTCTACGTCGAGCGGGCCAGCACCGACCGCCAGCGCACGGCGCCGCTGGCCGACGTCGACCCCGACACGGTCCCCTACTTCTCCCTCGCCCTGCTGCCCAGCCGGCTCACCGACCCCGCGCCGGCGCCGGCGGACGCCTGCGCGGAGCCGCGCCCGGGGGAGGTGGTCGTCGTCGGCCTGGGCCCCGGCGCCCGCTGCTGGACCACCCCGGAGGCCGCCGACGCGCTGGCCGCCGCCGACGACCTGGTCGGCTACGGCCCCTACCTGGACCGGGTGCCGGCCAACCCGCGGCAGACCCGCCACGCCAGCGACAACCGGGTGGAGGCCGAGCGGGCGGCGCACGCCCTGGAGCTGGCCCGGTCCGGCCGGCGGGTCGCGGTCGTCTCCAGCGGCGACCCTGGCGTGTTCGCCATGGCCGCGGCGGTGCTCGAGGTCGCCGAGCGGCCCGAGCACGCCGGCGTCCCGGTGCGGGTGCTGCCCGGGCTCACCGCGGCGCAGGCGGTCGCCGCGCGGGTCGGCGCGCCGCTGGGCCACGACTTCGCGGTGGTCAGCCTCTCCGACGTCCGCAAGCCCTGGGACGTCGTCGTCGACCGGCTGCGGCACACCTCCGCCGCGGACCTGGTGCTCGCCCTCTACAACCCGCGGTCGCGGGCCCGGCCGCACCAGCTGGCGCAGGCGCAGACGGTACTGCTGGAGGGCCGCAAGCCCGACACGGTGGTCGTCGTCGGCCGCGACGTCGGCGGCCCCGAGGAGAGCATCCGGGTGACCACCCTCGGCGAGCTGGACCCGGAGACCGTCGACATGCGCTGCTGCGTGCTCGTCGGCTCCTCGCAGACCCGGGTCAGCCGCACCGGCGCCGTCTACAGCCCCCGCACCCATGGAGGACCCGCTGCCCACCCGGGCAGCTGACACTCAGTGCCACGGCTGGCACGATGACCGGCGAGTGGCGTACGTCACGCCGACCCGACCACGGGAGGACCCATGGCGAGCACCCGGGACTGGTTCGAGACCGTCGAGGAGGCCCGGCACCGGGCACAGAAGCGGCTGCCGCGGTCGGTCTACCTGGCGCTGGTCGCGGGCACCGAGAAGGGGCTGACGGCCGGGGACAACGTCGCCGCCTTCGACGAGATCACCTGGCGCCCGCACGTCGCCGACCTGCCCGCGAAGCGGGAGACGGCCACCACGGTGATGGGCCAGGACGTCTCCATGCCGGTGCTGGTCTCCCCCACCGGCGTGCAGGCGGTGCACCCCGACGGCGAGGTCGCGGTGGCCCGCGCGGCCGCCGCCGAGGACGTCGCGATGGGGTTGTCCTCCTTCGCCAGCAAGCCGGTGGAGGAGGTCGGCGCGGCCTGCTCGAAGCTGTTCTTCCAGATGTACTGGGTCGGCCCCCGGGAGACGATCCTCGCCCGGGCCGAGCGGGCCCGCGCCGCCGGCGCCAGGGGCCTGATCATGACCCTGGACTGGTCCTTCGCCTCCCGCCGCGACTGGGGCAGCCCGCCGATCCCGGAGAAGATCGACCTGCGGAACGCGGTCAAGTTCGCCCCGGAGGTGCTGCGCAGGCCGCGCTGGCTGGCCACCTACCTGCGCTCCGGCGGCATCCCCGAGCTCAGCGTGCCGAACCTGGCCCTGGCCGGCGAGGAGCCGCCCAACTTCTTCGGCGCCTACGGCCAGTGGATGGGCACCCCCCTGCCCACCTGGGACGACGTCGCCTGGCTGCGCGAGCAGTGGGGCGGGCCGTTCATGCTCAAGGGCATCACCCGGCCCGACGACGCCCGCCGCGCCGTCGACGCCGGCGTCACCGCGATCTCGGTGTCCACGCACGGCGGCAACAACCTGGACAGCACGCCGGGGGCGATCCGCTCGCTGCCCGGCGTGGTCGACGCGGTCGGCGACCAGGTCGAGGTGCTCATGGACGGCGGCGTGCGGCGCGGCGGCGACGTGGTCAAGGCGATGGCCCTCGGCGCCCGCGCGGTGATGATCGGCCGGGCCTACCTGTGGGGCATGGCCGCGGGCGGCGAGCGGGGCGTGCAGAACGTGCTGTCGATCCTGCGGCAGGGCATCGACGAGGCGCTGCTCGGCCTGGGCAAGGACTCCGTCCACGACCTGGACCGCTCCGACGTCGTCCTGCCGCCGGGCTTCACCCGCAGCTGAGCCGCGCGACCCGCCGCGCACCGGGAATGCCCCGGACGCCGGCGGGCTTGCCGACTGTCGTGCCCGCCCCGCGACTGTCCCGGGCGGCGACGTTCTGGACCGCCGCCGCGCTGCTGGTCCTGGTGCTGGCCGCCTCGGCCGCGCCCTCCCCGCTGTACCGGGTGTACCAGGAGCGCTTCGGCTTCTCCCCCGGCGTGCTGACGGCGGTCTTCGGCATCTACGCTTTCGCGCTGCTCGCGGCCCTGCTGGTCATCGGCCGGCTGTCCGACCACGTGGGCCGGCGGCCGGTGCTGATCGCCGGGCTGCTGCTGCAGGTGGCCGCCGGCCTGCTGTTCCTCTCCGCGGACGGCGTGGGCTGGCTGCTGACCGCGCGGGTGGTCCAGGGGCTCTCGGTGGGGGCGCTCACCGGCACGCTGGGGGCCACCCTGCTGGACGCCCAGCGCAGCGACCGCCCGCGGGCCGCGCTGCTCAACACGGCGTCCCCCGGCGTCGGGCTGGCGCTGGGCGCGGTCGCGGCCGGGCTGGCCATCGAGGGCCTGGCCGCCCCGACCACCTGGGTGTTCGGCGTGGTGGCGGTGGTCTTCTCCCTCGCCGTGCTGGTCGTCGTCCTGCTGCTGCCGGAGACCGCGCCGCGGGCGCCCGGGGCGCTGGCCTCGCTGCGCCCGCGGGTGCACGTCCCCGCCGCCCAGCGCGGCGCGTTCCTCGTGGCGGCACCGTGCCTGGTCGCGCTGTGGGCGCTGGGCGGGCTCTACCTGTCGCTGGGCCCGTCGCTCGCGGCCGGCGTCTTCGGCGTCGAGGACCACCTGGTGGGCAGCCTGCTGCTGGTGGCGGTCAACGGCACCGGCGCGGTCGCCTCGCTGGTGTTCTGGCGGGCCGACCCGCACACCGCGATGCTCGCCGGCTGCCTGGTCTTCGCCACCGGGGTCAGCGCGACCGTCGTCTCGCTGACCACCGGCGGCACCGCGCTGTTCTTCACCGCGGCGGCCGTCTCCGGGTCCGGCTTCGGCGCCGCGTTCCTGGGCGCGGTCGCCACGGTCACCCGCGGAGTGGCGCCGGGTGAGCGCGGCGGGCTGCTCTCCAGCGTCTTCGTCGTCGGGTACCTTGCCTTCAGCGTCCCGGCCATGCTCGCCGGGCTGGCCGCCGGGCAGGTGGGGCTGCGCCCCACCGGCCAGGTGTACGGCGCGGCCGTCGTCGTCCTCGCCCTCGCCGCCGCGGCCGGGCTGCTGCACCGTCGCCGCGGCGAGCAGCGGGCCCGGGCCGTCGAGCGGCCCGCGCCCCTGAAGGACCCCCTTGCCCCCCACCACTCGCAGGCTCGCGGCGGGGCCCTGCAAGGGGGCCGCGGTCAGCTGTAGGGGTCCGCCTTGAGCAGGCGGGCCAGGTGCGCGGCGTTGGCTGCCAGCGTGGCGGTGGTGGAGGCGACCGCCTCGGGCGTCTCCTCGAGGTCCCGGTAGTCGCGGCCGCCCATCGCCTCGTCGTTCCAGTAGGTGCCGCTCTGGGACGGGATGGTGAAGCCGATGTCGTCCAGCCCCTGCATCAGGTCGGCAGTGATCTTGTGCGCGCCGTCCTCGTTGCCGACGACGGCGGTCACGGCGACCTTGCCGGCGACGAGCGGCCGGCCGGAGTCGTCGGTCTCGGACAGCTCGCCGTCCAGCCGCTCGAGCACCCGCTGGGCGACGCTGCTCATGTGGCCGACCCAGGTCGGGGTGGACACGACCAGGATGTCGGCGGCCATCAACCTCTCCCGGATGGCCGGCCAGGCGTCGCCGTCGCCCATGTCGATCTGCACGCCGGGCCTGACGTCGTGGTCGACGACGCGGACCACCTCGCCGGTCACGCCGTGGTCGGCGAGGGCGTCGAGGACCTGGCGGGCCATCAGCTCGCTGCTGGACGGCGCGGGCGAGGGGGTCAGGGTGCACACGAGGGCGAGGGCGCGGAGGGACACGGTCTCGGTCATGCACTCCGCCGTGCCGGACCCGGTCGCCCGTCACACTCCCCGGGCATCCGGGGGCGCGTCCCCTGGTGCCGGCCGCGGTCAGCTGCTTCGCTCGGTACATCCGCCCGCCGCCGTCCGCACGAAGGACCTGCATGACCCGGACCCCCGACACCGCCGTGGCCCCCTCGACCGTCCGGGCGGTGCAGGCCACCGCCGTGCTCACGCTGCTGGTGCTGCTCTGGCAGTCCGTCACCGCCGGCCGCCTCCTGATCGGTGAGGACGGGACCGGCGGGCACGCAGCGGGGGCGATCGCCCTGCACGTCACCTCCGGCCTGCTCCTGCTGGCCACCGCCCTGCACGGGCGCCGCACGCGGGTGTGGTGGCCGGCCGCGCTGGCCGGGGTGGTGTTCGTGCTCGGCTTCGTCCAGGCGGCGCTGGGGAGCTCGGGCTCGATCGCGACGCACGTCCCGCTGGCCCTGGTGCTCACCGTGGGCACGGCGTGGCTGGCAGCCTGGGCGTTCCGCTCCCCGGCCCGCTGAACCGCCTCCGGCTCAGCCGAACGCCTGCCGGCCCGCCTCGGCCACCTGGTGGTCCTCCTCGACCGTGCCGGCGCTGACACCGACCCCGCCGGCGACCCGGCCGTCGGCGCCGCGCAGCAGCACGCCGCCGCCGAAGACCACGAGCCGGCCGCCGCTGGTCGCCTCGATGCCGTAGAGCGGCTGCCCCGGCTGCACCAGCGGGGCGAGGTCGCGGGTGTCCATCTGGAAGTACACCGCGGTGAGGGCCTTCTTCTGCGAGATGTCCTCGCCGATGAGCTTGGTGTCGTCCATGGCGGCGAACGCGACCAGGTTGCCCCCGCTGTCGACGACCGCGATGTTCATCGGCTGCCCGACGGTCCCGGCCTCCCGCTTGCAGGCCGCGACGACCGTCTCGGCCTGCTCCAGCGTGATGCTGCGGTTCATGGCGACTCCCTCGGGTCGGCGGACGGCGGTGCACCGTGCTCGGCTCGGGGAGTATCCGGTGAGCCCGGTCACGTCCGCGCCGGGGCGGCCCGGTCCGCGGCCGCGCCGTCGCCCTCCGTGCGTGTCCCTCACGGTGCGCGACGTGACCCCTCCGGCGACGCCCCGGTCACCGGCCCAGCCAGGCCAGCGCCTCCTCGACGGTCGCCACCACCGGCACGCCGGCGGGCAGCGGCGGCCGGCGGACCAGCACCACGGGGACGCCGAGCTCGCGCGCGGCGGTCAGCTTGGCGGCGGTCATGGACCCGCCGCTGTCCTTGGTGACCACGACATCGACGCCGTGCGCCACCATCAGCGCCCGCTCGCCGGCCACGGTGAACGGGCCGCGGTCGAGCACGACGGTGGCCCGCGGCGGCAGCGGCGGCGCCGGCGGGTCCACCGAGCGGACCACGCACGGCGCGGCCAGCCCGGCGAAGGCCGCCAGCCCCTGCCGGCCGGTGGTCACGAACGCGCAGCGGTGCCCGGTCATCGCGGCCGCCGCCTGCTCCAGGGTGTCCACCCACCGCCAGTCGTCGCCGGGCCGCGCCGTCCACCCGGGCCGCTGCAGCCGCAGCAGCGGGGTGCCGGTGGCCGCGGCCGCGGCCGCGGCGTGCGCGGTCATGGTCGCGGCGAAGGGGTGGGTGGCGTCGACCACTGCGGCGAACGGGCGGGGGTCGCCGTCCAGCGCGGCGGTCAGGCCGGCCACGCCGCCGAACCCGCCGACGCGCACCCCGCCGGGCGGGAGCGGGGGGTCGGCGACCCGGCCGGCCAGCGAGCTGAGCACGTCGGCGCCGGCGGCGACCAGCCGCGCGGCGAGCTGCCGGGCCTCCGCCGTCCCGCCCAGCACGAGCACCCGGCCGGTCACGGCCCCGCCCGGTGCATGCTGGTCGGGTGACCGGGGCGGGGCGCGAGGGCAGCACGGGGCTGCGCCACGGCTGGACCACCGGCGCGTGCGCGACCGCCGCCACCACCGCGGCCTACACCGCGCTGCTGACCGGCGAGTTCCCCGACCCGGTCCGGATCGACCTGCCGCACGACCGGCACCCGGCCTTCGCCCTCGCGCGGGAGTCCCTCGCCGACGGCGCCGCCACCGCCGGCGTCGTGAAGGACGCCGGCGACGACCCGGACGTCACCCACGGCGCGCTGGTGTCCGCGCGGGTCACCCACGGCGAGCCGGGGTCCGGCGTGGCGTTCCGCGCCGGCGAGGGCGTCGGCACGGTGACCAAGCCGGGCCTGCCGCTGGCCGTGGGCGAGCCGGCGATCAACCCGGTGCCGCGGCAGCTCGTCCGCGAGCACGTCGCCGCGGTCGCCGCCCGGCACGGCGGCACCGGCGACGTCGTCGTCGAGCTCTCCGTCGAGGGCGGCGCGGAGCTGGCGCTCAAGACGTGGAACCCGCGGCTGGGCATCCTCGGCGGGCTGTCCATCCTGGGCACGACGGGCGTCGTCGTCCCGTACTCGTGCGCCTCGTGGATCGACTCGATCCGCCGCGGCATCGACGTGGCCCGCGCGGCCGGGCACGCGCACGTCGCCGGCTGCACCGGGTCGACGAGCGAGCGGACGGTCGCCGAGCTGTACGGGTTGCCGGAGGACGCGCTGCTGGACATGGGCGACTTCGCCGGCGCGGTGCTCAAGTACCTGCGCCGCCACCCGGTGCCCCGGCTGACCGTCGCGGGCGGGATCGGCAAGCTGGCCAAGCTCGCCGACGGCCACCTGGACCTGCACTCGGCCCGCTCCCAGGTCTCCCCCGACGCGCTGGCGGCGATGGTCCGCGGGGCCGGCGGGGCGCCCGAGCTGGTCGCCGGGGTGCTCGGCGCCAACACCGCCCTCGACGCGCTGCGGCAGTGCCAGGCCGCCGGGCTGCCCCTGGGCGACCTGGTCGCCGCCGGGGCCCGGAGCACCGCGCTCGGCGTGCTGGACGGCGCCCCGGTCGAGGTCGACGTGGTGGTCGTCGACCGCGGCGGCACGGTGGTCGGCCGCGCCGGACATCAGCGGACCCTGGCCGCCGAGTAGAGGTGGCTGTCGGGGAACTCCCCCGCGGCCAGCACCGGGCCGACGACGACCACCGCCGTCCGCCGGACCCCGGCCGCCTCGACCTGACCGGCGATGTCGGCCAGCGTGCCGCGCAGCACCAGCTCGTCGTCCCGGCTGGCCCGGGCGACCACGGCGACCGGGCCGTCCTCCCCGTAGTGGGCGGCCAGCTCGGGGGCCAGCTCGGCGATCCGCTGGACGGCGAGGTGCAGCACCAGCGTCGCCCCGGTGGCGGCGTAGGCGGCCAGCTGCTCGCCGGGCGGCATCGGGGTGGAGCGGGCGCTGGTCCGGGTGAGGACGACGGTCTGCCCGACCCCGGGCACGGTGAGCTCGCGCTTGAGCGCCGCGGCCGCCGCCGCGAACGCCGGGACGCCGGGGACCACCTCGTAGGGCACCCCGGCCGCGTCCAGCCGGCGCATCTGCTCGGCCATCGCGCTCCAGATCGACGGGTCGCCGGAGTGCAGCCGGGCCACGTCGAGGCCGGCCTCGTGGGCGGCGACCAACTCGGCGGTGATCCGGTCCAGGTCGAGGTCGGCGGTGTCGACCAGCCGGGCGCCGGGCGGGGCGGAGTCGAGCAGCTCGCGGGGAACCAGGGCGCCGGCGTAGAGGCACACCGGCGCGGACGCGATGACCCGCGCGGCCCGCAGGGTGACCAGGTCCGCCGCCCCCGGCCCCGCCCCGACGAAGAAGACGGTCACCGGGTCACCGTCCAGATCGTCACGGGCATCGCGGGCCTCCAGCCGCTGAAGCCGCCAACCGGCACCGCGTGCGCGACCGACAGCCGGGTCAGCCCGCCGCCGACCCGGGCGCGCCAGGCGGCCAGCACCGCCTCGCCCTCCACCGTCACCGCGTTGGCCACCAGCCGGCCACCGGGGCGCAGCGCGGCCCAGCAGGCCTCCAGCAGCCCGTCGGTGGTCAGCCCGCCGCCGACGAACACCGCGTCCGGGCCGGGCAGCCCGGCCAGCGCGGCCGGCGCCCGGCCCTCGACGACGTGCAGGCCGGGGACGCCGAGCCGCGCGGCGTTCGCGGCGACCCGCCCTGCCCTCTCCACCGAGGACTCCACCGCCACCGCGCGGCAGGACGGGTGCACCCGCATCCACTCGACGCCGATGGACCCCGCGCCCGCGCCGACGTCCCACAGCAGCTGCCCGGGCAGCGGCGCGAGCCGGGCCAGGGTGACCGCGCGGACGTCGCGCTTGGTCAGCTGCCCGTCGTGCGCGTAGGCGTCGTCGGGCAGGCCGGGCACGGTCGGCAGCGGCACGGTGCCGGGGTCGGCGGCCACCTCGACCGCGGTGACCACGAGCGGGTCGGTGTCGGCGTGCGGCCAGCCGGCCGCGGTGCCGGTGACCTGCCGCTCGGCCGAGCCGCCCAGCCGGGCCAGCGCGGTGAGCCGGCTGGCCCCGTACCCCCGGTCGGCCAGCAGCCGGGCCACCTCCGCCGGCGTGCCGCCGTCGGAGCCGAGCACGAGCAGCCGGCGGCCCGGGGTGGCGTGCGGCGCGACCAGCTCGACCGGGCGGCCGACGACGGACACCACCGGGGTGTCCTCCACCGCCCAGCCCAGCCGCGCGCAGGCCAGCGTCACCGACGACGGGTGCGGCAGCACCTCGACCGCGCCCGCGCCGTGCAGCCGCACCAGCGAGGTGCCGACGCCGGACAGCATCGGGTCGCCGCTGGCCAGCACCACCACGCGGCGGCCCGGGTGCGCGCCGGGCAGCCCGGCCAGGGCGGGCGCCATCGGGGAGGGCCAGGGCACCCGCTCGGCGGGGACGTCGTCCGGCACGAGGGCCAGTTGGCGGGCGCTGCCGCGCAGCACGTCGGCGTCCATGACCGCCCGGCGGGCCCGCGGCGAGAGCCCGTCCCAGCCGTCGGCCCCGATGCCGACCACCACCACCGGCGTGCTCACGCGGTGCTCGACGGCGCGACTCCGCGCCTCGGTCCGCTCCTCGCTCGCTGGCGCTCGCTGCGATGCTCCCTCGGCTGTCGTCACGCGCTGCCCACCGGGCCGGCCGCCTCGGCCAGCAGCCGCTCCCGCTGGTCCTCGGGCAGCCGGTCGACGTAGACGGTGCCGTCGAGGTGGTCGACCTCGTGCTGCAGGCACCGGGCGGCCATCCCGGTGGCCTCGATGGACACCGGTGCGCCGTCGGCGTCGACGCCGTCCACCCGGGCGCGGAAGGCCCGCGGCAGGACGGCGTACGGCCCGGGCACCGACAGGCAGCCCTCGTCGGTGACCTCCTCGGCCGGCTCGCCCTCGCGCGGCCCGAGGACCGTCAGCTCCGGGTTGACCACGTAGCCGACGACGTCCTCGCCGGTGGCGTCGGGGCAGTCGATCACGAAGACCCGAGCGTCGACACCGATCTGGTTGGCCGCCAGGCCCACCCCGTCGGCGGCCTCCATCGAGGCGAACATGTCCAGCACCAGCCGGCGCAGGTCCCGGTCGAACACGGTGACCGGCGCGCACGCCCGGTGCAGGACCGGGTTGCTGCCGTAGGTGACGATCGGCCGGGCGACGCCGCTGTAACGGCCGGGCAGGCGCATGACCGGCCATCCTAGGGACGGCGGCGGTTGGCACGATCCCCTCGTGCACCCACCCGCCCGCGTGCTGCCCCCGCGTGACCTGCCGACCGCCGCGGGGCTGGCGCTCGGCGCGGCCGCCGACCTGCTGCTGGCCGACCCGCGGCGGTGGCACCCGGTGGCCGGGTTCGGCCGGGCCGCCGCCGCGCTGGAGCGCCCGCTCTGGCGGGACTCGCGGGCCGCCGGGGCCGCGTACGCCGCGCTGCTGGCCGGCGCCGCCACCGGCCTGGGCGTCGCCCTCGACCGGGCCACCCGCCGCCGCCCGGCCGCCCGCACCCTGGTCACCGCCGCCGCGACCTGGACGGTGCTGGGCGGCACCTCCCTGGCCCGCGCCGGGACGGCGATGGCGCGCACCCTGGACGCCGGCGACCTGCCCGCCGCCCGCGCCCTGCTGCCCACCCTCGCCGGCCGCGACCCGTCCCGGCTCGACGTCCCCGAGCTGGCCCGCGCCACCGTGGAGTCGGTCGCGGAGAACACCTCCGACGCCGCCGTCGCCCCGCTGGTCTGGGGCGCGCTGGCCGGCCTGCCCGGGCTGCTGGGCTACCGCGCGGTGAACACGCTGGACGCGATGGTGGGCCACCGGTCCCCGCGGTACGCCCGCTTCGGCTGGGCGGCCGCGCGCACCGACGACGTCGCCAACTGGCTGCCCGCCCGGCTCACCGCCGCGCTCACCGTGGCCGCCGCCCCGTCGGCCGGCGGCTCGGCGCGCGGCGCGTGGACCGCCTGGCGCCGCGACGGCGCGGCGCACCCCTCGCCCAACGCCGGGCGCTGCGAGGCGGCGCTGGCCGGCGCCCTGCAGCTGCGGCTGGGCGGGCGCAACGTCTACGGCAGCCGGGTGGAGGACCGCCCGGTCCTCGGCCGCGGTCGGGCGCCGACGGCCGGCGACGTGCCCCGCGCCGTCCGGCTGTCCGGGGCGGTCTGGACGGCGGCCGCGGTCCTCGCCGCCCTGGCCCGGGGACTGCGCCGCCGCTGACGCTGCGCCATCGACCGACCGCACTGCGCGACGCCACCTGGAGCCGCTCCAGGGACACGCGGGATGCGACACCGGGCAGGCACGGATCCCCTGTGCACGACGTCGCGGGACGCCGTACGGTCCCTGCTGACGGAGCGGTCGGTGGCCTGCGGGTCGCCGTCGTCCCGGGGAAGTCGAACACACGGCCCCCGGCGCCCCTGGCCGGACCTGCTCCGGCGGACCACCCGTGGAGTCGACGTGACCCCGACCGCCTCGCCCACCCTGCACCGCACCGCCGGCCCCCATCCCCGCCCGGTGCCGCAGCCGGTGCGCAGCACCACCACCGGCCGGCGGCTGGCCGGCCGCTACCGCTACGACCGGCACGCCGGCACGTGGTCGTGGACCCCGGAGATGGCCGCGCTGCTCACCCTGGCCCACAACGGGTCGCACCCGTGCACCGAGCTGCTGGTCCGCTCGCTGCACCCGGCCGACCGGCCGCGGGCCCTCGACGCCATCTCCGACGCCTGCACCGCCGGCGTCCCCTTCGCCCTGCGGGTGCGGCTGGGCGGCCGCAGCGGCGACGGGCGCCCCGCCGTCCTGGTCGGGGAGCCGCTCGTCGACGCCACCGGCACCGTCGACGCCCTCGAGGGCGTGCTGGTCGAGGTGCCCTCGGAGCCGGCCACGGACGCGCCCGGTGCCGGCGCGGACGGCGACGGCCGGGTGCTCGCCCTGGAGACGGAGGTCGAGCAGCTGCGCACCGCCATGAGCAGCCGCGCGGCGATCGAGCAGGCCAAGGGCATCCTCATGCTGCTGACCAGCTGCGGCGAGCAGGTGGCCTTCGACCTGCTGGCGCACATCTCCAGCAACTGCCACCGCAAGGTCCGTGACGTCGCGGTGGCGATCGTCGCGTCGGCGGCCGGGCACGCCGCGCTGCCGGAGGACATCCAGACGCTGATGCGCGACGTCTGCCCGCCCCGGCGGGCGTGAGCGCGCGGTAGGGCGTGTCACCCCGCCCCGGGAGCCGACCGCTCCCGGGGCGCGGGGGAGGATGCCGCTGTCGCCGGTGGTCGCCGGTGGTCCCCGAGCCGAGGAGGGGCAGGCGGCGTGCTCTACCTGGTCGCGCGGTTGGTCCTGCGCCCGTTGTTCCACCTCACCCTGCGGATGCGCGTGACGGGGCGGGAGAACGTGCCGGCGACCGGCGCGTTCATCCTGGCCAGCAACCACCTGTCCTTCATCGACAGCATGGTCATCCCGCTGTCCGCCCCCCGCCGCGTATACTACCTGGCCAAGGCGGAGTACTTCACGACCCCCGGGGTCGGCGGCTGGCTGACCCGGACGCTGTTCACCGCGCTCGGCGCGATGCCGGTGCAGCGGCAGACGTCGCGGGCCGCGCAGGAGGCGCTGGACACCGCACTGGCCGTGCTGCGCCGCGGCGAGGGGTTCGGCATCTACCCGGAGGGCACCCGCTCGCGCGACGGGCGGCTGGCCCGCGGCAAGACCGGCGTCGCCTGGCTGGCGCTGACCGCCGACTGCCCCGTCGTCCCGGTGGCCGTCGCGGGCACCGACCGGGTGCAGCCGGTCGACACCCGCTGGCCGCGCCCGCACAAGGTGGCGGTCACCTTCGGGGAGCCGCTGACCTTCCCGGAGCAGCGCGGCATGGCCGGCAACGGCCGGGCCCGCCGGGTGGTGACCGACCGGATCATGGAGGCGATCGCCGAGCTGTCCGGGCAGGAGAAGGCCGGCTGGGGCGGCCCACCGGGAGCCGGCCGGTGAGCGGCGCGCTGCTGGTGGCCGGGACGACGTCGGACGCCGGCAAGTCGGTGGTGACGGCCGGCATCTGCCGCTGGCTGGCCCGCCAGGGGGTGTCGGTGGCCCCGTTCAAGGCGCAGAACATGAGCAACAACTCGGTGGTCACCGCCGACGGCGCGGAGATCGGCCGGGCCCAGGTGATGCAGGCCGCCGCCGCCCGCGTGGAGCCCGAGGCGGCGATGAACCCGGTGCTGCTCAAGCCCGGCGGCGAGGACTCCAGCCAGGTCGTCGTCCTCGGCCGGCCGGTCGCGGACGTGACCGCGCTGTCCTACCGGCCGATGAAGGCCGCGCTGCTCGAGCAGGTGCTCAGCTGCCTGGCCGACCTGCGGGCCCGCTTCGACGTGGTGGTCTGCGAGGGCGCCGGCTCCCCCACCGAGATCAACCTGCGCGCCGACGACATCGCCAACATGGGCCTGGCCACCGCGGCCGGGCTGCCGGTGGTCGTCGTCGGCGACATCGACCGCGGCGGGGTGTTCCCCGCCCTCTACGGCACCGTCGCGCTCATGCCGCCGGCCGACCAGCGGCTGGTCGCCGGCTTCCTGGTGAACAAGTTCCGCGGCGACGTCCGGCTGCTGCGCCCGGGGCTGGACCGGCTGGCCGCCCTCGCCGGGCGGCCCACCCTCGGCGTGCTGCCCTGGCTGCCCGGCGCGGCCCTCGACGTCGAGGACTCCCTCGGCATCCCCACCGGCGTCACCCTGGCCGGGCCGCCGCACGGCGAGGAGGTGCTGCGGGTCGCCGTCGCCCGGCTGCCCCGGCTGTCCAACTCCACCGACGTCGACGCGCTGGCCGCCGAGCCCGGCGTCCTGGTGCGCCACGTCACCCGGCCCGAGGAGCTGGCCGACGCCGACCTGGTGGTGCTGCCCGGCACCCGCGCGACGGTGAGCGACCTGGGCTGGCTGCGGGAGACCGGGCTGGCCGACGCCGTCGCCCGGCACGCCGCAGCCGGGCGGGCGGTCCTCGGCGTGTGCGGCGGGCACCAGATGCTGGCCCGCACCATCACCGACCACGTGGAGTCGCGGGCCGGCACCGTGCCCGGCCTGGGGCTGCTGCCCGCCGACGTGCGGTTCGCGCCGGAGAAGACGCTGGGCCGGCCCGCCGGGACGGCGCTGGGCGAGCCGGTGCGCGGCTACGAGATCCACCACGGCGTGGTCACCTACGTCGACGATGCCGAGCCCTTCCTGGACGGCGGCCGGGTCGGCGCGGTGTTCGGCACCACGTGGCACGGGGCGCTGGAGAACGACGGGTTCCGGCGGGCGTTCCTCACCGAGGTCGCGCGGGTGGCCGGACGGCGGTACGTGCCGGCGCCGGACACCGACTTCGCCGCGGTCCGGGAACGCCGGCTGGACGCGCTCGGCGACCTGGTCGCCGAGCACGCCGACACCGCCGCGCTGTGGCGACTGCTGGAGGACGGCGCCCCGGACGGCCTGCCGCTGCTCCCGCCCGGGGACGCGCTCACCCCGCGGTGACGCGGGACCGGACGTCGTCCGGCCAGGGCGCCGGGCCGCCGTCGGTGAGCCAGACGTAGGTGGTGCGGACGACGCAGCAGACCCGCCCGTCCACGCGCACGGTGCAGCCGACGGTCAGGCTGGTGCGGCCCACGCGCTCCGCGTCGGCGTCCACGGTGACCGTGTCGCCCCAGCGCGCCGGGGAGCTCCACTCCAGCGTGCTGGCCTTGACCACCGGCTCGCCGCCGCGGGCGACCAGCTCGTCCCAGGGCAGGCCGACCGACGCCCACCAGGCCGTCGCGGCCTCGTCGGCCCAGGTCAGGTAGTGGGCGTTGAAGACCACGCCCTGCTGGTCGCACTCGACGTACCGGACCGGCGAGCTCCACTGTGCGGGCACGGGGGGCCACGGTAGCGGCGGCTACCGTTCGGCCATGGACTCCGCCGCCGTGCTGGCCTCCTACCGCGAGCCCTCGCAGCTGGTCCGCGACAAGGTCGTGGCCGCCCTGGACCGGCACTGCCGGGCCTTCATCGCGCTCTCGCCGTTCGCCACGCTGTCCACGGCCGGCCCCGACGGCTGGCCCGACGTCTCCCCGCGGGGCGGGGACCCGGGCTTCGTCCGCGTCCTGGACGAGCGCACGCTGGCGCTGCCCGACCGGCAGGGCAACAACCGGGTCGACGGCCTGCGCAACACCGTCGGCAACCCCCGCGCGGCCCTGCTGTTCCTCGTGCCCGGGTTCGAGGAGACGCTCAAGGTCTTCGGGACGACGACGCTGGTGGGCCCCGACGCGCTCGGCGTGGACCTCACCGAGTTCGGCCGCGGGCCGCGCTCGGTCCTGGTGCTGACCGTCGAGCGCGCCTACTTCCAGTGCGGCAAGGCGGTCATGCGCTCGGGCCTGTGGGACGCCGACCGGCAGGTGCCGCGCTCGTCGTTCCCCGCGCTCGGCGAGGTGCTGCGCGACCACTGCCGGCTGACCACGCCGCTGCCCGGGCAGGAGGAGATGCGCGCGGAGCTGGCCACCGAGCTCTGAGCGGACCCCGTCGCGAGCTCGGGGCGGTGCCCGGGAGGGGCCTAGCCGGCGCGCAGGTCCCGGGCGAGTCTCCGGTAGGCGACGGTGCGTTCGGCGATCGCCCGCCGGCGGCCCCGCCGGCTGCGCGGGCCGGTGCCCAGGTAGCGCGCGTCCTCCACGAGCTGGAAGGCGGCGAGCACGCTCGCCTTCACCTCGCGCCCCCGCGGCGAAGCAGGGGGAAGCGGCTCGGCCGAGGTCATGGGGACTCCCCTCTCCCGGGGAGACCACGTCCGCCCCGTGGGCACATCGTGCCCCCGTGTCGGCCAGTCGAACCACAGGCGTGACGAATTGGTGCCCGTGTGTCACGAGTGACACTCGGGCACCCCGGCCCGACGCGCTAGCCTGCGCCTCGTGGCCGGCCCCTCCCTGTCCCGGGTGCTCGGCCGGCTGCTGCGGTCGGCCCTGCGGCCCCGCGCCGGCCGCCCGCCCGCACCCGCCGCGCCGGGCGACGGCGGCGTCCGCGACCTCCCGGGCGGGCTGGCCGGCGTCGAGCTGGTCCACCGCCCGCAGGACGACGGCGAGCCCGACCCCGGCGAGGTCGTCTGGGCGTGGGTGCCCTACGACGAGGGCGACGGCCGCGGCAAGGACCGCCCGGTGCTCGTGGTCGGCCGCCGCGGCGCGGACCTGGTGGGCCTGCTGCTGTCCGGCCAGGACCACGACCGGGACGCCGCGGACGAGGCCCGGTACGGCCGCCACTGGGTGGACGTCGGCCGCGGCGGCTGGGACCCGCGCGGGCGGCCCAGCGAGGCGCGCCTGGACCGCCTGCTGCTCGTCCCGCCCGGCGCGGCCCGCCGGGAGGGTGCGGTGCTCGGGCGGGCCGTGTTCGACGAGGTGGTGGCGGCGCTGCGCGCCCTCCACCGGTCGTGACCGCTCAGTCGGCGACGGACCGGTCGCGGACCGGCTGCCGCGGCCGCAGGCGGTACACGCCGGCCCGGGGGCCCAGCGGGGTCAGGTCGTAGCGGTGCACGACCTTGGGGCCGCCGTGCAGGTGGACGTGCGTGATGGTGGGCAGGGGCTCGCCGAGGCGCGCCTCGCGGATCTCCACCCGCCCGTCGAGCGGGCCACCGACGAACAGCAGCACCGCGTCCTGCGTCCCGGCGTCCGCGCCGGTCGGTTCCTCGGACAGCTCCCTCACCTCCCTGGGCACCCGGTCGAGGGTAGGCGCGCCAGGTGCCCACGGCACCGGAACGGCCGCATCGGTCACCCGCGGGTGCGGCGCAGCCAGCGCGCCAACAGCGGCGCGGACAGCAGCATCACGAACAGCCGCAGCACCTGCACGGCCAGCACGAAGGTGGCGTCGGCGCCGCTGTCCTGGGCGGTGGCGAGCACCGCGTAGAGCCCGCCGGGGGTGGTGGCGAGGTAGGCGTCCAGCGCGCTGGCACCGGTGGTCGCGGCCAGCAGCGCGCCCAGCCCGGCACAGGCGACGATCAGCCCGAGGATGACGACCAGGGCCAGGGGCATGGCGCGGCCGATGGTGCGCAGGCTGTCGCGGGTGAAGGCGAGCCCGACCACCAGCCCGACGGCCAGGAAGGCCGCCGCCGCCAGCGGCGCCGGGACGTCCGCGCCGGCGGAGAGCCCGCCGAGGTCGAGCCCGGCGGCCACCAGCATCGGCCCGAGCAGGGCGGGCACCGGGATCCGCAGCAGCCGGGCCAGCGGCGCGCCGGCGCCGAGGCAGACGGCGGCGAACAGCAGCCCGGCCGGCCAGCCCGGCCCGGCGTCGTCCACCGTGGGCCCGCCGGCGCCCGGGTCGGCGCCGAACACCGTCGCCGCCGTCACCGGCATGAGGGCCACGATGAGCAGCACCCGCAGGTACTGCAGGACGGCGACCATCCGCTCGTCGGCGCCCAGCTCCCGGGACATCGCGGTGATGCCCGACGCGCCCCCGGCGACCATGGCGAACGCGCCGGTCACCGGGCTGACGCCGCGCTGCAGGCGCATGAGCAGCCCGGCCAGCACGCTGAGCAGCAGGGTGGCGAGGGTGACCAGCAGCACCGGCAGCCAGTTCCGGGCGACCGCCTCCAGCGTGCCCAGGTCGACCAGCGCGCCGATGGAGACGCCGATCAGCCCCTGGGCCGCCGTCGTGACCGGCTTGGGGACGGCGAGCCGCCGCCGGCCGGCCAGCCCGCGCGCCAGCCCGGCGAGCAGCCCGCCGAACAGCGCCGGGGAGGGCAGGTCGAGGACGTCGAGGGCCAGCGCGAGCCCGGCGGCGACGGCCACGACCAGCGCCGCGTCGGCCGCCCGCGCACCCCACCCCGGCTCCGCCACGGCGCCCACTCTGCCCGGCCCGCTGCAGGGTCCCGCCGCGAGCCTGCGAGCGGTGGGGGGTCGAACCGCGGCGGCACAGCATGCCGCGTCACTCCCCGGACCCTCGAGTGACCGGGCCGGGGTGTCACCCGGGGGGTCGGGCGTGGTCTGATGACGCCACCACAGCGACGGCAGTGGAGGAAGCCCGGTGCGACTCCGGCGCGGTCCCGCCACTGTGACCCGGCACCCGCCGGGGAGTCAGGAACTCCCGCCGTCGCCTCCTGCCACCTCCGGGCGTGGACACCCGGGGAGAGGACCCCCGGGTGACCTACCCCTTCGGCGCCGTCGTCGGCATGGACGACATGCGCCTGGCCCTGCTGCTCAACGCCGTCTCGCCCGCCGTCGGCGGCGTGCTGGTGCGCGGCGAGAAGGGGACGGCGAAGTCGACGGCGGTGCGCGCGCTGGCCGCCGTCCTCCCCGCCGTCGACGTCGTCGCCGGCTGCCGGTTCGCCTGCGACCCCACCGCACCCGACCCCGCCTGCCCGGACGGCCCGCACGACGCGGACGCCCCGGGGCAGACGCGGCCGGCGCGGCTGGTCGAGCTGCCGGTCGGCGCCTCCGAGGACCGCGTCGTCGGCTCCCTGGACCTGGAGCGGGCGCTCACCGAGGGCGTGAAGGCGTTCGAGCCCGGGCTGCTGGCCGCCGCGCACCGCGGCGTGCTCTACGTCGACGAGGTCAACCTGCTGCACGACCACCTGGTCGACCTGCTGCTGGACGCCGCCGCGCTGGGCACCGCCTACGTCGAGCGCGAGGGCGTCTCGGTGCGGCACGCCGCCCGGTTCCTGCTGGTCGGGACGATGAACCCCGAGGAGGGCGAGCTGCGCCCGCAGCTGCTCGACCGGTTCGGGCTCACCGTCGAGGTGGCCGCGCCGCGCGACCCGGCCGAGCGCGCCGAGGTGGTGCGCCGCCGGTTCGCGCACGACGCCGACCCGGCCGGGTTCACCGCGACCTGGGCCGAGGAGGAGGCCGGCCTGGCCGCGCGGATCGCCGGCGCGCGCGCCCGGCTGCCGCACGTCGTCCTCTCCGACGCCGCGCTGCGCCAGGTGACCTCGGTCTGCGCCGCGTTCGACGTCGACGGGCTGCGCGCCGACCTGGTCACCGCCCGGGCCGCCATCGCGCACGCCGCCTGGTGCGGCCGCGACGAGGTCACCGAGGACGACGTCCGGGTCGCCGCCCGGCTGGCGCTGCCGCACCGCCGGCGGCGCAACCCCTTCGACGCCCCCGGCCTGGACGACGACACCCTCGAGCAGGCCCTGGACGACGCCCGCCCCGAGGACGACGGCCCGCCCGAGGGCGACGGTGGCGGCCCGGGCGGCGGCGGACCCGACGACCGGGGCACGGGAGGCAGTGCACCCGGATCGGGCGCCGAGACGCAGGCCGAGCCTCCCACGCCTGCGGAGGACGGCGCGCCGGACGAGGCCGCGCCGGCGCCCGAGCGGGCCGCGGTCGCGCCGGCCGACCCGTTCCGCACCCGCCGCCTGGAGGTCCCCGGCATCGGCGCGGGCGTCGCCGGCCGGCGGTCGCGGGCGCGCGGCGACCGGGGCCGCGTCGTCGGCGCGACGGTGCCCCGCGGCTCGGTCACCCGGCTGCACCTGACCGGCACCGTGCTCGCCGCCGCCCCGCACCAGGTGGCCCGCGGGCGCACCGGTCCGGGCCTGCGGATCGCCCGGGAGGACCTGCGCCAGGCCACGCTGGAGGGCCGCGAGGGCAACCTGGTGCTGTTCGTCGTCGACGCCAGCGGCTCGATGGGCTCCCGGTCGCGGATGGCCGCGGTGAAGGGCGCCGTCCTGTCGCTGCTCATGGACGCCTACCAGCGCCGGGACAAGGTCGGGCTGGTGACCTTCCGCGGCACCGGTGCCGAGCTGGCGCTGCCGCCCACCTGGTCGGTCGAGGCCGCCGCGGCCCGGCTGCGCGAGCTGCCCACCGGCGGGCGCACCCCCCTGGCCGCCGGGCTGCTGCGGGCGCACGACACGCTGCGGGTGGAGCAGGTGCGCGACCCGCAGCGCCGACCGCTGCTCGTCGTCGTCACCGACGGCCGGGCCACCGGCGCGCGCGGCGGGGACCACCTCGGCGACGCCCGCCGGGCGGCGGCCCTGCTGGCCCGCGGCGACGTGGCCGGCGTGGTGGTCGACTGCGAGTCCGGGCCGGTGCGGCTCGGGCTGGCCGGCGTCCTCGGGACGGCACTCGGCGCGCGCACGCTGCGGCTGGAGGAGCTGGCCGCGAAGTCGCTGGCGGCCACGGTGCGCACCGTGCGCGAGGCCGCCTGATGCCCCGGGGCCAGGTGAGCGTCGTCCCGGCGGACGGGCTGACCACGCGGGCGCGGCGCAACCGGCCGCTGCTCGCCGTGCACACCGGCGAGATGAAGGGCAAGTCCACCGCGGCGTTCGGCATGGCGATGCGCGCGTGGAACCAGGGCTGGCCGATCGCGGTCTACCAGTTCGTCAAGAGCGCCAAGTGGCGGGTCGGCGAGGAGAACGCGCTGACCGCGCTGGGCCGGCTGCACGCGCAGACCGGCGAGGGCGGGCCGGTCGTCTGGCACAAGATGGGGTCGGGCTGGAGCTGGTCGCGCCGGCAGGGCACCGAGGTCGACCACGCCGGCGACGCCGCCGAGGGCTGGGCCCAGATCAAGCGCGACCTCGCCGCCGAGGCGCACCGCTTCTACGTGCTCGACGAGTTCACCTACCCGCTCAAGTGGGGCTGGGTGGACGTCGAGGACGTCGTCGACACCCTGGTCCACCGGCCCGGCACCCAGCACGTCGTCGTCACCGGGCGGGACGCCCCGCCGGCGCTGGTCGAGGCCGCCGACCTGGTCGTGGAGATGACCAAGGTCAAGCACCCGATGGACGCCGGCCAGAAGGGCCAGCGGGGGATCGAGTGGTGAGCGCCGTCCCGCGCGTCGTCGTCGCCGCGCCGACGAGCAACGCGGGCAAGACGTCGGTCGCCACCGGGCTGGTCGCCGCGCTGGCCGCCCGTGGCATGGCCGTGTCCCCGCACAAGGTCGGCCCCGACTACATCGACCCGGGCTACACCGGCCTGGCCGCCGGGCGCCCGGGGCGCAACCTGGACCCGGTGCTGGTCGGCGAGGAGCGGGTCGTCCCGCTGTTCCTGCACGGGGCCCGCGGCGCGGACGTCGCCGTCGTCGAGGGGGTCATGGGCCTGTTCGACGGCGCCACGCGGGCCGGCCTGGAGCCCGGCTTCGCCTCGACCGCGCACGTCGCGCGGCTGCTGCGCGCCCCGGTGGTGCTGGTCGTGGACGCCGGCTCGCAGGCGCAGAGCGTGGCGGCGCTGGTGCACGGCTTCGCCACCTACGACCCGACGGTGCGGCTGGGCGGGGTGGTGCTCAACCGGGTCGGCAGCGACCGGCACGAGCAGATCCTCCGCGACGCGCTCGGCGGCTCGGGCGTGCCGGTGCTGGGCGCGGTCCGGCGGCTGACCGAGCTCGGCACGCCGTCCCGGCACCTCGGGCTGGTGCCCGCCGCCGAACGGTCGGCCGAGGCGCTGGCCACCGTCGGCCGGCTCGGCGAGGTGGTCGCCGCCTCGGTCGACCTGGACGCCGTGCTGCGGCTGGCCCGCACGGCCCCCGCCCTGGACGCCGTCCCCTGGGACCCCGCCGCCGAGGTCGTCCGGGTCGAGGGCCGGCCGCGGATCGCGGTCGCCGGCGGCGCGGCCTTCACCTTCGGCTACGCGGAGAACACCGAGCTGCTGGAGGCCGCGGGCGCCGAGGTCGTGCTCGTCGACCCGCTGCGCGACGAGGCGCTCCCGGAGGGCACGGCGGGGCTGGTGGTCGGCGGCGGGTTCCCCGAGGTGCACGCCGCGGACCTCTCCGCCAACCAGACGCTGCGCGCGGACATCGCCGCGCTCGCCGTCCGGGGGACGCCTGTCGCCGCCGAGTGCGCCGGGCTGCTCTACCTGGCCCGCAGCCTGGACGGCGTCCCGATGTGCGGGGTCCTGCCCACCGACGCGGTGATGTCGCCGCGGCTGACCCTGGGCTACCGGGAGGCAGTCGCGCTCAGCGACTCCGTGCTCGCCGCCGCGGGCACCCGGGTGCGCGGCCACGAGTTCCACCGGACGGTGGCCACCCCCCGCGCCGGGGCCGCCCCGGCCTGGCAGTGGGCGGACGCCGAGCCGGAGGGGTACGTCGCCGGCGGCGTGCACGCCTCCTACCTGCACCTGAACTGGGCCGGCTCCCCGGGGATCGCCGCCCGCTTCGTCGCCGCGGCCGCACGGCTGCCGGAGGAGGCCCTGCGTGCACATCGCTGAGGGCTTCCTGCCGGTGCCGCACGCGGTCGGCTGGACGCTGGCCGCGGCGCCGTTCGTCGTGCACGGCGCGCGGCGGGTCGTCGTCGAGGTCCGCGAGCGCCCGGAGGCCACCCTGCTGCTCGGGGCGGCCGGCGCGTTCACCTTCGTGCTCAGCGCGGTGAAGCTCCCCTCGTTCACCGGCAGCTCCAGCCACCCGACCGGCACCGGCGCCGGCGCGGTGCTGTTCCGGCCGCCGGTCATGGCGCTGCTCGGCACGATCGTGCTGCTGTTCCAGGCGCTGCTGCTGGCCCACGGCGGGCTGACCACGCTGGGCGCCAACGCCTTCGCGTTCGCCGTCGTCGGGCCGTGGGCCGGCTACGGCGCCTACCGGCTCACCCGGGCCCTCGGCGGCGGGCTGCTGCCCGGCGTCTTCGCCGCGATGGCCGTCGCCGACCTGGCCACCTACGTCACCACCGCCGGGCAGCTGGCGCTCGCCCTGCCCGACGCCGAGACCGGGGTGCCCGGCGCGCTGGTCAAGTTCCTGTCCGTGTTCGCGCTCACCCAGGTGCCGCTGGCGGTCGGCGAGGGGCTGCTCGGCGTCCTGCTGTTCCGCGCGCTGACCACCAACGCCCGCCCGGAGCTGGAACGGCTCGGCCTGCTGCGCCCGGAGCCCGCTCGGTGACCCGCTCCCGGCTGGTCACCGCGCTGCTGGTGCTCGCCGTGGTCGCGCTGGTCGCCCTGCCGCTGGTGCTCGACGGCGGGGCGTCGGACTTCTCCGGCACCGACGCCGCGGCCGCGGAGCTCGCCGAGGCCCAGGGCGCGCAGCCGTGGTTCGCGTCGGTGTTCTCGCCGTCGTCGAGCGAGGTGGAGTCCGGGCTGTTCGCGCTGCAGGCCGGGCTCGGCGGCGGCGTGCTCGGCTACGTGCTCGGCCGGCTGCGCGGCCGCCGGCTGGCCGAGCGGGCAGCGGCGGACCGGGCACGGGGGGACGGCGGCACGTGACCGGGCTCGCCGTGGACGACGCCGCCTGGGCCAGCGCCTGGCGCCGCCGCTCCCCCGCCGACAAGCTGCTGCTCTGCGGCGGCCTGGTGGTGTGCGCGCTGGCGCTGCCCGCGTGGCCGGGCAGCGTGCTGGTCGGGCTCACCGCCGTCGTGCTCGCGCTCGGCCCGGCCCGGGTGCCGGCGCGCACCCTCGGCCGCGCGGTGCGCTGGCCGCTGGCGTTCATCCTGGCCGGGGCGCTGACGTCGGCGGTCACCGTGGGCACCGGCGGCCTCGGCTGGGCGCCGGACGCCGCCGCCCGCGCCGGGTCGCTCACCGCGCACGCGCTGGCCGGCAGCGCCGCCGTCCTGCTGCTGGCCTGTACCACGCCGGTGTCGGACCTGCTGCCCGCGCTGCGCGCCCTGCGGGTGCCGGCCGCCGTGGTCGAGGTGGCCGGCGTGACCTACCGGATGCTGTTCGTGCTGCTGGCCAGCCTGCGCGCGATCCGGGAGGCGCAGACGGCGCGGATGGGGCACTCCACCTGGCGCCGCTCGTACCGCTCCTCGGGCGCGCTGGCCGCCGCGGTGCTCACCCGCTCCTGGGACCGCGCCCGCCGGATGCAGGAGGGCCTGGCCGGTCGCGGCATGGAGACCGGGCTGCGGGTGCTGCCGGAGGTGCTGCCGTCGTCCCGGGCCTTCCTCGCCGCCTCCGCCGCCGGGCTGGCCGCGATCGTGGCCGTCGGGGTGGCCGGGTGACGCACCGGACGCTGGTCGCCGAGGCGCTGGTCGTCGGGTACGCCCGCGGGCAGCGGGTGCTCGACGGTGCGTCCCTGACCGTCCCCGCCGGGCGCCGGCTGGCGCTGCTGGGCGCCAACGGCTCGGGCAAGACCACGCTGCTGCGCTGCCTGTCCGGGGCGCTCGAGCCGGTCGCGGGCACGGTCGCCGTCGACGGGGTCCGGCTGCGGCACACCCGCGCCGGCCTGCGCGCGCACCGGCAGGAGGTGCAGCTGGTGCTGCAGGACCCCGACGACCAGCTGTTCAGCGCCTCCGTCGCGCAGGACGTGTCGTTCGGCCCGCTGAACCTGGGCCTGCCCGAGGACGCCGTCCGGGAGCGCGTGGCCGAGGCCCTCGGGCTGCTCGGCGTCGCCGGCCTCGCCGCGCGGCCGACCCACCAGCTGTCCTACGGCGAGCGCAAGCGGGTCGCGATCGCCGGCGCGGTGGCGATGCGCCCCTGCGTGCTGCTGCTCGACGAGCCGACGGCCGGCCTGGACCCGTCCGCGGTCACCGAGGCGCTGGCCGCCCTGGAGCGGCTGCGGGCGTCCGGGTCGACCGTCGTCATGAGCACCCACGACGTCGACCTGGCGCTGCGCTGGGCCGACGACGTCGCCGTCGTCGTCGACCGCGCGGTGGTGCAGGGCTGCCCCGCCGACGTCCTGTCCGACGACGACCTGCTCGCCCGCGCCCGGCTGGACCGCCCCTGGGCGCTGACCGTCGGCGCCCGGCTGCGGGCGCTGGGCCTGCTGCCCGACGGCGCGCTCCCCCGCGACGCCGGCGAACTGCTCGCCGCGCTGCCCGAGCGGGTCCTGCCGTGACCGTGGTCGGGGTGGGTGCGCGACCCGGGGTGGGCGTCGCGGAGGTGCTGGCCGCGGTGGACGCCGTGCTGCCGGACCCGGCCGGCGAGGTGCGGCTGGCCACCCTGGACGCGCGCGCCGTGGAGCCCGGCCTGGTCGGCGCGGCCGCCGCGCGCGGCTGGCCGCTGACCGGGCACCCGGCCGCCGCGCTGGCCGCCGTGCCGGTGCCGTCGCCGTCGGCGCGGGTGGCCGCCGCGGTCGGGACGCCGTCGGTCGCGGAGGCCGCGGCGCTGCTCGGCGGGGGCACGCTGCTCGTGGGCCGGACGGTGGTCGGCCGGGTCACCGTGGCGGTGGCGACCTGATGGACGGCGTGGTGAGCGACCTGCACCACCACGGGGACGCCGAGCTGGCGCCCGGCCTGGTCGACCTGGCCGTCAACGTCCGCGCCGGGACGCCGCCGCCCTGGCTGCGCGCCGTCCTGCACGCGGCCCTGGACGACGCCGCGGGCTACCCCGACGCCGGCCCGGCGCGCGCCGCGGTGGCCGCCGCGCACGGCCGGCCGGTCGACGAGGTGCTGCTCACCGCCGGGGCGGCCGAGGCGTTCACGCTGACCGCGCGGGCCCTGGCGCCCCGCCGGGCGGTCGTGGTGCACCCGTCGTTCACCGAGCCGGAGGCCGCGCTGCGCGCCGCCGGGCACCCGGTGGCGCGGCTGCTGCTGGAGCCGCCCGGGTACGTGCTGCGGGCGGTGCCCGAGGACGCCGACCTGGTGGTGCTCGGCAACCCGACCAACCCGACCTCGGTGCTGCACCCGGCCGAGGCCGTCGCCGGGCTGGCCCGGCCGGGACGGGTGCTGCTGGTCGACGAGGCCTTCGCCGACACGGTGCCGGGGGAACCCGCGTCGCTGGCCGGGCGCCGCGACCTGCCGGGGCTGCTCGTGGTGCGCAGCCTGACCAAGACGTGGGGGCTGGCCGGGTTGCGGGTCGGCTACGCGCTCGGCCCGCCGGACCTGGTCGCGGCCCTGGCCGCGCAGCAGCCGCACTGGCCGGTGTCCACCCCCGCGCTGGCCGCGCTGGCCGCGTGCACCACCCCGGCCGCCCGCGCCGAGGCCGAGGGAGCGGCCCGCGAGCTGGCCGGGCACCGGGCCGCGCTGCTGGCCGCGCTGCCGCCGGGGGTCGAGGTGCTGGGAACGCCGCGCTCGTCGTTCGTGCTGCTCCGCGTGCCCGGCGGCGCGCGGGTGCGGGCGGCGCTGCGGGCCCGCGGCTGGGCGGTGCGCCGCGGCGACACCTTCCCCGGCCTGTCGCCGGACCACCTGCGCGTCGCCGTCCGGGACCCCGGCACCTCGGTGGCCTTCGCCGCCGACCTCGCTGCCATCCTGGGACCAGCGCTCCCCACGACACCGGCGTCCCGGGACGAGCACCGCATCCCCGAGGAGATCCGCTGAGCCGCCCGATGACACCCGACGCCGCCCCGTTCCCGGGCACCCTGCTGGGCGCGACGATCGCCGCGGTCACGCCGCGGGACGCCGGTGCCGAGCGCGCGGGCCGCGACCGGCTGGACCGGATGACCAAGCCGCCGGGCTCGCTCGGGGTGCTGGAGGACGTCGCCGCCCAGCTGGCCGGCACCGCGGGCAGCTGCCCGCCGCCGCTGCCGACGCCGGCCGCGGTGGCCGTCTTCGCCGGCGACCACGGGGTGCACGCCCAGGACGTCACCCCCTGGCCGCAGGAGGTGACCGCGCAGATGGTGGCCAACCTCGTCGGCGGCGGTGCGGTGGTCAACGCCTTCGCCGCGCAGCTGGGCGCCGACGTCGTCGTCGTGGACGTCGGGGTCGCCACCCCCTACGCCGTCGAGCCGGGCCCGGCGCTGCTGGTCCGCAGGGTCCGGCCGGGCACCGCCGACCTCGCCGTCGGCCCGGCGATGACCGTGGCGGAGGCCCGGCAGGCGGTCGAGGTCGGCATCGAGGTGGCCACCGCGCTGGCCGCCGACCACGGCTGCCTGGTCACCGGCGACATGGGCATCGCCAACACGACGGCGTCGGCCGCGCTGGTCTGCGCGTTCACCGGGGCCGCGGCCGCGGCGGCCACCGGCCGCGGCACGGGGGTCGACGACCCGACGCTGGCCCGCAAGGTCGCGGTCGTCGCTCGCGCGGCGGCCCGGGTGCCGGAGCGGCCGGCGACGCCGGAGGCCGCGCTGGCCGCGCTGGCGGAGGTCGGCGGCCTGGAGCACGCGGCGCTGGCCGGGTTCGTGCTGGGCTCGGCGGCGGCCCGGGTGCCGGTGCTGCTGGACGGCGTGATCGCCGGGTCGGCGGCGCTGGTCGCGGCCGCGCTGTGCCCGGCGGCGCTGGAGCACGCGCTGGCCGGGCACACCTCGGCCGAGCCGGGGCACGCCCTCGCGCTGCGGGCGCTGGGCCTGCGCCCGCTGCTCGGCCTGGACCTGCGCCTGGGCGAGGGCACCGGCGCGCTGCTGGCGCTGCCGCTGGTGGCCAGCGCGGCGCGGGCGCTGCGCGAGGTGGCGACGTTCGACTCCGCGGGCGTGACCGGGAAGTCACGGTGAAGCCCACCCCGGTCGACCCCGCCAGCGGGGTCGTCTACCCCGTCGGGCTGCGGCTGCTAGACCGGCACGTGGTCGTCGTGGGCGGCGGCCAGGTGGCGCACCGCCGCGTCGCCGGCCTGCTGGAGGCCCGCGCCCGGGTGACCGTGGTCAGCCCGGCGGTCACCCCGGCGTTGGAGGCCCTGGTCGGCCCGGGCGAGGTCGCCTGGGTGCAGCGCGCCTACCGGCCGGGCGACCTGGACGGCGCCTGGTACGCCGTGGCCGCCACCGACGACCCGGAGGTCAACGCGGCGGTGGCCGAGGAGGCCGAGCGGTCGCGGGTGTTCTGCGCCCGCGCCGACGACCGGTCGGCCTCCAGCGTGTGGACCCCCGCGGTCGGCCGCCAGGGCGACCTGGTGGTGGGCGTGCACGGCGGCGGGGACCCGCAGCGCGCGGTCGGGGTCCGGGACGCCGTGCTGGCCGGGCTGTCCGACGGCAGCATCCGCGACGACGCCGGGCGGCAGGTCGCCGGCGGCCGGCCGGGCTCGGTCGTCCTGGTCGGCGGCGGACCCGGTGACCCGGGGCTGATCACCGTGCGCGGCCAGCAGGCGGTGTCGCAGGCCGACGTCGTGCTGGCCGACCACCTGGCGCCGCAGTCGCTGCTGGCCTCGCTGCCGGCCGAGGTGGAGGTCATCGACGCCTCGAAGCTGCCCCGCGGGCGGTACATGGCCCAGGAGCAGATCAACGCGCTGCTGGTCGAGCACGCCCGCGCCGGCCGCCGGGTGGTGCGGCTCAAGGGCGGGGACCCGTTCGTCTTCGGCCGCGGCATGGAGGAGCTCGAGGCGTGCGTGGCCGCCGGCGTCCCGGTCGAGGTGGTGCCGGGGGTGACCAGCGCCATCGGCGTCCCCGGGCTGGCCGGCATCCCGGTCACCCACCGGGGGCTGACCCACGAGTTCGTCGTCGTCTCCGGGCACGTGCCGCCCGGGCACCCGCAGTCGCTGGTCGACTGGGCGGCGCTCGGCCGGCTGCGCGGCACGGTCGTCGTGCTCATGGGCGTGGACACCGCACCGGCGATCGCCGCGGCGCTCGTCGAGCACGGCCGGGCCCCGGAGACGCCGGTGGCCGTGGTCGCCGACGGCTCGACCCCCACGCAGCGCACGGTGCGCACCACGCTGGCCGACCTGGCGAAAACCCTGGCCGACGAGGGCATCCGGCCCCCGGCGGTGTGGGTGGTCGGGGACGTGGTCCGGCTGACCGCGCCGGTGGTTCCGCCGCACTGAGCTCCGCCCGCCGAGGTCCGCCCGCGCCCGCGTTCCCGCGGGAACGCGGCCGGTCACGCCACGGCCGTCACCTCCCCGGTGGTCCCGGCACGCTCGGCGGGGGGCGGTGTTCGAGGTCGCGGTGGTGCAGCAGGACGCCCACGACGTGGGCGAGGTCCATCCGCTCGCCGTTGACGTGCACCGCGTCGGGCAGGTCCGGTGTCCGGTCGGGGGGAGCAGCCGGGTGATCGACCTGCGCCGCGCCGGCGGATCGACGGGCCGGGGCGTCGCGGGAGCCGTGGTCCCTGGTGCCGTGTCCGACCGGCGTTCGATCGCGGTGTCGAGCGGGTGCACGCCGGCGACCAGCCGCTCGTCCGGCTCGCCGGTCAGCCCGTGCACCCCGTCGGCGGAGGCGACGTCGGCGGCCCCCACACCCGGCGGCCGTCCGGTGCGGTGACGACCAGCCGCCCGTTCCGGCGGGCCATGACGAGGTCCAGGTCGTGGGCCAGGCCGTGGTCGACGTCGCAGAGCAGCACCGGGTCGTCCAGGTCGGTGCGCCCGCCGTGCAGCCAGTGCCGCAGGTGGTGGGCGTGCAGCCGCTCGATACGGGTCTCCGGGCAGCCGGGGCGGGCGCAGCCGCCGTCGCGGCGGTGCAGCGCTGGGCCCGGGTGGCGAACCGGCGGGCGCGATCGACCGCCAGGGGCTCGCGGCCGCGTCCGAGCGGCGCCATCCCCGCACCACTCGCTCCGGTCGGGAGGCGGTGAGCTCGTGCGCCAGGCCCGACAGGATGGCCTCGGTGGCCGGCTCGGCGACCCGGGTCAGCGCCCGCACCTCGGCACAGGACAGCCGGCCGGCAGCGAACGCCGCTGCGGTGGCGGGGAGGACGGTCAGCGCGCGGGCCACCCGCACGTGCTCCCGGGCCGCACCGGCGGACAGCCCGCACTGCCACGCCGACCAGTGCGCGCACGAGCGGATGCCGACCGCACCCCAGCCCTCCCGGCGGTCGAACTCGGCCACCAGTGCCAGCCACGCCGCGGTGGCCGCCGCGAGCCGCACCGCACCGCCGGTGATCCGCCGCGCCAGCTCCTCCAGCGACAGCTCCCCGCGGCAGCCGGCTGAGACGGTGCGCGCCTCGGGGACCGGCGAGCGCCGGCATGCCGACCGTGCAGGCGGCCATCGGCAGCGAGGCGTGCGTGCGTGAACCCGTCGACGAGGATCTCGGCCGTCGTGCCGGCCGCGGCGGCCAGGCCGGCGACGTAGCGCAGCGGCACGAAGTGGTCGGGCGTGGGGACGGCGAGCCGGTGGTCCGAGTGCCCGTCGAGCGCCGCGACCTCGGCGGGCTGCTCCAGCAGCACCTCGCGCACCCGCTCGTCGAAGCGCCGCGCCCGGTCGGACCCGGTGTCGCCCGCGGCGCGGCTCACGGCGGACCGGTTGTGGACGACGTCGCCGCTGCCGACCACCAGGACGCCGTCCTCCCGGAGCGGCGCCAGCGCGGCATCCAGCGCGAGGTGCGCCCCGGCCGGCCCGTGGCGTCGGCCGACAGGTGGACCACCGGCACGTCGGCGTCGGGGGAGGCGTGTCGCAGCACCGACCCGGATCGCCCGCGGCCGCGGCACCGCCCGGCCGAACGCCCGCCTGCCGCGGGTCAGCGCATCCGCGCGGCGGCGTCCTCGAGCAGGACCTGCCTCTCGGCGGCCGGACGGCGGGGACAGGAGGTGCACAGCGGCTCGGGCGGCAGCCGGTAGAGCAGGCAGCACGACACCCGCCGGGTGAACCGGACGCCGGTGACGTCGACGTAGCGGGGCGCGGGCAGCGGTGGCCCGACCGCGGCGGCGAGCGGCGCGGCCAGGGCGGTGAGCCGGCCCTCCTCCCCGAGCGCCCGGCCCAGCGCGAGCAGCCGGTTGGCCAGCGAGTCGGCGGCGACCGCCCACAGCGGCCGCGGGCGCAGGCCCCCGGCCGCCGCCACGGTGTCGACGACGGCGGCCAGCGTCTCCCGCAGCTCCGCGGCGGTGTCCGCGCCCGGCGCGGACGAGGTCGCGGCGATCGGCGTCCCCCCGCCCAGCAGCGCCACGGACGTGTCCGCCAGCCGCGCCGACAGCGGCAGCCCGGTGGCCAGCCCGGCCAGCGCGGGGGTGAGCAGCACCGAGGACGCCGAGTACCACCACACCGTGGCCAGCACCCGCCGGTCCCCGGAGGCGTACCGCACGCCGAGCGCGGCCAGCCGGGCGGCGGTCCAGTCCGGGTCGGCGAACAGCACGGCGGGGACGGCGTCCGTCGACGGGGGCACGACCAGGCCGAGCGCCGCCGCGCCGGGCACCCGCACGGCCACCGCCGCCTGCAGCCCCGCCGTCACCGGGACAGTCTGCCCCGCCGGTGCGCCGACCCGGCCGTCGCGGTGCCGGACCGGGGCAGACGCGGAGCCCGCGTGGCCATACGGTGTGGCGGGGAGCACGCTGCGTCGCGTGGGGCCGTGCGCCGGACGCGACCACGCACAGGACAGGGGCGTCGACGACGACGCCGCGGAGCAGGAGGAGTCGCATGAGCGAGTCGACCGAACTGGCGGGCCGCAGGTTCCCGGTGCCGGAGCACGTGGCGGCACAGGCGAACGTGGGCCCCGACGCCCACGAGCGGGCCGCGCAGGACCGGCTGGGCTTCTGGGCCGAGGCGGCCGACCGGCTGACCTGGGCGCAGCGGTGGGACGAGGTGCTGGACTGGTCCAACCCACCGTTCGCCAAGTGGTTCGTCGGCGGGAAGCTCAACGTCGCCTACAACTGCGTCGACCGGCACGTCGAGGCCGGGCACGGCGAGCAGGTCGCCTACCACTGGGAGGGCGAGCCCGGCGACACCCGCACCCTCACCTACGCCCAGCTCAAGGACGAGGTCTCGCGGGCCGCCAACGCCCTGGTCGAGCTCGGCGTGCAGGCCGGCGACCGGGTCGCCATCTACCTGCCGATGATCCCCGAGGCGGTCATCTCGATGCTCGCCTGCGCGCGCATCGGCGCCGTCCACATGGTCGTGTTCGGCGGGTTCTCCGCCGACGCGCTGGCCAGCCGGCTCGAGGACTCCGGCGCCGTCCTGGTGATCACCTCCGACGGCGGCTACCGCCGCGGCGCGCCGTCCGCGCTCAAGCCGGCGGTGGACGACGCGGTGTCCCGCAGCCCCGGCGTCCGCAACGTGGTCGTGGTCAAGCGCACCGAGCAGGACGTCGAGTGGACCGAGGGCCGTGACCTGTGGTGGCACGAGACGGTGGACCGGCAGTCGGCCGAGCACACGCCGGAGGCCTTCGACGCCGAGCACCCGCTGTACATCATGTACACCTCGGGGACGACGGCGAAGCCCAAGGGCATCCTGCACACCTCCGGCGGCTACCTGACCCAGGTCGCCTACACGCACTGGGCGACCTTCGACCTCAAGGCCGACACCGACGTCTTCTGGACCGCCGCGGACGTCGGCTGGGTCACCGGCCACAGCTACATCGTCTACGGGCCGCTGGCCAACCGGGCGACCAGCGTCATGTACGAGGGCACGCCGGAGACGCCGCACCGCGGCCGCTGGTTCGAGCTGATCCAGAAGTACGGCGTGACCATCCTCTACACCGCCCCCACGGTGATCCGGACGTTCATGAAGTGGGGCGAGGACATCCCGGCCGGGTTCGACCTGTCCACCCTGCGGCTGCTCGGCTCGGTGGGCGAGCCGATCAACCCCGAGGCGTGGCTGTGGTACCAGGAGCACATCGGCGGCGGCCGGTGCCCGATCATGGACACCTGGTGGCAGACCGAGACCGGCGCGCACATGATCACCCCGCTGCCCGGCGTCACCAGCCTCAAGCCCGGCTCCGCGCAGACCCCCTTCCCCGGGATCTCGGCCAAGGTGGTCGACGACGAGGGCAACGAACTCGGCGACGACGCCACCGGGCTGCTGGTGCTCACCGAGCCGTGGCCGTCGATGCTGCGCACCATCTGGGGCGACGACGACCGATACGTCGACACCTACTGGTCGCGGTTCGGCAAGGAGGTCTACTTCGCCGGGGACGGCGCCAAGAAGGACGCCGACGGCGACATCTGGCTGCTCGGCCGGGTGGACGACGTCATGAACGTGTCCGGGCACCGCATCTCCACCACCGAGGTGGAGTCCTCCCTGGTCGCGCACCCGACGGTGGCCGAGGCGGCGGTCGTGGGCGCCAGCGACCCGACCACCGGGCAGGGCATCGTGGCCTTCGTCATCCTCCGCGGCAACGCCGAGGACTCCGGCGACGACCTGGTGCAGACGCTGCGCAACCACGTGGCCAAGGACATCGGCCCGATCGCCAAGCCCCGCCAGATCATGGTGGTGCAGGAGCTGCCCAAGACCCGCTCGGGCAAGATCATGCGCCGGCTGCTGCGCGACGTCGCGGAGAACCGCGAGCTCGGTGACGTCACCACGCTCACCGACGACTCGGTGATGAACCTGATCAAGGACAAGCTGCCGGCCTCGGCCTCCTCCGACGACTGAGGGAGGACCCCTCGCCCCCGCCGCTCACAGGCTCGCGGCGGGACCCTGCGAGGGGCCGTTCCAGCACCTCACGCCCCGGCCTCCCGGTGCACGACCCGGGAGGCCGGGGGGCGCGGGCGGTGATCGTGGGGCACGATTCCCCCGGTGGGTCCGTCGTCCGGGCGGCCCGACAGCCGTCCGTCCGACCCCAGGAGGTGCCCCTCGTGGCCCACAGCGCATCGTCGAGCCCGGCCGGGGTCCGCAGCACCCGCGCGGACGAGCCCTCGGTCGGCAGCCTCGTGCAGAGCGCCATGGCCGACGTCTCGACGCTGATCCGCAGCGAGATCGAGCTGGCCAAGGCCGAGATCGGCACGTCGGCGAAGAAGGCCGGCGTCGGGGCCGGGGCGCTGGCGGCCGCCGGCGTCCTGCTGGCCTTCTCCGGCGTGTTCCTGTTCATCGCGATCGCGGAGTTCCTCACCTGGCTGGGCCTGCAGCGCTGGATCTCCTACCTCATCGTGTGGTTCCTCCTGGTGCTGCTGGCCGCGGTCGCCGCCCTGGTCGGCCGCAGCGCGCTGAAGAAGATCGAGAAGCCCGAGCGCACCATCGAGACGCTGCGCGACCTGCCCGAGGTCATGCACCGCGAGGCCCCCGGCCAGCGGCGCCGCGAGGTGCCCACCGTCAGCAACGGCCGGGTCCAGCTGGCCGGCCGCGAGGACTACACCGTCTGACCGGCTCGCCCGGCCCCGGTGACCCCCGCCGACGAGGAGCCGCCGGACGCCACCAGCGTCCTGCTGCCCGGCCCGTGGACGCACCGCGACCTGTCGGCCAACGGCGTCCGGCTGCACGTCGCCGAGGCCGGCGAGGGGCCGCTGGTGCTGCTGCTGCACGGCTTCCCGGAGTTCTGGTGGGCCTGGCGGGCCCAGCTGCCGGCGCTGGCCGCGGCCGGGTTCCGCGCCGTGGCCCCGGACCTGCGCGGCTACGGCGGCAGCGACAAGCCGCCGCGCGGCTACGACCTGCCGACCGCCGCCTCGGACGTCGCCGCCCTGGTCCGCGCCCTCGGTGAGCAGGACGCCGTCGTGGTCGGGCACGACTGGGGCGGCCTGGTGGCCTGGACGATGGCCGCACTGCACCCGCGCAGCGTCCGGCGGCTGGCGGTGCTGTCGATGGCGCACCCCCGGCAGCTGCGCGCCGCGCTGCGCGACCGGGCGCAGCGGCGGGCGCTGCGGCACGTGCTCGGCTTCCAGCTCCCCCGGCTGCCCGAACGGCGGCTGACCCGCACCGACGACGACCCGGTCGCCGAGCTGCTGCGCCGGTGGGCCGGGCCGGGGTGGACGTCGACCGCGGACTTCGCGCTGGCCGTCTCCCGCTACCGGTCGGCGGCCCGGATCCCGCAGGCCGCCTACGGCTCGATGGAGTACTTCCGCTGGGCCGGCCGCTCCCAGGTCCGCCCCGACGGCTGGCGCTACGCCCGCCGGATGGCCGCCCCGGTGACCGCCCCGACGCTGCAGCTGCACGGCGACCAGGACACCTGCGTGCTGCCGTCGACCGCCCGCGGCTCGGGCCGCTACGTGGCCGGCGCCTACGCGTGGTGGGAGCTGCCCGGCGTGGGGCACTTCCCCCACGAGGAGGTCCCCGACGAGGTCAACCGGGCGCTCACCGACTGGCTCAGGTGAGTGTCTGGAACGGCCACCCTCCAGGGCCCCGCGCCGAGCGGAGCGAGGTGTGGGGGGAAGGGTGGTCCTTCATTCACAGGCGCCGGTCGCCACCGGGGAGGACGAGGCGGCACCGGTCGCGGCGGCGTCCTGGACCTCGTCGTAGGTGAGCGCGTACCCGGTGAGCGGGTCGTCGATGGCGGAGGCGAACACGACACCGAGCACCTGGCCCTGCGGGTCGAACAGCGGGCCGCCGGAGTTGCCGGCGCGCACCTCGCCGCGCAGCGCGTAGACGTCGCGGACCACGGTCTGCTCGTTGCGGAAGTCCGGGCCGCTGATGTCGGTGCGCTGGCGCACCCGCGACGACCCGACGAACAGCCCGCCGCCGCCGGGGTAGCCCATGATGATGGCGTCGTCCCCGGCCACGGCCGACTCGTCGGCGAACGTCAGCGGCACCTGCGGCAGCCCGGGCACGGCGAGCACCGCGACGTCGGCGGCCTCGTCGACGTACACCGGGACGGCGTCGTAGTCCTCGCCCTCCGCGCTGACCACCGGGTCGGAGACGCCGGCGAGCACGTGCGCGTTGGTCATCACCCGCTCGGCGGCGTAGACGAACCCGGAGCCGTCGATCTGCCGCGAGCACGACGGCGCGACGCCGCTGATCTGCACCACCGACCCGGCCACCGACTGCACCACCGGGCTGCCCAGCAGCGCCGGGTCCGGCGCCGGCACGTCGGGCACCTGCGTGGGGGTCAGCGGGTCGAGGACGTCGGGCAGCCCGTTGCGGTCGATCGTCTCCCGCAGCGAGTCGTACAGGCTCCGGACGCCGGCCGGGACGCTGCGGTCGACCGCCTGCACCAGCGCGGACTGCCGCACCTGGCCGGCCACCTCGGGGAACGGCGCGGTGGCCAGCGGGGTGGCGACCATCCACGCGACGAGCAGCACCGCGACCGCCGACAGCAGCGCCCCGGCGACGGAGTCCACGACCTCGGCCGGCTGCCAGGTCACCCGGCGGCGCACCGCCCGCCCCACCGCGCCGGCGACCACCTGGCCCAGCAGCGCGACGGCGAGGACCACCACCAGCGCGACGAACACCCGGGAGGTCGCCGTCCCGTCGAACCGGTCGGCGACCGGCTGGGACAGCTGGGCGCCCAGGACCGCGCCGCCGAAGAAGCCGAAGAAGGAGGTCGCCGAGACGATGACGCCCTGCCGGAACCCGGACAGGGCGAACACCAGCGCCAGCCCGATGAGGACGAGGTCGACGACCGACATGCGCGTACCTAGCCGCTGACCGTCATCGTGCCGTACTGCTCCAGCTGGGTGTGGAAGCTGCACTCGAAGCCGTACTCGCCCGGCGTGGTCACGGTGAACTCGATGGTCCGGCTCTCCCCCGGCGTGAGCAGCGGGATCTCCGGGTCGATCGGCTCCGGCCCGGCGCCCGGGGTGAAGCGGAAGTTGTGCGTCAGCTGCTCCGCGGCGTTGAGCACCGTCAGCCGCACCGGGCCGGGCGCGACGGTGAAGGCGTCGGGGGTGAACACGTAGTCGTCCTGCGTCCGCAGGGTGACCTCCTGCACGCCGTCCGGCGCCGTGGTCACCGTGCCCAGCGCCGGGCCGGACGACGGCGCCGCCGCCGCCGGCCCGGCCGTCTCCCCGCCACCGCAGCCGGCCAGCAGGACCACGGCGAGAGCGGCCACCACGGCCTTCCTGCAGGGGCCCGGCGCGAGCGTTCTGGCGTTCATCGCGGGGGAACCGTACGCGCAGACAGCCCGTCGGGTGCGGGGTCGGCGACTGTCGGCGCGGCGGCGTCCTCGTCGTCGGCCGGGTCGAGCGTGCCGGGCAGCTGCGGGCGGCGGGCGCCGAGCGCCGGCAGGGGCCGGACGTCGGAGGGGTCCCAGGGCCGGCCCAGCCCCGCCGCCTCGAGGATCGCGTCGAGCAGGGCGCCGGTGAAGCCCCAGACCACCATGCCCGCGACGCCGAACGCCGGGCCGACGTAGCCCGACGGGTGCCGGATGCGGAAGCGGTTGGCCGGGTCGGCGAGGTCGGCCAGCGGCACCCGCGCCACCCGGGCCACCTCGCGCGGGTCGCCCACGGTGACGTCGCGCGGGTCGTCCCACCAGCCCACGACGGGGACGACGAGGTTGTCCGAGGGGCCGAGGAACAGCTCGGGCAGGGTGGCCAGCACCCGCACCCCGTCGGGGTCGATGCCGGCCTCCTCCTCCGCCTCGCGCAGCGCGGTGCCCACCGGGTAGTCGTCACCGGGGTCCGCTCCCCCGCCGGGGAAGGCCGGCTGCCCGGCGTGGGTCCGCAGGTGGGCGGACTTCTCGATGAGCAGGACGTCGGCGCCGCGCGGCCCCTCGCCGAACAGGATGAGGACGGCCGAGCGGCGGGCGGTCGCCGTCGGCCGGGGCATCCGGTGCCGCAGCGGGAGGTCGTCGCCGGCCGCGAGCAGCCGGTGCAGGTAGCCGGGGAGGTCGGCGGGGAGGCCGGCCCCGGTCACAGCGTCACCCCGAGGTGCTCGGCGGCCAGCGCCTCGAACTCGGCGAGGTCGGCGACCGGCCCCACCTGGACGTGGGCGATCCCGCCGTCGGCGTCCAGCAGGTAGGTGTAGGGCAGCCCGTTGAGGCCCAGGCCGGCCATGACCTCGCCGTCCCCGTCGAAGGCGCTGGGGAAGGTCGCCCCGGCGTCCGCGGCGAAGGACGCCGCCTGCGGGGCGCCGTCGCGGCTGACGATGCCGACCACGGCCAGCCGGCCCCCGGCGGCGTCGGCCAGCTGCTGCACCAGCGGCAGCTCCTCGCGGCACGGGCCGCACCAGCTGGCCCACAGGTTGACCACGGCCGGCACACCCGGCGCGCGGCCGAGGTCCAGCGTCCCGCCGCCGGGGCACTCCAGGACCAGCGGCGGGAGCGTCTCGGCACCCCTCGCGGGCCGGTCGGCCTGCTCCGGGCACGGCTCGAGGGCGAACGGCGGGGTGGCGGGCGCCGGCGGCGGGGGCCCGTCGCCGGCGGCGTCCGCGGTGCACCCGGCCAGCGCCAGGCCGAGCGCCAGCGCGCCGGCCGCCGTCCTGCTGCGCGCGCTCATTCGGTGTCGGAGGCGGCCGGGGTCCTGACCAGCGCCGTGGCCACCTCCGGGTCGGTCGGGCCGATGCCGTAGGAGGGGCACCACTGCGCGAGGCCGCAGGCACCGCAGGCCGCCTTCTTGGCGTGGCACACCCGCCGGCCGTGGAAGATCACCCGGTGGCTGAACATGGTCCAGTCACGCTCGGGGACCAGCTCGGCGACCTCGGCCTCGACCTTCACCGGGTCCTCCTCCGCCGTCCAGCCGAACCGGCGCACCAGCCGGCCGAAGTGGGTGTCCACGGTGAGGCCCGGGACGCCGAAGGCGTTGCCGAGGACGACGTTGGCGGTCTTGCGGCCGACGCCGGGCAGGGTGACCAGGTCGGCCATCCGCCCGGGCACCTCGCCGTCGAAGCGCTCGACCAGCGCCTGCGCCAGCCCCAGCACCGAGTTGGCCTTGGCGCGGAAGAAGCCGGTGGGCTTGAGGATGGCCTCCAGCTCGGCGCGGTCGGCCCCCGCGAGCGCCGGGGCGTCGGGGTAGCGGGCGAACAGCGCGGGGGTGACCTTGTTGACCGTCTTGTCGGTGGTCTGCGCGGACAGCACGGTGGCGACCAGGAGCTCGAAGGCGTCGGTGAAGTCCAGCTCGCAGTGCGCGTCGGGGTGGATCAGCGCCAGCTCGCGGGCCATCCGCCGGGCCCGCCGGGTGCGCGCCAGCGGCGTCTCGTCCGGGTCGAACGGGGAGCCGCCCCGGGCGGCTGCGCGGCGGGCGCGCGGCGGGACGGGCCGGGCGTGGGCGGGCGAGGACACGCGGTCGAGGGTAGGCGGACCGGCCGACCGTCCCGGGCGCGTGCCATCATCGCGACCGTCGCGGTGTCCCGCGGCGCACCGGGGTACACAGGAGTGCGGGCGCGGCCGGTCGGCCACGCCCCCGGCGAGGAGAGGAGCACCGGGTGGTCGCCCTCAGCGTCATCCTGTTCCCGCCCCTCGTCATCGCCTTCCTGCTGGTGATGGAGCGCGTCGAGGAGCCGCTGCGCCGGCCCGCCGGCCCGCGCGAGGTGGCCGAGTTCCTCTCCACCGCCACCCCGGGCGAGGTGGACACGCTCGCCAACTCCGGCATCCGCCGCGCCATCACGCGCTGGCGCCGCCGCCGGGCGTCCCGGGTGCGCCGCGAGGCCGAGCCGCCCGTCGTCTGAGTGGGACCCCCCTGCCCTCGAGGGGTGGGGCGGTCCCACTGATCGGGTGATGATCGGCACAGCCCCCTAGACTCTCCGGGACGGCGCCGCGAGGGAAGCGGCTGCTGACCGGGCCGGCCGCGTGCCGGCTCCCCTGTGCGGTGTGTGCGAGAGGACGCGTAGTGGACGAGGTGCTGGCCCAGTCAGGGCTCTTCCAGGGACTGCCGGCGGAATCGGTGGACCCTGTCGCGAGCCGCCTGGAGACCGTGACGCTCCCCCGCGGCCGCGTGGTCTTCAACGAGGGCGAGCCGGGCGACAGCCTCTACATCGTCATGTCCGGCAAGATCAAGCTGTCCCGCCGCGCGCCGGACGGCCGGGAAAACGTGCTGGCCGTCATGGGCCCGTCGGACCAGTTCGGCGAGCTGTCGGTCTTCGACCCCGGCCCGCGGACGGCGACGGCCACCGCCGTCACCGACGTCAAACTGGCCCGCATGCCGCAGTCGGTGCTGCGCCCGTGGATCGAGGCGCACCCCGAGGTCGGCGAGCGGCTGCTGCACGTGCTCGCCCGCCGGCTGCGCCGCACCAACGACTCGGTCGCGGACCTGATCTTCACCGACGTCCCCGGGCGGGTGGCCAAGGCGCTGCTGCAGATGGCCGACCGGTTCGGCAGCCGCGAGGGCGAGGGCCTGCGCGTCAAGCACGACCTCACGCAGGAGGAGCTGGCCCAGCTGGTCGGCGCCTCGCGGGAGACGGTGAACAAGGCACTGGCCGACTTCGTGCACCGCGGCTGGATCCAGCTGCAGGGCAAGTCGGTGGTCGTCCTCGACGAGGAGCGCCTGCGCCGCCGCGCGCGGTGACGCCTCTCCCCAGCTCCCGGGACTCAGGACGGGAGCGGCACGACCATCCGGATGCGGGTGCCGTCGGGCAGCACGGCCCAGCGGCCGTCGGGCTCGTCGGCGAATGACGGGCAGATCGGGTGCAGCGGCTCCGGCGGCGACCCGGCCAGCGCGGCGGCCACGTCGGCGAAGGGCTCCAGCTGCCCGAGGGTGTGGATCGTCGGCGGCAGCATGGGGCGCAGGCCGGACGACATCTCGGCCAGCGCGGCGGCCGGCGTCAGCCAGCTCACCTCGTCGGCCTCGCCGGTGACGTGCCGGGCCTCCTGGCCGACCGGCAGCGCGGCGGCGAAGAACTTGGTGTCGTAGCGCCGCGGCTCGGCCGGCGGGGTGATCCAGTGCGCGAAGGGTCGCAGCAGGTCCGACCGCAGGGCCAGGCGGCGGCCGGCCAGCAGCTCGGCGAGGGACAGCTCGCGGGCGAGCAGGGCCTGCCGCTGGGCCTCCCACTCGTCGCCGGACACGTCCGGCACGACGTCCCCGCCGTCGGCCGCGCCGGCGAGCAGCACCCCGGCCTCCTCGAACGTCTCGCGGACCGCGGCGCAGACCAGCTCGCGGGCCGTCCGCTCGTCGCAGCCGAAGGCGTGCGCCCACTCGGCGGGCGGGGGGCCGGCCCACGCCGTCTGGACGTCGCCGTCACGCGGGTCGACCCCGCCGCCGGGGTAGGCGGTCATCCCGCCGGCGAAGGGCATGCCGCGGGTGCGCCGGAGCAGGTAGACCTCCAGGCCGGGCGTGCCGTCGCGCAGCAGCACCACGGTCGCCGCCTGCTTCGGCTCCGCGGGGCTCACCTCAGCTCGACCGTCAGCTCGACCTCGACGGGGGCGCCCAGCGGGAGCTCGGCCACGCCGACGGCGCTGCGCGCGTGCCGGCCGGCCTCGCCGAAGATCCGCCCGAGCAGCTCGCTGGCGCCGTTGACCACCCGCGGCTGGCCGGTGAAGCCCTCCGCGCTGGCGACGTAGCCGACCACGCGCACGACGCGGGCCACCTGGTCCAGGCCCACCAGGTCGTCGATCGCGGCCAGGGCGTTGAGGGCGCACAGCTTGGCGTCGTGCGCGGCGTCCTCGGCGTCCACCGAGCCGCCGACCTTGCCGGTGCGGCGCAGCCCACCGTCGACGAAGGGCAGCTGGCCGGAGGTGTGCACCAGCTGGCCGCTGCGCACCGCCGGCACGTAGGCGGCGACGGGCGTCGCGACCGGCGGCAGCCGGATGCCGAGCTCGGCCAGCCGGGCGTGCCAGCTCTGGGCCTGCGGGCCGCTCACGTCGCTCAGCCGGCCGGGCGCTTGAGGTAGGCCACGGGCTGGTCGGCGCCACCGGGCCCCGGCAGCACGGTGACCAGCTCCCACCCGTCGACGCCCCAGGAGTCCAGGATCGCCTTGGTGTTGTGGATCAGCAGCGGGATGGTGGCGTACTCCCACCGCACGCGGGCCGGTTCGCTCATGGGCGCGACGCTAGCGCAGCCCCCCGGCTCCGGCCCGGGCCCGTCCCGGGCCCGCGAGGGGTGCGATGTGCGGGCGACTCCTAGGCTCGTGCCCGTGGACCCCGCCCCCTCCCCCGTGCGCTGTCACGTCGTCACCGGGAAGGGCGGGACCGGCAAGACCACGGTCGCCGCGGCCCTCGCCCTCGCCCTGGCCGCCGACGGCCGGCAGGTGCTGCTGGTGGAGACCGAGGGCCGCCAGGGCATCGCGCAGCTGTTCGACACCCCGCCGCTGCCCTACGAGGAGCGGCGGGTCGCCGTCACCCGCGGCGGCGGCGAGGTCAAGGCGCTGGCCATCGACGTCGAGGAGGCCCTCCTCGAGTACCTGGAGATGTTCTACAACCTGCGCCGCGCCGGCCGGGCGCTGCGCCGGGTGGGCGCGGTCGACTTCGCCACGACGATCGCCCCGGGCCTGCGCGACGTGCTGCTCACCGGCAAGGTCAAGGAGGCGGTCACCCGTCGCCGCCCCGACGGCCGCCCGGTGCATGACGCCGTCGTCGTCGACGCCCCGCCCACCGGCCGGATCACCCGCTTCCTCAACGTCACCGGCGAGATGGCCGGCCTGACCCGCTCCGGGCCGATCAAGACGCAGAGCGACGGCGTCATGGCCGTGCTCCGGTCGCCGCAGACGGCGGTCCACCTGGTCACGCTGCTGGAGGACATGCCCGTGCAGGAGACCGCCGACGCGATCGCCGAGCTCACCTCGGTCGGGCTGCCGCTGGGGTCGGTCGTGGTGAACATGGCCACCGAGCCGGCGCTGCCCGAACCGGAGCTCGTCCGCGCCGCCGAGGACGGCCTGGCCGGCGCCGACCTCGCCGCGGCCCTGGCCGCCGCCGGACTGCAGGACGTGCCCGGGCTGGCCGACGCGCTGGCCGCCGCGGCCACCGAGCACGCCCGCCGCTGGGCCGCCCAGGACGAGCTGCGCGACGAGGTGGAGGCGCTGGGCCGCCCGACGCTGGAGCTGCCCCTGCTGCCCGGCCCGATCGACCTCGGGGCGCTGTTCGAGCTCGCCGGCCGGCTCGAGGAGCACCTGCGCGCGGGGGTGGCGGCGTGACCCGGACGACCGCGCGCACCCGCCGGCAGCCCCGCCCGCCGGCACCCCCCGCGCCGGAGGCGCTGCCCTTCGAGCTGGCCGAGCTGGTCACCGACCCCGGCACCCGGATCGTGGTCTGCTGCGGCGCCGGGGGCGTGGGCAAGACGACGACGTCGGCGGCCCTCGGGCTGGCCGCGGCGCAGGCCGGGCGCACCGTGGTCGTCCTCACCATCGACCCGGCGCGCCGGCTGGCGCAGTCCCTCGGCCTGGTGGAGCTGGACAACGAGCCCCGGCGGATCGACGTCCCCGGGGCCCCCGGCGAGCTGCACGCGATGATGCTGGACATGAAGCGCACCTTCGACGACATCGTCGTGGCGCACTCCACCCCCGAGCGGGCCCAGCAGATCCTGGACAACCCCTTCTACCAGACCCTGTCGTCCTCCTTCGCGGGCACGCAGGAGTACATGGCGATGGAGAAGCTCGGTCAGCTGCGGGCCGGCGACCGGTGGGACCTCGTCATCGTCGACACGCCGCCGTCGCGGTCGGCGCTGGACTTCCTCGACGCCCCGAACCGGATGAGCCGCTTCCTCGACGGCACGATGATCCGGCTGCTCACCGCCCCGAGCCGGACCGGGTTCCGGATCGCCAGCGCCGGCTTCCTGTTCTTCAGCCGGATCATCTCCAAGATCCTCGGCGGGCAGCTGCTGCGGGACATCTCCGCCTTCGTCTCCGCGCTGGACACCATGTTCGGCGGCTTCCGCGAGCGGGCGACCGCCACCTACGAGCTGCTGCGCCGGCCGGGCACCTGGTTCGTCGTGGTCGCCACCCCCGAGCCCGACGCGCTGCGGGAGGCCTCCTACTTCGTCGACCGGCTGTCCACCGAGCGGATGCCGCTGGCCGGGCTGGTGCTCAACCGCACCCACCCGCCGACGACGACGGCGCTGTCGGCGACCCGGGCCGACGGCGCGGCCGAGGAGGTGCTGGAGGCCGGGGGCGAGGGTGCGGAGCTCGCGGCCGGGGCGCTGCGGGTGCACGCCGAGCGGATGGCGCTGGCCACCCGCGAGCAGCACCTGGCCGACCGGTTCACCAGCGCCCACCCGGAGGTCGCCGTCCGCACCGTGCCGGCGACCGCCGGCGACGTGCACGACCTCGACGGGCTGCGCGTCATGGCCGACGCCCTGATCGGCCCGGACGGCGACACGCCAACTGGGGTGCCGCGCCGGCGCATCCTCCCCGCGCGCCGTCGCTGACCGCGAGGCCGCGCGCGAGCCGGCACGTACATTGGCCTGCGATGTCTCCCGCCGCCCCTCCCCGCGCCCGGGTCCTCGCCCAGCTCGCCGCCACCATCCTCCTCGCCGGAGCGCTGGTCGCCGGCATGCTGCTGCCCTTCGTGGGGGGCACCGGCGTGGCCGCCCGCAACTCCGCGTCCCTGCTGGACGCCCTGCCGGTGGAGCTCACCGACGAGGCACCGGCGGGCAACACCCGGGTGCTCGCGGCCGACGGCTCGCTGATCACGATGTTCTACCGGAACGACCGCACGCCGGTGCCCTCGGACCGGATCGCGCCGGTCATGAAGGACGCGCTGGTGGCCATCGAGGACTCCCGCTTCGGTGAGCACAACGGCCTGGACGTGCAGGGCACGGCGCGGGCGCTGGCCACCAACCTGGCGGCCGGCTCGGTGCAGGAGGGCGGCTCGACGCTCACGCAGCAGCTGGTCAAGCAGACCCTCGCGCAGACCGCGGACACCGCCGAGGAGCGGCTGGCCGCCACCGAGGAGAGCGTGGGCCGCAAGCTGCGCGAGGCGCGCCTCGCCCTCGCCCTGGAGGAGCAGTACTCCAAGGACGAGATCCTCACCCGCTACCTCAACCTCGTGTACTTCGGCCAGGGCTCCTACGGCGTGCAGGCCGCCGCGCAGCGCTACTTCAGCGCGGACGCCGCCGAGCTGACCCTGCCGCAGGCGGCCATGCTCGCCGGCCTGGTGCAGAGCCCCTCGGTCGACGACCCGATCACCAACCCGGAGAACGGGCAGAACCGGCGCAACCAGGTGCTGCAGCGGATGCTGGACCTGGGCATGATCACCCAGGCCGAGTTCGCCGAGACCGCCGCGCTGCCGGTGCAGGTCGCCCCCGGTGCCGGTGCGCCCAACGGCTGCATCGACGCCACCATGGGCGGCTTCTTCTGCGCCTTCGTCGCCGACCACCTCACCGGCACGCTGGGGCTGACCCAGGAGGAGATCGAGACCGGCGGCCTGACGATCCAGACGACGCTGCGGCCGGACCTGCAGCGCTCGGCCGACCAGGCGGTGCTGCGCGAGCTGGAGATGGGCGACTCGCTGGCCGGCACGTTCACCGCCGTCGAGCCGGGCACCGGCCACGTGCTGGCGATGGCCGTCAACCGCCGCTTCGGCTGCGACGGCCCGGAGTGTGAATCGGTGAACCTCAACGTCGTCGCCGGGCAGGGCGCCGGCTCCACCTACAAGGTGTTCACCGCCGCCGCGGCGCTCGAGCGGGGCTTCCCGATCTCCCACGTCATCACGGCCGGCGAGCCGTACGTCTCGCGCGTGTACAAGGACGGCGGCCGCCCCTACGACGTGGAGAACGTCGGCAACGGCTACCCGCGGACGCTGTCGATGACCGACGCGCTGATCCGCTCGTCGAACACCTACTTCCTCGCGCTGGAGGACCAGCTCGGCAGCGTCGAGGGCCCGGTGCGCATGGCCGAGCGGATGGGCATGCGGTTCAGCGCGACGCCGGCCGACCAGATCATCGCCGAGAACCGGGGGTCGTTCACCTTCGGCCCGGAGGCGACCAGCCCGCTGTACCTGGCCAGCGCCTACTCCACGCTGGCCGCCGACGGCACCCGGTGCGACCCCACCCCGGTGACCGCCGTGCTCGACCGGTCCGGCCAGCCCCTGACCCGCGACGGCCGGCCGGTCGTCACCGGCGACCGGTGCACGCCCGGCGCGGTCCCCCCGGCGATCGCCACCACGCTCAACCAGGTGCTGGTCGGGGACACCGAGTCCCCCTACGGCACCGGACGCAACGCGGCCATCCCCGGGCACCGGATCGCCGGGAAGACCGGTACCAGCCAGGACAACCTCTCGGTCGCCTTCATCGGGTACACCCCGGAGTACGCGGCCAGCGTCATGGTCTACAACCCCAAGGAGCGCGAGCAGGTCCGGGGCTTCGGCGGCGGCATGCCGGCGACGATCTTCTACCACGCCATGGCCCCCGTCCTCGCCGGCCAGCCGGCGGTGCCCTTCACCGAGCCGCCGCCGGTCCCGCGGGCTCCCGCGCCGACCGCGCCGGCCGCGCAGGCCTCCGGGGGCGACGCCGGTGACCAGCGGCCGGGCCGTCCGGCCGGGCGCCCCGGAGGGGGCCGCCCCGGCGGCTGATCGTGCGGGTCGCCTTCAGCCGAGCTGGCGGCGGACCTCCGCGGCCACCCGGCCGCCGTCGGCGCGGCCGGCGACCTCCTGCTGCACCGCGCCCATGACCCGGCCCATGTCCCGCATCCCGCCGGCGCCGGTGCGGGTGACCACGTCGGCGACCAGCGCGGCGAGGTCGGCGTCCTCGAGCTGGGCGGGCAGGTAGGCGGCGACCACGTCGCCCTCGGCGCGCTCCCGGGCGGCCTGCTCGGCGCGGCCGGCCGAGGCGAACGCCTCCGCGGCCTCCCGGCGCTTCTTCGCCTCCCGGCGCAGCACCGCCTGCACCTCGTCGTCGGCCAGCTCGCGGGCCTCCTTGCCGGCCACCTCCTCGGCGCTGACCGCCGCCAGCACCATGCGCAGCGTGGCGGTGCGCAGCTCGTCGCGGGACTTCATCGCGGTGGTCAGGTCGGCGCGCAGCCGTTCCTTGAGCTCGGACACGGGTGCCAGCCTGGCACGGCGGCCGCGGCGGTCCCCTGCGTACCCTGGGCTGCCGTGCGCGCGACCACCGTCCTCCCGGCCGCCGTCCTCGGGTCTGCGACCGCGGGGATCGCCATCGCCGGAGTTGCCTACGCCTCCCTCTACGAGCGCACCCGATGGACCCTGCGCCGGTTCGACGTCCCGGTGCTCGCGCCGGGCTCCGCACCGCTGCGGGTGCTGCACCTGTCCGACCTGCACATGACCGCCGGGCAGCGGTCCAAGCAGGAGTGGGTGGCCTCGCTGGCCGCCCTGGAGCCGGACCTGGTGGTCGACACCGGCGACAACCTGGCCGGCCACGACGCCGTACCCGGGACGCTGCGCGCCCTGGGGCCGCTGCTGGACCTGCCCGGGGTCTTCGTGCTGGCCAGCAACGACTACTACGCGCCCCGGCCGAAGAACCCGCTCAAGTACTTCCGGCCCGGCCACGTGCGGGTGCACGGCGACGAGCTGCCCTGGCGGGAGCTGCGCGACGGGCTCACCGCCCGCGGCTGGCTGGACCTCACCAACGCCCGCGGCGAGCTCGTCGTCGGCGGGCGGCGGATTGCGTTCGCCGGCGTCGACGACTCCCACCTGCACCGCGACCGCTACGACGCCGTCGCCGGGCCCGCGGACCCGGCCGCGGACCTGCGCGTCGGGCTGGCGCACTCCCCCGAGCCGCGGGTGCTCGACCGGTTCGCCGCCGACGGCCACGACCTGCTGCTGTGCGGGCACACCCACGGCGGGCAGCTGCGGGTGCCCTTCTACGGGGCGCTGGTCACCAACTGCGGCATCGACCGCGCCCGGGCGCGCTGGCTGCACCGCTGGGCGGAGCCCTCGGCGGGCCGGCCGAACGGCACCTGGCTGCACGTGTCGGCCGGGCTGGGCACCAGCCCGTACGCGCCGGCCCGGTTCGCCTGCCCGCCGGAGGCGACGCTGCTCACCCTCACCGCCCGTCGGGGGTGAACCGGGCGTCGGCTAGACTCGACGCGTACCTCGGGGTGTGGCGCAGCTTGGTAGCGCGCGTCGTTCGGGACGACGAGGTCGCAGGTTCAAATCCTGTCACCCCGACGCTGTCCAGGGGCCGCCGCGAGGCGGCCCCTGGTGCGTTCCGAGGCCCTCCGCCGGCTGCTCAGGCGCCCGGGGAGGATGAGCCGGTGACTCCCGAGCACCCCGTCCCCGCCCTCCCTCCCGAGGTCACCGCCCGCTGGCAGGCCCGCTTCCGCGCCCCCCGGGTCAGCCTGCCCGACTGGGCGCTGGAGGCGCCGCACCGCAGCCTGTACTCCTCCGACGTCAGCGGCGTCGTCGAGCAGTACGCGTGGGACCGCAGCACCGACGTCCACCGGCAGGCCACCGACCGGCCCAACGGCACGCTGATCGGCACGCTCAGCCCGGACGGCGAGACGATCTGGTGGTTCGCCGACACCGACGGCGACGAGTTCGGCGTCTGGATGACCCAGCCGTTCGCCGGCGGGGCGCACCGCGTCGCCGTCCCCGAGGTCGGTCCGGCCTACCCGGCCGGCCTGGAGGTCGGGTCGGCGGTGGTGGCGGTCGGCCGGTCCACCGACGACGGCTCGGAGCTGTGGCTGGCCCCGGCCGGCGGCACGCCACGGGTGGTCTACCGGCACGCGGACCCGGCGTCGGTCGACGCGCTCACCCACGACGAGGACCTGCTGGTCGTCTCGCACTCCGAGCACGGCGACCCGCGCTACCCGGCGCTGCGGGTGCTGCGCACCGCCACCACCACCGAGGACGCGCCCGACGTCGTCGCGGAGAAGTGGGACGGCGAGGGACTGGGGCTGCACGCGCTGGCGTTCGCCCCGCTGCCCGGTGACCGGCGGCTGCTGGTCGGCCACGAGCGCCGCGGCCGCGAGGAGCTGCTGGTCTGGGACGTCGACGCCGACACCGAGACCGAGGTCGTGCTCGACCTGCCCGGGGACGTGACCGCCGGCTGGTACCCCGACGGCTCGGCGCTGCTGGTCGGCCACGACCACGCCGCCCGCAGCGAGCTGTACCGCTACGACCTGGCCACCGGCGCGCTGGAGCAGCTGGACACCCCGCGCGGCGTCGTCCGCGGGGCCACCGCCCGGCCCGACGGCACCGTGGAGCTGGCCTGGTCGAACGCCGAGCTGCCGCCGGTGGTCCGGCGGGCCGACGGGCCGGTCGTGCTCGCCGCACCCGGCGAGGCGCCGCCGCCGGCGTACCCGGTCGAGGACCGCTGGGTGCCCGGCCCGGGCGGCGACGTGCACGCCCTGGTGGTGCGCCCGGCCGGCCCCGCCCCGTACGCGACCGCGTTCCTCGTGCACGGCGGGCCGGAGGCCGCCGACGACGACTCCTACCGCGCCCGCCGGGCGGCCTACGTGGACGCCGGGTACGCGGTCGTGCACGTCAACTACCGAGGCTCGACCGGCTACGGGTCCGCGTGGCGGGACGCGCTGACCGGCCGGCCCGGGCTCACCGAGCTCGAGGACGTCGCCGCCGTCTACGACGCGCTGGTGGCGGAGGGCTTCCTCGACCCGGCGCGGGCGCTGATCTCCGGCGGGTCCTGGGGCGGCTTCCTCACCCTGCTGGGCCTGGGCACGCAGCCCGAACGGTGGGCCGCCGGCATCGCCGAGGTCCCCGTGGCGGACTACCTGGCCGCCTACGAGGACGAGATGGAGGGCCTGCGCGCCTACGACCGGGCGCTGTTCGGCGGCTCACCGGAGCAGGTGCGCGACGTGTACGTGCGCTCCTCGCCGATCACCCACGTGCAGTCCGTGGTCGCCCCGGTGCTCGTGGTGGCCGGCGCGAACGACCCGCGCTGCCCGATCCGGCAGATCGACAACTACCTCGCCCGGCTGACCGAGCTGGACAAGCCGCACGAGGTGTACCGCTTCGACGCCGGCCACGGCTCGCTGGTCGTCGAGGAGACCATCCGCCAGGTCGAGGTCGCCCTGGACTTCGCGCTACGCCACGTCCGGCCCTGACGCGAGGCCCTTCGTGGCCGTCCGGCGGGAGCCCTCCGGGCCCCACGCCGGATCCCACAGCGGTGGTCACCTCGTCGCGGCCACCAGCTCCGCGATCTGGACGGTGTTGAGCGCCGCGCCCTTGCGCAGGTTGTCGTTGCTGACGAACAACGCCAGGCCACGGTCGCCGTCGACACCCGGGTCCTGCCGGACGCGGCCGACGTAGCTCGGGTCCCGGCCGGCCGCCTGCAGCGGCGTGGGGACGGTGGTGAGCTCCACGCCCGGCGCGGCCGACAGCAGCTCGGTGGCCCGCTCGGCCGTCAGCGGCCGGGCGAACTCGACGTTGAGCGACAGCGAGTGCCCGGTGAAGACCGGCACCCGCACGCAGGTCCCCGACACCCGCAGGTCGGGGATGTCGAGGATCTTGCGACTCTCGTTGCGGAGCTTCTGCTCCTCGTCGGTCTCGTTCGTGCCGTCGTCGACCAGCGAGCCGGCCATCGGCAGCACGTTGAACGCGATCGGCCGCACGTACTTGACCGGCTCCGGGAAGGGCACCGCCGACCCGTCGTGGGCGAGCTCCGCGGCCTTGTCGACGACCGCCTTCACCTGGGTGTCGAGCTCCTCGACGCCGGCCAGGCCGCTGCCGGAGACCGCCTGGTAGGTGCTGGCCACGACCCGGACCAGCCGGGCCTCGTCGTGCAGCGGCTTGAGCACCGGCATCGCGGCCATCGTGGTGCAGTTCGGGTTGGCGATGATCCCCCTCGGGATCGACGCCAGCGCCTGCGGGTTGACCTCGGCGACCACCAGCGGGACGTCGGGGTCGCGGCGCCAGGCCGAGCTGTTGTCGATGACGGTCACGCCCGCCTCGGCGAACCGCGGCGCCTGCACCCTGGAGGTCGACGCACCGGCCGAGAAGATCGCGATGTCGAGCCCGGCGGGGTCGGCGGTCGCGGCGTCCTCGACGGTGATCTCCCCGTCCCCCCACGGCAGGGTGCTGCCCGCGGAGCGGGCGGAGGCGAAGAAGCGCAGCTCGCCGATCGGGAAGCCCCGGTCCGCGAGGATCTGCCGCACCACGCCGCCGACCTGGCCGGTGGCGCCGACGATGCCGACGCGCAGCCCGTCGCTGCTGGAGAGGTTCATCGTCCCGTCCCTCCGTAGACGACCGCCTCGGCCTCCTCGGTGCCGAGGTCGAAGGCGTCGTGCACCGCGCGGACGGCGACGTCCACGTCGGTGTCCCGGCACACCACGGAGATGCGGATCTCCGAGGTGCTGATCAGCTCCAGGTTGACCCCCGCGTCGGCCAGCGCGCCGAAGAAGCGCGCCGACACGCCGGGGTGCGAGCGCATGCCCGCGCCGACCAGCGACACCTTGCCGATGTGCTGGTCGAAGGTGACGTCGGTGTAGCCGACGGTGTGCTTGACCTGCTCCAGGGCGGCGAGCGCCGCCGGGCCGTCGCTCTTGGGCAGCGTGAAGGAGATGTCGGCGAGCTTGCTGGCCGCCGCCGACACGTTCTGCACGATCATGTCGATGTTGACCTCGGCCTCGGCCAGCACCCGGAAGAGCTGGGCGGCCTCCCCGGGCCGGTCGGGCACCCCGAAGACGGTGATCTTCCCCTCGGAGCGGTCGTGTGCGACGCCGGTGATGATGGCCTGTTCCACCGTGAGGTCCTCCATCGAGCCGGTCACCGTGGTGCCGGGGAGCTGGGAGTAGGAGCTGCGGACGTGCACCGGGATGCCGTACCGGCGGGCGTACTCGACGCAGCGGAGCACGAGCACCTTCGCCCCCGAGGCGGCGAGCTCGAGCATCTCCTCGTACGTCACCGTGTCCAGCCGCCGGGCGTTGGGCACGATCCGTGGGTCGGCGGTGAACACCCCGTCGACGTCGGTGTAGATCTCGCACACGTCGGCCCGCAGCGCCGCGGCGACGGCGACGGCGGTCGTGTCCGACCCGCCGCGGCCCAGCGTGGTGACGTCCTTGGTGTCCTGGCTGACGCCCTGGAAGCCCGCGACGATGACGATGGCGCCCTCGTCGAGGGCCTCCCGCAGCCGGCCGGGGGTGACGTCGATGATGCGCGCCCGGCCGTGGCTGGAGGTGGTGATCACCCCCGCCTGCGAGCCGGTGAACGACCGGGCCTCGTAGCCGTGGGTGTTGATGGCGATGGCCAGCAGGGCCATGGAGATGCGCTCACCGGCGGTGAGCAGCATGTCCAGCTCGCGGCCGGGCGGCTCGTCGGTGATCTGCGCGGCCTGGTCGAGCAGCTCGTCGGTGGTGTCGCCCATCGCCGAGACCACGACCACGACATCGTCGCCGGCCTCCTTGGCCGCCACGATCCGCTCGGCGACGCGCTTGATGTGCGCGGCGGAGGCGACGGACGAGCCGCCGTACTTCTGGACGACGAGGGCCACGGGGCATGAGGCTACCGAGGCCCCCGTGGTGACCGTGGTTGCGTACCTGGGGGGCGGGACGTTGTGATCACCGGGTGGACGACGCGGAGCGCTGGCTGCTGAGGGCCGAGGAGCGTGCCAACCCGTCGACGGACCTGCCCGCCTACACCGAGGGCAACCTCGCCGAGCCGCTCGTGCACGGCGTCGCCTACTTCGACCGGCTCGTGGAGTGCGTGCAGGTCCTCGACGAGGGTGACCACCTGTTCTTCACCGACTGGCGGGGCGACCCCGACGAGGAGCTGCGCCCCGGCGGGCCGACCGTCGCCCAGCTGTTCACCGAGGCCGTCAGCCGCGGGGTCACCGTGCGCGGGCTGGTGTGGCGGTCGCACACGGACTGGATCTCCTTCAGCAAGGAGGCCAACCGCGCCCTGGACGCGGAGATCGAGGACGGCGGCGGCATGGTGATCCTCGACCAGCGGGTGCGCCGCGGCGGCAGCCACCACCAGAAGCTCGTGGTGCTCCGTCACGACCAGGACGCCACGCGGGACGTCGCCTTCGTCGGCGGGATCGACCTGTGCCACGGCCGCCGGGACGACGCCGACCACGGGGGCGACCCGCAGGCGGTGCCGATGGCCTCGGGGTACGGGCCGAACCCGCCGTGGCACGACGTGCAACTGGAGCTCCGGGGTCCGGCCGTCGGCGTCCTGGACACCGTGTTCCGGGAGCGGTGGGACGACCCCACCAGCCCCGACTCGCACAACCCGCTGGCCTGGGTGCGCGACCGCATCCGCGGGGCCGACCTGGTCGCCGAGCCCCTGCCGCCGCAGCTGCCCCCGCCGCCGGCGGCCGGGCCGCACCTGGTGCAGTCGCTGCGCACCTACCCGGCCATCCGGCCGGGGTACGACTTCGCCCCGCGCGGGGAGCGCTCGGTGGCCCGCGGCTACTCCAAGGCCATCAACCGGGCCCGGCGGCTGGTCTACCTGGAGGACCAGTACATGTGGTCCGGCGAGGTGGCCCGGCTGTTCGCCGAGGCGCTGCGCGACAACCCGGACCTGCACCTGGTCGTGGTCGTGCCCCGGGTGCCGGACCAGGAGGGCACCTTCGCGGTCACCCCGCAGTACGTCGGGCGCTGGCAGGCCATCGAGATGTGCCGGCAGGCCGGGCGGGACCGGGTGCACGTCTTCGACGTGGAGAACCACCAGGGCACGCCGGTCTACGTGCACGCCAAGGTCTGCGTGGTGGACGACGTGTGGGCCAGCGTGGGCAGCGACAACTTCAACCGGCGCTCCTGGACCCACGACAGCGAGCTCTCCTCGGCGGTGCTCGACACGACGCGGGACCCGCGCGAGCCCCGGGACCCGACCGGGACCGGGGACGGGGCCCGGGTGTTCGCCCGCGACCTGCGGCTGCGGCTGGCCCGCGAGCACCTGGACCGGGCCGCCGACGGCAGCGAGGACGACGACCTGATCGACCCGGCGGCGTTCGTCGCCGCCCTGGACCGCAGCGCGGCGGCGCTGGACGCGTGGCACGACGGCGGCCGCCGCGGACCCCGGCCGCCGGGCCGGCTGCGCCCGCACACCCCTGAGCCGCTGTCCCGCCGGGACCGGCTCTGGGCGACGCCGATCTACCGGCTGCTGGTCGACCCCGACGGCCGCCCGCTGGGCATGCGGCTGCGCGGGGAGTTCTGAGCCACCCGCCCGCCCCAGCCCGGCCGGCACCTCCTCCCGGCACGCTCCGACCCTGCCCCGCACTGTGGGCAGCGTCGTGAGCCGGGCACGAGGTGGTCCCGGCTCGCTACGACCCTGCCCCGCCGGCCGCACGCAGCGGCGTCCCCAGGACCACGCTCGCCGCCGCGGAGGCCGGGACGCGCGACCTCGGCGTCACCCGCCTGGCAGTGCTCGCGGAGGTGGCCGGGTTCCGGCTCACCGTGCTGGACGCTGACGGGCGGGAGGTCGCCGGGATGCACCCCGACGGCCCGCGTGACGTCACCGGGCGGCGGCTGCCCGCCCACCTGGACACCCAGCACACCGACGAGGTGGGTGACCGCTGGGCGCACACCCCGCGGCGTCCCCAGCCGTGGTTCACCTCCGGCCTCGACCGGGCCGCCCGGGACCGCGGCCGGGCACGGTCCGGCACGCCTGACGACCACGACGTCCCGGTCCCCGGCGACTCCCCCCGGGAGCGGGCCGAGGCCCGCCTGGACGCGCGCTGGCGGACGTCGCCCAGGAGCGGCGGCGGCGCTTCCTGGCCGGCGAGTTCCGGGACGTCGAGGACGGCTGGACCTGCACCTGCCCGCCGGCGTGCGACGAGGTCGACGACGGCTCGGGCCCGCCGCGGCACGCCGCCGGCTGCCCGTGCGGCTGCGACCCGGGCTGACCCGCTGCTACCGTGACCGTGTGCGCGGCAGCCTCCTGCTTACCCGCCGCGGCGAGGCCCTCTCCTAGGTCGGCCCCCTCGCCGCGGGGACCCGCCGTGACCCACAGCGTCCCCGGCGCGCCTGCTGACCGCCCCCACCGGAGCTGCGTCCAGCCCGCGCCCAGAGGAGCCCGACCCGTGAGCAGGAACCCGATGCACCCGCACGTCCGCCACCCGCAGCAGCCCTCGCGGATGCCCGTGCACCGCTACGCCCCCTTCGCCCCCGTCGACCTGCCCGACCGCACCTGGCCCGACGTCGTCACCACGGCCGCCCCGCGCTGGTGCGCCGTGGACCTCCGTGACGGCAACCAGGCCCTGATCGACCCGATGACGCCCGACCGCAAGCGGCGGATGTTCGAGCTGCTGGTCCGGATGGGCTACAAGGAGATCGAGGTCGGCTTCCCGGCGGCCAGCCAGACCGACTTCGACTTCGTCCGCCAGCTCGTCGAGGAGGACCTGGTCCCCGACGACGTCACCGTCCAGGTGCTCACCCAGGCCCGCGACGAGCTGATCGAGCGCACCTTCGAGTCCCTGCGCGGCGCCCGGCAGGCGATCGTCCACCTCTACAACTCCACGTCCACGCTGCAGCGGCGGGTCGTGTTCGGCTCCGACCGGTCCGGCATCGTCGACATCGCCGTGCACGGCGCGCAGGTGGTGCGCAAGCTCGCCGAGCAGATGGGCGACACCGAGATCCGCTACCAGTACAGCCCGGAGTCCTTCACCGGCACCGAGCTGGACTTCGCCGTCGAGGTCTGCAACGCGGTCACCGACGTCTGGGAGCCCACGCCGGAGCGGCCGACGATCGTCAACCTGCCCGCGACGGTCGAGATGGCCGAGCCGACGGTCTACGCCGACCAGATCGAGTGGATGCACCGCAACCTGGGCCGCCGGGACGCGCTCATCCTGAGCCTGCACCCGCACAACGACCGCGGCACCGCCGTCGCCGCCGCCGAGCTGGGCCACCGCGCCGGCGCCGACCGCATCGAGGGCTGCCTGTTCGGCAACGGCGAGCGCACCGGCAACGTCGACCTGGTCACCCTGGGCCTGAACCTGTTCAGCCAGGGCATCGACCCGCAGATCGACTTCTCCGACATCGACGACATCCGCCGCACCGTCGAGTACTGCAACCAGCTGGGCGTGCACGAGCGGCACCCCTACGGCGGCGACCTCGTCTACACCGCCTTCTCCGGCTCGCACCAGGACGCCATCAACAAGGGGTTCCGGGCCCTGGAGGCCGACGCGCAGGCGGCCGGGCGGGCCTGTGACGAGATGCCGTGGGCGGTGCCGTACCTGCCGATCGACCCCAAGGACGTCGGCCGCAGCTACGAGGCCGTCATCCGGGTGAACAGCCAGTCCGGCAAGGGCGGCGTCGCCTACGTCATGAAGACCGAGAACCAGCTCGACCTGCCGCGCCGGCTGCAGATCGAGTTCAGCGGCGTGGTCCAGCGGCACACCGACGACGAGGGCGGCGAGGTCACCGCCGCGCAGATGTGGGCGGCGTTCTCCAACGAGTACCTGCCCGACCCCGACGCCCCGTGGGGCCGGTTCTCCCTGACCGGCCACCGGCACCGGGCCCACGGCGAGCACCTCGACGAGATGGTGGTGGAGCTGGTCGACGCCGGCGTCCCGATGACGGTCGAGGGCCGCGGCAACGGGCCGATCGCCGCGTTCGTCGACGCGCTGCGCTCGGTGGACGTCGACGTCCGCGTGCTGGACTACGCCGAGCACGCGATGTCCGCCGGCGGGGACGCCCGCGCCGCGGCCTACGTCGAGTGCGCCGTCGGCGACCGCGTGCTGTGGGGCGTGGGCATCGACCCCAACATCGTCACCGCGTCACTGCGCGCGGTCGTCTCGGCGGTGAACCGGGCCCAGCGGTAGCAGCCGGACCCGCCGTACCTCGCGGTCAGCCGGGTTCGGGGGCTGCGTCGGCGGGCTCGTCACCGCGCGCCTCCCCCGCGCGGGGCGGCGCCATGCCGAGCTCGTCGACCACCATCAGGTCCCGGCGCACGTGCCGGCGCCGGTAGGCGACCCGGCTGACCATGTGCGCGCTGATCGGCGCCGTGAGCATCTGGAAGACCGCGACGAGCAGCAGCATCCAGGTGGACGACCAGCCCTGCAGGCGGATGGCCCCGCCGATCATGACCAGCAGGACGCCCAGGACCTGTGGCTTGGTGCCGGCGTGCATGCGGGTGAGGACGTCGGGGAACCGGACGAGTCCCAGGCCGGCGGTCAGGCACAGCAGGGACCCGAGCAGCAGGCAGGTGAGGGCGACGGCGTCGGCCAGGGGCCCGGCGTTCACGGCGTCCCCCCGGTCCGCTGCCCGGCGGCCTCGGGCGGTCCGGCGTCCTGCCCGTCGCCGCGGGGGTCGACCAGCATCCCGCCGACGTAGCGGGCGACCGACACCGAGCCGACGAACGCGAGCAACGAGACGACGACGAGCACCGGCACGAGCGTCGGGTCCCGCGCCAGCGCGGCGTGCACGGCGAGGCCGGCGGCGATGATGACCAGCAGCGTGTCGGTGGCCACCACCCGGTCCAGCAGCGACGGGCCGCGGGCGAGGCGGACCAGGGCGAGCAGCGCCCCGCCACCGAGCATCCCGTAGGCCAGCCAGTAGACGACCGTCACGAGGGCCTCCCCGCGGGCTGCACTGGGCGCTGCAGCGCGGCGATCTCCTCCGCGGTGCCGAACGCCCGCACCACCCGCTCCTCGGTCAGCAGCACCGACCTGCGCTGCCGGTCGAGGTCCTCCCCGCTCTCCACGCTGAGCACGTGCAGGCCGATCACCCGGTGCTCGCGGTCGATCTCGATGACCATCGACCCGGGGACGAGGGTCACCGCCTCGGTCACGATGCTGATCAGCAGGTCGGAGTCGGTGCGCAGCTCGACACGCAGGATCGCGCTGGACGCGATGCCCCGGGGTCGCACGGTCTGCCACGCGACGAGCGCGCCGGCCCGGGCGAGGTCGGCCAGGAAGGTGCCCAGGAAGGTGAGCAGCGCCACGGGGCGCACCCGCACACCGCCGACCACCGGCGGCAGGGGGAGGACGAGGGTGACCACCAGTGCCACGGCCACCCCGGAGATCAGGTTCGCCCACGACCACGTGCCCCACAGCAGGTTCCACACGAGGACCAGCCAGAGCAGCAGCGGGAGCTGGTGACGCAGCCGGACGGCGACGCCCCCGTCGGTCGCGGTGCCGCTCACGGCGCCTCCCCCGTCCCGCCGAAGACGGCCTCCAGGTAGGGGCCGCGGTCCCGGAGGTCCCCGGCGGCACGCTCGGCGACCCCGTAGAGCGGACCGGCGAGGAGGGTGAGGGACACCGTGACCGCGACCATGGCCGTGGTCGAGGTGACCATGATCAGCGGCAGGGGTTCCAGCGGGGGCTGGACGCGGTGGTCGCCCATCTGGTCGGCGGCCGGCGTGCTCGCCGTGGCCACGGCCGCGTGCCGAGCCCAGGCGGCCCGCCGGGCCGAGGCGCGCCACCGGCGGCCCCCGGCGACCGTGGCCCCGGCCGGCGTCCGGCCGTCGCGGGCCGCCCCGTCGCCGGAGGGCCGGTCCCCGGTCACCGGGGAGCCGACCGGCTCGGGCACGAGTTCGGGCCCGGCATCGGCGGCCGCGGCGCGGTCGGTGTCCTGTGCCGGGGGCTGCGCCGCCGGACGCCAGAACGCCCGGCTCCACACCCGGGACACGGCCAGCAGGGTGAGCAGGCTGGTCACCGCGCCGGCGGCGACCAGCGTCAGTGGCAGCCAGCCGCCGTCCTGGACGCCGGCCTGCAGCAGCCCCAGCTTGCCGATGAAGCCGGAGAACGGCGGGATCCCGGCGAGGTTCATCGCGGGCACGAAGAACAGCACCCCCAGCAGGGGCGAGGCCTTCGCCAGCCCGCCGAGCCGGTCGATCGCCGTCGAGCCGCCCTGCCGCTCCACCAGCCCGGCGACCAGGAACAGCGTGGTCTGGATGGCGATGTGGTGGGCGACGTAGAAGACCGCGCCCGCCAGGCCGGCCGTCGTCGCCAGGGAGATGCCGAACACCATGTAGCCGATGTGGCTGACCAGGGTGAACGACAGGATCCGCCGGATGTCGGTCTGCGCGACGGCGCCGAGGATCCCGACGACCATCGTCGCCAGCGCCGCCCACATGAGCACGTCGTCGAGCGCGCCGGTGGGGAACAGCAGCGTCTGCGTCCGGATGATGGCGTAGACGCCGACCTTGGTGAGCAGCCCGGCGAACACGGCCGTCACCGGAGCCGGCGCGGTGGGGTAGCTGTCGGGCAGCCACGCGGACAGCGGGAAGACCGCCGCCTTGATGGCGAAGGCGATCAGCAGCATCGACTGCAGCAGCAGCTGGGTGCCGGCCGGCAGGTCGGCCAGCCGGCCGGCCAGCTGGGCCATGTTGACCGTGCCGGTGGAGGCGTACACCAGGGCGATGGCGGCCAGGAAGAGCAGCGAGCTCAGCAGGCTCACCACGATGTAGGTGATGCCCGCGCGGATCCGGGGGGCCGAGCCGCCCAGGGTCAGCAGGACGTAGCTCGCGGTCAGCAGGATCTCGAAGCCGACGTAGAGGTTGAACAGGTCGCCCGCGAGGAAGGCGTTGGCCACGCCGGCCATGAGGACGAGGAACGTCGGGTGGAAGATCGACAGCGGGGTCTGCTCCCCGCCGTCGGCCGAGCCCTGCCCGACGGCGAAGACGAGCACCCCGAGACCGACGCCGCTGGCCACGACGAGCATGAGCGCGGACAGCCGGTCGACGACCAGCACGATGCCCAGCGGTACCGGCCACCCCCCGACCGAGATGGCGGCGGCGCCGTCGACGTCGGCGAGCAGGAGCAGGGCCACCGACACCGTGAGCACCGCGCTGAGCACCAGGATGCTGAGGGCCCGCTGCGTCCACGGGTGCCGGCCGACCAGGAGCGCGCCGGCCGCGCCCAGCAGCGGCAGCAGCACCGGGAGCGGGGTGAGGACGCTGATCACCGGGAGGCCCCCCGGGTCGGTGGCAGGTCGATGTCGTCGGAGGGGATGCCCGCGTACCGCCGGGCGAGGGCCTCCTCGGCTGTGGAGTCACCCGCCCGCGCAGTCCGGTGGAGGCTGTCGGCGTGCGCCGCGGGCCGGTCCTCGGGCGCCAGGTCGTCCGGGTCCAGCTCGTCGGCGTGGACGCCCTCGCGGCGGGCGACGCGGCGGTCCTCCTCGTCGACGCCGACGACCTCCTGCCGGACCAGCCGCCACGACCGGTGGATGATCGCGAGCAGGAACGAGGCGATGCCGAACGTGATCACGATCGCGGTGAGCACCAGGGCCTGCGGCAGCGGGTCGCTCATGTCCTCCGGCTCGGTGACCCCGATGATCGGCGGTCCGCCGGCCGGGCCCGCCGCGGACAGCACCAGCAGGTTGGTCGCGTTGCCCATGAGCAGGAACCCCAGCACCACCCGGGTGAGGCTGCGGTCGAGCAGCAGGTACACGCCCGCCGCGTAGAGCCCCCCGATGACCAGGGGCAGGACGACGGTGGGGGTCATCGCAGGATCACCTCCTCGGGTGCCACGTCGAGGGTGTCGTCCTCGTCCTCCTGGCGGTCCAGCTCGGCGCCCAGGCTGCGCAGCACGTCGAGGACCAGCCCGACGACGATCAGGTAGACGCCCATGTCGAAGAACAGCGACGTGACGAGCTTGACGTCGCCGAGCACGGGCAGGGTCGTCTCCAGGATGGCCGTCTGCAGCACCTCGGCGCCGAACAGGAGCCCGCCCACGCCGCTGGTGCCGGCGACCAGCAGCCCGGCGCCGAGCAGCAGCCCGGGGTCAACCGGCGCGGCCTCGCCGAGCTCGTAGCGCCCGCCGGCCAGGTACCTCAGCACCAGGGCGAGGCCGGCCACCAGCCCGCCGGCGAAGCCGCCCCCGGGCTGGTTGTGCCCGCTGAACAGCAGGAACAGCGAGAAGACGACGATGCTGTGGAACAGGATCCGGGTCAGCACCTCGAGCACGACCGAGCGCCGCTCCGGGGGGAGCGCCTCGCTGCCGGCCAGCCAGCGCCGACGCGGCGCCCGCCGCGACCCGCGTGCGGCCCGCTGCTCCTGGGCCAGCCGCGCGATGACCCCCGTCCGCCGCCGGAGGAAGACCAGGCTGGCGATGCCGGTCGCGGCCACCACCAGCAGCGCGACCTCGCCGAGCGTGTCCCACGCCCGGATGTCCACCAGCGTGACGTTGACGACGTTCTCGCCGCCGCCGAAGTCGTAGGCCTGCTCCGGGTGGTCCACCGAGACCGGGGTGGCCGTACGGGCGCTGAGCGCCACGGCGCCCACCCCGGCCATGAGCAGCCCGACCGCCACGGCGATGACCCCGCGGACGGCGCGCTCCCGGGGCCGGTGCCGTTCGGTGATGTCCTTGGGCAGCTTGCGCAGCACCAGCACGAAGACCACCAGGGTGAGCGTCTCCACCAGGAACTGGGTGAGCGCGAGGTCGGGGGCGCCCTGCAGGGCGAACAGGACCGCCAGGCCGTACCCGGTGACACCGACGACCAGCACCGCGGACAGCCGCTGGTGGATCCGCAGCGCCAGGGCGGCGGCGATGAGCACGACCGCGCCGACCAGCGCCTGCACCGGGGTGTCCCAGGCCCGCCACTCCCCCGGCCACGGCGCGCGGAACACCAGCACCGAGCCCGGCAGGGCGAGGACGACGACGAGGATGGTGCCGAGGTAGGCCGGCAGCGAGCCGCGCTGGGTGGTCCCGGTGACCAGGACGGCGAGCCGGTCGACGGCCTGCAGCGTGTTCCAGTAGCCCTCGTCGGCGGAGGCACCGACCGCCCACCCGCGCTGCAGCTGGTACACCCGGTACCGGACGGCGAACAGCGCGGCCCCGCCGAGCAGGGTCAGCAGCGACAGCGCCAGGGCCGGCTGCCACCCGTGCCAGAGCGCCAGCTTCTCGGCCTCCCCGGCCAGCAGCGGCATCGTGTCCGCGTACCCGGCGACCAGCGGCTCCAGCAGCGGGCTGGCCGGGCCGAGCACCAGACCGGTCAGGCCGAGGACGACCGGTGCGGCGAGGAACAGCGGGGTCGGTGGGTGCGCCAGCTCGGCGGGAGCCGTGGGCGGCAGCGCCGGCTTGCGGGCGAAGGCCCCCCACACGAGGCGGAGGGTGTACGCGGCGGTGAGGGCCGAGCCCAGCACCAGACCGGCGAGGACCGCGAGGGCGGTCGTCCGGTCGGGCAGCCCGCCGTCCCACAGCGCGGTGAAGGCAGCCTCCTTGCCGACGAAGCCCAGCAGCGGGGGGAGGCCGGCCATCGACGCCGCGGCGAGACAGGCGGCGGCGGCCAGCACCGGCAGCCGCCGCCCGAGCCCGGAGAGCTCTCGCAGGTCACGGGTGCCGGTGGCGTGGTCGATGACGCCGACGCTGAGGAAGAGGGTGGACTTGAACAGCGCGTGGGCCAGCGTCATCGCCAGCCCGGCGGCAGCCAGCTCGCGGCTGCCGGCCCCGACCAGCGTCATGAGGAAGCCGAGCTGGCTGACCGTGCCGAAGGCCAGCAGGAGCTTGAGGTCGGTCTGCCGCAGCGCCCGGTAGCCGCCGACCAGCATGGTCGCCACGCCCAGCCCCAGCACCAGGGGTCGCCACCCGGGGACGTCGGCGAAGCCGGGGGCCAGCCGGGCGACGAGGTAGACCCCGGCCTTCACCATCGCGGCCGCGTGCAGGTAGGCGCTGACCGGCGTGGGCGCCTCCATCGCGGCGGGCAGCCAGAAGTGGAACGGGACCATGGCCGACTTGGTCACCGCCCCGGCGAGGACCAGCACGGTGCCCGCCGTGAGCAGCGGCCCGCTGCCGGGGTCGGCGACGACCTCGGAGAGCAGGTAGCTGCCGCTGGCCTCCCCGATCATGATCAGCCCGACGAGCATCGCCAGCCCGCCCGCGGTGGTGAGGACGAGCGCCTGGCTCGCCGCCCGCCGCGCCGCCAGGCGCGCTCCAGAGCCTCCGATCAGGAGGAAGGAGAAGACGGTCGTCAGCTCCCAGAAGACGTAGAGCAGCAGCAGGTCGTCGGCGAGGACCAGCCCGAGCATGGAGCCGGCGAAGGCGGTGAGGGTGCCCGCGAACCGGCCGGTGCCCTCGTCGCCGGGCTCGAAGTAGCGGGCGCAGTAGACCAGGACCAGCGCACCCACCCCGGTGACCAGGGCGGCGAAGGCCAGGGCCAGCGCGTCGAGCCGCAGGGTGACGGTCAGGTCCAGCTCGGGGACCCACGCGACGGACTGGCGCACCTCGCCACCGCCCACGACGGTGCCCAGCCGGGACGTCGTCCAGGCGAAGCCGGCAGCGGGCACCAGGGCCAGGGCGAGGAACGCCTGCCGCCCCCACCAGCGCACGAGCACGGGCGCCAGCACGCCGGCGACGAGGTGGAGCAGCAGCAGGGCGAGCACGTGTCTCCGGGAGTCGATGGGCGGCTCGGGGACACCAGGGACGTCGGTCGGACGGCAGCCGGCGGTGATCTCAGCTTACCCGCCCGGCCTGACCAGCCCGGACTCGTAGGCGAGGGCCACCGCCTGCACGCGGTCGCGCAGCCCCAGCTTGAGCAGCACCCGGCTGACGTGCGTCGTCACCGTCGCCTCGCCGAGGACAGCCGCGCGGCGATCTCGGCGTCGGACAGCCCGGCGGCCACCAGCGCCAGCACGTCGGTCTCCCGCTCGGTCAGCCGGGCCAGCGCCCCGACGCGCTCCGGGTCCGGCACCGGCGCCGCGGCGAAGGTCTCGATGACCCGCAGGGTGACCGCCGGGGCTGCTGGGCGCGGTCCCGGCGGTCGTGGTCGGCCTGCGGCTGCTCCAGCGCAACCGCGCGGAGGCCGCCGCCGCCTGAGCCCGGGACCCGTCCCCGCGCACCTCCGGCGCTGAGTGCCACGGCACTCGGCGCCGGAGGTGCGTCCGCTCAACTCTCGGCGAGCTCGGCGGCCGTCAGCCAGTCGGTCTCCACCTGCTCCTTCTCGGCCAGCACCGCGCGCAGCCGGGTGTCCAGCTCCCCGACGCGCACGTGGTCGGTCGCCGCCGCGGCCAGCTGGCCGTGCAGCCGCTCCTCCTCCGCCGCCAGCTTCTCCAGCCGCCGCTCCAGCCGGGCGGCCTCCTTGCGGGCGGCCCGGACCTCGCCGGCGGACCGCCCCGGGACGTCGTCCGCCGGTGCCGGCGACGACGCACCGGCGCCGGCCGCCGAGGACAGCGCCGCCTCGCCGGCCGCCCGGCGGGCCAGGTACTCCTCCACCCCGCCGGGCAGGGCGGCCAGCGAGCCGTCGCCCATCAGCGCGACCACCGAGTCGCACACCCGGTCGACGAAGTAGCGGTCGTGGCTGACCACCAGCACGGTGCCGGGGAAGCCGTCGAGCAGGTCCTCCAGCGCGGTCAGCGTGTCGATGTCCAGGTCGTTGGTCGGCTCGTCGAGCAACAGCACGTTCGGCTCGGCCATGAGCAGCCGCAGCAGCTGCAGCCGCCGGCGCTCACCGCCGGAGAGGTCGCCGACCGGCGTCCACTGCCGCGACGCCGGGAAGCCGAACCGCTCGGCCAGGGACGACGCGGAGATCTCCTGGTTGCCGATGCGCGCGATCCGGGCGATCTCCTGCACCGCCTCCAGCACCCGCAGCCGGCCGGGCAGCTCGGTGACGTGCTGGGACAGGTAGGCCGCCGCGACGGTCTGCCCGCGCACCACCCGGCCGCGGTCGGGCTCGGTCTCGCCGACCAGCAGCCGCAGCAGCGAGGTCTTGCCCGCCCCGTTGACGCCGACGACGCCGATCCGGTCGCCCGGGCCGACGTGCCAGGTGAGGTCGCGGAAGAGCGTGCGCGGCCCGTCGTCGGTCGGGACGGCGTGGTCGACGTCCTCCACGTCGTAGACGGTCCTGCCGAGCCGGCGGGCGGCGAACCCCTGCAGCGCCATGGTGTCGCGCGCCGGCGGCTCGTCCTCGATGAGCGCCTGGGCGGCCTCGATGCGGAACCGCGGCTTGCTGGTGCGCGCGGGCGGCCCGCGGCGCAGCCAGGCCAGCTCCTTGCGGACGAGGTTGAGCCGGCGCTCCTCGGTGGCCGCCGCGACCCGGGCCCGCTCGGCCCGGGCGAGGGTGTAGGCCGCGTAGCCGCCGTCGTACGCGTGCACCCGGCCGTCGGCGACCTCCCAGGTGCGCGTGCACACCTCGTCGAGGAACCACCGGTCGTGGGTGACGACGACCAGCGCGCCGACCCGGTCCCGCACGTAGTCGGCGAGCCACGCGACGCCCTCGACGTCGAGGTGGTTGGTCGGCTCGTCGAGCACCAGCAGGTCCAGCGGCCGGACCAGCTGCGCTGCCAGCGCGACCCGGCGCCGCTCGCCGCCGGACATCGGCGCCACCGGGCTGTCCAGGCCGAGCCGGTCGAGCTCGAGCCCGGTCAGCACGCTGCGCACCGCCGGGTCGGCGGCCCACTCGTGCTCGGCGGCGAACAGGCTCCCGGGCAGGACGACGTCGCGCACCGTCGCGCCGGGCGGCAGGGTCCCGGACTGGTCGAGGACGCCCAGGCGCACGTCGCCGCGGCGGGTGACCCGGCCGGAGTCGGGCTCGTCGGCGCCGGTGAGGACGCCGAGCAGCGTGGACTTGCCGCCGCCGTTGCGCCCGACCACGCCGATCCGCTCGCCGGCGGCGATGCCGAGGGAGACGTCGTCGAGCAGGACGGTCGTGCCGTGGGCCTTGTGCACCCGCTCGAGGTTGACCAGGTTGAGGGGCGCGCTCATCACCGCCGAGTATCCGCCCGGTCCGGCCGGCCCCGGCGCTCGCCCGGGGCGCGGTGCCGCGGTGTGTCCCGTGCGTTCCGTGCGGTCAGGGCGCGCCGCGGGGGTGGAGTGCCTACACCGCCGACCTGCGGGTCCAGGCGGGGCCACATACCGTCGGGCCGGTGCGTCTCCCCCCGGTCCCCTGGTCGGAGGTCGAGCGCCGCGCGCGCACCGTGCCCGGCGGCCCGGTCGCCCGCGTCGGGGGCACCGACGACCTGACGGTGCGCGGTCTGGTGACCGACTCGCGGCTCGTCGTCCCCGGTGCCCTGTTCGCCTGCGTGCGCGGCGCGACCAGCGACGGGCACCGGCACGCCTCCGCGGCGGCCGCGGCCGGCGCGGCGGGGCTGCTCGTCGACCGGCCGGTGGCCAGCACCCTGCCGCAGCTGCAGGTGCCGTCGGTGCGCGCCCAGCTCGGCCCGCTCGGCGCGCTGCTGGCCGGCGACCCGGCTGCGGCGCTGCGGCTGGCGGGGATCACCGGCAGCAACGGCAAGACGACGACCAGCGCGTTGCTGCGGGGCGTCCTCGACGCCGGCGGCGACTGCACCGGCGTCGTCGGCACCCTGGGGGCGGAGGTCGGCGGCCGGTCGCGGACGACCGCGCTGACCACCCCGGAGGCACCCGAGCTGCACCAGCTGCTGCGCTGGATGCTCGACGCCGGCGCACGGCGGGCGGTCGTCGAGGCGTCCTCCATCGCGCTGGACATGGGCCGGATGGACGGGTTGCGGTTCGAGGTGTCGGTCTTCACCGGCTTCGAGGAGGACCACCTCGACCACCACGGCACCCTGGAGCAGTACTGGGCCAGCAAGGCCCGCCTGTTCGAGGCCGGGCGGACCGGCGCCGCGGTGGTCGTCGTCGACGAGCCCTGGGGACGGCGGCTGGCCGACCAGGCGCAGGTGCCGGTGACCCGGGTCGGCTCGGGTGCTGACGCCGACGTGCGGGTGCTCGGCTGGCGGACCGGGAGCAGCGGCACCGAGCTGCTCATCGGCGACGACACCGGCGGGCACCGGGTGCGCAGCCCGCTGGTCGGGCGGGTGCACGTGGGCAACCTGGCGGCCGCGTGGGCCACCGGCCGGGTGCTCGGCGTCCCGCCGGACCGGATCGCCGCCGGGCTGGCTGCCGTCGCCCCGCCCCGGGGGCGCAACACCGTCCTGGGCGGGTCCGGCCGGCCGCGGGTCGTCGTCGACTACGCGCACACGCCGCGCGCCCTGGCCGCCGCCATCGCCACCGCGCAGGACCTCAGCGGCCCGGGCGGCCGGGTGCACCTGGTGCTCGGCGCCCGGGGCCGGCGCGACCGCTACAAGCGCCAGGGGCTGGGCGAGGCCGCGCGGGCCGCGGACGGCGTGTGGCTGACCAACGAGGGCAGCCACGGCGAGGACCCGGCCGCGATCCGCGCCGAGCTGCGCGTGGGCCTGCTCGGCTCCGCGGCCGGCGTGCGCACGGTGCCCGACCGGCGGGCCGCGATCACCGCCGCGGTGCGGGCCGCCGGGCCGGCCGACGTCGTCCTGGTGGTGGGCCGGGGCCACGAGACGCGGCTGCTGGACACCACCGACCCGCGGGACGCCGTCCACCTGGACGACGCCGAGGTCGCCGCGGAGGCGCTGGACGAGGCGCACCCGCAGCCCGGGGACCGGCTGCGCGAACGCGCCTCCTGACGCGGGGGAATGACGGCGGACCCGCGCACCGTTACCCTCGGAGTCAGTTGAGAGTTCAACCGAGGAGGCCGGCATGCCCGCCGTCACCGTCGAGGACACCACCACCCTGCCCCGCGTCCCGCTGCCCGTCCCGGGGACGGTGCGCCGCCGGGTGCGCTCGGTGACCACCGCGCCGTCGGGCTTCGAGGGCGAGGGCTTCCCGGTCCGCCGCGCGTTCGCCGGCGTGGACCTGCGTGACCTCGACCCCTTCATCCACATGGACCAGATGGGCGAGGTCGAGTACGCCCCCGGTGAGCCGAAGGGCACCTCGTGGCACCCGCACCGGGGCTTCGAGACCGTCACCTACATCATCGACGGCACCTTCGAGCACGCCGACTCCCACGGCGGCGGGGGCTCGATCACCGACGGCGACACCCAGTGGATGACCGCCGGCGGCGGCGTGCTGCACATCGAGCGCCCGCCGGAGCACCTGGTCGTCAGCGGGGGACTGTTCCACGGCCTGCAACTGTGGGTGAACCTGCCGCGCGCCCAGAAGTGGGTCGAGCCGCGATACCAGGACCTGCGAGCCCGCGAGTCGGTGCTGCTGGCCAGCCCGGACGCCGGCGCCCTGGTGCGGGTCATCGCCGGCGACGTCGGCGGGCACACCGGCCCGGGCTCCACCTACACGCCGATGGCCATGGTGCACGCCACGGTCGCCCCCGGCGCCACCCTCGACCTGCCGTGGCAGCCGGACTTCAACGCGCTGGTCTACGTGCTGTCCGGTGCCGGCTCGGTGGGCCCGGAGGGGCACCCGGTGCGGACCGGCCAGCTCGCCGTCCTCGGCCCGGGCGACACGATCTCGGTCGCCGGGGCGCGGCACCAGGAGTCGCGCACGCCGGCGCTGGACGTCGTCGTCCTCGGCGGCCGCCCCATCCGCGAGCCGATCGCCATGTACGGGCCGTTCGTGATGAACACCCGCACCGAGGTCGTCGAGGCCTTCGACGACTTCCGGGCCGGCCGGCTCGGCAGCATCCCGGCCCAGCACGTCCCGCACGGCGCCGTCCGCGGCGAGTCCGGCCAGCCCGGCGCACAGTAGGTCCAGGCTCCCGCACGCAGGAGGACCCGATGAGCAACCTCGAGCGCCGCCCGGCCGCCCGCGAGCTCGGCGGCCTGGACGGCACCGCCGCCGGGCCGGTGCTGGACCTGTTGCCGGGCAAGGAGGTGCTGCTCGGCGAGAGCACCCGCGTGCGGCGGCTCCTGCCCACCCTCGGCCGGCGACTGGTCGGCGCGTGGGCGTTCGTCGACCACTACGGCCCCGACGACGTCACCTCGTCGGCCGGCATGCAGGTGCCGCCGCACCCGCACACCGGCCTGCAGACGGTGTCCTGGCTGCTGGAGGGGGAGATCCACCACCGCGACTCGGTCGGCAGCGACGCCCGCATCCGGCCCGGTGAGCTCGCGCTGATGACCGCCGGGCACGGCATCGCCCACTCCGAGCAGTCCCCGGCGAGCCACCCGCGGTACCTGCACGGGGCCCAGCTGTGGGTGGCGCTGCCCGACGCCGCCCGCGACACCGCGCCCGCCTTCGCCCACCACACCGACCTGCCCGGCTTCACCTCCGACGGGCTGACCGCCACCGTGCTCATGGGCTCCCTCGGCGGGGCCACCTCCCCCGGCACGGCGCACACCCCGCTGGTCGGCGCCGACCTGGACCTGTCCGCTGGGGCCGACGTCCAGCTGCCGCTGGAGCCGGACTTCGAGTACGCGGTGCTGGCCTCGTCCGGGTCGGCGCAGGTCGAGGACGCGCCGCTGGAGGTGGGCGCGATGCTCTACCTCGGCACCGGCCGCCGCACGGTACGCGTGCGCGCCGGGCAGGACGCACGGCTGCTGCTGCTCGGCGGCGAGCCGTTCGAGGAGCGGATCGTCATGTGGTGGAACTTCGTCGGCCGCTCCGGCGAGGAGATCGCCGAGTACGCCGAGCGGTGGAACGCCGAGGACGAGCGCTTCGGTGCCGTCGTCGGCTACGACGGCGACCGGCTGACCGCCCCGCCGCTGCCGCCGGTGCCGCTCAAGGCCCGCGGCCGGGTGCGCTGACCGTCGTCAGGGCGCCGGCGGGACGACGCGGTCAGCGGCGAGCCGGTCGAACAGCTCCAGGAAGCGGTCCTCGGTGTCCAGGCAGTCGGCGAACCCGGCCTGCCGGAGTTTGACGGTCGAGCTCACGTTGTCGAAGCCCGACCGGAAGATGAACTCGCCGAAGTCCCAGCTCACGAGGTCCTCGTACGGCGTCGGCACCAGGCCGTGCCGGGCGGCCAGCCGCTCCCAGACGTCCCGCCGGTCGGCCATCGCCTCGGCGAGCGGCACCGGCTGCGGCTCGGCGTGGTCCATGCCGAGGTGGCGGGCGAACACCGGGAAGAGGTGCCGCCAGCGCAGCTGGTCGCCGTTGGTGACGTTGTAGACCTCCCCGTCGGCGTGAGGTGCGCCGCCGGCCCACACGGTGGCGCGTGCGAGCAGCTCGGCGTCGGTGACCTGGTAGAGCGCGTCGTAGGCGGCCAGGCTGCCGGGGAACCTCAGCGGCTGGCCCAGCTCCCGGCTGATCGCCGCGTAGACAGCGATCACCATCAGCAGGTTCATCGGGTTGCCGACGGCGTAGCCGATCACCCCCTCCGGGCGCAGCACGGTGCACCGGAAGCCGCGCTCCGCGGCGACGGCCCGCAGCAGGTCCTCCTGGTCGTAGTAGAAGTTGGGCTGGACGATCCGCGGGTCGCGCTCCCGGGCCGGGGTGTTGAAGAAGCCCATGTGTGCGCCGTAGGCCTTGCCGCCCTGGTAGAGGGTCACGTGTTCCAGCGGGGCGCCCGCGGCGGCCAGGGCGTCGAGCGTGTGGCGCAGCAGCGCGACGTTGACCTCCGACAGCTCCCGGGTCGTCGGGCGTTCGGCGTAGGCGCCGGCCACCAGGTGGGTGACGTCGCCGAGGCCGGCCATGCCCTCCCGCGCCGAGCCGGCGTCGGCGAGGTCCACCGGCAGGTGCTCCCAGGTCGCCTGCCGCGGGGTGCGGCGGCTGACCCCGCGGACGGCCCACCCGGGTCGCCGGGCGTACTCGGCCGCCACGTGCGACCCGATGACGCCCCCGGCTCCGGTCACCACGACGCTGCCTGCCACCTGCCGCTCGCTCATACCGGTCCCGTCCCCCGTCGGCGGCTGTCCCACACCCACCGGGTCCCGGCGCGCGAGCGTCACGTCCCCGGCGACCGGGCGCGGGTCCGCGGTGGCGCCCTCACCCGATGAGGCTGAGCCACAGCGGCAGGGTCAGCATCGCGGCCAGGGTGGTGAGGGACAGCTGGGCGGCCACGAACGGCCCGTCCCCGCCCATCCGCGCGGTGAGGACGTAGGAGGCGGTCGCCGGCGGCACGGCGGCGAAGGCCAGCAGCACCGCCCGCTGCTCCCCGACGACGCCCAGGACGGTCGCCAGGCCGAGCGCGGCGGCGGGCACCACGACCAGCTTGACCAGGGCCAGGTGGGCGGACACCAGGCGCCGGCCGCGCTCGGGCCACGCGCTCCGCAGGGCCGCACCCACGGTGAGCAGCCCCAGCGGCACGGCGGCGGCGGCCAGCCGGGACGCCGTCGCGTCCACGGTCTCCGGCAGCGTCACGCCCGCCAGGTTGCCCGCGAGCCCGGCGGCGGTGGCCAGGATGAGCGGGTTGCCGACCACGGCGGTCAGCAGGCGCAGGCCGGCGCTGCGGCGGTGCTCCTCGCCCGCCGGGGCTGGCGCGCCGTGGGCCAGCGCGCTGACGGCCAGCACGTTGACCACCGGCACGCTCACCCCGAGCAGCACCCCCATGAGGGCCACGGCGGCCGGCCCCCCGTCGTCGACGAGGGCGAGCGCCAGGTAGGAGTTGAACCGGAACGCCGTCTGCCACCCGGAGGCGGCCGTCGACCGGTCGGCCCCGGGCAGCAGCCACACGGCCGCGGCGACGAGGGCGCCGACGCCGGTGGCACCCAGCGCGGCCAGCAGCACCGTCCCGGCGCCGGCCGCGCCGAGGTCGGCGGCCAGCGTCGTGCGCACCAGCAGGACCGGGAACAGCACGAGGTAGACCAGGCGCTCCAGGTCCACCCAGAACTGCGGGGAGCGCCAGGCCCAGCGCCGCAGCACCACGCCCAGGACGAGCAGGGCGAACTCCGGCAGGACCAGTCCGACGTCGATCACCGGCCGGCACCCGGGCTGCCTTGGGCCACTGCGCTCCGAGTGCGTTCCCCGATCACGACTGCACACCCAAGCAGGTCAGGGCACCGACTCCCGAGGCGCCGGGCACACCGGGCCGGGGGTCGACGTTGCTGGCGGCATGACCACCGTCGACCCCCGCATGCTCGACTTCCTCGCCCGGCACCGGTGGGGCGTGCTGGCGACCGTCAAGCGCGACGGCCGCCCGCAGCTGTCCAACGTCGGCTACGCCTGGGACCCGGAGGCGCAGCTGATCCGCGTCTCGGTCACCGCCGACCGGGCGAAGACCCGCAACCTGCAGCGCGACCCGCGGGTCACCCTGCACGTCTCCTCGCCGGACTTCTGGAGCTGGGCCGCGGTGGAGGGCACCGCGGACCTGACGCCCGTCGCCGCCGACCCGCACGACGCCGCGGTCGAGGAACTGGTCACCTACTACCGCGGCATCTCCGGCGAGCACGAGGACTGGGACGCCTACCGTGCGGCGATGGTCGCCGACCGGCGGCTGGTCGTCCGGCTGCGCCCCGAGCACGCCTACGGGCAGCTCCGCGCCTGAGAGAGGACCCCCTCGCCCCCAAGCCCCGTCGCAGGGGCCTGCGCCGAGCCTGCGGGGCGTGAGGGCCGCGGGGGCCTCAGCTGCCGGGGACCGGCATGTCCCCGGGGACCTGCATGACGGAGAACGGCGCACCCCACGGGTCGTCGACCACGGCGAGGCGGCCGTACTCGGTGTCCATCGGCGCCATGGTCACCTTGCCGCCGGCGGCCTCCACCGCGGCGACGGTGTCATCGGTGGAGCCGACCGCGAAGCAGGCCGTCCAGCCCTTCGCCGCGCCCGGCTGGGTACCGCCCACGCCGCCGAGCGGGTGGTCGCCCAGCGTGAAGGTCTGGTACCCCTCGGCGCCGGGGACGTCCTCGTAGGTGAACCCGAACACCGCCGCGTAGAACTCCTTCGCCGCGGCCGGGTCGTCCGCGGCCACCTCGCTCCACACCAGGGAGCCGGGCTCGTTGAACACCCGGTAGCCGGTGTGCTCCCCGGACTGCCACAGCCCGAACGCGTTGCCCTGCGGGTCGGCGGCGATGACCATCGTGCCCATCGGGCCGACCTCCATCGGCTCCACGACCACGGTGCCGCCGGCCTCGCGGATGCGCGCGCAGGTGGCCGCGGCGTCGTCGGTGGCGAAGTACGTCGTCCAGCCCGGGGAGTCGGCGGGGTTCATCAGCGGGCCCAGACCCGCGGCCGGCTCGCCGTCGCGCGTGGCGTTGAGGTACCCGCCGTACTCCGGTTCGCCGCCGGTGTACTCCCAGCCGAGCAGGCGGCCGTAGAAGTCACGGGCGGCATCGACGTCCGAGGCGCCGTAGTCGATCCAGCACGGGGTGCCGGCCGGCCACGGGGTGTTCCGAGTGGGCATGGCTCCTCCTCGTCGGGTGGGGGAGGCCACCCTGGCACCGGGGACCGACAGTTCCCAGGGCCCGTCGCCCCGGTTCGCCGGGAGTCCACCGCACCGGGCGACCGGTCAGAAGCGCCCGCCGCCGGAGCGGCCCCGGCTGCGCGAGCCGCCGAAGCTGCCCGCCCGGCGCCGGCCACCACCGCCGGGGGACCCGCCCCCGCCGAAGCCGCCGCCGTACCCGCCGGCCCGGCCGCCCCCGCCGAGGAGGATCCCGCCGAGCACCAGGCTGCCGAGGTCCACACCGCCGCGCGGCCCGCCGCCGTAGCCGCCCCCGAACCCGCCGGGGCCGTAGCCGCCGCCGGGGCCGCCGCCCCACCCGGCGACGTCGGACTGCGCCTGCTGCAGCGCCCGCTGGGCCAGCGCGTCGGCCGTCTGCGCCTCGCGCAGCGCGCCGACCGGGTCGGTGCGGCCCTGGGCGACCGCGAGGTCCAGGTGCCGCTGCGCCTCGGCCAGCCGGGTGCGCGCCTCCGCGCCGACGGCACCGCGACGGGTGCCGATGAAGTCGCCCGCGGCGGCGATGCCCGACCGGGCAGTGAGCAGCGCCTGGTCCAGCGAGGCCGCGGCGCGCCGGGCCCGCTGCTCGGCGTCCCGGGCGACGGCCAGCGCCTGCTCGAGGGCGATGTCGGCCTCCTCCAGCTGACGCAGCGCGGCCAGCGGGTCGGGTCGCCCGCCGTCCGCGGGGTGCAGCGCGGCGTCGGCCGCGGTCAGCGCCGCCTCGGCGCGGGCCACCTGGGGGCGCAGCCCGGAACCGGTGCCGCCGGCAACCAGGGCCCGGGCCTCGGCGAGGTCCGCCTCGGTCTCGGCCCGGACCTCCGCCACCCGCGCCTCGGCGGCCTGCAGGTCGCCGCCCAGCCGGGCGACGGCGTCCAGCAGCGTGCCGGTCTGGGCGAGGGCGTCCTCGGCGACCCGGATGTCGCCGACAGCGGCAGCCGACCGCCCGGCCGTGAGCTCGTCGCGCGCCTCGGCGACCGCCTGCTCCGCCGCGTCCAGCCGGGCCCGCGCCTGGACGGGGTTGTCGGCGACCGGCGCCAGCGCCGCCGCGGCGTAGCGGCGCTGCAGCGCGGCGAACCGCTCCTCGTCGGCCGGCAGGCGGCCGCGCAGCGCGGTGATCCGCGAGGTCAGCGCGTCCAGCGCCTGCGGGGCCGTGCGCTCCAGGTCGCGCAGCCGGTCGAACGCCTCGGCCTGCTCGTCGAGGCGGGCGTCGGCCGCGGTGGTCAGCTGCAGCATCTCGGTCAGCATCCGCCGCTTCGTGGGCTCGTCCTCGGGGTGCTCGTCGTCCAGCAGCTGGCGCAGCGTGAAGGCCCGGGAGAGGTCCTGCTCCGAGGCGGCGAGCGCCTCGGTGAAGCCGGCGACCGCATCGGCGCCGTACTGCAGCCGGGCGTAGTCCAGGTCCAGCCGGGAGGTCTTCACCGCCTCGTCCAGCTCCAGCAGCGCGGTGCTGGCCTGCGCCTCCAGCTGCCCGGTCGGGACGCCGGCGTGCGGGTCCGGCCGCTCGATCCGGCGGGTCGGCGGCGGGCCCTGCCCGCGGCGGCGGCGGGCGCGCGTGACGAGGTAGGCGCCGCCGGCGACCGCCGCGACGCCGGCGACGACGGCGACCGCGCCCAGCCCGCCGCCTCCCCCGTCGCTGCCCAGGCCCTCGGCGAGGGCCACGGCCGCCCCGTCGAAGTCGCCCGCGGTGAGCTCCGGCTCGACGTCGGAGGTGACCACCTGCTGGAGGTCCTGCTCCGAGAGCCCGAGGTCCGCCGACGGGCTGTACCCGTAGAGCCGGTCCTCGACCGCGACGGCGAACAGCACGTCGTCGCCGCCGAACCCGGACAGTCCGGCGGTCCGGTCCGCCCACGTGTCCGGGTCGACGCCGTCGAAGGTGTCGACGTAGACGACGAACAGCTGCACCTGGTCCTCGGTCTGCAGCTGGGCGAGGACGTCCTGGACCTGCGCCTCCTGGGCCGGGCTCAGGACGTCGGCGGTGTCGGTCACCTGCCCCGGCACGTCGAGGGGCTCCTCGGCCAGCGCGGGCCCACCACCGAGGAGGACGGCGGCGGCCAGCGGGACGAGGGCGGCGGTCAGCCGGCGCACGGGGACCTCCGGGGTCGGGTGCGCCGGACCTTACCCGCGCCCGCCCGTCTGACCCGCCGTTCCCCGGGGTAGGGGCACGTCCCCGAGACCTGGAGGCACCGTGCCCGACCCCGACCGCATCCCCGCCGCCGACCTGCCGCCTGGAGCGGTCCGCCGCGTCGGCAGCTGGGCCGTCGGCAACCGGGACGGCGGGTACTTCGCCGTCTCCCGCCGCTGCCGCCACCAGCTCGCCGACATGTCGGAGGGGAAGCTGGACGCCAACGGGTGCCTGGTCTGCCCGTGGCACCAGGCGCGCTACGACGTCCGCACCGGCGAGATGGTGGAGGGCCCGCGCGGCTTCCTCGGCTACCACGGCCCGACGCCGGGCTACACGCAGTTCGTGCGGGCCTACGCCCGTCGGCTGCGGCTGCGCGTCCGCCGCGCGGTCCGCCGCGGCGACGACGTCGTCCTGGAGTAGGGCGACGGCGTCAGAACACCTCGGTCGGCTCGTCCAGGCCCTGCACCAGCGAGTCGCCGCCGGCGTCGTCGGCACCCCTGGGCCGCACCGACACCCCCTGGGTGGCGGCGACCTCCTCCGCCGACCGGGGGGTCAGCAGGCCGTCCCGGATCTGCTCGGCCCAGTGGCAGCTGACCAGGTGGGGTGGGCGGGACGAGCCCCCAGCCAGCTCGCGCAGCACCGGCACCTCGTCGTCGCAGCGGGTCTCCTGCCGCCAGGGGCAGCGGGTGTGGAACCGGCAGCCGCTGGGCGGGTTCGCCGGCGACGGCAGGTCGCCGGCGAGCAGGATGCGCTCGCGCCGCTCCTCCACGACCGGGTCGGGCACCGGCACGGCGCTCATCAGCGCCCGCGTGTACGGGTGCAGCGGCGCGTCGTAGAGGTCGTCGGCGGGGGCCTGCTCGACCAGCGAGCCCAGGTACATGACGCCGACGACGTCGCTGATGTGCCGGACCACGGCCAGGTCGTGGGCGATGACGAGGTAGGTGAGGCCGAGCCGCTGCTGCAGCTCCTCGAGCAGGTTGACCACCTGCGCCTGCACGCTGACGTCGAGGGCGGACACCGGCTCGTCGGCGATCAGCAGGTCCGGCTCCAGGGCCACCGCGCGGGCGATGCCGATGCGCTGCCGCTGGCCGCCGGAGAACTCGTGCGGGTAGCGGCGCAGCGCCGCCGACGGCAGCCCGACGGCGTCCAGCAGCTCGCGGATGCGCGCGGCGATGCCCGCCTTCCCCCCGCCCAGGCCGTGCGCGCGCAGCGGCTCGGACAACAGCGACTCGACGTCCTGCCGCGGGTCCAGGCTGCCCAGCGGGTCCTGGAAGACCATCTGCATCCGCCGGCGCATGCTGCGCAGCGCCTCGCCCCGCAGCGAGGCGACGTCGGTGCCGTCGAAGAGCACCTGCCCGGCGGTGGGCTCGACCAGCCGCAGGACGGCGCGGCCCAGCGTCGACTTGCCGCACCCGGACTCCCCCACCAGGCCGTAGGTGGTGCCCCGGTCGACGGCCAGGTCGACGCCGTCGACGGCGCGGACGTGGCCGACCGTGCGGTCGACGAACACCCCCCGCTTGATCGGGAAGTGCACCTGCAGCCCCTGCACGCGCAGCAGCGGCTCGCCCGCGGCGGTCACCGGCCGGCTCCGGACGCCGTGCTGCCGGACGACGTGCTGCCGGAGTCCGTGCTGCCGGACGACGGGGCCCCGGCGGGGGTCTGCCGCGGGTACGTGAGCGGGTGGCGGCAGCGCAGCTCGCGGCCGGGCCCGTCGTACTCCAGCGGCACGGTGCTCCCCGCGACCTCGGTGAGGCAGTCGTCCTGGGCGTTGTCGCAGCGCGGGGCGAACGCGCAGCCCTCGGCCCAGGGGATGGCGTCGCGCGCCGACCCGCGGATCGGGGTCAGCGGGGTGCCGCGGCCGGCGTCCAGCCGCGGCACGGAGGCGAGCAGCCCGCCGGTGTAGGGCTGCCGCGGGCGGGCGAACAGCTCGTGCCGGTCGGCGGTCTCGATGACCTTCCCCGCGTACATGACGTGCACCCGGTCGCAGAGGCCCGCGACGACGCCGAGGTCGTGGGTGATCATCACCAGCGCCGTCCCGGTGTCGACGACCAGCTCGCGCAGCAGCTCGAGGATCTGCGCCTGGATGGTCACGTCGAGGGCCGTCGTCGGCTCGTCGGCGATGAGCAGCCGGGGCGAGCAGGCCAGCGCCATCGCGATCAGCGCCCGCTGCCGCATGCCGCCGGACAGCTGGTGCGGGTACTCCTTGAGCCGGCGGGTGGGGTCCGGGATGCCGACCCGGTCCAGCAGGTCGGCGGCCTCGGCCACGGCCCGCTTGCCGGACATGTCGCGGTGCTCGACGAGCACCTCGGTGACCTGGGTGCCGATCGGCACGGTCGGGTTCAGCGAGGACAGCGGGTCCTGGAAGACCATCGCCATGTCCGCGCCGCGCAGCTCGCGCAGCGTGCGGTCCGGTGCGCCGATCAGCTCGGCGCCGTTGAACCGCACGGACCCGCCGACCTGCACCCCGCGGCGGGGCAGCAGGCCCATGACCGCCAGGGAGGTCACCGACTTGCCGCAACCGGACTCCCCGACCAGCCCGATGGTCTCCCCGGCCGCGACCGAGAAGCTCACCCCGTCGACGGCCCGGGTCGGCCGCTCGCCGCGGCGGGTGAAGGTGACGGTGAGCTCCTCGACCTCCAGCACCGGGACGGCGGACCGGTCAGGGGCCGCCGGCGGCAGCGCCTCGATGCTCATGGCCTCACCTCCGGAACTTCGGGTCGAGTGCCTCGCGCAGCCGCTCCCCGAGCAGCGTGAAGCCCAGCGCGACGACGATGATGCACACCGCCGGCCAGATGGCGAGGGCCGGGCGGATGGACAGGAAGTCCTGCGCGCTGGCCAGCATCGCGCCCCACTCCGGGCGGGAGATGTCGGGGTCGCCCAGGCCCAGGAAGGACAGCGCGGCCGCCTCGATGATCGCCGTCGCCAGCGACAGCGTCGCCTGCACGATCACCGGGGACAGCGAGTTGGGCAGCACGTGGCCGAACACGATCCGCCCCCGCCGCACGCCCAGCGCCCGCGCCGCGAGGGCGTAGTCGCTGCCCCGCTGGGCCAGCATCGACCCGCGCAGCAGCCGGGCGAAGACGGGCACCTGGACGACGGCGATGGCGATCATCAGCGCGTACTGGTTCTGCCCGAGGAGCACCGAGACGGTGATCGCCATCAGCAGCCCGGGGATGGACAGCAGGATGTCCACGAACCGCATGACCACGGTGTCCACCCAGCCGCCCAGGCCGCCGGCCAGCACGCCGAGTGCCATGCCCACCACGACACCGAGCACGGTGGAGACGAACCCGATGAGCAGCGACTGCCGGGACCCGTAGACCAGCCGGGACAGCAGGTCGCGGCCGAGGTTGTCCACGCCGAGCGGGAAGCCCTCCCGCGGGCCGGGGATGGAGCCGGGCCGGATCTCGCTGAGCAGGTACTGGGTGACCGGGTCGCGCGGCGCCAGCAGCGGCGCGAGTGCCGCGACCAGCAGGAAGACCACCACGATCACCGCGCCGGCGATGGCCACCGGGTCCCGGCGCAGCCGGCGGACCGCGCTGCGGGTGAGCGAGACCCCGCCCTCGCCCTCCGGCACCTGGCCGGCCCGGGCGGCGAGCTCGTCGATCCGGCGCCGCCGGACGTCCCCCAGCGCGGTCACCGGCTCCGCCCCCGTCCGCTTCGCCGGCTCACCGGACCCTCACCCGCGGGTCGAGGACCCCGTAGGAGATGTCCACGAGCAGGTTGACCAGCACGTACACCACCGCCAGCAGCAGGATGAAGCCCTGCAGGATGGCGAAGTCGCGGTAGGTGATCGCGTCGCGCAGGGCCAGGCCGACCCCACCGAAGGCGAACACCGTCTCGGTCAGCACGGCCCCGGACAGCAGCAGGCCGGTCTGCAGCCCGATGGTCGTCGAGACCGGCAGCAGCGCGTTGCGGACGACGTGCCGCCGGCGCACCGTGGCCGCGGAGAGCCCCTTGGCGTTCGCCGTCCGCACGTAGTCCTCGTTGACCACGTCGAGGACCGAGGCCCGGGTGATCCGCACGATGATCGCCAGCGGGATGGTGCCCAGCGCCAGCGCCGGCAGGACCAGGTGCAGCAGCGCGTCCCACGCGGCGTCCCACTCGCGGGTCAGCAGGCCGTCGAGCACGTAGAAGTTGGTGATCCGGGTGGCGTCGATGCGCACGTCCTGGCGCCCCGAGCCGGGCAGCCAGCCGAGCTCGACGGCGAACAGCAGCCGCAGCAGGTAGGCGAGGAAGAACACCGGGACGGCCACGCCGAGCAGCGAGCCGACGACCGACGCGGAGTCCAGGGCGCTGCCGTAGCGGCGGGCCGCGACGTAGCCCAGCGGGATGCCCACGCCGATGGCGAAGACCATCGCGGCCAGGGTCAGCTCGATGGTGCCGGGGAACCGCTCGAAGAAGACCTCGGTGACCGGCCGCCCGTACTGCGTGGAGTTGCCGAAGTCCAGGGTGACGGCGCGCTGCAGGAAGCGCAGGTACTGGATCCAGATCGGCTGGTCCAGGCCGAACAGCCGGTTGTACTGCTCGATGTCCTCGGGGGTGGCCCGCTCCCCCAGCGCGGCCTGCGCCGGCCCGCCGGGCAGGGCGCGCAGCCAGGCGAAGAGCAGCACAGACAGCCCCAGCAGGATGGGGACCAGCTGCAGGAGCCGGCGGACGGTGAATCGGAGCACGCGCTCGCTCAGCCTCCCGGGTCGACCACGTCCGGGCCCCGGTCGCGGGCCCTCGGTTCAGGCACGGACCGGCGACCGCGCCGGCGGCGGCATGGTGCCACCACCGGCGCGGTCGCCGGGCGCGGGGTCAGCTGGTCAGGGACACCGTCGAGAAGTCCTCGGCGGTCAGCGGGCTGGGCGTCAGCCCCTGCACGTCCTCGGCGACGACCAGCGCCGGCGGGGAGTGCGACACCGGGACGGCCGGGAGGTAGTCCATGATCAGCCGGTTGGCCTCCTGGTAGAGCGCGGTCCGGTTGGCCGGGTCCGGCTCGGCGTCGGCCCGGTCGAGCGCCGCGAACACCTCGGGCGCGTCGAACGCGCCGAACTCGGCCTTGGCCAGCCCGTCGGCCTTGGCCGCGAAGAACGTCCCGATGAAGTTGTAGGCGTCGTTGTAGTCACCCGTCCACCCGAGCAGGTGGACGTCGGCCTGCCCGGCCTGCGCGGCCTGCAGGTAGTCCGGGTTCCACTGCAGCGCGGTCGGCTCGATGGTGAAGCCCACCTCCGACAGGTCCTCGCTGATCGCCTGGAACATCGCGGCCGGGTCCGGGAGGTAGGGCCGGGTGACGTCGGTCGGGTAGTAGAACCGCAGCGTGCGGCTGGCCGGGTTCACCTCGTCGATCAGCTGGCGGGCCCGCTCGGGGTCGTAGTCGTAGGTGGTGACGTCGTCGGCCCAGCCGTCGACGGTCGGCGGCATGAACTGGGTGGCCACCTCGGCGCCCTCGGGGAGCAGCGAGTTGACGATGGTCTGCCGGTCGATGGCGTGCGCGATCGCCTGGCGGATGCGCGGGTCCTGCAGCGCCGGGTTGGCGTTGGTGCCGGCCACGTTCCCGGCGTTGATGCCCAGGTACAGGATGTTGAACGGGTCGCGCACCAGGACCTGCGCGCCCTCGCCCTCGAGCGTGCCGTAGTCGGCGGGGGCGACGAAGTCGTAGCCGTCGATGGTGCCGGCCTGCAGCTCCTGCCGGCGGGTGTTCCCGTCGGGGATGGTGCGGAAGACGATCTCGTCGAGCAGCGCCGGCTCGCCCCAGTACTCGTCGTTGCGGACGATGGTGATCTGGCCGTTGCCGCGGTCCCAGCTGTCGAACCGGAAGGGCCCGGTGCCGGTGGGGTGCTCCAGGCCGTACTCGGAGTAGGTGAAGGCGTCCTCGTTGCCGGAGAGGTTGTCCGCGTCGTACTCCTGCAGCGCCGTCGGGCTCTGCATGGAGAAGGCGGGCAGGGTGAGCGCGGCCGGGAACTTGCTGGTGACCCGGTTGAGCCGGATGACCGCGGTCAGCTCGTCGGTCGCCTCGCACCCGGCGTAGATGTTGGGCACGTCCGGGGTGTCGGCGAAGCCGCCGAAGACGTCCTGGTAGTAGGACGACGCGCTCGGGCTCTGCGCCAGGCCGGTGAAGTTGTACCAGCGCTCGAAGTTGAAGCAGACCGCCTCGGCGTTGAAGTCCGTGCCGTCGTGGAAGGTGACGCCGTCGCGGAGGGTGAAGGTGTACTCCAGGCCGTCGTCGCTGACCTCGTAGCCCTCGGCGAGGTCGGGCTCGGCCTCGGTGCTGCCCTCGGCGGGCTGCAGCAGGCCGTCGTAGATCTGCCGCAGCACGCGGAAGGTCTCGCCGTCGCTGGCGAAGGCCGGGTCGAGGTTGGAGGGGTCGCCGGTCGCGCCGAAGACCAGGGTGCCGCCGGACTGGGCCTCGCCGCCCTCGCCTCCCCCGCCGGAGTCCCGGTCGCTGGAGGCGCACGCGGAGAGCGTGACGGCGGTGAGCGCGGCCGCCGAGGCGGCGAGCACGCGGGAGGGACGACGCTGCATCGCGGACGACCTGCCTTCTCGGCCTCTGGGGCCGGATGAGTACCCGACTTCGCGGCCGGAGGGCGCGTGCCCTCTCGGACGTGGGTCGGACCCTAGGCGGGGCGTGCGCGCGATCGTGAGCGGCGGCCGCCCATCGACACCATCCTGTGATGAAGGGCCGCAGCCCCCACCTCAGGCGTCGATGCGGCGGCGGCCCTCGAAGGCCCGGCCCAGCGTGACCTCGTCGGCGTACTCGAGGTCGCCGCCCACCGGCAGGCCGCTGGCCAGCCGGGAGACCGCCAGCCCGAGCGGGCCGACCAGGCGGGCCAGGTAGGCGGCGGTGGCCTCGCCCTCGAGGTTGGGGTCGGTGGCGATGATCAGCTCGGTGACCGCGCCGCTCATCAGCCGGGTCATCAGCTCCTTGACCCGCAGGTCGTCGGGGCCGACGCCCTCGATCGGGCTGATCGCGCCGCCGAGGACGTGGTAGCGCCCGCGGAACTCGCGGGTGCGCTCGATGGCCACGACGTCCTTGGGCTCCTCGACGACGCAGATGACGTCGTCGACCCTCCGCGGGTCGCGGCAGATGCGGCACTGCTCGCCCTCGGCGACGTTGTAGCAGGTGCTGCAGAACCGGACCTCGGCCTGCACCCGCTGCAGGGCCGCGACCAGCCGGCTCACGTCGGCGGACTCCGCCGCCAGCAGGTGGAACGCGATGCGCTGGGCGCTCTTCGGCCCGACGCCGGGCAGCCGGCCGAGCTCGTCGATGAGGTCCTGGACGGCCCCCTCGTACACGGTGTCCCTCTCGTCGGGTGGGTCGGCCGCGGCTCAGAGGCCGGGCAGCCCCATGCCGCCGCCGAGGCCGCCGGCGAGCGGCCCCATGCGGTCGGCGGTCAGCTCGTTGACGGCGCGGGAGGCGTCGCGGAAGGCCGCGACGAGGAGGTCCTGCAGGGTCTCCAGGTCGTCGGGGTCGACGGCGGCCGGCGCGATGGTCACCGCGGTCACCTCGCCCTGCCCGGTCATGGTCACGCTGACCAGGTCACCGCCGGCGGTACCGGTGACCTCCTCCTGCGCCAGCTGCTCCTGCGCGGCAGCCAGCTGCTGCTGCATCTGCTGCGCCTGCCTCAGCAACTCCGACATGTCGGGCTGGCCTCCGGGGAACATGCGCCGAGCCTAGGCCGCGGGGCCGACATCCGCGGGGACGCCACATCCTCAACCAGGTGGTTGACGACGCCGCCGCCGAGGTGCACGCTCTTTTCAACCGAACGGTTGAGTAAGGGAGGTCCCCGGATGGCCGCCGATCCGCTCTCCCGGGTCTTCGCGGCCCTGGCCGACCCCACGCGGCGCGACATGGTCGCCCGGCTGGCGGTCGCCGACGCCACCGTCGGCCAGCTCGCCGAGCCCTACGACGTGAGCGTCCAGGCCGTCTCCAAGCACCTGCGGGTGCTCCAGGAGGCCGGCCTGGTGACCCGCAGCCGTGACGCCCAGCGGCGCCCGGTGCACCTGGAGGCCGAGGTGTTCGACCTCATGACCGCGTGGATCGAGCGGTACCGGCGGCGGGCCGAGGAGCGCTACCGCCGGCTCGACGACGTCCTGGCGTCCCTGCCGGACGACGACCCCACCGACCCCACCACCACCGAGAGAGGGACCCCGTCATGAGCACCACCACCCACGAGACCCGGATCGACGTCGACCCCGAGGTCCCGCTCGTCCGGATCACCCGCGAGTTCGACGCCCCGCGCGCCCGGGTGTTCCGCGCGCACACCGACCCCGAGCTGCTCGTGCAGTGGCTGGGCCCGCGCGGCCTGGAGATGACGATCGACCACTACGACTGCCGCACCGGCGGCTCCTACCGGTTCCTGCACCGGCAGGGGGCGGAGGAGTACGGCTTCCACGGCTGCTTCCACGAGGTGCGCCCCGACGAGCTGATCGTGCAGACCTCCACCTTCGAGGGCGCGCCGGACGGCGTCGCGCTGGAGAAGCTGGTGCTCACCGACCTCGGCGGCGGCCGCACGCGGCTGACCTCGACGTCGCTGGTCGACTCCTTCGCCGACCGGGACGCCATGGTGGCCAGCGGCATGGACGTCGGCGTCCGCGAGGGCTACGAGAAGCTGGACGAGGTCCTGGCGCGCGGCTGAAGGAGGACCCGCCTGCCCCCCGCCACTCGCGAGCTCGTGGCGGGACCCTGCAGGCGGGCCTCAGTCCAGGGGGCGGGCGCCGAGGTGGGTGCGCAGCAGGGACAGGGCCGCCTGCTCCGGGTCGACGGCCGGCGGTGGCTCCCCGTCGCCACCTGGCTCCTCCGCCGCCCGCTCGGCCATGAGCTCGCGCGCCTCGGCGGCCTCGGCGGCCCGGGCGGCCTCCCGGGCCGCCTCGGGTGCGACCGGGGCCGCGCCGCCGCGGGTGGCCGCGCCCTCCACGACGACCTGCACCTTCCACCGGACGCCGAGCAGCTCCTGCAGGGACTGGCGGACGACGTCGCGGTTGAGGTCGTCACCGAGCATCTTGGCCAGCGCGGGTGACGTCGCCGTGAGGGTGAGCACGCCGCCGGCCAGGTCGTGCACCTGGGCGCTGCGCAGCAGGGCCTCGGTCGTGCGCTTGTGACCGCGGGCCACCTTGAGCAGCTCCGGCCACACCCGGCGGACGTCGCTGGTGGTGAGCTCCCCGTCGACGGCCTGCTCCGGAGGGTTGGCCGTCACGACCGGCATCGGCTCGGCACCGCGCGGCGCCGGGGAGGACCCCGCTGCGGCGCGGGGGGACGACTCGGCCGCGGGGCGCGGCCGGTCGAGCCGGGCGGCCGCCGCGTCGGCCGCGTCCGGCTGGGCCGGGTGCGGCCAGTCCTCGTCGTCGGTCGGCTCGGGCGGCAGCGGGACGTCCGGCTCGCCGACGGCCACGCGGGTGCGCCGCGGCTCCCCGGCCGACGGCGGGGTCGCCGGCGCCGGGGCGGACGCCGCCGGGCGCTGCTGCCCGCCGCCGCCCGGCGGCGTGGTCTCCGGCCAGCCGTCGTCGGCCGGCGGCCGGGCAGCCGGCTCGGGCGCCGCGGGCGGAGCCGGCTGCGCGGGTGCCTGCGGGGCGGCCTGGGACCGGCGCACGAACTCCCGCGCGGGGCGGGCGGGCGGCTCGGCCGCCGGTGGCGGTGCCGGTGCCGGTGCCGCGGCCGCGGGCGCCGGCCGGGCGGGCGGCACCGGCGCCTCCCGCACCGGGGCGTCGGAGCCGGCGGGCTCGGGCGCGCGGCCGGCGTGCTCGCCGGCGATCGACATCCGCCGCTCGAGCCGCTCCAGCCGCTGCAGCGTGGCCGCCGCGGAGCCGTCGGTGGCGGGCAGCAGCATCCGGGCGCAGACCAGCTCCAGCAGCAGCCGGGGCGCCGTCGTCCCCCGCATCTCGGTCAGGCCGGCGTGCACGGTGTCGGCCATCCGCGACAGGGTGGCCGAGCCCAGCGCGCGGGCCTGGGAGCTCATCAGGTCCAGCCGGTCGGGCGGGCAGTCGAGCAGGCCGTTGCCCCCGGCCTCCGGCACGGCGTCGAGCACGATGAGGTCGCGCAGCCGGTCGAGGAGGTCGGTGGCGAACCGGCGCGGGTCGTGCCCGGCCTCCACCACCCGGTCGACGGCGCGGAAGACACCGGCAGGGTCGGCCGCGGCGAGGGCGTCGATGGTCTCGTCGAGCAGCGCGTCGTCGGTGACCCCGAGCAGGCCGACGGCGCTGCGGTACGTGACGCCCTCGTCGCCGGCACCGGCGAGCAGCTGGTCGAGGATGGACAGCGAGTCGCGCACCGAGCCGCCGCCGGCGCGCACGACCAGCGGGAAGACGGTCGGCTCGACGACGACGCCCTCGGCCTGGCAGGTCCGCTCCAGCAGGCCGCGGAGCGTGGTCGGCGGCACCAGCCGGAACGGGTAGTGGTGCGTCCGCGAGCGGATCGTGGACAGCACCTTGTCCGGCTCGGTGGTCGCGAAGACGAAGACCAGGAACTCCGGCGGCTCCTCGACCAGCTTGAGCAGGGCGTTGAAGCCCTGCGTGGTGACCATGTGCGCCTCGTCGACGATGTAGACCTTGAAGCGGCTGTTCACGGGGGCGAAGAAGGCGCGCTCGCGCAGGTCGCGGGCGTCGTCCACACCGCCGTGGCTGGCGGCGTCGATCTCGATGACGTCCAGCGAGCCCGGCCCGTCGGGCGCCAGGGCCACGCAGGACCCGCAGGCGCCGCAGGGGGTCGACGTCGGCCCCTGCTCGCAGTTCAGCGACCGGGCGAGGATGCGCGCCGAGGAGGTCTTGCCGCAGCCGCGCGGGCCGCTGAACAGGTAGGCGTGGTTGATCCGGCCGCCGTCGACGGCGTTGACCAGCGGGGTGGTGACGTGCTCCTGCCCGACCACCTCGGCGAAGGTCGCCGGGCGGTACTTCCGGTAGAGCGCCAGTGCCACGGTCGGTCAGGTTACGTGCCGGCGCCGACGGTGCGGGTGCCTCGGGGCGGGCCTCCGGACGAGGCCGGGCGTCAGCGCACGAGGCGCAGCAGGAACTCCACCGAGCCCTCGTCCTCGACGCGGACGAAGCCGAGGTCCGGGGCCTCGATGCCGTGGTCGGCGAAGGTCACCGGGACCGACCCGGAGACGTCGACGCCGTCGGCGGTCCGGACGGCGGACAGTGCCGCCTCGACCGGCCGGGTGGTGCCGGCCAGCGTCAGCTCGCCGGCGACCGGCACGGTGACCGGGGTGCCGGAGAGCTCGGGCAGGTCCACCGGCCCGGTGACGGCGAACGTCGCGGTGGGGTGCGCCGCGACGTCCATGACCTGCTCGCGGAAGTAGCCGTCCCGCCGGTCGCTGTCGGTGGTGACGCTCGCGACGTCCACGGTGACCTCGGCCGCGGTGAGGTCGCCGCCGTCGACCACCAGGGTGCCGTCGACCCGGTCGGTGGTGCCGGCCACGGTGACGTCGGCCCCGTTGAGGACCTCCTCGACCCGGTACCCGGCGGTCGACCCCGCGGCGACGGTCCAGGTGCCGTCGGTGTCCGGCGCGAGGGCGACCTCGGTGGGCTGCGCCTGCACGGTCGCGGCCGGCGCGGCGTCCTCCTGGAGGGCGGCGTAGGCCAGCGGCCCCCCGACCGCACCCAGCACCGCCACCCCGGCGACGGCACCGGCGATCCCCCACCCGCGACGTGACACGTCCACTCCCCCCGCTCGACGACGGGTCCAGGGAACACCGCGGAGCTGGCAGGGAGCTGTGCGCCGGTCGGAGGGGCCGGGGAAGCAGAGGACCCCCCGCGCACCCGCCAGAGCCCGCTTATCCTTGCTGCCTTCCGGCCCTGGGGAGGTTCACGGGATGACGCCGCACGAGGGGTCTGCCCCCACTGTAGAGGAAAGGCCGCCGCGGACCCGCCCTCCCCTGGCTACCCTGCGTGCCATGACGCCCCGGTGCGCCCGAGTGCTGCCCCCGCCCCGCTCCTGACCCGGAGCACCGCGGATCGACCTCCCCCGGCGTGAGCCGCCGGGACGCTGCGCCGTGCTCCGGACCGCCCCGTCCCGATCCGGAAGCGTCCCAGGAGCGTCGTGTCCACCACCCCCGCCGCCGCGCGCGGCTTCCCGCTGGTCGTCCTGGCCGCCCTGTGCTGGGGCACCTCCGGCGTCAGCGCCCGCATCGTCACCGACCGCACCGACCTCGGCCCGCTGGACGTCGCCTGGCACCGCATGGCCGTCGGGGCCGCCGTCCTGCTGGCCGCCCACCTGCTCACCCGGCGCCGCCGGACCGCGCCGGACGTCCCCCTGGACCGGCCGCTCGCCGTCCGGCTGGGGCTGGTCGCCGCGGGGCTGGCCGCCTACCAGCTCGCCTTCTTCGCCGCCGTCGACCTGGCCGGGGTGAGCGTCTCGACGCTCGTGGCGCTCGGCCTGGCCCCGCTGCTCATCGCGCTCGGGGCGGCCGCACTCGGGCACGGCCGGCCGGACCGGGCGACCTTGACCGCCCTCGCCGCGGCCCTCGTCGGGCTGGTCCTGCTCGTCGGGCTGACCGCCGGGGCGTCGGCGGGGACGGCGGTGCTGCTCGGCGCGCTGCTGGCGTGCGGCTCGGCCCTCGGCTACGCGCTCGTCACGCTGGCCGGCGGGGCCCTGCCGGCCGGGGTCCCGGTGACGCTGGCCGGCTTCACCGGCGGCGCGCTGCTGCTGACGCCGGTCGTCCTGGCCGCCGGCCTGCGCCTGACGGCCGAGCCGGTCGCGCTGGCGACGCTGCTCTACCTGGGGGCCGTGCCCAGCGCGGCGGCGTACGCGCTGTTCTTCCGCGGGCTGCAGACCGTCCCCGGCGCGGTGGCCGGCATCGTCACGCTCCTGGAGCCGGTGACCGCGACCGTGCTGGCGACCGCGTTCCTCGGCGAGCGGCTGCCGCTCGGGGCACTGGCCGGCGGGCTGCTCGTGCTGGCCGCCGTGGCCGGGCTGTACCTGCGGCCGGCCCGGGTGCGGCGGGAGGCCGCCACCGGGGCGCCCGGATGAGCGGGGGCGGGGAGCCCCTCCTGGCGGAGGATGGGAGATTCGAACTCCCGAGGGGTTGCCCCCAACCCGCTTTCCAAGCGAGCGCCATAGGCCACTAGGCGAATCCTCCAACGGCACCGTCGACGATACCGGGCGCGGTCGGGACGGTCGGCCGCGGGACCCGGGAGCGGCGCCTGCCCCGCGGCGCCGGGTGGTCAGGCCCGCGCCGTCTAGGGCACCCTGGCCCCGTGCGTCGAGGACACGGCGCGCGCCGAGGACAGGAGAGCAGCCCCCGTGAGCGAGACCGACCGGCTCCGGCCCGACGTCGTGGAGGCCATCGTCGCGGTGCTCAAGGGCGCCGACGCCGCCGACCTGCCGGCCTCGGCCACCAAGGAGGAGAAGGACGCCGCCAAGGACCGGTACCTCTCGGAGTTCGTCGCCGAGCGCAGCAAGCGCGACCGGCAGAACCGCGCGTGGGAACTCCTGCTGACCCGCAGCTACGACGAGCCGCCGACCTGGCAGCGGCTGTTCGACGACCTGTCCCCCGACGCCACGCGTGAGCTCGGCGAGCTCTACGACGCGCTCCCCGCGGGCGCGCAGGAGGAGTACGCCCGCCGCTACGGCGTCCCGAGCGGCGTCTGAGCGGCACCACGGGCAGGGGGTGCGCGGCGTGACCGGGTCCGGCCGCGTCGTCGCCGGGCGCTACCGGCTGCTCGAGCGCATCGGCGGCGGCGGCATGGGCGCCGTCTGGCTGGCGGCCGACGAGCTGCTGGGCCGCCAGGTGGCCGTCAAGCAGGTGCTGCCCCCGCCCGGCGCCGACGCGACGGTCACCGACCAGCAGCGCCAGCGGGCGCTGCGGGAGGGCCGGATCGCCGCCCGGCTGTCCCACCCGCACGCCATCAGCGTCTACGACGTCGCCGTGGAGGACAGCACGCCGTGGCTGGTGATGGAGTACCTGCCCTCCCGCAGCCTGGCCGAGGTGCTCAAGGAGGACGGCCTGCTGACCGTGGACCAGGTCGCGCAGATCGGCGCCCAGGTGGCCGACGCGCTGGCCGCCACCCACGCCGCCGGGATCGTGCACCGCGACGTCAAGCCGGCCAACGTGCTCATCGGGCGGGGGCCGCGGGTCGAGGGTCTGGTGAAGATCACCGACTTCGGCATCTCGCACGCGCGGGACGACGTGACGCTCACCCAGACCGGGCAGATCACCGGCACCCCCGCGTTCCTGGCCCCCGAGGTCGCGCAGGGCAGCGAGGTGACGCAGGAGAGCGACGTCTTCTCCCTCGGCGCGACGCTGTACACCTGCCTGGAGGGCCGGCCGCCGTTCGGCATGGACGACAACGCGCTGCGGCTGCTGCACCGGGTCGCCGCTGGTGAGCTGGACCCCCCGCGCCGCGCGGGCTCGATGACCGACGCGCTGAGCCGGATGCTGGCCGTCGACCCGGCGGAGCGGCCGACGACGGTCGAGGTCCGCGACGAGCTGGCCCGGCTGGCGGCCGGCCGGGACGGCGACCCGACCACGGTGCTGCTGGCCCGCACGGCGCTGCGCTCCTCGAGCAACCGGGAGCGGACGGCGGAGCTGCGGACCGGGGTGCTGCCGGCCGTGGGCGCGGGCGGGGCTGCGGCGGGCGGAGCTGCGGCGGCCGGGGCCGCGACCGCTGGGGCGGCGTCCACCCGGGTCCCGCCCCCCGGCGCGCCCGCCAGGACCGCGGCCGCCGACACCGCGGCCGGGGCCCGCCCGGCCCCCGGCCCGGCTGCGTCGCCCCCGGCCGGTCCCCCCGCCGGCCGGCGCCGCCGGCGCGGCCTGCTGGTCGCGCTGGCGCTGCTCGCCGTGCTGGTCCTCGGCGGCGCCGTGTGGCTCGGCACCCGCGACGACGGCGCCACGACCGCGGACCCGCCCGCCCCGTCCCCGGCGGAGAGCACCGCGCCGGAGACGACCGCGCCGGAGAGCACGGCGCCGGAGACCAGCGCGCCGGAGACCAGCGCGCCGGAGACCACGGCCTCCGAGCCGGCGCCGTCCACCAGCGAGGCGCCCCCGGCCAGCGAGCCGCCGGCCGACACCCCTTCGGCGGTCGTGCAGCAGACGCTGGGCCGGTACTACGACCTGCTCCCCGACGACCCCGACGGGGCCTACGCGATGACCGGCCCCTACCTGCGGTCGCAGGCCAGCACGGGGTACTACCGCGACTTCTGGGAGCCCTGGGCGGAGGTCGAGCTGCGGGGCGTGCGCGGTGCGCAGCTGTCCGGCGACGGCGTCATCACCGCCACGACCGAGGTCGCCTTCACCGGCGACGACGGGAGCAGCCTGGTCGAGGTGCACGAGCTGCGCCTGGTGCAGGGCGACGGCGGCGACTGGCTGGTCGACCTGGACCTGGTCACCTGAGCCCGGGACGACGACGGCGGCGCCCGGCGGGGTCGAGGCCCCTGCGCGGACGCCGCCGTGACGGTCCCGATGGCGGTGGCGGTGGGATTTGAACCCACGGAGGCTTGCACCTCACACGCTTTCGAGGCGTGCTCCTTCGGCCGCTCGGACACGCCACCGCCGAAGAGACTACAGGCCCCGCCGACGGCGGAAGAACGCGTGCAGCAGCGTGGCGGACTCCTCGGCCCGGACGCCGCCGGTCACCTGCGGGCGGTGGTTGAGCCGCCGGTCGCGGACGACGTCCCACAGCGACCCGGCCGCGCCCGCCTTGGGGTCGTCGGCGGCGTAGACGACGTGCCCGACGCGGGCCAGCACGGCCGCACCGGCGCACATCGTGCAGGGCTCGAGGGTGACGACCAGCGTCGTCCCGGTCAGCCGCCAGCCGTCGCCGTGCACCCGGGCGGCCGCGCGCAGGGCCAGCACCTCGGCGTGCGCGGTGGGGTCCCCCCGCTTCTCCCGCTCGTTGGCCGCCTCGGCGAGCACCACGCCGTCCGGCCCGAGGACGACGGCGCCGATCGGCGTGTCGCCCCACTCGACGGCCGCGGCAGCGAGTTCGAGCGCGCGTCCCATCGCGGCGTCGACGTCCACGGTCACCGGCGTCCCCCCGCGGTCTTCCCACCCTGCCCCACCTGGTGGGCAGGGTCGGAGCGAGCCGCGACCCACCCCCCGCCCGGGGCCGCGGTCACGTCGTCGCGCCGTCCCGCAGGTCGATCCCGACCAGCGCGGACAGCTCGGCCAGCGCCGCGGCCGGGTCGGTCACCTTGATCGTGTGCATGCCCATGGCCCGGGCCGGCTTGAGGTTGATGCCCAGGTCGTCGAGGTAGGCGCAGTCCGACGGCTCGAGCGGCCGGCCGGCCGCCTCCGACAGCCGGGCGAGCGCGCGGCGGTAGATCTCCGGCTCGGGCTTGCGCACGCCCTCCACCGAGGACTCGACCACCACGTCGAAGAGGTCCAGCAGCTCGCCGAGCCGGCCGGTGCGCTCCATCGGCGCCACGTTGTTCGACAGCAGCGCCAGGGGCAGCCCGGCCGCGTGCAGCCGCCGCACCGCCCCGACCACCTCCGGGCGCACCTCCCCGGCCAGCGCGGCCAGCACCCGCCGGGCGTCCAGCCGGTGCCCGGCGGCCAGCGCCTCGGCCTCGAAGGCGTCGGTGAACCCGGCGGCGTCCAGCTCGTTGCGCTCGTAGCGCGCCCAGGCGTTCGTGTCCGGGGCGGTGCTGTTCAGCCGCACGATCAGCCCCTCGGGCAGCCCGGCCTCGGCCTCGTAGGCGGTGAAGGCGGTCATCGGGCTCTCGGTGATGACGCCGCCGAGGTCGAAGACGACGGCGGAGACGCTCACGGCGTCACCGCCGCGGCCAGCTCGTCGGCGAACCCCAGCCGTGCGGCGATGGCGACGACCATCTCGTCGGCCCACAGGTCGTCGGCGGTGACGATCGGCCGCAGCTGCTCGGCGGGCAGCCCGTCGTCGGCGAAGACGTCCAGGTCGCCGCCGGGCCAGCCGGTCTCGTCGTCGTCGAAGGCCCCCTCGGCGTCGACGGCGATGCCGTAGCGCTCCACCACCTCGGCGGCCAGCAGCCACTCCTGCATGGTGGCGTCGGAGATCAGCGCCCGCACCAGCCCGCCGGGCCCGTGCCGCAGCACGACGAAGTACAGCCGGGAGTCGACGACCACGACGAACGGGCCGGGCCAGCCGCCCGCCCCCGGGTCGCCGAGCGCCCGCTCCAGCGCCGGCAGCTCGTCACCGGCGTCCGCGGCGAGCAGCTCCACCCGCCACCCGCCGCCGGGCCGGGTCACCCGCACCGCCCAGCTGCCCGGCGCGTCCGCGGTGCTCACCGGCGCCGCAGCATCGTCAGGCCGTCGGACAGCGGCAGCAGCACCGTCTCCCAGCGCGGGTCGGCGGCCAGCGCGGCGTTGAGCTCGGCGAGCGCGCGGTCGTCGTCGCTCTGCGGGTCGAGCACCCGGCCGCCGCGCAGGGTGTTGTCCAGCAGCACGACGCCGTTGCCGGTCATCCGCGGGTGCAGCTGCTCGACGTAGTCGGCGTAGCCGGTCTTGTCCGCGTCGACGAAGGCCAGGTCGAAGGTCGCCTCGGCGGGCAGGGCGCGCAGCGACTCGTGCGCGTCGCCGAGCCGCACCTCGACGCGGTCGGCGAGCCCTGCGCGCGCCCAGTACCGGCGGGCCACCGCCGTCCACTCCGCGCTGGAGTCCAGGCAGAGCAGCGAGCCGTCCTCGGGCAGCCCGCGGGCCACGCACAGCGCCGAGTACCCGGTGAACGTGCCGATCTCGATCGCCCGGCGAGCACCGAGGGCGCGGGTGAGCAGCTGCATGAAGGTGCCCTGCTCCGGCGCGATCTGGTAGGTCGGCGAGGCCTCGCCGCGGTCGGCCAGGGCGGCGGTCTCGGCCAGCAGGTCGGCGACGACGTCGTCCGGCGGCTCGGAGGAGGCGCGGACGTAGTCGCCGAGCTCCGGGGTGAGGAGGAACGACCGGGGGGTCATGGCGCGCGGGGTGCGAGGAGCGCGGGGGTCCCGGCGCCCGGGGGCCGGAGGAGGGCGTGGGTCCCGGCGCCCGGGGGCCGGAGGAGGGCGTGGGTCCCGGCGCCCGGGGGCCGGAGGAGGGCGTGGGTCATAGGGTCCGATCATGGCGGACCCGCAGGACGACGTCCCGGCCGAGCTGCTCACCCGGCTGGCCGCCGACCCGCTGGCCGCTCACCTCGGGATCGTCCTGCAGCAGGTCCGGCCCGGGTACGCGCGGGCGGAGATGACCGTGGGCCCGCAGCTGCTGAACGCGGCCGGCGCGGCGCACGGCGGGGCCACGATGGCCCTGCTCGACGTCGTGCACGCGGCGGTCAGCAACAGCCACGGCACCCTCGCGGTGGCCCAGGACGTGCACACCGAGTTCCTCGCCGCCGGCCGGCCGGGCGACGTCCTGACCGCCGAGGGCACCGAGGTGCACCGCAGCCGGCGCACCGCCGTCTACCGGATCGAGGCGCGCGCCCAGGACGGCCGGCTGGTGGCCACCGCGCTGGCGCGGGTGTTCCGCACCGACCGCGAGTGGGAGACGGCGTGACCCGCCTCCCGGTGCCGACGCTGCCCGCTCCCCCGGTCGGCGTCGTCGGGCTGGGCCAGCTCGGCGGGTCGCTGGCCGCCGCCCTCGTCGCCGCCGGGCGGGAGGTGACCGGCTGGGACGTCGACCCCGCCGCGCGGGACGCCGCCGCCGCGCGCGGGGTGCGGATCGGCCGGGACCTCGGCGGCGTGGTCGTCCTCGCCGTCCCGCTGCCGGCGATGGCCGGGGCACTCGAGGGGCTCGGCGTCGACCCCGCCGCGACCGTCACCGACCTGGGGTCGGTGAAGACCCCGGTGCTCGCTGAGCTGGGGCCGGCGCTGGGCGGCCGCTACGTCGGCGGGCACCCCATGTGCGGCACCGAGCGCTCCGGGCACGCGGCGACCGACCCCGGCCTGTTCACCGGCGCCCGCTGGGCGCTGTGCCTGGAGCCGGGCACCGAGCTGCCGCGCTGGCTGCGGGTGGCCGAGGTCGCGCTGGACGCGGGTGCCGAGGTGGTCCCGGCGACCGCCGCCGAGCACGACGACGCCGTCGCCGCCGTCAGCCACGTCCCGCACCTGCTGGCGGCGGCGCTGGCCGCCGCCGCCGGGGAGGCCGGCCCGCTGGCCCTCGCGCTGGCCGCCGGCAGCTTCCGCGACGGCACCCGGGTCGTGGCCAGCGACCCGGCGTTCGTCACGGGGATGGTGCAGGGCAACGCCGGCCCGACGACGGCCGCGCTGTCCCGGGTGCTGGGGCAGCTCGCCCGCCCGTGGCCGGAGCTGGTCGCCGCCGGGCACGCGGTGCGCGCGGCCGCACCGGCCGGGCGCCGCCCGGTACGGGTGCCCCTGGACCGCACCGCGCTGCTGGCGCTGGGCCGGGCCGGCGGTGCGGTCACCGGGCGGCTGGCCGCGTTCGTCGAGGGCCACCTGCCCGGGCCGGGCTGACCCGTTTCGCCCGCACCGCGGCGGGCAGGGACCGGGCATGGACGACAGCGAGATCCACGCCCGCATCGACGCGCTGGTGGCCGAGGAGCACCGCCTGCGCGACGGCGGCCAGCACACCGACGAGGAGCGTGCCCGGCTCCGGGCGATCGAGGAGGAGCGCGACCAGCTCTGGGACCTCATCCGCCAGCGGGACGCCAAGCGCCAGTACGGCGAGGACCCCGACGAGGCCAGGCCGCGCCCCGAGCAGCAGGTCGAGGGCTACCTGCAGTGAGAGGACCCCGCCCTCCGCACCGTTCGCAGGCTCACGGTGGGCCTCGGGACGGGGCCGGGACACTTAGGAGCTTGAGTGTGTGAGGTGTTGATCACCGGGTAGGACCCGCGGCGGTGCGCACGGTCGCGTGCCCCGGTGCGGATGGGAGCAGGCATGGTGCGCGCGGCACGGACGGTCCGGCGGGCGGTGGTGACCGGGGGCGCCGGCTTCCTCGGGTCCCACCTCTGCGAGCAGCTGCTCGCGCGCGACGTCGAGGTCGTCTGCCTGGACAACTTCCTCACCGGGTCGCCGCAGAACGTGGTGCACCTGATGGAGCACCCCGGCTTCCGGCTGGTGCGCTGCGACGTCACGGACTTCGTGCACGTGCCCGGCGAGGTCGACCTGGTGCTGCACTTCGCCTCGCCGGCCAGCCCGCTGGACTACCTGCGGATGCCGATCGAGACCCTGAAGGTCGGCAGCCTGGGCACGCTGCACACCCTCGGGCTGGCCCACGAGAAGGGCGCCCGCTACGTGCTCGCCTCCACCTCCGAGGTGTACGGCGACCCGCTGGTGCACCCGCAGGACGAGGAGTACTGGGGCAACGTCAACCCGGTCGGCCCGCGCGGCGTGTACGACGAGGCCAAGCGGTTCAGCGAGGCCATGACCACGGCCTACCGGACGTCGAAGGGCACCGACACCGGCATCGTCCGGATCTTCAACACCTACGGCCCGCGGATGCGCCCGGACGACGGCCGGGCCATCCCCGCGTTCGTCGGGCAGGCGCTGTCCGGCCGCCCGCTGACCGTCGCGGGCGACGGCTCCCAGACCCGGTCGATCTGCTACGTCGACGACACCGTGCGCGGCATCCTCGCGATGGCCTTCTCCCACCACGCCGGGCCGGTGAACATCGGCAACCCCGACGAGCTGTCCATGCTGCGGCTGGCCGAGTGGATCGTGAAGCTCACCGGGTCCACCTCGCCGATCTCCTTCATCGACCTGCCGGTGGACGACCCGCGGGTCCGCCGTCCCGACACCACCCGGGCCGAGCAGCTGCTCGGCTGGCGGCCGACGGTGCCCTCGGAGGAGGGGCTGCGGCGCACCGTGGCGTGGTTCGCCGAGCACCTGCGGGCCGCCGCCGTCCGAGCCGGGTGATCCACAGAGGGTCAGGGAACGCATCTACTCTGTCGTGGGCGGTCGCAGGGGTCGCCGGAGCGCCTGACCACTCCGACGGGGGAACTGTTCGATGGGCCGCCACGCCGCCACCTCCGCGGGCCGCCGGCCGGCGCAGCTGACGCCGCAGGTCCTCATCGCCCTCGCGGTGGCCGCGGTCGTCCTGCTCGCCGGCGGCCTCACCGTGTGGGCCGTCGACGCCGGGGGCGGCGAGTGCGAGAGCACCGCGGTCGTGCGGGTCGCCGTCGCCCCGGAGCTCGCCCCCGTCGCCGAGCGGGTGCTCGCCGACGCCGAGGGCCTGCGTCCCGCGGACTGCGCGGCCGCCGAGGTCACCGCCCAGCAGCCGGTGCAGACGGTGGGCGACCTCGGCGCGCTGGACGCCGCGTCCCTGCCGCACGTGTGGGTGCCGGACTCCTCGCTGTGGACCGCGCGCGCCGAGGGTGCCGACCTGCAGACCGTGGGGTCGGTCGCCTCCTCCCCCGTCGTGCTGGCCACCAGCGCGGCGGCGGTCGACGAGCTCGACTGGACCGACGGTGCGCCGGGGTGGGCCGAGGCCATGGCCAGCCCGCAGGGGAGCATCCTCCCCGACCCCGCTGCGAGCGCCGAGGCCGTCGCCGCGCTGGGCGCCGTGCGGACCGCGCTGGGCGGGGACGAGGACGCCGACAACGCCGTGGTGCAGGCGGTGCTCGCCGCCGAGCGCGGGCCGTCGCTCTCCCCGGCCGAGGCGCTGGCCGCGGGCAGCGCGGGCGACGCAGACGCGCCGCTGGTGCCGGTCAGCGAGCAGGAGGTGTGGGCGGCCAACGCCGGCTCCGAGGACCCGCAGCTGGTCGCCGTCTACCCCGCGGACGGGTCGCCGGTGCTGGACCACCCGCTGGTGCGGGTCGGCGCCGCCTCGGCCGTGGACGCCGCGGCGGTCGACGCCGTGGTGCGCGCGCTGACCTCCGACGCGGCTCGGTCCGCCGTCGTCGAGGCCGGCTTCCGCGACACCGGCGGCGCCGCGCCGGCCGGCGCCGAGGCGGCCGGGGTCGCCGAGCAGGCCCCCGAGACGCTGCAGCTGGACCCCGCCGAGGTGCAGGCGCTGCTCGCCCAGCTGGCGGAGCTGGCCGCGCCGTCCCGGATCCTCACCGTCTTCGACGTGTCGACGTCCATGGAGGCGCCGGCCGGCGACGGGACCCGCGCCACGCTCGCCCGCGACGCCGCACGCAGCACGCTCACCCTGGTGCCGGAGGAGTTCGCGCTGGGGCTGTGGTTCTTCGCCGCCGAGCTCGACGGCGAGCGGGACTGGACCGAGGTGGTGCCCACCCGGCAGCTCGCCGCGGAGGTCGAGGGCAGCGTCCAGCGCGACCTGCTCGACGAGCAGCTGGCCGCGATCCCCGAGCGGCTGCGCCCCGGCGGCACCGGCCTGTACGACACCACGCTGGACGCTGTCCGGGCGGCGCGCGCGGACTTCGACCCGACCTCGGTGAACAGCGTGCTCCTGGTCACCGACGGCGCCAACGAGGACGGCGACGGCATCGGGCTCGACGAGCTGCTGGACACGCTGCGCGACGAGGCCGACCCCGACCGGCCGGTCAAGGTCATCGGCGTCGCGCTCGGCCCGGACGCCGACCTGGCCGTGCTCGAGCAGGTCGCCGAGGTGACCGGCGGGGCGGCCTACTCCGCGGTCGACCCGGCCGACCTGCAGACCGTCCTGTTCGACGCGCTCCGCCAGCGCTGACATCGCGGCGGTCAGAGCAGCGAGTCCAGGGCCGCGGTCACCTCCGCGACGGTGACCCGGGCCAGCGCCGGGTCCAGCGCGGTGCCCCAGGGGTCGCCGGTGCCGTCCCCGTGCCAGAGGACGACGTGCAGTGCCCCCTGCTCCCCGGCCCTGAGCGGGGGACCCCACAGCGCCGGGGACACCGGCCCGAACAGCACCACCGAGGGGCGGCGGTAGGCGGTCGCCAGGTGGGCCACGCCGGTGTCGCCGCTCACCACGACGCGGGCACCGGCGACCACGGCGGCCAGCTCGAGCGTCGTCGTCCGCCCGGCCAGGACGCAGCCCTCCCCCAGCCCGGCGGCCTCGGCGACCGCGCGGGCCAGCGGCACCTCGGCCGGGCCCCCGGTGACCCGCACGTCCAGGCCGCGGTCGGCGAGGTGCCGGGCGACGGCGGCGAACCGGTCGGCCGGCCACCGCCGCGAGGGGAACGCCGCGCCCGGGTGGACCAGGGCCACCCCGGCGGGCGCGGGCGGGGCCACGCCGGGGACGGCGAGGTCGAGGGCGTCCGGGTCGGCGTCGACCCCCAGGCCCTCGGCGACCAGCCGGCACCAGCGGTGCACCTCGTGCTCGTCGGGGTACCAAACCGGGCCCGGCCAGCCGGGGCTGGCGAAGGTGAGCAGCCGTCCCGGGTGCAGGCCGGCGACGACGACGTGCGAGGCCGGCCCCTTGCCGTGCAGGTCGACGGCGAGCTCCGGGGGCGGGCCGGGCCAGTCCAGCGGCTCGAGCTCGCGGGCGGGCAGCACCTCGTCGACGGCGTCGACCAGCGCGGCCAGCGGCGCCAGCGCCGCCGTCGTGGCCAGCACCAGCCGGTGGCCGGGCACCGCGGCCCGCACCGCCCGGATCGCCGGGACGCCGGTCAGCAGGTCCCCGAGTCCCAGCGGCCGCAGCACCACCGCGACACGGCGGCCCGTCACACCTGCGAGCGCTCGACCAGGGCGGTCGTGGAGTGCCCGTCGAGGTAGGGCAGCACGACGGCCTGGCCGCCCCAGCGACGCAGCACCGCGGCCTCGGGCAGGTCCGCGCCGGCGTAGTCGCCGCCCTTGGCCCACACGTCCGGGCGCAGCCGGCCGATCACCTCGGCCGGCGTGTCCTCGTCGAAGACGACGACCGCGTCGACGAACTGCAGCGCCTCCAGCACCCGCGCCCGGTCGGCCGCGGTCACCAGCGGCCGGGTCGGGCCCTTGAGCCGCCGCACCGAGGCGTCGGAGTTGATGCACACCACCAGGCAGTCGCCCAGCCCGCGGGCGGCCCGCAGCGTGGCGACGTGGCCCGGGTGCAGCAGGTCGAAGCAGCCGCCGGTGGCCACGACGGTGCCGCCGGCCGCGCGGACGCGGGCGATCACGCCGTCCGCCCCGGGCTCGGCGCCGGCGCCCGGCCCGGCCGGGGGCTCCGCGTCCCACGCCGACGCCCCGCCGCGGGCCACGAAGGCGCCGGCGGACGCAACCGCGGCCGCCACCGCCTCGCCGGTCACCGCGCCGTCGGCCAGCGCGACCGTGGCCGCGGCGGCGAAGGAGTCACCGGCCCCGCACGGGTCACCGCCGGTCACCGGGACCGCGGGCACCACCATCGGCGCGCCCTCGCCGTAGGACAGCAGCGCGCCGCGGGCGCCGAGGGTCACCGCCACCGCGCCGACGCCCCAGTGCCGGATCAGCGCCTCGGCGCGGGCGCCCACGGCGGCCAGCCCGTCCCCCTCGGCGGCCACCCCGGCGGCGGCGGCCACGCGGGCCGCCTCGGCACCGTTGGGGGTCACCAGCCGGACGGTGGGCACCGGGTCCGCGCCGCGGGGGTGCGGGTCCCAGACCACCGGCCCGCCGGCCGCGGCCAGCGCCGCGCGGACGGCGGGGTCGGCCGTCGTCCCCCGGCCGTAGTCGGCGACCAGCACCGCGGCGGCCGAGCCGATGACCGCGGCCGCCTCGGCCGGCAGCGCGCCCAGCGAGGCCACCGGGGCGCCGCTGTCGATGCGGGCCACCGAGTGGTCGCCCACGCGGACCCGCCGCTTGACCGCCGTCCCGCCGGTCGCCGGGATCTCGACCAGCCGCACCCGGCCGGCCAGCAGCGCGCGCAGCCGGTCGGCGTCCGCGTCGTCGGCCATCGGGGTGACCAGCACGACCTCGCGCCGGGTGGCGCGGGCGGCGACCACCGCGGCCAGGGCCGCGCCGCCGGGGCGCTCGCGGGTCTCGACGTCCTCGACCACCGGCACCGGCGCGTCGGGCGTCAGCCGGGACGCCGTCCCGACCAGGTCGACGTCGAGCAGCGCGTCGCCGACCACGACGATCGCTCGCCCGCCCACCCCACTCACCGGGCCACCCCGAGCCGGCTCTCCGGCACGCGGGCCGGCTCGGCGAGCACCGCGGCGTCGAAGGCCGCGCAGAGCAGGTGCAGCGCGACCAGGTGGCACTCCTGCACCGTCGCCGTCCACGGCGAGTCGATGCACACCGCGTCGTCGGCAGCGGCGGCCAGCGGGTTGGGCGCCGGGCCGGTCATCGCCAGCACGGTGATGCCGCACTCGCGAGCCCGCCGCGCGGCGGCGACGGCGTTGGGGCTGCGGCCGGAGGTGGAGAGCAGCACCAGCACGTCCCCGGCCCGCCCGTGCGCCTCCACCTGGCGGGCGAACAGCTCGTCGGCCGGGTAGTCGTTGGCGATCGCGGTCAGCGAGGAGGTCTCGGCGGTCAGGCAGATCGCGGAGAACGGCGGCCGGTCGGCCCGGTAGCGGCCGACCAGCTCGGCGGTCAGGTGCTGCGCCTGCGCGGCGCTGCCCCCGTTGCCGGCCGCGAGCAGCCGCCCGCGGTGGGCCCCGCAGAGCACGTCGGCGACCTGCCGGCCCCACCCGTCGAGGGTGTCGAGCTGGCCGTCCAGCGACCGCAGCGCAGCGGTCAGCGAGGCGACGTGGTCGGCGCCGGTCAGGTGGCTGCAGGTGTCGGGCGACACGGACTCGAGACTCATCGGGCGACCTCCACGGGCGTGCGGCTGGCGATGACCTGCCGGTAGACGGACTCGGTGTCGGCGACCACGCGGGCCCACCGGTAGCGGGCGCGGGCGCGCCGGACGCCGGCCGCGCCGTACGCGGCGCGGCGGGCGTCGTCGGCGAGCAGCGCGCCCAGGACCTCGCCCAGCCGGGCGGGGTCGCGGGGCGGGACGAGGTCGCCGGTGACGCCGTCGGCGACGGAGTCCTGCAGCCCGCCGACCGCGGTGGCCACCACCGGGCGGCCGCAGGCCATGGCCTCCAGCGGGGTGATCCCGAACGGCTCGTACCAGGGCACGGCGAGCACCACGTCGGCCGAGCGGATCCAGGCCGGGACGTCCTCCCGGGCCACCGCGCCGGTGAACACCAGCCGGTCGCCGACGCCGAGGGAGGCGGCGACCGCGCGCAGCCGGCGCACCTCCGGGTCGTCGTCCAGCCGCCCGGCCGGCGGGCCGCCGACGACGACCAGCTCCGCGCCGGGGACGGCGGCCAGCGCGCGCACGGCGTCCTCCTGGCCCTTGCGCTCGACCAGCCGGCCGAGGACCAGCAGCCGCTGCCGCTCGCCGCGCGGGGCCACCGGGCCGCGCGGGCTGAACACGCCGGTGTCCACGCCGCAGGGCACGATCGAGGCCCGGTCGCGGGCCAGGCCCAGCCGGCGCAGCTCGAAGACCTCGTCGGAGCAGGTGGCCACCACGTGCGCGACCGTGCGGCACAGCGAGCGCTCCAGCTGCACGCGGTTCGGCGGCGAGGTGTCGGCGGCGCCCTGGTGGCGGCGCTTGACCGAGCCCAGCGCGTGGAAGGTCTGCAGGACCGGGACCGGCCCCGCGGCGGCGACCGCGGCCAGCCCGCTCATCCAGAAGTGCGCGTGCACCAGGTCCGGGGACCGCCGCGCCCATTCCCGGCGCAGCACCGCGGCGAACTCGGGCATGTGCCGCAGCAGGTCGTCCTTGGGGAGCACCCGCGCGGGCCCGGCGGGGACGTGCACGACGTCGTAGCCGTCGGCGGTGGTCACCCGGTCCGGGGCGTCCGGGTCCTCCCGGCGGGTGTGCACGGTCACCGCGTGCCCGCGGCGGGCCAGGCCCGCCGCCAGGGCGGCGACGTGCACGTTCTGCCCGCCGGCGTCCACCCCGCCGATGGCGGCGAGCGGGCTGGCGTGCTCCGACACCAGGTCGACGATCACCGGGTCACCTCCTCGAGCAGCACGTCCCAGTCAGCGAGGAAGCGGGCCAGCCCGTAGCGCTCCAGCGCGGCGGCGCGGGCCGCCTTGCCGGCCAGCCGGGCGGCGTCCTCGTCGTGCAGCCAGGTGCGGACGGCGTCCCACAGCCGCTCCGGGCGGGTGGACAGCACCCCCGCCCCGGGCGGGACGGCCTCGACCGCCTCGGTGGTGGCCAGGGCGGCCACCGGCATGCCCAGGTGCATCGCCTCGAGCAGCGACAGCCCCAGGGAGGTCCACCGGACCGGGTGCACGTACGCGCGGCGGCGGGCCAGCTCGGCGTGCATGGCCGCCTGCGGCGGGTCGTCGTGCAGCGCGACCCGGGCGGGGTCCAGGCCGTAGCGCTCGTGCAGCCCGGCCAGCCCCATGCCGAAGACGTCGACCGGCGCGACCCGGGCCAGGCCGGGCAGCAGGTCGGCGCCCACGGTGCGGCCCCGGCGGACCGGCTCGTTGGTGACGACGGCGGCGCGGGCGAGCTCGCCGGTCCAGCGCTCGCCGGGGTCGACGATGCCGTGCTCGACCACCGTCGTGGGGGCGCGGCCGTTGTCGTAGAAGAGCCGGTTGAAGTGGGTGACGTGCGCGATCGGGATGTCGCCGCGGTCGGCCAGCGGGTGGCGGGTGTGCGGGACCGGCCCGTCGTCCGGTTCCAGCCCGGGGGCGTTGTGCTCGAGGAAGACCGCGGGCAGGTCCCGGCCGGGCTCGCGGCCCAGCCACTGCCGTACCAGCTCCAGGTCGCGCACCCGCTGCAGGACGACCACGTCGACGTCGGTGCCGCGCAGCTCCTCCGGGGTCACCTCGCGGGCCGACGCCGGCCAGTCCCAGGTGCGCGCGCGGCCCAGCCCGTCGGGGCCCCGATCGGGGGTCACCGGCAGCAGGTACTCGTGCCGGCCCTGGACGAACGCCGTCGTCCACGAGCCGTGCACGTGCCAGAGCAGGACCCTCACGCGCTGCCCACCTTCTCCACCGCGGCGACGACGTCGGCCGCGGTCACCGATGCCAGGCACGGGTGGCCGGGCACCGGGCACTCGCGGGCCCGGGTCAGCCGGCAGGGCGCGTCCTGGTCGCCCAGCAGCACGGTCGGCACGCCGTACGGGGCCCACCGCGCCGCCGGGACGACCGGGGAGAACAGCGAGACGACCGGCGTCCCGACGGCGGCGGCCAGGTGCGCCGGGCCGGTGTTGCCGACGACGACCGCGGCGGCGCCGCCGAGCAGCGCGGCGAGCCCGGCCAGGTCCAGCGCGCCGCCGAGGTCGGTCCCGCGGGTGCCCGCGACGGCGGCGGTGAGCGCCCGCTCCCCGGGCCCGCCGGTGACCAGCACCCGGTGGCCGGCGTCGGCCAGCGCCTCGACCGCCTCCGCGCAGCGGTGCGCCGGCCAGGCCCGGGCCGGCACCGAGGCGCCGGGGTGCAGCACGATGTATCCGGGCGGCAGATCAGGGCCCCCGGGTTCGTGCGCGACCGGCGGCAGCGGCCGGCGGACGGCGAGGCGGCCGTCGTCGCCCGGCGGCAGGTCGAAGCCGGCGGCGCGGGCCAACGACAGTGCCCGCTCCGGCTCGGGCAGGTCGTCGTCGACGCGGTGCCGGACGTCGAGCAGCGCGCCGGGGTAGTCGACGCTGATCGCCGAGACCCGCGGCACCCCGGCGGTGCGCAGCAGCAGCGCCAGCGGCAGCGGCGACTGGTGGAAGGAGGTGGAGAGCACCGCCTGGGCCGGCGCGAGCGCGCGGACCCGGTCGGTCAGCGCGGCGAGGTCACCGGCGTCCACGGGCGGCGGGTCGCCGAGGATCCACGGGCAGGCCCACGTCCACACCTCGTCGACCCCGGGCAGCAGGCCGGCCGCCTCCGCCCCGGCGGGGCCGGCGAGGAAGACGACCCGGTCGGCCCCGTGCGCGACCGCGCGCACGAGCGGCCCCTGGACCAGCACGTCGCCGACGGAGTCCAGCCGCGCGACGAGCACGGTGCCGCTCACCAGTCCCCCGCCAGGACCTGCCCGACGGCCTCGGTGAGGGTGGCCGCCCGGCGGGGGGCGGCCTCGACCTCGGCCCGCCGGGTGACCGGGGTGGGCACCAGGACGCCGACGGCCCCGGCCGCGGCGGCGGCCTCGACGTCCGCGCCGATGTCGCCGATGACCACGGTGCGCGCGGGGTCGACGTCCAGCTCGGCGCAGGCGGCCTTGACCATCCCGGGTGCGGGCTTGCGGCAGGAGCAGCCGTCGTCCGGGCCGTGCGGGCAGACCTGCACCGTCTCGAACGGGCCGAGCAGCTCCTCGAGCCGAGCCGTGCAGGCGTCCACCTGCGCGCGGGTGATCAGCCCCCGGGCGACGCCGGACTGGTTGCTCACCACGCCCACCCGCACGCCGCGGGCGCGCAGCGCGTCGACGGCCTCCCGCGCGCCGGGCACCGGCTTCACGAACGCCGGGTCCCCGTTGTACGGGAAGTCGCGGACCAGGGTGCCGTCGCGGTCGAACAGCACCAGGTCGGGCAGGCCGCGCCAGGGGCGCACGCCGACGTGCCGGACGACCCCGCGCAGCCAGTGCCAGGTGGCCAGCTGCGGGATGAGCGCGCTGGTGGCCAGCATGGTGGTGACCTCGGCGCGGTCGCGCGGGCCCGGGGCGGTACGGGCCCAGGCGAACTCGCCCGTCCCGGCGGCCCAGGCGAGGGCGGCCAGGGCGGCGGCGCGCGGCCGGCGGGCCACGGCGAGGCCGGCGGCGGCCAGCCCGGCCGCGGTGACGGCCAGGTGCTGCGGGCGGCGGCCCAGCGGGGCGTCGGCGCGCTCCCGCCAGTCCGGGCCGTGCAGCCGGCGCATGAGGACGTCGTCGGCGTTGCCCGCCTGCACGCGCAGGCTCACCCAGCGGTCGACCGGGCGGACCGGGTGGGTGATGCACCGCTGCCCGCGCACCAGCCGGGCGCCGGTGTCCATGACCCGCAGCGCCAGGTCGGAGTCCTCCCGGAAGGCGCGCGGGAAGCGCTCGTCGAAGCCGCCCACCGCGGCCAGGGCGGCGCGCCGGTAGGCGAGGTCGGCGGTGATCCAGGAGCTGGTGGCCAGCCCGGCGGTGCCCCGCTCCCAGTCGGTGGGGCGGCGGTCGGCCGGCAGGGGCACCCGCACCCGGCCCTGGCTGCCGGCGACGTCCGCGGGCAGCCCGGCGAGGTCCTCGGCCAGCCGCTGGTACCAGTCGGGGTCGGGGACGACGTCGTCGTCGAGGAAGGCCACCCAGGCGGTGCGCACGCTGCGCCAGCCGAGGTTGCGGGCGCGGGCCGGGCCGCCGCCGCCGGTGCGCAGCACGCGCACGGGGGGCAGGCCGGGACGCTCCGGCCGCAGCGGCTCGCCGGCGGGCCGGTCGTCGACGAGCACCAACTCCGCCGGGCGCGGGCCGGGGGCCTGGGCGAGGGCGTCGAGCAGCACGTCGAGCGACGGCCGGCCGACCGTCGGCACGACCACCGAGCACTGCGCGATCCCCACCTGCATGATCGCGTCCTGCCCGCCCTGGGTGGAGTGGAAACACTACGGGCTTGAAGTGTCCCGGACGGTGTGAACCCGGCTGCTGAGCGCCTGCGTCAGCGTCGGGTGCGGGCGGCCGCGGAGACGCGGGCGAGGGCGTCCGTGACGACCGCCGCATCGTCCCCCAGCAGGGCGAGCAGGTGGGCCACCAGACCGTCGTGGGTGGGCCGGGCCTCCTCCACCTTGGCCCGGCCGGCGGGGGTCAGCCGGGCGTGCAGCAGCCGCCGGTCGCCGGCGGAGCGCTCCCGGACGACGTGGCCAGCGGCCACCAGGCGGGTCACCGTGCTGGTGACGCCGGCGCGGGAGATGCCGAGCGCCTCCGCCACCTCGCCCATGGTGGCCCGCTCGCCGGGCGCCTCGGCGATCCGCCGCAGCGCCTCGTAGCCGGTGAGCGAGAGGTCGTGCCGCCGGTGCAGCGCGGAGTCGACGCGGCGGGTGATCCGGTCGTGCACCTGCACGATGCGCAGCCAGGTCTCGGCCGCGGTCGGGACCACGCCGGGGACGTCGGCCACGTCCCCGGGGACGGGCTCGGCGGGCAGGTCGAGCGCCGGGACGTCGTCGGGGCGGGCCACCGGACCATCGTCGCCGACGGCGCGCTCAGGCGCTCCCGAAGGGCGGCGTCGACCGCGGGCGGCCGCCCGGCCGCCGGCCGCCGGAGACGACCGCGACCCCGGCACCGGCCGCGAGCACGGCGCCGCCGGCGGCCAGCAGGGGCCAGCGGCTGCCGCCGTCCTCCCCGGCGGGCCCCTGCTGGGCGGCGACGGTGACGGCGGCGGGCGACCCCGCGGCGGCGCCCTCCCGCGGCGGGCCCGCGGGCACCACCGGGCCGGCGAGGGCCGCGCACTCCCCGGACGACGGGCGGGTGAAGTCGAAGCCGGCCAGCCCGTCGACGTACGCCGGGCCCGAGCCGTCCAGCGGGGTGTACTCCAGGTACGGGTCGACGGTCTCCCCCCAGTCCACCGGCCCGGTGCGCAGCACGACGACGGTCCCCGGGGCGACCTCCGCGGCGTCCTCCCCGGCGGGACGGCGGGCGGTGGCCAGCGTGACCGCGTAGCCGACGGTGCCGGCGGTGACCTCGACGACCACCCCGCCGGGCCGGCAACTGGGGCCGTGGGTGACGCGGGTGTCGGGGAGGGCCGCGTGGTCGACGGCGGCCGCCGGGCCGGCCAGGGTGACGCCCGCGCAGAGCAGCCCGGCGGACAGGAGTCCGAGCACCACCACGGGTGCCGGCCGAGTGGCCACCTGCACGTGCACGTCCCCCTGCTCCACGCGCCGGCGCACCGACGGCGCCCCGGTGCCGACCATGATGCAGGCGGCCTGGCCCGTCGTGGGCCGTCCCGCGCCGCTGGTGCGTGTCGTCCCGGCGTGTCGGTGGAAACTGCCACCGGCACCGCACGACGGGCTGTGACGCAGCCCTCACTACGGTGGCGCCGTGGACTCAGCAGCGGGCACCGGCCGCCGCCGGCAGGACGAGGTCTACCGCGCGGGGGTGTACGGGCGCCGGCCACTCGTGCCCACCGCCGCCCGGGCGCTGCAGCGCCGCGCACGGCAGCGGCTGGGCGCCCGCGCGTACGCCTACGTGGCGGGCGGGGCCGGCGAGGAGGCCACCCAGCGGGCCAACCGCGCGGCGTTCGACCGCTACGCCGTCGTCCCCCGGGTGCTGCGCGACGTGAGCACCCGGGACACCTCGGTGCAGCTGTTCGGGCGGTGGCTGCCCGCCCCGCTGCTGCTCGGCCCGGTCGGGGCGCTGGAGCTGGTGCACCCGGCGGCCGACCTCGCGGTGGCCCGCGCGGCGGCGTCCCTGGGCGTGCCCATGGTGTTCTCCAACCAGGCGTCGGTGCCGATGGAGGAGTGCGCCGCGGCCATGGACCAGGCCCCCCACCCCGCCCCGCGCTGGTCCCAGCTGTACTGGTCGACGTCGGACGAGCTGGTGGAGAGCCTGGTCGGGCGGGCGGAGGCCAGCGGCTGCGACGCGCTGGTGGTCACCCTCGACACCACGATGCTCGGCTGGCGCCCGCGCGACCTGGACCTCGGCCACCTGCCCTTCGCGCTGGGCAAGGGCATCGCGCAGTACACCTCCGACCCGGTGTTCCGGCGGCTGGTCGAGGAGCGCGCGGCGGCGCCCGCGCCCACCGAGCCGGGCGCCGCGGCACGGCGGGACCGGCAGCCGCGGCCGACGCTGTCCGCCGTCCGCGCGCTGGTCGGCATGGCGCGGGCCTGGCCCGGGCCGCTGCTGGACAACCTGCGCTCGCCGCTGCCGCGAGCGGCCGTGGAGACCTTCCTGTCCATCTACTCCCGGCCCTCGATCACCTGGGCCGACCTGGCCTGGCTGCGGGCCCGGACCCGGCTGCCGATCGTGCTCAAGGGGGTGCTGCACCCCGACGACGCCCGGCGGGCGGTGGACGAGGGCGTGGACGGTGTGGTGGTCAGCACGCACGGCGGCCGGCAGGTGGACCGCTCGATCGCCGCGCTCGACGCGCTGCCCGACGTGGTCGCCGCGGTCGCCGGCCGCGCGCCGGTGCTGCTGGACAGCGGCGTGCGCAGCGGCGCCGACGTGCTGACCGCGGTGGCCCTCGGCGCGCGGGCGGTGCTGCTCGGCCGGCCGTTCGCGTGGGGCCTGGCCCTCGGCGGCGAGGAGGGGGTGCGCCAGGTGGTGTCCGACGTGCTGGGCGAGTTCGACCTGACCCTCGGGCTCACCGGCCACACCGCGGTCGACCGGCTGACGCCGGACGTGCTGCGCCGGGTCGGCTGAGACGACACGCCCGGCGCGTCTTGACCCGTGGGAGTGACCGGGGTCACAGTGGACGCGGGCGGGGGCAGCCGGCAACGAGTGGCCTCCCACTGCTGGGAGGACCGACCAACGCGGCCAGACCGTCAGGACCGGCCCCCCGCCCCCAGCCCACCCGGGCGCGCTCACCCGCCACGCTGCGACAGTGGCCCGGTGACCGATGTCCCGCCCGTGGCGGACGCCGCCCTCGCCGCGCGCCTGCAGGGCGTCCTCGACGTCCCGCTGCACCGCTGGCTGGGGCTGCGGCTCGCCGACCCGGCCGACTCGCGGGCGGGGGTCGTCCTGCCCGTGGGGCCGCCGGCGCTCAACAACGTCGGCGTCCTGCACGGGGGCATCGTCGCCGCGGTGCTCGACGTGGCCGCCTACGTCCGGCTGCTGCCCGAGCTGGCCCCGGACGAGGACGCGGTGACGCACGACGCGACGTGTTCGCTGGTCCGGGGCGTGCCCGAGGGCGCGGAGGTCCTGCTGCAGGCCGAGCTGGTGCGCCGCGGCCGCACGCTGGCCTTCCTGCGGTCCGACGCCACCGTGGACGGCGCGGTCGTGGCCGTCGGCACGGTGACGAAGTCGCTGCTGCGCCCCCGCCGCTGAGCGGCCTCACCCGGCGAGGTGGCCCCACTCGTCGACCAGCTCCGACCACGCCAGCGCCGACCGCTCGGAGCTCGCCCCGACCACGGTGACCCCGCGGCGGCGCGGCGCCTCCCACAGCTCGGTCCCGGTGCGGGCGTCGAGCGCGGAGGACACGTCGTCGGCGACCAGCAGCTCGGCGTCCGTGGCCAGCGCCCGGGCCAGCGCCAGTCGCTGCACCTGCATGTCCGGCGGCGGACACACCGCGGCCCCGCCCTCGGTGAGGAGGACGGGGCCGCGGAGCTGTCTCAACCAGACGTGCACCCGAAGGGATTCGAACCCCTAACCTTCTGATCCGTAGTCAGATGCTCTATCCGTTGAGCTACGGGTGCGTGCTGTTCAGTTGTCCTGCGCGGAGGCTCCGGGATTTGAACCCGGGATGGGGATTAACCCAAACCGCATTAGCAGTGCGGCGCCATAGACCGGACTAGGCGAAGCCTCCCGGGGTCCGGGTCCCCCCGGAACCACCGAGAGGGAAGACTACCAGCGCGGGGGCGGCCGCCCGCCGGGGGGCGGCCGGCCCCCGGCCGGGCTGCTCAGGCGCCGACCGGCTCGCGCACCCGCTCGCGGGCGGGCTGCCGGCCGGGCACCAGGGTCACCAGCACCGCGACCGCGGCGCCCGCGACGGCGAGCAGCAGGCTGCCGGTGACCCCGGCCGGGCCCTCGATCAGCGCGCCGCCGAGCGCCGCCCCGACCGCGGACGCGCCGGTCGCCATCGTGGACAGCCAGGTGAACGCCTCCGTGGTGGCGTGGGCCGGGGCGATGGCGCCGACCAGCGAGTTCTGCACGGTCAGCGTCGGCGCGATCGCCGTCCCCCCGAGGAAGAGCAGCGCGCCGAGCACCCACGGGCTGGACGCCGCGGTGAGCGGGGCCAGGCCGATGGTCACGCCGAGCAGCAGCCAGCGGTACTGGCGCGGCAGCGAGACGCTGACCACCCGGGCGCCGAACCACAGTCCGCCGGCGACCGAGCCCAGCGACCACAGGGCGAGCAGGACGCCGGACATCCCCGGCGAGCCGGCGGCGTCGGCGAACGCGGGGATGGCCACCTCCAGCGCGCCGAAGCCGAGCATCAGCGCGCCACCGCTGAGCAGCACCCGCGGCAGCCCGGGGGTGAGCACCGTGGCGAACGGGGAGGTCCGCTGCCCGGCCGGCACCGGCACCCACCGGCGCATCGCCGCCGACGTCGCGACGCCGAGGGCACCGGCCACGGCCAGCGCCCCGGCGACGCCGACGGCCCACGCGGGGCCGGCGAGCACCGTGAGCGCGGCGACCAGGGTCGGGCCGGCCACGAACACCAGCTCGGTGGCGGTGGCGTCCAAGGCGAACGCGGTGCCGCGCACCGCCGGGTCGACCCGGGACCACAGCGCGCGGACCACGCCGGACACCAGCGGCGTCCCGGCGCCCGCGGCGGCCGACGCGGCGACGATCACCGCCGTCGGCGCACCCCCGAGGACGGCGGCCACCAGCAGCCCGAGCAGCAGCGGGTACGCGCCGGCCTGGGCGAGCAGCACCGGGCGCGGGCTGCGGCGGTCGGCCAGCCGGCCGAGGACCGGCGCCATCCCCGCCATCGCCAACCCGTAGGTGGCAGCGGCGAGGCCGGCGACGGCATAGGAACCGGTCCGCTGCTGCACCATGAGCAGCAGCGCCAGCGGGACCATGGCCGACGGGAGACGGCCGGCGAAACCGGCGACCAGCAGCACCGGGGCGGACGGCAGGCGCCAGACGGACAGGTAGGAACGCACGACGAACTCACTCAGAACGAGGGGTGGACGGGAAGAGTAGGCGGCCAAGCGCCGTTGACCCCCTACACGGTACGGAGCCGTACGTAGGTGGTCAAGTCGCCGTAGCCCCCTACGGCGTGTCGGCGCGCACCAGCGGCAGGGACGGGCGGGAGACGGGCATGGACTACGACACCTACGGGTCCACGGCGGTCGAGCTGGCCATCGACCTGGCCAACGCCGACCGGGAGGCCGGCCCGGAGTGGGCCACGGCGTTCCTGCGCGCGCACGCCGAGTGGCTGGAGCCGGGCACGGCCACCGAGCTGTCCGCGGACGAGGCCTGGCGGGCCGCCGCCACCGCGGACCTGGTCCGGGCGGTCGCCCTCGCCACCGCCCAGCCGGAGGTGCTCGAGCGGCTCAACGCGCTGCTCGCCCTGGCCCACCCGCAGCCCTACGCCACCGACCACGACGGCGAGCTGCACCTGCACTACGCCCGCCGCGAGGCCCCGGCGCTGGAGCAGCTGACGACGACGGTGGCGATGGGCCTGGCGCAGGTCGTCGCCCAGCACGGGTGGCAGCGGCTGGGCGTCTGCTCGGCCGAGGGCTGCGACGACGTCTACGTGGACACCTCGCGCAACGCCAGCCGCCGCTACTGCTCCAACACCTGCGCCAGCCGGTCCACCGTCGCCGCCTACCGGGCCCGCCGGAGGGAAGAGGACCCCGCGGCCGCGCCGGGTCACCCTCGGTAGCGTCGGGACATGCGGGGCGCACGGCACTGGGACGCGCGCCTGCACTCCCTCGTCGGCGGGGTGCCCGCCACCGCGGCCGACCCGTGGCTGCGCCGGCTCACCACCGCCGCCGACCACGGCCGGCTCTGGGTGGCCGCCGCCGCGCTGCTGGCCCTGCGCGGGGGCCGGTTGCGCCGCGGCGCCGTCCGGGGACTGTGCGCGATGGCGCTGTCCAGCGGGCTGGTCAACGCCGCGCTCAAGCCGGTGTTCGGCCGCCGGCGTCCCGACCTGGGTGCCCACCCGGTGCACCGCCTGCTGCACCGGGCGCCGGACACGCACTCCTTCCCCAGCGGGCACTCGTCCTCGGCCGGGGCCTTCGTGGCCGGTCTCGCGCTGGAGTGCCCCGCCGCTGGCGCGGCGCTCGCGCCACTGGCGGTGGCCGTCGGCTACTCCCGCGTGCACGTGGGCGTGCACTACCCCGGGGACGTCGTCGCCGGACTCGCCGTGGGCGCGGCGGTCGCCCTGGCCGGGTGGCGCCGCTGGCCGGCGCCGCTGGCCGGGGTGCCATCGCCACCGGCGGCGAGGCGCTGAGCCACGCCGCAGTTCCGCACGTTCTGGATCCGGTCGCTCACGAGCCGTCCGCCCGCGCGGTGTGCCGCGGCCGCCGGACCCCTCCCGGTTGCCCGGCCGCGCCGCTCGCCCGATGGTCCTGGTCAGACCGGCCGGTCCGCCCCGCGGACCGGCCACCACGCGTCCCGAGCGGGAGGGGGTGGGTCCGGTGGGTGGGCTGCGCGCACGGGCGCGTGGCCCTGCGCTGCCCCCGACGGCCGGGCTCCCGTCCCGCACCCGACGGCCGGTCCTGGCGGTGCTGCTCGCCGCCGCGGCCTGGGTGCTGCTGGCGCTGCTCGCCGACCGGGCCCGCGCCGCGGACGCCCCGCCCGATCCCGAGCCCGCCGTGGACACCGCGGAGGGCCTCCCCGCCCCGGTGGTCGCGGACGCCGCACCCCACCCGGACCCGCCGCCCGCCGACGCGCCGGCCGCCGCGGACACCACCGGGCCCGACCCCGGCGGGCCACCGGCGGCCGGTGGGGGCGACGAGCCGGACGGGACCACGCCCCCGGCACCCGAGCCCGCCCAGGAGGGGACCGGCACCCGGCCGTCCCCGGACGACACGGACGTGCCGGCCCCCACGGGCGATCGTGACCCCTCCGCCCGCGACGACCCGCCGGCCGCCGACGCACCGCCGGGCCCCAGCGACCCGCCGCCGGTGACCGGCGACGCTCCTGGCACCGACCCCGCACCGGTCAAGAGCACGCCGCCGGCCGATGACACCCCGCCGGCAGACGCCCCCGCGCGGCCCGCCAACCCCCGGTCGTCGCCCACCGACGCGCCCCCGGCCGGGGACGCCGGGACCCCGGTCCCCGGCGCGGACGACGCCCCGGACCCGGACGTCCCGCCGGCGCCGGCCCCCGCACCGCCGGACACCACCGCCCCGGACACCACCGCCCCGGACACCACCGCCCCGGACGCCCCCGCGACGGACGCCCCCGCCCCGGACACCACCGCCCCGGACACCACCGCCCCGGACACCCCCGCCCCGGACACCCCCGCGACGGACACCCCCGCCCCGGACACCCCCGCGCC
>NZ_FZOO01000009.1 GCF_900188375.1 Geodermatophilus pulveris | reverse complement strand
ACGACCGCCTCGCCCGGGCCGGGGTCCGGCACGGTGATCGTCTCGACGGTGACCGGTGCACCCTTGCCGCGGGCGACGACGCCCCTCACCTGGTGTGGCATGCAGCGGAGCCTATGCCGGGGTGGTGCCGCGGCGGCCGGTGGAGTTGGGTGCTCCCGAGTGGCGCACGAGCCGGTCGTGGGCAAAGATGCGGTCTCCCGCCTCAAGTGAGACTCCCCACCTGCCGAGCCATACGGGCGACGGGGACGTACCGTTCCCGCGGGTCCGTGACCTCGCGCACAGACCCGTCCGCCGGGGGAACCCGGAAGATCCCTGACCGGAGGTCCGTTCGTGGCAGTACCGAGCTTCCTGGCCCGGGAGCGCACCATCGCGCGTCCCGGCTTCAACCGTTGGCTGATCCCCCCGGCGGCCCTGGCCGTGCACCTGTCCATCGGCCAGGCGTACGCGACCAGCGTGTACAAGAACGCGCTCGTCGAGCACTTCGACGCGAGCCTGACCGAGATCGGTATCATCTTCTCGATCGCGATCGTCATGCTCGGCATCTCCGCCGCCCTGTTCGGCACCTGGGTGGACCGGAACGGCCCCCGGGCGGCGATGTTCACGTCGGCCGTCTTCTGGGTCAGCGGCTTCCTGGTGGGCGGCCTGGGCATCGAGACCGGCCAGCTGTGGCTGCTCTACCTCGGCTACGGCGTCCTCGGCGGCATCGGCCTCGGCATCGGCTACATCTCCCCGGTCTCCACGCTGATCAAGTGGTTCCCCGACCGCCCGGGCCTGGCCACCGGCATGGCGATCATGGGTTTCGGTGGCGGCGCCCTGATCGCCTCGCCGCTGTCCCGCCAGCTGATGAACTTCTACGACCCGGCCTATGACGGCACCGCGGGCACGGTGCCCAGCGGCGAGGCCGTCGCGGCGCTGTTCTTCACCCTCGCCGTGATCTACCTGGTCTTCATGATGTTCGGGGCCTTCATCGTCCGGGTGCCCGCCAGTGACTGGCGGCCCGCGGGCTTCGACCCGTCCTCGGTGAAGAAGAAGTCGCTGGTCACCTCGGAGAACGTGTCGGCGAACAACGCCATCAAGACCCCGCAGTTCTGGCTGCTGTGGACGGTGCTCTTCTGCAACGTCACCGCGGGCATCGGCATCCTGGAGCAGGCCGCGCCGATGATCCAGGACTTCTTCCGCGACGGCGAGCTCTCCACGGTCGCCGCCGCCAGCGCCGCCGGGTTCGTCGGGCTGCTGTCGCTGTTCAACATGGCCGGCCGGTTCGTCTGGTCCTCCACGTCGGACTTCATCGGCCGCAAGCCGATCTACATGGTCTACCTCGGGATCGGCGCGGTCTTCTACGTCCTGCTGGCCACCGTCGGCAGCACCGCCACCTGGCTGTTCGTGCTCTGCGCCGCGGTGATCATCTCCTTCTACGGCGGTGGCTTCGCGACCGTCCCGGCGTACCTGCGCGACCTGTTCGGCACCTACCAGGTGGGCGCCATCCACGGTCGGCTGCTCACGGCATGGGCGGCCGCCGGCGTGGCCGGGCCGCTGATCGTCAACGGCGTCCTGGACACCCAGGGGACCCCCGGTCAGCTGGTCGCGGCCAACTACCGCCCGGCGCTGTTCATCATGGTCGGCCTGCTGGCGGTGGGCTTCGTCGCCAACCTGCTGATCAAGCCGGTCGCCGAGAAGTACTGGGAGCAGAAGGCCACCACCCCCGCCACCGCACGCGCCAACCCGGAACGGAGCGCCGTCCGATGAGCCACACCGTCACCGACGACCGGCAGCAGCAGACGCACACCCCGGTCGCCCTGATCGGCCTCGCCTGGACCCTGGTGGGCGTCCCCCTCGCCTACGGGCTGTACAACACGGTGAAGGCCGCCAGCGCGCTGTTCTCCGGCTGACGACCGCACCACCCCGCACCACCGCAGCGCCCCCGCCCGGATCCGGGCGGGGGCGCTGTGTCATCCGTCGTCCTACCGGACGACACCGCGGCCAGGTGCCGTACCCGGCCACGCCGAGCCGCCGCGCGGGCCCCGCGGCGGGTCCACCCGCGACTCGATCCCGCGGGCCGTCAGCTGGCGCGCCGCAGCGGGGGCAGCGGGAGGTACTGGCCGAGGTCGGCGCGGCTCCCGCTGGCGTGGACCCTCCCGTCGGCGACCGCGTCCTCCCAGGCCAGCTCGCCGGCCGCCAGCCGCAGCCAGGTGGCCGCGTCGGTCTCGACCACGTTGGGCGGCGTACCCCGGGTGTGCCGGGGTCCCGGCACCAGCTGGACGGCGACGTGCGGGGGCACCCGCAGCTCGACCGACCGGCCGGGCACCTGCTGGGCCAGCCAGCGGGCGCTGGTCTTCACCGCGGCGCCCAGCACCGGCCGCGGGGGCGGCCCGGCCTCCCCCGCCAGCCAGGCCCGGACCGGGTCGACCGCGGCGCGCAGCTCGTCGGCCGGGATCGGCTGGGCGGGCATCAGCTGGTCGGGACGGTCCCCGCCGGGACGCTGCCCACGGTCGCCTCGGGCGTGCCGAAGAGCGCCGGCAGCGTGGCGCTCCAGGCGGCCCGCAGCTCGGCCAGCGGCAGCTCGGCCACGCCCTCGACGGCGAGCCGGTCGCCGCCGGTCGTCCCCAGCTCGGTGACCGGCACACCGGCCCACTCCGCGGTGACCCGCACCGCCTCCGGGTCGGTCGTGGTGACGACGGCCCGGGCGGCCGACTCGCTGAACAGCGCGGTGAACGGGTCCTCCCCGAGCGCCAGCGTGGCCCCGGTGCCGTACCGCAGCGCCGACTCGGCGAGCGCCTGCGCCAGGCCGCCGTCGGCCAGGTCGTGCGCGGAGGTGACCACCCCCTCGCGGCCCAGCGCGGCCAGCAGCTCGCCGAGGGACCGCTCGGCGGCCAGGTCGACCGCGGGCGGGCGGCCGCCGAGGTGCCCGTGCGCCACCGACGCCCACGCCGAGCCGCCGAGCTCCGGGCGGGTGACGCCGAGCAGCAGCACCGTCTCCCCCGCCGCCCGCCAGCCGGTGGGCACGCGCCGGCGGACGTCGTCGTGCACGCCCAGGACACCGACCACCGGGGTCGGGTTGATCGCGACGTCGCCGGTCTGGTTGTAGAGGCTGACGTTGCCGCCGGTGACCGGCAGGCCCAGCTCGCGGCAGCCGTCGGCCAGGCCGCGCACGGCCTCGGCGAACTGCCACATCACCTCGGGCTCCTCCGGGGAGCCGAAGTTCAGGCAGTTGGTGACGGCCAGGGGCCAGGCGCCGCTGACCGCCACGTTGCGGTAGGCCTCGGCGAGGTTGAGCTGGGTGCCGGCGTAGGGGTCCAGGCGGGCGTACCGGCCGTTGCCGTCGAGGGCCAGCGCGATGCCGCGGGAGCTGTCCTCGTCGATGCGCACCAAGCCGGCGTCGTCGGGGTGGGCGAGCACCGTGTTGCCGCGGACGTAGCGGTCGTACTGCTCGGTGACCCACGTCTTGTCCGCGCCGTCGGGGCTGGCGACGACGGCCAGCCAGTGCGCGGCCAGCTGTTCGGGCGTCTCCGGGCGGGGCAGCGCGGCGGGGTCGTCGGCCTGCAGGTCGTCGAGGTCGGCGGGGCGCCGCATCGGGCGGTCGTAGACCGGGCCCTCGTGGGCGACGGTGCGCGGCGGGACGTCGACGATGCGCTGCCCGTGCCAGTCGACGGTGAGCCGGTCGCCGTCGGTGACCTCGCCGACGACGGTGGCCAGCACGTCCCACCGCGCGCAGACGGCGAGGAACGCCTCGACCTTGCCCGGCTCGACGATGGCGCACATGCGTTCCTGCGACTCGCTCATCAGGATCTCGGCCGGGGTGAGCGTGGGGTCGCGCAGCGGGACACGGTCGAGGTCGACGTGCATGCCGCCGGTGCCGGCGCTGGCCAGCTCGGACGTCGCGCAGGACAGCCCGGCGCCGCCGAGGTCCTGGATGCCGGTGACCAGGTCCTGGGCGAACAGCTCCAGGCAGGCCTCGATGAGCAGCTTCTCGGTGAACGGGTCGCCGACCTGCACGCTCGGCCGCTTGGCCGGGCCGTGCTCGTCGAAGGTCTCGCTGGCCAGCACGCTGACCCCGCCGATGCCGTCGCCGCCGGTGCGCGCGCCGAACAGCACCACCGTGTTGCCGGCGCCCTCGGCCCGGGCGAGGTGCACGTCCTCGTGCCGCATGACGCCCACGCACAGGGCGTTGACCAGCGGGTTGCCGGCGTAGCACTCGTCGAAGAGCAGCTCGCCGCCGATGTTGGGCAGGCCCAGGCAGTTGCCGTAGCCCCCCACCCCGGCGACGACGCCGGGCAGCACCCGGGCGGTGTCCGGGGCGTCGGCGCGGCCGAAGCGCAGCGAGTCCATGACCGCGACCGGGCGCGCGCCCATGGTGAGGATGTCGCGCACGATGCCCCCCACCCCGGTGGCCGCGCCCTGGTAGGGCTCGACGTAGCTGGGGTGGTTGTGCGACTCGACCTTGAAGGTGACCGCGTAGCCGTCGCCGACGTCGACCACGCCGGCGTTCTCGCCGATGCCGACCAGCAGCGCCTCGCTGCGCGGCAGGTCGCCGAAGCGGCGCAGGTGCACCTTGGAGGACTTGTACGAGCAGTGCTCGCTCCACATCACCGAGTACATCGCCAGCTCGGCGGTGGTCGGCCGGCGGCCGAGGATGTCCCGGATGCGGTGGTACTCGTCGCTCCGCAGCCCCAGCTCGCCGTACGGCTGCTCGACGTCGGGGGTCGCCCGGGCGTGCGCGACGGTGTCGACGGTGCTCACGCCGCGACGACCGCCGTCAGCACGCTGGTGAAGAAGCCCAGGCCGTCGGTCGACGGCCCGGTGAGGTCCTCGACGGCGTGCTCGGGGTGCGGCATGAGGCCCACGACGCGGCCGTCGGCGCTGCTCACCCCGGCGATGTCGCGCAGGGACCCGTTGGGGTTGCCGCCTGCGTAGCGGACGGCGACCAGCCCCTCGCCCTCGAGCCGGTCCAGGTCGGCCGGTGCGGCGACGTAGCGGCCCTCGCCGTTCTTGACGGGGACGACGACCTCCTGGCCGGGCTCGTACGCGTTCGTCCAGGCGGTGTCGGCGCGCTCCACGCGCAGCGCCTGGTCGCGGTTGCGGAAGTGCAGGTGGCCGTTGCGGGTCAGCGCGCCGGGCAGCAGGCCGGCCTCGCACAGCACCTGGAAGCCGTTGCAGATGCCGAGCACCGGCATCCCCCGGCGGGCCCGGTCGACGACGTCGGCCATCATCGGCGCCCGCGCGGCGATGGCGCCGGCCCGCAGGTAGTCGCCGTAGGAGAAGCCGCCGGGCAGCACGACGGCGTCCACGCCCCGCAGGTCGTGGTCGGCGTGCCACAGGGCGACGGCCTCCGCGCCGGCCAGCCGGACCGCGCGCGCGGCGTCGACGTCGTCCAGGGAGCCCGGGAAGGTGACGACTCCGATGCGCATGCCTCAGCCCCTCGGCAGGTGGAGTTCGACGTCCTCGATGACCGGGTTGGCCAGCAGCGTCTCGGCGATCTCGCGCAGCTCGGCCTCGTCCGGCGTCCCGTCGACCTCGAGGACGAAGTGCTTGCCCTGGCGGACGCTGCGCACGCTGTCGTGGCCCAGCCGGCCCAGCGCGCCGAGCACCGCCTGCCCCTGGGGGTCGGAGATCTCCGGCTTCAGCACGACGTCGACGACCACCCGGGACACGCGGAGGAGACTACCGGGGCGGTCCCGACCACTCCCCGGGCGCGGGCGGCGTCTCCGCCGTGCGGTGACCGCGACCCGGCCGAGATCGGCGGTGTGGTCGCCACACGGGTGGCTTCGCGGCCGGATCGCCGATCTGGTCACCGGGTCAGCGCGCGGCGGATCTCGGCGACGACCTCGTCGGGCCGGCCGAGGACATCGGCCGAGGTGAACCGCAGCACCGTCCACCCGGCCGCGAGCAGCGCGTTCTGCCGGCGCAGATCCCGGACGAAGACGTCGCGCTCACGGTGGACGTCACCGTCGAACTCCACCAGGACCCGGTGGCCCGGCCATGCCGAGTCCGCACGGCCGAGGAGGGTCCCCGCCGCATCCCGGACCGGGTACTGCAGTTCGGGGCTCGGGAGCCCGGCGGAGTGCACCAGCCAGCGCAGCACCGACTCCATCGGCGACTCCGCCCGCGGATCCCCCACGGGCAGCACGGCGCGCGCCCGGGCGCAGCCCCGGCCCTCCGGGCGGAGGACCAGCGCCTCCTGCAGCTCTCGACGGCTGGCCAGGCCGTTGAGCAGCTGATCCGTCACCGCCAGCAGAGCCGGGGGTGCCAGCACACCGGCCAGGTCGCGCCAGGTCCGCGCCGGCGTGGTGACCGGCATGGACCACTGCCGCACGACGTCGCCCGGCTCCACCGGGATCCGGTAGAGGCGCCGGTCGGCGCTGCTCCCGGCCTGCGACGCACCGGGGACGGTGAGGTGCACGCGCTGGTCGGTCCGGCCCTGGAGCGGGACCTGCAGGTGCCACACGTCGGCCGCGGAGAGATGGCTGAGCACGGCCCCGGCCGGCGCGGTGAGGAGGACCGCCGCGAACCGGACCCGGAGGTCACCGGCGAGCGACCGCGGCAGGTCGGTGTCCCGGGACAGCCGGGTCACCTGCGGGTGGCGCAGTTCCCGCTCGGCCAGGCCGGCCTCTCGGAGGTGGGACCGAGTGGTCGGTCCGGTGATCTTCGACGGCGGCATCCGCTCGGGCACGGCGTGCACCATCGCCGATCCGCGCGACTCACGCTGACGCCGTCCACAGGTCTGCGCCCGGATCGGCGGTGTGGGCGCCATGGGCCGCTCGTCACGCCCACGTCGGCGATCCGGCCGGACGGGGCGGCGGGCGGCCAGGGGTCAGCGGGCGTCCAGCAGGGACCAGACCGCGTCCGGGGCCTCCCAGTGCGCGTTGTGGCCGGCCCCCGGGAGCAGCACGGCACCGGGGTCGACCCGTCGCATCGCGGCCAGGCCCACCATCGGGTCGCCGTCCCCCGCGGCCAGCCGCAGCGGCGCCACCGCGCGGGCGAGCACCTGCTCGACCGGCGGGCCGACCGCGCCGAACGCCCGCGGGTCGAACGCGGCCGCGTAGCCGCCGTCCACCGCGCGCACGCCGGTGGCGGCCACCTCGGAGGACGGGTCCACCAGCCCGGTCAGGCCGGCCAGCCGCAGGTGCCGCTCGGCGGCCGCGGCGGCCGTGGGGAACACCTGCGGCAGGCGGGCGGCCAGCGACCGGGCGCGGGCCACCTCGTCGTCCGTCCAGTCGATCTTGACGCCGACGGCGACCACCCGGGCGACCTCCACGCCGTACCAGCCGCCGGCCAGCACCGCGCCGACGACGCCGCCGAACGAGTGGCCCAGCACCGTCACCCGCGCGGCGCCGGACGCGGCCACCAGGGCGGCCACGTCGGCGGCGTGCACGGCGTAGCCGTACGGCGGCTCGGCGGGTGAGCGGCCGTGCCCGCGCAGGTCCGGCACCGCCCACGGGCCGGGCCACGAGGCCTCGGCCAGCGGCAGCAGCCGGTCCCAGACCGCGCCGGTGGCGCCGAGCCCGTGCAGGAGCAGGAGCAGGTGGTCCCCGGAGCCGCCGGAGCGGTGCGCGATGCCCGGCACGTCAGCGGAAGGCGGTGCCGGTCAGCCGCTCGTAGGCGGTGACGTAGCGCTCGCGGGTGGCCTCGACCACGTCGGAGGGCAGCTCCGGCGGCGGGGAGACCCGGTCCCAGCCGGAGGACGTCAGCCAGTCGCGGACGTACTGCTTGTCGTAGGAGGGCTGCGCGGCGCCGGGCGACCACAGCGTGGCCGGCCAGAACCGCGAGGAGTCGGGGGTGAGGACCTCGTCGCCGAGGACCAGTCCGGAGGCGTCCAGCCCGAACTCGAACTTGGTGTCGGCCAGCACGATGCCGGCGTCCCGGGCGACCTCCGCGCCGCGGCGGTACAGCGCCAGCGTCAGCTCCCGCAGCTGCTCGGCCCGCTCGGCGCCCACGGTGGCGACGACCGCGGCGAAGTCGACCGCCTCGTCGTGCTCGCCCTGGGCGGCCTTGGTGGACGGCGTGAACACCGGCTCGGGCAGCGCCGAGCCCTCGACCAGCCCGGCGGGCAGCTCGACGTCGCGGATCGACCCGGTGCGCTGGTACTCGGCCGTGCCGGAGCCGGACAGGTAGCCGCGGGCGACGCACTCCACCGGCAGCATCTCCAGCCGGCGGACCAGCACCGCCCGGCCCGCGACGGCGTCCGGCACGTCCGTGGCCGAGACCAGGTGGTGGGTCGCGCCGGAGCCCGCGAGCACCGGCGCCAGCCGGTCGAACCACCACACCGACAGCTGGGTCAGCACCCGCCCCTTGTCGGGGATGGGCGTGGGCAGCACGTGGTCGTAGGCGGAGATCCGGTCGGAGGCGACCAGCAGCAACCGGTCGGGGCCGGCGTCGTAGACCTCGCGCACCTTGCCGCGGGCCACCAGGGGCATCGACAGGGTCACGTCAGGGCCGCCACGCGGTCGAACAGCGGGCCCAGGGCGGCCACGTACCGCTCGGGCCGGCAGATGTCGTCCAGCCGCGCCTCGTCCAGCTCCACCCCGGCGTCCTTCGCCCGCACCCGCAGCGTCTCCCGGAACGGCGTCCCGCTGGTCCAGGTCTCCATCGCCGCCGACTGCACGAGCGCGTAGGCGTCCTCCCGCGAGGCGCCCCCCTCGACCAGCTCCAGCAGCACCGCGGAGGTGTAGATCAGCCCGCCGGTGGACTCCAGGTTGGCCCGCATCCGGCCGGCGTCCACCACCAGGCCCTCCACCAGGCCGGTGGTCAGGTGCAGCAGGTAGTCGGTGGTGACGGCCGCGTCGGGCAGGAACACCCGCTCGGTCGAGGAGTGCGAGATGTCCCGCTCGTGCCAGAGCGGGATGCCCTCCATCACCGGGACGACGGCGGCGCGCACCACCCGGGCCAGCCCGGCGATCCGCTCGGAGCGGATCGGGTTCTTCTTGTGCGGCATCGCCGAGGAGCCCTTCTGGCCCGAGCCGAAGGCCTCCGACAGCTCGCGCACCTCGGTGCGCTGCCCGTGCCGGACCTCCAGCGCCACCGTCTCGCACACCGTGGCCACGATCGCCAGGCAGGCCACCCACTCGCTGATCGAGTCGCGCAGCACCACCTGGGTCGAGGCGTCGGCGGGCCGCAGGTCCAGCGCCGCGGCGACGGCGACCTCGACCGACGGGTCGATCAGGGAGTAGGTGCCGACCGCGCCGGAGATGGCGACGACGCCGACCCGCTCGCGGGCCGCCCGCAGCCGGTCCCGCGACCGGGCCGCGGCGAAGGCGAGGTCGGCGACGCGGTGACCCCACACGTCGGGCTCGGCGTGCACGCCGTGGGTGCGCCCGACCCGGATGGTGTCGCGGTGGGCCAGCGCGTGGTCGCGCAGCACGGCGACCAGCCGGTCCAGGCGGGCCAGCAGCAGGTCGGTGGCCTCGGTGAGCTGGACGGCCAGCGCGGTGTCCAGCAGGTCCGACGACGTCATGCCGTGGTGCACGTAGGCGGCGGCCGAGCGGGGCTGGGTGTTGTCCGCCCAGGCGGTGAGGAAGGCGATGACGTCGTGCTGCGTCGTCTCCTCGATCTCCGCGACCCGCTCCGGCGTGGGCGGCGGCGCGGTGCGCACCGGCTCGACGACGTCGGCGGGCACCCGGCCGGCCGCGGCGTGCGCCTCGAGCACCAGCGTCTCCACCCGGCACCACAGCTCGTACCTGTGCCGGTCGCTCCAGACCCGCCCCATCTCGGGGAGCGTGTACCGCTCGATCACCGCTCGTCCGCTCGTCGCACCACGCCGCCAGTCTCCCGCGCCGGCTCAGTCGACGGTGATCCGCCCCTCGACCGCGGCCAGCGCGATGTCGGTGCGCCAGTGCGCGCCGGCCAGCCGCACCCCGGCGACCCGCTCGTAGGCCGACTGGCGGGCGGCGGCGAGGTCCGCGCCGACGGCGGTGACCGCGAGCACCCGCCCGCCGGAGGAGCGCACCGTCCCCTCGGCGTCCACGGTGGTGCCCGCGTGCAGCACGCCCTCGCCGTCGGCACCGGTGACCGGGTCGCCGGTGCGCGGCCGCTCGGGGTAGCCGGGGGCGGCCACGACGACGGTGACCGCGGCCCCGTCGAGCCAGCGCAGCGGCGGGTGCCCGGCCAGCGTGCCGGTGGCCGCGGCGTGCAGCAGCCCGGCCAGCGGCGTCTCCAGCAGCGGCAGCACCACCTGGGTCTCCGGGTCGCCGAAGCGGGCGTTGAACTCCACCACCCGCAGCCCGCGGGAGGTCAGCGCCAGGCCGGCGTAGAGCAGGCCGGAGAACGGCTCCCCGCGGCGGGCCATCTCGTCGACCGTCGGCTGCAGCACGGTGGCCAGCACCTCGTCGACCAGCCCGGGGGGTGCCCAGGGCAGCGGGGCGTAGGCGCCCATGCCGCCGGTGTTGGGCCCGGCGTCGCCGTCGTCGCGGCGCTTGGCGTCCTGCGCGGGCAGCAGCGGCAGCACCGTCGTCCCGTCGGTGACGGCGAACAGCGACACCTCCGGGCCGTCGAGGAACTCCTCGACGAGCACCGCGCCGCCGGCGTCCAGCACGCGGTGCCCGTGCGCGACGGCGGCGTCCCGATCGGTGGTCACGACGACGCCCTTGCCGGCGGCGAGGCCGTCGTCCTTCACCACGAACGGCGGTCCCGCCTCGTCCAGCGCGGTCTCCAGCTCCGCCGCACCCCCGACCGGCCAGGACCGGGCGGTCGGGACGCCGGCGGCGGCCATGACGTGCTTGGCGAAGGACTTGCTGCCCTCGAGCTGCGCGGCCTGCGCCGACGGGCCGAAGCAGGGGATGCCGGCGTCGCGGACCGCGTCGGCGGCGCCGGCGACCAGGGGCACCTCCGGCCCGACGACGACCAGGTCGGCCCGCCAGGACGCGGCCAGCGCGGCGACCGCGACCGGGTCGGCGGCGTCGACGGCCGCGGGCTCGGCGACCCGGGCGGTGCCGGCGTTGCCCGGGGCGCAGGACAGCGCGGTGACCGCGGGGTCGGAGGACAGAGCGACGCACAGGGCGTGCTCCCGGGCACCGGAGCCGATCACGAGCACGCGCACGGACGCGGACCCTACCGACCGGCCGCCCCGCAACCGCCCGGCGCGCGACCCGCCGGCCGACGGCTCAAGCCGACGGGCCGACCCGCCGATGTGTGTGAGATGAGACACGTGGAGACGGACGAGTCGCAGGTCAACGCGCTGTCCGCCGGATCGTGCACGACCGGTCGGCGCGCGTTCGCCGTCCCGACACCTGCCTCGGGTGTTGTAGAGGACATGCACGCGACCGCGGTGCCGTCAGCACTCGCGCCCATGCGTCCCGGCCGCCCTGTCGTGGTGGGCCACCGAGGGGCCACGGCCTACCGACCCGAGCACACCACGGCCAGCTTCGAGCTGGCCATCGACCTCGGGGCCGACCTGGTCGAGCCCGACGTCGTGGTCAGCCGCGACGGTGCGCTCGTCGTCCGGCACGAGAACGAGCTCTCGCACTCCACCGACGTCGCCGGCCGGCCGGAGTTCGCCGACCGACGCACCACCCGCGTCGTCGACGGCCGCGAGCGCACCGGCTGGTTCACCGAGGACTTCACCCTCGCCGAGCTGCGCACGCTGCGCACCGTCGAGCGGATGCCGGCGCTGCGCCCCCTGAACACCACCTACGACGGCCGGGAGGGCATCCTCACCCTCGCCGACGTGGTCGGCATCGCCCGGCGCCGCTCCACCGCCGACCGGCAGGTCCGGGTGCTGGCCGAGCTGAAGAAGCCCAGCTGGTTCGACCACGAGGCCGGCGTGCCGATGGCCGAGCTGGTCGCCGCCGAGCTGCGCCGCCTCGGGTCGGCCGGCCCGGACGGCACGGTCGTCGTGCAGTCCTTCGACGCCGCCGCGCTGCGCCGGCTGCGGGCCGACCTGGGGCACCGCGGGCCGACGATGCTGCAGCTGGTGGACGACGCCGGCTGCGACGACCACCTGGTCACCCCGGCCGGCCTCCGCGAGGTCAGCACCTACGCCCAGGGCATCGCCCCGAGCCGCCACCGCATCCTGCTGCGTGACGCGGACCAGGCGATGACCGGTGTCTCCGGCCTCATCGCCCAGGCCCACCGCGCCGGGCTGCTCGTCGTCCCGTGGACGCTGCGCCCGGAGAACGCCTTCCTGCCCCGGCACCTGCGCCGCGGAGAGGCCCCGAGCGGCACCGGTGACATGCGCACCGAGGCCCGCCTGTTGCTCGCGCTCGGCGTCGACGGGCTGATCACCGACGCCCCGGAGATCGCCGTGGCGGCCCGGGCCGAGCTCTACAGCCCGCGCCCCAGCCGGACGTCGTCCCGGTCCGGAGCGGTGCCCGGCCTGCGCTGAGCCGGGTTCAGCCCAGGAGGTCGTGGACGACGACGTTCTCGTCGCGGCCCGGGCCGACGCCGATGACGCTGATCCGGGCGCCGGACAGCTCCTCCAGCCGGCGCACGTAGGCCTGGGCGTTGGCCGGCAGCTCGGCGAAGGACCGGCAGCCGCGGATGTCCTCGTACCAGCCGGGCATCTGCTCGTACACCGGCTCGGCGTGGTGGACGTCGGTCTGCGTCATCGGCATCTCCTCGTGCCGGACGCCGTCCACGTCGTAGGCCACGCAGACCGGCACCGTCTCCAGGCCGGACAGCACGTCGAGCTTGGTGAGGAAGTAGTCGGTGATCCCGTTGACCCGGCTGGCGTAGCGGGCGACGACCGCGTCGAACCAGCCGCACCGCCGGTCGCGCCCGGTGGTCACGCCGACCTCGCCGCCCTGCTTGCGCAGGTACTCGCCCCACTGGTCGTGCAGCTCGGTCGGGAACGGCCCCGACCCCACCCGTGTCGTGTACGCCTTGAGGATGCCGACCACCCGCTGGATGCGGGTCGGCCCGATGCCGGAGCCGACCGCCGCGCCACCGGCGGTGGGGCTGGACGACGTGACGAACGGGTAGGTGCCGTGGTCGACGTCGAGCAGGGTGCCCTGCGAGCCCTCCAGCAGCACCCACTCCCCCGCGTCCAGCGCGTCGGCCAGCAGCAGCCGGGTGTCGGCGATCCGGTGCCGCAGCTGGTCGGCGTACGCGGCGTACTCGGTGACGACCTCGTCGACGTCGATGGCCTTGCGGTTGTAGACCTTGACCAGCACCTGGTTCTTCTCCTGCAGCGTGCCCTCGAGCTTCTGCCGCAGGATCGACAGGTCCAGCAGGTCCTGCACGCGGATGCCGGTGCGGGCGACCTTGTCGCCGTAGGCCGGGCCGATGCCGCGGCCGGTGGTGCCGATGCGGCGCTTGCCGAGGAACCGCTCGGTGACCCGGTCCAGCGCCCGGTGGTGCGGCATGATCAGGTGCGCGTCGGCGGAGATGACCAGCCGCGAGGTGTCCACGCCGCGCTCCTCGAGGCCGGCGAGCTCGCCGATGAGCACCTCGGGGTCGATGACCACGCCGTTGCCGATGACCGGGGTGCACCCGGGCGTGAGGATGCCAGACGGGATCAGGTGCAGCGCGTACCGCTCGCCGTCCGGGGTGATCACCGTGTGCCCGGCGTTGTTGCCGCCCTGGTAGCGGACGACGTACGGCACGCGCCCCCCGAGCAGGTCGGTGGCCTTGCCCTTGCCCTCGTCGCCCCACTGGGCACCGATCAGCACGATCGCCGGCATCTCGCTGTCGTCCCCTCGACTCGTCACCGGCGGTGGACCGGCTGGCAGGTGGCAGGGTATCGGCATGCCCCTCGTCGAGTTCGACCTGCGCGGGCTGCCGCCGGGTCAGGCACCGGCGCGCGCCGAGGTCGCACCGGCCGCCCAGGCCGACGCGCTGCTGGTCCGGGGCCCGGTGCCGGCGCTGGGGGCGGTGCTCACCGCGCTGTGGAAGGCCGGGCGCACCGCCGACGTCCCGGTGTCCTGGGAGCCCGCCGCGGACGGCGACTCGGCCGCCCTGGCCCGCGCGCTCGGCATCGGCACCGGGGCCGCCCGGGAGCTCGGCCTGGTGCGCGACGACCACGGCGGCGTGCTGCTGCACCACGGCCGGATGGAGGCGGCCGGGGACGGCCGGCGCCGCCCGCTGGCACGGCGGCTGGGCGCTCAGGCGCACCACGACGCGGTGAAGGTCGCCGACGGGCTGGTCACCCGGATCGACGTGCGGCCCGACTGGCGGGCCGTGGACACCCTCGACGTCACGGTGATGACGCTGCCGCTGCGGCCCGGCCGGCGCACCAGCGGGCGCGCCGTGCAGGTCGCCTGCGACCCGGCCCGGGTGGTGCGGGACGGCGTCCCGCACCCCCGGCCGGTGACCCGCTGGACCTGGTACGCCGACGACCGCGTGCGCTGGCGCCTGCACCCCTAGCGACCCGAGCGTGCGGCCTCCCTGCAGGGGCCCGCCACGAGCCTGCCAGTGGTGGGGGGCAGGGAGGTCCTCCCTCAGGTGAAGACGCTGACACCCCCCGGGCCGACGAGCAGGCCCACGACGATCAGCACGACGCCCCACAGCACCTGGCGGCGGACGATCGCGACGATGCCGGCGACGACGAGGACGACGGCGAGGATCCAGAGCAGGGTGGCCATGCGGCACCTCCGCGGAAAGGGCGTCCGGGCCGGACGCCGGGGACGGAGAGTAGCCGGTGTCCGGGCCCGACCGCGCGTTCACCGCCGCGGCCTCACGCAGGGTGACCTCGGGCGGCGGGACGGCTCAGCCGCCCGCAGGGGTCACGGCGCCAGCGAGGGGTCGCAGTCGCGCAGCAGCTGGGTGCAGCGCTCCTGCTCGTCGGTCTCGCCGATCGCCTCGGCGGCGCGGGCCAGCACCGTCACGCAGCGCAGGAAGCCGCGGTTGGGCTCGTGCGACCACGGCACCGGCCCGTGGCCCTTCCAGCCGTTGCGGCGCAGCGCGTCCAGCCCGCGGTGGTAGCCGGTGCGGGCGTAGGCATAGGCCTCGATGGTGCGCCCGTCCGCGATGGCCTCCTCCGCCAGCGCTGCCCAGGCCGCGCTCACCGTGGGGTGGCCGGCGGCCACCTGCGCCGGCGGGGTGCCCGCGGCGAGGGCCGCCTCGGCCTCCGGGGCGCCCGGCAGCAGGGTCGCCGGGGGCTCGCCGAGCAGGTTGTGGTGCGGGTGCCCCATCAGGTCTCCTCGCTGGCGCTCGTCGGCTCGCTGGGCCGCCCCGCCGTGTCCACTCGTGACCTCGCGAGCTCGGTCACGTCAGGCGGCCTGCGACTGGCCGGCCGACAGCAGGTCCTCGCACGCCTCGACGACGCGCGCGGCCATGTTGGTCTCGGCGAGCTTCATGTAGGTGCGCGGGTCGTAGGCCTTCTTGTTGCCGACCTCGCCGTCGACCTTGAGGACGCCGTCGTAGTTGGCGAACACGTGCCCGGCGATCGGCCGGGTGAAGGCGTACTGGGTGTCGGTGTCGACGTTCATCTTCACCACGCCGTAGGACAGCGCCTCGCGGATCTCCTCCTGCGCGGACCCCGAGCCGCCGTGGAAGACCAGGTTGAAGGGCTTGGCGCCGTCCCCGAGGTTGAACTCCTTGGCCACGATGGCCTGCCCGCGCTCGAGCACGTCGGGCCGCAGCTTGACGTTGCCGGGCTTGTAGACGCCGTGCACGTTGCCGAAGGTGGCCGCGAGCAGGTACACGCCGCGCTCGCCGAGGCCGAGCTGCTGGGCGGTGCGCAGGAAGTCGCCGTCGGCGGTGTACAGCTTCTCGTTGATCTCGGCGACGACGCCGTCCTCCTCGCCGCCCACGATGCCGATCTCCAGCTCCAGGACGATCTTGGCGGCCGCGCACCTCTCCATCAGGTCCTCGGCGATGTCCAGGTTCTCGGTGAGCTCGATCGCCGAGCCGTCCCACATGTGCGACTGGAACAGCGGCGCCTGGCCGGCGTCCACCCGGTCCTTGGACAGCGCGACCAGCGGGCGCACGTAGGCGTCCAGCTTGTCCTTGGGGCAGTGGTCGGTGTGCAGCGCGACGTTGACCGGGTACTTCTCCGCGACGACGTGCGCGAACTCGGCCAGCGCGACGGCTCCGGTGACCATGTCCTTGACCCGGGTGCCGGAGGCGAACTCCGCCCCGCCGGTGGAGAACTGGATGATCCCGTCGCTGCCGGCGTCGGCGAACCCGCGCAGCGCGGCGTTGACCGTCTCCGAGGACGTGCAGTTGATCGCCGGGTACGCGAAGCCGCCCTCCTTCGCCCGGGCGATCATGTCGGCGTAGACCTCGGGGGTCGCGATGGGCATGCGGGGTGCTCCTCGGGTCGGGCGGCGCGGGTCCGGCGGCCAGTATCGCGCCCGGCCCAGCGGCCGCGACACCCCGCCACCCGGCCGGCCTAGCGCAGACCGAGGTCGGCGAGGGTGAAGGCGGCCCGGTACTCCAGGCCGGCCGCCTCGACCGCGGCCCGCCCCCCGCGGTCCACGACCACCGCGACCGCGATCGGCTCGGCGCCGGCCTCGCGCAGCGCCTCGACGGCGGCCAGCGGGCTGGATCCGGTGGTGGAGACGTCCTCGACCACGAGCACCGTGCGGCCGCCGACGTCCGGGCCCTCGATCCGCCGCTGCAGGCCGTGGGCCTTGCCGGTCTTGCGGACCACGCAGGCGTCCAGGAAGCCCTCCCCCGCGGCGGCCGCGTGCAGCATCGCGGTGGCCACCGGGTCCGCGCCCAGGGTGAGCCCGCCGACGACGTCGTAGCGCAGGTCGCCGGTGAGCTGGCGCATGACCCGCCCGACCAGCGGGGCACCCTCGTGGTGCAGCGTCAGCCGGCGCAGGTCGATGTACCAGTCCGCCTCCTGCCCCGAGGACAGCGTGACCCGCCCGTGCACGACGGCGAGCTCCACGACCAGCTCGAGCAGCCGGTCGCGGTCGGGGTGGGCGGGCGGGGCCGTCATGGGGGCGACCCTACTGACGACGGCGCGGGCCGCACGTCAGCCGGCCGGTGGGGTGAGCACCTGGTCGACGACGTAGACCGTGGCGTTGACCGTCGCGATGTTGCCGCAGATCACCCGCGCGTCGGCGGCGCCGAGCACCGTCTGGTCGGCGCTGATCGTGAAGGCCTCGCCGGCGCCCTCGACGGTGACCTGCCCCCCGGCGAGGGTGGTGTGCGTGCCGGCCAGCTCGCCGGGCTCCAGCCGCCGGGCGATGACGTGGTGGGTGACCAGGGCGGTCAGCCGCGGGGTGTCGGCCAGCAGCGGGTCCAGCGTCGCGGGCGGGACGGCGCCGAACGCCTCGTTGACCGGGGCGAGCACGGTGAGGTCGCGGGTGGCGTCCAGGGACGCCGACAGCGAGGCGGCGCGCACGGCGCCCGTCGTGCCGGCCAGCCCGGGGACGGCCGCCATCGCGGCCGCGGCGGGAGTGGCGGCCAGGGCGGCCGGGCTGCCCGGCCCCTCGGCGGGCAGCCCGGCGCAGCCGGCCCCGAACAGGCCGGTCGGCTCCGCCGGGGCGGCGCTCCCCGGGGCGGTGCTCCCCGGGGCGGTGCTCTCCGGGGCGGTGGCGGTCGTGGGCGCACCGCTCGCGGCCGGGACGTCGCCGGCCGGTTCGTCGGACCCGCAGCCGGGCAGCGACAGCGCCAGCACGGCGGCGGCGGCGAGCTGGGTGCGGCGGATCGGGGTGCCGGTCACGGGGCGGGGCTCCTTCGTCGGGGGCGCCGACATCATCACCGCCGGGGCCCGCCGTTCCCGGCAACGGCGCGGTGCAGCGCCCGGATCGCGGCTGCGGGCCGCCGTCCGGGTGGACGACGGCCGCAGCGCGCGACCTCCCTGCGGAGGGGCAGGGGGTCCTCGATCAGGCGGCCGGCGGGGCCAGGACCTGGTCGACGATGTAGACGGTGGCGTTCGCCGTCTGCACGTTGCCGCAGATGACCGACGCCGGCGTGCCGGTGACGGTGCCGTCGATGGTGAACATCTCGCCGGAGCCGGTGATGGTCACCGGGTCGCCGTTGATGTCGGTCTGCTCACCGGCCAGCTGGTCCGGGGAGAGCCGGCCCTGCAGCACGTGGTGGGTCAGGATCGCGGTCAGCTGGGCGTTGTCGGCCAGCACGGCCTGCAGGGTCTCCGGCGGCAGGGCCTCGAAGGCCGGGTTGGCCGGCGCGATGACGGTGATGTCCTGCGCGCTGTTCAGCGTGTCGCCCAGGTTGGCGGCGGTGACGGCCTGCACCAGGGTGGACAGCGCCGGGTTGTTGCTGGCGGCGGTGGCGACCGGGTCGTCGGTCATCCCCTGGAAGCTGCCCTCACCGTCGGCCGGGACGGCGGCGCAGCCCTCGCCGAAGGGCTCCTCGGACATGGGCATCGCGCTGCTCGACGGCGCCGACGAGCTCGAGCCGCCGCCGGCGGCGCTGCTGGCCGCGCTGCCGGCGCTGTCCGCGGTGTCGGTCGCGGCCTCCTCGGCGCCACAGGCGGTCATGGTCAGGGCGAGAGCCGAGGCAGCGGTCAGCAGGGCGGTGCGCGTGAGGCGGGTGCTGGTCACGGGGGTGCTCCTTCGTCGTCGTCGTGCGGGGGTCCTGGCCCCGGCCCGGGAGCGGGTCGGGGTCGCGCCTGCGGCGGGGCCGAGGCGGGTCCGGGGATGGGTCAGGTCGCGGTGACCCGGATGGAGTGCAGGCCGCTGGCGCCGTCCGGGAACGGGGTGGCGCGCTGCTCGGTCTGCACCTCGCCGTCGGCGCCGGTCGCGCGGACGGTGAGCTGGTGGGGGCCGGGGGCGAAGTCGTACGGCAGCACCCACTGGCGCCACAGGTCCGCGTCGACCTGCGGGGACAGCTGCGCGGGCAGCCACCCGCCGTCGTCCACCCGCACCTCGACGGCGGCGATGCCACGGGTCTGCGCCCAGGCGACGCCGGCGATGGGCCGGCGTCCGGCCGGGAAGGCGCGCAGCGGCGCGGGGGTGTCGATGCGGGAGGCGACCTTGATCGGCGCCTGGGCGGCCCAGTCGCGCTCGGTCCAGTAGGCGTCGAAGGCGGCGTAGGTGGAGGCCTCGATGCCCACCATCCACTTGCACGCCGACACGTAGCCGTACAGGCCGGGGATGAGCATCCGCACCGGGAAGCCGTGCTGCACCGGGAGCGGCTCGCCGTTCATCCCGAAGGCGAGCATCGCGTCCTCGACCTCGAGCGCCGAGCGGGTCGGGGCGCCGATGGTCATCCCGTCCGAGGAGCGGCAGACCAGCTGGTCGGAGCCGGGCCGGATGCCGTTCTCGCGGAGGATCGTCCCCAGCGGGACGCCCAGCCAGCGCGCCGTGCCGGCCAGCAGGCCGCCGACCTCGTTGGAGACGCAGGTCAGGGTGATGTCGCGCTCGATGACGTCGTCGCGGCCGAGCAGCTCGTCGAGGGTGTAGCTGCGGGGGGAGTCGAACATCCCGGTCAGCGTCAGCCGGTAGTCCGCCGGGCTGATCTGCGGCACGGTGATCGCGGTGTCGACGCGGTAGAACTCGCGGTTGTCCGTGAACAGCGGCGACAGGCCGTCGACCGTCCGGGAGAGGTCCGCACCGGCGGGCAGGGCCGGGGCCGGGGAGGTCGGGCGCGGGAGGACGAGGTCGGCCCGGGCGCCGCCGACGTCGAAGCGGCGCAGCAGCAGCCGGCCCGCGCCGCCGGTGACCACGGCGGCGCCCACGGCCGCCCCGCTGGTCAGGAAGAAGCGGCGGCGGTCCAGCCCGGCGCCCTTGCGGTCGCCGGCACCCAGGGCCGCGCGCAGGCGCTCGAGCGGGGCCTCCTCGGAGCCGGGGGTCGCGGCCGGGGCCGGCGCCGGGGCGTCGAGCGGGGCGAGCAGGGCCAGCAGCGCGGCGACTCCGGCGAGGGCGCCGACCAGGGCGGGCAGCGCGTCCAGCGGGCCGCCGGCCGGCCCGGTGACCGCCGCGGCGGCCCCGACCACGCCGAACAGCGCGATGCCGGCCACCCCGACCGCGCGGCGGCGCAGCGCGAGCACGCCGAGGGCCAGGGCGTAGGAGGCGATCAGGACCAGCGTGCCGACGACGAGGGCGATCTTGTCGTCCTCGCCGAACGTCGCGATCGCGAACGCCTTGACCGGCTCGGGGGTGAGGGTGATGACCTTGTCGCCCACCGCCACGACCGGCGAGGACTGCGGGCCGACCAGGCCGGCGACCAGCTCCCCCACGCCCAGCGCGCCGCCGGCGGCCAGCAGCCCGGCCACGGCGGCCAGCGGACGGCGCCCCCGGGTCGGGAGCCCGTCCGGCCCGGTCGCCGGGGCCGGGGCCTGCTGGGTCGTGGTCACGTCTGGTCTTCGTGACCAGCCGCCCTACGGGTTCAGCAGTGCGGTAACGATCGGGTCACGATGCGTCAGCGGAATCCGGCCTGCCGGCGCGTGGTCATCGTCCGGTACCACTCGCCGGACGGCCGGAGCAGCAGCGCGACGACCCCGACGATGGTCAGGAGCAGCGAGAAGACCGACAGGGAGTCCAGGAATCCCGAGCCCGACCCGGTACCGGCAAGGGCGGTCACGCCGAACAGGGCGCTCAGGCCGCCGAGCACGCACAGCACGATCCGCGCCCAGTTGCGCCCCTTCCAGGCGAACCAGATGAACAGCGCCTGGAGGGCGGTCAGCAGCAGGCCGATCACCGCGCCGACGACGAGGGCCGCGCGCGCGACGTCCTCGGTGAACGCCGGGTCGTTCGCGTCCGCCACGGTCTGGGCGACCAGCCCGTCGGTGTCGGAGAACTGCAGCAGCGAGGCGATGATGCCGAGGATGAGCGTGGCCAGGAAGGCCCCGATCCCGACCCGCACCGTCGTGGGCCGCTCCGGTGCCTCCTGGGGGAAGTAGCCCCCCGGCGCCGACGGGGCCGCCCCGTAGCCGTACGGCGGCGGGCCCTGCTGCCAGCCCTGCGGGGGGCCCTGCTGCCAGCCCTGCGGGGGGCTCTGCTGCCAGCCCTGCTGGGGGTCCTGCCAGCCCTGACCCTGGGGCGGCTGCTGCCAGCCCTGGCCGGGCGGGGGCTGCTGCTGCCACCCCTGCCCCGGCGGAGCCTGCCAGCCCGGCTGGTCCTGCGGCGGCTGCCCCTGCTGGGGGTCCTGGCCGCCCTGCCCTGACGTCATCGCACGCTCCCTCGTCGTCCCTCGGTCACTCCCCCGATGATCACGGACCCACCCGTGCCGGGCCAGTGGCGTCCGCCCATCGAGACCGGATCGGTGCGCCCGCGCCCGCCCGGGCGGCCCCACTGCCCCCCGCCGCCGGCATGCGGGCGGCGGGGGCAGTGTGTCCTCCTCAGGCGCGGCGCACGCTCAGGCCGTCCTCGGCGAGGTCGTCGGGAGCGTCGACGACCACCTCGTCGCCGTCCCGGACCCCCCCGGACAGCAGCGCCCTGGCCAGCTGGTCCCCGATCGCCGACTGCACCAGCCGGCGCAGCGGGCGGGCGCCGTAGACCGGGTCGAACCCGTTGAGCGCCAGCCACTCGCGGGCGGCGTCGGTGACCGTCAGCGCGAGCCGGCGGGCGGCCAGCCGGCGGGCCAGGACGCCGACCTGGATGTCGACGATGCCGGCCAGCTCCTCGCTGCCGAGCGCCCGGAAGACCACCACGTCGTCCAGCCGGTTGAGGAACTCCGGCTTGAAGTGCGACCGGACGACGCCCATGACCGCGTCCCGGCGCCGCTCCTCCGGCAGCGACTGGTCGGCGATCAGCTGCGAGCCCAGGTTGGACGTCAGGATCAGGATGGTGTTCCGGAAGTCCACCGTCCGGCCCTGGCCGTCGGTGAGCCGGCCGTCGTCGAGCACCTGCAGCAGGACGTCGAAGACGTCGGGGTGGGCCTTCTCCACCTCGTCGAGCAGCACGACGGTGTAGGGCCGCCGCCGCACCGCCTCGGTGAGCTGGCCGCCGGCCTCGTAGCCGACGTAGCCGGGCGGGGCGCCCACCAGCCGGGCCACCGAGTGCTTCTCGGAGTACTCGCTCATGTCGACGCGGACCATCGCCCGCTCGTCGTCGAACAGGAACTCCGCCAGCGCCTTGGCCAGCTCGGTCTTGCCGACGCCGGTCGGGCCGAGGAACAGGAACGACCCGGTGGGCCGGTCGGGGTCGGCCACGCCGGAGCGGGCCCGGCGGACGGCGTCGGAGACGGCGCGGACGGCGTCGGGCTGGCCGACCACCCGGCGGCCGAGCTCGTCCTCCATCCGCAGCAGCTTCTGGGTCTCCCCCTCGAGCAGCCGCCCGGCGGGGATGCCGGTCCAGGCCTGCACGACCTCGGCGATGTCGTCGGGCCCGACCTCCTCCTTGAGCATGGAGTCGCTGCCGGCGACCGACGCCTCGGCGTCGGCCAGCGCCTTCTCCAGCTGCGGCAGCCGGCCGTAGCGGAGCTCGGCGACCTTGGCCAGCTCGCCGTCCCGCTCGGCCCGCTCGGCCTCCAGCCTCGCCCGCTCCAGCTCCTCCTTGATCTGCTGGATGCGGACGATGGCGCTCTTGTCCTGCTGCCACCGGGCGGTGAGCTCGTCGAGCTGCTGGCGCTTGTCGGCGAGGTCCGCGCGCAGCGCGGCCAGCCGGTCGACCGAGGAGGGGTCGTCCTCCTTGGCCAGCGCCATCTCCTCGATCTCCAGCCGGCGGACGGCGCGCTCGACCTCGTCGACCTCGACCGGGCGGCTGTCGATCTCCATCCGCAGCCGGCTGGCGGCCTCGTCGACCAGGTCGATCGCCTTGTCCGGCAGGAACCGGGCGGTCACGTAGCGGTCGGACAGCGTGGCGGCGGCGACGATCGCGGCGTCGGTGATCCGGACGCCGTGGTGCACCTCGTAGCGCTCCTTGAGGCCGCGCAGGATGCCGATGGTGTCCTCGACGCTGGGCTCGCCGACGAAGACCTGCTGGAAGCGGCGCTCCAGCGCGGGGTCCTTCTCGATGTGCTCGCGGTACTCGTCGAGGGTGGTCGCGCCCACCATCCGCAGCTCGCCGCGGGCCAGCATGGGCTTGATCATGTTGCCGGCGTCCATCGCGGAGTCACCGGTCGCGCCGGCACCGACGATGGTGTGCAGCTCGTCGATGAAGGTGACGACCTCGCCCTCGGACTCGGCGATCTCCTGCAGGACGGCCTTGAGCCGCTCCTCGAACTCGCCGCGGTACTTGGCTCCGGCGACCATCGAGGCGAGGTCCAGCGCCATCAGCCGCTTGCCCTTGAGGCTCTCCGGGACGTCGCCGGCCACGATCCGCTGGGCCAGGCCCTCGACGATCGCGGTCTTGCCGACGCCGGGCTCGCCGATGAGGACGGGGTTGTTCTTGGTGCGGCGGGACAGCACCTGCACGACCCGGCGGATCTCGGTGTCCCGGCCGACGACCGGGTCGATCTTGCCCTCGCGGGCCCGCGCGGTGAGGTCGACGGCGTACTTCTCCAGCGCCTGGAAGGTGCTCTCCGGGTCCGCGGTGGTGACCTTGCGGCTGCCGCGGACGGTGCGGAAGGCCGCCAGCAGCGCGTCCCGGGTGGCGCCGGAACTGGTCAGCACGGCACCGGCCTCGCCGTCGACGCCCGCCAGCCCGACGAGCAGGTGCTCGGTGGAGACGAACTCGTCGCCCAGCGCGCCGGCCTGCTCGCCGGCGGCGTTGAGCACGCGCAGCAGGTCCCGCGAGGGCGACGGGGCGGGCACGGTGGCGCCGCTGACGCTGGGCATCCGGCGCAGCGCGGCCTCGGTCTTGGCCCGGACGTCGGCGACGTCGGCGCCCACGGCCTGGAGCAGCGGCCCGGCGATGCCGTCGGTCTGCTCGAGCAGGGCGGCGAGCAGGTGCAGGGGCTCCAGCGCGGCCTGGCCGCGGTCGACCGCCAGCCGCTGGGCGGCCGTGATCGCCTCCTGCGAACGGGTGGTCAGCTTGCTCTGCATGGTCTCTGGGGGTGGTCCTCTCGGGCGGGGCCGGGCTCGCCGGCCGTCGGTGTCGGAGTGTGCAACGAGCTCAGGGTTGAGTCTGTTCCGCTCAACCTCTGCGGTGTCCGGGTGCCCGTCCACCTCTGCGGGGGGTGTCCGGGGGCAACGGCCTCAGACGCCGGGCACCCGAGCACTAGGATCTGCAGGATGACGCGTCTCCCGGCACCGAGCGCGGTCCTCGAGGACCAGCTCTGCTTTGCGCTCTACGCCGCCTCCCGAGCGGTGACCGCGCGTTATCGCCCCCTGCTCGACGCGATCGGGCTCACCTATCCGCAGTACCTGGTCATGATGCTGCTCTGGGAGCAGGACAACCAGACGGTGGGTCAGCTCGGAGCCCGGCTCTCCCTGGACAGCGGCACGCTGTCCCCCCTCCTCAAGCGGCTCACCACCGCCGGCCTGGTCACCCGCCACCGGCGGGTGGAGGACGAGCGGTCGGTGGCCATCACGCTGACCGACGCCGGCCGCGCGCTGCGGGACAAGGCGGACGCCATCTCCGAGGAGATCATCTGCGCGCTGGACCTCGACCGCGCGGAGTTCTCCGAGCTCAAGGCCAAGCTGAACCTGGTGACCGAGCGGGTCGCGCCGAGGACCTGACCTGCACGTCCCCGGACGGTTGTGCGCGATGGACCGGGGTAGCGCACCCCTGACACAGACCGTCCCGACGAGGAGGCCCCATGCCCACCCGCACCGCTCGCACCGCCTGGAACGGCTCCCTGCAGGAGGGGTCCGGCCAGGTGGAGCTGTCCAGCTCGAAGGTCGGCACCTACGACGTGTCGTTCCCCAAGCGCGCGGCCGAGGACGCCGACGGCACCACCAGCCCCGAGGAGCTCATCGCGGCGGCGCACTCGTCGTGCTTCGCGATGGCGCTGTCCAACGAGATCGCCAAGGCCGGCGGCACCCCGCAGTCCCTCGAGGTCACCGCGGACGTCACCCTCGGCCAGAAGGACGGCGGCCCGCACATCACGAAGATCGCCATCGCGGTCCGCGGTGAGGTCGAGGGCCTCGACGCCGCCGGCTTCGAGCAGGCCGCCCAAGCGGCCAAGGCCGGCTGCCCGGTGAGCAAGGCCCTCGCCGGCGTCGACGAGATCAGCCTGGACGCCACGCTGGAATGAGGACCACGCTTCCCCCCGCGCCTCGCAGGCTCGGCGCGGGCCCCTGAAGCGTGGCCGGTTCCATCACCTCACCTGGGGGGCGGCGGCACGAGCAGCGACCAGCCGTGCCGCCGCACCCGCCAGGTCCGCGACGCCACTCCCTCCTCGACCTCGCCGTCCGCGTCGAGGTCGACCGGGCCGCCGGAGAGCGCCACCCGGCTCCCCCGCAGCACCAGCACGTCGGGCCGGTCCACGTGCTCCCCGCTGGTCAGCGCCGCGGCGAAGGCCGCCCGGGCGACCGGGCCGGTCGCCGCCGAGAGCACCACGTCGGCCAGCCCGTCGTCCGGCTCGGCGTCCGGCGCCAGCGGTGTCCCGCCGCCGATCGAGCGGCCCGTGCAGACGCCCAGCATCAGCAGCTCGCGTGTCCCGTCGGCCACCCAGCCCTCCCGCGGGTGCGCCGCCACCCGGCCGTCGACCTCCACCCGCAGCGGCCAGCCCAGGCTGCTGACCCCGGCCATCGCCGCACCCACCGGGTAGGCGACCACCCCCAGCAGCTCCTTGAGCCGGTCCGCCCGCGCGCCGGCCCGGGCCCCGACCCCGGCGTGCACGGCGTTGACCACCAGCCCGCCCGCGTCGTCCTCGAGCAGGTCCAGCGGCCGGGGCACCCCGGCGAGGACGGCGGCCGCACCCGCGACCGGGTCCAGCGGCAGGCCGAGGCTGCGCGCCAGGTCGTTGCCGGTGCCGCGGGCCACGACCCCGACCGGCTCGGCGGGGTCCAGCGCGCCGGCCCGGTGCAGGGCCCGCGCGACGGCGTGCAGCGAGCCGTCACCGCCCAGCACCACCAGGCGGCGGCCGTCACGCCCGGCGAGCGCCTCGTCCAGCTCGGCCGGTGACCCGGTCGCGGCCACCACGACGTCGGCCCCGGTGCGCAGCTCGCGCAGGGCAGCCCCGACCGCGCCGTCCCCGGCGGTGCCGGCGGCCCGGTTGACCACTGCCAGCAGCCGAGGGGTCCCGCTCACCGGCGCACCGTAGCCGGGGGCGCCGGTGAGCGGACCGGTTCGCGGACGCCTACCGGTCGAGGGCCTCCAGGACCAACTCGACCGGGTGACGGGCGGTGCGCTGGGTGCCGTGGTGGATCTGCTCGCGGCAGGACGTCCCGGTCGCCGCGATCACGGCGTCCGGGGCGGCGGCGCGGACGGCCGGGAACAGCCGGTCCTCCCCCACCCGCAGCGAGATGTCGTAGTGCTCCGTCTCGTAGCCGAAGGAGCCGGCCATGCCGCAGCACCCGGCGTCCAGCTCCTGCACCGTGGCCCCGGGGATGCGCTTGAGCAGCGCCACGGTCGCCGCGGTGCCGGCCTCGGCCTTCTGGTGGCAGTGGCCGTGGAAGACGATCGTGCGGCCCGCCAGCCGGCTGTCCTCGCGCAGCCGCAGCCGCCCCGCGTCGATGGCCTCGACCAGCAGCTCCTCGGGCAGCCGCACCCGGTCGGCCACCGCCCGCACGTTGGGGTCGTCGGGCAGCAGGGACACGTGCTCGGCCCGCAGCGTGAGGATGCAGGACGGCTCGCAGCCGACGATCGGCCCGTCGGCGGCCCCGCCGGCGCACAGCGACGCCGCCAGGCCGCGGGCCTTCTCGCGGGCGTCGTCGAGCAGGCCCTTGGAGATGCTCGGCCGCCCGCAGCAGCCCCGGCTCTCCAACCGGACGTCGTAGCCGGCGTGCTCGAGCAGCTCGACGACGGCCCGGCCCACGCCCGGCTCGCTGTAGCTGGTGAAGGAGTCGGCCAGCATGGTGACCCGGCCCTGGGTGGGCGTGCCGGCCGGCCGGTGCCGCTTGAACCAGCGCGGCAGGTTGTCCCGCTGGAAGCGGGGCAGCGGCCGCTGCCGGGCGATGCCCAGCCGCCGGTCCAGGAGCACTCGCAGCGGCCGGATCCGGCCGGGCACGTTGGACAGCGGCGCCGTCGCCGACCCCAGCCGGTTGAGCGTGCGGATCGCGCCGAACACCCGGGCGCGCAGCGGCACCCCCTGGACGTCGTACTTGTGCGCCAGCGCCTCCGCCTTGAGCGAGGCCATGTCCACGCCCAGCGGGCACTCGCTCTTGCACGCCTTGCACGACAGGCACAGGTCCAGCGCCTCGTGCAGCCGCTCGTCGCTCAGGGCGGTGTGCGGGTCGCCCTCGGACAGCGCCTTGACCAGCGCGCCGGCCCGGCCGCGGGTGGAGTGCTCCTCCATGCGCGTGGCGATGTAGCTCGGGCACATGGTGCCGGTCGTGGACTTCCGGCACAGGCCGATGTTCATGCAGCGGTCGGCGGCGCCGAACATGCCGCCGACGACGTCGAAGGTGAGCCGGGTGCGCAGCGGCCCGGGCTGCGGCGGGTCGGCGTCCCGCAGGTGCTCGGTCATCGCCGGGGCGTCGACGATCTTGCCGGGGTTCATGACCCCCGCCGGGTCGAACAGCGCCTTGACCTCGCGCATGGCCTGGTAGAGCTCCTCGCCGAACAGCTCCCGGTTGAACTCGCTGCGGGCCAGGCCGTCGCCGTGCTCGCTGGAGTTGGCCCCGCCGTACTCCCGGACGAGGTCCTTGACCTCCTCGGCGACCGACCGCATGGTCTCCACCTGGCCGGGCTCGGTCAGGTCGACGAACGGGCGGATGTGCAGGCAGCCGACCGAGCAGTGCCCGTAGAAGCCGGCCTCCAGGCCGTGCCGGTCGAGCACGTCGCGGAAGCGGGCCGTGTACTCGGCCAGGTGCTCCGGGGGGACGGCGGTGTCCTCGACGAAGGCCAGCGGGCGGCGGGCGCCCTCCGAGGCGGCCATGAGCAGGCCGAGTGCGGACTTGCGCACCTTGAGCAGGTCGGACTGCTGGGTGGGGGTGACCGCGCGCAGGGTGGCGTAGCCGTGGCCGTTGCGCCGCCACAGCTCGGTCAGCCGGTCGAGGGAGGCGACGAGCTCGGCCTCGTCGTCACCGGTGAAGGACACGAACACCAGCGCCTCGGGGTCGCCCTCGAGGATCCGGCCGAGGCCGGCGTACTCGATCTTGCGCCGGGACAGATCGAGGATGGTCTTGTCGATCATCTCGACGCCGGCCGGGTCCAGGGACAGGGCGTCCCCGGTCGCCGCGGTGGCCTCCAGCACCGACCGGAAGTGGCCGACGGCGAAGACCTGCCTGGACGGCTTGGGCACCAGGGCGACCAGCGCCGAGGTGGTGACGGCGAGCGTGCCCTCCGAGCCGACGAGGAACTTGGCCAGGTCGTACGGGGGGGCCGTGGCCAGCCGGTCCAGCCGGTAGCCGCCGGCACGGCGCCAGTAGGCCGGGAAGCCGGTGCCGATCGCGTCGGCGTGCGCGGACACGATGCCGGGCAGGCCGCGCAGGATGCGGGCCTCCAGCGAGTCGCCCTCGGCGCGGCGGGCCCGCTCGGCCTCGTCGAGCGCGCCCCAGCGGGTGGTCGAGGCGTCGGCGAGGACCAGGTCCATCTCCAGGACGTGGTCGATGGTCATCCCGAAGCGCAGGGACCCGCTGCCGGCCGAGTTGTTGCCGATCATCCCGCCGATCGTGGCGCGGTTGGACGTCGAGGTGTCCGGGCCGAACATCAGCCCGTGCTCCCCCGCCGCCCGGTTCAGCTCGTCCTGCACCACGCCGGGCTGCACCCGCGCCGTCCGGGCGTCGGGGTCCAGGTCGGTGATGGCGTACATGTGCCGGGACAGGTCCATGACGATGCCCGGCGACACCGTCTGCCCCACCAGGCTGGTGCCCGCCCCGCGGGCCAGCACGGGCAGCCCGGCCTGGCCGGCCAGGCGCACGGTGGCGACGACGTCGTCGGCGTGCCGGGGGTAGACGACGCCGGCCGGCGTCATCGCGTACATGGACGCGTCCTGGCTGAACAGGTGACGCGTGTAGTCGTCGAACGCGACCTCGCCGTCGAGGGCCCGGCTCAGCTCGGCGCCCAGGTCGGCGTGCTCGGCGGCGGCCGTCGAGGGTCGCGGCGGCGCGGCTGTCACTGCCCCAGCACCTCCAGCGCCGCCTGGATGCCCGCGGGGTCGACCTTCACCCCGCTGCGGACCAGGCCCATCTGCACGCCGGCGAGGGTGCCGGCGAGCATCAGGTCGTTGAAGTGGCCCAGGTGGCCGATGCGGAACACCTTGCGGGCCAGCCGGCCCAGCCCGGCACCCAGGGACATGTCGTAGTGCTCGAGGATGACCCGGCGGACCTCGTCGGCGTCGTGCTCGTCGGACAGCAGGATCGCCGTCAGCGAGCCGGAGTACTCCCGCTCGTCCAGGGCGAGCACCTCCAGCCCCCAGCCGCGGACGGCGGCCCGGGTGGCCTCGGCGTGCCGCTGGTGGCGGGCGTAGACGTCGGGCAGGCCCTCCTCGGCCAGCATCCGCAGGGCCTCGCGCAGGCCGTAGAGGATGTTCGTGGCCGGGGTGTAGGGCCAGAAGCCGTTGGCGTTGGCCGCGAGGATCGGCTCCCAGTCCCAGTAGGAGCGGGGCAGCCGGGCCGTCCGCGAGGCCTCGAGCGCCTTGTCGCTGACCGCGTTGAAGCTGATGCCGGGCGGGAGCATCAGGCCCTTCTGCGAGCCGGCGATGGTGACGTCGACACGCCACTCGTCGTGCCGGTAGTCGATGCTGCCGAGCGAGGAGATCGTGTCGACCAGGTACAGCGCGGGGTGCTGCGCGGCGTCGATCGCCGCGCGGATCTCCCCGACCCGGCTCGTGACGCCGGTGGAGGTCTCGTTGTGGACCACCATGACGGCCTTGACCTCGTGCCCGGGGTCGGCGGCGAGCCGTTCCTGCACCGCCTCGGGCGGGACGCCGTGCCGCCAGTCACCGGGGACGAACTCGACCTCCAGGCCGAGCCGGCGGGCCATGTCCTGCCAGAGGGTGGCGAAGTGGCCGGTCTCGAAGCAGAGCACCCGGTCGCCGGGGGACAGCGTGTTGCACAGGGCCGCCTCCCAGGCGCCGGTGCCCGACGCCGGGTAGACGACCACCGGGTTGCTGGTGCCGAAGGGCGCCTTGACCGCCTCGAGCACCTCGCGGCCGAGCGCGGCGAACTCCGGGCCGCGGTGGTCGATGGTGGGCATGTCCATGGCCCGCAGCACGCGGTCGGGCACGTTGGTCGGCCCCGGGATCTGCAGGAAGTGACGGCCGCCGGTGCCCGTCCCCGTGGTCGTCATGTCATCGCCCTCTCGCCGCAACCACGCCGGGCGTGGTCCACCCGGACTCCACGATGCGGGACCGTACTCCCGCCTGACGGACGGCTGTCCAGCGGACCGGACGGTCTCTGTGACAGTTGACACACCGCCCCGTGATCACTTGGATGCACGGGGAGCGGGACGTGGTTTCCGCTTCGTGGAACAACGGAGATCAGGACGGCGCCCCCGGGTCCGTCCCGTACGTCAGGGGCAATGGTGTCCAGTCAGCTCGTCTCGATCCTCGTCCTGTTGGCGGTCTTCCTGATCGCCACGGTGCTGCCCGTCCACATGGGTGCGCTCGCCTTCGTGGCCGCCTTCGTGTTCGGGTACTTCCTCTTCGGGTCCGAGGAGTACGCCGACATGGTGTTCGGCTTCTTCCCCGGATCGCTGTTCGTCATCCTCGTGGGCGTCACCTACCTGTTCGCGATCGCCAAGAACAACGGCACGGTCGACTGGCTGGTGCACGCCGCGGTCAAGGCCTCCGGCGGGAAGCTGGTCGCCATCCCGTGGGCGATGTTCGCGGTCACCGGCGCCCTCACCGCCATCGGCGGCGTCGTCCCCGCGGTGGTCGCGATCATCGCGCCGGTGGGCATGTCCTTCGCCCGCCGCTACGGCATCAACCCGCTGCTGATGGGCCTGTTCATCATCAACGGCGCGACGGCCGGCGGCTTCTCGCCGCTGTCGATCTTCGGGTCGATCACCAACAACGTGGTCGCCCAGAACGACCTGCCCGGCAGCCCGCTGTTCCTCTGGGTCGCCTCGATCGTGGCCAACGTGCTGCTGAGCGTGCTGGTGTTCTTCCTGTTCGGCGGCAAGAAGCTGCTCGGCAACCCGCAGCGCGTCGACCTCGGCGAGGGCGGCACGGACGCCGACGCCCGCCCGGTGGCCGTCGGCAGCCCGTCCACCGGCGGCGCGGTGGCCCCGGGCACGGGTGGGGCCGGGGGCTCCAGCGCGGCCGGCAGCCCGCGGCACGGGCAGCCCGGCCACGTGCACGGCCAGGCGGAGGAGCGGGCCGAGGACAAGGCCGTGCAGACCACCGCGGTGGCGACCGCCGACCGCCCGGGCCCGGTCACCTCGCTGGACCGGGACCGGACGCTGACCCTCATCGGGCTCGGCATCCTGGTCCTCGGTGCGCTGCTGCCGATCGGCCTGGACATCGGCCTGCTGGCGATCACCGTCGGCGTCATCCTGTCGATCGTCGCCCCCCGCGGCGCGAAGGGCGCCGTCGGCCAGATCGCCTGGCCCACCGTGCTGCTGATCTGCGGCATCGTCACCTACGTCGGGCTGATGCAGGAGATCGACACCCCCGGCTGGCTCGGTGACAACGTCGCCCAGCTCGGCGCCCCGACCATCGCCGCGCTGCTGATCTGCTACATCGGCGCGGTCGTGTCCGCCTTCGCCTCCACCACCGGCATCCTGGGCGCGCTCATCCCGCTGGCCGTGCCGTTCCTGCTCGGCAGCGAGTCGATCGGCGCGATCGGCCTGATCACCGCCCTGGCGCTGTCGTCGTCCATCGTCGACTCCAGCCCCTTCTCCACCAGCGGCGCCCTGGTCGTGGCCAACGCCCAGGAGAACGAGCGGGACAGCGTGTTCCGCTCGCTGACCATCTGGGGCTTCTCGATGGTGGCCGTGGTCCCGCTGGTCACCTGGCTGGTCCTGGTGGTGCCCGGCTGGCTGTAGCAGGCCCCGCAGCACGCGACGCGCCCCGGACGGCTCCCCGCCGCCGGGGCGCGGTCGCGTCCGGGCCACACTGGCTCCCGCACCACCGACCCACACGCGCACCCGGGGAGGGCGCATGACCGAGACGGACGACGGGGCCCGGCCGCCCCTGACCGGCACCACCGTGCTGGAGGTCGGCGTGTTCATGGCCGCCCCCTTCGCCGCCATGCAGCTGGCCGACCTCGGCGCCCGGGTCATCAAGGTGGAGGACCCGCGCGCCGGCGACCCGGTGCGCGCCAGCGGGCCGTTCGTCGGCGACGAGAGCTCGCCGTACCTGCGGCTGAACCGCAACAAGGAGTCGGTGGCGCTGGACCTGAAGTCCGAGGCGGGCCGGCGGGCGTTCCTCGCGCTGGTGGAGACCGCCGACGTGGTCGTCGAGAATCTGCGCCCGGGCGCCATGGCCCGGCTCGGCCTGGACGCCGCCGCCGTGCGGGCGGTCAACCCCCGCGTGGTCTACGCCTCCGGCTCGGGCTGGGGCCAGGACGGCCCGCTCGCCCCCCTGCCCGGGCTGGACATCATGGCCCAGGCCCGCAGCGGGATCATGAGCATCACCGGCACCCCCGGGGGCGAGCCGGTCAAGGTCGGCGTCCCGGTGTGCGACCTGGTCTGCGGCCTCTACCTCGCCCTGGCGGTCACCGCCGCGCTGCGCGAGCGGGACCGCACCGGCGTCGGCCAGAGCATCGACGTCTCGCTGTTCGAGGCCGGCGTGAGCCTCGCGGTCTGGGAGGCCGGCCGGTGGTTCGCCACCGGGGAGGTGGGCGGGCCGCTCGGCTCGGCACACCAGAGCCAGGCGCCCTACCAGGCGTTCCGCACCGCCGACGGATGGGTGACCATCGGCGCCAACACGCCCAACACCTGGGCCGGCCTGTGCCGCACGCTGGGCATGGACGACGCCCTCGCGGACGACCGCTACGCCGACGCCACCCGGCGGCACGCCCTGCGCGCGGAGCTGCAGGACCTCGTGGAGTCCCGGACGACCGCCCGGACCACCGAGGACCTGCTGGCGGCGCTGGGCGCGGCCGGCGTGCCGTGCGCCCCCATCAACGACCACGGCCAGGTCTTCACCGACGACCACCTGCACGCGCGGCGGTTCTTCTGGGACGGCGCGCACCCGACCCTGCCCCCGCAGCGGCAGCTCGGGTCGCCGATGCGCATGTCGGCCAGCCCGGCCGTCCGCGACCACGCCGGGCCGCCGCTGGGCGCCGACACCCGGACGGTCCTGGAGCGGGCCGGCGTCCCCGCCGACGTGGTCGACGCCGTGGCCGGGCCGGTCGTCCCCGCCGAGCCCGCGCCGGTGGCCCCCGGGGAGGGCGCGTGAGCGGCGAGCACGTGGACGGGGACCTGCAGGTGACCCAGGACGGCGCGGTGCTGACCGTCCTGTTCTCCCGGCCCGAGCAGCGCAACGCGATGACCTTCGCGATGTACGAGGGCCTGCACGAGGCCTGCGAGCGGGCCGACGCCGACGACGCGGTGCGCGTGCTGGTGCTGCGCGGCGCCGGGCGGGCGTTCGTCGCCGGCACCGACATCAGCCAGTTCCTGGAGTTCACCGGCGGGGACGACGGCGTCGCCTACGAGCAGGGCATCGAGCGGGTGGTCACCCGGCTCGAGGACGTCACGGTGCCCACGGTCGCCGCGGTCGACGGCGCCTGCGTCGGCGGGGGGCTGGCCCTCGCCGCGGCCTGCGACCTGCGGCTGGCCACCCCGTCGTCCCGGTTCGGCGTGCCCGTGGCGCGGACGCTCGGCAACTGCCTGTCGGTCAACAGCGTCTCGCTGCTGGTGCAGCACCTGGGGCCGGCGCGGACGCTGGACCTGCTGCTGCGGGCCCGGCTGCTCGGCGCCGACGAGGCCGCCGCGGCCGGGTTCGTCACCACCTGCCCCGACGGCGGGCTGGACGCCGCGCTGGAGGAGCTGACCGCCACGCTGGTCGGCCACGCCCCGCTGAGCATGTGGGCGGCCAAGCAGGCGGTGGTGCGGCTGCGCCGGGCCGGCCTGCCCGACGACACCGACCTGGTGCGCACCGTCTACGGCAGCGCGGACTTCCGCGCCGGGGTGGCGGCGTTCGTGGCCCGCGAGCGGGTCAGCTGGACGGGGCGCTGAGCAGCGGCACGCCGTCCTCCCGCAGCTCCGCGGCGAGCGCGGCGGCCGCCGTCTGCAGCAGCGGCACCACTCGCGGGACGGCGTCCAGGCCGAGCCGGCCGGCGGGTCCGGACACCGAGATGGCGCCGGCCGACGAGCCGCCGGGCACGGGGACGGCCACGCAGCGGACCCCGGCCTCCTGCTCCCCGTCGTCGACCGCGTAGCCCTGCGCGGCGATCAGGGGCAGCTGGGCGAGCAGCCGGTCGGGGTCGGTGACGGTGCGGTCGGTACGGGCCGGCATGCCGCCGCGCACCAGCAGCTCGCGAGCGGTCTCGGCGGGCAACTGGGCCAGCAGCACCTTGCCCACGCCGGTGCAGTGCAGGTGCACCCGCCGCCCGACCTCGGTGAACATCCGCATCGAGTGCCGGGAGGGCACCTGGGCGGCGTAGACGACCCGGTCCCCGTCGAGCACGGCCAGGTTCGCCGTCTCCCCGATCGCGTCGACCAGCCAGGTCAGGTGCGGGCGCGCCCAGGTGGTCAGCATCCGCGCGGCGAACTCGCCGAGGTGGATCAGCCGCGGGCCCAGGACGTAGCGGCGCGACGGCAGCTGACGCACGTAGCCGCGGGACACCAGCGTGCGCACCAGCCGGTGGATGGTCGACACCGGCAGCCCGCTGTCGGTCGCGAGCCGGCTGATCGCCACCTCCCCACCGGCCTCGGCCATCAGCTCCAGCAGGAGGAAGGCGCGCTCCAGCGACTGCACGCCGTCCGCCGCGCCGCCCGGCGCCGCCGCCCCTGCCGTCATCCCCCACCCCTCGAGCCCGAGTTGCCCCGGGTGACCGGGCCCACTACTTTCCCTGTGATCGAGCGGGCTGTTCCGCGATGTGGAAAGCACGATAGCCGCGCCGCCCGGTCCCCGGAACAGGTCGGCGCCCTCCGCACAGCGACCCAGGGAGGACGATGAGCGCCACCGCCGGCGCGGGCGGTCCCGCGGTGACCCGTGCGGCGGGGACCGGCACGACGATGCCGTCTCCTCCGGCCGGTGGGACGATGCACGGACACCGTTCCCCCGGGACCGCCGTGGCCGACGAGTGCCCCGACCCCCCGCCCCTGCCCGCGTACGAGCGCCTGCCGTGAGGACACCATGACCACCCTCGCCGAGAACGCCACCGCCGAACCGGCCACCTCCGAGCGCACCGCCGCGCTCGCCGAGCGGCTGCGGGCCGCCGTCGGCACCGAGCGGGTGCTCACCGACCGCACGCAGGTGCGGACCTACGAGTGCGACGGCCTGGCCAACTTCAAGGTCACCCCCGCGATCGTGGTCCTCGCCGAGAGCCGCCAGCACGTGGTCGACACGGTGCGGCTGTGCTCGGAGGCCGGGGTGCCGTTCGTGGCGCGCGGCTCGGGCACCGGGCTGTCCGGCGGGGCGCTGCCCCGGGCGGACGGCGTCCTGCTGGTGCTGTCCCGGCTGCGGTCGCTCGGCCCGGTGGACCCGGACAACCGGCAGGTCACCGTGGAGCCCGGCGTCATCAACCTGTGGGTCACCCGGGACGCCGCGCCGCACGACCTCGCCTACGCGCCGGACCCGTCCTCCCAGCTGGTCTGCTCCATCGGCGGCAACGTGGCCGAGAACGCCGGCGGGGCGCACTGCCTGAAGTACGGCTTCACGGTCAACCACGTGCTCGGCGCCGAGGTGGTGCTGCCCGACGGCGAGGTCGTGCACCTGGGCGGCCGCGCCCCCGAGCACCCCGGCTACGACCTGCTGGGCGCCTTCATCGGCAGCGAGGGCACCCTCGGCGTGGCCACCGAGCTGACGCTGCGGCTGGTCCGGGTGCCCGAGGAGGTGCAGACCATGCTGGTCGGCTACCGCTCCGTCGAGGACGCCGCCGGCACGGTCAGCGACATCATCGGCGCCGGCATCCTGCCCGCCGCGGTGGAGATGATGGACGCGCTGGCCATCGAGGCCGCCGAGGCCGCGGTCAGCTGCGGCTACCCCGAGGGGGCGGTGGCCGTGCTGGTCATCGAGCTCGACGGCCCGCGGGTGGAGGTCGAGGCGCAGTTCAAGCAGGTCGAGGAGATCGCCCAGCGGCGCAACGCCTTCGAGGTCCGCATCGCCGCCGACGCCGAGGAGCGGGCGCTGATGTGGAAGGGCCGCAAGTCCGCCTTCGCGGCGGTCGGCCGGATCAGCCCCAGTTACTTCGTGCAGGACGGCGTCATCCCGCGCACCAAGCTGCCCGAGGTGCTGGCCGAGATGAAGCGCATGGCCGACGCGAAGGGCCTGCGGGTGGCGAACGTGTTCCACGCCGGCGACGGCAACCTGCACCCGCTGGTGCTCTTCGACGACGCGGTTGAAGGGCAGGCCCACGAGGCCGAGGAGCTGGCCGGGGACATCCTCGAGCTGTGCATCACCTCCGGCGGCTCCATCACCGGCGAGCACGGGGTGGGCCAGGAGAAGCGGATGAAGATGGGCAAGCAGTTCACCCCCGAGGACCTCGACACCATGCAGCTGGTGCGGTGCGCCTTCGACCCCGACGGCATCGCCAACCCCGGCAAGGTCTTCCCGACCCCGCGGCTGTGCGGCGAGCGACCCGGCGTGCGCAAGGGCGAGCACCCGGTGCAGGCGGCGGGCCTGGGCGAGGTCTTCTAGTGGGCGGGCGGGGGAGCTCCCCGACGGGCAGGGCACCGTCGGGCGCGCGGCCGACCAGCGCCCGCGAGGAGGACTCGTGACCACCGCCACCGACACCCGGAGGCCGGGCGGCGCCGACGACGCGGTCGGTGGCGTGGTCCCGGGCGAGGTGGTCCGGCCGGCGAGCACCGAGCAGGTCGCCGAGGTGCTGCGGGCGGCGGCGGCCGCCGGGCACACCGTCGTCCCGGTCGGCGGGCGCACCAAGACGACGTGGGCCGCGCCGCCCACCTCCGCGGACCTGCTGCTGGACCTCACCGGCCTGGACCGGATCGTCGAGCACGTGGCCGGCGACCTGACCGTCGTGGCCGAGGCCGGGGTGCGCCTGGCCGACCTGCAGGCGTCGGTCGGGCAGGCCGGTCAGCTGCTCGGCCTGGACCCGCCCGAGCAGGGCGCCACGCTGGGCGGGGTGGTCTCGGCCAACGCCTCCGGCCCGCGCCGGCTGCGCTACGGCACCACCCGCGACCTGCTCATCGGCATCACCGTCGTGCTCGCCGACGGCACCGTGGCGCACGCCGGCGGCAAGGTGGTCAAGAACGTCGCCGGCTACGACCTGGGCAAGCTGTTCACCGGGGCCCACGGCACGCTCGGCGTCGCGACCTCCACCACCTGGCGGCTGCACCCGGTCCCGCCGGCGCGCCGGGTGGTCACCCTCGACCTGCCCGACGTCGCGGCCGCCGGGTCGCTGGCGATCGCGCTGGGCCGCTCGACGCTCACCCCGACGGCCGTGGAGCTGATCGGCACCGCCGGCGGCGCCGGGCGGCTGGTCGTGCTGTTCGAGTCCATCGCGGAGTCGGTCAGCGACCAGGCGCGCTCGGCCGTCGCCCTGCTCGGCGGCGGCACGGAGTCCGCGGACCTGCCCGCCGACTTCGGCGCCCGGCCCGGGGGCGCCGACGACGTGCTGCTCCGGCTGGCCTTCGCACCGGCCGCGCTGTCGTCGGTGCTGGGTGCCCTGCCCGCCGGGGCAGCCGTGGCCGCGCACGCCGGCACGGGGGTGTGCCACGCCGCCGTCCCCGCCGGTGAGGTCGCCGCCGTGCTGCCCGCCCTGCGCAGCGCCCTCGCACCGCACGACGGGACGGCGGTGGTGCTGCGCGCACCCGACGCCGTCCGTGACCGGCTGGACCACTGGGGCCCGGTCGGTGACGCGCTGGACCTCATGCGGCGGGTCAAGGACAGGTTCGACCCCGAGCGACGCATGTCGCCGGGCCGGTTCGTCGGAGGGTTGTAGATGACGGAGATCACGCCGGGCAGCCACGGTCGCGGCGACTCGCCGCCGGCCGGTTCCCCGGGCGCCTCGGCGAACGTCAACCCGGTGCGCGACTCGACCGCCGACCTGCCCAACGGGTCGGCCACCGGCGCCGCGCGGGCCGCCGACGAGGCGCCGGCCGCCGCGATCGGTGCGCGCCGACCGCTCGACCTCGGCCAGGACATCGACCTGCCGCCGGGCACCGGCGCCGCCACCGTGGGCACCTCCACGCTGCTCGGCCTGCCCGGCACGCGCCAGGCGGTGCAGCCGGCGTTCGACGAGCACCACCCGCCGGACGCCGCGCTCATCGGCGACTGCGTGCACTGCGGGTTCTGCCTGCCGACCTGCCCCACCTACGTGCTCTGGGGCGAGGAGATGGACAGCCCGCGCGGGCGCATCTACCTCATGAAGGAGGCGCTGGAGGGCGAGCCGCTCGACGACTCGATGGTGCGGCACTTCGACCAGTGCCTGGGCTGCATGGCCTGCGTCACCGCCTGCCCGTCCGGCGTGCAGTACGACAAGCTCATCGAGGCCACCCGCCCGCAGATCGAGCGGCGCTACCAGCGGTCCCGCGCGGAGAAGCTCTACCGCGACCTCATCTACAACCTGTTCCCCTACCCGCGGCGGCTGCGCGCGCTGCGCGGGCCGCTGCGGGCCTACCAGGCCAGCCGGCTCGGCAGCCTGCTCACCCGCTCGGGCCTGATGGGGAAGATGCCCGCGCCGCTGCAGGCGATGGAGTCGCTGGCCCCCAAGCTCGGCCCGGTGGAGCGGGTGCCCGAGCGGACGCCGGCCGTGGGCGAGCGCCGCGCCGTCGTCGGCCTGCTCGCCGGCTGCGTGCAGGGCACCTTCTTCCCCGACGTGAACGCGGCCACCGTGCGGGTGCTGGCCGCCGAGGGCTGCGACGTCATCGTGCCGCGCAGCCAGGGCTGCTGCGGCGCCCTGCCCGGCCACGGCGGCCGCGAGGAGCAGGCCCTGCAGTTCGCCAGGCGGACGATCGAGACATTCGAGCGGGCCGGGGTCGACTACGTCATCCTCAACGCCGCCGGCTGCGGCTCGAACGTCAAGGAGTACGGCCACCAGCTGCGCGACGAGCCGGAGTGGGCCGAGCGCGCCGAGGCGCTGGCGCGGAAGTCGCGGGACATCAGCGAGTTCATCACCGAGCTCGGCCCGGTGGCCCAGCGGCACCCGCTGCCGATGACCGTGGCCTACCAGGACGCCTGCCACCTCGCCCACGCGCAGGGCATCCGCCAGCAACCGCGGCAGGTGCTGCGCGGCATCCCGGGCGTGGAGATCAAGGCGATCGCCGAGGCGGAGCTGTGCTGCGGCAGCGCCGGGACCTACAACATGCTCCAGCCGGAGCCGGCCCGGGAGCTGGGCGAGCGCAAGGCGAGCGCCGTCCTGGTCACCGGGGCCGAGCTCATGGTCACGGCCAACCCGGGCTGCTGGATGCAGGTGGCCACGACGCTGGCCCGGATGGGCGAGCGGATGCCGGTCGCGCACACCGTCCAGGTGCTGGACGCCTCGATCCGCGGGGTGCCCGTGGAGGACCTGCTCGAGCGGGCGCTCACCGGCCCCGGCACCGCCCTGACCCGGCCCGCCGCCTCCTGACCCACCCCGCTCCCCCGCCCCGCCGCACCACCCCCACCCAGCCCACGCGCCCTCACGGTCGAGGGAAGGAGCTCCGTTGTTCGAGCAGGTCGTCGACCCCGTCGGTGGGTCACTCGCACTGAGCGCGCTGGTGGCAGCGATCCCGCTGCTCACCCTGTTCGTGCTCCTCGGCGCGCTGAAGCTCAAGGCCTGGCTGGCCGGGCTCATCTCGCTGGCCGTCGCGGTCGTGCTGGCCATCGTCGCGTTCCGGATGCCCGTCGGGCAGACGCTGCTGTCGGCGTCCGAGGGCGCCGCCTTCGGCTTCTTCCCGATCCTCTGGGTCGTCATCAACGCGATCTGGGTCTACAACCTCACCGTCGCCACCGGCCACTTCGACGTGCTGCGCCGCTCCTTCGAGAAGGTCAGCCCCGACCAGCGGATCCAGGCGATCATCATCGCCTTCTGCTTCGGCGCCCTGCTCGAGGCGCTGGCCGGCTTCGGGACGCCGGTCGCGATCAGCGTCGTCATGCTCATGGCGCTGGGCTTCCAGCCGCTCAAGGCCGCGGTCGTTGCGCTGATCGCCAACACCGCGCCGGTCGCCTTCGGCGCCCTGGCCACGCCGATCATCACGCTGGCCACGGTCACCTCCGGCGTCAGCGACGACGCCCGGCTCACCGTGGACACCCTGGGCGCCATGGCCGGCCGGCAGACGCCGATCCTGGCCGCGTTCGTGCCGCTGGTCCTGGTGTACGTGGTCGACGGCAAGCGCGGCCTGCGCGACACCTGGCGCGAGGCGCTGGTCGGCGGCGTCGCGTTCGGCGTGGCCCAGTTCGTGGCCGCCAACTACATCTCGGTGCCCCTGACCGACATCATCGCCGCACTGGTGGCCGCGGCCGCCGTCGTCGCCGTCGTCCGGATGCGCACGGCGGCCTACGAGCCGGTCACCGCGGCCACGGTCGGCGGCGGTGCGGGTGGCACCGCCGCCGCGGGGTCCGACGGCACGCGCGGTGGGATCGGCGCGACGGCGGGCGAGCAGCTCGGCGACGCTCCGGGCCGGCAGGACGCCCGCGACCCGCACGCCCCCGCCGTCGGTGGTGGCGGGCCGGCGGTCGACGACAGCCGGGCCGAGGTCGTGAAGGCATACGCCCCCTACGGGATCATCATCGCGATCTTCTCGCTGGCCAACCTCGGCCCGATCAAGAGCGCGCTGGCGGAGCCGCCGTTCACGACGTCCTTCGCGTGGCCGGGGCTCAACATCTTCGCGGCCGGGTCGGACGCCGAGCTGGCGTCGACCACGTACAACTTCAACTGGTTGCCCGCCGCGGGCACCCTGATGATCTTCGCCGGCCTGCTGACCATGCTGGTGCTGCGGGTCTCCCCGGCGCGGGGGCTCAAGGCCTACGTCGACACCTACCGCGAGCTGAAGTGGGCCATCCTCACCGTCATGGCGGTGCTCGCCCTGGCCTACGTGCTCAACCAGTCGGGCATGACCAGCCACCTCGGCCGGCTGCTGGCCGAGACCGGCGGCTTCTTCGCCTTCCTGTCCCCCATCCTGGGCTGGATCGGCGTCGCGGTGACCGGCTCGGACACCTCGGCGAACGCGCTGTTCGGTGCGCTGCAGGTGCAGGCGGCGACCAACGCCGGGCTGGACCCGGTGCTGCTCGCGGCGGCCAACTCCTCCGGCGGCGTCATGGGCAAGATGGTCAGCCCGCAGAACCTGGCCATCGCCGCCGCCGCCGTCGGCATGGCGGGCCGGGAGGGCGAGCTGTTCCGGAAGGTGTTCGGCTGGAGCATCCTGCTCCTGCTGCTCATGTGCCTGATCGTGGTGCTGCAGGCCACGCCGGTGCTCGGCTGGATGGTCCCGGCCCCCGTGGGCGGCTAGCTCCACGCCGGCGGTGACCGACGGCGCCCCCGTACCCGGCCGGGTACGGGGGCGCCGTCGTCGCTACCCCCGGACAGGCTCCTCCTGCTCGGCCTCGCGGGCCTCGGCCTCCCCCAGCCGGTTCAGCCGGGCCAGCAGCTCGCCCAGCGTGGCGACGTCCTCGGCCGGCCAGCCGGCGAGGTCGGCCTCCCACCGGGCGCGCCGGGCGTCCCGGATGCGGCCCAGCCGGGCCGCCCCCTCCGGTGAGGTGCTGAGCACCTGGGCCCGGCCGTCGGCCGGGTCGGCCTCGCGGACGACCAGGCCCAGGCCGACCAGCGAGGACACCTGCCGGCTGACCGTGCTCTTGTCCAGCCCCAGCCGGGCCACCAGGTCGCTGGCCCGCAGCGGCCCGGTGTCCTGCAGCAGGGCGAGCAGGCCGTAGGCGGCGCCGTCCAGGTCCGGGTGCAGCTCGCGGGACAGCCGCGCGGAGATGGCGCGGGAGCGGCGCAGCAGCAGGCCGATCTCCCGCTCCACCCCGACGAAGGCCTCGTGCGGGTCCACCGGGCTCACCGGTCGTCCCGGGGCCGCCAGACGACGAGGGCGGAGGTGGACGGTCGCAGCGGCACGAGGGCCCCGGTGGACAGGACGGCGGAGCCGTAGCCGTCGCCCCGGTAGCCGGCCTGCACGGCGGTCTCCGCCGCGATCGCCCGGCGCTCGGCGGCCCCGAGTTCGTCGATCAGCTCCTCCACCCGCTGCCGCAGCGCCTCGACCTGCGACTCCAGGTCGATGATCCGCTTGATCCCGGCGAGGTTGACGCCGTCCTCCTGGGAGAGCCGCTGCACCTCGCGGAGCAGCGCGACGTCGCGCGGGCTGTACCGGCGGCCCCCGCCGCGGGTGCGGCCCGGGCTCACCAGGCCCAGCCGGTCGTACTGGCGCAGCGTCTGCGCGTGCATGCCGGCCAGCTCCGCGGCCACGGAGATGACGAAGACCGGCGCGTCGTCGGTCACGGCCCGGCCGGCGTCGGCCTGCTCGCGGCCCGGGGCGCTCACCGGGTGCCGCCCTGCTGCTGGACGGCGGCGGTGATCCGCGGCCGTGGGTCGCCGAGCTCGGCCTCGAGCACCTTGACGGCCTCCTCCGCGGCGGGCGTGAGCCGCTTGGGCACCGCCACCTCCACGGTGACCAGCAGGTCGCCGGCCCGGCCCTTGCCCGGGACGCCGCGCCCGCGCACCCGCAGCGTCTGGCCGCTCGCCGTCCCCGGGGGGACCTTGAGCGTGACGTCACCGTCCAGCGTGGGCACGGTCAGGGTCGCCCCGAGGGCGGCCTCGGCGAACGTGATCGGCACGGTGAGCGTCAGGTCGTTGCCCTTGCGGCCCAACAGCTCGTGCTCGGACACGTGCACGACGACGAACAGGTCACCGGCCGGGCCGCCGCGCCGTCCGGGCGCTCCCTTGCCGGCCAGCCGGATCCGCTGGCCGTCCTTGACGCCGGCAGGGATCCGCACGGTGATCGTGCGGGTCTGGTTGGTGACGCCGTTGCCCGCGCAGGTGGGGCACGGGTCCTCGACCACCTGGCCGGTGCCGCGGCAGTTGCGGCAGGGCTCGGAGAAGGCGAACGCCCCCTGGCTGCGGCTGGTCACCCCGACGCCCTGGCACACGGGGCAGGTGTGCGGGCTGGTGCCCGGCCGGGCGCCGGACCCGGCGCAGGTCGGGCAGGTGCCCGGGCTCTGCATCCGCAGCGGCACGGTCACCCCGAGGACGGACTCCTCGAACGACAGCGTCGCCTCGGTCTCGACGTCCTGTCCGCGGGCCGGGCCGGAGGCCGCCTGGCTGCGTGCCCGGGCCGACCCGGCACCGGCGCCGCCCCCGAAGAGGCCGCCGAACAGGTCGCCGAGACCGCCGGCGCCCCCGGCACGGGCCCCACCGCCGGTGGCGCCGAACAGGTCGCCGAGGTCGAACGCCTGCCCGCCGGCGCCACCGGGGAACCCGCCGGGGAACCCGGCCCGCGCGCCGGCGCCGCCGGCCCCGAACAGCCGCCGGGCCTCGTCGTACTCCGCCCGCCGCTTGGGGTCGGACAGCACGTCGTAGGCCTCGGAGACCTCCTTGAACCGGGCCTCCGCTTGCGCGTTGCCCGGGTTCTTGTCCGGGTGCAGGTCCCGGGCCAGCTGGCGGTAGGCCTTCTTGACGGCCGCCGCGTCGGCGTCCTGGGGGACGCCCAACGCGGCGTAGTAGTCCTTCTCGATGAAGTCCCGGGTGCTCATCGGGCGCCTCCCTCCCGGCTCAGTCGGACGCCGGACCGGTGGCCGGCTCGCCGCCCGGCTGGGTGGGCGCGGCCGCTGCCGCCGCCGGCGTCTCCGGCTCGGTGACCGCGACCATCGCCGTCCGCAGCACCCGGTCGCCGCGGCGGAAGCCCTGCCGCAGCACCGTCGTCGCGGTCGGGACGTCGACGTCGGCGGAGGTGTCGTGCATGACCGCCTCGTGCAGCGCCGGGTCGAACGGGTCGCCGGCGACGCCGAAGGCCTCCACGCCCAGGCCGTCGATCAGCCCGAGCACGCGGTCGGCCACCACCTTGAACGCACCGGTGAGGTCCCCGTGGTCACGGGCCCGCTCGATGTCGTCGACGATGGGGAACAGCTGGGCGGCGAACCGCTCGGCGGCCTGGTCGACCACGAGCTGGCGGTCCCGGTCCACCCGGCGGCGGTAGTTCGCGTACTCCGCGGTGACCCGCTGGAGGTCCTCGGTCCGCTCCGCCAGCTGGCGGGCGCTGTCGTCGTCCACCACCGTCGGCTGCGCGCCGTCGGGGGCCTGCTGCTCGCTCATCTGCTCCTCTGATGGGTCCACGCCCGGGCGGGCGCCGGCCGGTGGGTCACCGGCCGGCACCCGCACGGTGCCGCTGATCGGGTCGATGCGCCGCTTGTCGCGGATGACGACCCGCGGCTCCTCTTCCCGCTCGCTCATCGGCGGTCGTTGTCCTCGTCGACGATCTCGGCGTCGACCACGTCGTCGTCCGACGCGGTCGCACCGGTGGCCCCACCCGTCGCACCGCCCGGCGCGCCGGGGTCACCGGCACCGGCACCGGCCGCACCGGCCTCGGCCTGCTGGGCGTAGAGCGCCCCGCCGACCTCCTGGGAGACCCGGGCCACCTTCTCCTGGGCCGCCTTGATCGCGGCGATGTCCGAGCCGCCGAGGGCCGAGCGCAGCTCGGTGAGGGCCTCGCCGAGCTCCTCCTTCTTGTCGGCCGGGATCTTGTCGCCGTTCTCGGCCAGGAACTTCTCGGTCTGGTACTGCAGCGACTCGGCCAGGTTGCGGGTCTCGGCCTCCTCGCGGCGGCGCTTGTCCTCCTCGGCGTGCGCCTCGGCGTCCTTCATCATCCGCTCGATGTCGTCCTTCGGGAGGGCCGAGCCGCCGGTGATGGTCATCGACTGCTCCTTGCCGGTGCCGAGGTCCTTGGCCGACACGTGCACGATGCCGTTGGCGTCGATGTCGAAGGCCACCTCGATCTGCGGGACGCCGCGCGGCGCCGGGGGCAGACCGGTCAGCTCGAACATGCCGAGCTTCTTGTTGTACATCGCCATCTCGCGCTCGCCCTGGAAGACCTGGATCTGCACGGACGGCTGGTTGTCGTCGGCCGTCGTGAAGATCTCCGAGCGCTTGGTCGGGATCGTGGTGTTGCGCTCGATGAGCCTGGTCATGATCCCGCCCTTGGTCTCGATGCCCAGGGACAGCGGGGTGACGTCGAGCAGCAGGACGTCCTTGACCTCGCCGCGCAGCACGCCGGCCTGCAAGGCGGCGCCGATGGCGACGACCTCGTCGGGGTTGACGCCCTTGTTGGGCTCCTTGCCACCGGTCAGCTCGCGCACCAGGTCGGTGACGGCCGGCATGCGGGTCGAGCCACCCACCAGGACGACGTGGTCGATCTGGCCGACGGAGACGCCGGCGTCGCGGATCGCCTGGTTGAACGGCGCGCGGGTGCGGTCGAGCAGGTCCTGCGTCATCCGCTGGAACTCCGCGCGGGTGATCGTGACGTCCAGGTGCAGCGGGCCCTCGGCGCCGGCGGTGATGTAGGGCAGGTTGACGTTGGTCGACTGCGCGCCGGACAGCTCGATCTTGGCCTTCTCGGCGGCCTCGCGGAGCCGCTGCATGGCCAGCTTGTCCTTGGACAGGTCGATGCCGTTGGACGCGTTGAAGGTGCGCACCAGGTGGTCGACGACCTTCTGGTCCCAGTCGTCCCCGCCGAGGTGGTTGTCACCGGCGGTGGCCTTGACCTCGATGACGCCCTCGCCGATCTCCAGCAGGGAGACGTCGAAGGTGCCGCCGCCGAGGTCGAACACCAGGATCGTCTGCTCGGTCTCGCCCTTGTCCAGGCCGTAGGCCAGCGCGGCCGCCGTCGGCTCGTTGACGATGCGCAGGACGTTGAGGCCCGCGATCTCACCGGCCTCCTTGGTGGCCTGGCGCTGCGCGTCCTCGAAGTAGGCGGGGACGGTGATGACCGCGTCGGTCACCGGCTCGCCCAGGTAGGTCTCGGCGTCCCGCTTGAGCTTCTGCAGGATCCGCGCGCTGATCTCCTGCGGCGTGTACTTCTTGCCGTCGATCTCCGGCGTCTTCCAGTCGGTGCCCATGTGCCGCTTGACCGACCGAATGGTGCGGTCGACGTTCGTCACGGCCTGGTTCTTGGCCGACTGGCCGACGAGGACCTCGCCGTTCTTGGCGAACGCGACGACCGAGGGGGTGGTGCGCGAGCCCTCGGAGTTCGCGATGACCGTCGGCTCGCCGCCCTCGAGGACGGTGACGACGGAGTTGGTGGTGCCGAGGTCGATACCGACCGCTCGAGCCATGGAGCTGGCCTCTCTTCCGTGTGTGCTGGTGGTCGTGCTGGTCCGGAGGGAGCCGGTGGAAGCGCCTTGCGCGTGGTCCACTCAACTTTCCTGCCCACCCTAACGGCACGTGCGCGCGCGGTGTTCCCGGCCCCGGCAGGTGCACCTGTGACGCTCCGTGGTCGCCCCGGACGGCGCCGTCCTCGCCCCGTGGTGCCCGACCTCGCGCTGCGGGGCGAGGTCGGGCACCAGACAGCGAGGTCGGGGCCGCCGTGTCTGCAGCGGGGCAGCCGGCCGGAGCGGGGCGGGGCGGGTCACACCGCAGGACGACGGCGAGGGTTACCGGCGAGTAGCCTGTGCGGCCGACAGCTATCGTCCGACGCGTGCACGCGCACGGTCGGCCCGACGGTGCTGCGTCCGCCCGCCGTCGCGGCGGGTGGGGGATCGACCGACGCCGCGCCGGCGTCCGGGAGGGAACGTCATGACCGGCCCGCTGCAGCTCGTCCTCGGGACGATCAGCCTCGTCCTGCTCGTCGTGGCCGCGGTGATGGCCTACCGGGCGGTCCGCGCCATGGTCCGCATCATCCGGACCGGCCAGCCCGACGACACCCGCACCGGCCCGGTCGGCCCGCGACTGAAGACGCTCGCGGTGGAGTCCCTCGGGCACACCCGGATGCTCAAGTGGTCGGCCATCGGCGTCGCCCACTGGTTCGTCTTCGTCGGCTTCTACGGGCTGTTCCTCACCCTCGTCGAGGCGTTCGGGGAGGTCTTCGACCCGGCCTTCCACCTGCCGCTGATCGGCACGTGGGGGCTGTGGAGCCTGTTCGTCGAGGTCATCGGCACCGGCACGGTGCTGGGCATCCTCTACCTGATCGTCCGCCGCCAGCTGGACCACCCGCGCCGCAAGGGCCGCGCCAGCCGCTTCGCCGGCTCCAACGAGGGCCGCGGCTACTTCGTCGAAGCGGTCGTGCTCGTCGTCGGCCTGTGCATCCTGGGCATCCGCGCGGCCAAGGTCGCCGCCGGCCTGGACGACGCGCCGTCCTGGTCGCACCCGGTGTCGGGCCTGCTGGCCAACCTCCTGCCGGCCAGCCCCGACCTGGTCAGCGTCATCGCGTTCGTCAAGATCGTCGTGTCGCTGGTGTGGGTGGTCGTCGTCTCCCGGCTGCTCAACATGGGCGTCGCGTGGCACCGGTTCAGCGCCTTCTTCAACATCTACTTCAAGCGCGAGTCCGGCGGCGGCCAGGCGCTGGGCCCGCTGCAGCCGATGACCTCCGGTGGCAAGCCGATCGACTTCGAGGACCCCGACGAGGACGCCACCTTCGGCCGCGGCAAGATCGAGGACTTCACCTGGAAGGGGATGCTGGACTTCAGCACCTGCACCGAGTGCGGGCGGTGCCAGAGCCAGTGCCCGGCGTGGAACACGGGCAAGCCGCTCAGCCCCAAGATGGTGATCATGGACCTGCGGGACCACCTGTACGCCAAGGCCCCGTACCTGCTCGGCGCGAAGACCGCCAGCGAGACCGCGCCGGACTACGACGTCCTCAAGCCCAGCGACGAGCAGGTGTGGACGTCGGGCTACGCCCGCATCGAGGGGACCAACGACGCGCAGGCGCACCGCCCGCTGGTCGGCACCCTCGAAGAAGGCGGGGTCATCGACCCCGACGTGCTGTGGAGCTGCACCAACTGCGGCGCCTGCGTGGAGCAGTGCCCGGTCGACATCGAGCACGTCGACCACATCGAGGACATGCGCCGCTACCAGGTGCTCATCGAGTCCAGCTTCCCGTCCGAGGCCGGCGTGATGCTGCGCAACCTGGAGAACCGCGGCAACCCGTGGGGCGTGCAGGCCAGCGCCCGCGAGGACTGGATCAAGGAGATGGACTTCGAGGTGCGGCAGGCCGACGGCCCGCTGGACGCCGAGGTCGAGTACCTGTTCTGGGTGGGCTGCGCGGGCGCCATCGACGACCGCGCCAAGAAGGTCACCAAGGCCGTCGCCGAGCTGCTGCACACCGCCGGCGTGGAGTTCGCGGTCCTGGGCTCCGGGGAGACCTGCTCGGGCGACCCGGCCCGCCGGATGGGCAACGAGTTCGTCTTCCAGATGCTGGCGCAGGAGAACGTGGCCACGCTGGACGGCGTCTTCGAGGGCCGCGGGCCCGGCACGCGCAAGATCGTCACCACCTGCCCGCACTGCTTCAACTCCCTGGGCCGGGAGTACCCGCAGGTCGGCGGCGACTACGAGGTGGTGCACCACACCCAGCTGCTGAGCCAGCTCGTCGAGGAGGGGCGGCTGACCCCGGTCACGCCGGTCGACCGCAAGGTCACCTACCACGACCCGTGCTTCCTGGGCCGGCACAACAAGGTCTACACGCCGCCGCGGGAGATCCTCGACAGCGTCCAGGGCCTGTCCACCCAGGAGATGCACCGCTGCAAGGACCGCGGCTTCTGCTGCGGCGCCGGCGGTGCGCGCATGTGGATGGAGGAGAAGATCGGGAAGCGGATCAACGTGGAGCGCACCGAGGAGGCCCTCGGCCTGGACCCCGACGTCATCTCCACGGCCTGCCCGTTCTGCATCACGATGCTGTCCGACGCGCTGACCACCAAGAAGCAGAACGGCGAGGCCGCCGAGCACGTCGAGGTGCTCGACGTCAGCCAGATCCTGCTCCGGTCGATGGCGCCGGCCGGCACGCCGGGCACCGAGCACGGCGCCGAGGTCGGTACCGAGGCCGACGACGTGGCGGGCACCGGTTCCGCGGCGACGGGCCACACGCCGTGAGCGGCGGTGGCCGGCCGGTGGGGTAGAACGGCCCGGTGCTGCTGCACCTGAGGATCACCGCTCCGCACGACCGGACCGACGCGGTCGTGGCGCTGCTCGAGGACTGCCCGGGGACGGCGCACGTCGCCGTCCTCCCGGGCGTCTCGCTCTCCCCGGTCGGGGACCTCGTCATGGCCGACGTCGCCCGGGAGTCCGCCGACGCCCTGGTGGCCGGCCTGCGCCGGCTGCACGTGGACCGCGACGGCAGCATCACGATGGAGGCCGTCGACGCCGCCGTCTCCGACGCCGCGGCACGGGCCGAGGACCTCGCCCCCGGCGACGGGAGCGACGCGGTGGTCTGGGAGCAGGTGGTGCGGACGACGGCGGCGGACTCCACCCTCTCGGTGGCCTACCTCGCGTTCCTCACCATCGCCACCCTGCTGGCCGGCGTGGCGATCATCGTCGACTCCGCCGTGCTGGTGATCGGCGCGATGGTGCTGGGCCCGGAGTTCGGCCCGCTGGCCGCCCTGGCCGTCGGCGTGGTGCACCGCCGGCCGGCGCTGGTCCGCACCGCGGCCAAGGCGCTGGTCGTCGGCTTCGCCGTGGCCATCGCCATCACCGTGCTGCTCGCCCTCGTCGGCTACGGGCTGGGCTGGTACGGCCCCGAGGTGCTCTCCGACGACCGCCCGCAGACCGGCTTCATCACCGCCCCCGACCGCTGGTCGCCGATCGTGGCGGTGCTGGCCGGCGTCGCGGGCGTGCTGTCACTCACCGCCGGCAGGAGCGGCGCGCTGGTCGGCGTCTTCATCTCGGTCACCACGGTCCCGGCGGTGGCCGACATCGGCCTGTCCCTGGCCCTCGGCGGCGGCAACGAGCTGATCCGCGCCGCGGTGCAGCTCGGCGTCAACCTGGCCGGGATCCTGGTGGCCGCGACCGTCACCCTGGCCGTGCAGAAGTACCTGTGGCACCGGCTGCCGCGCACCAGCCCCCGCGTCGCGGAGGTGGGCGCCCGCGCCACCCGCTGACGGCCCGGGCCACCCCCGCGCGGGCGGCCCGGCCGCGGGGAGGACCATCGCCGGGTGACGCGCCGCGGCCTGCTCCTCGTCGGCACGGCGATCGTCCTCACCGGGCTGAACCTGCGGACGGCGGTCAACAGCGTCGGCCCCGTGCTGCAGGAGGTGCAGGCCGGCCTCGGCGTCTCCAGCGGCCTGGCCGGGCTGGTGACCAGCCTGCCGGTGCTGTGCTTCGCCGCCATCGGCTTCGCCGGGCCGCCGCTGGCCGCCCGCTACCGCGACGGGCACGTGCTGGCCGGCGCGCTGCTGGCCATGGCCGCGGGGCTGGTGCTGCGTGCGGTGGCCGGGGCGTTCTGGCTGTTCGTCGCGGGCACGGTGCTGGCGATGGTCGGCGGGGCCCTGGGCAACGTGCTGCTGCCCGGCCTGGTCAAGCGGTGGTTCCCCGAGCGCACCGGGCTGCTGGTGGGCGCCTACAGCAGCGCGCTCACCGCCGGCGGCACGGTGGCCGCGGTCACCGCCGCGCCCGTCGCCGGGGCGATCGGTCAGGACGGCTGGCGCTGGGCTCTGGGCATGTGGGCGGTCCTGGCCCTGGTCGCCGCGCTGCCGTGGCTCGCCGTCCCGGTCCGGCCCGGGGCGGGCGCGGCGGCGCGCCCCGCCGTCCGGACGTCGTCGCTGGTGCACAGCCCGCTGGCGCTGGTCTTCGCCTGCTTCTTCGGCCTGCAGGCGCTGCAGGCCTTCGTGCTCGTGGGCTGGCTGCCCTCCTACCTGCGCGACGCCGGGCTGAGCGCCGCGGCCGCGGGCGTGCTGCTGGGCGTCAACCAGCTGCTGGTCATCCCGGTGCACGCGGTGGTGCCCTCGCTCACCGTGCGCCCGCACCTGCAGCGGCCCCTGCTGCTGTCCTTCCTCGGCTGCTACACCGTCGGCTGGGTGGGCCTGTGGGTCGCCCCGACCACGGTGCCGTGGCTGTGGATGGCCTTCCTCGCCGTCGGGCTGGGCACCTTCGCGATGGTCCTGGCCCTGCTGGGGCTGCGGGCCCGGACGCCGCAGTCCACCGCCGCGCTGGCCACCGCTGTGCAGGGCTGGGGGTACGTCCTGGCCGGGGCCGGGCCGCTGCTGGTCGGCGTCCTGCTCGGGTGGACCGGCTCCTACGCCCCGATGTTCGTCCTCCTGCTGGCCGGGCTGGCCGGCATGCTGGTCACCGGCTGGCAGGTGACCCGGGAGCGGTTCGTGGACGACGAGCTCGCCGGCCCGGTCAGGGAGCCGGACGCCGCGTCTCGGCGCGGGTGAAGTTGCGGAAGGACCGCGACGGCGTCGGGCCGCGCTGGTCCTGGTAGCGCGAGCCGTAGACCGCCGACCCGTACGGGTGCTCGGCCGGGCTGGTGAGCCGGAACATGCACAGCTGGCCGATCTTCATGCCCGGCCACAACGTGATCGGCAGGTTGGCCACGTTGGACAGCTCCAGGGTGATGTGCCCGGAGAACCCGGGGTCGACGAAGCCCGCGGTGGAGTGGGTCAGCAGTCCGAGACGCCCCAGACTCGACTTCCCTTCCAGTCTTGCTGCGACGTCGTCGGGGACGGACACCACCTCGAGCGTCGAGCCGAGCACGAACTCCCCGGGGTGCAGCACGAAGGGCTCGTCGCCGTCGGGCTCGACGAGGGTGGTCAGGTCGTCCTGCTGCTGCGCCGGGTCGATGTGGGTGTAGCGCGCGTTGTTGAACACCCGGAAGAAGCGGTCCAGCCGCACGTCGATGCTCGAGGGCTGCACCAGCGCCGCGTCGTAGGGGTCGATGCCCAGCCGGCCCTCGGCGATCGCAGCGGTGATGTCGCGGTCGGACAGCAGCATGCGGCGGAGTGTAGGGACCACCGTTCCTCCCTCCTCCGGGGCGGATCCGGCGCGCGGCCCTCAACCGGAGGGCCGGGCGCGTCGATCCCCTCCCGCTGGCCCGCTCCGGCCGGCTCCGTGGAGTGGAGGGTCCGTGTCCCGATCCCGAGCAGCGGTACTGCGCCGCGGCGGCCTGTCCGTCGTGCTGGTCGGCTCCGTGGTGGCCGGCTACGTCGGCGCCGCCGCGATCAGCGCGCTGGCCGCGCCCGACGTGCGCGAGGCCACCGAGTTCGGCCCCGGCGACGGGCTGACCCGCTTCGTGCTCACCCCCGCCCCGGGCGTCGTCCCGGCCGACCTGGCGCGGGCGGTGGGCGGCGCCGACGGCGTCGTCACCGCGCAGGTCGTGGGCGGCCAGCGGGTGCTGGCGGCCACCGACGGCCTGGCCCCGCAGCAGCTCGAGGCACTGCCCGGCGTCGCCGACGCGGAGTTCTCCCCGACGGTCCCCGTGGCCGCCGGGACGGTGACCGACCCCTACTGGCCGCAGTACGGCTGGAACCTGGAGAACACCGGCAGCAACGCCTACGGCCAGGCGGCGCGCGCGGACGCCGACGCCGACGCGACCACCGGCTGGGACGTCGGCGCCGGCGAGGACGTGGTCGTCGCCGTGGTCGACACCGGCTACGACGCCGAGCACCCCGACCTCGCCGGCGCGCTGTGGACCAACCCGGCCGAGGTGTGCGGCGACACGGACACCGACGGCAACGGCCGGGCCGGCGACTGCCACGGCTGGAACTTCACGACCGACAGCCCGGACGTCGACAACGGCGCGGGCGGCACGCACGGCGCCAGCGTCGCCGGTGCCGTGGGTGCCCGCGCGGGCAACGGGCAGGGCACCGCCGGGGTCGCGCCCGGCGTGACGATCATGCCGCTGGTCATCGGCAGCGGGGAGGGGGTCGACGTCGTCCTGGGCGCCGAGGCCATCCGCTACGCGGCCGACCACGGGGCCGACGTCGTCAACGCCTCCTGGGGCGGGCCGGTCAGCGGGTGGGCGCTGGACAACCTGCGCTCGGCCGTCTCCTACGCCGCCAGCAGGGGCGTGGTGGTCGTCGTCGCCGCCGGCAACGACGCACAGGACCGGGACGCCGCGCCGCTGTACCCGGCCAGCCTGACCGAGCCCAACGTGATCACCGTCGGCGCCTCCGACGCGGCCGACGCCGTCAGCGACTTCTCCGCGTGGGGCGCCACCTCGGTGGACCTCTTCGCCCCCGGGAGCTGGGTGTTCACCACCTGGAACGACGGCGGCTACCGGGTCATCAACGGCACCTCGATCGCCTCGCCACAGGTGGCCGGCGCCGTCGCGCTCTACCGGCAGGCGATGCCCGCCGCGACGCCGGAGCAGCTGCGGTCGGCCCTGCTCGAGGACGCCGACCCGGTCGCGGCGTTCGCCGGCCGGTCGGTCACCGGCGGCCGCCTCTCGCTGAGCCGCCTGCCGGCCCGCACCGCCGACGGCGTCGCCTACGCCTTCAGCTCGATGTCGGCCCCCGCCGGCGTCGTGACCCCCCGGGTGACCGCCGGCGGCGCGCCCGGTACCGGGGACTACGGCCTCACGGTCGGCCTCGGCATGGAGCACCAGGGCGAGGTCTGGGCGGTCTCCGGCGCCGAGCTCACCGTGGGCGGCACCACCCTGGCCACCGACGACAGCGGGACGGCGCGCTTCGCCCTCGGGACCGCCGGGTCACCTGCGGAGCTCGCCCTCTCCCCCACGGTCGAGCTCGGCGACGGCCGCTACGTGCTGACCGTCCAGCTCGACCGCGACGGCGCCGCCCTGGGCCGCACCCACGCCGCGCCGCTCCTGGTCGGGACGGCGGCCGCGCCGCCGCCCGCCGACGGCGCACCGGCACCCGGCACCCCCGCTCCCGGCGGGGACACCCCCGGCGGGCCGGCACCCGACGGCGGCACGCCCCCGGAGGGCGGCTCCGGCGGCGGCCCGGACGCCGGCACCCCGGCCCCGGGTGACCCCGGCGCGGGCACCCCCACCCCGGGCGACCCGGTTCCCGGCGACCCCGGCACCGGCACCCCGGCTCCCGGCGACCCCGGGTCCGGCGGCAACGGGCCCGGCGGCAGCCCGCCCGGCGGCGACGGGACGGACGGGTCCGTCCCGGACGGCCCCGGCAGCCCGCCCCCGGGGGACGGCGCTCCCGCGCCCGACGCCCCGACCTCGCCGGGGACCCCGCCGGACGCGCCGGGTGTGGACGTGCCCCCGGGTGCGCCGACCCCGGACGCCGCCGACGGCCCCGGCCCCGGCGACCCGGGCGGCAGCCCGGCCCCCGACAGCCCGGCCCCCGGCGGCGAGGTGACCTACCCCGGTACCGGCCCGTTCGGCATCACCTCGGTGAGCCCGGCCGTGGTGGGCGTGGACGGCGGCACCACGGTGACGCTCACCGGCACCGCGATCCCCGCGGGAGCGCGGGTCCGGGTCGGCGACACCGCGGCCGCCGAGGTGCTGCGCACCACCGGCACCCGGCTGGACTTCCGGGCGCCGGCCCGCGTCGAGGGCGTCTACGACGTGCACGTCTTCTCCGCGGACGGCCGGGAGCAGGAGGTGCTCACCGCGGCGCTGAGCTACGTCACCCAGGCCGCTCCCGGCCCGGGCGGCGACACCCCCGCGGACCCGGGCACCCCCGGGCCGGGGGCCGGCGACGGCACCGGCGGCCCGGACGCGGGCGCCGGCGGGCCGGAGGTGCGCACCGGTCCGGGTGGCCAGCGGCTGGTGCGCAGCGCGGCCTTCGCGGCCCTGCGGCCGGTGCTGTCGACCGGCTGCGCGGTCACCTGCCCCGGCTGGGCGGTCTGACCGGGGCCGGGTCCGGCGCGGCCGCCCACACGGGTAGCGTTCCGGTCCCGGTACCCGGCCCGCCGGGCACCGCCGACGACGCGCGCCCGGGACACGTCCGGCGGGCGCGGACGACCAGCACGGGAGGTGCGCCGGCACGTGGGCACGCACGCCTCCCCGCCGCACGCCCCGGGGGACGACGAGCTCTTCGCTGACGGCGGCGCGAACGGCCGGCTGATGGCCGCCTTCGACTGGTCCACGACGCCGGTGGGCCCGGTCGGGGAGTGGCCGGCCGGCCTGCGGCACGCCGTCCGCACCGTGCTGGTCTCGCGGTTCCCGATGATCCTGGCCTGGGGGCCGCGGTACACGCAGTTCTACAACGACGCCTACGCGACGCTGATCGGCACCAAGCACCCCGCCGCCATCGGCGAGGACCTGCGGGTCACCCTGGCCGAGGGCTGGGCGGCGCTGCAGGGGCCGGTGGAGCACGCGATGGCCACCCGCGAGGCGTCGTGGATCCCGCAGCTGCTGCTGCTGCTCGAGCGGGCCGGCTACCGCGAGGAGACCTACTTCACCGTCTCGCACGCACCCGCCTACGGCGACGACGGCCGGGTCGCAGGCATGCACGCGGTCTGCACGGAGGTCACCCGCCAGGTGCTGGCCGAGCGGCGCCAGGGGCTGCTGCACGACGTCGCGTCGTCGTCCGGGGGGCTCGCTGACGAGACGGCCACGGTCACGGCGATGACCGCCGCGCTGGCCGGCGGCGCCCTCGACGTCCCGTTCGCAGCGGTGTACCTGGCCGGCCCGGACGGGCTGCGCCGCGCGGCCGTGGTCGGCTGCACCGCGGAGTCGCTGCCGGGGACGGCGGCCGGCCCCGGCGGGCTGCTGCCCCCCGCGGTCGCCGCCCTCGGCGTCCACGGCGGCCCGTTCGGCGACCCGGTCACCGAGGCCGTCGTCCTGCCCCTCGACGGTGCGGACGGCGAGCACCTCGGCGCGCTCGTGCTCGGCGTGAACCCCAACCGCGCGCTGGACGGGGAGTACCGCTCCTTCCACGAGCTGCTCGCCGGCCAGTTCACCGCCGCCGTGCGCAACGCCCGCGCCTACGCCGAGGAGCGGGCCCGCGCCGAGGCGCTGGCCGAGCTGGACCGGGCCAAGACGGCGTTCTTCGCCAACGTCAGCCACGAGCTGCGCACCCCGCTCACGCTGCTCCTCGGCCCGCTCTCCGACACCCTCGCCGCGGCCGGGACGGCGCTGCCCGACGACGTCCGCGGCTCGCTGACCCTGGCGCTGCGCAACGGCCAGCGGCTGCAGCGGCTGGTCAACGACCTGCTGGAGTTCGTCAGCATCGAGGCCGGCCGGGCGTCGGCGGTCCGGGTGGAGACCGACGTCCCCGCCCTCACCGCGGAGCTGGCCGGGGTGCTGCGGGCCGCCGCCGAGCGCGCGGGGCTGCGCCTGTCGGTCGACTGCCCGCCGCTGGACCGCCCGGCGTACGTGGACCCGCGGATGTGGGAGAAGATCGTCCTCAACCTGGTGGCCAACGCGGTCAAGTACACCTTCGTCGGGGGCATCGACGTCTCGCTGCGGGCCGACGGCGACTCCCTGGTGCTCACCGTCGCCGACACCGGGGTGGGCATCCCCCGCGCGGAGCTGCCACTGCTGTTCGAGCGCTTCCACCGCGGCAGCGGCACGGCCGCGCGCAGCCGGGAGGGCACCGGGCTCGGGCTGGCGCTGGCCCGCGAGCTGGTCACCCTGCACGGCGGCGAGGTGACCGCGACCAGCGAACCCGGCGTCGGCAGCACGTTCACCGTCCGGGTGCCGTTCGGCGAGCCCGACGCCCCGGCCGGCGGTCCGGCCGTCCCGTCGCCCTCGGCGCGCGGCGGCGTCGTCACGCCGTGGGACGACGCCGTCGATGCCGCCGGCTCCCGCCCGGCCGCAGCCGGCACCGGCGCCAGCGTGCTGGTCGTGGACGACAACGCCGACATGCGGGCCTACCTGACCCGGCTGCTGTCCCCGCTGTTCACCGTGTGGACCGCGACCAACGGCCAGGAGGCGCTGGCCGCCGTGGCCGCCGCGCGGCCCGACGTCGTCCTGACCGACGTGATGATGCCCGCGCTGGACGGCTTCGGCCTGCTGCGGGCGCTGCGCGTGGACCCGGCCCTGCGCGACGTGCCGGTGGTCATGCTCACCGCCCGGGCCGGCCAGGAGGCCGCGGTCGAGGGCTTCGACGCCGGTGTCGACGACTACCTGGCCAAGCCGTTCGAGTCCGCGGAGCTGGTCGCGCGGCTGCGGGCGGTGCTCGAGCGCGCCGCCGGTCGTGCGGCCGGGGCCGCGGCGAGCGCGCGGCCGGGCACCCCGCCCCCGCCGGCACCCGTCGCGCCGGACCCGGACGCGGCCCCCCCGGCCCCGCCGCACCCCCGCCAGCCGTCGTCCGCGCCGCCGGCGGTACCGGCGCGGGCCGTCGTCCGGCGGCACTGGCGGCTGCCGTCGGCCGCCTCGTCGGTCCCGGTGCTGCGCCGCAGGCTGCGGACGCTGTTCGCCGAGGCCGGCGTGGACGGCGACCGCGCCTACGACCTCGTGCTCGCGGTGTGCGAGGCGGCGACGAACGCGATCGAGCACGCCCAGGACCCGGCCGAGCCGGTCGTCGACGTGCACGTCGAGGTGGCCGGCGGGCTGGTGGAGGTCGCCGTCCGGGACCACGGCCGCTGGCGGGAGCGGGTGCCGAGCATGGACCGGGGCCGGGGCTCGATGCTGATGAGCGCCGTCGGGGAGGTCACCGCCACCCCCGGCCCGTCGGGCACCACGGTGGTCATCCGCTCGGGTGGGCCCCCGCTGCCCACGGACGGGGCGCTCCGGTAGGCTCGTCGACGCACCACGCGGGTGTAGTTCAATGGTAGAACATCAGCTTCCCAAGCTGACAGTGCGAGTTCGATTCTCGTCACCCGCTCCACGTCGGCCACCGGTCGACTCCCCCGGCGCCCCCGTCAGCGGCGCCACCCGCCCCCGGTCGTCACCCCCCGTCCACCCGCCGTCGGGTGACCGCATCGACGCCCGTCACTACGATGGGCGTCGATGGCCACGGACGCGGACGAGACGACGGACCCCGGCTTCGCCTGCTGCACGCCGTTGACCGGCACCGCCATGAGCGAGGAGCAGGCCCGGTCCGTCGCCCTCCTGCTCAAGGCGCTGGCCGACCCGGTCCGGCTGCGCCTGGTCAGCCTGATCGCCTCCGGCGAGCGGGGCGAGGCGTGCGTGTGCGACCTCAACGAGGCCTTCGACCTCACCCAGGCGACGATCAGCCACCACCTCAAGGTGCTGCACTCGGCCGGGGTCCTGGACCGGGAGAAGCGCGGGGTGTGGGTGTACTACGCCGTGCGCCCGGAGGCGCTGTCCGCCGTGGCCACGGTCTTCGCCGCGCGTCGGCAGACCGAACCCGAGGAGGTCCCCGCATGACCGGCAAGCCCAGCGTGCTGTTCGTCTGCGTGCACAACGCCGGCCGCTCCCAGATGGCGGCCGGCTGGCTGCGCTCCCTCGCCGGCGACGCCGTCGAGGTCCGCTCGGCCGGCTCGCTGCCCGCCGACCGGGTCAACCCCGCGGCCGTCGAGGCGATGGCCGAGGTCGGCATCGACATCACCGGCCAGCAGCCGAGGGTGCTCAGCACCGAGGCGGTCGAGGCCTCCGACGTCGTCGTCACCATGGGCTGCGGGGACGCCTGCCCCGTCTTCCCCGGCAAGCGCTACCTCGACTGGGCGCTGGAGGACCCCGCGGGCAAGGGCGTCGAGGCCGTGCGCCCCATCCGCGACGAGATCGAGACCCGCGTCCGCGGCCTGCTCACCGAGCTGGACGTCGCCCCGGCCGCCCGCTGAGCGACCGTCCCCCCGCCCTCAGGGGGCCGCGAACACCTGGATCTCGGCCGCCCCGGTGGTGCCCCCGGTGGTGCGCTCGGCGTCGAACCGGAGTACCCGGCCGGTGAGGTCGACCTCGTCGACCACGACGGCCGTGCCGCCCTGGGACGGCCCGTACGTGCGGCCCCCGTCGACGGTCACGGTGAGGGTCTCGACCACCGACGTGCCGTCGCTCATCGCCCGGCTGCGCAGGGTGAGGCCGGCCACGTCGACCGGACGGCCGAGGTCCACCGTGATCCACGCGTCGTCACCGTCCCCGGCGCTGGACCACTCGGTCGCCAGGTCACCGTCGACCGCCCGGGACGCGGCGAAGGAGTCGGAGGACTCCGAGCTGACGTCCACCACGGTGGCGCCGGCGGCCACCTCGTCCCCGGGGGTGGCCACCGGGGCGGCGTCGGGGGTGCGGGAACCCGTCGCGCCCGGACACCACGGCGCAGGCCATGTCGAGGTCGGTCGACACCCGCAGCGTGGCCGACGTCCCGGACGGGTCGGGCACCACCACCGGCTCGTCGACGAACACCTCCTCCGCCGCGAGCACCTGCGGGTCGGCGGCCGAGGGGGCACCGCACCCGGACAGCAGCGCGCCCAGCGCGACGGCGAGGACCAGCGGACAGCGGGCGGGGGGTCTCACGTCCGGCCGGACGAGGCGGGGCGCGGTGTCGTTCCGCGGGGCGCGCCGGCCAGCCAGGCCAGGCCGACGGCGGTGAGGACGACGCCGGCGAGCACGCCGAACGCGATCGCGTAGCTGCCGATCGCCTCGGCCAGCGCGGTGCCCACCCAGGGGGCCAGCGCGGTCGCCGCGGTGACCGGCGCGGCGAAGAACCCCGAGAGGGTGCCGTAGTGCGCCGTCCCCCACCGGTCGGCGACCGCCGTGGCCTGCAGCAGGGTGCACGCCCCGCGGACCGCGCCGAGGGCCACCGCGGCGGCCACGAGGGCGGCCGGCGGCCCGGGCAGCGTCCCGAGCAGGCCGATGGCCAGCGCGCCGGCCGCGACGAGCACCACGGTCCGCCCGGTCGCGGTGGTGCGCGCGGTGAGCGGGGCGTAGAGCAGCCGGCCCAGCAGCTGGCCGGCGCCGAGGAGCCCCAGGGTGGTCGCCGCCAGCGACGCGGAGAAGCCGCGGCCGGTGAGCAGCGGGATCACCGTGAGGCTCGTCGCGTACAGGCCGAGGGCGGTGAGGGTCAGCGCGCCGGACAGCGCGAGGAACTCGGTGCTGCGCACCTCGTTCGGCACCCGGCGCGGCCGCCGGGCCGCCGGCGAGTCGCGGTGGCCCGCGGGGACCCACGGCGCGGTGAGCGCGAGGGCGTGCACCGGGACCGTCACGACCGCCAGCACCGCGGCGAGCACCAGGTAGGTGTCCCGCCAGCCCAGCGCCTCGACCAGCGCGTTGGTCAGCGGGGCGAACAGCGTGCTGGCCAGGCCCGCGACGAGGGTGAGCGCGGTGAGCGCCCGGACCCGCCGGTCGCCGTACCAGCGGGTGAGGGCGGCGAACGCAGCCTGGTAGAACACCGCGGCCATGGCCGCCCCGGCCACCAGCCAGGCCGCCAGGAACAGCGGGTAGGTGGGTGCCAGCGCGATGCCGACCGTGGCCGGGACGGCGAGCAGCGAGCCCGCGGTCATCACCCGCCGGGGCCCGTGGGTGTCCAGCCACCGCCCGACCGGGATCCCGGCCAGGGCGGACACCACCAGGCCCGCGGAGAACGCGGCGGTCGCCGCCGTGGCCGACCAGCCGGTGTCGGCGGTGATGGCGGCCAGAGCCACCGGGAACGCGTAGTACAGGACGCCCCAGCTGGTGACCTGGGTGACGCACAGGCCGATCAGTGCCCGCCGTTCAGCCCGCACGGGACGGCGACACGGTGACCGGCGTGGGCGGGCTCCCGCAGCAGGCCGCGGCCGGCGGCGCCTCCTCGGCCGAGCGGCCGTGCCGCGACCCGGTCGCGAAGCCGACGGCCGCGAGGTCGGCCGCCTCCCGGCCGGCCAGGTCGGTCGAGCAGACCCCGCTGGCGGGCAGCGCGAGCTCCACCCGCCGGGCCGCCTCGGCGTCGCCGGCGAGGTGCGCGGCGATGGACCGCACCTGCTCGTAGCCGGTGGCCAGCAGGAACGTCGGCGCCCGGCCGTAGGACTTGGCGCCGACGACGTAGAGGCCGTCGTCCGGGTGGGCGAGCAGCGCCTCGCCGTGCGGCGGCACCGTGCCGCAGGAGTGGGCGTCCGGGTCGATCAGCGGCGCCAGCGCCGACGGCGCCTCCAGGCCGGGGTCCAGGTCGAGGCGCACCTCGCGCAGCAGGCCGAGGTCGGGGCGGGCACCGGTGGCGCGGACGACGACGTCGACGGCGAGCTCGACGGGCACGCCGTCGCGCCCGGTGCCGGCGACGGTGAGCCGTCCCGTCCGGCCGGGCGGCGGGGTGAGCGAGGCGAGCGTGGTCTCCCGCAGCAGCGTCACCGCGCCCGCGGCCACCGCGGCCCGCAGCGTCGAGCCGAGCAGGCCGCGGGCCGGCAGGCCGTCGGCGTCCCCGCCGCCGTAGAGGCGGGCCGGGGACCGGCCGCGGACCACCCAGGTGACCTCGGTGCCCGGCTCCTCCTCGCGCAGCCGCACCAGCGCCAGCAGCGTGGTCGCCGCGGAGTGGCCCATGCCGACCACCAGGGCGTGCCGGCCGGCGAAGCGGGCGCGGTCGGCGCCCAGCACGTCGGGCAGCGGGCCGGTCACCCAGGGGCCGGCCCGGTCCTCGCCGATCGCCGGCAGCCCGGCGACACCCAGCGGGTTGGGGTTCCCCCACGTCCCGGACGCGTCGAGCACCGCCCGGGCGGCGACGTCGGCCACCCGGCCGCCGCGCACCGTGCGCACGACGTAGGGCCGCCCGGCGCGACCCACGCCGCGGGTCTTGTCGACGCCCTGGCGGGTCACCGCGACCACCCGGGTGCCGGTGCGGACCCGCCCGGCCAGCTCCGGCGTGGCCGCCAGCGGTGCCAGGTAGGCCTCGACGAGCTCGTCGCCGGTCGGCAGCTCGTCGCGGCCGGGCGACTCCCAGCCGGTGCGCTCGAGGAGCCGGAGCGCGGCGGCGTCGACGTCGTACTCCCACGGGGAGAACAGCCGCACGTGCCCCCACTCCCGGACGGCCGCGCCGACCCGGTCACCGGCCTCCAGCACCAGCGGCTCGAGCCCGCGCTCCAGCAGGTGGGCGGCCGCGGCGAGCCCGACCGGGCCGGCGCCGACGACCACGACCGGCAGCTCCGTGTCCACGGCCGGACAATAACAGCCGACGTTGTCGATGACAACGACCGCCTGCCATACTCGGGGCATGCGCCAGGACCTCGACGTCCGCCTCCTGGACCCCGGGGCGTTCGTCCCCGCCGCCGACCGGGCGCGGCTGCTCGCCCCGCAGCTCAAGGCGCTGTCGGACCCCAACCGGCTGCACCTGCTGCTGCTCCTCGCCGACGGGCCCCGCTCGGTGCGGGAGCTGGCCGACCTCAGCGGGATGGGCCAGACCCTGGTCAGCCACCACCTCGCCCCCCTCCGCGAACAGGGGCTGGTCACCGTCACCCCCCGCGGCCGCAGCAACGTCCACGCGCTGTGCTGCGAGGCCCTGGCCGGGCCGGTCCGGCTGCTGGCGACCCTGGCCGCGCTCACCCCCGAGGGCGCCGACGCCTGCTGCACGCCCGCGGACGCCCCCGCGGCCACGTGACAGTTGGATCACATCCGGCCGTCGCCCGTTCACCCCGGCACCCGCACGGGCAGCCAGGAGGACGGCGACGCGGGCCCGCGGTCGCCCCGCCCCCCTCAGGAGCCGACGTGACCGAGCACGACCGCACCCGACCCGACCCTGCGACGGCGACCGACGGCGCGTACGCCACCCGGGGCAGCGCCCGCGAGGCCGTCGACGCCCAGCACGCCCGCTACGGCGGCATCAAGTGGGGGGCCGCCTTCTTCGGCTGGCTGTCGGCCAACGGCCTGGCCGTCCTGCTGCTGGCGCTGCTGTCCGCGGCCGGCGTCGCCCTCGGCCTCTCCGAGGCCGCCACGGGCGCCCTGGCCGCCGACCAGGCGAGCGCGCAGGCGGACACGATCGGCCTGATCGGCGGCATCGCCCTGCTGGTCGTGCTCTTCCTCGCCTACCTCGCCGGCGGCTACGTGGCCGGGCGGATGAGCCGCTTCGACGGCATCCGCCAGGGCCTGGCCGTGTGGGTCATCGGCCTGCTGGTCGTCGTCGCGCTGGCCGTCCTCGGGGCGGTGCTGGGCGCGCAGTACAACGTGCTGGGTCAGCTGAACCTGCCGAGCATCCCGGTCAGCGGCGACACCGCGACCACCGCCGGCATCGTCGCCGGGGTCGCCGCCCTGCTGGCCTCCCTGCTCGGGGCGCTGATCGGCGGCAAGCTCGGCGAGCGATACCACCGCAAGGTCGACCGCGCCGGCTTCGGCATCTGACCCGCCGGCGCTGCGCCGGTCACCAGCCGGGCGCCGCCGGGACCGGAGGACCCCCGCGGGGGGCGCGGCCGCCGTGCTCGCCGGTGTCTGACCTGCGCCGCTACGCCCGGCCGGGCCCACCGGCCGGCACGACCTCCTGCACCACCGGCGCGGGCCGGTCGGCCGAGCCGTTCTCCTGCACCTCCTGGCCGCACTGCGACACCCCCAGCAGCACCGCCAGGACCACCGCCAGCCCGCCGAGGACGGTCCCGGAGACCAGCAGCCGGCCGCGCCGTCCGTGCGCGGTCGACTCGTCCCGGTGGGGCTCGCCGTCCCGTCCTGGTCCGGTCGTCGGCATGGGGACCTCCCGTCTGTGCCGGTCGCACGCCGTTCGCGTGCCGATCGCTCCCTGTGTGGCGTGCCCCGGCGGCACGGTGGTCATGCACGCGGCACCCGTAGCCTCCCGGGGGTCCGCGACACGGGGAGGCCGGTGAGCGTGTGCCCCCTGCCCGCGGAGGACCCTGGCCTCGTCGCCGCGCTGCGCGCCGCCGGCTGCGTGTTCGCCGAGGAGGAGGCCGCCGTGCTGCTCGCCGAGGCGACCGGCCCGGCCCACCTCGCCGCGCTGCTCGCCCGCCGGGTCGCCGGCGAGCCCCTGGAGCTGGTCGTCGGCTGGGCGGCGTTCTGCGGGCTGCGCGTCGCGGTCGAGCCGGGCGTCTTCGTGCCCCGCCGGCGGACCGCCCTGCTCGTCGAGCAGGCGGTCGCCGCCCTGCGGCACACCGGCGGGACACCGGTCGTCGTCGACCTGTGCTGCGGCTCCGGCGCGGTGGGCCTGGCCGTGGCCGCCGCCGGACCGGTCGAGCTGCACGCGGCCGACGTCGACCCGGTCGCCGTCGGCTGCGCCCGGCGCAACCTGGCACCGGCCGGGGGCCGGGTGCACCGGGGCGACCTGTACGCCGCCCTGCCCGCGGGGCTGCGCGGCCGGGTCGACGTGCTCGCGGTCAACGCCCCGTACGTACCCAGCGCCGCGGTGGCCCTGATGCCGCCGGAGGCACGCGACCACGAGCCGCGCGCCGCACTCGACGGCGGCCCCGACGGCACCGGCCTGCACCGGCGGGTCGCCGCCGGGGCACGCCGGTGGCTGGCACCCGGCGGCACGCTGCTGGTGGAGACCAGCGCCGGCCTGGCCCCGGCCACCGCGGCCGCCGTGCGGGCCGGGGGGCTGCGCCCGGTGGTGGTGCGGGACGAGGACCGCGACGCGACCGTCGTGGCCGGCACGGCCCCCGGTGGTCGCGTGCCGGAGAGGTCACCCAGCGGAGCGACACACCGGGAGCTGCCGGCGGACGGGCCCGTGACGCCGTGACCGGCACCGTCACGGGCCGTTCGGCCCTGCCGTACCGGAACGCCGGTCGCCACCATCTCCCCATGGACGAGGGACACCGGCCCGACGGCGGGCCGGCGGACGGCGCGCGCGGGAGCCGGGTGGCGCCCATGCGACCGGCCCCCCTGCTCCCGCGGCGGCAGGCCCCCTGGCTGTTGGTCGACGTCGACGGCTCACCGGACCCGCACGACGCCCTGGTGTGGGCCCTGCAGGAGGCCGCCCGCCGCGAGGCCACCGTGGTCGTCGTGTGCGTGCTCGACGAGACCGACGACGCCCCGGGCAGCCGCACTCCCGCCGGACGGCAGGCGCGGGACGCCGCCCTGGAGCGGCTGGACGACCAGGTGCTGCGGGCCGTCGCCGCGACCGGTGTCTCCGGCCGGGTCCGCACCGCCGTCCTCGAGCGGCCGGTCCTCGAGGCGCTGACCAGCGCGGCCCGCGGGGCCGACCTCGTCGTGGTCAGCGGCCGGGGCAAGACCCTGCTGCGGCCCGCCGTCCCCCGGCACCCGGCCCGCCGGCTGGCCCGCGGGGCCTGACGGAGCCCCGCATCGCCACGCCACCGCCGCTCCTGCCGGAGCACCCCGACCGCCGGGCCGTGACCCCGCCCGCCGCCGGGTCCCTGGGCCTGCCCTCCACCGAGTTCCTCGTCCCCGGGGTGCGCCCCGCCGAGCACAGCGAGCAGGTCGACGCGACCCTTCGCCACACGCTGCGGCTGGCCGTCGAGCACACCCGTGCCGACTACGGGGCGATCGGCGTGCTCGACGGCACGGGGACCCGGCTCGAGCGCCTGCTCGTCGTGGGCGTCGACGCCACCGACCGCGAGCGCATCGGCCGGCTCCCCCAGGGCCACGGGGTGCTCGGCCTGCTGCTGCAGCGGCCCGAGCCGGTGCGGCTCGCGGACCTGTCCACCCACCCCGAGGCGGTCGGCTTCCCATCCGGACACCCGCCGATGCACGCCTTCCTCGGCGTGCCCATCCGGGTCCGGGACGCCGTCTTCGGGCACGTCTACCTCACCGGCGATCTCGCCCGCGGGCCGTTCAGCGCGGCCGACCAGGCGGCCGCGGAGGCGCTGGCGGCGGCCGCGGGCCTGGCCCTCGCCAACGCCGAGCTGGTGGAGCAGGCCGAGCACCGGCGCGCGTGGGCGCAGGCCGGCAGCGACATCGCCACGGCGCTGCTGTCCGGCGCGGACCCCGACAGCGTGCTGCGCTCGATCGGCGAGCGGGTGGCCGAGCTGGCCTCGGCCGACGTCGCCGGCGTGCTGGTGCCCGCACCGGACGACGACGAGGTGCTGACCGTCGTGGTCGCCATCGGCCCGGACAAGGAGGAGGTCGAGGGCTTCGAGGGCGTGCGGCTGCCGCTGGTCGACAGCCAGCTCGGGACGGCGCACCGCTCCGGCCTGCCGTGGCTGATCGCCGACGCCAGCACGGCGGCCCACGGCGGCCGGCGGGCCCCGGTGCTCGGGGAGCTCGCCCGGCACTTCGGTCCCACGCTGGTCATCCCGCTCGGCGGGCGCCCGGCGCTGGGGACGGTGGTGGCGCTGCGGCTGCGCGACCGGGAGCTGTTCGCCCCCGACACCCTGGAGCTGGCCGCCGCGTTCGCCGCGCAGGCCTCGGTGGCCCTGGAGCTGGCCCGCAGCCAGCAGCGGGAGCGGCGGCTGCAGGTGCAGTCCGACCGCGACCGGATCGCCCGCGACCTGCACGACCACGTGGTCCAGCGGATCTTCGCCACCGGGCTGGCCCTGGACCGGGTGAGCCGCTCGCTGGCCGACACCCAGCCGGAGACGGCGGCGGCGCTGGCCGAGCGGGTCGACGAGCTGGACGGCACCATCGCCCGCATCCGCTCGTCGATCTTCGAGCTGCACGAGGCCGACGACGCCTCCCCCGACGCGGTGCGGACCCGCATCGTCGACGTGGTCCGCTCGATCACCGGCGGGCAGGGCCTGCGCCCGGACGTGCGGCTGCGCGGCGACGACGACCTGCCGCCCCGCCTGCTGCCCGACGTGGTCGCCGTCGTCCGCGAGCTGGTGACCAACGTGGTGCGGCACGCCCAGGCCACCCGGGTCACGGTCACCGTGACCGTCGACCGCGACGTGCGCGTCGTGGTCACCGACGACGGGATCGGGCTGCCCGCCGTCGCCGTCCGCAGCGGGCTGACCAACCTGGCCGACCGGGCCGAGCGGCACGGCGGGCGGATGAGCACCTCCACCGGCCCGCGGGGCACCCAGATCCGCTGGTCGGTGCCGCTCCCCCGCCGGTGAGGGCAGCGGGGTCCTCGCTCAGTCCGAGCGGTCGCGCAGCTCGGTGGCCAGGATGGCGGCCTGGGTGCGCCGCTCCAGGCCGAGCTTGGCCAGCAGGTGGCTGGTGTAGTTCTTCACCGTCTTCTCGGCCAGGCCCATCCTGGCGCCGATCTGCCGGTTGGTCAGCCCCTCGCCGATCAGCCGCAGCACCGTCCGCTCCTGCTCGGTGAGCAGCGCCAGCCGGCGGTCCCGCTCGGCGGGCCGGCGGCGCGCCGCGGCGGCCACCCCGGCGTCCCGGTCGAACAGCGTCCCGCCGTCGGCCACGGTGCGGACGGCGGAGACCAGCGCGGAGCCGCGGACCTGCTTGAGGAGGTAGCCGGCCGCGCCGGCGGCCGCCGCCGCGGCGACGGCGTCCTCGTCCGGGAAGCTGGTCAGCACCAGGCACCGCAGGCCGGGCACCCGCTCGCGCAGCCGGCGGCAGACCTCCGCGCCGTCCCCGTCGGGCAGCCGCATGTCGACGACGGTGACGTCCGGCCGGACCGCCGGCACGCGGGCCAGCGCCTCGGCGACCGACCCGGCCTCGCCGACGACGGTGATCACCGGGTCCTCCTCCAGGACCTCGGCCACCCCGCGCCGGACCACCTCGTGGTCGTCGACGAGGAACACCCGCACGGACGCGGGCCGGTCCTCGACGTGATCCACATCACCCACCGTAGTCCTGGAGACCATGGTCAGGCGGGCAGCAGCAGCGCCGCGTACAGGGTGAGCCCGGGACCGAAGGCCATGGCCACCACGGGACCGTCGACGCCGGCCAGCTCCTCCAGCACGAGCAGCACCGTCGCCGAGGAGCAGTTGCCGTGCTCGGCGAGCACGTGCCGGGAGGTCGCCAGGTCCGCCTCGGCCAGGCCGAGGCAGTCGCGGACGACGTCGAGGATCCGCGGGCCGCCGGGGTGCACCGCCCAGCCGGCGACGTCCTCCACGCGCAGCCCGGCGCCGGCCAGCAGCTCGTCGACGACGTCGCCGACGTGCCGGGAGAGCACGTCGGGCACCCGAGGGGACAGGCCCATGCGGAAGCCGAGGTCGGTGACGTCCCAGGTCATGTGGTCGGCGGTGGAGGAGTCGGTGCGGGCCACCACGCCGGCCAGCCGCCGACCGCGCGCGCCGGGCTCCAGGACGACGGCCGCCGCGGCGTCGGAGAACAGCGCGTGCGCCACCACCTGGTCCAGCTCCCCCACCGGCGGCTGCACGTGCAGGCTGGTCAGCTCGCAGCACAGCAGCACGGCCGGGCGGGACCGGGCCTCCACGTAGTCGCCGACCGCGGCCAGCCCGGGGATGGCCGCGTAGCAGCCCATGTGCCCGATCAGCAGCCGCTGCAGCCCCGGCGGCATGCCCAGGTCGCTGGCCAGCCGGATGTCCAGGCCGGGGGTGGCGTACCCGGTGCAGGTGGCGACGGCGAACAGCCCGACGTCCCCGGGCGCGAGGCCGGCTTCGTCGAGGGCGGCGGCGACCGCCTGCTTGCCCAGGGGCAGCGCCTCCTGGACGTAGCGCTGCATCCGCGCGCCGGTGCTCCAGCCGCTGATGTCCTCGTCCAGCGGGTTGGCGACGGTGTGCCGGCGGCGCACCCCGGAGCCGGCGAACACCCGGCGCGCGGCCCGGACGCCGGCGTAGTGGCCGGCGAAGAAGCCCTCCCAGGCCGCGTCCTGGTCCAGCGTCGCCGGCAGGGCGCGGCCGGCACCGGTCAGGACGGCGCTCATCGGCGCAGCTCGCGGGCGCGGGGCGTCATGGTCACGACCGTACGGGCGGCCGCGACCCCCCGCCGCCCTGCGTCCGGCCGGCGGGCCCCGCGCCGTCGCGGCGCCGCCCGTAGCCGGCGAAGACGACGGCGGTGGACCGGACCGGCTTCATGCGCACGGTGACCCGCCGGCCCAGCCGCCAGGCCAGCGCGTCGCGGAAGGAGGGCCGCAGCCCGACCAGGCGCAGGTCCAGGCCGAGGTCGTCGGCGGCGGCCAGCAGCCGGGCACGGTCGACGAACAGGGCGGGGTCGTGGATGCCGGGGGGCGGCCCGCCGGGCAGCCGCTCGGCGACCGTGGTGGTGAGGAACCGCCCGACGCGGGTGGCTGCGAGGGCGTCGAGGACCAGCGCGCCGCCCGGGCGGAGCAGCCGGGCGCACTCGGCGAGCACCCCGACGTCGTCCTCGACGTGCTCGAGGATCTCCCCGGCCACGACCACGTCGGCACACCCGTCGGCCAGCGGGACGGCGAGCACCGACCCGCGCACGGCCAGCACGCCGTGCTCGCCGGCCAGCCGCAGACCCGGCACCCCCAGGTCCACGCCGACGTGGCGGTAGCCGAGCCGGGCCACGTGCGGGGCCATCAGCCCCCCGCCGCAGGCCAGGTCGACCAGCACCGCGCCGGGGTGCGGCGCCGGCGAGACGTGCTCGGCCCGGGAGGCGGCCAGCCAGTGCAGCGCGGCGAAGCCGCCGGAGGGGTCCCACCACTGGTCGGCCAGGGTGTCGTACTGGGCGGGGTCGTTGGGCCGCAGCGCGCCCATGTGCGGGCGTCAGCTCCTCTTGAGCGGGTCGTGGCCCCAGTTCATCAGGGAGTACCGCCACTTGGACGTCTCGACGTCCTCCTTGGCCGGTTCCTGCGCCAGGTGGCGGGCGACGTAGCCGTGCACCTTGCGCATGTGCGCGAGGTCGTCGTCGTCCAGGTCGCCCTTCTTCGTCCGCAGCAGCTCGACGATCCGGCGGCCCTCCGCGTGGCCGGTGGACTCCCCGCCGTCGGTCTTCTGACCCACCGACCGCGACTCGTCGGTGTCCAGCCACCGCTCCAGCTCCGCCGGGCTCATGTTGACCGCCTCGCTGAACTGCCGGCGGATCTCGTCGGGGTCGTCGTCCTTGGCCATGGGTGCCTCCGCGTGTCGGGTCCTGTCCTGCGCGGTACCGCACCGGCGTGACCGAGAAACGGTTCGACGTCGAGCGCACGGCGCTGGCGCGCGGCGAGACCCGGGAGCAGGTGCTCGACCGCAACGTCGCCGAGCTGCTGCAGGAGCTCCGGGTGGTGCTCACCGGCGTGCAGATCCTGTTCGCGTTCCTGCTGTCGCTGGCCTTCACCGCCCGCTTCCCCGACCTGGGCGCCTTCCCGACCGTCGTCTACACGGTGACCCTGATGAGCACCGCCCTGGCGACCGTCGTGCTCGTCGCGCCGGTCTCCTTCCACCGCACCGTCTTCCGCCGGCACCGCAAGGAGCAGCTGGTGCGCTTCGCCGACCGCGCCCTGCTGATCGCCCTGGTGCTGCTGGCGGTGTCCATCACCAGCGCCGTGCTGCTGGTCCTCGACGTCGTCCTCGGCCGCGGGCCGGCGGTCGCGGCCAGCACGGTGGTCCTGGCCACCGCCCTCGTCGCCTGGTACGCCCTGCCCCTGCGCCACCGCCGGACGGCCGCCGGATGACCGTCGCCGTCGTCGGCAGCCTCAACGAGGACGTGCTGGTCCGCGTCGGGCGGCTGCCCGGGCGCGGCGAGACCGTGGTCGGCCGGGACACCGTGCTGGCGCCCGGGGGCAAGGGGGCCAACCAGGCCGCGGCCGCCGGGCGGCTCGGCGGCGGGGTGGCGATGGTCGGCCGCGTCGGCGACGACCCGGCCGCCGGCCGGCAGCTGGCGGCGCTGACCGCGGCGGGCGTCGACGTCAGCGCCGTGCACCGGACGCCGGGGGCCCTGACCGGCACCGCGACGATCCCGGTCGAGGACGGCAGCGGGGAGAACCTCATCGTCGTCGTCCCCGGCGCCAACGCCGAGCTGGGCCCCGGGGACGTCGACGTCGCCGCGGTGCGGGACGCGCGGGTGGTGCTGCTGCAGCTGGAGGTGCCGCTGGAGACCGTGCAGGCGGCGGCCGGGACCGCCCGCGGCACCGTCGTCCTCACCCCGGCGCCGCCGCAGCCGCTGCCGGCCGGGCTGCTGGCGCGGGTGGACGTCCTGGTGCCCAACGAGCACGAGCTGGTGCAGCTCGCCGGCGCCCGGCCGGCGGAGCGGACACCGGCCGAGCTGGCCGCCCTGGCCCGGGACCTGGCGGCCGGCACGGTCGTGGTCACCCTGGGCGCGCGCGGTGCGCTGCTGGTGCCGGACGGCGGCCCGGCCCTGCTCCAGCCTCCCCCGCCGGTGACGGCCGTGGACACCACCGGCGCCGGGGACGCCTTCTGCGGCGCCCTGGCGGTGGCCCTCGCCGCGGGGACGGCGCCGGCCGGGGCGGTGGCGGCGGCGGTGACGGCGGCCGCGCTGTCGACCACCGGCGCGGGGGCCCGCGGCGCCCTGCCCGACGCCGCCGCGGTCCAGGCGGCCCTGCCCGGGCTGCCGGCCGCCGTCGCGGTGGGGAGTGCGGTTGACCCACCGGACCCCCGGGCACAGGTCCGGCCAGCCGAGGACCGAGGAGGACCTGCGATGACCGAACCCGAGCGCCCGCCCCGCAGCCCCGAGCCCGCCGAGGGCGGAGACCGGCCGGGCGAGGAGGAGGCCGGCCGCACCCCGCACGCCGAGGAGCCGGCCGAGGGTGGCGACGTGTCCGGGGGCGGCGCCGACACCCCCTGAGCGCGGCGGTCCGGGCGCGGGCGGCGCACCCCTGCCGCGCCCGGACCGTGACGCATGTCTCCGCGCCGGAGTCACCCGGGCCGGTGCCGCGCCGTTTCGTCACCCGCTGTGCGGGGGAGGTGCCCTGCATGGAGGACACGCAGCGCCAGCCCCGCGTCGGTACCGGGCCCGCCGATGAGCCCCCGGCCGACGAGTCGCAGGACCGCCAGGACGCGACACCGCCCCTGGTCCGCCTGCTGGCCAACCCCCGGCGGACCCGGCGCGCCTAGCGGCACTCCCCGGTCGCGGCGGGCCGCGCAGGAGGACCGCCGCCGCCCCACCCGTCCCACCGGTCACGGTCAGCCCGCGGGCACCTCGTCACTCACCGCAACCAGCCGTCGGCGATCTCCGGCGTGCCGCGAACCGCTCCGTCACGCCCTGGGGCAGCATCCCCGGGGTGACCGCAGCCGCTCTCCCCCTCGCCGCCGACGACGCCTCGGTCCCCGTCCGCCGGAGCCGGGCCGAGCGGCAGGCCATCGTGCTGGACACCGCGGAGCGGCTGTTCGCCTCGCGCAGCTCGCGCAGCGTCGGGATGGACGAGCTGGTCCGCGAGACCGGGCTGGGCAAGATGACGGTCTACCGGCTGTTCAAGAGCAAGGACGACCTGGTCGGCGCCTATCTGGCCCGCAAGGCGGCCACGGTGCTGGCCCGCATCGACGGCGAGCTGGCGCGGCTGGAGGGCGACCCGCGGGCGGCGCTGCTGTCCGTCGTCGACACCGTCGAGGCCGACGTCACCCGTGCCGGCTTCCGCGGCTGCCCGTTCACCAACGTCAGCAGCGAGTACGACGACCCGCAGCACCCCGCGCGCAGCGCCGCGGCCGACTTCAAGTTCGAGCTGCACGGCCGCCTGGAACGCCTGGCCGAGCAGGTCGCCCCCGGGGACGGCGAGGACCTCGCCGCCCAGGTGCACCTGATCATCGACGGCATGTACCTCTCCGGTGGCCTGCTGGGCCCCGACGGCCCCGCCGCCCACGGCCGGGAGCTGGCCGAGCGGCTGGTCGACGCCGCCGTCGCGGGCTGACCGCCGCGGCCGGGCGGCGGCCGGCCGCACCGCACCGCAGGATGACCCGGTGAGCACCGACCGCAGCCGCCCCGACCTCGACGACACCACCGTGGAGGGCCTGGGCAAGCTCTCCGAGGCCCTGGAGACCATCGAGCAGGCCCGCGGCCAGCTCTACGGCTTCCACCAGCACTCCGGCAAGGCCGACCTGCTGCTGCAGGACGCGGTGCGGCTGCTCCGCGAGGCCGGGCACACCACGCTGGCCGACGACATCGAGCGGGACCTCGTCGGCCGCAACGTCATCGCCGACCGGTGGACCTTCCAGATCGTCGAGGACTACGACGCCAACTACTGGTCGGTCTTCCGCGCCTTCGACGAGCGCGCCCGCACAGAGCTGGCCGACGGCGACCGGCACGTGTTCGAGGCCCGGATGAAGCAGCGCGAGCGCAGCGCCGGCCACCCGGCGCACGAGGCGGGGCCCGCGCTGTCGGAGTAGGGCCCGCCGGGTCGCCGTCCGGACGACGCCGACGCAGACTCGGGCCATGACCATGCCGGAGCCCGACGAGCCGCGCGACGTCCCGCCCCTCGGCGGGGAGACGGCACCGCCCGGCGACCCCGACTCGCAGGGCGGCACGCCCGGCCCGGCCGACGGGGTGGCCGGCCCGAGCTGGCCGCCGGCCGGCAGCGAGCCGGACGCACGCTGACCGTGCGCGCGGCCGCGGCCGGGACGAGACTCGACCCGTGACCGCCCCAGGCTCCGACCCCACGCGCGCGCGACCCGCCACCGACTCCACGACCACCCCCGGGGCGACGACACCGGGGAACACGACACCGGGGAACACGACACCGGGGACCACCGCGCCCGCGACCGGCTCCCCCGGCCGGACCCCGGCCCGCGAGCGCCACCCCGGGCGCGCCATCGGCCGCACCCTGGCCCTGGCGCTGCTGCTGTTCGTCACCGTCGTCCTGGTGCTGTTCGTCGTCTACAACGGCCAGACCGTGCAGATCAGCCTGGTCTTCGCCGACGTGCAGGCGCCCCTGGTGCTGGCACTGGTCATCGCCGCCGCGCTCGGCGGCCTGCTGGTCGGGCTGGCCGGCCTGGTGCTGCGGGCCCGCCGCCGGAACGGCTGACCGGGCCGGTCGCCCGGGCATGGACGGTGCATCGCCCGGGCATGTCCCCCCGCGACCGGAACGACAGGGAGGACGACGATGACCGACCCCGAGGGCAGCGACCGGATCCAGGACGTCCCCACCTCGTCCGGGAGCGGCGGCGACAGCAGCACCGGGACGGGCTTCGACGACGTCCCCCTCACCCGCGAGGAGGCCGTCGAGCGCGACGCGGCGCAGCCCGACGACCTGCCGGCCCGGGCCGACAGCGACCCGGCGCGCGCCCAGCGCGGCGGGCCCGGCGGCAGCCTGTGACCCGGCGGCCCCCACGACGCGAGGAGACGACATGAGCGACCCGCAGCCGGCGACCGGCGGCACCGGCCCGTCGGAGGACAACCTGGTCGACGGCGTCACCGGTGAGGACCGGTCCGACGGCGGCGAGCGCGACGAGGTCACGCTGACCACGGACGACGACGCCCAGGACGACGACGCCCCGGTCAAGCCGGGCAACAGCTGACCGCGCCCCCCGCCGTGCGGCCGGACGGCGGGAGGCCCTAGCGTGCGGCGGCATGGCGGACTCAGGGACCCTCAGCGGACGGCGCGCACTCGTCACCGGCGGCGCCTCGGGCATCGGCCGGGCGTGCGCCGTCCGGCTGGCGCAGGCCGGCGCGGAGGTGGTCGTCGTCGACCGGGACGGCACGGCGGCGCAGGAGGTGGCGGCCGCGGTCGGGGGGACGTCGGTCGCCGTCGACCTGTCCGACCTCGACGCGGTGGACGGCCTGGACCTCGACGTCGACGTGCTGGTGAACAACGCGGGGCTGCAGCACGTGGCGCCGCTGCACGAGTTCCCGGTGGACCGCTTCTCGCTCATCCTGCGGCTGATGCTGGAGACGCCGTTCCGGCTGGTCCGCGGCGCGCTGCCGCACATGTACGGCCGCGGGTGGGGCCGGGTGGTGAACATCAGCTCGGTGCACGGGCTGCGCGCCTCGCCGTTCAAGAGCGCCTACGTGACCGCCAAGCACGGCCTCGAGGGGTTGTCCAAGGTGATCGCGCTGGAGGGCGCCCCGCACGGGGTCACCTCCAACTGCGTCAACCCCGCCTACGTGCGCACGCCGCTGGTGGAGAACCAGATCGCCGACCAGGCGCGGGTGCACGGCATGTCGGAGGACGAGGTGGTGGCGCAGGTGATGCTGGCGCCGGCGGCGGTCAAGCGGCTCATCGAGCCGGAGGAGGTCGCCGAGGCGGTGCACTACCTGTGCTCGCCGGTCGCGGCCTCGATGACCGGCAGCTCACTGGTGATGGACGGAGGGTGGAGCGCCCACTGAAGGAGGTCCTCCTGCACGGGGCCGTTCCAGCACCTCACCCCCGCCGGCAGACCTCCTGGTCCGGGCCGTGCGGCCGCTCGTCCGCGGGGTGCTGCCGCACGTAGGCGTGCAACCCCAGGCCGCAGGAGAGCGGCTCGCCGGTCATGGGCCGATGGTCGGCCCGCGCACGCTGGCCGGACACGGTCGGAGGTCCCTGCCGCCTACCCTGGCCGGGTGCCCGCCGTCCCCGCCCGCCTGCCGGCGGTGGAGTGGGCGGCGCGGGTGCGGGCGCACGCGGGGCGGGCCGACGCGCTGACCGCCGGGCACCGCGCCCGGCGGGCCACCGGCACCCCGCACCCGGTCGAGGACTTCCTGTTCGAGTACTACAGCGCGCGGCCGGCCCAGCTGCGCCGCTGGCACCCGGGCGCCGGGGCCGTCCTGCTCCCCGGCGCGGACGGCCCGGCGGAGCACGCGTCCTGGCGCTGGTACGCCACCGGCGACGACGGCGCGGTCGCCCTGGACCGCCCCGCCTTCCTCGCCGACCGCGGGGACACCGTCGCCTTCGTCGCCCGGCTGCTGGCCGCGACCGCAGCCCGGCCGGCGTTCACCGGCTGCTTCGGCCTGCACGAGTGGGCGATGGTCTACCGGGACGACGGGCACCGCCACCCGCTGCCGCTGCGCCTGGGCCAGGCCGGCACCGACGCCGTCGTCGAGGCCCACCCGATCCGCTGCTCGCACGTGGACGCGTTCCGCTTCTTCACCCCGGCCGCCGCCGGCCGCAACCGGCTGCAGCCCACCCGCGACACCCAGGTCGACCTCGAGCAGCCCGGCTGCCTGCACGCCACCATGGACGTCTACAAGTGGGCCTACAAGCTGGGCCCGGCCGTCCCCGGCGAGCTGCTGCTGGACTGCTTCGTGCTCGCCGCCGACGTCCGCGAGCTGGACATGCGCGCCTCCCCGTACGACCTGCACGCCGCCGGCTACCGGCCGGTGCCGATCGAGACGCCGGAGGGCAAGGCGGAGTACGTGGCCGCGCAGCGGGCGTTCGCCGCCCGCGGCGCGGGGCTGCGGGCCCGGCTGCTCGACGTGTGCCGGGGGCTGCTGCCCGCCGCCTGAGCGGGCCCGCGCGGAGTCTGCGCCGCGCGGGCCCGCCGGCCGGTCAGCCGGTCACGCAGGCGAAGCTGGCCGCCGAGTCGGGACTGCCCCCGGTGTACTCCGGGTGCGCCGGGTACTCGCACAGCGGCCGCTCGCGGGTGGCCCCGGGGTTGGTGTCCTGCACCACCGGGTCGACCGGGGCGGTGTCCTCGGTGACCCAGCGGTCCAGCGCGGTCAGGGAGTCCCAGCCGGCCGCGAACGGCGTGGCCACGTTGGCGTGGTTGGCGCCCGGGACGAGGTAGAAGCGCGCGAAGGCGTCCACCTCGCGCTGCCCGAGGTCGGCGACCAGCCGCTCCCAGTAGTCCACCGTGGCCCGGTGGCTGACCAGCTCGTCGGCCGTCCCGTGCACCATCAGCAGCTTGCCGCCGTTCTTCCGGAACTTCTTGTAGTCGGTGCTGTTGACGTCCTGCAGCGCGGTGAGGTCGGAGATGCGCTGCTCCCACGCGCCGGGCGCCAGCGGGTCCAGGGTCAGGGAGTCGTAGGCCGGGTCGCGCGTCACGGCGTACTTCACCCACGCGTCCCAGAACTGCATGCCGTACCCGGCCGTCGTCGGCATCGGGGTCGCCGGCGGGGTGGTGCCCATGCCGAGCAGCGGCGTGGACATGTCCGCACCGGAGAGGAACGGGAAGCCCGGGTAGCCGGTCTCCCCGCTGGCCAGCTCGTACGGGAAGGTGATCGCGCTGGAGAGGGCCCGGACCGCGCCGATCTGGGCGTCGGACAGGCAGCCGTCGCCGTCGTCCTGCCCCGTCGGGCAGCGGAGGACGACGGGGTCGAACCGGCACCCGGCCTCGTCGCCGACGACGCCGTCCACCAGCCCGTCGAGGCCGTCGCAGGCGGCGATGACGGCGCCGTAGAGCAGCACCTGCTGCGCCGGCCGCGGGAAGGCCCCCGGGACGGCGAGCTGCCGGGTCGCGTACCCGAAGAAGAGGTCCAGCGCTGCGGCGTTGAAGGCGGGGTACACGCTGATGACCCCGTCGAAGTCCCGGCCCCAGCGCTGCGCGACGGCCAGCGCCTCGCGCCCGCCGGTGGAGCCACCGGCGAAGTAGGTCTGCCGCGGCCCCTCGTCGTAGTACCGCCCGATGAGGAAGACGGCGGCGTCCCGCGTCTTCTTCAGCGCGTCGCCGGCGAAGTTCCGCAGCGCCTCGTCGTTGGCCAGGAACTCCCCGTACAGCGAGGGGGTCGGCGTGAAGCCTGCGGGCGTCTGGTGCCCGGAGTCGCTGGCGAAGGTCGCGTACCCGCGGCCCAGCGGCCGCAGCGCGTCGTCCGGACCGAAGGGCACGTTCTGGTCGAGCTTGGGGATGGTGCCGTTGTAGCCGCCGCCGCCGAACATCAGCGCCTTGGCGTTCCAGGTGGTCGGCAGCGCGACCGACATGCGGATGTCAGGCGCCGCGGGGTCCACCGGGTGCAGCGCGGCGGTCACCAGGCAGTGCTCCCCGATCGCCGTCGGGCCGGCACCCGAGGGAGCCACGACGGCGGCCTCGGTCACGTCGCCGCCGGTCGTCGGCAGGCCGATGGCGGAGGCGGGGACGGCGACGCCCACCAGCGCCGCGCAGCGGGCGGCCGTGTCGGCGGCCTCCCCGGTGGCACCGGCCGGGGACACCCAGCCGAGTGCGGCGACGAGGGCGAGGCCCACTCCCGCCGCGGCGGTCCTGGCTCTGGTCAGGCGCATGGGACTCCTGTCGGGTCGACGACGGACGCTCACGGGCGACCCACCGGATACGGGGAGTGGCCGGGGTCACACCCTAGGGAGCGGCTCCCCCGGCGGTCCACCCGGCCCGGGCACACCCCGCCGACGCCTGCAGCACACCGCGGGTGCACGCGGCCGATCTGGGGGCGTGGCCCGCGGGTCGTACGGTCGGGGGGTGACCTCCACGCGCACCGACCGCTGGCTGCGGCTCGACGGCACGACGAACACCCGCGACCTGGGCGGCCTGCCCACCGTCGACGGCGGGACGACGGTCCGCGGGCGGGTGCTGCGCAGCGACAACCTGCAGACCCTGAGCGAGGTCGACGTCCGCCGGCTGGTCGAGGACCTGCGGCTGCGCGAGGTCGTCGACCTGCGCTCCACCGCCGAGGTGCTGCTGGAGGGCCGCGGCCCGCTGCGCGCGGTGCCCGGGGTGCGGCACCGGCACTTCACCCTGCTGCCGGAGCGGGGTCACCACACCGACGTCTTCGCCGTCGAGGAGGCCGACGCCCCCGAGCTGCCGGCCGGCTGGGCGGAGTCGATCCTGCCGCGGCAGGTCGCCGAGGACGACCAGGAGGAGACGCCGGCGGTGCGCTCCTACCTCGGCTACCTGGCGCACCGGCCGGAGAACGTGGTGGCGGCGCTGCGCGCCCTGGCCGGGGACGGGTCCCCGGACGGTGGCGGCGCCACGGTCGTGCACTGCGCCGCGGGCAAGGACCGCACCGGCGTCGTGGTGGCCTTCGCCCTGGCGGTGGCCGGCGTGCCGGACGAGGAGATCGTCGCGGACTACGCCCTGACCGCCGAGGTCATCGACGACCTGGTCGCCAAGCTGGCCTCCTCGCCGACCTACGCCGAGGACATGCAGCGCCGCGACGTCGCCAGCCACACGCCCCGCGCGGAGACCATGCGGCGGCTGCTCGAGCTGCTGCACGAGCGGCACGGCGGGCCGCGGGGCTGGCTCACCGTGCACGGCTTCGGCCCCGGGGAGCAGGACGCGCTGCGCGCCCGCCTCCGCGACCAGCAGCCCGGCTAGGACCCGCCGCCGCGATCGGGGTCCCGCGGGGAGCGGACCGCCTGCGGCGGGACGGGCGTCCGCTTCTTGTGCCGGTACATCTCCGCGTCGGCGGTGCGCAGCAGCGCACCGGGGTCCCCGCCGGGCCCGCCGTGGACGGCGACGCCCACGGAGACGCCCACGTCGACGCGGGTCCCCTCCAGCCGGAACGGCTCGGTGAAGCAGCCGGTGACCCGGTCGACCACCCGCCCGGCGTCCCCGGGCCGGGCCAGGGCGGGCAGGACGACGGCGAACTCGTCCCCGCTGAGCCGGCCCACGGTGTCCCCGGGGCGCACCGCGGCGCGCAGCCGGGCGGCCACCTGCCGCAGCAGCTCGTCGCCCGCGGCGTGCCCGAGGGAGTCGTTGACCGCCTTGAACCGGTCGAGGTCGCAGAACAGCACGCCGACGTGCTGCCCGGCCCCCGCGCCGGCCAGCGCCCCGGCCAGCGTGTCGAGGAAGAGCACCCGGTTGGGCAGCCCGGTGAGGACGTCGTGGGTGGCCTGGTGCCGGACGGTCTCCAGCAGGCGGGCCCGCTGCAGGGCCGTGGCGGCCTGGTCCCCCACGCCGCGCAGCCGGGCGAGGGTGTCGCCGACCAGCCCGCGCGCCCGCCCGGCCGGCCAGCCGGCGGTGACCACGCCGAGGAAGGTGCGGCCGGCGAGGACGGGGACCGCGACGACGTCGCCGACGGCCATGCCCAGCAGCAGGTCGCGCAGCACCGGGCTGCTGGACTGCGGCCGCAGGAAGCGCGGCGCCCGGTCGGCCAGCATGCCGACCAGCTCCGGGACGTCCTCGGCGTGCAGCGGGGTGGCGTGCAGCAGGGCGGCGGCCTCGCCGGTGTGGCCGGCCGCGGCCGACGCGCGCAGGCAGCCGGACGCCGGGTCCCACAGCAGGACCGCCGCGCTGTGGCAGCCGACCACCCGGGGCAGGGCCTCGGCCACCACGGCGGACACCGCGGCGGCCTCGGTCGCCCCGGACAGCTCGTGGGCCAGACCGAGCAGCGCGCCGGCGCGGTCGGCCTCCTCCCGGGAGCTGTCCAGGGCGAGGACCAGGTCGAGCGCCGCGGCGGCGTAGCCGGCGTAGGCGGCCAGCATCGGCTGCTCGTGCCCGAGCTCCCCGCCGCCGGGCCGGTAGACCACGGCCAGCCGGCCGTGGTGGCGCCGCGCCGAGGTGACGTCCACCGCGACCACGTGCGGGCCGGGGTCCCCGCCGGCCAGCAGCGTGGCGGCCAGGCCGGCGCGCTGGTCCTCGGGCACGCCGGCGGCGTGCACCCTCGGCGGGCCACCCGCGGGGTCGGCCACGGCCAGGAGGTACCCGGGCGCCAGCACCGCGGCGGCGGCCCGCTCGACGATGCGCTGCAGGACCGAGTCGGCGTCCTCGCTGGCGACCAGGTCGGCGGCCGCGGACTGCAGGGCGCCCAGCTGCTGGCGCAGCGCCACCAGCTCGGGGTCGGCCGCGGGCCGGCGCCGGGCGCCCCGCTGCCACCCGCGCCGCTGCCAGCTGAGCCGGTAGACGCAGGCCGGGTGGCCGTCGGACTCGCACTCGGGGTGCTCCAGGTCCGCCGGCGGGAGGCCGAAGATGGTGGGCACCATGCCGATGAGGCCCTGGGCGTACTCGCAGTCCAGGCGGGAGTGCCGGTAGCCCTCGTGCAGGGTGTAGCTCAGCGTGGCCGAGGTGCCGCTCGCGGCCAGCACGCGCATCGTGGAGGTGGTGGAGAACTTGGCCACCGCGCGGGGCAGCTGCCGGTAGACCTGCCGCGGTGAGCCCATGGTGCGGACCAGCAGCACCAGCGCGGGGTGCAGCCCGTTGCCGAGCGCCTCGCGCCCGACACGGAACATCGTCCGGGGCTCGCCGAGCACCTCGGTCGCGGCGGTGAACAGCCGGATGCGGGTGTCGTAGCTCGTCCAGCGTGACGGCTCGGACAGTTCCGCCGCCGAGTGCGGCACGCCGGCGTGCCGCAGCACCGCCTCGACCGCCCCGTCCCCACCCTGGTGGCGGACGTGCGCCAGCAGCAGCGCGGTCGTCGCGCCGGAGGTCTCCCGCGGCTCGCCCGCCGGCCCGGCGCTCACCGCCGGCCGCCGGGGCGCGCGGCGCCCGCGCCACGGGCGGACAGTGTGCTCACGGCCGGGGTATCGGCACGCGGCGCCGGACGGTTGAGCCGGCCCACCCGTCGGGGGGGAGCCACCGCGGCGGCCGTCCCCCCGGACGGCAGCGACCCCGGTCCTCGTCGTCCGAGGCCGGGGTCGCGCACGTCGTCCCTCCCGGGGGAGGGGCCCCGCGCGTCAGCGCAGGGAGGTGAAGCTGCTGTTCGCCATCGTGAGCAGCTCGTCGCGCATCGCCGGGCTGCTGGTGCGCGCGAGGGCGCGGTCCAGCGCCCGGCGCGTCCGCGCCGCCTGCCGACGCTGCCGCCAGCTGGAGGTCACGCTCGTCATCTCTCGTCGCCTTCTTCCGGTCTCGTCCCGCCTGACACCCAGCACAATGCAGGTGCAGCATCGAGTATTCCGAAGAAAACCAGGCGCAGGACGAGATGTGACGACGATCCCTCACCCGTGTGGGGTGAGGGGCGGGCTACTCCACGCCGAGCTCCCGGCGCGCCGCCGCCCGCGCGTCGTGCGGGTCGTCGGTGGCCAGCGCGGCCTGCGCCGCCCGCCGGCAGGCCTCGGTGTCGACGACGGCCAGCCGGGCCCCGACCCCGGCGATCGACGACGCGGCGCAGGACAGCGAGGTGACGCCCAGGCCGACGAGGACGCAGGCCAGCAGCGGGTCGGCGGCGGCCTCCCCGCAGACCCCGACCGGCTTCCCGGTGCGCCGGCCCGCCTCGGCGGTCGCCTGCACCAGGGCGAGCAGCGCCGGCTGCCACGGGTCGGTGAGGTCGGCGAGGTCCGCGGACAGCCGGTCGGCGGCCAGCGTGTACTGCGACAGGTCGTTGGTGCCGATCGACAGGAAGTCCACCTCGCGCAGCAGCCGATCGGCCATGAGCGCCGCCGAGGGGATCTCCACCATCACCCCCGGGGTCAGCCCGCGGGCCCGCACCCGCTGCCCGAAGTCCCGGGCCTCGGCCACCGTGGCGACCATCGGGGCCATCACCCACGGCTCGGCGCCCGTCCGCCGGGCGGCCTCGGCCACCGCGTCCAGCTGCCGCTCGAGCAGGCCCGGGTCCCGGCGGGCCACCCGCAGCCCGCGGACGCCGAGGGCCGGGTTCTCCTCGTCGGGCATGGTGGCGAAGGCCAGCGGCTTGTCCGACCCGGCGTCCAGCGTGCGGACGACGACCCGCTGTCCCGGGAAGGCCTCGAGGACCGCGGCGTAGCCGGCCGCCTGCTCCTCCACCGACGGCTCCTCGGCCCGGCTGAGGAACGCCAGCTCGGTGCGCAGCAGCCCGACCCCCTCGGCGTGCCGGGCCGCGGCGGCCCGCGCGCCGGCGCCGTCCTGCACGTTGGCCAGCACCTTGACCTCCAGCCCGTCACGGGTGCGGCCGGGACCGCGGTAGCCGGCCAGCGCCGCGGCGGCGGCCCGCGAGGCCTCGACCCGGGCGCGCGCGTCGGCCGGGTCGGGCTCGACGGTGACCGTGCCGCGCTCGCCGTCGAGCAGCACGGCGACACCCTCCGGGACGTCGGCCAGGCCGGCGACGGCGACCACGCAGGGCAGCCCCAGCTGGCGGGCGATGATCGCGGTGTGGCTGGTCGTGCCGCCCAGCCGGGTGGCCAGGCCGGTGATCCGCTCGGGGTCCAGCCCCGCGGTGTCGGCCGGCGCGAGGTCGTCGGCCAGCAGCACCGACGGCTCGTCCGGGCTCGGCACGCCCGGCTCCCCCTGCCCGGTCAGCTCCGCGACGATCCGGTCGCGGACGTCGCGGACGTCGGTCACCCGCTCGGCCATGAGCCCGCCGAGGGAGGTGAACAGGTCGACGAACTGCTGGGCCGCCTGCACGGTGGCCACGGCCGCGGGCGTGCCGGCGTCGATCCGCTGCTCGACCGCCGACAGCAGGCCGCGGTCGCGGGCCAGGCCGGCGGTCGTGGACAGCACCTCCGCGCTCACCCCGGTCGCGGCGGCGGCGCGGGCGGCCAGCCGGTCGGCGACCACCCCCGCCGCGGCGGCGAACCGGGCCTTCTCCCCCGCGCGCTGGCCCTCGGCGACCACGCCGCCGTCGTCGTCCGGCAGCACCACCGCCCCGGACGGGCGCACCACCGGCCCCCAGGCGACGCCCGGGACGACGGGCGTGCCCGGGAGCACCAGCGGGCCGGCGGCGGTTCCGGGGGCGGCGGTTCCGGGGGCCTGGACGGTCATGGGTGCCTCGCACGTGTCGGTGGCCGGAGGGTGAGGCGGAGATGGACGCCTGCTGAGACCAGGGTCACCACTGGGTGTTGACTTGTCAACACATCGGGCGTAGAACAACAGCAACGCAGGTCAAATCCAACACGATCGGGCATCAGCTGGGAGGTGGGCGTGTACGCCGAGGAGCGTCAGCAGACGATCGCCGCGCTGGTCGCCGACCGCGGGCGGGTCTCGGTGACCGCGCTCGCCGAGGAGTTCGGGGTCACCACCGAGACGGTGCGCCGCGACCTCGCCGCGCTGGAGCGTGCCGGGATGCTGCGCCGCGTGCACGGCGGCGCCGTCCCCGCCGGCGCGCTCACCTACGTCGAGACCGCCCTGGGCGAGCGGCACGGCACCCGCAGCGAGCAGAAGCGCAAGATCGCCGCCGCGGCGCTGGACCTGCTGCCCGCGACCGCCGGGAGCCTGCTGCTCGACGGCGGCAGCACCACCGCCGCCCTGGCCGAGCTGCTCCCCGGTGACCGCCGGCTGCTGGTGGCCACGCACTCGGTGCCGCACGCCGCCCGGCTGGCCGCCGTGCCGGGGATCGACCTGCACGTGCTGGGCGGCCGGGTCCGCGGCATCACCCAGTGCGCCGTGGGCGAGCGGGCGGTGACCGCCCTGGCCGACCTGCGGGTGGACGTCGTCGTTCTCGGCACCAACGGCGTCACCGCGGAGCACGGCTTCACCACCCCCGACGAGGCCGAGGCCTCGGTGAAGCGGGCGATGATCCGCGCCGGGCAGAAGGTCGTGGTGCTCGCCGACAGCAGCAAGTTCGGCCACGAGCACCTGGTCCGCTTCGCGACGCCGGCCGACGTCGACGTCCTGGTCACCGACGCCGAGGCCGCACCGGCCGACCTCGCCCGTCTCGAGGACGCCGGGATCGAGGTCGTGGTCGCATGAGTGCCCCTGTCGTCACCTTCACCGCCAACCCCAGCCTGGACCGCACGCTGGTGCTGCCCGGCCCGCTCCCCCGCGGCGGCGTCACCCGCCTGGCACCGAGCTCCACCGAGCCGGGCGGGAAGGGCGTCAACGTCGCCCGCGCGGTGGCCGCCGCCGGGTCGGACGTCCGCACCGTGCTGCCCGCGGCGGACGACGACCCGATCCTGCGGGCCCTGCACGGGCTGGGCCTGCCGACGGAGAGCGTGCCGGTCGCCGCCCCCGCGCGCACCAACTACAGCCTGGTGGAGCCCGACGGCACGACCACCAAGCTCAACGAGCCCGGCGCCCCGCTGGACGGCGCCGCCCGCGCCGCCCTGGCCGCCGCCCTGCACCGGCACGCGGAGGGCGCCCGCTGGGTGGTGCTGTCCGGCTCGCTGCCGCCGGGCACGCCGCTGGACTGGTACGCGGAGCTGGTCCGCTCGCTGCGCGACTCGGGGGCGCGGATCGCCGTCGACACCTCCGAGGCCCCGCTGCAGGCCCTGCTCGCCGCCGGCCCGGACGCCGCGCCGGACCTGCTCAAGCCCAACTCCGAGGAGCTCGCCCAGCTCTCCGGCGTGCCCGAGACCCACCTGACCACCAACCGCGCCGCCGCGCTGGCCGCGCTCTCCGAGCTGCACGCCCGGGGGGTCGCCGAGGTGCTGCTGACCCTGGGCGCCGACGGCGCGCTGCTGTCCTGCGCCGAGGGGGTCTGGTCGGCCACCCCGCCGCGGATCGCCGTCCGCAGCACCGTCGGCGCCGGCGACTGCAGCCTGGCCGGCTACGTGCTGGCCGACCTCGCCGGTGCCCCGCCGGCCGAGCGGCTGCGCAGCGCGGTCGCCCACGGCGCGGCCAGCGCCGCGCTCCCCGGGTCCGCCGTCCCGACGCCCGCGCAGGTGGCCGCCCTCCGCGTCGAGGTCTCCGGCGTCCGCACCGTGGGACTGCCCGGCACCGCCACCGCACCGCCGCACACCTCGATCACCACCGTCCCGGCCGCCGGCCGCGACGTCCACTGACCCCTCCGGAGGCTGGGCCATGCCCGACCTGATCACCCCCGACCTGGTGGCGCTCGACGCCGACCTGGGCTCCGACAAGGCCACCGTGGTGCGCCGCCTGGCCGCGCTGGTCGCCGGCGCCGGGCGGGCCACCGCCGCCGACGGCCTGGCCGACGACGCCCTCGCCCGCGAGGCGCAGGCGGCCACCGGACTGCCCGGCGGCATCGCCATCCCGCACTGCCGCTCCGCCGCCGTCACCGAGGCCTCGCTGGCCTTCGCCCGGCTGTCGCCGAAGGTGGACTTCGGCGCCCCGGACGGCCCGGCCGACCTGGTCTTCCTCATCGCCGCGCCGGCCCACGGCGACGCCGACCACCTCACGCTGCTCACCGCCCTGGCCCGCGCGCTGGTGCGGCCGGAGTTCGTGTCCTCGCTGCGCGCGGCCGGCTCCCCGGCCGAGGTCGTGCGGCTGGTGCAGGAGGTCGTCGCCCCCGAGCCGGCGACCGCCCCCGTGGGCTCCCCCGCCGGCGCGCCGGCCCCCACCCCGGCGCCGGCCGCGGCACCGGCCGCCGCCCGCCGCAGCGTGGTCGTGGTCAGCGCCTGCCCGACCGGCATCGCGCACACCTACATGGCCGCCGACAAGCTCACCGCCGCCGGGCAGGCGGCCGGCGTCGACGTGCACGTGGAGACGCAGGGCTCCTCGGGCGCCACCCCGCTGGACCCGGCGGTCATCCGGGCCGCCGACGCGGTCGTCTTCGCCGTCGACGTGGGTGTCCGGGACCGCGACCGGTTCGCCGGCAAGCCGCTGGTGCAGTCGGGCACCAAGCGGGCGATCAACGAGCCCGACGTGATGATCCGCGAGGCCCTGGCCGCCGCGGACGACCCGAACGCCCCCCGGGTGCCCGGTGGCGCCGGTGGGGCGGCCGAGCCCGCCGCGGCCGCCGGGTCGGCCGGCACGGCCACCGAGATCCGCCGCTGGCTGCTCACCGGCGTCAGCTACATGATCCCGTTCGTCGCCGCGGGCGGTCTGCTCATCGCGCTGGGCTTCCTGTTCGGCGGCTACCAGATCGTCAACCCCAACCCGGCGTCGGAGGCCGGGGACAGCTATGCGCTGACCTGGGTGCTGAACAACTCCCTGCTGGACCTGCCGACGGCCCCGCCGACCGAGGGTCTCAACGACGGCCTCCTCGGCTACCTGGGCGCGGTGTGCACCGTGCTGGGCCAGGCCGCCTTCGGCTTCCTGGTCCCGGCGCTGGCCGGCTACATCGCCTACGCCATCGCCGACCGCCCCGGCATCGTGCCCGGCTTCGTCGTCGGCGCCGTGTCGGTGAGCGTGGGCGCCGGCTTCATCGGCGGCCTGGTCGGCGGCATCATCGCCGGCTTCGCGGCGCGGTGGATCAGCGGTTGGAAGCTGCCGGTCGGCGTCCGCGGCCTGCAGCCGGTCGTGATCATCCCACTGCTGGCCACGCTGATCGCCAGCGGTCTCATGGCCGTCGTCCTCGGCCGCCCGCTGGCCGCCGCCCTCACCGGGCTGGGCAACTGGCTCAACGGCCTGACCGGCACCTCGGCGGTGCTCCTCGGCATCATCCTCGGCCTGATGATGTGCTTCGACCTCGGCGGCCCGGTCAACAAGGCGGCCTACGTCTTCGCCACCACCGGGCTGGCCGCAGGCTCCGGCGCGCCGCTGGTCATCATGGCCACCGTCATGGCCGCCGGCATGGTCCCGCCGCTGGCGATGGCGCTGAGCACCGCGATCCGGCCGAAGCTGTACACCCCGGCCGAGCGGGACAACGGCAAGGCCGCCTGGCTGCTGGGCCTGTCGTTCATCTCCGAGGGCGCCATCCCGTTCGCCGCGGCCGACCCGCTGCGGGTCATCCCCTCGATGATGCTGGGCGGCGCGACCACCGGCGCGATCGTGGCGGCTTCGGGCATCGAGCTGCGGGCGCCGCACGGCGGGGTGTTCGTGTTCTTCGCGATCAGCAACTTCCTGCTGTTCCTGCTCGCGATCGCCATCGGCATGGTGGTGGGGGCCCTCGCGGTGACCATCGCGAAGAGCATCGGCCGGCCCCGGGCCGACGCCGTCCCCGGGGACGCCGTCGACATGGCCCACGGGCACTCCGCGGCCCCCGTCACCCAGCCGGCCAGGGCCTGAGCGGCCAGGCTGTGTCCCACCCGTCCGTCCGCCCCTGATCGAGGAGTTCCCCCATGCCCAGTCAGACCGTCACCGTCGGCTCCCGGGTCGGGCTGCACGCCCGGCCGGCGGCCCTGATCGCCGAGGCCGTCGGGAAGGCCGGCGTGCCGGTCACCCTGGCCACCCCCGGCGGCAACCCGGTGGACGCCGGGTCACCGCTGATGATCATGACGCTCGGCGCGAAGCAGGGGACGGAGGTCGTCGTGAGCAGCGACGACCCCGCCGTCCTCGACCAGATCGCCGGCCTGGTCGCCCAGGACCTCGACGCGGATTGACGGGCCACCCATCCCCCCACGCCTCGCACGCTCGGCGTGGGCCCCTGATGGGTGGCCGCCACAGACGACGGCGCCCGTCCCCTGCAGAAGGGGGCGGGCGCCGTCCTGCTACTGCTGGTCGGGCCGGGGGACGTCGCCGCGCCAGGCGCCGGTCTCGGTGCCGCGGCTCTCGATGAACTCCTTGAACCGCTTGGCGTCGGCCTTGACCTGCCGGTCGTCGAAGCCCAGCGCCGCGCCGGCCTTCTCGACCAGGCCGTGCGGCTCCCAGTCGATCTGGATCATGACCCGGGTCCTGTCGTCGGCGAGGCGGTGGAAGGTGACCACCCCGGCGTGCTTGGCGTCGCCGCCGGTGCTGGTCCAGGCCACCCGCTCGTCGGGGTGCTGCTCGGTGATCTCGGCGTCGAACTCCCGCTCGACGCCGTCGATGTTGGTCACCCAGTGGGTGCGCGTCTCGTCGATCTGCGTGATCCGCTCGACCCCGCCCATGAACTTCGGGAAGGACTCGAACTGCGTCCACTGGTCGTAGGCGACCCGGATCGGGACGTCGACGTCGACGGCTTCCTGCACGCTGGCCACGTTCGCTCCTCTGCTCGGGTTCCGGTGCGGCGTCGCCCTACCCCCCGTCCCGGGCCAGGACACCTGCCCGGTGCGGGCTCAGTGCAGGGCGGCGGCCACGCTGCCCCGCACCGGGCGGCCGGGCAGGAGCAGCATCTGCGCCAGGTGGTAGGCGTCCGGCTGCCCCGCCCAGGTGTCCGCGGCGACCGCGCCCTCGGGGGTGAGCTCGTGGTGCCAGCTGCCGGTGGCCGGGTCGGCGAACCGGGCCTCCCCGTGGGCGCGCCACCGGCGGGCCAGCGCGCCGTAGGTGGCCTCGCCGGTGACGGTGGCCAGCGTCTCGGCCGCGGCCACCGCCTCGCACAGCACCCAGTGCATCCGCCGGCGCACCACCGGCCGGTCGTCCCAGCCCAGCGTGTAGGGGAAGCCGGTATGGCCGTCGACGGCCCAGCCGCGGGAGGCGGCCGCGGCGAACAGCCCCACGGCGTCCTCGAGCAGCCAGGACGGCGGGTCGGGGGTCACCGCGCGGACGTGCAGCGCCAGCCGCGCCCACTCGAACAGGTGCCCGACGGTGACGCCGTACGGCCGGAAGGGGTGCGCCGGCTCGTCGCGGTTGTACTCCGGCAGCGGCTCCCAGGCGGCGGTGAAGTGCTCGGGCAGCCGCCACCCCCGTGCCCGCGCCCAGCCGTGCACCAGCCGCTCGGTGCTGCGCAGCGCCTGGCCGCGCAGCCGGGCGGCGCGCGGGTCGTCGTCGCCGAGGGCGTCCGCGGCGGCCAGCGAGGCCTCGACGCCGTGCATGTTGGCGTTGGCGCCGCGGTAGTCCGACAGCCGGCTCCAGCCGGCGTCCCACTCCTCGACGGCCAGGCCCTCGGTGTCGTCCCAGAAGCGGGTCTGCCACACGCCGAGCGCCTCGTCGAGCAGCGCGCGGCCCCCGGGCGCGCCGGTGGCGGTCGCGGTCGCGGCGGCCAGGACGACGAAGGCGTGCACGTAGGCGGCCTTGCCGTCGTCGGACGGGGTGTCGCCGGCGGTCGAGGCGTACCAGCCCCCGCGGGCCCCGTCGTGCAGCGGGCCGGCGGCCAGCGCCTCGACCCCGTGCCGGACCGGTCCGTCCCACCATTCGCGGCCGGTCAGCTGCGCCAGCCCGAACACGTGCGTCATCCGCGCGACGATCCAGGTCTCCTGGCCGCGGTCGGGGAGCACCCGGCCGTCGTCGCCGAGGTAGCCGAAGCCCCCCTCCGGCAACCGGGACCGGGCGGCGAAGCGCAGCAGCCGGTCGAGGTCGGTCACCGGGCCACCGCCCGCAGCCGCCACAGCCGGTAGCCGACCCCGACGGCGAACACCGCCACCCCGGCGGCTACCGACGCGACCGGCAGCGTCACGACCAGCACCACGCAGCCGAGGGCGCCGAGTACCTGGAGGCCCCGCGGGAAGCGGCGGTGCGGGCCGGTCTGGGTGGCCGCGGCGACGTTGGCCACGAGGTAGTAGACCAGCACGCCGACGGAGGAGAAGCCGATCGCCCCGCGCAGGTCGACGGTCAGGACGAGCACGCAGACGACCGCGGCGAGGGCCACCTCGGCGCGGTGCGGCACCCGGTACCGGGGGTGGACGGCGGCCAGCGGGCCGGGCAGGTCGCCCTCGCGGGCCATCGCCAGCCCGGTGCGCCCGATGCCCGCGATGAGGGCCAGCAGCGCGCCGAGGGCGGCCGCGGCGGCGCCGACGCGCACGACCGCGCCGGCCCAGTCGCCGGCGTCCCCGACCGCGGCGGCCAGCGGCACCGGGGTGGCCGCGGTCCCCTCCGGCCCGAGGACGGCCAGCAGCGTCACCGCCACCACGGCGTAGACGGCCACCGCGATGCCCAGGGCCGCCGAGACGGCGCGCGGGATGGTGCGGGCGGGGTCGCGCACCTCCTCGCCGAGGGTGGCGATGCGGGCGTAGCCGGCGAAGGCGAAGAAGAGCAGACCGGCCGCCTGCAGCACGCCGTACCACCCGCCGGGCGGGGCGGTCCACGAGCCCAGCCGGCCGGGGTCGGCCTGCCCGCCGGCCCAGGCGACGACCACCGCCACGGCGAGGGCGAGCAGGACGACGGTGACGATGACGCGGGTCAGCCCGGCGGTCCGGGTGATGCCGCGGTAGTTGACGGCGGCCAGCGCCACCACCGCCGCGACGGCCACCGGCCGCTGCCATCCGGCGGGGGCGGCGTACGCGGCGAAGGTCAGCGCCATCGCCGCGCAGCTGGCGGTCTTGCCGATGACGAAGCCCCACCCGGCGAGGAACCCCCACCACGGGCCGAGCCGCTCGCGGCCGTAGAGGTAGGTCCCGCCCGAGGACGGGTACTGGGCGGCGAGCTGGGCGGAGGCGACGGCGTTGCAGTACGCGACGACGGCGGCCAGCGCCAGACCGACGAGCAGGCCGGCCCCGGCGGCGGCCGCGGCGGGGGTGAAGGCGGCGAAGACCCCGGCGCCGACCATCGAGCCCACGCCGATGACCACGGCGTCGCCGGTGCCCAGCCGGCGGGCCAGCTCCGGGCGGCCGGTACCGGGCTGGGGCGGGTGATCGGGCACCGGACTCCTCCCGTGGGGCCCGGGCCGTGCACCCGGGCCCCTCATCCTCACCCGCCGGGGCGCACCGGTCCGCTGTCGTCGGCGCGCGCGACCGCCTGCACCCGGTCGCGCACCCCCCCTCGGCCGACAGCCGGGTGACTCAGAAGGCCAGCGCCGTCCCCGGGTCGGACATCAGCGCGCCGACGTCGGCGAGGAACCGGCTGCCCAGCTCGCCGTCGATCACCCGGTGGTCGAAGGACAGGGCCAGCTGGGTCACCTGCCGCGGGCGGACCTTCCCCTTGTGCACCCACGGCATCTCGCGGATCGCCCCGAAGGCCAGGATCGCCGACTCGCCGGGGTTGAGGATCGGCGTCCCGGTGTCCACGCCGAAGACGCCGACGTTGGTGATCGTGATCGTCCCGCCGGTCATGTCCTCCGGCGCGGTCCGCCCGGCCCGGGCGGTCTCGGTGAGCTGCGCCAGCGCGGTCGCCAGCTCGACCAGGGACAGCCGGCCGGCGTCCTTGACGTTCGGGACCAGCAGCCCGCGCGGGGTGGCCGCCGCGATGCCCAGGTTCACCTGCCCGTGCACGACGATCTCCTGCGCCGCCTCGTCCCACGAGCTGTTGACCATCGGGTGCCGGCCGGCGGCCAGCAGCACCGCCTTGGCGGCGAACAGCAGCGGGCTGACCCGGACCCCGGCGAACTCCGGCCGCGCGGCCAGCCGGGAGCGCAGCTTGAGCATCCGGGTCACGTCGACGGTGAGGAACTCGGTGACGTGCGGGGCGGTGAACGCGCTGGCGACCATCGCCGCCGCGGTGTGCTTGCGCACCCCGCGCACCGGGATGCGCTGCTCCCCCGCCGTCGCGGCCGCCGACGGCAGCTCCGTCACCGACGCGGGGGCCGCGGCCGCCTGGTGGACGTCGGCGCGGGTGATCACCCCACCGGGACCGCTGCCGGTGAGCGCGGTGAGGTCCACGCCGAGGTCCTTGGCCAGCTTGCGCACCGGCGGCTTGGCCAGCGGGCGGGCCCGCCCGCGGCCGGGGGCGGCGCTCAGCGCGGTCACCGACTCCCCGCCCGCGGCGTTGGCCTCGGCCTGCCGGCCCACCTCCAGGCCACCGTGCCGCACCGGCTTGGTGGTCATGTCCGGGGCGGTGGCCAGCAGCGGCGGGCGCTCCTGGCCCCCGCTGCCGTAGTCCGCGCCGGGGACGCGGGCGGCCGGCCGGCTGGGCGGCGGTGCGCCGCGGCGGGGGCGGCGGCGGGCCTCGGTGGTGCGCGGGCCGTAACCGACCAGCACCGCCGTCCGCCCGCCGGGGGCCGCCCCGCCGATCAGCCCGGCCGCCGGCTCCGCGTCCGCCGCCCGGTCGGGGGCGGGAGCGGGGGCCGGTACGTCGCCGCCGCCGGTGTCGATGGTGATGATCGGCGTCCCGACGTCGACGGTCGAACCGGCCTCGTGCAGCAGCGCGGTGACCGTGCCCGCCCACGGCGAGGGCAGCTCGACGGCGGCCTTGGCCGTCTCCACCTCGCACAGCGGCTGGTTGACCGTGACCGTGTCGCCGACGGCGACCAGCCAGTGCAGGATCTCGCCCTCGGTGAGCCCCTCGCCGACGTCGGGCAGCATGAACTGGCGCAGCATCGGTCAGAACTCCATGGCACGGTCGACGGCGTCGAGCACCCGGTCGAGGTCGGGCAGGTACTCCTCCTCGAGCTTGGACGGCGGGTAGGGGGTGTCGTAGCCCCCCACCCGCAGCACCGGGGCCTCGAGGGAGTGGAAGCAGCTCTCGGTGATCCGCGCGGCGATCTCGGCGCCGAGCCCGAGGGTCACCGGCGCCTCGTGCACGACGACGCAGCGGCCGGTGCGCCGCACCGACTCCACCACCGGGTCGAGGTCCAGCGGGCTGATCGCGCGCAGGTCGACCACCTCCAGGGAGCGGCCCTCCTCCGCGGCGGCCTCGGCCGCCTGCAGCGCGGTCTTCACCATCGGCCCGTAGGCCAGCACCGTGACGTCGTCGCCGGCGCGCACGACGCGGGCGGCGAGCAGCGGGTCCGGCGTGGCGTCGGTGTCCACCTCGCCCTTGTCCCAGTACCGCCGCTTGGGCTCCAGGAAGACGACCGGGTCGGGGTGGGCGATGGCCTGCTGGATGCCCCAGTAGGCGTCGACCGGGTTGCTGACCGCGACGACCTTGAGCCCCGGCGTGTGCGCGAAGTACGCCTCCGGGCTCTCGCTGTGGTGCTCGACGGCGCCGATGCCCCCGCCGAAGGGGATCCGGATGACGATCGGCATCGCCAGCCGTCCCCGCGAGCGGGCGTGGATCTTGGCGACCTGGGTGACGATCTGGTTGTAGGCGGGGAAGACGAACCCGTCGAACTGGATCTCGCACACCGGCCGGTAGCCGCGCATGGCCAGGCCGACGGCGGTGCCGAGGATGCCGGCCTCGGCCAGCGGGGTGTCGACGACACGGTCCTCGCCGAAGTCCTTCTGCAGGCCGTCGGTGATGCGGAAGACCCCGCCCAGGCGGCCGATGTCCTCCCCCATGAGCACGACCTTGGCGTCGTCCTCCATGGCCCGGCGCAGGCCGAGGTTGAGCGCCTTGCCGATGGTGAGCAGCTGTGTCATCGCTCGACTCCGCCCTCGGTACGCTCCTCGGTCGCCGGCGCTCCCTGCGATGCTCGCTCGGGCGTCGTCTTCGGCCCGGTCACCGGTGGCTCCCCTCGAAGCCGGCCTGGTAGGCCTCGAACTGCGCCTGCTGGGCGGCCAGGTGCGGCGTCTGCTCGGCGTACACCCGGTCGAACATCGCCGTCCCGGGCGGGTCGGGCATCTCGGTGGTGCCGCGCCGGATGTGGGCGGCCAGTTCGTCGGCCCGGGCCTCGACGTCGGCGAAGAAGTCCGCGTCGGCGGTGCCGGTGCGCGACAGGTACGCCTTGACCCGCGCGATCGGGTCGCGCAGCTTCCACTCCTCCAGCTCGCTGGCCAGCCGGTAGCGGGTGGGGTCGTCGGAGGTGGTGTGCGCGCCCATCCGGTAGGTGAACGCCTCGATGAAGGTGGGGCCCTGGCCCTCGCGGGCGGCGGCCAGCGCCGCGCGGGTCACCGCCAGGACGGCGAGCACGTCGTTGCCGTCGACCCGGACGCCGGGGAAGCCGAAGCCGGCCGCGCGCTGGTACAGCGGCACCCGCGACTGGCGCTCCAGCGGGACGCTGATCGCGTACTGGTTGTTCTGGCAGAAGAAGACGACCGGCGCGGAGAAGCTGGCCGCCCAGATCATCGCCTCGTTGACCTCGCCCTGGCTGGTCGCGCCGTCGCCGAGGAACGCCAGGGCGGCGGACTCCGCGCCGTCGCGCTGCAGGCCCATGGCGTAGCCGGTGGCGTGCAGGCACTGGGCGCCGATGACGACGGTGTAGAGGTTGAACCCGGTGGCGACCGGGTCCCAGCCGCCGTTGTCGACGCCGCGGAACAGGCTGATGACGTGCAGCGGGTCCACCCCGCGGGTCCACGCCACGCCGTGCTCGCGGTAGGTGGGGAAGGCCGTGTCGTCGGGGCGCAGGGCGCGGCCGGCGCCGACCTGCGCGGCCTCCTGGCCCAGCAGCGAGGCCCAGATGCCCAGCTCGCCCTGCCGCTGCAGCGCGGTGGCCTCGACGTCCCAGCGGCGGACCAGCACCAGGTCGCGGTAGAGGTCGCGCAGCTCCTCGGCCGTCACGTCGATGGCGTAGTCGGGGTGCTCGACCCGCTCGCCCTCGGGTGTCAGCAGCTGCACCAGACCGGTCTGGCGGGGCAGGTGCGGCGCCCCCGCCCCCGGTACCGGGTCGACCACCTCGGTGGTCATGCCGGACACCGCTGCGCTCAGGGGTCTGCTCGCGAGCTCGCGCACTGTGCTCCTCCTCACCGTCGCACCGCTGCTGCCGGGGTCACCGGTCGGGGCGGCGGTCTGGACGTCCCGTGGCGCCCGGGTGTGGCACCACTCACACATCGTGGCACGTCCGGGCCTGGAGTGGAGGAGACACCCACCCCCCGTTCTGCGCAAGGTCCGCCCCCCGGATTGCGCAGGATGCCCCTCCCGGGGGGTGCGGATCCTGTCAGACTGAGCGGCGTGACCGCTCTCGACGCCACCGACGCCCGCCTCCTCCAGGCCCTGGGCGAGGACCCGCGGGCGACGGTCATGGCGCTGTCGCAGCGGCTCGGGCTGGCCCGCAACACCGTGCAGGCCCGGCTGGCCCGGCTGGAGTCCGGCGACGCGCTGGCGCCCTTCGACCACCGGGTCCGCCCGGAGGCCCTGGGCTACCGGCTCGGCGCGTACGTGACCGTGCAGGTGGTGCAGCGGAGCCTGGCCGACGTCGGCGACGCGCTCGCACACATCCCCGAGGTGCTCGAGGTGACCGCGCTGTCCGGCGTCGCCGACCTGCTGGTGCGGGTGGTCGCCGTCGACGCCGACGACCTGTGGCGCATCACCGAGCGGGTGCTGGCCATCCCCGGCGTCCAGCGCACCGACACCGCGCTGGCGCTGCGCCGGCTGGTCGACCACCGCATGGGCCCGCTGCTGGAGCGCGCGACGGCTCAGGACTGAGGCCGGCGCACCCGCACCGGGCCGCGCGCGGTGGCCACGTCGACGACCTCGCCGCGCTGGGTGACCTCCGCCCGCCCGGCCGCGGCCAGCCGGCCGGCCGCCGCACGGGCGGCGGGCATCAGGGCCCGCCAGCCGGCCGGGTCGACGGCGCGGGCGGCCTCGGACGGGCAGATCGTCGCGCCGGCCCGCCGGTGGTCCAGCAGCGCGCCGATCGCCTGCTCCAGGCGCGCGCCCACGTCGTCCACACCGCCCAGGCTGGCCGCCCTCGCGCCACGGCGCCACCGGCCCGGGGATGCTGGTGCCGTGCGCCGCGCCACGACCGGACTGCTCGCCGGCCTGCTGCTCGTGCTGGCCGGCTGGGTGCTGGCGCCGGCGGCGTCGGCGTGCGGCTGCACCGGGGGGACGTCGACCGAGCTCGCCCTGCGCGCCGACGCGGTGTTCTCCGGCCGGCTGGAGTCCCGGGAGGTGGCCGGCGACACCGCCCTGCACGTCTTCCGTGTCGGCACCGTCTACACCGGCCGGGTCGCCGCCCGGCAGGGCGTGCTGTCCCCCGCGTCGGGTGCCTCGTGCGGCCTGGAGCTCACCGGCGAGGGCCCCTTCCTGGTCTTCGCCACCCGGGAGGACGACGGGCTGGCCGCCGGGCTGTGCGGCGGGACCGCGCCGTGGACCGTCGAGGCCGCGGCGGAGGTGCAGATGCTCACCGGGTCCGGCACGCCCGCGCCCGGGTCGGCCGGCACCGTGTTCCCCAGGGGCCCGTCGCGCACGACCCTGGAGGCCGGCGCCGCCGCCGTGCTGGCCGTGGTGGTCGGCGGGCTGCTGCTGCGCCGGCGCGGCCGGTGGGGCGGGGACGCCCGCGGGTAGGGGCGCCCCGTGTACCCCGGAGACCGCGGCCTGCTGCAGGAGCTGCTGTCGGTCCACGGCTGTGGTCTCGCTGCCCACGCTGTCCACCCACGGGTACGAGCTCCAGCACCGGGGGACCGTCCGGCGGGGCACCCGGCTGGTCGCCGGCTTCCCCTGCTCCCCGGTGCCGCGCTGAGGAGGGTGTGCACCGCCGCCCGGCGGGGGTAGACCGGGCGGATGGTGAGGCGCACCCCGCTGGGGACCATCGGAACGGGACGACGCGGCATCGGCGTGGTGGGCTGGGCGCTGCGCGGTGCGGCCGCCGGCGCCGCGGGCACCACCGCGCTGAACGCCGTCACCTACCTGGACATGGTCGTCCGCGGCCGGGGCACCAGCTCCACCCCCGAGCAGACGGTGGAGAAGCTGGCCGAGGCCGCGCACGTGCCGATCCCCGGGGACGAGGTCACGCGGTCCAACCGGGTGCAGGGCCTGGGCCCGCTGACCGGGCTGGTGGCCGGCGTGGGCGTCGGCGTCGCCGTCGGGCTGGTGCGGGCGGCGGGCTTCCGGTCGCGGCCGCTGGTCGGCACGCTGCTGACCACGGCCGGCGTGCTGGTGGCGGCCAACGGGCCGATGACCGTCCTCGGCGTCACCGACCCGCGCACCTGGTCGGCCACCGACTGGGCCAGCGACGTCGTCCCGCACCTGGCCTACGGCGCGGTGGTGAAGACGACGATGGGCGCCTTCGACCGCCCCTAGGCAGTGCCCGGACAGGGGCAGACTGCCCGTCGTGGACGAGATCACCACGGAGGCCGAGCTCCGGGAGCTCCGGGGCGAACCGTCGCCTGTGGCGCCCGCCAAGGAGCGGGACCGGCTGCACGAGCTGGACCGGCAGTGGCTGGCGGCCTCGCCCTTCTGCCTGGTGTCCACCAGCGGCGCCGACGGCAGCTGCGACGTCTCGCCCGAGGGAGACCCGCCCGGGTTCACGCTCGTCCTGGACGACCGGACCATCGCGCTGCCCGAGCGGGCAGGCAACCGGCGGGCCAACGGCTACCGCGACGTGCTCACCAACCCGGACGTCGCCCTGCTCCACCTCCTCCCAGGCCGCGGCGACACGCTGCGGGTGGACGGCCGGGCCCGGCTGAGACGAGACCCCGCGCTGCTCGACCGGGTGCTGGTGCGGGGGCACCGCCCGCGGCTGGCGCTGGTCGTCGAGGTCGAGCAGGTCTCCTCCCACTGCGCGGGGCATTCCTGCGTGCGGAGCGTGGGACCCGGGCAGCTGGACGCCGGACGCCGTCCCCTCCCGTGCCGTGATGGCCTCCCGACTCGAGCGCCGCGGGGAGCGGCTCGAGGACATCGAGCGGTACTACGGCGAGCGGTGACTCCGCAGGCCTGTACCCCGCCGGCTGACGCGGGTCCGGCACAGCGGTGTTCCTGATGGTGGCGACGTCGGGCCACCGTCGGGAGGGACACCTCCTGCGGGCGTTCGCGTCCTCTTGCGGTGTTGCAGCACCGCAAGAGCAGGCGGACGACCGCAGGAGAACGGACGGTCACCCGGTGGCGGGGACAGTGGGCTGTCCATCGCCCGCCCGGCCAGCACACCGCTGTCAGCTCGCGGTCCAGCCGCCCTCGTCGACGCCGCCGGGCACCGGGGCGCCGGGGTCGTAGGGCTGCCGGGTGAAGACGAAGGTGCCGACGTCCAGGTGGTCCTCCGCGATGCGCAGCGGCTCGCCGGCGTAGTAGCCGTCCAGGCCCAGCCACGTGCCGTCGTCCCGCCGGGTGAAGCGGCTGGCCCGCCCGGACCGGCCCGGCAGCGGGCCGAGGTGCAGCAGGCCGCCGGGCACGGCGCGCAGGACCACCGGCGCCGGCCCCCAGAACCAGACGCCGAGGACCTCCAGCGGCACCGGCGGCGCGGACGGCGTCCAGGCCGCCACGACCCGCGGTTCGGCGGTGCGCAGGTCGGTGAGCAGGCCGGTCAGCAGCAGCGGGTCCAGCCCGCTGGTGGTGTTGGCCAGGGAGACCGCCCCGGTCTGCTCCTCGCGGTCGACCAGCACGCCGGCGAGGAAGCCGGGCATCGACCCGCCGTGGCCGACCAGGGTGCGCCCGTCGACCCGCAGCACCTGCACGCCCAGGCCGTACGCCGACCACCCCGGCGCGGAGGGGTCCACGCCCGCGGGCACGGTCATCTCCTCCAGCGTCGCGGGGTCGAGCACGTCCGCGGTGTCGCCGAGCAGGAAGGTGGCGAACCGGGAGAGGTCGGCCAGCGTGGCCCACAGCTGCCCTGCGGCGGCCATGACGCCGGCGTCGTGCTCGGGTTCGGCCAGGACGACGTCGGCCCACGGGTGCACCGCGCGGCCCTCGGCGGCGGGGGCGACCGGCCGCGGCGTCGTCCGGTCCATGCCGAGGGGGGCGAGCACCTCGGTGCGGACGACGTCGGCCCAGGGGCGCCCGCGCAGCCGGGCGACCAGCTCGCCGAGCAGGCCGAAACCCAGGTTCGAGTAGTGGAAGCGGCGCGCGGCGCCGAGGACGACGTGCTCGGGGCCCAGCCGCAGGTCCGCCAGCGTGCCGCCGGGCGCCCGCTCCCACCACTCCCCCGGGCTCTCCGCGGCGGCGCCGGCGACGTGGGCGAGCAGCTGGCCGACGGTGCGGTCCCCGAGCGGGGTGCCGGGCACGTGCCGGTCCAGCGGGTCGTCGAGGTGCACCAGCCCCTCGTCGCGCAGCCGCAGCACGGCGACCGCGGTGACCGTCTTGCTGATCGAGCCGAGCCGGTACTGGACGTCGGTGTGCGGCCCGGGCACGTCCCCGCGCCCGGCCGACCAGACCGGCCCGCCGTCCCGGACGACCCCGGCGACCAGGCCCGGTGCGCGGCCGTCGCGCTGGGCCCGGGCGGTGCGGGCGAGCAGCAGGCGGGCGGTCAACGGCAGCACGGGCTCCGGCATGACCGGGGACCGTAGCGAGCCGGGGCCGGGAGCTGGGCTCAGGAGGTGGGCGCCGCCTCGGGCACGGGCAGCCGGCCGGTGCGGGTGGCCCACCGGTCGAACCACAGGGTGGCCAGCGGGGGCACCGAGGCGGCGAGGGCGAGCAGGGTCGTCCCGGCGTTCCACCGCAGCACCCGGGCGGCGACGACCGTGACGACCAGGTAGACGACGAAGACGGCGCCGTGGACGGGCCCGAAGACCTGCACGCCGCGCTCGGAGGTGGCCAGCACGTACTTGACGAACATCCCGAACAGCAGGCCCACCCAGGAGCCCGCCTCGGCCAGGGCGACGGCTCGGAAGGCGAGGGCGACGGCGCGCGGGGTCACGTCCCCCATGGTCCCCGACGGCGCAGCGGACCGGCCCGCCGCCCGTGGTGACCCCGGCCACCCGCCGTCCCCGGTGCTCCCCACGTGCCTCCCGCGCGGGAGGCAGCCGGGGGCGCTAGACAGCGACGCGGGTGAACTTCGGCGTGGCGCCCATGACGTCGACGCTGGACACCTTGACGACGTCGCCGGACGTCGGCGCGTGCACCATCCGGCCGTCGCCCAGGTAGATGCCGATGTGGCTGATCGGGCTGTAGAAGGCGACCAGGTCCCCGGCGCGCGCCTCCGACCGGGAGACCGGCGCGCCCATGGCCGACTGCATGCGGCTGGAGTGCGGCAGGTCGACCCCGGCGGCCGCGAAGGCGTACTGCACCAGCCCCGAGCAGTCGAAGGACCCCGGGCCGGCGGCCGCCCAGACGTAGGGCTTGCCGCGCTGGGCCAGCGCCCGGTCGACCACCGCCTGCACCGAGCCGCTCGCCACGCTGACCGGGGCGGGCGCGGCCGCGGCGGGCTCCGGCTCCTCGCGCTCCGTCCGGCTGGCCCGGCCGCCCTCACCGGCCGCGTGCGCGGCCGCGGCGGCGTCGAGCGCGGCCCGCCGCTCCTCGGCCGACAACCGGGCGTAGTCGGCCTGGTAGGCGGTGATCTGCGCCTGCAGGTCCGCCTGCTGGCGGGCCACCGCGTCGTACTGCCGCTGCGCCTCGCCGGCGGCGCGCTCGGCCACGACCCGCGCCTGCCCCGCGGCCTCGCCGGCCGCGACCGCGCGCTCCAGCAGCTCGCCCTGGTGGCCGGCCACGGCCTGCAGCAGGGTGACCCGGTCGACGAACTCGTCGGCCGACCCGCTGGTCATCATCGCGCGGAAGGACCCCATGGACTCGCCGGTGAAGGCGCTGCGGGCGACGCCGACCACCGCGTCCTGGGCGGCGGTCACGGCGCGCTCGGCCTCGGTCACCGCCGCGGCGGCGGCCTGCGCGGCCGCCTGCTGGCCGGCCATCTCCTCGCGGGCCTCGTTGAAGTCCTCGGTGAGGACCTCCAGCTCGTGGCCGCGGGCGGCGACGAGCGCCGCGGCGGCGGCCGCCGTGGTCGGCTCCTCGGCGCCGGCGGGGACCGGGGCGAACGCGAGGGCGACGGCCCCGACCAGGACGAGGGCGGCGCGGCGGGCGGTGCGAGGGGTCGCCATGGTGCGGCGGCACTCCGTTCTGCTTCGGCCGCCCACCGGGGCAGCGGACGGGTCCGGGCGCGCGTCGACCGGCGCATCCGGCCGTGGTGCCGGTGCGCGCCGCACCCGAGTGGCCTCGGCACCGGGGCCTCCGGGGAGGGGGTCGCCGGCGCGGTGGCATCCGCGGGACGTCCCCCACATCGGTGACGGGGAGCCCCGGCGGATGTACCGACCGTAACGGCGTGACCGCAGTGTGACAATCACATCCGGGTGGTTTCGTCGGTCCTCGACTCGACCGCGCAGGTGGCGCGAGAGGCGCGGGGCCGCTGTGACGGACGGGGTTGCCCGGAGGTGCCGCGGGGCACGCAGCGGTCATGGATCTCAAGCGACCCCTCGTCGTGCTGTTCGCCGCGGCGGCGCTGACCGGGTGCTCCAGCACCGGGAGCGGCGGCAACACGGACCTGGAGCGGGGGACGACGGAGTGCGCGGCCGCCGAGGCCGGCGCCACCGACGAGGAGCAGTGCCAGGACGCCGAGCAGGACAACCAGGAGGGCAGCGAGACCGAAGACGACAGCGAGGGCTGACCACGACGCGGACCGGCGGCGGACCGGCCGCCCGGCAGCGCACCGGCTACGGTCCGCCGGTGGGTGCACGCGCGTACGACGCCGTCGTCGTCGGCGGCGGGCACAACGGGCTGGTGGCCGCCGCGTACCTGGCCCGCGCCGGCTGGTCGGTGCTGGTCCTCGAGCGGCTCCCCGAGGTCGGCGGCGCCGCGGTCAGCCGGCAGGTCTTCCCCGGCGTCGACGTGCGGCTGTCGGCGTACTCCTACCTGGTCAGCCTGCTGCCCGACCGGGTGGTCGCCGAGCTCGGCCTGCAGGTGGCCCTCGCCGACCGTGCCGTCGCCTCGCACACCCCCGTCGCCGGCGGCCGGGGGTTGCTGGTCGAGCGGGACGAGGGCCCGGCCACCGCCGCCTCCTTCCGGGAGCTGACCGGCTCGGACGCCGAGTACGCCGGCTGGCGGCGGCTGTCCGCCCGGCTGGCCGCCCTCGCCGAGGACCTCGCCCCCACCCTCACCGAGCCGCTGCTGTCCCCCGCCGGGCTGGCCGGCCGCCTGCGCGACCCGCGGCTGTGGCACGACCTGCGCGAGCGGCCGCTGGCCGACGTGGTCGCCGACGAGCTGGCGCACGACGTCGTCCGCGGGGTCGCGCTGACCGACGGGCTGATCGGCACCGGCGCCGACGTGCACGACGCCGCCGGCCCGGCCGGGCGCTGCTTCCTCTACCACGTGGTCGGCAACGGCACCGGGCGCTGGCGGGTCCCGGTCGGCGGCATGGGCGCGGTCACCGGCGCCATGGCCGCCGCGGCCCGCCGCGCCGGCGCCGAGCTGGTCACCCGGGCCGAGGTGACGGCGGTCGAGCTGCGCGCCGACGGCGCCACCGTGCACTGGACCGACGACGACGGCACCGCCCACGCGGCCGGCGCCGGCCGGGTGGTCGGCGGCGCCGCGCCGGCGGTGCTCGACCGGCTGACCGGGCGGCCGCCCCGCCCCACCCCGGACGGCACCCAGCTCAAGGTCAACATGGTGCTCGACCGGCTGCCCCGGCTGCGCTCGGGCGTCGACCCGGCGGTGGCCCTCGCCGGCACCTGCCACGTCGACGAGGCCGCCGGCCAGCTCGACGCCGCGCACGCGCAGGCCGCCGCCGGCCGGCTGCCCGACGTCATCCCGTTCGAGGTCTACTGCCACTCACTGACCGACCCCTCCGTGCTCGGCCCGGCCGAGCGGGCCGCCGGCCGGCACACGCTGACCCTCTTCGGCCTGCACACCCCGGCCGTGCTGTTCCGCGCCGACCCCGACGGCACGCGCGCGGAGGCGGTGCGCCGGGTGCTGGCCCAGCTCGACGCGCACCTGGCCGAGCCGCTGGCCGACTGCCTGGCCCGCGACGCCGACGGCCGGCCGTGCCTGCAGGCGTCCTCGCCGCTGGACGTCGAGGCGTCCCTCGCCATGCCGGGCGGGCACATCTTCCACGGCGACCTGTCCTGGCCGGCGGCCGCGACGCCCGAGCAGGTGGGCACCTGGGGGGTGGCCACCGACCACCCCCGGCTGGTGGCCGCGTCCTCGGGCGGCACGGTGCGCGGCGGGGCGGTCAGCGGCCTGGGCGGGTACGCGGCGGCCCGGCACCTGCTGGACCCTGGGTGAGCCCGGCCTGGTCGGCCACCCAGCTGCGCGGCGAGACGCGGGACCTGCTGCGCGACGCCGTCGAGCGGCTGCGCGGCCGGGACGTCGCGCTGATCGCCGCCGGGCTCACCTTCTACGCCGGCATCGCCGTCGTCCCGCTGCTGCTGGTGGCGCTCGCCCTCACCGCCCTGGTCGCCTCGCCGGACGCCGTCCGCGAGCTGGGCGGCCGGCTGGGCGACCTGCTGCCGGCCCAGCTGGGTGCCCCCGAGGCGGTGCGGACCCTGGTGGACGCCGGCGTGACGATGGGGCTGCTGGAGTTCGTGCTCGCCCTGGTCCCGCTGTCCTTCTACGGCGAGGGGCTGCGCCGGGCACTGCTGCGGTTCACCGCCGAGGACGACACGCTGACCGGCTGGCGGGGGCGGCTGCTGGCCATGCCCCTCGTGGCGGCCTTCCCGGTGCTGTCCTACCCGCTGCTGATGGCCGCCGGGGTGATGGCCGGGATGCAGGACCGAGGCAGCGACGTGGGCAGCTTCTTCGTCGGTTACTACTCGGTGCTCGCCGTCCTCACCGTGCCCCTGGGGTGGGGCTACGGCGTCATCGCCGGGGGACGGCGGCTGCACTGGGGGGCGCTGGTGTCCGGCGTGCTGTTCACCGCCGCCTGCCTGTCGGGCTTCCTGCAGGGGTTCGTGGTGTTCCTCGGCCTGCCCCTGGCCCTCGGCGCCCCGTTCGGCGGCCTCACCGCCGTCGGCGCAGTCGTGGCGATCATCCTCTGGCTGTGGCTGCTGCACCTGGTGGTCATCGCCGGGTGGCTGCTCACCCAGTCGCTCGACGAGCGGCTGCGCCGCGCGGCTCAGCCGCCCGGCCGCCCCCCGGTGTCCGGCCGGCCCTGATCCGGCTGGCCCGGGTCCGGCTGCTCCGCGGGCTGCCCGCCCTGCGTGTCCGGGGGCGGCGCCGCCGGCTCCGACGGGCGGTCCGGGGCGGGTTCCGGCGCCGGGGGCGGCGCGGGGGCCTGCGACGAGGGCCGGGGGTCCGGCTGCACGCGCTCGGTCTCCCGCGGCCGCTGCGGGGCCGGGCGGGGGGCGACGTAGTCCTCGCCGTTGCTCACCAGGATGGAGACCACCTGGCCCGGGACGGCCCGGCCGCCCCGCGGCGGGCTGGTGCCCAGCAGCGTGCCGGCGCGCCGGTTGCTGTCCACCTCGACGGTGCGGTGCTCGAAGCCGGCGTCGCCCAGCGCCGTGCGGCAGCCGCGCACCGACGTGCAGCCGGGGACCGGGCGGGTGTTGCCGTTCTCCACCTTCTCGTCGGCGGGCCGGAACTCCCCGCTGCCGCGGGCCTGCAGGACCGGCGCCATCGCGTCCCGCCAGACGGTGGCCGCCTTGCCGCCGCCGAAGCCGCCGACGTTCTGCTTCTCCTTGGGGTTGAAGACCATGACGCTGGCCGCGATCTCCGGCGTGTAGCCGACGAACGCGATCGAGTCGTTGCCCTGCGAGGTCCCGGTCTTGCCCGCGATCTGGTGGCCGGGCACGTACGCGCGGGTGCCGGTCGCCCCGGAGTAGCCGGGCTCGACGTCCTTGCGCAGCATCTGGTTGAGCGTGTCGGCCACGCCCGGCGCGACCGCCTCGGGCGTGCACCGGTCCCCCAGCGCCAGCGGCTCGCCGTCGGCACCGGCCACCGGCTCGCCGTGCTGGTCGAGCACCTCGGTCACCGGGACGACGTCGCACTGCGTGCCGCTGGCCGCCAGCGTGGAGTAGGCACTGGCCAGCGCCAGCGGGCTGGTGGCCTCCGCGCCGAAGGTGAACGACCCCCGGTTCTCGTCGATGATCCGCTGCGGCAGCGCGGGGTCGCTGAACTGGAACAGCCCCATCCGATCGGCCATCCGCACCGGCTCCTCGACGGTGCCCAGGGCGTCCTCGAGGGCGAGGAAGTAGGTGTTGGAGGACTGGTAGAGGGCGGTGGTGAGGTCCAGCGTCGAGCGGTAGGTGCCGGCGTTCCCGACGTCGTAGGGGCGGGCGCCGTCCTTGTACACGCGGGACACGTAGGGGTCCGACGTGGTCAGCGTGTAGTGGCTGGAGTAGCCCTTGGCCAGCGCCGCGGCGGCGGTGAAGACCTTGTAGGTCGAGCCGGAGCCCTTGCTCGCGGCCAGGTTGAGGTTGAACGACTCCTGCGCCGGGTCGGCCTGGTCGTAGCCGAACACCCGGTTGACGCTCATCGCCAGCAGGTGGCCGGTGCCGGGCTCGACGGCGGTGAACACGCCGGCCAGCGAGTTGCCCATGCTCAGCGTCTGCAGCACGGCGGCGTCCCCGGCCCGCTGCAGGTCGGCGTCCAGGGTGGTGCGGATGACCAGCCCGTCGTTGTCCAGCTGCTCCTGGGTCAGTCCCAGCTCCTGGGTCAGGTGGCGCTGCACGAAGTCGCAGACGAAGGCGCCCACGGAGGCCTCGGCACAGCCGCGGCGGGGGGCGGGCGCCGGGGCCAGGCCCAGCGGGGACGCCTGCGCGGCGGCCGCCTCCGTCTCGCTGACCAGGCCCTGCTCGGCCATCCGGGAGAGGACCTCGTTGCGCCGGGCGGTGGCCGCCTCGGGGTCGGTGAACGGGTCGTCCTCGGTCGGGCTCTGCGCGAGGCCGGCCAGCAGCGCGGCCTGGGGCAGGGTGAGGGCGGCGGCGTCGACGCCGAAGAAGGCCTGCGCGGCCGGCTGCACGCCGTAGGCGTTCTGCCCGAAGTAGACGATGTTGAGGTACCGGGTGATCAGCTCGTCCTTGGAGTAGGTGTCCTCCAGGGCGAGGGCCAGCCGGGCCTCGCGCAGCTTGCGGCCCAGCGTCTGCTCGGTGGCCGCGCTGCGCTCCTCGGGGGTGTCCGCGGTCTGCAGCAGCGTCTGCTTGACCAGCTGCTGGGTCAGCGTGGAGCCGCCCTCCTGCACGCCGCCCGCGGCGATGTTGGTGACCAGGGCGCGCGCGGTGCCCTGCACGTCCAGGCCGTGGTGGGCGTAGAAGCGCGCGTCCTCGATGGCGACCATCGCCTGCTTCATGACCTCGGCGATCCGGTCACCGGGCACGGGGGCGCGGTTCTCCTCGTAGAAGGAGGTGATCAGCTCGCCGTTGGCCGCCAGGACCACGGTGTTCGCCGCCGGGGCGTCGACGGTGAGCTCGGTGGGCAGGTCGCCGAGCAGGCCGGTGGACTGCTGGGCGGCGACCGCGGGCCCGCCGACCCAGGGGAGGAGCAGACCCGCCACCAGCGCACCGGCCACGACGACCGTGGCGGCGAGCTTGAGCAGCGTCCCGGCCCGTGCGTCCGCGCGCAGGTCCATGGGCCCCCTTCCCGTGAGGTCGCCCCACTGCAACAGCATTCGCCGCCGCTCACAACCATGCGCGCCGCGTGCGGACAGCGGGTGGTCGCCGCAGCACCAGGCGTCACTCCGCGAGCGGCTCCGGCAGGTCCCCGGCGTGCAGCACGACCAGGGTGCTGACCGCCCGGGTGAGGACGACGTAGAGCCGGTGCAGCCCCCGCGGCTCGGCTGCGACGATCGCGGCGGGGTCCACGACGACCACCGCGTCGAACTCCAGGCCCTTGGCCAGCGACGCCGGGACGACGGCCAGCGGGCCGGCCGCGCCGTCGTCGGTGAGCACCGCCGCGGGCAGCCCGGCGCCGGCCAGCGCCGCGGCCACCCCAGGGACGGCGGCGTCGGCGCACACCACGCCGATCGAGCCGGGCCGGGCGGCCAGCTCGCGCACCACGTCCGGCAGCACCCCGTCCGCGCGGACCCGCAGCGACCCCGGCCCGCGGCGCACCGCCGTGGCCGCCGGCAGGCCGGGTGCGATGAGCGGCAGCAGCCGGTTGGCGTAGTCGAGGACCTCGCCGGGCACCCGGTAGCCGCGCAGCAGCGGCCGCACGGCGGCGTCCGGGCGGCCGAGACCGGCCAGGGTGCCGCCCCAGTCGGCCGCCGACCAGGGGCTGGTGGCCTGGGCGAGGTCGCCGAGGACGGTGAGCGACCCGGCGGCCAGCCGCCGGGCGACGGCCCGGCACTGCAGGGGCGAGAGGTCCTGCGCCTCGTCGACGACGACGTGCCCGAAGCCGGGGGTGCGCTCCAGCAGCCCGGCCACCTCGTCGACCAGGACCGCGTCGGCGTCGGTCCAGGGTGCGCGGTGCAGCGGTCCGGCCGGGCGCCGCAGCAGCGCCTGCTCGGCGTCGTCGAGCAGGCCGCGGGCCGCACGGGCGAGCAGGGCGGGGTCGGTGAGCAGCGCGTGCACCAGCTCCGCGGCGTCCCGGGCGGGCCAGACGGCGTCGCAGAAGGCGCGCACCTCGGGGCTGCGGGCAGCCCGGCGGGTCTCGGCGTCCGTCGGGCTGCCGCCGGCCTCCTCGGCCTGCCGGCGCGCGTCCTCGGCGACGAGCACGGCCAGCCGTTCCCGGCCGGCGGCGTGGTGCAGCACCTGCTGGTCCGCGCCGGCCCGGCCGCGGCGGCGCAGGTCGTCGACGTACCGCTTGAGCCGCTCGACCGGCACCCGGCGGCGGCGCCCGGCCAGGGGCACCTGCACGTCGTCGGCCGGCTTGGCGATCGAGCCCCACAGCGCGCGGTGCAGCACCTCGGCCAGCCGGGCGTCGCCCTTGAGGACGGCGACCTCGGGGGCGTCGGTGCCGCGCACCGGGACCCGGGCGGTCAGCTCGGCGACCGTGGTCTGCTCGACGTCGACCTCCCCGAGGGTGGGCAGCACCTGCTCGATGTAGCGCAGAAACGCCCGGTTCGGCCCGACGACGAGGACGCCGGTGCGGGCCAGCTGCCCGCCGTGGGTGTAGAGCAGGTAGGCCGCCCGGTGCAGGCCGACGGCCGTCTTGCCGGTGCCGGGGGCGCCCTGCACGCAGATCGACTCGGCCAGCGGCGCGCGCACGATGTCGTCCTGGTCGGGCGCGATGGTGGCCACGATGTCGCGCATCGGGCCCGACCGCGGGCGCTCGATCTCCTCCCGCAGGAGCCGGCCGTCGCCGTCGCGACCCTGGCCCAGCAGCTCGTCCTCGTAGCCGGTGAGCTCGCCGCCGGAGAAGCCGAACCGGCGGCGGCGGACCAGGCCCTGCGGATCGGCGGCACTGGCCCGGTAGAACGGCCGGCTCATCGGCGCCCGCCAGTCGATGACGACCGGGGTGCCGTCGGCGTCGCGGACGTGCCGACGGCCGATGTGGAAGGTCTCGGTGCCGGTGTCGGTGCGCCCGAAGGAGGGCGGGACGCCGGGGTCGGCGGCCAGCGCGCGCAGCCGCTCGGCGCGGGCGGCGCCCAGGCGCTCGGCGGCCCAGGCGTCGACGCCGGCATCGGTGACGGCGGCGGTGGCCGCGCGCATGGCGGTCAGGCAGTCGGCCGCGCGCCGCAGGTGAGCGCGCTCGGCGGCGAGGACGGGATCGGGGGCGGTGGTCTCGGGAGCCGCGGGAGACACGGTCGGAGGACGCTACGCCGTCCAGGCCGCCCGGTCGAGGCCGTCCGTCGGGCACTCCACCCGACGATCATGGAGCCCGGGACGCGACACGCCGACAGCGCGCGGCGCGTCGCCTCCCGGCGCTCATGATCGCGGGGAGTCGGTCCGCTCGCCGGGCTCCACGATGCGCACCCCGACGGCGCGGAACTCCTCCGGGGTGGTCAGCAGCACCGCCTTGGTGGGCTCGCCGACCTCCAGGGCGGGCCCGCGGCGCAGCGCGGCGAGCGCCCGCAGCCGCGGGTCGGCCATGACCTCGTCCACCAGGCCGCGGTCGCCGCCGGTGAACAGCGCCTCGACCTCCCCGGCGTGCGGCGCCAGCACCCGGACGGCGGTCTCGGCGGCCGCCGCGACCACCGCGTCGGTCTGGTGGCCGCGGCGCCGGGCGAAGCGCTGCTGCGACCAGCCGCCGGCCGCCGTCCGCCCCTGGACCTGGCGGGCGTCGACCTTGGACACCACCAGGTCGCCACCGTCGAACACGCCGGCCGCCCACCGGCCGCGGCGCACCAGCAGGACGGCGGCCCGGTGCGGCACCCGTGCCGCGGCGGTGAACGACGACAGCAGCGCCGGCCCCGCCCGCCAGTCGAACGGCGCGCGCAGCACGACCTCGGTGCCGTCGGCGCAGACCACCCGCACGGCCCCGTCGACCGGCTCGACGGTGGCGAAGGTGCCGTGCCGGGCGGCGACGCCGTCCAGCCAGCGCCCCAGGCGGTCGGGGGGCACGCGCAGCTGCCGGCCGCCGCCGGCGGCGGGGCGGGAGCGGGTCAGGTGCCGTCCCGGGTCGTGGGCAGCCCGGCCGCGGCCCAGGCCTGGTAGCCGCCGACGACGTCGGTGGCCCGGTGCAGGCCCAGCGCGCGCAGCGAGTCGGCGGCCAGGCTGGAGGCGTAGCCCTCGTTGCACAGCACGACGACCTCGACGTCGTGATCGGTGGCCTGCGGCAGCCGGGCGTCGCTGGCCGGGTCCAGCCGCCACTCGAGCACGTTGCGCTCGACGACCAGCGCGCCGGGCACCTCGCCGTCGGCCTGCCGCTGGGCGACCGGCCGGGTGTCGACCAGGAGGGCGCCGGCGGCCACCCGCGCGGCCGCCTCCGCCGGCTCCAGGCGGTGCAGCCGGCCGCGGGCCTCCTCGAGCACCTCGTCGACCGGGCGGGGCCGGCTCACCGGGCCGTCGCTCGTCGTGCCGTCGCTCGTCGTGCCGTCGCCGCTCATCGGGCCATCGCCGGCTCGGCGGCGTGCTCGGCGGGCACGTGCAGCAGCCGCTGGCCGGCGGCGACGACCACGGTGGCCACCGCGGCCGCGACGGTGGCGACCAGGAAGGCGCTGTTGGCCCCGACGGAGTCGACCAGCTTGCCGGCGGCCGAGGAGCCGAGCGCCACCCCGAGGCCGAGCGCGGTGCCGATCCAGGTGAACGCCTCGGTGGTGGCCGAGCGCGGCACGAGCACCTCGGCCAGGGTGAAGGAGCTGATCAGCGACGGCGAGACGGCCAGGCCGGCGACCACGACGAACGGGATCATCAGCCAGATGTCGCCCACCAGGGCCAGCGGCAGGCTGAGCACCGTGAGCACCGCGAGGGCGACGACCAGCCGGTGCCGCAGCGGGTGCCGCCAGTGCACGCTGCCCCACCCGATGCCGCTGGCCATGGACCCGAGCGCGAGCGCGGCGATGAGGACGCCGGACAGCGCCATCGCGTCCTGCTCGTCGGCGTAGGCGACCAGCGCGATCTCCAGGCTGCCCAGCACCGCGCCCACCGCGGCCCCGACGACGAACAGCACCCGCAGCCCCGGCGTGCGGATCGCCGCGGGGCCGGTGCGGGCGGCGTGCCCGTGCGGCGGCGGCTCGGTGCGGCCCTGCGCGGCGAACAGCAGGCTTCCGACGACGGCCAGGACGAAGGCGGTGACCACGCCGGAGGTGGCGTGCCCGGTGGTGGACAGGACGGTGACCAGCACCGGGCCGACGATGAAGACGAACTCGTCGACCACCGACTCCATCGCCAGCGCCGTGGGCAGCCGGTGCGTGCCGCGCAGCAGGTGGGTCCAGCGCACCCGGATCATCGAGGCGACGGGCGGGATGCAGGCGCCGGCCAGCCCGGCGGAGGCGAAGACGGTCCACAGCGGCCAGTCGTCCTTGACCGCGGGCAGGAACACGCAGCCGGCGACGACGAACAGGGCCAGCACCGGCAGCAGCGTGCGGCGCTGGCCGTGGGTGTCCGCCCAGCGCCCCAGCAGCGGGCCGGAGATGGCCGTCGTGACCGCCCCGGTCGCGGCGACCGCCCCGCCCAGCCCGTAGCTGCCGGTCTCCGAGGCGATCAGCAGGACCGAGCCCAGCCCCACCATCGACAGCGGCAGCCGCCCGACGAACGCGGCCAGCACCATCGGCACCGCGTGCGGCGTGCGGAGCACGTGGAGGTACGGATTGAGCACGGGGGACCTGTCGTCTCGGGCGGAGGGGGTCACCGGTTCGACCTGTCACGCTAACCGACGGTGGCGATCGGGGCCCGACGGCGGCCGGAGCCCCTCCCCGCCCCGCGCACGCCCGCGGCGGGCCCCCAGCGGGGGCCCGCCGCGGGGACGCCGTTCAGGAGAGCCGGTGCTCCAGGATGGCGAGCTCGTCCCACATGGTGCTGGGCAGCTTGTCGCCGAACTTCTCGAACCACTCGTGGATCTGCGGCAGCTCGGCGCGCCACTCCTCCTTGTCGACGACGAGCGCCGCCTCCACCTGCTCGCGGCTCATGTCCAGACCGGAGACGTCCAGCGAGTCCGGCGTCGGCACGTGCCCGACGGCGGTCTCCTCGGCCGCCGCGGTGCCCTCGAGCCGCTCGACGACCCACTTGAGCACCCGGCTGTTCTCCCCGAAGCCCGGCCACAGGAAGCCGCCGTCGGCGTCCCGACGGAACCAGTTGACGTAGAAGATCTTCGGCAGCTTGGCGGCGTCGTGCTGCTTGCCGGTCTCCACCCAGTGCCCGACGTAGTCCGCGGCGTGGTAGCCGATGAAGGGCAGCATCGCGAACGGGTCGCGGCGGACGACGCCGACGGCGCCGGTGGCCGCGGCCGTGGTCTCCGAGGACAGCGTCGCGCCCATGAACACGCCGTGGTTCCAGTCCCGCGCCTCGGTCACCAGCGGGATCGTCGTCTTGCGGCGGCCGCCGAAGAGGATGGCCGAGATCGGCACGCCCTGCGGGTCGGAGTACTCCGGCGCCAGGATCGGGCACTGGGTGATCGGCGTGCAGAAGCGGCTGTTCGGGTGGCTGGAGGGCTCGTCGCTGTCCGGCGTCCAGTCCTGGTGCTTCCAGCTGGTGAGGTGCGCCGGCGGCTCGTCGGTCATCCCCTCCCACCAGATGTCGCCGTCGTCGGTGAGCGCGACGTTGGTGAACACCGAGTTGCCCCGGTCGATCGTGCGCATGGCGTTGGGGTTGGTGTCCCAGCCGGTGCCCGGGGCGACGCCGAACAGCCCGTACTCGGGGTTGAGCGCGTAGAGCCGGCCGTCCTCGCCGAAGCGCATCCAGGCGATGTCGTCGCCGAGGGTCTCGACCCGCCAGCCGGGGATGGTCGGCTCCAGCATGGCCAGGTTCGTCTTGCCGCACGCGCTCGGGAAGGCCGCCGCGACGTAGTAGGTCTTCTGCTGCGGGCTGACCAGCTTGAGGATCAGCATGTGCTCGGCGAGCCAGCCCTCGTCGCGGGCCATGACCGAGGCGATGCGCAGCGAGTAGCACTTCTTGCCCAGCAGCGCGTTGCCGCCGTAGCCGGAGCCGTAGGACCAGATCATGCGCTCCTCGGGGAAGTGCACGATGTACTTGGTGTCGCTGCACGGCCACGGGACGTCGGCCTGGCCCTCGTCCAGCGGGGCGCCCAGGGAGTGCATCGCCGGCACGAACGGCCGGTCCTCACCCATCGCCTCGAGGATGTGCGACCCGATGCGCGCCATGACCCGCATGGAGACCACGACGTACTCCGAGTCGGTGATCTCCACGCCGAACATCGGGTTCTCGGCCTCGACCGGGCCCATGCAGAACGGGATGACGTACATCGTCCGGCCGCGCATGCACCCGCGGTACAGCTCGGTCATGACCGACTTCATCTCCGCCGGGTCCATCCAGTTGTTGGTGGGACCGGCGTCGGCCTCGTCGACCGAGCAGATGAAGGTGCGGTCCTCGACGCGGGCGACGTCGCTGGGGTCCGAGGCGCACCAGAAGGAGTTGGGCTTCTTCTCCAGGCGGGTGAAGGTGCCGGCGTCGACCAACTGCCGGGTGAGCCGCTCCCACTCCTCGTCGCTCCCGTCGACCCACACGACCCGCTCGGGGGCGGTCAGCTCGGCCATCTCGCGCACCCAGGCGAGCAGCCGGGCGTGGGTGGTCGGGGCGTTGTCGAGACCGGGGGTGGCCACGGAAGTCACGGCGTCTCCATCCTCTGGGTACACCGGTCGGGGGACCGCCGGCGCTGGGGCTCGTGCTGCTCAGCTGTCGTCGGTACCGCCCGACGCCCGGGGCGCCGACGGCGGTGCCGGGGTCCGGAAAGCGTACAAGCGGGGAACACGAGTGTAACCGTGAGGGATGTTACGTATAGGACGTCTACCTCGCGGGCCGGCCGGGGGGAGGCTGCTCAGGCCTCCGCCGACGTGCCGTAGACGGGCCCGGCGACGCCGGTGGCGAAGGTGTCCCAGTCCCCCGGCGCGGGGCGCCCGCCGACCTCGGCGTCGAGCTTGTCCAGGTACCAGTGCCAGCCGGCCGCGTAGTCCGTGACGTCGGCGTCGGCGGGGAAGGACTGGACGAAGCGGAGCACGGTCGCGCCGTCCTCGGACGACAGGTCCAGGTCCACCCGCCAGGTGGCGACGTCCTCCTGCACCCACTCGACCACCAGCCGCCGGGGCGGGTCGCACGCGACGATCCGCATGGGCTCGCCGGCCGGCTGCGACTGCTCGTGGATCATCGTGAAGGTGCCGGTGCCGCCGGGGCGCCGCTCGCCGTCGTAGGTGCCCATCCAGCGGGCCAGCCGGTCGGGCTCGGTGAGCGCCGCCCACACGTCCTCCACCGGGTCGGGCCAGGAGCGGCGGAACTCCAGTCGCTGCCGGCCGTCGTCCCCGGTGGTGACGACGCCGCGGCGGGCCATGGCGTCCTGGACGGCGTCGTGACCGGTCATGGGGTCCCTCTCCTCCTCCGGGCCCGCCGGCCGCGGGCCATCTCGGTGTCCAGTGCGTCCAGCCGCCGGGCCCACAGGTCGCGGTAGGGCGCCAGCCAGTCGTCGAGCTCCCGCAGCGGGCGCGGGTCCAGGGCGTAGAGCCGCCGCCGGCCCTGGACCCGGCTGCGGACCAGGCCGGCCTCGCGCAGCACGCGCAGGTGCCGGCTGATCGCCGGGCGGCTGACCGGGAAGCGCGCGGCGAGCTCCCCGGCGGCCAGCTCCCCGGGGACGAGCAGCCCGAGCAGCGCCCGCCGGGTCGGGTCCGCGAGTGCCACGAGCGCCTCCACGTCGCATGCGTAACACATGGGTTACGCGTCTGGCGAGGGGTTGGCGCGCGGCGCTCCCGGGCACGACGGGTCCATGAGCGTCACCGACCCCGACGTCCCCGATCCGCTGAACGACCCGCGCACCACCCAGGCCGACCCCGGCGCCCACGGGCAGGGCGAGGACCTCGCCTCGACCCAGGACGACCCCTCGGCCACCGGCGAGGACGAGCTCACCGCCGGTCGGGACGCCGCCGACGACGCCGGCGGCGGGGACGTCGCCGGGACGGCCATCGTGGAGGACGAGGGGTTCGGCCCGCCCGTGGCCGGCGGGGCGTTCTCGGAGGCCCCGAACACCTGAGCGGCCGTTTCGGCCGCCGCGGACCGGGCAACCCCGTGACCCCACGAGTCCGCGTGCGAGGAGGCACAGCATGGCCACCGGTGAGACAGGCTTCGAGGACGTCACCTACGACCTCATCTCGGTGCAGTACCACTCGCTCAAGGCCGGGCACGACTACGGCCAGTACGTCCGCGACGCGGAGAACGCCGGGCTGCAGGACGTCGCCGGCTTCTTCCGCGAGGTGATGGAGCAGGACAGCGCGCGGGCGCGCCGCTGCCACGAGTTCCTCCGCCAGATCTCCGGCACCGAGCAGGGCGGCCCCGCGACGCAGTAGGAGGACCTCCCTGCCCCCCGCCGCTCGCAGGCTCGCGGCGGGCCCCTGCAGGGAGGCCGTTCCAGCAGGCAACGGCATAGTGGGCGGCGTGATCCGGACGCCGCTCACCCGCAGGTTCGACCTGACCGCACCGGTCGTCGGGGCCCCGATGGCCGGTGTGGCCGGCGGCGCGCTGGCCCGCGCCGTCTCCCTCGGCGGCGGGCTGGGGATGATCGGCGTCGGCAACGCCGCCGAGCCGGGCTTCGTGGCCGAGCAGGCCGCCGTCCCGGCCGCCGACGCCCTGCCGTTCGGCATCGGTCTCATGGCCTGGGCGCTCACCGACCGGCCGGGCCTGCTCGACGCCGCCGTGGCCGCGGGCCCGGTGCTGGTGTCGGTGTCCTTCGGCGACGTCGCCCCGGCCGCCCGGCTGCTGCACGAAGCCGGCATCGCCGTCGTCACCCAGGTCAACACCGCCGACGACGCCCGCCGCGCGCTGGACGCCGGCGTCGACCTGCTGGTCGCCCAGGGCACCGAGGCCGGCGGGCACACCGGGCAGCGCGCCACGCTGCCGCTGCTGCAGGAGGTGCTGGCCCTGGCCGACCGCCCGGTGCTGGCCGCCGGGGGGATCGCCACCGGGGCCGGGGTGGCCGCCGCGCTGGCGGCCGGGGCCGCCGGGGTGTGGATCGGCACCCCGCTGCTGGCCTGCCCCGAGGCGCTGAACTCCCCCGCCGCCCGCGCCCGCGTGTGCGCGGCCGCCGGCGAGGACACCGTGCTCACCCGCGCCTTCGACGTCGCGCAGGGGCTGGCCTGGCCGGAGCGCTGGCCGGGCCGCGCCCTGGTCAACGACTTCAGCCGCGAGTGGCACGGCCGGGAGGCCGAGCTGGCCGCCGACCCGGACGCCCGGCGCCGGGTGGTCGACGCGCGGCGGACCGGTGACCTGTCCGCCGCGCCGCTCTACGCCGGGGAGTCCGTCGGGCTGGTCACCGCCGAGCGGCCGGCGGCCGACGTCGTCCAACAGTTGGCGGCCGACGCCGAGCGGGCGCTGCGGGCGGTGGCGGACCTGCTGGCCTGACACACCGCTGTGTGGCCGCGAGGAGCGGGGCCCGGAGGGTCCCCGACGGATGGGCCGGATGGGCTCAACGCCGGCCGGGGACGGCTCGTGGCCGCGGTGTCGGCCGGGAGGCCGACCGTGTCATCGCACGCCCATGAGGTCGACGACGAACACCAGCGTGGCGCCGGGCTCGATGACGCCACCGGCACCGCGCTCGCCGTAGGCCTTGTGCGCCGGGATGGTCAGCCGTCGACGGCCGCCCACCCGCATGCCGGCGATGCCCTCGTCCCACCCCTGGATGACCATGCCGACCCCGAGGCGGAACTCCAGCGGGTCGCCGCGGTCCCAGGAGGCGTCGAACTGCTCGCCGCCGTCGTGGGTGACGCCGACGTAGTGGGCGCTCACCAGGTCGCCGGCCTTGGCCTCCGGGCCGTCGCCGACGGTGATGTCCTCGATGACCAGGTCGTCGGGGGCGGGGCCGGTCGGCGGCTCGACGTCGGGGCGGGCGGGGTCGGTCATCGGTTCTCCTGGGGTCGGTGCCGGGTGGGTCGTCGCACCCATCCAAACAGCGGTTCCGCGGGGTCGTCGACCGGGCTACGGTCCGGCGGCGTGATCGACCACCTCGGCCTGCAGGCCGCCGACGTCCCCGCCGCCGTCGCCTTCTACACCACGGTCTTCGCCCCGGCCGGCCTGCGGGAGGCGATGCGCTACGAGACGCCGGGCGGGCCGGTCGTCGGCCTGGCCGGACCCGACGGCCACCCGCAGCTGTGGCTCAGCCCGCTCGCCGAGGGCACCGAGCGCCCGGTGCACCTGGCGCTCGCGGTGCCGTCCCGGGCGGCGGTGGACGAGGTGTTCTCCCTGGCTCGCGACCACGGCGCCGAGGTGCTGCACGAGCCGCGGGTGTGGCCGGAGTACCACCCCGGCTACTACGGCGTCTTCCTGCGCGACCCGGACGGCAACAACGTGGAGGCGGTGCACCACACCCTGCCCGGGCACTGATCAGCGGCCGCCGGCGACGTCGAGCAGGCTGCCGGTGCGGTAGCCGGCGTCGTCGCCGAGCAGCCACACGACGGCGCCGCGACCTCCTCGGCGCGACCGGCCCGGCCCATCGGCACGGTCGGTCCCACCCGTGCCACCCGGTCGGGCTGGCCCCCGCTGGCGTGGATCTCCGTCTCGATGATCCCGGGCCGCACGACGTTGACCCGGACCCCCTCGGCAACGGCCCCCTGCAGGGTCCCGCCGCGAGCCGGCGAGTGGCGGGGGTCCTCCCGGTACTCGCCGGGCGACCCCAGCCGGCTGGCGGCCGAGGAGACCAGCACGACCGACCCGCCGGCGCCGCCGTGCCGGGTGGACATCCGGCGCACCGCCTCCCGGCAGCACAGCACGGCGCCCAGTACGTTGACGGCCAGCACCCGCTGCACCCGCTCGGCGGTGAGCTCGTCCACCCGCGCCCGCGCGCCCACGATGCCCGCGTTGGCGACCAGCCCGGTGACCGGCCCGAGGCGCTCGGCGGCGGCGAACGCGGCGAGGACGTCGTCCTCGACCGAGACGTCCGCGCGGACGGCGACCGCGGCACGCCCGGCGGCCTCGACCTCGGCGACGACGCCGTCGGCCGCGGCGGCGTCGTCCCGGAACGTCAGGGCCACCGGCCAGCCGGCCGCCGCGGCGGCCCGGACGGTGGCCGCGCCGATGCCGCGGCTCCCGCCGGTCACGAGCACGACACCGGGGGGCACGGTCGGGGACCGTAGCGGACCGGGTGCGCCGCCGTCGCGGGCGTGCTGGGCTGGCCGCATGCCGTCCGAGCAGCCCCCGTGGTGGACCCGCGCCGTCGTCTACCAGGTCTACCCGCGTTCCTTCCAGGACTCCGACGGCGACGGGATCGGTGACCTCGGCGGCGTCCTGCAGCGGCTGGACCACCTCGCCGACCTCGGCGTCGACGTCGTCTGGCTGTCGCCGGTGTACCCCTCGCCGCAGGCCGACAACGGCTACGACATCAGCGACTACCAGGGCGTCGACCCGCTGTTCGGCACCCTCGAGCAGCTCGACGAGCTCGTCGCGCAGCTGCACGCGCGCGGCATGCGGCTGCTCATGGACCTGGTGGTCAACCACACCAGTGACGCCCACCCGTGGTTCGTCGAGTCCCGCTCGTCGCCGGACTCCCCGAAGCGGGACTGGTACTGGTGGCGGCCCCCGCGGGCGGGGATGGCGGCCGGGCAGCCCGGCGCCGAGCCGACGAACTGGCACTCCTTCTTCTCCGGTCCGACGTGGGAGCTCGACGAGGCCAGCGGCGAGTACTACCTGCACCTGTTCGACCGCCGCCAGCCGGACCTCAACTGGGAGAACCCGGAGGTCCGCCAGGCGGTCTACGCGATGATGCGGTGGTGGCTCGACCGGGGGGTCGACGGGTTCCGCATGGACGTCATCAACCTGATCAGCAAGGACGTCGGCCCGGACGGCGAGCTGCACGACGGCCCGCCGGTCCCCGGGCTGCCCTACGGCGACGCGTCGTCCTCGGTGGTCTGCGGGCCGCGGATCCACGAGTTCCTGCAGGAGATGCACCGCGAGGTCTACGGCGCCTCCCGGGACCGGCTGCTGCTGGTCGGCGAGATGCCCGGGGTGACCGTGGAGGAGGCCCGCCTGTTCACCGACCCGGCCCGCGGCGAGGTGGACATGGTCTTCCAGTTCGAGCACGTGCAGCTGGACTACGAGGGCTCGAAGTTCTCCCCGCGACCGCTGCGGATGGCCGACCTGAAGGCCTCCTTCGGCCGCTGGCAGGCCGGGCTGGCCGACGTGGGCTGGAACAGCCTGTACTGGGACAACCACGACCAGCCGCGGGCGGTCTCCCGCTTCGGCGACGACTCACCGCGCTCCCGGCGGGACTCCGCGACCTGCCTGGCCACCCTGCTGCACCTGCACCGCGGGACGCCCTACGTCTACCAGGGCGAGGAGCTGGGGATGGCCAACGCCCCGTTCACCAGCATCGACGACTTCCGGGACGTCGAGTCCCTCAACCACTTCGCCCAGGCCGTCGCGCACGGCGAGGACCCCCGGGCGGTGCTGGCCGCGCTGCGCCGGATGGGCCGGGACAACGCGCGGACGCCGGTGCAGTGGGACTCCTCCGCCCACGCCGGCTTCACCACCGGGACGCCGTGGATCCCGGTCAACCCCGACCACGCGGAGTGGAACGCCGCCGCCCAGCGCGAGGACCCCGCCTCGGTGTTCGCACACCACCGGCGGCTGGTCGCGCTGCGGCACGACGACCCGGTGGTGGCCTTCGGCGACTTCACCATGCTGCTGCCCGGGCACGAGGAGCTGTACGCCTTCACCCGCAGCCTGGACGGCGACACGCTGCTCGTCGTGTGCAACCTCGGCGGGCGGGAGCACCCGCTGGGTGAGCTGCTGCCGGAGGCGGTCGGCGCCGGACTCGTGCTCGGCAACCTGCCCGAGGCGGACCCCGCCGTCCTGCGCCCGTGGGAGGCCCGGGTGCTGCGCACCTGACCCGGCTCCGGGCGCACGCCGGGTGATCAGCCGCTACTGTCCGGACTCCGGCGAGGGGGCCGGTCACCGCGAGGAGGCTCGATGGGCGCGACGAGGCGACGGGTCAGGGCGGCGGTGGCGGCGGTCGGCGTCGGCGTGCTGGTCGCCGGCTGCGGGTCGGGCGACTCCGGCGGCGGCGAGGACGGCGGCCCGCTGACCGTGTGGACCCTGGAGAACCTGCCCGACCGGGTGGCCGCGCAGGAGGAGATCGCCGCCGCGTTCACCGAGAGCAGCGGCGTCGAGGTCGAGCTGGTCGCCGTCGACCCCAACCAGTTCAACCAGCTGCTCACCTCCTCGGCCGCCGCCGGTGAGCTGCCCGACGTCGTGGGCGCCCTGCCGCTGGCCGGCGTGCAGCTGCTGGCGACCAACGAGCTGCTCGACCCCGACGCCGCCGCCTCGGTCATCGAGGGGCTGGGCGCCGACACGTTCTCCGAGCGGGCCCTGGAGCTGACCCGCGACGGCGACACCCAGCTCGCCGTCCCCAGCGACGGCTGGGCGCAGCTGCTGGTCTACCGCCAGGACCTGTTCGAGGCCGCGGGGCTCGCGCCACCGGAGACCTACGAGGACATCCTGGCCGCGGCGCAGGCGCTGGACACCCCCGAGCGGGCCGGCTTCGTCGGGGCCACGGTGCCCAACGACGCCTTCACCCAGCAGACCTTCGAGCACCTCGCCCTGGGCAACGGCTGCGAGCTGGTGGACGACGGCGGCGAGGTCACCCTGGACAGCGACGCGTGCGTGGCGTCCTTCGAGTTCTACGACCGGCTGATCAGCGACCACTCGGTGGCCGGGGCGCAGGACGTCGACACCACCCGCGCGGCCTACTTCGCCGGGCAGGCGGCCATGGTCGTGTGGTCGTCGTTCATCCTCGACGAGATGGCCGGCCTGCGGGCCGACGCGGCGCCCACCTGCCCCGAGTGCGCCGGGAACCCGGCCTTCCTGGCGGAGAACAGCGGCGTGGTGACCGCCATCTCCGGCCCGGACGGTGACGGGGCGGCCCAGTTCGGCGAGATCGTCTCCTGGGCGGTGACCGCGGACGCGTCCAGCGCCGCGGCCGACTTCGTCACCTACATGCTCGAGGACGGCTACGAGCAGTGGCTGGGCTTCTCCCCCGAGGGCAAGGTGCCCACCCGGTCGGGCACCGCCGAGGAGCCGACGCGGTTCATCGACGCCTGGGCCACGCTGCCGGCCGGCGTGGACACCAAGGCGCCGCTGTCGGACCTCTACTCCCCCGAGGTCCTCGAGGCGGTGCGCACCGCGCCGGACACCATCTCGCCGTGGGGCATCCCGCAGGGGCAGGGCGCCCTGGTCGGGGCCGCCCTGGGCGAGCTGCCCGTCCCGCAGGCCATCGCCGCGATGACCGGCGGCGAGGTCGACCCGCCCGGGGCGGCGCAGCAGGCGGCCGACGCGCTGCGCGAGATCGCCGCCTCGCTGGAGTGAGCGTGTCGTCGTCCCCCCGGGCCGCGCAGCCGGAGCGGGCCGGCCGCGGGACGCTGCGGTGGCGCGAGGCACGGACGGGGCTGGCCCTCATCTCGCCGACCGTCGTCCTCGTGCTGGTGCTCGTGGTGCTGCCCATCCTGTGGACGGTGCTGCTGGCCTTCCAGGACCTGCGGCTGATCCGGCTGCGCAGCGCCGGGCTGTTCGGGGACCTCACGGTCGAGAACTTCGCCGACGTGTTCGGCTCCCCCGGCTTCTGGCAGGCCCTGGTCACCACGCTGGTCTACGCCGGGTGCGGCACGGCGGCGTCCGTCGGGCTCGGGCTGGTGGCGGCGCTCGCGCTGCGCCGGCCCTTCCGGGGGCGGACGTTCGTCCGCGCGTCGCTGCTGCTGCCCTACGTGGCGCCGGTCGTGGCCGCCACCTTCGTCTGGGGCGTGATGCTCAACCCCCAGTTCGGCATCGTGAACGAGGTCGGCACCGGCGTGCTCGGCTGGGACGAGCCGATCCCCTTCCTGACCGAGCGGCCGACCGCGCTGGCCACCGTCATCGTCTTCGAGATGTGGCGGTCCTTCCCGTTCGCCTTCCTCTTCCTCACCGCCCGGCTGCAGGCGGCGCCGGCCTCCCTCGAGGAGGCCGCGCGGGTGGACGGCGCGACGCCGACGCAGGTGTTCCGGCACATCACGCTGCCCCAGCTGATGCCGACGATCGCGGTGCTGGCGCTGCTCCGCTTCATCTGGACGTTCAACAACTTCGACGACATCTACCTGCTCACCGGCGGCGGGGCCGGCACCGAGGTCATCAGCGTGCGGGTCTTCGACTACCTGGTCAGCCGCGGGGACATCGGCGCGGCGTCCGCGCAGGCGCTGGTCCTGTCCGTCGTGCTGCTGGTCCTGGTCACGGTGTACTACCGCTTCGCGGCGAAGGACGAGGTGGCCTGATGACCCGCATGGTGACGGCGCCTGCGGAGACGCCGGCGGCCGCGGCCGACACCCGCCCGTCCCGGGCCCCCACCGGGCGGGGCTGGTCGCGCACCACGGTGGAGACCCGGGTGCTCGGCGTGCTGCGCTGGGTGGTGATCGTGGGGCTGGCGCTGTTCACGCTGTTCCCCTTCTACTACATGGTGCTGCTGTCGCTGCGGGACCTGAGCTCGCTGCTGCAGGACCCCGGACGGCTGTGGCCGGCACTGTCGGAGCTGACGGCCGACACCTACCGCGACGTCCTCGCCCCCACCGCGTCCGGCGGGCAGGGCTTCCTGCGGTTCATGCTGAACAGCGGTCTGGTCGCGCTCGGCACGGTCGCGGTGACGCTGGTCTTCGCCGTCCTGGGCAGCTACGCCATCGCCCGGTTGCGCTTCCCCGGCCGCCGGCGGGTCAGCGTGCTGTTCCTCGCCGTCTACCTGTTCCCGAGCATCCTGCTCGCCGTCCCGCTGTTCGTGTTCTTCACCCGGCTCGGGCTGCGCGGGGCCCTGGCCCCGCTGGTGCTGGTGTACGTGTCCCAGACGATCGCGGTCGCCATCTACACGCTGCGCAACTACTTCCAGACCGTGCCGGCCAGCATCGAGGAGGCCGCGGCCGTGGACGGCGCCACCCGGCTCACCGTCATGCGGCGGATCACCCTGCCGCTGGCGATGCCGGCGATCCTGTCCAACGCGCTGTTCGTCTTCATGATCGCGTGGAACGAGTTCCTGTTCGCCCTGCTGTTCCTCGTGGAGGTGCGGCCGCGCTGGACGGTGTCCCTGGGGCTGTCCCAGCTCGCGGGCAGCATCGAGATCCCGACGACCGTGCTCATGGCCGGGTCGGTGATCCTGACGCTGCCGATCGTCGTGCTGTTCTTCGCCACCGAGCGGCTGCTCACCGGCGGGCTGACCGCCGGCGCCGAGAAGGGCTGAGCCCGGCCCGGCTCAGCGGGCGCTGCGCTCCCGGGCCAGCCGCACGTAGTGCTCCACCGCCGCGGGGTCGTCCACGGCGCCGACGTTGACCGCCTTCGCCGGGTCGACGCCCTGGAACAGCCGCTTGAGCGGGACCTCCAGCCGCTTGCCGGTGCGGGTGTGCGGCACCGCCGGGACGACGAGCACCTCGTCGGGCACGTGCCGCGGGCTGGCCTGGGAGCGGATGGCGGCCCGGATGCGGGCCGCCAGCTCCTCGGTCAGCTCCGCGCCGTCGGCCAGCTGCACGAACAGCGGCATCCAGTAGCCGCCGTCGGGCTGCTCGACGCCGAGGACGACGCAGTCGCGCACCTCCGGGACGGACTCCACGGCGGCGTAGATGTCGGCGGTCCCCATCCGGACGCCGCCGCGGTTGAGCGTGGAGTCCGACCGGCCGGTGATGACGCAGGTGCCGCGCTCGGTGACCTCCAGCCAGTCGCCGTGCCGCCACACCCCCGGCCAGGGCTCGAAGTAGGCCTCCCGGTAGCGGGAGCCGTCGGGGTCGGCCCAGAAGTACAGCGGCATCGACGGCATCGGCTCGGTGATGACCAGCTCGCCGAGCTCGCCGGTGACCGGGCGACCGTCGGCGTCCCACGCGGCCGCCGCGACGCCCAGCATCGGCCGCTGCAGCTCCCCGGCGGTCACGGGCACCAGCAGGGTGGAGCCGACGAACCCGGTGGCCACGTCGGTGCCGCCGGAGATCGAGCCGAGGAACACGTCCGGCTCCACCGCCTCGTACACCCAGGCGAAGGACGACGCCGGCAGCGGGGAGCCGGTGACGCCGATGGTGCGCAGCGCCGACAGGTCGTGGGTGTCCCGCGGCCGCACGCCGGCCTTCTCGCAGGCCATGAGGTAGCCGGGGCTGGTGCCCAGGTAGGTGAGCCGGGTGCGCTCGGCGAGGTCGAACAGCGCGGCGGCCGACGGGTACGTCGGGGCGCCGTCGTGGACCACCACGGTGGCGCCGCGCAGCAGCGCGCACAGGCTGATGTTCCACATGATCCAGGCGGTGGAGGCGTACCAGGAGAAGCGGTCGCCGGGGCCGACGTCGGCGTGCAGGCCCAGCTGCTTGTGCTGCTCGAGGGTGACCCCGCCGTGGCCGTGCACGATGCCCTTGGGCAGCCCGGTGGTGCCCGAGGAGTAGACGATCCACAGCGGGGCGTCGAAGGGCAGCTGCTCGCACACCGGCTCCTGCGCGTCCCCGACCGCCTCCGCCCAGGCCAGCACCTCATCGGACCTCGCGCCCTCGGGCACCTCGCCGGGGTGCAGCCGGGGGACGGCGATCGTCGTCCGGACGGTGGGCAGCGCCGCCCGGAGCTCGGCGACGACGTCGCGCCGGTCGAACTCCCGGCCGTTCCAGCGGTAGCCGTCGACGGCGACCAGCACGGTGGGCTCGATCTGCGCAAAGCGGTCCAGCACGCTGCGGGTGCCGAAGTCCGGGGCGCAGGAGGACCACACCGCGCCGACCGCCGCGGCGCCGAGGCAGGCGACGACCGCCTCGGGCACGTTGGGCAGGTAGCCGGCCACCCGGTCGCCGCGCTGCACCCCGAGCCGGCGCAGCGTGGCGGCGAAGGCGCCCACCTGCCCGCGCAGCTCCGCCCAGCTCAGCTCGACCGGGCCGGTGTCCTCGGCGACGCCGACCAGCGCCGGGGCGGCCGGGTCGACCGTGCCGTCGGCCGGGTGCCGCAGGGCCTGCTCGGCGAAGTTGACCGTCGTGCCGGGGAACCACTCCGCACCCGGCATCCCGCGGCGGGTGAGCACCCGGTCGTCGGGGACGCCGGGCAGCACGCCGGACCAGTCGGCCACCTCGGCCCAGAACTGGTCGAGGTGTGCCACCGACCACCGCCAGACGGCGTCGTAGTCGGCGGGGTCGCCGAGGTCGATGCCGCGCCGGGCGGACACCCGGTCGGCGAACTGGGCGAGGCGGGTGGCCCGGATCGACTCCGGTGTGGGCCGCCAGAGGACCGGCGGCCCGGCGGGCGTGTCAGTGCTCACACCGGCACCCTGCCATCCCCGCCGGCACAGGACACGACGCCGTGTGCACGAACCGTCCTCCCGCGGGCCGCCGGACCGCGGTGGGTGCACGAACCGCTCCGGGTGGGGCGCCCCCGGGCAGCGCGGACCGCCGTCCGGCGGCAGGATGGGCCGGGTGGGCGAGCCGCGCGGCGAGGGCGAGATCAACGTGCTCGGTGGGCCCCTGCAGCCGTGCGGCACCGACCCGATGACCGGCTTCTACCGCACCGGCGTCTGCAGCAGCGGGCCCGAGGACGTCGGCAGCCACACCGTCTGCGCCGTCGTCTCCACCGAGTTCCTCGCCCTGCAGCGGGAGCTGGGCAACGACCTGACCACCCCGCGCCCGGAGTACGGCTTCCCCGGGCTGCGCCCCGGCGACCGCTGGTGCGTGGTGGCCGCGCGGTGGATGCAGGCCTACCAGGCCGGCGCGGCGGCGGGCGTCGTCCTGGCCGCGACCAACGCCCGGGCGCTGGAGGTGGTGCCCCTCGAGGCGCTGCGCCGGAACGCGGTCGACGTCCCCGACGACCTGCGCGAGCTGGACTAGCGGAAGGACCTCCGTGGACGACGCCGACCTGCACTTCTGGTTCGACCCGGTCTGCCCCTTCGCCTGGATGACCAGCAAGTGGGTCCGCACGGTCGCCGAGCAGCGGGAGTACCGCGTGCAGTGGCGGCTGATCTCGCTGCGGCTGCTCAACCGGCACGTCGACTACGACGCGCAGTTCCCGCCGGAGTACGAGGCCGGGCACACCGCCGGGCTGCACCTGCTGCGGGTCGCCGCCGCCGCCCGCGCGGAGCACGGGCCCCAGGCGCTCGACCCGCTGTACGCCACGGTCGGCCGGCACGTCTTCGAGGACCCGGCCGGGCAGCCGCCGCCGGAGCGGGCCACCAGCCGGGAGTTCGTGGCGCAGGTGCTCACCGAGGCCGGGCTGCCGGCCGGGCTGGCGTCCGCCGTCGACGACGGGTCGTGGGACGCCGGCATCCAGGAGGAGACCGACGCCGCCCTCGCCCTGACCGGCAAGGACGTCGGCACCCCGATCCTGCACTTCCGCCCGCCGGACGGCGCGGCCTTCTTCGGCCCGGTCATCAGCCGGCTGCCGTCGGCGGAGGAGGCCGTCGCACTCTGGGACCACGTCGTCGGGCTGGCGACCTTCCCGGGGTTCGCCGAGCTCAAGCGCAGCCTGCGCGAGCGGCCCCAGCTGCCGGCCTTCGGCGTCCGCCCGGGCGAGGCGGGCCTGCAGGAGGACTGGCACGGGGGCAGCCGCCGCCAGCACCGATGAAGGCCACCCTGCCCCCCACCGTGGAAGGACCCCGTCCTCCCCACCCCTCGCAGGCTCGGGGCGGGACCCGGGGCGGGGCCAGCGGCGGGCCCCTGCAGGGGGCCACTCCCCGGCTGGCAGGCGGCGCCGTCGCGACTAAGGTGAGGCTGGCCTACGCCGTCCGCTCCGGGAGCCGCTCGTGTCCGCCACGACCGACGCTGCCGTGCGGCGACCCGGGACGGCGGCCCCCGCGGCCGCGGGCCGGGGCCTGCTGCGGCGGCGGCGCGCCCGCCTGCTCCTCCTCCTCCTGCTCGTCCTGGTGGCGGCCGCGGCCGCCCTGAGCGTCGCCGTCGGCTCCCGCGGCATCGGGCCGGGCGCGGTGTGGCAGGCGCTCACCGACCCGGGCGCGCGCACCGAGGAGACGGTGATCATCCGCGAGCTGCGGGTGCCGCGGACCGCCGTCGGCCTCATGGCCGGGCTGTCCCTCGGCGTCGCCGGCGCGCTCGCGCAGGGCCACACCCGCAACCCCCTCGGCGACCCCGGCCTGCTCGGGGTCACCGCCGGGGCCTCGCTCGGCGTCGTCCTGGCCATCCACCTGCTCGGGGTGGGCACGCCGGCCGGGTACGTCTGGTTCGCCTTCGCCGGCGCACTGGTGGGCACCGTGCTGGTGTTCACCCTCGGCTCGGCCGGCCGCGGCGGCGCCTCGCCGGTGACCCTCGCGCTGGCCGGCGCCGCCCTGTCGGCGCTGTTCTACGCGCTGGTCCGCGCGGTCCTCGTCAGCGACACCGACAGCCTCGACGCCTTCCGCTTCTGGGTGGTCGGCTCGCTGGCCGGCCGCGGCCCCGACGTCGCCTGGCAGGTGGCCCCGTTCGTCGCCGCCGGCCTGGTGCTGGCGCTGCTCAACGCCCCGGCCCTGGACCTGCTCGGCCTGGGCGACGACGTCGCCCGCGGCCTGGGGCAGCGGGTGTGGCCGGCCCGGCTGGTCGGCCTGGGCGCGGTCACCCTGCTGTGCGGAGCGGCGACGGCGGCCTGCGGGCCGATCGCCTTCGTCGGCCTGGTCGTGCCGCACGTCGTCCGCGCCTTCACCGGCCCCGCGCACCGCTGGCTGGTGCCCGGATCCGGGCTGCTCGGCGCCGCGCTGTTGCTGCTCGCCGACGTCGTCGGGCGGGTCGTCGCCCGGCCCGGGGAGTTGCAGGTCGGCATCGTGCTCGCGCTGCTCGGCGCGCCGTTCTTCATCGCGCTGATCCGCCGCCGCCGGCTGGCGGCGACGTGACGGCCGCGGCGCAGCGGGTGCGCCAGCCGGGGGAGACCGTCGTCCGGGTCGGGCCGGTCTCCGGGCGGGTGCGCTGGCGGGCGGTGGGCGTGGCGGCCGGCGCCGCGGTGGCCGCCGTCCTGCTCGCCGCGGTCAGCATGGGCCGCGGCGACTTCCCCATCGGCCTGGCCGACGTGCTGCGCACCCTGGCCGGCCTGGGCGACGAGACCCAGGAGCTCGTCGTCTGGCAGCTGCGGGCGCCGCGGGTGGTCGTCGGCGCCCTGGTGGGGGTGGCGCTCGGCGTGGCCGGCGCGCTGTTCCAGACGTTCGCCCGCAACCCGCTGGCCTCCCCGGACGTCCTGGGCATCAGCCAGGGCGCGTCGGCCGGCGCGGTGGCGGCGATCGTCCTGGGGGGGCCGGCCGGCTCCGGCCTGGTCGCCGGCGCCGGGGTGCCGCTGGCCGCGCTGGTCGGCGCGCTGACCACCGGGCTGCTGCTGCTCCTGCTCGCCTGGCGCCGCGGCCTGGACGGCTACCGGCTGGTGCTCGTGGGCATCGCCCTGTGGGCGGTGGCCTCGGCGCTCGTGGACTGGATGCTCACCCGGGCCGCCGTCCAGGACGCCGCCAGCGCCTACGTGTGGATCACCGGCTCGCTCAACGCCCGCACCTGGTCGGAGGCGGTGCCGCTGCTGGTCGCCCTCGCCGTCCTGCTGCCGGCGGCGCTGGCCTGCGGCCGCGCGCTGGGCGCCGTCCAGTTCGGCGACGACACCGCCCGCGGGCTGGGCGTGCGGCTGGTCCCGATCCAGGCGTCCGTCGTCCTCGTCGCCGTCGGGCTCACCGCGGCCGCCGTGGCCGCGGCGGGCCCCATCGCCTACGTCGCCCTGGTGGTGCCCCAGGTCGCCGTCCGCCTCGCCGGGGGTCCGCGCCCGCCGCTGGTGGCCTCCGGGCTGCTCGGCGCGGTCCTGGTCGTCGGCGCGGACCTGCTCACCCGCACGGTGCTGCCCCAGGCGCTGCCCGTCGGCGTCCTCACCGCCGCCGTCGGCGCGCCCTACCTGCTCTGGCTCCTCGTCCGCGGAAGGCGGCGATCCACGCTGTGACCCCCAACGTCATGACCCTCGACGCCGTGACCAGCACCCGCCCCCGGGACGGAACGGTCCGTCTCGCCGCCGAGTCGGTGAGCCTGGCCTACGACGACCGCGTCGTCGTCCGCGACCTGGACCTGCAGCTGGCCGACGGGTCGTTCACCGCGATCGTGGGCCCGAACGGCTGCGGCAAGTCCACCCTGCTGCGGGCGCTGGGCCGGCTGCTGCGGCCGGTGTCCGGGCAGGTGCTGCTCGACGGGCGGGCGATCGCGCGGACGCCGACCCGCGAGGTGGCCCGGGTGCTCGGCCTGCTGCCGCAGACGCCGGTCGCCCCCGAGGGGCTCACCGTCGGCGACCTGGTGGCCCGCGGCCGGCACCCGCACCAGTCCTGGCTGCGGCAGTGGTCGCGCGACGACGAGGCGGCGGTCGCCGAGGCGCTGGTGTGGACCGACATGGCCGACCTCGCCGACCGGCCGGTCGACGAGCTGTCCGGCGGGCAGCGGCAGCGCGCCTGGATCTCCATGGCGCTGGCCCAGGGCACCGACCTGCTGCTGCTCGACGAGCCGACGACCTACCTCGACCTGTCCCACCAGATCGACGTCCTGGAGCTGGTGGCGCGGCTGCACGCCGAGCGCGGCCGTACGGTCGTCGTCGTGCTGCACGACCTCAACCTGGCCGCGCGGTACGCCCAGCGGCTGGTCGCGATGGACGGCGGCGCGCTGGTCGCCTCGGGCTCCCCGCACGAGGTGCTCACCGAGCAGCTGCTGGCCGAGGTGTTCGACCTGGAGGCGCGGGTGGTGCCCGACCCGGTGGTGGGGTCGCCGATGGTGGTGCCGGTCCGCCGGATCCGGTGAAGGACCCCGCGTCCCCCCGTCCCTCGCAAGCCCGGGCCGGGACCTGCGCGGGGCCGTTCCATGGCGTCACGGGCCCGCGAGGCCGTCCCGCCAGTAGCCCATGAACGCGACCGCGCCGCGGGGGACGCCGAGGTCGCCGACCAGCCGGCGGCGCAGCGTCGTCACCACCCCGGCCTCCCCGGCGAGCCAGACGTAGCAGCCCGCGGCCGCCGCGCCGTCGGCGCACGCGGCGTCGGGCACCTCCCACAGCAGCTCGTCGCCCACCTCCTCCGGCGGCGCGGCCGGCGCGGCGGTGATGCCCAGCCCGCACAGCGCGGCGTGCACGGCCGGCACCAGCCGGGACCCGCGCGGCGCGCCGTCCCGGGGCAGCCAGCGCAGCGTCGCCCCGGCCGGCAGGACCACGTCGGCGGCGTCCCCGGACCCGGGGACCTCCAGCAGCGCGGTGACCGGGCGCGGATCGCCGGCCAGCGACTCGAGGACGGCGCACACGGCGGGGACGGCGGTCTCGTCGCCGGCCAGCAGCAGCGTGCGGGCGGCGGCGGGCGGCGCCCACTCCACGCCCCACGGCCGGCCGGAGCGGACGGGGTCGGGGCACGGCCGGTCGGGGCCCAGCAGGACGATCCGGTCGCCGGGCACCGCCGCGGCCGCCCAGCTCGCGACCGGGCCGGCGTGCCCGTCGGTGACGCCGTGCAGGACGACGTCGACGTCGAGCTCGGCACGCTCGGGCCGGGCGGCCCGCACGGTGTAGGTGCGGATGACCGGCCGCTGCTGCTCGGGCATCGCGCGGTACTCGGCGTACCAGTCCGGCCCGCACCCGCGCAGCCGGGCCAACCCGTCGCCGTCCCGGGGCAGCACCAGCTTGAACCGCTGGTCGCGGCCCGCCGCGCCGAAGGCGGCGAGGTCCGGGCCGGTGAGGGTGAGCCGCACGAAGCTGGGACCCAGCCGGCGGACCGCGGCGACCGAGGCGTCGAAGAACCGCCAGGCCGGAGCGACCGCGACCACGACCGCCGGCTGCACGGTGGTCGCCATGCCCGCTCTCCCGTCCCGGCCGACCCGGGCGGCGGCCTACTGAGGCGAGGCTAACCTGAGTTCGACCGGCGGAGGGAACACCCGGCCACCGACCGCGAGGAGACCCGTCGCCCGCCAGTTCACCGCCGCGGGCGAGCGGGGCGTCACCGTGCGGGGGGTACGTCGGCACGGACCACCCGGTGCAGGCCGGCGACCTGACCGAGCCGGCCGGCTAGCTGCAGGAGGCCGAGGAGGTCAGGTGAGCGGCCGGCACTACGCGGCGGCCGGCTCCGGGACCGCGGCCGGGCGCGCGGTGCGCGCGGTCTGCGCCAGGGCGATGCCCACCAGGACGACCGCGCCGCCGAGCACCTGCCACCCGGACAGCACCTGCTCCACCCACAGCCAGGCCACCACCGAGGCGAGCACCGGCTCCACCGTGGCGACCAGCCCGGCCGTCGTCGGCGGCAGGTGGCGCAGCGCGGACAGCGACAGCCAGAACGGCGCCACGGCCCCGAGGACGACGATCCAGCCGACCAGCGCCCACAGCGGCAGCTCGACCGACCCGAGGGAGACCGGCACCGGGCTGCGCAGCACCGCGGGGTCGAACGGCCACCAGGGCGCCAGCACCGCCCAGAACAGCCCGGCGGCCACGAAGCTCCAGCAGGTGAGCGTCACCGGGTCGCGGGTGGCGGTGCCCCGCTCCCCCATCAGGTAGTAGGTGGCCAGGCACACCGCCGCCCCGAGCGCGGCCACCACGCCGCCGGCGTCCAGCGAGCCGCCGCCGCGCCACACCTCGGCCACCAGGACCAGCCCGGACAGCGACAGCCCCAGCGCCGCCCACACCCGGCGGCGGACCCGCTCCCGGCGGACCAGCCAGACCCACAGCGCGATGAGCACCGGCGCGGTCATCTCGAACACCAGGGCGATGCCGACCGGCAGCCGGCCGATCGCGACGAAGTACAGGCACTGGGTCAGCGCGACGCCCACCACGCCGAACGCGGCCAGGAACGGCACCTCGCGGCGGGACACCCGCAGCCGCGCGGGCGCGACGGCGGCCAGGACGGCCAGCAGCACGACCGCCGCGCCGCCGCAGCGCAGCGCGGTGAGCCACGGCGCCGGTATCCCCGCCTGCAGGGCCAGCGTGGACACCGTGCCGTTGACCGCGAACAGGCCGGCCGCGCCGACGGTCAGCGCGTAGCCGAGCAGGGGCCGGGGCACACGACCCAATGTAGCGACCGTCGCACCCCGAGCCCCCTACCGGGTCACTGCAGGACGGCGGGGTCCATCCAGACGACCTCCCAGACGTGGCCGTCCGGGTCGGTGAAGCTGACGCCGTACATGGACCCGTGGTCCTGCGCCGGCATCCACGGCTTCCCGCCGGAGGCCAGCGCCCGGGCCAGCAGGTCGTCGGCCTCCTCGCGGCTGCCGGCCGACAGCGCGTTGAGCACCGTGGTCGACCGCGACGGGTCGCCCACCCGGTCGGCGTCCGGCACGAAGTCGGCGAACCGGTCCCGGGTCAGGAGCATCACCACGATGGCGTCGGAGACCACGACCGACGTCGTCCGGTCGTCGGAGAACCGCTCGTCGGAGCCGAACCCGAGGCCGGCGTAGAAGGCCCGCGCGGCCGCCAGGTCGGACACGGGCAGGTTGACGAAGATCATGCGCACGAGGGGCTCCACTCGTCCCGGGGGCCCGGTCGGCCCCGTCGTGGGGTAGGACGCCGCCGCCCGGCCGAACTCATCGCCCACCGGCGCGCACCCGTGTGCCCGCCCGGGCGGCCGGGCACACTCCAGGGGCGGACGACGCCGGAGGACGCCGCGACAGGGGGAGGACCACACCGTGAGCGAGCCGCGTCCCCCCTGGTCGGCGCGGCGGCGCCGGACGCTGCTGTGGCTGGCGGTGGGTGCCGTCCTCGGGGGACTGGGCGCCGTCGGGCTGCCCGCCGAGTGGGGGGTGACGGCGGCCTTCCTCGGCGCGCTGTGCGCCTTCCTGGTCGTGGTGGCGCTGGTGGTGTTCGTCACCGTCCCGGGCCCGGACACCCTGGGCACGCTGCTGCGCACCCCGCCGCTGGCCGGGGCCGTCTTCGTCGTGGCCGTGCTGCTCGTGCTGTCCAACCCCACCGGGTCGTCGGTGCGCTGGCTGTGGGTGGTCGCCGCGGCCGTCGCGGCGGCGTGGGCGGCGTTCGCCGTCTGGGAGACCCGCCGCTCCGGCGGCTGAGCGCGGCGGCAGACTCACTGGGCGTGACCCCCGCCCCGCCCAGCGCCCTCTACCTGCCCGAGGGGGACGGCTACCGCGCCACCGACCTGACCATCGGCCCCTGGGACCCGGCGCTGCAGCACGCCGGGCCGGTCGCCGCGCTGCTGGCCCGGGAGGCCGAGCGGGTCTCCGCGATCCCGGCCGGGCAGACCGTCCGGCTGGCCTTCGACATCCTGGCGCCGGTGCCGGTCGGCCCGGTGCAGGTCGCCGCCCGGCTGCTGCGGCCCGGCCGGCGCATCGAGCTGGTCGAGGCGGTGCTCACCGCCGGGGACTCGCCCGCCGACCGCGACCGGCCCCTGGTGCGGCTGACCGCCTGGCGGCTGCGGACGTCGGCGGTCGAGCCGACCCCGGAGGCCGGCGTCCCGTTGCCCGGGCCGGAGCAGAGCCGCCCGGAGACCGCCGCCTTCTTCACCACCGACGTCGCCTACCACCGGGCGCTGGACTGGCGTTTCGCGCACGGCTCCTTCAACGCGCCGGGCCCGGCCGCCGCCTGGACCCGGCCGCTGTGCACCCTCGTCGAGGGCGAGCCGATGAGCCCCCTGCAGCACCTGCTGGTGATGACCGACGCGGCCAGCGGCATCTCCGCCGTCCTGGACTGGACCCGGACCACCTTCGCCAACATCGACCTCACCGTGGCCCTGCTGCGGCCTCCGGCCGGGGAGTGGCTCGGGGTGGACGCCGCCACGACGATCGGGCCGGCCGGCGCGGGGCAGTGCTTCGCGGACCTCCACGACGCCACCGGCCGGATCGGCCGCTCCGCGCAGGCGCTGTTCGTCGAGACGCGCTGACCGGGCCGGCCCCGCCGTCCTGCGCCGGGCGGGCTGGGAGACTGGGCGCCGATGGAACCCCTGGACCCACTGCTGACCTGGCTGGCCGGGCGCGGGCTGGAGATCGTGCTGCTCGTGCTCGGCTCGGTGCTGCTGGCCCGCTTCATCTCCTGGGTCGGCGAGAAGATCACCGACCGCATCGACGCCCGCGCCACCGGCGGGGACGCGCTGGTGCGCTCGGAGGCGGCCAAGCACCGGCACTCGCTGACCCAGGTGATCACCTGGACGCTGATCGTGCTGGTCTACGCGGTGGCGGTGTTCGCCGTCCTGGACCGGGCGGGCATCCCGATCGGCGGGCTGGTCGCGCCCGCCACGGTGCTCGGCGTCGGGCTGGGCTTCGGCGCGCAGCGGATCGTCGGCGACGTGCTGGCCGGGTTCTTCATCATCACCGAGCGGCAGTACGGCTTCGGGGACGTGGTGAGCATCCAGGTGGTGGGCGGGGTGGAGCCGGCCGACGGCACGATCGAGGACGTGACGCTGCGGATCACCCGGCTGCGGTCGGCCAACGGCGAGGTGGTCACGCTGCCGAACGGGCAGATCGTCAAGGTCACCAACCTGTCCCGCGACTGGGCGCGCGCCGTGGTCGACGTCCCGGTGCCGACCAGCAGCGACGTGAACCGGGTGAACGAGATCCTGCGGCAGGTCGGCGCGGAGGCCTTCCGCGACCCGGAGCTGCGCCCGCTGCTGCTGGACCCGCCCAGCGTCATGGGGGTGGAGACGATCGACCTGGAGCAGGTCAACGTCCGGATGGTGGCCCGCACGCTGCCCGGCAAGCAGTTCGACGTCGGCCGGGACCTGCGCGCCCGCGTCGTCACCGCCTTCCGCCGCGAGGGCCTGGGCGTGCCGGCGCCGACGGCCGCCACGCCGTCGGTGGACGGTGCGCGGTGACCGCGCCGCGCACCGACGGCCCCGGCGAGCCGCCGCGCACCCCGTCGGTGAGCACCGCCCCGCCGGCCGCGCCGCGCCGCTGGTGGTCGGCGGTGCCCCACCACCTCGGCCGGGCGCGCACCTCGACCGTCGTCCTGGCGCTGCTGTTCGTCGGGCTCTACGTGCTCTACCTGTACGTCCGCCCGCCGGACCCGGCCGCCGGGACGGTCCCCGCCGACGGCACCTCCGTGGAGACCCCGGCCCAGGTGGTGCCGGTCGTGCCGACCGAGTCCGCCGCGCCGACGACCTCCGCGCCCACCACCACGGCGCCGCGCTCCACCGCCGCGCCGCCGGCGACCTCCCCGGGCGCGACGGCGGGGACGGCGGGGACCGCGGGGACGGAGCCCCCGGGGACCGCGGAGCCGGCCCCGACGACGGCGCCGGACGGTCCGACGACGGCCGCCCCGACGACGGCCGCCCCCACGACCGCGGCGACCGCGACCGGCGCGCCCGGGACCTGAGGCCTCAGAAGCGGGTGACGACGGCGACGCCCGGCGCACGGCCGACCGCGGCCAGCGCCGCGCCGGCCTCGTCGAGGCCCAGCTCCCGGGTGACCAGCGCCTGCGGTCGCAGCCGCCCGGCGGCGACCAGGCCGAGCAGCTCCGGGTAGGCGTGCGCGGCCATGCCGTGGCTGCCCAGCACCTGCAGCTCCCGGGCGACGACGAGGTCCATCGGCACGGCCGGGCGGCCCTGCGCGGGCGGCAGCAGGCCCACCTGCACGTGCCGGCCGCGCGGGCGCAGGCACCGGACGGAGTCCTCGCAGGCGGCCACGGCGCCGGCCGCGTCGAGGGAGACGTGCGCGCCGCCGCCGGTCAGCTCCGGGATCGCCGCCGGGCCGTCGAGGGCGTGCTCAGCGCCCAGGTCGGCGGCCAGCGCCCGGGCGGCCGGGGAGACGTCGACGGCGACCACCCGGGCCCCCGCGGCCAGCGCGACCTGCACCGCCGACAGGCCCACCCCGCCGCAGCCGTGCACGGCCACCCACTCGCCGGGCCGCACCCGGGCCACCTGCACCACCGCCCGGAACGCGGTGGCGACGCGGCAGCCCAGCGCGGCGGCGGTGGCGTCGTCCAGCCCGGCGGGGAGCGCGACGAGGTTGACGTCGGCGGCGTCCAGCGCGACGTACTGCGCCATCGAGCCCCAGTGGGCGAAGCCGGGCTGGGTCTGCCGGTCGCACACCTGGTGCTCGCCGGCGGCGCACTGCGCGCAGCGGCCGCAGGCGTTGACGAACGGGACGGTGACCCGGTCGCCGGCCCGCCAGCGCCGGACGCCGGCCCCGACGGCGGCCACCGTGCCGGCCAGCTCGTGCCCGGGCACGTGCGGCAGCACCACGTCCGGGTCGTGCCCCTGCCAGGCGTGCCAGTCGCTGCGGCACACGCCGGTGGCGCCCACCCGGAGGACGACGCCGCCGGGTGCCGGGTCCGGTGCGGGCACCTCCTGCACGGTCAGCGGGCCGCCGAAGGTCTCGAAGACGAGTGCGCGCACCCCGGCAGCGTGTCAGCGACCGGCGACGGCCGCCGCCACCCCCGTCGTCCACCGGGTGCGGCGGGTCGGCCTAGGATCGCGGGTGGCTCACGAGAGGCAGTGTCAAGCACCTGGCTGGCTGCCCGGCAACCTCGACTCCGTCCGAGGTGCTCCAGGGGAAGAGCCGGCCCGGGCGGCGTCCGTCACCCGGGCAAGGACGGAGCTCGCTGCGCCGCGGGTCTCCGCGACCGAGAGGAGACGGCGCATGACCGACCCCCAGAGCTGGAGCTTCGAGACCCGGCAGATCCACGCCGGCACCAGCCCCGACCCGGCGACCGGCGCCCGGGCGCTGCCGATCTACGCCACGACGGCCTACCAGTTCCGCGACACCCAGCACGCCGCCGACCTGTTCTCGCTGGCCGAGATGGGCAACATCTACACCCGGATCATGAACCCGACGCAGGACGCGCTGGAGCAGCGGGTCGCGTCGCTGGAGGGCGGCGTCGCCGCCCTCGCCGTGGCCAGCGGGCAGTCGGCGACCACCCTGGCGCTGCTCAACGTCGCGGAGGCCGGCGACCACGTCGTCGCCTCGGCCTCGCTCTACGGCGGCACGTACAACCTGCTGCACCACTCGCTGCCGAAGCTCGGCATCACCGTGTCCTTCGTCGAGGACCCCGACGACCCGGAGAACTGGCAGTCCCTGGTGCGCGAGAACACCAAGGCCTTCTACGGCGAGTCGGTCGGCAACCCGAAGGGCGACGTCCTCGACATCGAGACCGTCGCCGGGGTCGCGCACCGCAACGGCGTCCCGCTCATCGTGGACAACACCGTGGCCACGCCGTACCTCATCCGGCCGTTCGAGTTCGGGGCCGACGTCGTCGTCCACTCGGCCACGAAGTACCTGGGCGGCCACGGCACCGCCATCGCCGGGGTGATCGTCGACGGCGGCCGGTTCGACTGGCGCAGCGGCCGGTTCAGCGGCTTCACCGAGCCGGACCCGACCTACCACGGCGTGGTCTACGCCGACCTGGGCGCGCCCGCCTTCGCGCTCAAGGCGCGGGTCCAGCTGCTCCGCGACCTCGGCCCGGCGATCTCCCCGTTCAACGCGTTCCTCGTCGTCCAGGGCATCGAGACGCTGTCGCTGCGCATGGAGCGGCACGTCGCCAACGCCCAGCAGGTCGCGGAGTTCCTCCAGGCGCACGACGCGGTCGACCGGGTGAACTACCCGGGCCTGCCCGCGTCGCCGTGGCACGCGGCGCAGCAGAAGTACGCGCCGCGCGGCACCGGCGCCGTCCTGACCTTCGACCTGCACGGCGGCGTCGACGCCGGCAAGAGCTTCGTGGAGGCCCTGGAGCTGCACAGCCACGTGGCCAACATCGGGGACGTCCGCAGCCTGGTCATCCACCCGGCGTCCACGACCCACTCGCAGCTCACGCCGGAGGAGCAGCTGACCACCGGCGTCACCCCGGGGCTGGTCCGGCTGGCCGTGGGCCTCGAGGGCATCGACGACATCCTCGCCGACCTGGAGGCCGGCTTCCGCGCCGCGAAGGGCGCCTGAGGTGGGCGGGGCCCGGGTGGCACCCTGGGCCCCGCCGCGCCCCGGCGGCTGGACCGACGGCGACCCGGTCGGGGACCGGCGCTTCCTGGACCTGGCCGGACCGTTCGACCTCGCGCGCGGCGGCTCGCTCCCGGGGGTACGGGTGGCCTACGAGACCTGGGGCTCGCTCGCCCCGGGCGGCGGGAACGCCGTCCTGGTCGAGCACGCGCTGACCGGCGACAGCCACGTCGCCGGCCCCGCCGGGCCCGGGCACCCCACCCCGGGCTGGTGGGAGGGGCTGGTCGGGCCCGGGGCGCCGCTGGACACCGACCGCCTGTTCGTCGTCTGCGCCAACGTGCTCGGCGGCTGCCAGGGGACCACCGGGCCGTCGTCCGCCGCCCCGGACGGCGGGCCGTGGGGGTCGCGGTTCCCGGTCGTCACCGTCGCCGACCAGGTCCGCGTCGAGGCGGCGCTGGCCGACGCGCTGGGCGTCGGCCGCTGGGCGGCGGTGCTCGGCGGCTCGATGGGCGGCATGCGGGCGCTGGAGTGGGCGGTCGCGCTGCCCGACCGGGTGGACGCGCTGTTCTTCCTCGCCGCGGGCGCCGCCGCGACCGCCGACCAGCTGGGCACCCAGACCACCCAGCAGGCGGCGATCCGCGCCGACGCCGCGTGGGCCGGCGGCGACTACCTGCCCGGGCCGGGACCGGTCGCCGGCCTGGGCGTGGCACGGCGGATCGCGCACCTCACCTACCGCAGCGCGCGGGAGCTCGACGAGCGGTTCGGCACCGAGGTGCAGGACGACGGCCGGTACGCCGTCGCCTCCTACCTGGACCACCACGCGGACAAGCTGGCCCGCCGGTTCGACGCCGGCAGCTACGTGGTGCTCACCGAGGCGATGAACTCCTGGGACGTCGGCCGCGACCGCGGGGGCGTGCAGGCGGCGCTGTCCCGGGTCACCGCCCGGTCGGTCGTCGCCGGCGTGGACAGCGACCGGCTCTACCCGCTGGCCCTGCAGCAGGAGGTGGCCGACGCCCTCGGCGTGCCGCTGCGGGTCATCTCCTCGCCGTACGGGCACGACGGCTTCCTCATCGAGGTCGACGCCGTCGGCGCGCTGGTCCGCGAGCTGCTCGGCACCTGACGCGTCAGCCGAGCGGGCGCACCCGGCGGGCGTCGGCCAGCCGGCCGGTGTAGCTGGCCGCGTTGCCGCGGATGTGCTCGCCGTCGGTCTCCGACGCCTGCCGGATGACCTTGGCCGGCACGCCGGCGACCAGGGAACCCGGGGGCACCTGGGTGCCCTGGGTGACGACGGCGCCGGCGGCGACGATCGACCCCGAGCCGATGTGCGCGCCGTTCATCACCACGCTGCCCATGCCGACCAGCACGTCGTCGTCCACGCGGGCGCCGTGCAGGACGACCCGGTGCCCGACGGTGACCCCGCGGCCGACGACCAGCGGGAAGCCGGGGTCGGAGTGCAGGGTGCAGCCGTCCTGGATGTTGGAGTCCGCGCCGATCTCGATGACCTCGGCGTCGGCCCGGGCGACCGCCCCGTACCAGATGCTGGACCGGGGGCCCATCGTCACGGCCCCGACGACGACGGCGGTGGGCGCGACGAACGCCTCCTCGTCGATCTGCGGGGACCCGAACGGCAACTCGGCGATGAAGTTCTCGGCCACGGGCGACAGCACAGCACACGCCCACCGGCCCCGCACCGGGGGCGGACTGCCGGGACGCCCCGTGGACTGGCCGTACGGCCGCCACCAGGATGACCGCCGTGACCGTGCCGGACGACCTGCCGACGAGGGCCTTCCCCACCCAGGCGGCCCTGGAGGAGTGGCTGGAGGCCGAGCACGCGACCGCGCCCGGGCTGTACGTGCAGGTCGCGAAGAAGGGGTCCGGCGTCCCCTCGGTGACCTACCCGGAGCTGGTCGAGTCGGTGCTCTGCTTCGGCTGGATCGACGGCCGGTCCAACGGCCTCGACGACACGTCCTACCTGGTGCGGATCACCCCGCGGCGGCCGCGCAGCGTCTGGTCGCGGAAGAACGTGGCCACGGTCGCGGAGCTCACCGCGGCCGGCCGGATGCGCCCGGCCGGGCTGGCCGCGGTCGAGGCGGCGCGGGCCGACGGGCGCTGGGACCGGGCCTACGCCGGCCCCGCGACGGCCACCGTGCCCGACGACCTGGCCGCCGCGCTGGCCGCCGAGCCCGCGGCGCGGGAGGCCTTCGACGCCCTGGGGGGCACCGACCGGTACGCGGTCCTGTTCCGGGTGGCGACCGCGGCCACGCCGCAGACCCGGGCCAGGCGGATCGCCGCGCTCGTGCGGCAGCTCGCCGAGGGCCGCCGTCCGTAGCCCCCGGCCGGGCGGCTACAGGACGCGGCGCGCTCCGGCGTAGTCGCCGATGTCCACGCTGGTCACCGCGACCGGCATGCCGAAGGTGCGGGCGTGCACCATCTTCCCGTTCCCGACGTAGATGCCCACGTGGTAGACGGGCGAGCCGAAGTACACCAGGTCGCCGGGCTGCAGCTCGTCGCGGGAGACGGCCACGCCCAGGCGGGACTGCGCCCGGCTGGAGTGCGGCAGGGACACCCCGGCCGCCCGGTAGGCGAAGCCGGTCAGGCCCGAGCAGTCGAACCCGTCCGGGCCCGTCCCGCCCCACACGTAGTCGTCGCCCACCTGGGCCAGCGCGGCCTCGAGGACGGCGCCGACGTCCCCGCTGGGTGCGGCGGCCACGACCGCGTCGGTGTCCGGCGCGGCCAGCGAGGGGCCGGCGACGGAGGTCCGGACGGCGGCCTGCGCGGCGGCCGACAGGCTGGCGTAGTCCCGCTCGTACTGCTCCTGGCGGGTCTGCACCTCGGCCTGCTGGCGCTCCAGCTCGGCGAGGGCGGTGGTGGCCTGCGCGGCGGCGGCGTCGGCCTCGGCGCGGGCCTGCTCGGCGGCGCGCTGGGCGACCGAGACCTCGGCGAGCAGCCCCTCGGTGTGCGCGGCGATGAGGTCCAGGGTGGTCATCTGCTGGACGACGTCAGCCGCGGAGTCCCCGGTGAGGAAGGCGGCCATCCGGGACTGCGACGTGCCGGAGGTCTGGGCGATGGCGGCCAGCTGCGGGGCGTAGCCGGCCAGGACGGCGTCGGCCTGCGCGGCGGTCGCGGCCGCGGCCGCTGCGCTCTCCTGGTGCTGCGTGACGGTCAGCTGGGCCTCGTGCACCTGTTCGTCGAGGACGGCCAGCTGCTGGTTGGCCTCGGCGACGAGGCGCGCGGCGTCGTCCGGGGTGGCCGGGGCGGCGGGGGTGGCCGGGGCGGGAGTGGCGGGGGTGGCCCCTGCGGTGCCCGGTGCCAGCAGCAACCCGACGGCCACGGCGACGGACAGGGGTGCGGCGCCCAGCGTGGCGCGCGACCAGCGTCGGCTCGTCGTCCGGTTGCGGCCCATGACCGGCTTCCTCTCGCCGCGCCCCGCCCCGGGGAGGGGGCGGAGTTCCGAGCGCGTGAACACGCACGGTAAGGAAGTCGCGTCGAGGGGTAGGCGACGGCGCGCGGGCCGCCGGGTGCCGGTCCGGCCCCGTCCGTCCCACGGCCCCCGTCCGGCGCGGGGGTCCCAGGAGCCGCAGCGGGCAGGTCAGCGACGGCGCGGCGGGGCGGAGCCCGCAGGGGTGCGGTCCGGGGCGAGCGGGACCAGCAGGTCGGCCACCGCGCCGGTCACGAACGAGTAGACGGCCTTGCCGCAGAGGTCGACGACCTGGTCGCGGCGGGACCACGTCCACGGCGGCGCGCCCACGCCGGTGGCGTTCTCCAGGGTCTGGTCGGTGGCCAGCCGCACCGAGGTGTACCAGGCCGAGGCGCGCCAGCCACGCAGCCCGCTGGCCGACCAGACGCCGCGCAGCGCGCCGACGGCCGCGCCGGTGCCCCAGTGCATGAGGTGGTTGCGCACCGGAGGGCGCGCGGACCCGGGCAGCCGGCGCCCGGTGGTCAGGGCGGTCAGGGTGCGCGCGGGCACGGAGGAGTCCGGCCGGTGGGTCACCGACTGCTCGGCCTTCTCGGCGAGCGTCATCGCCGCGGTGCCGGCCAGGCCGGCGAGGGCACCCCGCAGGGCAGCGCGTCCGAGCATGGCCGCACCCCTACCCGGACGGCGGCCCGGGGTACCACGCACCGCGGCCGTGCTCGGTCACAGCGGTGTGCGCCGGTGGCGGGTCCCGCGACGGAACGTGCGCCACGGACGCACATCACCGACCCGGGCCCTCGATCAGCCGGCGAGGGGCTCCTGGGCGTCGAGGGCGGAGACCATCTCCAGGTCGCGGACGATGGCGGTGAGCTCCTCGGCGGTCCACGGCTCGCAGCAGTCGCAGTCGTGGCGGTAGCTGACCAGACCGATGAGGCCGCGGACCTGGTCCTCGGCGATGGCCAGGCTGCCGGCGACGGGGTGGCGGTGGCACGCGCACGCGGCGGCGCACAGGCCCAGGCCCCAGCCGGACACGACGACGGTGTTCCCGTCGTCCCACACCCTGCCGATCTGGAGGACCGACGGCTTCTGACCCCTCGTCACGGAGTGCTCCCCTCACCGATCCGGCTGTGCCGGAGCCCGTCTGCGGCCGGGCGAGGAGACCCCATCCGCTGCTCGCCGGGGCGTGCAGCGGGTGGTGCGTCGATGCTCGGGACGACCACTGTTACGACACAGACGGTAGGTGCCCGGACGCACAACGTCACGTACGCCATCCCCCAAACGTGGGACGGACCGGTCGGCACGCACCATCCGTCACACGGACCCCGCCTGTGCGGGCGGCCTCAGCTGGCCGGGGACACCGAGCTCATGTTGAAGTCCGGCACGCGGACGGCGGGCATCGCGGTCCGGGTGAACCAGTCGTTCCACTCCCGCGGCAGCGTGCGCTCGGTGCGGCCGGCCTCGGTGATGCGGCCGAGCAGGTCCACCGGCGACTCGTTGAACCGGAAGTTGTTCACCGCGCCCACCACCTCCCCGCCCTCGACGAGGAACACGCCGTCGCGGGTCAGACCGGTGAGCAGCAGCGTCTGCGGGTCGACCTCGCGGATGTACCAGAGCGTGGTCAGCAGCAGCCCGCGGTCGGTGGCGGCGACCATGTCCTCCAGGGACGCGGTCGCGCCCGGCTGCTCCAGGACGAGGTTGTCGACGGCGGCGGTGGCCGGTGCGGTGGTCCTGAGCGCCCAGGCCCGGGGCCGGATGAGATTGGTCAGCACACCGCCGGAGACCCAGTCGACCGCCGGGATCGCCATGCCGTTGTCGAAGACCGACGCCGCCCCCGACGAGGCGCTCACCACCTGGAACGGGCTGGCCTCCAGGCCGGGCTCGAACGGGTCGCTGCGCAGCGTGAGCGGCAGCGTGGCCAGCCGCTCGCCGACCCGGTTCCCGCCGCCGGGCCGGGCGTAGACGTTGCGTCCCTCGTCGGCGTCGCGGGCCTGCATCGTCCAGTAGGCGTAGATCATCAGGTCGGCGACCGCCGAGGGCGGGAGCAGCGTCTCGTGCCGGCCGGCGGGCAGCTCGACCCGCCGCTGCGACCAGCCGAGCCCGCGCTGCACGTCGGCGACCAGGCCGGCCACCGACACGTCGGTGAAGTCGCGGGTGCCGACGCCGGCCCACACCGAGCGGCTCATGTCGTCGCTCTTGCCGTTGAGCTCCACCCGGCCGCCGGGCTGGTCGTGCCGCAGCCGCAGCCCGGTCGACGTCCCGAGGTAGGTGGTGGACATGCCGTGCTCGGCGTAGCCGAACAGCCGCTCGCCGCGGTCGCGGGCGCCGCCGAAGGCCTCCCCGAGCGCCGGCGCGACGTCGCGGAAGACGGCGATCGAGGTCTCCGCGGGGTCGGCGTCCCAGTCGCCGGCGCCGGGCGGGGTCTCGCTGACCAGCGGGACGGCGTCCTCGGCCGGGCCGGCGTCGCGGGCGGCCTGCTCGCTGGCGGCCACCAGCTCTGCGACGTCGGGGTTGCCGGTGCGGGCGACGGTGCCGGCCGCCACCCCGGCGCCGCCGTCGACGAAGGAGACGACGACGACCTGCCGGGAGCGCATCGCGCCGTTGGTGGTCAGGCTGTTGTTGGCCCAGCGGAGGTTGGCCTCCGAGCTCTCCACGACGAAGGCGACCTGCCCGTCGGCGGTGGAGGCGGCCAGCGCCTTCTCGACGACGTCCTGCGGACGCAGCCAACTCATCGTCCCGCTCCTCGCTCGCTGGCGCTCGCTGCGATGCTCACAGCCCGCTCGCTGACGCTCGCACCGGAACTCATCGACCGGCCTCCTGCACCGTGTTGAGGATGGCCACGCCCTCGAACAGCGCCACCGGGCAGCCGTGGCTGACCGGGGCGACCTGCCCGGGCTGGGCCTTCCCGCAGTTGAACGCGCCGCCGAGGACGTAGGTCTGCGGGCCGCCGACGACCCGCATGGAACCCCAGAAGTCCGTCGTCGTCGCCTGGTAGGCCACGTCGCGCAGCTGGCCGGCGAGGCGGCCGCCCTCGATCCGGTAGAAGCGCTGGCCGGTGAACTGGAAGTTGTAGCGTTGCATGTCGATCGACCAGCTCTTGTCGCCGACGACGTAGACGCCGTGCTCGACGCCGGCGATGACCTCCGCGGTCGAGGGGCCGTCGGGTGCCGGCTGCAGCGACACGTTGGCCATGCGCTGCACGGGCGTGTGCTGCGGGGAGTCGGCGAACGCGCAGCCGTTGGAGCGCGCCATGCCGCCCAGCCGCGCGGTGTTGCGGTCGACCTGGTAGCCGACCAGCACGCCGTCGCGGACGATGTCCCACCGCTGGGCGGCCACCCCCTCGTCGTCCCAGCCGACCGTGGACAGCCCGTGCGCGGCCGTCCGGTCCCCGGTGACGTCCATGACCGGCGACCCGTACTGCAGCGTGCCGAGCTTGTCTGGGGTGGCGAAGGAGGTGCCCGCGTAGGCGGCTTCGTAGCCCAGCGCGCGGTCCAGCTCGGTGGCGTGCCCGATGGACTCGTGGATGGTCAGCCACAGGTTCGACGGGTCGACGACGAGGTCGTAGCGGCCGGGCTGCACCGACGGCGCCTTGGTCTTCTCGCGGAGCAGCTCGGGGATCTCCGCGATCTCGGCGCGCCAGTCCCAGCCGGTGCCGGTCAGGTACTCCCAGCCGCGGCCGGCCGGCGGGGCGAGGGTGCGCATGCTCTCGAAGGCGCCGGTGGTGCGGTCGACGGTGAGCGCGGTGAGGTCGGGGTGGATGCGCACCCGCTGCTGGCGGGTCCGGGTGCCGGCGGTGTCGGCGTAGTACTTCTGCTCCTTGACCGACTGGCAGCCGGTCTGCACGTGCTCGACACCGTCGGCGGCCAGCAGCTGCTCGGACAGCTCGGTGAGCAGCGCGGTCTTCTCGCCGTCGGGCACCGCGAACGGGTCGACGTCGTAGTCGGACACCCACACGCCGTCCGGGTACACCGGCTCGGGCGCCAGCTCGACGCGGTCGCTGTTCACCGCCGCCGACACCTGCGCCACCGCGACGGCCTCCTCGGCCAGCCGGACGGCCTCGGCGGCGGTGAGGACGACGCCCGCCGCGAAGCCCCAGGTGCCCTCGTGCACCACCCGCACGGCCAGGCCGAGGTCCTCGCCGTCGGCCAGCACCTCCAGCCGGGCGTCGCGCAGGCTGATCGACTGGGTGCGGATCCGCTCCACCCGGATGTCGGCGTGCGCGCAGCCCAGGTCGACCGCGCGGGTGAGCGCGGCGTCGGTCAGCGCGGAGAGCGGGAGGGCGAGGAAGGACGCGTCCACGTCGCGGGAGGCAGCCACCGCCCCTGTCTACCAGGGGCCGGTGACAGCGCGCGGCGCACCCGGGCGGCCGTCCGGCGGGCGTCCCGGTCCACGCCGTCGACCAGCCCGGAGTTCACCCGGGTCTGCCAGGGCAGCCCCATCCAGTGCAGCCCGGGCACCGGCGAGGCGCCGCGGTCGTGGCGGGGTGCGCCGTCCCCGTCCAGGGCGCCGGGGACGTCGACCCAGCCGGTGTCGGGCGCGAAACCGGTGCACCACAACACGCTCGCCACCTCCTCGACCGAGCCGTCGGACAGCCCGACCCGGTCGCCGTCGGCGGAGACCACCCGGTGCGGGAGCACCCGGACCACCCCGCGGCGGCGCAGCCGGTCCAGGTCCCGGCCGACGACCGCGTCGCCGCGGGCCCGGATGCGCCGGGACACCCAGGCGTCCCGGTCGGCGTCGAGCACCCGGGTGAGCCGGAGCCAGTCGAACAGGCCCACCCCGAGCGCCCGCTCGGGCACGTAGCGCGGCTCGCGGGCGCTGGCGACCGTGACGTCGTGGGTCGCGGCCAGCTCGACGGCCAGCTGGGCGGCGGAGTTGCCGCCGCCGACGACCAGCACGCGCCCCGGCGGGACGTCGTCCGGACGCCGGTAGTCCGCGGAGTGCAGCTGGGGGACGGCGAGGTCGCGGGCGGCCGCGGGGACGGACGGGCGGCGGAACGCCCCCGAGGCGACCACCACGTGCCGGGCGCGCACCGGGCCGGCCGGCGTGTCGGCGCAGAAGCCGCCGCCGTCGCGGGTGAGCCGCCGCACGGGCGTGCCGGTGCGCACCCGCAGCCCCCACCGGCGGGCGTACTCGCGCAGGTAGCCGGCCATCTCCTCCCGCGACGGCGTCGGCGTCGGGCCGGGCGGGAACGGCAGCCCGGGCAGCGTGGAGTACCGGCGCGGGGTGAACAGCCGCAGGGAGTCCCAGCGCTCCAGCCAGCTCTGGCCGATGCCGCGCGCCTCGAGGACCAGCACGTCGCGGACGCCGAGGCGGTGCAGGTGGTACGCGGTCCCGAGACCGGCCTGCCCGGCGCCGATGACGAGGACGTCGGGGGTGGACAGCACCCACCGATCGTCCCCCGCGGGCCCCGATACCGTCGCGGCATGACCGGTCGGCGCAGCTGGGCGCTCCTGGCGGCGGCCCTGGCGCTCGCCTCCTGCGGCGGCGAGCCCCTGGACGCGACGTCCACCGAGGCGTGCGGGGCCGTGTCGGCCTGGGCGGTGTCCGGCCGGCCCGCCGACCAGCGCGACGCGCTCGTCGCCCGCCTCGGCGAGCTCGTCGGGCGGTCCGGCAGCGACGTGCTGACCGACCCCTACCGGCGGTTCCGCGACACGGTGGCCAGCGACGAGCTCGACGACGCCGCCGTCGCCGAGGCCGGGGGCGCCTTCCTCCGCGCCTGCTCCGACCACGGCTGGGAGCCGCCCGCGGCCTGACCGGCCGGTGCGGCCGCCCGCAGCGCCTACCGTCGGGCCGTGCGCGGGCGACGGGACGACGGCGTGGTGGACCTGCTGGTCATCGGCGGCGGGACGGCGGGGATGGTGGGCGCCAGGACCGCCGCGAGCCTCGGGGCCCGCGTGCTGCTGGCCGAGCGCGACCGCACCGGCGGCGACTGCCTGTGGACCGGCTGCGTCCCGTCCAAGGCGCTGCTCGCCGCCGCCGACGCCGCGGCGGGCGCCCGCACCGCCGGTCGGTTCGGCGTGGACGCCGGCGAGGTCACCGTGGACTTCGGCCGGGTGCGCGCGCACGTGCGGGCCGCCATCGAGCACATCCGCCCGGTCGACTCCCGCGAGGCGCTGGAGGCCGCCGGTGTCCAGGTGGAGGCCGCCGAGGCGGTGCTCACCGGCCCCGGCACGGCCACGGTCGGCGGCCGCGGCGTCCGCTTCGGGCGCGCCCTGCTGGCCACCGGCGCCGCCCCCGCGCTGCCGCCGGTCGACGGGCTGGCCGAGGCCCGCCCGCTCACCAGCGAGACCGTGTGGGACGACCTCACCGAGCTGCCCGCGCGCCTGGCCGTCCTCGGTGGCGGCCCGATCGGCTGCGAGCTCGGGCAGGCGTTCGCCCGCCTCGGCTCCGCGGTCACCGTGGTCGACGGCGCCGACCGGCTGCTCACCGAGGAGCCCGCGGAGGCCTCCGCCGTCGTGACGGCGGCGCTGCGGCGGGACGGCGTGACGGTGTGCACCGGCTCGGGCGTCACGGCCGTCCGCGACGGTGCGCTGCGGCTGGCCGACGGGTCCGCCGTCCCCTTCGACCGGCTGCTGGTCGCCGTCGGTCGGCGGCCCCGCACCGCGGACCTCGGCTGCGCGGCCGCCGGGGTCGAGCTGCGCGGGGACGGCACCGTCGTGGTGGACGGCGCCCTGCGGACGACGAACCCGCGCATCTGGGCCGCCGGCGACCTCACCGGGCACCCGCAGTTCACCCACACCGCCGGCGTCCACGGCAGCCTGGCCGCCACCAACGCGCTGCTCGGCCTGTCCCGGCAGGTCGACCCGGTGGTGCCGCGGGTCACCTACACCTCCCCCGAGGTCGCCTCGGTCGGCCTCCCGCCCGAGCGGGGCGTCACCGTGCGCCGGGTCGGCCACGGGCACGTCGACCGGGCGGTCACCGACGGGGCGACCGACGGGTTCACCACGCTCGTCCTCGACCGGCGCCGCCGCGTCGTCGGCGCCACCGCGGTCGGCCCGCGCGCCGGGGAGGTGCTCGGCGAGCTCACCCTCGCCGTCCGCGAGCGGCTGACCACCACCGACCTGGCCGGCACCACGCACGCCTACCCCACCTACAGCGGGGCGGCCTGGGACGCCGCGGTGGACGACGTCCGCGCGCGGCTGGCCGGGCCGGTGCTCGGGCGGGTGCTGCGGGCCGCCGTCCGGCTGCGCGCTCAGCGCAGCGCGCGGTAGCCCGCCCACATCCGGTGCGCGGCGCTCACCCCCACCAGCGCCGCCCACGCCCACGCGACCGGCCCGGCGTACGCGGGGAACAGCAGCCACAGCGCGTGCACCAGCACCGTCTCGGTGCCCTCGGCCAGCCCGCCGAGGAAGGACAGCGAGCGGCCGTCGTCGAGCCGCCGGCCGGCCCGCTCGGCGATCGAGGAGAACGCCAGGAACGCCGCGCCGTTGACGTAGTAGGCCAGCAGGACGGCCAGGAACGGCAGCCACGAGGCGCCGGAGCCGGCCGTGGCCCCGACCGCGACCCCGACCACGCCGGCGCCGTAGACGACGAAGTCGGCGGTGATGTCGAAGAACCCGCCGGCCCCGGCGTCCCCGGGTGGGGCGGGCGGGGAGGCCATCGCCCGGCGGCGGCGGGCCAGCGGGCCGTCCAGGCCGTCGGCCAGCCGGCAGGCCAGCCAGAGCACCAGGGCGGGCAGCCACAGCTGGGCCGCGGCCGCCGCGGCGCTGGCCAGGCCGAGCACCAGGTTGGCCCCGGTGAGCCGGTCCGGCGTGATGCCCGGGCGGTCCAGCAGCGCCGCCGTGCGGGCCAGCGGCGCGTCCAGCAGTGCCCGGGCGGTCGGGTCGAGCACGGCACCTCCTGACCGGGCCCGGCTCAGCGGGACCCGACCCGATCGTGCACGATCCTGCACAGGCCGCACCCGGCACCCGACCCCGTGCCCGCGGCGAACACCCCCAGCGGCGGACCCCCCTCCGCCGTCCCCGAGTGGAAGGCGGGTCCGGTGGCCGCAGCACGTCGTCGTCCGATCGCGGCGGCGGCCGCGCTGCTCGCCCTCGCCGGCTGCGCCGCACCCGCCGCCGAGGCGCCGGTGGCCGCCGACCGGCCGTGGGACGACGTGCTGGCCGAGGCCGACGGGCAGACCGTCGACCTGTGGATGTACGGCGGCGAGGAGGCCGGCAACGCCTACGTCGACGACGTCCTCGCGCCGGCCGCCGCCGAGCTCGGGGTGACCCTGCGCCGCGTGCCGGTGGCCGACACCGGCGACGCGCTGGACCGGGTGCTGTCCGAGCGGCAGGCCGGCGTGACCGACGGCGAGGTCGACCTGGTGTGGGTCAACGGCGAGAACTACGCCGCGGGGCGGCAGGCCGGCGCCTGGCTGTGCGACTGGGCGCTGGACCTGCCCAACCGGCGGTACACCGACCCCGCCGACCCGCTGCTCACCGACGACTTCGGCGTCCCGGTGGAGGGGTGCGAGTCGCCCTGGCACAAGGCCCAGTTCACCCTCGTCTACGACTCCGCGCGGGTGCCCGAGCCGCCGACGACGCTGGCCGGCGTGCTGGACTGGGCGCAGGCCAACCCGGGCCGGTTCACCCACCCCGCCCCGCCGGACTTCACCGGCTCGGTGTTCGTCCGCCAGGTCCTCACCAGCGTGGTCGGCGGCCCCGGTGAGGTGCCGCTGGAGTTCTCGCAGGAGGCCTACGACGAGTACGCGCCGGCGCTGTTCGAGCGGCTGGCCACGCTGTCCCCGGCGCTGTGGCGCGGCGGGGAGACGTACCCGCAGTCGCAGCAGGAGCTCGACCGGCTGTTCGCCGACGGGGAGGTGGACATGACGATGACCTACGGGCCGGCCACGCTGGCCGACCTGGTCGCCGACGGCACCTTCCCGGAGACGACGCGGGTGCTGACGCTGGAGGAGGGCACCTTCGGCAACGCCAGCTTCCTGGCCCTGCCCTCCACCTCCGGCGACTCCGCCGGCGCGCAGGTCGTCGCCGACCTGGCGCTGTCCCCGGAGCAGCAGGCCGCCAAGGCCGACCCGGGCACCTGGGGGCAGTTCACCGTCCTCGACACCGGCCGCCTGGAGGACGCCGACCGCGCCGCCTTCGAGGAGCTGCCCGCCTCCCCCGTCGTGCCGCCCTACGCGGAGCTGTCGCGCAACGCCCAGCCCGAGCTGTCGGCGGACTGGGTCTCGCCGCTGGACGAGGGGTGGCGCCGGTCGGTCCTGGCCCCGTGAGCACGGCCCCGTGAGCACGGCCCCGTGAGCACGGCCCCGTGACCCCCCGGCGGCGGGCGGTGCTGCTCGTCCTCCCCGCCCTGGTGCCGGTCGCGGCCGTGGTCGGTGCGGCGCTGGTCTCCGCCGTCCTGCTCAGCCTGGGCCTGACCCCGCTGGTCGGGCGGCCGGAGCTGTCGCTGGACGCCTGGCGGGCCGCGGCCGGGGACCTGGGGACGGCGACCCGGCTGTCGCTGGGCATCGCCGCGGCCTCGACCGTCCTCGCCGCCGCCGTCGGGCTGGCGCTCGCGCTGGCCGCGACCGCCGCCGTCCGCCGCAGCCGGCTGCTCGGGGCCCTGGCCGCGCTCACCATCCCGGTCCCGCACCTGGTGGGTGCGGCCGCGATGGGGCTGCTGCTGGCCGACACCGGCGTGCTCGCCCGCTGGCTGGGGGTGTCCCCGGACGCCTGGCCGTCGCTGGTGGGCGGGCCGTGGTGGGTGGCCGTCGTCGCGGAGTACGCGTGGAAGGAGTCGGCGTTCGTGGCCCTCGTGGTGGGCGGCGTGCTGGCCTCGCGGGCGCGCTCCTACGGCGAGACGGCGGCGCTGCTGGGTGCCGGCCGGTGGGCGCGGTTCCGGTTCGTGACGCTCCCGCTGGCCGCCCCGGCGCTGGGCGGGGCGTCGGCGGTCACCTTCGTCTACACGCTGGGCTCCTACGAGGTCGCCGCGCTGCTCGGCCGCCCCTACCCCGAGCCGCTGCCGGTGATGGCCGTGCGGCTGGCCGGCTCCATCGACCTGGCCGTGCGCCCCCAGGCGGCCGCGGTGGCCGTGACCACCGCGGTGCTCGCCCTGGCCGTCGTGCTGCTGGCGCTGCGCGCGCTGCGGAGGCTGTCGGCATGGCACTAGGCACCCGCCTGGGCCGGGCGGCGCTGGCGGTCTGGCTGCTGCTCCCCCTCGTCCCCCTCGTCCTGTGGGCGGCCGCCGACCGGTGGACCGCCCCGGCGGTGCTGCCCCAGGCGTGGGGGACGGCGGGGCTGCGCGACGCCGTCGACTCCGGAGCCGGGACGGCCTCCCTGCGCTCGACGGTGCTGGGGCTGGTCGTCGCGGCGCTGGCCACCCCGCTCGGCGCAATGGCCGGGCGGGCGCTGGCCGGCTCCGGGGTGCCGGCGGGCGGCGCGGTGCTCGCCGCCCTGCTCTCCCCGCTGGTGCTCCCGCCCTTCGCCGTCGCGCTGGGGCTGGACGTGCTGCTGCTGCGGCTGCGGGTGCCGGCGTCGGTCGGTGTGGTCCTGCTGCTCACCGTGGCCGCGCTGCCGTACACGACCGTGCTGATGCGCACCGCCTACGCCGCCCACGACCCCGGCTTCGAGGAGGAGGCGCGCACCCTGGGCGCGACCGCCCGCCGGGCGGTGCTCGCCGTGCAGCTGCCGATGCTGGCCCCCGCGCTGGCCGGCGCGGCGTTCCTGGCCTTCCTGGTGGGCTGGAGCGACTACGTGGTCACCCTGCTCGTCGGCGGCGGGCAGCTGGTGACGCTGCCGCTGCTGGTCGCGTCGGCGGCGTCCAGCGTCGGCAACGAGGCGCAGGTGGCCGTGCTGTCGCTGGGCTCGGTGCTGCCGCCGCTGGCGCTGCTGGTGGCGGTCGGGCTGCTCGGGCGGCGCCGGTGAGCGCCGCGCTGGATCTGGAGGGGCTGACCCGGGTGCACGCGAGCGGCTCCGCGCCCGCGCTGGACGGCTTCACCCTCGACGTGCCCGCCGGCTCCTGCGTGGCCGTGCTCGGCCCGTCGGGCTCGGGGAAGAGCACGGTGCTGCGGCTGACCGCCGGCCTCGACGAGCCCACCGCCGGCAGCGTGCGCCTGGACGGCCGCGACCTGGCCGGCGTGCCGCCCGAGCGGCGCGGCATGGCGATGGTCTTCCAGCGGCCGCTGCTGTTCCCGCACCTGTCGGTCCGCGACAACGTGGCCTTCGCCGACCGGGTGCGCGGCGTGCCGCGGCGGCGGGCCCGGGAGCGCGCCGAGGAGTACCTGGGCCTGGTGCAGCTGGCCGGTTACGGCGACCGGCCGGCGCGGGCGCTGTCCGGCGGGCAGGAGCAGCGGGTGGCCCTGGCCCGCGCGCTGGCCGCCGAGCCGCGGGTGCTGCTGCTCGACGAGCCGTTCAGCGCCCTGGACACCGCGCTGCGCGCCGAGATGCACGACCTGCTGGCCGACCTGCGGCTGCGGCTGGACCCCACCGTGCTGCTGGTCACCCACGACCCCGCCGAGGCCGACGCGCTGGCCGACGCCGTCGCGGTGCTCGACGGCGGCCGGCTGCAGCAGGCCGGGCCGCTGGGCGAGCTCTACGCGCGGCCGGCGTCCCTGGCCGTGAGCCGGCTGCTGGGCGGGCGCACCGAGGTGCCCGGGACGGTGCGGGACGGCGTGCACACCTCCGCGCTCGGGCCCCTCGCACTCCCCGGGCCGGTTCCGGACGGGCCGGGGGTGCTCGTCGTCCGCCCCGAGGCGGTGCGGGTGACCGCGCCGGGTGACCCGGCCGCCGACGTGACCGGCACGGTCGTCCGGGTGCGGCGGCGCGGCCTGCGCGCGCTGGTCGTCGTGCAGGTGCCCGGGCCCGTCGGGACGGCGGTCGAGGCCGAGCTCGCCGCCGGCGAGGAGCTGCCCGCCGGCCGGCCCGTGGGGCTGGTGCTGCCGGTCGGCGCCCGCACGGTGGTGCCGCCGGCCGGCCCGGCGTCCGCCCCGGACCCGGCGAGATCGGCGATCTCGCACGGCTGAGGAGCCCCGACCGTGCGAGATCGCCGATCTCGCCGCCCCGGGCGGTCAGGCCGGTGCGGGCACCAGCGGCTCGCGGGTGGTGAAGGCGCCGGTGCGAACCACGCCGCCTCGGCCCGCAGCGCGGCCACCCGCGGCACGAGCGGCGGCGTCACCTCGGCCGGGTTGGTGCCGTCCAGGACCAGCACGCGCACCCGCAGGTCCGGCGTCACCGCGCGGGCGGGTGCGGCGGCGGCCGGGCGCGCGGTGCGAGGTGGTCACCTCCCCACCGTGGACGCCGGCCCGGCCCTCCGGCACGTCGACCACCGACGGTCCACGGGGTGTCCGCCCTCCGGGGTCAGACGACGGTCAGCGGCAGGAGCGTGCGCAGCTGCGCGTTCTCCGCGAGGTCGAGCACCGAGTGCTGCGCGCAGGCCGGCACCAGCTCGCCGGTCTCCGGGTGGGCCATGGAGTAGGTGCAGGCCGCCAGCCGCTCCTGGGTGGCCCGCAGCTGCGGGTCCTCGGCGACCACGCCGCGGCGCATCAGGTCCCACGCCGGCCCGACGTGCGCGGCGTCCATGAAGCTGTGCACCTCGAAGGTCATCAGCCCCAGCCGGCGGCGGCGGGCCGCCCCGGCCAGCGCCCGCAGCCCGCCCGCCCGGCGCACCAGGCTGCGCGCCCAGCCGGCGGCGACGGCGACGTCCCCGGGGTGGGCGCGCAGCACCCGCAGCACCTTCACCGCCAGCAGCGCCGGCGGGGTGTTGCTGAAGGCGACCCCGCCGAAGTGGGCGAAGAAGGCGTCGCGGGCGCGCAGCTCGGCGGGGTGCGCGGGGTCGACGAACGGGTGCCAGGCACCGTCGGCGAGGAAGCCGAAGCCCAGCCGGTTGCACCGCGGGTCGCCGAACTCGATCGCCTGGTGCGGGACGGCACGGCCCAGGCCCTCCTCCAGCTGCGCCCACACCGCGTCGACGTCCACCGCGGTGTAGGACTCCTTCCAGCGGCGGTCGTCGCCGACGTGCGCGGCCGGCTGGAAGCTCATCATCGAGTAGCCCATGGGCACCACCGCGCGCACGACCTCGGCCACCTGGCCCAGGTTGGCCGGCGTGACCGTCATGTTGTGCGCCAGGTAGGAGCGCAGGCCGGTCTCCGCGCGCAGGTCGCGGAACATCTGCACGAAGCGCTCCCGGAACGGGTGCAGCTCGGCCTCCGTGCGCGGGCGGACGGCACCGCGGCGGCCGCGCATCAGCGAGTCGACGTGCGCGGCGAAGCTCACCCGGGGCAGCCGCAGCCGGCCGTCGTCCCCGGTGACCAGGGCGCGCAGGTAGCCGGGATCGAAGTCGCCGTGGGTCATCGACATCGGCGAGCGGCCGTGCCGGCGCATCGTCAGCAGCGCCTCGGCGTGGTCGTCGGGCGCCAGCAGGCTCACCTCGCCGCCGATCAGCTGGGCGTGCGCGTAGGGGCCGCGGCGCTCGCGCAGGTAGGCCATCTGCGCGTCCACCTGGCGCACGGTGTGCCCGCCGTCCACCCGCACCTTGTTCGCGTCGGCCGAGTGGTAGCACGGGGTGCAGGTCAGGTTGCACTTCGGGAAGACGCCGTGCGTGCCCTCGCAGCCGACCGCGTGCCGGCCCAGGCTCTGCGCCGGCGTGCGCACGTGCTCCGGCAGCGCCGCCCACCGCTCGGCCAGCGCCCGCCCGGTCTCCGGGTGCACCGGCCGGGTGCGCTCGGCCAGCCGCCGCCACCGCGCCCGCAGGCGTCCCCGCCGTCCGTCCGTCATGTCACGCATCCTCACCGCTGGTGTCCGCCCCGGCAGCGCAGGGCGGTTCACCGGCGCGTCCGCGGGGCACGCGAGCTGCATGCGGACGACGAGGCAGCGGCCGTCCGGGCCGCCGGCGGCATCGGTGCGACCCCGGCCGGGGGGCGTGGGCCGGCCGGGGTCGGCGGCGGCCGAGCGGGTCAGCGACGACCTGCGGCGCGGCAGCGGGGCGCACCTGGAGCAGCGCCGGTGGATCGCCGGGCTGTCGACGCTGGCCTCGGCGGCGCTGGGCGTCGTCGGCCTGTACCAGTTCGGCGTGCTGCGCCGGGTGCCCGAGCCGCCGCTGCCGGGCCTCGGCGCGGACGCCGTCGACGCCTCCGGCGAGGCCTACCAGCTGCTGCGGACGCCGGACGCCGCGCTCGGCCTGCTCAGCGCCGGCGTGACGCTGGCGCTGGCCGGGATGGGCGACCGCGACCGGGCCCGGGACACCCCCTGGGTGCCGCTGGCCCTGGCGGCCAAGACCGCCGCGGACGCCGCCGGCGGCGTGTACCTGTTCGCCGAGCAGGTCACCCGGCACCGGCGGGTCTGCTCGTGGTGCACCGTGGCCGCGCTGGCCCAGCTGGCCACCCTGCCGCTCGCGGTGCCCGAGGCCCGTGCGGCGCTGCGCCGGCTGCGGGAGCGGTGAAGCCCGGCCGAACGGGGTAGCGGCACCCGCATGGCTCCCGTCCCGCCGTCCCCCGCCGACGACGTCACGCTGACCTTCGGCGGCAACGCCACCATGCTGCTGCGGCTGGGGCCGTTCACGCTGCTCACCGACCCGAACTTCCTGCGCCGCGGCCAGCGGGCCTACCTGGGCAAGGGGCTGTGGGCGAAGCGGCTGACCGACCCCGCGCTGCTGCCCGACCGGCTCCCGGCGCTGGACTCGATCCTGCTGTCGCACCTGCACGCCGACCACTGGGACCGGATCGCCACCCGCACCCTCGACCGCGGCACCCCGGTGCTCACCACGCCGGCCGCCGCGCAGGCGCTGGAGCGCCGCGGGTTCCGGTCGACCGTCGACCTCACGCCGTGGCAGCGGCACGAGCTCACCCGGGACGGCGTCACGCTGCGGGTCACCTCGGTGCCCGGCGTGCACGGCCCCGGTCCGATGGCGCGGCTGCTGCCGCCGGTGATGGGCAGCGTGCTCGAGCTCGTGCGGGACGGCGGGGTGGCCTGGCGGGGCTACATCAGCGGCGACACCGTCTTCAAGCCGTGGCTCGGCGAGGTGCTGCAGCGCTGCGGGCCGCTGGACGTCGTCATCCCGCACCTCGGCGGCACCAAGGCGCTCGGGTTCACCGTCACCATGGACGGCCGGCAGGGCGCCGACCTGGTCGAGCTGCTCAAGCCCCCGGTGACCGTGCCGGTGCACTACGACGACTACGACCGGTTCGCCTCGCCGCTGGGCGACTTCGTCCGCGAGGTGGCCGCCCGCCGCGCACCGGGCGAGATCCGGGCGATCACCCGCGGGGAGACGATCTCCCTGCGGTCCTGAGCCCGCCACCGGGCACGACCCCCGCGGGGCGGCTGTCCACCGTCATCCGGCGAGGCGGCGCCCGCGGTCGGCGACGTCGGCGCGCAGGGCGTCGGCGTCCACCGTCGTGCACACGCCGTCGCGCACCACCTGCGCACCCCCGACCCAGGTGTCCCGCACCAGCCGCGAGGTGCCCGACCAGACCAGGTGGGTGAGCAGGTCGACCGGGTCGAGCACCGGCTCGAAGGCGAGGTCGCGGGTGTCGACGTGCACCAGGTCGGCGCGCCGGCCGGCGGCGACCTGGCCGAGGTCCGGGCGGCCGATCGCGTCCGCGGCGGCGCCGGTGGCCAGCCAGAACGCCTCGGCGGCGGTCAGCGCGGTGGCCGAGGACTCCCGCAGCCGGGCCAGCTGCGCGGCCAGCCGGACGTCGGCCAGCAGGTCCAGCCCGTCGTTGGACGCCGGCCCGTCGGTGCCCAGCCCGACCCGGACGCCGCGGTCGAGCATCGCCCGCACCGGGGCGGTGCCGCTGGCCAGCTTGGCGTTGCTCGCCGGGCAGTGGGCCACCGCGACGTCGTACTCCCGCCACAGCTCCAGGTCGCCGTCGTCGAGGTGCACGCAGTGCGCGGCGAGCACCCGCCCGCCCAGCACGTCGTGCGCAGCCAGCAGCGCCGGCACCGACAGCCCGTGGGTGGCCAGCAGGTCCGCGCCCTCGGTGGCGGTCTCGGCGACGTGCAGGTGCAGCAGCAGGCCGTGCTCGCGGGCGGCGGCCGCGGCGTCGCGCAGCACCGGCAGCGGCAGCGTGTAGGCCGCGTGCGGGCCGATGCCGTACTCGACGGCGCCGTCGCGGGGCGCGGCGGCCGCGAGGTCGACGGCGGCGGCCAGCTGCTCGGCCAGCGGCGGCATCCCGGGCAGCGGCAGCAGCGGGGTGGCGACCACGGCGCGGGCGCCGGTGCGGCCGACGGCGGCGGCGATCCGCTCGGGGGAGAAGTACATCTCCACGCTGGTCGTGACCCCGCCGCGCAGCATCTCCGACGACGCCGCGGTCATGGCGACCTCGAGGTCGTCGGCGGTCAGGCGCGCCTCCCGCGGCCAGATCACCTCGCGCAGCCAGCGGGCCAGCGGCAGCCCCTCGGCCTGGCCGCGGAACAGCACCATCGGCGCGTGCGAGTGGGTGTTGACCAGCCCCGGCACGAGCACCCCGGGAACGGCGACCACCGCGGCGTCCCCGGCGTCCGGCGCGTCGGCGGCCGGGCCGACCCAGCCGATCGTGCCGTCGTCGACGTCGACCACCGCGTCGGGCACGACCGTGCCGGCGCGGTCCCCGACGACCACGGCCCGGGCGGTGAAGCGCTGCCGCATGGGTGGCGAAGCTACTCCGGCCGCCGGCCGGTCCCCGGGCGAGCGCGCCGTTACCGTGGGGCGCATGTCGTCCCTCGCCGCCGCGGCCTCCTCCGACTCCGGCGGGATCACCGGCTTCCTGCTCGACCTGGTGGAGCGGCTGGGACCGGTGGGCGTGGGCCTGTCGATCCTGCTGGAGACGGTCGTCCCGCCGATCCCCAGCGAGGCGGTGCTGGGGCTGGCCGGCGTGCTCATCAACGAGGGCCGGATGTCGATCGTCCCGGTCGTCCTCGCCGCGACCCTCGGCTCGGTGCTCGGCGCGATCGCCTTCTACTACATCGGCCGGGCGCTGGGCCCGCGCCGCTCGCACGCCTTCCTCGACCGGCTGCCGCTGGTCGACACCGAGGACGTCGACCGCACCTTCGCCTGGTTCGAGCGGCACGGCCGCTCGGCGGTGTTCTTCGGCCGGATGGTGCCGCTGGTGCGCAGCTTCATCTCGGTGCCCGCGGGCGTCGTCCGGATGCCGTTCGGCCAGTTCGTCGTCTACACCGCCGCCGGCAGCCTGATCTGGAACAGCGTGCTCATCGGCCTCGGCGTGGCCCTGGGCGACGTCGTCACCGAGTACCTGCAGTACGTCGACTACGTCATCTACGCCGCCATGGCGCTCGCCGTCGGCCTGCTGGTCCGCCGCCAGGTCAGGGTCCACCGCGCCCGGGTGGACCGGGGCCCGGCGTGACCGCCGTGCGGCCCGAGGTGGTCGCCTTCGACGTCAACGAGACCCTGCTCGACCTCGGCCCGGTGCGCGCCGCGCTGGTGGAGCTCGGCCAGCCCGCCGACCTGCTGCCGTCGGTCTTCTCCCGCACCCTGCTCACCGGCTTCGCCGCCGCCACGGCCGGCACCTGGTGCCGCTTCCGGGACGCCTTCGACGCCGCCCTGGCGCAGACCACCGACCTGGACGCCGGCCGGCGCGCGCAGGTCGCCGGCGCGTTCGCCGAGCTCAGCCCGCACCCCGACGTCGAGCCGGCGCTGCGCCGGCTGGTCGGGGCCGGCGTCCGGGTGGTGACCCTGACCCACGGCTCCCCCGGCGTCGCCGAGGCGGCGCTGGACCGCGGGGGCATCGCGCCGCTGGTGGAGCGGTCGCTGTCCAGCGAGGCCATCCGGGCGTGGAAGCCGGCTCGCGAGGTCTACCTCTGGGCGGCCGGCGTGTGCGACGTGGAGCCGGGCCGCCTGGCGCTGGTCGCCGCGCACGGCTGGGACGTGCACGGGGCGCTGCGGGCCGGGCTGACCGCCGCCTGGTTCCCGCGCGCGGAGCGCAGCTACCCGGCCGTGTACGACCCGGCCGCGATCGTCGCCGGCGACCTCGCCGGCGCGGTGGAGGCGCTGCTGGCCCTGCCCGCCCCGTGACCGGGGTGCCGACGCCGCTCGGTCCGGCCCGGGTCACCGCCACCGAGCCGCCCGGCCGGGCCCTCGGCACGCTGGTGCTGGGCCACGGCGCCGGAGGGGGCCTGGGGTCGGCGGACCTGGTCGCCGTCACCGCCGCCGCGGCGGCAGCCGGGTGGCGGGTGCTGGGGGTGGAGCAGCCCTGGCGGGTGGCCGGACGCCGGATCGCCCCGGCGCCGCCGCGCCTGGACGAGGCCTGGACGGCGGTGCTCGCCGCCCTGCGGGACGCCGGCCGGCTGGCCGGTCCCCTGGTGCTCGGCGGCCGTAGCGCCGGGGCCCGGGTGGCCTGCCGGACGGCGGGAGCGCTGGGGGCCGACGGCGTGCTCTGCCTGGCCTTCCCGCTGCACCCGCCGGGCCGGCCGGAGAGGAGCCGGGCCGGCGAGCTGACCGCCGTCGACCTGCCGCTGGGCGTCGTCCAGGGCGAGCGGGACGCCTCCGGCCGGCCCGGGGAGCTGGCCGCGGTGCTCACCGGCCGGGTGGGCGCGTCGCTCTACGCGGTCCCCGGCGACCACGCGCTGACCCGCTCCCCGGACGTCGTCGCGCTGGCCGCCGCCGACTGGCTGGGCGGGGTCGCCGGGCCGTGGCCCGGCGACCCCGCGGGCGTCAGCGGCGCCGGCGCCGGACGACCAGCGTGACGATGAGCAGCAGCGCCGCAACCCCGGCCAGCGGCCCGGCGTAGCGGGTCAGCGCCGCCCCGCCGGCGACCTCGAGCAGGTCGATCGGCTCGGGCTCGTCCTGCGCGGGCACCGCCGGCCGGGCGGCCGGGGCCGCCGGCGTGGTGGCGGCCGCCGGCGCGGCGGCCGTGATGGGGGTGGTGTCGGTGACCCCCGGTGCCGTGCCGGTCCTGATGGGGGCGGTGTCGCCCGCCCGTGGTGCGGTGTCCGCGGCCGCCGGTGCGCTGTCGGTGGCCGCGGGCGTGGCGGCGGCCGCGGGCGTGGCGGCGGCCGCGGCGGTCTTCTTGGCCGCCGCGGCGGTCGAGCGGGTCTTCTCGGCCACCGCGTTGTCCCCGGGCACCTGCTCGGCGGAGGCGGCGACCTCCTCGGCGACGCCGGCCACGGTGGCCGCGGCCTTCTCGGCCGGGGTCGCCTGGGCCGGCGCGGGGGTCGCGGCCGCCGTGGCGCCGGCGTCCCCGGAGGTGAGCTGGGCGGCGAGCTTGTCGGCGAACTGGCCGAGCAGCTTGTTGCCGACGTCGGTCATGACGCCGCGGCCGAACTGGGCCGGCCGGCCGGTGATGTTCAGGTCGGTGAGGACGTCGACCCGCGTGCTGTCGCCCTGGGGCTTGAGCTGGGCGGTGATGAGCGCGGCCGCGGTGCCGTTGCCGCGCTGGTCCTTGCCGCGGCCGTCGATGACCGCCCGGTGCGCCGCCTCGTCCTTCTCCACGAAGGAGGCCTTGCCCTGGTAGGTGAGGTTGATCGGGCCGAGCTTGACCTTGACCCGCCCGGTGAAGTCGTCGCCCGTGACGGAGTCCAGCGCCGCGCCGGGCATGCACGGCGCGATCCGCTCGATGTCCAGCAGCACCCGCCAGGCCTCGTCGATCGGCACGGGGACGGTGAACGAGTTCTCCAACTGCACGGTGCTACCTCCTGGGGGGCGTGGCTCGGCCGGTCCGCCCCCGCGACGGGGACGGACCGGCCGATTCGATCGAGCGGCTTCCGGAGCGGGTGATCGACGCTACATCCCCGCCGCCGCCGTCACCGCGCGGCGAGTGAGCACCTGGGCGAGGTGCTGGCGGTAGTCGGCCTGGGCGTTCAGGTCGCTGGTCGGGGACGTCCCCTCCGCAGCCGCCCGCGCCGCCGCGGCGATCGTCTCCGGGCTGGCCTCGGCGCCGGCCAGGGCGGCCTCGACCGCGCTGGCCCGCAGCGGCGTGGGGCCCATGTTGGTCAGCCCGATCCGCGCCTCGGCGATGTGCCCGTCCTCCCGCCGGACGGCGGCGGCCACGGCCACGATCGACCAGGCCTGCGCGACCCGGTTGAACTTCTCGTAGCGCACCCCCCACTCACCGGAGAGCTTGGGGATGCGGATCTCCACGAGCAGCTCCCCCTCCTCCAGCGCGGTGGTGAGGTAGTCGACGAAGAAGCCCGCCGCCGGCACCGTCCGCCGTCCCCCCGGCCCGGCGAGGACGAACTCCGCGTCCAGCGCCAGGGCCACCGCCGGCAGGTCGCCGGCCGGGTCGGCGTGCGCGAGCGCGCCGCCGAAGGTGCCCCGGGCCCGGGTCTGCCGGTCGGCGACCGTCTCGGTCGCCTCGGCGACGAGCGGCGCGAACTGCCGCACCAGCGGGTCGGTGAGGACGTCGTGGTGGGTGGTCATGGCGCCGATGACGATGGCGTCGCCGTCGTCCCGGACGCCGCGCAGCTCGGCGACCTGGCTGAGGTCGACCACCGTCTCGGGGGCGGCCAGGCGCAGCCGCATGACCGGGATCAGCGACTGCCCCCCGGCCATGACCTTGACGTCGTCGCCGCCCTCGGCGAGGGCCTGCACGGCCTGCTCGACGGTGCTGGGGCGGGCGTAGCCGAACGACGCGGGGATCACCGGTCACCTCCGAGGGAGGACGCAGGGGTGGAGACGCCGGTGGTGCTCTCGGTGGAGGCACCGCCGTAGGCGTTGCTGCCGGCGGTGGCGCGGTCGCCGCCGTCGCCGCCGTCGTGCAGGGCCCGCCAGACCCGCTCGGGGGTCAGCGGCATCCGGATGTCGCGCACCCCCAGGTGCCGGACGGCGTCCAGCGCGGCGTTGACGACGGCCGGGGTGCTGGCGATGGTGCCGGCCTCCCCGACGCCCTTGGCGCCGATCGGGTTGCCCGGCGCCTCGTGCACCGTGTTGCCGGTGTCGAAGTGCGGCAGGTCGGCCGCCGACGGCACCAGGTAGTCGACGAAGGTGCCGGTGGTGAGGTTGCCGTCGGCGTCGTACACGGCCTCCTCGAACAACGCCTGGGCGATGCCCTGCGCCAGCCCGCCGTGGATCTGCCCCTCGACGATGAGCGGGTTGACGATCGTGCCGACGTCGTCCACGCAGGCGTACTTGCGGATCCGGACCGCGCCGGTGTCGGTGTCGACCTCCATGGCACAGATGTGCGTGCCGTGCGGGAAGGAGAAGTTCTCCGGGTCGAACGTCGCGTCGGCGTCGATGGAGGGCTCCATCCCGTCGGGCAGGTTGTGCGCCGCGAAGGTGGCCAGCGCGATCTCCTGGATGGCGAGCTGGGCGCCCGGGGTGCCGCGGACGGAGAACGCCCCGTTCGTGAACTCCAGGTCCTCCTCGCTGGCCTCCAGCAGGTGCGCGGCGACCTTGCGGGCCTTGGCGACCACCTTCTCCGCCGCCTGCACCACCGCGGCGCCGCCGACCACCAGCGACCGCGAGCCGTAGGTGTCCATGCCGCGCGGCGCGACCGAGGTGTCGCCGTGCAGCACCTCGACGTCCTCGAAGGGGACGCCGAGCCGGTCGGCGACCAGCTGGCTCCAGGCCGTCTCGTGGCCCTGGCCGTGCGGGGTGGAGCCGGTGACCACCTCGACCTTGCCGGTGGGCAGCATCCGGATGGAGGCCTGCTCCCAGCCGCCGGCGCCGTAGGACAGCGAGCCGAGCACCCGGGAGGGCGCCAGGCCGCACATCTCGGTGAAGGTGGAGACGCCGATGCCCAGCTGGACCGGGTCGCCGGACTCCCGGCGGTGCTGCTGCTCGGCGCGCAGCTCGTCGTAGCCGATGAGCTCCAGCGCCTTCTGCGTGGCGGTCTCGTAGTCGCCGCTGTCGTAGGTCATCCCGGCCACCGTGGTGAACGGGAACTCCTCCGCCTTGATCCAGTTCCTCCGCCGCAGCTCCAGCGGGTCCATGCCGAGCTCGACGGCGAGCTCGTCCATGATCCGCTCGATGGCGAAGGTCGCCTCGGGGCGGCCGGCGCCGCGGTAGGCGTCGGTGGGCACCTTGTTGGTGAACACGCCGTCGCACTCGAAGCGGTAGGCCGGGAACTTGTAGATGCCGTTGAACATGAAGGCGCCGAGCACCGGGACGCCGGGGCTGACCAGGCGCAGGTAGGCGCCCATGTCGGCGAGGATCCGGCAGCGCAGGCCCTTGACGTTGCCCTCGCGGTCGGACGCGATGTCGATGTACTGGATCTGGTCGCGGCCGTGGTGGGCGGTCATCAGCGACTCGCTGCGGCTCTCGGTCCACTTGACCGGCTTGCCCAGCCGGCGGGCCACCAGCAGGCTGATGACCTCCTCCGGGGTGACCTGCAGCTTGCCGCCGAAGCCGCCGCCGACGTCGGGGGCGACCACGCGCAGCTTGTGCTCGGGCACCCCGGTGACCATGGCCAGCATGACCCGCAGGATGTGCGGCACCTGGGTGGCCGACCACATCGTGTAGTTGTCGCCCTGCGGCTGCACGACGACCGAGCGGGGCTCCATGAACGCCGGGATGAGCCGCTGCTGGACGAACCGCCGGCTGACCACGACCTCGGCGTCGGCGAAGGCCTGCTCGGTGTCGCTCCCCGTGCCGGCCTCCCCGCCGTCGAAGACGAAGTGGAAGCTGCGGTTGGACTCCAGGTGGTCGTGGGTGAGCCGGGCGCCCTCGGCGACGGCGGCCTCCATGTCCAGCACGGCGGGCAGCAGGTCGTAGTCGACGTCCACCAGCTCGACGGCGTCCTGCGCGGCGACCTTGCTGCGCGCGACGATGACCGCGACGGCCTCGCCGACGTGGTTGACCTCGTCCACGGCGATCGAGGGGTGCCCGGGGTTGACCATGTCCGGCGTCACCGGCCAGGCGCAGGGCAGCGAGCCCTGCTCGTCGGCCACGTCCCGGCCGGTCAGGACGGCGACGACGCCCGGCGCCTCCTGGGCCGCGCTGACGTCGATCGCGGTGATCTTGCCGTGCGCCACGGGGCTGCGGACGACGGCCAGGTGCAGCATGCCCGGCAGCACCATGTTGTCGGTCCACGTCGTCGCGCCGGTGATCAGCCGGGCGTCCTCCTTGCGGCGGCGGGCCTTGCCGACCTCGCGCTCCGGCGCCTGCGCCGGGCGGTCCTCGACGGCGGTCATGCCTGACCCGCCACGTGCGGAGCGGCGGCGGTGTCGACCTCGGCCGGGGCGGCGTGGCCGTTCCCGGTCGTGCGCAGCTCGCCGGCGGCCTGCTGCACCGCGCGGACGATGTTCTGGTAGCCGGTGCAGCGGCAGAGGTTGCCCTCGATGCCCTCGCGGATCTCGGACTCGCTGGGGTCGGGGTTCTCCCCGAGCAGGTCGACCGCGGCCATGATCATCCCCGGGGTGCAGAACCCGCACTGCAGGCCGTGCATCTCGTGGAACGCCTTCTGCATCGGGTGCAGCCCGCCGCCGTGCGGCGTGAGCCCCTCGATGGTGGTGACCTCGCCGCCGTCGGCCTGGACGGCCAGCACGGTGCAGGACTTCACCGCGGCGCCGTCGAGGTGGACGGTGCAGGACCCGCAGTTGCTGGTGTCGCAGCCGACGACGGTGCCGACCTTGCCCAGCTGTTCCCTCAGGTAGTGCACCAGGAGGGTCCGGGGTTCGACGTCGTCGGTGTACGTCACCCCGTCCACCCGCATGTTGATCTGGGTCACGGTTCCTCCGCTCCTCTGCAGGGGTCGTGTGGCTGCGGACACACAGCTCCGCCTGGAGCGGAGTGTGTCGAGCGACACGTGACTTAGGCCACGCTTACCTACTGTCGTGCAGACTCCGCTCGTCCCGCGGACGCGGCTCCATCACACGATCGTCAGCCGCAGAGGCGCCGTTCGAGGAGCCCCGACGACCGCGGGTGCGGAACCTGCACAACGTTGCAGCGGTGTTGCAGGGGGGGAGTCCGCCGGACCCGGGTGGGACGGCGCCCGGACGGCGTAGTTAGGTGAGCCTCACCTACTGGAGGGGAACCCATGTCTGTCCGCCCTGTCCTGCGCGGCGCCGCCCTGCTCGCCGCCACCGCCCTGGTCGCCGGGTGCGGCTCCGCCGGGAGCACGTCCTCCGGGACGACGTCCTCCGTGGGCACGTCCTCCGGGGGCACGTCCTCCGGGGGCACGGCGTCCGGGGAGACCGGCGGCGCGCCGTCCGGCTCCTTCCCGGTGACCGTCGAGACCGCGTTCGGCGCCGTCGAGGTGCCCGAGGAGCCCGAGCGGGTGGTCGCCCTCGGCTGGTCGGACGCCGAGACGGCGCTGGCGCTGGGCGTGCAGCCGGTCGGCGCCAGCGACTGGCTGGCCTTCGGCGGCGAGGGCGTCGGCCCGTGGGCCGAGGGGCTCTACGACGACGCGCCGGAGATCGTCGAGACCCTGGAGCCCAGCCTGGAGGCGGTCGCCGCCCTCGACCCGGACCTCATCCTGGACACCCGCTCCCCCGCCACCCAGGAGCGGTACGACGCGCTCAGCGTGATCGCCCCGACCATCGGCCAGCCCGAGGGCGTGGGCGCCTACCTGACCACCTGGCAGCAGCAGCTGGACCTGGTCGGCCGGGCGCTGGGCCGCGAGCAGGAGGCCGCGGACCTGCGGGCCCAGGTGGAGCAGCAGTTCGCCGAGGCCGCCGCGGCCAACCCGCAGTTCGAGGGCACCGAGGTCGCCGTCGGCGCCTACACCTCGGAGGGCTTCGGCGCCTACGTGCGCGGCGACACCCGCGTCGACTTCATGGAGACCCTGGGCTTCGTGAACTCACCGGCCGTCCAGGACCTCGCCGGCGACAGCTTCTCCGTCCCGGTCAGCGAGGAGCAGGTGCCGCTGCTGGACGCACCGCTGACCGTCGTCTTCCCGATCTTCGTCGACGCCGCGCAGATCACCGGCAACCCGCTGTGGCAGTCGCTGCCCTCGGTGCAGCGGGGCGACGCGCTGGTGCTGGAGGACCAGACGCTGTCCAACGCCTTCTCCAGCGGCTCGGCCCTGGGCACGCGGTACGCGCTGGACCAGGCCGTCCCGCTGTTCGCCGAGACGCTGGCCCCCTGACTGTGGCCTCCTTGCAGGGTCCCGCCGCGAGCTCGCGAGTGGCGGGGGGCGAGGAGGTCCTTCAACGGGCCGGTGCGGGCGCCGTCCGCACCGGCCCGGCCCGCCGGTCCCGCCGGCGCAGCAGCGCGGAGGCGGCGAGGGCGAGCAGGCCCACCGCGGCCAGCCCGGCCCCGACGGCGGCCGGGGCGGTCCAGCCCAGGCCGGCGGCGATCACCACGCCGCCGATCCACGCGCCCAGCGCGTTGGCCGCGTTGAGCGCGGAGTGGTTGAGCGCGGCGCCCAGCATCTGCGCCTCCCCGGCGACCTCCATCAGCCGCAGCTGCAGGGTCACCACCAGCACCGAGGCGGTGGCCGAGAGCAGGAACAGGGTGACCAGCAGCCCCGGCGCCCAGCCGCCGGCCACGGCCACCACGGCGAGCAGCCCGCCCAGGGTCACCATCGCGCCGGCCAGCGAGCGGAACAGCGCGCGGTCGGCGAGCCGGCCGCCGAGCACGGTGCCCAGCACCCCGCCCACGCCGAAGACGAGCAGCACCCACGGCACGGCTCCGCGCGGCAGGCCGGCCTCCTCGGTGGTCAGCGGGGCGATGTAGCTGTAGACGGCGAACATGCCGCCGAAGCCGACCGTGGCCACCAGCAGGGTCAGCAGCACCTGCGGACGGCGCAGCGCGGCCAGCTCGGTGGCGACGGTGACCTCGCTGCGGCCCGGTGTCGCCGGGACGACCGCCAGCACCGCCGCCACGGTGACGGCGGCCAGGACGACGACCGCCCAGTAGGCCGCCCGCCAGCCCAGCGACTGCCCCAGCCAGGTCGCCGCCGGGACGCCGGCCACGGTGGCCACCGCCAGGCCCAGCATCACCGAGCTCACCGCCCGCCCGCGCAGCTCGGCGCGGACCAGCGAGGCGGCCACCAGCGAGGCCACCCCGAAGTAGGCGCCGTGCGGCAGGCCGCTGACGAAGCGGGCGAGCAGCAGCCAGGCGTGGCCCGCGGCCAGCGCGCTGCCCAGGTTGCCGAGCAGGAAGGCGGCCATGAGGGCGACCAGCAGCCCGCGCCGCGGCAGCCGGGCGCCGAGCGCGGCGATGACCGGCGCGCCCACGACCACGCCGAGCGCGTAGGCGGAGATGACCTGCCCGGCGGTGGGGATGTCGACGCCCACGCCGTCGGCGATCTCCGGGAGCACGCCCATGGTCACGAACTCGGTGGTGCCGATGGCGAAGCCGCCGAGGGCCAGGGCGAGGACCGCGGCGACGACCCGCCGGGTGCCGGTCACGGAGGCGTCGGGTGGTGCGGTCACGTGGGAGGGGCAAGGCGGCGGGGCTGCAGCACATTCCGGGAGTACCGGACCAGGGTCAGGCGCCCGTGCAGGGGCCCGCCGCGAGCCTGCGAGCGGCGGGGGGCACGGGGGTCCTTCGTCAGTGCAGGCGGAGCGGGCCGCGGGGGGTGCGGCGCAGCCGGTGCAGGTGGGCGGCCACGGCGGGCCGGGTGGGCGCGCCGGGGGGCAGCGCGTCCAGGCAGGCCTGCCACACGGCGACGTCGTCCCGGCACTCCGGCAGCCGGGTGAAGCGCAGCAGCAGCTCGGGGCGGCGGGCCGCGAGCACCGCCTGCCGCAGCGCCGCGCTGAGCCGGTGGCGGGCGGCGACCACCCCGGGGGCCGACGAGCGGGGCAGCAGGGCGCCGGGGTAGCGCTCCAGCGCCGGGCCGACGGCGCCGCGGGCCAGCAGCCGGCGCACCTGGTCCAGGTCGGTCTCCAGCGGTCCGGTCAGCCGGTAGGGGCGCGAGCCGAGCAGCTGGGCGCCGACCAGCCGGCGCAGCCGGGACAGCTCGGCCCGCACGGTGACCGCGGCCGCCTCACCGGCGTGCAGCTCGACGGCCAGCTGCTCGGCGGTGCGCCCGCCGCCGCCGGTCGCCGCCTCGGCGAGCAGCAGCAGCAGCTCGGAGTGGCGCAGGGACAGCTCCGCGGACCCGGAGGGCAGCACCAGCCGGGCGCGCTCGCGGCCGAGCACCGCCAGCCGCGGGACCGGCCGGGCGGCCGGCCCGGGGGCGGGGCGGCCGGCGTCCTCGCGGTGCAGCCAGCGCAGCTCGGACTCCACCGCGGCCACGGTGGCCCGCACCAGGGTGAGCACCTGCGGGCTGGCCATGTGGTCGCCGCCGGAGACGTCGATGGCGCCGAGCAGCACGCCGGTGACCGGGTGGTGCACCGGCGCGGCCGAGCAGCTCCACGACTGCACCGGGCGCCGGTAGTGCTCGCTGCCGTAGATCTGCACGGCGTGGTCGAGGGCCAGCGCGGTGCCCGGGGCGTTGGTGCCGGCGACCTCCTCGGCCCACCGCGCGCCCTCGACGAAGTGCATGGTCTCCGCGCGGCGGCGCAGCGCGGCGTCGCCCTCGACCCACAGCATGCGGCCGTCGGCGTCGGTCACCGCGACGACCATCCGGTCGGCCTCGGCGTCCTCGACCAGCAGCCGGCGGATCACCGGCAGCACCGCGGCCAGCGGGTGCGCGGCGCGGTACGCCAGCAGCTCGTCGTCGAGCAGCTCGACCGGCGGCGGGCTCCCGTCGGGGTCGACGCCGCCGGCCAGGCTGCGCCGCCAGGAGTCCCAGACGACGGCGCGCACGGCATCCGGCGTGGCGCGTTCGGAGCGGGTGACGAGTGCCTCGTGCGCGGCGCGCAGCCGCCGGGGGAGCGCGGGGTCGGGTCGGCCGTCGGGCAGCGCGATCCAGGGGTTGACCGACGTCACGGCTCGGTCGTCACGGCTCGGTCGTCATGGGGTCGTCCGCGGCTTCGGGTCCATCGTGCGCCCATCGTGACCGCTGCTAGGCGTTTGCACCAGTGACCCGGTCGTGCGCAACCGTCCTCGCGGGACGGGCATCGGGGCAGGTCGGGCGGGCAGCAGCGCGCGGGCGTCGCGGGCCCGCAGCGCGCCCCACCACAGGCCGGCCCCGTAGGCGAGGTCCTCGAGCCGGCGGCCGGCGGCGAAGCGCAGCGGGCCGACCCGCGCGCGGTGCGGCCACCAGGCCAGGACGGCGTCGGCGACGGCGGCCGCGACCGCGACCCGGCGGGCGCGGCGGGAGACCGCGGCGGCGGCCAGCGCGAGCGGCCAGTGGTGCCGGGTGACGCTGCGCGCCAGCGTCCGCCCCGCCGCGGCGCTGCCCCGCACCACCAGCAGCGCGGCCAGCCCGACCGGGGGCGGCCCGCCGGGACGGGCCAGCCGGGGCGCCAGCCGGCCGGTGGCCACGGCGAGGACCGCCGCCGCGGCGAGCACGCCGGACCGGCGGCCGGGCAGCGCCAGCGCCCAGGCCGCCGCCGACCACGGGGAGACCACCACGGGGGCCACGACGGGGCCGTGCCGGGCGGCCAGCAGCGCCGCGCCGGTGCCGTAGAAGGCGCGGCGGCGCAGCCACGCCCCGGTCGCCGACCGGTGGTCGTGGGCGACCGCGGCCGACGGCTCGTAGCGCACCCGCCAGCCGGCCGCCACCAGCCGCCAGACCAGGTCGACGTCCTCGGCCACCCGCATCGACTCGTCGAACCCGTCGCCGAGCGCCGCGCGGCGGGCCACCAGGGCCGCGCTGGGCAGGTAGGCCACCGCCGTCCCGGGGGCGACGGGTGCCGGGTCCGGCCCCATGTCCAGCGCGCTGACCGCGGCCTCGTAGGGCTGCACCCAGCCCCCGCCGCCGGCGGTCGGTGCCGTGTCCCCGGCGCACGAGCCCAGCGCCGTGTCCCCGGCGCACGAGCCCAGCGCCGTGTCCCCGGCGCACGAGCCCAGCGCCACGACCCGCGGGGCGACCAGCGCCAGCCGCGGGTCGGTGGTGTGCCCGGCCAGCGGCACCGTCCAGCCCGGCAGCGGCACGCAGTCGGAGTCCAGGAAGGCGACCAGGTCGGTGCCGGCCGCCCGCAGGCCGGCGTTGCGGGCGGCGGCCGGGCCGCGGGCGGTGGCGTGCCGCAGGACCCGGGCGCGGTGCCGGGCCGCGGCGGCGGCCACCGCGGCCGCGTCGGCCGACCCGTCGTCGACGACGAGCACCGGGACGCCGGCGGTGGCCGGGTCGGCGCGCAGCGCGGCCAGCAGGCGCTCCACCCCCGCCGGGCGGTCCCGGACCGGCACCACCACGGTGAGCTCGGGGAGCACCCCGCCGGCCGGCTCCGGGTGCGCCAGGCCGGCGTCCAGCAGCCGCCCGGCCAGCGCGGCGGTGGTCGCGTCGGTGACGACCAGCCGGCCGGTGCGCAGCAGGTCGCGGGCGCGCGGCTGCAGCCGGACCAGCCGCAGGGGCGAGCCGCCGAGCAGCGCCGTCCCGCCGTCCCGGCGCCGGACCCGCCGGTCCAGGCGGACGGCGGTGCCGTCGGGGAGCCGGTCGGGAGGGGGGACGGCGACGCGCGGCCCGCCGGTCATCCCGCGGCCAGGACCTCGGCGGTGGTCGTGACCTCCACCAGCGGGGCATAGCAGCCGAGGATGCGCATGGTCGCGTCGTGGGCCCGGTCGTCGGCGCCGGCGCACGCGTCGGACACGACCCGCACCCGCACCCCGGCGTCCGCGGCGGGCAGCACGGTGGACAGCACGCAGCAGTCGGTGGCCACCCCGGCGACGGTGACCGGGCCGTCGCCGACCAGCCGGGCGACCTCCGGGACCCACTTGCCGAAGGTGGGCGCGTCGACCACGGGGTGCCCGCCCGGGTCCTCGGCGAGCTGGAGGAGCGGGATGGCGTGCGGCTGGGTGAAGTAGTCGTACTTCGCGTAGTAGTCGGCCCACGCGCCGGCCGGCTCGTCGGGGACGACGAAGCGGGTGAACACGACGCGCTCCCCGAAGACCTCGACCAGCGAGCGGATGCGCGGGCGGATCTCGTCGAACCGGGGCGTCGTCCACGGCGACCCGCGGTCGCGGAAGACCTCCTGGTAGTCGACGACGACCAGCCAGCCGAGCGGGCTCCCCATGCGCCGGACGATAACCGCCGGCTCAGCCGCGCAGCCGCCCGGAGGGGTCGACGTCCCAGCCCCGGACGGCGGCGGCCAGCCGCCCGGCCAGGCCCTCGAGCAGCGCCGCGCCCTCCTGCGCCGACGCGCCGGCCGGGTCGCCGAGGACGCCGGTGGGGCTGACCGCGCGCACCCCCTCGGCGCGCAGCCGGGGCAGCAGCTCGGCGACCGGCGTGGTGTCGCCGGCGACGGCGCGGTCCGCGCGGACGGCGTCGGGTTCCACGTGCAACATGACCGACGTCTCGGTGCGGCCGGCGTGCGCGTCGGCGCCGGCGGGGGCGCACGGGAACCAGGCGACGTCGCGGCCCTCGCCCCGCAGCCGCGCCCCGGCCTCGCGCAGCGCGTCGAGGTTGCCGCCGTGCCCGTTGACCAGGACCAGTCGCCCGGCCCAGCGGCAGGCCGACCGGCCGTACTCGACGAGCAGCCCGGTCAGCGCCGGGGTGCCGAGGGAGACGGTGCCGGGGAAGCCCTCGTGCTCGCCGCTGGCGCCGTAGGCCAGGGCGGGGGCCAGCAGTGCGCCGTCCAGGGCGTCGACGGCCGCCTCGGCGACCGCGCAGGCCACCGTGGTGTCGGTGGCCAGCGGCAGGTGGTGGCCGTGCTGCTCGACCGCGCCGAGCGGCACGAGCAGCAGCGGGCGCTCGGGCAGCTCCGGCCAGGTGGCGCCGGCGAAGGTGGTCACCCGGGGCACGGTAGTCAGACCGCGAGGCCGGCCCGGTCGCCGTCCCGGGTGGCGTCGCCGGCCCGCCGCGGGGCGAGGCAGTCGCCGACCCGGTGCACCTCCAGGCCGCTGTCCCGCAGCGCCGCCCACAGCGCGTCGTCGGCGCGCGGCGGGGTCACCGCGACCACCCGGTCGACGGTGCGCTCCTCGGTGGCGCCGGTCGGGTGGTGCAGCAGCCGCACGGTGCGGCCGTCGACGGCGGTGACCAGCCGCTCCGTCGTCCGGCGGATGCCCAGGGCCACCGCGCGCCGCTCCCAGGCCGGCCGGTCGAGGGTGAGGCCCAGGTCCTGGCCGACGACCAGCGCCGCGGTGACCACCTCGACGGTGCAGCCGCGGCCGGCGAGCAGCTCGGCGACCGAGGTCGCCGCGGCGGTGCCGAGGTCGTCGACGACGAGCACGTCGCCGTCCGGCGCGACCGCCCCGGCGAGCACCTCCCGGACGTCGACCACCAGCCCGCTCCCCCCCGCCCAGGCCGGCCGCGCCGGGCGGGCGCCGGTGGCGAGGACGACGGCGTCCGGGGCCGCGGCGAGCACGGCCCGGGCGGTGGCGCGCACGCCGGTGCGGACGGTGACGCCGGCCCGCGCGCACTCGGCGGCGAGGTCGTCGACCAGCGGCCGCAGCCCGTCCCGGCCGGGGGCGGACGCCGCGAGCCGGACCGCGCCGCCGGTGCACGGCGCCTGCTCCCAGACGGTGACCGCGTGGCCGCGGGCGGCGGCGGTGGCGGCGGCGCGCAGCCCGGCCGGCCCGCCGCCGACGACGAGCACCCGGCGCCGCCGCCGCGGGACCGGGAGCGGCGCCTCGCGGCCGGCCCGCGGGTTGGCCACGCAGCCCAGCGGCAGGTTGCGGCCCACCCGGCCCACGCAGTCCTGGTTGCAGCCCAGGCAGCGGCGGACCTCGCCGGCCCGCCCGCCCAGCGCCTTGGCGGCGAACTCCGGGTCGGCGATCTGCGCGCGGACCGCGCCGACCAGGTCGCAGTCGCCGTCGGCGAGCGCGCGCTCGGCCTGGGCGGGGGTGAGGAAGCGGCCGACGCCGACGACCGGCACGCCGACGGCGGCCCGGACGGCCGCGGACACGGGGCGGGCGTAGCCGGGCGGGGTGGTCATGGGCGGGACGACGCGGTCGAGGGTCGCCGTCGCGACGCCGACGGTGGTGCTGACGTAGTCGACCAGGCCGGCCACCAGCCCGGCGGTGGCCACGGCCTCGGCGAGCGTCGTCCCGCCGCCGCCGCCCTCCTCGTCGGCCAGCCGGACGCCGAGGGCGCGGCCGGGGCCGAGGGCCTCGCGGACGGCGGCCAGCACCTCGACGAGGAAGCGGGCGCGGTGCTCCAGCGGGCCGCCGTAGCGGTCGGTGCGCCGGTTGGTGGCGCCGGACAGGAACTGGCGGACCAGCGAGGACTGCGCGGCCTGCACCTCCACGCCGTCGAAGCCGGCCGCGGCGCAGCGGGCGGCGACGTCGGCGTAGCCGGCGACCAGCCGGGCCAGGTCGGCGGCGGTGGCCTCGCGGGGCACCTCGCGGAACAGCGGGTCGGGCACCGGCGACGGCGCGAGGACGGGCGTCCGCGTGTGCAGCGAGTCCGACTGCCCGCCGTTGTGGTTGACCTGGGCGACCACCGGCACGCCGTGCGCGTGGACGGCGTCCACGACCCGCCGCATGCCCGGCAGGACGGCGGGGTCGTGGCCGTGGACGAGCTTCTCGTAGGGGCGGTCGGCGGGGTCGGTGGAGACCTCCTCGGTGACGACCAGCCCGGCGCCGCCGGCGGCCCGGGCCGCGTAGTAGGCCGCGTGCCGCTCGGTGAAGGCGCCGTCGACGGCGTAGTTGGTCAGGTGCGCGGGCAGCACGAGGCGGTTGGGCAGCGTGACCGGCCCGACCCGCAGCGGCGTGGCGAGGTGTCGCACGTGCCTCCTCCCGCCGGGCCGGTGCTGCGGACGTAGAGACTGGCAGGCATGGCCCCGCGACGCTGCCCCTGCGGCAGCGGGCTGCCCCACGGCGAGTGCTGCGGCCGGCTGCACGGGGGGACGTCGGCGGCGGCGACCGCGGAGCAGCTGATGCGCTCGCGGTACAGCGCCTTCGCCGTGGGCGACGCCGCGTACCTGCTCGCCACCTGGCACCCCTCGACGCGGCCGCCGGCGCTGGAGCTCGACCCGGCCGTCCGCTGGACCGGCCTCGACGTGCTCGCCACCTCGCGCGGCGGGCTGCTCGACACCGACGGCACGGTGGAGTTCCGGGCCTGGTACCGGCACGACGGGACGACCGGCCACCAGCACGAGGTCAGCCGCTTCACCCGGGTCGACGGAGCATGGCGGTACCTCGACGGCGACTGACCCGCCCCTCCGCCGCACACCTCGGCGCACCGTCCGCACCGGCGGGTGCCCGACCTCACGCTGCAGCACGAGGACGGGCACCGCACGGCGGGGGTCGGCGTCGCGGACCGCCGATCAGGCGCGTGTCGGGATCGGCGGGCCTGGGCAGGAGTCGGGCGACACCCGATCGTGCACTGCGGAGAGGACGACATGACCGCCGAGGACACCCACAAGGTCGCCGAGCTGCTCAAGGGCCAGAAGTTCGGCTTCCTGACGACGACGTCGCCCGAGGGCAAGCTGACCAGCCGGCCCATGGCGCTGCAGGAGGTGGAGTTCGACGGCGACCTGTGGTTCATCACCGAGCGGAGCTCGGACTGGCTGGGCCACATCGCGCAGTCGCCGCAGGTCAACGTCGGGGTCGGCTCCGGCGGCACCTGGGTCTCCCTGAGCGGGCACGCGTCGATCGTCGACGACGTCGCCAAGAAGAAGGACCTGTGGAACAGCGGGGTCGAGGCCTGGCTGCCGCAGGGGCCCGAGGACCCGTCCGTGGTGCTGGTCAAGGTCCACGGGGACAGCGCGGAGTACTGGGACAGCCCCGGCAACCGGCTGGCCACCGCGTTCAGCTTCATCAAGTTCCGGGCGACCGGCGACAAGCCCGACACCGGGGAGAAGAAGGTCGTCGACCTCTGACGGCCGGGCCGCTCCCTCAGGGAGCGGCCCGGGCGAGCACCGCCCGCGCCGCGCGCCGCCCCTCGAGCACCGCCTCGAGCACGGTGCGCGGCGCGACGGCGTCGCCCGCCCCGACCGCTCCCGGCGGGACGTCCCCGGGCAGCGGCGGGCCGGCGTCCACGACGACGGCGCACGGGACGGACCGCTCCGTCCCGGTCCAGCGGTCGGCCAGCACCGCCACCCCCTCGCCCGCCGACAGCAGCACCGACGACGTCTCCCGGCGCACCCCCGCCCGCGCCAGCCGGGCGTTCGCCGGCCCCAGGTCGCCGCCGAGCCGCTCGCCGGCCACCGCGTCCGGGGTCACCAGCACGACCTCCCGCCCCGCCGCCGCGAGCAGTTCGGCCACCCCGACGCCGGCCGGCGCACCGGCCGGGTCGTGCACCAGCACCGGGCCGGGCGGCAGCTCCGCGCCGGCCAGCACGGCGGCGGCGGTCACGCCCGCGCGGGCCCGCGCACCCGTGGTCACCACGTCCCCGCCGTCGGCGGCGGTCCCCAGGTCGACCCGCACCCCCAGCCGGGCCACCTCCCCCGCCAGCCAGCCCGCCAGGTCGGCGAACCGCGCCCGGCCGGGCAGCGCGGCGACCGTGTGCAACCCGCCGCCGAGCCGGCCGGCGCGCTCGACCAGCCGGACGTCGGCCCCCGCGGACGCCAGCAGCCGCGCCGCCTCCAGCCCGGCCGGGCCGCCGCCGGCCACCGTGACCCGCCGCCCGGCGCCGTCGGGGAGCGGCTCCTCGTCGGACGGGTCGGCCACGCAGCTGACCGGCGAGTTGCGGACGTCGCGCACCTGGCAGGCCTGGTTGCACAGGGTGCACGGCCGCACCGGCCTCCCGGCCCGGACCGCGCGCACCAGGCCCGCGTCGGCGAGCTGTGCGCGGGTCATCTCCACGGCGTCGGCGACCCCGCCGTCCAGGGCCCGCTGCGCGGCGGCGGCGTCCACGACCGAGCCCTGGAGCACGACCGGCGTCCCGCCGGCGGCCGCGCGCACCGACCGGGTGAGGTCGGTGTTGAAGCCGGGCGGCACGTGCCCGTCGGGCCGGTACGCCGAGGGCGCCAGCCCGCTGCCGCGGACGACGACCAGCAGGTCGACCAGCGGCGCGAGCTCGCGCACGTGCCGGACGGCGAGCGCCGGGGTGATGCCGGCCCACGGCGCCTCCTCGTCGCAGGACAGCCGCAGCGCGAGCACCCGCCCGGGGCCGAGCGACCCCCGCACCGCGGCCAGCACCTCGCGCAGCAGCCGGGCCCGGTCGGCGCCGTACCCGTCGGCGCGGGCGTTGGTCAGGCCGGAGAGGAACTGGCGCAGCAGCGAGCGCGCGCCGGCGTCGACCTCCACGCCGTCGACGCCGGCGGCCACGGCGACCCGGGTGCCGGCCGCGAAGCCGGCGACCAGCGCGTCGACGTCCGGCTGCTCCATGGCCACGGGCACCTCGCGGGTGACGACGTCCGGCACCGCGGACGGCGCCCACAGTGCGGTCTGCGCGTGCGCCGACGTGCCCTGGGCCCCGGTGTGCCCCAGCGCGGCGAGGACCAGGGAGCCGTGCGGGCGGCACGCGGCGACGACGTCGGCCCAGCCGGGGCCGCAGTCGGCGGCCAGCGGCGCCCGCTCGTAGGGGTGGTCGGAGACGTGCACCGACGCCGTCTCGGTGACCACGACCCCGCAGCCCCCGGCGGCCCGGCGGGCGTAGTGGGCGACGTGCCGGGCCGACAGCGCCCGGCCGCGACCGAGGTTGGTCTCGTGCGGGCCGAACAGCACCCGCGAGGGCGCCGTCCGGTCCGCGAGGGGCAGCGGGTCGGTGAGCCTGGTCAGCGCATGCCGGCCAGCGGCGACTCGTCACAGGGCCGGGCGGGTGGTGCGGGTGTGGGCCGAGCCGGGATGGCCGGCATGCCGAGCAGCGTGGGCTGGCCGCGGACCGGGCCGGTGTGCGAGTGGTCGACGGAGCTGCGCGGGGTGACCGTCATCGCGTCGCGGGCGGCCAGCGCGGTCTCGCCGTAGCCCTGCACGCACTCCGGGTCGGGGCCGTCCAGCGGCAGGCCGGTGAAGAACTTCGCGGCCATGCAGCCGCCGCGGCAGGCGTCGAAGTGCGCGCACTTCGTGCAGGCGCCGCCGGTCTGCGGGCTGCGCAGGTCGGCGAAGAGCTCGGAGTGCTGCCACACCCGCTGGAACCCGCCGGGTGAGCGGACGTTGCCGGCGAGGAACTGCTCGTGGATGGCGAACGGGCAGGCGTAGACGTCGCCCACCGGGTCGATCAGGCAGACCACCCGGCCGGCGCCGCAGAGGTTCAGGCCGGGCAGCGCCTGCCCGTACGCCGACAGGTGGAAGAACGAGTCGCCGGTGAGCACCCGGTCGCCGTTGGCCAGCAGCCAGGCGTACAGCTCCCGCTGCTGGGCCTGGGTGGGGTGCAACTGGTCCCAGACGTCGGCGCCGCGGCCGGAGGGGCGCAGCCGGGTGATCCGCAGCTGGGCGCCGTAGCGGTCGGTGAGCGCCCGGAACTCGTCGAGCTGCCCGGCGTTCTCCCGGGTCACCACGACGGAAACCTTGAAGTCGCGCATGCCGGCCTCGGCGAGGTTCTCCAGCGCGCGGACGGCGGTGGCGTACGAGCCGGTGCCACGGACGCGGTCGTTGACCTCGGCGGTCGCGCCGTCCAGGGAGATCTGGACGTCGACGTAGTCGGTGGCGGCCAGCTGCTGCGCGCGCGCCCGGTCCAGCTTCACGCCGTTGGTGGAGAACTTGACGCCGACGTCGTGGCCGATGGCGTAGTCCAGCAGGTGCCAGAAGTCCGGCCGGACGGTCGGCTCGCCGCCTCCGACGTTGACGTAGAAGACCTGCATCCGCTGCAGCTCGTCGATGACCGCCTCGGCCTCGGCGGTGGACAGCTCGCGCGGGTCCCGCCGTCCGGAGGAGGACAGGCAGTGCGCGCAGGCGAGGTTGCACGCGTAGGTGAGCTCCCAGGTCAGGCAGATCGGCGCGTCCAGCCCGTACTCGAACTGGTCGATCAGCCGGCCGCCCACGGGGCGCTCGGGCACGACGGCGGTCACGGGGTCTCCCGGGGCTCGATCATCTGGGAACGGGCGAGGTCGGCCAGCGCCCGGCGGTAGGCCGCGTGCTGCGCCGCGGGGACGCCGCACGCGACCAGGGCGGCGTCGGCGCTGGGGTGCTCGGCCAGCGTCTCGACGACGGTGACCAGCGCCTTCGACTTGAGGAAGGACAGCTTCCGGTTGCCGAAGTGGTAGACCAGCGCGCCGAACGGCTCCGGGCGCAGGGCCACCGACCGGGCCCGCCGCCACGGCAGGGACGGGTCGAAGCCGGGGGACGGGGCGGGCGCGGGGACGCCGGAGCCCGACGGGGAGGCGGCGCCGGCCCCGCCGGTGGGCCCGGCCGGCGCCGCGACGGGGGCGTCGATCAGTACACCCCGCACATGCCGTCGATGGAGACCTCCTCGACGAGGGACTCCTCGACCAGGGTCTCCTCGACCGCGGGGGCGGCCTCGGGGCTGCGGTCGGCCTGGGGGTCGACGGTCTCGGGCACGGCGCCTCCTGTGATCCGGGTCATGCGGTGGCGGGCACGTTAGTGACACCCAGTGCCACCCGGCAACAGCGGCCCGGGACCCCGCGGCGCGCCGTCGGCCACCCGCCGATGGCGCAGGATGGGCCGGTGACCGAGGGGCCCGTGGACGTGCGCGCCGACACCCGCGCCCGCCTCCAGCGGGCGGCCCTGGAGCTGTTCACCCGGGACGGGTTCGAGCAGGTCACCGCCGACGACATCGCCGACGCCGCGGGCACCAGCCGGCGCACGTTCTTCCGCTGCTTCCCCACCAAGGCCGACGCGGTGTGGGGCGAGTTCGGCGCGCACGTCGCCCGGCTCGACCGGCTGCTGGCCGCGACCCACGGCGACCAGCCGGTGCTGGCCTCCATCTGCGCGGCCTACGTCGAGGTCAACGACTACGCGGCCGCGGACCTGCCGACCCTGCGCCAGCGCATGGCGCTCATCCTGGGCGAGCCGGCGCTGCAGGCGCACTCGCAGGTGCGCTACGCCGACGTCGACCGGGTGGTGGCCGGGCACGTGGCCCGCCGCACCGGCCAGGCCCCCGGCGACCTGCTCCCCCGCCTGGTGGCCACCAGCACGCGGGCGGCCGCGACGACGGCCTTCGAGGTGTGGCTGGCCGGCGGGACGACGACCCTCGGGCACGCCCTGCACGCCGCCTTCGACCAGCTCGCCCTGGGCTTCCCGGCCCTGCGCCCCCCGCCGGGCTCCTGACCGCAGGCGGGCCGCCCGTCCGGTCGGGCAGGTGCACCTCACCGGCCGGGCCGACCTGCACCTCCGGTCGGCCGGTCCCGCCCCGCTCCCCCTGCCGTGACGGCAACGGCAACGCGCCGCGGCTGGACGTGTTCGCCGACCTCGCCCGGCGGGTGCGCGAGACCATCTGGCTGACCCCGGTGCCGCGGTACTCATGGGCGCTGGGCGGCTGCGACCTGCCCGCCTACGCCGAGAGCTGCAGCCGGGTGGAGGTCATCCGCGACCACTCGGGGCTGGAGGGCTGGGCGACCGACGGGTCACGCGGGCGTCGGCGCGCTGACCGTGGCGCACACTGCCCCGGTGACCCCGGACCTGACCTTCTCGGACTCGATCGTCGTCGCCGCCTCCCCCGAGGAGGTGTACGACCTGGTGTCCGACGTCACCCGCACCGGGGAGTGGAGTCCCGTCTGCCGCGCCTGCTGGTGGGACGACGGTGACGGGCCGCGGGTGGGCGCCCGGTTCACCGGGCGCAACGAGACGCCGGACCGCACCTGGGAGACCCGCAGCCAGGTGGTCGCCGCCGACCGCGGCCGGCAGTTCGCCTGGGTGGTCGGCGAGTCGCTGGTCCGCTGGGCGTTCCGCATGGAGCCGGCCGAGGGCGGCACCCGGCTGACCGAGTCCTGGGAGTTCCTGCCCGCAGGGCTGGCCCGCTTCGCCGAGCGCTACGGGGACGACGCCGAACGCCAGGTGGCCGACCGCACCCGCGCCGCGCACGAGGGCATCCCGGCCACCCTGGCCGCGATCGCGCGGATCGCCGGGTCCGGCCCGGGTCACCCCGGGCAGAGCGACGTCCCGTAGCGGCAGGCGACGACGGACGGCGTGTCGATCGGCCGGCCGGCGTCGATCGCGTGGGCCAGCCGGATGAACCCGGCGTGGCTCCAGGTCAGCGGCGTGGCCGCGGCCGTCGGCTCGCCGGGCTCGTAGTCCGACCCGGGCGCGGACGGCGGCCGGTCGTCCCAGACCTGCTCGGCGAGGAAGTGCGACCGGTCGTCGGCCGAGCGGGCCATCGTGTCCAGCCGCTCCTGCGGGCCCTCGGCCGGGGCCAGCCCGGCGGCCAGCTCGTACTCGCCGCGCTCGCCGGTCAGCAGCGGCCAGCCCCGGCCGATGGTCAGCCCGGTGCCGGCGTCGACGGACTCCCACTGGCTGCCGTCGGCCTGCTCGCCGTAGCCGTCGAAGCTCGACCGGTGCCAGAACCGGCCGTTGGCGGTGTCGTAGGCCAGCTGCGCGTCCACCAGCTCCAGGGTGTGCCGCACCACCGGGTCGGCGGCGTCGACCACGCCGAGCCGGACGAGGTCCAGGAAGCTCGGGTCGAGCACCCGGCGCTGGTCGACCAGCGGGCCGCCGTCGGCGATCTGGATCTCGGTGCCGGCGTCGGCGTCCCCGTCGGCGGTGATGCGGAGGTGGTAGGGCTCCGGGGAGAGCGGCCCGGTGGTGGTCACCGTCCAGGCGGCGAGCTGCTCCCGCCAGCTGTCGGCGGTGGCCAGGTAGGTGTCGGCCCGGCCGGTGTCGCCGTTGGCGCGGGCGATGTCGGCGGCGGTGACCAGCCCGGCGATCTCGGTGGCGATGGTGTTCGGCGAGTACCCGCCGAGGTTCTCCCACCGCTCCTGCTCGCTCGCGGGGCCCTCGGCGACGATGAAGTCCGCCGACAGCCGCACCCGCTCCCAGTCCGCCGGCCCGGTGCGGCCCAGCTGCCAGGCCAGCACGATCGGCAGCGCGACCTCGTCCATCTGCAGCCCGCCGAACACCGGCTCCCCGTCCAGCCGGGCGTTCTGCGGGAAGGACCCGTCGGGGCGCTGCTGCACCTCCCACAGGTGGTCCAGGGCCCGCTCGGCGGCCGCGACGTCGCCCATGGCCCGCAGGCCGCTGGCGATCTGGTAGAGGTCGCGCGACCACACCTGGTGGTAGACGGGGAAGTGCTGCAGGTCGTTCGCCCAGGCCCACGGCTTGCCGGGGGCGGCGACGAACCCGCCGCGGAAGGTCTTGTCCTCGGCCGCGGCCAGCACCATCGCCGAGACGTCGTACTCGGTGCGCCACCGCTCCGCGCTGGCCGGCACCGGGGCGAGCGTGTCCAGGTAGCCGTGCCAGCCCTCGGTGTAGGCGGCCAGCGCCGGCCCGAAGCCCCGCTCCAGCGCGGCGTCCGCGGCGCGCGCCGCGTCGTCCTCGCCCGTGCCGAAGCCGAGGGCCAGGGTGAGCTGCTGGGCGCCGGCCAGCCCGGTGAGCCCGGTGCGGCCCACCTGCACGACGTTGCCCGGCGTGGGGGCGTCCCAGGTGTCGTCGAGGACGGAGTCCTCCCGCAGGTCGGCCCAGCCGTCGCTGCGCTCGAGGTAGCCGCTGGAGGTGTCGGTGAGGCCGCCGGAGGCGACCACGGCGCTGCTCAGCGCCCCGTCGGTGGCCAGCAGCCGGCCGTCGACCGAGCGGCCGGTGTCGTCGTTGGCGTTGAGGCCCAGCCCCACGTCGTGCAGCACGTACACCTGGTAGGGCTGCCCGTCGAGGGACTCCACCCGGACGTCGACGAGCACCGCGGGGCGGTCGGGGTCGGTCGTGTAGGTCTTGGTGACCCGGTACCGGCCGCTGGTGGCCGTGTTGACCTGCCGGTACACCAGCGCCCGCGGGTCGAGCAGCTCGACCACGGAGTCGGTGGCCTCGCTCTCCCGCTCGGCGAAGGTCCGCCCGTCGCTGACGACCAGCTCGGTGCTGCGCGAGCTCGGCGTGTCGATGCGCGGGGCGAACACCTCGCTGAGCACGCCGTCGCGCAGCGTGTACCAGACGGTGCTGTCCAGGGCGCCGATCGCCGTCCCGAAGCCGTCCTTGTCGCCGGGCACCCAGTCCGCAGCCTGCCCGGGCGACCCGGGTGCGGCAGGCGCCGCCTGAGCGGCGGCGGGGACGACGGCGCCGAGGACGAGCAGCCCGGCCAGCACCGCGCCCCCCGCCAGCGGTCCTCTGCGCGAGCGGCTCACCGGCTGCCTCCTCGGTGTGGTGCGGCTCACCCACGCTAGGCAGGCCGGGCCGCGACACGCCAGGCGGCGGCTGGATGAGCCCGAGCTCCGACCTCACGTACACCGCCTCGGCGCGGCGGCTGACCGCCAGCGTGCGCATGACGTTGCCGACGGGGAACTCCGCCGTGGTCGCCGAGATGCACCGCTCCCGGCCGATCGCCTCGTCGGACAGCCCGCGGGCCAGCAGGGTGAGGACCTGGCGCTCGCGGGCGGTGAGGTCCGGGCCGCTGCGGGCCGCGGGCGGCGGCGCGGACAGCGAGCGCACCACCATCGTGGCGCTGTGGCTGCCGAAGGCGCTCTCCCCGCGGCGCACGGCCCGGATGGCGGCCACCAGCGCCACGGCGTCGACGTCCTTCTCCTCGTCAGGTGTCGAGCCACTCCCCCAGGCCGGCCAGCAGGCGGTCGACGTCCTCGTCGTCGTTGTACGGCGCCAGCCCGACGCGCAGGCCGCCGGTGTCCCCGAGGCCCAGGTGGCGGGACGCCTCGATCGCGTAGAAGGACCCGGCCGGCGCGTTCACCCCGCGGCCGGCCAGGGACCGGTACGCGTCGGCGGCGTCCCGGCCGGCGAAGGTGAGCAGCAGGGTCGGCGTCCGGCGCCCGGCCCGGGACCACACCGTGACGCCGGGCAGCGCGCGGACGCCGTCCTCGACGCGCTCCCGCAGCCGGTCCTCGTGCGCCTCCAGCCCCGCCATGCCCGCGGCCAGCCGGGCGCGGCGGTCCCCCTCCGGACCGCCCAGCCCGGCGAGGAAGTCGACCGCGGCGGTGGTGCCGGCGAGCAGCTCGTAGGGCAGCGTGCCCAGCTCGAACCGCTCGGGGACGGCGTCGGTGGAGGGCAGCAGCTTGTCCGGGTGCAGCGTCTCGAGCAGCGCCGGCGCCGCGACCAGGCAGCCGAGGTGCGGGCCGAGGAACTTGTACGGCGAGCAGGCGTAGAGGTCCGCACCCAGCGCGGCGACGTCGACCGCGGCGTGCGCGGTGAGGTGCACCCCGTCGACGTGCACGAGGGCGCCGGCATCGTGGGCCAGCGCGCTGATCGCGGCGACGTCCGGCCGGGTGCCGATGAGGTTGGAGGCGCCGGTGACCGCGACCAGCCGGGTGCGGTCGGACAGGACGGCGGCCACCGCCTCGGGGGTGAGCTCGCCGGTGGCCGGGTCGAAGTCCGCCCAGCGCACGGTCGCGCCGCGGGCCTGCGCGGCCTGCACCCACGGGCGGACGTTGGCGTCGTGGTCCAGCCGGGTCACCACCACCTCGTCGCCGGGGCCCCAGCCGGCGGCCAGCGTGCGGGAGAGGTCGTGGGTCAGCTGGGTCATGCTGCGCCCGAACACCACGCCGCCGGGCTCGCCGGCGACGAGGTCGGCGACCGCCCGGCGGGCGGCGAGGACGACGTCGTCGGCGTTCCGCTCGGCCTGCGTCGTCCGGCCGCGGTTGGCCATCGGCGCGGTCATGGTCGCGGCGACGGCGGCGGCCACCGACTCGGGGACCTGCGAGCCGCCCGGCCCGTCGAAGTGGGCGGCTCCCTCGCGCAGGGCGGGGAAGCAGGCGCGGACGGCGGCGACGTCGTAGCTCACCGCGTCAGCATGCCGCTTCGCAGGATGTGCACGAACTGCGGTCTCCGGCCGGCCTGGTCCGCGGTTCGTGCACGAGGTGTCGGTCAGCCCGGCGGCGTCCACCACCACGGCAACCGGGAGGCTCCGCCCTCGGCCGACGGCAGGGACCGGACATCAGGACCCCTGCCGCGCGGCGCAGCTCCCGGTCCTCGGGCACCACACCGCGACGCGCCAGCCGGACGACCCGACCGAGCCGGCCGGACGGGAGGTACCCGGCCGCCTCGACGAGGCGGCGGCTGTCCCGAGCGAGGAGTGGACCGGACACGGCTCCGTAGAGGACGCTGCCAGGCCGGGGCCCTCAGCAGGCGTTCGCGCACCGCGCCATGGTCGGCGGGGCGTCAGGGACCGGCCGGCCGGTCACCCGGTCGGGCGACCGGCGCCGCCGAGTGCCCGCCCATCGTGGTCCCGGGTCGCCCGAGACCACGGTGAGCGCGCAGTCGCGGCAGGTCAGCGGCCGAGCAGGCCGCCCAGGCCGCCACCCCCGCCGCCGAGCTTGGTGACCAGGTCCATCGGGGACAGGCCCAGCTTCTCCAGCAGGCCGGCGTGCTGGTCGGTGTCGACGGTGCCGGGCAGCTCCTGGTCGGCCTGCTGCGCCTTCGCGTCGTCGCCCTGGGAGCGGAGGAGGTCGAGGATCTGGTTCTTGTCGATCTGCATGCACCCGGCCCTACCCCGAGCCGGGCCCGCCACCCGCTCAGGACGCGGCCAGCACGATCCGGTCGGGCCGGACGACGACGCTCGCCGCGCGCCCGCCGCGCAGCCACCCGGTGAGCGCGCCGGAGACGTCGGCCACCTCGACCTCCCCGCAGCCCTCCGGCCGGACCGCCAGCCGCCCGGGGGCGAGCAGCCGCAGCCGCGCGGTCCCGGGCCCGAGGACGTCGTCCACCGGCACCTCCTGGCCGTCCAGGCTCACCGGGGCGCGGGGCAGCAGCGTCCCGGCCAGCCGCCGCCCGGCCCGCCCGCGGCGCACCACCAGCGGGCCGCGGCGCAGCGGCGGCGTGCGGCTGCCGGCGGCGAACCGGGCGACGGCGGGCAGCCGGTCCACCCCGGCCAGCACCGCGCGGCGCAGCACCGCCGCAGGCCGGCCGCCGCCGGTCATCAGCCCGCCGACGAGCAGCGCGAGCCGCACCAGCGACCGCGCGTGCGGCGCCCGCTCGGCGCGGTGGGTGTCCAGCAGCCGCTCGGGCGCGGTCCCGGCCAGGACGGCGGCCAGCTTCCAGGCCAGCTGGTGCACGTCGCGCAGGCCCAGCCCGAGCCCCTGCCCGATGAACGGCGGGGTGAGGTGCGCGGCGTCCCCGGCGAGCAGCACCCGCCCCGAGCGCCAGCGGTCGGCCACCTGCGCCCGGTAGGCGTACTCGGCGACCCGCACCACCTCTGCACCCGCCGCGCCGTGCGGGGCCAGCAGCTCCGGCAGCCGGGCGGCCAGCTGCTCCCCCGTCTCGCCGGGCAGCAGGCGGAACTCCGCCCGGTAGCGGTCGCCGGCCACCGGCATCAGCGTCGCCGGCCGGTGCGGGTCGCACACCTGCTGCACCCCGGGCCACAGCGGCAGCGGCCGCGCCGAGCGCAGGTCGGCGACCAGCCAGCGGTCGGGCCGGCCGAGGTCGCGCATCCGGGCGCCGACCAGCCGCCGCACCGTGGAGTTCGCCCCGTCGCAGCCGAGCACCGCCGCGGCGGGCACCCGCGTCCGCGCCCCGGACGACCGGTCGAGGGTGACGACGCCGTCCGCCGTCAGGTCCACGACCTCGCAGCCGGCGCGCAGCTCCACGAGCGGCTCCCGGCGGACGGCGGCCAGCAGCAGCTCCTCCAGATCCGGCTGGGAGAACATCGACGCCTGCGGCCAGCCGTGCGGCCCGGACGACGGCGCGCGGGCGAACTCGGCGAGCACCCGCCCGACCCCGTCGACCAGGCGCAGCCCGCGCACCGGCCGGCTGACCCGCAGGAAGTCCTCGGCGACGCCGGCGTCGGACAGCGCGCGCAGCGCCTCGTCGTCCAGGTGCACCGCGCGCGGCAGGCCGTAGGGCCCCGGCTGCCGCTCGAGGACGACGACGGCGAGCCCGCGGCGGGCGAGCAGCAGCGCCGCGGTGAGCCCGACCGGGCCGGCGCCGACGACGACCACCGCGCTGCCGGGCACCCGGACAGCGTCGCAGGTGCCCCCGACGTTGCACCGGCCTACCCAAGGTGTGACAGACGCCATACGGTGCGGCTCACGGTCATGCGCTGGTGCATGCCAGAGACAGGAGGTCTCCGTGCCCGTCAACACCCGCGGGGCGATCATCCGCTCCGCCCCCGGCCAGTACGAGGTCACCGACCTGGTGGTCGACGACCCGCGGCAGGGCGAGTTGCAGGTGGAGCTCGCCGCCTCCGGCCTGTGCCACTCCGACGACCACGTGGCCACCGGCGACATCCCCGCCGGCCACTACCCCATGTGCGGCGGCCACGAGGGCTCCGGCGTGGTCACCGCGGTCGGCCCGAACACCCCGGGCTTCGCCGAGGGCGACCACGTCGTCTTCTCCTTCCTGCCCGGCTGCGGCCGGTGCCGCTGGTGCGCCGGCGGCATGCAGTACCTGTGCGACTCCGGCGCCAACCTCCTCTACGGGTCCCGCTGGGACGACCAGGAGAGCTACCGGTTCGCCCTCCCCGACGGCACGCCCGTCTCCCAGATGTGCGGCCTGGGCACCTTCGCCGCGGTCACCACCGTCGACGTGCGCTCCACGGTGAAGATCCCCCAGGACATCCCGCTGGAGGTCGCCTGCCTCACCGGCTGCGGCGTCGGCACCGGCTGGGGCTCGGCGGTGACCGCGGCGGAGGTCCAGCCCGGTGAGACGGTCATCATCATGGGCATCGGCGGCATCGGCATCAACGCGGTGCAGGGCGCTGCCTTCGCCGGCGCCAGCCACGTCATCGCCGTCGACCCGGTGGCCTTCAAGCGGGAGAAGGCCCAGGAGCTCGGGGCGACCCACGCGTTCGAGGGCGTCGAGGAGGCCGCGGACTTCGCCCGCAGCGTCACCGACGGCCAGGGCGCGGACAAGGCCATCGTGACGATCGGCGTCACCAAGGGCGAGCACGTGGCCCAGGCGTTCTCGTCGGTGCGCAAGGCCGGCGTCGTCGTCGTCACCGGGCTCGGCGACATCACCCAGGTCGGCCTGCCCATCTCCATCGGGGAGCTGACCCTCTTCGCCAAGGAGATCAAGGGCGCCATGTTCGGCGACCAGAACCCCAGCGCCGACATCCTCAAGATGCTGCGGCTCTACCAGGAGGGGCGGCTCAAGCTCGACGAGCTGGTCACCAAGCAGTACACGCTCGACACGATCAACGAGGGCTACGAGGACATGCACGCGGGCAGGAACATCCGCGGCGTGCTCATCCACTCGTAGCCCCCTCGCGGCCGGGGCGTCCCTTCCCGGGGCGCCCCGGCCGCGTGTCCACCGAGGAGCAGCGTGACCACCACCCCCGCACGGCGGCTGGACGTCACCGGCATGGTCCGGGTGGCCCGCGAGCGGGTGGTCGCGCGCGTCCGGGAGGCCGAGGTGGTCGCCGCCGCCCTGTCGGCCGGCCGCAACGTGCTGCTCGAGGGCCCGCCGGGCACCGGCAAGACCACGCTGCTGCGCGCGCTGGCCGACGGCGCCGGCGTGCCGCTCGTGCTGGTCGAGGGCAACGCCGAGCTCACCCCGACCCGGCTGGTCGGACACCACGACGCCTCCCGGGTGCTCACCGAGGACTACCGACCGGAGAACTTCGTCCCCGGCCCGCTGACCCGGGCGATGACCGACGGCGCCGTCCTCTACGTCGAGGAGCTCAACCGGGTGCCCGAGGAGACGATGAACGTCCTGCTCGGCGTGCTGTCCGAGCGGGAGATGCACGTGCCCCGCTACGGCCGGGTCGCCGCCCGGCCCACCTTCCGGCTGGTCGCGGCGATGAACCCGTTCGACGCGGTGGGCACCGCGCGGGTCACCCCCGCCCTGTACGACCGGTCCTGCCGGGTCGCCATGGGCTACCAGGACGAGGACGCCGAGCTGGCGGTCGTGGCCGCCGCGACCGGGGGCCCCGCGCCGCTGGTCGCCCGCGCGGTGCGCACGGTGCGGATCACCCGCGACCACCCGGAGCTGCGGATCGGCGCCTCGGTGCGCGGCGCGATCGACACCGTGCTGATCGCGGTGGAGCTGGCCGTCGTCCGGGGGCAGGAGGGCGCCGGCGGGGACACCACCGGCCTGGACGCCGCCCTCGCCGCGCTCACCGGCAAGGTCACCCTCGCCGACGGCGCGGCCCGCCCGGTCGAGGACGTCGTCGCCGACATCTGGCGCCGGGCGGGTGAGGAGCTGGGAAAAGGCTGACCGCCGACGCGGCGGACCCGCCCTCCCCCGGTGCACCGGCGCCCCCGCCGCCGGGCGGGCGCCCGCCGCAGCCGGCCGCGGTCGAGGACCCCGCCGACGTCGAGCAGCTGCTGCGCCGGCACGCCGCCCGCCGGGCCGGCCGCGACGAGCTCAGCCGCGCGCACCCGGAGTTCCACCAGGTCTCCCCGCAGGCCGGCCAGCTGGACGAGCAGGCGCTGCGCGACCTCGCCGAGCGGGACCCGGAGGCCGCCACCCGGCTGCTCACCGCGCTGGGCCGCGCGTTCGACCCCGGGCTGCGCGCCGCCGCGCGCGCCCTGGCCGCCCGGCTGCCGGTGGCCGCCCCGCGCACCGGCGTCCCCGACCGGCCGGGCACCCGCCGGGTGGTGACCCGCCGGGACGACACCGGCAGCGACGTCGACCTGGACGCCACGCTGGCCGCCCGCGGCGCCGAGCCGCACTGGCGCGCCGACCACCTGCACACCCGCGGCTGGCGGGCCACCGGCCGGGCCTGCGTGCTGCTGGTCGACGCCTCCGGGTCGGTGGCCGGGGACGAGCTCGCCGTCGCCGTGCTGACCGCCGCGGCGCTGGCGCAGCGGATGCGGCCGGGCGACGAGCTCGCCGTCGTCGCGTTCTGGTCGAAGGCGGTGGTGCTGCGCCCGCTGTCGGCCGACCCGCGCGCCGACGTCGCCGTCGACCGGCTGTTCGACCTGCGCGGCGGCGGGACGACCGACCTCGACCTGGGCCTGCGGACGGCAGCCGCCCAGCTGGCCCGGGCGCGGGCGGCCGCCCGCGACGTGCTGCTGCTCTCCGACGGGCTGGCCACCGAGAGCCCCGACCCGCTGCCGGCGGCCGCGGCCCTGGCCCGCGCGGGCGCCCGGCTGCACGTGCTGTCCCTGGCCGAGGACCTGGAGTCGGTGGCCGGCTGCGCCGCCCTGGCCACCGCCGGGGGTGGCCGGGTGGCGGCGCTGCGGCGGGCCACCGACGCGCCGGCCGCCGTCCGCACCGTCCTGGGCTGAGCCGCGAGTCAGGCCGGGGCGGGCCGCCGGGCCGGCCGCACGGCGTCCCCGGCCCGCGCCGGGTCCAGCGGGACGGCGCTGCTGAGCACCGCGGGTCCGAGCCGCAGCACGCCGTCCGAGAGCGCGGCGCAGCGCACCCCGCCGCGGCCGCGCGCCGCCGCGTGCGCGCCCGGGGCGAGGACGACGTCCAGCCAGGCGCACGGGTGGGCCGGCCGCCCGCCGCCGAGCACCACCGGCCCGTCGCCGCAGTCCAGGGCGAACCGCTGCGCGCGCAGCGCCTCGACCTCCGCACCGCGCAGGACGACGGTGCGCCGGGCCAGGTGCGGGTCGAACGGCGCGGCACCGACCGCGGCGGCCACCGCCTCCAGCGCCTCGACGGCGAGCACGGTCAGCTGCGCGTCGCGGTGGGCGGGACGGCCGGCGTAGCGGTCGCCGACGACGCCGTACCCGGCGCGCACCTCGACCGCCGTGCGGCGGTCGCCGTCCTGCGGGGGCACCGGCCCGGCGGGCCGCCCGTCGTAGCGGTGCACCGGCGAGGCGAGCAGCGCGACGACCTCCACCTCGTACCGCAGGAGGACCCCGTCCTCCCCACCCCTCGCACGCTCGCGGCGGGGCCCGGGACGGGGCCTAACGGTCGGCCGTCCGGTGGATCGGGCCGTCGGTGCCGGTCAGCCGCTCCCCCGAGCCGCCCCAGCGCCCGGCGATGATCTCCGCGGCGATCGAGACCGCCGTCTCCTCCGGGGTGCGGGCGCCGAGGTCCAGGCCGATCGGCGAGGACAGCCGGGTCAGCTCCTCCTTGGTCAGGCCCGCCTCCTCCAGCCGCACCAGCCGCTCCTCGTGCGTGCGCCGCGAGCCCATCGCGCCCACGTAGGCGACCGGCAGCCGCAGCGCGACCTCCAGCAGCGGGACGTCGAACTTCGGGTCGTGGGTGAGCACGCACAGCACCGTGCGCTCGTCGATCCGGCCGGCGTCGACCTCGGCCTGCAGGTAGCGGTGCGGCCACTCGACGACGACCTCGTGCGCGTCGGGGAAGCGCTTGGGCGTGGCGAACACCGGCCGCGCGTCGCACACGGTCACGCGGTAGCCGAGGAAGGCGCCGACCCGGGCGACGGCGGCGGCGAAGTCGATGGCGCCGAACACGACCATCCGGGCGGCCGGGGCGAAGGCGTTGACGAACAGCGACAGGTCGTCGCCGCGGCGCTCGCCGTCGTGCCCGACGTGCAGCATCCCGGTGCGGCCGGCGGCCAGCATGCCTCGGGCGTCGTCGGCCACGGCGTCGTCCAGACGCTGCAGGCCGAGGGTGCCGGAGCTGCGGTCGGGCCAGACCACGAGCCGCCGTCCCACCCGGTCCTCCGGGCCGGCGACGCAGGTGACGACGGCGACCGGCTCGTGCGACTCCACCGACTCGGCGACCTCGCCGAGCTCGGGGAAGGACTCGCGCGACACCGACTCGACGAAGACGTCGAGGATCCCGCCGCAGGTCAGCCCGACGGCGAAGGCGTCGTCGTCGCTGACGCCGTACCGCTCGAGGGTCGGGACGCCGCTCTCGACGACGTCCCTGGCCTCCTCGTACACCGCGCCCTCGACGCAGCCGCCGGACACGCTGCCGACCGCGGTGCCGTCCGGCCCGACCAGCATCGACGCGCCGGCCGGGCGAGGGGCCGAGCGCCAGGTGGCCACCACCGTGCCCATCCCGACGGTCTCGCCCGCCTGCCACCAGCCGACCAGGTCCTCGAGCACGTCACGCACGCTGGATCACCCCTGCCAGTTCCTGGAACGCGGCCAGGCTGTGCCCGGCCACGAAGTGGTCGACCGACGGCAGCGCCGCCTGCATCCCGCCGGTGAGCGGCTGGTAGCCCTCGCGCCCCTTGTGCGGGTTGACCCACACGACCGCGTGCGCCAGCCGCTGCAGCCGCTCCATCTGCCCGGCCAGGACGTCGGTGCCGCCCCGCTCCCAGCCGTCGCTGCAGACCACGACGATCGCGCCGCGGGCCGTGCCGCGCTGGCCCCAGCGGTCGAGGAACGCCTTGAGCACCTCGCCGAGCCGGGTGCCGCCGGACCAGTCCGGGATCGCCGAGCCGCTGGCCGCGAGCGCCTTGTCCGGGTCGCGCAGCCGCAGTTCCCGGGTCACCCGGGTCAGCCGGGTGCCCACCGTGAACACCTCGGTCACCGCCGGGTGCGCCCGGACGGCGGCGTGCGCGAAGCGCAGCAGCGCGTCGGCGTAGGGGCTCATCGAGCCGGACACGTCGACCAGCAGGACCACCCGGCGGGGGCGCGGGCGGGCCCGCCGGTGCAGCAGCCGGGTGACCTCGCCACCGTCGCGCAGCGCGCGCCGCACGGTGCGGGAGGCGTGGACGGCGCCGTGCGGCCCGGGCCGCCGGCGGCGGGACAGCCGCATCGGCGCGGCCGGGGTGAGCAGCGCGAACAGCCGGCGCAGCTGCTCGCGCTCGGCGCCGGTGAGCTCCGCGACGTCCCGGTGCCGCAGCACCTCGTCCGCGCTGGCCTGCCCGGACATCTCCGGAGGCGTGTCGCCGTCCCCCTCGCCGGGGCCGGGGTCCAGCGGGGCGGTGGTGACCGTCCGCTGGACCTCCCGCGGCGCGGGGGGCACCGGCCGCGGCGACTCGCCGCCGAAGTACGCGGCGAAGGCGGAGTCGTAGCGCTCCAGGTCGTCCGGGCCGGCGCAGAGGGTCAGCCGGCCGGACCAGTAGACGTCGGTGGCGTCGAGGACGTCGAGGGCGGCGACGGCGGCCAGCATCGCCTCGACCCGGTCCGGGGAGGCGCCCACCCCGGCGACGCGCAGCGTGCGCGCGAAGCCGAGCACGGTGTCGACGACGTCCCGCCGCCGTGAGGCATGGGAGGCGACACCCACGTTGTGGGCCCTCGAGACGTGGGTGTTGCCTCCTGTGCCGGGGGCTTCAGCCGCCACCGAACAGCGCCCCCCTCGCCATCGCGTGCACGCGGTCGGTGTCCTCCCGGTACTTGAGGACCGCACCCAGCGTGCGGGCGGCGACGTCCGGGTCCAGGTCCCGGGCGCCGAGGGTGTGCAGCGCGGTGGCCCAGTCCATCGCCTCGGCCACGCCGGGGGGCTTGAGCAGGTCCAGGGTGCGCAGCTTCGCCGTCGCGCGGGCCACCTCGCGGGTCAGCCGCTCGGTCACGTCGGGCAGCCGGCGACGCAGGATCGCCACCTCGCGGTCGAAGTCGGGGTGGGCCAGCCAGTGGTACAGGCAGCGCCGCTTGAGCGCGTCGTGCACCTCGCGGGTGCGGTTGGAGGTGAGCACCACCAGCGGGGGTGTCTGCGCGCGGACGGTGCCGAGCTCGGGGATGGAGATGGTGAAGTCGGAGAGGACCTCGAGCAGGAAGGCCTCGAACTCGTCGTCGGCGCGGTCGACCTCGTCGACGAGCAGCACGCTCGGGGAGTCCTCCAGCGCCTGCAGCAGCGGGCGGGCGAGCAGGAAGCGGCGGTCGTAGAGGGAGGCCTCGAGCGTCTCGGTGTCGGCGGTGGCGTGCGCGGCCTCGGCGGCGCGCAGGTGCAGCAGCTGCCGGCCGAAGTCCCAGTCGTAGAGCGCCTGGCTGGCCTCCAGCCCCTCGTAGCACTGCAGCCGGTACAGCGGCCTCCCCGTGACCTCGGCCAGGGCGCGGGCCAGCGCGGTCTTGCCGACGCCCGCCTCGCCCTCGAGGAACAGCGGGCGGTGCATCGCCAGCGCCAGGAAGGCGGCGGTGGCCAGCCCCTCGTCGGGCAGGTAGCCGGTCGTCTCGAGCGCCGCGGCCAGCTCGTCCGGCCCGCCGAACGCGCCGTCCGCTCCGGGCACCGGCAGCACCGTGGTCTCGCTCACGTCCCGAGCATCCCACCCGGGCCGGCGGAACGGCCCTGCCCGGTCGGGCGGCGCCCGGATCGGGGCCGGCTCCCGGGACGGCAGATGGCCGGCCGGGAGCGGTCTCCTCGGCCGGCCACCGCCGTCAGGTGCCCGGGCCTGCCGGGCGGGGAGCTCAGCTGCGGCGGTCCGTGGTGCCGGGGCCGTCGACCTCGATCTCCTCCTTGCGGACGGTCTCGTCGACCTGCACCTGATCGGTGACGGTCTC
>NZ_FZOO01000008.1 GCF_900188375.1 Geodermatophilus pulveris | reverse complement strand
CCACCAGCTCCTCGCAGTACAGCCCGCCGTCGGGACGGCGGAACTGGGTGTGCCGCTTGCGCGGGACCTCACCCACCTGCCGGTAGAACGCCATCACCACTCCTCCTGACGAACTGGATCGGCCACCCTCCAGGGTCCCGCGCCGAGCCTGCGAGGCGTGGGGGACGGGTGGTCCTTCTTCAGAAGTTGCCGCGCTTCTCCTGCTCGCGCTCGATCGCCTCGAACAGCGCCTTGAAGTTGCCGATGCCGAACCCGAGCGAGCCGTGCCGCTCGATGAGCTCGAAGAAGACCGTCGGGCGGTCGCCGATGGGCTTGGTGAAGATCTGCAGCAGGTAGCCGTCCTCGTCCCGGTCGACCAGGATGCCGCGCTGCTGCAGCTCCTCGATCGGCGCCCGGACGCTGCCGATGCGGGCGCGCAGCGCGGGGTCCTCGTAGTAGGAGTCCGGGGTGGCGAGGAACTCGATGCCCTCGGCGCGCAGGGCGTCGACGGTGCCGAGGATGTCGTTGGTGGCCAGCGCCACGTGCTGGGCGCCCGGGCCGCCGTAGAACTCCAGGTACTCGTCGATCTGGGACTTCTTCTTCCCCAGCGCCGGCTCGTTGAGCGGGAACTTCACCCGGTGGTTGCCGTTGGCCACCACCTTGCTCATCAGCGCCGAGTAGTCGGTGGCGATGTCCTCGCCGACGAACTCGGCCATGTTGGTGAAGCCCATGACCCGGTTGTAGAAGTCCACCCACCGGTCCATCGCGCCGAGCTCGACGTTGCCGACGACGTGGTCGACCGCCTGGAAGAGCCGCTTGGGCGCGCCGTCGCGCTTGACGTGGGACGACCTGCGGGCGACGTAGCCGGGCAGGTACGGGCCGGTGTAGCGGGACCGGTCGACGAGGGTGTGCCGGGTGTCGCCGTAGGCGGCGATCGCCGCGGTGCGCACCGTGCCGTGCTGGTCGGTGAGGTCGTGCGGCTGCTCCAGCACGGTCGCGCCCTGCGCGGCGGCGTGCGCGATGCACCGGTCGACGTCCGGGACCGCCAGGGCGATGTCGGAGATGCCGTCGCCGTGGGCCCGGTGGTGGTCGGCCAGCGGGCTGGCCGGGTCGTACGCGCCCGTGACGACGAAGCGCGCCGCACCGGACGTCAGCACGAACGCGCGGTGGTCGCGGTTGCCCGTCTCCGGGCCGGAGTAGGCGACCAGCTCCATGCCGAAGGCGGACTGGAAGAAGTGCGCCGTCTGCGTCGCGTTGCCGACGACCCACACCAGGGAGTCCCAGCCGGACACCGGGAAGGGGTCACCGGAGGCGTCGTACTCGACGAGGCCCACCAGCTGCCTGAGCTGGTCGACGTCCAGCTGGGCGAGGCGCTCCTCGTCGTTCAGCGTGTCCTCGAGGCTCATGGTCGTCTCCCCTCCACCACGGGTCCGTCCGGCGGTGCCGTGGTCACTGCACACCAGCCCGCAGGGCTGCACAAGCAGTGCCGGACTCCATGGTCAGACTGCCTGATCGGGCTAGGCTCCTCCGAGTCGAGCTGAGCAGCCAGCACAGTTCCTGCCGGCAGGTGGAGAGGTCACGGTGACCGCAGGACGGACCTTGGACGCGCTGGACGTGGCCCTGCTGGACGCGATCCGGAACCACCGGCGGGTCGGCGACCTGGAGCTGTCCCGACTCACCGGCGTGGCCCGGGCGACGGTCACGGCACGCCTGGAGCGCCTGGAGGCGGCCGGCGTGGTCACCGGGTACGGCCCGGACGTCGACGTGTCCGCGGCGGGGTTCGGCGTCCAGGCCTTCGTGACCCTGGAGATCGCGCAGGGCGCGATCGACGCCGTGGCCCGCGACCTGGAGGCCATCCCGGGCGTGCTCGAGGCCCATGCCACGACCGGCGTCGGGGACGTGCTGTGCCGGGTGGCCGCGACCTCGCACGAGGCCCTGCAGCAGACGCTGGTCGACCTCAACCGGTCGTCGTCGGTGGTGCGGTCCACCAGCGTGATCGCGTTGTCCGAGATCGTGCCGTGGCGGACGCTGCCGCTGCTGTCGGCCGGCGCCACCCCCAGCGCCGGCCGGTCGGCCATGCGGCCGGCCGGACCGCGGGGCCTCCCCTGCAGGCGGCCTTCGTGACCGGCACCACCCGTCCCCGCTCGGCACCGGTCGCCACGGGGGTGGACGACGCCCGGCTGGCCGGCCTGCGGCGCTGGAACCTGGTGCTCGCGGTGCTGCACGCCGCGCAGGCCGTCGCGGTGCTGCTGCTGGCCAGCGACTTCGCGATCACCGTGACGTCGTCGTTCCCGGCCGGTCCGCCCGGGACTCCGGTGCCGGCCCCGGAGCCGCTGGTCGACGTCGGCGTGGGTGCGGCGATCGCGGTCTTCCTCGCCCTGGCCGCGGTCGACCACGCGGTGACCGCCACGGTGGGCCGCCGCCGCTACGAGGAGGACCTGCGCGGCGGCCTCAACCGGTTCCGCTGGCTGGAGTACTCGCTCAGTTCGACGGTCATGGTGCTGCTGATCTGCGCCTACACCGGCATCACCGGGCTCGCCGCGCTGATCGGCATCGCCGGCGCCAACGTCGCGATGATCCTGTTCGGCTGGCTGCAGGAGCTGGTGAACCCGCCCGGCCGGACCCGGACGACGATGCTGCCGTTCTGGTTCGGCTGCGTCGCCGGGGCCGCCCCGTGGGTGGCGATCACCGCCAACATCCTCGGCGCCGAGCAGATCCCCGGCTTCGTCTACGGGATCTTCGGGTCGCTGTTCGTGTTCTTCACGAGCTTCGCGGTCAACCAGTGGCTGCAGTACCGGCAGCTCGGCCCGTGGCGCAGCTACGCCTACGGCGAGCGGGCCTACCTGGTGCTCAGCCTGGTGGCCAAGAGCGCGCTCGCCTGGCAGGTCTTCGCCGGCTCGCTGGCCACCTGACCCGGCCGCCGGGGTGCGGCGGCGCGCACGCGACACGCCCGTCCCCACGGCACGGGAACACCCCGAGATGTGAAGTGTGTTTCCTGATTCACAGAGCGGTAGTGTGGTCATCGACCGGTCGCCGGTCGGGCGGCCGGTGGACGAGGGAGTGGTCGCCGTGTCGGAGTTCACCACGTGGCTGGCCCTGGGCCTGTGGACGGCCGCCGTCTCGCTCCGGGTGCACCCGCGGACGCACCGCTGGGCGCCCCGCGGCATCGCCGGCGGGTGGGCGGCGCGGTACGCGGCTGCGCCACCGGGCCCGGTCACCGGCACACCCACCCTGCCGGTGCCCCGGCTTGGACCGGCGCCTGGCCCTGGTCGAGGCGGCCCGGCTGCTGGCCGGGGAGGGGCTGGCGGGCCGGCGTCTGGTCGAGGAGCTGATCGACCGCGTCGACCGCCTTCCCGCCGAGGAGAACGTGTTCCTCGCCAGCACCATCGCGCTGCACGACCTGGAGGACCCGGAGGAGGCCACCGCGGTCGTGCCGCTGTTCCGCGGGGTGGGGCCGGACGGGCGGGCCGACGAGCAGTACATCATCACCGAGGCCTCCGACTTCGCCGTCGCCCAGCTGCTCGGCGTCGACCACGCGCTCAGGCTCGTGTGGGCGCGGGGCAGCGGCGGTGACCAGGAGGTCTCCCTGGACCAGGAGGACCGGATGCGGTTCCGCGGCACCGTCGACTTCGGCCCCGAGCGCAGCGTCGAGCCGGCCACCGAGGAGACCGTGGTCCCGGGGACCAGCGTGTTCCCGCCCGCCGCCGTCCAGCCCGGGGCCGTGGCCGACGCCGAGTGGTCCTCGGCCGTGGTGCTGCCCAGCGGGCTGGTGCTCAACGCCCAGGTCGTCGCCAACGACACCGGGCTGCACGACCGCGCCACCGACATCGACGTCCACGACCGGCAGGTGACGATGGAGCTGCTGGACGGCTTCCAGGGCGGCGACCAGCTCTGCTACCACTTCGTCACCGACTCCTCCGACCCCGTCGCGGCCACCCTGGAGGCCGGCGTCTACGCCCCGCGGCTCGCCGAGCTGCCCCGCTTCGGGGAGAGCCCGCTGGACGACCGCTCCGCGCTGCTCGGCCCCTCCCCGAACATCAACGGCCGCGAGGGCCGCGACGACCCGGAGCGGCAGGGGCTGAACTACACGGTGGCCAGCGGCGGGGAGGACCCGATCAACGTCTTCCTCCTGGACCCGGACAACCGGCGCGCGTACGACAACGACCACAGCCCGATGTGGGACGCGCACGTCAACCAGTGGACCCGTGCGGCCGTGGACGCCGGCGAGCGGCGCCGGATCACCGGCTTCGCCGACCTGCGGGCGCTGGTCGACGAGGGGCTGGTGGAGAGCGGGGCGATCAGCCCGGAGGGGCCGGGCAGCCCGTTCGTGGCGGGGCTGCGGCCGAGCAACATCATCATCAACTGCCCGGTGATCCCCCAGCCGTTCGAGACCGAGGAGGACGACGACCCCACCACCTGACCCCGGCGAGAGGGGTGGCGCGGTCCGTCCGGGGAGCGACCCGGGCGGACCGCGCCCACCGGCTCACCGGTCGTGGCCGGCCCGTCGTCGAGCTCGGCGGCGCGTCGCAGCGCGCGGCGCCGCCGCACCCCCCACACCGCGAGGGCGACGCCGACCGCGGGCGTGGCCCAGGGCAGGTCGACGCCCTCGCCCGAGCCCACCCGGGAGACCACCCCGTCCCAGCACGACGGCCAGCCAGACGGCGAGGAGCACGACGACCACCCCGTGGGTCCGGGGGTCGCGCGGCAGCCGGGGCCGTTCCCGCTCGAGCAGCTCGCGGGCCCACTCGGCGGCCACCGGACGCAGCCGCGGGTCGGGCAGCCGGCGTCCCCTCGGGACGTCCTCGGCGATCCGCGACGCGTCCCCGGCCGAGAGCCCGTGCCTCCGGACCGGGTCCCGCCACGGGTCCGGCTCGGCGTCGGGGCGCAACCGCGACCGGAGCGGCCGGCGGGCGACCCACACCGCGAGCAGCGGCAGGCCCACGGCGAGCACCAGGACGGCGACGAGCGGCACGGTCACCCGGGGACGATGACCAGACACCCCCGGGACGACCCGGACCGAACGGCCCGGTCACCCGTCCGGGTGACCGGGGCCGGACCGCCCGGCCGGGCTGCGGGTCCGCCGGGGGCACCCGCCGGCTGCGCTGCGGGTCCGCGGGGGCGCCCGCCGGCCGGAGGGTGCCGCCCGCGGGTCCTCAGCTCAGCGTGCAGGTGTCGAGCAGCGCCGGGTCGGTGGCGCCGTTGCCGGCCGGCCGCGGCACCGTGGCGCTCGCCGGGGGCTCCTCGCGGTCCTCCACCCAGGCGGTGAGGGCGTCGAACGCGGTCCGGGCGCACGGCAGCATCGGCCGCAGGCGCTGCGGGTCGAGGCCGACCAGGCTGTCGACGTGGTTGCCGCCCTCGATGCGGTAGTAGCGGTGCAGCCGGTCCCGGTGCTGGTCGGCGACCATCGCGGCGTACACGTCGCTGTCGGTGCTGATCGGCAGCAGGGTGTCGAGGGTGCCGTGCAGGGTCAGCAGCGGCTTCTTGATCTTGCCCGTGAGGCTGATGCGGGCCAGGGCGTCGTGCACCGGCTGCGATGCCGGGTCGGCGAACCAGGCGTCGTAGTCGGCGTCACTGGCGCAGGGGGCGAGGATCTCGGGCAGCGTGGTGCCCGCCGTCGCCCCGGGGCAGGTGGGGTCGTAGTCCGGGTCGAACTCCGCCCGGTACACCTTCTGCGTCAGGCCCCAGTACACCTGCTGATGGTAGGGCCACAGCGACTCCGACCCGCGCGCGAAGCCGGCGGCGTACATGTCGTCGGCGTCGGCCCGGCCCAGCGTGTAGCGCACCGCCGTGGGCAGGTAGGTGAACAGGTTCGGGCCGTCCGGCGTGAAGAGGGTGCCCTCCCAGTCGACGCCGCCGTCGTACAGCTCCGGGCGGTTCTCGAGCTGCCAGCGCACCAGGTAGCCGCCGTTGCTGATGCCGGCCATGTACGTGCGCTCCGGCGCGTGGCCGTAGCGCTCCTTCAAGGCACCCCTCGCCGCGACGGCCAGCTGGGTGACGCGGTCGTGCCACTCGGCGACGGCGTCGGCGGGCTGCTCGCCGTCAAGGTAGAAGTCCGGGCTGTTGTTGCCCTTGTCCGTCGAGGCGTAGGCGAAGCCCTGGGCGACGACGGAGTCCGAGAACAGGAAGTCCGAGGCGTACTGCTTGCGGTTGCCCGGAGCGCCGGTGACCACCAGGCCGCCGTTCCAGTCGTCCGGGATCCGCAGCACGAACTGGCTGTCGTGGTCCCAGCCGTGCGTGGTGTTGAACGAGGAGGTGTCCGGGAAGTAGCCGTCGACCTGCAGCCCCGGCACCCCGCTGGGGTTGGTCGTCCCGGGGGCGTGCAGGGGGAGCCAGTCGGCCTGGTCGGTGTACTGGCCCGGCGGCGCCGTGAGCAGGCCGGCCGTCGTGATGTCGGGCAGGCAGGTGGTCTCGGCGCGTTCCGCGCCCGGCACCTCGACGCTGTCGGCCGCCGTGCACGGGCGCGGCGTCGCGGGCCGGTCCGGGCCGTGCCCACCGGGGTGGGCGGCCGCGGGCGCCATCTGCAGGGCGAGCGCCGCGGCGGTGCCGAGCGTGAGGACCAACGGGACGGGCCGGCGGCGCAGGTGCAACGGGACTCCTTCGTCCGTGGTGCGGGTGCCGCGATGGTGTCGGAGGCCACACCCCGGCGCAACCCTGCGTATCGCTGCGCGCACGCTCCACGCGCGCGGCCCGGTCGTGATCCCGGAGCCGCACGCACGGCCGCGGCTGTCCGCGGGGTCTGCGATCGCACGCTGTCGACCCGGGACGAGCCGGTGTCCGCCCGTCCGTTCACCCGTATGGGTGACACGCGAGCCGATCGACGCCGCCGCGGTGCCCGACCTGCCGTTGGGGGGACGTCCGGTCCACGACGGAGGTGCACGATGCGGGTCCCGATCCTGCTGTACGGCGTGCTCTACGTCGTCGTGGAGATCGTCGGCGTCCAGCTCGCCACGATCGGCTGGCCGCAGCTCACCGCCCTCGATGTGGCGACCGCGCTGGCCAACGCCTGCCTGACCGTCGCCGTCGGCATCGTCGTCCTGGCCGGCATGGACGTCGCCGGCCGGCGGTGGCGCCGGTCGGTCGAGGCGTGGTGCGAGGAGCGGGCGCTGGCGGCCGGGACGGCGTGGGACGAGCCCAGGACGATCACGGTGCCGTCGTGGCGGACGGAGCCCCTGGCGCTGCCGGCGGGTCCGTCGTCCGGCGGTGCGACGTCCCACGGTGCGACGTCCCACGGTGCGACGTCCCACGGTGCGACGTCCCACGGTGCGACGTCCCACGGTGCGTCGTCCCACCATGCGTCGTCCGACGGTCAGTCGTCCCCCGGGGCACGCGGTGGCCGGCGGCGGGGCCCCACCCCCGGTGGCGACTACGCCGTCCCGCCCCGGGGACGCCCCTTCCCGGAGCAGCCGGGCCACCTGCTCTGAGCAGGCCGCCTCGCCCCCTCCCGCACGCGGACGGCCGGCAGCCGGCCCGGTGCCCGGTGTGGGCGCGGGTCGGCTCCGGCTCGGTCGCGGGTGCGGGTGCGGGTGCGGGTGCGGTGATGGAGCGGCAGTGGTCAAGCGGCGGTGGTGAGCGCTGGTCCGGTTCCGCCTAGTCCGTTGCCGCGCGGCGGCCCGGTTCCGCCCGGTTCAGTACCGCTGGGTCCGGTGCCGCTGGGTCCGGTGTAGATCCGGGTGCCGTCGGGGCTCCAGGTGTGCCACTGCCCGTCGGGTTGACGTTCGACGCGGAAGCCGTGGTGGACCTTGGTGTGGTGCCGTTCGCACAGCAGCGCGGAGTTGGCCAGGCTGGTCTCCCCACCGTTGGCCCACTCCAGCAGGTGGTGCACGTCGCACCACCAAGTGGGCGCACCGCAGCCGGTGAACACGCAGCCGCCGTCACGCACCTCCACCGCCCGGCGCAGCGAGGGTGGGACCAGGCGCAGGGCGCGGCCGTGGTCCAGCGGGATCCCGTCCGGGCCCATCACCACCCGGGTGACGGCCCCGTCGCAGGCCAGCCAGCGGGCCCGCGCCGCGGAGATCAGCGCGCCGGAGGCCAGCTGTGCCGCGCCGCCCCGGTCGCCGGGTCGGTGAGGTCGCCGATGCCGACCGTGACGACCACCTGCGGCTCGTGCCCGCGCAGCACCGGCAGGGCGCCGGCGGCCAGGGCGGTGTCGCACAGCTGCACCAGCGCGTCAGCCTGCTGCTGGGTGCGCGTCCGCTCGGCGGCGGCGGCGGCGGCGGTGCGGCCGGCCTGCACGATGGCCTCGATCGCGGTGCTGAACTCCTCCCCGCCCACGGCGTCCAGATCGCCGCGGAAGCTGACCGACCCGTCGGCGTCCCGCACGATGCTCAACCGCCGGCCCTCGGTCGGATCGGGCTCCGGGCCGTCGGCGTCCAGGCGGTCGCTGTAGTGCCGCACCGCCCTGACGGTGTCGGCATACGGCCGGGTGCGGGCCAGCCCGGTGAGCAGCCCGTCGACCGCGGCCACGCCCACGCCCTGGTCGGCGGCCAGCGCCAGCCTGCCCGGCTCGGCGATCCGGCCGAGCACCGCGGCCTGCTCCCCGGTCACCTCCCCCGCGGCGAACGCCGCCGCCATCACAGGCAGGTGCACCAGCGCGCGGCCGGCGCGCACCACCCGGGCGGCCTCGGCACCCGACAGGTGGGCGTGCCCGCGCAACCGGGGACCCATCGTCTTCAGCCCGTCGTGCTCCACCGCCCCGGACACGTCGCACTCCCGGACCGTGCGGGCCACCTCCGCCGCCAGGCGGTTCTGCGCCAGCAGCAGCGGCCGCAGCCGCTCCAGCAGCGCCGGGCCGAACAGCGGGGCGAGGTCCTCCGCGGCCAGGGCGTCCAGCGCGTCCGACAAGCCGTCCACCACACCTCCTCCCCATCGGCTCGATCACGTGTTCGAAGTCCACCGCGGCAGGCAGGCGTGATCAACGCGAATCCCCAGCTCAGACGCCCGTCCACAGATCCGGCGGGGCCTCGACGAGCGGCGGTCTACCGGTGGAAGAGCGCCCAGCCGAGCGAGCGCGCCGTCCACCCCTCCGGCCGGACGTCCCGGGCCACCGGCAGGCTGGTCACCGGCCGCCGGGCCAGCCCGACGGCGTCGGCCCGGGTCGGACCACCCGGCCGAGGGAGGCACGTCCCCACCTACAGCGAGGCAGGCCCCGCGGAGGTGACGGGTGCCCGGACAGGAGTGGGCGGGTCAGCGGGCGAGCGCGGCGGCCCGGCCGCCCAGGGCGTGCACGACGAGCGCCGCCGCACCGGCGCCGCGGATGCTGCGGGCGAGCGCGATCGCCTCGGCCGCGGTGGCGGGGACGTCCGCGCGCGGCGCCACCGCGCCGGTGAGCACCAGGCGCTCGGCCAGGTCGGCGTCCAGGTCGGCCTCGGCGAGGTCCACGACGTCGACCAGGACGAGGGGTTCGGTGGTCAGCGGGGCGGCGGTCATGGCGGGCGTCCGTTCCTCGGCTCGCCGGGTCCCTCCCGGCACGGACGACGATCCGGGCCGCTCCGCAGGCCGCCGCGCGGGGAGCCGCAGGATCACCGCAAGGTCGCCGACGGCGAAGACGGACCGGCCCCAGCGCCCCGCGGACGCCGTTGTGCGGCTATGGTCGTCCGCGTCGGGAAGGCCTCTGCGCTATGGCAGGACCCCGATGCACCACCTCAGCTAGGAGCGAGCAATGCCCGAAGGAACTGTCAAGTGGTTCAACGCGGAGAAGGGGTTCGGCTTCGCCACCCCTGACGGCGGTGGGCCGGACGTGTTCGTCCACTACTCGGCCATCCAGACCAGCGGGTACCGCTCGCTCGACGAAGGCCAGCGCATCTCGTTCGACATCGAGCAGGGCCAGAAGGGCCCCCAGGCGGCGAACGTCAACCCCGTCTGATCCCCGATCAGCACAGCGCCCCCGTCCGGCTCAGCCGGGCGGGGGCGCTGCCGTTCCCGGGGGTCACCGGGCCCGCGGCACGTAGCCCCCGATGAGCGCCGACATGAGCAGCGCGCCGTCGTCCGGCCCGAGTGACGTCGCCGCCTCGGCCAGGGCCCGCCACCGGGCCCGCTCGACGTCGGTCGGCGCGTTCGACGCCCGCGCGGTGAGCTGCTCGACCAGCCGCTCCCACTCCCCCTGCGGCGTCGGCCACAGCCCGGCCAGCCGCCGCGCCTCGGCCGAGATGCCGGTGAACCGCACGATCTCGCCGGCGTAGTTGGTCAGCGCCTCGACGTAGCCCGCCGACACCAGCGCCCGCGCCGCCGCCGCCACCTGCGGCTTGGGCAGCCCGCTGGCCGGCACCACCTGCCCCAGGTACGGGTTGCCGCCGTGCTCCGACCCGTCGACCAGCCGGGCGATCGCCCGCAGCACGGGCAGGTCGCGGGTGAACCAGACGTCGTCGAGCTGCTCGGGCACCCGGCCAGTCTCCGCCGCGCACGACGGCGCCCCGCCACCCGGGTCACGGGGTGGCGAGGCGCGGCCGCCGGCTCAGCGGGCCCCGGTCAGCTCCGGGCGGAGGAACAGCAGGACGCCGAGCGCGACGTAGCCGACCAGCAGGTGCGCGGCCCCGACGTACTGGGTGACGGCGGGCAGCAGGAACGCGGTCGGGACGACGACCGGCCCCCAGCTCTCGGCGACCAGCGGCCAGAACCGGGCTGCACCGCGCCACCGGCCGGCGATGGCGATCCGGACCCCGAGCGCGGCCATGCCCAGCATGGACAGCGGCCAGAACAGGTCGATGACGAAGAAGAACCCGGTGTCGTAGAGCCCGGGCGTGAACGCCCACATCAGCGACGACACCATGGCCACCGTCAGGAGGCCGTGCTCCACGTGCAGCAGGCCCCGGGCCAGCCGGCCGGTCCCGATGGCCCCGGTGCGCAGCTGCGCGGTCACCAGGAACGCCAGGCCCAGCTGGAAGGCGAAGGCGGCGACGTTCACCACCGCCGCCTGCCAGGTGCCGGCCGGCGGCGTCGTCCCGAGCGCGGCCACGGCGGCGGCCCAGGAGCCGGCGCCGGCGGCGACGGCGATCCCGACCCGGCGGACCAGCCGGGCCGCGACGGCCGGCGCCGCCGTGGCCCCGGGGGCCCCGACCGGGGCGTCGGTGCGGGCGGGGGCGGGGTTGCTGCTGAGGGACATCTGGTCCTCCGTCGTGTCGTCGCGGTGCCCTGTGCACCGGCTGGGAGGACCGTCGCGGGGACGCGTCCCGGGCACCCAGGGCCCGGCGCCCTCGATCCGGTCACGGTCGGTGTCCCGGGTGACACGGGACAGCCGCCCCGTGACGGGCGGGACGCCGGCAGGTGAGGATCTGCGCGTGCAGGTGGGCATCCCGGTGGCCGGGCCGAGCGCCGCGCCGCCGGTCGCCGAGGCGGCGCCCCGCGGGCTGCCCGGGCGGTCATGGCGCCGGAGGGCCGCCGCCTGGACGGTCCTCGGGGTCGCCCTGGGCGCCTCGCTCGCCGCTGCCGTGCTGGACGTGGTGACCCCCGAGGAGTTCCGGGAGGGGCTGGGCCGAAGTGCCGGCTGGCCGGTCACCCTGCCCGGCGTGGCCCTCGCCGTCCCGGCGGCGCTGCTGCTCCTCCGGGCCCCGCGCAACGCCGTCTCCTGGGTCCTGGCCGGCACCGGCCTGCTGTGGGCGGTGGACGGGCTGGCCGACGCGTGGGTCACCCACGCGCTGCGCCACGACCCGCCGCTGGCCGGCGCGAGCCTGGCGTTCTGGACGGTCGAGCGGCTCGGCGCGGCGCTGCTGCTCGGCCTGCCGCTGCTCCTCCTGCTCTACCCGTACGGCCGGCTCCCCTCCGGCCGGTGGCGCCGCTCGCCGTGGCCAGCCTCGCCTCGACCGCGCTGCACGTCCTGCTGCTGCTCGTCGTCCCCTCGGAGGTCGCCTTCTCCCGGGAGGGCACCGGCACCCGGAGGCCTACCGGGCGCTGGACCTCGACCTCACCACCCTCCCGCTGCCGGCCGACGTGGCGCTGTCCCTGCTGCGGGTCGCCTTCCCCGTCGCGGTCCTGGGCATCGTCGTCCCGGCGGCCTCGGTCGTCGCCCGGTACCGGCGGGCGCGGGGCGAGGACCGGCGGCGGCTGCGCTGGCTGCTGTGGGCGGCCGTCGTCGACCTGCTGGTCATGCTCTCGACCCTGCTGCTGCCCGGTGACCCGAGCACCGCCGCCCTGTCGGTCGCCGTGGCGCTGACCGGGACCGCCGTCGCCGTCGCCGTCGGCATCCTGCGGCCGCGCGCGGTCGACATCGACCGGCTGCTCGGCGGCACCGTGGTCTACGGGGTCCTCGGCGTCGGCGTCGTGCTGCTGGACCTCGCGGTGGTCGGCGCCGCCGGCGCGCTGCCCGGCGACCGGCTCGGGGAACGCGACGCCACGCTGCTGACCCTGCTGGTGGTCGCCGCCGTCTACCTGCCCCTGCGCGCGCCGCTGTGGCGGCTGGTCCGCCGGTGGGTGCTCGGCGAGCGGGAGGACCCGTACCGGGTGGTCTCCGGCCCGGCCGAGCGGCTGGAGCGCACCGACGGGGCCGAGGAGCAGCTCATGGCCATCGCCGCGGGCGTGGCCGAGGCCTTCCGCTCGCCCTACGTCGGCGTGGAGGTGGAGCAGGCCGGCGGCGGGCGGGTGCTGGCCGAGCACGGCCGCCGCCCCGCCACGGTGCAGTCGCTGACGATCGCCTACCGCGGCGAGGAGGTCGGCCGGCTGCTGCTCCCCCGGGACGGGGTCCGCGCGCAGCTGGTCACCCGCGACGAGCGGCTGCTCGCCGACGTCGTCCGGCAGGCCGCCGCGGCCGCGCGCGCCAGCTCGCTGGCCGCCCAGCTGCAGCACAGCCGCGAGCAGCTGGTCGCCGCGCGCGAGGAGGAGCGCCGCCGGTTGCGCCGGGACCTGCACGACGGCCTGGGGCCGGCGCTCGGTGCCGTCGTCCTGCGCATAGACACCGCGCGCAACCTGGCCGCGACCCGGCCCGAGGAGTCCGACCGGGTGCTGCGCCAGGTCCGCGACGACGTCGCCGCCGCGCTGGCCGACGTCCGCCGGCTGGTGCACGACCTGCGCCCGCCGGCCCTGGACGACCTCGGCCTGGCCGGCGCGGTGCGCCAGCAGGCCGAGCGGCTGCTCGCGCCCGGGTCGCGGTGACCGTCGAGGCCGGCGACCCCGCCGACCTCCCGGCGGCGGTGGAGGTCGCCGCCTACCGGATCGCGTCGGAGGCGCTGGCCAACGTGGCCCGGCACGCGTCGGCGCGGCGGGTGCGGGTCACGCTGGGACGGCAGGACGACGGCGCGCTGGTGGTGGCCGTCGCCGACGACGGCGTCGGCATCGCCCCGGACGCCCCCGCCGGGGTGGGGCTGGTGTCCCTGCGCGAGCGGGGGGCCGAGCTCGGCGGCCGCTGCGCGGTGGAGTGCCCGGCGTCCGGGGGCACGGTGGTGCGGGCGGTGCTGCCCGCGGACGGAGGGGGTGCCGGTGGAGGGCGCTGAGGAGCCGATCCGGGTGCTGGTCGTCGACGACCACCCGTGTACCGCGACGGGCTGGCCGCGCTGCTCGGCTCGGTGCCCGGGCTGGTGGTGGTCGGCACCGCGGCCGACGGCGCGGCCGCGGTGGCGCTGGCCCGCCACGAGCAGCCCGACGTCGTGGTGATGGACGTGCAGATGCCGGTGCTGGACGGGATCGAGGCCACCCGGCGGGTCGCCACGGAGTCGCCGTCCGTCGGGGTCGTCGTGCTGACCATGAGCGAGGACGACGGCACCGTGTTCGCCGCCGTCCGCGCCGGGGCCCGCGGCTACCTGCTCGAGGGCGCCGACCAGGAGGAGGTGGTCCGCGCGATCACCACGGTCGCCTCCGGCGGGGCGGTGTTCGGGGCGGCGCTGGCGCGGCGGATCGCCGAGTTCTTCGCCGCCGGGCCGACCGGGCCGGAGACGGCGTTCCCCCAGCTGACCGCCCGCGAGCGGGAGGTCCTGGACTTGGTGGCCGCGGGGCGGTCCAACGCGCAGATCGCCGCGACGCTGTACCTGTCGCCGAAGACGGTGCGCAACAACGTGTCCAACGTGCTGGCGAAGCTTCAGGTCACCGACCGGGCCCAGGCCATCGTCCGGGCGCGGGAGGCCGGCCTGGGGCGCTGACCGCGCTGGCGGGCGGCTCGTACCGTGGAGGGCATGACCACGTCCGCGCAGAACCAGCCCCGGGTCACCAGGAGCGACGAGGAGTGGCGGGCCCAGCTGTCGCCGGAGGAGTACGCCGTGCTGCGCCAGGCCGGCACCGAGCGGCCCTGGACCGGCGAGTACGTCGACACGAGGACGCAGGGCGTCTACAGCTGCCGTGCCTGCGGCGCCGAGCTGTTCCGCTCGGAGACGAAGTTCGACTCGCACTGCGGGTGGCCGTCGTTCTACGAGCCGACGTCCGCCGACAACGTGGTGCTCCGCGAGGACCGCGCCTTCGGGATGGTCCGCACCGAGGTGCTGTGCGGCAGCTGCCACAGCCACCTCGGGCACGTCTTCGAGGACGCCCCGCAGACCCCCACCGGCGACCGCTACTGCATCAACTCGGTGAGCATCCGCCTGGAGCCCGCGGAGGGCTGAGCCCCTCGCGTCAGGGGAGGTCGGCGACCAGCTCGGCCACGGGCTTGCGGACGCCGGTGTAGAACGGCACCTCCTCGCGGACGTGCCGCCGCGCGGTCGAGGCCCGCAGGTCGCGCATCAGGTCGACGATCCGGTGCAGCTCGTCGGCCTCGAAGGCCAGCAGCCACTCGTAGTCGCCGAGGGCGAAGGAGGCCACCGTGTTGGCCCGGACGTCGGGGTAGCCGCGGGCCATCTGGCCGTGCTCGGTGAGCATCGCCCGGCGCTCCTCGTCGGGCAGCAGGTACCACTCGTAGGACCGCACGAAGGGGTAGACGCACACGTAGCGGCGCGGCTGCTCGTCGGCCAGGAACGCCGGGATGTGGCTGCGGTTGAACTCCGCGGGCCGGTGCAGGGCCATCTGCGACCAGACCGGCTCCAGGTGCCGGCCCAGCGCGGTGCGGCGCAGCCGGGTGTAGGCCTCCTGCAGCGCCTCGGGCGTCGAGGAGTGCCACCAGACCATCAGGTCGGCGTCGGCCCGCAGGCCGCTCACGTCGTAGGTGCCGCGGACGACGACGTCCTTGCCGGCCAGCTCGTCGAGCAGGCCCTGCACCTCGTCGGCGATCCCGGTGCGCTGCTGCTCGCCCAGCGGGCGGGCCAGCCGGAACACCGACCACATCGTGTAGCGGATGGTGGCGTTGAGCTCGTTCGCGCGCTTGCCGATGCTGCGCTGGTCGGTCTGCTCGCTCATGGACCCATCATCCCCCGTCGGTGGTGCCGGTCCACCGCCGCCCGCCGGTCCGGGGGCGGGCGGCGGCGGCAGGTGTCAGCGGGTCGCCGGAGCGGTGTCCCGCTGGCCCCGGACGGACGCGGCGTGCGCGTCGCGGCAGTCGCCGCAGGCGGCCATCCAGACGTGGTGGCGCAGGCAGCGTGAGGGTCGGAGGACAGGACGGACGGGGTGGTGCACGGTCACGGCAGGTGCAACGGCCCCCGTCCCGCCGCCATGCCGACCGCCACCGTGGCGTCGGGCACGCTCACAGCAGCGCGTCGACGGCCCGCTGCGCGTCGCGGATGCACGCCGGCACGCCCACCCCGCCGAACGCCGCCCCGGCGATCCCCAGCCCCGGCACCGCGGTGACGGCGGCACGGACCGCCGCCACCCGCGCCGGGTGGCCCACCAGGTACTGCGGCAGCCCGCCGCCCCAGCGCACGACCCGGGTGGCCACCGGCTCGGGCCGGGACAGCTGCAGCAGGTCGGCGACGTCGGCGACCACGGCCGCGGCCAGGTCGTCGTCGTCCCGCTGCAGCTGGTGCTCCTCGCCGTACCGGCCCACCGAGGAGCGGACCAGCAGGTGCCCGCCGGGCGCGAGGTGCGGCCACTTGCGGGAGGAGACGGTCACCCCCTTGACCAGCCGGCCGGTCACCGGCGGCACCAGCAGCCCGGACCCGGGGGCCACCTCCTGCGCCGGGAAGGCCATCGCGACCACGGCCATCGAGGCGTACGGGATGCCCCGCAGCGGCTCGACCGCGCCGGGCGCGACCCCGGCCAGCAGCCGGGCGGCCTTGCCGGCCGGCGCGGTGACCAGGACGGCGTCCGCGGCCAGCCGCTCGGGTGCGTCCCCCCGGCCGACCGAGAGCTCCAGGCCGGTCGCCGTCCGGGTCAGGCCGTGGGCCGGGGTGCGCAGCCGGACGTCGGCGCCCGAGGCGGCCACCAGTGCGGCCGGCAGCGAGCCGATGCCGTCGGCGACGGTGACGAACACGGGGGTGCCGGTGTCGAAGCGGCTGCGCGCGCCGGCGTCGCGGGCGGCGGCGGCCGCGGCGAGCACCGACCCGGCGGCGGGCAGCTGCGCGGCCAGCTGCGGCATCGTGGCCTGCAGGGACAGCTCGTCGGCCCGCCCCGCGTAGACGCCGCCGAGCAGCGGCTCCACCAGCCGGTCGACCACCTCGTCGCCCAGCCGGGCGCGCAGCAGGGCGCCGACCGCCACGTCGCCGTCCAGCGTCAGCGGCGGCAGGCCGGCCTCGGCGTGCACCCGGGCCACCCCGGCCGGGGTGAGGATCCCGTCGAGCCCCTCGGCCGACGCCGGGACGCCGAGCACCGTGCCGGCCGGCAGCGGGAACCGGCCGTCGGGCAGCACCACGGTGGCCTGCGTGGTGGCCGGGGCGACCAGCCGGTCGGCCAGCCCGAGCCGCTCGACCAGCCGCACCGCCTCGGGGACCCGCGCGAGCACGGCCTCCGGGCCGGTGTCGTACCACTGCCCGGCCAGCTCGACCCGGTGCACCTTCCCGCCGACCCGGTCCCCCGCCTCCAGGACGACGATCTCGTCGTCCGGGCGCCGGCACCGCCACTCGAACGCGGCGGCCAGGCCGGTGATCCCGGCGCCGACGACGACCAGCCGGGTCACGGGCCCGCCTCGCCGGCGCTCGTGGCGCCCGTGCGCCCGGGTGCTGTGCTCATGCGTGACCTCGCCCGCTCGGTCACGTCGCCGTCAGCTCGTGCACCAGGTCGACGACGGCGGTGAGCACCCCGGGGTCGGTGTCGGGCAGCACGCCGTGGCCGAGGTTGAACACGTGGCCCCGCGCGGCCCGGCCCTGGGCGACCACCCGGCGCACCTCGCGGTCGACGCTGGCCCGGTCGGCGAGCAGGACGGCGGGGTCGAGGTTGCCCTGCAGCGACCGGTCCGGGCCCACCCGGCGGGCGGCCTCGTCCAGGGGCACCCGCCAGTCGACGCCCACGACGTCGGCCCCGGCGTCCCCGAGCAGCGGCAGCAGCTCCCCGGTGCCCACGCCGAAGTGGATGCGCGGCAGGTCCCGGTCGCCCAGGGCGTCGAACACCGCGCGGGAGTGCGGCAGCACCCGCTCGGCGTAGTCGGCCGCCGACAGCACCCCGGCCCAGGAGTCGAACAGCTGCACCGCGGAGGCGCCGGCGTCGGCCTGGGTGGTGAGGAAGGTGGCGGCGGAGACGGCCAGCCGGTCCAGCAGCCGGCCCCACGCCTCCGGCTCGGCGTACATGAACGCCTTGGTGCGGGCGTGCTCCTTCGACGGCCCGCCCTCGATGAGGTAGGTGGCCAGGGTGAACGGCGCGCCGGCGAAGCCGATCAGCGGCGTGCCCCCGAGCTCGGCGACCAGCCGGCGCACGGCGGTGGCCAGGAAGTCCAGCCGGTCGGGCTCCAGCGGCGGCAGCGCGGCCACGTCGGCGACGGTGCGCACCGGCTGGGCGATCACCGGGCCGACCCCGGGCTTGATGTCGATGTCGACGCCGGCGACCACCAGCGGCAGCACGATGTCGGAGAAGAGGATGGCGGCGTCCACCCCGTGCCGGCGCACCGGCTGCAGGGTGATCTCGGTGACCAGGTCCGGGTCCTGGCAGGCCTCGAGCATCCGGGTGCCGGCCCGCAGCGCCCGGTACTCCGGCAGCGAGCGGCCGGCCTGGCGCATGAACCACACCGGGGTGCGCCGCACCGGCAGGCCGCGGGCGGCCCGCACCAGGTCCGACTCGGCGGGGAGGGGCGCGGGCGTCGGAGCGGGAACGGCGGTCACGACGTCCCATCCTCCCAGACCCCGTGCGGCGCGTCGGCAGCAGCGGGCGGTCCGGCGACCTACCCTGCGGACGTGGAGCCTTCCAGCCTCCCCGGTCCCGGGGACCGCGCGGGCGGCGAGCCGCCGGAGGAGTTCCGCGCTGCGCTGGAGGCGCTGGCCGGCGTGACCACCCGGCCCGAGATCGTCCTGGAGGCCATCCCGGCGCCGCAGCGGCTGGCGCCGCACGCGTTCGCGGTGGGGGCGCTGGTCACCGAGCCCGACGGCGACGAGCTCGTCGAGGTCGCCACCGGCCGGTTCATCGTCCTGCACGACCCGGCCGGCCACGACGCCTGGGCCGGCACCACCCGCTGCGTCGGCTACCTGTCGGCCACCACCGACGAGCACATGGTCGACGACGCGATGTTCTCCGAGGTCGCCTGGAGCTGGCTGACCGACGCCCTCGCCGACTGCGGCGCCACGTCGCACGCGCTGGGCGGCACCGTCACCCGCACCGCCTCGACCCGCTTCGGCGAGCTGGCCGGCCCCGAGCACTCGGTCGACGTGGAGATCCGCGCCTCCTGGACCCCGGACGACGGCCGGCTGGACCGGCACCTGAGCGCGTGGCTGGACGTGCTGGGCACCGCGGCCGGGCTGCCGCCGCCCGGCGTCCGGCTGCTCGGGCCGGCCACCCCCTGAGCCCACCACCGACGGCGCACCCCAGCGGGTGCCCGGCCCGGCAGGCCGGGCACTCACTACCATCGGGGTCCCGGGTCTGCCTGGCACCCGCGCGCCGGCGCCCCTCCCCGGGGGCCGCCGCGGTCCGTGCCGCGCGGGCGCGCGCCGTACCCGCTGTCGAGAAGGTGGACCTGCTCTGAGTACCGCGCCCCTCCCGGACGACGAGCCGGCCGCTCCCCCGGCGGTCCCCCTCCTCGCTCCCCGCGACGGGCTGCCACCGGTCATCGAGACCCCACCCGCGCTGGCCGGCTACGCCGAGGCGCTGGCCGCCGGCACCGGCCCGGTCGCCGTGGACGCCGAGCGCGCCTCCGGCTACCGCTACGGCCAGCGGGCCTACCTGGTGCAGCTGCGCCGCGCCGGCGCGGGCACCGGCCTGGTCGACCCCGTGCCGCTGCCGGACCTGTCGGTGGTGCAGGCGGCGATCGCGGACGCCGAGTGGGTGCTGCACGCGGCCAACCAGGACCTGCCCTGCCTGGCCGAGATCGGGCTGGTGCCGACGCGGCTGTTCGACACCGAGCTGGCTGCCCGGCTGGCCGGCCTGCCGCGGGTGGGCCTGGGCGCCGTCGTCGAGTCCCTGCTCGGGTTCTCGCTGCAGAAGGGCCACTCCGCCGCCGACTGGAGCACCCGGCCGCTGCCGGAGGAGTGGCTGGTCTACGCCGCGCTGGACGTCGAGGTGCTCGTCGACCTGCGCGACGCGCTGGCCGGGCTCCTGGCGGAGCAGGGCAAGACCGAGTGGGCGCGGCAGGAGTTCGACGCCATCCTCGCCGCCGGCCCGCCGGCGCCCAAGCCGGACCCGTGGCGGCGGACGTCGGGGGTGCACGGGCTGCGCGACCGCCGGCAGCTGGGCATGCTGCGGTCGCTGTGGCAGGCCCGCGACGAGCTGGCCCGCCGCCGCGACGTCGCCCCGGGACGGGTGCTGCCGGACGCGGCGATGGTGTCCGCGGTGCAGGCCGACCCGCGGACGGAGGCCGCGCTGCTCGAGCTGCCCGTCTTCCGCGGCCGGGCCAACCGCCGGCTGGTCGACACCTGGTTCGGCGCCCTGGCACGCGGCCGGGAGCTGCCGGAGACCGAGCTGCCGCAGCACAGCCGGCCCAGCGAGGGCCCGCCGCCGGCCAACCGCTGGGCCGACCGCGACCCGGCGGCCGCCACCCGGCTGCGGGCCGCCCGCGCCGCGCTGGCCGGGCTGGCCGCGGCGCACGCCGTCCCGGTGGAGAACCTGGTCTCCCCCGACCTGGTGCGCCGGCTCATGTGGAGCCCGCCCGAGCCCCGGGACGCCGACACGGTGGCCGCGGCGCTGTGCGCCGGTGGCGCCCGCGAGTGGCAGGTCGGGCTCACCCGCGACGTGCTCGCCGACGCGCTCACCCGCGCCTGAGAGGTCGCTCGGAGGCATGGGACCGCTTGGTCCGTCGGTTACCGGCGGGTAACTTGTCGGGTGCCGCGCCGTCCCGGCCGGTTCCCCACCCCCGCGGAGGTCCTGTGTCATCCCGAGAGCGGCCGTCACGCTCGCTGCGCGAGGTCGTCTTCGTCGACGGCGTGCGCACCCCCTTCGGCAAGGCCGGCCCGAAGGGCGTCTACGCCGAGACCCGCGCCGACGACCTCGTCGTCCGCGTCATCCGCGAGCTGCTGCGCCGCAACCCGGCGCTGCCGGCCGAGCGGGTCGACGAGGTGGCCATCGCCGCCAGCACCCAGGTCGGCGACCAGGGCCTCACCATCGGCCGCACCGCCGCGCTGCTGGCCGGGCTGCCCGCGTCCGTCCCGGGCTACGCCATCGACCGGATGTGCGCCGGCGCCATGACCGCCGTGACCACCACCGCCAGCGGCATCGCGTTCGGCGCCTACGACGTCGCCATCGCCGGCGGTGTCGAGCACATGGGCCGCCACCCGATGGGCGAGGGCGCCGATCCCAACCCGCGGTTCTTCAGCGAGCAGCTGGTCGACGGCTCGGCGCTGGTCATGGGCTCCACCGCGGAGAACCTGCACGACCGCTTCCCGCACCTGACCCGGGAGCGGGCCGACTCCTTCGCGCTGGCCAGCCAGCAGCGGTACGCCGAGGCCGTGGCCAACGGGCAGATCGGCCCGGAGCTGGTCAGCGTCGCCACCCGCAGCGCCGAGCACGGCTGGGGCCTGGCCACCGCCGACGAGCCGCCGCGGCCGGGCACCACCCCCGACGGGCTGGCCACGCTCAAGACCCCGTTCCGCCCGCACGGCCACGTGACCGCCGGCAACGCGGCGGGCCTCAACGACGGCGCCACCGGCTGCATCCTGGCCGCCGAGGAGGTGGCCGCCGAGCTGGGGCTCACCGCCGGCATGCGGCTGGTCGGCTACGGCTTCGCCGGCGTCGAGCCCGAGGTCATGGGCGTCGGCCCGGTGCCCTCCACCGAGCGCGCGCTGGCCCGCACCGGCCTGGCCATCGGCGACATCGGGCTGTTCGAGCTCAACGAGGCCTTCGCCGTCCAGGTGCTCGCCTTCCTCGACCACTTCGGCATCGCCGACGACGACGAGCGGGTCAACCCGTGGGGCGGCGCGATCGCCGTCGGCCACCCGCTGGCCTCCTCCGGCGTGCGGCTGATGACCCAGCTGTCCCGCCAGTTCGCCGAGCGGCCCGACGTCCGCTACGGCCTCACCGCCATGTGCGTGGGCCTGGGCATGGGCGCCACCGTCATCTGGGAGAACCCCGCCTGGGAAGGAGCAGACGAGTGACCGCCGCGGTGTTCGCCAGCGAGGTCGTGACCGAGGCGAGGGTCCGGTACCTGCGGGTGCCCGGCCTGGCCGGCGAGATCGCGCTGGTCACCCTCGACAACGGGCACGACCACACCCGCCCGTCCACCTTCGGCCCCGGCGGGCTGGCGTCGCTGGACGCCGCGCTCGACGCGATCGAGGCGCACACGCCGGCACCGGCGGCGATCGCCGTCACCGGCAAGCCGTTCGTCTTCGCCGTCGGCGCCGACCTCTCCGGCGTCCCGGCGGTCACCTCGGCCGGCCAGGCGCGGGAGCTCGCCGAGACCGGCCACCGGGTCTTCCGCCGGCTCAAGGACGCCGGCGTCCCGACGTTCGCGTTCGTCAACGGCGGGGCGCTCGGCGGCGGCCTGGAGCTGGCCCTGCACTGCTCCTACCGGACCGTCTCCAGCACCGCCGTCGTCGGCCTGCCCGAGGTCTTCCTCGGCCTGGTGCCCGGGTGGGGCGGCACCCAGCTGCTGCCGAACCTGATCGGCATCGACGCGGCGGTCACGGTGGCCGTGGAGAACGCGCTGGCGCAGAACCGGATGACGCCGGGACCCAGGGCGGCGAGGCTCGGCATCGCCGACGCGCTGTTCGAGCCGGCCGACTTCCTCGAGCGCTCGCTGGAGTGGGCCGCCGGCGTCCTCGCCGGGGACGTGACGGTCACCCGCCGGCCGGTGGACCGGGGGGCGTGGGACGACGCGATCGCCCGCGCCCGCGGCATCGTCGCGGCCCGCACCCGCAACGCCTCCCCCGGCGCCCTGCGGGCCGTCGAGCTGCTCGACCTCGCCCGCGACGGCGTCGACGGCGAGGCGTTCACCGCCGGCACCGCCGCCGAGGACGCCGCGCTGGCCGACCTGCTGATGAGCGACGAGCTGCGGGCCTCGCTGTACGCCTTCGACCTGGTGAGCAAGCGGGCGAAGCGGCCGGCCGGTGCCCCCGACGAGGGGCTGGCCCGCCCGGTCACCAGGGTCGGCGTGGTCGGGGCCGGGCTGATGGCCTCCCAGCTGGCGCTGCTGCTGGTGCGGCGGCTGGAGGTGCCCGTCGTCCTCACCGACGTCGACCAGGCGCGGGTGGACAAGGGCGTCGGCTGGGTGCACGGCCAGCTGGCGGAGCTGGCCGCCCGCGGCCGGCTGTCGCCGGACCGGCTCAACCGGCTCACGGGCCTGGTGACCGGCGCGCTGGACAAGGCCGCCTTCGCCGACGCCGACCTGGTCGTCGAGGCGGTGTTCGAGGAGATGTCGGTCAAGCAGCAGGTGTTCGCCGAGGTGGAGGCCGTGGTCTCGCCGGAGTGCGTGCTGGCCACCAACACCTCGGCGCTGTCGGTGACCGAGATGGCCGCCAAGCTGGCGCACCCGGAGCGGGTGGTGGGCCTGCACTTCTTCAACCCGGTCGCCGTCCTGCCGCTGGTGGAGGTGGTGCGCGCCGAGCGGACCGACGACGCCACGCTGGCCACCGCCTTCGCCGTCGGGAAGGCGCTGAAGAAGTCCTGCGTGCTGGTCGCCGACGCCCCGGCGTTCGTGGTCAACCGGCTGCTCACCCGGTTCCTCGGCGAGGTCACCGCCGCCGTCGAGCAGGGCACGCCGGTCGCCGTCGCCGAGCGTGCGCTGGACCCGCTGGGCCTGCCGATGACGCCGTTCGAGCTGCTCACGCTGGTCGGCCCGCCGGTGGCGCTGCACGTCGCCGAGCGGATGCACGAGGCCTTCCCCGACCGGTTCGCCGTCGGCGAGGGGCTGCGGCGGATGGTCGAGCTGGGCACGACGAGCGTGTACTCCGAGCCGGGCGCGGTCGACCCCGACCTCGCGGGCATCGATGCCGGCGACGCCCCGCTCACCGGGGAGCAGGTGCGCGAGCGCGCGGCAGGCGCGCTGGCCCAGGAGATCCGGCTGATGCTCGACGAGGGCGTCGTGCAGGCGGTGCAGGACGTCGACCTGTGCATGCTCCTGGGCGCCGGCTGGCCGTTCTGGCTGGGCGGCATCTCCGCCTACCTCGACCGCACCGGGGTGTCCGAGCGGGTCACCGGCGCGCGGTTCCTGCCGCGCGGGGTGGCGTCCCTGCCCGCCTGAGGAGCCGAGGGTGTGCGCCGGCGCCCGGTCCCCGGCGGGGGAACGGGGCGCCGGCGCACCCGCTCAGCGGAACCTGGCGGTGAGGCTGTCCATCGTCCGGTCCACCGAGGCGACCTTGACGTGCGAGATCCCGCTGGTCGCACCGGCGGCGAACATCGCCTCGTGCGCCGCACGGAGGGTGGCCCACACCGCGTCGGGCTCACCCTCGATCGTCGTGCCCAGCGCGCCGACCTCGTGCCGGAGGCCGGACGCCTGGATGACCCGGACGGCCGCCTCGACGTGCGCGTGCGGGTCCTCCGGCGTCCCGGCCGGCGAGGGCGCGACCTGGATCTCGGCGATCACGGCGTTTCCTCGCTGCCGCTCGTCAGCACCGTGATCGCAGGCGATGCTGCATCCTCGTGTGACCTCGCGAGCTCGGTCACGGCCGCTCCTCGACCACCTCGGCCACGCCGCCCTCGGCGCGCTCGGCCAGCACCGCCGTCCACTCGGCGATGCGGCGGGCGACGTCCTGCTCGGTGAGGCCCACGTCGGCGAGCACCTGGCCGACGCTGCCGTGCTCGAGGAACGCCTGCGGCAGGCCGAGCGACCGCAGCGGGACGTCGACGCCGCGGTCCTGCAGCGCCTGGGTCAGCGTGGTGCCGACACCGCCGGCCCGCCCGCCGTCCTCGACGGTGACCACCAGCCGGTGCGCGGCGGCCAGGTCCACCAGCTCGGTCGCGACCGGCAGCACCCACCGCGGGTCGACGACGGTGACCTCGATGCCGTGGTCGGCGGCCCGCTCCGCGGCGGCCAGGCACACCGGGACCATCGAGCCGACGGCGACCAGCAGCACCTCGGCCGCCGCACCGCGCCGCAGCACGTCGACCGGCCCGCGCCGCTCCAGCGCCGGGACGTCCACCGGCGGGGTGCCCTTGGGGAACCGCACGACGGTGGGCCCGTCGGTCACCTGGACCGCCTCGCGCAGCGCCTCGCGCAGCGTCGGCTCGTCGCGGGGCGCGGCCAGGCGCAGCCCGGGGACGACGGAGAGGATCGACATGTCCCACATGCCGTTGTGCGAGGCGCCGTCGCTGCCGGTGACCCCGGCCCGGTCCAGGACGACGGTCACCGGCTGGCGGTGCAGCGCGACGTCCATGAGCAGCTGGTCGAAGGCCCGGTTGAGGAACGTCGAGTAGACGGCGACCACCGGGTGCAGCCCGCCCATGGCCAGCCCCGCGGCCGAGGTGAGCGCGTGCTGCTCGGCGATGCCCACGTCGTAGGTGCGCTCCGGGAAGCGCTCGGCGAAGGCGGTCAGCCCGGTGGGGTGCAGCATCGCGGCGGTGATCGCCACGACGTCGGAGCGCTCGGCGCCGATCCGCGCCAGCTCGTCGCCGAAGGCCGTCGTCCAGTCCCGGCCGGCGGTGGCGGCGCTGGCGCCGCTGTCGGGGTCGAACACCCCGGTGGCGTGCCAGGCGTCGAGCTGGTCGGTCTCGGCCGGCGCGTAGCCGAAGCCCTTGGTGGTGACCGCGTGCACGATGACCGGCCCGCCGAAGGCCCGGGCCCGGCGCAGCGCGGACTCCATCGCCCGGATGTCGTGGCCGTCGACCGGGCCGATGTACTTCAGCCCGAGGTCCTCGAACATGCCCTGCGGGGACAGGACGTCCTTCAGGCCCTTCTTGACGGCGTGCAGCGCGTCGAACAGCGCCGAGCCGACGACCGGGGCGCGGTGCAGGGCCTGGCGGACGGCGAGCAGCATCTGCTCGTAGCCCGGGCGCAGCCGCAGCGAGGCCAGGGCGTCGGCGACCCCGCCGATGGTCGGCGAGTAGGAGCGGCCGTTGTCGTTGACCACGATGACCACCGGCCGGTCCCGGGCGCCGGCGATGTTGTTCAGCGCCTCCCAGGCCATGCCGCCGGTGAGCGCGCCGTCGCCGATGACCGCCACGACCGGCCGGTGCTCGCCGCGGACGGCGAGCGCCTTGGCCAGCCCGTCGGCGTAGGACAGCGAGGTCGAGGCGTGGCTGTTCTCCACCCAGTCGTGCTCGCTCTCCGCCCGGCAGGGGTAGCCGGACAGCCCGCCGCGCTGGCGCAGCTTCGCGAAGCCCTCGACCCGGCCGGTGAGCATCTTGTGCACGTAGCTCTGGTGGCCGGTGTCGAAGACGATCGGCTCGCGCGGGGAGTCGAACACCCGGTGCAGGGCGATGGTGAGCTCGACGGCGCCCAGGTTCGGGCCGAGGTGCCCGCCGGTCCGGGCGACGCTGGTGACCAGCGTGTCCCGGATGTCGGCGGCCAGGGCCGGCAGCTGCCCGGCGGGGAGCGCCTTGAGGTCGTCGGGGGTGCGGAGCGATCGCAGGAGCGACACGAGGAGGTGCGTCCTCTCCATCGGCGGCGGGGCACGGCGTCGTGAGGGCCGCCGACCCACTGTAGCCGCGCGCATGCAGGGTCTTCCGGCCGAGCACCGGCTCCGGATGCGGGCCTCAGAGGCGGGGCACCCAGCGCTCCCCCCGCAGCGCCCCGCCCACCGCGGCGACGCCGCGGGCGGCCGCGGCCAGCCGGGCGCCCTCCCGCTCGTAGGCCGCCATCGCCGCCTCCATCGCGTCCGGCGGCAGGTCGTCGGCCAGCTCCACCCGCACGGTGCGCCAGCCCGCGCGGGCGGCCTCCAGCCCCGCGGCCACGTGGTCGCGGGCGAACCGGGCGAGCAGCACCGGGTAGCGGCGCAGCACCTCGTGCGCCCGGTAGTCCGGCGGCACGAGGTCGAACAGCCAGACGACGGCGGTGTGCTCCCAGTCGGGGGCGCCGGGCGGCCGCACGGCTGCCGGCCAGCCGGGGGGCAGCGTCGGGTCCACCGCACCAGTGTGCCCCATCGGTCGAACACGCGTTCGACCGAGCGCGCCGGCCGGGGGGTCAGGAGGTGGGGCGCTTGAGCCAGAACTGCTCGAAGCCCCAGGTGCCCGCGCCGCTGGAGTGGTAGCTGACCAGCTCCCAGCCCTCGCTGCCGAGCCGGTTGAGGACCGAGCTGGTGTCGCCGGCCTGCCGCTCCAGCTGCCCGCCGGGGAGCTTGACGCTCACCCCGGCACGCAGTGACTGCGCGTCGTTGGCCGTGATGACCGAGGCGTACTCCCAGGTGGTCACGGTCAGCCACGGTAGCCGGTCGGCGTCCGCCCGCCCGCGGACGGCCGGGTCCCCGTCGGCAGGACCCTTCCGTCACGGCCGCACCCGCGATACCGTGACGGGGCGCGCCTGATCGAGTGCTCTCCGTGTCCAGAACCGGAGTCGCCCGGCTCCCGGGCCGCCGCACCCGCCGCTTCCCGTGCACGCCGAGGGGACCGCCCGCATGCTCCGCTCGTCCTCGCCCCGCACCGGCGGCTCCGGCCCCTCCCGGGCCGCGGCCACCGCCCTGGGGGTGCTGGCCTTCGTCGGCATGGCCGCCGGGCTGGGCGCCGTCGCGGCCGACGGGGGCGGGACGCCCGGGCCCGGCGCGGAGGCGGCCGTGCACACGGCGGTCGGCGGCGGCGTCGGCGAGGCGGTGCGGGCCGGCGAGATCGGCGACGCCGCCCGGGCCGGGGAGATCGGCGACGCCGCCCGCGCCGCGGACCCGACCGAGCCGGGCGCCTCCCCCGCCGCGCCGCCGCCCTCCTCCCCGGCCGCGCCGCCGCTCCAGGACACCGGGACGCCACCCGCCCCCGGGGCCCCGGCCGCCGACCCGCCCGCCGGAACGGGGACCACGCCGCCCGCCCCCGACGCCCCGGCGCCCGGCACCGCCGCGGGCAGCCTCGCCCCGGCCCCTGCGCCGGTCCCTGCGCCGGCCGCGGCCGCCCAGCCAGCCGCAGCCGCACCGGCCGCGGAACCCGCGCCGAGGGCCACGGCCCCGGCGGCCCCGGCGGCCCCGGCGGCGAAGGCGGCGGCCACGCCGGCCACGACACCGGGGACGACGGCGTCGGCCGTCCCCTCCACCGGCGCGCCCGCCCCCGGCACGCCGGCCCTGGTGCCGCAGGTCCTCCCCTCCCCCACACCGACGACGGCGGCACCGACGACCCCCGCGACGCCGGCGGGGACGACGGCACCCGCGACCGCCACCGCCGACACCACCGGCCGGGCGGGTCAGGGCTGGGACTGAGCGGCGGTCAGGGCCGGGCGAGCAGCGCCACGCACTCCACGTGCGCGGTCATCGGGAAGGCGTCGAACCCGCGCAGCCCGGCCAGCCGGTAGCCGCCCTCGGCGAAGGCCGCGACGTCGCGGGCCAGCGACGCCGGGTCGCAGGCGACGTAGACGACCGCGCGCGGCCCGGCGGCGGCGAGCACCCGGCTGACCGCCGCCCCGGCGCCGGCCCGAGGCGGGTCGAGGACGACGACGTCGGGGCCGGTGCCCAGCTCGGCCAGCAGGCCGGTGAGCCCCTCGGCGTCCACCTGGCCCTGCCACACCTCGGCCTGCGGCAGCGCGGCGAAGTTGGCCGCCGCGGCGGCGCAGGCGGCCTCGTCGGCCTCCACGCAGACCACCCGCCCCGCCGGCCCGGCCGCGGGGGCGAGCGCGCCGCCGAACAGGCCCGCCCCGGCGTAGAGGTCGAGCACCGTCTCCCCCGGCGCGACGGCGGCGAACCCGGCCACCGCGGCGGCCAGCGCGTCGGCGGCGGCCGGGTGCACCTGCCAGAAGCCGGTGCCCTCGACCTCCCAGTCCCGGCCGGCCGCGGACCGGGCGGCCCGGCCGGCCGGCGCCGGCCCGTCGGCGCCGACCACCCGGGTCGACTGCGGCCGGCCGCGGCGGTCCAGCCGGGTGGTGGTCACCGACCCGGCGGAGTCGACGGCCACGTCCACCGCCCCGGCGCCCGGCCACCGGCGGTCCAGCACCGCCCGGGCGGCCGGCTCCACGGTGATCGGGCAGTCGTCCAGCGGCACCAGGTCGTGCGAGCGGTGCCGGCGCAGCCCCGCGACCCCGGCCCGGTCGACGGCGAACCGGGTCCGGGTGCGCCAGCGCAGCGGCCCGCCGGGCAGCTCCTCGACGGCGAGGTCGCGCACCAGCGGGTCCTCGCCGGGCAGGCCGCCCAGCCGGGTCAGCTGCTCCCGGACCACCGCCGCCTTGAGCCGCCGCTGCCCGGCCGGCGCCACGTGCTGCCAGTCGCAGCCGCCGCAGCGCCCGGGCCCGCTGTGCGGGCAGGGCCGCTCGACGCGGTCGGGCGCGGCGTCCAGCACCTCGACGGCGTCGGCGCGGCAGAAGCCGGGCTGGCGGTCCTCGGTGACCCGGACGGTGACCCGCTCGCCGGGCAGCGCGTGCCGGACGAAGACCACCCGCCCCTCGTGCCGGGCCACGCAGTGCCCGCCGTGCGCGACCGGGCCGACGGTCACCTCGAACTCCCGCCCGGCCCACCCGCCGCCCCGGTCAGGCCGGTCTGCGCGTCCGCGGCGGGAGGGTGCGTCAGCCATACGGGGTGGCGTCGTGCTCGTCGGCCAGCCCGCGGCGCAGGTCGCCGGGTGCCGGCCCGGTGGCGCGCAGCCCGGCGTCCTCCCGGCCGATGGAGCTCTCCAGCTGCCATGGCACCGAGGTGATCATCACGCCGGGCTGGAACTGCAGCCGGGCGCGCAGCCGCAGCGCGCTCTGGTTGTGCAGCACGTTCTCCCACCAGTGGCCGACGACGTACTGCGGCACGAAGACGACGACCAGCTCCCGCGGGCTGTCCCGGCGGATGGACTTCACGAAGTCGACGACCGGCCGGGTGACCTCCCGGTAGGGCGACTCGAGCACGGTCAGCGGGACGGGGATGTCGTAGCGCTCCCACTGCTGCTGCAGCGCCCGGGTGTCGGCGCCGTCCACGTTGACGGTGAGCGCGGTGAGGTGGTCCGGGCGGGTGGCGCGGGCGAAGGCCAGCGCCCGCAGCGTCGGCTTGTGCACCCGGGAGACCAGCACGATGGCGTGCACCTTGCTGGGCAGCAGCCGGGAGTCCGCGTCGGGCACGAGCTGCTCGGCGACGTGCGAGTAGTGCCGGTTGATCGCGCGCATGAGCAGGAACAGGATCGGCATGGCGACCAGCACCAGCCAGGCGCCGCGGGAGAACTTGGTGATGACGATGATCACCAGGACGACGGTGGTCAGCGTGCCGCCGACGGTGTTGATGGCCTGGGAGCGGCGGATCCGGGCCCGGGCCCGGGGGTCGGTCTCGGTGCGCAGTTCCCGGTTCCAGTGCCGCACCATGCCCCACTGGCCGATGGAGAAGGCGGTGAAGACACCCAGGATGTAGAGCTGGATCAGCCGGGTGACGTCGGCGTCGAAGGCGACGATGAGCAGGATGGCGAACCCGGCGAGCAGCAGGATGCCGTTGCTGTAGACCAGCTTGTCGCCGCGGGTGTGCAGCTGGCGGGGCAGGAAGCGGTCCTGGGCGAGCACGGAGCCCAGCAGCGGGAAGCCGTTGAAGGCGGTGTTGGCCGCGAGGATGAGCACCAGCGCGGTGGCTGCCTGGACGTAGAAGAAGCCCGGCGAGGTGTCGCCGCCGAACGTGGCGGCGGCGATCTGGGCGATGACCGTGCGCTGCGGCTCGGTCTCGCAGGCGGTGAACCCCTCCAGGTCGCAGGGGAACTCGGTGTACCGGACGTCGGCGAGGATGGCCAGGGCGGTGACGCCGGAGAACATGGTCGCCGCCAGGCCGCCCATGAGCGCCAGCGTTGTGGCGGCGTTGCGGCTCTTCGGCGGCTTGAACGCCGGGACGCCGTTGGCGATGGCCTCGACCCCGGTGAGCGCGGTGCACCCGGAGGCGAAGGCGCGCAGGGCGAAGAACACCAGCGCCAGGCCGGTGACCTCCTCGTAGCCCTCCTCGGGGATGACGGTGTACTGGGCGCTCTCGGCGGTGATGCCGTCGCCGAAGAAGTGCCGCAGCAGGCCGGTCACGATCAGCACGAGGATCCCGCTGATGAACAGGTAGGCCGGGACGGCGAAGGTGCGGCCGGACTCGCGCACGCCGCGCAGGTTCATCGCCGACAGCAGGGTGACCAGGCCGACGGCGATGCTGACCCGGTACTCGTTGAGGGCGGGGAACGCCGAGATGATGTTGTCGGTGCCGGCGGAGACCGACACCGCCACGGTGAGCACGTAGTCGACCAGCAGCGCGCTGGCGACCACCAGGCCGGCGAACTGGCCGTGGTTCTTGATCGCCACCTCGTAGTCCCCGCCGCCCGAGGGGTAGGCGCGCACCACCTGCCGGTAGGACAGCACCACGGTGATGAGCAGCACGACCACGGCCACCGCCAGCCACGGCGTCAGAAACAGGAACGCCGTCCCGGCCAGGGTGAGCACGATGAGGATCTCCTGCGTGGCGTAGGCCACGGAGGACAGCGGGTCGCTGGCGAAGATCGGCAGGGCCAGGTGCTTGGGCAGCAGGGACTCCCCGAGCCGGTCGCTGCGCACGGGGCGGCCCAGCACCAGGCGCTTGGGGAGTTGTCCGAGCTCGGACAGGATCGGCACGGCGGCGATCGTACGGACGCCGCTCCCGCCGGCGCCCCCGCCGGGAGGGTGAGTTGCGGCGCTGCGCGGCACGGCCCCGGCGGCGGCCGGGTGTAGCTTCGCGGCCGGACACGCGCGGGCGGTCGGCGCCCGGGCACCGCACTCGTCAGCTCAGGAGTCCCCCGTGCACGTGGTCGTGATGGGCTGCGGCCGCGTCGGGTCGGCGATCGCCCGCCGCCTCGAGGACGTCGGCCACAGCGTGGCCGTGATCGACCAGGACCCGGAGGCGTTCCGCCGGCTGGGCCCGGACTTCGCCGGCCGCCAGGTGACCGGTCTGGGCTTCGACCGCCAGACGCTGCTGGACGCCGGCATCGACTCCGCCGGCGCGTTCGCCGCGGTGAGCAGCGGCGACAACTCCAACATCATCAGCGCCCGGGTGGCCCGCGAGACGTTCGGCGTCCAGCACGTCGTGGCCCGCATCTACGACTCCAAGCGCGCCGAGGTGTTCGAGCGCATGGGCATCCCCAGCGTGGCCACCGTGCCGTGGACGGTGAACCGGCTGATGCGGGAGCTGCTCTCGGTCAAGGTCAGCGAGCTGTGGCGGGAGCCCAGCGGGCAGGTCCTGCTCATGCGGGTCACGGTCACCGACGTCTGGGTGGGCCGCCGGCTCTCGGAGCTGGAGGTGGCGTCCGGGGCCCGGGCCTCGTGGCTGGTCCGCTACGGCGAGGCCCAGCTGCCGACGTCGTCCACCGTGCTGCAGGACGGCGACCAGCTCGTGGTCGCCGCGACCGACGCGATCAGCCACCGGGTGCACGAGGTGGTCGGGGCCGGCCCCGGAGGAGGGGGACACCCATGAGGGTCGCGATCGTGGGCGCGGGCGCCGTCGGGCGCTCGATCGCCGGGGAGCTGCTCTCCAACGGGCACACGGTCATGCTCATCGAGAAGGACGGCCGCAAGGTCCGCACCCGGGCGGTGCCCGGCGCGGAGTGGGTGCAGGCCGACGCCTGCGAGGTCTCCTCCCTGGAGGAGGCGCAGCTGGCCACCTGCGACGTCGTGGTCGCCGCCACCGGTGACGACAAGGCCAACCTGGTCGTCTCGCTGCTGGCCAAGACGGAGTTCGCGGTGAACCGCGTCGTCGCCCGGGTCAAGGACCCGCGCAACGAGTGGCTCTACACCGAGGCGTGGGGCGTCGACGTCGCGGTGTCCACGCCGCGGGTGCTCGCCGCCCTGGTCGAGGAGGCGGTCACGGTCGGCGACGTCGTCCGGCTGATGAGCTTCCGCAAGGGCGCGGCGAACCTGGTGGAGATCACCCTCGCCGAGGACACCCCGTGGGTGGGCAAGCCGCTGCGGGAGGTGCCGCTGCCGCGGGAGACGGTGCTGACCGCCGTCCTGCGCGGCGACCGGGTGATCACGCCGACCCCGGACGAGCCGCTGGAGGCCGGCGACGAGCTGTTGTTCGTCACCCACGCCGACGTCGAGGAGCAGCTGCAGCAGGTGCTCTCCCCCACCCACCCCTAGCGAGGAGCCCGACGGGTCAGCGCGCCCCGGCCGCGTCGGTGCGGTGCCGGTGCAGCCGGGAGACGACCCACAGGGTCACCCCGACCTCGACGGCGGTGACCGGCAGGCCGAGCACCAGCGAGGCGGTGCCCAGCAGCTCCACCTCGTCGGCGCGGTACAGCACCCACTGCACGGCCACGCGGAGCAGGAAGACCCCGCCCCACATCAGCGTCAGCCACGAGTAGGCGCGCACCATCCGCGGGTCGTCCCGCCAGTGCCGCTCGGGCTCGGGGTCGGCCGGGCGGGCACCGGTGGCCGGGACGGGGCGGGGCGGGGCTGAGTCGGCCCGGCCGGCCCGGCGGAGCAGGCCGGGCAGCGGCGTGGACGCCATCGCCCCCAGGTGGCTGGGCGACAGGAACTCGGCGACGACGCCGACCAGCGGCCACCGGACGGCGATGGAGCCGATCAGCACCACGCCGAGGGCGGCGTTGCGGATCAGGCCCGGGACGAAGAAGTCGCGGGCCTCCCCGGACGCCGCCGCGATGGCCACCGCGATCGCGACGCCGAACAGCCCGCTGAACGCCTGCTGCACGCTCTCCCGGCGGACCAGCCGCAGGCCGAAGAGCAGCACCGCGGCGACGAGCGCGGCCACTATGCCGGCCCGCAGCCCGGCCACCGAGTTGGCCACGATGAAGGCGACCGTGGGCAGCGTGGCGTCCAGCATGCCGCGCCAGCCGCCCAGCGAGCCGAGCACCAGGTGCCGGTCGAAGGTCACGGCGCCGGGTGCCGCCGCGGCGTCACCGGCCGGGCCCGGCGCACCGGCCGCGCCGGGGCGCCCGTCCCCCTCGGGCGCAGCCGTCACCCGGCGCTCAGCTCGTACCGGGGGTTGTAGATGACCTGCCGGCCGTCGAAGGAGGCGAACCGGCCGCGCGCGGTGAGGGTGCGCCCGGGCTCGATGCCCGGGATGCGCCGGCGGCCCAGCCAGACGAGGGTCACCGAGCCCGAGCCGTCGAACAGCTCCGCCTCCAGCGTGGGCACCGTCTCCCGCGGGGTGTAGACCACCGACTTGAGCCGCCCGGTCACCGTGACGACGGCGCCCTTGCGGCAGGCGCTGACCGCCTCGCAGCCCGCGCTGGCCGTGCCGGCGCGCAGCTCCTCGGCGTCGATGGTGGAGTCGTCGGCGGTCAGCCGCTGCAGCGTCCGCGTGAACCAGCCGCCCTGGCGTGTCTGCGTCACGGGACCAGCGTAGATCGGCCGGACCCGCCCCCGGCGCGGGCACGCAGCCAGTCGCGGGCCACCGCCCACGCGCCGCCCGCCGGGTCGACGGGCGCCATGTGGTCCCCGGGCACCAGCCGCACGTCGACCGGGACGCCCCGCGCCGCGGCGGCCTCGGCGTAGCGGGTGCTGTGCTCGGGCGGGACGGTGTCGTCGCCGGTGCCGTGCACGCAGAGCAGGTCGACCCCGGCCGGGACCAGCCGGACCGGGTCGGCCAGCGCGTAGCGCTCGGGGGCCCCGTCCGGCTCCGCGCCGAGCAGCTCCTGCACCGCGCCGTCGCCCAGCCGCTGCGCCGCCGCCCGCTCCAGGTCCAGCACGCCGGCCTGCAGGACCGCCGCGGCCACCCGGACCCGCGGCCGGGCGCCGGGCGCGCCCTCGGGCAGCAGCGGGCGCCCGGCAGCCCAGGCGGCGAGCTGCCCGCCGGCGGAGTGCCCGACGACCGCGACGCCGGAGAGGTCCAGCCGGCCGCTGCCGGGCAGGTCCGGGAGCGCGTCCAGCGCCGCCGCGACGTCCTCGAGGGTCGCCGGCCAGCCGCCGCCGCTCCCGACCCGGCGGTACTCCACGGCGACGGCCGCAAAGCCGGCGGCGGCGAGGTCCGCGGCCAGCGGCCGGGCCAGCTCCACGCCGTAGGCGGCCCGCCAGAAGCCGCCGTGCAGCACGGCCACCACCGGTGCCGGGCTCTCGCCCGGCGGCAGCGTCAGCTCGACGACCTGGTCGGGGTGCGACCCGTAGGCGGTGCGGGCGGCGCTCACGCCCCGGGCGCCGGGGCGCCCGGGGGTGTCCCGCCGGGCCGGCGCGCGCCCTGCTGGGCGGCCAGCTGCGCGGCGGCCTGCGGCGGCAGGGTCAGCGGCAGCTGCTCGCGCACCGGCATGGGCGCGGTGCCGCGGACGACGACGATCTGCCGGAACGCCTGCTCCAGCGGGGCGGCGGCCTCCGCGCTCTCCGCGGCGGGCCCGCTGATCATGCCGCGCAGGAACCAGCGCGGGCCGTCCACGCCGACGAAGCGGGCGGCCCGGCGCACCGGCGGGGGGGCCGGCTGGCCGGGCTGCGCCTGCGGGGTGGCCCGCACGAAGCCGGCCAGCTCGGGACCGAAGGGCCCCTCGACCTCCCGCAGCGAGCCGCCCTGCCCCGAGGCGCTGACGGCGAGGTCGGCGCGGACGTCGTCCCAGATGCCGTTGGCGCGCGGCGCGGCGAAGACCGCGACCTGCAGCAGCGAGTCGCCGTAGCGCAGCGTGGCGCCGACGACCTTCTGCTGGGCGTTCACGTCGACCCGCAGCTCCGTGCCCGGCACCGCGGGCAGCCGCAGCGACCCGAGGTCGATCCGCGCGGTGCCGTCGGCGGGCGCGTCGGTTGCGTCCCAGGGCCCGGTGGTCCGCTCGATCTCGCGCACCTTGTGCTGCGGCTCCGGGGGCACGCCGCGCTCGCGCAGGCTGCGGTCGATCCGGTTGCGTCGCCGTCCGAACGGCATGTCAGTCGGTTCCCTTCGCCGAGACGCTCGGGTGCCCGCCGGTCGAGCCGTGGCCCCCGGCGCCGCGCACGCTGACCGGCAGCTGCTCGACCGGCACGAACCGGGCGCGCGCCACCGGCTGCACCACCAGCTGCGCGACCCGGTCGCCGCGGCGCAGCGTCAGCGGCGTCGTGGGGTCCAGGTTGACCAGGTTGACCTTGATCTCCCCGCGGTAGCCGGCGTCGATCGTGCCCGGCGCGTTGACCAGGGACAGCCCCACCCGGTGGGCCAGGCCGGAGCGGGGGTGCACGAAGCCGGCGTAACCCTCCGGGATGGCCACCGCGACGCCGGTGCCGACCAGCGCGCGCTGGAACGGCGCGAGCTCGACGTCCTCGGCGATCGCCAGGTCCGCGCCCGCGTCGGCGGGCAGCGCGTAGGCGGGGACGGCGCCCGCCGCGGAGGTCAGCCGCACCGGGACCTCCACCTCGGGGACGGCGGGCACGGAGGGGTCGGGCACGCCCGCGATCCTAGAAGGACCTCCTCGCCCCCCACGCCTCGCACGCTCGGCGCGGGGCCCTGCGAGGAGGCCGTTCCATCAGCTCACCGATGGCCGCGGAGGTCGGCCAGCACCCGGCGGGCCAGGGCCTCGGTGGCGCGGCGGTTGGCGCGGCCGCCGAGCGCCGCGCCGACCAGGAAGGGGGCCGCGCCCGGGACGCTGCGGGCCATCCGCCGGGACAGGCGGCGGCTCAGCGTCCGCATGCCGGCCGACCCCAGGACCGCGCCGAGACCGGGCACGGCCGTGTCGTCGACCGCCCGCTGACGGGTCCAGCTGGACAGGTAGGCCAGCGCGCGGGCGCGGGCGTCGCCCGGGGCGGGGCGGCCGTACAGCTCGTGCAGCTCGCCGAGCAGCACGACCTCGACGGCGGCGGTCAGCACCGTCTCCGCGCCCAGCTCCAGCGGCACCGCCAGCAGCGAGGGCGGGGTCAGCCAGTGCGCCGCGGACAGCCCACCGGTGGCCGCGCCCACCCCGGAGGTGAGCCGCGCGGCCCGGGCGACCAGCGCGTCGGCGATCTCGTCGTCGGTCGCGCCGGGGTGGGCCGCGCGCAGCCGCGCCGCGTCGCGGATCGGCAGCCGCGGCACGGCGGTGGCCAGCAGGTCGCCCAGCAGCGCGCTGGGGGTGCGCCCGCCGCCGTCCGCGGGACCGGCCGCCGGGCCGGCCGCGGCGCGGTCCGCGGCAGCGCGGCCGGCGCGGACCCCGGCCGCGGCGACCGCCGCGACGACGTCCCGCAGGGTCGCGGCGGCCGGCCGGCCGCCACCGGTCGGCCCGGGGGTCCCGCCCACGAGGCCGGACACGGCGTCGGCCAGCAGCCGGCCGGCCCGCGCGAGCGGGCCCGCGTCGGCGGGGTGGACCGCCCCCGCCGTGGGCCCGAGCGGGCGCACCGGGGGCACGTCCCGCACGGGCACGGTGGGCTCTCGGGGATCGGTCACGCTGTCCCTCCAGGTGACGAGCTGGATCGGCCGCCCTGCAGGGTCCCGCGCCGAGCGGAGCGAGGCGTGGGGGGCAGGGTGGTCCTCCTGCTAGGCGGCGCAGTCCCGGCAGTAGAGCTGGTCGCCCTTGGTGGCGGCCAACCGGCTGCGGTGCTGGACCAGGAAGCAGCGCGAGCAGGTGAACTCGTCCTCCTGCTTGGGCAGCACCCGGACGGTCAGCTCCTCGTTGGACAGGTCCGCGCCGGGGAGCTCGAGGTTCTCGTTGAAGTCGGTCTCGTCGACGTCGACCGACGAGGACTGCGCCTCCGCGCGGCGGGCCTTCAGCTCCTCGAGCGAGTCCTCGCCGAGCTCGTCGGCCTCGTTGCGCCGCGGGGCGTCGTAGTCGGTGGCCATGGGAAGTGCCCCTCCTCCGGGGTCGTCGCGGGCGGTGCGCCCGCTTCGTGTGCGTCGGCGCGCGGGGCGCCGCCGTGCTGGCCGGTCGCCGGGCGCGACCGGGGGTCCGGGCGGCCGTTGACCGCCTGCGCGGGCACCGGCCGGTGCGGTGCGGACCGAGCCGTCCGACCCACCGTCGGACGGCGGGTCAGCCGGCACGGTCTGACCGGCGGACCCCCCAACGTCGCGCGGCCGTGGTTTGTGCCCGGTCGGCGAGGGGTGGCACCCCGCTGCCGGACCGGGTCGGTCGGGACGCGGAGCGCCAGAGGTTACCCTGCGCCCGTGTCGACTCCCGTGGGTGCTGATCCGGCCGTCGTGGGGCCCTACCTGGCCTCCGTCCTGGGCGACGAGCGGTGGTCCCGGGTGCGGGTCGACCTCATCGCCGCGGGCATGTCCAACCTGACCTACGTGGTCACGCCGGACGGCGGCGGCGAGGACGACGCGGTGATCCTGCGGCGGCCGCCGACCGGCGCCGTCCTCGCCACCGCGCACGACATGGCGCGTGAGCACCGGGTCGTCTCGGCGCTCGGGCCCACGCCGGTCCCCGTGCCGCGCACGCTGCACCTGTGCACCGACCCCGCGGTGCTCGGCGCGCCGTTCTACGTGATGGAGCGGGTGGTCGGCCTGCACGTGGTCGACCGGCTCCCCGCCGGCTACGCCGACGAGCCCGGGCAGCGGCGGGCGATCGGCGAGGGGCTGGTCGACGTGCTGGCCGACCTGCACGGGGTCGACCACGAGGCGGTGGGGCTGGGCGACTTCGGCCGGCCGGAGGGCTTCATGGCCCGCCAGGTGCGCCGCTGGACCCAGCAGTGGGACGCCACCCGCGACCGGGACCGCCCGGGCCTGGACGCCCTGGCCGCCCGGCTCGCCCAGACGGTGCCCACGACCCAGCGCAACGGGGTCGTCCACGGCGACTTCCGGCTGGACAACTGCCTGCTCGACCCGCACACCCCCGGCCGGGTCCGGGCGGTGCTGGACTGGGAGATGTCCACCCTGGGCGACCCGCTGGCCGACCTCGGCATGCTGCACGTCTACTGGCCGCAGGCCGGGGAGGGGAGCGTCGCCGGGCAGAGCACGGTCACCGCGCTCGACGGCTTCCCCACCCGCGCGGAGGTGGCCGCCCGCTACGCCGACCGCAGCGGCCTGGACCTCACCGACCTGCCCTGGTACGTCGCGTTCGCCTACTTCAAGTTCGCGGCCATCGTCGCCGGGATCGTGGCGCGCTCGGCCGCCGGCGCGATGGCCGGCAAGGACACCTCCGGGTACGCCGACCGCATCGACCCGTGCGTCGAGCGGGGACGCGCCGCGCTCGACGACGGTGCGATCTAGGTCGCTGGACCGGCCCTAGACTCCCGCCGACCGTCAGCGACGAGAGGGACCCGGACCGTGAGCGAGTTGGCGAGCTCACGCGAGGGCACAGCAGCGCCGCGAGCGCGGCCGACGAGCGCCAGCGAGGAGGACACGTGAGCGCGCCGCCCGCCGACCGTCCCGCGGTCCGTCCCCGCAGTGGCCGCCGGCCGGTCCCGCCGCTGGTCTTCCTGCTGGTGCTCGCGCTGGCCGCGCTGGTCGTGTGGTGGAACGTGTTCGACACCGAGGGCGAGGTCGAGGCCGCCGAGGCGCAGGCCTGCGCCAGCGCCGAGGCGGCACCCCCCTCGCTGGACCCCGCGACCGTGGCGCTGCGCGTCTTCAACGCCACCGACACCGCCGGCCTGGCCCAGGAGCTCGCCGCCGCGCTGCAGCAGCGCGGCTTCGTCGTCCAGGAGATCGCCAACGACCCCACCGAGCGCGAGGTCACCGGCGTCGGCGAGCTGCGGCACGGCCCGCGGGGCAACGAGGCCGCCGCCTACGTGGCGCTGTACCTGCCCGGTGCCGGCGACCTGCTCGACACCCGCGCCACCGCGGTCGTCGACTTCGTCATCGGCCCGGACTTCGCCGGCCTCGCCCCGCCGGAGCAGGTGGACGCCGCCCTCGCCGCCGGCGCCAGCGCCGCCGCCGCCTGTTGAGGGCCTCAGGTCGCATGCAGCCGGTCGAGGAGGGCGACGAAGTCGTCGGCGACCGAGGGTGCGACGGCGATGCCCAGCGGCTCGGCGAACGGCCGCCCCGGCAGCCCGGTGACGACCACGCCGGCCTCGGCGGCGACGAGCGCTCCGGCGGCGTGGTCCCAGCGGTGCAGGTGCATCTCGTAGTAGGCGTCCACCCGGCCGGCGGCCACGGTGCACAGGTCCAGGGCCGAGGAGCCGTGCCGCCGGATGTCGCGGACCTCCGGCAGCAGCTCGGCGACCACCGCGGCCTGCGCGCGGCGGTCCTCGGCGCGGTAGCCGAAGCCGGTCGCCACCAGGGACTGCCCGAGGGACGCCGGCCGGCTGCCGGTGAGCCGGACCGGCTCGGCCCCCGGGGCGGTGAGGTGCGCGCCGCCGCCCGCGGTCGCGGACCACAGCTCGCCGGTGGCCGCGTTGAGCACCACGCCCGCCACCGACCGCCCGTCGACCTCGGCGGCGATCGACACCGCGTACGCGGGCAGGCCGTAGACGAAGTTGGTGGTGCCGTCGATCGGGTCGACCACCCAGCGCACCCCGCTGGTCCCGGTCCGCTCGCCGCCCTCCTCCCCCAGCAGCCCGTCGTCCGGGCGGGCGTCGAGCAGCCGGCGGGCGACCAGCTCCTCGCAGGCCCGGTCCACCGCGGTGACCACGTCGGTCGGGCTGGACTTCACGTCGGCGCCCTCCGCGGCCGACGCCCGCCCGCGGGCGACCAGGCCGGCTGCCTCCCGGGCGGTCGCGACGGCGAGGTCGAGCAGGACGGCGGGCTCCGGCGTCGAGGGCATCGGCGAGGTCATGGCCCGATCCTGCCCGAGCTGCCCTGGCACCGGCCCGGGCGATCACTACTCTGACCGCGTGCTCGGGTTCGGCGTGGACATCGGTGGCAGCGGCATCAAGGGGTGCCTGGTCGACCTCGACCGGGGCGAGCTGCAGGGCGAGCGGCTGCGCATCGAGACGCCGCAGCCCTCGCTGCCCGAACCGGTGTACGACGTCGTGGGCCGGATCGTGCACTCCTTCGGCTGGGAGGGCCGCATCGGCGTCACCTTCCCCGGCGTCCTCAAGAGCGGGGTGGTGCGCACCGCGGCGAACGTGGACGAGACGTGGCTGGGCACCCACCTCGCCCAGGGGCTGGCCTCCCGGATCCCCGGCACGGTGCAGACGCTGAACGACGCCGACGCCGCCGGGTTCGCCGAGATGCGCTACGGCGCCGGCCGCGACCGGCGCGGCGTCGTCCTCATGCTGACCTTCGGCACCGGCATCGGCAGCGCGCTGTTCACCGACGGCGTCCTGGTGCCCAACACCGAGTTCGGCCACATCGAGGTCGACGGCGAGGACGGCGAGAAGCGCGCGTCGGCCGCGGCCCGCGAGCGCGAGGACCTCAGCTACCCGCAGTGGGCCGAGCGGGTGGACCGCTACCTCGACGTCCTGGAGGCCGCCGTGTGGCCCGACCTGATCATCGTCGGCGGCGGGGTGAGCCGGAAGGCGCACAAGTGGGTGCCCCTGCTGTCCACCCGCACCCCCGTCGTCCCGGCCGAGCTGCTCAACGACGCCGGCATCATCGGCGCGGCGCTGGCCGCCGAGGAACGCATCGGGCAGTGACGCGCCCCGCCGGCAGGAGCCCGGCGGATCACCACGGAGGGTGAGGACCCCCCTCCGTGCGGGGCACCGTCCCAGGTGGAGGGGGAGGCCCCGTGGTGGAACGGTGGACCTGCCCCGACGCGTCGTTACAATGAGGACGCCACGCCCCGTCGCTCCCCAGCCGAGAGGCATCCCCCGCCTGCGCACCGGTGAAACCCGGGGCCGTCCGTCGGGACCCCTCACGCTCCGGACGGCGGCCGAGGCCGCTGCCCAGGGGCCAGACGGGCACCTGGGGGACGCACCCCGCACGGGAAGGAACCTGAGTGCCCGCCGATCAGCCAGCACCGGCCAAGGCCCCCGCTCGCAAGCGGACGGCCAAGAGCGTGGCGCAGCCCGCCGCCGCCACGGGCGCCCGCAAGCCCGCCATCGCGCCGTCGCCGGGCAGCGGCGAGGGTGCCGTGCTCACCGCCGTCGCCTCCGACGGCGCCACGGTCGCCGTGGTCGACGCCGGCGGCGAGGGTCTCAAGCTCGACGAGACGGTGGTCGCCGGCCCCGACGGCCTCGCCGAGGCCCCCGCCGAGCCCGAGGCGGCCGCCCCGGAGGAGACCGCCGAGGGCGGCGACTTCGAGTGGGACGACGAGGAGGAGTCCGAGGCCCTCCGCCAGGCCCGCAAGGACGCCGAGCTCACCGCCTCGGCGGACTCCGTACGCGCCTACCTCAAGCAGATCGGCAAGGTCGCCCTGCTCAACGCCGAGGAGGAGGTCGACCTCGCCAAGCGCATCGAGGCCGGCCTCTACGGCGCCGAGCGGCTGCGCCAGGCCGAGGAGGAGAACCAGAAGCTCTCCCCGCAGATGCGCCGGGACCTCAACTGGATCGTCCGCGACGGCGAGCGCGCCAAGAACCACCTGCTGGAGGCCAACCTCCGCCTGGTCGTCTCCCTCGCCAAGCGCTACACCGGCCGCGGCATGGCCTTCCTGGACCTCATCCAGGAGGGCAACCTCGGGCTGATCCGCGCGGTGGAGAAGTTCGACTACACCAAGGGCTACAAGTTCTCCACCTACGCCACCTGGTGGATCCGCCAGGCGATCACCCGCGCCATGGCCGACCAGGCCCGCACCATCCGCATCCCGGTGCACATGGTCGAGGTCATCAACAAGCTCGGCCGCATCCAGCGCGAGCTGCTCCAGGACCTCGGGCGCGAGCCCACCCCGGAGGAGCTGGCCAAGGAGATGGACATCACCCCGGACAAGGTGCTGGAGATCCAGCAGTACGCCCGGGAGCCGATCAGCCTCGACCAGACCATCGGCGACGAGGGCGACAGCCAGCTCGGCGACTTCATCGAGGACTCCGAGGCGGTCGTCGCCGTCGACGCGGTGAGCTTCACGCTCATGCAGGACCAGCTGACCAGCGTGCTGCAGACGCTGTCCGAGCGGGAGGCCGGCGTCGTCCGCCTGCGCTTCGGCCTGACCGACGGCCAGCCGCGCACGCTCGACGAGATCGGCCAGGTCTACGGGGTCACCCGCGAGCGGATCCGGCAGATCGAGTCCAAGACGATGTCCAAGCTGCGCCACCCCAGCCGGTCGCAGGTCCTGCGCGACTACCTGGACTAGGAGGAGGACCCCCTCGCCCCGAGGGGCCGCTCCAGCGCCTCGCGGCGGCCCCCGACCCGGCCGGGTCGGGGGCCGTCGCCGTGTCTCGGCGAGGTCACGATCTCACCCCGGGGAGCCGGTCGGCCGGTGTACGCCGTCATGCCCCGGGTAGACGGCGTAGCGTGGGCGTCGTCAAGAACAGCAGCGGACCCACCAGCCGGACGACGACCGGCGCACGCGACCGACGAGAACAGCACGATCCGACAGACCGGCACGACACCAGTGACGTCCCTGCTGAACCCGGACCACCTGCACCACCGGCACCGGCCTCACCGTCCTCGGCGAGTCCGGCACCGCCTCGGTCCGATCGGGAACACAGGGGGACATCCTGGCGCTGTGCAGGAGGCCGATCCGCAGTCGCGGGTCCGTGCGGTAGAGAGCGAGTGATGACCCAGATGACCCAGACGCTGACGACGACCCCGCCCGCCGACGACCTCGTCGTTCCCTTTCACTGTGACCGCTGTGGCGCGCTGGCCAAGGTGCGGGTGGTCCTCGCCAGCGGGAGCGACCTCGTCTTCTGCGGCCACCACGCCCGTGAGTACGAGGGCAAGCTGCGTGACATCGCCGTCGACATCATCGAGACCGACGGCGAGCAGCGCATCAGTCACTGACGGAGGCGCTATCGTCGCCGACAGCGATGAAGTCCTCACCCGACGCCGCCGCCGGCGTCCCTTCTCCGCTCGACGGGGTCGGGACGCCGGCGGCTCCGTCGTTCCCGGGATCCCCCGGTCGACGACACACCGGAGATCCCGCGATGCCCCCGCAGTCCCAGGACCAGAGCGTCCAGCCGTCCCCCGCCGGACCGCCGGGCGACGACGCCCGCACCGGACCGGCCGTCCCCGGCCCCGACCCGGCCGGCACCGGGTCCCCCGACGCGGCGGAGCTGTCCGACGAGACCCGCCCGGTGCCGCGCGACCGCGGACCGGTGGGCCCCGAGGTGCCCGGCCCTCCGGCCACCTCCCCACCGGCCGCCTCCCCGCCGCCCACCGGCACGTCGGTCACGGGCACCACGCCGATCACCACCACACCGGCCGCGGACGGGACGCCCGCGGCCGCCGCCGCGGACCCCGCCGTCGAGGACGGGGGCACGCAGGACATCCGCCTCACCGCCGGGGACGCCGACGACCGCACCGGCGTCCTGCCGCCGGTGCCCGCGGGCGGGCCGGACGCGGGGCCTCGGGACGGCGGAGACCCGCCGGCCGGTGAGGGCCCGCACGCCGGCGCACCGCGGGCGGGCCGCGCGTGGTGGCGGCGCCCGGCCGTCGTCACCCCGGTCGCCGCCGCCGGCGTCCTCGCCGCGGCCTACGGCATCGACCTGGCCGTCACCGGCGACGCCGTGCTGCGCAACACGGTGGTCGCCGGCGTCGACGTCGGCGGGCTGTCCCCCGCCGCCGCCGGCCAGCGGCTGGAGGCCGACCTCGCGCCGCGCGTGGTCGCCGACCACGTCGTGGTCGCCGATGACGTGCAGGCCACCCTCTCCCCCGCCACCGCGGGCATCACCCTCGACGTCCCCGCCACCGTGGAGGCCGCCGCGGACCCGCCGCTGAACCCGTGGACCCGCCTGGTGAGCCTCGTCGGCGAGCGCACCGTCGCCCCGGTCATCACCGGCGAGGACACCGCGCTGGCCGCGCAGATCGACGGGATCGCCGAGCAGGTCGACCGCGCCCCGGTGGACGCCACCATCACCCTGGCCGGGACGTCGGCGAGCATCGTGCAGCCGGTGCCCGGCCGCACCCTGGACCGGGCGGGCGCCGCCGACGCGGTCACCGCCGCGCTGGCCTCCGGCGGCGACCCCAGCGCCCCCATCGAGCTGCCCGTCGAGGTGACCGAGGTGCCGGTCGACGCGGCGGAGGCCGAGCAGGTGCTGGCCGAGACGGTCACCCCCGCGCTCGCCGCGCCGGTCACGGTCTCCGGCCGGGACGGCGCCGCCTCGGTCGAGGTGCCCCCGGCCGCGATCGCCGCCTCCCTGACCTTCACCCCGCAGGAGGACGGCGAGCTCGCCGTCGCCGTCGACCCCGCCGCGCTGCAGGAGGCGATGGGCGACGGGTTCGCCGAGTTCGGCACCCCCGCGCAGGACGCCCGCTTCGAGGTCTCCGGCGGCAGCGTCACCGTCGTCCCGTCGGTCGACGGCACCGGCGTCGACCCGGCCGCGCTGGCCGGCCAGCTGCTGCAGGTGCTGCCGCAGCCGGCCCCGCGCACGGTCACCGCGGAGCTCGGCCCGGTCGAGGCGGACTTCACCACCGCCGAGGCCCAGGCCCTGGGCATCCGCGAGGAGATCAGCAGCTTCACGACGAACTTCACCAGCGCGGCCAGCGGCACCAACATCCGGGTCGCCGCCGCCGAGGTCGACGGGGCGATCGTGCGGCCGGGCGAGACGTTCAGCCTCAACGACCGCACCGGCCCGCGCACCGCGGCGCAGGGCTACGTGGAGGCCGGCGTCATCCAGAACGGCGAGTTCGCCACCGCCATCGGCGGCGGGGTCAGCCAGGTGGCCACGACGATCTTCAACGCCGTCTTCTTCGCCGGCCTCGAGGACGTCTACCACAAGCCGCACAGCTTCTACATCAGCCGCTACCCGGCCGGCCGGGAGGCGACGGTCTACTACGACTCGATCGACCTGCAGTGGCGCAACGACAGCGACGCCGGCGTCTACGTCGACACCCGGTGGACGCCGGGCTCGCTGACGGTCACCTTCTACGGGACCAAGCGCTACGACATCGAGTCCATCAGCAGCGAGCGGTACAACCTGCGCGAGCCGGTGGTGCAGGAGAAGCCCGACGACGGCGACTGCAGCCCCCAGAACGGCTCGACCGGCTTCGACATCACCGTCACCCGGGTGTTCCAGGACCCGGCCAGCGGCGCGGAGCTCCGGCGCGAGGACTTCCGCACCCGCTACGCCGCCGAGCCGCGGGTCGTCTGCGTGCCGGTGGACGACCCGGCCGCCCCGCCGGCGCCCGGCGGGCCGACACCGGCGCCCACCCCGACCCCGGCCCCGCGCGACTGACGGAGAGCCCCGTCCTCCTCACGCCGCGCACGCTCGGCGCGGGCCTCGGGACGGGGCCGGCGGCAGGACCATGCGGGCCGGACGGCGCCCTGACGTGCACACTGGGGCCGTGCGCACCGTCCTGCCCGGCGGCCCCCCGCCCGGCACCGGGCACCCGGGGGACGGCGACGACCCCCCGCCCTCCGGCGCGACCGCGGTCCGCCCGGACGGCGGGGCCGCGCGACCGGGACGGCTGGACCGCTGGCCGGTCGCGCTGCGCGTCCCGCTGCAGGTGCTCGGGCGCACGGTCGCCAAGGCCTGGCAGGACCGCATCCTCGGGCTGTCGGCGGAGGCGGCCTTCTGGCAGATCCTGTCGGTGCCCCCGCTGCTGATCGGGCTGCTCGGCACGCTCGGGTACCTGGGCACGCTGATCGGCGAGGACTCGGTGGCCCAGATCGAGGAGCAGCTGGTCCGGGCCTCCAGCGAGGTCCTCACGCCCGGCGTCGTCGAGTCGCTGGTCGAACCCACCCTGGAGGACATCCTCGGGTCCGGGCGGCTGGACCTGGTCAGCGTCGGCTTCCTGGTGTCCCTGTGGGCCGGCTCGTCGGCGACGGCGACGTTCATGAACACCGTGGTCATCGCCTACGACCAGCGCGACGTCCGCGGGCCGGTCCGCACCCGGCTCATGGCGCTGTGGCTGTTCGTCGTCGGCCTGGTGCTGGCGGTGCTCACGCTGCCGCTGCTCGTGCTCGGCCGCGGGGTGCTGGTCTCGCTGCTGCCCGTGGACTGGCGCGGCACCGCGACCGTGCTGGTCGACGCCGTCTACTGGCCGCTGGTGATCGTCGGGCTCGTGCTGGCGCTGACCAGCTTCTACCACGTGGTGCTGCCGCGGCGGCTGCCGTGGCACCGGCACCTGCCGGGCACCCTGCTGGCGGTCGCGTTCTTCGTCGTCACCGCGCTGGCCACCCGGACCTACGTGGCCGACATCCTCACCACCACGCTGCCCTACGGGGCGCTGGCCACCCCGATCGCGGCGCTGCTGTTCTGCTTCTTCTTCGGCATGTCGGTGCTGCTGGGCGCCGAGCTCAACGCCACCGTGCAGAGCCGCTGGCCGGCCCCGCCGAAGCGGCACCAGCAGCGCAGCCAGGCGCGGCGGGCGGCCAAGCTCGACCGCGCCCGGGAGGACGACGTCGTCGGGTGACGTCCCGCCGGTGGCGGGCGGCCCCCGTCCCGGGGAGGACGGGGTCCTCCTACTTCTTGAGCTGCTCGTAGATCTCCTTGCACGCCGGGCACACCGGGCTGCCCGGCTTCGGGCTCTTGGTGACCGGGAAGACCTCCCCGCACAGGGCCTCGACCATCGTGCCCATGACCGCGCTCTCGGCGATCTTGTTCTTCCGCACGTAGTGGAAGACCTCGTTGGCGTTGCCGGTGTCGCCCTCGCGGACGTCGGGCTCCTCGAGGAGGTCGGTGCTGCTCACGCGGTGCTCCCTGGTCGTCGAGGACGGTCGCTCCGCCGTCCATGATGGCAGGGTGCCGCTGCCCTCCCCCGGTCCGCCCGCCGTCCCCGCGACCGTGCTCGCCCCCGAGGTCGCCGACGCGCTGGCCGGTGGCCGTCCGGTCGTGGCGCTGGAGAGCACGCTGCTGGCCCACGGGCTGCCCCGGCCGGACAACCGGGCCGCGGCCGACCGGGTGGAGGCCGCGGTGCGAGCCGGCGGGGCGGTGCCGGCGACGGTCGCCGTCCTCGACGGGGTGCCGCACGTCGGGCTCACCGCCGACCGGCTGGACCGGGTGTGCGCCGACCCCGGGCTCGCCAAGCTCGCCGTCCGCGACCTGCCGGTCGCCCTGGCGCTGGGCCGCAGCGGGGCGACCACGGTGTCGAGCACCGCGCTGCTGGCCGCCGCCGCGGGCATCGGCGTGTTCGCCACCGGCGGCCTCGGCGGCGTGCACCGCGAGGCGGCCGACACCTTCGACGAGTCCGCGGACCTCACCACGCTGTCGCGTACCCCGCTGCTGGTGGTCTGCGCCGGGGTCAAGTCCATCCTCGACGTCCCGGCGACGCTGGAGCGGCTGGAGTCCCTGTCGGTCACCGTGGTCGGCTACCGGACGACGACCTTCCCCGGCTTCTACGTCGCCGACTCCGGCGCCACGGTGGACTGGGCGGTCTCCTCGCCGGAGGAGGCCGCCGCCGTGCTCGCCGCCCGCCGCGGCCTGGCCCCCGGCGCCGTGGTGGTGGCCAACCCGCTGCCCGACGACGGGCAGCTCGACCCCGCGCTGCACGACCGGGTGATCGCCGACGCGCTGACCGCGGCCGACCGGGCCGGGGTGCGGGGCAAGGCGGTGACGCCGTTCGTGCTCGACCACCTGCACCGGGTCAGCGAGGGCGCGACGCTGGCGGTCAACGTCCGGCTGGTGCTGCGCAACGCCGAGCTGGCCGGCCGGATCGCCGCCGCCCTGGCCGCCCGGGGCGGCTGACCGTGCCGGGGGTCGTGGTCGTCGGCGACCTGGCCACCGACGTCGTCGTGCTGCTCGGCGGCGCGCCGGCCCCGGGCTCCGACCGCCCGGCGGTCATCCGCAGCCACGGCGGCGGGGCCGGCGCGAACGTCGCCGTCCACCTGGCCACCCTGGGCGTGCCGGTCACCCTCGCCGGCTGCGTCGGGGACGACGCGGCGGGCACCGCCCGGGTCGCCGAGCTGGCCGCGGCCGGGGTGCTGCCGGCGGTGCGGACCGTGCCGGGCGCGGCCACCGGGACGGTGGTCAGCCTGGTGGAGCCCGGCGGGCAGCGCAGCATGCTGGCCGACCGCGGCGCCAACCTGGCGCTCACCGCCGCCGACGTCCCGGTGCCGGCCGGCGGCGGGCACCTGCACCTGTCCGGCTACACGCTCTTCGCGCCCGGCCCGCGGGCCGCCGCGCTCGCCGCCCTGGCCGCCGCCCGGAGCGCCGGCTGCACCGTCTCGGTGGACCCGGCGTCCACCGGGCCGCTGGCCGCGCACGGGGTCGAGCGGTGGCTGGCCGACACCGCGGGCGCCACGCTGGTGCTGCCCAACGCGGACGAGGCGCGGCTGCTCACCGGCTGCGCGGACCCGGCGGCGGCCGCGCGGGCGCTCGCCGCCCGCCACCCGGTCGCCGTCGTGACGCTGGGCGCCGACGGGGCGCTGTGGGCCGACGCCGCGCGGCTGGTGCACCGCCCGGCGCACCCGGCGGCGGTCGTGGACACCACCGGTGCCGGTGACGCGTTCGCCGCCGGGCTGCTGGCGGCCTGGCTGGCGGCACCGGACGGCGACCCGTCCGCCGCGCTGGACGCCGGACTCGCGCAGGCCGCGACCGTGGTCGCCCGCCCCGGCGCCCGCTGAGGACGGGGGTCTCCGCTAGTGCTCGATGACGCGGCCCGGGCGGGTCGGGTTCTCCAGGATGCGGTCCGGCCGCGGCGCGGTGTAGCGGTGGGCGTCGAGCTTCTTCTTCGGCGGCCGGTCGTTGGCCATCATCACCGCGATCCAGGGCAGGACCGTGCCGAGCACCGCGAAGATGATCGCCAGCCACAGGGTCTGGTAGAAGACCGCCGCCAGGATGAGGCTCACGCAGCGGACGGCCATCGTGATGACGTACCGCCGCTTCCGGGCGTTGTGCTGCTCGGCCAGGCTGGGTGCAGCCTCGGTGATGAGCACCGGCTCCGACCGGTGGGCGCGCGCGGGCTGCTGGCTCGAGGCCACGGGTTTCCTCCCCTCCGCCGCCCCCCGTGGGACCGGCGGATCCCTCCGCGGGCTGCGGCGCCCGGCGTCCCGACGGCGCCCGGGTCCCCGTCAGCCCGGGGTCCGCGGCCCATGGTGCCACCGGATCCGGGGCCGTGCAGACACCCCCGGCTTGCCCCTCAGGAGGCCGCGGCGGCCCTCGCCGCGCGCTTGGCCTCCTGCTTCCCGGCGCGCACCTCGGCCAGCGACTCCGGCCCGGTGACGTCGGCGACCGACCGCCGGGCACCCTGCCGGCCGTAGTCGCCGGCGGCCTCCCGCCAGCCGGGCGGGGTGACGCCGTACTGCTTGCCGAGCAGCGCGACCAGGATCCTCGCCTTCTGCGCGCCGAAGCCGGGCAGCTCGCCGATCCGCTCCCGCAGCGTCGCGCCGTCCGGCACGCCGGCCCACAGGCCCTCGGCCCGGCCGCCGTAGCGGTCCACCACCAGCCGGCACACCGCCTGCGTGCGGGCGGCCATCGACCCCGGGTAGCGGTGCACCGCCGGCGGGCCCCGGAACCAGGTCACCACCTGCTCGGGGTCGGCGGCGGCGAGGTCGGCCGCCGACAGGGTGTCCACGCCCATCCGGTCGGCCAGCAGCCGGGGCCCGGCGAAGGCGCGCTCCATCGGGAACTGCTGGTCGAGGAGCATGCCGAGCAGCAGGGCCAGCGGGTCGCGGCCGAGCAGCTCGTCGGCGGCGGCGTCCTGGGTGACGCACAGCGGGGGCACACCGGGAGTGTGCCGCACGACCCGCGCGCGGCCGGGCCGCTCGCGACCGGAGGATGTCCCGGTGCGCGCGGTGGTGAGCAGGGTCGCCACGGCGGCCGTGACGGTGGGCGGCGCGGTCGTCGGGGAGATCGGGCCCGGGCTGCTCGCGCTGGTCGGCGTGGGCCGGGAGGACGACGCCGACCGGGCCCGGGCGCTGGCCCGCAAGGTGCACGAGCTGCGGGTGTTCCCCACCGGGGACGGCGCCCGCTCCGTGGGCGACCTGGGCCTGCCGGTGCTGGTCGTCAGCCAGTTCACCCTCTACGCCGACACGCGGAAGGGCCGCCGTCCCTCCTGGGCCGACGCCGCGCCCGGCGAGGTCGCCGAGCCGCTGGTCGACGAGGTGGTCGCCGAGCTGCGCCGCCGCGGCAGCGAGGTGGCCACGGGCGTGTTCGGGGCCCGGATGCTGGTGTCGTCGGTGAACGAGGGCCCGATGACCGTGCTGCTGGAGGTCTGAGCCGTCGTTGGTGTGGGTACAGCGACGTGACGAGGCACACGTCCTGTGCATCTGCTGTGAAACGGGCCCCCGTGGAACACCCGACCCCGTCAGCGCCGTTGGACCGGGCGTACCACAAGGACAGACAGAGCGGGGGCTCACCGGCCGACCCCGAGCCGGCCGAGCGACCAGACCCCCGACGCCCCGGGGCACAGCGTCGCCGACGACGGCGCGCGGTGTGCATCCGATCCGAAGGCAAGGACGAAGACAGATCGTGACGCTGCTGCAGTCTTCCACCACCGACGCTCTCGAGGTGCGCGCCCCGCGCCGCGAGCCGGACACCAGCGGCCTGGTGTCCACCGACCTCGTCCGGGTGTACCTCAACACCATCGGCAAGACCGCGCTGCTGACCGCCGAGCAGGAAGTCGAGCTCTCCAAGCGCATCGAGGCCGGCCTGTACGCCGAGCGGCTGCTCACCGAGCGGCAGCTCACCCCTGCCCTGCAGCGGGACTACAAGGCACTGGCCGCCGACGGCAAGGCCGCCAAGCGGCACCTGCTGGAGGCCAACCTGCGCCTGGTCGTCTCGGTGGCCAAGCGCTACACCGGTCACGGCATGACGTTCCTGGACCTGATCCAGGAGGGCAACGTCGGCCTGATCCGGGCGGTCGAGAAGTTCGACTACACCAAGGGCTTCAAGTTCTCGACCTACGCCACGTGGTGGATCCGCCAGGCCATCACCCGCGCGATGGCCGACTCGGGCCGCACCATCCGGCTGCCCGTGCACCTCGCCGAGCAGGTCAACAAGGTGGTGCGCACCCGGCGCCGGATCCACCAGGAGCTGGAGCGCGAGCCCACCGCCGAGGAGCTCGGCCTGGAGCTCGACATGACCCCGGAGCGGATCACCGAGCTGCTGGAGTACTCCCGCGACCTGGTGAGCCTGGACCAGACCGTCGGTGCCGACGAGGAGTCCCGGCTGGGCGACTTCATCGAGGACGCCGACGCGGCGGTCGCCGAGGACGCCGTGGCCTTCCAGATGATGAAGGGCGACGTGCGCACCGTGCTCTCCACGCTGGAGGACCGGGAGCGCGACGTGGTCGTGCTGCGCTTCGGCCTGGACGGCGGCCAGCCGCGCACGCTGGAGCAGATCGGCAAGCAGTTCGGCCTCTCCCGCGAGCGGGTCCGCCAGATCGAGCGCGAGACGATGGCCAAGCTGCGCTCCCCCGAGCGCGCCGAGGCCCTCCGGGACTACCTCGCCTGAGGTCCTCCCGCCGCCCTCCGCCGGGGGCCGGTGGGGCCCCGCGTCGTGGTGCCGTGGCCCGCGCAGCGGCTCCGGTCGCCTGCACCACCGCTGGGCACGTGTCGGGAGCCGGTCACCGGTCGGTGACCGGCTCTCGCCGTCTCCGCATCACATCGGGTTGCGCATGCGGCGCGGGCCGGGCTCGACGCGGGCGGTCGGCGGGCCGACCCGGGCCGCGGCGCCGGCCACGACCAGCGACCGCCCGCCGTGCCACGGGTCCGGCGGGCCGACGAGGACCGGCTCCATGCTCAGCTGCAGCACCTCGGGCAGGTCGTCGGCCATCCGGGCGACCCGCAGCAGCAGGTCCTCCAGCGCGGCGACGTCGACCGGCTCGGAGCCGCGGTAGCCGTCCAGCAGCGGCCAGGCCCGCGGGGCGCGCACCAGCTCGGCGGCGTCCCGGTCGGTCAGCGGCAGGGTGCGGTAGGCGCGGTCGCCGAGCAGGTCGGTGGCCACGCCGCCCAGCCCGAAGCTGACCAGCGCGCCGAAGGACGGGTCGTCGACGATCTCCACGACCGTGGCCACCCCCGGCGCGGCCATCTCCTGCACGATCACCGGATCGCCCGAGGGGATCGCGGCGAACGCCGCGCGCACCGCGTCGGCGTCGTCGAGGTCCAGCCGCACCCCGCCGAGGTCGGAGCGGTGCCGCAGCCACGGCGCGGTGGACTTGAGCACCACCGGGTAGCCGACCGCCTCGGCCGCGGCGACCGCCGCCGCGGCGTCGGTGACCGTGCGGGTGCCCAGCAGGGGGATGCCGTAGGCGGCCAGCAGCGCGATCACCTCCTCGTCGGTCAGTGCCCGCCCGGCGGGGTCCGCGGCCAGCGCGGCCAGGACGACGGCCCGCGCGGCCTGCTCGTCGACGCCCTCCAGGTCCGGCACCTCGCCGACGGGGCGGCGCCGCCAGGCCGCGTACTGCACCACCCGGGCCAGCGCGATGACCGCCCGCTCCGGCGTGGAGAACGACGGCACCGAGCCGCGGGCCGGCGTCCCGTCCTCCTCCGGGACGGTGAGCTCGACCGGCACCCCCTCGCTGGACAGGAACGTGGCCACCACCGGCTTGTCCGCGCCGCCGGCCACCTCGCGCAGCGCGCGGCCGTACTCGGCGGCGCCGCGGCTGACCGGCGGGAGGAACACCGCGACGACGGCGTCCACCGTCTCGTCGTCGACCGCGCTCTGCAGGGCGGCCCGGAAGTCCTCGGCCGAGCCGTCGGCGCCGATGTCGGTGGGCGCCTCGTGGGCCGGCTGCATCCCCTGCTCGAGGACGGCGTCGGTCACCAGCCAGCCCATGGCGGTGGAGTTGCCGACCACCGCGACCCGGTCCCCGGCGGGCAGCGGCTGGTGGGCCAGCAGCGTGCCGACGTCGAACAGCTGCGCCAGCGTCTCGACCCGGATGACGCCGGCGGAGGCGAACAGCGCGGCCACCGACTCCTCCGGCACCGCCACCGACGTGCCGGCCAGCCCCTCGGTCATCCGCACGTGCCGGCCGCTCTTCACCGCGACCACCGGCTTGGTGCGGCCCACCCGACGGGCCAGCCGGGCGAACTTGCGCGGGTTGCCGAAGCTCTCCAGGTGCAGCAGCACGACCTCGGTGGCCGGGTCGGTGGCCCAGTACTGCAGCATGTCGTTGCCGCTGACGTCGGCGCGGTTGCCGGCCGACACGAAGCTGGACAGCCCGATGTTGCGGTTGCGCGCCTGGCCCAGCAGCGCGGAGCCGAGCGCCCCGGACTGGGCGAAGAAGCCCACCCGCCCGCGGCCGGGCACCCGCGGCGCGAGGCTGGCGTTGAGCCGCACCGCCGGGTCGGTGTTGACGATGCCCAGGCAGTTGGGGCCGACCACCCGCATGCCCGAGGCGCGCGCCGCCGCGACCAGCTCCCGCTCGCGGACCCGCCCCTCGGGGCCGGACTCGCCGAACCCGCCGGAGATCACCACGAGGCCGTGCACCCGCTTGCGGCGGCACGCCGCCACGACGCCGGCCACCTCGTCGGCGGGCACGGCGAGCACGGCGAGGTCGACGTCGTCGGGGACGTCCTCGATGCCGGCGTAGGCCGGCACCCCCCGCACGTGCCGGGTGCCGGGGTTGACCGGGTAGACCGGACCCTCGAAGCCCAGGTCCAGCAGGTGCCGCAGGACGGCGTTGCCGATCTTGCCGTCGTCGTTGCTGGCGCCCACCACGGCGACCGACGACGGGGTGAGCAGCCGCGCGATCGACCGGGACTCGCTGCGCTGCTCGCGCTCGTAGGCCACCTGCAGGGCGGTCGCGGTGGGCGCGATCGGGAAGGTGAGGTGGACGACGCCCTCCTCGTAGGAGCGTTTCGGGGTGTACCCGGCGTCCAGGAAGACCCGCACCATCCGGTTGTTCTGCGCCAGCACCTCGGCGACGAAGGTGGTGATGCCGCGCTCCCGGGCCGCGGCGGCCAGGTGCTCGAGCAGCACCGAGCCCAGCCCCCGGCCCTGGTGGGCGTCCTCGACCAGGAAGGCCACCTCGGCCTCGTCGGTGCCGGGGTAGCGGTCGTAGCGGCCGACGCCGACCACCTGGTCGCCGAGGACCAGCACGAAGGCGACCCGGGAGTCGTGGTCGACGTGGGTGAAGTGGTACAGGTCCCGGTCGGACAGCCGCCTCATCGGCCCGAAGAACCGGTAGTAACGGGTCTGGTCCGAGCTGCGGTCCATCAGCCCGACGAGGCGCTCGTCGTCGTCCGGGCGGATGGGGCGCAGGTGCAGCGTGCCGCCGTCGGCGGCGACGACGTCGGCCTCCCAGTGCGCGGGCGGCCGGGGCGCCTCCTGCTCGGCGGGCGGCCCCCCTGCAGGGTCCCGCCGCGGGCCTGCGGGTGGTGGGGGGCAGGGGGGGCCTTGTTCAGTCACGGGGGTCGTCCGGGTCCAGGCCGAAGTAGGGGAACACGGCGGTGCGGGTGCGGGAGATGGCCCGGTCGACGCGGGACTCCGTCGTCGGGTCCCAGTGGGAGAAGCCGGTGTAGCCGCCCTCGGTCATGTGCGTGGGCGGCCGGGCGCGCAGCCCGCGGCGCAGCACGTCCTGCCGCCAGGACTCGGGGATCTCGGTGGCCGGGTCCAGCCGGGCGCCGGCGGCCTCGGCGATGAGGTGGGTCCACGCCCGGGGCACGCAGCGCACCAGGCCGTACCCGCCGCCGCCGAGGGCGACCCAGCGGCCGTCGCAGATCTCGTGCGCCAGGTCGTGCACCGCCCGGTAGCTCGCCCGCTGCCCGTCGATGGTGAGCCCGAGGTCGGCGAGCGGGTCCTCGTGGTGGGCGTCGCAGCCGCACTGGGTCACCAGCACCTCCGGCCGGAAGGCGCGCAGCACGCTGGGGACGACGGCGGAGAAGGCCCGCAGCCACCCGGAGTCGTCGGTGCCGTTGGGCAGCGCCAGGTTGACCGCACTGCCCAGCGCCCGCTCGGGGTCGCCGCACTCCTCGGGGAAGCCGGTGCCGGGGAACAGGGTCAGCGGCGTCTGGTGGACGCTCACCGTGAGCACCCGGGGGTCGCCGTAGAAGGCCGCCTGCACGCCGTCCCCGTGGTGGACGTCGAGGTCGAGGTAGGCGACGCGCTGACGGCCCTGGTCCAGCAGCCACTGGATGGCCACCGCGGCGTCGTTGAAGACGCAGAAGCCCGACGCGCGGTCGCGCATGGCGTGGTGCAGCCCGCCGGAGATGTTGACCGCGTGCTGCGACCGGCCGGTGTGCACCCGCTCGGCGGCCAGCACGCTGCCGCCGGTGATCAGCGCCGCGGCGTCGTACATGCCCGGGAAGACGGGGTTGTCCGCCGTGCCGAGGCCGTGGCCCACGTGCGGGTCGGTGGGGGCGCGCCGCACCGCGTCGAGGTAGGCCGGGTCGTGCACCAGGGTGAGCAGGTCGACCCCCGCCGGCGCGGGCTCGAGCACCTCCAGCCGGTCGGTGGCCAGGACCCCGAGGCCGTCGGCCAGCCGCATCGTGAGGTCCAGCCGGACCGGGTGCAGGGGGTGGTCGCCGCCCATCGTGTAGCCGAGCAGCGCGTCGTCCCAGACGACCGCGACCGAGTCACTCACGGGACACTCCTGACGCTGACGGCGCTGTCGCCGGGGACGCTACCGCCGGCGCCCGCGGGGCGTGCCGGCGAGCGCGGCCTCCGCGTGGAGGGGCGCGGTCACTCTCCCCCGATACCATCGGGCACGACACGGAGGAGAGCTGTGAACGACCTCATCGACACCACCGAGATGTACCTCCGGACGATCTTCGAGCTGGAGGAGGAGGGGATCGTCCCCCTCCGCGCCCGCATCGCCGAGCGGCTGCACCAGAGCGGCCCGACGGTCAGCCAGACGGTCGCCCGCATGGAGCGCGACGGCCTGCTCACCGTCGAGGGCGACCGGCACCTGCAGCTGTCGGAGTCCGGGCGCCAGCTGGCCACCGCGGTGATGCGCAAGCACCGGCTCGCCGAGTGCCTGCTGGTCGACGTCATCGGCCTGGACTACGCCGACGTGCACGAGGAGGCGTGCCGCTGGGAGCACGTCATGAGCGAGGCCGTCGAGCGCAAGCTGCTCACCCTGCTGGGCAACCCGACGGTGTCCCCCTTCGGCAACCCGATCCCCGGGCTGGACGCGCTCGGCGGGGAGACCTCGGCGGTGCTGGACTCCCTGACGCTGCTGTCCACCACGGCCACGCCCGAGGGCCGCCGGGTGGAGATCAGGCGGATCAGCGAGCAGCTGCAGGAGGACAACGAGCTCATGCGCCAGCTGGCCGCCCAGGGCCTGCGGCCGGGCATGACCGCCGTCGCGCAGCTCACGGCCGGGTCGATCAGCCTGGACGGCGCCGTCCTGCCGGCCGGCGTGGCCCAGCACGTGTTCGTCAGCGCCCTCGACGAGGAGCTCACCCCCGTGGAGGCGGCCCCCCGCCTGTGAGCGCGCCCACCCGGCTCCTACGGTGGGCCGGGTGAGCGAGCCGATCGGCGCCGAGACCGCCGCCCCCGCCGACCCCTTCGCCGACCTCGCCGCCTTCGTCGCGCTGCCCCGGGTGGGCGGGCTGGCCCTGTCCCCCGACGGGCGGCGGCTGGCGGTCGGGGTGCAGACGCTGGACGCGGACGGGAAGAAGTGGCAGTCCGCGCTGTGGGAGGTCGACCCGCAGGGCCGGCGCCCCGCCCGGCGGCTCACCCGCGGCGCCTCGGGCGAGGCCGCGCCGGTGTGGGCGCCGGACGGGTCGCTGCTGTTCACCTCCGCCCGCCCCGACCCCGCGGCCAAGGCCGACGGCGAGGAGCCGAAGCCGGCGCTGTGGGTCCTGCCGGCCGACGGCGGGGAGGCCCGGCCGGTGGTCACCCACCCGGGCGGGGTCGGCGGGGTCGCCGTCGCGGCGGACAGCGGCGAGGTCGTCGTCACCGCCTCGGCGGTGCCGGGTGCGGCCGACGCCGAGGACGACGCCGCCCGCCGCAAGCGGCGCGCGGACGCCGGGGTCACCGCGGTCCTGCACGAGGCCTACCCGGTGCGGCACTGGGACAGCGACCTGGGCCCGGCCACCCCGCACGTGTTCTGGGCCGGCGTGCTGCCCGCCGACCCGGCCGCCGGCGAGCAGCCGGCGGAGGTGGTGCTGCGCGACCTGACGCCGGGCGCCGTCCCGCCGGACGGCGCCGGCGGCGACCTGGACCTGTCCCCCGACGGCCGCACCGTGGTCCGGGTGGAGTCCGTGCCCGACGGCCGGGCCGCGCGGCGGCAGCGGCTGGTCCTGCTGGACACCGCCGGCGGGGACACCCGGGTGCTGGTCGACGACCCGCAGGCCGACGTGTACGCGCCGCGCTTCTCCCCCGACGGCCGCGCCGTGGTGTGCGTGCGGGAGTCGCTGTCGAGCTGGGAGGAGCCCCCGGACCACACCCTGCTGCACGTCGACGTGGCCACCGGGGAGACCCGCGACCTCACCGCCGGTTTCGACCGGTGGCCGTCGGCGCCGCAGTTCGCCGCGGACGGGACGACGGTGTACTTCCTCGCCGACGACGGCGCGCGGCACGCCCTGTTCCGGGTGCCCGCCACCGGGGGCGACCCGGTGCGGATGACCACCGACGGCGCCTACAGCGACCTGCAGGTGGCCCGCGACGGCAGCGCCCTCTACGCGCTGCGCTCGGCCTACGACGAGCCCCCGACCCCGGTGCGGCTGGACCCGGAGGCGACCGGCCAGCACCCCGCGCCGCTGCCCTCCCCCGGCGGGGCGCCCGCGCTGCCGGGCACCCTGCACGAGGTCGAGGCCACCGCCGCCGACGGCACCCCGGTGCACTCCTGGCTGGTGCTGCCCGAGGGCGCCTCGGCCGACCGCCCGGCGCCGCTGCTGCTGTGGGTGCACGGCGGGCCGCTGATGAGCTGGAACTCGTGGTCCTGGCGCTGGTGCCCGTGGGTGATGGCCGCCCGCGGCTACGCCGTCCTGCTGCCGGACCCGGCGCTGTCGCAGGGCTACGGGCAGGACTTCGTCCGCCGCGGCTGGGGCGAGTGGGGCGGGGCGCCCTACACCGACCTGATGGCGGCCGTGGACGCCGCCGTGGCGCGCCCGGACGTCGACGGCTCGCGCACGGCGGCGATGGGCGGGTCCTTCGGCGGCTACATGGCCAACTGGATCGCCACGCAGACCGACCGGTTCGCCGCGATCGTGACGCACGCCAGCCTGTGGGACCTGGACTCGTTCGTGGGCACCACCGACATGGCCTCCTACTGGGAGAAGGAGTGGGGCGACCCGGTGCACCGGCCGGAGCGCTACGAGCGGAACTCCCCGCACCGCGCCGCCGACGCCATCCGCACGCCGGTGCTGGTCATCCACGGCGACCGGGACTACCGGGTGCCGATCGGGGAGGCGCTGCGGCTCTGGTACGACCTGCAGAAGCGCGGCGTGCCCTCCCGCTTCCTCTACTTCCCCGACGAGAACCACTGGGTGCTGCACCCCGGCAACCACCGCGTCTGGTACGAGACGGTGCTCGCCTTCCTGGCCGAGCACGTGCACGGCGAGCAGTGGCGGCGCCCCGAGCTGGTGTGAGGACGGCTCACCCGGCGGCCCACAGCGCGTCGGTGCCGGCGGCTGCCGCGGCCACGAGGTCGCGCAGCTCGCGCGGGGGCAGGCAGGCGTCCAGCCCCTGGACGAGCAGCCGCGCCAGCCGGTAGGCGGGCCGGCTGTCCAGCGCCCGCTGCAGGGCGATGCCGGCCATGGCGCCGTCCCCGCGCAGCCACGCGCTCACGGCCAGCAGCGTGGCCGGGGCGGCGTCCAGCGGCGCCGGGGCGCGGCGGGTGCACTCGGTCCACAGCAGCTCGGCGGCCGGGGCGTCCTCCCCGAGCGCCAGGCCGAGCGCCCGGTCACGCACCCGGACGTCGGCCAGCGCCCACAGCACCCCGGCCACCTGGCGGTCCGGCAGCGGGCGCCCGCCCGGCCCGCAGCGGCGCAGCGCCGCCAGCACCGCGTCCCACGAGCGGCGGGCCTCGCCGTCCGGGTCGTCCCGGGCGGCGCGGACGCGGCGGTCGACCAGCCGCCAGGTGACCGCCTCCATCGCGGCGCGGGCCGGGCCGCCGACCGGGGCGATCCGGGTCTCGAGCTCCCCGCGGTGGCCGGCCACCACCTGGCCGGCGGCCACCGAGGCGGCGGCGAGCGCGGGCACGCCGCCGGGCAGGGCCGTGCCGGCGCCCGGGGCGCAGCAGGGCTCCGGGCAGTCGTAGGACCACCAGCGGCCGCCGCGGACGAGCAGGGCGTCCCGGACCGGGATGCCCTCCGCGGCCAGCGCGACGACGACGTCGTGCACCACCCCGCGGTGCGGCAGCCCCGGCAGCGGGTCCCCGCCGGGCAGCACGTCCCGGTCGTCCGGCGACTCGGAGACGACGGCGACCACGGCGGCGGCGGGGGCCTCGGTGGCCACCCGGCGGGCCAGGTCGGAGGCGACCCCCGGCGAGCCCGCGCGGCCGGGCAGGTCGGCGCGCGCGGTGAGGCACACCCGGGTGCCGGTGTCCCCGCCGAGGGCGACGACCACCACGGACTCGTGCGGGTGGAAGCCGATCAGGTGGGGCAGCGCGGTGAGGATGTCGGCGGGATCGGAGAGGCGCACCAGGGGGCGCGTGGGGTCGTCCATGCGCCGACCGTGGTGCCCGTCCGGCCCCCGCAGGCGCCGTGACGGGGATCTGTGGACCGGCGGGACGGCTGTGGACGCCCCCGCGGGGGGTGTCAGTCCTGCGCAGCCACGGCCTGCTGGAGCAGCGCGGTGAACGCCGCGCGGTCCGGCTCGGCGCCGGTGCGGTCGCCGGTGGCCAGCGCCAGCACCCGGTCGCCGTCGCGCACCAGCCCCAGGAGGCCGGCGCCGGTGACCGGGGCGCCGTCCGGCCCGGTCGCGGCGACGGTCACCGCGACGCCCACGGAGTCGTCGCCGAGGTCGGGGACGTCGAACGCGGTCAGGCCGACCGTCGCGGTGCCGTGCCCGGGGGCGGTGACCTGCACCTGCGGGCACTGCCCGACCAGCGCGGGGACCTCGCCGACCAGCCCGGCGGCCGGGCCGGCCACGGCGAGCAGCTCGGCGGTGTAGGTGCTGCCGGAGACGGCGACCTGCGCGGCGACGTCTTCCGCGGCGGGGCCCTCGGCGGCGGCCGGCAGGGCGCGGAGCACGGCGGCGCACGCCTCCGGGGTGACCTGGACGTCGGCCGGCAGCCCGGCCGGCAGCACCGCGGCCCGGGACAGCAGCTGCTGCCCGCTGACCGGCAGCACCCGGGCGCCGGGCCCGAAGGCGTCGGCGGGCAGCAGGCCGGCGGCGAGGTCGGCGGCGGGCGTCGCGGCCGCGGCCTCGACCGACGGCGCGGGCGCGCCGGTGGCCGCGGCCTCCCGGACGTCGGCGCCGGACGCGCAGCCGGTCAGCACCGCACCGGCCAGCAGCCCCGAGGCGAGCAGGGCGGTCCGGCTGGCACGGTGCGATCGCTTCATGCGCCGACGGTAACCCCGCCGTGGCGGCCCGGCCGGTAGCCGGCCGGGGTCCTGGTCTAGACCTCGTACTGGACGGCGGTGCGCGCGGCGAGGATCGGGGTGACGTGGTCGGCGATCACCTGCAGGTGCACCGGGTCCTCGGCGTAGCGCCGCCAGGCCTCGACGTCGGGGAAGTCGGCGACCAGCGCGGTGTGCGCGTTGCCCGGGCGCAACCCGGCGTCCGGGCCGACCGCGAAGGCGGTCATCCCGCCGACCTCGTCGGGCAGCCGGCGCAGGGCGGCCAGGGTCTGCTCCCGGCGCTCCTCGTCGGCGTCGTCGGACCAGGTGAACAGGACGACGTGGCGCAGCACGGCCGCGATCCTGTCAGGCGCCCCGCCCCCGCGCAGCCCAGGGCTCCTCGCGCCGGGCGCTGCCGGCCCCTGGCTAGAGTCGCCGACCATGGGACGGCCGTTGCGCATCGCACTGCTGTCCTACCGGAGCAGGCCGCACAGCGGCGGGCAGGGCGTGTACGTGCGGGCGCTGTCCCGCGAGCTCACCGCGCTGGGCCACGCGGTCACCGTGGTCAGCGGGCAGCCCTACCCCGAGCTGGACGACGGCGTGCCGCTGACCCGGCTGCCGAGCCTGGACCTCTACCGGGAGCCCGACCCGTTCCGCACCCCGCGGCCGTCGGAGTTCCGGGACCGCACCGACCTGCTCGAGTGGGCGACGATGTGCACCGCGGGCTTCCCGGAGCCGCGCACGTTCAGCCTGCGGGCGGCCCGGCTGCTGCTCCCCCGCGCCGCCGAGGTCGACGTCGTGCACGACAACCAGAGCCTCGGGTCGGGCCTGCTGCGGCTGGTCCGCGCGGGCATCCCGACGGTGGCCACCGTGCACCACCCGGTCGCCGTCGACCGCGGCCTGGAGCTGGCTGCCGCCCCCTCCCTGCGCCGGCGGCTGACGCTGCGCCGCTGGTACGGCTTCACCCGCATGCAGGCCCGCGTGGCCCCGCGGCTGGACGGGGTCACCACGGTCTCGGAGAGCTCCCGCCGCGACATCGAGACCCACCTCGGCGTCCCGGCCGGGCGGGTCCGCGTCGTCCCGGTGGGCATCGACCCGGCCGTGTTCACCCCGCCGCCCGCGGGCCGGCCGCGCGACCCGGACTCCGTGGTGGTCACCACCAGCGCCGACGTGCCGCTCAAGGGCCTGGTCCACCTGCTGGAGGCGGTGGCCAAGCTGCGCACGGAGCGGCCGGTGCGGCTCACCGTCGTCGGCACCGCGCGGCCCGGCGGGCCGGCCGGGGCGGCCCTGGACCGGCTGGCCCTGCACGACGCCGTCCGCTTCACCGGACCGCTGCCGGAGGCCGACCTGGTCCGGCTGCTGCAGTCGGCCGCCGTCGTCGCCGTCCCGTCGCTGTACGAGGGCTTCTCGCTGCCCGCGGTGGAGGCCATGGCCTGCGGCACCGCCCTGGTCACCACCGACGCCGGCGCGCTGCCGGAGGTGGTGGGCACCCAGGCGGGGCTGCGGACCCGCGCCGGCGACGTCGACGAGCTGACCGCGGCGCTGCGGCTGGTGCTGGAGAACCCCTCGCTGGCCGAGCAGCTCGGCCGGGCCGGGCGGCGCCGGGTGCTGGCCTCCTACACGTGGCGGTCCACCGCCGAGCGGACGGCGGACTGGTACGCCGAGGTGCTGGAACGGACCCGCGGCCGGTGCTGACGGTGGACTACGACCGGCTGGACGTGCGGCCGGGCACGACCGTCCTGGACCTCGGCTGCGGTGAGGGCCGGCACGCCTTCGAGGCGCACCGGCGCGGCGCCCGGGTGGTCGCCCTCGACCGGGGGGCCGCCGAGGTGGCGACGACGAAGCGCTGGCTGGGCGCGATCGCGGCGGCCGGGGAGTCCCCGGCGGGCGCCCGCTACGAGGTGGTGCGCGGCGACCTGCTGGCGTTGCCCCTCCCCGACGCCAGCGTCGACCGGGTGATCGCCGCGGAGGTCCTCGAGCACGTCCCGGACGACGCGACCGCCCTCGCCGAGATCGCCCGGGTGCTGCGGCCCGGCGGCACCGTGGCGGTCACCGTCCCGCGGTACGGGCCCGAGCGGGTCTGCTGGGCGCTGTCGGACGCCTACCACGCCAACGAGGGCGGGCACGTGCGCATCTACCGGGGCCACGTGCTGCGGGCCCGGCTGGCCGCGGCCGGGCTGGTGCCCGGGGCCCAGCACCACGCGCACGCGCTGCACGCCCCGTTCTGGTGGCTCCGGTGCGCCGTCGGCGTCGACCGCGAGCCGGCCGCCGTCCGGGCCTACCACCGGCTGCTGGTCTGGGACCTGACCCGGCGCCCGTGGCCCACCCGGGTCGCCGAGCGGCTGCTGGACCCGGTGCTCGGCAAGAGCCTCGTGGTCTACGCGCAGAAGGCCGCCGGCACCCCGGCCCCGGGACGCGAGCGGGAGCGGACCGCTGTCTGAGCCGCTCCCCGAGCTGCCCGGCGTGCTGAGCGGGGAGCAGGTGCGGGCCACCGTCGCGGCCATCGCGGCCGAGCAGGAGTCCGACGGCGCGCTGCCGTGGTCGCGCGGCGGGCCGCTGGACCCGTGGGACATGGTGGAGGCGGCCATGGCCCTCGACGTCGGCGGCGAGCACGCCCGCGCCGGGGCGGCCTACCGGTGGCTGGCCCGCCGGCAGCGGCCGGACGGGTCGTGGGCGGCGGAGTACCGGGACGGCGCCGAGGTGTCCCCGGGCGCCGCGGAGAGCAACCACGCCGGCTACCTCGCCGTCGGCCTGTGGCACAGCTGGCTGTGCACCGGCGACGCCGAGCTGGTCGCCGGCACCTGGCCGGCCGTGCGGCGCGGCCTGGACCTGGTGACCCGCATGCAGCTGCCCGGCGGCGCGGTCGGCTGGGCGCTGCGCCCGGACGGCACCGCCGACGACACCGCGCTGCTCACCGGCAACGCCAGCCTGTACCAGGCGCTGCGCTGCGGCGTCGCCCTCGCCGGCCTGACGGGTGAGCCGCAGCCGGACTGGGAGCTGGCCCTCACCGGGCTGGGCGCCGCGCTCCGCGACCGGCCGGAGGCGTTCGCCGACCGGTCGCGGTACTCGATGGACTGGTACTACCCCGTGCTCGGCGGGGCGGTCACCGGCGCCCCGGCCGACGCCCGGCTGGCCGCGGACTGGGACCGGTTCGTCGTCCCCGGGCTGGGCGCCCGCTGCGTCGCCGACCGGCCGTGGGTGACCGGCGCGGAGACCTGCGAGCTGGCGCTGGCGCTGGCCGCCGCGGGCCGGCCGGACGCCGCCCTCGAGCAGGTGGCCGCGATGCAGCACCTGCGGGCCGGCGACGGCTCGTACTGGACCGGCTACGTCTGGCCGGACGACGCCCGCTGGCCGGTGGAGCGGACGACGTGGACCGCGGCCGCCGTCGTCCTCGCCGCCGACGCGCTGTCCGGCGCCACCGGCGCGTCGGGGCTGTTCACCGACCCGGGCGCGCTGCCCGCCGCCGGGACGGAGACGTCACAGGAGCCGGCCGGTTGGCTGCCCGGCGCCGCGGGCAGAGGGAGGCCGTGAACGCCCCCCGGCCCGGCGACGTGGCCGTCGTCGTCATGAGCCAGAACCGCCGCGAGGACCTGCTGGCCACGCTGCCGCGCCACGAGGCGCCCGTGGTGCTGGCCGACAACGCCTCGACCGACGGCACCGTGGACGCGGTGCGCGCGGCCCTGCCCGCGGTCACCGTGCTGCCGCTGGAGCGCAACGTCGGCGCGCACGCCCGCACGCTCGGCGTCGAGCGGGCCGGCACCGAGTTCGTCGCCTTCGCCGACGACGACTCCTGGTGGGCGCCCGGCGACCTCGCCCGCGCGGTGGAGGTCATGCGCGCCCACCCGCGGCTGGCAGTGCTCAACGCGCGGATCCTGGTCGGCCCCGAGGAGCGGCTGGACTCCTTCTGCGCCGAGCTGGCCCGCAGCCCGCTGGGCACGCCGGCCGACCTGCCCGGCCCGGCGCTGCTGGGCTTCATCGCCTGCGGCGCGATGGTGCGCACCGAGGCGTTCCTCGCCGTCGGCGGGTTCGACCCCGTGGTCCGGTTCCCCGGCGAGGAGGAGCGGCTGTCCCTGGACCTCGCCGCGGCCGGCTGGGGCATCGCCTACGTCGACTCCGTCACCGTGCACCACCACCCCTCCACGCGGCGGCACGCCCCGGAGGTGCGGCGGACGGCGATCTGGCGCAGCCGGCTGCTCACCGCCGTCATGCGCCGGCCGTGGCCGGAGGTGTCGCGGCTGGCGCTGACCGCGCTGCGCACCGGTCCGGAGCGGCGGGGGCTGCTGCGCGCGCTGCCGGAGGTGCCGGCCGCGCTGCGCCGCCGCCGGGTCGTCCCCGAGCGGGTGCGCGCCGACCTGCGCGTGCTGGCGGAGGCGGCGTGACCGCCACGCAGCCCCGGCCGCGCGAGGTCGGGACCGGCCGCGACCCGCGGGTGTCGGTCGTCGTCATCACCCACCAGCGCCGCGACGAGGTGCTCGGCGCGCTGGCCCGGCTGGTGGCGCTGCCCGAGCAGCCGCACGTCGTCGTCGTGGACAACGGCTCCACCGACGGGACGGCGCAGGCGGTGGCCGGGCGGTTCCCGCAGGTGGAGCTGGTCGCCAGCCCGGACAACCTCGGCGCGGTCGGCCGCAACGTGGGGGTGGCCCGGGTGGACACCCCCTACGTGGCCTTCTGCGACGACGACACCTGGTGGGACCCCGGCTCGCTGCGCACCGCCGCCGACGTGCTGGACGCCCACCCGCGGCTGGCGGTGGTGACCGCGCGGATCCTCGTCGAGCCCGGCGGCCGGGAGGACCCGATCGTGCCGGAGCTGCGGGACTCCCCCGTGCGCGGCGCCGACTGGCTGCCCGGCCCGGCGCTGGGCTCCTTCCTCGCGGGCGCCTCGGTGCTGCGACGGGAGGCGTTCACCGAGGTCGGCGGGTTCTGCGCGCGGCTGTGGCTGGGCGGCGAGGAGGAGCTGATGGCCGGCGACCTGGCCGCCGCCGGCTGGGAGCTGTGCTACCTGCCGCAGCTCACCGTGCACCACCAGGCGTCGAGGGCCCGCGACTCGCACCGGCGGCGCCGCGACGGCATCCGCAACACCCTGTGGACGACGTGGCTGCGCCGCCCGGTGCGCCCCGCGCTGCGCCGCACCGGCCACCTGCTGCGCACCCTGCCCCGCGACCGGGTGACCGCGCAGGGGCTGCTGGCCGCGGTGCGCGGGATCCCCTGGGTGCTGCGCGAGCGGCGGGTGCTGCCCGCCCACGCCGAGGCCCGCTTCGTCGCACTCGAGCACGCCCAGCGCACCTCGACCGCCCGCCGCTACGTGAGCTGACGCAACCGGGCAGAGGAGGCGATGCACCCGTCCGCGGGGGTCGATCCGCGGGCATTGCCTCCTGTGTCTACGCCTCCCATGCCTACGCCTCCCATGCCTACGCCTCCCATGCCTACGCCTCCCATGCCTACGCCTCCCATGCCTACGCCTCCCATGCCTACGCCGAGCCTGTCAGCGGGCGCAGGTGATGCAGGTGCGCGCCGCGGGGCGGGCGGCCAGCCGCTCGGGCGCGATCGGCCGGCCGCAGGTCTCGCACACGCCGTAGCCGCCGGCCGCCCGCCGCTCCAGGACCGCCTCGACGTCGGCCAGCCGGCGGCGCGCCGAGGCCAGCAACGCGGCGACCTGCTGGCGCTCGAAGGCGATCGTGGCGCCCTCGGGGTCGTGCTCGTCGTCGGCGTTGGACTGCCTCGACGCGTCGACGACCTGGTCGAACTCGCCGGTCAGCGCGGCGATCTGGGCGAGTGCCGCGGCCCGCTCCCGGGCCAGCGGGTCCTCAGTGCTCACGGCGCAGCAGCCGCAGCGAGCCGGTGCCGGGCAGCTCGCTGAACGCCCCCGACGCGAGCACCCGCCGGTAGACGCCGTAGGGGGCCTGCCCGCCGTCGGCGGGGTCGGGGAAGACGTCGTGGATGGCCAGCGTGCCGCCGACGGCCAGCTTGGCCACCCAGGCGTCCTGGTCGCGGCGGGCGGACTCCTCGGTGTGGCTGCCGTCGAGGAACAGCAGCGCCAGCGGGGTGGCCCACAGCGGGGCGACGGCCTCCGAGCGGCCGACGACGGCGATGACGACGTCCTCGGCGCCGGCGTCGGCGATGGTCCGGCGGAACCGCGGCAGGGTGTCCAGCAGCCCGACGGCGGGGTCGACCAGCGCCGGGTCGTGGTACTCCCAGCCGGGCTGGTGCTCCTCGGAGCCCCGGTGGTGGTCGACGGTCACCACCACCCGGCCGGTCTCCCGCGCCGCGGCGGCCAGGTACAGCGCCGACCGGCCCATCCAGCTGCCCACCTCCAGCAGCGGCCCGGGGACGGCGACCGCGCGGGCCGCCGCGTACAGCGCCGTCCCCTCGTCGTCGGGCATGAAGCCGGGCGCGGCGCGGGCGGCGTCCAGCAAGTCGGGCACGGCCTGGCTCACCGGGCGAGCCGGGCGCGCAGCGCGGTGACCCGCCGCTCGGTCGCCGCGCCGGCCGCGGTGCCGGCGGCCGTGGCGAAGAAGGCGCCGGCCACGGTGGTCACCGGCACGGCGAGCACCAGCGCGATGGAGCCGACCAGCGTGCGGATCACCTCCTCGGCCAGGCCTGCGCTGGTGAGGACGACGTCCCACGGCTGGGCGTAGATCTCGAAGAGCATGAGCAGCGGCAGCGAGGCCCCGGCGTAGGCGAACACGATCGTGTAGACGGTGGAGGCGATGTGGTCGCGGCCGACCGCCATGCCGCGGCGGTACAGCTCCCGCCAGCCCATCGCCGGGTCCACCTCGTGCAGCTGCCAGATCGCCGAGGCCTGGGTGATCGTGACGTCGTTGAGCACGCCGAGCCCGGCGACCACCACGCCGGCGAGCACCACGCCGGAGAAGTCGATGGCCGGGTCGAAGGTCTGCAGCTGCACGGTCTCCTCGCTGGTCAGCCCGGTCAGCCGGGCCGCCGCCACCGACACCGCGCCGAGCACGGCCACCAGCGCCAGCCCGAACAGCGTGCCGACCAGCGCCGTCGTCGTCCGCGCGGAGAAGCCGTGCGCCAGGTAGAGGACGACGAACATGATCGCCGCCGAGCCGACCAGGCTGACCAGCGTGGGCGAGGAGTCCCCGAGCAGCCCGGGCAGCAGGAACTGCAGCAGCACGGCGAAGGCGAAGGCCAGCCCGACCAGGGCGGCCAGGCCGCGCAGCCGGGCCACGGCCACGGTGACGACGGCGAAGGCGACGGTGAGGGCGACCATCGGCAGGTCGCGGTCGTAGTCGTAGAAGCCGTACCCCGCCCCGCCCTCGGCCCCGGGGTCCCGGGTGAGCACGAGGACGTCGCCCTCGGCGATGCCGGCGGCGTAGATGTCGGCGGTGAGGTCCAGCCGCTGGAACTCCCCCGCGCCGTCGCCGTCGAGCACCTCGACGACGACGGTGGCGCAGGTGAGCTGCTGGGCCACCTGCCCCTCCCCGCCGGGGACCGAGCAGTCGTAGGGCTCGACGGTGGACACCTCCGCCTCCGGGTAGGTGGTGCCCGGCGGGAGGAACAGCTCGGCGGCCTGCTCGGCCCGGGTCGGCCCGTCGGCGGGCCACAGCACCACCAGGCCGGCGACCGTGGCCAGCCCGACCGGCACGAGCAGCAGCAGCATCAGCCAGACCGCCCGCCGGCGGCGGGCGAGGACCTCCGGGCTCGGCGGCGGGGCGTCCGGGTCGGGACCGTGGCTGTGGGGGTGGCTCGGCGGCACCCGGTCAGGCTAGGAGCCCGCCCTCCGTCCGGGGCGCCCGACACCGCGTCTCAGCCGCCGCCCTCCCGGTCGACCCGGTCGTCGGCGAGGACCGGCTGCTGCTCCACGGTGAAGCGCAGCCACAGGCCGGACAGCTGCAGCGGCCGGGCGACCGCCGCCGGCGGGGAGACCAGCACGACCTCCACCCCGCGCGGCTGGCAGAGCTTCTGCAGCTGCACGAGCACCGCCATGCCGGCGGAGTTGAGGTAGGTGACCCCGCGCAGGTCCAGCCGCACCTGCCGCAGGTGCGGCCGGCCGAGCAGCAGGTCGGTGATGGTCCGCACCAGCGGCCGGCGGGCCTCCCCGGTGAACTCGCCCTGCACGGTCGACGTCGCGACGTCGCCGTCCAGGGCGGTGACCACCTGCGGCTCCTGGTCACCCCGCCCGTGCCGCTCCGGTCCCCCCTGCGCCCGCTGTGCTCCGGTGTCGTCCACGGACCTGTCCTGCCCCGCCGGGCGGGAGATCACGCGCGACGGGGCGGGCCGGACCCGCGGGAACAAACCTGCGCGACAGACGTTTACTCGGGTGCGCGACCGAGGTAATCTCTACTGGCCACTAGAGGTACACCTCGGGCAGCGAACCTGACCAGCACGACACCAGGAGGTTGCACAGCCATGGCCATGCTGACCGCCTACGACCCGTTCGCCGCCACGTCCGCCGCCTTCCGCGCGCTGGACCAGCTCGCCGGCCGGGCCGGGTCGCTGACCGCCCGCCCCCTGTCGGGCATGCCGATGGACGCCTACCGGGTCGGCGACAACTTCGTCGCCCACTTCGACCTGCCCGGCGTCGACCCCGGCTCGATCGACCTGCAGGTCGAGGGCACCACGCTGACCGTGACCGCCGAGCGCTCGGTACCGCAGCTGGAGAACGCGGAGTGGGCGATCGCCGAGCGGCCGTACGGCAGCTACACCCGCCAGCTCGTCCTCGGCCGGAGTCTGGACACCGAGCGGCTGGAGGCGAGCTACCACGACGGCGTGCTGACCGTGAGCATCCCGGTCGCCGAGAAGGCGCGCTCCCGGAAGATCACGGTCACCCGCGCCGACGCCCCGGCGACGGTGGAGCACCGCACCATCGAGGGCGAGTCGACCGGGCAGAAGTCGGTCGAGAGCTGATCGACGGCGCCGCCTGCGAGGGCCGGGTCCGCGCGGACCCGGCCCTCGTGCATCCCGGACGCCCCGTTCGACCCGAGATCGGGGGACCGCCATGACCAGACCCGGACCCGGCGCCGGTGACCCGGTGGGGCGCCTCGACGACCCGGACTACCCCGCGCTGACCATGAGCCAGGCCGCCGCCCTGCTCGGCGTCCAGGCGGCCTTCCTGCGCAGCCTGGACATCGCCGGCGTGCTGCAGCCGCACCGCTCCCCCGGCGGGCACCGCCGCTACTCCCGCCACCAGCTCACCCTGGCCGCGCGGCTGCGCCAGCTGCTGGACGACGGGCACACCCTGGCCTCCGCGGGGGTGATCCTCGGCCTGCAGGACCAGCTGGCCGACGCCCGGGCCGACACCGAGCGGCTGCAGGCCACCGTCGACCGGCTGCAGACCGGCGAGGACGGCGGGGACGGCTGACCGCGGCGGTCAGCGGGCCACCGCCCGGACGAACCGCCGCAGCTCCTCGACGAGCAGGCCGGGCACCTCCATGGCCGCGAAGTGGCCGCCCCGCGGGAACTCCGTCCACGACACCAGGTCGACCGCCTCGGCCACCGCCGCCCGCGGTGGCCGGAACAGGTCGTGCGGGAGCACCGCCACCCCGGTCGGCACGTCCCGCGACCAGCCGGGCACCGGCGCGTGCGCCCGCTCCCAGTACAGCTGGGCCGACGACGGCCCGGTGCGGGTGAACCAGTAGACCGCTGCGTTGGTGAGCAGCTGGTCGACGTCGACCTCGCTCGCCGGGTCGGTCCACTCGGCGAACCGCTCGGCGACCCAGGCGAGCAGCCCGGCCGGCGAGTCGGTGAGCGCCGGCGCCAGCGCCAGCGGCCGGGTGCCCTGCACCTTGGCGTAGCCGGACAGCTCGCGGGCGTACCGCGCCGCCTTCCGCTCCGCGGCCGGGTCGCCGTCGGGGGCCGGCCCGGGCGTCATGGTCACGTGCAGCCCGGCGACGTGCGCGCCGTCGGCGACGGCGAGGTCGCGGCCGACGTGGGAGCCCCAGTCGCCGCCGTGGACGACGTAGCGGTCGTGGCCGAGGCGGGCCACGAGCTCGGCCACCGCGCGGGCCATCCGGGCCGGCGTCCAGCCGCCGTCCGGCGTCGGGCCGGAGAAGCCGAAGCCGGGCAGCGAGGGGACGACGAGGTGCACCGCGTCGGCCCGGTCGCCGCCGTGGGACGCCGGGTCGCTGAGCGGACCGAGCACCCGCAGGAACTCCACCACCGAGCCCGGCCAGCCGTGCAGCAGCACGAGCGGGACGGCGTCCGGCTCCGGGGACCGCACGTGCAGCGCGTGGACGCGGGTGCCGTCGACCGTCGTCACCACCTGCGGCCAGGCGTTGAGCGCCGCCTCCTGGGCCCGCCAGTCCCAGCCCGACGCCCACCTCCCGGTCAGCTCCCGCACCCGCTCGACGGGGATGCCGCGCTCCCCGGCGAGGTGCTGGGCGACCGGCCAGCGGGTGCGCCGCAGCCGGTCGGCCAGGTCGTCGACGTCCGCCTGCGGCACGTCGACGCGGAAGGGGGTCACCTCGGTGCCGGCCACCCCGCGAGCCTGCCCGCTCAGCCGCCGTCCAGCAGCGCGGCGGCCTGCCGGGCCATCTCCAGCTCCTCGTCGGTGGGGACGACGAGGACGGCGACCGGGCTGCCGTCGGCGGAGACCACCCGGGCCGCCCGCGACGGGGCGGCGTTGCGTGCCTGGTCGACCACGATGCCCAGCGTCTCCAGCCCGGCCAGCGAGCGGGCCCGGACGACGGCGTCGTTCTCGCCGATCCCGGCGGTGAACACCACGGCGTCGGTGCGGCCGAGCACCGCCAGATAGGCGCCGACGTACTTGCGGACGCGGTGGCAGAAGACGTCGAGGGCCAGCGCGGCCGCCTCGTCGCCGGCCGCGGCCAGGCGGTGCACCTCGCGCAGGTCGCTGTGCCCGGCCAGGGCCAGCATGCCGCTGGAGGAGTTGAGCGCGCGGTCGACGGCGTCGGCGTCCAGGCCCGCCGTCCGGCGCAGGTGCGCCACCACCGCCGGGTCGACGTCGCCGGAGCGGGTGCCCATGACCAGGCCCTCCAGCGGGGTGAGCCCCATCGAGGTGTCCACGCTGCGCCCGCCGGCGACCGCGGCGGCGCTGGCCCCGTTGCCCAGGTGCAATACGACCACGTTGGTGTCGGCCACCGGGCGGCCGAGAACCTCGGCCGCCCGGCGGGACACGTACGCGTGCGACGTGCCGTGGAACCCGTACCGGCGGACGCCGTGCTCGCGGGCCCACTGCCGCGGCACCGCGTAGGTGTGCGCGTGGGAGGGGAGCGTCTGGTGGAACGCCGTGTCGAACACCGCCACGTGCGGCAGCCCCGGGAACGCCCGCCGGGCGACCTCGATGCCGGTCGCGTTGACCGGGTTGTGCAGCGGGGCCAGCGCCGCGAGGTCGCGGACGGCGGCGAGCACCCCGTCGTCGACGCGGACCGGCGTGGCGAACCGGGTGCCGCCGTGCACGACGCGGTGCGCCACGGCCGTCAGCCCGACGCCGGCGAGGTCCGGCCCGGCGTCGGCGAAGGCGTCGAGGGCGGCCGCCAGTGCGGCGGCGTGGTCCGGCAGCGGGCGCTCGGTCACCCGCGGGACGCCGCCGGGGCCGCGGTGGGTGAGCCGCCCGGTGGGCTGGCCGATCCGCTCGGCCAGCCCGGACGCCAGCGACGTCCCGCCCCCGACGTCGACGACGGCGTACTTGAGCGAGGACGACCCGGCGTTGAGCACCAGCACGGTCACGGCCGGGCCTGCTGTGGAGCCTGCCGCTGGGCCTGGATCGCGGTGATGGCGACGGTGTTCACGATGTCCTGCACGGTCGCTCCGCGGGACAGGTCGTTGACCGGCCGGCGCAGGCCCTGCAGGACCGGCCCGACCGCCACGGCCCCCGCACTGCGCTGCACCGCCTTGTAGGTGTTGTTCCCGGTGTTGAGGTCCGGGAAGACGAACACCGTCGCCCGCCCGGCGACGGCGCTGCCGGGCAGCTTGGCGCGGGCGACGCTGGCGTCCACGGCGGCGTCGTACTGGATGGGACCCTCGACGGAGAGGTCCGGGGCCTGCTGGCGCACCAGGTCGGTGGCCGCGCGCACCCGGTCGACGTCCGCGCCGCTGCCCGACCGCCCGGTCGAGTAGGACAGCATGGCCACCCGCGGCTCCACGCCGAACTGCGCGGCGGTGCGCCCCGAGGAGACCGCGATCGCGGCCAGCTGCTCGGCCGTGGGGTGCACGTTGACCGCGCAGTCGCCGTAGACCAGCACCCGGTCGGCCAGGCACATGAAGAAGACGCTGGAGACGATCGGCACGCCCTCGACCGTCCGGATCACCTCCAGGGCCGGCCGGATGGTGTGCGCGGTGGTGTGCGCGGCACCGGACACCATGCCGTCGGCCGTGCCGAGGGCGACCATCAGCGTGCCGGCGTAGGAGACGTCGACGACCACGTCGCGGGCCTGGTCCATGGGCACGCCCTTGTGCGCTCGGCGGCGGGCGTACTCGACGGCGTTCCGCTCGCGCAGCTCCGGGTCGAACGGGTCGACCAGCTCCGCGCCCTCGACGTCGACGCCGGCGCGGGCGGCCGCAGCGCGGACCTCCTCCGGCGCGCCGAGCAGGGTGAGGTCGACGACGCCGCGGCGCAGCAGCTTCTCCGCGGCGCGCAGGACGCGCTCGTCGGTGCCCTCGGGCAGCACGATCCGCCGGCGGTCGCTGCGCGCGCGGTCGAGCAGCTCGTACTCGAACATCAGCGGCGTCCGGACCCGCGGCTGCGACACCGCGACCCGGTCGAGCAGGTCCGCCCCGTCGACGTGCGCCTCGAACAGCGCCAGGGCCGTGTCCACCTTGCGGGTCGCCTCCGGCGTGATCCGCCCCGGCACGGCGGCCGCGGTGGACGCCGTGGCGTAGGTGTCCTGCGCGGTGAGCACCACCGGCAGCCCGGTGGGCAGCGTCTCGACCAGCTCGAGCACCCGGGGCGCCGGCGGGATGCCGCCGGTGAGGACCACGCCGGCCGGTGCCGGCAGCCCGCCGGACAGGTGCGCGGCGAGCACGCCGAGCAGCACGTCGGCGCGGTCGCCCGGGGTGATGACGACGACGTCGCCGACCAGCCGGTCGAGCAGGTTGGGCAGCGTCATGGCCCCCACGAGCACGCCGGAGGTCTCCCGCGACAGTGTCGCGGCGTCGCCGGCCAGCAGCTCGCCGTCGCAGGCCTCGGCGATCTCGGCGACGGTCGGCGCGGTGAGCACCGGGGCCTCCGGCAGGGCCCAGACCGGCAGGCCGCCGGCGGCCGTGGCCGGTGCCGCGGCGACCTCCCGCGGGTCGACCCGGTTGGCGACCACGGCGACGACCTCGCAGCCGGCCGACCGCATCGCAGCCACCCCGACGTCGGCGGCCGACCGGATGCCGGCCGCCGTCCGGTCGTGCCCGGAGACGACGGCCAGGACCGGGAGCCCCAGGTTGACCGCGATCCGCGCGTTGAGCGCGAGCTCTCCGGCGGCGCCCGCCTCGGTGAAGTCGGTGCCGACGACCAGCACCCGGTCGCAGCGGGCGGCCAGGGCGCGGTAGCGGTCGACGACCTCGGAGACGGCACGGTCCTCGTCGGCCAGGACGTCGGCGTACGGGACGCCCAGGCACGCCTCGTACGGCGGCCGCGGCTCCGGGGACCGCGGCAGCAGCAGGTCGACGACCCGGTCGGCGCCGTCCGCCGCCGTGACCACCGGCCGGAAGACGCCCAGCCGGCCGACCCGCCGGGCGAGCAGCTCGAAGACCCCCAGGGCGACGGCGGACTTGCCCGTCCCCGGCTCGCACCCGGTCACGTACAGCCCGTCGGACACCCGCACCTCCGTCCCGGCGGACGCCCCGTCGCGCACCGCGTCCCACCCGTGGCCGGAGGTCCCGTCCGACCCCTGGTCGGGCCCATCCTCCCGCGCGCGCTGGTCAGGGGCGACCCGTCGCGCGGCCGGTCGACTCGTCGACACGGCGGCAGGTCGACGTGTCGGCTCGACCGCGGGCCGCCCCGCGCGTGCGGGGGGACCGGTCAGGACTTCTTGCCGCCCTTCTTCCCACCCTTCTTGCCCAGCTCGCTCCGGGCGGCCGAGCTCGTACGGGGGTTCTTCTTGCCCTCCTCGTCGGCCTTGGCGTTCGCCTTCTTCGCCGTGTCGCTCCCCTTGCCACTCTTCCCGGCCACGCCGACCTCCCCGTCGAGGACCGCCACCCGGGTCCGGGCGGCGGAGCGCTGCCACTACCCCGGGTGCACCTGCCGCGACACCCCGCGCCGAGGGGCCGACGGGCCCGCTCGACGGCGGCCGGCCGGGCTCCGACGGGGTGTGCTGCGCGCCGCCCAACGGGCGCGCGGTCTCGGTGGGCGACCCGTCCACCGACGTCCCCGCAGGTCGCCCGACCGCGTGACAGCGACTGCGCCACGGACGCCCGCAGGTCAGGCCCGTCGACGCGGACGACGCAGCGACGATCGCGGTCCGGCGGCCGCCGGGTGACTACCGGGACCGGCTCCGGTCGTACTGGATCGAGGTGGACGGCATGCGCGTCGGACGGGTCAGCCGCGGCGCACGAGCCGACCTCACGGTGCCGCCGGGGGTACATGAGGTCAGGGCCACGATCGACTGCACGGGCAGCGAGACGGTGCGCGTCGAGGCGGTCGTCGGCCGACCGGTCCACCTGACCGTGGAGCCGGGAGGCAACGCCTCCCAGTTCTGGCACGTCCTGACGCGTGGGCGTTACCTGCGGCTGTCCGTCGACTGATCGGTCGTCCTCGGGCGGCCTGCTCGGGAGCACCGTGGACAGCACGGCCACTGCCGGTCGGCGACGGTGGGCGCAGCGGCAGCGTTCCGGCCGCTCGGACGGCGCCTCCGCGCACACGCTCGGGCGGGTGGGGCCGCGTCGAGGTGGTCGGCGCGCGGCCGCGCGGGGCACCCTCGGCGGGACGGGACGGGAGCACGAGGCACCTCAGCGCGGGCGGAGGCCGTCCAGCAGGGCGTCGACCGTCCGCTCCAGCAGGCGGTCGACGTCCGCGCCGGGCAGGGCGCCGCTGACCGACAGCGCGGCCACCCCGTGCAGGCCCGCCCACAGCGCGGTGGCCAGGGTCTCCGGGTCCCCCGGGACGACCTCGCCGCGGCGCTGGGCGTCGAGCACCACCCGGGCCGGCCCGGACACCGCGTCGGCCGCGTGCGGCGCCCCGCCGGTGCCCCCGCCGGTGGCCTCGCCGGTGGCCTTGCCGGCGGACATCAGCTCCAGCAGCGCCGATTCCGAGGTGGCGAAGCGGACGTAGGCCCGGCCGAGAGCCAGCACCCGGGACCGCAGGCCGGCGTCCGGCCCGGGGTCGGCGGCGGCCAGCCCGGCGTCCAGCCGCTGCCAGCCGGACGCGGCGAGCGCGGCGAGGAAGGCCCTCCGGTCGGGGAAGTGCCGGCTCGGCGCGGCGTGGCTGACGCCGAGGTCGCGGGCCAGCCGGCGCAGCGACAGGTCCGCCGGCGACCCGGTACGCAGCTGCTCGGCCGCGCGCTCCAGCAGCGCGGCGCGCAGGTCGCCGTGGTGGTAGGGCTGGTCGGGGTGCCGCACGGCGGGCAGGCTAGTCGATGTAGGCATTGCACACATTGTTGGCAGCGACTACATTCACTCACCATGACGAGTCGCTGGACCACCGCCGACATCCCCTCCCAGGCCGGCCGCACCGCCGTCGTCACCGGCGCCACCAGCGGGCTGGGCCTGGTCACCGCCCGCGAGCTCGCCGCCGCAGGTGCGCGCGTCGTCCTCGCCGTCCGCGACACCGGGCGCGGCGCGGCCGTGGCCGCGGGCCTGGCCGGTGACGTCGAGGTGCGCCGGCTGGACCTCGCCGACCTGGCCTCGGTGCGCGCCTTCGCCGAGGCGTGGCGCGGACCGCTGGACGTCCTGGTGAACAACGCCGGGATCATGATGGTCCCGGCGGGCCGCACCGCCGACGGCTTCGAGCTGCAGTTCGGCACCAACCACCTCGGCCCCTTCGCGCTGACGAACCTGCTGCTGCCGCAGGTCACCGACCGGGTGGTCACCGTCGCCTCCGGCGCGCACCGCATGGGCGAGATCTCCCTCGACGACCCCAACTGGGAGCGGCGGCGCTACTCCCCCGAGCGCGCCTACGGCCAGTCCAAGCTGGCCAACCTGCTGTTCACCCTGGAGCTGCAGCGCCGGCTGACCGCGGCCGGGTCCCCCGTCCGCGCGCTGGCCGCCCACCCGGGGTGGTCGGCGACGAACCTGCAGAGCCGCACCGGCAACCGGGCCAAGGACGGCGTCATGGCCGTGGGCAACCGGCTGCTGGCCATGGACGCCGAGCAGGGCGCCCTGCCGCTGCTGTTCGCGGCGACCGCCGACCTGCCCGGCGGCAGCTACACCGGCCCCGACGGCCCGCTGGAGATGCGCGGGTACCCGACGCTGGTCGGCCGCAGCCGGGCGGCCAGCGACCTGGCGACGGCGGCCCGGCTGTGGACCGCGTCGGCCGAGCTCACCGGCACCGACGTCCCGACCACCCTCGGCGCGGCCAGCCGCTGACCGCGTCGCTCACAGCGCCGGGAGGAGCAGCAGCGCGGTCGGCACCAGCAGCAGCAGGCCCGCCGACAGCAGCGCGAGCGCGCGGGCCCAGCCGGGCAGGGGCGCCGGCGGCTGCAGCAGCCGGACCACCCGGTCCCCGACCGCACTGCCGGTGACCGCCAGGGCCCCCGAGGGCACCCCCGCTCCCCCGGCGCCACCGGCCGCCACCACGATGGCGCGGGCCAGCGTGCGCCGGGGCGCGGGCCCGGGGAGCGAGGCCAGCGCGACGTCGTCGGCGCGCATCTCCACCAGCGTGCGCACCGCGGCGTGCGCCCGGGCCGCGGCGGGCAGCACCGGCAGCGCCGCCTCCCAGGCCACGAACGGCAGCAGGTAGAGGTGGTGGTGCTCACGGAGGTGCGCCCGCTCGTGCGCGACGACGGCGGCCAGCGCGGCGTCGTCCAGCTCGGCGACCATCCCCGAGGACAGCACCAGCAGCGGCCGCGCGCCGGGGATGCAGAACGCCACCGGGGCGGGGTGCTCCAGCAGCCGGGCGTCCGGCAGCGCGGCCGGCTGCACCACCAGCTCCAGCAGCTCCCGGTGCCGCCGCCGGGTGCGCGCGGTGCGCACCCAGGACAGCAGCAGCACGCCGAGCAGCTCGGTGGCCAGCACGCCGGCGAGGGTCAGGGTGGTCCAGTGGTCGCCGCGGACCGGTGTCCCGGCCGGCCGGCCGGTGAGCACCGCGCCGAGCGCCTCGGGCAGCGAGGCGCCCCACGGCGCCAGCCCGTGCACCAGCAGCGCGCCGATGATGGACAGGCCGCCGGCCAGCCCGAGCGCCTGCCAGCAGACCAGCGCGACCAGCGGGTCGCGGGGCGGCCAGCCGGCGCGGGCCAGCAGCGCCGGCACCGGCCAGGCCAGCAGCGCGGCCAGCACGGCGAGGGCCGCGGCGGTGGCGGGCAGCATCGGGCGCCGGTCAGGCGGTCGGCTCGCCCGGGCCGGCGGCGGCCAGCAGCGCGCGCAGCAGCCTCGCCTCGTCGGGGTCGACGCCGCCGACGAAGCGGGCGAGCACCGCCTGCCGGTCCCCGGCCTGCCCGAGCACCTCGTGCATGAGCTCGGCGGCGTGGTCCTCGCGGGTGCCGCGGGCCCGGAAGCGCCGCGGCCGGCCCTCGTCGTGGACGACGAAGCCCTTCTGCTCCAGCCGGGACAGCACGGTGTGCACGGTGGTCAGGGCCAGGCCGCGCCCGGCCAGGCCGTCGCGCAGCTCGGTCGCGGCCAGCGGGCCGTCGGCCGACCACAGCCGGTCCATGACCGCGCGCTCCAGATCTCCCAGCGACGCCACGGGCTCCTCCTGTCCTGCGCATCACACCCGGACTCTTCTACGCCTCGTAGAAGTTACCTTCTACGAGGCGTAGAAAAGGATGCGCCGATCGTACGACGACCAGGGAGGGCCCACCGTGGACGTGCTGGACGTCGCACGCTGGCAGTTCGGGATCACGACCGTCTACCACTTCCTCATGGTCCCGCTGACGATCGGGCTGGGGCTGCTGGTCGCCGTCATGCACACCATGTGGGTGCGCACGGACAAGCCCGAGTGGCTGCGGATGACCCGCTTCTGGGGCCGGGTCTACCTGATCAACTTCGTGCTCGGCGTGGCCACCGGGCTGGTGCAGGAGTTCCAGTTCGGCCTGGCCTGGAGCGAGTACTCGCGGTTCGTCGGCGACGTCTTCGGCTCGCTGCTCGCGCTGGAGGCGCTGCTGGCCTTCTTCCTGGAGTCGACCTTCCTCGGCCTGTGGATCTTCGGCTGGGGCCGCATCCCGAAGAAGCTGCACCTCGCCGCGCTGTGGGCCGCCGTCATCGGCTCGATCGTCAGCGCGTACTTCATCATCGCGGCCAACTCCTGGATGCAGCACCCGGTCGGCGTGGTCACCGACGACGCCACCGGCCGCCCGGTGCAGGTCGACTTCCTCGCCGTCCTCACCAACAACACCGCGCTGGCCGCGTTCAGCCACGCCGTCGTGGCCGCGCTCATGGTCGCCGGTGCCCTGCTGGTCGGCATCGGCCTGTGGCACCTGCGCCGCCGGCGGCTGGCCGGCCTCTCCCCCGACGACGTCGATCACCGGGTGTGGCGCCGCTCGGTGCGCCTGGGCGGGTTCGTCTCGCTGGCCGCCTTCGTGCTCGTCTCCCTCACCGGCGACTGGCAGGGCAAGCTCATGTACGCCCAGCAGCCGCTCAAGATGAGCTCCGCCGAGGCGCTCTGCGAGACCGAGGCGCCCGCCCCGTTCTCGGTGTTCGCCTGGAGCAAGCTCGGCTCCAACGAGTGCGACGACGTCCGCTCCATCACCATCCCCGGGCTGGTGTCCTTCCTCGCCCACGGCGACTTCTCCAGCCCCGTCCCGGGCGTCAACGACCTGCAGGAGCGCTACGCCGAGGTCTACGGCGCGACCTACCCCGACGACCCGTCCCGCTTCGGCGCGCTGGCCGGCGAGGAGGTCGACTACACGCCGCTGCTGGCGGTCTCCTACTGGAGCTTCCGGCTGATGATCGGCATGGGCGCGGTCTCCGCCGGGGTCGCGGCCTACGCGCTGTGGGCCACCCGGGGCGGCCGGGTGCCCACCTCCCGGCTCGGCGTGTACGGCGCGCTGGCCGCCGTCGCCGCGCCCTTCGTGGCCAACGCGACCGGGTGGGTGTTCACCGAGATGGGCCGCCAGCCCTTCGTCGTGTACCCCAACCCCGACGTGCCGGTCGAGGACCAGGTCTGGTTCTTCACCGCCCAGGCGGTCTCCCCCGGCATCACCGCCGCCGAGGTGTGGACGTCGCTGACGCTGCTCACCCTGGTCTACGGCGCCCTCGCCGCCGTCGAGCTGTGGCTGCTCACCCGCTTCGTGCGCCGCGGCGTCACCGGCGGGGACGGCGCTCCTGCCCCGGCCGCCGGCACCGACGACACCCACCGGGACGCCGACGACGACGTCCTCTCCTTCGCCCACTGAGGAACCCACCGTGGACCTGCAGACCCTCTGGTTCGCCGCCGTCGCGCTGCTCTGGACCGGCTTCCTGCTGCTCGAGGGCTTCGACTTCGGCGTCGCCGCGCTGCTGCCGGTGCTCGGCCGGCGCACCCCCGACCGGCACCTCATGCTGCGCACCATCGGCCCGCTCTGGGACGGCAACGAGGTCTGGCTGATCACCGCCGTCGGCGCGGTGTTCGCCGCCTTCCCCGGCTGGTACGCCACCTGGCTGCCGGCGCTGTACCTGCCGTTCGTCCTGGTGCTGTTCGGGCTGATCGTCCGGGCGGTGGCCTTCGAGTGGCGGCACGCCCACGCCGACCCGCGCTGGGACGCCGCCTGGACCCGGGTGGTCACCGGCGGCTCGCTGGTCGCCGCGGCCGGCATCGGCGCGGCGCTGGGCGCGACCACCCTCGGGCTGCCCATCGGCGCGGACGGCACCCGGGTCGGCGGCGCGTTGTCCGGGCTGGGCTGGCCGGCGCTGCTCGGCGCGGTCGCCGTCCTCGCCTTCTCGGTGGTGCACGGCGCGCTGTTCCTGGCGTTGAAGACCGACGGGCCGCTGCGGGTCGCCGCCCGCCACGTGGCGCTGCGGTGGGCGCCGGTGGCCGCGCTGCCGGTGCTGGCCTGGGCCGGCCTGGTGCACCTGCGGTCCGGGACGCCGGTCACCGGGGCGCTGTGGCTGGTCGCGGCGCTGGCGGTGCTCCTCACCTGGGCGCGGCTGCGAGTCGGCCGGGAGGGCCAGGCGTTCGCCGCCTGGGGGACGCTGCTCGCGGCGGCCGCCGCGACGCTCTTCGGGGCCGCCTACCCGGTCGTCGTCCCCTCGACGATCGACCCCGCGTTCGGCGTCACGATCGCCGACGCGTCGGTCAGCGACTACACGCTCACCGTGATGACCTGGGCGGCCGGCATCGGCCTGCCCGTGGTGCTGGGCTACCAGGCGTGGACCTACTGGGTCTTCCGGCAGCGGCTGACGGCCGAGCCGCAGCACACCGGGCCGCAGCACACCGAGGCGCAGGCGTGAGCTCCGACCGGGGTCCGCTGGGCCCGCTCGCCGGCGTCCCGGGAGTGACCGGGGCGCTCGCCCGCGCCGGGGCCGCCGCGCTCGGCCAGGTCGCCGGGCTGGTGCTGCTCGCTGCCGGCCTGGCGCACGCCGTCGCCCGCGCGGCCGGCCAGGACGACGGCGGGGTCGGGACGCCGCTGCTGGTGGCGGCCGCCGGGGTCGCGCTGCGCGCCGTCGCCGGCTGGGCCGGGGAGCTGCTCGCCGCCCGGGACGCCCGGCGCGCCGAGGAGCGGCTGCGCGCCGCGCTGGTCGCCCGGCTGGCCGCCTCCCCCGCCGCGGTCGCCGCCGCCGGCGGTCCCGGCCCGGCCGCGGTCCTGGCCACCACCCGGCTGGCCGACCTCGGCCCCGCCCTGGCCACCCGGCTGCCCGCGCTGGCCCAGGCGGTCGTCGTGCCCCCCGTGCTGCTCGCCGTCCTGGCCTGGACCGACCTGCTCTCCGCCGTCCTGGTGCTGGTCACCCTGCCGCTGGTGCCGGTGTTCATGGTGCTGGTCGGGCTCACCACCCGGGACGGCACGTCGGCCGCCGCCCGCGCGCTGGACCGGATCGCCGCGCACGTCGCCGAACTGGTCCGCGGGCTGCCGGTGCTGGTCGGCCTGGGCCGGGCCGCCGAGCAGGCCGCGGCGCTCGCCGAGCTGGGCGAGGCCGCCCGCCGGCGCACGACGGCGACGCTGCGGCTGGCCTTCCTCTCCGCGCTGGTGCTCGAGCTGCTCGCCACCCTGTCGGTCGCGCTGGTCGCGGTCACCGTCGGGCTGCGGCTGGTGCACGGCGACCTGGCGCTGGCGGTCGGGCTGACCGCGCTGCTGCTCGCGCCGGAGGCGTTCGTCCCGCTGCGCGCCCTGGGCGCGGCGCACCACGCCGGCGAGGACGCCGCCCTGGCCGCCGCCGAGGCCCGCGCGGTGCTGGGGGCGCCGGCCTCGGGCGCGATGGGCACCGCGCCGGCGCCGTCCCCGGCCGGGTCCCCCGGTGCCGACGACCCGCGCGGTGCCGACGTCGCCCTCACCGGGCTGGCCGTCCGCTTCCCCGGTCGCACGGTGCCCGCGCTGCCCCCGGTCGACCTCGCGGTGCGGCCCGGCGAGCTGGTCGCGCTCCGCGGCGCCAGCGGCTCGGGCAAGTCCACCCTGCTCGCCGTCCTCGCCGGGGTGGCCGACCCGTCCGCGCAGGTCGACGGCACGGTGACCGGCGTCCCGGCCGGCGGGGTCGCCTACGTGCCGCAGTCCCCGCGCACCACCGGCACCACGGTCGCCGACGAGCTGCGCCGGCACGCCGGCTCGCAGCCGGGCGTGGACGAGGTGGTCGGCGAGGCCTACGTCGTCGAGGCGCTGGCCCGCGTCGGCGCGGCCGGCCTGGCCGGCCGCGCCTGCACCACCCTGTCCCCCGGCGAGCTGCAGCGGGTGGCGCTGGCCCGGGCGGTGGTGCGGGTCCGCCGCGGCGCCCGGCTGCTGCTGCTCGACGAGCCGACCGCGCACCTGGACGACGACGCCGCCGCGACGGTGGCCGCGGTGCTGGCCGGCCTGCGCCGCACGGTGAGCGTCCTGCTGGTCACCCACGACCCCGCCCTCGCGGCGCTGGCCGACCGCACCGTCGAGCTCGCGGGCGCCGGCGCCCCCACCGCGGTTCGTGCACACACCGCCGCGACACCCCCCGTCGCCACGACGGCACGTGCACACACCGTCGCGCCGGCTCCGGCCGCGCCGGCCGGGCAGCGCGCCGGGGTGCGCTGGCCGCGGCGGGCGCTGGCGCGGGCGGTGGCCGCGGGCACCGCGTCGGCCGGCGCGGGCGTGGCGCTGACCGCGGTGTCCGGCTGGCTGATCGTGCGGGCCGCGGAGATGCCGCCGGTGCTCACCCTGCTGGTCGCGATCGTCGGCGTGCGGGCGTTCGGCCTGGGCCGGGCGGGCCTGCGCTGGGTGGAGCGGATGACCGCGCACGACGCGGTGCTGCGGCTGGCCGCCGACCTGCGGGTGCGGGTCTGGCGGGCGCTGGCCGCGCAGGGCCTCGCGGCCGACCGGACGCCGGGCTCGGCGCTGGCCCGCGTGGTCGGCGACGTCGGCCTGGTGCAGGACCTCGCGGTGCGCGTCGTCCCCCCGGCGGTGGTCGCCGGCACCGTGACGACGGCGACGCTGGGCGCGCTGGCCCTGGTCTCCCCCGCCGCCGGTGCGGCCGCGGCGGCGGTCCTGCTCGCCGCCGTCGCGCTCGTGCTCGCCGCGCACCGGCGGGTCGACGCGGGCGCCGCGCGCGCCGAGGCCGCGCTGCGGGTCGCCGCGCTGCGGGACACCACCACGGTGCTGGAGGGGGCGGCCGACCTGCGGGCGCACGGCCTGGCCGGCCGGACGGCGGCCGACCTGGCGGGGCCGGCCGCGGAGCGCACCGCGGCCGACCGCGCCCGCACCCGGGCCGGCGCGCTGGGCACCGCGGCGGTCGTCCTCGGCACCGGGCTGGCGGCGGTCGCCGCCGCAGCGGCGGGGGCCGCGGCCGGGGTCACCGGCCCGGCGGTCGCGGTGCTCGCCCTCGCGCCGCTCGCCCTGACCGAGCCGCTGGCCGGGCTGGTGACCGCGCTGCAGCGACGCGGTGCCCTGGCCGACGCCCGCGCCCGCCTCGACGCCGTCCTCACCGCGCCGGTGCCGGCCGACCCGGCCGACCCGCTGCTCGTCCCCGCGCCGGTCCGCGGGCTCCGGACCGACGGCCTGGTCGCCGGCTGGCCCGGCGGGCCCGACGTGCTGCGCGGGCTGACCGCGCGGGCTGCGGCCGGGGACGGCTGGCTGGTCGTGCGCGGGCCCTCCGGATCCGGCAAGTCGACCCTGCTCGCCGTGCTGCTCGCCGCGCTGCGGCCGCGCGCCGGCCGGTACGCCCTCGACGGCGTGGACAGCGGCCGGTTGACCGGGGACGGCGTCCGCTCCCAGATCGCCTGGCTGCCGCAGGACGCGCACGTCTTCGCCGCCACGATCCGCGCCAACCTGGCCCTGGCCGCGCCGCGCGGCGAGCTGGGCGGGCCCGGGGGCGGGGCCCGGATGCGCGCCGCGCTGGCCGCCACCGGGCTCGGCGGGCTGCTGGCCGGGCTGCCCGACGGGCTGGACACCCCGGTCGGCGCGGGCGGCACCGCGCTGTCCGGCGGGGAGCGGCGCCGGCTGGCCGCGGCCCGCGCGCTGCTGGCCGACCGGGACGTCGTGCTGCTCGACGAGCCGACCGCGCACCTGGACCCGCCGACCGCCGCCGCGCTGCTCGGCGACCTGCGCGCCGCGCTGGCCGGCCGGGTGGTGGTCTGCGTGACGCACGACGACACCGTGGAGCGGGCCGGTGACACCGTCGTCCGGCTGGGCGCCGCGCGGCCCGCGCCGGTGCACTGAGACCGGTGCACGGAGACCGGTGCACGGAGGACCGGAGACCCTCCCGTCCCGTCGGCCCCCTCGGGCACCCTGCCGGGCATGGACGCGCCCTTCACCGGATCGGTCTTCCTCGGCATGAGCGTCGACGGGTTCATCGCCCGGCCCGACGGCGACCTCGCCTGGCTCACCGGCGGGGACGACGCCGGCGGCGCGCCGGACGACGGGCAGGGCGGCGACTTCGGGTTCGCCGAGTTCGTCGCCGGTGTGGACGCGCTGGTGATGGGCCGGGCCACCTACGAGGTGATCGCGCCGATGGCGGAGTGGCCCTACCAGGGCCGGCCGGTGCACGTGGTCAGCACCACGCTGGAGCGGGGCGCCGACGACCGGATCACCGTGCACGGCTCGTTCGACGACGCGGTCGCCGCGCTCACCGCCGCCGGGTACCGGCGGGTGTACGTCGACGGCGGCCGGCTCGTGCACACGTTCCTCGCCGCTGGGCTGGTCGGGGAGCTGACGCTGTCCCGGGTGCCGGTGCTCATCGGCGAGGGGCACACGCCGTTCGGGCGGCTGCCGGCCGACGTGCCCCTGGAGCACGTGCGCACCCGCACCTACCCCGGCGGGATGGTGCAGACCACCTACCGGGTGCGCGGCGGGGGCTGAGCCGCGGGCACGTGCACCGGGATCTCCGGGCCCAGCCGGGCGCCCCGCAGCAGCCGCAGGTCGTCACCGGACCAGAAGCTGCCCGGGTCGTAGGCATTGCGCGGGCGGCGGGCGTCCAGCAGGCCCATCGCGGTGTAGGTGGTGGCCACCAGCTCCGCGCAGTACACCGCCTCCGCCGACGTCCCCCGGCGCAGCCGCCCGGTCAGCCACCCGCGGGCCAGCGCCGGGGTGGTGGGGAACGGCCGCCCGTCCAGCCGGGCGATCGTGCGCAGGACGGCGTCCTCCATCACCGGGGTCACGCCGCCGTCGTCGGCCGGGCCGACCAGCTGGCGCAGCCAGGCACGCTGCCCGTAGCGCTGCCGCCAGGTGCGGACGGCGTCGGCGAGGTCGTGCAGCTGCACCCCGCGCTGGTGCGCGCCGGTCCACACGTCGGGCAGCGAGCGGCCGAGCTCGGCGTGCCAGAGCAGCGGCGGCAGGTCCTCCAGGACGACGGCCATGCCCACGTGGTTGACCGGGGCGTTGGTGAGCGTCCGGATCGCCCGGTCGGCCGGCGAGCGGCCGCGGAACACCCAGACGTCGCCGGTGCGGGTGAGGTCGACCGCCTCGTCCAGGGTCAGCTCGGGCACGGCGCTACGGTGGGGCGGTGCGCCCGTGGAAGCTGCTGGGCCTGGCCGGCCTGGCCGGTGTCGCGGCGACCGGGGCGGTGCTGGCCCGCGGCGAGCGACAGCGCCGGGCGCACACCCCCGAGGAGATCCGCGCCCGGCTGCGCGAGCGGCACGCCGCGCTGGCCGACGCCCCTGGGCCCGCGTCGCCCGCCGCGCCGGCCCCCGGGCGCGGGGGCCGCCTGACCCGGCTGCTGCGCCGCCGCGGGGTGTGAGCCAGCCGCGCCGCGCCCATGCCCCGGGGGGTGCCCGACGACTCCCCCGCGCCCACCGCGGGCTCCCGCGACCCGCGCGGCCGGCGGACGACCACGGAGAGCGTCGGTGAGCGGCACCTCCACCGGAACGCCACGACCGCGGCTCGACACAGGGCTGCTCAGTCCGGCGGCTCCGGCAGGACGACGACGCCGTCGCCGTCCGCGCACAGCCACTCCCCCTCGCGGAACACCACCCCGGCGAACACCACCGGCACGCCGGCCTGCCCGGAGTGCAGCCCGCGCTGGCTGCGGCGCGGGTAGGCCGCCAGCGCGCGGACCCCGAGCGGCTGGGCGGCCAGCTCGTCGGCGTCCCGGATGCAGCCGTACACGACGATCCCGGCCCAGCCGTTGGCCGCCGCGGAGACCGCCAGGTTGCCGCCGACCAGCCCGCAGCGCAGCGAGCCGCCGCCGTCGACGACGAGCACCCGGCCGTCCCCGGGGCCCTCGACCGCGGCCTTCACCAGGGTGTTGTCCTCGAACACCTTCACCGTGGCGATCGGCCCGCAGAAGGCCGGCCGCCCGCCGAAGGACCGGAACACCGGGTCGCACACCTGGGCCTCCGGGTGCGCGTCGCAGAGGTCGGTCGTGGCGGGCGGCCGGGCGGCGGTCATGAGGCCAGCCTGGCGGGCCCGGCGGCGATCCGCTCGACCACGGCGTCGGTGAACCCCGCCGTCGAGGCCGACCCGCCGAGGTCGCGGGTGCTGATCCCGTCGCGCACGGCGTCCCGCACGGCGTCCTCCACCCGCACCGCGGCGTCGGCGGCCCGTGCGTCGCCGTGCCGGGTGCCCAGCCAGTCGAGCAGCATCGCCGCCGACAGCACCATCGCGACCGGGTTGGCCAGCCCCCGCCCGGCGATGTCCGGCGCGGAGCCGTGCGCCGCCTGGGCCATGGCCCGGTCGTCGGAGGCGTTCAGCGACGGCGCGGTGCCCAGGGACCCGGCCAGCTCCCCGGTCAGGTCGGACAGGATGTCGCCGAACATGTTCTCGGCGACGACGACGTCGAAGTCCGCGGCCCGGCGCAGCAGGTGCACCGTCATCGCGTCCATGTGGGCCTCGTCGACCGTCACGTCGGGGTACTGCTGCGCGACCTCCAGGCAGACGCGCCGGAACAGGCCCGAGCTCAGCGGCAGCACGTTGGCCTTGTGCACCACGGTCACCCGGGAGCGCCGGCGCCGGGCCAGCCGGAAGGCCGCGTGCGCGACCCGCTCGACCGCGCGGCGGGTGAAGACGCCCATCGCGATCGCGACGTCCGGGGTGGGCATGTACTCGCCGGTGCCGGCGTGGGTGTTGCGGTCGGCGTAGAAGCCCTCGGTGTTCTCCCGGACGACCACCAGGTCGGTGTCCGGCGCGAGCGCCGCCCCGCCCGCGAACGCCCGGGCCGGGCGGATGTTGGCGTACAGGTCGAAGTGCGTGCGGATGGCGCCGCTCGGGTTCAGCCGGGACCGGAACGGCTCGGGGTAGGCGGCGCTGTCGTGCGGGCCGAGCAGCCACCCGTCCAGACCGGCGAGCGCCTCGAGCGTGCTGTCCGGGACGGCGCTGCCGTGGGTCCCGATGGCGGCGGCCCCCAGGGGCAGCTCGTCCCACTCGACCGGCTCGGCTCCGACAGCGGCCATGGCGGCGTCGACGGCGCGCACCGCGGCGGGGACGACCTCCGGGCCGATGCCGTCGCCCAGGAGGACGCCGAGGCGGTAGGCGCTCATGCCGGGGTCGCTCCCCTGTCGGCGTCGGACAGGTGCTCGACCGTCTCGCCGGTCGCGGTGATCGTCCGGGTGACGTCGCGGCCGCCGTAGACCCAGTAGATGGTCATCGGGCCCGCGCCGCGGTTGCGGAAGCAGTGCGGCACCCCGGCCGGCACCCAGGTGGCCTCCCCGGCGACCAGGTCGAACTCGTCGTCCCCCACGACGGCGGTGGCCTCGCCGTCGAACACCAGCACCGTCTCCTCGACGTTGTGCGAGTGCAGCGGGATGCCGGTGCCGGGCGCGAACACGGTCATCCCGGTGGTGACCGTGTTGGTCGCGCAGTTCCACCTGCCCACGAACGGGATCGTGGTGACCCCGTTGCCGCGGTCGAAGCGCTCGATCCCGTCGGGCCGCAGCACCAGCGACGGCGGCACCGGCCGGCTCATGCCGACTCCCCGGTCGTGTGGCTGACCAGCAGCTCGCCGGGGGTGTTCACCTGACCCGCGACCACCTGCTCCGCGACCTGCCGCCACCGCGCGAAGTGCGCGGACGCCTTGTGCGCGGCGAAGGCGTCCGCGTCGCGGTAGAGCTCGTAGAGCACGAAGCGGTCGGGGTCGTCGGCGACCGAGCAGACGTCGAAGCGCAGGCACCCCGGCTCCTCGCGGACGGACGCCGCCGCGTTGGCGGCCATGCCGGTCAGGAACTCATCCCGCCGGCCCGGTCGCACCTGCATCTGCACCACCAGGCTGAACACCGTGGTCCTCCCCGTCGTTGTGTGCCAAGCTGTATACAGCTCAGCACACATCACGGCGGGGAGGCAAGCGGTGGACCGGATCGCGCCGGAGCGGCTGCGGGCGTTCGGCACGGGGGTGCTGACCGCCCTCGGCGTGCCGGCGGACGACGCCGCGCTGGTCGCCGGCAGCCTGGTCCAGGCCGACCTGTGGGGGCACCAGTCGCACGGCCTGCTCCGGCTGCCCTGGTACGCGGCCCGGCTGCGCTCCGGCGCGATGCGGGCGGTCACCGCGCCGGCGGTGCTCGCCGACACCGGCCCGCTGGTGCTGCTCGACGGCCGCGACGGCATCGGCCAGGTGCTCGCCGACCGGGCCCGCGCGACGGCGACCGAGCGGGCGCGGACCCACGGCGTCGGCGTCGCCGGCGTCCGCAACTCCGGCCACTTCGGCACGGCCATGTGGTTCACCCGCCGCGCCGCCCGCGACGGCTTCGTCGCCCTGCTCACCACCAACGCCAGCCCGGCCATGGCGCCCTGGGGCGGCCGGGAGGCGCGGGTCGGCACCAACCCGTGGTCGATCGCCGCGCCCGGCCCGGACGGGCGGGTGCTCGCCCTCGACATCGCCAACACCGCGGTGGCCCGCGGCAAGATCCACCTCGCGCACAGCCGCGGGGAGCCCGTCCCGGCGTCCTGGGCGCTCGGCCCGGACGGCGCGCCGACCACCGACCCGGCCGACGCCCTGCGCGGCGTCGTCCTGCCGATGGCCGGGCACAAGGGGTACGCGATCGCGTTCATGATGGACGTGCTGTCCGGCGCGCTGACCGGCAGCGCCGTCGGCACCGGCGTCCACGGGCCCGCCGAGCCGGAGGCGCGCAGCGGCGCGGGCCACCTGTTCCTGGCCCTGGACCCGGCCGCCTTCGGCGACCCCGCGGGCTACCACGCGCGCGTGCGGCAGCTGGTCGAGGAGGTGACGTCGGTGCCGCTGGCCCCGGGCGCCGAGCGGGTGTCCACCCCCGGCGAGGTCGAGGACCGCGCGGAGGCCGCCGCCCTGGCCGCCGGGGGCATCGCCCTCGCCCGGGACGCGCTGGCCGCGCTGCGGCGGCTCGGCGGGGAGACCGGCGTGCCGTTCCCGGGTGGGCGGCCGTGACCGCCGGGGACGACGGCGCCAGCCTGGCCGACCGGGTGCACCGGCGGCTGCGGGAGGAGATCGAGCTCGGCGAGCTGGCGCCGGGGACGCCGCTGTCGGAGCTGTCCCTCGTCGCGCGCACCGGGGCGTCCCGCACGCCGGTGCGCGAGGCGCTGCGCCGGCTGGCCGCGGAGGGCCTGGTCGACCTGGTGCCCCGGCAGGGCGCCCGCGTGTCCCGGGTGTCCGCGCGCAGCGTGCGGGACCTGTTCGAGTTCCGCGCGCTGCTGGAGCCACCGGCCGTGCGGCAGGCCACCGCGGCGGCCGCGGCCGACCCGCAGCTGCACGGGGTCTTCGCCGGCATGCGTGAGGGCTTCGCGCGGATCCAGCGGCAGCCGCCGTCGCCGGCGCGGTCCCGGGCGTTCTACGAGCTGGCCGACCGGTTCGACTGGGCGGTGGTCGGGGCGACCCGCAACGAGCACCTGCGCCGCACCATCGCGGAGCTGCGGCCGCACACCGCGCGGCTGCGCAACCTCTCCCACCTCGACCCCCGGCGGGTGGAGGTCTCCGTCGGAGAGCACCTGGCCGTCTGCGACGCGCTGCTGGCCGGGGACGCCGACGCGGCGGCCGCGGCGACCGCCGGGCACCTCGAGCTCAGCCTGCGGACGATCTTCCGCAACCTGGCCGAGGCCCCCGGCGACGCCCTCGACGTCCTCGGATGAGGTGTGGAACGGCCCTGCCGCAGGGCCCCGCCCCGAGCCTGCGAGGGGTGGGGGGCGGCGGGGTCCGCTAGTACTTGGCCTTGACCGCCAGGACGGGGCAGTGCGCGTCGAGCAGGATCCGCTGGGCCCGGCTGCCGGTGATCAGCTTCCCGGTGGCGGTGCGCCGGCGCAGGCCGATGACGATGAGGCTGGCCTTGACCCGCTCGGCGGCGTCCACGACCTCGTCGGAGGCCTCGTGGCCGGCCACCCGCTGCTCGATCTCGTACACCACGCCGGCGCGGTCCAGCTTGGCGCGGACCTCGTCCAGCGCCCGCTCGGAGGCGAACCGCGCGTCGGCCAGCACGTCGCCGCGGGCGCTGTTGAGGACGTGCAGGGGCTCGTTGCGCAGGCTGGCCTCGGCGATCGCGGCGTCCAGCGCGGCCTCGCCCTCGGGGGTGGGCACGTAGCCCACGACGATGGTCATGGGCGACAGGCTAGGCGGGCCGGTGGGCGGCCCGGAGGGTGAACCGCCGCTCCGGGCGCCCGGCGGTGCCGTAGCGCTGGCGGACGTCGGCCTCCTGCCGGGCGACCAGCTGCTCGAGGTAGCGGCGGGCGCTGACCCGGGCCAGCCCGGTCACCTCGCTGCACTGGGTGGCCGACAGGCCGTCGGCGCCGGCCTCCTGCAGCGCCCCGCGCACCAGCTCCAGCGTCTCCGGCGCGATCCCCTTCGGGGTGACCGGCGCCGTCCGGCCCCCGCCGCGCACGCCGGCGAAGACCCGGTCCACGTCGGCCTGCCCGGCGTCCTGCAGCGTGGCCAGCTCGGCGCGCAGCGCGGCGTACTCGCGCAGCCGGGTCTGGAAGGTCTGCCGGTCGAAGGGCTTGACCAGGTAGTGCAGGACGCCGCCGTGCAGGGCGCTGCGGATGCTCTCGGCGTCCCGCGCGGCGCTGATGACGACCACGTCGACCGGCGCGCCGCCGGCCCGCAGCCGGCGCAGCACCTCCAGGCCGGTCATGTCCGGCAGGTAGACGTCGAGCAGCACCAGGTCCGGCCGCAGCCGGGCCACCTCGGCGAGCGCGCCGGCACCGGTGGACGCCGTCCCGACGACCGTGAAGCCGTCGAGGGCGGCCACGAACCCGGCGTGCACCCGGGCGACCATGAAGTCGTCGTCGACGATGAGCACCCCGATGTCACGGGCGGTCACGCGTCCACCAGGGCCGGTCCGGCGGGCAGCCGCGCGGTGAACACCGAGCCGCCGGCCGAGCTGGCGGTCACCTCCCCGCCGCGGCGGGTGCACACCAGGTGCACCAGGGACAGCCCGATGCCCCGCCCGCCGGGCACCGCGCCGTCCTTGGTGGACACCCCGCGCCGGAAGACCTCGGCCTCCATGCCCGGCGGGACGCCCGGGCCGGAGTCGCGGACGACGACGTCCACCTCGCCGTCGACCAGGCCCAGGCCCACCTCGACCCAGCGCTGCTCGGCGCTGGCGGCGGCGTCCACCGCGTTGTCGACCAGGTTGCCGACGACGGTGGCGACGTCCGCGCTCAGCTCCGGCGGGAGGGCGGGCAGGCCGGAGTCGGGGGCGACGCGCAGCTCCACGCCGCGCTCGGTGGCCTGGCTGGCCTTGGCGACGAGCAGCGCGGCCAGCGCCGGGTCGCGCACCGCGGCGGTGACGGCGGCGCCGAACTCCGAGCGGCTGCTGCTCACCCGGTGCACGAAGCGCACCGCCTCCTCGGCCTCCCCGAGCTCGATGAGGCCGGCGATGGTGTGCAGCCGGTTGTCGAACTCGTGCGCCTGGGCCCGCAGCGTGTCGGTGACGTGCCGGGTGAGGTCGAGCTCGCGGCGCAGCTCGAGCAGCTCGGTGCGGTCGCGCAGCGTGGTGACCGAGCCGATCGGCCGGCCGCGGCTGCGCAGCGGCAGCCGGTTGACCACCAGCACCCGCCCGGCGCTGCCCAGCGCCCGGTCCCGCTCGACGCCGGGCGAGGTGAGCGCGTCGGCCACCTCGCCGGCCACGCCCAGCTCGGCCAGCGTGCGGCCCAGCGCGTCGCCGGGGATGCGCAGCAACCGGATCGCCTCGTCGTTGACCAGCGTGACGCGGCCCTGCAGATCCAGGCCGACGACGCCCTCGCGGATGCCGTGCAGCATCGCGTCGCGGTGCTCGGCCAGGCCGGCGATCGCCGCCGGCTCCAGGCCGAGGGTCTGCCGCTTGACCCGCCGGGCCAGCAGCAGCGAGCCGCCGATGCCGATGGCGCTGGCCAGCCCCAGGTAGGTGAGCAGGTTGGGCGCCGCCACCGCCAGCCCGCCGAGCACGCCGGGGTAGGGCCGCTGCACCGCCACGAACCCCTGCACCGCGTCGCCCCGCGCGGAGTAGACCGGGGCCATCGCGACCGCGGCCCGGCCGTCGTCCACGTCGACGTCCCCGGTCCAGGACCGGCCCTCGAGCACCCGGCTGGCGCCCAGCTCGTAGCGGTCCCCCAGCAGGCCGGGGTCGGCGCTGGCCAGCACGGTGCCGTCGGCCGCGGCGACCACGACGTCGCCGGAGCCGGAGGTGCTGCGGCTGTTCTCCGCCGCGATCCGGACGTACTCCAGCAGGCCGTCGGCCATCGCCTCCCGGGTGGCCCGGGCGTTGGCCAGCGTCTCGGCGACCTGCAGGGCGCGGCGGCTCTCCACCTCCTCGGCGCGGGAGGTCGACTGGGCGACCGTGACCGCGGCGACGCCGACGAGGACGGCGCAGACGATGACCACCTGCAGCGCGAGCAGCTGGCCGGCGAGCGAGAGCCGCCGGGTCACGGGCCCTCCTGGGGGTCGGGGACGGGACGGCCATTCCACCCCGGGCCGCCGCGGCCGACCGCCGGGGACACAACGACCACAAGGTCCGATGCGGACGCAAGCGTGACACGCGCCACGGCCGCTGCGACGGTCCCTGCGAGCGGCGGACACCCGCCCGACACACAGGAGGCACGACATGCGCACTGCTCCCCTGCGGAGTCTCACGGCGGGCGCCCTGGCCGCCGGGCTGCTGCTGACCGGCTGCGGCACCACCGCCGAGGGCGGCTCGGCGGCCGGTGGCGCGGCCGACGGCCCGGTCAGCGGCCTGCGGCTGCTGGTCCCCAACTCGCCGGGCAGCGGCTACGACACCACCGCCCGCGCGGCGGCCCAGGTGATGGAGGACGAGGAGCTGGCCCAGGGCATCGAGGTGTTCAACCTCGAGGGCGCCGGCGGCACCGTGGGCCTGCAGCGGCTGGTCAACGAGGAGGCCAACGCGGACATGCTCATGCAGATGGGCCTCGGCGTCGTCGGCGCGCAGTACAGCAACCGGTCCGAGGCGACGCTGGACCAGACCACCCCCGTGGCCCGGCTGATCGAGGAGGCCGAGGCGATCGTCGTCCCCGCCGACTCCCCCTACCAGACGCTGGACCAGCTGGTGCAGGCGTGGAGCGCCGACCCCGGCACCGTGCCGGTCGGCGGCGCCTCCAACCCCGGCGGCCCGGACCACCTGACCGCGATGCTGCTCGCCCAGGAGGTGGGCGTGGACCCGACGGCGGTCAACTACATCGCCTACGACGGCGGCGGCGAGTTGCTGGCCGGCATCCTCGGCGGGCAGATCGCCGCGGGCGCCACCGGCGTCGGCGAGGTGGCCGAGCAGGCCTCGGCCGGCGAGGTGCGCATCCTCGGCGTCACCACCGAGGAGCGGGTGGAGGGCGTCGACGCGCCGACCCTCACCGAGCAGGGCGTGGACCTGGTCTTCACCAACTGGCGGGGCATCGTGGCCGCCCCGGGCATCTCCGCCGAGGAGGCCCAGCGGCACGTCGACCTGGTCACCGAGATGCACGCCAGCGAGGCCTGGCAGCAGGTGCTCGAGGAGCAGGGCTGGACCGACGCCTTCCTCGCCGGTGACGAGTTCGGCGCCTTCATCGACGAGGAGAGCCAGCGGGTGCAGGGCGTCCTGGGTGAGCTGGGGCTGGCGTGAGCTCCCCCTCGACCGGTCTCCGGGGACGGGGCCGCTCCGAGTTCGGGGTGGCCCTGTTCCTGGGCGGGCTCGGCGTGCTGGTGATCGTCCAGGCGGCGCTGCTGGAGGAGAGCCTGATCGTGCGCGGCCCGGTGGGGCCGCGGACGGTGCCGCTGCTGGTCGGCGGGCTGCTGGTCGTCGTCGCCGCCGTCCTCGCCGTCGACGTGCTGCGCGGCGGCCGGGGCGAGCCGGAGGGCGGTGAGGACGTCGATCTCACCAGCGGCAGCGACTGGCGGACCATCGCGCTGCTGGCCGCGGCCTTCGTCGCCAACGCGCTGCTCATCGAGCCGCTCGGCTGGCCGGTGTCCGGCGCGATCCTCTTCTGGGGCTCGGCGTTCGCCCTCGGCAGCCGGCACCCGGTGCGCGACCTGGCCATCGCCGTCGTGCTGTCGGTCGGCAGCTGGTACCTGTTCGTGCTCGGCCTGGGCATCGCCCTGCCGGTCGGCGTGCTGCAGGGGATCCTCTGATGGGCGCCTTCAGCGAGCTCGCGAACGGGTTCGCCACCGCGCTGACGCCGGAGAACCTCATGTTCGCGCTGCTCGGCGTGCTGCTGGGCACCGCGATCGGCGTGCTGCCCGGCATCGGCCCGGCGATGGCCGTCGCGCTGCTGCTGCCGCTGACCCGCAGCCTGGACGCCACCACCGCGCTGATCATGTTCGCCGGCATCTACTACGGCGGCATGTACGGCGGTTCGACGACGTCGATCCTGCTCAACACCCCCGGCGAGAGCGCCTCGGTGGTCACCGCCCTCGAGGGCAACAAGATGGCCCGCTCCGGCCGAGCCGCGCAGGCACTGGCGACCGCGGCGATCGGCTCGTTCATCGCCGGCACGATCGCCACCCTGCTGCTGGCCCTGCTCGCCCCGACCGTCGCCGACCTCGCCGTCGGCGTCGGGCAGGCCGACTACTTCGCCGTCATGGTGCTGGCCTTCATCGCGGTGACCTCGGTGCTGGGCAGCTCCCGGGTCCGCGGGCTGGCCGCCCTGGGCCTGGGCCTGACCATCGGCCTGGTCGGCATCGACCGCAGCTCCGGGCAGCAGCGGCTGACCTTCGGCGTCCCGGAGCTGGCCGACGGGATCGACGTCGTCGTCGTCGCGGTGGGCCTGTTCGCCGTCGGCGAGGCGCTGTGGATCGCCGCGCACCTGCGCCGCCGCCCGGTCGAGGTCATCCCGGTGGGCAACCCGCGGATGAGCCGGGAGGACTGGCGGCGGTCGTGGAAGCCGTGGCTGCGCGGCACCGCGATCGGCTTCCCGTTCGGCGCCGTGCCCGCCGGCGGGGCGGAGATCCCGACGTTCCTCTCCTACGTCACCGAGAAGCGGCTGAGCAAGCACCCGGAGGAGTTCGGGCACGGTGCCATCGAGGGCGTGGCCGGACCGGAGGCGACGAACAACGCCTCCGCCGCCGGCGGCCTGGTGCCGCTGCTCACCCTGGGCATCCCGGTCACGGCCACCGCGGCGGTGCTGCTGGCGGCGATCACCAGCTTCGGCATCGAGCCGGGGCCGCAGCTGTTCGACAACGAGCCGGAGCTGGTCTGGGGCCTGATCGCCAGCCTGTTCATCGGCAACACCGCGCTGCTGCTGCTCAACCTGCCGCTGGCGCCGGTGTGGGCCCGGCTGCTGCGGATCCCGCGCTCGTACCTGTACGCGGGCATCCTCTTCTTCGCCAGCCTGGGTGCCTACGCGGCCAACGCCTCGCCGTTCGACCTGTTCCTGCTGCTGGTCATCGGCGCGCTCGGCTTCATGATGCGCCGCTACGGGCTGCCGGTGCTGCCGGCCATCATCGGGGCGATCCTCGGGCCGTTCGCCGAGGAGCGGCTGCGCACGGCCCTGCAGATCAGCAACGGCGAGCTGTCCGGCCTGATCACCCCGTTCTCGGCAGTGGTCTACACCGTCGTGCTGCTCGTGCTGCTGTGGCCGCTGGTCCGCCGGCTGCTGCCGCGCCGGGGGCTGCACGTGCCGGTGCTGGACGACGCGGTGCACGAGATCGAGGAGGCGCACCACCACCACGGCACGACCGACGCCGTGTCGGTGGAGACCCGCAGCCGTCCCGAGGAGGACCGGCCCGGCCGCTGAGCGTTCCGGCCACCGAGCCCCGGCCACCGCGCCCGGGGGGCGACCGCGGACCCGCGGCCGCCCCCCGGGCGCGGCGCTAGGGTGGGGCCCGTGCCCCCGCCGGACCGCCGCTGACCGGTGCGGTCGGACCTCGACGACGTCGACGTCGTCTTCCTCGCCTGGCGCGAGCCGCCCGGGCTGCTGGAGCGGCAGCACGCCGCCGTCGCCGCGGCACTGCGCCCGCACTGGCGCGGCCGGGCGGTGCTGGTGGAGAACGGCGCGGCGCCGGCCACCGCGGCCGCCGCCCGGGCGCAGCTGGCCCGCTACCCGCACGCGGAGCCGACCGTGCTGTGGTCGCGGCGCAACCTGGGCTTCGCCCGCGCGGTGGACCTCGGCCTGGACGCCTGCCGCGGCCGCTACGCCGCGCTGCTCAACTCCGACGGCCGGCCCGACCCGGACATGCTGCGGGTCCTCGCCGCCGAGCTGGACGCCGACCCGTCCGCGGTCGCCGCGGCGCCGGGGGTGCACGGGCCCGGGGAGGAGTCGCCGCCCGCCGGGCCGGCGCACCCCGTCGAGCAGCTCAGCGGCACGGCGGTGCTGCTCCGCCGGGCGGAGTTCCTGGCCGCCGGCGGCTTCGACCCGCTGTACTTCTTCTACAACGAGGACGCCGACGCCTCCCGCCGGCTGCGCGCGGCCGGGCACGTGCTGCTGCGGGTCCCGGCCACCCGGTTCACCCACGACCGGTCGGGCCGGTCGGCCGCGGGGGTGTTCCTGCGCGAGTGGCACCACGCGCGGACCGCGCAGGTGCTGGTGCACCAGTACGCGCCCTCGCTGCCGCGGGAGCTGCCCCGCTTCGCCGTCCGGCGTGCCCGCGCGGTGGCCGCGCACCTGCGCGACGGCGACCGGCCGGGCGCCGCGGGCATCGCGCTGGCCACCCTGGAGCTGCCCCGCGGGCTGCTCGCCGCGGCCGCCCGCCGCCGCCGGCCGTGGGACGGCGACCGGCTGGCGGCCTGGCTGCGCACCGCCCGCCCCCGATGTGGCCCCGTCCAGGGGCCCGCCCCGAGCCTGCGAGGGGTGGGGGGGACGGGGTCCTTCTTCAGTAGGCGCCCGCCGGCAGGGCGGGGCCCTCGTCCTTGAGCGCCACCCCGGAGGCGCCCAGCTCGCGGGCCGCGGTCAGCAGCGCGGCCACGGTGTCGGCGGCCTGCCCGTAGGACAGCCCGTGCGGCGGGCGGACGTTGGAGACGCAGTTGCGCTCGGAGTCGATCCGCCCCGGCCGCGGGTCCCAGGTGAGGTAGACGCCGAGGGAGTCCGCCGAGGACAGCCCCGGCCGCTCCCCCACCAGCACGACGACGGCCCGCGCCCCGAGCGCGGCGGCCACCGCGTCGCCCAGCGCCACCCGCGCCTGGGCGGCCAGCACCAGCGGCGCGACCGACCAGCCGGGCAGCCGCTCCAGCAGCGCGCCCACCAGCCCGGCGGCGTGCTCGTGCACCGCGCGCGGGGAGAGCCCGTCGGCGATCACGACGGCCAGGTCGTCCTCGGTCCGGGGCAGCGTCGTGCCCTCCGCCAGCTGCCGGCCGAGGTCGGGGCGCTGCAGGTAGGTGGCCCGGTCCGGGGCGGCGGAGTGCACCTCGAGCAGCTCCCGGTCGCCGAGCGCGGCCCGCACCGCCGCCGGGTCGAGGGGCTGGTGCACCGCGTCCCGGGCCGCGGCGTGCGCGGCGCGGAACTCCAGCTCCCGGGCGGTGGGCAGCGCGTCCCCGGCCCGGCCGAGGGCCACCCGCGCCCGGGTCGCCGACCGCAGCAGCGCCCACGGGTCGTCGCGCACCGGCAGCGGCCGGTCCAGGGCGTCGGTCACGGGTCCTCCTCGCTCGCGCTCGTCGGCCCCGTGCCCGGCGGTGCTGTGCCCCCGCGTGACCTCGCGAGCTCGGTCACGACGCCGCCGCCGCGAGCAGGGCCCGGGCCGCGGGTGCGTCGGCGGTCAGCTCGCGCACCCGGCCGGCGTCGTCGAGCAGGTCCATCCGGGCCAGCCAGACCTCGAACTCCGGCGCCGGCCGCAGCCCGAGCACCTGCCGGGTGGTCAGGACGTCGGTGAACGACAGCGACTGGTAGTGCAGCATCACGTCGTCGGCCCCGGGGACGGCGATGAGGAAGGTGCAGCCGGCCGCGCCGAGCAGCAGCATCAGCGCATCGGTGTCGTCGCCGTCGACCTCGGCGTGGTTGGTGTAGCAGACGTCCACCCCCATGGGCAGGCCGAGCAGCTTGCCGCAGAAGTGGTCCTCCAGCCCGGCGCGCAGCACCTGCCTGCCGTCGTAGAGGTACTCCGGGCCGATGAACCCCACGACGGTGTTGACCAGCAGCGGTGCGAAGTGCCGGGCGACGCCGTGGGCGCGGGCCTCCAGGGTCTGCTGGTCGACCGGGCGCCCACCGATGCCGCGGTGCGCGTCGGCCGACAGCGCCGAACCCTGCCCGGTCTCGAAGTAGGTCACGTTGTCCCCGACCGTCCCGCGGCCCAGCGCCAGGGCACCGGCGCGGGCCTCGGCGAGCAGGTCGAGGGTGACGCCGAAGCCGCGGTTGGCCCCCTGGGTGCCGGCGACGGACTGGAACACCAGGTCCACCGGGGCGCCCTGCTCCAGCGCCCGCAGCGTGGTGGTCACGTGCGCCAGCACGCAGGACTGGGTGGGGATGCCGTACCGGGCGATGACCTCGTCGACCAGCTCCAGCAGCGCGACCGTGCGGGCCGGCGAGTCGGTGGCCGGGTTGATGCCGATGACGGCGTCCCCGCTGCCCTGCAGCAGCCCGTCGACGATGGACGCCGTCACGCCCAGCGGGTCGTCGGTCGGGTGGTTGGGCTGCAGCCGGGAGGCCAGCGTGCCGGGCAGGCCGAGGGTGCTGCGCAGCCCGGTGACCACCCGGGTCCGGCGGCCGACGGCGACCAGGTCGGCGTTGCGCATGAGCTTGGAGGTCGCCGCGACCATCTCCGGCGTGAGCCCGGGCGCGAGGGCGCTGATGGCCGCCTCGTCCCCGGCGGCCGCCCAGGCCAGCAGCCGGTCGCGGAACTCCCCCACCGTCAGCGACGCGACCGGGGCGAACGCGGCGCGGTCGTGGGTGTCCAGGACCAGCCGGGTGACGTCGTCCTCCTCGTAGCCGACCACCTGCTCGTCGAGGAAGGTGGCCAGCGGCAGGTCGGCGAGCACCGTCTGCGCGGCGACGCGCTCGGCGGCCGACGCCGCCGCGCAGCCCGCGAGCACGTCGCCCGAGCGCAGCGGGGTGGCCTTGGCCATCAGCTCGACCAGCGTGGGGAACTCGTACGTGTGCCCGCCCAGCGTCGCGCGGCGCGCGCTCACCGGACGTCGTCCCGGGCGTCGGCCAGCAACTCGAACTCCTCCTCCGGCGCGGAGGCCACCAGGTGGTGGCGGCTGTGCAGGGCGAAGTAGGCGAGGAAGGCGGCGTAGGCGGCGAGCGTCCACAGCGCGGCGGTGACGTCGACGAGGAACGTCGCCACCGCGGCGGCGGCGGCCAGCACCAGCGCGACGCCGGTGGTCGCCGTCCCGCCCGGGGTGCGGTAGGGCCGCGGCAGGTCCGGCTCGCGGCGGCGCAGCACGATGTGGCTGACCATCATGAGCACGTAGGAGACCGTCGCCCCGAAGACGGCCATGTTGAGCAGCACCGCGCCCTGCCCGGTCAGCGAGAGGGCGAAGCCGATCGCGCCGGGCACGAGCAGGGCCAGCACCGGGGCCTTGCGCGCGTTGGTCACCGACAGCGCCCGCGGCAGGTAGCCGGCGCGGGAGAGCGCGAAGGTCTGCCGCGAGTACGCGTAGATGATCGAGAAGAAGCTGGCGACCAGGCCGAACAGCCCGGCGTAGTTGACCACCGTCGTCAGGCCGCCGGGGGCGCCGGCGGCGGCCAGCGCGTCGACCGGCGGGTTGCCCGACTCCGCGATCGCCGCCGACCCGGCCGCGCCCGGGGTGAACACCAGCATGAGGACGGCGAGGACGACGAGCACGCCCATCGCCGCGACGATCCCCCGTGGCATGGAGCGGGCCGGGTCGCGGGCCTCCTCGGCGGCCAGCGGCACGCTCTCGACGGCGAGGAAGAACCAGATCGCGAACGGGAACGCCGCCCAGATGCCCAGGATCCCGTAGGGCAGGAACGCCGAGGCGCCGGCGGCGTCGGTGGGCGCGATGTCGAGCAGGTTCCCGGCGTCGAACCGCGGGACGGCGCCGGCGAGGAACACCGCCAGCCCGGCCAGCGCGACGACGGTGACGGCGAACATCGCCTTGAGCGCCTCGCCGACGCCGAGGAGGTGGATGCCGACGAACAGCGCGTACACCGCGAGGTAGACCCACCAGCCGTCGGTGATGCCGAACAGCCCGAGGGACTCGACGTAGGCGCCGATGAACGTGGCGATCGCGGCCGGCGCGATCGCGTACTCGATGAGGACGGCGACCCCGGTGGCGTAGCCGCCCCACGGGCCGAGCGCGCGCCGAGCGAAGGTGTACCCGCCGCCGGCGGTCGGCAGCGCGGAGCCCAGCTCGGCCAGCCCGAACACCATCGCGGTGTACATGACCGCCATGAGCACGGTGGCGACCAGCAGGCCGCCGAAGCCGCCTTCGGCCAGGCCGAAGTTCCAGCCGGCGTAGTCGCCGGAGATGACCGCCGAGACGCCGAGGCCGGCCAGCAGCAGCCAGCCCGCCGTCCCGGTGCGCAGCCGGCGCTTCTCCAGGTAGCCCTCGTCGACCCGCTCGGCCTCGACGCCGGCGCGGCGGGCCGGGGTCGTGCGGGCGGTGGGTTCGGCGGTCATGGCGGCTCCCGCGGTCGGCCCGCCGGGGTGCGGGGAGGGCCAGCGTCGTCCGACGGCCGGGCGCGGTCAACGGCCCGCGGCGGCGCAACACGGCGTTCACCGGCGCGTACGCGCGGCGACTCACGCGCGGGACGGCCGTCGTCCCGCGGACCGGCCGCCGCCCGGCCGGTCTGGGCGACACTCGCCGTCGGCACCGGGTGCGGCGGACGGAGGACGGCAGCGGTGAGCCAGGCAACGGACGCGGGCGACCTGCTCGCGTCGCTGGCCTCCGGCGGCGACCTGGGCTCCTTCCCGGGGGACCTGGTGCACCTCACCGCACGGCAGGTGCCGCACGCCGAGGCCTGCGGGCTCACCCTGACCCGCGCCACCAGCGGGGTCACCGTGGCCAGCACCGGCCCGCTGGCCGACCGGGCCGACCAGCGGCAGTACCGGCTGGACGTCGGGCCGTCCCTGGAGTCGATGCGCACCGGCACCGTCGTCCGGGTCGAGGACATGGCCACCGAAGGGCGCTGGGACCCCTACCCGGCGCAGGCCGTGGAGCTCGGCGTGCGCTCCTCGCTGTCGCTGCCGCTGGACGTCGAGGGCCGCAGCGCCGGCGCGCTGAACCTCTACGCCACCGAACCGGGGGTGTTCACCGCCCAGGACGAGTCCGTCGCGGCCGGCTGGGCGGAGCAGGCGACCGGCGCGCTGACGGTCGCGCTCCGGATCGCCGACAGCGACGACCGCGCCGACCGGCTGACCGGCGGCCTGGACACCCGGGCCACCATCGGGCAGGCCGTCGGCCTGCTCATGGCACAGGAGCGCTGCACCGCGGCCGCGGCCTTCGACCTGCTGCGGATCGCCTCCCAGCGGCGCAACGTCGAGCTGCGCGACATCGCGGCCGGGATCGTCGGCGCGTTCGAGGAGGGGCTGGCCGACCGCCCGGGCCGCTGGTGAGCGCTCAGAGGCCGTGCCAGCGGCCCTCGGTGGCGTTGCCCTCCGGCACCGAGCGGAAGACGTTGCCCTCGGTGGACGGCGTGCGGTGGTCGTCGGCGAGCGCGAACACCCGCAGCAGCGGCCCGACGAGCGCGTCGTAGACCGCCGGGAACAGCCGGAAGCCGAGGATGACCACCGGGTTGGCGAACCCGGACTGGACCAGCCGCCGCGGGTGCTCCAGCCGCGCCACCACCGAGCGGGCCACCCGCTGCGGCGAGTAGATCGGGATGGGCGGCCGTCCCTTGATCCCGATGAAGCTGCCCGCCTGCGCGTAGATCGGGGTGTTGACCCCACCCGGGGCGACGGCGGAGACGTGCAGGCCCGGGACGTCGCGGGTCTCCTGCTGCAGCACGCGGATCAGGCCGAGCTGCCCCCACTTGGCGGCGATGTAGCTGCCCATCAGCGGGGTGGCCACCGAGGCCAGCAGCGAGCTGACGACGACGAGGTGGCCGGCCTCCTGGCGGCGGAAGACCGGCAGCACCACGCGGGCGAGGTTGGCGGTGCCGTGCAGCGAGGTGTCGACGACGCGCTCGTAGACCTCCTTGGGCACGTCCTCGATCCGGCCGTAGGCGACCACCTGGGCGGAGTGGATGACGGCGTCGAGGCGGCCGAAGCGGGCGACGGTGCCCTCGACGGCCGTGCGCAGCGCGTCCTCGTCGAGCACGTCGGCGGGGCAGACCAGCACCTCGGCGGCGCCGGCCTCCCGGGCCTCGGCCGCCGTGTCCTCCAGCGCCGCGCGGCCGCGGGCGACCAGGACCAGCCGCGCGCCGCGGCCGGCCAGCAGGTGCACGGTGGCCCGGCCGATCCCGCTCGAGGCGCCGGTGACGAGGGCGGTCAGGGGCTGGGACGGCGCGGCCGGCGGCATGCGGCTCCTCGGGTCGGGGGGGCGGTGGACGCGCGGGGCAGGTCGTCCTGCGCATCGGTGTAGCCGCCCTACCCTCGGGCTCGGCGGCTCATGCGGGCAGGACGTCGTACAGCCAGCCGGGCCCGGTGACGGCCGCGCCCGCGGGCAGCCGGGCCCGCAGGCCGCGGTCGGCGGTGACCACCACCAGGTCGCGCCCCTCCCCCGCGACGCGGGCCGCGACGGAGGCGAGCGCGTCGTCCCCGCTGCCCGGGGCGCGCACCACGGTGACGCCGTCCGGGGCGGGGACCGCGCGGGCCGCACCCTCGACGACCGCCACCACCTCGGCGCACCGCAGCGGGTCACCGCCCGCGGGTGCGGGCACCGTCCGGCCCGGCAGCGCGGCCAGCCGGGCGAGCAGGCGGGCAGTCGCCCCGGCGCGGTCGCGCCACCAGCCGTCGGGCCGGGCGCCCACCACGTTGGCGGCGTCCACCAGCAGCACGGCTCCCGCGTCCTCCCCCGGCACCCGCCCATCCTCACCCCCACGGGCCGCGGCGCTCCCCGGGCGGCACCGCGCGCTCCTACGCTGCGGCCCATGTGCCGCAACATCCGGCCGCTGGCCAACTTCGCGCCGCCCGTCACCGACGCGGAGGTGCACGCCGCAGCGCTGCAGTACGTGCGCAAGATCAGCGGGACGGCACGGCCGTCCCGGGCCAACGAGGAGGCGTTCGACCGCGCCGTCGCCGAGGTCGCCGAGGCCTCCGCCCGGCTGCTGGCCGCCGTGGTCACCACCGCGCCGCCGCGGGACCGCGAGGTGGAGGCGGCCAAGGCACGCCGGCGGGCGGCGCTGCGGTACGGCACCTGAGCCAACGGAGTGTGAACGCGGGATGCGGGGTAGAGCGGCCCGGAGCCCAGTTCACATCTCCGGAGGAGCACCACCATGGCGCGCAACACCCTGTCCCGCTCCTTGCACGACGTCGGCCTCGCCGCCTGGTTCGGCGGCACGCTGGCCAATGCCGTGGCCCTCAACCCGGCCGCCGGTGAGGCCGGCGGGGCCTCCGACGCCGGCCGGGTCGCCAACGCCGGGTGGGACCGGTGGACGCCGGTCAACGCCGCGGCCATCGGCGCCCACCTCGTCGGCAGCGTCGGCCAGCTGATCGCGCACCGCGCGCGGGTCTCCCAGCAGGAGGGCGTGGCCGGCATGAGCACGGTGAAGACCCTGCTGACCGCGGCCGCACTCGGCGTCACCGCCTACAGCCGGGCGCTGGGCAAGGTCGTCTCGGACGCCGGAGGCACCCCGTCCCGCTCGGGCACCAAGCCGAGCAAGCGGGCCCGGGCCGAGGTCGCCGAGGCGCAGGCCAAGCTCGACCAGCTGCAGTGGGTGATCCCGGCGCTGACCGGGGCGCTCGTGGTGGTCAGCTCCTATGCCGGGGAGCAGCAGCGGCCCAGCGAGGTCGCGCGCGGGCTCACTGCCCGCTGACCGTCCGCGCGCGACCCGCCCCGAGCCAGGAGGACCCGTGACCCACGCCGTCGACACCCCGGACGCGTCCGCCCCCAGCACGTCCGCCCGCGGCGGCGCCACCCGGTGCGCCGACTGCACCGACGGGCTGGGCCGGCCGCGGCCGGTCGCGCCCGGCTCGTGGCGGGACCGCGTCCGGCAGAAGCCGGGCCTGGGGATCGCCTACCGGGTCGCGGTCTTCGTGGCAGGGCTGCTGCTCGTGCTGCTCGGCCTGGCGCTGACCGTGCTGCCCGGGCCGCTCACCATCCCGCCGATCCTGGTCGGGCTGTGGGTGTGGTCGACGGAGTTCGAGTGGGCGCGGCGGTTCTTCCTGGCCTTCCGCCGCAAGGCCCGCGACACGTGGGCGCACGCCCGGCAGCACCCGGCCAGCTCGGCGGCGGTGACCGTCGGCGGCCTGGTGGCCGCCGGTGTCGTGTTCTGGGCGGTGGGCCACTACGACCTGGTCGCCCGGCTGCTCGGCGTCGTCGGGGGCTGACCCACCAGGACCGGCCCGATCCGGCCCGGCGGACCGCACCACGGGGTGCGGTCCGCCAGGCCGGTCGTGGCCTCAGGCCCGGTCGCGGGACACGTCGTCCGGGTCGGGGGTGCGGAACGGCGGGTCGCCGGCCGGCTCGCCCGACCCCGCCGCCTGCGGCTGGCCCTCCTCGGGCCGGTCGGGCTCCTCGCCGCCCACCCCGAAGCCGTCGGCCGGTTGCGGGCCACCGGCTCCGGGGTCGGCCGCGGGGATGCCGTCGGCCTCCTGGCCGAGGTTGGGTTCCATGGGGGTCCACATCGACACGTCGTCCTCCTGACCGCGCTGACGGATGGGCGTGCCGGGGGTCCTACCCAGCTGCCGCGGCGGGCACGGTGCCAGTGGGGGTGAACGGAGCGTGAACGACGGCCCCGGCGCTCGGCCCAGGGCCGCGCAGATCGCGTCGGCGACGGCGTCGGGGGCCTCGTGCTCCCAGAAGCGCAGCACCCGCCAGCCGGCGGCCCGCAGCACCGCGTCGGCCCGCCGGTCACGGGCGGTGTTGCTCGCGGCCGCCGTGCAGGGGCCCGCCGCGAGCCTGCGAGCGGTGGGGGGCACGGTGGTCCTTCTGCAGAAGCAGCCGTCGAGGAAGACGACCAGCCGCCGCCCCTTCCAGACGAGGTCACCGCGGGCCCGGGTGGCCGCGCACGGGCGGACGTCGACCCGGTAGCGGACGCCGCGGGCGTGCAGTCGCCGGCGGACCGCGAGCTCGTGCGCGGTGTCCCGGCGCGGCTGGCGCCGGAACCGCCGGGCGACCGTCTCCGACGACGGTGCCGGGCTCGGCCCGGGACCTGACGCCACCCCTGCCCTCCCCTGCCGTGGGGTGCGGACGCTACGGAGCACGGGTGACAGCCCGGGGGCGCGGGGAAGGGTCGCCTAACCTGCTGGGCGTGAGCGCGACGGTGGAACGGGTGTCCGCACCCCGGGGACCCTCCGCCGCACCGCCGTCCCGCCGCTGGTCGGCGGTGGAGCTGGTGCCGCCGCTGGCCGTCGTCCTGCTGGGTGCGGTGCTGCTGGCCCCGGGGCACGGGCTGTGGTTCGACGAGCTGTTCACCGCGGAGGTGGGCCGCCGCTCCTACGCCGAGATCCTCACCGCGGTCGTCGAGGGCCGCGGGACCACCAGCTACCTGGCCGACGTGCCGCCGTCGTACAACGCGCCCTGGTACCTCGTCGTGCACACCTGGATGTCAGTGCCCGGCCTGGGCGGGGACACCTCGCTGCGGGCCCTGTCGCTGCTGGCCACGGCCGGTGGGCTGGCCCTGGTGACCCGGTCGGTGACCCGGCTGACCTCGCGGGCGGCGGGGGTGCTGGCCGGCCTGGTGCTGGCGGTCAACCCGCTGCTGCTGGAGCAGGCGGTGGAGGCGCGCCCCTACGGGCTGGCGCTGCTGGCCACCGGCGGGGCTCTGCTCGGGCTGGTGCGACGGTTGCAGGAGCCGCCACGGGGGCTGCTGCTGTTCGGGCTGGCCGGCGCGGGCATGGGGCTGGCGCACTGGTACGCGCTGACGGTGCTGGCCGGCTTCGTCGCCGCGGCGCTGCTGCTGCGCGGCCGGCGGGCGCTGCCGGTCGCCCTGGCCGGGGCCGCTGCCGCGCTGCCGGCGGTGGGGCTGGTCGGCGTGAATCTGGTCAACGGCAACGGTGACCGCAACGCCGACTGGCTGCCCGACACCGGCGGGAGGCTGGCCGACCTCGCGGTGGGGGCCTGGGCGGGCGGGCTGGCCCCGTTGCTCGCGCTGACCGTCGGGCTGGCCGTGCTGGGTGCGCTGCGGGGCACCGGGGTGCGGGTGGTGGGCGCCTGCTGGGTGGTCGTGCCGCTGGTGCTGCTGCTCCTGGCCGAGCAGCTGCGGCCGGTGTACCTGCCGCGCTACCTGCTCGCCGGGCTGCTCGGGCTCGGGGTGCTCGCGGCGGTGGGCGCGCTCACCGTGCCGCGGCCCGCGCGGGCGCCGGTGGCCGGGTTTCTCGTGGCCTGCTCGCTGGTGGCGGCCGTGCCGCTGTTCGACCGCGGGCCACGCGAGCGGGCCGACGACGTGGTGGCGCTGCTGGCCGAGCGGCAGCGCGCCGGCGAGCCTGTCGTGGCCGCGGACCTCCGCTCGGCGACCGGCCTGGACCACTACGTCCGGACGTCGGCCCCGCAGCTCCGGCCGGACCTCGTCCTGCCGCCGGACGACGCCCGGCCGCCCCAGGAGCGGGTCTGGCTGGTCCGGCAGGTGGTGGGCGGCGAGGTGGTTCCCTCCGACGACGACGCGATCCTCCTAGATGCCGGCCTGCGCATCACCGCGGTGTACGAGTTCCCCGCGTCGCACACCGAACTGGTCGTCCAGCTGTGGGAGGCCTGACTCGGACGCAGGGAGTCGGCAGCCGGTGGGCGCGCACACCGGGCCGCACGACCGGGGTGGTCGTGCGGCTCGATGTCGGGTGCTGCGTTCAGGCGGCGCTCACCAGGGGTGGTCCGGTGTTGGTCGGTCCGGCGCCTCCTGGGCCGGTGCGGATCTCGGTGCCGTCCGGCCGCCAGGTGTGCCATCGCCCGTCGGGTCGTCGTTGGACGCGGAAGCCGTGGTGCAGCTTGGTGTGGTGCCGCTCGCAGAGCAGCGCGGAGTTCTCCACGGAGGTGTCCCCGCCGTTGGCCCACTCGAGCACGTGGTGGACGTCGCACCACCAGGCCGGAGCGCCGCAGCCGGCGAAGACGCAGTGCCGGTCGCGGCGTTCCACGGCCCGGCGCAGGTGCGCCGGCACGACCCGCTGGGTGCGGCCGACGTCCAGCGGCAGCCCGTCCGGGCCCATCACGATGCGGGTGACCGCGCCGTCGCAGGCCAGCCAGCGGGCCCGCGCGGCGGAGATCAGCGCCCCGGAGCCCAACTGCGCCGCGTCCGCGCCCGCGCCGGTGGCCGGGTCGGCCAGGTCCTCGACGTCGACGGTGACCACGACGTGCGGCTTGACCGTCCGGAGCACCGGTAGACCCCCGGAGGCCAGCTGGTTGTCGCTCAACTGCACCAGCGCGTCGGCCTGCTGCTGGCTGCGGGTGCGCTCGTCGCCGGCGCACCGGCCGGCCTGCACGATCGCCTCGATCGCGGTGCAGAACCGCTCCCCGCCGACGGCGTCCAGGTCGAATCGCCCGGACACCGAGCCGTCGGCGTGCCGCACGATCGACAGCCGGCGGCCCTCGGTCGGGTCGGGCTCGGGGCCGTCGGCGTCCAGCCGGTCGGCATAGTGCCGCACCGCCTTCGCGGTGTCGGCGTACGGCCGGGTCCGGGCCACCCCGGTGAGCAGCCCGTCGACGACCGCCAGGTCCACGTTCTGCTCCGCGGCGAGGGTCAGCTTGCCCGGCTCGGCAATCGTGCCCAGCACGGCGGCCTGCTCGCCGGTCACCTCCCCGGCGGCGAGCGCCGCGGCCATCGCCGGCAGGTGCACCAGCGCCCGGCCGGCGCGCACCACCCGGGCGGCCTCGGCACCGGACAGGTGCCCGTGCCCGCGCAACCAGGACGCCATGGTCGTCAGCCCGTCGTGCTCGGCGGCGCCGGACACCTCGCACTCGGCCACCGTGCGCGCCACCTCCGCCGCCAACCGGTTCTGCGCCACCAGCAGCGGCCGCAACCGCTCCAGCAGCGCCGGACCGCACAGCGGGGCCAGGTCCTCGGCGGCCAGGGCGTCGACGGCAGCCAGCAGCTCGTCCACGACACCCCTCCCCACCGGCTCGATCACGTGTTCGAAGTCTACCACGGACACAGCGGTTGATCAACGCGAATCCGCAGCTCAGACGGCCGTCCACAGATCGACCGAAAGGCTTGACAGCCTGCGGAGGAGCGGCCGGCCGCGTCGGTCGTCGTGGGGAACGTCCCCGTCGTCGAGACCATCCGGAGACAGGCCTGGCCAGCACTCGGCAGCAGACGGCTCCCCTCACCGTCCGTCGTGATCGGGTGGATCGCGTCCCAGGGCCCGACGGCACGGAGAGGCGCAGCAACCTGACGGCGCCCGACACGTCGGTCGACTGCGCGGTGCGCACCGCGTACTGCTACCGCTGGCGCAGCGCCCAGCCGAGCGAGCGCGCCGACTGGCTCAGCCGGGCCCGCGCCGTCCACGCCGACCGTCCCTCCGGCCGGGCGTCCCGCGCCACCGGCAGGCTGGTCACCGGCCGCCCGGCCAGCCCGACGGCGAGCACCACGCTCGGGGCCTCCGGAGCAGCCAGCACGGCGGCCCGCACCGCCGGGCCGAGCGCGAGGAACGCGCCGGCGTCCGGCGGCAGCCCGGTCAGCCGGGCCGCCACCCGCCGGTGCAGGTCGCCCGACACCCGCCGCGCCCACGACTCGTAGGCGCCCCGCCGCCCGGCGAACACCGCCTCGACGTCGCCGCCGGCCAGCCGGTCGAGCAGCCCCGGCACGGCCTCCGGCGGGTCCTGCAGGTCGGCGTCCAGGCACACCCAGGCCCCGGCGTCCGGCTCGAGGGCCAGCCCCCGCCGCAGCGCGGCGTGCTGGCCGCCGTTGACCGGCAGCACCGTCACCGCCACCCGCGGCCCGGCCAGCGACCGTGCCACCTCGGCACTCCCGGCCGGGCAGGCGTCGACCACCAGCCGCAGCCGCCAGTCCCGCCCGGCCAGCGCCAGGCCCAGCCGGTCGACCAGCGCCGGCAGCGTGGCCGCGTTCCGGTACACCGGGACGACGACGGCGACCCGGCCCCCCGCAGCGCTCACGCGAGCGCGGCCCAGGTGCGGGCCAGTCCCTCCGCCAGGTCGACCGTCGGCACCCAGCCGAGCAGCGAGGCGGCGAGCGCCGGGTCGCTGACCCAGCAGTCGGTGTCCCAGTCGCGCCCGGGGTGCGCGCCGGCGGCCACGGCGATCGGCCGGCCGGTCACCCGAGAGGCGACCGCCGCCAGCTCCTCCGTCGAGGTCTGCACACCGGTGCCGATGTTCAGCACCTGGCCGGGCGGCAGGTCGTCGGCGAGCGCGGCGCGGACGCAGGCGTCGACGACGTCGCCGACCCACACCCAGTCCCGCCGGCTCACCCGCGCCGGCAGCGGCACCGCGGCCCCGGTGCGGGCGGCGTCGAGCACGACGGGCACCAGCCGGGTCGGGTGGTCGCCCGGCCCGTACACTTGGAAGGCCCGCAGCACCGCCGCGCGCACCCCGCGCTCGGCGGCCGCGGCCTGCAGCAGCAGCGAGCCGGCGGCCTTGGTGGCCCCGAAGAAGCCGCGCGGGCGCAGCGCGGCGTCCTCGGCCAGCGGCACCGGTGCCGCGGCGTACTCGGTGGAGGACCCCAGCCGCACGACCACCCGGCAGCGCGCAGGCAGCGCGTCGACCAGCCACGGCGACGTGTTGACCGCCGTCGTCGCCGCCCGCTCGGCCGCGGTGGCCCGGCGTCGGCCGGCGGCCAGCGAGAAGACGACGTCGGGGTCGGCCGCACGGACGGCCGCCGCGGCGGCGCCGGCGTCGGCCAGGTCGACGCCGGCGCGGGTCAGCGGGACGACGTCCCAGCCGTCGCCGCGCAGCCGGGCGACCAGGTGCCGGCCGACGAACCCGCCGGCCCCGGTCACCAGCGCCCTCACGCGACCACCGGCACCCTCCCGGTCACCGCCGCCACGAGGGCGGCCCGCCGCCCGGCCACCTCCGCCGGGCCTGCGGCGGCCATCCCGGCGAGGGCGGCGAGCAGCCGGGGCACCTCGACGAACGGGTCGCGGCCGGCCATGTCGGCGGTGAACGACCGGCGCAGGAAGGTGAAGTCCGCGCCGCAGCGCACCAGCTCCGCGGCGAGCAGCTCGGCCGGCACCGGCGCGCCACCCTCGGGCAGGGTGAGCCCGCCGACGCCGAAGGAGCCGGGCACCACGGCGCGGACGGCGTCCACCGTGCCGTCGACCAGGGGCGTGAACAGCTGGTCGGCGCCACGGTCGATGCGCAGGTCGTTGAGGCCCACGTACACCCGGGACAGCGGCCGGCGGGCCAGCTCGGCGGCGCGGGCCACGCCGTCCTGCGTCTCGACGAGGATGCCCAGCCCGCAGCGGCCGGCGACCGCGTCCAGGGTCCGGTCGAGCTGCTCGGTCGTGCGGACCATCGGCAGCAGCAGCTCGTCGGCGCCCCGGGCGACGGCGTCGTCGACCTCGGCGGGCGTCCACGGGCCGAAGCCGTTGAGCCGGCAGACCAGCAGGCCGTCCGTGGCGGCCCGCATGCGGCTGAGGTCGGCGGGGGTGTCGTCGTTGATCTGGGTGCCCTCGCCGAGCTGGCGGCGGTGCTTGCCGCGCCGCTCCCAGTCCACGACGATCCCGGCCGCACCGGCGGCGACCACGTCGGCGCCCCACGCGGGGTCGACCGTGAAGAGGAGGAGGTCCACGCCGGTGAGCTTAGGCACACCTAACTCACCGCCCGCACTCAGGCCGGGACGCGGGCGCCGTCCCCCGGGAACGGCAGGGCCGCCCCCAGCACGCCGACCGTCACGTCCTCCCCCGCCGCCGGCAGGTCCCAGCCCTCCAGCCGGGCGCTGAACGCCACCCCGGAGGGCAGCTCGAGGCGCACCCGCGCGTCGTGGCCGTAGAAGTCGACGGCGCGGACGCGGGCTCGCGGTCCGGCCCCGGACGGCGGCCCCAACCGCAGCTGCTCGGGGCGCAGCAGCACCCGCGCCGGCCCGTCGGGGCAGGACCGCTCCAGGTCGAGCACGCCGAGGGCCGAGTGCGCCCGGCCGCCGCGGACGTCGGCGTCGAGCACCACCGACTCCCCGACGAAGGTGGCCACGTCGAGGTCCCGCGGGCTGCGGTAGAGGGTGCGCGGGTCGGCCAGCTGCACCAGCCGGCCGCCGCGCAGCACGGCCACCTGGTCGGCCATCGACAGCGCCTCGGCCTGGTCGTGGGTGACCAGCACGGTGGTCGCGCCCGCGGCGGCCAGCGCGTCGGCGACCGCCTGCCGGGTCTCCTCCCGCAGCGACGCGTCCAGCGAGGAGAACGGCTCGTCGAGCAGCACCAGGGACGGCGCCGGCGCCAGCGCGCGGGCCAGCGCGACCCGCTGCTGCTGGCCGCCGGACAGCTGGTGCGGCGCGCGCCCGGCCAGCGCGGGGTCCAGGCCGACCAGCTCCAGCAGCGCGGCCACCCGCCCGGCGTCCCGGCGCTGCCGCCGGGGCAGGCCGAAGCTGACGTTGCCGGCCACCGACAGGTGCGGGAACAGCCCGCCCTCCTGCGGCACGAAGCCGATCCGGCGGCGGCGGGCCGGCACGCTGCGGCCGGCGCCGGCGACCGTCCGCCCGCCGACCTCCACGGTCCCGGTGTCGGGGTCGTCGAAGCCCGCGACCAGGCGCAGCAGCGTCGTCTTGCCGCACCCGGACGGGCCGAGCAGCGCGGTGACGCCGCCCTCGGGCACGTGCAGGTCGACGCCGGTGAGCACCGGCGTCCCGCCGTAGGACCGGGTCACGCCGGTGACCGTCAGGGAGCTCACGTCAGCCGTCCTCGGGTGGTCAGGGCGTCGCGGGACAGCAGCACGGTCGCCGGTGCCGACAGCAGCACCATGACCACCGCGTACGGGGCGGCCGCGCCGTACTCCAGCGCGCTGCTGGCCGACCAGAAGGCGGTGGCCAGCGTGGTCGTCCCGGTGGGGGCGAGCAGCAGGGTGGCGGTCAGCTCGGTGACCACGGCGAGGAACACCAGCGCCGCCCCGGCCCCGAGCCCGGGGGCGAGCAGCGGCAGCGTCACCCGGCGCAGCCGGTCGGCCGCCGAGGAGCCCAGCGAGGCCGCGACGTCGTCGTAGAGCGGCGGGGCCTGCTCCACGGCGGCGCGCACGGGGACCAGGCCGCGCGGCAGGAACAGCACCGCGTAGGCGGCCAGCAGCACCGGCACCGTCTGGTAGGCCCACGGCGTCACCTCGAGGGAGACGGTGACCAGCGCCAGGGCGATGACGATGGCCGGCACCGAGCTGCCCAGGTAGGTGCTGCGCTCCAGCAGCGTGGCCACCCGCCCGCGCGCCCGGACGGCGAGCCAGCCGGTGGGCAGCGCCATCGCGGTGGTGACGAGGGCGGCGACCGCGGCCAGCCCGAGGGTCGTCCCGGTGGTCCCGGCCAGCGCGGGCAGGGACACCGCGGTGGACGAGCCGCGCACCATCCACAGCGCCAGGCTGCCCAGCGGCACGGCCAGCGACAGCGCGACCAGCCCGCCGAGGGCCAGCAGCGCCGGCGCCGCCCAGGCGCGCAGGCGCACCGGCCGCCCGGCGCGGGCCACGCCGGCGCCGGTGCGCGCGTACCCGCGCCGGCCGCGCAGCCGCAGCTCGGCCAGGAGCAGCAGCAGGCACAGCAGCAGCAGGACGCCGGCCAGCGCGGTGGCGCCCGGGCCGTTGAAGGTGGCCCGGTACTGGTCGTAGATCGCGGTGGTGAAGGTCGGGTAGCGCAGCATCTGCAGCGCGCCGAACTCGGCGAGCACGTGCAGCGCGACCAGCAGCGAGCCGCCGAGCAGCGCCACCCGCAGCTGCGGCAGCTGCACCCGCGCGAACACCGCGGCACCGGAGAGCCCGAGGCCGCGGGCGGTGTCCTCCAGCGCGGGGTCCAGCCCGCGGAAGGCGGCGACCACCGGCAGGTAGACGAACGGGAAGTAGGACAGGGTCACGACCAGCAGCGCGCCGCCGTAGGTGTCCAGCCAGGGCAGCAGGGAGATCCAGGCGTAGCTGTTCACGAACGCCGGCACCGCCAGCGGCGCGACCAGCAGCACGTGCCACACCCGGCGTCCCGGCAGCGCGGTGCGCTCCACCAGCCACGCCGCCGCAACGCCGAGGACGGCGCACAGCAGCACCGTGCCGCCGACCAGCCGCGCGGTGTTGCCCAGCAGCTCGGCCACCCGCGGGCGGACGACCAGGTCGCGGACCCCGGCCCAGCCCACGTCGGCCAGCGCGACCACCACGTAGCCCAGCGGCAGCAGCGCCAGCAGGGCGACCGCGGCGGCGGCGAGCAGGGCCAGCGGGGACCGGGCCGCGCGCGACCGCCCCGGGACGGCCGGCCGGGCCGTCGTCCGCGGGACGGTCCCCGGTGCCGCGGGTGCGCTCAGAGCAGCCCCGCGTCCTGCATCAGCTCGGTGACCCGCTCCTGGTCCAGCTCGCCGGGGTCGACCTCCGGTGCCTGCAGCTCCTCCAGCGGCGGCAGCGCCTCCGCCGACGGCACGCCGGTGGCCACCGCGTACTCCAGCGCGGTGCTCTCGGCCAGCCGCCGCTGGGCCTCCTCACCGGTCAGGTAGGCGACCAGCTGCTGGGCCTGCTCCGGCTGGTCGGAGGACGCCAGCACGCCGGCGCCGGAGACGCTGAGGAAGGCGCCGGGGTCGGCGTTGCGGAAGTGGTGCAGCTGGGCGTCGTCGCCCTTGAGCCCGTTCTCGGCCTGGTCGCGGTACCAGTAGTAGTGGTACATCACGCCGGCGTCGATCTCGCCCTCGTCGGCGGCGACCATCACCGCGGTGTTGCTCGGGTAGACGCCGGCGTTGCGCTCCAGCCCCGCCAGCCAGGCGCGGGTCTCCTCCTCGCCGCGCAGCGCCAGGACGCCGGCGACGATCGCCTGGAAGTCCGCGCCGCCGGCGGCGATGCCGATGCGGCCCTCCCACTCCGGGCCGGCGAGGTCCATGATCGACGCCGGCAGCTCCTCGGCGGGCAGCAGCGCGGGGTTGTGCACCAGCACGGTGGAGCGGGCGGCGAAGCCGGTCCAGTTGCCCGACGACGGCCGGAACTGCTCGCCCACCTGGTCCAGCGTCGACTGCTCCAGCGGCGCGAGCAGACCGGCGCGGTCCAGGACGTCGATCGACGGGCTGTTCTCGGTGAGGAAGACGTCGGCCGGGGACGCCTCCCCCTCCTGCACGATCTGGTTGGCCAGCTCCGCGTCGTTGGCGTCCCGGAACTCCAGCGTGATGCCGGTCTCCTCGGTGAAGCCCTCGAGCATGGTGCGCACCAGGCTCTCGTGCTGGGCGCTGTAGACGGTCAGCGTCTCGGCGGCCGCCGCGTCGCCGGTCCCGCAGCCGGCGAGCACCCCGGCGGCGGTGAGGGCGGACAGCGCGGACGCGGTGGTGCGGACGAGCCTGGTCACGACGCTCCTGGGAGAGATGGGCAACGAGAAGATAGGCAAGCCTGACCTCATCAGAAGGTGTACCACGGCCGGCCGGGGGTCGGGCCCGCGCGGTCGGCTACAACTGCGTGCGTGACCGCCGCACCGCCGCGCCTGCGCACCGCCCGCTTCACCGACCTCACCGGCGGCGAGGTCTACCGGCTGTGCCGGCTGCGCGTCGACGTCTTCGTCGTCGAGCAGCAGTGCCCGTACCCGGAGCTCGACGGCCGGGACACCGAGGACGGGACGGTGCACGTCTGGTTCGAGGACGACGACGGCGCGGTGGCCGCCGGCATCCGGGTGCTCGACGACGGCGCCACCCGGGCGATCGGCCGGGTGGTGACCGCGCCCGCGCACCGCGGCCGGGGGCTGGCCGCCCGGCTGGTGCAGGCCGGCATCGCGCTGTGCGGGGACGTGCCGATCACGCTGGGCGCGCAGGCCCACCTGGCGGACTGGTACGCGCGGTTCGGCTTCCGGCGCAGCGGTCCCGGCTACGTCGAGGACGGCATCCCGCACGTCCCGATGCGCCGCGAGCCGTCCTGAGCCCGGCCGGGCGGCCGGTCAGCTCCCCGCGGGCCGGCGTCCGGGCACCGGCGGCACGGCCTCGCTCTCCCGCACGTTCGCCGACCACACCGGTTCCGGGTGCGTGTCGGCGCCCGCGGCGACGTCCTCGGCGGTGCGCAGCTTGGCCACCTTGTGCACCAGCACACCGAAGCCGACCTTGGCCACGACGTCGGCCACGGAGTAGCCGACCTGCATGGTGACGAACCAGGCGGGGGTGACGTCGGCGAACACGGGCACGGCGTAGACGACCGGGTAGGCGCCGAAGGAGGCCAGCAGCACCGTCGTGGCGTTCCGCAGGCTGGCCGCCGCCTCGGGACCCATCGTCGGCAGCGACCGGCGCACCGCACCGATGAGCGCCACGTACAGGTAGCCGAGGAACGCGGTGCTGACCAGCCCCCACACCACCAGCGCCAGCCGGTCCCGGCCCTGGTCGACCACCTGGGCGCCGAGGTAGCCGGTGAGGATCATCAGGAAGGCGGCGGCCATGGTGCTGGCGCGCAGCCGGCGGGCGGCGGTGCCGGCGACGGAGCAGACGGCCAGCAGCTCGACGGTCAGCAGCGGCACGGTGACCGACCAGTCGACGTAGCGGGTGCCCTCCGTGGTGCGCGCCTCCTCGGTGGGCCGGTAGCTGCCGTCCACCAGCCGGAAGCCGGTGTCCCAGTCCAGGAGCAGCAGCGCGTAGGCCGCCGTCGCGACCCCGGCCAGGCAGATGGCGGCGTGCGCGGACGGGCGGTACCGGGCGGAGACCTCGTCCCGGCTGACCACGGCGTAGAGGAGGTAGGCGAGCAGCGCCAGGCCCGCGCCGAGGACCGCGAACTGCCCCACGTCGTAGAGCGCCGGCGACAGGGTCTGCAGCTCGGGCACGGGCGGGTCGGTCTCGGCCACGGGCACTCCGGGGGCTGGGGAGGGGGGCGGGAGCCCGGGCCGGTACCCCGACGGGAGCGGGGCGCAACCGCGGCGCGACCCCCGGTGTCCCCGGGCGGCTCGGGCGTCCGGTGTCCCGGCGCCCCCGTGACGCCGGGACACCGGCACTGTACGAGACGGCGGGGTTCTGTTCCGGGAGCGGGCCGCAGCGGCGCGTCGGATGCCGGAGGACCGGGTAGCGCGGCGGCATGAGCGGACGACGGGCATGAGCGGACGACGGGCATGAGCGGACGACGGGCATGAGCGGACGAGGCGGACCCGGCGGCTTCGCCGAGCGGATCGGCGCGCAGGTCGAGGACGCCGATGACGGCGGCGCGCGGATCGCCTTCGAGGTCGGCGAGGAGCACCTCAACCCGGCCGGCACGCTGCACGGCGGGGTGCTGGCCACGCTGGTGGACACCGCGATGGGCCAGGCGGTGCGCACCACGACCGGGGAGGGCGAGGTGCCCGCCACCAGCCAGCTCACCGTCACCTACCTGCGGCCCGGGAAGCCCGGGGCCCTCACCGTCACCGCCCGGCTGCGCACCCGCGGGGCGCACCTGACCGTCTGCGAGGCCGACGTCGAGCAGGACGGCGAGGCCCTCGCGCACGCCGTCGCCACCTTCGCGCTGCTCGAGCGGTAGGGCCGCAGTCCCCTGTCCCGGGGACGGCGGCGGCCGGTACGGTCGGGCCAGCCGCGCCCCCTCCCCGGGAGGACCTGCGATGCCCGTCTTCATGGTCGAGCGCCGGTTCGCCGACGTCCTGGAGGTCGACGCCGGGGCCGCCGAGGGCATCAACCGGATCAACGGGGACGAGGACGTCCGGTGGCTGTACTCCTTCCTCTCCGCCGACAAGCGCAAGACGTACTGCCTGTACGAGGCGCCGTCGGCCGAGGCGATCCGCCGGGCCGCCGAGCGGGCGGGGCTCCCGGCCGACGTCGTCGTCGAGGTCACCGCCACGGTGCGGCCCGACGGGTCACTGCAACCGGTCTGACCCGGCGAGCAGGCCGTGTGCCGCGGCGAACAGCGCCGCCTGGGTCCGGTTCGCCGCCCCGGTCTTGGCCAGGATGCTGCGCACGTGGTTGGCGACGGTGTTCTCGCTGATCACCAGGCGCGCGGAGATCGCCCGGTTGAGCAGCCCCTCGCCGACGAGGCCGAGCACCTCCGTCTCCCGGGCGGTCAGGCCGGCCGGCCGGGACGGGGTCCGCGCGACCGCCGCCCGCGGCGCGCCGAGTCCCGGGCGCCCGTCCAGGACCTGCAGCACCCGGCGCAGCCCGAGCTCGCGGGCGACCGACCGCGCCTCCTCCGCCAGTAGCCCGGCCCGAGGGCCCGGAGCACCGGTGCGGCGCAGGTACCCGGCCAGCGCGACCTGGCTCTGCGCCCGGTGCAGGGTCGCCGCCATCCGGGTGTCCCTCTCCAGCGCCGACTCCAGCAGCGGTCCGGCGCCTGGCCGGCCCAGCGCCGCGTCGACGGCCCCGAGCAGCCGGTCGGCGCTGCGGAGGACCGCCACGAACTGCCCGGCGACCAGGTTGGTGCCGGCGTACTCGGCCAGCCGGGGCCGCAGCGCTCGCAGCGCCTCCTCCTGGTCCAGGTGCAGCGCATCGGCGGGCTGACCCTGGGCGGCGGCATCGGGCACCTCACCCGCGGCTACGGCCTGTCCTGCGACAACCTGCTCGCCGCGGAGGTGGTCACCGCCGACGGCCGCGTGGTGACCGCCGACGAGCACCGGGACGCCGACCTGTTCTGGGCGCTGCGCGGCGGCGGCGGGAACTTCGGCGTGGTCATCCGCTTCACCTACCGGCTGCACCCGGTGGACACCGTCGTCGCCGGCCCGATGTTCTTCGAGCTCGACGACGCGCGGGCGCTGTTCGAGTTCTACCGGGAGTTCATCCCCGACGCGCCGCGCGAGTACGGCGGCTTCCCGGCGTTCCACCAGGCCCCGCCGCTGCCGTTCATCCCGGAGGGCCGGGTGGGCGAGCCGATGGCGGTGGCCGTCTCCTGCTGGACCGGGTCGCCGGCCGGGGGGGGAGCGGATCGCGGACCGCATCCGCCAGGTGGCGCAGCCGGTCGGCGAACACGTCGGCCCGATGCCCTACGCGGCGCTGAACAGCGCCTTCGACGCGCTGCACCCGCCGGGGCTGCAGCACTACTGGAAGGCCGCCTACGTCACCGAGCTCACCGACGAGGCGATCGCGGCGCACCTGGAGCACGGGCCGCGCGTGCCGGCGGTCAGCTCGGTCATGCACCTGTACCCGATCAACGGTGCGGCGCACGACGTCGCCCCGGACGCCACCGCGTTCGGCCACCGCGACGCCACCTTCGCCGCGGTGATCGCCGGCATGTGGCCCGACCCGGCCGACAACGAGGCGAACACCCACTGGGTGCGGGACTACCACGCGGCGATCGCGCCGCACTCGGCTCCCGGGGGCTACACCGACTTCGCCTCGGCCGACGACGCGCCCAAGGTGGCCGAGAACCACGGCGCCAACTACCAGCGGCTGCGCGAGGTCAAGCGGCAGTGGGACCCGGGCAACCTGTTCCACCTGAACCAGAACATCCGGCCCTGAGGAGCGACTGATGCAGGTGATCGAGCGGACCGCCCTGCCCGTGGCGATCGAGGGCGACGGCGTCGACTTCCGCACCGACCGGTTCGGGGAGATGAGCGTCGCCTGGGTCCGGTTGCCCGCCGGGGCCGACCTCCGGCCGGCCCTGTCCGGGCTCCCGGGGGACCGCTGCCCGTGCCCGCACTGGGGGTACGTGATCAGCGGCCGCCTGGTGATGCACGCACAGGAGGGCGCCAGCACCTACGAGGCCGGCCAGGCCTTCTACTGGGGGCCCGGCCACGCGCCCGAGGCGGTGACCGACTGCGAGTACGTGGACGTCTCGCCGACCGAGGACCTCGAGCGGGTCCTGCGGCACCTCCGGGGCGGTTGAGCCGCCCGCGCGCCGCGGAATGCGGGGGCGGGCGGCGGGTGTTCCCGGTCACATGGCAACCGCGAGCTGGAACGGGACCGTCATCGCCGAGTCCGACGACATCGTCACCGTCGAGGGCAACGCCTACTTCCCCCGCGAGGCGCTGCGGGAGGACGTGCTGCGCCCCTCGGCGACCACCACGGTCTGCCCGTGGAAGGGCACGGCGTCCTACTACACCGTCGAGGTCGACGGGCAGAGCAACCCCGACGCGGTCTGGTACTACCCGGAGCCCAAGGACGCCGCCGAGGAGATCACCGGCCGGGTGGCGTTCTGGCGGGGCGTGACGGTCACCTGAGACAGGGGGGCGCCGTCCGGCGCCCCCCTGCCGACGGTCAGCCCCCCATCCGGGCGGCCAGCAGGGCCTTGCCCCGCTCGGCTCCCTTGCGGCTGTCACTCTGCGCCTTGCGGAACAGCTCGGCGAGCTCGCCGTCACCGTCCCGTTCGGCGTCCTGGACGTAGGTCTCCAGCCGCAACGCGTTGCTCAGGCACTGCTCGGTGAACCAGATGAGGTTGTAGTCCTTGTCCTTGGTGCCGGTGACGTCGCCGGTCTCGGCCGTGCTCATCGCGTTCCTCCTCGACTGCTCGGGGCCCCCGCCTGCCGGTGCTCCCCGGACGGCTGCCCGGGGTCGACGCCGGCCGGGACAGTCCAGCGGATCGGCTCCCCGAGCGGAACCGGACCGTGCGCGCCGGGCGTCCGGGGCCCTCCGTCAGCCGGGGCGCGTGCCGGCGAGCTCGCGGGCGGCCTCGGCTGCCTCGGGGGCCAGGGTCTGCGCGCGCTCCTCGCGCTCGATGAGCCGGTGGTAGCGGGCCCACGCCTCGTCCGGGTGCACACCGAGCGCCGCGGCGACCTGCTCCCAGGAGGCCCCGCCGCGCAGGGCAGCACGGAAGCCGGTCAGCTCGCCGTCGCGCGCCCGGCGGGTGACGACCTCGCCGAGCGCGAGCAGCTCGAGGGCCTCGGCGGTGTCGAGCGACGTCGTCGCGTCCTTGAACGAGGTCCAGTCGTCGGCGTCCACGTCGGCGGCGGTGTTCAGGGAGGTCGCCCCGGAGTCCCGCCGGCTGAGGAAGTCCAGGCGGGTGACGGCCGTCGTCAGGGTGAACTCCTGCTCGAGGACCTCCGGTGTGATGTCCATGCCGCACCCCATCCCCCCGGCCGTCGGTGGGTCAAACCCGGTGCGACGGAGATCTCCCGGACCCCGCGAGCCCCGACCGACCGCGCCCGGGCGTGCACGTCGTGGAGCTCCCCGGACGTGCGCGAGGGCCCGCCCCCGGTTCGGGAGCGGGCCCTCGTGCGGGGCGGTGCGCGTCAGGCGTCGACGCCCACGGCCTCCTTGGCCAGCGTGGCGACCTGGGTCTGCGCGGCGTTGACGATGCTGGTCCGCTTCTTGTGGGTCTCCTCGTAGCGGATGACCACCCGGACGTCGTGCGCGGTCCTGAGCTCCTTGACCGCCTTGACGGCGTCCTGCGTCGACAGCGAGTCGTAGCCCTTGATCGGCAGCTCGTCGGCGGTGACGTCGCCGAGCTCCTCGCGGGCGGCGCGGGCGGCGTCGGCGGCCTCCCGGTTGCCCTCGCGGCGGGCGATGCGCTCGGCCCGGCGCAGGGCGGCGCTGCGGCCGACGGTCAGCGTCTCGCGGACGGCGTCGGTGAACGACGAGGCCTTGTCGCCGGCCTCGCTCAGCCGCTCACCGGCCTCCTCGCGGCGCTGCTGCACCGACTCGACGACCTCGTTGACCCGGTTGGCCCAGAAGCGGACCGGGGCGTTGGCCGCCCGCGCGGCGGTACCGGCGACCCGCTGGAACGCGGTGGCCTGCAGCGCGGCGGGGCCGCCCATGGCCTCCTCGGCCAGCACGACGGTCAGCCACTCGATGGTGGCCTTGTGCGCGGTCTGCAGGCGCTCGGCCAGCGCGCGGACCCGGGGCAGCTCGGCCTGCTCGGCGAGCACCTTCAGGTAGGTGGCGCGGTCGTTGAGCTGGTGCTCCAGGGAGAGGTCCTGCAGCAGGGCCTCCTCGAGCGGCTCGGCCTGCTCGAAGCCGGCCTTGAGGACGGCGGACAGCCGGCCGATGGCGGGGGTCACGACGTCCGGCACGCCGCCGAGGGCGCGCAGCTGCTCGGTGATCGCGCGGATGCGCTCCGCGGCGTTGTCGGCGTTCTGCGTCAGCTCGCGGCGCACGGCCTCGGTGCGGGCCTGCGAGATGCGGGTGCGGGCGACCTGCTCCTCGGTCTGGGTCAGCAGGACCAGCGCGCGCAGCTGGTTGATGATCTTCGTGTTGTCAGCCATGGTACGGGTACTCCAGGTGGATCGGGGACGTCCTGCGCTCTCTGTCATGCCCCGGTCACCCCGCCCGCTAACTCCTGCAAGCGTATTGCTTGCTGTGAGCCCCCTCACGCCCCGCCACCGCGACGGACGCGCGGCGCGTCAGCGGCCGGGGACCGCCGGGCGCGACGGGCGCTCCAGGCGCAGCACCGGCTGGGTGGGCTCGTCGGCCAGCGGGGACCGCGGGCGAGGCGCCGCGGACGGCGGGACCGCCGTGCCGCAGCCGACGCAGAACCGGCCCTGCTGGCGGACCGCCCCGCACGTGGCACACGCCGACACGGCGACCTCCTGACGCACCGGGGTCCGGCGACCCCACCTGCGGGCAGGGTGGCAGGACACCCGCGCCCGCGGGTGCCGCGTGGGATCAGTGGGACGAGTCGTCGCCCGACCGTTGCACGGCCGGCAGGCCGAGCAGCCGGTCCAGCAGCGGCACCTGGCCGGCCACCAGCTTCTCCCGCGCCTCCTCGACGCCCACCCAGGCGGCCCGGTCGATCTCGGGGACCTGCTGCACGCGGCCCGAGCGCGGCGGCCACTCCAGGGAGAAGGTGTTGCTGACCGCGGCCGCGGCGTCGAAGTCGCCCTCGGCCGCGAACGCGGTCAGCCGCTTGCCCCCCGCCTGCCGGACCTCCCCGAGCGGCACCAGGTCGGTGACCGGCGCCGGCGCCCCGAGCTCCTCGGCGAACTCACGCAGCGCGACCTCCCGCGGCTCCTCCCCGGGGCCGTACTCGCCCTTGGGGATCGACCAGGCGCCCGCGTCCCGGCGGGCCCAGAACGGCCCGCCCATGTGCCCGATGAGCACCTCGACCCGGCCGCCCGGACCGACCCGGTGCAGCAGCAGCCCCGCACTCGTCCTCGGCACCTCACTCCTCCCTGCCGTGGTGGAGCGACGCCGCCCGGCGCCAGGGGGGAGCAGCCGGGCGGCGCCGCGGTCTAGAGGTGGGCCAGCGCCTCGGGCAGGTCGACGACGTCGGCGTACTTGGCGTCCAGGTCGGCCAGGTTGGTGTCGTGCAGCGTCGCGCTCCGGTCCGCGCACGCCTGGCGCACCACCTGCGGGCGGAAGCCGGCGGTGAGCGCGTCCGTCGCGGTGGCGCGCACGCAGCCCGACGTCGAGACGCCGGCGACGACCACCGTGTCCACGCCGGCCGCGTGCAGCGTGGCGGCCAGCGACGTGCCGGAGAACGCCGACGCGTACTGCTTCACCACGACCGGCTCCCCCGGCCCCGGCTCCAGGGTCAGCGCCCCCCAGTCGCCGGGCGCGTCCTCGGCGAAGGCGGCCAGCGCCGGCACCTTGCGCACGAACAGCCCGCCGTCGGCCAGCCCCGCGGCGTAGCGGACGGCGGTCCAGACGACCGGCCGGCCGGACGCGCGCGCCGCCTCGACCAGCGCCGACGTCGCCTCGACCGCCGGGCCGGGGTCGGGCAGGGCGAACGGCCCGTCCGGCTCGGTGTAGGCCCGGCACAGGTCGACGACGAGCACGGCCGGCCGGCTGCCCCAGCCGACGCGGCCGGAGAACGCCGGGCCGTGCGGCGCCGGGGCGCTCATCCCGCCGCCCACACCGGACGGCGCGGCGCGGGCAGGCCGGTCTCCTCCTCGCAGCGGGCCAGCAGCTCCTCGATCGGCGGTCCCATGTCGAAGACCGGCAGCTCGGCGGGGCGGTCGGCGCGCAGCTGGTCGCGCAGGGTCTCGGTCGCGTCGGCGTCCACCTCCCCGTCCTCGGTGACGCACACCCCGTACCGCTCGGCGCCGCGGAGCGTGACGAGGCCACGGCGGACCTCCCGGGCCACCAGCTCCGGGTCCCGCTCCAGCGGGTCGCCCCACCCGCCACCGCCCCAGGTGACGAAGTGCAGGACGTCGCCGGGGTGCACCGGCACGCCGTGGCACTTGCTCGGCAGCACCTCGCGGGTGCCGTCGGCGCGGTCCACCCACTTGCGGCCGCGGGCGCCGGGCTGCCCGCCGTTGACCCCCCACGGGTGGGTGAGCCAGCGGTCGTCGTGGATGGCGATCTCGCCGGGCTCCTCGAAGACGTAGGCGACGTCGACGCCGTTGCCTCCGCGGTGCAGGCCGGCGCCGCCGGTGTCCGGCACGGTCTCCCACTGCTCGATGCGCAGCGGGTAGTAGGACTCGAGGTACTCGCAGGGGATGTTGACGAAGCTCGGCCACAGCGAGTGCCCGTCCGGCCCGTCGCCGAGCGGCCGGCCGGGGATGCCGCCGAAGCCGATCGAGTAGAGCTGGAACCACTCGCCCTTCCGGTCCCCGGACGAGTAGTGCCCGGAGTACATGAAGTGCGGCGAGGAGGAGAAGCCGGCCGCGTTGAGCAGCGCCGGGTTGGTCTGCCCGAGCAGCCCGCCGAACAGGTCGAACACCCGCCCGATGCCGTGGTTGCGGCCGTTGAGCGCCGCCGGGTGCCTCGGCTTCCAGTACGAGCCCTCCGGGATCGTGACGTCGATCAGCGGGTAGAACCCGTCGTTCCACAGGATCTGCGGGTCGGCCACGGTGATCATGTAGATCCCGAAGAACATCCGGGTCAGGTTCTCGTTGATGTAGTAGTTGATCGGCCCCGCGGCCTGCGGCGAGGACCCGGTGAAGTCCAGGTGCACCCTCTCGCCGGTGCGGGTCAGCGACAGCTTCAGCTCGTACGGGCCGTTGCCGACGCCGTCGTCGCAGATGTGGTCGGTGAAGGAGAGGGTGCGGCCCTCCTCGAACACCATCTGCAGCAGCACCTTCATCGCGTCGTGGTTGCGCTGCAGCAGCGCGTCCAGCGCGGACAGGTAGGTGGCCGTGCCGAAGCGGGTGCACATCTCCTGCACCCGCCGGGCGGCGGTGCGGCAGGCGGCGACCAGGCCGTTGAGGTCGGCGCGGTTCCAGTCCGGCATGCGGACCTGGTTGAGGATGATCCGCAGCGCGTCGTCGTTGAGCACGCCCCTGCGGTAGAGCTTGAAGGGCGGGATGACCACGCCCTCCTCGTAGATGGTGCGCGCGTCGGTGGGCATGGACGACGGGGTCTTGCCGCCCACGTCGGACATGTGCCCGAACATCGACGCCCAGCCCACGACCCGGCCCTCGTGGAAGACGGGCAGGACCAGCAGCCAGTCGTTGGCGTGGCTGATCGCCGCGCCGCAGGCGTACGGGTCGCTGGTGAGCAGGACGTCGCCCTCCTCGACGGTGTCGTCGAAGCCGCCGAGGAAGTCGGGGACGGACAGGCCGAACTGGCCGACGACCATCTTCCCGTCGGGGTCGCCGATCAGCGGGAACTCGTCGTGCTGCTCGCGGATGCCCGGGGACAGGGCGGTGCGGAACAGCACCTCGTCCATCTCGTAGCGGGCGTTGCGCAGCCCGTTCTCGATCAGGTCCAGGGTCACCGGGTCGACGTCGACCCGCGCGACCTCGCCGGTGGCGGTCTCGATGATCCGTGCCATGGGTCAGCCCTCCGCCGGTTCGATGAGCAGGGAGCCCGAGGGGTGCACGGTGGCCGCGTGCCCGGGCAGGACGAGCGTCGTGGAGTCCATCTCGGTGACGATCGCCGGGCCGCGGACGACGTCGCCGGCGCGCAGCCGCTCCCGGTCGTAGACGCCGGCGATGGTGTGCCCGCCGTCGACGTACACCCGGGTCTCGGTGACCAGCGCCGCCGCCGGGTCGCCGTCCCCGGAGTCGAGGTGCACCGGGGCGACGTCGGGGCGCGGGCCGGTGACCGTGGCCCGGGCGTTGACCAGCTCGTGGTCGACGTCGAGCAGGAAGGAGAACAGCCGGTCGTGCTCGGCGTCGAACGCCTCGCCCAGCCGGGCCAGCGCCGCCCCGCCCTCCAGCCAGGACGGGTCCACCGACACGGGGATCTCGAAGCCCTGGCCGTGGTAGCGCACGTCGACCTGGTAACCGACCGTCTGGTCCTCCCGCGCCAGCCCCTGGTCGGCCAGCCGCTGCCCGGCCTCGTCGGCCAGCTCGCGCAGGATCTGCACCAGCTCGGCGTCGGTGAGCTGGCCGAGCCGGCGCAGCACGGTGCGGGCGCACTCGTCGCGCCGGCTGGTGGTCGCGTCGCCGAGCGCGCAGAGCAGCCCGGGCCCCGGCGGGACGATCACCGGCCAGGCGCCGGTCAGCCGGCCGAGGGCGTTGGCGTGCAGCGGGCCGGCGCCGCCGAAGGCGACCAGGGCGAAGTCGCGCGGGTCGAAGCCCTGCTGCACCGACACCAGCCGCAGCCCGCCGAGCATGTTCTCGTTGACGATGTCGACGATGCCCGCGGCGGCGGCCTCGGGGGACTCCAGCCCCATCGCCTCGGCCACCTTGCCGACGGCGGCCCGCGACGCCTCGGCGTCCAGGGTGATCTCCCCGCCGGCCAGCGACGAGGGCAGGTGGCCGAGGACGACGTTCGCGTCGGTGACCGTCGGGTCGGTGCCGCCCCGCCCGTACGCGGCCGGCCCGGGGTCGGCGCCGGCCGACTGGGGGCCGACCCGCAGCGCACGGGTCAGCTGCGGCACGTGCGCGATCGAGCCGCCACCGGCGCCGACGGTCCGGACGTCGACGCTGGAGGCGCGCACCGCCAGGTCGCCGACCTTCGTCTCCCGGCCGATCCGCGGGCGGAGGTCGCGGACGAGCGCGACGTCGGTCGACGTCCCGCCCATGTCGAAGGTGATGAGGTCGCGGTGGCCGCACTGCTCGGCCACCCACACCGCGCCGGTGACCCCGCCGGCCGGGCCGGACAGCAGCATCGAGACCGGCGCGGCGACCGCGGCGTCGGCGGACTGCAGCCCGCCGTCGCTGCGCAGGATGGACAGCTCCCCGGCGACCCCGCCCTCGCGCAGCCCCGCCGAGAGGTGCTGCACGTAGCGCGCCACCTGCGGTTGCACGTAGCCGTTGGCCACCGTGGTCAGCGTCCGCTCGTACTCGCGCAGCTCGGGCAGCACGTCCGACGACAGCGACACCGGGACCCCGGGCAGCACCGCGGCGGCCAGCTCGGCGACCCGCCGCTCGTGGGCGGGGTCGGCGAAGGAGTTGATCAGCGAGACGGCGAGGGCCTGCACGCCCCGGCCGGCCAGCCGCTCCAGCCGCCGGCGCACGTCGTCGTCGTCCATCGGCCGGACCACCGAGCCGTCGCTGGCGATCCGCTCGTCGACCTCGACGGTGTCCTCCAGGTCCGCCAGCGGCTCGGGCTTGGGCCAGATGATCCAGCCGGCCAGCCCGCCGGGGACGAAGGAGCGGGCGATCTGCAGCACCTGGCGGAACCCGCGGGTGGTGACCAGGCCGACCCGGGCGCCCTTGCCCTCGAGGATCGCGTTGGTGGCGACCGTGGTGCCGTGCAGCACCTGCGCCACCTCGCCCATCGCGATGCCGGCGTCGGCGCACACCTTCCCGATGCCGGTGAGCACCCCGACCGCCTGGTCGGCCGGCGTCGAGGCGGTCTTGGCCCGCCAGGTGGCGCCGCTGTCCTCGTCGACCAGCAGGACGTCGGTGAAGGTGCCCCCGACGTCGACTCCGAGTCGGTAGCTCATGCGGTGTCCTCTCCTCGGGCCGTCTGCAGCCGGGCGGCCCGGACCATCACGGCGCGGGCGTTGGCGATGTGCGAGGTCATGACGGCGCGGGCCCACCCCGGGTCCCCGGCGCGGAAGGCGGCGACGATCTCGCCGTGGTGGCCCAGGCTGCGGCGCAGCGAGGCCTCGTCGTAGGTGAGGAAGTTGCGGCGCACGATCGGCGGGTGGATGGCCGCGGCCAGCGCGGTGGCCAGCGTGGGGTGCGCGGCCAGGGCGACCAGCCGGTCGTGGAAGGCACGGTTGAGCGGCACCAGGGCGTCGAGGTCCTGCCGCGGGCCGGGGCAGCCGGTGTCGACCATCCGCCGGGCGAGGTCGTCGAGCTCCTCGACGTCGGCGGGCGTGGCGTTCGGGACGGCGTACGCGGTGAGCTGCGGCTCCAGCACCGACCGCAGCTCGAACACCCCCTCGAGCTCGGCGAGGGTCCAGGTGGCCACCCGGGCGCCGCGGTTGGGGGTGATCTCCACCAGACCCTCGGCGGCCAGCCGGGACAGCGCCTCGCGCACCGGCGTCCGGCTGACCCCGAGGCGGTCGGCGAGCTCGACCTCGCCCAGGCGCGCGCCGGGGGCCAGGTCGCCGCCCATGATCATGTCGCGCAGCGTGCCGAGGGCCCGCTCTGCGGACGTCAACGAACGTGTCAGCGGTCACACCCCCTCGCGGATTGTGTGCAAACCTAGGGGCGCTCCGCGGTCGTCGGCAATGCCTGTCCGCGACGGATTGGGAACGTGCATACAAGGAGGGACCGACGTGGGGGATCTATTGGGCGGGGTACGGGCGCCGCGGGCCCGGCTTCGGGAGCTGCTCGCCGCCCCGGCGCCGCTGCTGGCACCCGGCGCCTACGACGCCCTCTCCGCCCGGCTGGTGGAGCAGGCCGGCTTCGGCGCGGTCTACATGACCGGCTTCGGGACGACGGCCTCGCTCATCGGCCGCCCCGACGTCGGCCTGCTCACCGGGGCGGAGATGGTCGACAACGCCCGCCGGATCGCCGCCGCGGTCGACGTCCCGGTGATCGCAGACGCCGACACCGGGTACGGCAACGCCCTCAACGTCGTCCGCACGGTGCAGCTGTACGAGCAGGCCGGGGTCGCCGGCATCCAGCTCGAGGACCAGGTGATGCCCAAGCGGTGCGGGCACATGAGCGGCAAGGCGCTCATCGAGGCCGGCGAGATGGCCGCCAAGGTGCGCGCCGCGGTGGCCGCGCGGCGCGACCCCGACCTGGTCGTCATCGCCCGCACCGACGCGGTGGCGGTCAGCGGGGTGGACGACGCCCTGGAGCGCGCCCGGGCCTACGCCGACGCGGGCGCCGACCTGCTGTTCGTGGAGGCCCCCACCACGGAGGCCGACGTCGAGAAGGTGGCGGCGGCGCTCGACGGCGTCGCGCCGCTGGTGTTCAACTGGGCCGAGGGGGGCCGCACCCCGCCGCTGTCGCTGCAGCGGATGGCCGAGCTCGGGTTCGCGCTGGTCATCTACCCGATCGGCACGCTGCTGGCCGCGACGGCGGGCATCCGGGCGCTGCTGGCCGCGCTGCACCGCGACGGCGTCCCCCCGCTGGACGGGCTGCCGTCCTTCGGCGAGTTCACCGACCTCGTCGGGCTGCCGGAGGTGCAGGAACTGCAGCAGCGCTTCGGCGGCTGAGGGAGGGGCGGGCGAGGGCGCCCCGTACCGCCGCGGCGGTACGGGGCGCTCCCGGTGCTGTCGTGCGATCAGGCGATGGAGCGCACGTTCGAGCGGTCGGCCGTGGGGCTGGTGCCGTCCGCCGCGTCGGTGTCGACGACGGCGCGCAGGAACAGCCCGCCCTGCAGCTTCACCAGCCGCGAGGTCAGCGTGGCGAGGTAGCGGACGCCCACGCGCGGGTCGAGCACGGTCCGCGGCGAGACGTCCAGCGCGGCCTGCTTCACCTTGGCGGCCAGCTCCGCGGGGCTGGGCTGGTACAGCCGGGCCGGGCCGGACGGGCCCTGCGGACCCTGGACGCCGGGCAGGCCGGCCGGACCGGTCGGGCCGCTGGGGCCCTGGGCGCCCTGCGGACCCTGCAGGCCGCGGACGCCGGACTCGCCCCGCTCGCCGAGCTCGCCCTGCCGCCCCTGCAGCCCGCGGAGGCCCCTCTCGCCGGCCGCGCCGGTCTCCCCGATCACCCCGCGCTGGCCCTGGGCCCCGCGCAGACCCTGCGCGCCCTGCAGCCCCGGAGCGCCGACCGGGCCGCGCTCGCCGGCCACGCCCTGCACGCCCTGCTGGCCGCGCTCGCCGGCCAGGCCCCGCTCACCCTGCTCGCCGGGCAGCCCGGTGGAGCCGGGCACTCCCCGCTCACCCTTCGGGCCGGTCTCGCCCTCGGGACCCTGCGTCCCCCGGGGGCCGGTCTCGCCCCGGGCACCCGCCTCGCCCCGGGCGCCCGCCGGCCCCTGGAGGCCGCGCTCGCCGACCGGGCCGACGGCGCCGGTGGCGCCCTGTGTGCCCTGCTCACCGGTGGGGCCGGTCCCGCCCCGCGCGCCGACGGACCCCTTCGGACCCTGCTCGCCCACCGGACCGGCCGGGCCGGCCGGACCCTGGGGCCCCTTGTCGCCCCGCTCGCCGGCCGGGCCGGCCGGACCCTGGGGTCCCTTGTCGCCCCGCTCGCCGGCCGGGCCGGGTCGGCCGGCCGGGCCCTTGCGGCCCGGGTCGCCCTGCTCGACGGTGACGTCGGCCGGCGGCGTCTCGGTGCTGGTCGTGCTGCTGGACTCGGTCATGGGTGTTGCCTCTCGTCGTGGCGGGCGGTGTCACCGGACGGTCTCCGGACACGCTGCCCGCCGTGGGGTCCGTCCCGGGTCGCTGCTGACCGGGTGGGGCCGACCGGAGCCGGCACCGGACCTGCCGGACCTCCGCCCGACACCAGTCACCGTGCCCGGCTCCGGTGAACGGCCGACGTCGTTCCGCGGTGACACCGCCCACAGCGGCGACCCGGTGGACCGGCCCACCGGCGCCCGCGCCCGCACGTCCCGGCCGGCCTCGCCCACCCGGCCGGTACCCGGCCACGCCACTGACCAGCGCCCACGGCAGCTGCGGCCCGTGGGGCCGTCGGGTGGCGCCGAGGGCCGGCACCCCGCTCGGGGCACCCGGGACGCACGCAGCGGTGGAGCGACATCAGCGGGGCCTCCCGAGCGTGTCGTCACCGCGAGCGAGCCCCACCCGCCCGCGGGGGGCTCCCGCGCCCTCACCCTCCGTACGGACAAGGGCCTCTCGCGCGCGGAAGGCCGTCCGGAGGCCGGCGGTCGGGCGCGGGAGGCTCAGCGGACCCGGGCTGCGGCCCCGGCGAGGACGTCGCGCAGCAGGTCCCCGTCGCACCGCCCAGTCGCCCGGTCGGTGAGGTGCACCGCCTGCGGCGAGGGGGCGGTGGGCGCAGCACCACCGGCCCCCGGGCCGCACGCCGCCGGCGTCCCAGGCGTGCTGGGCGAGCCGGCCGAGCAGGACGACGACCCGCACCTCCGGCAGCCACCGGCGCCCGGACCCCGCCGGACGCCGGGTCGAACGACGGCACCCGGCGGCGCTCGGCGGCGGCGACCCCCCGCGCCCAGCCGTCCAGCTCCGCGACGTGCGGCTCGCCGAGGCGGGCGCGCCGCGCCGTCACCGACCCCGGCACGATCCGCTCGTCGAGCAGCACGCCCTCCGCGAAGGCCAGCCGGTTGCGGACACCCGGGACGCTCAGCGGCCGGTCCACCGCGGCGGGCGCCCCTCCCGCTGGGCCGCGATGCCCTCCACCCGGTCCTCGGACAGGTAGGGGTTCGGGCCGACGTCCAGCCGCAGCGCCTGCCACAGCGGCAGCTCCAGGCCCTTGACCGCGGTGGCCTTCATCCGGCGTACCGACACCGGCGCGTTGGCCGCGATGGCCTCGGCCAGGCCCAGGGCGGTGGGCAGCACCTCCTCGGCCGGGACCAACCGGTTGACCAGGCCCCACCGCTCGGCGACCTCGCTGGTCACGTACTCGCCGGTGTAGAGCAGCTCCAGGGCGATGCCCATCGGGATGCGCTTGGGCAGGACGACGGAGCCGAAGTTGGCGCCCATGCCGATCCGCGCCTCGGGCAGCCCCATCCGCACGCCGGGCGCCACCACCCGCAGGTCGCAGGCCAGGGCCAGCTCGAAGCCGCCGGCGACCGCGGCTCCGGCGACGGCCGCGACCACCGGCACCGGCACCTCGGTGACCACCTCGAACAGCGCGCGGGTGGGCCGGTCCATCGGCGGGCGGAACCGCTCGCCGCGGCGGTCGGCCTCGCGGATCTCGTCGAGGTCGAACCCGGCGCAGAACGCGGGCCCGTTGGCGGCCAGGACGACCGCGCGCACCTCGCCGTCCTCCCCGCAGCGCAGCAGCTCCTCGACCAGGTCGGCCTGCAGCGGGCCGGACAGCGCGTTGCGGCGCTCTGGCCGGTCCAGGGTGAGCACCCGCACGTGCCCGCGTCCCTCGACGACCAGCCCGGACTCCCGCCGCTGCACAGCACCCATGCGGGCCAACCTGCGGCACGCGGCCCGCTCGCGCAAACGACCGCGCCCTGCGGGTGGTGGCCGGCGCCGTCGCGGACCACGATGCGCGACGTGGACTATGCCACCGCCCGCACGGTCTTCCTGTCCCCGCCGGCCGACCCGCGCCCGCCGTCCCGGCTGCCGGACACCCCGGCCCGCCGGCTGCGGGACGCCGCCGAGCCGCTGGCGACGATCAGCTTCTGGTCCCGGTCGGTCAACGAGCGGTACGCCGCGCTGGGGCTGGACTTCCTCACCGGCTACGTGTGGGGGCGGGCGGCGCCGATGGGCGAGCCCAGCGCCCCGGTGGTGGTCGCCGCGTTCGGGGTCTTCGAGCCGGGCCTGATCGGCTCGCTGTACGACCAGGCCCGCGGCGTGGCCTCGCGCGAGCAGGTGCTCGCCGCGCGGGAGGAGGGCTCGGTCGACTCGCTGCGCGCGCTGCTCGGCGGCGCCGACGTCACCGACGCGGTCGCGCTGCTGCGCCGGGGCACCGACGCCGTCGCCGGCGACCTCGCCGGCCGGCCGCTGTTCGCCGGGCTGGTGTCGCTGCCGTGGCCGACCGACCCGCTCGGGCAGCTGTGGCACGCGACCGCGCTGCTGCGGGAGTACCGCGGCGACGTGCACCAGGCCGCCAACGTCGCGGCCGGGCTGACCGGGCTGCAGATGAACCTGGTGACCGAGCACTGGGTCGGCTGGGAGCCGACCGCCTACGCCGCCACCCGCGGGTGGTCCCCGGAGGCCATGGCCGCGGCCGCCGGCGACCTCGCCCGGCGCGGCCTGGTCTCCGACGCCGGGCTGACCGGGGAGGGCTCCCGGCTGCGGGCCGGCATCGAGGAGCAGACCGAGGCCGCGATGGCGCCGGTGCTGGACGCCATCGGGCCGGCCCTGCCCGAGCTGACCGCCCGGCTGGACGAGTGGTCGGCGATGGTCACCGCCGGCGGCGAGGCCCCGCCGGACCCCTACAAGCGGACCAGCGGCTGAGAGAGGGCCCTCTCGCCCGCCACCGCTCGCACGCTCGGGCGGGGCCCTGCGAGGGGGCCGTCGGTTCACACGTCGATGAGGACCTTGATGGCGCCGTCCCGCTTGGTGGCGGCGACGTCGAAGGCCTCGGCCACGTCGGCCAGGCCGAACCGGTGGGTGACCAGCGGGGCGAGGTCGACCCGGCCGGTGCGGATCAGCTCCAGCGACCGCTCGTACTGCCCGCGCCCGCCGGTGCGGTCCAGCACCTGCTGCACCAGGTCGCCGGCCCGGCCGTCCAGCGTGGCCGTGGCGCCGTAGGCCAGCGACACGGGGAAGACCTCGTCGCGGACGTCGGTGACCAGCAGCTGCCCGGCGCCCGAGGCGGCCGCCAGCCGGGTGACCGCCAGCCCGATCGGCCCTGCCCGAGCACCAGCACGGAGTCCCCGAGCCGCAGGTCCAGCCGGTCGACGCAGTTGAGCCCGACGGCGGCGAACGGCTCGAGCAGCGCCGCGCCGTGGAGCGGCACGCCCTCGGGGACGGGCACCAGGTTCACCGCGGGGACGGCGATCCGCTCGGCCAGGCAGCCGTCGGACCACAACCCGATGAGCGTCTTGCGCGGGCAGTCCAGCGGGGCGCCGGCGGCGCAGGCCGCGCACTGCCCGCAGGGCAGGGACGGCTTGACGGCGAACTGCCGGCCGGCCAGTCCGGGGTCCACGCCGTCGCCGACGGAGTCCACCGTGCCGGCGAAGTCGTGGCCGGGCACCCGCGGGAACGGCGAGTCGATGCGCCCCTCGTACTGGTGCGCGTCGGTGCCGCACAGCGAGGCGACGTCCACCCGGACGACGACCCAGCCGGGCCGGGCGACCGGATCGGGCCGGTCCTGCACCTCGACGTGCCCGATGCCGGTGAGGACGGCGGCGCGCACCTCAACCCTCCACGCCGGCGGTCTGCGCCGTCGCGGTCATGGCGGGTCCTCCCTCAGTCGACGAGGTCCAGGGCGGCCCCGACGACGGAGTCGACGTCCAGGCCGTGGTGGCGGTACACGCTGGCCAGGTCGCCGCTCTGCCCGAAGGCGGTGACGCCCAGGTGGGTGGCCGGCACGCCGCGGACGCCGGCCAGGAACGCCAGGGTGTGCGGATGGCCGTCGAGCAGGGTGACCATCGGCGCCGCGCGGTCGGCGGGGAACACGCTGTCCAGCACCCAGCCGGGGGTGCCGTCCAGGCCGCGGCGGCCCTGCACCGCCCGGAACAGCAGGCCGGGGCTGGTCACGCACACCACGTCGGCGCCCAGGCCGAGGGACTCCAGCCGCTCGGCGGCGCCCAGCGCCTCGGGCACCAGCGCGCCCATGGCCGCGAGGGTGACCACCGGCCGGGCGCTGCGGCGCAGCGGGTAGGCGCCGGCGACCACCTGGCGGCGGCGGCGCTCGCGGGCGGCCGGGTCGGCCGGGACGGCGGCCAGCGTCTGGTCCACCGGGCGGGTGGACAGCCGCAGGTAGGCCGAGGACCCGTCGGGCCGGCCCAGCCGGGCCATCGCGGCCAGCAGGCACCACTCGGTGTCCAGCGCGAACGCCGGCTCGTAGCTGGTGCAGCCGGGCTGCTCCAGCCCGACCGACGGCGTGGTGATCGACTGGTGCGCGCCGCCCTCGGGGGCCAGCGTCACGCCGGACGGCGTCCCGACCAGGATCGACTGCCCGCCGGCGTAGATGCCGAAGCTCCACGGCTCCAGGGCGCGCTCGACGAACGGGTCGTACAGCACGCCGATCGGCAGCAGCGGCTGGCCCCACCGGCTCCAGGTGGCACCCAGCTCGCCGAGGGCGCCGACCAGGTTGGTCTCGGCGATGCCCAGCTCGACGTGCTGGCCGGTGGGGCGCTCCCGCCAGTGCAGGATCGTCTCGGCGTCGTCGGCGAACCAGTTGCGCCGGTCCTCGTGGGACCACACGCCGACCTTGTTCACCCACCCGCCGAGGTTGGTCGAGGAGCTGACGTCCGGGCTGACGGTGACCACGCGGCGGCCGGCCTCGGGCGCGGCCCGGTTGAGGTCCAGCAGGGTGCGGCCGAGCGCCGCCTGGGTGGTCGCCGTCCCCGACGGGGTGCGGCCGAGGTCGGCGGGCACCGGCGGCGCGGGCTGCGGCTCGTGGGCCCGCCGCTGCAGCCGCTGCGCCGCCTCGGCCAGCAGCCCGGCCGCGGGGCTGCCGGCGGGGAAGCCGGCCCACGGGTCGGCCGGGTCGGTGCCCAGCCGGGCGGCCAGCTCGTGCAGCTGCGCCTCGGAGAGCAGCGCGGAGTGGTTCTGCGGGTGGCCCTCGGTGGCCAGCCCGTAGCCCTTGAGCGTGTAGGCGAGCACCACCGTCGGCCGGGTGTCGTCGATGGCGGTGAAGGCGTCGCGCAGCGCGGCCAGGTCGTGGCCGCCGAGGTTGCGCACCGCGGCGACCAGCTCGGCGTCGGGGACGTCGGCGATCAGCGCGCGGACGTCCCCGGCGCCCGGCCCCTCGCCGGGCAGCAGCCGGCGCAGGTCGGCGGGGTCGCGGCGCAGCAGCCGCTGGTACTCGGGGTTGCTCATCTCGTCGATGCGGTCGCGCAGCGCGCCGCCGCCGGGCCGGGTGAACAGCTCCTCGAGCAGCCGCCCGTACTTGACGGTGAGCACCTGCCAGCCGGCCGCGGCGAACATGCCCTGCAGCCGGGTGGCGCCCATCATCGGCACGACGCGGTCCAGCGACTGCCGGTTGAGGTCGACCACCCACACGACCTCGCCGAGGTCGGCGACCATCGGGTCGAGCACCGCCTCCCAGACCGCGCCCTCGTCCAGCTCGGCGTCCCCGACCAGCGACCACTGCCGGCCGGTGCCGCCGGCGCCCAGCTGGGTGTTCACGTAGCGGCGGGCGATGGCCCCCCAGATCGGCGCGGTGGCCCCGATGCCGACGCTGCCGGTGGAGTAGTCGGCGGGCACCGGGTCCTTGAGCCGGCTGGGGTAGCTCTGCAGCCCGCCGAACTCCCGCAGCGTGGTCAGGTAGGAGCCGTCCAGGGAGCCGAGCAGGTACTCCAGGGCGTGCAGCACCGGCGAGGCGTGCGGCTTGACCGACACCCGGTCCTCAGGCGTCAGGTGCTCCAGCCACAGCGCGGTCATGATCGTGACCATCGAGGCGCTGGACGCCTGGTGGCCGCCGACCTTGAGCCCGCCGGGGTTCGGGCGGACGCGGTTGGCGTGGTCGACGATCGCGGTCGCCAGCCAGAGCACCCGCTGCTCGATCTCGCGCAGCACCGGGTCGGTGCCGGTGTCCGCCGGGGTGGCCGTGAGACTCATCGGGCGCTGTCCTCCAGGGTGCTCGGTGGTGCTCTCGGACGACGCCGCGCTCGCGCAGCCGTGCCAGGTCCGCGGGGCCGACCCCGGCGATCTGGGCGAGCACCTCGGGGGTGTGCGCGCCGAGGTCCGGGCCGACCCCGCGGGTGCTGCCGGGGCAGTGCTCGAGCCTGGGCACCACGCCGGGGAAGGCCACCGGCCGCACCTCGCCCGGTGCCACCTCCACGTCGTGGCGCACCAGCATGCCGCGCGCGGCGACGTGCGGGTCGGCGAGGACGTCCGCGGCGTCGTGGACCGGGCCGACCGGCACGCCGGCGTCCTCCAGGGCGGCGACGGCCGTGCGCAGGTCCCGGCCGCCGGTCCAGGCGGCGATGGCGCCGTCGACGAGCGCGCGGTGGGCGACCCGGCCGGCATCGTCGGCCAGCCGCGGGTCCCCCGCCAGGTCGGGGCGGCCGACCGCGGTCATGAGCCGGCGGTGGAGGGCGTCCCCGTCCCGCCAGCCGCGCAGCTCGTCGCCGGTCCGCGGCCGTTCCACCTCGACCACGTCGGCGCCGAAGTCGGCGAACAGCCGGCCGGTCGTCGGCGCGGCGATGAGGCCGCCGAGCTCCAGGACGCGGATCCCGGACAGCGGCCCGGCGGCGTCCGCGCTGTCGACCGGCTCCGTCACCGCCGTGCCTCTCGTCCGTGCCGACGGGTTGGTGCGGCGGACGCTACCCACCGGTGGGGGCGGCGCAACTCGCCGTCCGGTGGCGCCGGCGGCCGCTCAGACGAGGAACCGGTAGGCCGTCGTCCCGGGGGCCAGGTGCTGGATGCGCAGCGGGCTGGTCTCGATGCGGGCCAGCAGGGCGGGGAAGGCGGCGGGGTCGCCCAGCTCGATGCCGGTCAGCGCGGCGCCGGTCTCCCGGTTGTCCCGCTTGACGTACTCGAACAGCACGATGTCGTCGTCGGGGCCCAGCACCTCGTCGAGGAACCGGCGCAGCGCCCCGGGCTCCTGCGGGAACTCGATGAGGAAGTAGTGCTTGAGCCCGCGGTGCACCAGCGAACGCTCGACCACCTCGGCGTACCGGCTGACGTCGTTGTTGCCCCCGGACAGCAGGCAGACCACGGTCTCCCCCGGCGCGACGGGCACCAGCCCGCCGGTCAGCGCGGCGGTGGCCAGCGCCCCGGCCGGCTCGGCGATGACGCCGTCCACCTGGTAGAGGTCCAGCATCTCGGTGCAGACCTGGCCCTCCGGGACGGCGACCAGCTCCGCGCCGGAGTCGCGCACCAGCGGGAAGGTCACCTCCCCGACCCGGCGCACCGCCGCGCCGTCGACGAAGGTGTCCATCGAGGCCAGCTCCACCGGTGCCCCGGCGGCCAGCGCGGCGGCCATGCCGGCCGCCCCCGCCGGCTCCACCCCGACGACCCGGGTGCCCGGGCTGTGCTCGCGCAGCCAGGTCGCGCACCCGGCCAGCAGCCCCCCGCCGCCGACCGGCAGCACCACGACGTCCGGGACGGCGGGCAGCTGCTCGAGCAGCTCGGCCGCGACGGTGGCCTGCCCGACCACGGTGGACGGCGCGTCGAACGCCGGCACCAGCGTCGCCCCGCTGTCGCGGGCGTGGGCCAGGGCGGCCGCGGCGGCCTCGTCGTAGCTGTCCCCGGTCACCACCAGGTCGACCATCGCCCCGCCCAGGGCGGCGATCCGGTCCCGCTTCTGCCGCGGCGTGGTCCCCGGCACGAACACCGACCCGCGCACCCCGAGGGCCCGGCAGGCGTAGGCGACGCCCTGCCCGTGGTTGCCGGCACTGGCGCAGACCACCCCGGCGGCCTGCCGGCCGGCGTCCAGCTGGCTGATCGTGTTGTAGGCCCCGCGGATCTTGTAGGAGCGGCCGACCTGCAGGTCCTCGCGCTTGACCCACACGTCGGTCCCGGTCACCTCCGACAGCCGCGCGTTGCGCTGCACCGGCGTCCGCTCGGCCACCCCGGCCAGCCGGCGCGCGGCCGCCTGCACCTGGGCGCCGAAGCGCTCCGCCGTCCCACGGTCGGCCACGTCGATCCGGTTCTGCACCGGTCCATCCTCCGCGACGGGCGCCACCGGCGGGGGCACGGGTCACCACGAGCGGGTGCGCCGCCCGGTGCGGCGGTCGTGTCGTGCGCGATCGTGGCGCACGGCACAGGCCGGTGAGCGGCGCAGGGCGGCTGACCGGTCAGGGCCCCACCGGGACGAGGAGAGGCCCGTGACGACGGCCGAGACCGAGCTGCAGGAGTTCCGGCTGTTCGTCGACGGGCGCTCCGTCGACGCGCTGTCCGGGGCGACGTTCGAGTCTCAGGACCCCTACGCCGGCCGCCTGGGCCCGGGTCGCCGACGGCGGCCCCGAGGACGTCGACGTCGCCGTCGGCGCCGCGCGGGCCGCGTTCGACGGCGAGTGGGGCAGCTGACCGCATCGAGGCGCTGCACGAGTACACCGAGACGAAGTCCGTCTACGTCGAGCTGACCGGCGGCACCCGGGACCCCTTCCAGCTCGGCTGACGGAGGGCCCCTCCCCATCGGCGGGCGCGGGAGCCGGCGTGACCGTCCGCAGGGGGTCCCGGGCTGCTCCGTGGTCAGTCGGACCCCTCCCGTCACAGCCGCCGCAGACGCCTCGGCGGCTGACGGGACCGTTCCGTCCGGACCGGTAGACAGGGGGCCATGAGCACCACGCCCGTCTCGGCCTGCGACCCCAGCACCCGGCCGGCCGTGGCGATCCAGGCGACCTCCACGCCGGTGCTCAGCTACGCGCTGGCGCACAACCGCGTCCCGGTGGTCTCCCGGCTGGCCTTCACCAACCACGGCGGGCCGGTCCGGGGCGCGACCGTGCGGGTCGGGGTGTGCGACGCGGAGGGCCCGATCGGCACCCCCGTCGAGCTGCCGGTGGACCTCGACGCGGGGCAGACGACGGTGCTCAGCGACGTCGACCTGGTCATGGACCCCGCGGCGATGCTGCAGATCGAGGAGCAGCGGCCCGGCTCGATCGAGATCGACCTGCTGGTGGACGGCGAGGACGTCGGGGGCACCGCCGTCCCGGTGCAGGTGCTCGCGGCCAACCAGTGGCTGGCCGCCCCCGTGCCGCTGGCCCTCGAGATGCTGGCCGCCCACGTGCTGCCCAACCACCCGACGGTGACCGCGCTCATCGGCGAGGCCGCCGACCTGCTCGAGCAGCGCACCGGCAGCGGGTCGGTGCAGGGCTACCAGTCCGGACCCGAGCGGGTCGACGAGATCGTCGCCGCGCTGGCCGAGGCGGTGCGGCGGCGCCGGGTCCGCTACACCGAACCGCCCGCCGGCTGGGCCGACGTCGGGCAGAAGGTGCGCACCCCCGGCGACGTCCTCGACGGGCGGGTGGGCACCTGCCTGGACACCGTCGTGACGATGGCCGCCGCGCTGGAGCAGGCCGGCATCCGGCCGCTGCTGTGGGTCGCCGAGGGGCACTCCTTCCTCGGCTACTGGCGCGAGGAGCGCAGCGCGGAGAGCGTCGCGACCACCGACGTCGCCATGCTCGTGGACCTCGTCGACCTGGGCCTGATCCGGCTGGTGGAGACCACGCTGCTCACCAGCCGGGGCACCGAGGGCGCCGACCTGCACGGCGCGGCGCACGCGGCCTGGCTGGCCGGCGACGTGGACCGGGTGCTCGGCGTCACCGACGTGCACCGGGCCCGCCGCGACGGCATCGTGCCGCTGCCGGCCCGCACCCGCGGGCGGGACGGCGCGGTGCAGGTCGTCGAGTACCGCCCGGCGGTGCACAGCGTGGCCGCCCGGCCGGTGGAGCGGCCGCCGGCGCCGGGCGGGCCGGCCGACCCGTCCGGGCGCCCGGAGGTGCCGGCCCGGGTGCAGCAGTGGAAGAACGGGCTGCTGGACCTCTCGCTGCGCAACCGGCTGATCAACTACACCGAGCGGGCCGGGCTGCCGCTGACCGTTCCCGCGTCGCACCTGGGCGCCCTGGAGGAGCTGCTGCACTCGGGGGCCGCCGTCCAGCTGCTGCCCGACGACCGGGTCGCCACCGCGGACCGCGAGGCCGGGCTGGCCTCGGCGCGCGCGCTGCCGAACGGCCGGCTGGCCGGGGTGCTCCTGGACCGCCGGATGGTCCACGTCGACGTCAGCGAGGGCGGCTACCTCCCGCGGCTGCGCCACCTCGCGCACAAGGCCCGGACGGTGCACGAGGAGACCGGCGCCAACAACCTGTACCTCGCCCTGGGCAGCCTGCTGTGGGAGCTGGACGGCCGGCCGCTGCGCTCCCCGCTGGTGCTGGTGCCGGTCACCCTCACCCCGACCAGCCGCAACGGCGTCTACCGGATGGCCCTGGACGACACCGGCGCCGGCACGCCCAACCACTGCCTGCAGGAGTTGCTGCGGCAGGTGCACGGCCTGACCGTCCCCGAGCTCACCGAGCCGCACCCGGCCGACGACGAGGGCGCCGGCCCGGCCGTGCCGATCGACCGCGCCCTGGACGCGGTCCGCCGTGCGCTGGCCGACGCCGGCCTGCCGTACCGGGTCGAGCCCACGGCCGACCTCGCCGTCCTGCAGTTCGCCAAGTACCGGCTGTGGCGCGACCTCGACGAGCACTGGGCCGAGCTGGCCACCAACCCGCTGGTGCACCACCTGGTGCACCGGCCGGACGGGGAGTTCGCCGACCCCGCCCCGGACACCGCCGGCGGCACCGATCTCGACGAGCTGGCCGCGGCCTGCCCCGCCCCGGCCGACGCCAGCCAGCTGCGCGCGGTCGCCGAGGCCTGCGCCGGGCGCACCTTCGTGCTGGAGGGCCCGCCCGGGACCGGCAAGTCCCAGACCATCACCAACCTGCTCGCCCGCGCCGTCGCCGACGGCAAGCGGGTGCTGTTCGTCGCGGAGAAGCGGGCCGCGCTCGACGTCGTCGCCCGCCGGCTGGCGGCCGCCGGCCTGGGCCCGTTCGCCCTCGACCTGCACGACAAGGGCGCCCGCGCCTCCACCGTGCGCGCCCAGGTGCGGGCGGCCCTGGAGCACGCCACCGGCGCCGCCACCGGCGCCGGGGCCGACGACGAGGGCGGCGGCGCGGCCGGTGCGGACCTGCGCGCGGCCCGCCGCACGCTGGCCCGCTACGCCGGCCGGCTGCACGCGGAGAACGCCGCCGGGCTGTCCTACTACACGGCGCGGACGGCGACCCTCGCCCGGCGGGACGGCGTCCCCACCCTGCCGGTCTCCCCCGCCTTCGTGGCCGCCGCGTCCCCGGAGTCGATCGCGGGGGTGCGCCGCGCGCTGGCCCTGCTGCCCGAGATCGCCGACATGGTGCGCCCCTCGCCGCGGCACGCCTGGGCGTTCGTCGACACCGCGCAGGTCGACCTGGCCGCCGCGCAGCGGGCCGCGGCCGCCGCCGACCGCGCCGTCCGTGAGCTGCCCAGCGAGCCGCACCTGGCCCGCGTGCTGCGCGAGGTCCGGACGCCGGCCGACCTCGACGCGCTGGCCCACCTGCTGTGCGGCCCGGCGACGTCGCTCGACGTGCTCGACGAGGTGCCCACGGCGCGCTGGGCCGCGGCGACGACGGCCGTGCTCGGCGAGGTGGCCGCCTTCTCCGGCACCGTGCACCCCGGCCTGGAGCTGGCCACCCCGGCGGCGCTGGAGCTGCCGCTGGCCGAGCTGTACGTCGCCGCCCAGACCGCGCAGGCCGGCCGGTTCATGACCCGCCGCACCGGGCTGGCCGCCGTCCGCGACCGGCTGGCGCCGGTGCTGCGCCCGGGCGTGAAGGTCCGCCTCGGCGACGTCCCCGACCTCGTCGCGCAGCTGTGGCGGCTGCAGACCGTCGCGCAGGGCATCGCCGCGCGCGCCGCGGTCGTCCCGGGCCTGGCCGTGCCGCCGGGCTGGAACCCGCTGGCCGAGCCCGAGCGGCTGGTCGGCCAGGTGGAGTGGCTGGAGCGGGCCGGGGCGGCCACCGACAGCGCCAGCGACTTCGCTGTCGCGCTGCGCCGCTGGGTGGTGCAGGGCGAGGGCCCCGACGCGGCCGCCGGGGCCGCGGTCACCCGGGTGCGCGACACGGTCACCGCGCTGCTGCGGGTCTGCCGCAGCAGCCCGCGGCGGCTGGCGGAGTGGGCCGGCGACGACGGGCTGGTGCTGCGCTGGCAGATGACCCGGCCCGAGCGGGGTGTCGAGCACACCGGGCTGATGTCGCTGCGCCGCTGGGCGGACCTGGTCGACACCCTCGAGCCGCTGCGCGAGGCCGGCCTGCACGAGGCGCGGGCGCTGTTGGTCACCGGCGAGCTGCCCGCCGAGGACGCCGTGCGGGCCTTCGACCGGGGCCTGGCGCGGGCCTCCGTCGCCGAGCGGCGGGAGGCCTCGGGCCTCGACGACTTCGACGCCGACGCGCACGAGCGGGCCATCGCCCGGTTCACCGCCGCCTCGCACGTGGTGCGTGAGCAGCTGCACACGTCACTGCCGGCCGGCGTGCTGGCCCGGCGGCCGGCCGGCACGGACGGCGAGGTCGCCGCCCTGCTGCAGGAGCTGACCGGCACCCGCCGCGGGATGGGCGTGCGCACGCTGCTGGCCCGGCACGGCCGGCTGGTCACCGCGCTGATGCCCTGCGTGCTGGTCAGCCCGGACTCGGTGGCCCGGTTCTTCCCCGCCGAGGCCGGCCTGTTCGACCTGGTCGTGTTCGACGAGGCCTCGCAGATCCGGGTGGCCGACGCGATCGGCGCGCTGGGCCGGGCGCGCGCGGCCGTCGTCGTCGGCGACAGCCGGCAGATGCCGCCGACGTCCTTCACCGAGCCGGCCTACGGCACCGCCGAGGACGACGCCGCCGAGCTGCCGGGCACCGCGACGGAGGACGAGGAGTCGATCCTCTCCGAGTGCGTGGCCGCCGGGGTGCCGCGGCAGTGGCTGTCCTGGCACTACCGCAGCCGGGACGAGTCGCTCATCGCGTTCAGCAACGCCACCTACTACGGCAACCGGCTGTCCTCCTTCCCCGCGCCCACCCACGGCCGGCCCTCCGCCGACGTCGACGGCCGCGGCATCTCGCTGGTGCGGGTCGACGGCACCTTCCACCGCTCCGGCGCCGGGCGGCTGCTGCGCACCAACCCGATGGAGGCCAAGGCGGTCGTCGCCGAGGTGCGCCGCCGGTTCGACTCCGTGCCGGCCGACGCCGAGCCGCCCTCGATCGGCGTGGTCACCTTCAACGCCCCGCAACGGGCCTACATCGAGGGCCTGCTGCGCGACGCCGGCGACGACCGGCTGGTCGCGGCGCTGGACCGCACCGACGGCGAGGGCCTGCTGGTCAAGAACCTGGACAACGTGCAGGGCGACGAGCGCGACGTGGTGCTGTTCTCCACCGGGTTCAGCGTCGACGACCGCGGCGTCCTGCCGCTGGCCTTCGGCCCGCTCAACCGGGTCGGCGGGGAGCGGCGGCTCAACGTGGCGATCACCCGCGCCCGCCGGCAGGTCGTCGTCTTCTCCTCCTTCGACCCCGCCCAACTGCGCGCCGAGCAGACCTCCTCGGTCGGCGTGAAGCACCTGCGCGCCTACCTGGACCTGGCGGCGCTGGGCACCGACGCGCTGCCGCGGGACGCCCGCCCGGTCGCCGTCCCCGACCGGCACCGCGAGGAGATCGCCGCGGCGCTGCGCGACCGCGGCCTGGCCGTGCGCACCGACGTCGGGCTGTCCGGCTTCCGCGTCGACCTGTCGGTGGCCCGCGCCGCGTCCCCGGACGAGCCGGTGATGGCCGTGCTGCTCGACGGCCCGTCGTGGGCGCGCCGGCGCACCGTGGGCGACCGGGACGGCCTGCCGGTCGAGGTGCTCTCCGGGATGCTCGGCTGGCCGGTCGTCGAGCGCGTGTGGCTGCCGGCCTGGCTGCGCGACCGCGAGGCGGTGCTCGACCGGCTGGGCGCCGCCGTCGCGGCCGCACCGGTGACCGCCGCGCCGCGCCCGGCCGCCCGGCCGGCCGCCCCCGCACCGGCGGTGCCCGCGCCGGCCGGCCCGCCGGCGGTGGAGCTCCGGGCGGTGGCGCCGCTGCGCGCCGCGCCCCCGGCGGTGGTGGACACCGTGCCGGAGGCCGGCACCGACCCCGCGGACGGCGACCCGCCGGCCGACGGCGAGACGCCGTTCGTCCCCTGGACCCCCCGCGGCGGCCTGGAGCGCAAGGCGCTGGACTCCCTCGACGACCCCCGCGCCGCCCGCACCGTGCGGCGGGTGCTCACCGCCGGCGTGCAGGCGGAGGGGCCGGTGCACCGCGCCCGGCTGGTGCGGCTGACCGCCGCCGCCTTCGGCCTCACCCGGGTCAGCGAGGCCCGCCGCGACGCGCTGCTGCGGCTGCTGCCCGACGGCGTCGTCGACGGCGACTTCGTGTGGCCGGAGACGCTGGACCGTGCCACCTGGACCGGGTACCGGCGCCAGGCCGCCAGCGCCGACCGGCCGCTGGACCAGGTCGCGCCGGAGGAGGTCGGCAACGCCATGGTGGCGCTGTGCCGGGGCACCGGCGGGCTGGCCGAGGACGAGTTGTTCCTGCGCACCGCCGAGGTCTTCGGCTACCGCCGCCGGACGCCGTCGCTCACCCCGCTGCTGCAGGCCGCCCTGGCCCGGGTGCTGGGGTCCGGCCGGCTGGTGCGCCAGGAGTCCGGGGCGCTGACCGCGGCCTGACCCCGTCCCACGGCACGGACCTCGCCCCACGGTGCCCGACCTCGTGCTGCAGCGCGAGGTCGGGCACCGTGGGATGGGGTCGGGCGGGACACCAGGACCTGGCGGGCGTGTTCGTCACCGCCGCGTCGCGGCGCGCCCGGCCGGCCGGGCTCAGGGGCGGGATGGGGGACCTCCCCGATGCGGTCGGCCTCCGCGGGCGGGCACCCTGGCAGGCCGGGCGGGGCCGACTCCCACCCGGCTCCCAGGGAGGGGGCCTAGCGTCGGTGCGTCGCCGACGTCGAGGGGAGGCCGACCGCGTGGACGAGGCGCTGGAGCCCGCCGGGGCGGTCGCCGACCTGGCCGGGACCCGGGAGATCCGGCTGCTGGAGCCCGGCGACCCGGACCGCATCGGCCCCTACGACCTGATCTGCCGGCTGCCGCGCGGCGGTCAGGGCGCCGACGTCTTCGTCGGCTCGGCCGGCGAGGACGGCGCGCTGGTGGTCATCAAGCGGCTGCCCGAGGCCGCCCCGGACCTGGCCCGAAGGCGGCTGGCGCGGGAGGTCGAGAACGCCGCCCGGGTGACCAGCCCCCGGGTGGCCAGCATCGTCGACCGCGACCTCACCGCCGACGCGCCCTACTACGTGCAGCAGTACGTGCCCGGGACGCCGCTGGACGAGTTCATGGCCTCCCGCGCGGGCGGGCTCACCGCCGGCGAGCTGCGCCGGATCGCCCTCGGCCTGCTGGCCGCGCTGCGCGACGTGCACGCCGCCGGCGTCGTCCACCGCGACGTCAAGCCGGGCAACATCATCATCTCCGGCGACCGGGTGTGGCTGGTCGACTTCGGCATCAGCCGCTACGTCGGCCCGGAGCCGGGAACGGTCACGACCGGCATGGCCGCGCTGGGCACCAAGCTGTTCGCCAGCCCCGAGCAGCTGGCCGGCGCGGTGCTCACCGAGGCCAGCGACGTCTACAGCTGGGGCCTGGTGGTCGCCTTCGCGGCCGGCGGGGTGCACCCGGTGGACCCCGACGACTCCCTGCCGGACTCCGACTACTACCTGGCGCTGCGGGCCGGCCGGCTGGACCTCGGCCGGGTGCCCGCGGACCTGCTGGACAGCGTGCAGCAGGCGCTGCGCTTCATCCCCGAGCGCCGCCCGACGGTGGACCGGCTGGCCCGCCAGGTCGAGCAGCGCACCCGCTGGCTGGACACGGCCCTGCCGAACGGCGACCCGCGGACGGCGACCCGGGACCTGCCCTCGCTGGGCGCGGTGACCGACACGGCCCGGCAGGGGCTGGCGCGGGTGGAGCGCGCCGTCGCCGACACCTGGGCCGGCTTCGCCGTCGCGGCCGCGCTCATGGTGCTGCTCGGCCTGGTCGCCGGGCTGGTGCTCGCCGTCGCCTTCCACGCCGTCCTCTGATCCGCCGCCTTCTGACGCCCCCGAGGAGGAGCCCCGTGTCCGGCCTGTACGAGCGCGCGCTGGCCCAGCAGCAGCGGGACGCCCGCCGCCAGCGGTTCCGCGAGCGCCGCGCGCTGCTGCTGGCGCTGCTGTGCGCGAGCACCGTCGTCTTCTTCGTCCTGTTCGTGCGCTGACGATGCGCCGCCGCGTCTGCCCCCGCTGCCTGGAGCCGCTCACCGCGCCGGTGTGGCGCGACGTCACCGGCGCGCCCGCGCGCCCGCCGGTGGAGCGGCGCGGCCGCTGGCAGCGGCTGGTCGACCCGCTGCGCACCGACCCGCCGCCGGCCCCCTCCGCCCGCGACGCCGCCGGCGCGGCCGCGGCCAGCGTGGTGCCGACCTGCCCGCGCGGCCACCGGCTGCCCCCGGAGTACCTGGAGCGGCCGACGCTCGTGGTCGGCCTGGTGGGGCTGACCGGCGCCTCGAAGAGCACCTACCTGACCGTGCTCATCGACCTGCTGCACGAGGGCGCGCTGGCCCCGCTCGGCGTCTCGGTGGAGATGGACGAGGAGAGCGCGGCCCGCTTCGACGACCACCGCTACCGGCTGCTGGTGCAGCGCCAGCAGCTGCCGCTGACCCTGCCGCTGCTCGGCGGCGGCAGCTCGCCGGACCCCTTCATGCTCGTGCTGCGCGGCACCGGCGGCGGGCCCGCGGTGAACCTGGTGTTCTTCGACGCCTCCGGCGAGCAGCTGTACCGCAGCGAGGACATGGGCCAGTACGGCCGCTTCCTGTACGCCGCGTCGTCCCTGCTGGTCGTGCTCTCCCCCGGCGTCTTCCCGCGGCTGCGCCCGGTCGCCGACCCCGGCGAGGACGCCATCGGCCTGGCCCGGCACACCCAGATGGTGGTGAACCTGGCCACCGTGCTGCGCGCCGCCCGCGGCCTGCCGCCCGACGCGCACCTGGACGACGTCGCGACCGCCGTCGTCCTCAGCAAGGCCGACAAGCTGCGCGGCGTGCCGGACTTCCCGGCCGGGACGCTGCGCGACCCCGACCTGCGGGCGGTGCCGCTGGCCTCCTGGTTCGCCGACGTGCGCGCCACCAGCTCGCAGCTGGTCGACTTCCTGGAGGCCAGCGGCGGCTCCAACCTGCTGACGGCGGTGCTGCACCGGCTGCCGCAGCCGACCGTGCACGCGGTGTCGGCGACCGGTGCCGACGCCCGGGACGGCGGCTACCCGCGGATCGCCCCGGTGGGCGTGCTCGACCCGCTGCTGGTGCTGCTGGCCCGCGCCGGCCTGCTGCCCGCCGACGGGCTGGACCCGGAGGAGCAGGACACCGGCCCGCGCCGCGGGTGGTCCTGGTGAGCTCGCGGGCCTGCCCGCAGGCGCTCTACACCTCGGCCAGCCGCACGCTGGAGGGCCCCGGGTTCGGCGTGTACGCGCACTCGGCCGACTGGCCGGCCGAGGTGGGCCGCACCCGCACCGCGCTGGGCGCGCTGGTCGGCTCCGCGCCCGCGGACGGCGAGGCCTACGGGGTGCTCTCCCGCGCGGGCGGCCGGGTCCTGTACCGCACGGTCGCCGCCGCCGCCGACGGCTTCGGCCGGCCGGGCAACTACCTGGTGCACCTGGTGTGGGACGGCAGCGGCCGGCTGGGCCCCCGCGACCTGCTGGCGCTGCGCCGGGGCGGCCGGTTCCTGGACGCGCTGCCCGAGGACTCCTCACCCACCGCCGACCTGCCGCCGCTGCGGGTGGCGCCGGCCGCCCGCCGGCCGCCGGCCCTGGGCCCCGAGGACGTCGACGCCCTCACCCCGGCGCTGGCCGCCCTGCTGGCCGCCCTCGCCGCCGGCTCGGGCGAGTGCGCGCTGCCCGCGCGGACGGCCGCCGGGCGGGACGTGGCCGAGGTGCTGTTCGCCGTCCTGCCGCGCGCGCTGGCCGCCGGGGTGTCGCTGCACGCGGGCCCCCGCCGGGACGACGGCGACACCGCGCCGGTCGTCGTGCGGCTCACCGGCGCATCGGGGCTCCCCCCGCCCGGGCCGCCGGACGCCGAGCGGGCCGCCACGCTGCTCGAGGCCGCCGCCAAGGCCGAGCTGGCGCCGGACGACCTGGCCGACCTGCGCCGGCTGGACACCTGGCTGTTCGCCGGCACCTGGGCGGGGCTGGACGCCGGCCGGCTCACCCCCGACCAGGTGGCGAGCGTGCTGGAGTCCGCGGCGGCGCCGGGCTGGCTGGTCCGCGGGGACAACGCGGGTACCGCGCTGGGCGCCGCCGCGGACAGCGCCGCGGTCGAGGCGGCCCTGCGGGCGGCGGTCGACCGCTGGCCGGCGGTGGCCGGGCTCGTCCGGGGCCGGGTGCTGGCCGCGCTGCTGGACGAGGTGTTCGACGGCGCGGCCGGGCCGGCCGAGGTGGCCGTCGAGGTGGCCGCGATCGGCCCGCGGGACCTGTGCGCGGCGCTGGCCGCCGAGGTGCGCCGCGGCCGCCGGGTGGCCCGCCTGGACCGCGCGGCCGGTCTGCTGGTGGAGCGGGCCCTCGACCTCGGCGTGGACCTGCCGTTGCTCGGCCTGACCGACCAGACCTGGGAGCTGGCGCTGCTGGCCACCCGCTCGCCGGTGGTCGGCGACGCGCTGGTCACCCAGTGGCGGGCGGCCGCGGGGTGGACGGCGGCGCACGGCGCGCTGCTGGGGCACCTGCTGGTCGCCGACCCCGGCTGGCTGGCCCGGCTGGACGGCGCCGTCCCGGCGTCCGCGCTGCCGGCGGCGCTGCGGTGGGCGGCGCTCCGGCTGGACGCGGCCGGGGTGGAGGCGCTGGCCCTCGCGGTGGCGACCGGGCCCCGCGCCGGGCAGGGCTGGGCGCTGCGCGAGGTCGTGTTCGGCTCCGAGCTGCCCGCCGCCGAGGTGGAGCAGGTGCTCGGCCGGCGCCTGGAGCTGCTGCTGGTCGACGACGGCTGGCCCGCGGAGGTGGCCGGGTCCCTCGCGCGCGGTCGCGGCGGGGACTCCCTGCGCCGCCGCTTCCGCCGCGACGGCTGAGCGGCTCGACGGCTGAGTGGCTCGACGGCTGAGTAGCTCCGCGGCCGGGCGCCGGCGACTGCGGCTGCTGGGACAGCAGTGACGGCGCGGCGGCGCCCGGGCGCGGGGCGGTCGCGATGCGGAGCTGCCCGCGTACTGTCGGCGCCGGCCGGCCGCCCAGCTCGGATGGCCGCGGGAGGGAGGGAGGACCCGGCGTGGACACCGCCTGCACCGTCCACCTCGCGGTGGGCAGCGGCAGCCCGGCCGGCGCCGCCTGAGCATGCCGTCAGCCGGGGACGTCCTCCAGGACCGCTACGAGCTCACCTCCTCGATCGCGACCGGGGGCATGGGCGAGGTGTGGCGCGCCCAGGACCGGGTGCTGGGCCGCGCGGTCGCGGTCAAGGTGCTCAAGAGCGAGTACACCGGCGACCCGGTCTTCCTCACCCGCTTCCGCACCGAGGCCCGCCTGTCGGCCGGGCTGAGCCACCCGAACATCGCCGTCCTGCACGACTACGGCGAGGTCGAGCCGGCCGCCCCCGGCGGCGACCGGCTGGTGTACCTGGTGATGGAGCTGGTCGACGGCGAGCCGCTGTCGGCGGTGCTGGCCCGCGAGGGGCGGCTGGTGCCGGGGCGCACGCTGGAGCTGCTCGGCCAGGTCGCCGCCGGGCTGGCCGCGGCGCACGCCGGCGGGGTCGTGCACCGGGACGTGAAGCCGGCCAACCTGCTGGTCCGCCCGGACGGCGTCGTCAAGATCACCGACTTCGGGATCGCCTGGTCGGCGGCCAACGCCACCGTCACCCGCACCGGCCACGTCGTCGGCACCGCCCAGTACCTCGCCCCCGAGCAGGTGCAGGGGCAGAAGGCCACCCCGGCCGCCGACGTCTACGCGTGGGGCACGGTCGCCTACGAGTGCCTGGCCGGGCGCCGCCCCTTCGACGGGCCGGTCGCGGTCGAGGTCGCGCTGCAGCGGCTCACCGAGCAGCCCGCGCCGCTGCCCGCCGACGTCCCCGCGCCGGTGCGCGAGCTGGTGGAGCGGACGCTGGCCACCGACCCGGCGGCGCGCGTCCCCGACGGCGCCGCACTGGTCGCCGCCGTCGCCGGCGCCGCCGCGGGCCACCTGCCCGAGCCGTCCGGCGAGACCGACGACGGGCGGACGGCGACCCGCGTGCTGCCCACCGTCCCCGCGCAGCAGCCGGTCACCCGCACGCTGCCGGTCGCGGCGGCCGCCGACCCGGTCGTCCCCGGCCTCCCCGGCGGCGAGGACACCGACGGCTCCGTGGCCGACGACCGCGGCCGGCTGGGCCGGCTGGCGGTGCCCGTCCTGGTCGGGCTGGTGGCGACCGTGCTGGTCGTCACCGGGCTGGTGCTCGGGTCCCGTGACGTCCCGGCGCCCGCCGCGCCCGCGGCCGCGCCCGCGACGACCAGCGCGCCGCCGTCACCGGCCGCGCCGCGGCCCACCCTGGTGCGGGTGGACCCCGCCGACCACGTCGGGAAGCCGGTGGCCGAGACGCAGGCCTGGCTGACCGGGCTGGACCTGCAGGTGGTGCTGCGCGGCGTCCGGACGACCGACGTGCCGGCTGGGCGGGTGATCGGGGTCGCCCCCGCCGGCGAGCTGGCGGTCGGGACGCCGGTGACCGTCACCCACGCCGTCGCCCCGCCGCCTCCCCCGCCTCCACCGCCGGCGCCCTCCCCGGCACCGGCGTCGCCCACCGAGGCGGCCGGCGGGGACGACGACGATGACGACCGCGGCCGGGGCCGCGGGCGCGGCCGGGACGGCGAGGACGACTGACCCGGGGTCAGGCGGGCGGGGCGTCCCGGCCGGCCTCGCCGGCCGGCGGCGAGGTGGCCTCGACCGCGGTGAACGCCTCGACGATCTCGTAGGTGTGCCGCACGCCGGCCGGCACCACCCAGGAGTCCCCCGGGCCGAGGTCCAGCGTCTGGTCCTCCGCGCGCAGCCGGGCGCGGCCGGAGACGACGTAACCGACCGTCTCGTACTCTCGCGCCGCCTCGGGCTTGCCCTCGCTCTCCGGCTGCTCGTCCCACAGCCGCATGGCCACCCGGTCCCCCGCGGCGAGGTAGCGCTGCCCCATCCGGCCGGTGCTCGCGCCGACCACCTGGACCTTGCCGACCTGTCCGTCCGTCGTCTCGCTCATGGACGACGCCTACCCGCACCCGTGCCCGCCAAGCCTCGGCCGCCCCCGAGTCGACGCGCGTGTCGCAACCGTCCGCTCAGGGGCGACTCCGGTGGACACTGGCCGAGCGGCGAACGACTGGTTAACGTTGTACTCGGTCGAACCACCGGCCCGGGACGTGCACGCAAGCCAGAGGCCGTCCGGCGGTGGGACCGCCGACCCGGCACTCCCCGTCAGGAGGGGTCATGTACCCACGACCGGTGTCGCCGCGCTCGACCGCGCGGTTCCCGCGCCCCCTGCTCCTCTCGATCGACCTGCAGACCGGCCGCGTCACCGTGGCCGGCGAGCTGGACCGGGCGGTCGCCCACCGGCTCGCCGACGCCCTGGACGCCCTGACGCTGACCGGCCACCGCGCCTGGACCGTCGACGCCGCGGCCGTCACCTTCTGCGACGCCGAGGGGCTGCGGGTGCTGGCCGCCGGGTCGCTGCTGGCCGACGCCCGCGGCTGCACGCTGCAGGTGGTCGGCGCGGCGCCGTTCACCGCCCGCCTGCTCCGGCTGGTCGGCATGGGCGCCCTGCTCGACGCCCCGGGACACCGGGCGCCGCTCGGCGTCGGCTGAGCCCACCGCGGCCGGCCGGGGCGGTCCTCCCTCAGGACGAGGTCGTGAGGTCCCGCACCCGGCCGATCAGCTCGCGCTCGCAGGCGTCGAGGAAGCCGTCGGGGTCCGGCCCGGCGTTCTGCAGCACGATGTGGTCGAACCCGGCGTCGACGTAGGGCTGCGCCTGCTGGACGTGCGCGTCGAGGTCCGGGCCGCAGGAGAACTGGCCGCGGATGTCGTCGGGGGTCACCGTCGCGCTGGCCGCGGCGAAGTTGACCGGGTTGGGCAGCTCGCTCATCACCTTCCAGCCGGTCAGCGCCCAGCGGCTGGTCTCCAGCGCCGCCTGCACCGCGGACTCCTCGTCGGGCGCCCAGGCCATCGGCACCTCCGCGTAGCGGGGGCCCGAGCCGCCGGCCCCGGTGTAGGCCTCCACCAGGTCGGCCCGCGGCTCGGTGGCGAACAGCCCGTCGCCGTACTCGGCGGCCAGCGCGGACGCGTTGCGCCCGCCGCTGGCCACCGCGATGACCGGCAGCCGGTCGGGGAGGTCGAAGACGCGGGCGTCCTCCAGCTGCAGGTACTGCCCGTCGTAGGACTGGTAGCCGCCCTGCCACAGCAGCTTGATGATCTCCAGCGCCTCGCGGAGCATCTTGTGCCGGGTGCGCACGGCCGGCCAGCCGGCCCCCACGACGTGCTCGTTGAGCCGCTCGCCGGCGCCGACGCCCAGGGTGAACCGGTTGCCGGACAGGATCTGCACCGTCGCCGCCGCCTGGGCGATGACCGCGGGGTGGTAACGGATCATCGGGCAGGTGACGCCGGTGGCCAGGCCGATCCGCTCGGTCCGCGCGGCCATGGCGCCGAGCAGCGACCAGGTGAAGGCGCTGTGGCCCTGGCTGTCCAGCCACGGGTGGAAGTGGTCGCTGAGCTCGACGAAGTCGAAGCCGGCCGCCTCGGCGCGCACGGTCTGGCGGACGACCTCGTCCGGGGGGAACGCCTCGGTGGCGAGCTTGTAGCCGACCTGCATCGTCGTCGTCCTCCTGTGGGCGTCGGGCGGGTCGGCGGGGGCCTGCCCGGGTGATCACCCGGGGAAACCGGGCACCGGACCGCCGGGTCCGCCCAGCCGGCCGACGACGCCGCGCAGCAGCTCGCCCGAGCGGCGCCGGGCCGCCCGGTGCCCGCGGACGTCGCACGGCGGGGCGGGGTCACGTCTAGGGTCCGGCCATGGCGGAACGGCAGCTCAGGACGGTCCTGGAGGGTGGCGCCTTCTTCGAGGGGCCGCGCTGGCACGACGGCACCTGGTGGGTGTCGGACTTCTACCGGCACACGGTGAGCCGGGTGACCACCGCCGGGGCGGAGACCGTGGTCGTCGAGGTGGAGCAGCAGCCCTCTGGGCTGGGCTGGCTCCCCGACGGGTCCCTGGTCGTCGCCTCGATGAAGGACCACCGCGTGCTGCGGTACGCCGACGGGGCCCTGTCCACGCACGCCGACCTGTCCGCCCACTGCGGCGGGCACCTCAACGACCTGGTGGTGACCGGTGCCGGGCAGGTCTTCGCCGGCGACTTCGGCTTCGACCTGATGGGTGGAGGGGACGCGGCGACGGCGTCGCTGAAGCGGGTCGACCCCGACGGCACGGTGACGGTCGCGGCCGACGGGCTGCAGTTCCCCAACGGCATGGTCCTCACCCCCGACGGCGGCACCCTGCTGGTGGGCGAGACGCTGGGCAACCGGTACACCGCCTTCGACCTGGGCGCGGACGGGTCGCTGACCAACCGGCGGGTGTGGGCGTCCCTGGGGCCGGAGGTCACCGGCCGGACGACCGCGGAGGTGCTCGGCCAGCTGGTCGTCGCGCCCGACGGGTGCACCCTGGACGCCGAGGGCCACGTCTGGGCCGCCGACGGCGTCGGCCGCCGGGTGGTGCGGGTCGCCGAGGGTGGCGCGATCGTCGACGAGGTCGCCGCGCCGGAGGGGCTCGGCGTCTTCGCCTGCATGCTCGGCGGGGACGACGGCCGCACGCTGCTGATGTGCTGCGCCCCGGACTTCTACGAGCACACCCGGGCGCCGGTGCGCGAGGCGGTGCTCGTGGCGACCGACGTCGGCGTCCCGCACGCCGGCCGCCCGTAGCACCGGCCGGGCGGCCCGCGCCGGTCCGGCGCGGGCCCGGGGGCTCAGCCCCGCCCGGTGCCCCGGCCGCTGGCGGCGCCACCGCCCTTCCTGTTCGTGAGGTTCGCGACCAGGTCCTTGATCTTGCGCTGGTTCTGCGGCTTGCGGGCCTCGTCGACGACCTTCTTGGCCAGGCCGGCCTTCATCGCTCCGCTGAACAGTCCCATGGGGTGCCTCCTGTGCTCGTGTGCCGGTCCCCAGGGGTGCCCGGCGGGGCGGGGCCCAACCGGCGCCGGGCGTTGCGATCCGGTGTCGGCCGTCGCCTACGCGGGGTGCAGCACGCGCACCGGGTCGCCCCGGAGGAAGGCGGCGACGTCCTCGACGGCCTCGCCGTAGAAGACCGCGTACGTGTCGCGGGTGACGTAGCCCAGGTGCGGGGTGAGCACGGTGCGCGGGGCACTGCGCAGCGGCGAGTCCGCGGGCAGGGGTTCGCGGTCGTAGACGTCCAGCCCCGCGCCGGCGATGCGGCCCTCGTGCAGCGCGGCGAGCAGGGCGGCCTCGTCGACGACCGGGCCGCGCGAGGTGTTGACCAGGATGGCGGTGGGCCTCATCCGGGCCAGCTCGTCGGGACCGACCAGCCCGCGGGTGCGCTCGGAGAGCACCAGGTGCACGGTGACGACGTCGGCGGTGGCGAACAGCTCGTCCTTGTCCACCCGGCGGACGCCGGCCTCCGCGGCGCGCTCGGCGGTGAGGTTCTGGCTCCAGGCGACCACGTCCATGCCGAAGGCCGCCCCGATCCGCGCCACGCGGGTGCCGAGGCGGCCGAGGCCGACCACGCCGAGGGTGCCGCCGGCGAGGTCGATACCGACGGTGCGCTGCCAGCCGCCGGCCCGCAGCCCGGCGTCCTCCTCGGGGACGTGCCGGGCGACGGCCAGGACCAGCGCCCAGGTGAGCTCGACGGTTCCGGTCGGGTGCGCCCCGGTGCCGCAGACGGTGATGCCGCGGTCGGCGGCCGCGGCGAGGTCGATCGCGGCGTTGCGGGCGCCGGTGGTGACCAGCAGCCGCAGCCCCGGCAGCCGCTGCAGGAGGCTGCGCGGGAACGGGGTGCGCTCGCGCATCGCGATCACGACGTCGAACCCGGCCAGCCGCTCGGCGACGGCGTCCTCGTCGTCGAGGTGGTCGCGGAAGGCGACGACGTCCGCGGCCTCCGGCAGCTGCGACCAGTCGGCGAAGTCGGCGGCGGCGGACTGGAAGTCGTCGAGGACGGCGATGCGCAGCACCGCCCGAGCATGCCGAGGACCCCCGCCCGCGGTGCGGGCGGGGGTGACCGTCAGGGCCGGTGTCCTGCGGTCAGCGCGAGGGGCCGCTGCCGTAGCCGCGGCCGCCGCCCGGCTTCTTGTTCTGGTCGGCCATCTTGGCGATGAACGCCTTGATCTTCGCCTGGTTGTGCGGCTTGCTGGCCTCCTGGACGACCTTCGCCGCGATCCCCGACGCCAGCAGCTTCCTCAACATCCCGGCCATGTCCTCGTCCTCTCGTCGTCCGCGTCCCGACACCGTCCCGTTCCCCGTGCCCGGTGCCGGACCGGTCCAACCACCGGCGCGGTCCGTCATCCGGCCGTCACCTTATGTTCGGACGCTCCGCGGTGCGGCGAAGTTCTCGACACGCCGCTGACCTGCGCCTTTGCTCGGGAGCACGGCCGACCGGGGAGCCGTCCGTGCAGGTCGGCGCGGCGTGTCGCCCTCCCGGGAGGGCGACCCCCCGGAGGGCCCGGCTCGTTTTGTCGGGGCGCGGACCCCGCACCTACCGTTCGCGCCGTCCGTCGGGCCGTTCGCCGCCTCCCTGGTGGCACCCGCCGGACGCCGCCGAACCGCGGGCCGGTCGATGACCGGTGCGCGGACCGGGGACCCACCGCAGCACTGGGGTGAAGCGCGATCCGTCGCGCCGGGCGACTCCCCCGTCCGAACCCGTCAGCTAACCCGGTAGGCGGTCGTGGAGAACAGGAGACCCGTCGTCGATGACGACTGCCCGCACCACCTCGCGCCGCTCGTTCCGCGGCCTCGCCGTCACCGCCATCGCCGGTGCCGGTCTCGTCCTCGCCCCCCTGCCGGCGTCGGCGAACAGCACCGCCCCCTCCGCCGCGGTCGTGACGGCCGCCCCTGTCGCGGCCGCCAGTGGCGCCGCGCAGACCGCCGTCGACACCGCACTCGCCCAGGTGGGGGACCCCTACTCGTGGGGGGCCACCGGCCCCAACGCCTTCGACTGCTCGGGGCTGACCAGCTTCGCGTACAAGGCGGCCGGCGTCTCCATCCCGCGGGTGTCGCGGGACCAGGCGACGTTCGGCACCGCGGTGGCGAAGTCCGACCTGCAGCCCGGTGACCTGGTGTTCTTCTACAGCCCGGTCTCGCACGTCGGCATGTACATCGGCAACGGCCAGATGGTCCACGCCCCGAGCTCCGGCTCGTCGGTGAAGGTCGTCAACGTCGACTCGATGCCGAGCTACTCCGGCGCCCGCCGGGTCGCCTGACCCGACCCCCGGACCGGTCCCGCACGGCCACGACGCCGTGGCCGTGCGGGACCGGCGGGTCGGTCAGCCCCCACCCGGGGCACACGGGTGCGGCAGGTGGTCGGCCGGCTGCAGCGAGAACACCGAGCCGGCGTCCCGCGGCCCGGTGCGCACGAAGAGCAGGGCGTAGCGCTCGTCGAGCAGGACACGGGGGCCTGCTCCGGCGGCCAGCGACAGCAGCCGCCCGCTGTCGTGGTTGCGGTAGCGCCGCAGCTCCGCCCCGCAGGCGAGCGTGACGACGTCCCCCACCGCACCCAGCACGACGACCGGCACCCGCGTCGCGGCGGGGCGGTCGAGGCACCGCCGCAGGCGGGTGGGGTGCACCGCGTGGCCCGCAACGCGGACGGCGCAGCCCTGACGCCCGGCCGGGCGATCGGTCACAGCGCCCTCCCTGCCGTGGTGCCTCTCGGTCAGGCACAGCAGAGCACCGGGACGGGCCCGCGGGGAGAGCTGGAGCACCCGGCCTCCCCCCGTCGCGTGAGGCAGCGCCCCGGTCAGCGGCGGCGGTAGAGCTTGGCCGGCCGGCCGACGTCGAGCTTGCGCGGCGGCTCCGGGGAGGGTTCGAGCAGCCGGACGGCGCGCAGCCGGAAGGCGTCCTCGGTGGAGTCGAAGTGCCCGGCCACCGCGTCGTGCACCACCCACAGCTCGTGCAGCGTGAAGGAGCCGGGCAGCAGCCGGCCGGGGTCGGCGCGCTTCGCGTACTCGGCCCGCCCCTGGGCGACGGCCTCCGCGACGATCTCCGGGTGGTCGAACGGCATCGGCCCGACCTCACCCACCGGCACCAGGCGCAGCCCCCCGTCGGCGGCCTCGACCACCGGCGCCAGCCGGGCGTGCGGCACCCACACCTTGTGCGCCACCGAGAGCACCCGCCCCCGGGTGTCCCGCTCCACCGCGTCGAAGACCCGCAACTGCCGCGGGACGACGTCGTCGCCGAGCCCGGCCTTCTCGCGCAGCGACCGCGCCACCGACCCGGCGAGCAGTTCCCCCTCGTGCAGGAAGGTGCCGAGCAGCGACCACTCGCCCCGCTTGTGCCCGCCCGTGCGGCGGACCTGCAGGACGGCGAGCTCGCCGCGGTCGTCGCCCCGCCCGGTGCGCTCGGGGGGCAGCACGGTGAGGACGGCGGTGTCGACCGCCACCGAGGGCCGCGGGTAGTCCTGCAGCGTCCGCTTGCCCTTCTTGGCCACGACCCCACCCTACCGCATTAATCGAGCACTGCTCGAAATGGTGTGGTATTCTCAAGGCGTGCTGGAGAACTCGGCGACCTCTCGCATCCACCGCTCCTCGCGTGCCGCCGGCGCGCTGGTCGGCTCGGCCGTCGGCGACGCCCTCGGTGCCCCGTTCGAGTTCGGCCCGCCCGGCGCCTTCTCCGCCCGCTTCCCGCGGCCGGCCCGCGGATCCGGCACCGAGATGTGCGGTGGGGGACTCTGGCAGCCCGGCGAGGTCACCGACGACACCCAGATGGCGCTGCTCGTCGCGACCTCGCTGGTCGAGCGCGGCGACCTCGACGAGGCCGACCTGTTCGACCGGTTCCGGACCTGGGCGGCGGCCGACCCCCAGGACGTCGGGAACCAGACCCGCGCCGTCCTCGGCTCCGGCCGGCCGTGGGACGTCGCGGCCGCCGAGCACTTCGCCCGCTCGGGGCGCGCGGCCGGCAACGGGTCGCTGATGCGGACGACACCGGCGGCGATCCGGTTCGCCCGCGAGGGCCGCGAGGCCACCATGGACGCCGCCCGCCGGATCTCCGCGCTCACCCACGGCGACCCGTCGGCCGGCGAGGGCTGCGCGGTGTTCCACGAGCTGGTGCGGGTGGCGCTGGACGGCGGTGACCCGCTCGCGGCGGTCCCCGAGGCGCTGGAGGCGGTGGCCGACGAGCACCGCGCGCGGTGGGCCACCGTGCTGGCGCCGGGCTGGACGCCGGAGCAGGCGACGGAGTCCAACGGGGCGGTGTGGCCGACCCTGGGCCAGGCGGTGTGGGCGCTGCGGCAGGGCGGCGGCGTCGAGGCCGTGCTGCGCCGGGTGGTCGACCTCGGCGGGGACACCGACACCGTCGCCGCGGTCGCCGGCGGGCTGGCCGGGGCGGTGTACGGGATGGGCGGCATCCCGATCCGCTGGGCCTCCGCCGTCCACGGCCGGGTGCCGGGCCACGGCGACCGCGTGTGGCGGCTGGCCGACCTGCAGCAGCTGGCCGCCGCGCTCGACGGCGGCGCGCAGCAGAGCTACGACCCCGGGGTGATCCCGCGGATCGGCCCGCGGGAGGTGCTGCCGGGCATCTGGGCCGGCAACCTCGACGGCGCCCGGTACAGCGAGGAGGACTTCGCGGTCATCTCACTGTGCCGGCTCGGCGAGCCGTTCACCCACCCGCTGCACCGGATGGCCTACATCGCCGACAACGAGGCCAACGCCGACCTCGACGGGATGCTGGCCGACGTCCTCGACGACATGGTCGCGCTGCGGGCCGAGGGCCACCGGCTGCTCGTGCACTGCCACGGCGGGGCGTCGCGCACCGGGCTGGTGCTGCGCGCCTGGCTGGTCCGCCAGGAGGGGATGTCGGTGCAGGAGGCCACCGCCCACGTCGCGCAGCGGTGGGAGCACCTGGGCCTGTGGAACGACAGCTTCACCGCCGCGCTCACCCGCCTCGAGGCGTCCTGCACGGCCGACGACGGAGTGGACGGCGCCGCCGTCCTGCGAGAGGAGGGGAACGGATGACCGCCACGCTGGAGGCCCGCACCACGATGGGCTCGGGGCCCCTGTCCAGCCGCTACGACGAGGCGCTGGCCCACGCCGCTGCACACCACCGGGACCAGCGGCGCAAGGGCTCCGAGGTGCCCTACCTGACGCACCTGATGAGCGTCAGCGCGCTGGTGCTCGAGCACGGCGGCACCGAGGACCAGGGCATCGCCGGCCTGCTGCACGACGCGGTCGAGGACTCGGGGGAGCGCACCGGTGCGGAGGTCCTGGCCGAGATCACGTCGCGGTTCGGGGACGCGGTGGCCGCCATGGTGCTGGCCTGCTCCGACGGCCTGGACGCCGCCGGCAACCGCAGCGGCACCTGGGCCGAGCGCAAGCTCGCCCACGTGGCCGGCCTGTCCGACAAGCCGGCGGACGCGCTCCTGGTGACCGCGGCGGACAAGACGCACAACGCCCGGTGCATCGCCGCCGACGTCCGCCGCTACGGGCCCGGCTTCTGGAAAACCTCCAACGCCGGCACCGACGAGCTGCTCTGGTACTACACGAGCGTGGAGGGGGCGGTCACCGAGCGGCTCGGGGACGCCTCGGTCGTCGACGCCCTGCACCGCGCCGTCGACGAGCTCCTCGCCGCGGCCGGGAGGCGGCGGGAGGACGTCCCACCGGGGCTGCCGGTCCGCGGCTGAGCGGACGATGCAAGTGACAGCCGGTGACCCGGGCTGGCCCCGGCGGGCCGGACCGGGGCCCGTCGTGGCGCTGGGCAAGCTGGTCGCCGACCAGGTGCTGGCGCTGTCCGCGCCGCTGGTGGCCGGCGGGCAACAGCGGGTGGTGCGGACGACGACCGCGGGCGGGGCACCGGCCAACGTGGCCGCGAACCTGGCGCGGCTCGGCGTCCCGGCGCGGCTGGCCGGCTGGGCGGGTGCCGACCCGCTCGCCGACGGGCTGCTCACCGGGCTGGCCGCCCGCGGCGTGGAGGTGGCGGTGGTGCGCCGCGGCCGGGCGCCGCTGTCGACGGTGCTCGTCCACCCCGACGGCGAGCGCACGCTGCTCACCGACCGCGGCGAGGGCGGGTTGGAGCCGGCCGACGTCCGCGCGGCGTGGCTGGCCGCCGCCGCCGTCCTCCACCTGGACGGCTACGACCTGCTGCGCTTCCCGGAGGCGGTGCAGGCCGCGGCGTCACTGGCCCACGCCGAGGGCGTGCCGGTCAGCGTCGACGTCGCCGCGGCCACCCGCATCGAGCGACACGGCACCGGTGCCTACGCCGGGCTGCTGGCCGGGCTGCGCGCCGACGTCCTGTTCTGCAACGCCGCCGAGGCGGAGGTGCTCGGGCTCGGCGGCGAGCTGCCGGGGTGGGCGCCGGAGCTGGTGCTGGTGCACGCGGCGGCGCGCCCGACCCGGGTGACGACCCGCTCGGGGACGGCGGAGATCCCGGTCGGGCCGCTTCTCCGCGGACCGCGCGACACCACCGGCTGCGGGGACGCCTTCGCCGCAGGCGTGCTGGCCGGCTGGCGCGCCGGGGTCCCGGTGCCGGACGCCGTCCTGGCCGGTCACGCGGCGGCCGCCGCGGTCGCCGGTGTGCTCGGTGGCCAGCCGCCGCCCTGACGACCCTGTGGTATCACACATGATACCGTCGTCCTCATGGCCATGACGCTGCGTCTCGACGAGCAGGAGACCGAGGCCCTGCGCCGCAGGGCGGAGCTGGAGGGCCGGTCGATGCAGGAGGTCGCCCGCCAGGCGGTGCGCGACTACATCGAGCGGAACAGCAAGCGAGAGGCACTCGACCGCGTGCTCGACCGGGAACTGCCGCGCTACGCCGACGCACTGGAGCGGCTCGGTCGGTGATTCACCTCGACCTCGACGACCTGCTGCACGTTGCCGGGCGGACGCTCGGGGAGGTCCAGGTCCGCGACATCGGCCTCCTGGACTCGGCTGCGGCGCGACCGCGGTCGACGGTGTTCGGCGAGGACGCCTACCCCTCCCTCCACGCCAAGGCCGCGGCACTCCTGCACTCACTCGCCCGCAACCACCCCCTGGTCGACGGCAACAAGCGGCTGGCGCTGGCGGCCACCATCGCCTTCTACGGCCTCAACGGGATCCGGCTGACCCTGTCGAACGACGAGGCCTACGACCTCGTCATGGCGGTCGCAGCAGGAGAACTCGACGAGGTCGAGCCGATCGCCGAACGCCTCCAGGCTGGCTCAGCGTCCTGGGACTGACGGCCGGTCACGCGGCCAGCAGCCGGTGCACCAGCTGGATGGCGATCGACCCCTCTCCGACGGCCGATGCCACGCGCGGTCGCGGAGCACCAGGCGCTCCAGGCGGCCGGTGCCGCCGCCGTCGACGACCTCGGTCGCCGTCCGGACGCCGATGGTGGACGTCTCCTCGATCTGCCGCACCAGGTAGTGCGACATCCCCGCGGCCAGCGTGTCCGCCCGGACGACGAGCGTCGCGCGCCGGGCGTAGCGGGCCAGGTGCAGGACGGCCTGCCCGGCGGAGTTCGCCCCGCCGACGACGTGGACGTCCTGGCCGGCGGCCAGCGGCGCCTCGGTCGCGGCGGCACCGTAGTGGACACCGGCACCGCGCAGCGCCTCCAGGGACTCGACACCGAGCCGGCGGTAGCTGGCGCCCGTCGCCCGCACGACGGCGTCCGCGACGACGACCCCGCCGGTGTCCAGCCCGACGACGATGCCGTCGCGCTCCCGGGCCAGGGAGGTGGCCCGCTGCACGAACGCGAACCGGGCACCGAAGACCCACGCCTGCTGGTAGGCCCGGCGGGCCGGCTCGCCGCCGCTGACGCCGCGGGGGAAGCCGAGGTAGTTGCGGATCGCCGAGCTCGACGTGGCCTGCCCGCCGAGCCCGCCGGCGTCGATCACCAGCGTGCGCAGCCCCTCGGAGGCGCCGTAGACGGCCGCGGACAGCCCGGCCGGCCCGCCGACGACGACGACGACGACGACGACGACGACGACGACGACGAGGTTGTACCGGCGGCGGTCCGGGGCGACCGCGGTGCCCGACGCCCGGGCGATGTCGACGTCGCTGGGGTCCGCGAGCACCGCGCCGTTCGGCATCACCATGAGCGGGAGCCGCCGCTCACCCGCGTCGGCGAGCAGGGCGCGGCCCTCGACGGACCCGGCCAGGACGAACCGGTGCGGCATGGCGCAGCGCTGCAGGACGGCGCGCAGCTCGTCGGCCCGGCCCGACGAGGCCTGGTGGAACTGCTCGTCCGGCGGCGCGGCCGGCCGCAGCGCGACGTGGTCCATCCGCCCGCCGGCGATCGCCTCGAAGATCGCGTCGCCGGTCGCCGGTCGCCGGTCGCCGGTCGCCGGTCGCCGGTCGCCGAGTCGCCGTAGCGGCCGTACCCGATGAGCAGCACGCGCTGGGCCTGCGGGAACAGGCCCCGCACCTCGGCCAGCAGGGAGGTGCCGGGAGCGCCGTCGAGCACCTCGCCGGCGAGGACGAGGGCGACCTGCTCGCCGGCCGCCGCGAGCTCCGCCAGGATGCCGAGCGCCTCGCGCGGCGAGGCCAGGCAGCAGACCCGGTAGTCGCGCTCGTACCGGGCCCGCAGCTCCCGTTCGACGTCCCGCAGCAGGTCCGCGTGGTCGTCGACCGCGACCAGCACCGGGGCGCTCATGCCGGCCGCCCGGGGCGCCGGGTCGCGTCCGCACGCATGCACCGGACGCCAGGAACGGCCGGTGCCCGGCACCAGGGCCGTTGGGACCGGTGCGCAGCGGGGGTAGGGAGGGCGCGTGGCCCCGACCGGTGAGCGTCCGATCCTCCTGCTGGACGTCGACGGCGTGCTCAACGCCGCGCGCACGGACCTGCCCGACGGCTGGGAGCGGGGCCGCTTCAACGGCTACGTGCTGACCTGGGACCCCACGGTCACCGCCCGGCTGCGCGCGCTGCACGAGTCCGGCCGGGTGGAGATCCAGTGGCTGACCACCTGGACGACGGACGCCGACCGGCTGCTGGCCGAACCGATGGGCCTCCCCCGCGGGCTGGTGACCCACGGCCGGGACGACGCCGCCCCGACCGGGTTCGCCGGGTCGCTCGGCGGGCGGGCCGGCTGGTGGAAGCTCACCGCCGCCCGCGCGGTCGTCGAGGCCGAGCCGGACCGGCGGGTGGTCTGGGTCGACGACGACCTGGCCGAGCAGGCGGCCGACACCGGGGAGTGGCTGGCGGCGAACCGGCACGTGCTGGTGGTCGCCCCCGACCTGCGCCTCGGCCTGACCCACGAGCAGCTGGACGAGGTCGAGGCCTGGCTCTGACCCCGCTTGACCGGAGTCGGTTGGACATCCAAACTGACCGCCGTGGAGACCGCCGGTGGGCCCGTGCGGGTGGCGGACCTGCCCGGGCGCCCCTGCTCCCTCGCCGCCGCCCTGCAGCTGGTCGGCGAGCGGTGGGCGCTGCTCGCCGTCCGCGAGGTGGCGCTGGGCAACCACCGCTTCAGCGACATCGCCCGCGGCACCGGTGCCCCGCGCGACCGGCTGTCCGCGCGGCTCACGGCCCTCGTCGCGGCCGGGGTGCTGGAACGGCGTCCGTACGCCACCGCTCCCCCGCGCTCGGGCTACCACCTCACGGCGGCCGGCCGGGACCTCGTGCCGGTGCTGCAGGCGCTGCTGCTGTGGGGCGAGCGCTGGGCCGCCGACCGGCCGGCGGTGCGGCTGCACCACGAGACGGCCGGCCACGGCGACCACCCGGTCGACGGCACCTGGACCTGCCGGACCTGCGGCGAGCCGCTGGCCGGCGCCCGCCCCACCCTGACCCCGGCCGGCCGGACGCTGCTCGGCCTGCCACCCGAGGAGGACCCGCGATGACCGACCGAACCGCCGACCTGGTGACGCCGCAGGAGAGCTGGGGGGCCAGCCGGTCGCGCAGCGTCGAGTGGTACGACCCGATGGTCACCGCGGCCGGCGCGGCCGGGCTGAGCGGGCTGGACGCGATGCGCGCCATCCGCGACGGGCGGCTGCCCCCGCCGCCGATCGCCTCGCTGCTGCGCATGTCGGTGCACGCGATCGAGGAGGGCATGGTCGAGTTCGGCTGCGCGGTCGACGAGTCGGTCTACAACCCAATCGGCGTGGTGCACGGCGGCCTGGTGTGCACGCTGCTGGACACCGTGGTCGGCTGCGCCGTGCACACGACGCTGCCGCAGGGCGTCGGGTACACCTCCATCGAGCTGAAGGTGAACTACCTGCGCGCCGTCCGGGCGACCAGCGGGCCGCTGCGCGCGGTCGGCCGGGTGGTCAAGCCCGGCAGCCGGGTCGCCTTCGCCGAGGGCGAGGTCACCGATGCCGCCGGGCGGGCGGTCGCCACCGCGTCGGGCTCGCTGCTGGTCTTCCCCCTGCCGTCCTGAGCCGCGCTCACCGGACGACGGTGGCCATCTCCACCAGCCGGCACAGCGCGTTGACCTGGCGCAGCTGCTCCGGCGTCCGGACGGCGGCGTCGAGCAGCTCCTCGCTGAGCACCACGACGGCCAGCGCCTTGGCCCGGGACACCGCCACGTTGAGCCGGTGCAGGTCGTAGAGGAAGGGGACCCCGCGGGGCGCGTCCTCCGCCGACGTCGACGTCATCGAGTAGACGACGACCGGCGCCTCCTGTCCCTGGAAGCGGTCCACGGTGCCTACCCGGGCGTGCGGCAACAGCGTGCGGATGGCGCCGACCTGGCTGTTGTACGGCGCGACCACCAGCACGTCGTCCGGGCCGATGGGCCGCTCGCGACCGTCCGCATCGGTCCAGGCGGCCCCCTGCAGCGACCGCCACAGGCCGGCCACCGCCGCGGCCTCGTCGTCGGAGACGGCCGCCGCCGGGCGGGTGTGCGCGACGAAGCGGACGGCGAGCCCGCTGGCCCAGCCGTCGAGGGCGATCCGCTCGCGGCCGGCCGCGGACTCCAGCCGCCCCTCGTAGGCCAGGTCGGACACGAACGCGGTGAGCGCCGGGTGCATCCGGTAGGTGCGGTCGAGGAAGACGCCGCGGTCCTCCGGCACGGTGGCGTGCCCCTGGAGCAGGTGCTCCAGCGCGGACAGCCCGGACTCCCCCGGGTGCACCGCCTGGGTCGGCTGGGCCAGCTGCTGCGGGTCGCCGAGCAGCACCAGCGAGCGGGCCGACCGGGCGACGGCGACCGCGTTGGCCAGCGAGAACTGCCCGGCCTCGTCGACGACCAGCACGTCGACGGCCTGGGCCAGGTCCGGGCGGGCCCAGAACCACGAGGTGCCGCCGACGAGGGTCGCCGTCCCGTCGAGCAGCTGGGCGGCGACGTCGTTGCCGTCCCTGGACCAGGCCACCCCGGGCGCGCCGCAGGCCTGGTGCCCGTCGCACTTCTGCAGCGCCGGGCGCTCCACGGCGCGCAGCACGTTGCCGATGACGGCGTGGGACGTCGCGGTGACGCCGACCTTCTTCCCGGCGTCCAGCAGCGCGCGGATCAGCCGAGCCGCGGCCCGCGTCTTGCCGCTGCCCGGCGGGCCCTGCACGGCGAGCACCTGGCCGTCCAGCGCCCGGCCGAGCCGCACGACGGCGTCCCCGGCCTCCTCGCCCGGCAGCCGCCGGGTGTCCGGCGGGACCACGCGGTCCAGCAGCGCCTGGCCGAGGCACGGCCGGCCGGCGAGGACGTCGTCCGCGGTCGCGGCGATGGCCTCCCGCAGCGGCCGGTCGTCGATCGGCCCCTCGGGGCCCAGCCCGCGGGCGGCCGCCGGCGGCTTGGCGGCCTTGACCACCATCCGCCCGCCCGCGGCGTCGAGCTCGCGCACCTCGCCGACGCGCACGCGGGTGTCGACGTCGACGGCGCGGGAGCCGACGGAGAGCTTGGTGTCCTGCGGCGGGAACCAGAACTCGTAGAGCTTGCTGCGCTTGTCGCTGCCGATCTCGAAGCCGCCGGTGACGCCGCCGAGGGCGGTGCGGTCCTCGACGAGCTGCTCGTCCTCCAGGTCGGCGCGGGCGTAGAACTCCCACCAGCCGGGGCGGGCCTCGCGGCGGTGCCACTGCACGAGGTCGCCGAGCAGCGGGTGGCCGGCGTCGCGGAGCCGCTCGACGAGGGCGGACTCGGCGGCCTCGGCGTCCGACCCCGGCGCCGGGGCGGTGGCCTCGGGGGCCGCCGGGCGGGGCAGCACGCCGTACTGGGCGGCCAGCTCGGTGCGCTGGGTCTCCAGCCAGTCGTGCAGCTCGCGGGTGGAGTCGACGTCGTCGCGGTTGTAGTCCTCGATGGCGCGCAACCGGGCCGGGTCGCGGTCGGCCAGCCACTTCTCGTACTCGACGACGCTGCCCATCGCGTCGGCGACCTCGCCGGTGTGCTCGCGGCCGTAGAAGGCCTCGACCTTCTTGATCGAGTAGGACTCCCCGCTGATCCGCATCCCCTGGCGGACGACGGGCAGCAGGTCGACGAACCGGCCGGCGCGCAGCAGCTGGTCGAGCTCGGCCTCGCGGACGCCGTACCGCCCGGTGAGCCGCTTGAGCGCGCTGACCTCGTAGGCGGCGTAGTGGTAGACGTGCATGCCGGGGTCGTCCCGCCAGGCCTGCACGAGCCGGTCGACGAGATCGGCGACCATGCGGCGCTCCTCGGCGGCGTCATGCGCCCACAGGGCGGTGAACCGGCCGGTGCGGTCGCCGAGGCCGGCCAGGTACTCCAGCCCCTGGCCGTCGCCGGCCAGCGGGTCGCCCTCGAAGTCGAGGTAGCGGTCGCCGGGGCTGGGCTCGGGCAGCCGCAGCAGCCCCTGGGCGAGCAGGGGTGGCAGCAGCGTGCGGGTGGGCCGCTCGGCCTGCCGGCCGCGCAGCTGCTCGCGGGCCTGGTCGCGCAGCCGGGTGCGGGCGGCCCGGCCGAGGCCCGCGTCCTTGAGGGCGGTGTCGGAGGCCTCGGCGAGCGCGGTGAGGGTGGCGATCCCGGCGCCGCGGAGGGCGGCGCGCTGGTCGCGGCGCATGCCGGCGACCAGGCTCAGGTCGTCGCCGGCCCGGAGCTCGGCGGAGCAGCGCGGCGCCCAGGTGCACTGGTCGCAGTGGCCGATCGGGACCGGCGCGGTCGGCGGCACGCCGGCGACGAACACCTCGAGGCGGCCGCGGGCGCGGCGGGCGTAGGCGGCGACGTCCACCAGCCGCCACGGCCGCTGCGCGCCGTCCCCGGTGACGACGTGGATGCGCCGCGGCTGGAGGTGCTGCAGCGTGGCGAGCCGGTCGGCGTAGGTGGCCATCTGCAGCAGCGCGGGGACCTTGACCCGGCGGGCGAGCTTGGCGTCGGCGACCTCGTAGGACCAGGGGCCGAGCACCGACGGCGTCGGGGTCTTGAGCAGGAAGTCGGCCTGCCCGCCCCACCGGCCGTCGAACAGCGTGGCCTGGTGGACGACGTCGACGCCGGCGCGCATCGCCTCGACCGTCGCCGTCTCGTCGCGGCTGCCCTGCAGGCGGGCCACGCTGAGGCCCTGCTGCTCCAGGTACTCCAGGTAGGACAGCTCGTGGGCGATGCCGAGGTCGGCGACGAGCACCGTCTGGTCGCTCACCCCCTCGGCGGGGGGCTGCAGCCGGCCGTCGGCGACGGCGAGGTTGAGCGCGGTGAGGTGGGTGCACTCCTGGTGGCGGGTCAGGTCGCTGGGGCTGAGGACCAGCCGGCCGTCGAGGCGGTACACGGCGTCAGGCCCGGTCGAGCAGGGTCGAGTGCGGCAAACGTTCCCCCGGAGTGCTGCGTGCAGAGCCATGTGCAGGCTGTCACGGACGGCGCCGACCCGGAACCTCCCGCACCGATCGGCCCCTCCACGCTGTGGTACCAATACGAATCCCAGCCGGGTACCGTGGCCCGCGTGAGCACGCAGATCGCCGTCCGGCTCCCCGAGGAGCTCGTCGCCTTCATCGACCGACTGGTGGCCGACGGCCGGGCTCCGTCCCGCGCCGCGGTCGTCAGTCAGGCGCTCCAGCGGGAGCGGCGCCGCGAACTCGCGGCTCGCGACGCGGCCATCTACGCCGCCGCCGCGGGCGACGACGATCTCCAGGCACTCGCCGAGCACACCACCCGCACTCCGCTCGACGACCTCGATTGATGCGGCCCATCCATCTCGCCCAGCTGGACGAGACCCGGCCGGTGCTGGTGCTGACCCGCGAACTCGTGCGCCCGCACCTCTCGCGGGTCACCGTCGCCCCGATCACCAGCACGGTCCGCGGGCTGTCGACCGAGGTTGCCGTCGGACCGGACAACGGCCTGGACAATCCGAGCGTCGTCAGCTGCGACAACGTGGTCACCGTGCCGGCCTCCGTGCTCGGGAGGCAGATCGGCCGACTGCATCCCAAGCAGGAGGTCGCCCTCACCGCAGCGCTGCACGCCGCCTTCGACCTCGAGGACCTGCCGGGTCGTCGGTGAGCCGGTGCTCCCGTGCATGCGGCGCCGGCGCTGGACCAGCTACGGAACGAGGGCTTGCCGACCTGGGATCGGAACCGGCCGAGGCTCGGGCCGTCCGTTCTCGTCGACGCCGAAGACCTCGAGGCGGCCGCGGGCGCGACGTTCCCCCCAAGTGCGGCGTGCGGAGCTCCGCAGAGGCTGTCACGGACGGCGCCGTCCCGGGACCTCCCGCGCCGGGGTGCGCGTCAGTCCGGCAGCGGCGGCCGGTAGGCGTGCGCGCGGTGGGCGACCCGGACGACGAGGACCCGGCGGTCGGTCTCGTCCACCTCGATGAGGACGCGGTAGTCGCCGCGCCGTGCGCTGCGCAGTCCGGACAGCGGGCCGGTCAGCGGCTTGCTGAGGCAGAGCGGGTTGTCCGGCAGGACGGCGGTGATGAACTCGACGACGGCCACAGCCACCTTGTCGGGGAGCTGGCGCAGTTGGCGTCTCGCTGCCGAGGAGACCTCGACGGCTAACGGTCCGGTCACTCAGGAAGCCCGAACTCGGCCCTCAGCTCGTCGCCCGACACGGTGCGCCCCGTCCGCTGCTCACCACGGGCCTCGTCGACATCGGCACGGACGTCGGGCTGGGACAGCCAGAACAGCGTCTCGTGCAGCGAGTCGAGATCGGCCTTGGCCATCAGGACGGCGGCCTCGCGGCCGTGGCGGGTGATCGTGACGATCTCGTGCGTGGTCTCGGCCGCCTCCACCAGCGCGGAGAGCCGGTCCTTGGCCTCACTGAGCGGGATGGACGTCATGACGCCATACTAGCCGGACTTCTGGCCAGAAGTCGCCGCTCACCACTTGACACGCCTCGGCACCCACTCGCCTCCCCCCGCCGCGCCCGGTCACCGTTCCCGACGCCATGGCCGCGCCCGACACCCCGCCCGTCCGGATCAGCGCGCGGGGCCCCGTGCAGGCCACGGTGACCGGGCGGCCGGCACCGGGAGCCGGCGGCCCAACTGGCCGCCGTCGGGCTCTGGGACCCCCTCCGCCACCGGCGCCGGACCGGACACGGCTTCGGTCAGTGACCCTGCCGCGCGGTGGCCGGAGGGAGTGCCCGGGTCACACGGTCCAGTCGGTGTAGTCGGCGAAGCGCGTGGCGATGCCGTCGGACATGCGCCAGACGTGGGCGCATGGCGCGTCGAGGGTCCGGCCCTCGCTGTCCCTGCCGACGAAGCGGCCGGTCACCACGACGTGATCGCCGGCGTCCAGGAACTGGTCGGTCTCCAGGCCCACGACCCCGGGACCACCCCAGTACTGCACGAACGACGTCCACACGTCGTTCACCACGCTCTCGGCACCGTGCCACGTCCCGCTGAACGGCATGCCCCTGCCGTGCTCCGCCCACTCGACGTCCGGAGCCAGGATCTTGCTGGCCGCATCGAACTCCCCTCGGCTGAACGCCTGGTAGGCGTCCTGGAGCGCAGCCACGTCCGACTGTGACATCACGGTCCCCCTTCTCCCGGGCGACCACCGTGCTCCCGTCCGGCCCCGGTCACCAGGGCCATCGGACCTCGCACCGGGGGCCTCCTGCCGGCGCACTGCGCGATCCGCGGACTCTGCACGCTCGCGGCGCCGGACCGACGGGACCACGACGGCGAGCAGGACCCTCGGCACCGGGCCGCCCGCCCTCGTGATCGACGCGCGCTCGCCGGCAGTGGCGACGGCGAGCACCTGACGGAGACGTGCCGCTCGATCACGGCAGGACCGCGTCCCCCTCGTTGCCGATGTGCTCGGTGAGCGTGTCGCGCAGCTCGGCCAGCTCGGCCAGCTCGACGGCCGCGCGCAGCCGGTCCAGCGCCGGTTCGAGGGGGGCGTGGTCGTCCCTGAACTCGGTGAGGTCGACGTGCGGGCCGGCCGAGTCGGGCACCGGGTCGGCGTCGCGGCGGGACCGCACGCGGACCGGGTCGGTGGTGGGCATCGTCTCCTCCTCGGGCCGGGCGTCGGGGCGGTCGCGCGCTCCCCTGCTTGACGCCGGGGAAACGGCGCGGTCGGCTGGCGGGCATGAGCGAGCAGCACGCCGACGGCTGGCACCAGCCGCTGCGGCACATCCGCGCCTCCGACCTCACCGGCGACACCGGGCAGACCAGCGGCATGGACCGGCGGGAGGCGGTATCGGCGAAGACCGTCGGCTCCCAGCGGGTGTGGATGGGCCAGACCCACGTCGCCCCGCGGACGTCGTCCGGCGACCACCACCACGGTGACTCCGAGACCGCCATCCACGTGCTGCGCGGCCACCCGGTGTTCGTCTTCGCGGAGGACGGCCAGGAGGTCCGGCTGGCCACCTCGCCCGGTGACTACGTCTTCGTCCCGCCGCACACGCCGCACCGCGAGGAGAACCCGACCGACGAGGAGGCCGTGGTCGTCATCGCCCGCAGCAGCCAGGAGGCAATCGTGGTGAACCTGCCGGGGCTGACCTGACGCGGGGGCTCAGCCGCCGAGCGCGGTGACCATGTTCATGACGGTGGCCATCTGCGGGCCGCGCTTGGTCGCGTAGTCGACGTCCGCGGGGCCGAGGTAGCCCCACCAGTCCCAGCACCCCTTCGGGTTGCCGAGCAGCGGGTCGGGCCGGGCCTGCGGGTAGAGGACGACGAAGCGGTTGGTGTCGGCGTAGGCGTTGAGGTTGGACTGCTCGACGAACGTGCGGCCGATCTGCTCGGCGGTCTGCTGGCAGCCGTGCAGGGCGACGACGACCGTGCAGGAGGCGCCGCCGGTGCAGGTCGCCGGCGTGTACAGGTAGCCGGTGGCGCCCATGCCGATGGCGGCGGCGCCGGTGCGGGTGACGTCGCCGACGCCGAGGGACGGCGGGACCGCGTACGGGTCCTGGAAGAACTCGGTGACCGTGCCGCGGGGGTTCCCGGTGTTGGGCGCCTTGACCGACCCGAGCATGACCTCGAGCGACTCGGCCTGGGCGTCGTAGGGCGCGCAGTCGTTGATGTAGGGCGCTGCGGTGGCCGCGCAGTCGACCGGCCCGAGCGGGCTGATCCAGCCGTGCCCGGCGTCGACGCCGTCCTGGTAGGTCAGCGGCGTGCCGTAGTGCCGGTAGTAGGCGGCCAGGTCGTCGGCGACCGGGCGCTTCACCGTCGGGTCCTGGCTGCCGTGGAAGAGCCAGGTCGGCATGCTCGCCAGGTTGGCCGTGGGGTCGATCTTGCCGTCGCGCTCGTACTCGGCGGTCTTGGCGTACTGGAGGGACAGGTCGCGCGGCAGGGTGGAGTCCGCGCAGGCGTAGAGGGCGACGGCGACGTTGCCCATGGCGCACCAGTAGGGGCCGGCGGCGTAGACGGCCGCGCCGTCGATCCGGCTGGAGTAGGCCACCTGCAGCTGGTTGGCCATGTAGCCGCCGGAGGAGATGCCGGTGACGTAGGTGCCGTCGATGGCGAGCTCCGGCAGCTCGGCTGCCGGGGCGCCCTGCGCGGCCTGCCCCACGGTGAGGCCAGTGACGGCGAGGACGAAGGCGGTCGCCAGGACGGCGACGCGCCGCCGCAGCCCTGCTCGCGGACGGGGCACGGGTCCTCCAGCTCACTCAGCGTGGCGTGACCTCGCTCACTGTACCGACGGCGCTGCGGACCCGCTCGGTGCGTGCCGGCCGGTGCCATCGCCGGTCACCGGGTGTGCAACGACTCCCGGTACTCGATCCCGCGCGTCTCGGCGGCGACGGCGTCCATCACGTCCAGCACCGGCTCGACGGTGAAGGAGAAGCCGGCGTAGACGGTGGTGAGGTACTCCAGGTCGGCCGGTTCGTCGGTCTCGACGACGGCGTACCCGCCGAACTCACCCAGGCGGACGACGAACTGGTGGAACTCCAGGCTCTTCGGCATCTCCCACCCGGAAGAGATGTCGAGGACCCGCTTCTGCGCGGCCTCGTACTCCGCGACCGAACCGGTCGGCCGCTCCCGCCACGTGACGACGTACTTCATGTCCCTCTCCCCCAGACGTGCGGTGGGTGGCGAGGCTCCCGAGGACCGGCGCGGAGGCGCAAGGACGTCGGCGACCGCGGGTGACGACCTGTCGCCATCTCGACGAGTCGACACGGCGAGTTGACGACCCGAGCCGCTCCGGCACCAGGATCCGGGTCGGACCGACGGGCGCGCCGGAGCCGGAGAGCCCGGGACCGCCGTCCGCCGTCTCGTCCCGGGCGTCCCGGCGCGGTACCCCCGGCCGTGGCCTGCCGTCAGCGAACCTACGGGCATGGACAGCACGGGGTGGGGCAGTCCGCCGGCGCCGGGTCTCCTCACCGGCCGCGAGCCCATCGAGCGAGCGGGCGCATCGCTGCAGGACTTCTGGGCCTGGAGCATGTCGGACCTGCGCACCACCACCGTGCGGTCGCTCCTGACCGAGTTCCTCGTCGCCCGGGCGGTCGGTGCCGCGACCAGGCCGCGGGTCGAGTGGGATGCGTACGACGTCCTGACCCCGGACGGCGCTCGGCTGGAGGTCACGTCGGGCGCCTACCTGCAGTCGTGGCCGCAGTCGCGGCTGTCGACCATCCAGTTCGGCGGCCTCAGCGCCCGCACCTGGTCGGAGTCCGACGGCTGCAGCGCGGCGGGCTCGTACAACGCGGACGCCTACGTCTTCGCCGTCCTGACCGCCGCGGAGCACGACCGGTACGACGCGCTGGACGTCGAGCAGTGGTCCTTCTGGGTCCTCCCCCGGCACACCGTCGCCGCGACACGGCAGCGCACGATGCGCCTGTCCCGGGTGGAGGTGCTCGCCGGACCGGCGGTCGGCTACACCGACCTGGCGGAGCGGATCCGCGAGGTCGTCAAGGGTGATCGGTCGTGACGGCGGCCGACGCCGAGCAGGTGCTGGAGCGGTTGTCGTCCCTCCGCCAGCACCAGCAGGACGGACGGCGCTCCCCGCACAAGCCGCTGCTGGTCCTTCTGGCGCTGGGCCGGCTCGCGGCGCGCGGGTCGAGCGCACTGCCCTGGTCGGAGACCGAGGAGGAGCTCGCCGACCTGCTGCGGGACTTCGGGCCGACGTCGAGGACCTCACGTGCGCAGAGCGCCGCCTACCCGTTCACCCGCCTGCGCGCGGACGGCGTCTGGACCCTCGACCGTGACGTCCCGATGGACAACGTCGGCCCGCTCCGAGACGGCGTGACCGGACGGCTGGAGGCCTCTCTCGAAACGGCGCTGCGGGCCCGGCCGGACCTCCTGGGCACGGTCGCCCGCGGGCTGGTCGAGAGCCACTTCCCGGGGACGGTGGCGCCGGACGTGCTGGTCGCCGTCGGCCTGGACCCGGAACTGCTGGAAGGCCGCTCCACCGGTGCGGCTCCCGGAGCGCGGCGGCGCAGCGGCGCCTGGCCCGCCCGGGTCATCGAGGCGTGGGACCGGCAGTGCGCCTTCTGCGGCTTCGACGGCGCCGCCGGCGGGGCCGTGGTCGGCATCGAGGCGGCACACGTCCGCTGGTTCACGCTGGGCGGTCCGGACGACCTGGACAACGGCCTCGCCCTCTGCTCGCTGCACCACAAGCTGTTCGACCGCGGGATGCTCGGTCTGGACGACGACCTCGCCGTGGTCGTCTCCCGGCGCTTCTCCGCCCGCACTCCGCAGGGCCGCGCGGTGTACGACCTGCACGGCCGGCCGCTGCGGCCGCGGCCCGGCACCCCCCCGCCCGCCGAGCGGCACGTCCTGTGGCACCGCGAGCAGGTCTTCCAGGGGATGGCGCTGGCCGGGTGACTACGACACCTAGATCGAAGCGTCACCCGTCCGCCGAATAGGGACACGCACGCCGTCACATGCGTGCATTCGGCGTCGATTCTTCAGAACGCAACCCGTTCACCTGAAGCCCATAGTCTAGTGAACGTCCGTAGTGTGTCAGCATGCGGTGCCGGGTCGCCTCGAGATGACCGCGGAACGCAGCCCAACCTCCTGCCGAGGCTCCTCGACATGAACGTTCTGGGGATGGAGCCTCACACGAGGTTGACGATTACACCACCGGAGAAGACCGAGTCGTGCAGTTCGATCGACACAGGCGTCATGCCGGCCGGCACGTCGAAGATGACCTTGGTGGCAAGGCTGTTACCCGGGTTGATCTCCTCATAGAGCCATTCGGCATCCTCGAGGTAGATCGCCGCCTCGCTGTCCGCCGAGAACTTCTGACCTTCGGCATTGAACAGGCTGCAGTTCTCGCCGGAGAAAGATTGCGGACCATCACCGATGTTGGTGACGGCCAGGTCGACGATGCAGAAGACCCCTTGCGCCTTCGTGTTGAGGTACTGGTCGCCGAGTTGGGTTCGGCCACAGTCGACACCGTTGACGACGAAACTGAAGTCGCCATCGGCGGCCGGCTGCCCGATGCCTGTTCGAGTCGGTGGTGCGGCTTGCGGTGGAGCAACGTCGTTGGACGGCTCAGCCACCTCAGGCTCACCTGTGACAGCCTCGGCAGGTTGGGGGTCAGTAGACGACTGGCCGCTGACGGCCTCCCCGGAGTCCGCCGGAGCAGTCGGGTGCGGACTGCCGTCGCTCAGTGCGGAAGCCAGCAGAAGCACACCGATGACGGTGGCCGCCACGAGAAACCACATCCGCTTGTGCAGGGGCGTCTGCCGTGGCGACGAATACGGCCCAGGACCCTGTGGGTAGTAGGGACCGTACGGCGGAGGCTGCGTCACGTCAGTCCTCTCCTGCGCTGGCGGGCGCCACAGTTGATGAGCCGGATGCTCAGTCCCCCATGAGAGGGAACCGACGGCTCACTCTCGCAAGATCCACAAGGTCGCGAAGTTCTCCCGCCGACTACGTGACTCGAACGAGTGGTCCTCCGCTTTCGTCCGCGGGCCCAGCGCTTGTGTCCCGTCCATTGGCTTGGACATCCGCCCAAGCGCTACTGGTACAGCCGTTGACCGACTCGCGAGATCGGTCGCCTCGAACAGGATCGACGTCTGTCTCCGTGCGTCGCAGAAGGCACAGCGAGACCGTACGGTTACGTTCAACTCATGGGGGACGTGCCCACCGGGCTGTACGAGCACCTGGTCACCGATCGGCTCAGCAAGGGCCTCGCAGCCACCCCCGCCGACCTCGTCCAGTTCGGCGGGCTCGATCCGGCCGACGCGCACGAGACGCTGACCCGGCACGTTGCCGATCTCGCCGGTCGGGCGCTGCGGGCCGCCGGTGGTGGCGACGCGGCTGCTGTCAGCCGGCAGGTCGAGCTGGCCAACCGCATCGTCGCTGCCATCACCGCCGTGGCCCCCGACAGCGTCGAGCATGACGCCGCCGTCCCCGATCCCGCCCGCACCCTGCTGGCGGTCGCCCCGCCGAGCGGCGTCCCCGGGCCCGTGGCGTTCCCCGAGCGGCCGGCCGTCCCGCTCTCGACGAGCGCCCTGCTGGTCAACGGCCGCGGCCAGCCGAGGATCGGCTACGAGGTCACCCGCGAGATGGCGTCGGCCGACCGCGTCGACCTGCTGTGCGCCTTCGTCAAGTGGCACGGCCTGCGCGTCCTCGAGGACGCGCTCACCGATTTCCGCGAGCGCGGTGCCCGGCTGCGGGTCATCACGACCACCTACATGGGCGCCACTGACCAGCGCGCGCTTGACCGCCTCGTCGAGCTCGGCGCCGAGGTCAAGGTCTCCTACGAGACCCGGACGACGCGGCTGCACGCCAAGGCGTGGTTGTTCCACCGGGGCACCGGCATGTCGACGGCGTACGTCGGCAGCTCGAATCTCTCCCGCGCGGCGCTGCTCGACGGACTGGAGTGGAACGTACGGCTGTCCAACGTCGAGCAGTCGCACCTGCTGACGACGTTCGCCGAGACCTTCGACAGCTACTGGGTCGACCCGTCGTTCGAGGACTACCTGCCGAGCCGGGACGGCGACCGGCTGCGGGTGGCGCTCAGCGCGGAGCGCGGCGGCCCGACGGACCTGCCCATCGAGATCGCGACGCTCGACGTCCGCCCGTTCGGCTACCAGCAGGAGATCCTCGACGAGCTGCAGGCCGAGCGGGAGGTCCACGACCGCTGGCGCAACCTCGTGGTGATGGCGACCGGCACCGGCAAGACGGTGGTTTCCGCGCTCGACTACCGGCGGCTGCGCTCGGCCGGCACCGTGGAGCGGCTGCTGTTCATCGCCCACCGCGAGGAGCTGCTGACCCAGAGCCTGTCGACGTTCCGGCACGTCCTCCGGCAGGGCGACTTCGGTGAGCTCTTCGTCGGCGGGCAACGGCCGCGGCAGTGGCGGCACGTCTTCGGGTCGGTGCAGTCGCTGACCCAGCTCGACCTGGCCAAGCTCGACCCGGGGCACTTCGACATGGTGATCGTCGACGAGTTCCACCACGCGGAGGCGGCCACTTACCGCCGGCTGCTCGAACACCTCCAGCCGAAGGTCCTGATCGGGCTGACGGCGACACCGGAGCGGACGGACGGCGGCGACGTCCGACGCTGGTTCGACGGCCGGACAGCGGTCGAATTGCGGCTGTGGGAGGCACTGAAGCAAGGGCTGCTCGCGCCGTTCCAGTACTTCGGCATCCACGACGACGTGGCGCTGAACCAGCTGCGGTGGAAGCGCGGCCGCGGATACCACACCACCGAGCTGACCAACGTCTACACCGGCGACGACCACCGCGTCCGGCTGGTCCTGCAGGCGGTGAAGGATAAGGTCGAGGACCCCGGTCGGATGCGAGCCCTCGGGTTCTGCGTCAGCGTTCAGCACGCGCAGTACATGGCCGACCGGTTCACCAGAGCCGGCATCCCGAGCCGCGCGGTGACGGCGACCTCGACTCGCGAAGAGCGGGCCGCCGCACTGGCCGCGCTCCGCGACCGCACGGTCAACGTCCTCTTCACCGTCGACCTGTTCAACGAGGGGCTCGACATCCCGGCCGTCGACACCGTGCTGTTCCTCCGACCCACCGAGAGCGCGACGGTGTTCCTCCAGCAGCTGGGCCGCGGGTTGCGCCTGGCCGAGGACAAGGCCTGCCTGACCGTCCTCGACTTCATCGGCGCCCAGCACAGGGAGTTCCGCTTCGACCTACGGTTCCGCGCGCTGACCGGCAGCTCGCGGCGAGGCGTGCCGCGCGACGTCGAGCAGGGCTTCCCCACCTTGCCGGCCGGCTGCCACATCGAACTCGACCGCATGGCGCAGCGGATCGTCCTCGACAACATCAAGCAGTCGCTGAGCGTGTCGTGGAAGGGTCTGGTGAACGAGGCCACGCGCGAGCAGTCGCCGTCGCTGGCCGACTTCCTCGAGGAGACGGGCATCGAGCTCGAGGACCTCTACCGCGGCAATGGCCGCAGCTGGCTGGACCTCCAGCGGGCAGCCGGCTGGATCGATGACACGCCAGGTCCGGACGACGCCGCGCTCGGTGCCGCGCTGGGCCGGATGTTGCACGCGACGACCTGGAGCGGCTGCAACTCCTCCGGTCGGTCACGGAGCCGGACGCCGCCGAGCGGACCAGTGCGCGACTGCGGCGGCTGGTCGCGATGCTGCACTTCTCGCTGTTCGGCTCGCGGACGCCGTTCAGCAGCGTCGAAGCGTCTCTGGCTCGGCTGCTCGCCAACCGGGGTCGCGCTGAGGAACTGGTCGAGTTGAGCGACGTCATGCACGAGCGGATCCACCGAGTAGCGCGTCCGCTCAGCGAGGCCGGCGACCGACCGCTGCACGTGCATGCGCGCTACAGCCGCGACGAGGCGCTGGCGGCCTTCGGGCTCGAGGACCTCAACGGCACGTGGGGCTCGGGCGTGCGCTGGGTGCCGAGCGACCGCACGGACGTCTTCTTCGTGACCCTGCAGAAGACCGAGGCGCACTTCTCCCCCACCACGATGTACGCCGACCACGCCATCACTCCGACGCTATTCTAGTGGGAGTCGCAGAACGCGACGGCGGAGCGGTCAGCGACCGGGCAGCGCTACGTCAACCATCGGGAGATGGGCACGTCGGTGCACCTGTTCGTCCGCGAGTCCAAGACGGCGGACGGGACGCTCGGTACGGCGCCGTACCTCTACGCCGGGCCGATGACCTACATGTCCCACACCGGCGAGCGCCCGATGCTCATCCTTTGGCAGCTCAACCACGCTCTGCCGGCCGATGTCTTCCACGCCGCGAGGGTCGCCTGAACCCGCCTCATTCACCCAACAAAAATGGTTGACTCGAATGAAGATCGCCTGCCGCATCTTGTCCACTAATTGAGCCAATGCCTTACGGGATCACCCAACGGCACGGCACCACACCACGTTCGAGGGACACGCTACTTGCCAATCGTCGCCGACGACGGATGGTTCGCCGCCCCCAGTGGCGATCGCCAAGAATTCCCGACGAGCGGATGAACCTTCTACAGCCACCAAGCCGCTACGCCTCGGTGGCTGATCTGCTCGAACGACCACGGCCACCGCGTCTATCACGCAACCGCACCCACGCGGAACGGGCGGACTGGACCTGGTCGCGAGCGAATCCCAGTGCGTCGATCAGCAGCGCTTGATCCACCAATTCGACCGCGTCATCGGTACGACCTTCGCGGAGCAGTTCGTCGACCTTCGTCGTTAACGCCTCGTCCACGAGGGCAGGACTTGGGATGGGCATGTGCTCGGCCTCTGAGGGCTCCAGCTCGAGGATCCCTCCGCCGTAGCTGCGACCCACCACCTCCGCTGATGCGAAGGTCACGCTGTTCAGCGCCGCAACGGCAAGTTGCGCAGCGGTGGCATCAAGCCTGCGCAGGGTCACGCGATGGACGGTGTCCGTGCTCGTCGCATCGGTATGGTTGGCGAAAATCCGTGGATACCTGTGGATCTGTCGCAACATAAAACCATCAGGGGAGCCTGTCGAGGGAACGCGCCACCATTCACGGCGGATTCGGCACTTATAGCCCCGGTGAACCTCCTCGGCTTCACCTTCGGCTATGTGTTGCCTCAGGCCGGTGTGGTTCTCCGGCGTCACGTCCGGGGGCACGTCGAGCAGTCGGGTCCGTGCTGCCGTGGCGGCCTGCTCGTCCAGGTCCGCGCTGGTGAACGCGACGCCGGTGAGTTGCGCGCTACGCGAGACCAGCCCCTTGGTGAGCTCGTACAGACCGAGTGCAGCAGCCTCTCCCGCGGTCATGGTGAAGAAGCTGTTCCGGCCCGTCACGACGCCCACGTCGACCGAGGCCCAAGCGCCAACAGTGGTCAGCCGAGGATCCTCGCGCATGCTGCGCAATCCGACGATCTCGTCTGCGGCCAGGTAGTACTTCGTCCACTTCTCACTGTCGTGCAGTGGCGCGACGACCGCCGGAACTGCGCCCAGGTCCAGGTCGCCCAGGTCGGCCGCGTCGTGGACCTCCACGCCACGCATCACGGCTGGGCCCTCCCCGCGCGTTGCCAGCAGGAGCACGACCTCCTGCAAGATGCCGGGGAAGACGAGCTTCCGGAAGGAAATCAAGGTGATCTCCGCACAATTGTCCACCAAGTAGGCGCGCAGGGCCTTTGCATAGCCGACCTGAAGGAGTTCCGCGGGCAGGACGAGGCCGACGCGGCCACCCTCCCTGACCGCGACCACGGACGCCGCGACGAAGGGCATCCAAGCGTTCATCAGCTTCGTGGTCGGTAGCCCCTGTTGGCGCATGAAGCGCAGGGCCCGCTCCCGCTCGGTCTCTGACCAGTTGCCGAAACGGATGTACGGCGGGTTGCCCGCAACACCGTCGCGGCGGCCGTGCTGAGCCTCGTCGAACCAGCGGAAGAAATCGTCCTGGACCACGTCACCGTGCTCACCAGCGCGGCGCGCCTCATCCGGCTCCAGCTCGACACCCAGCACGTCCGCCGGTCCGGCCTCGGCAACGAGGTGGCGAAGTATGACGCCGTCCCCCGCCGCCGGCTCCAGGAGCCGGGGCCCGGCGGCCGCCACCCAGGCCGCCAAGGCCCGGGCGATCGCGTCGGGTGTGTAGTAGCCGCCCCTGAGCTTGTCGACATCTGGCGCGATCTTGCTGGTGAAGCGAGGCATGCGACGAGTATCGGCTGAGGTACCGACAAGTCGCGGCCGCCCACCAGTGCGTGTCTGCGCTCGCTCAGCGCCGCTACCGTGTTGTGCTTCGCGGCGTGGGATTCATCCGCCTCGACAAGGAGGCAGCACGGCAAGAGCTGGCCAGGCTGGTGGAGCAGTACGCCACGCAGCGCGCTTCGTTGGAAGCGGCCGGATCTACGTACCCGGAGGCCCAGGTCAGGCTCGACTACATCGACAAGATGCTGCGCATCCTCGGCTGGGACGTCGACAACGACGAAGGCCTCCCTCACGCGCTCCGGGACGTCGTGGTCGAGCAGACCCTCTCGGAGGAGGGCAGCACCGGCAGGCCCGACTACCGGCTGCGCGTGGACGGTCGGGACCGCCTTCCCTGGGAAGCGAAGAAGCCCTCCGTCCGGCTGCCGCTCAGCCGCGAATCCGCCCACCAGACGCGGACGTACGGGTTCACCCTGCGGCTGCCCGCCGCCGTCCTGACCAACTTCTCCGAGCTCGTCGTCTTCGACACGCTGAACGAGCCCGACGAGTCGCAGGGGACCGACTTCGCCGTGATCCCCGGATGTCGCTTCGCGTACACGGACTACGTGCCGCACTTCGACGACCTCTGGCAACGACTGTCCTACGAATCCGTCGCCGGTGACGACTTCTACTCCGTGTACGAGTACTCGGAACCCCCGCGTGGAGCCTCTCCCTTCGACCGGAGCTTCCTCGAGCACTTCCGTGGCTGGCGCCGTCAGCTGGCCCAGGGAATCGCCGACCGGGATCGTGCACTTCCCGCGGCTCAGGTCGGCCGGCTGACGCAGCGACTCCTGAACGCGCTGCTGTTCCTCCGGGTGTGCGAGGACCGCAACATCAAGCGGTACGAGGACCTGCTGCGATCCTCCGCGGCCCACGCGCTGCCGGAACAGTTCAAGCGGGCGGATGAGGTCTTCAACGCTGGACTGTTCCGGGCGCTCGACGCGGTCGAGGTCGATGCGGACGTGCTCGGCTCGGTCGTCCGGGATCTCTACTGGCCGAACAGCAAGTTCGCCTTCGGCCTCCTGGAGCCCGACACGCTCGCCGCCCTCTACGAGCAGTTCTTGGCCGAACGCATCGAGATCGACGCAGACCGGGTCGTGACGCTGGTCCCGAAGCCCGAGCTGGTGCATGCGGGAGGGGTCGTCCCGACACCGGCGGCCGTGGTGGACAGACTCTTCGACCTGGCCGTGGGCCCGCACCTCGTGGCGGGTGAGCCCGTTCCCGCGGAGTTCACGCTGGCCGACCCGGCCTGCGGCAGCGGCGTGTTCCTCGTCGCAGCCCTCCAGCGCCTCATCTGCCACACGGAGGCCGCCACAGGACCTCTCGACCTGGCAGGTCGCGGACGGTTGGCGCGCACACACGTCTTCGGCGTCGACATCGACGGTGAGGCCGTCGAGGTGGCGAGTCTCAGCCTGCTGCTCGTCGTGCTGGGGGAGGACTTGGTGGACATCACCTCAGCGCACGCGGTGCTGCCCAGCCTCAATCACAACCTGCAGGTCGGCAATGCCGTCGTCGGCCCCGACTTCGACCGGATCGTCCCCGACGCGGCCGCCGTCCCCGAGGTGCGAGCCGCCGTTGCGCCGTTCGACTGGGCACGCGCCTTCCCGGATGTGCACGGGGCCGGCGGCTTCACCTGCATCGTCGGAAACCCGCCGTACATCCGGATCCAGGTGCTCGCCTCGTACATGCCGGATCAGTTGGAGTACTTCCAGGATCCCCGCTCTGGGTGTGCCTCGGCCCAGTCGCACAACTTCGACTTGTACATGATCTTCATCGAGCGATCACTCCGTCTCCTCGCGCCCGACGGCACACTGGCCTTCGTCGTCAAGCACGGCTTCACGTCGTCGGCGGCAGGCAGCCGGCTGCGCGGTGTCCTCGGGAAGAGGCTGCGGCAGCTCGTGCACTTCGGGGTCCAGCAGCTCTTCCCGGGTCGCCTGACCTACACCTGCCTCATCGTCGCCTGCGGCACGGACGAGCCGTCGAACCTGGAGGTGTCGCTGGTCTCCGACGCTCCTGGGTACCTCAGCGGGGATCCGCAGGCCGTCACGCAGGTATCGATCCCCCGCTCGGAGCTGGGAGAGGCCGTCTGGCCGATCGCCGCCTCCGAAAGCGCGTCCGCCTTCGCCGCGATGGAGACCGCGGCCATCGCTCGCCTCGGTGACGAGAACTGGGTGGACATCTTCGTGGGAGTGCAGACCTCCGCGGACGACGTCTTCATGCTGCGGGTCGCAGCGGACGATCCGGCGAGCGAGTGCGTGGATGTGCTGGACGAGGACGGTGTCCGCTGGCCGATCGAGCGAGGGGTGCTGCGCCCCGCGATCCGCGACGTGCCCCTCGCGCCCTACGGCGACCAACCCGACGGCGACTACGTCGCGATCTTCCCCTACGAGGTGGCACAGCCCCGCCCCGGCCACAAGCGCGGGAGGGCCACACCGTTCGACCCCCAGACGATGGCGGCCACATTCCCGAAGGCTCTCGCCTACCTGCGCGCCAAAGAAGGCCGGTTGCGCGCACGGGCTGTGACCCTGGACGAGGCGTTCTGGGCGTACGGACGTACTCAGAGCCTGTGGAGGATGGACGGCCTCAAGATCATCAACCGCACCCTGTCCGTCGTACCGCAGTACGTGCCGGACCGGCTCAATCACGTCGTCCCGGGTGGGGGAAGCGGCCCGTACACGCTGCTCCGCCCGTCACCGCGGTGCCCGATCTCCGTGGAGGTCGTCATCGCACTGCTGTCCCACCCGGCCGTCGACGCCTACGTGGCCGCCCGGGCCCGCGCCTTCCAGGGCGGGTTCGTCGTGCACTCCAAGGAGTCACTGAGGCACGTCCCGATTCCGCCACTCCCTGTTGGAGCGGTGGCCGAACTGGAGCGGAACACCACGGAGCTGCAGACCCTTGAACACCGGCTTCGCGAGGAGAACGACAGCGTGCTCCGGGCGTCGATAATTCAACGCCGAGGCTATCTTGCCTCAGAGAACCGGTCAATCATCACCAAGGCGTACGGCCTGACCGAGGACCAAGTACAAGCTGCCCTCTGATAGCAACTGCCCCCGACGGCCGGTTCCGCCTACCGATATGCGTATAAGGGGTCGAACTCGCGGTCGAGCCAGGTTCTGGCCGCATACGGTCGCAGGTGGAAATCTGACGTTCGAGTCCATCCTCCTCCAGCTGGGCTGGGCGTAAGCCTTTAGGCTTGGTGCCGCAACGCCGCACAACCACCTCGGCTCGCTCATCCAGGAGTGCGTTTATAAGAAGAGTAGTGCGGCGCCTGACTAAGAAGTCGTTGCGGAGGTACGCCAGCGGGGGTTGGCCTCGTCGCGCCACGGCCGCCTCACTTGTGTCACCAGGTGGCGGGGTAAAGAAGGCTGGCCTTTCGCGACGCTTCTACGGCGGCCACCGAGCCCCAAGGGGTGACGTCCCGCGCCGTGGTGTAGCTCGCGGCCGTGAGGAGGGTCTGCGAGTTGGACTATGACGCGATCAGTGCCGGCTGCGCCACCTCCTCGTCGAGTCGGTTGAGGAGGGCCATGGAGCCTTCGGAGAGGTAGCGGCGGTCGGAGACCTGCCATTCGTCGTGGGCCTCGACCAGGATTGCGCCGGCGAGGCGGAGCAGGGCGGCGGGGTTGGGAAAGACGCCGACGACGTCGGTGCGCCGCTTGATCTCCTTGTTCAGCCGTTCCAGTGGGTTGGTCGACCAGATCTTCTTCCAGTGGCCGATCGGGAAGCCGGTGAAGGTCAGCAGGTCGTCTTGGGCCTCCCGCAGCATGGCCTCGACCTGCGGGAACTGGCGGCCGAGCATGCCGGCGATGACGTCGAACTGGGCGTGCACGTGCTCGGCGTCGGGCTGGGCGAAGATCGTGCGGATCGCGGCGGCGACCATCTCGGCGTTGCCCTTGGGCACCCGGGCGAGCACGTTGCGCATGAAGTGCACCCGGCAGCGTTGCCAACTGGCGCCCAGCAGTACCGCGGCGATCGCACTCTTGAGGCCGGTGTGGGCATCGGAGATGACCAGCTGGGTGCCGGCCAGGCCGCGGGCCTTGAGCGAGCGCAGAAAGGCGGTCCAGAAGGCGCCGTCCTCAGAGTCACCGACCGCGAAGCCGAGCACCTCCCGGTGCCCGTCGGCGGCCACCCCGGTGGCGATCACGACGGCCTGGGCGACCACCCGGCGGTTGACCCGCGCCTTGCAGTAAGTCGCGTCCAGGAAGACGTAGGGGAACGCCTGCTCGGCCAGCGAGCGGTCCCGGAAGGCACTGACTTCGGCATCGAGGTCGGCGCAGATCCGGGAGACCTCGGACTTGGAGATGCCGGTGTCGGCGCCCAGCGCGCGGACCAGGTCGTCGACCTTGCGCGTGGAGACGCCGTGCAGATAGGCCTCCATCACCACCGCGAACAGCGCCTGGTCGATCCGGCGGCGGCGTTCCAGCAGCGACGGGAAGAACGAGCCAGCCCGCAGCTTGGGGATCCGCAGCTCCAGATCCCCGGCGGTCGTGGTCAGCGTGCGCGCCCGATGCCCGATGCCCGTTGCGCTGGGCGGTGCGGTTCTCGGTGCGCTCGTGTGGGCTGGCGCCGATCACCGCGGTGAGCTCGGCCTCGATCAACGCCTGATAGAGCGTCTCGGTGGTGGTACGGATGCGGTGTCGACGTCGGCGGCTTTGAGTGCCTCGAGCAGGGCAGACTGGTCCAGGGCCATCGCGTGGCCGTTCTCTGAGTGAACCTTGGCGGGAACACGCAGAACATCCACGCGGTGGTCCCTCGCACGCCAGCACTCGCCGACGAGCTCAGGACCTCCGACCAGCTACACCACTTCTTGGGACGTCACCGCGACCAGCCGACGAACGGCTACTCGCGCAGGTTGCACCGTCGGTGCCGACGCGTGTTTCGGCCAGCCCCTGGCGCGTCGTATCACAACTTTGGATCAACTACCGTCTAATGGGTCCATGGACGCAACCTCCCGCAGGCTGCTCGAAAGCCAGTTTGCTGTACATCAGATCGGTGATCGGTCAGCTAGCGCCGCCATGCTTGCTTGGTTCCTTACTCATGTCGAACGATTGGACCCAGAAGAAGTCCCGTTAGCCATTTGTGACGGCAGCGGGGACAAGGGTATTGATGCTCTGACCGTCAATGACGACCTGAGCGAGGTCACTCTCTATCAAAGCAAGCGAATTGAAAGCTCGACGAAAACGCAAGGCGATAATGACATGAAAAACCTCATGGGCGCTGCCAGATACTTTCTAACGCCGGAAAGTGTGGACGGCCTTCTTGCCAGTCGCCCGAACCTCGAACTGCGACGCCTTCTCCTTAGGCACGAAGTTCGAGACAAAATCGCGCAAGGATATAGGGTACGCCGCCTCGTCTTTGTGTCAAACGCCACACTGGACGCTGCCGGATCGAGTTTCCAGGCAGCCATGGCCGGTCAGGAGCCTGCGTTAGACGTATGGCACGGCGAGCGCGTTGCAGCCGTAGCCGAAAGAGTGGTCCGCGCGGGAGTCAGGCCAGAACACACCACATTGATTGCAGCCACAGCTCCCCTTCTTGACGAGCTCAACGGTCAGGCTAAGCTGGCGGTCGCCCTCGTTCCAGCGACGGAGCTTGTGAAGCTCCCGGGACTTGACGACCTGACGCTCTTCAGCAGGAATGTCCGACTGTCTGCCGGCAATACTCGGATCAATCGGGAGCTGGCCAAGACGGTGGCAGATCCAGGTGAGCATGAGCTGTTTCCCGCATCTCACAACGGGATAACACTCCTTACGCTTGGCCTCAAGGTGCGCGGATCTCGCCTTGGCCTTCAAGGAGTAACCGTTGTGAATGGTTGCCAATCCCTATTGGCCCTTCATCGAGCACGTCAGACACTTACACCTCAACTAAAGTTGTTGGTGAAGGTCATCCAGCTACCCGACCCCAATAGCACATTGAGCGACACGATTACTTACAGGGCAAACAACCAGAATGCGGTGAACATTCGCGATCAGCGTTCAACGGACTCAATTCAGCTGGATCTACAGCGTCACGTCAAGGAGAAGTTTGGGTCCACGTTCGCCTACACGATTAAGGTGGGCGAAAGAGGTTACGCTGACCGCTCGTTAGATAACACCTTGGCCGCGCAGCTCATTATGGCGGCGTATCGGCGCCGCCCTGCAGCTGCCGTAAGAAAAGTTAGACTCTTCGACCAGGATTATCACAGTGTCTTTTCATCTGACATAGACGCCGATAAGCTGTTCTTGCTGAGCTTGATTAGCGAGGCAGTCGAGGTGGCGCGCGATGACCTTCGAGGCGAGCTACGGTCGTCGTTTTCGTCGGTTCGCTTCGTGGTCGTATCCTTGCTCGCCGAGCTACTACTTTTGACGGACGCGGGAGCACGCCTACTCGAGAAGCCTGGGCTATGGCTGCCGAATCAAACGGACAAGGTGCTTAGCTTCCTTACCGAACGAGCCCGTGATGTCGCAAGTAACATCAATGATTACGTCAAGGATGCCGTCGACACGGCTGTCCGAGAGGATGGCGACTTTGATGCCAAGACGGTCTTCATGAGCACCACGGGCATCGCTCCTCTTCGCCGCGAGATCGTTACCTTTTCGCGGCGTCTCCACAGCCGTGATCCCGGCTATTTGTTCGACCTGGCGCCACAGGATGCCTAGTTTCCGGACCACATAGGCATTAGATCCGCGGAGACGACGGACCGCGTGACGCGCTCACTTCGGCGTCGTCAAGTTGCTCCGTCTAGTACAGCCACCGTTTGTGCCGGTGGCGGTCGCCACCCGGCCGGGGCTCGATCCTCGGCCGGGTGGCTGCTATCTCAGCGGTGGCATGAGTGGCGGTCCAGCCGTTGCTGTTTGCCTCTCTTTTCACAGTGGCATTCGGTCGTCGGCGACCGGAACCCCCAAGCGTCGAAGAGGCCGCGGCGGCCCCGCGAGCGCGCCCATACGGGTTTCTGACCGCCGCGTGGCGGCCTCCGCATGCCCCGGCGCGCCGACAGCCGTCGCACACCTCGCCGAAGCCATTGCCTGGTGGATTAACGGCCGAGAAGCTGACCCGCGGGGCGATGCCGCCGGGGCGCCGCCCGAACGGGAGGTGGCATGTACGCCCGATCCACCAGCATCCGCGGCAACCTCAGCAACCTCGACGCCGGCATCGCCTACGTGCGCGACGAGGTGCTGCCGACGATCGGGCAGTCCCCGGGCTGCCTGGGCCTGTCGATGCTCACCAGCCGGGAGGACGGTCGCTGCATCGTCACGACGTCGTGGAGCGACGAGCAGGCGATGCGCGCCACCGCCGAGGACGCCCGCACCCTCCGACACACCGCCTGCAGCACACCGTCGGCGGCGAGCACGCGGACGTCGACGAGTGGGAGATCGCCGTCGTCCACCGGGACCGCCCGGCCGGGGACGGCGCCGGCGCGCAGGTCACCTGGGCCTGCATCCCGACCCACCACGTCGACGACCTGCTCGACGCGTACCGAGACAACCTGATGCCCAGGCTCCGCGAGCTGCCCGGCTTCTGCAGCGTCAGCCTGCTGGTCGACCGGCGCACCGGCCGCACGGTCAGCGTCACCAGCTTCGCGGACCGCGACGCCGCCGGCCTGGTGCGGAAGCACGCCAGGGTCCTGCGCGAGCAGTTCGCCCAGGCCATGGGCGCGAAGGTCGTCGACGTCGCCGAGATGGACCTCGCCCTCGCCCACCTGCGGGCTCCCGAGACGGTCTGACTCGCGGGTCGCTTCACCGACCGCCGACGCCGAGCCTGTTGTCACCGGGCCCCGGCGGGAGAACGATGTGCCGCGCGGCGACGCCGCAGGGGCGCCGCCCGCCATCCGGAAGGAGGGCGGCATGTACGCCCGTTCCACCACCGTCCACGCCGACCCGCAGCGCATCGACGAGGGCATCGCCCACGTCCGCGACCAGGTCATGCCCGCGCTGCAGAGCATGCCGGGCTGCATCGGCCTGTCGATGCTCTGCGACCGCGACAGCGGCCGCTGCATCGTCACGGCCAGCTGGGACTCCGAGGAGGCGATGCGCGCCACCGCCGACAGCGTGCACCAGATGCGCCAGCGCGCCGCGGAGGTGATGGGTGCCCGGGACATCAGCGTCGACGAGTGGGAGATCGCCGTCGTGCACCGGGCGCACAACGCCGGCGACGACGCCTGCGCCCGCGTGACCTGGACCCGCGTCGACCCGGCCCGCATGGAGGAGACCCTCGACGCCGTCCGCACCAGCCTGCTCCCGCGGATGGACGGCGTCCCCGGCTTCTGCAGCCTCAGCCTGATGATCGACCGCGGGACCGGCCGCGGCACGCTCACCGCGGTGTACGACGACCGCGCGGCGATGGAGGCCTCCCGCCAGCAGGTCATGTCCATCCGGGAGGAGTTCAGCCGGCGGTTGGGCATGGAGATCACCGAGGTGGCCGAGTTCGACCTGGCCATCCACCACCTGCGCGTCCCCGAGATGGCCTGAGGACGGCGGCCGGCGCGGGCCACCCCGCGCCGGCCGCCGACGCCCGCGCCTCCGCCGGAAGCCCCCGCCCTGAGCAGGGCTCCCCGGCGTCCCTGTCTTCACCGGGGAGCCGGCCGGCTTCGGGCACCGTCGCCACGTCCGTCACGCTGCGAGAGGCAGGGACACCCTGGCGAACGCCGTGGCGGACGACGTCCCTGGTGGCGCTCCGGGGCTCCCCTTGATGCTGGGCAGCGGCGAAGGGCTCGTGCTTCGCTGCCGTCTCCGAACTGCACGGGCCCCGGCTGAGCCCGCGCCAGGTCTTCCACGACAGACCGCTGCTCCACTGGCGAAGGTGCTCCGCGGAAGCCTGTCGCCGCGGCGCGGACGAGGACGCCGGCATCGAGAGGCTCGCCCAGGACCAGCCGGAGAACGACGACGACTTCGCGGAGATGCCCGAGGACGTCGCCGAGCTGATCGCCGCCGAGGGCACCGCCCTGGTCCGCATCGGGATGCCCCGGGTGCCTCCGGTCGCCGATTGACCCGGGGGTGAGCGGCCACCACCATGGCCGGGATCGACCAGGCCGCCGTCCGGTCTGCCCACCCAGTCGATGACGACGAGGGAACCCATGAGCACCACGGACACGATCCAGATCCCCCACCTCGGTGGCTCGACCATCGGCTACCGGTTCGGCAAGGCCTACGACGCATCGCTCCCGACCCTGGTGATGGTCAACTCGTTCAGCACCTCGGTCGAGCTGTACCGGCCGCAGTTCGCGGACGAGAAGCTCTCCGCCACCGCCAACCTGCTCGCCCTCGAGCCCTACGGGCACGGCCGGACCCGCGCCTCGTACGGGCAGTTCACCTACTGGGACACCGCCATCGCGGGGCTGCAGGTGCTCGACGCGCTCGGCATCTCACAGGCATTCGTGCTGGGCACCTCGCAAGGCGGATGGGTCGCGGCACGCATGGCCATGCTGGCCCCCGGCACCGTCACGGGCATCATCCCGCTCGGTACCTCGATGGACTTCGAGAGCCAGCGCAGTCGCGAGCTGGGGTGCTGGGACGGGATCGAGTTCTGCACGCCCGCCATCGACGCACTCGCCGAGGCTGTCGGCGACGACTGGGTCATCCCGGTCGAGCTCGTCGACGCCGTCCTCGCCGAGGGCTTCGGCGAGGACGTGCCGGCCGACGATCGCGCGTTCTGGCACGAGACGCACCAGGAGAACTACGCCGGCGACGCCGGACGTGAGCGGCTCCGGATCAGCAGCATCAACCTGCGTGACCGGGACGGCCTGCACGGCCGGTTGGACAGCGTGCGGTGCCCGGTCCTGTGGCTGCACGGCACTGCCGACCGCGTCTACTCGGTACCGAACGCCGAGGCCGAGGTCGAGTTGTTCGTCAACAGCGCCGGCGCCGAGCTTCGCGTCGTCGAGGGCGGCCAGCACTTCCTGAGCGCCACGGACCCCGACGAGGTCAACGCCGCGGCGGTCGAGTTCATCAACCGCTGGAGGTAGCGCGAAGCCGGCCGCCGGCTCCTGCCGCCCAGGGACCCGCACGGCGTCCTGCTCGGCCCCGACCTCGTGTGGCGGACCGACCGGTGGCTCGCCGTCCGCAGCGCCAACCGCGACCCCGACTTCCGCAACACCAGGAAGGTCAGCGACGCCGAGCTCGACCTGCAGACAGCTACGAGGTGCCGCTCACCCGCGGCCTGCGCGGCGTGCACCTCCACTCCACCGACCCGGAGACCTAGCGGTTCCTCGAGGAGCTCATCGGCTGAGCCGCAGACCCACGTCGCTGCGACCCGGCTCCCGGGTCGCGCGCAGCACACCGACGTTGAGCCCCGCCCCGGCGACGGCCACCGCCGCGGCCAGCACGAACGGCACGAGGAACCCGCCGGTCGCCTGCGCCAGCGCGCCGCCCAGCGGCGGGCCGCACAGCTGCGCCACCCCGAAGGCCAGAGTGCACCGGCCGAAGGCGCCGGCGAACTCGCGCGGGGTCAACGATTCGGACAGGTGCGCGGCGATCACCGCCGGCAGCCCGGACATCATGGCGCCGAACAGCAGCGCCGAGCCCGAGGCCAGCGGTTCCACGCCCACCGGCACCAGCAGGATGGCCCCGGCCATCACTAGGAAGCCCAGCACCAGCGTGCGCCCCCGGCCCCACCGGTCCGACAGCAGCCCCAGCACCAGGCCGCCCCCGATGAGCGCGACGCCGACCAGCGTGTACACCGCCGACGCGTGGCCCGCGGAGAAACCCGCGTCGTCCTCCAGCGCGGTGACCAGGTAGGTGGTGTAGATCGAGTAGGCGAAGCCGTAGGCCGCGTACCCCCCGGTCAGCCCGACCCAGCCGGGCACCCGGCGCAGCGCCCTGGCGCGGACGGGCTGGGCGTCCAGCCGGTGCGGCGCCGGCCGCAGCAGGACCAGGCAGGCGACCAGGGTCACCACCGCGATGACCGTCTCCACCAGGTAGACGGTGCGCCAGCTGGCGTCGCCGCCCCGCGCGTGCAGCACGGCGGCCAGCGCGCTGGCGACCACGATCCCCGCGCCGATGCCCGACCCGGCCACCCCGATCGCCGCGCCGCGCCGTGAGGGGCGCACCACCGACCCGGCCAGCCCGGGCGCCGGCACCCAGATGAACGCCCCGCCCAGCCCGGTCAGGGTCAGCCCGACGGCGAGCTGCACGGCGCTGCCCGCGACCGTGAGCAGCCCCAGCCCGACGGCGGAGGCGGCCAGGCCGGCCTTGATCGCCGCCGCGGGGCGGATCCGCCGCGACAGCGCGCTGACCGTGAACGTCCCCACCAGGTACGCGGCGACGTTTGCCGTGCCGACCAGCCCGGCCACCGCGTACGAGCCGAGGAGGTCGCGGTCGATCGCCGGCAGCAGCACCGCGTAGGAGAACCGGCCGAACGACTGCGCCACCCCGGAGGCCAGGGCCACGAGCAGCACGAGCACCCGGGGGCGCACCCGGGTCACGAGCCACCGGGCCCGGCGTCCGGCCGGCCGGCCGCAGCCGCCGGCACCGGCAGCGCCCCGACCGGCATCAGGCGGCGCGGACGACGACGCGGCGCGGGAGCGGTCACGCCACCGGATGCTGCCGTGCCGCCCTCCCCGGGTCGACGGCGACCCTGCCGACGCGTCCACTACGACCGGGCCTGTCCGGCCCATCGACGTCGCCTCGCTCCAGGTCGACCGCCTGGGTCAGCTCACCGCTCCACCCGACCGAGCACGGCGTCGCACCTCGACCGCACGGCGGACGTGCTGCGCGACCTGATCCGCTTCGGGCACGCCGAGCGCGGTCTCCGCCAAGGGCTCACGGACGACGCTCTGGCCGCCGTCGATGCGTCCGCCGACGCCTTCCTCGCGGCCGTGCGCCGGTGGAGGGACGACGACGCGTACTGACCTCGGCGGTTCCCACGGCCTACCGTGGCCCGGTGCGCGGACCGCTGACGGACGACGAGGTCGAGGATCTCTACGCGCGCGCGACGTCACCCGAGAAGCACCGCGCGGCGGCCGAGAAGCTCGAGGCGTGGGCGGCCGAGCCGCACCCCGACGACGCCGTCAATCCCGCTGCGCTGCTGGTGCGCGCCGGCGAGCACCTGACCGCCGCCGGCGACCACGACGGCGCCGTCGTCCTGTTCCGCCGCGCGGTGGCCGCGGGGCAACCCGTGCCGCCCGACGTCCGCTGCTACCTGCACAGCGGGCTGCTCGAGGCGGGCGACGTCGAGGGCGCCCGTGAGCTGGCCGACGAGCTGCGCCGCGAGCGGTCCGCCGACGGCGACGTCCACCTCTTCGTCGGCGAGGCCTACGAGCTGGCCGGCGACCTGCGCCAGGCGCACCGCTGGCTGACCCTGGGCGCCCAGCGGGCGCTCGCCGACGTCGAGGACGGCGACTTCTCCGCCGCCGACGACGCCCCCGGCCTGCTCATGGCGCGCCTGCGGGTGCGGGACGCGCTCGGCCTGCCACTCGACGACTACGACGCGCTGGTGACCTCGGCCCTGCTCGGCGAGCGCGTCGCCCCCGACTGACCGGCCCCGCGCCGGTCGAGAGCCGCCTGTTGCCCCTGGTGCAGGCCGGACGCACGTGCCGGCGGCGGCCCTCCGGACACCCTCCCGTGCGAGCCGCCCGCGCCGATGTCGTTCACTGCGGTTAACGTTTCCGCCAGGTGACACAGGTCACCGTCGTGTTTCCGACCGAGTGACGAGGCAGGCCGATGCTCTACACCGCCTACGAGTTGAACCGCCGAGCAACGGCGCCGGTCCTCCATGCATCCGAGCTCACCGCCCGCGCCCTGCACCTCCTGCCCGGCCCGCTGGGCAAGGCGCCGGCGGTCCGGCACGTGCGCGCGGCCTTCGACATCCTCGCCAAGGCGCGGCCCACGCACGACCGCCCGGCGTTCGGCATCGACTCGGTGACCGTCGGCGACCGCGAGGTCCCGGTCGTCGAGCGCGCGGCGCTGACCACGCCGTTCGGCACCCTGCTGCACTTCGACCGGCCCTCGGTGACCGGCCAGCCGCGCGTGCTCGTCGTCGGCCCGATGTCCGGGCACTTCACCACGCTGGTCCGCCCGACCATCCGCACGCTGCTGACCGACCACGACGTGTACGTCATCGACTGGCACAACGCCCGCAACGTGCCCGCCTCGGAGGGCCCGTTCGGGCTGGACGAGTACATCGAGCACGTCATGACCGCGCTGCGCCACCTCGGCCCGGACACCCACGTCCTGGCCGTGTGCCAGCCCGCCGTCCCGGTGCTCGCCGCCGTCGCGCTCATGGCCGAGGACGGCGACCCCGCCACCCCGGCCAGCCTCACCCTCATGGCCGGCCCGATCGACACCCGGGTCAACCCCAACCGGGTGAACCTGTCCGCCTGCGGCAAGCCGCTGACCTGGTTCGAGCGCCGGCTCATCGACGTCGTCCCGCGCCGGTACAAGGGCGCCGGACGGCGGGTCTACCCCGGCGTCGTGCAGCTGACCGCGTTCATGTCGATGAACCCCAAGCGGCACGTCGACGCCCACCTGCGCATGTACCGCGACCTGGCCGCCGGCAACACGGCAGCGGCCGCGACCACCCGCGCCTTCTACGACGAGTACGGCGCGGTCATGGACGTGCCGGCGGAGTTCTACCTGGAGACCGTCGGCCGCATCTTCCAGCAGCACGAGCTGGCCACCGGGCGCTTCACCTGGCGGGGACGGCGGGTCGACCCGGGCGCCATCCGCGACACCGCGCTGCTCACCGTCGAGGGCGCCAAGGACGACATCTGCTCCCCCGGCCAGACCGAGGCCGCCCACCGGCTGTGCACCGGCATCCCGGCCGAGCGCAAGCGCCACCACCTGCAGAACGGCGTCGGCCACTACGGCGTGTTCAGCGGCTCCCGCTGGGACACCGAGATCTACCCCGTCGTCCGCTCGTTCATCGAGTCCGTGCGCACCGTCGAGCGGACCGCATCCTCCGGCTGACCGCCCGTGGCCGGGCCGCCGCAGCGGCGGCCCGGCTCGGGACGCCGAGTCAGCTTCCGATCACCCAGCGTGCCCAACAGCTCCTCGTGACGCGGGACAGTGCCGGAAGACCCCGGTGCCCTCCTCGGGGGCGACGCTAGCGTCGCCGCCTGCCGAGGACCCGGGGAGGGGCGATGACGATCGAGCTGGTGCCGCTGTGCACGATGCACATCACCGTGAGGCCGCCGCTCGAGGTGGGGACGGGGCCGACCGGGACGCGACTGCTTTTCGAGCAGGAGAGCGTCAAGTTCGAGGGGGAGCGCTTCAGCGGCGAGCTGGCCGGGGCCGCCTCCGGAGACTGGCTGCTCGTCGGACCCGAGGGCACGGCCACCCTCGACGTCCGAGCGACCGTCCGCACCCACGACGGAGCCCTGGTCCTCTGCCAGTACCACGGGCGGATGGACGTGTCCGACGGCATGGACCTGCCGAAGACCATCTACGCCGCCCCGCGCTTCGAGACCGGCGACGAGCGCTACGCCTGGCTCAACCGGGTCCAGGCCGTGGGCAAGGGGATCGTCCACGAGGACCTGACCATCGACTACGAGTGGTACGAGGTGCGCTGAGCAGACCGGCCCGGAGTCGATACACCGATCACCGGCCCGTCCGCTGCCCCGGCGCCGCCGGCCTGTGCACGGCGCAGCGGCCTGTGGACGACGGCGGTCCGGCCCCCCGGCGCTGCCACGGTGGGCCGCGTGCCCACTCCCGCCCTCGCCGAGGTCCCCGTCCGCTCACCGCTCGCGCTGACCCGCCGGTGCGCCACCGTGCTCGACCCCCCGGTGTTCGACCGCCGCAGCCCGTGGCTCACCCGGTTCGGCGCGGACGGCCGGCACCTCCCGCTGGTGATGCCACGACCTGCATCTCGTCGTCGTGGAGGAGGACGGCGACCGGCGCGCCTGCGGCCAGCCGTGAGCCGGGCCCCTCGTCGGCGGTGTCTCCTCAGACCCCCGTCGGGACGCGGTCGGCCGGGCGGCGGCGGCCGGCCAGCAGGCGGCCGAGCGGGCCGGTGTCCCACGGCCGCATGCCCTCCGGCGCCACCTCGGCCGGCGCGTGCGCCATCGCCGCGGCCCGCTCGGCGGCGCGGACGGCCGCCTCGCGCTCGATCCGCGCCGCCGCCTCGGCGGCCTCGCGGCGGGCGACGATGGCCGACTTCTGCCGGTCGATCCGCTCCTGTTCGGCCATGACGAGCATCTCCTCGCGCGCCGCGGCGACGGCCAGCCGCGACTCCCGCTGCATCGCCTCGATCTGCACGTCGCCGGAGTCCCGCAGCGCGGTCAGCTCGTCGTAGGCCGAGCGGGGGCCGAAGTTCAGCAGCAGCTTCATCAGCACCGGCAGGATCTCGATGCTCATGAACAGCAGCGACAGCATCACCTGGGCGAGGGCCAGCGTGGTGTTGCGGTCGCCGAGCCGGTCGAGGGCCTCCATCCGGGCGAGGATCCCGTCGGCGTCCTCGTTGGTGGCGTCGAACGCCGTCTGCAGCCGGGTCTGCTCGGCGGTCAGCCGGGCCAGCTCCGCGCGGTCGGTCTCCAGCGACGCGGCGGCCAGCCCGGCCGCGCGCCCCTCGGCCGCGGAGGCGGCCGCCGTGGTGGCGTCCAGCGCCGACTTCGCCGCGGCCACGACGCCGGCCTGCGCGTCGGCGGCGGCCCGCGCCTCGACGTAGGCCTGGCCGGTACCGGCGTCCCCGGTGCCGCAGGTGCCGTCCAGCTCGCACTGCGCCCGGGCCTCCAGCTCCCGCTGGGTGGCCAGCGCCGCGTCGTAGGCCTGCTGGGCCGCCGTCGCGTCGCCCTGCACGGCCGCCAGCTGCGGGTCGGCGACCCCGCCGGAGGCCACGATCGACTCCTGCAGCGCCACCTCCTCGCGCAGCTGCGGCAGCCCGGCGAACCGCGCGTCGGTCTCCAGCGTCTCCCGGTAGGCGTCGGCGTCCTCGGCCTGCATGGCCTTGACCTCGGTGTCGATCTCGGCGGAGAACACCTGCAGGGTGAGGGGCGTCGCGATGACCGCGCCCAGGATGAGCGCCAGGCCGATCCGCGGGACGGCGAGCACCAGGTTGCGCTTGAGGGAGGCGTCGTGCGCCATCCCGACCAGCAGCATCCGGTCGAGGTTGACCACGACCGCGCCCCAGCCCAGGCCGACCAGCAGGGCCAGCGGCCACCACACGCCCAGGGCCATCGCCACCGCGAACGCCATGGACACCACGGCCAGCCCGCCGGTGCTGAGCAGGACCCCGCCCAGCGCCACGAAGCGCGGCCGCGCCCCGGGCGCCGCCTCCAGCACGTCGGGGCGCGCCCCTCCGAGCACCGCCAGCCCGTCACCGATCCGTCGCTGCACAGCCGCCATCGAGCACACTCCCCGACGACGGGGGTAGAGATCAGTCCGTCGTCTCCCCTGCGTCATCGGCAGGGCGACGGCGCGGGGGCACGGTGCGGCTGGTCACCACCGAGTTGCCGCACCACCCGTCACAGCGGACGCTCGGCGTCTGCCCACCCCGGAGCCGTGATGCCCCGCGTCCGCCGCACCGCCGCGGTCCTCGCCGTCGTGCTCGCCGCCGCCGCGTGCACCGGCGGCGGGGACGACGACTCGCCCCTCCCCCGCAGCGGCCCGGACGGCGGTCCCGCGCTGCTGGGTGCGGTCGACCTCGACGCCGCCGTCGACGGCGACGTCCGGCTGCTCGACCTGGCCCCCGACCCCGGCGGCACCCCGGTGGCCCTGCTGGTGGACGACGGCACGCGCGGCTGGCTGGTCGAGGTCGGCCCCGGGGACGACGGCCCGACGGCGACCACGCTGCTGGAGGTGCCCGCCGTCGGGGACGACGCCGAGCTGAGCGTCCTCCCCGACGGCTCGTTCCTCGTGGCGGGCACCGGCCCGACCACCGGCTACCAGCTGCTCACCGTCCCGCCCGACGGGCCGGCGAAGGTCACCGCCCTCGGCCAGCGTCCCGACCGCGCGACCACGGCGCTGTCCCCGGACGGGCGCACGCTCTACGCCGCGCTCACCCTCACCGCGCCCGGGCCGGCCCAGCTGCTCGCCGTCGACCTCGCCGCGGGCGTCGTCCGGACCGCCGCGCCCGTCGTCCCCGCCGGGACCGTCACCGCGCTCACCTCCCGACCGGACGGCACCCTGGCCGCGCTGGTCGAGACCGGCGAGGGGCGTGCGCTGCTCGCCGGGTACGACGCCAACCTGCGGCCGGTCGGCGAGCCGATCGACCTGGCCCCCGACGCCCCGGTCGGCGTGCCGGCCGACCTGGACGTGACCGCCGACGGCACCGTCGTGGCCACCGCCTACGTCAGCGCGGGCCGCGAGACGGGGCGGCTGGTCACCGTGGTGGACGGCGAGGTGACCGGCTCGGTGGACCTCGAGGGGGTGGGTGACTCAGCGCTGGACGTCCTCGTGTCCCCCGACGGAGGCACCGCGCTCGTGCCGCAGGCCGACCTGCTGTTCCCCGCCGAGCTGGTCGTCGTCGACCTGACCAGCGGCGAGCGCGCGGCCACGGTGTCCCTGTGCGGCGGGGCCGGCGTGCTGGGCGACGTCGCGGCGGTCGGTGCGGACGGCGGCCTGGTGGTCACGGGGTCGTGCATCGACGGCGACGGCCCGCAGGCCACCGCGTTCCTGGTCGGCTGACGGCGGTCGCCCGCTGGACCGGAACCCCCTCTTGTGTTGATCATGGGACTGTGCCCGGTCGCCACAGCGTGTCGGAGCGTGTCGCGAGCAACAAGACCATGATCAACATCGGGTCCGGGAGTGGACGCTCGCGGTCGCGGTCGCCTGATCGGGTCCGCTGTCCCCAGGCGTGCCCTCGCGCGGGGGCCGATCTGGCTATCGTGCTCGCCGTGCGTGATCAACTGCGGACGGCAGCGGCTGTGGCTCTGGTGGGGACGGCACTGTTGTCCGGGTGCTCGGAGCGCCAGGAGGCCAGCGCGACCCTGCCCCCGGCGAGCGCGGCACCCCCGACGAGCGCCGCCGCCCTGCCACCGCTCGGGCCGCCGGACCTCCCCATGCCCGACGAGGCCCGCGCACAGACCCCGGAGGGCGCTCAGGCGTTCGTGCGCTACTACATCGACCTGATCAACCGCACGTCGACCGTCATGGACGCCGCGCCGCTGCGCGAGTTCAGCGACGGGTGCCGCGACTGCAACCGCATCGCGACCAATGTGGAAGAGCACGCTGCCCTGGGCCACGACTATCAAGGCGGCCAGGTCGTCATCGGCAATGTTCTGGCTCCGGTGATGGGGGATGGGGAGGCCTCAGTCCCGCTCTATGTCGGCCAGACGCCACTGGTCGTCCGAGACGGGTCTGGGACCGTGCTGTCGGACGAATCGTCGGATGAGATACCCGAGATGTACGCCGGCATTGGTCTCCGGTGGGACGACACCCGCCAGACGTGGCTCATGCAGGACTTCACAGTCGGATGAGCCGATTGCCGTACTACGCGACCGTGGTCCTGAACGCTTTCGTGGTGGCGTGGGTATTCGCTTCGCCGGCGTCCGCTGCTGGCGGCGGCTGCAGCAACACCCTGTGTCCCGAGGTGGGTGCTGCACCAAGTGCCCTCACCGCGTCCTACGTCAGCGGGTCCAGTGGTGGTGGGTGGACTGCGTCTAGCAGCGCCCCGGCCGACCAGCCCTGGACCTACCGGCTGACCAAGCCGTGCGCCATCAGCGACCAGGAAGCCGGCGCCTGTGGTGCCGCCGACTTCCGCGAGTGCCCCGCGCCGCCCGACCGGGTGGTCGAGGACTTCGTCGTCGAGCAGCGCCGGCTCGTCCTGCCCGGCGACCGCACCGTGGACGGCTTCCCGACGGGCGGTCAGCCTCCTGGCACACCCGTTGGGCAGTGGGACACCCTCTTGCGGGCCTGCATCGACATCACTGCGCTGAACCCGCCGCCGAGCCCCGACGAGGTGTACCGCTACTTCCGCACCCTCCCGCTACCCGAGCTGCCCACCCGCCAGCAGCCGCCCGGCGACGGCCTGTCCGGGCTGCCCGTCGTGTTCCACACCGACGGCCCGACCACGCAGACCTTCGACCTGGACATCCGCGGCTTCGACGTCGACATCGTCGCCACCGCGAGCAGCTTCACCTGGCACACCGGCGACGGCACTGACCTGGTGAGCTCCGACCCCGGCGCGCCCTGGCCGGACCACAGCGTCAGCCACGACTACCGCAGCGGCACCTACACGTCCTCGCTCACCACCACCTGGACCGGCACCTACACCGTCGACGGAGGCGCGCCGGCCGACGTCCCGGGCACGACCACCACCGACGGCCCACCGGTCACCTTCGACGTCCTGGAGGCCAGACCCGTCCTCGTCAACCCCTACGACTGACCGCTCTGCCGGCGCGATCCACGCCTTGCCGGCGGGATCGGGCCCGCAGAGCTCGGAGACCGCCGGCAGAGCGGGCCCGCACGGTCACGGCCGCCACCCCGGGTCGCGGCCGGTGAGGCCGAGCAGCCGGTGCAGCGGCGGGGCGCCGTCCGACACGGGCACCGGCGGGCCGAACAGCCCCGGCACGGGCCCCTGGGCGGCGGCCTCGGCGGCGAACCCCGTGCACGCCGCCACCGACCCCGGGTCCGCCGCATACTCCTGACCGGTGGCCACGGCGAGGTCCCAGCCGTGCACCAGCACCTCGTCCAGCGCCACGGCCGCGGCCACCGGCGCCGGCATCGTCACGCCACCCGCCTCCGCGGTCCCCTCCCACGCCGACGGGCGCCGCCACGCCACGACCAGCCCGTCGAGCTCCGCGGGGATCCGGGTGCGCCAGTCCGGCGGCAGGCCGTCGGGCGACAGGGACGCCTGCCCGGCCATGGGCGTCTTCTCCCCAGCCGCCCGGAACGCGGCCGCGAGCCCCGCCAGGTGCGCGAGCAACCCCGCCACCGGGGTGCCCGCGCAGGGCGTCGGGTCGCCGAGCTGGTCGTCCCGGACGCCCGCCACCACGCGGGCCACCTCGGCCGCCTGCGGATCCAGGTCGAACTCCACCGTCTCCATGCAGGGCAGACCGGCCGGCGGCCCCGGACTCACCGGCGTGTCCGTGCGTGTCGGCCTGGCAGCACCTGCCGAAGCGGACGCCCAGGTTCCAGGATGTCGCTGCGTGCTCATCGGGTGACGCACCGGTCACAGTGATCACTCGCTCACCTCACCCGGGAGAACCCATGCGCCGCACCGCCGCCGGTGTCCTCGTCACCGCCCTCCTCACCCTCGGGACCGCCGGCACCGCGCACGCCGCGATCGACCGCGACTGCCCCGACTTCACCACCCGGGCCGACGCCCAGGCCGCCCTCGAGGCCGCCCCCGGCGACCCCGAGCGGCTGGACGCCGACGGCGACGGCCTCGCCTGCGAGGACCACGTCTACGCGGCCGCGCCGGCCACCGGCACCACCACGGGCACCCAGGTGACCACCCGTCCGGCCGGCGCCGTGGCTGCCGGGGACGGCAGCGCCGCCGAGGACGGCAGCGTGCTGCCCGTCGTCCTCGGCGGTGTCGCGCTGGCCGCCGCCGGTGGCGCGGCCGTCGCCGCCCGCCGCAGCCCGCGCACCTCCGGCTGACCGGCGGGCCGTGCCGCGACGCCCGCTCCCCGCCCGCCCCTGCCCGCACCCGGCCGGGGCGGGCGGAGCCGTGCCCGGCACCGGCACGCTGGCCATCCGGCTGCGCGGGAGCGCCGACGGCGCGGTCCGCATCGTCGGCGCCTACCCGCCACCGCCGCCTCCGCCGGCCCCCGCGGACGTCGAGGCACTGCTCGCCCGCCCGCCCCGCGTCACCCGCTACGGCCGGCACCGGCAGCGCACGCCCCGCGCCGTCCTCGCCTGGTCCGCGGCCTCCGTCCTCCTCGCCGCCGTCGGCACCGGCGTCCTCGCGCTCGGCCCCGCCGCCGACCCGGTGCACCGGGTCGCCGCCGCCCCCGTCGAGCTGCCCGCCGAGCCCCCGGCGCCCGTGGCCGCCGCACCGGTCGCCGCCGTCCGCCAGCTGCCGGCGAGCCCGCCGACGGCCGTCCGCATCCCCGCCCTCGGGGTCACCTCCGCCGTCATGGAGCTGGGCCTGCGCCGGGACGGCTCGATGCAGGTCCCGCCGGGCGCCTACCCGGTCGGCTGGTACGACCGCAGCCCCACCCCCGGGCGGCTGGGACCCGCCGTGCTAGCCGGGCACGTCGACTGGGAGGGCGAGCCCGGGGCGTTCGCCGGCCTGACCGAGCTGCTGCCCGGCGACACGGTCGAGGTCGACCGCGCCGACGGCAGCACCGCCGTCTTCGCCGTCGACCGGGTCGAGGAGCACCCCAAGGACGCCTTCCCCAGCGAGGCCGTCTACGGCGACCTCGACCACGCCGGGCTGCGGCTGATCACCTGCGGCGGCGCCTTCGACGAGGACACCGGCGACTACGCGGACAACGTCGTCGTCTTCGCGCACCTCACCGGCTGACGCCCCGGATCTCACGCTGCGCCGCCGTACCATGACGGTTCGCGTCCACCAGGGAGAGCACCGACCCATGCCGCACGTGCCGCCGGACCGCTGGCCCGCCGCCCGATCCCGCCGGAGCCGCGGCCGCACCTCCTCCGACCGGTACGACGACGGCCGGCCGGCCCAGGACGACGGCCCGGTCCTCTCCCGCCCGGTCCAGGAGCCGTGGCACGACGGCGCCCACGGATACGGCGCCCCGCCGGGGGAGCAGCGGTGGAACCGGTTCCGCCGCCCCGGCGCCGGGCGGTCCGACCGCGACGAGCGGCGCCCCGAGGCCGACCGGCCGTCCCGCTCGCGCCGCACGCTGGGCCGGCGGGTGGCCAGGGTGCTCGCCGTCGGCCTCGTCGCCCAGGCGCTGGTGATGGTCTCCCTGCGCTGGGTGGACCCGCCGACGACCGCCTTCATGGCGGCCAACCCAGCCGGCGCCATCCAGCAGTCGGTGCCCGTCGAGCACGTCTCCCGCAACTTCCTCGCCGCCGTCATCGCCCACGAGGACGCCGAGCTGCCCTACCGCGCCGGCGCGGTCAGCTGGGAGGCCATGTGGGACCGCGCCCAGGCGCACCTCGCCGGCCGGGAGGACCCGTCGGGCTCGACGATCCCGCAGCAGGTCGCCAAGAACCTGTTCCTCAACCAGGAGATGAGCGCCTGGCGCAAGGCGCTGGAGGCCGGGCTCGCCGCCGAGCTGGCCCTGGTCGTCGACGACCGCCGGATGCTCGAGCTCTACGTCAACCACGCCCAGTTCGGCCCGGCGCTCTACGGCGTCTGCGCCGCCAGCTGGTACTACTTCGACACCCCGCCGCAGGAGCTGCCGGTCGACCAGGCCGTCCAGCTGGTCGGGCTGCTGCCCTCCCCGGGCCACGTGCAGCGGGCGCCCGGCGGCGGGCTGGACTTCGACGTCGCCGACGGCAAGGGATGGCTGTCCCGGTCGCACGTGGTCAACGCGCAGAACCGGGTGCCGCGGCACATCGAGCGGCTCGGCTTCCAGCCGGTCGAGGACGCCGGGATCACGGGGCTGGCTTCCGAGCAGCCGGCCTCGGGCGACGACTGCTCGACCCGGCCCGACGCGGTCACCGAGCTCATCGCCGCGGAGGGCACCGCGTAGCGGGACCTCCCGGGGCGGGGGCCCGCCGGAGGGACGCCGGACGTCCGGGCTCAGTTGTCGTTGCTGAGGTCGCCGGAGTCGTCCCCCCTCGCGGGCACGTCGGGCGTGACGTCGTCCTCGGGCTGCTCCGGGTCGGTGTCGTCGTCGTCGATGCCGCCGGTGTCGCGGTCGATGCCGTCCGCGTCCCCCTCGCCGCCGTCGACGCGGTCGGCGTCCCCGGCGCTGTCGGCCTCCTCGCCCGGCACCGCGTCACCCGCGGGGTCCCCCGCGGAGCTGTCGCTGCAGCCGGTCAGCCCCAGGCCCACCGCGAGCACCGTCCCGGTCAGCCACCGTCGCGTCCTGCGCATCCCACGTCCTCCTGTGCTCGAACCGCTCCCCACCGGCTGCCCGCGCAGCCGGTGGGCATGCGGGACGGCGGCCGATGACACCGGTTCGTCATCTGCGACCGCCCGCACGGCTCACAGCGGGCGGACGGCGGCGGTCACCGAGCGGGAGCCGCCGCTCCAGGTGGGCAGCAGCGCCATCTTGACCCCCGGCCCGCCGGTGACCACGACCCGGACGTCGTCGGCGCAGCCGGCCACCCGCAGGTCGCCCGCCGCGTAGGCCGGCACGTCCGCGCGGAAGGCCACGGACGGCGCCCACGCCCGCAGCAGCGCGCTGCCCTCCGCGAACAGGTGCCCGGCGATCCGGTCGGCGCCCCAGCCCTGCTCGCCGCACAGCGCGGCCAGCTCCGGCGGCAGCAGCAGGAACTGCTCGCCGCGGCCGGCCCGCCCCGGGTCCCCGGCCGCGAGCGCCAGCCCCGCCATCGCCGCCGCGGCCGGGCCCAGCACGGACGGCGGCTCGCGGTACCCCTCCCCCGGCAGCACCTCGACCGGCCCGCCCACCCCGGCCACGGTCACCGCGTCGACGTCCACCCCGAGCCCGCGGCGCTGGGCCAGCGAGGGCAGCGGCCGGGCCGCCTCCGCCGTGCAGCACGTGTACTTCGCGGGCGAGCCGATCGTCGCCATGTCGGTCAGCCCGGCCCGCGCGCCACCGGCCCCGGCCAGCGCCAGCGACACCGCGCGGCCGACCGCGGCGTTGACCGCGGTGCCGGTGCCCAGCCCGCCCGCGCCCGAGGTCATGCCGATCCGGCGGGCGACCGGCCCGTGCACCAGCACACCGACCGCCGGCGCCCCGGTCGTCGTCGCCAGGCCGAGCAGGTTGACCTCCGGCCGCAGCGCCGCCCGGCAGGCCGCGACGACCACCGGCAGCGCCGCGGCCGGGCACCCCGCGAGCACCGCGTACCAGGCCACCCCGCGCACGGTGAGCTCGCCGAACAGCGGCGGCACCGGGCCCAGGACGGCGTCCGGGCCGGCGACGCCGGCCAGCACCGCCGCCAGGCGGGCGGCGGTCGGCGGCACCACCGGCAGCCCGTCGCCGTGCCCCGCGGCCAGCAGGTCGGCCGTCACCGCGGCGGGGTCGGCGTCGGCGGCGACCAGCGGGAGGTCAGCCACCGGGCACGGCGCGCGACACCGCGGCGGTGGCCCCGAACGACGGGACCCACGCCGAGTGCTTCCCCGCTCCGCCGGCCACCAGCACGTGCAGCATCTCCGGGCCGGTGCTGACCGGATAGGCGTCGCCGTCGGGCAGCACCCCCCAGTCGGCGAACTGCCGCTGGTTGGCCTCCGACACGTGCGACACCGGGATCCGCGCCCGCTCCCACAGCGTGTCGCGCACCGCCTCGGCGGTCCAGCCGTCGCGGGCGAACGTGGCCGCGTGCTCCGGGCCGAGCACCAGGAAGTGCGGGCCCCGCACGTACACGTTGTTCGACCCGGGCTGGGCCATCACCCCGGCGATGGTGAGCAGCAGGTCCTCGGCCGTCGTCGCCCCGTGGTCGTTGACGTTGTGCGGGCCCTCGCAGGCCGCGACCGTCACCACCGACTCCCCCGGCGCGAAGCCGCGGCGCACCGAGAACGGCGGGAACGGGCTGTCCTCCTCGTTCTCGCCGAAGCAGAACGAGTACTTCGCCGGGCCGCCCTGGGTGGCGCGGTCCAGGACGCCGGGCCGCGCGCCGCCGACGTGGGTGGTCACCAGCTGCACCGCCCGGCCGATGACGGCGTTGGCCCGGGTGCCCTGGCCCAGGCAGTTGCCGCCGGAGTTGATGCCCAGCGCGCCGCGCACCGGCCCGTTGACGACCACCATCGGCGCGCACGGGTGGGTGGTGGCCAGCACGCCGTGCAGGTTGTACTCCGGTGCCTGCAGCGCGCGGACGGCGGCGAGCACCACCGGCAGGTCGCCCGGGCGGCAGCCGGCCATGACCGCGTTGGCCGCGAGGCTCTCCCGGGTGGGCACCAGCCCGGACGGCGGCAGCGGCCCCAGCTCCAGGTCGACGCCGTCCAGCGCGGCCAGGGCCGCCTCGACCCGGGCCGGGGTCGGGGCCACCAGTGGCAGCCCGTCGCCCCAGCCGCGGCGGTGCGCCTCCTCCTGCCAGCTCTCCTCGGTCACGCCGGGCAGGTCCAGCACCGCGGTCACGGCCGCCCCCTCGCCTCGTCGGCCATCCGCAGCAGGTCGCCGGCCGCGCCCTCGACCCGGCCGGCCAGCTCGTCCGGGGTCAGGCCGCCGACCGGGTGCGGGACGACGAGCAGCCGCGGGTCCACCCGCCGCGCGCGGGCCTGCGCCTGCACCAGCGGCAGGAACGTCTCGGTCACCACCAGGGGTGCCACGACGCCGCGCCGCTCCAGTTCCACCGAGTCGTGGAGACTCCACGACGAGCAGGAGCCCTAGTCGCCGACCGCCACCAGCACCATCTTGAAGCGCTGGGCCAGCCAGTCGATCTGGTCGGGATCGGCCGCCACCGAGGCGCTCTCCTTGGCCGCGAAGCCCAGCTCGGGCAGCGCCCAGTGCGCCTGCAGCCGCCCGCCCAGGCCGCGCAGCAGCTCGGTGGCGTTCGGCTTGGAGTTGGTGAACAGCGCCACGTCGGTCCAGGCCGCGGTGCTGGCGGCAACGGCGCCGGCACCGGCCGGCTCGGGCCGCACGCCGTGCGTCGGGTCGACGACCCGCAGCGACCCGGCACCGGCGGCGAGCGCCGCGACCGCGGCCTCCCCTGCGGCGCGCCCGTCGGCCTCCGCGGCGGCCAGCGTCTGGTCCGCGCCGGCCCGCGCGTCCCCGGCGACGAGCACGCCGGCCGACGGCACCAGCCGGCCGTCGGCGTCGGCGGCCAGCCCCTCGACCAGGCCCCCGGGACCGCGCCGGCCGACGAACGGGAACACCCCGGCGACGGCCAGCTCCCGCTCCCCGTCGGCGGTGCGGACGGCGACGCCGGACAGCGCGCCCTCCCCGCGCAGTGCGGTCACCGCCGCGCCGGTCAGCACCTCGACCCGCTGCTGCGCCGCCAGCAGCCGGTCCCGCGCCGCCGACCAGCGCGGCTCCCCGGGCACCAGCACGGTCACCGCGGTGGCGTGACCGGCCAGCTCGAGGGCCTCGGTCGCCGTCCACTCGTCGTCGCCGACGACGGCCACCGGGCGGCCGCGGAACAGCGGCCCGTCGCAGGCGGCGCAGGTGGACACCCCGCGCCCGGCCAGCTCCGCCTCCCCGGGCAGCCCCAGCCGCCCGGGCGAGAGCCCGGCCGCGACCACGACGACCCGGGCGGTCACCTCGCCCTCCGACGTCGTCAGCCGCGTCGGCGGGCCCGGCTGCACGCGGGTCACCTCGGCGTACGCGAGGCGCACCCCGGCGCCCTCGGCCGCGGCGGTCAGCGCCGCGGTCAGCTCCGGGCCGGTGCCGCCGGGGTGGTCGTGCAGCGTCGTGAGGTTGACCAGCTGCCCGCCCGGGCCCAGCCGCTCGTAGGCCACCACCCGCAGCCCCGCCCCGGCCGCGACCCGCGCCGCGGTCAGCCCGGCGGCGCCGGCGCCGACGACGGCGACGTCCCAGTCGGCGCTCACGCCGGCCCCCGCGCGATGCTGGGCCACAGCGCATCGGCGCCCTCGGCGGCCAGCCGGCGGCCGAGCTCCCGGCTCCAGTGCCGCTCGCTGCCGAACTCGTCGCGCCACGACCACAGCCGGCGGGTGAGTTGGCCGAGCTCGTACTCCTTGGTCATGCCGATCGCGCCGTGCGCCTGGTGGGTGGCCCGCGCCGCGACCGTCGCCGCCTCGCCGGCCGCCGCCTTGGCCGCCGCGACGTCGTCGAAGGCCGGGTCCGGGCGGGCGTTCAGCGCGGCCACCCGGACGGCGAGGCCGGCCAGCTCGGCCTCCTCGGCGATGGTGACCAGGTGCGCCTGCACCGCCTGGAAGCGGGCGATCGGCCGGCCGAACTGCTGCCGCTCGCCGGTGTAGCGCACGGTCAGCTCGGTGACCCGCGCCAGCGCGCCGGCGATCAGGGCGGCCCGGGCCAGCGCGCCGCGCAGCCGCAGCGCGCCGGGGTCCACGCCGTCCGGCGCGGGGCCCACCGCGTCGGCGGGCAGCTCGACGTCGTCCCACACCAGGGTGTCGCGCGGCTCGGCGGCCAGGTTCCGCCCGGTCGTCACCGTCGCGGCGGCGGTGGGCGCGGAGACGACGACCCGCCGCCCGCCGTCGTCGGCGAACGCCACCACCCGCTCGCTGCGCCCGCCCCACGGCACCCGGGACAGCCGCGCGGAGAACCGCCCGCCGCGCAGCGCGACGGTGTCCCCGGGCGCGCCGACCGCCACCGACACCGGCCCGGCGGGCAGCGGCAGGCCGGCCGCGGCCAGCGCCCAGCCGCCGAGCAGCCCGGTCTCGGCCAGCGGCACGGGGGCGGCGAACCGGCCGGCGACGGCGAGCAGCGCGCAGGCGTCGGCGACGTCCCCGCCGGAGCCGCCGGCCTCCTCGGGCACCGACACCAGCGGGAAGCCGCCCTCGGCCAGCGCCGTCCAGAGCCGCTCGCTCCAGCCGGTGGCCTCCGCGGCGACGACGTCCTCCGGGGTGCACAGGTCCCCGAACAGGCCGGTGGCGACCTCGGTCAGCATCTCCCGGTCCCCGCTCATGCCGTCAGCGCCTTCGCGGCGACCGAGCGCAGCACCTCGTTGGTCCCGCCGCGCAGCGTGTAGGACGGCGAGGTGATGACCGCCTCGGCGAGCAGCGACGCGAACAGTGAGTCCGCGCCCTGGTCCAGCTCGGTCTCGGCGGCGTCCCGGAGCGCGGCGACGAGGTCCTGCTCGAAGCGGGTGCCGACCTCCTTGACCAGCGCCGCCTCCACGACCGGCGCCTGCCCGCGGTCCAGCGCACGGGCCACCGACAGCGACAGGTGCCGGATCGCCCGGGCGCGGGCGGCCAGCCGGCCGAGCACGGCGGCGTCGGCGTCGGTCACCGACGGGCGCTCGCGCAGCCAGGCGCGCAGCACCGGGAAGGTGGACAGCCAGCGGTCGGGTCCGGCGCGCTCGTAGGCCAGCTCGCTGGTCACCTGGGCCCAGCCGCTGCCCAGCTCGCCGAGCACCATGTCGTCGGGCACGAACACGTCCTCCAGGGCCACCTCGTTGAAGTGGTGGCTGCCGTCCAGGTACGGGATGGGCGAGATCCGCACGCCCGGCGCGGCCAGGTCGACGACCAGCTGGGACAGCCCGGCGTGCTTGCGGCCCTCCTCCATCGGCGAGGTCCGGCACAGGACGGCGAAGAAGTGGTTGCGGTGGGCCTCGCTGGTCCACACCTTGGTGCCGGTGACCGTCCAGCCGCCGTCGGCCCGGGTGGCGCGGGTGCGCACCGAGGCCAGGTCGGAGCCGGAGTCGGGCTCGCTCATGCCCAGGGAGAAGTAGAGCTCGCCGGCGGCGATGCCGGGCAGGAACCGCTGCCGCTGCTCCTCGGTGCCGAAGTGCAGCAGCGCCGGGGCGGTCTGCCGGTCGGCGACGAAGTGCGCGCCGATCGGTGCGCCGGCGGCGAGCAGCTCCTCGGCGACGAGGAACCGGTCGACGGCGCTGCGCCCGTGCCCGCCGTAGCGCGGCGGGATGGCCATGCCGACCCAGCCGCGCTTGGCCAGCGTGCGGGAGAACTCCGGGTCGTGCCGGCCGGCGAAGCCCAGTGCGGGGCGGTGCCCGGCGGGCAGCTCGGCGGCGAGGAACTCGCGCACCTCGGCGCGCAGGGCCTCCTCGTCCGGGGTGAGCGCGGTGGGGGCGAACTGCATGGCGTCCCTCCAGGGGGAGCCCCGCCGGGCCGGGTGACGTCGCCGACCCGGCGGGGGTTCGGGGTCAGGCGGTTCAGGCGGTCTCGCGCCGCCGCTGGGACCACATCTGGGTGGCCCGCTCGAAGTGCAGCGCGGCCTCCCAGCCGATCCCGGGCGGACCGGCCTCGGTGCGGAACGAGCGGGCCGCCTCGCGGGCCAGCTCCGGGTCCTTCGCCGCGCGGCCGGCCAGCTCCATCGCGAGGTCCTCGACCTGCTCGTCGGGGACCGCCTTCCACGCCAGGCCGATCTCGGCGGCGCGCACGCCGTCGACCTCCTCGCTGAACAGGCCCATCGCGGCGGTGGCCTCGCGGCCCGCCGTCCGGCTGCTGATGGTGAAGTAGCCGCCGCCGGGGTGCAGGCCGATGCGCAGGAAGCCGGCCAGCAGCCGGGCGGTCTGCGAGACGACGCGCAGGTCGGTGGACAGGGCGAGGTTGATGCCCGCGCCGACCGCGGCGCCGCGCACCGCGGCGATGGTGGGCACCTGCAGGGTGCCCACCCGGCGGAAGGCGGTGTAGACCGCGCCGAGCTCCTTGTACGTCCGGTCCTCGGCCTGGTCGGCGCCGGCCGTCCAGCGCCGCCGGTCCGCGCCGGAGCAGAAGGTGCCGCCCGCGCCGCGGACGACGGCGGCGCCGATGGCCGGGTCGGCGTCCACCTCGTCGCACAGCTCCGACAGCTGCAGCCCCATCTCGGGGGTGAGGCCGTTCTTCACGTCGGGGTTGTCGACGGTGAGCACGGCGATGCCGCCGTGCCGCTCCAACTGGATCTGTCCCACGCCGGGTGTCCTGCCTCTCTGCTCGTCGATCGGGGTCGGGGGCTACTCGCCCACCGGCTCGCGGGAGCCGGTGGTGCGGACGAGGACGTCGACGGCGGTGGCGCCGCGCCCGCGGGGGCCGACGATCAGCGGGTTGACCTCGAACTCGGCCAGCCGGTCGCCGGCGGCCAGCGCCGCCTGCGACAGCCGGACCACGGCGTCCACCGCGGCCGGCACGTCGGCGGGCTCGGCGCCGCGGAACCCCGCCAGCAGCGGCCAGGCCCGCAGCCGGCGCAGCATCGCCCACGCCTCCTCGGGGCTCACCGGCGCCAGCGCGGAGGCGAGGTCGCGGTACAGCTCGGTGGTGACCCCGCCCAGGCCCACCGTGACCACCGGCGGGAAGCCGTCGCGCCCCGCGGTGACGGCGAGGACCAGCTCGGTGCCCGGCGGGACGAGCCCCTGCACGAGCACCCCCTCGACGCCGGGCACGTGGTGCCGCCGCGCGGCGGCGAGCAGCTCGGTGAACACGGCGGCCGCGGCGTCCGGACCGACGCCCACCCGCACGCCGCCGACCTCGCTCTTGTGCGCCAGGTCCGCGGCGGCCAGCTTGAGCACGCCCGGGCCGGGCAGCGCGGCGACCGCGTCGCGCGCCGCCTCCGGGTCGGTGACCAGGACCGAGGACGGCTGGGCGATGCCGACCGCCCGCAGCAGCGCCGCGCCGTCCACCACGGGGGCGTCGAGCAGCGCGCGCACCGCGGCAGCCGGGAGCTCCGGGACCGGCGGCAGCGGCGGCGGGGTGCCCGGCGACCGGGGCGGGGCCAGCCGGGCAGCGACGCGGGCCAGGTCGCCGACCGAGCCGAACACCGGGACGCCGGCCTCGCGGAACACCCGCCGTCCCTCCACCGTGAGCTCCTGCCCGGCGATCCAGCCGACCAGCAGCGGGCAGGGCAGCGCGGCCGCGGTGGCGACGAGATCCTCGGCCAGCCGGGCACCGGCCTCGCCGACGACCATGGTCACCAGGACGGCGACGACGTCGACCGCGTCGTCCTCGGCGATGATCCGGCAGACGTCGCCGAAGGCCTGTGCACCGCGGTTGAACAGCTGGGCAGTGACGTCGACCGGGTTGGCCAGCGCGCCGAAGGGTGGGATGAGCGGGCGCAGCCGGGCCTGGGTGGCCGCGGACAGCTCGGGCAGCTGCAGGCCGACGTCCGCGCACTGATCGGCGGCCAGGCTGCCGGCCCCGCCGGAGGTGGTGACGACGGCGACCCGCGGTCCCTCCGCCGGCCGCCCGGCGGCCAGCACCGCGGCGACGGCGAGCAGCTCGTCGACGTCGTCGACCAGGGTGACGCCGTACCGCTGCGAGGTGAGCACGAAGGCGACGTCGTCGCCGAGCATCGAGCCGGTGTGGCTGGCCACCGCCCGGCGGCCGGCCGACGACCGGCCCGAACGCAGCACCACCAGGCGCTTGCCGGCCGCCTGCGCGCGGCGGGCCAGCTCGGCGTACGCGGCGCCGTCGCCGGTGGCCTCGACGTAGAGCATGAGCACCCGCACCGCCGGGTCGGCCAGCAGGTGCGCGGAGACCTCGGTGAGGTCCAGGTCGGCCTGGTTGCCGGTGCTGAACCACGCCTCCAGGCCCAGGCCCATGTCGGTGGCCAGGTCGAGCACCGAGCCGCCGACCGCGCCGCTCTGCCCGACGTAGGCCACCCCGCTGCCGGAGGCCAGCGGCCGGTCGGCGGCGGCGGTGAAGGTGGCCACCACCCCGGTGGGCGCGTAGAGGAAGCCCTGGCAGTTCGGCCCGACCACCCGGACGCCGGTCTCCCGGGCCACCGCGGCCAGCCGCTGCTGCAGCGCCACCCCCGCGGGGCCGACCTCGGCGAACCCGGAGGCGTAGACGACCGCCGCCCTCGCGCCGGCCGCGGCGGCCTGCCGGACGGCGTCCTCCACCCGCTCGGCGGCGACCAGGACGAGCACCAGGTCGACCGGGCCCGGCACGTCGGCCAGCGCCGGGTAGCACGGCTGCCCGACGAGCTCGGCGTAGTTGGGGTTGACCGGGTAGAGGCCGCCGGCGTAGCCGTGCTCGACGAGGTAGCGCAGCGGCCGGGACATCAGGTTCTCCGGCCGGCCGGAGATGCCGAGCAGCGCGATCCCCCGCGGCCGCAGCAGCGCGCCCAGCCCGTCGTCCTGCCGGCCCGGCGGAGGCGCGGTCATCGCAGGACGCCTCCTCGGGGGACGACAGGTGGACTCCGTGCAGCTAAGTTGACACCGACGTCGATGTCAACGGCCAGGCGCAGGAGGTGCCGCGTGCCCCGACCCGGTCCGCAGGCCGACGCGGCCGCGCTGCCCACGACCGAGCGCGGCCGCCGGATGCGGGCCCGGCTGCTGGCCGCCGCCCGCGAGGTGTTCGAGCGCGACGGCTTCCTGGACGCCCGGGTCACCGACATCTCCGCGGCCGCCGGCGCCGCGCACGGCAGCTTCTACACCTACTTCGGGTCCAAGACCGCGGTCTTCCGGGCGCTGGTGGCCGAGACGATGGAGGACCTCTACGCCTCCCTGGGCACCGCCGGCGAGGGCGGCCCGCCGGACGGCAGCCCGGCCGCCGTCGCGCGGCAGCGCATCGACGCGGCCAACCGCCGGTTCGTCGCCATGTACCGGGAGAACACCGCCCTCATGGCGCTGTTCGAGCAGGTGACCACGTTCGACCCGGAGGTGCGGGCGCTGCGCCGGGCCGCCCGCGAGCGCATGGTCGGCCGGGTCCGGCACAGCATCGAGCAGCTGCAGCGCGACGGCCTGGTCGCCGCCGACCTGGACGCGGAGTACAGCGCGCACGCCCTCGTCGCCATGGTCAACGGGCTGGTGCACTACTGGCTGGTGCTCGACGGCGGGTTCGAGCAGGAGCGCGTGGTCGCCACGCTCACCCGGCTGTGGGCCCAGGCCCTCGGCCTGCCCGCCCGCGGCTGACGCCCGCCGCCGGCGGCCCGACCGACCTGTCCTGCGTGGCGACCCGCACTCAGCCGGGGATCACACGATGCGGGTCGCGAGCGAGCCGATGCCCTCGATGCTCACCATGACCTCGTCGCCGGCCTGCAGCGGGCCCACCCCGGCCGGGGTGCCGGTGAGCACCACGTCCCCGGGCAGCAGCGTCATCGTCTGGCTCACCCAGGACACGCACGCGGCGACGTCGAGCAGCATGTCGGCGGTCGTGCCGTCCTGGCGCACCTCGCCGTTCACCGTCGTCCGCAGCGCCAGCGCCCCGGGGTCGAGCTCGGTCTCCACCCAGGGACCCAGCGGGCACGAGCGGTCGAAGCCCTTGGCGCGGGTCCACTGCTTCTCGGCGCGCTGCATGTCCCGCAGGGTCAGGTCGTTCGCGACCGTGTAGCCGAGCACGACGCCGGGCACCTGGTCGGCCGGCACCCGGGTGCACTCCCGGCCGATGACGACGGCCAGCTCGCCCTCGAAGTGCAGGTTCTCGGTGTCCGGCGGGTAGGGCACCTCGGCGTCCGGGCCGACCACGGAGGTGGAGAACTTGGCGAAGACGACCGGGATCTCCGGCACCTCGTTGCCCAGCTCGCGGGCGTGCTCGGCGTAGTTGCGGCCCAGGCACAGCACCTTGCTGGGCGCGACGGGGGCGAGCAGCCGGACGCCGGACAGCGGCGTGCGCTCCCCCGTCGTCCGGACGCCGTCGAACGGGTCGCCGTCCAGCCGCACGACGACGGCGTCCGCGCCGTCGCCCTCCACCAGGCCGTAGGACGCCGGGCCGCCGGCGGCCGGGGTGTAGCGGGCGATGCGCACGGTGTTCTCCTCAGCGGTCGGGTGCCGTGGGGCCGATCATGCCGGTCACGGCCGCTCGCCCAACAGCTTCAGGCCCAGGCTCATCAGCACGATGACCGAGGTGATCCGGAGCACGTGCACGCACAGCACCAGCGGGGCGTTGACGTTGGCGGCGGCCGACAGCGCGCCCATCTGGGCGATGCCGCCGGGCGCGGTGGCCAGCAGCGCGGTGTGCACGTCCAGGCCGGTGAACCGCCACAGCCCCCACGCCAGGGCCAGGCCGAAGACGAGGAACAGCACCACGCAGACGACGACGGCCACCGCGTGGTCCTTGAGGGCGGACAGCGCGCCGCGGGTCACCGTCTGGCCGAGCAGCCACCCGACCGCGCAGTAGACGACCCACTGCCCCACCCGGGGGATCTCGAAGGTGAGCGAGCTGCTCAGCTTGACGACGGCCACGCCCACCATGGCGCCGAGCAGCGGGGCGGCCGGCAGCTTGAGCAGGGTGGCCAGCGCCGCGCCGGCCAGCGCGGCGACCAGGGTGGTCGCCAGCGAGGCCAGGTTCACACCGTCGTCCGGTCGCGCGGCTCGGGCTGCTCGGCCTCCCGGCGCTGGCGGCCGACGGCCTCCAGCCGGGCCCGCACCAGGCGGCGCAGGTGCGGCACGAGCAGCGGGACGGCGACCAGGACGGCCATCACCGCGAGCAGCACCACCGACGTCGGGCGCTGCAGGAAGACCACCCAGCTGCCGTCGGAGATGAGCAGCGTCTGGCGCAGCGTCTCCTCACCGAGCGGGCCGAGGACGAGCGCGATGACCAGTGCCGCCGGGGACATCCCGTAGCGGCGCATGAAGAAGCCGAGGACGCCGCAGGCCAGCATGATGCCGACCTCGATGACGCTGCCGTTGACGGTGAAGGTCCCGACCACGCAGACCACCAGGATGATCGGCGCGAGCACCCGGAACGGCACCCGGGCGATGCTGGCGAACGCCGGGATGCAGAAGACGTTGACCAGCAGCAGCATCACGTTGCCGAGGTACATGCTGGCGATCAGGCCCCAGGCGAACTCCGGGTTCTGCTGCATGAGCAGCGGCCCGGGCTGCAGGCCCCACATGAGGAACCCGCCGATGAGCACGGCGGTGGCCGCCGAACCGGGGATGCCGAGGGTCAGCAGCGGCACCATGGCGCCGGCCGACGCGGCGTTGTTGGCCGCCTCGGGGCCGACCAGCCCGGGCATGGCGCCCTTGCCGAACCTCTCCGGCGTCTTGGAGATCGACTTCTCCAGGTTGTAGGACATCAGCGAGGCGACGGTGGCGCCGGCGCCGGGCGTGGTGCCGACGAGGAAGCCGAGGAACGAGCCGCGCAGCATGGGGCCGCGGGACTCCCGGCGGTCGGCCCGGGTCGGCCAGAAGCCCTTCGACCGGGAGCTGACGCTGAAGTAGCCGAGCCGCTCCAGGTGGCCGCCGCGCCACAGCGTGTGCAGCACCTCGCCGACGCCGAACAGGCCGATGGCGACCGGGATGAAGTCGATGCCGTTGATCAGCTCGGTGGAGCCGAAGGTGTAGCGCTGCTGGCCGCCGCCGATGTCGATGCCGACGGTGGCCAGCCCGAAGCCGAGCAGCGCCGACAGCGCCCCGAGCAGCCGGTTCTTGCCGACGATGACGATGAGGGTGAGCAGCCCCAGGATCACCACGAGGAACAGCTCGGGCGGGCCGAAGGTGGCCGCCACCGCGGCCGTCGCCGGTGCGGCGACGCTGATGAGGACCGCGCCGATGGTGCCGGCGACGAAGGAGGCGATCGCCGCCATGACCAGCGCCGGCCCCGCGCGGCCCTGCTTGGCCAGCGGGTAGCCGTCGAACGTGCTGGCCACCGTCGCGGACTCACCCGGCGTGTTGATCAGCACCGAGGTGATCGTGCCGCCGTACATGGCGCCGTAGTAGACGGCGGCGAGCATGACGACCGCACCGGTCGGGTCCAGGGTGAAGGTGATCGGCAGCAGGATGGCCAGGCCCGCCGACGGCCCGAGCCCGGGCATGACGCCGACGACCATGCCCATGAGCACGCCGGCCCCGAGCAGCAGGATGTTCTGCACGGTGAGCAGGGCCAGGATGCCCTGGCCGAGATCGTTGAAGACGTCCACGGCGGTGTGTCTCCCGTCAGAAGCGCGGCAGCAGGCCCGCGGGCAGCCCGGCGTTGAGGACCGACTGGAACAGCAGGTACACCAGCAGCGGGACGGCGAGGGCGACCACGACGTTGGTGACCGGGTGGCGGCGGTTGAGCAGGAACAGCGTCACCAGCAGGAAGAGCGCGCAGCTGACGACCATCCCCAGCGGGATGAAGAACACCAGCAGGAACACCACCGCGGTGGCGAGCACCAGCAGCAGCGGGACCGGGTGGCGGCCCAGGTCGGCGTCCCCGGCCTCCTCGTCGCCGGCCGCCCCGGTGCCCCCCGCGTCGTCCTCGCCGTCCACGGCGCCGGGCCGCAGGCTGGTGACCAGCGCCCAGAGCAGGATGACCAGCGCCGCGATGCCGATGACCCGGGGGAAGAAGCCCGGGCCGATGCGGCCGGCCGCCGTCCGCCACTCCAGCTCGAAGGCCATCTGCGTGTACCCGGCCACCACGACCAGCAGCACGCCGAGGAACAGGGACCGACCGGTGGGGCGGCGCCGGCCGCCCCGCCCCACCGGGCGGGACTCCCTGGAGGGAGCGGCGGTCACAGCGCGCCCTGCTCCTCGAGGATGGTGCGGAACTGCTCCTGGGTGTCGGTGAGGTAGGTGCGGAAGTCCTCGCCCCAGCGCAGGTCCTCGGTGAGGTAGTTGTCCTCGATGTAGGACTGCCACTGCTCGGTCTCGACGACCTGCTGCATCGTCTCGATCCACCACTCCTGCGCCTCGGCGGGGGCGTCCGGCGGCAGGATCATGCCGCGCGGCATGGAGGGGATGTTCTCGAATCCCAGCTCCTCGGTGGTCGGGACGTCGGGCAGCACGTCCAGCCGCTCGTCGGCGGTGGTGATCAGCGGCCGCATCTCGCCGGCCTCCACCTGGCCGAGGATCGAGCCGGGGTTGGACACCATCGCGTCGACGGCACCGGACAGCAGCGAGGTCTGCAGCTGGCCCTCCTCGTTGAAGGGCACGTACTCGACCTCGTAGCCGGACTGCTCGGCCAGCAGCGAGCTGACGATGAAGTCCACGTTCACCGTGCCGATGCCGCCGACGACCAGCCGGTCGGCCTGGGCGGCGGCCACCCAGTCCTCCCAGCTCTGGATCGGGCTGTCGCCGGGGACCAGGATGAGGGCGTCGTCGGTGGCGAACAGGCCGACGGGGGTGAAGTCGGTGGGCTGCCAGCCGGTGTCGGCCTGCAGCGGTGTGGTGATGAACGAGCCGGACGTCGTGGAGATGCCGTAGCCCGAGCCCGCCTGGCCGAGCAGGTAGCCCCAGCCGGTGGCCCCGCTGCCGCCCTCGCGGTTCTGCACCTCGATGTTCTCCGGGTACAGCTCCTCCTGCTGGAGGATGTCGACGATGGTGCGGGCCATGATGTCGTTGCCGCCGCCCGGGCCGAACGCGATGGTCCAGTCCAGCGGCTCGGACGGGTACTCCCCGGCGGCGGCCCCGCCGCCCCCGCTGCCGGAGTCCCCGGCACCGCAGGCGGCGAGCGGGATGGTGAGGACGGCCGCGGTGACGGCGGCCAGCTTCGAGATGCGCACTGCAGTACCTCCAGCCGGCGACTCTGCCGGGGTCGGGGCGGTCAACGGGTGGGCCGGGTCGGGGGCGGGCGGCACGCCGGTCACGACCACTGGAAGCTCGGGGGCCGCTTGGCCAGGAAGGAGCGGACGCCCTCGGCGTAGTCGTCGGTGTCGAAGGAGGAGTTGCGGATGTGCGTGGTGGCCTCGTCGTCGGCGAGCTGGCCGGCCACGATGCGGCGCACCATCTCCTTGCCCATGCGCACGCTGAACTGCGCCCGGGTGGTGATCAGCTCGGCGAACTCGTAGGTGGCCGGCTCCAGCTCCTCGACCGGGTACAGCTCGTCGAACAGCCCGAGCTCGAACGCCCGCCGGGCCTGGATCTGCTGGCCGGAGACGAGGATCCAGGTGGCCCGCGAGGGGCCGGCGAGGTCGACCACCCGCTTGGTGGACTCCAGGCTGTAGACCAGGCCGAGCTTGGCCGGGGTGATCGCGAAGCGGGCCCGCTCGTCGGCGTAGCGGATGTCGCAGGCCAGGGCCAGGCCGGCGCCGCCCCCGATGCAGTAGCCGTGGACCATGGCGATGGTCGGCTTGGACAGCCCCTCGATCGCCCGCTCGGCCGCGGCGACGTGCTCGTTGTAGTTGCGGGCGGCCTCGGCGTTCCCCCGCTCCCGCTCGAACTCGGAGATGTCCGCCCCCGAGGCGAAGGACTTCTGCCCGGCCCCGCGGAGGACGACGACCTTGACGCCCGGATCGGCGTCCAGGCCGGCCACCAGCCCGGGCAGGTCCCGGTACATGTCGATGCTGATCGCGTTGTGGCTGGCCGGCTTGTTCAGCACCACGGTGGCGATCGCGCCGTGCCGCTCGACGAGGAGGTGGTCGGACACGGGTCAGCGCTCCTGCAGGTCGGGGTGGGCGTCGTAGAGCACGCCCTCGGTGAACAGGTCCTTGATGTCGTGGTCGCCGACGCCGGCCTCGCGCAGCACCTCGGCGGTGTGCTGGCCCAGCCACGGCGCCGGGCCGCGCACGGCGGGGTGCAGGCCGGAGAACTTCGTCGGCGGGCCGATGGTGCGCATCGGGCCGATCACCGGATGGGTGACGTCGACGACCATGTCGCGGGAGAGCACGTGCGGGTCCTGCAGCGCCTCGTCGTAGCTGAGCACCGGGCCGCCGACGACGCCGGCGCGGTCCAGCCGGTCGATCCACTCCTCGGTCGTCGCCGTGGTCGTGATCGCCTCGATCGCGCGCTCGAGCTCGTCGATGTGCGCCATGCGGTCGGGCAGCGTGGCGAACCGCGGGTCCTGCGCCCACTCGGGCCGCTGCAGGACGTCGTTGACCAGGCGCAGCCACAGCCGGTCGTTGTTGGCGCCGATGACCACGTAGCCGTCGGCGGTGCGGTAGGCCTGGTACGGCGTCGAGCGGCGGTGCCGGGTGCCGGTGGGCTGCGGGACCTCGCCGTCGGCGAAGAAGGCCCCGGACTCCCACACCGTCCAGGCCAGGCCGGCGTCGACCAGCGAGATGTCGATGTACTGGCCCTCGCCGGTGGCCCGGCGGTGCATCTCCGCGGCCATGATCGAGTACACGGCGGTCACGCCGGCGGCGATGTCGTTGATCGCGATGCCGACCTTGGCCGGCTTGCCGCCGGGCTCGCCGGTCATCCGGAGGAACCCGACGACGCCCTGGGCCATGATGTCGAAGCCCGGCCGGTCCCGGTACGGCCCGGTCTGCCCGAAGCCGCTGATCGAGCAGTACAGCAGGTCCGGCTTCAGCGCCTTCAGCGCCTCGAAGCCGACGCCCAGCCGGTCGGCCACCCCCGGGCGGAAGTTCTCGATGACCAGGTCGGCGCCGCGCGCCAGCTGGTGGAACAGCTCGCGGCCGCGGTCGGACTTCAGGTCGAGGGAGACGCTGCGCTTGCTCCGGTTGGGCATCGCGAACGGGTAGCTCTCGCCGTTCACCTTGGGCGCCATGCGGCGGGAGTCGTCACCGGTGACGGGCTGCTCGACCTTGACGACGTCGGCGCCGAACTCGGCCAGCACCATCGTGCAGTAGGGCCCGGAGAGGAACCGGGTCAGGTCCAGCACCCGGAAACCGTCGAGGGGGAGCATGAGGTCCTTTCCCGCAATGTGGAATACGGTTCCGATTGGTGGGATGACCGTAGGGTGACGCGCGCCACAACGTCAAGGGACGCGTCCGGGTGACCCGCCCAGGAGCGGGCATCCTGGGCGGGGCGGTGCGGGGGCTCGGGAGGAGGCGCAATGGGAGGCGGGGTGACCGACGGTGTGACGCACGAGGGGGCCGGAACCGTGCGCAACGGCGTGCAGTCGATCGACCGGGCGGTGACGATCCTGCGCTGCTTCGACGCCCGCCGGCCGACCCTCGGCATCTCCGAGATCGCCCGCGCCACCGGCCTGTCGACGACCACCACGCACCGGCTGCTGGCGGCGATGCAGGCCAACCACCTGGTGCGCCAGACCACCGACCGCCGCTACGGCCTCGGCCCGCTGCTGGTCCAGCTGGCCCGCAGCGGGGCCCTGCCGACCACGCTCCGCGACGTCGCCCGCCCGGTGATGACCGCCCTGCGCGACGAGGTGGACGAGACCGTCGGGCTGCACGAGCTGCTGCCCAGCGGCGAGCGGGTGGTGGTCGACCAGGTGGAGAGCCACCACGAGCTGCGGCGCACCTACACCGACATCGGCGTCCCCATCGCCCTGCCGCTGGGCGCCCCGGGCAAGGCGATCCTGTCGGTGCTCCCCCGCGACGTGCAGGAGCGCTGCCTGGCCGGCCCGATCGAGGCGGTCACGCCGCGGACCGTCACCGACCCCGCGGCGCTGCGGGCCGAGCTGGTCCGGAGCCGCGCCCGCGGCTGGGCCGGGTCCAACGCCGAGCGCACCTCGGGCATCCGGGCGGTCGCGGCGCCGGTCTTCGACCACTCGGGGACGGTGGTCGGCGCCCTGGGCGTGTCGGTGCCGGCGGTGCGGATGGACGACGCCCGGGCCGAGGAGCTGGGCCGCCGGGTGGCGCGGGCGGCCTGGCAGGTCTCCGAGGGGCTGGGCGCCGCGACCGCCGCCGTCGAGGCCGCGGTGGAGCAGGCCGGGGGCCGGTGAGGGCCGGGCGGGCGCCCGCCGGGAGGCCGCCCCCGTGGGTCGCCGTACCACCCGTCACCTGAGGGGGCTAGCGTCCCGGGCCCATGAGCGAGTCTGCGAGCGGCCCGGCGGCCGGCGACCCCGACGTGTCCCTGCGCCACCCCGGGGGTGAGTTGCCCCTGCGCGTGGTGCCGGCCACCGAGGGGGCCAGTGGTCTGGACACCGGC
>NZ_FZOO01000010.1 GCF_900188375.1 Geodermatophilus pulveris | reverse complement strand
CCCATTCCGAACCCGGAAGCTAAGCCTCTCAGCGCCGATGGTACTGCCCCGGAGACGGGGTGGGAGAGTAGGACGCCGCCGGACGACCATTCCCGTGCAGGGCCCTCACCACCCGGTGAGGGCCCTGCACGCATTCCCGGACGATGCTGGGGCCGGCGCCGGTCAGCGCCGGGCGCGCGGCTCCGCGGTCGAGGCCCCGACGTTGTCGGCGAACCAGGCGTTGAGGGGCACCAGGTCCCGCCAGGCGGTCCGCACCTCCTCGAGCGCCCGGCGGTCGTGCAGCCAGCCGGTCGGGTCCCAGTGCCGGGCCGCGTGCAGCGACCTGTGCCGCAGCAGGTCGGCGCGGCCGTCGTCGACGTCGAAGCCGGGGGGCAGGCGCACCAGCCGGTCGCCGCCGATCCCCCAGCCGGCGCGGGTGAGCCGGTCGACCTCGGCGCGCAGCCGAGCCCCCTGCACGTCGTCGGCCACGGCGCGGCGGTAGCGGGCCACCTGGTCGGACTCCAGTCGCCAGCACCCGCCCCCGACCAGCAGCCCCCCGGCCGACAGCTGCACGTACCAGGCCCCCGGGCCGCGCCCGTCGACGGTCACCACCGCCCCCTGGCTGGTCTTGTACGGCGTCTTGTCGTGGCCGAAGCGGACGTCGCGGTACGGCCGGAACACCTTCGCGGTGCCGAATTCCGCAGCCAGCTCGTCGACCAGCGCCTGCATCGGGGCGCGCACGCAGCCGTCGTAGGCCGCCTTGTGGCGGGTCCAGTAGGTCTTGCTGTTGTCGGCCTCCAGCCCCTCGTAGAAGACCAGCCCCTCGTCGGGGAACCCCTCGAAGCTCATCGACCCCCGCCCGCCTCCTCCAGCAGCGTGTGCCAGCGGACCTCGCGAAGGGGCGTCCCGCCGGTGTCCAGCGTGCGCACCCAGCCGTCCCGGTCCCAGCCGGCCGACTCGAAGAAGCCGGCCGAGACCACGTCCTGCTCGGGCAGCCACACCTGCAGCCGCGCCGTCCCGTCGGCGCGGGCGAGGTCGGTGACCGCGGCGAGCAGCCGGCTGCCGTGCCCGCGCCGTCCCCACCGGGGCTCGACCAGCAGGGTGGCCACCTCGCTGCTCGGACCGGCCGGGTGCGGGGCCTCGCCGGCGCCGAGCTCCGCCGGGCCGTGCGCGGCGAACCCGACCACGGCGTCCTGCTCGACGGCCACCAGGACACCGTGCCCCGGCGTGGGCGGGCTGGTGACCGCCGCCCGCCAGGTGTCGGCGGCCGTCGCCTCGTCCCAGCCGTCGAGGACCTCGACCGGCAGCACGCTGCGGTAGGCCGTCCGCCAGGTGACCAGCTGCACGCGGGCGATGGCCGCGGCGTCGCCCGGCCGGGCCGGACGCACGGAGACGTCCGCGGTCCCCGACCGGCGGGGGAACGGCGAGGACGGCTGCACGCCAGGGAGCGTAGGCCGGGACGGGCACCCGCCGAGGACGTCGGGGGCCACGGGCAGGATCGGCGCCGTGGGAGCACCCGTCGCCGACCGGCTGCCGGCCGCCCTGGCCCGGCGCATCGCCCTCGCCGCGCAGGGCTTCGCCGACCCGCGGCCGGAGGGCGTCGTCGACGCCCGGGCGCTGCGCCGGCTGGCCGCCCGGCTCGCGGTGCTGCAGATCGACTCCGTCAACGTGCTGTCCCGGGCGCACTACCTGCCGGCCTTCAGCCGGCTGGGCCCCTATCCGCGGGAGGTGCTCGACGACCTCGCCGGCCGCCGCCGCGAGCTGTTCGAGTACTGGGCGCACGAGGCGTCGCTGCTGCCCATCCGGCTGCACCCGCACCTGCGCTGGCGGATGGCCGCCGCCGAGGAGCACGCCTGGGGCTCCATGGTGCGCATCCAGCGGGAGCGGCCCGGCTACGTCGGCGAGGTGCTCGACCGGGTGCGCGAGGCCGGGCCGCTCAAGGCGAGCGACCTGGCCGAGCCGCGCCCCGACCGCTCCGGGAGCATGTGGAACTGGCACGCCGGCAAGGTGGCGCTGGAGTGGCTGTTCTACACCGGCGTGGTCACCACCCGCGGCCGCACGGCCGGGTTCGAGCGGGTCTACGACCTCACCGAGCGGGTGCTGCCCCCGGCCGTCCTGCGGGCACCCACCCCGGAGCCGGCCGACGCCCTCCGCGAGCTGGTGCGCACCGCCTCCCGCGCGCTGGGCGTGGCCACCGAGCGGGACCTGCGCGACTACTTCCGGCTGCGCCCGCCCGCCGCGCGGGCGGCGATCGACGAGCTGGCGGACGCCGGCGAGCTGCTGCCCGTCGAGGTGGCCGGCTGGGGCGCGCCCGCGTGGCTGCACCCGGCGGCGCGCCGTCCCCGCTGGGTGCGCGCCCGGGCGCTGCTGAGCCCCTTCGACTCCCTGGTCTGGGAGCGGCCGCGGGTGGAGCGCCTGTTCGGCTTCCGGTACCGGCTGGAGATCTACACGCCGGCCGCCCGCCGGGTGCACGGCTACTACGTGCTGCCCTTCCTGCTCGGCGACCGGCTGGTCGCCCGGGTCGACCTCAAGGCCGACCGGCAGGCCGGCGTCCTGCGGGTGCAGTCCGCGTTCGCCGAGGACGGCGTGGACCGCGCCGAGGTGGCCGCCGCCCTCGCCGGCGAGCTGGCGCTCATGGCCGGGTGGATGCTGCTCGACGCGGTCGTCGTGGCCGAGCGGGGCGACCTGGCCGCCGACCTCGCCGCCTCCGTCGGCCGCTCATGAGCCGGCCGGTGGGCCGGCCAGCCGGCGGACCACCGCCAGCGCCGCCGGGCTGCCCGGCCAGGCCCGGACCAGCGCGGCGTCCCCGGCCGCCCGCACCACCGAGCGCAGTGCCAGGGCGACGACGACCACGTCGTCGGCGTAGCCGAGCACCGGGACGACGTCGGGCACCAGGTCCACCGGGAGCAGCAGGTAGCCCAGCAGCAGCCACAACCGCACCCGCACGCCGCGCGGCAGGGCCCGGTCGGCGGCCAGCCGGCGCACCAGGCGCACCAGGTCCGGCAGCAGCCGCAGCGCCTCGCCGAGGGTGAGCTCACCCGGCCGCGCCCACCACAGCAGCAGGAGCAGCGCGCCCCACAGCAGGAGCACCCCGGCCCCTCCCGACACCACCAGCTCCGGCCACCCCACGGGCTCCAGTCTGGTCGGTGGCTCGGCCTACCCTGGGCCCGGCAGTCGTACGGCGAGGGGATCGGATCCGGTGGGCACCGACGTGGAACAGGTCGACACGCAGTACGAGGACCTGCTGCGCCGGGTGCTCGAGCAGGGCACCCCCAAGTCCGACCGGACCGGCACCGGCACCGTGAGCCTGTTCGGCGAGCGGCTGCGCTACGACCTGTCCGAGCGGTTCCCGCTGGTCACCACCAAGTCGGTGCACTTCCGGTCGATCGCCTACGAGCTGCTGTGGTTCCTCCGCGGGGACAGCAACGTGCGGTGGCTGCAGCAGAACCGGGTCAGCATCTGGGACGAGTGGGCCTCGCCCGAGGGGGAGCTGGGGCCGGTGTACGGCGTCCAGTGGCGGTCGTGGCCGACGCCGGACGGCCGGCACGTCGACCAGCTCGCCGGCGTCCTGGAGACGCTGCGCACGGACCCGGACTCCCGGCGGATGGTGGTCTCCGCGTGGAACGTGGCGGCCCTGCCGGAGATGGCGCTCGCGCCGTGCCACGCGCTGTTCCAGTTCCACGTCGCCGGCGGGCGGCTGTCCTGCCAGCTGTACCAGCGCAGCGCCGACATGTTCCTCGGGGTGCCGTTCAACATCGCCAGCTACGCGCTGCTCACCCGCATGGTCGCCGCCCAGTCCGGCCTGGCCCCCGGCGACCTCATCTGGGTCGGCGGCGACTGCCACGTCTACAGCAACCACGTCGAGCAGGTCCGCGAGCAGCTCTCCCGCGAGGTGCTGCCCTTCCCGGCGCTGGACCTGGCCCCCGCCCCGTCGCTGTTCGACTACACCTACGAGCACCTCACGCTGCGCGACTACCGGCACCACCCGGCCATCCGCGCCGCGGTGGCGGTCTGAGCGACCGGGTGCTCGGACTGGTCTGGGCGCAGGCCCGCGGCGGGGTGATCGGCGCCGGCGGCCGGCTGCCCTGGCACCTGCCCGAGGACCTCCGCCTGTTCCGTGAGCTCACCACCGGCGGCACCGTCGTCATGGGCCGGCGCACCTGGGAGTCGCTGCCCGCCCGGTCCCGCCCGCTGCCCGGACGGCGCAACGTCGTCCTCACCACCGACCCGGCGTGGGCCGCCGACGGGGCCGAGCGCGCCGGCGGCGTCGGCGAGGTGCTGGCCCGGCGCAACGGCGGCGACCTGTGGGTCATCGGCGGCGGCCGGGTGTACACCGCCTTCCTCCCGCACGCCGACCGGGTGGTGGTCACCGACGTCGACACCGACGCCGACGGCGACACCTGGGCCCCCGGCCTGGGGGCGGGCTGGCTGCGGGTGGTGCGCACCCCCGGGTCGGGCTGGTCGGTCTCGGCCACCGGACTGCGGTACGCGGTGTCGGAGTACCGGCGCGCGCCGGCCGACGCCGACGTGTCGCCGGCCCGAGGTCGGTAGATTCAGGACATGACCAGCGACCCCGCCCGGCCTTTCGGCCGCGTGCTCACGGCGATGGTGACCCCCTTCGCCGAGGACGGCTCGATCGACCTGGCCGGGGCCCAGGAGCTGGCCGCCCACCTGGTCGACCGGCAGGCGCACGACGGGCTGGTCGTGCTCGGCACGACGGGGGAGGCGCCGACCCTCAGCGACGGCGAGCAGTCCGCCGTCCTCGAGGCCGTCCTCGACGCCGTCGGTGACCGGGCCACCGTGGTGGCCGGCGTGGGCACCAACGACACCGCGCACAGCATCGACAACGCGCGCCGCGCCGAGCGGCTGGGCGCGCACGGCCTGCTGGTCGTCACCCCGTACTACAACAAGCCCCCGCAGGCCGGACTGCTGCGGCACTTCACCGCCGTCGCCGACTCCACCGACCTGCCGGTGATGCTCTACGACATCCCGCCGCGCTCGGTCGTGCCCATCGAGGTGGACACCCTGGCCCGGCTGGCCGAGCACCCGCGCATCGTCGCGGTCAAGGACGCCAAGGGCGACCTCGGCGCGGTCATGCAGACGCTGGCCCGCACCGACCTGGCCTACTACAGCGGCGAGGACGTGCTCAACCTGCCGCTGCTGGCGGTCGGCGCCGTGGGCGTCGTGAGCGTCGTCGGCCACCTCACCGGCCCGCGGCTGGCCGAGCTGATCGCCGCCGTGGAGTCCGGCGACCTGGTCAAGGCCCGCGCGGTCAACGAGAGCCTGCTGCCCGTCTACACCGGCGTCTTCCGCACCCAGGGCGTCATCCTGACCAAGGCGGCGCTGCGCGAGCTGGGCCTGCCGGCCGGGCCCGTGCGCCCGCCCCTGGTCGACGCCACCCCCGACCAAGTCGCGCAGCTGCGCGCCGACCTCGCCGACGGAGGCATCCCCCTGTGAGCGCCACCCCGTGACCACCGCGACCACCCAGCCGCACCTGGACCTGCAGGTCCCCCCGCCGCTGCCGGCCGGCGGCCTGCGCGTCATGGCGCTCGGCGGGCTCGGCGAGATCGGCCGCAACATGGCCGTGCTGGAGTTCGACGGCAAGCTGCTGGTCATCGACTGCGGCGTGCTCTTCCCCGAGGCCGAGCAGCCCGGCGTCGACCTCATCCTGCCGGACTTCGGGGTCATCGAGCACCGGCTCGACGACGTCCTCGCCGTCGTCCTCACCCACGGGCACGAGGACCACATCGGCGCCATCCCCTACCTGCTGCGCATGCGCCGCGACCTCCCGCTGGTCGGCTCCCGGTTCACCCTCGCGCTGGTCAAGGCCAAGCTGCGCGAGCACCGGCTGGACCCGGTGCTGGTCGAGGTCGCGGCCAACGACGACCACGTCGCCGGCCCGTTCCACTGCGAGTTCGTCTCGGTCAACCACTCGATCCCCGACGCGCTGGCCGTCGCCGTGCACACGCCGGCCGGGGTCCTGGTGCACACCGGCGACTTCAAGATGGACCAGCTGCCGCTGGACGGCGTCCTCACCGACCTGGGCGCCTTCGCGCGGCTGGGCCTGGAGGGCATCGACCTGCTGCTCGCCGACTCGACCAACGCCGAGATCCCCGGGTTCGTGACGCCGGAGCGGTCCATCGGCCCGGTCCTGGAGGACGTGTTCCGGCGGGCCACCCAGCGGCTGATCGTCTCCAGCTTCGCCAGCCACGTGCACCGCATCCAGCAGGTGCTCGACGCCGCCGAGGTGCACGGCCGCAAGGTCGCGTTCGTCGGCCGCTCGATGGTCCGCAACATGGGCGTGGCCCGTGACCTCGGGCTGCTGCGGGTCGCCCCCGGCCTCATGGTCAGCCTGGACGAGGCGACCAGCATGCCGCCGGAGCAGGTGGTCCTGGTCAGCACCGGCTCGCAGGGCGAGCCGCTGTCCGCGCTGGGGCGGATGGCCCGCGGCGAGCACCACCAGGTGACCATCGAGGCCGGCGACACCATCGTGCTCGCGTCCTCGCTGGTGCCCGGCAACGAGACCGCCGTCTACAAGGTCATCAACGGGCTGGCCCGGCTCGGGGCCACCGTCGTGCACAAGGAGACCGCGCGGGTGCACGTCTCCGGGCACGCGCCGGCCGGGGAGCTGCGCACCCTGCTCAACGTCGCCAAGCCGCACTACCTCATGCCGGTGCACGGCGAGTGGCGGCACCTGCGGGCGCACGCGGCGCTGGCCGAGGAGACCGGCATGTCCGCCGACCGGGTGCTGCTCGCGGAGAACGGCGTGGTCGTCGACCTGGTCGACGGCAAGGCGACGATCGTCGGCTCGGTCCCGGTCGGCGACGTCTACGTCGACGGCCTCAACGTCGGCGACGTGGGGGAGGAGTCGCTGCAGGAGCGCCGCATCCTCGGCGACGAGGGGTTCGTCGCGCTGACCGTCGTCATCGAGCCCTCGACCCGCACCATCGTGCGGCCGGTGCACCTGTCCGCCCGCGGCTTCGCCGACGACCCGGCCGTCTTCGACCCGGCGCTGCAGCTGGTCGAGGAGGCCCTGCGGCGCACGCTGGCCGACGGGGTCACCGACCCGCACCGGCTGTCCCAGGTCATCCGCCGGACGATCGGCAAGTGGGTGTCGGACACCTACCGCCGCCGGCCGATGATCATCCCCACCGTCCTGGAGGTGTGAGCGTCACAGCTCCGAGGTGGCCACGACCGTGCCGTCGGCGGCGAGCACCTCGAAGCCGGTGGCGTCCTCCCGCAGCACCGAGGAGTTGAGGTTGCAGCGCAGCTCCGCCGGGCCGATGCCGAGGAACTGCCCCGCCGGGACCGGCGTGCCGTCCTCGTCGGTGACCACGACCTCGTAGACCGCGCCGGCGGTGAAGCCCTCGCCGACCAGCCGCACCTCGACTCCCCAGGTGTGCGGGATGACGTCGGCGGTCGCCTCGATGCCGGTCGTGGTGACCTCCACGGCGACCGGCTCCAGCGGCGGCTGCGGCGGCACCGGGCGGACCAGCCAGCCGACCCCGAAGCCGGCGGCGGCGATGCCCACGGCGGCGGCCGCGGCCAGCACCCGCCGCGACGGCCCGCGCCGCGCGTCACCCTCGGCGGCGATCCGGGCCAACACCGCGTCCCCGAGGCCGGCCGGTGGCGCCGGCTGCGGCTCGTCGAGCCGGTCGGGGTCCACGCGCGCCAGCCAGGCGGTCAGCGGGGTCAGCTCGGCCAGCTCGGCCCGGCAGGCGGCGCACCCGTCCAGGTGCGCGCGGACGCCGGCCCGCTCCTCCGGCGTCCCGTGCCCGAGGGCGTACCAGCCCAGCTGCTCTCGCACCCTGCGGTGCTCTCCCCGCTCGGTCACGGTTCCACCCCCATCTCCTCCATCGCCAGCCGCAGTGCCTTGAGGCCGTAGAACACCCGGCTGCGCAGCGTCCCGACCGGTATCCCGAACTCGGCGGCCACCTCGGCGTGCGGCCGGCCGCGCAGGTGCGTCTGCACGATGGCGGCCCGGTGCTCCTCCCCGATCCGGCGCAGCGCCTCCTCGACCACCCAGGCGTCCACCAGCGCCTCGTCGATCGCGACGACGGCGGGGGCGTCGGTCTCGGTGACCTCGGTCAGCGTGCGCTGCCACGGCCGCACGGCGAAGCGACGCGCCTCGTCGACGACGACGTTCCGCGCGATCGCGAACAGCCAGGTGCGCAGGCTGGCCAGCTGGGGGTCGTAGGCGCCGGCCGAGCGCCACGCCCGCAGGAACACCTCCTGGACGACGTCCTGCGCGGCCCCGCCGTCCCCGAGCTGGCGCAGTGCGAACCGGTAGAGCTCGGGGCCGTGCGCGGCGTAGGCGGCACGGACGTCGAGCTCCGGCCCGCCCTGCCGCCTGTGGTGGCGCGCCATCCGGCTCCTCCCGTCCTGCTCCCGGTCGGTGGGGGTACGGCCGCGAGGGCGGTCGCGTTCACGCCTCATCCGGTGGTGCGCACCACCTCGACCGGTGCGATGCCCTCCTCCTCCGGCAGGGGGAACCCCCACACCTGGGCGTAGAAGGACAGCTCGGCGTCCAGCGCGGCCCGGATGTTCTCCGCCCGGCGGAACCCGTGCTGCTCGCCGGGGAACAGCAGGTAGGCGTGCGGCACCCCGCGGGCGCGCAGCGCCGCCACGATCGCCTCGGCCTGCGCCGGCGGCACGACGCGGTCCTCGGTGCCCTGGAACACCGCCAACGGGGTGTCGAGCGCGTCGACGTGCGTGAGGGGGGAGCGCCGGGCGTAGACGTCGGCGCCCTCCGGCCACGGCGCGACCAGGGAGTCCAGGTAGCGGGACTCGAACTTGTGCGTCTCGGCGGCCAGCGCGGCCAGGTCGGCCACGCCGTAGTGGCTGGCCCCCGCGGTGAAGACCCCCGGGCGCAGGCACAGCGCGGCCAGCGTCGTGTACCCGCCGGCCGAGCCGCCGCGGATCGCCATCCGCGCCGGGTCCACCCGGCCGGAGTCGGCGAGGGACCGCGCGCAGGCCACCACGTCGTCGAGGTCGACCTCGCCCCAGGCGCCGCGCAGCGCCTCCCGGTAGCGGCGGCCGTAGCCGGTGGAGCCGCGGTGGTCGACGTCGGCGACGCAGAAGCCGCGGGAGGTCCAGTACTGCACACCCAGGTCGAGCACCGCGCTCGCCGCCGACGTCGGCCCGCCGTGCACGACGACCAGCAGGGGCGGCAGCGCGCCCTCCGGTGCGGTCGCCTCCGGGTTGGTGGGCGGGTACACCAGCGCGTGCGCCTGCCCGATGCCGGTGCCGCGCTCGGGCGTCGGGAACGTGACGTGCTCCGGACGGGAGAACCAGGCCGGGCCCACGCCCAGGTCGCGCGGCGCCCGCAGCACCTCCGCCGCGCCGTCGTCCGGGTCCACCCGCAGCACCACCGGCTCGCTCACCGGGCCGCCCGCCACGCACACCACCGACCGGCCGGCCGCGGTCACCTGGCGGTGGGCCGTGTACGGCAGGTCCAGCTCCCGCACGGCGCCGTCGGGGGTCCGCACGGCCAGCCGGTCCGCGCCGCCCCGCGGGTGGGCGAGCACCACCCGGCCGTCGTCGAGGACGGCGAAGCGGCGGGCGCCGAGGACCCACTGCGGCCCGGCGATGTCGGCACCCACGTCGACCACCGCCGCCAGGCCCGCCCCCGGCCGCCACCGGTACAGCGCCCAGGTGTCGGAGCGGTCGGCGCAGCACCACAGCGCCCCGTCGGCGTCCCACGTCGGCTGGACGGCCGACTCGGCCCGGCCGTCGGGGCCGCGGCCGCCGGCGACGACCGTCCCGGTGCCGTCCGGCCCGCGGACGACGAGCTCGGCGGCGTCCCACGGCATGTCGGGGTGCTGCCACTGCAGCCAGGCGAGGGACCGGCCGTCGGGGGAGGGCCGCGGGTCGGAGACGAAGTCCGGCCCGCTGACCAGGACCTCTACCTCGCCGCCGGCCCCGATGCGCACCACCTCGTTGCGCACGTCGGCCGCCGCGCCGCTCGCGGTGTGCGTCTCCCGGACGGCCAGCAGGCCGCCGTCGGCGGTGGGGGTGAGGTCGCCGTACCGGACGCCGGCCGGCAGCTCCGGCTCCGGCGTCACCGCGACCGGCCCGTCCGCGCCGGGGTCCAGCCGGTACAGCCGCTGGTCGGGGGAGTGGGTGAACCACAGGACGCCGCCGGAGACGGCCCAGGCGCCGCCGCCGTACTCGTGCACGCGGGTCCGCGCGTCCCACGGCGCCGGCAGCACGTCGGCGGTGCTGCCGTCGGCCGCGCGCCGGACCACCGCGGAGCGGCCGCCCTCGCCGGGGCGGGACTCCGACCACCAGACGGCGTCGCCGTCCACGGCCACCTCCCCGAGCCGGGCGGCGGCCCGGACCACGAGCTGCGAGGTGACCGGGGTGGGCCAGCTGCCGTGGGGGAGGGGTCCGCGGTCGGGCACGGGTCCGACCGTAGGTCCCGGACACGGGCCCGCGCCTGCCGTCGCCGGGCAGGCGGGGCGTCTACCGTCGGCACATGCCTGCTCGCACGACGACGACCCGCGCCTCGGGCCGCTCGTCCGCGCGCGGACGGGCGGCCTCCGGGTCGACCGCGTCCCGGAAGCGCCCGCCCGCCAAGCGACCCGCCGCCGGCGGCCGCAAGCCCGCCGCCCGCACGCCGGCGTCCGGGCCGGGGCTCTGGGGCGTGGTCAGCGGCGGCTGGTCCCTGCTGGCCCGCGGCGCCGGCGGGCTGGCCCGCTCGGTGGCCCGCCCGGCGGAGGCCGAGCCGCTGGCCCCCGAGCACCGCCGCGACGGCGTCGGCCTGGCCGTGCTCGGCCTGGCCGTCGTCCTCGGCGCGGCCGCCTGGACCGACGGCATCGGCCCGGTCGGCGCCGGGTTCGCCGACGGCGTCCGCTGGGTCGTCGGCTCGCTGGTCGTCGTCCTGCCGGTCGTGCTGTTCGTGGCCGCGCTGCGGCTGCTGCGCCGCGGCCCGCGCCCGGAGGCGCGCGGCCGGCTGGCCATCGGGTGGCTGTGCGCGGTGGTGTCCGTGCTGGGCATCGCCCAGGTCGTCGGCGAGGGTGCCGACCCCGCCGCGGGCCGGCCCGGCTCCGGCGGGCTGGTGGGCTGGGCCGCCGCGACGCCGCTGGTCGCCGGCGTGGGCGCCGTCGTCGCCGTCGTCCTGCTGGTGCTGCTGGCCTTCTTCGGGCTGCTGGTGCTCACCGCCACGCCGGTGCACCAGATCCCCGAACGGCTGCGCGACCTCGGCGACCGGCTGCTCGGCCAGCGGCGGGACGACGAGGACGGCTACGACGACGAGGACTGGTCCGACGACGAGGAGCCGGCGCCCGCGCCACGGATGTCGCGCCGCCGGTCGTCGCTGGACGACCTCATGGACACCGGGCCGGTCCCGGCCGTGCCGGCCATCGACCACGGGGCGCTGGACGAGGCGCCCCTGGCGGTGCTGTCGGAGCCGCCGCCCCCGCCGGTGCCCACCCGCCGGGCCGAGGTCGTGGACCGCACCGCGCCGGCCGAGGAGCTCGAGCCGGTCACCGAGCCCGAGCAGCTGCGCATCGAGCCGGTGGAGGGCCAGTACACGCTGCCCTCCGTCGGCGTGCTGCGGCCCGGGGACCCGCCCAAGAAGAACTCCGCGGCCACCGCGGCCGCGACCGAGGCCATCACCGGGGTGCTCGAGCAGTTCAACGTCGACGCCGCCGTCACCAGCTTCACCCGCGGCCCGACGGTCACCCGCTACGAGATCGAACTGGGCCCGGCGGTCAAGGTCGAGAAGATCACCGCGCTGACCAAGAACATGGCCTATGCGGTGGCCAACGACAACATCCGCATCCTGGCGCCGATCCCCGGCAAGTCCGCCGTCGGCGTCGAGGTGCCCAACACCGACCGCGAGATGGTCAGCCTCGGCGACGTGCTGCGCTCCCAGGTGGCCAAGCAGGACCCGCACCCGATGCTGGTCGGCCTGGGCAAGGACATCGAGGGCGGGTTCGTCTGCGCCAACCTGGCCAAGATGCCGCACCTGCTGGTCGCCGGGGCCACCGGCGCCGGCAAGTCCAGCTGCGTCAACTCGCTGCTGACCTCGCTGCTGCTGCGGTCCACCCCCGACCAGCTGCGGATGATCCTCATCGACCCGAAGATGGTCGAGCTCACGCCGTACGACGGCATCCCGCACCTGATCACGCCGATCATCACCGACCCCAAGAAGGCGGCCACCGCGCTGGCCTGGCTGGTCGAGGAGATGGAGCAGCGGTACCAGGACATGCGGTCCACCGGCGTCCGGCACATCGACGACTTCAACCGCAAGGTGGAGCGCGGCGAGATCGTGGCGCCCCCGGGCAGCGAGCGGGTGTACCGCCCCTACCCCTACATCCTGGCGATCGTCGACGAGCTCGCCGACCTCATGATGGTCGCCCCGCGCGACGTCGAGGAGTCGATCGTCCGGATCACCCAGAAGGCCCGCGCCGCCGGCATCCACCTGGTGCTGGCCACCCAGCGGCCCTCCGTCGACGTCGTCACCGGCCTGATCAAGGCCAACGTGCCCTCCCGGCTGGCGTTCTCCACCTCCAGCCTCACCGACAGCCGGGTCATCCTGGACCAGCCCGGCGCGGAGAAGCTCATCGGCATGGGCGACGCGCTGTTCATGCCCATCGGCCAGGGCAAGCCGATGCGCGTGCAGGGCGCCTACGTCTCCGACGCGGAGATCGAGGCGGTCGTCGAGTTCACCAAGCGGCAGGCCGAGCCGGAGTACCGCGAGGAGGTCTTCAGCGCCGCCGCCGGCGAGCAGAAGGAGATCGACGAGGACATCGGCGGCGACCTGGAGCTCCTGGTCCAGGCCGTCGAGCTGGTGGTCACCAGCCAGTTCGGCTCGACGTCGATGCTGCAGCGCAAGCTGCGGGTCGGCTTCGCCAAGGCCGGCCGGCTGATGGACCTCATGGAGACCCGCGGCGTCGTCGGCCCGTCGGAGGGCTCCAAGGCCCGCGACGTGCTGGTCAAGCCCGACGAGCTGGAGTCGGTGCTGTTCACCCTCCGCGGCAGCGCGTAACCGCCGGTGGCCCCGCTGCGGGGGCAGGAGGAGGACCCCGTCCTCCTCACCCCTCGCAGGCCCGGGGCGAGCCCCGGGACGGGGCCTAGGATGGTCGGGTGACCCGTCCGGCCGACCCTGCCCGCACCGTGGCGGTGGTGACCCTCGGGTGCTCCCGCAACGAGGTCGACTCCGAGGAACTGGCCGGCCGGCTGGCCTCCGGCGGGTACCGGCTGGTCGAGGACGCCGACGGCGCGGACGCCGTCCTGGTCAACACCTGCGGCTTCATCGAGTCGGCCAAGAAGGACTCCGTCGACGCCATCCTGGCCGCCACCGACTCCGGCGCCCGGGTGGTCGCGGTCGGCTGCATGGCCGAGCGGTACGGCTCCGAGCTCGCCGGCGCGCTGCCCGAGGCGACGGTGCTGGGCTTCGACGACTACACCGCCATCGGCGACCGGCTCGACGACGTGCTCACCGGCCGCCCGCTCGTCCCGCACGACCCCCGCGACCGGCGCACGCTGCTGCCGATCAGCCCGGCCGAGCGCACCGCCGCCGTCGCCACGGACGACGCGCCGGTGATCCCCGGCCACGGCTGGGTGCAGCGCCGCCGGCTGGCCTCGGGTCCCTCGGCCGCCCTCAAGCTCGCCTCCGGCTGCGACCGGCGGTGCGCCTTCTGCGCCATCCCCGCCTTCCGCGGGTCGTTCGTCTCCCGCCCGCCGGCCGAGGTGCTCGGCGAGGCGCAGTGGCTGGCCTCCCAGGGCGTCACCGAGCTGGTTCTGGTCAGCGAGAACTCCACCTCCTACGGCAAGGACCTCGGGGACCTGCGGCTGCTGGAGCGGCTGCTGCCGCAGCTGGCCGCCGTCGAGGGCGTCGCCCGGGTGCGGGTGGCCTACCTGCAGCCGGCGGAGCTGCGCCCTGGCCTGCTGGAGGTCGTCGCCGGGACCGAGGGGGTCGCGCCCTACTTCGACCTGTCCTTCCAGCACTCCTCGCCGGCACTGCTGCGCCGGATGCGCCGCTTCGGCGGCACCGAGGACTTCCTCGCGCTCATCGGCCGGGCCCGCGCGCTGGCGCCGGCGGCCGGCTTCCGGACCAACGTCATCCTGGGCTTCCCCGGCGAGACCGAGGAGGACGTGGCCGAGCTCGAGCGCTTCCTCGTCGAGGGCCGCCTGGACGCCGTCGGCGTGTTCGGCTACTCCGACGAGGAGGGCACCGAGGCGATGGGGCTGCCCGGCAAGCTGGACCGGGCCGAGATCGACGCCCGCGTGCGGCGGGTCACCGACCTGGTCGAGGAGCTCACCGCGCAGCGCGCCGAGGACCGCCTCGGTGAGCGGATCGAGGTGCTGCTCACCGAGGACCTCTCCGCCGACGAGGGCGCCGGCACGTGGGCCGGCCACGCCGCCCACCAGGACCCCGACGCCGACGGGACGACGACGGTCACCGGTGTGCCGGCGCGCGCGGTCGCCGGCGGGCTGGTCGGCGCGCAGGTCGTCGCCACCGAGGGCGTGGACCTGGTCGCCGCCGCACTGGTCACGTCGGCGCTGGTCCCCGCGGTGGGCGCATGAGCCCTCCGGCGGACCCGGCCGCCACGCCGCCGCAGTCGGCGCGGGTGGTCAACCTGCCCAACGCGCTCACCCTCGTGCGCCTGGCCGTGGTGCCGGTCTTCGCCGTCCTGCTGCTCGCCGAGGGCGGGGCGGACGACGGCCTGCGCTACTGGGCCACCCTGGTCTTCGCGCTGGCGATCATCACCGACCGCTACGACGGGATGATCGCCCGGCGCACCGGGCAGGTCACCGAGTTCGGCAAGCTCGCCGACCCGATCGCCGACAAGGCGCTGACCGGCACCGCGCTCGTCGGCCTGTCGGTGCTGGCGCTGCTGCCCTGGTGGGTCACGCTCACGATCGTCGTCCGCGAGGTCGGGGTGACGCTGCTGCGCTTCTGGGTGCTGCGCCACGGGGTGATCGCGGCCAGCCGCGGCGGCAAGGCCAAGACCGTCGTGCAGGCGCTGGCCATCGGGCTGTACACCCTCCCGCTCGACGGCCTGTTCGGCACCGCCCGCTGGTGGGTCATGGCCGCCGCCGTCGTGCTCACCGTCGTGACCGGCCTGGACTACGTGCACCGCGCCCTCGCGCTGCGGCGCACCAGCATCCGGGCCGCGCGGGCCGCCGCCGCCCGCCGCGCGGCCGGCGGCCCGCGCACCGAGCCGGCTGCGTAGGAGGGACCACCCTCCCCCCACGCCTCGCCCCCGCCCGGGGAGGGGGAAGCGGCCGGCGGCCTGGGGCGTTACGCCCACAGCGGACCGGTCCGGCATCCTCCGGTGACCGTCAGCGGCGCCGCGTACCGTGAGCGCACGGCATCCCCCGGGTGCCGCCGCCCCGCACAGGCAGGACAGGAGACGGCGATGACGCTGCTGCGCACCCAGCTCGGGACGACCCTGCGCGGCCACCGGCTGCGCCAGCGTCGGACGCTGCGCGACGTCTCCGGCGCCGCCCGGGTGAGCCTGGGCTACCTCTCCGAGGTCGAGCGGGGCCAGAAGGAGGCGTCCTCGGAGCTGCTGGCCTCCATCTGCGACGCCCTCGACGTCGAGCTGGCCGACCTGCTGGCCGAGGTCAGCCTCGGCCTGCGCGGCGAGGACGGCCTGCTGCGCCCGGTCGCGCCCGCCGCCGCCCCGGTCGAGCAGGTCCCCGCCGAGCAGGACCCGGCCGCCGCCGGCGAGGGGCAGCCGGTCGCCGAGCCGGCCCTCGCCCTGGTCGGCGCGCCCGCGCGGGCCGCGGGTCGGCCGACCGGCGCGGTGTCGCTGGCCGCCTGAGCGAGGTCCCTCCCGGCGGGAGAGCGGGTCGGGACGGCTGCGCGCCGGACCCGCCCGGCATGGGAGGGTGACGGTCCGGCACCGCCAGCCGGGGCGTCGGCTGCGGTCACGGACCCCAGGAGCTCGTCGTGCGGTACCTCTTCCGGCCACCGGCCACCGATGGAGCAGGCCTGCTCGGCCTGCCCTTCCACCTGCCCCTCGAGGAGTGGGACCCCGACCTGCTGCTCGAGGTGCCGCAGCGCGGCATCTCCCGGCACGTCGTGCGCTTCACCGCGCAGGGCGGACACGTCTACGCGCTCAAGGAGATCCCCGAGCGCCTGGCCCGCCACGAGTACGCGCTGCTCGGCCAGTTCGAGGGGGAGGGGCTGCCGTCGGTGTCGGTGCTCGGCATCTGCGTCGACCGCCCGCACGACCAGGACGCCGTCCTGGTGACCCGCTACCTCGAGTACTCGATGTCCTACCGGTACCTCTTCTCCCGCCCGCACGGCGAGCACTCCGCCGAGCAGCTCCTCGACACCATGGTGGTGCTGCTGGTCCGGCTGCACCTGGCCGGCGTCTTCTGGGGCGACTGCTCGCTGTCCAACACGCTGTTCCGGCTCGACGCCGGCGCCTTCACCGCCCACCTGGTCGACGCCGAGACCTCCGAGCGCCACCGACAGCTCAGCACCGGTCAGCGGCGCTACGACGTCGACCTGGCCCGCGAGCGGGTGGGCGCGGAGCTGCTCGACCTGCAGTTCGGCGACCTGCTGCCGGCCCACGTCGACCCCATCGAGGTCGCCGACAGCCTGCCGGTGCGCTACGAGGCGCTGTGGGACGAGGTCACCCACGAGGAGGTCTTCGCGCTGGCCGAGCAGCGCCAGCGGGTGGCCGAGCGGCTGCAGCGGCTCAACGACCTGGGCTTCGACGTCGGGGAGATCGAGCTGGTCACCGACCCGGACGGCGGCGCCCGGCTCCGGGTGGAGACCCGGGTGTCCGAGCCGGGGCAGAACCGCCGGGAGCTGTTCCGGCTGACCGGGCTGGAGGTACAGGAGCGCCAGGCCCGCCGGCTGCTCAACGACCTGCGGGCCTACCGGGCCACCCTCGAGCAGAAGACCGGCACCCCCGTCCCGGAGACCGTCGCCGGCTACCGGTGGCTGGCCGAGGCCTACCAGCCGGTGGTCGACGCGATCCCGCCGGACCTGGTCGGCCGGCTGGCGCCCGCGGAGGTCTTCCACGAGATCCTCGAGCACCGCTGGTTCCTGTCCGAGCGAGCCGGCCACGACGTCGGGACGACGCGGGCGGCGCGCTCGTACTTCGAGACGGTGCTGCCCCGCACGCCCAAGGAGGTGACCACGCCCTCGGCCATCGTCGGCAGCCGCGGATGATCTCCCCGCGCGACCCCGCAACGGCACGTGGTGACGGGCCGACGAGCTCGGTAACGAGGCGGTTTCGTTCGAGTTGACACCCACTGTGGCCTGGGCCACGGTACGAAAACCGCGGGGAACCGAGACTCGCTGCGCTCCAACGGAGGCGGATGACGGTGTCGAGTGACAGCAGGAGCGGGGCCGCGGGGCGGGCGGTGACGCGCAGGCGCCGACGCTCGGTGGGCGGGGCCGCGGCCGCGGCGGTCATGGCCTCCACGCTCGCGGCCTGCGGCGGTGACTCCGGCGGCGGGAACACCCTCACCTGGTACATCAACCCCGACTCCGGTGGCCAGGCCGAGATCGCCGCGCGGTGCAGCGCCGAGTCCGGCGGGGCGTACACGATCGAGGTGGCCCAGCTGCCCCGCGAGTCCTCGGCCCAGCGCGAGCAGCTGGTCCGCCGCCTCGCGGCCAACGACACCTCCATCGACCTGATGAGCCTGGACCCGCCCTACATCCCGGAGTTCGCGCAGGCCGGCTTCCTCGCCCCCGTGCCCGAGGACGTCGCGCAGCGGGTCAGCGAGGGCGTCGTGCAGAGCTCGCTGGACTCCGCGACGTGGAACGACGAGCTGGTCGCCATCCCGTTCTGGGCCAACACGCAGCTGCTGTGGTACCGCGAGTCGGTGGCCGAGGCGGCCGGCCTGGACATGTCCCAGCCGGTGACCTGGGACCAGCTGGTCACGGCGGCGGAGCAGCAGGGCAAGGTCCTCAGCGCCCAGGGGCGGCGCGCGGAGTCGCTCACGGTGTGGCTCAACGCGCTCATCGAGTCCGCCGGCGGCTCGATCATCGCGGAGAACGCCACCGACCCGGACCAGATCGAGCTGGGGCTGACCACCCCGGAGGCCGACCGGGCCGCCGAGGTGATGAACACCGTGGCCAGCTCCACGGCCGTCGGCCCGGCGTTCTCCACGTCGAGCGAGGACACCAGCGCCACCGAGTTCGAGAGCCCGGACGCCGGCTTCATGGTCAACTGGCCGTTCGTCTGGTCCCGGGCCCTGTCCGCCGTCGAGGCGGGCACCCTGGACGCCTCCGTGCCGGAGGACTACGGGTGGGCCCTGTACCCGCGGGTGGACGCCGACCAGCCGAGCGCCCCGCCGTTCGGCGGCATCGACATCGCGGTCAGCGCCGTCAGCCGCAACGTGGAGCTGGCCTACGCGGCCATCGAGTGCATCACCAACGACGACAACCAGGCGTACTACATGACGACCAACGGCAACCCGGCCTCGTCGGCCGCGGTGTACGAGCGTCCCGACGTCCAGGAGGTCTTCCCCATGGCAGCCACCATCCTGGAGTCGCTGGAGGCGGCCGCGAACCGGCCGCAGACCGCCTACTACAGCGAGGTGTCCGGCGGCCTCCAGCGGACCTACCACCCGCCGTCGTCGGTGACGCCGGAGACCGGCGAGGCAGCCGAGGCGCTGATCAGCGCCGTCCTGGCAGGAGACCAGCTGCTGTGAGCACCACGACCCTGCCCCCCACCGAGAAGACCCAGCCGGTCTCCACGCCGCAGGGGACGATCAGCGACCGGTCGCGGGCCGAGCGGAAGCTGGGCTGGCTGCTGGCCGGCCCGGCGTTCCTGGTGATGCTGCTGGTCACCGCCTACCCCATCCTGCAGGCGGTCTGGTACTCGCTGTTCAGCTACCGGCTGACCGACCCGAGCAACCGGTCGTTCGACGGCCTGTCCAACTACGCCGTCATCCTCAGCGACCCGCTGTGGTGGCAGGCGCTGCTGGTCACCGTGGTCATCACCGTGGTGACCGTGGCGGTGGAGCTGGTGCTCGGCTTCGCCCTGGCGCTGGTCATGGCGAAGGCGCTGTCCTCCATCCGCCCGGTGGTCCGCGCGGCGATCCTCATCCCGTACGCGGTCATCACGGTCGTGTCCGCCTTCGCCTGGGCGTTCGCCTTCCAGATCGAGACCGGCTTCGTGAACAGCTGGTTCGGCTGGTTGCCGGGGATCTCCGCGGAGACCGACTGGTTCGGCGGCCAGGCCACCTCATTGCTGGTCATCTGCCTGGCCGAGATCTGGAAGACCACCCCGTTCATCTCGCTGCTGCTGCTCGCCGGCCTGGCCCAGGTGCCGGAGGTGCTGCAGGAGGCGGCCAAGGTGGACGGTGCCACCTGGTGGCAGCGGATGTGGCGGGTCACCATCCCGAACATGAAGGCGGCGATCATGGTCGCCCTGCTGTTCCGGACCCTGGACGCGTTCCGCATCTTCGACTCGATCTTCATCATGACCGCCGGCGCGAACGGGACCGAGTCGGTGTCCTTCCTGGCCTACCGGCAGACCATCGCGCGGGTGGAGATCGGCCTGGGTTCGGCGGTGTCGGTGCTGCTGTTCCTCTCCGTGGTGATCATCGCCTTCGGCTTCATCAAGGGCTTCAGGGTCGACCTGTCCCAGACGAGAGGGGATAAGTGATGTCCACGCGGGAGAGGACCTGGTGGTGGGTCGGGGGTTTCCTGATCGTCGTCTACGCACTGTTCCCCATCGCCTGGATCGTGTCCCTGTCGTTCAAGGACGCCTCCGACATCGCCAACCAGTCGTTCCTTCCGACGTCCCCCACGGTGGACAACTACACGACGATCCTCACCGGGTCGGCGAGCGGGCTGTTCCTGCCGGCGCTGCGCAACTCCTTCGGCATCTGCCTGATCGCCACGTTCATCTCCTGCGTCCTGGCGATGTTCGCCGCCTACGCGATCGCCCGGCTGGACTTCCCGGGCAAGCGGCTGATCCTCTCCACGGCGCTCGCGGTGGCCATCTTCCCGGTCATCTCGATCGTCACGCCGCTGTTCAACCTGTGGCGCCAGATCGGGCTGTACGACACCTGGCCGGGGCTGATCATCCCCTACCTGTCGCTCACCCTGCCGATCTCCATCTGGACGATGTCGGCGTTCTTCCGGGAGATCCCCTGGGAGATGGAGCAGGCCGCCCAGGTCGACGGCGCGACGACGTGGCAGGCGTTCCGCAAGGTGATCGTGCCGCTGGCCGCGCCCGGCGTGTTCACCACGGCGATCATCGCCTTCTTCATCGCCTGGAACGACTTCGCCTACGGCATCTCCCTCACCTCCACCGAGGCCTCCCGGCCGGTGCCCGCGGCGCTGGGGCTGTTCTCCGGTGCCTCGCAGTTCGAGGACCCCACCGGGGCCATCGCCGCCGCGGCGGTCCTGGTGACCATCCCCGTGGTCGTCCTGGTCCTGCTCTTCCAACGGCGCATCGTCGCCGGTCTCACCAACGGCGCGGTCAAGGGCTGACCCCCGTACCCACCCACCTCAGCGAGGGAAGAGATCTCATGGCATCGATCGAGATGCGCCACATCGTCAAGCAGTACGGCGACGGCTACCCGGCGGTGAACGACGTCAGCCTGGACATCGCCGACGGGGAGTTCATGATCCTCGTCGGCCCGTCCGGCTGCGGGAAGTCGACGCTGCTGCGGATGATCGTGGGCCTGGAGGACATCACCAGCGGCGACATGATCATCGGCGGCAAGCGGGTCAACGACCTCGCCCCGCGCGACCGCAACCTGTCGATGGTGTTCCAGAACTACGCGCTCTACCCGCACATGACCGTGTACGAGAACATCGCCTTCCCCCTGCGGCTGGCCAAGATGCCCGACGACGAGGTGCGCCGCCGGGTCACCGAGGCCTCCGACGTGCTCGAGCTCAAGGAGCACCTGGAGCGCAAGCCGGCCAACCTCTCCGGTGGCCAGCGGCAGCGCGTCGCGATGGGCCGGGCGATCGTGCGCCAGGCCGAGGCGTTCCTCTTCGACGAGCCGCTGTCCAACCTCGACGCCAAACTGCGCGGTCAGATGCGCACCGAGATCTCCCGGCTGCAGCGCCGGCTGGGCATCACCACGGTCTACGTCACCCACGACCAGACCGAGGCCATGACCCTCGGCGACCGGGTCTGCGTGCTGCGCAAGGGCAAGATCCAGCAGGTGGCCTCGCCGCGGGAACTCTACGAGCAGCCGGTCAACCTCTTCGTCGCCGGCTTCATCGGCTCCCCGCCGATGAACTTCCTGCCCGCCAGCCTGGAGGGCGACCGGCTGCAGACGCCGTTCGGGCCGATCGTCCTCGACGAGCGGCGCGCCGCGGCCGTCCGCGGGCGCGACCTGCTGCTGGTCGGCATCCGCCCGGAGTACTTCGAGGACGCCTCGCTGGTCGACGACGCCAAGCGGCCGCTGGGCTCGGTGTTCCGGGCGCGGGTCGACGTCACCGAGTGGCTGGGCGACTCCCAGTACGCCTACATCCCCTACGAGGCGCCCGACGCGATCCGCACCCAGCTGCGGGACCTGTCCCGGGAGCTGGACTCCGAGGAGCTGCGCACCCAGGCGATCGTGTCCATCGACGCCACCAGCCGCATCCGCGAGGGCCGGGAGGCCGACTTCTGGCTGGACTCCCGCAAGGTGCACGTCTTCGACCCGCAGACCGGCGAGAACCTGACCCGGGACGCCGAGGCCGGCGCGCGGCTGACCCAGATGGCCACCGAGGACCGGGTCGAGCAGGTCCAGGAGGCGCAGACCCACGGATCCACGGTCGGCGGCGGGGCCTCCCGGGCGGGCGCGGCCTGAGGGAGGACCCCGTCCTCCCCACCCCTCGCAGGCTCGGGGCGGGCCCCGGGACGGGGCCGAGGTGACGTCGTCGTCCCGTGACGACCGCCGTCCGTGGTGGCGGACGGCGGTCGTCTACGAGGTCTACCTGCGCAGCTTCGCCGACTCCGACGGCGACGGCGTGGGCGACGTGGGCGGGCTGCGCAGCCGGGTGCCCTACCTGGCCGACCTCGGCGCCGACGCCGTCTGGGTCACGCCCTGGTACCCCTCACCGATGGCCGACGGCGGCTACGACGTCACCGACCACCGCGCCATCGACCCCCGGCTGGGCACCCTCGCCGACGTCGACGCGCTGCTCGCCGAGCTGCACGACGCCGGGCTGCGGCTGGTGGTCGACCTGGTCGCCAACCACACCTCCGCCGAGCACCCGTGGTTCCGCGCGGCCGTCGCCGGCGGTCCGGCCGCACCCGAGCGGGCGCGGTACTTCTTCCGGGACGGCCGGGACGGGGGCGCGAGCCCGCCCAACGACTGGATCAGCGCCTTCGGCGGCCCGGCGTGGACCCGGGTGCGCGAGCCGGACGGGTCGACGGGGCAGTGGTACCTGCACCTGTTCGCCCCGGAGCAGCCCGACCTGGACTGGGACGACGCGGCGGTGCAGGAGGAGTTCGACGGGATCGTCCGGTTCTGGCTGGACCGCGGCGTCGACGGCATCCGCGTCGACGCCGCACCGGCGCTGGCCAAGGTCCCCGGGCTGCCGGACGCCGGCCACGGCCCCGGTGCGCGGTTCGAGTCCAGCCGCTGGCGGGACAACCCGCACTGGGACCGCGAGGAGGTGCACGAGGTCTTCCGGCGCTGGCGCCGGATCAGCGACGCCTACCCCGGCGACCGGCTGTTCGTCTCCGAGGCGGTGGTCGCCGGCCCCGAGCGGCTGGCCCGTTACGTCCGCCCGGACGAGCTGCACACCACGTTCAACTTCGACTACCTCCGCGCCCCCTGGGACGCCGGGAGCCTGCGGGCGGCCATCGACGGCACCCTCGGCGCCCTCGCGCCGGTCGGGGCCCCGGCCACCTGGGTGCTGTCCAGCCACGACGAGACCCGGCACGTGACCCGGTTCGGCCGGGCGGCCAGCGGTGCGGCGACCATGGGCTTCGACCGCTCCGTGCCCGCCGACCCCGTCCTCGGCCTGCGCCGGGCCCGCGCGGCGGCGCTGCTCACCCTCGCGCTGCCGGGCGGGGCCTACCTGTACCAGGGGGAGGAGCTGGGCCTGCCCGAGGTGGAGGACCTGCCCGAGGAGGCCCTGACCGACCCGACCTGGGAGCGCTCCGGCCGCACCGCCCGCGGCCGGGACGGCTGCCGGGTGCCGCTGCCGTGGTCCGGGGACCGGCCGCCGTTCGGGTTCACCGCCGACGGCGTCCGCCCGTGGCTGCCGCAGCCGGAGCGGTGGCGGGAGCTGACCGTGGCCGCCCAGCGCGACGACCCGGCGTCCACCCTGTCGCTGTACCGCAGCGCCCTGCGGCTGCGCCGCGGGCTGCCGGGCCTCGCCGACGACGCGCGGCTGACCTGGCGCGACCTCGGGGACGGCGTGCTGGCCTTCGACCGCGGGCCCGCCTTCCGCTGCGTCGTCAACCTCTCCGCGCGGCCGGTGCCGCTGACCGGGCAGGGCCGTCCGGTGCTGGCCAGCGCGGCCGTCGACGGCGGGCTGCCGGCCGACACCGCCGTCTGGCTGCGGACCGACCAGCGGTGAGCGACGCGGCCGGGCCGCTCACCGGCGGGCGGCGGCCAGCTCGTCGCGGATCGGCGGGTCGGCGCCCTCGCGGGTGCAGTTCAGCGCGGCCACCAGCGCGGCGTCGTCGACGATCGGCAGCAGCCGCTCGTCGGGCAGCTGCTCCAGGGCCTCCCGGGTGGTGACGCCGGCCTCCAGCAGCCCGGCGAACAGGCCCGCGGCCAGCGAGTCGCCCGCGCCCACGGTGTCGGCGACGGTCACCCGCGGCGGCTCCCGGTGCACCAGCTCGCGGCCGGGCCGGGCGATGCGCAGCGGCGCCCCGCCGTCGGTGAGCAGCACCAGCGCCACGCCGCGGTCGGCCCAGCGCAGCGCCGTCGCGTCCAGGTCCCCGGCGGCGTCCGGCTCGAGCCAGGCGAGGTCCTCGGCGCTGACCTTGACGATGTCGGCGCGGGAGAGCAGCCGGTCCAGCCGGGCCCGCACCGACCCCGGCGCGTTGCCCAGCGCCGTCCCGACCGGGCCGTCGGCCAGCATCGGCCGGATGTTGGGGTCCACGCTCACCAACGCCCGGCCGTCGGCGGCCACCTGCTCCACCAGCCGGGCGATGGCCTCGCAGCCCGGCGGCGTCCAGCTGGAGATGGAGCCCACGTGCAGGATCGCCGTCCCCGGCGGGAGGACGGCGGCGAGCTCCGTGTCGGTCCACTGCCAGTCGGCAGCCCCCTGCACGTGGAAGCCGTAGCCCGGCGAGCCGTCGGGGCCCAGGCCCACCACCGCGAGGCTCACCGGCTCGGTGGCCGGGACCAGCCCGGCGAGGTCGACGCCGGCCAGCTCCGCGTGCCGCCGCAGCCCGACGGCCAGCGGCCCGGTGCCCAGCCGGGCCAGCAGCCGCACCGGCACGCCCAGGCGGCCGGCGGCGACCGCGACGTTCAGCGCGTTGCCGCCGGGACGGGCGACGTAGTGCGGTGCCGTGCCGTGCGGCCCGGCGCCGGCCGCCGTGTCGGGGAGCATGTCGACGACGAGTTCCCCGAGGACGCTCAGCACCGAGCGGTCGCTGGTCACGCCGCGACCCTAGCGACCGCGGTGCCCGCCCACCTCGCGCTGGCTGACCCTCGGGCGCACCTGGGACGATGACGGGGACTATCGATCGTTGCGGCCCGCCGGACGGGTGTGCCCCGGCGGACGACCGCTACTGCGCAGGAGGACCGATGCCGAACCCGTTCGTGAAGCTGTGGAGGTACCTCACGGCCTCCGCCAACGCGAAGATCGACGAGAAGGCCGACCCGAAGATCCAGATCGCGCAGGCGATCGAGGCCGAGCAGCAGCGGCACCAGGCGCTGGCCAACCAGGCGGCGGCGGTGCTGGGCAACCAGCGGCAGCTGGAGATGCGGCTCAACCGGCAGCTCGGCGAGGTGGAGAAGCTGCAGGCCTCCGCGCGGCAGGCGCTCGTCCTGGCCGACCAGACCCGCGCGAACGGGGACGCGGCCAAGGCCGCGGAGTACGAGCAGGCGGCGCAGGCCTTCGCCACCCAGCTGGTCGCCGCCGAGCAGGCCATGGAGGACCTCAAGCGCAGCCACGACGAGGCGCTGCAGGCCGCCGAGCAGGCCCGCGGCGCGGTCGAGCAGAGCCGCATGCGCCTGCAGACCACCCTGGCCGAGCGCACCAAGCTGATGAGCCAGCTGGAGCAGGCCAAGATGCAGGAGCACGTCGCGGCCTCGCTCAAGCAGGTCAACGAGCTGTCCGCGCCGGGGAACACGCCCAGCCTCGGCGAGGTGCGCGACAAGATCGAGGCCCGCTACGCCAACGCCCTCGGCCAGGCGGAGCTGGCCCAGACGTCGGTCGAGGGCCGGATGCTCGAGGTGCAGAAGGCGACCCTGGACGTCGCCGGCGCCTCCCGGCTGGACCAGATCCGCGCCTCCATGGGGCAGCAGGCGGTCACCGGCCAGGCCGCGGCCCCGGCGCTGGAGGAGGGGACGCCGTCGGTGCCGACCTCCGCCCCCGGTCAGCCGGTGGCCCAGCCCGCCGACCGCGACCAGCAGCCCTGAGCGGGGCCCTGCCCCTGCCGCGGGGGCGCGCGCGGCGGGGGCGGGGGGTCAGGTGGCGCTGGCCAGCGGTGGCGGGTGGTCGGGCTCGCCGGTGCGGGCCGCCGGGTCGACCGGGGCGTCGGTGGCCTGGCAGGTCGGGCACCAGTAGGTGATCCGCTCCTGCAGGTCCGGGCCCTGGTCGCCGCGCAGGACCCGCGTGCCGCAGCGGTAGCACGGCCTGTCCTTGCGGCCGTAGACCCAGTGGTCCCGGCCGCGGCGCAGGTCGCCGGTGGTGCTCTGCTCGGGCCGGTCGCGGTTGGCCAGCATCAGCGCCCGGGTCCGCTCGACCAGGCCGGGCAGGTCCTCGACGTCGGCCACCCGCATCCACGGGTGCACGCCGCACACGAACAGGCCCTCGACCTTGTAGAGGTTCCCGGGCCCGCACAGGTTGCGCTGGTCCAGGACGGCCGCGCCGATCTCCGCGCCGGGGTGCGCGCGCAACCGGCGCAGCGCCTCCTCGAGGTCCCAGTCGGGGCCGAGGACGTCGGGGCCGAGGTGGCCGACCAGGGAGTCCTCGTGCTCGGTGCGCACCATCGCCACGTCGTGCAGGCGGTAGCCCACGCACTCCCAGTCGTCGGTGGCGAGGACCGCCCGGACGCTGAACGCGGGGCCGCCCTGCCAGCGGGCGCCCGGCCGGTAGATGTGCCAGCTGCCGTCCATGCGGTAGTGGGTGCGCAGCGTCCAGCCGTCGGTGAACCGGGTGAGCATGTGCTTGCCGCGGGGCACCACCTCGGCGACGGTGCGGCCGGCCAGGTCGGTGGCCGCCAGCTGGGGCACGCGCAGCTCCCCGCGGCGCAGGGTGGCACCGCCCAGGGCGGTGTTCATGCGCTGGGCGGCCAGCCAGACGGTGTCTCCCTCGGGCACGCCGCCAGTCTCCCCGCCCGGCGGCCGGTCCGCTGCGGCCGGCGGCTGCTTCGCCTGGAGTGCCCGCCCCGCGCTGCCGATGCAGGGGGAGCGGGGTCGCTGCGACCCGGCGCCCCGACCCCGAGGAGCCGACATGACGTATCCGCCGCACGCCGGTGCCGGCCAGCCGCCGCACGAGGGCCGGCCGGCCCCGTGGCAGCCCGCCGGTGCGCCGCAGGCCTGGGGCACCCCGTCGTTCCCCGCGGGCCCGGTGCCGCACCACCACCACCTGCCGCACGGGTACGGGCTCCCGGCGCGCCCGGCGGTGCCCGTGCCGTACAAGGACGGCACCGCGGCCTGGCTGTTCTGGTTCTTCCTCGGCGGCTTCGGCGCCCACCACTTCTACCTGGGGCGCACCGGGTGGGGCGTCGCCTACGCGGTGGGCTTCGTGCTGAGCTGGCTGACCACGGTGGTGCTCATCGGCTTCCTGGGCCTGCTGGCGTTCGTCGTGCTGTGGGTCGTCGACGCGACGCGGATGTCCCGGCGGCTGCAGGACTGCAACGCCCGCATCCACGCGGTGAACCGGTCTCTCGGCCTGGCGTGACCCCGGTCGGCCGGTGCCGGGGGGCGGCCGGTCAGCCCCGCAGGCGCAGTCCGCGGGGGGTGGCCGCGAAGCCGGCCGCCTGCAGCGCGGCCGACAGCGGCGTCGACTCGTGCACCGAGGCGCCGTCGGCCTTCTGCACCACCATCCGGCCCAGCGCACCGGCCGCGACGGCGCCGGACAGCGCCGTGGCCGCCTCCTTGAGCGCCGTCTCGTCCTCCGTCCAGGACAGCAGCGTCTTGCCACCGCGCTCGACGTAGAGCACCAGCTCGCCGTCGACGAGCACGACCAGCGCGCCGGCCTTGCGCCCGGCGCGGTGCCCGCTGGGGCGCCGTCCGCCGCCGGTGCCCTCGCCGACGTCGACCGCCCCGCCCGGCTCCCCGCCCGCCCCCGCCGCGGTGCCCGGGCGCTCCGGCCAGGCCAGGGCCGCGCCGTAGACGTTGGCCGGGTCGGTGGCGGCGAGCACCACCGCGCCGCCGGGCACCCGGTCGGGTGCGGCGAAGCCGCGCAGCCGGTCGACCGACCCCGGCGTGCCGAACTGGGCGGCGCCGAGGGTCTCCACGAAGTAGCCGCGGCGGGCCCGGCCGTTCTCCTCGAAGGCCCGCAGCACCGGGTAGACCGCGGAGAAGCCGCCGGCGACCTGCTCGGCGACCACCGCGCCGCGCGTCAGCACGCCGTGCCGCTCCAGCAGGGCCTCGGCGCGGGCCGTCGTCCGCTTGGTGGTGTTCGGCTCCCGGTCGGGGAGGCGGGACCAGCGCCCGGCCATCGCGGGCGGGCCCCCGCGGGTCGGCATGGCCGGGCGGCCCAGCCGGGTGCGGCCGTAGCGGCTGCGGTCCAGCCTGGCCCGGGGCGCGGCCGGCGTGCGCTTGTGCGTGCCGCCGCCGGACAGCCGGGTGCGCAGCGGGGCCAGGGTGTCGTTGGTGAGCACGCCGGCCCACACGAGGTCCCAGACCAGGTCGGCGAGGGCGGCGTCGTCGATGGTGCCGGCGACCCGGCCGACGGCGTCGGACAGCCCGCGGAAGAACAGCGCCTGGCCGCCGGAGAGCTGTTCGAGCACCGGGGAGCCGGCGTGTCCGTCGCCCGACCCGCCCAGCTCCAGCGGGTCGGGCAGCAGCAGCGGCGCCAGGTCGGCCGGCACCAGGCTGACCCACCCGTCGCCGCCGGGCAGCCCGCCGGCGCCGGCCCACAGCACCTCGCCGGCGCTGGTCAGCTCGTCGAGCATGGCGGGGGAGTAGTCGCGGACCCGGGCCGGCAGGACCAGCGACTCCAGCGCGCTGGCCGGCACGAGCGCGCCGGCCAGCTGCTCGACGACGGCCAGCACGCCGTCCGGGCCGCGCATCCGGCTGCCCACCGACTGCCAGGACGGGGTGAACCGCGCCAGCGTGCCGACCGGGACCGGCTCGACCTCCTGCCGCAGCCGGGCCAGGCTGCGCCGCCGCACCGACCGGAGCACGTCGGCGTCGCACCACTCCTGGCCGCTGCCGCCGGGGCGGAACTCGCCGGTGACCAGCCGGCCGGTGCCGACCAGCCGCTGCGCGGTCGCGGTCACCACGGCCACGCCCAGGCCCAGCCGGCGGGCCACCTCACCGGGCTGGAAGGGGCCGTGGGTGCGGGCGTAGCGGCCGACCAGGTCGCCGAGCGGGTCGGGCACCGGCTCGGTGAACACCTCGGGGACCCCGACCGGCAGGGCGGTGCCCAGCGCGTCACGCAGCCGCCCGGCGTCCTCGATGGCGACGTGCCGCTCCTCGCCGGCGATGCGCACGACCAGCGCGCGGCGGGCGGCGACCAGCTCGTCGAGCCACGCCTGCGGAACGCCGCGCGCGGCGGCCTCGGCCGGGGTGAGGTCGCCGACGAGGCGCAGCAGGTCCGCGGCGCCGTCGACGTCGCGCGGGTGGCGCTCGGCCGGCAGCCGCTGCAGCTCCCGCTCGACCTCGGTGAGCGCCTCGGCGTCCAGCAGCTCGCGCAGCTCCGAGCGGCCGAGCAGCTCGGCGAGCAGGCCGGTGTCCAGGGCCAGCGCCTGGGCGCGGCGCTCGGCCAGCGGGGCGTCGCCCTCGTAGAGGAACTGGCCGACGTAGCCGAACAGCAGCGACTGGGCGAACGGGGAGGCCGCCTGGGTCTGCACGTCGACGACCCGCACCCGCCGGGAGCGGACGTCGCGCATCAGCTCGACCAGGCCGGGCACGTCGTAGACGTCCTGCAGCACCTCGCGGGCGGCCTCCAGCGTGATGGGGAAGCCGGCGAACTCGCTGGCCACGCTGAGCAGCTGGGCGGCGCGCTGGCGCTGCTGCCACAGCGGGGTGCGCCGGCGGGGGTCGCGGCGGGGGAGCAGCAGCGCCCGCGCCGCGCACTCGCGGAACCGGCTGGCGAACAGCGCCGAGCTGCCGACCTCGGTGGTGACCTCGCGCTCGACGTCGTCGGGGTCCAGGACGGCGAGGTCGGCCTCCGGCGGCTCGCCGGTGGTGTCGGGCAGCCGCAGCACGATGCCGTCGTCGGAGTGCATGGAGGCGACGTCGACCCCGTAGCGCTCGCGCAGCCGGGCGGCGAGCACCAGCGCCCACGGCGCGTTGACCTGGGCGCCGAAGGGGGAGTGCACGACCAGCCGCCAGTCGCCGAGCTCGTCGCGGAACCGCTCGACCAGCAGCGTGCGGTCGTCGGGGAGGTGGCCGGTGGCCGCCTTCTGCTCGGCGAGGTAGGCCAGCAGGTTGGCCGCGCCCCACTCGTCGAGGCCGGCGGCACGGGCTCGGTCCAGGCCGGCCTGCGGGGTCGCGCTGCCGACCTCGCGCAGGAAGGCGCCCAGGGCACGGCCGAGCTCCAGCGGCCGGCCGGGCGCGTCGCCGTGCCAGAACGGCATCTTCCCCGGCTGCCCGGGCGCCGGGCTGACCAGCACCCGGTCGTGGGTGATCTCCTGGATCCGCCACGAGGACGAGCCGAGCAGGAAGACGTCGCCCACCCGCGACTCGTAGACCATCTCCTCGTCCAGCTCGCCGACCCGGCGGCCGCCGCGCGCGTCCTCGCCGCCGACGAGGAAGACGCCGAACAGGCCCCGGTCGGGGATGGTGCCGCCGCTGGTGACCGCCAGCCGCTGGGCGCCCCCGCGTGCGGTGAGGGTGTCGGTGACGCGGTCCCAGGTCAGCCGCGGCCGCAGCTCGGCGAAGGCGTCGGAGGGGTAGCGGCCGGCCAGCATGTCCAGCACCGCGTGCAGCGCGGAGTCCGGCAGCGAGGCGAACGGTGCCGACCGGCGGACCAGCGCGGCCACCTCGTCGACGGTGCGCGGCCGCTCGGAGACGACCGCCACGACCTGCTGCGCGAGCACGTCCAGCGGGTTGCGCAGGTACCGGATCGACTCGATCGCACCGGCCTTCATCCGCTCGGCGACCAGCGCGCACTGCACCAGGTCGCCGCGGTACTTCGGGAAGAGCACGCCGCGGCTCACCGCGCCGACCTGGTGCCCGGCCCGCCCGACCCGCTGCAGGCCGGAGGCCACCGTGGGCGGGGCCTCCACCTGCACGACCAGGTCGACCGCGCCCATGTCGATGCCCAGCTCCAGGCTGGAGGTGGCCACCACCGCGGGCAGCCGGCCGGACTTGAGCGCCTCCTCGACGACCGCGCGCTGCTCGCGGGACACCGAGCCGTGGTGCGCCGCGGCGACCGGCTGCACGCCCTCGGGCACCCCGCCGCCGGAGCCGGCCTGCGCCATGAGGGCGGCGGCGTTCGTGCCCGGCGGCACCGGCTCGCCGGTGGCCCGCTCGTAGGCCAGCTCGTTGAGCCGGCTGGTCAGCCGCTCGGCCAGCCGGCGGGAGTTGGCGAACACGATCGTGCTGCGGTGCGCGGCGACCAGGTCGAGGACGCGCTCCTCCACCGCCGGCCAGATCGACGTCCGCGGCTGGTCGCCGGCGGCGGATCCCTCGAGCTCGCCGGTGGGCTGGCCCAGGGTGCTCATGTCCTCGACCGGCACCACGACCGAGAGGTCCCACTGCTTGACCGACGCCGGAGCGACCACCTCGACCGGGCGGCCACCGGCGAGGAAGGTGGCCACCTCCTCGATCGGTCGCACCGTCGCCGACAGGCCGATCCGCTGCGCCGGGCGCTCCAGCAGCTCGTCGAGCCGGTCGAGGGTGACCGCGAGGTGTGCGCCGCGCTTGGTGTCGGCCACCGCGTGCACCTCGTCGACGATCACCGTCTCCACGCCGCGCAGCGCCTCCCGCGCCGCGCTGGTCATCAGCAGGAACAGCGACTCGGGCGTGGTGATGAGGATGTCGGTGGGCCGCCGGGCGAAGGCCCGCCGCTCCTCGGCCGGGGTGTCCCCGGACCGGGTGCCCACCTGGATCTCCGGCCGCGGCAGGCCCAGGCGCGCCGCGGCCTGGCCGATCCCGGCCAGCGGGGCCCGCAGGTTGCGCTCCACGTCGACGGCCAGGGCCTTCAGCGGTGAGACGTAGAGGACCCGGCAGCGCATCACCTCGTCGGCCGGCGGCGGGCTGCTGGCCAGCCGGTCGAGCGACCAGAGGAACGCCGCGAGGGTCTTGCCGGAGCCGGTGGGGGCCACGACCAGGGCGTGGCCGCCGCTGCTGATGGCCTGCCACGCACCCTCCTGGGCCGGCGTCGGCTCGGCGAAGGCGCCGGTGAACCACGCCCGGGTGGGCTCGGAGAACCGGTCGAGGGCGGGCACGGGCCCAGTGTCCACGCCGGCGACGACAGTTCGCCGGTCCGTGATCACCGGGCCGGGGTGCCCGTGGTGTGCGGCACACTGAGGGCCATGCGCCGTTCCCTCTACGAGGCCGAGCACGAGGACTTCCGGGAGACGGTCCGCGCGTGGGCGGGCAAGGAGGTCGTGCCCTTCCACGACCAGTGGGAGCGCGACGGGATCGTGCCGCGCGAGGTGTGGACGTCGGCGGGCGCGCACGGGCTGCTCGGCATGGACCTCGACGAGCGCCACGGCGGCGGGGGCGTGCGCGACTTCCGCTTCCAGGCGGTGCTCGACGAGGAGGTGATGCGCATCGGCGCCACCGGCCTGGGCTTCGGCCTGCACAACGACGTCGTCGCCCCCTACCTGCGCGACCTGGCCACCGAGGATCAGGCGCAGCGCTGGCTGCCCGGCTTCTGCAGCGGCGCGCTGGTCTCCGCGATCGCCATGACCGAGCCGGGCGCCGGCAGCGACCTGCAGGGCATCACGACGACGGCCCGCCGGGACGGCGACGGCTGGGTGCTCACCGGCGCCAAGACCTTCATCACCAACGGCATCAACGCCGACCTGGTCATCGTGGTCGCGCGCACCGACCCCGACGCCCCCGGCTCCCGCGGGCTGAGCCTGCTAGTGGTCGAGCGCGGTATGCCCGGCGTCACCCGCGGCCGCAACCTGGCCAAGGTCGGGCTCAAGGCGCAGGACACCGCGGAGCTGTTCTTCGACGGCGTGCGGGTGCCGGCGGAGAACCTGCTGGGCACGGAGAACCGCGGCTTCGCGCACCTGATGGACAACCTGCCGCAGGAGCGGCTGTCGATCGCGGTCGGCGCGGTCGCTGCCGCCGAGGCGGTGCTGGCCCGGACCGTCGAGTACGTCACCGGCCGCACCGCCTTCGGCCGGCCGGTCGGCAGCTTCCAGCACAGCCGGTTCGTCCTCGCCGAGCTGCAGACCGAGGTCACCATCGCCCGGACCTTCGTCGACGAGTGCGTGCGGCAGCTCGGCGCCGGCGACCTGACGCCCGTGGACGCGGCGATGGCCAAGTACTGGACGACGGAGCTGCAGAACAAGGTGGCCGACCGCTGCCTGCAGCTGCACGGCGGCTACGGCTACATGGACGAGTACCCGGTCTCCAAGGCCTGGCGCGACGCCCGCATCCAGCCCATCTACGGCGGCACGAACGAGATCATGCGGGAGATCGTCGGCCGCTCCCTGGGCCTGTAGGGGCGCCCGGCCGTGACCGCGCAGACCCGGGTCCACGACCCCGTCCTCGTCCAGCGCCGGACCGTCGGCGTCCTCGGCGGCGCCGTGGCCCTGGCCGGGCTGGGGGTGACGGTCGGGATCACCGTCGGCGGCCTGCTGGCCCGCGACGTGGCCGGCACCGACACCGCGGCCGGGCTCGGCCAGACCGCCGGCGTGCTCGGCGCCGCCGTCCTCGCCGTCCCGCTGGCCCGCGTCAGCGACCGCGCCGGCCGTAGGGCCGGGCTGGCCGCCGGGTACGCGATCGCCGTCCTCGGGTGCCTGCTGACGCTCGTCGCCGCGGTGGTCTCCTCCCTGCCGCTGCTGCTGGTGGGCCTGTTCGCCTTCGGGGCGGCCACCGCGTGCGGGCTGCAGGCCCGCTACGCCGCCGCCGACCTCGCGCTGCCCGAGCACCGCGGCCGGGCGCTGTCCCTGGTCGTGTGGGCCACCACGGTGGGGTCGGTCCTCGGGCCCAACCTGGCCGGGCCGGGCGAGGTCCTCGGCACCGCTCTGGGGCTGCCGCCGCTCACCGGGGCCTACGCCATCTCCGTCGCCGTGTTCGCCGCGGTGGCGCTCGGCCTGCTCGCGCTGCTGCGCCCGGACCCGCTGCTGCTCGCCCGCCGGCTGCGGGGGACCGGGGCGGACGCCGGACGGCCGCGCCGGGCCACCTCGGCCGCGGTCCGCGCGGTGTGGGCCGACCCGCGCGGCCGGCTGGGCCTGACCGCGGTCGTGGTCTCCCACGCGGTGATGGTCGGCGTCATGGTCATGACCCCGGTGCACATGGGGCACGACGGCGGCACCGAGCTGCGCGTCATCGGCCTGGTCATCAGCGTGCACGTCGCGGGCATGTACCTGTTCTCCCCGCTGGTCGGGCTGCTGGCCGACCGGGCCGGGCGCCGGGCCACGGTCGCCCTGGGGGCCGGCCTGCTGCTGGCGGCGGCCGCGCTGGCGGGGACGGCGGCCCCGCGGGACGCGGTGCAGCTGGGCGCGGGGCTGCTGCTGCTCGGGCTGGGCTGGTCCTGCGGGCTCATCGCCGGCTCCACGCTGGTCACCGAGGCGGTGGGGGAGGGGCAGCGGCCGGCCGCGCAGGGCGGCAGCGACCTGCTGATGGGCCTGGGTGCCGCGTTGGCCGGGGTCGTCGGCGGCCCGCTGCTCGCCCTGGGCGGCTACGGGCTGGTGGCCGTCGTGTCGGCCGCGCTGGTCGTCCCGCTGCTGGTGGTGTGGGCGCGCACCGGGGCGCAGACCGGCCCGAGAGCGGCTCAGCGCCCCCGGTAGTTGCGCCAGAGCAGCACGAGGGAGGCCAGCAGGGCCAGCGCGATGCCGATCTCGAGGACGAGGTCCAGGGTGGCCGAGCCGGTGCCGATCACCGGCCCAGCGTAGGAGCCGCCGGGCCGCCCCGGCGCGCGCTAGCGTCGGTGGCGTGCGCCTGCAGGAGTTCCGGTCCCGGCTCGCCGAGCAGTTCGGGCCCCTGCGCGGGGAGACCGTCGCCCGCGACCACGTGTTCGCCGCCCTCGGCGGGCGGACCGCCGTCGAGGCGATCGAGGCCGGCCTGCCGGTGCGCCGGGTGTGGCTGGCGATCTGCGAGGAGTACGACGTGCCGCGCAGGGAGCGCTGAGTCGCGGGAGCGGCGTGTCACGCTGGCAGTCGAACAGGTGTTCGGGATAGATTGGCCAGCGCAGTCCACAGGCCGGGCGTCGTTCCACAGGTCGGCCGATCCCCCGGAAGTGTCAGATCCCCGCTCTAGCGTCGGCACCGACCCGCTCGACCACACACTGCACCCGCGACTCCCCGAAGGTGAGCACCATGGCAGCGCTCGACCGCGACAAGGCCCTCGACATGGCCCTCGCCCAGATCGACAAGCAGTTCGGCAAGGGCTCGGTGATGCGGCTGGGTGACAGCCCCGAGGTGGCCATGAAGGTCATCCCCACCGGCTCGATCGCCCTCGACATCGCCCTCGGCATCGGTGGCCTGCCGCGCGGCCGCGTCATCGAGGTGTACGGCCCCGAGGCCTCCGGCAAGACGACGGTCGCCCTGCACGCCGTGGCCAACGCCCAGGCCGCCGGCGGCATCGCGGCCTTCATCGACGCCGAGCACGCGCTGGACCCCGAGTACGCCCGGGCGATCGGCGTCGACACCGACGCCCTGCTGGTCAGCCAGCCCGACACCGGTGAGCAGGCGCTGGAGATCGCCGACATGCTCATCCGCTCCGGCGCGCTGGACGTCATCGTCATCGACTCCGTCGCCGCCCTCGTGCCGCGCGCGGAGATCGAGGGCGAGATGGGCGACAGCCACGTCGGCCTGCAGGCCCGGCTGATGAGCCAGGCGCTGCGCAAGATCACCGGTGCGCTGAACAACTCCGGCACCACCGCGATCTTCATCAACCAGCTGCGCGAGAAGGTCGGCGTCGTCTACGGCTCCCCGGAGGTCACCACCGGTGGCCGCGCGCTGAAGTTCTACTCGTCGGTCCGCCTCGACGTGCGCCGCATCGAGACCCTCAAGCAGGGCACCGAGGCGGTCGGCAGCCGGGTCCGCGTGAAGGTCGTCAAGAACAAGGTCGCCGCGCCGTTCAAGCAGGCCGAGCTGGACCTGCTGTGGGGCCACGGCTTCAGCCGCGAGGGCGGCCTGATCGACGCCGGCGTCGAGCAGGGCTTCATCCGCAAGTCCGGCGCCTGGTACACGTACGAGGGCGACCAGCTCGGCCAGGGCAAGGAGAACGTCCGCACCTTCCTGCGGGACAACCCCGACCTCGCCGACGAGATCGAGAAGAAGGTCAAGGAGAAGCTCGGCATCGGGCCGCAGGTCGACGCCGCGGCCGCCGCAGCCGCCGCCCCGCCGGCGGACTTCTGACCGTGGGCGGCTGGCCCGAGGCCCGGGAGCGCCCGGCTCCCGGACGCCGACGCGGGCGGCGGCCCGGCCCGTCCCCCGACCCGGACGGTCCGGACGCCGCCCCGCCGGCCGGCGGCCACCGCGCGGGAGACGACCCAGGCGACTCCGAGCAGGTCGCCCGGTCGATCTGCCTGCGGGCGCTGACCGGCGCGGCCAGGACCCGCGCGCAGCTGGCCGACCTGCTGGCCCGGCGCGGGATCCCCGAGGACGTCGCGGGCTCGGTGCTCGACCGGTTCGGCGAGGTCGGGCTGATCGACGACGCCGCCTTCGCGCGGGCCTGGGTGACCTCGCGTCAGTCCGGGCGCGGCTTGGCGCGACGGGCCCTCAAGGCGGAGCTGCGCGCCAAGGGCGTCGACGGGGAGGTCGCCGAGCAGGCGGTCACCCTCGTCGACGACCAGGACGAGTGGGACGCGGCCCGCCGCCTGGTGCAGCGCCGCCTGCCCGGGCTGCGGCGGGTCGACCGGGCCACAGCCGAGCGCCGGCTGGTGGGCATGCTCGCGCGACGCGGCTACGGGGGCGGGCTGGCCGGCTGGGTGGCCCGCGAGGCGCTCGACGAGGACCGCTCCGGCGGGGACCGCTCCGGCGAGGAGGCCGGCGGGCAGGACGAGCCCGGCCTGGACGCCTGGCTGCCCTGACCGCGCGGGCTGCCCCGACGGGCCCCGGGGCCCCGCGGCCGGCCTGACCCGGCTGGCCACGCAGACCCTCCGCGGCGGCCCAGCCGGGCGCGCGGGGGCGTCAGTCGGTGGGGCGCGCGGTCGCCGACCAGGCGGTCACGTCGACCGCGACGCCGTCCGAGGCCTCCTCGTCGGCCACCAGCCAGCTGCCCTCCCGGCCCTGACCCGACGCGAGCCAGGCCCGGATCTGCAGGTCGAAGGCCCGCTCGGTGCCGGCGGTCAGCGAGCTCACCGGTCCGAGGAACGTCACGTCGGTCTCCTCCCGGCCGGTGAAGCGCAGCACCACGCGGCACCGGGAACGCCGGTGCCGGGCGGGCGGCACGACCTCGCGCACGACCGCGGACTCCGCACCCGCGGCCGCGGCCAGCGAGGACGCGGAGGCGCGCAGCCGGGTCACGAACTCCTGGGCGGGGTCCATCGGGGTGGCGGGGCGGTGCACCGGCACCGGGAGCGGAGGCACGGCGGGGCGCAGGGCGGTGTCCACGACGCAGTTCTCGGCAGTCTGGCCGCCGGTCGGCACCGCCGGGAGGACCACCCGTCCCACCCGGCGTCCGCTGTCACCGCCCGGCCGGGACGGCGCCGCCACCACCGCCCATCTGCACGTCGGCGGGCAGCTCGGTCTGCGTCGTGGCCGCCGTCTTGGCGCTGCGCCGGGTGCGCCCCTCGGCGTACCGCGCCAGCCACGACAGCAGCAGGTTGATCACGATGTAGACGACGGCGGCGGCGACGTAGAGCTGGAAGGTGTACTGGTTGCCGAACTGCAGGGTGAAGAACTCCACCAGGCTCCGGGCGCCGCGCAGCAGCTCCGGGAAGCTGATGATGAAGCCCAGCGAGGTGTCCTTGAGCAGGACGACGAGCTGGGCGATGAGCACCGGGAGCATCCGCCGGGTGGCCTGGGGGAGCAGCACCAGCGTCATCACCTGCGTCTTGCGCATGCCCAGCCCGTAGGCGGCCTCTCGCTGGCCGCGGTCCACCGACAGGATGCCGGCGCGGAAGATTTCGCCGAGCACCGCGCCGTTGTAGAGGACCAGGCCGCCGACGAGGGCCCAGAACGCGCTGAGCCGGATCCCGAACTTCGGCAGCAGGAAGAACAGCGCGAAGATCAGGACCAGCAGGGGCACCGCGCGGAAGAACTCGATGGCCGTGGACACCACGATGCGCACCCAGCGGTGCTCCGAGAGCCGCCCGACCGCGAGCAGCAGGCCCAGCGCGGTGGCCAGCACCATGCCGATGAGGGCGACCTGCAGCGTGCGCAGCAGGGCCTGACCCAGCGCCTGCGGCACCTGGCTGGCCGGGTCGAACAGCACGGCCCAGCGCTGGGCCTCCAGCTGCCCGTTGCCGGCCAGCCGGACGAGCACGAGGGCGACGAGCGCGGCGACGAGGAGGCCGCCGACCGCCGTGGCGATGCGGATCCGCCGACGGGCCCGGGGGCCGGGCAGGTCGAACAGCACCGGTGTGGTCATCGCAGGATCGCCACCCGGCGCTCGATCCGGTTGACCGCCAGCGCGGACGGCAGGGTGATGACCATGTAGCCGACGACCACGCCGACCAGCACGAGGGTCAGGTCACCGGCGTCGGCGTTGACCAGCCGGGGCAGCAGGGAGCTGAGTTCGCTGACCGAGAAGCCCGCGGCGATGGAGGTGTTCTTCACCATCGCGATCAGCACGTTGCCCAGCGGCGGGACGACGGTCCGGAACGCCTGCGGCAGGACGACCTCGCGCAGGGACTGCCCGAAGGTCAGCCCGAGCGCCCGCGCCGCCTCCGCCTGACCGGCCGCCACCGCGTTGATGCCCGAGCGCACCGCCTCGCAGACGAACGCCGCGGTGTAGAGGCCGACCGACAGGACCGCACCCGAGAAGAAGCCGATCACGAAGTCGATCTGCGGCAGCCCGAAGATGAGGAAGAAGAAGACCACCGTGAGCGGCGTGTTGCGGAAGGTCTCGACGTAGAAGGTGGCCAGCCCGCGCAGCGGCGGGACGGGGCTGACCCGCATCGCGGCGAGGAGCGTGCCGAGCACCAGCGCCAGCAGGCCGGCCAGCAGCGACAGGCCGAGGGTGGCCAGGAACGCGTCGACGAACAGGTCGGCGTTCTCGCTCACGAAGTCCACGGCGCCTCCTCTCCGGGTCGGGACGGCGACGCGCCGCCGGGCGGGAGGCCCCGCCCGGCGGCGTCACGGGATCCGGTCGGTCAGTAGCGGTCGACCATGGGCGGCTCGGGGGCCTCCGTGCCGGTGATCGCGCCCGCGGTGCGGTCCCAGGCCGCGGCCCAGGTGCCGTCCTCGAAGGCCTGCTCCAGCGTGTCGTTGACGAACGCGCGGAACTCGTCGTCGCCCTTGGCCAGGCCGATGCCGTACGGCTCCTCGGTGAACGGGTTGCCGACCAGCTCGAAGGCGCCCTGCCCGCCCTGGACCAGCCCGGTGAGGATGACGTTGTCGGTGGTGACCGCGTCGACCTGGCCGTTGCGCAGCGCGTCGGCGCACTTGGAGTACACGTCGAACAGCGTCAGCTGGGCCTCGGGGTAGTTGTCCCGGATGTTCTGCGCCGGGGTGGAGCCCTCGACCGAGCAGACCCGCTTGCCCGCGAGGTCGTCGGGGCCCTCGATGGCCAGCGGGTTGCCGGTGGCGACCATGATGTCCTGGCCGGCCACGTAGTAGGGCCCGGCGAAGTCGATGAGCTGCTTGCGGGCGTCGTTGATCGTGTAGGTGGCCACCACGATGTCGACGTCGCCGTTCTGGATGAACGACTCCCGGTTGGCCGACACCGTCTCGGTCCACTCGATGTCCTCGGGGGCGATGCCCAGCTCCCCGGCGACGATCTTGGCGACCTCGACGTCGAAGCCCTCGGGCACGCCCTGCGGGTTGGCCAGGCCGAAGCCGGGCTGGTCGAACTTGGTGCCGACGGTGATCGTCCCGGCCTCGGCGAGCTCGGCCATCGTCGTCCCGGCGGGGAACTCCGCGTCCTGGGCGACCTCGGGGGCCTCCGAGGCGGCCTGCTCGGCCTGCTGGCCGGCCTCGCTGGCACAGCCGGCGAGCACGAGGCCGGCCGCCCCCAGGGTGGCGGCGTAGCGGGTGATGCGCATGTGCGTTCCTCTCTTGCGGGCTCAGTGGGTGAGGATCTTCGCGAGGAAGTCCTTGGCCCGGTCCGACTGCGGGCGGGTGAAGAAGGTCTCCGGGGTGGCGGACTCGACGATCCGGCCGCCGTCCATGAACACGACCCGGTTGGCCGCCCGGCGGGCGAAGCCCATCTCGTGGGTGACGACGACCATCGTCATGCCGTCCCGGGCCAGCGCGGTCATCACGTCCAGGACCTCGTTGATCATCTCCGGGTCCAGGGCGGAGGTCGGCTCGTCGAAGAGCATGACCTTGGGGTCCATCGCCAGCGCCCGGGCGATCGCCACCCGCTGCTGCTGCCCGCCGGACAGCTGCGCCGGGTACTTGTCGGCCTGGCTGCCGACGCCGACCCGGTCCAGCAGCTCGCGGGCGCGCCGCTCGGCGTCCCCCTTCGGCTGCTTGCGCACCTTGACCGGGCCCAGCGTGACGTTCTCCAACACGGTCTTGTGCGCGAACAGGTTGAAGCTCTGGAAGACCATGCCGACGTCGGCGCGCAGCCGGGCGAGCTCCCGGCCCTCGTCGGGCAGCCGCTGGCCGTCGATGGTGATCTCGCCGGAGTCGATGGGCTCCAGCCGGTTGACCGTTCGGCACAGCGTCGACTTGCCCGAGCCCGACGGGCCGATGACGACGACCACCTCACCGCGGTCGATCGACAGGTCGATGTCCTGCAGGACGTGCAGCTCGCCGAACCACTTGTCGACCGCGGACAGGCGGACGAGAGGCTCTCCGGCGGTACGGCTGGTCACCCGGCAGACCCTAGAGGCGGTCGGCAACGGTATCGGCGCCCCGCGATCACGAAGGCGTAACGACTGCCCGGGTGCGGTCGACCGGGGGACACCCGTTCGGGTCGCCGTACCCTCGACCCGTCATGACCAGCGACCTCGAGGCACCCGCGCGGACCTACCGGGTGCGCACCTACGGCTGCCAGATGAACGTCCACGACTCCGAGCGGCTGTCCGGGCTGCTGGAGGCCGCCGGCTACACCGCCGCACCCGAGGGGGCCGACGCCGACGTCGTCGTGCTCAACACCTGCGCGGTGCGGGAGAACGCCGACAACCGGCTCTACGGCAACCTCGGCCACCTCCGCCCGGTCAAGGACGCGCGCCCGGGCATGCAGATCGCCGTCGGCGGGTGCCTGGCGCAGAAGGACCGCGGGGAGATCGTGCGCCGCGCCCCGTGGGTGGACGTCGTCTTCGGCACGCACAACGTCGGCTCGCTGCCCGCGCTCCTGGCGCGCGCCCGGCACAACGCTGAGGCCCAGGTGGAGATCGCGGAGGCGCTGGAGGTCTTCCCCTCCACCCTGCCGGCCCGGCGGGACTCCGCCCACTCCGGCTGGGTGTCGATCAGCGTCGGGTGCAACAACACCTGCACGTTCTGCATCGTCCCGGCGCTGCGCGGCAAGGAGCGGGACCGCCGGCCCGGGGAGGTCCTCGCCGAGGTGCAGGCGCTGGTCGACCAGGGTGTGCTCGAGGTGACCCTGCTCGGGCAGAACGTCAACGCCTACGGCGTCGAGTTCCGCGACCGCGGCGCCTTCGCCGGCCTGCTGCGCGCGGCCGGCCGGATCGAGGGCCTGGAGCGGATCCGCTTCACCAGCCCGCACCCGCGGGAGTTCACCGACGACGTCATCGAGGCGATGGCCGGGACGCCGGCGGTGTGCCACCAGCTGCACATGCCGCTGCAGAGCGGGTCGGACGACGTGCTGCGCCGGATGCGCCGCGGCTACCGGCAGGACCGCTACCTCGGCATCCTCGACCGGGTGCGCGCCGCGATGCCCGACGCCGCGATCACCACCGACGTCATCGTGGGCTTCCCCGGCGAGACCGAGGCCGACTTCGCCCAGACCCTCGAGGTGGTCCGGCAGGCCCGCTTCGCCGGCGCGTTCACCTTCCAGTACTCCCGGCGCCCCGGGACGCCGGCCGCCGACATGGACGGCCAGCTGCCCAAGGAGGTCGTGCAGGAGCGCTACCTGCGGCTGACCGCGCTGCAGGAGGAGATCAGCTGGGCGGAGAACCGCGCCCAGGTCGGCCGCACCGTCGAGCTGCTGGTCGCCGCCGGGGAGGGCAGCAAGGACGCGCGGACCGGCCGGCTGAGCGGCCGCTCCCGCGACGGCCGGCTGGTGCACTTCCGGCCCGGGGACGACGGGGCGCGCGCGGTGCGCCCCGGCGACGTCGTCGAGACCGTGGTCACCCAGGCCGCGCCGCACCACCTGGTCGCCGACGGGCCGCTGCGCGCGCACCGGCGGACCCGCGCCGGGGACGCGCACGAGGCCGGCACCCGCCCGACGACGCCGGGCGTCGCCCTCGGCATGCCGGGGGTCGGCGTCCCGCCCCCGCTCACGCCCGTCGGCGGCTGCTGAGCCGCTGCGGCTAGCGGCGGGCGGCGGACCGCTCGGCCTCGGCCAGCCACTCCCGGCGGGTGCTGAGGTTGGCCCGGGCCTCCTCGACCCGCCGGGCGTCGCCCGCGGCCTCGGCCTTGGCGAGCTGCTCCTCGGCCTTGGTGACCGCCTGCCGCATCGAGGTGACCATCGGGTTCTCCGGGGCCACCCGCGGGCGGGAGGAGTCGACGGCGCCGCGGACCCGCTGCTCCACGGCCTGCATCCGGTCCTCCAGCTGGCGCATCGCGGCGCGCGGCACGTGGCCGATGGCGTCGTAGCGCTCCTGCAGCTTGCGCAGCGCGTTCTGCGCGCCCCGCAGGTCGGTGGCCGGGTCCAGCTTCTCGGCCTGGGCCAGGATCTCCTCCTTGGCCTGCTGGTTGGCCACCTGCTCGGAGTTGCGCGCCCTGTCGGACTCGGCGCGGGCGGCGAAGAAGACGTCCTGCGCGGCGCGGAACTGCTTCCACAGGTCGTCGTCGCCGTCCCGCCCGGTGCGCGGCACGGCCTTCCACCGGTCCATCAGCGTGCGCATGGCCGCGCTCGTGGCGCCCCAGTCGGTCGACGTGGACAGCCGCTGCGCCTCGGCGATGAGTCCCTGCTTGGCCGCGCGGGCCTCCCCGCGCTGGGCGTCGAGGGCGGCGAAGTGCGCGCCGCGGCGGCGGCCGAAGGCGTCCCGGGCGGCGGCGAAGCGGGTCCACAGCGCCTCGTCGGTCTTGCGGTCGATCCCGCGGATCGTCTTCCACTCCTCGACGATGGCCTTGAGCCGGTCGCCGGCGGCCTTCCACGCGGTGGACTCCGCGGCGATCTGCTCGGCCTCGGCGGCCAGCGCCTCCTTGCGGACCACCTGGGCGGCCCGGGCGGCGGCCTTCTCCGCCCGCGACTCGGCGGCCGCGGAGTCCGCCGTCCCGACCATGGCGCGGGCGCGGGCGGCCAGCCCGTCCAGGTCGCCGACGGCGGCGGCGGTGGGGATGGACTCGGCCAGCGCCTGGGCCTTGGCCTTGATCTCGCTGGGGTTCCCGGTGTGCGCCCGCAGGCGCGCCTCCAACAGGGTCACCTCGGTGGCCAGGTCGTCGTAGCGCCGGGCGTAGTGGGTCAGCCCCGCCGCGGGCTCGCCGGCCTGCCAGGAGCCCACGACACGCTCGCCCTCGGCGGTGCGGACGTAGACCGTCCCGTCCTCGTCCACCCGGCCCCACCGGGCGGGGTCGGACGGCGCGGCGGCCTCGGCCGGCGGGTGCGGGACGGCGGCCGGGGTCGCGGCCGGAGCCGGGTGGGGGGTGGTGTCCTCGGCGGGGGTGGCCGGGGCGACCACGTCGTCGGCGGGGGTGTCCGCGGTGCTCATGTCGTCGGCGGGGGCTGCACCGGGAGCGGCCCCGTCCTCGGAGGCGGCGGGCGCCGCGGTCGGGTCGGCCACGGCGGCGTCCCCCGGGGTCGGCCCCCCAGTGGTCCCCGCCTCGGGGGCGACCGCCTCGGACCCGGTCGGCTCCGGCTCGGACAGCGGGGAGGGGCTCGCGGCGTTCTCCGTGCTCGACACGTCCCGGAGTGTCCCACGACGCATCCGGGACACTGCCCGGGTGAGCTCGGCCCCAGCCCGTCCCGGCGCCCCCGGCACCCCCCGCCCGGCCCCCGCGGCGGTCGCCTTCTGCCCGTGCCCGCCCCTGCTGCTGCCGGCCGTGGCCGGGCGGGCCGCCGGGGACACCGCCGGCCTGCGGGCGGCCTGCGCCACGGCGGTGGACGCGCTGCTGGCGGCCCGGCCGGAGGTCGTCGTGGTCGTCGGCGCCGGGGGCGGCGCGGGCGTCCGGTACGGGCAGGGCGACGGCGGGGACCTGCGCGGCTTCGGCGTCGACCTGGGCGTCCCGTTCGCCGGCCGGGTCCGGCCGGGCAGGTGGCGGACCCCGCTGGCGCACACGGTGGGGGCCTGGCTGCTGGACGAGGCGGGCCACGCGGGCCTGCGCCTCGGCGTCGGCCCGGGCGACCTGGCCGGCGCCCTCGCCGACCTGCCGGCCCGGGTCGCCGTCCTGGCCATGGGCGACGGCTCGGCGCGCCGGTCGGTCAAGGCACCCGGGCACCTCGACGACGCCGCGGAGCCGTTCGACGACGCGGTGGCCGCCGCCCTGGCCGGCGGGGACGCCGACGCCCTGGCCGCGCTGGACGCCACGGAGGGGGCCCGGTTGCTCGCCGCCGGCGTGCCCACCTGGCGGGCGGTGGGCGCCGTGCTGGCCGGGCGGGCGGTCACCGGGCGGCTGCACGCGCACGAGGCGCCCTTCGGGGTCGGCTACCTGGTGGCCGACTGGCGAGTGCGGTGAGCGGGCCGCCGCCGGTGGTCGCGGTGGTCGGCCCCACCGCCACCGGCAAGACCGCGCTCGGGGTGGCGCTGGCCCACCGGCTGGGCGGCGAGGTGGTCAACGCCGACTCGATGCAGCTCTACCGCGGCATGGACATCGGCACCGCCAAGCCCGACACGGCGGAGCGGGACGGCGTGCCGCACCACCTGCTCGACGTCTGGCACGTGCGGCAGGCGGCGTCGGTGGCCGAGTACCGGCGGCTGGCCCGGGCCGAGGTCGACCGGCTGCGGGCGGCGGGAGTGGTCCCGCTGCTGGTCGGCGGCTCCGGGCTGTACGTGCGCGCCGTCCTCGACGAGCTGGACTTCCCCGGCACCGACCCCGCGGTGCGCGCCCGGCTGGAGGCCGAGCTCGCCGACGCCGGGCCCGCCGCGCTGCACGCCCGGCTGGCGCGGGTCGACCCCGCCGCGGCGGCCGCCGTCCTGCCCTCGAACGGGCGGCGGGTGGTGCGGGCGCTGGAGGTCGTCGAGCTCACCGGCGGCCCGTTCCGGGCGACGCTGCCCGAGCCGCGGCCGCACTACCCCGCGGTGGTCGTCGGCCTGGACCGGGAGCCGGCCGAGCTCGACCGGCGGGTGGCGCTGCGGGTGGACCGGATGTGGGCCGCCGGGTTCGTCGCCGAGGTCGAGGCGCTGGCCCGCGACGGGCTGCACGAGGGCCCGACCGCCTCGCGGGCGCTGGGCTACGCGCAGGTGCTGGCCCAGCTCGCCGGGACGCTCACCGCCGCCGAGGCGCGCGAGCGCACGGTGGCCGCCACCCGGCGCTTCGTGCGCCGGCAGCGCTCGTGGTTCCGCCGCGACCGGTCGACCGGCTGGCTCGACGCCGCCCGCCCCGACCTGGCCGACGCCGCCCTGCAGGTGATCACCGCCCGTACGCTGGACCGGTGAACGCGCGGCGGGTGCTGGTCGGCCACGGCACGGAGAACGACTTCGTCGTGCTGCCCGACCCCGACGGCACCGGCTGGCCGGAGGACCGGCTGGACGCCCGGGTGGTGCGGCGGCTGTGCGACCGCCGCGCCGGCCTCGGCGGGGACGGCGTGCTGCGCGTCGTCCGCTCGGTGCACGTGCCCGACGCCCCGACCGTGCTGGGCGAGGCACTGGGCCGGTGCGAGTGGTTCATGGACCACCGCAACGCCGACGGGTCCACCGCCGAGATGTGCGGCAACGGCATCCGGCTGTTCCTGCACGTGCTGGTCGCCGAGGGGCTGGTGGAGCGGTCCGCCTGCGCCGAGGGCCTGTGGGTCGGCACCCGCGGCGGCCCGCGGCGGGTCGGCGCCGCGCCCGACGGCGGCTACTGGGTGGACATGGGGCCGGCCCGCCCGTTCGGCGACGGCACCGCGGAGCTGGACGGCGCGGTGTTCCCCGGCCGCGCGGTGTCGATGGGCAACCCGCACCTGGCCTGCCTCACCCGCGTCGACGTCGACACCCTGGACCTGACCGCCGCGCCGGCCGTCGACGCCGGGCTGTTCCCCGACGGCGTCAACGTCGAGTTCGTCAACGTCGTCGAGCCCGGCCGGCACGTGCGGCTGCGGGTGTCCGAGCGCGGCGTCGGGGAGACCCGCTCGTGCGGCACCGGCGCCTGCGCCGCCGCGTGGACGGCCCTGGAGGCGGCCGGCGCCGCGACCGGCACGGTGACCGTCGACGTCCCTGGCGGGCGGCTGCGGGTCACCGTCGACGGCCGGACGACGGTGCTGACCGGGCCCGCCGTCGTGGTCGCCGCCGGCGAGCTCACCGCCGAGTGGCTGGCCGGCTGAGCCCGCCGCTACCCGGGGCCGGGGCTGCCGTCCCCGCCGTCGCGGGTGTTGCCGCTCTCCTCGGGGGAGTCGGGCATCAGCGACTGCCCGGCGATGCCGGGGCTGCCCTCCGGCTCGCCCTGACCCGTGTCCTGGTCGGATCCGCCGGTGACGTTGCCGAACCCGCCGGACATCGGGTTGCGCGGCACGCCCAGGCCCACCGGGTCGCGGCCGGGGTCGTCGAGCTCCTCGTCGGGGGTGCTGCCGGTCTCGCTCACCTGGGGCCTCCTGGGGTCGTGGGTCCTCACCCGCGCCCTACCCGACCCCCACCAGGTCACGCGTGCCGGGATGCATCACGGCGCACCCGTTGTTGCACGGACTGATGACAACTCAGGTGCCCCGCGTGCTGGGGTCTGCCACGCTGGAGACGATGACGACCGCACAGAACCGCGCCGTGCTCGCCGACGCCGAGGAGCGCGCGCTGCGCGCCGCGTCCGCCGGGGAGGGGCCGTTCCCCGAGGACGGGGCCGACGACACGACCGGTTCCTACGCCCTGGAGGCCCGCGGGGCGCTGCGCCGCGTCGCCGGCCTGTCCACCGAGCTCGCCGACGTCACCGAGGTCGAGTACCGGCAGCTGCGCCTGGAGCGCGTGGTGCTGGTCGGCGTCTGGACCGAGGGCACGCAGGCCGACGCCGACCGCTCGCTGGCCGAGCTGGCCGCGCTGGCCGAGACCGCGGGCTCGCAGGTGCTCGAGGCGGTGGTGCAGCGGCGGGACAAGCCCGACGCCGGCACCTACGTCGGGTCGGGCAAGGCCGCCGAGATCCGCGACATCGTCGCGGCCGCCGGCGCCGACACCGTGATCTGCGACGGCGAGCTGACCCCCGGCCAGCTCAACGCGCTGGAGAAGATCCTCAAGGTCAAGGTGGTCGACCGGACCGCGCTGATCCTCGACATCTTCGCCCAGCACGCCTCCAGCCGGGAGGGCAAGGCGCAGGTCGAGCTGGCGCAGATGCAGTACATGCTGCCGCGGCTGCGCGGCTGGGGTGAGTCGCTGTCCCGGCAGGCCGGTGGCCGGGTCGCCGGCGGTGGCGGCATCGGCACCCGCGGTCCCGGGGAGACCAAGATCGAGACCGACCGCCGGCGGATCCGCGCGCGGGTGAGCAAGCTGCGGCGGGAGATCGCCGGCATGGCCACCGCCCGGGCCACCCAGCGGTCCTCCCGCGGGCGCAACGCCGTCCCCGGCGTGGCCATCGCCGGGTACACCAACGCCGGCAAGTCCAGCCTGCTCAACCGGCTGACCGGTGCCGGCGTGCTGGTGGAGGACGCGCTGTTCGCCACCCTGGACCCGACGGTGCGCCGGGCGCAGTCGCCGGACGGCCGCGAGTACACCCTCACCGACACCGTCGGCTTCGTCCGGCACCTGCCGCACCAGCTGGTGGACGCCTTCCGCTCCACCCTGGAGGAGGTGGCCGCCGCCGACCTGCTGGTGCACGTCGTCGACGGCTCCGACCCCGACCCGCTGGGGCAGATCGACGCGGTGCACGTGGTGCTGAACGACATCGACGCCGCCGGGGTGCCCGAGCTCGTCGTCGTCAACAAGGTCGACGCGATGAGCGAGGAGGCCATCCTCACGCTGCGCCGGGCGCTGCCCGGGGCGGTGTGGGTCTCCGCCCGCACCGGCCAGGGGATCGAGCAGCTGCGCGAGGTCCTCGCCGGCCGGCTGCCGCACCCCGACGTCGAGGTGGACGTGCTGGTGCCCTACGACCGCGGCGACCTGGTGGCCCGGGTGCACCGGGACGGCGAGGTGCTCCGCGAGACCCACGAGGCCGGCGGCACCCGGCTCGGCGCCCGCGTCGACGGCGCGCTCGCCGCGGCCCTGGAGGAGTTCGCCGCACCGGTCGGCTGAGCCGACCCCCGTCGAGCGACGTCACGGTCAGGTCACGGCCCGGTACCGTGACCCCGTGACGAGGGGCGCGGTCCGGCGGCGCCCCGGCGCCACCCCGCCGGACGCCGGCGCCGCCCCGGTCGTGCCCGTGGGCCGCCCGCCGCGGTGGCTGCTCGCCGCGGCCGCGGTGGTCACCGTGGCGGTGACGGCGGACCTGCTCGGCCGCGGGGTGCTCGAACGGGTGGACCTGCGGGTCTCCGAGGTCGTCAGCTCCTGGGCGCTCGCCGACTCCGGCGCCTACTGGCCGGTGTGGGCGGTGACCCAGCTCGGGGGGCGCGGGTTCATCCTCGTCGTCCTGGCCGGGCTGGTCGGCTACCTCGGCTGGCGGTTCCGCACCGCGGTGCCGCTGGTGCGGGTGCTGCTCGCCCTGGTGCTGCTGACCGCCGTCGTCTACTCGTTCAAGTACGGCACCGGCCGCACCGCGCCGGCCTACCCCGGGTCCTTCTTCCACCGGGACGGCGCCTCCTACCCCTCCGGGCACGTGGCCAACGCCGTGCTCATGTGGGGGGTCGCCCGCTGGCAGGTCGTGCAGTACCGGCTGGCCCCGTGGGTGCAGCGCACCGCGCTGCTGCTCAGCGTCGCCGGCCCGGTGGCGACCGGGGTCGCGATGGTGTCCCTGGACTTCCACTGGGTCACCGACGCCCTCGTCGGCGGCGCGGTCGGCGTCCTGCTGCTGGGCGTGGTCCACGCGCTGGACGCCGCGGTGGTGCCACGCTGGGCCGGTGCGCGCACCGGCCGGTCCTCCGCCTGACCGCACCCCGGTGCGGCGCCGGGGTGCGGGCACCGGGCTGGCGCTGACGCTGCTGCTGACCGCGACCCTGCCGGCCTCGGCGGGTGCGGCGGCCGCCGCCCCCGCCCCGCCGGCGACCCGCTGCCAGATCACCGACCCGCGGCTGCCGGAGGTCTCCGGCCTGGCCGAGGTGGGCGACCGGCTGCTGGTGCACAACGACGGCGGCGCGGGCCTGGAGGTGTTCGCGCTGGACCGGGCCTGCACCGTCCTCGACGTCCGGACCGGGGCGGTGGACCCCTACGACCCCGAGGACCTCGCGGTGGGGGCCGACGGGACGGTCTGGCTGGCCGACACCGGCGACAACACCGGGGTGCGGGCGACGGTCGCCCTGCTGGCGCTGCGTCCCGACGGCAGCACGGCGGTGTACCGGCTGGCCTACCCCGACCGGCCCCGGGACGCCGAGGCGCTGCTGCTCGCCCCGGACGGCACGCCGTACCTGGTGACCAAGGAGGTGCTCGGGGCCAGCGCGGTGTTCCGGCCGGTGTCGGCGCTGGTCGAGGAGGGCACGGTCGGGCTGGCCGAGGTCGCCCGCGTGGACCTGGTGCTCACCGGCACGCCCGGCGGACCGGTCGGACGGGCCGGGCAGCTGATGGTCACCGGCGGCGCGGTCTCCCCGGACGGACGGGCCCTGGCGCTGCGCACCTACACCGACGCCTACGTCTGGCCGCTGTCCGGGTCCGACGTCGCCGGGGCGCTGGCAGGGGAGCCCCGCCGCGTCGCGCTGCCGGCCGCACCCCAGGGGGAGGCGGTCGGCTTCACCGGCGACTCGTCGGCGCTGGTGGTGGCGGGGGAGGGGCTGCCCGGCGACGTCACCGTGGTCCCGCTGCCGCCCGTGCCCGCCCCGCCGGGGGAGTCGCCGGCGGCCGACGGCCTGCTGGCCGGTCCGGGCGACGGCGGGGTGCCGACGGCGGTGGCCGCGGCGGCCGCGGCCACCGCCGCCGGAGTGCTCGTCTGGCTGGGCAGCCGGCTGCTCCGCCGGCGCGGCTGACCCCCGGGTCGGGGCCCCGAGCCGGACGGGCCCCTGCTAGACCCGGCGCAGCACCGTCACCACGCGGCCGAGGACCGTGGCGTCGTCACCCGGGATGGGCTCGTACGCGGGGTTGTGCGGCATCAGCCACAGGTGCCCGTCCCGCCGCTTGTAGGTCTTCACCGTCGCCTCGCCGTCGATCATGGCGGCGACGATCTCGCCGTTCTCCGCGGTCGGCTGCTGGCGCACGACCACCCAGTCGCCGTCGCAGATGGCCGCCTCGACCATCGAGTCACCGCTGACCCGGAGCATGAACAGGGTGCCCTCGCCGACCAGCTCGCGGGGCAGCGGGAAGACGTCCTCCACCGCCTGCTCGGCCAGCACCGGGCCACCGGCGGCGATCCGGCCGACCAGCGGGACGTACGTCGGGGCGGGTGTCTCGTCGGCGCCGCCGGGGGCAGCCACCGCGGGCGCGGGGGCGCCGGGGGAGTCGCCGGGCAGCCGGACGTCGAGCGCCCGGGGCCGGTTCGGGTCGCGGCGCAGCCAGCCCTTCTTCTGCAGCACGCTCAGCTGGTGGGCCACCGAGGAGGCCGACGAGAGCCCGACGGCCTCACCGATCTCGCGCACCGACGGGGGGTAGCCGCGCCGCTCGATCGAGTCGCGGATCACCTCGAGGACCCGCCGCTGCCGCTGGGTGAGCCCGTCGCCCGCCTCGCCGCGGTCGGGGAAGGTGCGCACCGACGCCGTCCCGTCCGCGTCGGGCGCGCCGGCCCCCGCGCCGGACCGGCTCCCGGACGGGCGCCGCGACGGGCCGTCGCCCCCGCGGACCCCGCTGCCCGACGTCCCCCTGGTGCCCGCCACGTCTCCTCCTCGCCGGCCGTGCCGCCACGGCCCCCTGTCCTGCGCCCGCCCCCGGTGCCCGGCGGCCCCCGAGGAGGGGCGGCCCGGGTCCGGTGGCCCGGAGGCGGGGGCGGACGGGTGTCGATCGGAACGGTAGCGCCTCGGGGCCGGTACTTCAAACACGTGTTCGAAGCCCGGACGCGTGGTCGGGTCGACCCCGTCAGCGGGATGCGGTAGACATCGCACAGACGTTCGATCGAACGCGTGTTCGACGCACCGGGGTCGGTGCGACGGGGTCGGGAGGGGGAGGGCTCGTGGTGGACGTGCGGCAGGCGGTGCTGGAGTTCGACGCGGTGGTGCAGGTGCCCTGGCGGCCGCTGCTCGGGTCGGGGGGCGTCGGCGGTGCGACCGGGGGTGCCCGCGCGGCCGGGCGGCCCGGTGCGCCCCCCCGGCCGGGTGCGGCCCCCTGGCCGGGTGCGGCGCCGGGTCCGGCGCGGTCGCCGGCCGGGTCGGTCCTCCCCGGGTCCGGGCCGCGGGTCACCGGGCACCTGCGCCCGGTGCCCGACCGTCCGGGCGCCCCGGGGTCCCGCGCCCCGGACCCGGCTCCGGCGAGGGGGGCCGGCCGTGCACCGGCTCCCGGGGACGTCCTGCCGCGTCCGCACCGGGTCCGTCCGGGTGGGTCGGCCGCCGCTCCGGCTCGTGCCGGCCGCGGGGAGGCGCGGCTGCGCCTGACCCGCCGCGGGCGGGCGCTGGTGGGCGCGCTGGCCCTGGGCGGCGCGGTGGCGCTCGGCGCCTGGGTGGCGCCGGTCGTCGGGGGTGACGCCGGCGGGGAGCTGCGGCTGGCCGGCGGCAGCAGCGTCGTGGTGCGGGAGGGCGACACGGTGTGGTCGATCGCCGGCGAGGTCGCCGGCGACACCCGGGACGTGCGGGCGGTGGTCCACGCCATCACGGAGATCAACGACCTCGAGGGCTCCGCCGTCGTCCCCGGCCAGGTGCTCGAACTGCCCTGACCGGGGCGGCGGGGAGCGGTGGCGGGGTGCGGCGGTCGAGGAGCGACAAGACGGGACGCCGAGGTTCGTCAACCCGCCGTGCCGAGTCGCTGACGCACCGTCGCAGGTCACGGACCTACCGTCGGGTCCGTGTCAGCCACCCCAGGGCGCCGGGCCGCCGTCTTCAGCACTCCCTCCCAGGACGTCGAGGTCCTCGTCGACGGCGTCTGGTGCCCGGGGTCACTGCTGGGCTGGCGGCACGACGGCGGGGGTGCGTGCCAGGTGTGGGTTCGGGTGGGTGCCGACCGCGAGGTCTGGACCGGCCTCCCCGAGGTCCGGCTGCCCGAGGCCGATCCCGCGCCGGTCCTCGTGCCGGACGCCCCGGCCGCGCTGTCCCTGGGCCCGGCCGAGGAGCTGCTCCCCGGCGCCTCGGCCGCCCCGCGGCTGTCGCTGAGCGAGGCGGCGGCCCGGGAGCAGCGGGCGGCCGGCGTCCTCCCGGTGGCCCCGCGCGCGGCCACCCGGCGCCGCCACGGCGGCGACGTGACCGCCGAGCTGCCGGCCGCGACCGACGCGGCGGCCGCGGCCGGCCGGCACCGGGCCGGGGCGGCGCCCGGCCGCCACCGGGCGCTCGACGCGCGCACGCAGCCCGAGGCGCCGCAGACGGGCGCCGGCGCGGAGCCGGACCTCGGGGACGCGACGGTGCTCATGCCGCGCGCGACCGGCACGGACTGCCTGACTCGGCCGATGCGGCTCGGGGACCGGGGGGCCCGGCCCCGCCCGGTGCGTCCCGACCAGGCGCTGCGGGCCTGAGCCGGCCGTCCCGCCCCCGCTCCCTCCCGCGCCGCCGCACCGCCGGAGGCGCGCTCGTCGGCGTGCCCGCCGGGGCCCGTGGGGCGGCTGGGACGCGCTGGTCACGGAGTCGTCTCGACCGACGACGCGCCACAGCTCGGCTTGCAGATGTAGTGGGGACCGGCCTAGGGTTCCCCTACATCTAGTAGTTGCACCGCAGGCAGTTGTCCACAGGCCGGTCCGCAGGCCCTCCCCACGACGTCCACCGGATGTCCCCAGGGAGGTCCACAGCCGGCCGGGCGGACACCGTGGCGGAGCAGGCCCGGAGGGGAGGGGACCGCGTGCGCTGCCCCTTCTGCCACAACCCCGACAGCCGGGTCATCGACTCGCGCGAGGCCGACGAGGGGGCGACCACCCGTCGCCGCCGCTCGTGCCCCGCGTGCGGCCGCCGGTTCACCACGGTGGAGGAGGCCGTGCTCGCCGTCGTCAAGCGCAGCGGCGTGAGCGAGCCGTTCGCCCGCAGCAAGGTGGTGGCCGGCGTCCGCCGCGCCTGCCAGGGCCGGCCGGTCGACGAGGACCAGCTCCAGCAGCTGGCCCAGCAGGTCGAGGACGCCATCCGGGCCTCCGGCGCGGCCGAGGTCCCCAGCCACGAGGTGGGGCTGGCCATCCTGCGGCCGCTGCGGGAGCTCGACGAGGTCGCCTACCTGCGCTTCGCCAGCGTGTACCGGGCGTTCACCTCGCTGGAGGACTTCGAGAAGGCGATCACCGAGCTGCGGGCCCGGCACGTCGCCGCCGGCACGCCCCCGCTGCCCGGCATGCAGGACCCACCACCCCGCCGGCGGGGCGGGGGGCGCACCAGCGCCTCCTCCGCCGGCGGCTGAGAAACGTCAGCAGCACCAGCTAGGAAGGGTGCGGCTCTTCCCCAGCCGCCTCTCCGACCAGCACCGCACACAACTCAGGGAGAGCTCGTGACCGAGACCGAGGACCGCCTGTCGGGCCGTACGCGTCGTGCCGCCAAGGCGCCGACCAGGGGGAAGGGCCTGAAGGTCAAGCGGGTCTTCACCACCGCCGGGGTGCACCCGTACGACGAGGTGACCTGGGAGCGCCGGGACGTCGTCATGACCAACTGGCGGGACGGCTCGATCAACTTCGAGCAGCGCGGCGTGGAGTTCCCCGCCGAGTGGAGCATCAACGCCACCAACATCGTCACCACGAAGTACTTCCGCGGCGCCGTCGGCACCCCCCAGCGGGAGACCAGCCTGCGCCAGCTCATCGACCGGGTGGTGCTGACCTACGGCGCGGCCGGCCGGGAGCACGGCTACTTCGCCACCGAGGGCGACGCCGAGGTCTTCGAGCACGAGCTGACCTGGATGCTGCTGCACCAGTACTTCAGCTTCAACTCGCCGGTCTGGTTCAACGTGGGCACCGCCGCGCCGCAGCAGGTCAGCGCCTGCTTCATCCTCGCCGTCGACGACACGATGGACTCGATCCTCAACTGGTACCGGGAGGAGGGGCTGATCTTCAAGGGCGGCTCCGGCGCCGGCCTGAACCTCTCCCGCATCCGCTCCTCCAAGGAGCTGCTGTCCTCCGGCGGCACCGCGTCCGGCCCGGTCAGCTTCATGCGCGGCGCCGACGCCTCCGCCGGCACGATCAAGTCCGGTGGCGCCACCCGCCGCGCGGCCAAGATGGTCGTCCTCGACATCGACCACCCCGACATCGAGGAGTTCATCGAGACCAAGGCGCGCGAGGAGGACAAGATCCGCGCGCTGCGCGACGCCGGGTACGACATGGACCTCGGCGGCCGGGACATCACCAGCGTGCAGTACCAGAACGCCAACAACTCCGTCCGGGTCTCCGACGAGTTCATGCGCGCCGTCGAGGACGGCACGCCGTTCGGCCTGCGCGCCCGCATGGACGGCTCGGTGATCGAGACCGTCGACGCCAAGACCCTGTTCCGCAAGGTCACCCAGGCCGCCTGGGAGTGCGCCGACCCGGGCATCCAGTACGACGACACGATCAACGACTGGCACACCAACCCCGAGACCGGGCGGATCAACGCGTCCAACCCGTGCTCGGAGTACATGAGCCTGGACAACAGCTCGTGCAACCTGGCGTCGCTGAACCTCATGAAGTTCCTGCAGGACGACGGCACGTTCGACACCCGGAACTTCGTGAGGGCCGTCGAGCTGGTCATCACCGCGATGGACATCTCGATCTGCTTCGCCGACTTCCCGACCGACCCGATCGGGGAGACCACGCGGGCCTACCGGCAGCTGGGCATCGGCTACGCCAACCTGGGCGCGCTGCTCATGGCCACCGGCCACGCCTACGACTCCCGCGGCGGCCAGACCCTGGCCGCGGCGATCACCTCGCTGATGACCGGCACGGCCTACCGCCGCTCGGCCGAGCTGGCCGGCATCGTGGGCGCCTACGACGGGTTCGCCCGCAACGCCGACGCGCACGCCCGGGTCATGCGCAAGCACTGCGCGGCCAACGACGCGATCCGCCCGGTCGGCGCCGACGACGCCGACGTGCTCAAGGCCGCCACCGCCGAGTGGCAGGCGTGCCTGGAGATCGGCGGGGAGTTCGGCTGGCGCAACGCGCAGGCCTCGGTGCTGGCCCCCACCGGCACGATCGGCTTCATGATGGACTGCGACACGACCGGCATCGAGCCGGACTTCTCGCTGGTCAAGTACAAGAAGCTGGTCGGCGGCGGGTCCATGCAGATCGTCAACCAGACGGTCCCGCGGGCGCTGCGCAGCCTGGGCTACCAGGACGAGCAGATCGAGGCGATCGTCGAGTACATCGCCGAGCACGGGCACGTCGTCGACGCCCCGAGCCTGCGCCCGGAGCACTACGAGGTCTTCGACTGCGCGATGGGCGAGCGGGCCATCTCCCCGCTGGGCCACGTGCGGATGATGGCTGCGGTGCAGCCGTTCATCTCCGGCGCCATCAGCAAGACGGTCAACATGCCGGAGACCGCGACCGTCGAGGACGTCGAGGGCATCTACTTCCAGGGCTGGAAGCTGGGCCTGAAGGCGCTGGCCATCTACCGGGACAACTGCAAGGTCGGCCAGCCGCTGTCCGACGCCAAGGCCAAGAAGGCCGAGGCGAAGGCGGAGGCGGCCGCGCCGGCGACCACGATGTCGCACCCCGTGCGCAAGCGGCTGCCCAAGAAGCGGACCAGCATGACGACGTCGTTCAGCGTCGCCGGCGCCGAGGGGTACATGACCGCCGGCATGTACGAGGACGGCAGCCTCGGCGAGGTCTTCCTCAAGCTGGGCAAGCAGGGCTCGACCCTGGCCGGTGTGATGGACGCCTTCTCGATCGGCATCTCGCTGGCGCTGCAGCACGGTGTGCCGCTGGAGACCTACATCCAGAAGTTCACCAACATGCGTTTCGAGCCGGCCGGCATGACCGACGACCCGGACATCCGGATCGCCCAGTCGGTGATGGACTACATCTTCCGGCGGCTGGCCCTGGACCACCTGCCGGTGGACAAGCGGGCCAACCTCGGCATCTTCACCGCCGAGGAGCGGGCCGCCCAGGTGTCCGGCTACGGCACCTCGGCCTCGACCGCCGCGGTCGAGGAGGAGGTCGACGTCGAGGCGCTGCGCGGCTCGGTGCCGACGGAGACGTCCGTGAAGCCGGCGTCGCCCGCCGCCCGGTCGGACAAGCCGGTCACCGAGGCGCACTCGTCGGCCGAGCTGTTCGAGCTGGTCACCGGCACCGCGACCGACGCGCCGCTGTGCATGACCTGCGGCACGAAGATGCGCCCGGCCGGCAGCTGCTACGTCTGCGAGGGCTGCGGCTCCACCAGCGGCTGCAGCTGACGGCGACGCCCGCCGGGCCGTCCTGCGGCCCCCGCAGGACGCCCCGGCGGGCGCGACGCGACCCGCCCGGTCCCCGCCCCGGGGGCCGGGCGGTCCGTCGTCGGCGGCCGCCTGGGCAGTCCGCCGCCGAGGAGCCCCGCGCCCCGGCGGCCGCCGATCGCCCCGTGCGAGCATCCAGGGCGTGCTGTGGCGGGGGCGGAGCGAGCTGCCCCGAGAGGTCGGCATCCTCGCCGTCGTCGCCTTCGTCGTCGCCCTCGGCTTCGGCATCGTCGCCCCGGCCATCCCGCTGTTCGCCCGCTCCTTCGGCGTCGGCACCACGGCCGTCGGGCTGGCGGTCAGCGCCTTCGCGTTCTTCCGGTTCGTCTCGGCCTTCGGCGGCGGCTCGCTGGTCGAGCGGTTCGGCGAGCGGACGGTGCTGTCGGCCGGCCTGGTCGTCGTCGCGGTCACCACCGGCCTGGCCGGCCTGGCCTCGGACTTCCCGCTGTTCCTCGTCCTGCGCGCCGCCGGCGGCGTGGGCAGCGCCATGTTCACCGTCGCCGCGCTGTCCCTGCTGCTGCGGGTCGCGCCCCCGTCGCACCGCGGGCGGGCCGCCGCGACCTGGCAGGGCGGCTTCATCCTCGGCGGCATCGCCGGCCCCGCGGCCGGCGGGCTGCTCGCCGAGCTCTCCCCGCGGCTGCCGTTCTTCCTCTACGCCGGGTTCCTGCTCCTGGCCGGGTCGGTGGCCATGGTGCTGCTGCGCCCCTCGGCCACCCGCCGCGAGCAGGCCGCCCGGACGTCGTCGGGAGCCGAGCCCGAGGCCGTCCCCCTGGGCACGGCGCTGCGGTCGCGGGTGTACCTGGCCGCGCTGGTCGCCAACCTCGGCGTGGGCTGGGTCCTGTTCGGCGTCCGCAACTCGCTGGTCCCCCTCTACGTCACCGAGGAGCTGGGCCGCACCGTCGCGTGGGCCGGCGCCGGGCTGCTGGCCGGCTCGGTGGCCCAGGCCCTGGGCCTGCTGCGCTCCGGCGCCCTCGCCGACACCTGGGGACGGCGCCCCGCGCTGGTCCTCGGCGCCTCGCTGGCCACCGCCTCGACCGCCGCGCTCGTCGCGCCGCCGGCCCTGTGGGTCTTCCTGCTGTCGATGGCGGTGTTCGGGCTGGGCGCGTCCTTCCTCGCCAGCGTCCCGGCCGCGCTGGTCGCCGACGTCAGCCCGGCGCGCGGCGGCCGGGTGGTCGCGGTGTTCCAGATGTCGGCCGACCTCGGCGCCATCGTCGGGCCGCTGGCCGCCGGGTGGCTGACCGACGTCGCCTCCTACCAGGTCGCCTTCGCGGTGACCACCGGCGTGCTGGCCGCCGGGCTGCTCGCCGCCCTCGCCCTGCCGCGGGCCGGGCGGCCGGCGGCGGGCGGGTAGCCCGGCGCCCGTCAGCGGAGCGGCGCCTCCGGCGTCAGGTCGGCCAGCGCGGTGTTCGCGCCGCACAGCACCGCCACCACCCGCTCGCCGGGTGCCGGCCGGTAGGCGCCGCAGCGCAGCGCCGCCACCACGGTCGCCGCGCCGTGCTCAACGACCAGCCGGTGCTCCTCCCACAGGGACAGCCGGGCGGCGACCACGTCGGCGTCGTCCACCAGGACCGATCCGGCGCCGGTGCGCCCGGCCACCGCCCAGGCGATCGCGCCGAGCCGGGTGGCGCCCAGCGAGTCGGCCGCGACGCCGGACACCGGCACGTCGACCGGCACCCCGGCGGCGAGGGCGGCCGCGAACGTGCCGGCGGTGCGCGGCTCGACGCCGACGACCCGGGCCCGGCCCTCCAGGGCGGCGGCCACCCCGGCCATGAGCCCGCCGCCGCCGACCGCGACGAGGACCGTGTCGACCCCGCCGTCCACCTGGTCGAGCAGCTCCAGGGCCAGCGTGCCCTGCCCGGCGCAGACCTCCGGCTGGTCGTAGGCGTGGCAGAACAGCGCCCCCGTCCGCTCCGCCTCGGCGACCGCGGCCTCGTAGGCCAGCGCGTAGCGGTCCCCGACCTGGACGACGTCGGCGCCGAGCTCCCGCAGCCGGGCCACCTTCACCGCGGGCGCCGTCGCCGGCACGTACACCCGGGCGGCCGCCCCCTGCCGGGCCGCCGCGTACGCCACCGCCAGCCCGGCGTTGCCGCCCGACGCGGCCACCACGCCGGCCGGGCCGAGCTCCCCGCGCCCGGCCGCCGCCAGCACCCGGTTGAGCGCACCGCGGGCCTTGAACGACCCGGTGTGCTGCAGCTGCTCGAGCTTGAGCAGCACCGGGGCGTCCGGCACGAGCTCGCCGGCGGCCACGGCGGTGACGGGCGTCCGGCGCACCAGCCCGGCGGTGCGCTGCCGGGCCGCCTCGACGTCGTCCCTGTTGATCACCCGTCCACCGTAGGGACGGCGGGCAGCCGGCGCCGGACGGCCGGGGCAGGCCGCCGTCACGCGTGCATCCGCGCGCCCTCGACCACCGTGTCGACGGCGTTGCGCGGTCCGTGCAGGGCGAGGCCGACCAGGTCCAGGGCGGCGGCGGGGACGGCGCGCACCGCGGCCCGGTTCTCGTCGTCCCCACCGGTGGCGAACAGGTCGGCGGTGAACACCGACAGCGGCAGCCCGCGCTCCAGCGCCCGGGCGTGGGCGCGGGTGAGCACCTCGGCGGTGCCGCTGAGCACCAGCACCGGCTGCCGGAACATCGGCAGGTAGGCCGTGCCGTCGGCGTCGGCGTCGGGCTTCCCGATCAGCTCCGGCAGGGTCGCGGCGATGCCGCCGGACAGGAAGGCGGTCACGTTCAGCGCCTGCCACGACGCGAGGTCCTCCCGCAGCAGGACGGCGATCCCCGTGGGCCACCGGACGGCGGGCTGCGCAGGGTCCATGCCCGCAGGATCGCCCGGCCGCCCCCGCCGGGTCTTGTACGTTCCTGACGTGCCGACCGGCTCACGGGTCACCGCCCGGCGGCCGGGTGTGCCGGGGTCGGCCGAGGTCTTCCACGCCTCCTTCACCGACCACGCCCACCCCGCACACACCCACGACGGGCGGGCGCACACGCCGGGCGGCTTCCGCAAGCGCGTCCTGTACCTGGACGCCGACACCCTCGGCGAGGACGGCATCGGCGCCGCCGTCGACCGCCCGACGCTCGAGGACCCCGTGCTGCGGGTGCGGCTGTCCCAGCTGCACGCCGCGCTGGCCGCGCGCACCGAGGCCCTGGAGGCGGAGAGCCGGCTGGCGCTCGTGCCCGACCGGCTGCGGCGGCACCTGACCGGCACGGTCGCCGCGGCGCCGGCCGTGCGGGACGACGTCCTCACGGACCGGCTGCGCGACCTGCTCGACGCCCGCACCGTCGAGGGGCTCGGGCTGACCGAGGCCGGCCGGCTGCTCGGGGCGCCGCCCACCCACCTGGTGCGGTGCTCCACCCGTCGGCACGGGCTGCCGCCGCACCGACACCTGACCGGGCGGCGCCTCGACCGGGCGCGCCGGCTGCTGCTCGACGGCGTGCCGGCGGCCCGGGTGGCACCCGCGGTGGGGTTCTACGACCAGGCCCACCTGACCCGGCACCTCCGGCGCCTGCTGGCGACCACGCCGTCGGCCTACGCCCGCTCCGGTCCAGCCCCCGTCAGCCGGTCCGTCCCGGCAGGGGCACCCGCCGGCCGCGCCGCCAGACCGCGCGGATCCTCCGCGTCACGGTGACGTCGGCCCGCGGGCCGCCGTCGACGAGGACGAGGTCCGCGGCCAGGCCGGGGGCCAGCCGGCCGCGGTCGGCGAGGGCGGGGAACGCGGCGGCCGGTGCCGCCGTGGCCGCGGTCAGCGCCTCGCCGGGGGCCAGGCCGGCCTGCACGAGCAGGTCCAGCTCGTCGTGCAGGCTCGCGCCGTGCGCGGTGCCGGGACTGGCCGCGTCGGTGCCGGCCAGCAGGCGCACCCCGGCGTCGCGCAGCCGGGGCACCGCGTCCAGCGCGTGCCGCAGGTCGGCCCGCGCCCCGGGCCCGGCCGGGAAGCCCGCCAGCAGCAGCGACCGCTGCGCGGGGTCCAGCAGCGGCCCCAGGTGCGGGTCGGCCGCCAGCGCCGGGCCGCGGCGGGAGCCGCTGCGGGCGGCCAGCGAGGTCAGCGTGGGGACGACGAAGACGCCGCTGCCCGCGGCCGCCGCGACGAACTCCTCCGACGGGGGCTCGTCGAGGAACAGGTGGGCCAGGCCGTCGACGCCGGCGCGGACCGCGGCCAGCGCGTCGGCCTGTGTGAGCGCGTGCGCCACGACGACGAGCCCCTCGGCGTGGGCCGCGGTGACCAGGGCGCGCAGGACGTCGTCGGGCAGCCGCGGCACCGCCCGGCCGGTGGTGGTGCCGTCCTCCAGCACCACCTTGAGGTGGTCGGAGCCCTCCGCGATGCGGGCGGCGACGAAGGCCGCGGCCTGGTCCGGTCGCGCGATGGTGGGGAACGGGGCGAGCCGGCCGAGGTCGACCAGGACGGTCGGGTGACCGCCGGGGGCGGTGGCGCCGGTCCCCGCGGAACGGACGTCGGCCAGTGCCGCCGGGTCGGCGGCCGCCCGGGCCCGGAGCGACCGGATGAGCGCCGGGTCGGCGAACATGTCGACCTCGGTCGTGACGCCGCAGCGCAGCGCCGCCTCCAGCGCCCCGGCCGACACGTGCGTGTGCGCGTCGACCAGGCCCGGCAGGAGCGTGGCGCCGGCGGCCTCGACGACCGTCGCGCCCGTGGGAGGGGTCAGGCGGTCCTCGACGGCGGCGATGCGGTCAGCCACGACGAGCACCGAGGCCGGCGGCCGGAACCGGGTGCCGTCGAACACCGCCGCCCCGGTGACCACGAACGCGTCCCGCACCACGTCCACCACCTCCCGTGCCCACCCGGGCGTGTCGGTTCCGCCCTCGGCGTGGAGATTGCGCGCTCGGCGCAACAACGCCATCCCACCGCATGTCCCGAGTGGCGCGCTGGTCCACTCCGGCCGACGGATCCACCCATCCAGAACGAGGCCGGACCATGCCAGTCATCCCGATGCCGACCACGCCGGACGCCGCCCGCCTGAGCGGCGCCGGCGGCCACGCCTCCCTGACCGACGCCGTGTTCGACCGGCTGCTGCGCGAGCGCATCGTCTTCCTGGACCGCCAGGTCGACGACGACGTGGCCAACCAGCTGTGCGCGCAGATGCTGCTGCTGGCTGCCGACGACGCGCGCAGCGACATCCACCTCCACATCAACTCGCCCGGCGGATCGGTGAGCGCGGGCATGGCCGTCTACGACAGGATGCAGTTCCTCGACTGCGACGTGGCGACCTGCTCCGTGGGGATGCGGCTGGGGGCCGGCCGCGCCGGGCTGCTCACCGGGCGGCGCCCGTGGCCGCCGCCGGCACCGGGGTGCTCCTCGGCGGGCCGCCGCCGGCCCCGGCGGTCTGGGTGGGTGTCGCCGTCGTCGGCGCCGGCCTCGCACTCGGCCTGACCCGCGCGGGGGTCACGCCCGCGGGGCCGGCCCGGTGGTGGTGCCGACGGACAGGTGGACGTCGAGCACGGCGTCGGCCGGCCGCCGTCCGGCGAGCAGCTCGGTGACCGCCCGGCCGACGACCCGGCCCTTCTCGGTGGTCGGCTGCACGACGGTGGTCAGCCGCACCGGCGGCAGCCAGGGCAGGTCGACGCCGTCGAAGCCGGCCACGCTGACGTCCTCGGGCACCCGAAGGCCGAGGGACTCCGCGGCGCGCAGCACGCCGGCGGCCAGGATGTCGCTCTGCGCGACCACCGCCGTCGGCCGGTCCGCCGCCGAGACGTCGAGCAGCACCCGCCCGGCCCGCGCGCCCTCCTCGACCGCGTTGGTCGCCGTCTCCCACAGCGGCACCGGGCCGAGGACGTCCTCGACGCCGAGGGCCCGCTCGCGCACGTCGCGGAAGTGCACCCGGGCGCGGCGCTCGGCGGTGACCGGGCCGCGGGTGCCGTCCAGGCGCAGCGGCAGGGCGACCACCGCGACCCGGCGGTGCCCGAGGTCGGCCAGGTGCCGGGTCAGCTCGGCGGTGCCCCGGCGGTCGGGGACGCCGACGAGGACGACGTCGTCGCCGCCCGGCCCGTCGACGGCCACGATGGGCACCTCGCGGCGCCGCAGGTGCTCCAGGGCCGGGTCGTCCTCCGGCCCGCAGGTCGCGTAGACCACCGCGTCCAGCGGCACGTGCGCCAGCTGGGCCAGCGTCGGGCCGTGCCGGTCGGCGTCCCCCGGTAGCAGCAGCAGGCCGACGCCCAGCGGGCTGAGCACCTCGGTGACCCCGTCGAGCAGCTGCACCGCGACCGGGTCGCTGAACGCGTAGGTCAGCCGCTCGCCGATCACCGCCCCGACGACCCCGCTGCGCCGGGAGCGCAGCGAGCGGGCGACCGGGTCCGGGCCGGCGTAGCCGAGCTCGGCGGCCGCCGCCAGCACCCGGTCCCGCGTCGCCGGGGCGACCCGCTCGGAGCCGGAGAAGACCAGCGACGCCGTCGACGGCGCCACCTCGGCCCGGGCGGCCACGGTGGCCAGCGTCGGGCGGGTCCGGTCGCTCACGGTCGCGGGCTCCTCGTCGGGTCGGGGCCGCCGACGCTACGACCCCACCGGCCCGCGGTCGAGGAAACGATCATCGAATCGATTCGATAGAGTGACCGGGACGCCGCGCACGGAAGGACCCCTGGTGCACCTGACCTCCTCCACCGCCTCCCTCGAGCGGGCGCGGGTCGCCGTCGCCGTGGCCTTCGTCGTCAACGGGTTCGCCTTCGCGTCGTGGATCTCGCGGGTGCCCGCCGCCCGCGACGCGCTGGACCTGTCGTCGGCCGGGCTGGGGCTGCTGCTGCTGTGCATCGCCGTCGGCTCGACCGTGGCGCTGCCGCTCACCGGCCCGGTGGTGCACCGCATCGGCCCGGCCCGCGGCGTGCTGGCCGGGGCGGTCGTGGCGGTGTCCGGGCTGCTGCTGCTGGCCCTCGGCCTGGCCTCCGGTCAGGTCCTCGCCGCCGGGGCGGGCCTGACGCTGGTGGGCGTGGGCGTGGGCAGCTGGGACGTGGCCATGAACATCGAGGGCGCCGCGGTCGAGCGGGGGCTGGACCGCGCCCTCATGCCGCGGCTGCACGCCGGGTTCAGCGTGGGCACGGTCGCCGGCGCGCTGCTGGGGGCCGGCGCCGCGGCCGTGGCCCTCCCGCTGGCCGCCCAGCTCGTGGGAACGGCGGTCCTCGCGCTGGGCGCGATCGCGGTCGCCACCCGCTCGTTCCTCCCCGTGGAGCCGCCGGACGACGAGCAGCGTGCCGCCGGCTCGGGCGTCGGGCAGGCCTGGCGGGAGCCGCGCACCCTGCTGGTCGGGCTGTCCACCCTCGCCTTCGCCTTCACCGAGGGCACCGCCAACGACTGGCTCGCCGTGGCCCTGGTCGACGGCCACGGCCTGGGCGAGGCGACCGCGGCGATCGGCTTCGCCGTCTTCGTCACCGCGATGACCGCCGTCCGGGTGGTGGGCGGCGCGCTGCTGGACCGCTGGGGCCGGGTGGCCGTGCTGCGGACCGGCGCCGCGACGGCGGTGCTCGGCCTGCTGCTGTTCGTCACCGCCCCCGCGGTGCCCCTGGCCCTCGCCGGGGCGGTGCTGTGGGGGGCCGGCGCCGCGCTGGGCTTCCCGGTCGGCATGAGCGCCGCCGCCGACGACCCCGCGCGGGCGGCCGCCCGGGTGTCGGTGGTCAGCTCGATCTCCTACACCGCGTTCCTCGCCGGCCCGCCGCTGATCGGGTTCGTCGCCGAGGTCACAGGGGTGCTGCAGGCGCTGCTCGTCGTCCTCGCCGTCCTCGCCGCCGGCCTGCTGGCCGCCGGTGCCACCCGGCCGCTGCCGACTGCCGGGTAGCTCAGCACCGGGTAGCTCGGCGCCGGGTGGCTCAGCGCCGCCGGCGCCGGGCGGCCAGGACGACGAGCAGCAGGGCGGCGGCGCCGGCGAGCGTCCACCGGGCCGCGTCGCTGGAGCGCACCAGGCCCAGGGTGTCGACGTGCACCCGCCGGGTGCCCCAGAGCAGGCCCCCGACCGGTGAGTCGACGCCCGCGCCGATGACGGCGACGTCCCCGGTGGGGGCGGCCAGCACCCCGGTGAGCCCGTCGGCGGCCAGCCGGTCGGCGAGGGTCGCCACGCCGTCCCGTGGCGACCCCGCCCCGGCCGCCCGCGCCGCCGTGCGCAGCTGGTCGACCAGCCCGCGCACGTCGTCGGCGACCACCCGCACCCGCGCGCCGGAGGACTCCACCCGCACCGGGGCGCCGTCCACCTCGAGGGAGAGGTCGGCGTCCACGTGCAGGCGTCCGGCGTCCGGCGTCATCCCCGGCTGGCGTTCTCGGACGTGGTGATCCGCAGCGTGCCGTTGAGCCGCCACGTCGCCCGCGGGGCCTGCGGGCCGGTCTCGCGCGGCACCTCGACCACCATGTCGACGAACTCGTAGTTGATCGCCGCGCCCTTGCCGGTCAGGTAGCTCCACATCTCCTTGCCGAGGTCGGCGAAGCTCGTGGTCTCGTGGGACTTGATGTCGCGGCTGCCGGTCGCCGCGTCGTTGCTGGTCATGCTGGTCATCGAGGTGCCTCGCTCCGATCGGTGGCTGGCCGGGACGCCGGTCGCGCCCCCGGGCCAGCATCGGCCTGCGCGCCCGGTCGCGCCAACCGATCTCCGCGGCCGGGTTGGGCCGGCCGCCGGGCGGGCAGGGAGCCGACCATGGCCTTCCTCGCCGCAGACGACCGCTACGACTCGATGACCTACCGGCGCACCGGCCGCAGCGGGCTGGACCTCCCGGCGGTCAGCCTCGGGCTGTGGCACAACTTCGGGGACGACGTCCCGTTCGACCGGCAGCGCGCCATCCTGCGCCGCGCCTTCGACCTCGGCGTCACCCACTTCGACCTGGCCAACAACTACGGCCCGCCCTACGGCAGCGCCGAGACCAACTTCGGCCGGCACCTGCGCGACGACCTCGCCCCCTACCGCGACGAGCTGGTCATCTCCTCCAAGGCCGGCTACGACATGTGGCCCGGCCCGTACGGCCAGGGCGGTGGCGGGCGCAAGTACGTGCTGGCCAGCCTGGACCAGTCGCTGCGCCGGATGGGCCTGGAGTACGTCGACGTCTTCTACTCCCACCGGCCGGACCCGACCACGCCGCTGGGGGAGACGATGGGCGCGCTGCACACCGCCGTCCGGTCCGGCCGGGCGCTCTACGCCGGCATCTCCAGCTACTCGCCGGAGGACACCGCGCGGGCGGCGGAGATCCTCGCCGACCTGGGGACGCCGCTGCTGATCCACCAGCCGTCCTACTCGATGCTCAACCGCTGGATCGAGACCGAGGGCCTGCTGGACACCCTCGAGGACGTCGGCGCCGGGTGCATCGCGTTCTCCCCGCTGGCCCAGGGCATGCTCACCGGCAAGTACCTGGACGGCGTCCCGGAGGGCTCGCGCGCCAGCCAGGGCAAGTCGCTGTCCACCGACCTCCTCACCGAGGAGTCGCTCGGCCACGTGCGCGCGCTGGACGAGATCGCCGGCAAGCGCGGGCAGAGCCTGGCGCAGATGGCGCTGGCCTGGGCGCTGCGCGACCCGCGGGTGACCTCCGTGCTGATCGGCGCGAGCAGCGTGGCGCAGCTGGAGCAGAACGTCGGCGCGCTGCAGCAGCTCGACTTCTCCGACGAGGAGCTGGCGGCCATCGACCAGCACGCCGTCGACTCCGGCATCGACCTGTGGGAGGCCCCCCGGACGGCCGGGTGACGGCGCCCCGCCCGGCCGGCCCGGGCCGCGTGGCAGGGTCGGCGGCGTGGAGCTCGACGAGGTCGCCGACGAGCTGTACGCGGTGCCGCCGGAGGAGTTCGTCGCGGTGCGCACCCAGCGGCAGCACGACGCCCGGGCCGCGGGCGACCGGACCCTGGCCCGCGAGATCGGGGCGCTGCCCAAGCCGACCGTGGCCGCCTGGGTGTGCAACCTGCTGGCGCGCGAGCAGCGGGCGGAGATCGAGGGTCTGGTCGAGCTCGGCGAGCTGCTGCGCCAGGCGCAGGAGAGCCTGGCCGGCGACCAGCTGCGCGCCCTGGACCGCCAGCGCGCCCAGCTGCTCACCGCGCTGACCCGCCAGGCGACCGCGCTGGCCCGGGAGCGCGGCGCCCGGGTGGGCGGTGCGGTGGAGGCCCAGGTCGCAGACACCCTGCGCGCGGCGATGGCCGACCCCGAGGCCGGCGCGGCGCTGCTGTCCGGCCGGCTCACCGCCGCGATGTCCTACAGCGGCCTGGGGACGACGGGCACCCGGCCGGCGCTGCGGATCGTGCCGCCCCGCACCGGGGAGCCCCCGCCGGCGCGGGACCGGACCCGGGGGGCCGACCGTCGCGACCGGGCCGCGGAGCGGGCCCGCCGCGAGGAGGCCCGCCGCGCGGCCGAGGACCGCCGCCGGCGGGAGCTGGAGGAGGCCCGCGCCGCGGTGCGGGAGGCCACCGAAGCGGCCGCGGAGGCCGCCGCCGAGGCCGAGGAGGAGCGCCAGCGGGTCGACGACCTCGACGCCCGCCGCGCCGACCTGCAGGCGCGGGTGCAGGAGCTGTCCGACGAGCTGGCCCGCACGGAGCAGGACGCCGCGCGGACCGCCGAGGAGCTCCGCCGCGCCGAGCGGCACCGGCGGACCGCCGAGCGGCACGCCACCGAGGCCGCCGCGGCCCGCGACCGGGCGCTGGCCGCGCTGCGCGCCCTCGAGGAGGGCTGAGCCGGCCGCGGAGGCTCACCCCATCGTCCGCTGGCCGTCGAGGGTCTCCCGCAGGATGTCCGCGTGCCCGGCGTGCTGGGCGGTCTCGGCGATGATGTGCAGGAAGACCCGGCGGGCCGAGCGGGTCGCGCCCGGCTCGAACCACGGCGCCTCGGGCAGCGGGTGCGACGCCCCGAGGTCCGGCAGGGTGCGCACCAGGTCGTCGGTGCGGCACGCGACCTCCGCGTAGTCCGCGAGGACGCCGTCCAGCGTCTCGCCGGGGCCCATCCGGAACTCCTCGACCCGCGCGGCCAGCGGGTCGACGTCGTCCGGACCGGCCATCCCGGCCGCCCCCGCCACGACGAACGCGGCCCAGGACGCCTCCGTGCGGGCGACGTGCTTGACCAGTCCGCCGAGGGTGAGCTCGCTGGCCGTCGGCCGCAGCCGGGCCTGCTCGTCGGTGAGGCCGCGGACGGCGAACCGGAGGAAGTGCCGGTGCACCGCCAGCGCCTCCAACAGGTCGGCCCGCTCGCCGGTGGGGGTGGTCGTGGTGTCCATGGGGTCCGCCTCCGCTGTCCGGTGTCGCTGACGAGGACCACGCTAGGGACCGCAGCGGACGGATCCTGACCGCAATCCGGGGCAGGATCGCCGCGTGGGCGACCCCTCCGCGCGGACCCTGCGCCTGCTCTCCCTGCTGCAGCAGCGCCGGTACTGGGCCGGGCCCGACCTCGCCGGCCGGCTCGGCGTCTCCGCCCGCACCCTGCGCCGGGACGTCGACCGGCTGCGGGAGCTCGGCTACCCCGTCGAGGCGCAGCGCGGTGTCGACGGCGGGTACCAGCTCGCCCCCGGCGCCGCCCTGCCCCCGCTGGTGCTCGACGACGAGGAGGCGGTGGCGCTGGCCGTCGGCCTGCAGACCGCCGCGCAGAGCGCGGTCGCCGGCACCGCGGAGTCGTCGGTGCGGGCGCTGGCCAAGGTCGTGCAGGTGATGCCGACCCGGCTGCGGCGCCGGGTGGAGGCGCTGCGCGCGGTGACCGACCCGGTGCCCTGGGCCGGCCCGCGGCACTTCGTGGACCCGGAGGCGCTGACCGTCGTGGCCCAGGCCTGCCGGGACGAGGAGCGGCTGTCCTTCGGCTACACCGCCGCCGACGCCACGCCGTCGGAGCGGCACGTGGAGCCGCACCGGCTGGTCACCCTCGGCCGGCGCTGGTACCTCGTCGGCTACGACCTCGACCGCGGCGACTGGCGCAGCTTCCGCCTCGACCGGCTGGCCCGGCCCCGGCCGACCGGGACCCGGTTCGCGCCGCGGTGGCTGCCCGCCGAGGGCGCCGTCGCCTTCGTCCGGGCCGGCACGACCGGCCAGGGCGGCCCCACCGCGGTGGAGTTCCTCGTCGACGCCCCCGCCGGCCGGGTGCGGGCGCGGATCGGCCGGTGGGCGCGCGTCGAGGACGACGGCCCGGGCCGCAGCCGGGTGCACATGGAGGCCGACGGGCTGGACTGGCCGGCGTTCGCCATCGGCACGCTGGGCGCCGAGGTGACCGTCGTCTCGCCGCCGGAGCTGCTGCAGCAGCTGCACGAGTGGGGACGCCGGTTCGGCCGGGCCGGTCCCGACCAGGACTGAGCTCGACCCGCATCGGACCGCCCGGCCGGCTGCACGGGTGGGGGCAGAGCCCGGCACCGGACCGGTCCCGTCACACCCCTGGTCCACCCTGAGTCCCGTACCCCACCGTCCCGGGGAGGCCACCATGACCCGCACCGTGACCCGCACAGCCGCCGATCTGGGCACCCTCGACCTGCAGATCGTCGTCGCCCACAGCGCCGTGCGCGCCGCCCGCAGCGCCGCCGTCCGCTGCCCGTCGGGGGAGAACGCCCGCCGGGTGGCCGAGGCCGAGGCCGAGGTGGACGCCCTGCTCGACCGGCGCCTCGCCCTGCGCTGAGCACCCGGCCCGCGACCGCGCTGCGGGCCGGGCCCGACCGCCGCAGCATGGGCGGCATGACCGAGGACCCCGCACCCCGCGTCGCCGTCGTCACCGGCTCGGAGTCCGGCATCGGCCGGGCCGCCGCCGTCGCGCTGGCCCGGGCCGGCTGCGACGTCGGCATCACCTGGTACCGCGCGGAGGCCGACGCCGAGGCCACCGCCGCGGAGGTGCGGGCCCTGGGCCGGCGCGCCGAGGTGCGGCACGTCGACCTCACCCGGCTGCCGGAGGCCGCCGACGTGGTCGACGAGCTCGCCGAGGCCCTCGGCGGGGTCGACGTCCTGGTCAACGACGCGGGCACCGGGCACGCGACGTCGGTCCTCGACACCGACTACGCGACCTGGCGGGAGGTGCTGGCCACCGACCTGGACGCGGCGTTCCTGTGCCTGCAGCGGGCCGCGCGGCGGATGGTCGCGGCCGGCCGCGGCGGGCGGATCGTCAACGTCACCAGCGTGCACGAGCACCAGCCGCGGGTGGGTGCGGCGGCCTACTGCGCGGCCAAGGGCGGGCTGGGCCTGCTCACCCGGGTGGCCGCGATCGAGCTGGCCGAGCACGGCATCACCGTCAACGCCGTCGCGCCCGGGGAGATCGCCACCCCGATGACCGGCCAGGAGGACGAGGACCCCGCCGCGCCCGGCCACGAGCGGCCCGGCATCCCGCTGCGCCGCCCGGGCGACGCGCGCGAGGTGGCCGCGGTCGTGGCCTTCCTCGCCTCGCCCGAGGCCGGCTACGTGACCGGCTCGTCCTACGTCGTGGACGGCGGGATGCTGCAGATGGGGCCGATGGCCGGGTCGCACCTGACCGCCGACGACTGGCGCCGCCCCTGAACGGTGAGGTGCTGGAACAGCCCTCCTGCAGGCGGAAGGACCCCGTCCTCCTCACCGCTCGCAGGCTCGCGGCGAGCCTCTGGACGGGGCCAGACGCGAGCTCGCGAGCGATGGGGCAGGGCGGTCCTCCGTCAGGAGCGGCGGTCGCGCTTGGCGCGGTAGAGCTCGGCGTCGGCGCGCATCAGCATCTCGGTGAGGGTGTCGCCGGGCTGGGCGGTCGCGGTCCCGGCCGACCAGGGGGCCGGGTGGCCGGAGCGCAGCCGGGCCAGCAGGTCCCCGGCCCGGTCGGCGTCGGTGTCCGGCAGGCTCAGCACGAACTCGTCGCCGCCGTAGCGGCCGAGCAGGTCCGACAGCCGCAGCTCCGCGCTCCACGCGCCGGCCAGGGCCTGCAGCAGCGTGTCGCCCGCGCCGTGGCCCAGCCGGTCGTTGACCGCCTTGAAGCCGTCCAGGTCGATGAGCGCGACGGTGAACGGCTCCCCGCTGCGCAGCGCGTGCGCCAGGCTCCGCTCGGCAGCCGCCTGCCAGGCGCGCCGGTTGGCCAGCCCGGTCAGCGGGTCGGTGCCCGCCGCGCGTCGCAGGTCACCGGAGATGCGGGCCTGGGCCTCGGTGAGGACGACGACGGTGACCACCGTGGTGAGCCACTGCGGGAAGAACCCCGCCGGTGCGGCGGCCAGCGCACCGGCGGTGGCCACGGTGAGCAGCAGCGCGACGTGCGCCCGGGCGACCGGGCGGGAGAACGAGTGCGCGGCGAAGACCGCCACGGTCACCATCGCCGGGCCCAGGCCGACGATGCCCACCGCGGTCGCGGAGCGCCAGGCCAGCACGCCGATGGCGACCGACGGCAGGGCGACGGCCGCGTGCAGCGCCCGCGGGCCCAGCCGGTCGCGGCGCAGCCACAGCAGAGCCGACACGGCGGCGCCCAGGAGGGCCAGCACCCACAGGATCACGACCGGCGTGCGCGGCGAGGCGGGCACCAGGGCCCCCACGGCGCACAGCCCCGCGCCGACCGCGTACAGCAGCGCGAGCAGCGCGATGCCGCCCGGTCGTGCGGTGAGCATGCTCCCCCCGTTCATCCGGGTCAGGATCACCCGCCCGGACGACACTCCGCAGCCCTGCGTGACCGCCTCCACCACATGGGGGGGCACCGACGCCCGACCGGGGGACGCCGGTGTGACTCCGCGTCACCCCGAGCCCGGCCTGGCGTCACCTCCCGGTCAGCTCGGTGGGCACCGTGACGACGTCGACCATCGCGCCGCGGCGGTGCACCGTCACTGGCAGCGGCCGGCCGATCGCCTCGTCGAACAGCAGCCGCTGCAGGCTCTGCGCCTCCGCGACCGGCCGCCGCGCGGCCTCCAGCACCAGGTCGCCGGGCTTGAGCCCGGCCCGGTCGGCCGGCGAGCCGGGCACCACGTCGACGACCCGCAGCCCGCGCCGGCGTCCGGTGCGTTCGGCCAGCGGCGCCGGCAGCGGCGCGGGCGTGCTGACCAGCCCGAGGTAGGCCCGGCGGACCCGGCCGTCGCGCACCAGCGCGTCGACGATCCGCCGGGTGGTGTCGTTGACCGGCACCGCCAGGCCCAGCCCCCAGCCCGCCACGGCGGTGTTGACGCCGACCACCCGGCCGGCGGAGTCGGCCAGCGCGCCGCCGGAGTTGCCCGGGTTGAGCGCGGCGTCGGTCTGGATGACGTCCTCGACCACCCGCGCGGTGCGGCCGTCGCGGGTGGGCAGCGACCGGCCCAGCCCACTGACGACGCCGGCGGTCACCGAGCCGGCCAGCCCCAGCGGGTTGCCGACGGCGACGACGAGCTGGCCGACGCGCAGGGTCGCGGCGTCCCCGAGCCGGGCCGGCGGGGGAGTGGCCCCGCGCGCCCGGACGACGGCGAGGTCCGACAGCGGGTCGGCGCCGACGACGTCGACGTCGGTCTCGCTGCCGTCGGCGAACACCGCCCGGCCGCCGCGGGCCCGGCCGACCACGTGCGCGTTGGTGAGCATCAGCCCGTCGCCGGGCACGACGACCGCCGACCCGGCGCCGCCGCGCCCGTCCGGGGCGGTCACCTGCAGGGCGGCGACGTGCGGGGTGAGCTCGGCGGCGACGGCGGTGACGACCTGCGAGTAGGTGTCGAGCAGGTCGGAGTCCAGGGGTCCGGACACGGCACACCTCCCGATGACCTGATTACGTGCTTACACCAGTGAACCCCGCATCGGCCGGGCGCGGGAGCGGTCATGCCGTGGGCGAACAGCCGCCCGATACTGGCGCCGTGACGATCCCGGCGACCATCCCGGCGGCGGCCCGGCGGGCCGCGGCGGAGCAGGCGTGGGCGCGGCTGCGGCCGAGGCTGGAGGCGGAGGCGGTCGCCGCCCTGGGCCCCGCGGAGGGGGACGCCTTCCTCGCCCGCGCCGACCTCTCCCTCTACGACGTGCACGAGCCGGTGGCCACCCTCTACGGGGAGGACGCCGCCGACGAGCTCGTGGCCCGGGCGCTGCGGGCCGCCCTCGCCGCGGCCGCCGAGCGGCCGGAGGAGCTGCGCCGCCTGGACCGGCGCCGGGAGATCGACCCCGCGTGGTTCCAGCGGTCCCGGGTGCAGGGCTACGTCTGCTACGTCGACCGGTTCTGCGGCACCCTCGACCGGCTGCCCGGCCGGCTGGACCACCTCGCGGGGCTGGGCACCACCTACCTGCACCTCATGCCGCTGCTGCGGCCCCGGCCCGGGGAGAACGACGGCGGCTACGCGGTCATGGACTACCGCGCGGTCGACCCCCGGCTGGGGACCATGGCCGACCTGGAGGCCGTCGCCGGCGCGCTGCACGGGCGGGGCATGGCCCTGTGCATCGACCTGGTGCTCAACCACACCGCCCGCGAGCACCCCTGGGCGCAGGCCTGGCTGGCCGGCGACCCCGCCTTCGCCGGCTACTACACCGCCTTCCCCGACCGCACGCTGCCCGACGCCTACGACGCGACGATCCCCCCGGTGTTCCCCGACCGGGCGCCGGGGTCGTTCAGCTGGGTGCCGGAGGCGTGCGGCGGAGCCGGCGGCTGGGTGTGGACGACGTTCTGGCCCTACCAGTGGGACCTCGACTACACCAACCCCGAGGTGACCCTGGCGATGCTGGGGGAGATCACCTGGCTGGCCAACCGCGGCGTGGACGTGTTCCGCATGGACGCCGTCCCGTTCATGTGGAAGCGGCTGGGCACCAGCTGCCAGAACCAGCCGGAGGGCCACACCCTGCTGCAGCTGCTGCACGCGCTGACCCGGCTGGCCGCCCCGGGCGTCGTCTTCAAGGCCGAGGCGATCGTGTCGCCCGACGACCTGGTCGCCTACCTCGGCGGCCACGACCGCTACCGGCCGGAGTGCGAGCTGGCTTACCACAACCAGCTCATGGTGCTGCTGTGGAGCAGCCTGGCCACCCGCGACGTCCGGTTGGCCCGGCAGTCGCTGCGCCGGATGCGGCCGGTCCCGCCGACGGCCACCTGGGTCACCTACGTGCGCGGCCACGACGACATCGGCTGGGCGGTCACCGACGAGGACGCCGCCGCGGTGGGCCTGGACGGCTTCGCCCACCGCCGGTTCCTCAACGACTTCTACGCCGGCCGCTTCCCCGGCTCGTTCGCCCGCGGCGCGCTGTTCCAGGAGGACGAGGCCACCGGCGACGCCCGCATCTCCGGCTCGGCGGCGTCGCTGTGCGGCATCGAGGCCGCGCTGGAGGCCGGGGACGACGCCGCGCTGGACGCCGGCGTGCGCCGGCTGCTGCTGCTCCACGCCGTCGCGTTCTCGTACGGCGGCATCCCGCTGCTCTACATGGGCGACGAGCTGGCCCTGCGCAACGACACCGGCTACCTCGCCGACCCCGCGCGGGCCCCGGACAACCGCTGGATGCACCGCCCGCCGATGGACTGGGCCGCCGCCGCCCGGGCCGGCGACCCGGACACCCTGGAGGGGCGGGTGTGCGCCGGCATCCGGCGGCTGGGCGAGGTGCGCCGGTCGCTGCTGGCGCTGCGCGGTGGCGTGGAGTCCGCGGTGGTCGACGCCGGCAGCGACGCGGTGCTGGCGTGGCGGCGCAAGCACCCGCGCAGCGGCACCTTCGTCGGGGTGGCCAACTTCTCCCCGGACCCGCAGGCCGTGGACGCCGACACCGTCACCGGCTTCGGCGGCTTCGCCCAGGTGCACGGCAGCGACGGCGTCCTCCCGGTGCGCGGCGGGCGGGTCGTCGTCCCCGGGCTGGGGTTCGCCTGGTACGCCGAGCCGTGACCGTCCCGCGGCGCGGACACCGGCTGCGAGTCGCGAGGTGCTCGGGACGGCGCGGCCGGAGCCGGATGACCGGCGGGCCCTCGGGGTAGCGGGACGGGCATGACCGGACCACGCCCCCTCGCCCTCGTCACCGGCGCATCCAGCGGCATCGGCTTCGAGCTGGCCCGCCAGTTCGCCGAGCACGGCTTCGACCTGCTGGTCAATGCCGAGGACACCGCCATCGACACCGCCGCGGCCAGGCTGCGCGGCTCGGGCACGTCGGTGTCGGCGTTCCGGGCCGACCTGCGCACCGCCGAGGGCGTCGAGGCCCTGCACGCCGCCGTCCGGGCCACCGGGCGCCCCCTGGCCGCCGCCGCGCTCAACGCCGGCGTCGGCCAGGGCGGGGCGTTCGTCGACACCCCGGTGGAGGCGGAGGTGGAGATCATCGACCTCAACGTCACCTCGACGGTGCGGCTGGCCAAGCTGGTGCTGCGCGACATGGCCGCCCGCGGGGAGGGCCGGGTGCTGTTCACCTCCTCGATCGCCTCGACGATGCCCGGGTCGTTCCAGGCGGTCTACAACGCGTCGAAGTCCTTCGTGCAGTCCTTCGCCGAGGCGCTGGCCGAGGAGCTCAAGGACAGCGGCGTCACGGTCACCTCGCTGATGCCCGGCCCGACCGACACCGAGTTCTTCGAGCGCGGCGAGCTCATGGACACCAAGGTCGGCACCGGCCCCAAGGACGACCCCGCGCAGGTCGCCGCGCAGGGGTACGAGGCGCTGATGGACGGCGAACGGAAGGTGGTCGCCGGGTCGCTGTCGACCAAGGCGCAGGGGCTGGCCAACAAGGTGCTGCCCGACGCGCTCAAGGGCAAGGCGCACCGGCAGATGGCGGAGCCGGGTTCCGGGGAGTGACCGGGCCCGCGGCCGCCGGCCGGCTCACCGCCCGGCCGGTGGCCGCACCCGCCGCCGTCCCGTACCCGCCGGGGCGGCACGCCCTGGCGCTCGGGCCGCACGACCGGGCGCAGCTGCTGGTGCCCGCGGGGCCGCCCCGGCCGCGGCCGCTGCTGGTCTTCTTCCACGGCGCCGGTGGCACGCCGGAGCAGAGCCTGGCCGCGGTCGGCGACCCGGCCACCGCCCGCGACGCGCTGGTGCTGGCGCCCGCGTCGGCCGCCGCCACCTGGGACCTGCTGGCCGGCGGCCTGGGCCGCGACGTCGCGGTGCTCGACGCCGCGCTGCAGGCCGTCGTCGCCCGGCAGGCGCTGACCTCGGTGGCGTTCGGCGGCTTCTCCGACGGCGCGTCGTACGCGCTGAGCCTCGGGCTGGCCAACGGCGACCTGGTCGACGCGGTGCTGGCGCTCTCGCCGGGCTTCGCCGCCCCGCCCCGGCTCGCCGGCCGCCCGCGGGTGTGGATCTCCCACGGCACCGGCGACCGGGTGCTGCCGGTCGACCGGTGCGGCCGCCGGCTGGCCCGCGACCTGGACGCCGGCGGCTACGAGGTCACCTACACCGAGTTCGACGGCGGCCACGTCGTCCGTCCCGAGGACGTGGCCGGCGCCCTCACCACCTGGCTCGGCTAGGCCGACTCGCGCTCGGTGACGTCGGTCGCCGCCGCCGCCGGGTCCTTGGGGCCGCCGGTCTTGGAGGCCGCGAAGCCCGGGCCGAGCCGCTCGAGGGCCAGCCGGCCGTAGACCTGCTGCTGGGTGGCCACCCGCTGGGACCGGCCGCGGCCGAGGAAGCTGACCGCCCAGTGCAGCACCGTGGTGACGCGGCTCTTGAAGCCGACGATGTAGACGAGGTGCACGGCCAGCCACAGCACCCAGGCGAGGAAGCCCTCGAACTTCGCGCCCTTGATGTCGGCCACCGCGGAGAACCGCGAGATGGTGGCCATGTTGCCCTTGTCCCGGTAGCGGAACGGCCCGCGCGGCGGGCGCCCCTGGACCCGCCGGGCGACGGCGTCGGCGGCGTACCGGCCGCCCTGGATGGCCACCTGGGCCACCCCGGGCAGGCCGCTGGCCACCATGTCGCCGACGAGGTGCACCTCCGGGTGCCCGGGCAGGGTGAGGTCGGGCAGCACGCTGATCCGCCCGGCCCGGTCGACCTCGGCCCCGGACCGGTCGGCGAGCAGCCGGCCCAGCGGGCTCGCCTGCACCCCGGCGGCCCACACCTTGGTGGCCGCGGAGATCCGGCGCAGCTCGCCGCCGGCGTCCTTGACGGTCAGGCCGTCGGCGTCGACGTCGGTCACCATGGCGCCGAGCTGGACCTCGATGCCCATCTCGTTCATGTGCCGGCGGGCGCGCTCGCCCAGCTTCTCCCCGAACGGGGGCAGCACCTGCGGGGCCGCGTCGAGCAGGACGACGCGGGCCTGGGTCGGGTCGATCGACCGGAAGTCGCGGCGCAGCGTGCGGTGGGCCAGCTCGGCGATCTGCCCGGCCATCTCCACCCCGGTGGGGCCGGCACCGACGACGACGAAGGTCAGCAACCGGTCGCGCTCGGCCGGGTCGGTGGACAGCTCGGCCAGCTCGAAGGCGCCGAAGATGCGGCCCCGCAGCTCCAGGGCGTCGTCGATGCTCTTCATGCCCGGCGCGAACTCGGCGAAGTGGTCGTTGCCGAAGTAGGACTGGCCGGCGCCGGCGGCGACGATCAGCTCGTCGTAGGGGTGCACCAGGGTGCGGCCCAGGATGGACGACGTCACGGTGCGACCGGCCAGGTCGATGTCGGTGACCTCGCCGAGCACGACGCGGGCGTTCTCCTGGTGGCGCAGCACCTCCCGGGTGGCCGGGGCGATCTCGCCCTCCGACAGGATGCCGGTGGCCACCTGGTAGAGCAGCGGCTGGAACAGGTGGTGGCCGGTCTTGCCGATGACGGTGACGTCGACCGGCGCCCGGCGCAGCGCCTTGGCCGCGAAGAGCCCGCCGAAGCCGGAGCCGATGACGACGACCCGGGGCCGACGGGACGGGGAGGCGCCGGCGGGGCCGGTCGCCGGGGATGTCGTCATGATGACCTCAGTCTCCCACCTCGGGACCTCCCGCCCGGGCCGGCCGGGAGCGATCCGGAGCACACCGTTCGACCTGCTGTGCTACCCGCCGACGGGCCGCTCACGCCGCCGCGGTAGACCCGTCCGGTGCCCGCACCCGTGATCCGGCCGGTCCTGGTCCCCGGCCTGGGCCTCGACACGCGGTCCTCGGCCCGGCTGCGGGCGGAGCTGCCCGCCGACGTCGTCCTGCTGCCGGGGATGGGGCTGCCCGGCCCGGTGCCCTCGGTGGACCGGCTGGCCGCCCTGCTGCGGGACCGGCTGGGGGCGGGCCCGGTGCTGCTGGTCGGTCACTCGCAGGGCTGCCAGGTGGCCGCCGCCGCGGCCGGGGACCCGCGGGTGGCCGGGGTCGTCCTGCTCGGGCCGACCACCGACCCCCGGCTGCGGTCGGCGCGCCGGCTGGTGCTGCGCTGGCTGGCGACGGCGATCGGCGAGCCGTGGTGGCAGCTGCCGCTGGTCGCCGTCCAGTGGCTGTCCACCGGGCCGTCGGCCATGCGGCGGCTGTGGCGGTCGGCCTCCCCGGACCCGATCGACGTCCGGCTGGGGGCGGTCGCCGTGCCGGTCACCGTCGTCCGGGGCACCCGCGACCGGCTGTGCCCGCACGACTGGGCCGCCGCCGTGGCGGCCGCGGCCCCGCACGGCCGGCTGGTCGAGCTGCCCGGGGCCGCGCACATGGCGGTGCAGACCCACCCGCGCGAGGTGGCGCGGGTGCTGCGGCAGGCCCGCTCGGCGTCGGCCGCCCACCGCGACCGGCGGGCGTGACGGTTTCGACGCCGCCGGGACGGTCATGCACCGGGTGCGCCGCACCCACCGCCGACACCGAGGAGGGCCCGTGCAGGTCAGGGACGTGATGACCCGCGACGTGGTCACGGCAGGCCCGGGGACGCCGGTCCGGCAGGCCGCCGGGCTGATGGCCGAGGGCGGCTTCGCCGCGCTGCCGGTGGTCGACGACGGGGGCCGCCTGGTCGGCATCGTCGCCGAGGCCGACGTGCTGCGCGACCGGCTGCCCGAGGACCCGAGGCTGCACCTGCGCCGCGACGACGAGCCGCCGGCCGGGCCGCCGTCCGCCGTGGTGGGCGGGGTGATGACCACCGCGGTCCGCTCGGTCGAGGCGGCCGCCGACATCGCCGACGTCGCCCGCCTCCTGGTGCACGAGCGGCTGCGCAGCGTGCCGGTGGTCGACGGCGAGCGGCTGGTGGGCATCGTCAGCCGCCGGGACCTGCTGCGGACCCTCGTCCGCCCGGACGCGGAGATCGGCGCCGAGCTGCTGCGCCTGGTGGAGCGCTACACCGGCGAGCTCGACGCCTGGTCGGTGACCGTCGCCGACGGGGTGGCCACCGTGCGGCGCACCCGCGGCGCGCCCCAGCCCTCGGCCGAGGTCGAGGAGCGGGCGCTGACCGCGCTGGCCCGCACCGTCGGCGGGCTGGCCGGCGTGCACATCGCCCCCGCCGGGTCGCCCGCCGGCTGAGGTGAGCGCCCGCAGCGGCCCCCGGCTCGCGGGCGGGGGAGGAGAGGCCGCTGCGTGTCACGATGTGCGCGTGGCCCACTCCTCCGCCTCGGCCGGCGCGCTGCTGCGGCACGTGCGCACCGGTCGCGCGCGCAGCCGGGCCGACCTGGTCGCCCTGACCGGCGCCTCCCGCAACACCGTGAGCGCGCGGATCGACCAGCTGATCGCGGCCAACCTGCTCGCCGAGGGAGGGCGCGGCTGGAGCACCGGGGGCCGGCCGCCGACCCTGCTGGAGTTCAACCGGCGCGCCGGGTGCGTCCTCGCCGTCGACCTCGGGGTCACCAGCGTCGACGTCGCCGTCACCGACCTCTCGGCGGACGTCCTGGCCACCGTCGGCCACCCGATCGACATCGCCGAGGGCCCCGGCCCGGTGCTGGCCGAGGTCGACCGGCTGGCCCAGCTGGTGCTCGCCGAGGCGGGCCTGGAGCCGGCCGACGTGTGCGCGGTCGGCGTCGGTGTCCCGGGGCCGGTGGAGCACTCCAGCGGGCGGCCCTCGCACCCGCCGATCATGCCGGGCTGGCACGACTTCCCGATCCCCAGCGCGTTCGGGCGCTACGGGTGCCCGGTGTACGTCGACAACGACGTCAACGTCATGGCGCTGGGCGAGATCGGGGTGGCCGGGTCGGTCCAGGACGTGCTGGTGGTCAAGGTGGGCACCGGCATCGGCTGCGGCGTCATCGTCGACGGGCGGGTCTACCGCGGGGCGCAGGGCAGCGCCGGGGACATCGGGCACATCCACGTGACGACGCCGGACGGGCGGCTGGTCGTCTGCCGGTGCGGCCAGGAGAACTGCCTGGAGGCGCTCGCCGGCGGCGGGGCGCTGCTGCGCGACGCGGTCGCCGGCGGGCTCCCGGTCCGCAGCACCCGGGAGGTCGTGGAGCGCGCGGCACACGGTGACGGGGCGGCCGTCGAGCTGGTGCGGGAGGCCGGCCGGACGATCGGCACCGTCCTCGCCGCCCTGGTCAACTTCTTCAACCCGCACCGCATCGTGGTGACCGGGGGCGTCGCCCAGGCCGGGGTCCCGCTGCTGGCCGGCATCCGCGAGTCCGTCTACCGGCGGTCGATGCCGCTGGCCGCCCGGGCTCTGGAGATCAGCGTCAGCGAGGCCCCGGGGCTCTCCGGCCGGGTGGGCGCGGCGCTCATGGCCATCGAGGGCTTCCTCGACGAGGAGTCCGTCGAGCAGGCGCTCGCCCGCTGACGGCGGCGGCCCTCCGCGGAGGGCCGGTGCACCGTGTCCTTGACCACGTCTCGCCGTCCCCTTATGTTCTCGCCTCAACCGACTATTGGTCAGCGTTGAGCAGAAGTGTGGGGTGGTGCCGCCGTGGTCGTCCCTCCTGCCCCTGCCGGGGGCCCGCCGCTGCTGGACGTGCGCGGGGTGGTCAAGTCCTTCCCGGGGGTCCGCGCGCTGGACGGCGTCGACCTCGACGTCCGCGCGGGTGAGGTGCACTGCCTGCTCGGCCAGAACGGGGCCGGCAAGTCGACCCTCATCAAGGTCCTCGCCGGGGCGCACCAGCCCGACGCCGGCCGGATCTCCTGGCGCGGCGAGCCGGTCCGCCTCGGCGACCCCCAGGCGGCGATGTCGCTGGGGATCGCCACGATCTACCAGGAGCTGGACCTGGTCGCCGGCCTCACCGTCGCCGACAACGTCTTCCTCGGGCGGGAGGAGTCCCGCTTCGGGGTCACCCGGCCGGCCTCGGCCAACCGCGCCGCGGCCCGGCTGCTGGAGCGGCTCGGCCACGCCGACATCCGGCCCACCGCCGAGGTCGGTTCGCTGCCGGCCGCCGCGCAGCAGATGGTCAGCATCGCCCGGGCCCTCTCCCAGGACGCGAAGCTGATCATCATGGACGAGCCGTCGGCCGTCCTGGACAGCGAGGAGGTCGAGCGGCTGTTCGCGGTGGTCCGCGACCTCACCGCGCACGACGTCGCCGTCGTCTACATCTCCCACCGGCTCGAGGAGATCCGCGAGGTCGGCGACCGGATCACCGTCCTCAAGGACGGCCGCACCGTCGCCACCGGCCTGCCCGCCCGCGGGACGACGACCCGCGAGGTCATCTCGTTGATGACCGGCCGCGACATCGAGTACGTCTTCCCCGAGCGCCGGGCGCTGCCCGACCCCGCCGCCGCCCCGCTGCTCGAGGTCGAGGGGCTGGGGCTGCGCGGCGCCTTCGCCGACGTCTCCTTCGCCGTCCGCCCCGGGGAGGTCGTCGGTCTGGCCGGCCTGGTCGGGTCCGGCCGCTCCGAGATCCTCGAGACCGTCTACGGCGCCCGCCGCGCGACGTCCGGCACCGTCCGGGTCGGCGGCCGCAGGCTGCGCGCCGGCGACGTCGGCGCCGCGGTCGCCGCCGGCGTGGGGCTGGCACCCGAGGAGCGCAAGAGCCAGGGGCTGCTGCTCGGCGAGTCGGTCTCCCGGAACATCAGCCTGTCCAGCCTGGCGCGGTTCGCCCGCGCCGGCTTCCTGTCCCGGGCCGCCGAGTCCGAGGCCGCCCGGCAGCAGGTCACCGCCCTCGAGGTCCGGCCGGCCGACGTCGACCGGGAGGTCCGGACGCTGTCGGGCGGCAACCAGCAGAAGGTCGTGCTGGCCCGCTGGCTGCTGCGCGACTGCCGGGTGCTGCTGCTCGACGAGCCCACGCGGGGTGTGGACGTCGGAGCCCGGTCGGAGATCTACGCGTTGGTCCGCGGGCTCGCCGACCGCGGCGTGGCCGTCGTCGTGGTGTCCAGCGAGATCCCCGAGGTGCTCGGCCTGGCCGACCGGGTGCTGGTCATCGGCGACGGCCGCGTGCTGGCGGAGGAACCGGCCGGCGCGCTCGACGAGCACCGCGTGCTCGACCTGGTCATGGAGGACGCGGCCGCCCACGGCGGCGCCGCGCGGCAGCGCGAGGGAGACGTGGCATGAGCAGCACGACCGTGGCGACGGGGACCGACGCTCCCCGGCAGCCATCCGGCGCGGCCGGGCGCCGCAGCGGGCCGGGGTTCCTCGCCGGCCCCGCGGGCCGCAACCTCGGCCTCGTGGTCGCCCTCGCGGTGCTCTGCATCGTCGGCACCGCCACCGCCCCCGACCGGTTCCTCGCCGTCGACAACGTGCTGACGATCCTGCGGCTGGCCGCGGTGATCGGCGTGGTCAGCATCGGCATGACGTTCGTGATCATCGGCGGTGGCATCGACCTGTCGGTCGGGGCGATCGTGGCGCTGTCCTCGGTGTGGGCGACGACGCTGGCCACCCAGGCGATGGCGGCGGACGTCCACTGGATCGTCATGGTGGTCACCGCGCTCCTGGTGGGCGCCGGCTGCGGGTTGGTCAACGGGATCGTCATCGCCTACGGCAGGCTCGTCGCCTTCATCGCGACGCTGGCCATGCTGGCCGCCGCCCGCGGCCTCGCGGAGATCATCGCCAACCGGCGCACCCAGATCGTGCAGGACCGGGACTTCCTCGCCTTCTTCTCCGGCGACGTCCTCGGCGTGCCCACGCTCGTGGTCATCTTCGCGCTGGTCGCCGCCGCCGGGTGGGTGCTGCTCAACCGGACGACGTTCGGCCGGCGCACCTTCGCCGTCGGCGGCAACGCCGAGGCCGCGCGGCTGGCCGGCATCCGGGTGCAGCGGCACACCATGTGGCTCTACGTGCTCTCCGGCGTCACCTGCGGCATCGCCGCGGTCATGCTCATGGCCCGGACGACGACCGGCAGCTCCACGCACGGCACGCTCTACGAGCTCGACGCCATCGCCGCGGTGGTCATCGGCGGCACGCTGCTGATCGGCGGCCGCGGCACGATCGTCGGCACCGTCCTCGGCGTGCTGATCTTCACCACGCTCGGCAACGTCTTCACGCTGAACAACCTGTCCAGCTCCGCACAGGCGGTCGCCCGCGGCGTGATCATCGTCGTCGCCGTCCTGCTGCAGATGCGGATCGCGACCGGCTCCCTCAGCCTCGGCCGGCTCGGCCGCGGCTCGGCCGGCGGCAGCCCGCCCGCCCCGGCCGGCGCGGCCGGCACCGTCTCCGGCGGCGCGACCCCCGGCGGACCCGGCGGCCCCGCGCCCGGCGCGACGACCGACCGCCCCTGACGCGGTCCGGGGCACCCGTCCCCGGACCGGCACCACCGCACGACCCGACCACCTGGCCGACGACAGCCAGGGAGGCGACACCCGAGGAGAGAACATGTCTGAAGCGAGGCAGCGCCCGTTCCGTCGTGTCACGTCGACCGCGCTCGCCGTCCTCGGCGCCGGCGTCCTGGTCGCCGGCTGCACGGGCAACACCCCCGAGAGCTCCGGCGGTGGCGGTGGCGGTGGCGGCGGCGGCCAGGCCGCCAGCCCCAACGACGAGGCCGGCGAGACGGTGCGCATCGGGTTCTCCGCGCCGGCCGCCGACCACGGCTGGATGGCCGGCATCAGCCAGGCCGCGCAGGCCGAGGCCGACGGCTACGAGGACGTCGAGCTCTCGATCGCCGAGGGCACCAACGACGTGAGCACCCAGATCAGCCAGGTCGAGACCTTCATCAACGAGGGCGTCGACGCGATCGTGCTGCTGCCCTTCGACGGCGCCGCACTGACTCCCGTCGCCTTGCGCGCCATGGAGGCCGGCATCCCGGTCGTCAACGTCGACCGCGAGTTCAACAGCCCGTTCGCCGCCCGGGCCACCATCCTCGGCGACAACTACGGCATGGGCGTCTCGGCCGGCCAGTACATCTGCGAGCAGCTCGGCGACCAGCCCGACGCGGTCGTCGCGGAGATCGCCGGCATCGACTCGCTGCCGCTGACGCAGGACCGCAGCCAGGGCTTCGCCGACGCGCTGGCCGAGTGCGGCCTCAACGTGGACAACCGGGTGGCGGCGGACTTCACCGTCGAGGGCGGCGAGGAGGCCACGGCCAACCTGCTGCAGGCCGCGCCGCAGATCGACGCCATCTGGAACCACGACGACGACCAGGGCGTCGGCGTCCTGGCCGCCATCAGCAACGCCGGCCGCAGCGAGTTCGTCATGGTCGGCGGCGCCGGATCGGCCAACGCGATGCGCGAGATCCAGGCCGGCGAGTCGGTGCTCGAGGCGACGGTCATCTACCCGCACACCCAGGCCGCGGACGGCATCGCGCTCGCCCGGCTGATCGCGCAGGGCAAGAGCCTGTCCGACCTCTCCTCGCAGGGGGTGCCGCAGAGGATCGTGCTCGACGCCCCTGTCGTGACCGCCGAGAACGTCGACCAGTACATCGACGCCGCGTTCGAGTCCTGACCCGCTGACACGCCGGTCGCCGGGGGACGGCGCGCCGTCCCCCGGCGGCTCCGGTGAGGAGACCGCATGACCCCGACCCTCGGCGTCGGCCTGATCGGCTACGCCTTCATGGGCGCCGCGCACTCCCAGGCCTGGCGCACTGCCCCTCACTTCTTCGACCTGCCGGTGCGGCCCGCGCTCACCGTGCTGGCCGGCCGGGACGCCGTCCGCGTCGCCGACGCCGCAGCCCGCCTGGGCTGGTCGTCGACCGAGACCGACTGGCGCCGCGTGCTCGAGCGCGACGACGTCGACCTCGTGGACGTCTGCACCCCCGGCGACACCCACGCCGAGATCGCGATCGCCGCGCTCGAGGCGGGCAAGCACGTGCTCTGCGAGAAGCCGCTGGCCAACTCGGTCGCCGAGGCCGAGGCGATGGCCGACGCCGCCGCCCGCGCCGCAGCCCGCGGCGTGCGGTCGATGGTCGGCTTCACCTACCGCCGCGTGCCGGCCATCGGCCTGGCGCGGGAGCTGGTCGCGCAGGGCCGGCTCGGCGAGATCCGGCACGTGCGGGCCCAGTACCTGCAGGACTGGATCGCCGACCCGGCCGCGCCGATGTCGTGGCGGCTGGAGAAGGACAGGGCCGGCTCGGGTGCGCTCGGCGACATCGGCGCGCACATCGTGGACCTCACCCAGCACGTCACCGGGCAGCGGCTCACCGGGGTCAGCGCGGTGCTGGAGACCTTCGTCGAGGAACGGCCGCTGCCGGCCTCGGCGGGGTCGCTGTCCGGCGTCGCCGGCCGGGGCACCGGCAGGGTCACCGTGGACGACGCCGCGCTCTTCCTCGGCCGGTTCGACGGCGGGGCGCTGGCCACCTTCGAGGCGACCCGGTTCGCCCTCGGCCGGAAGAACGCCATCCGGATCGAGGTCAACGGCTCACGCGGCAGCCTGGCCTTCGACTTCGAGGACATGAACGTCCTGCACTTCCACGACGGTGACGAGCCGGCCGAGACCGCCGGCTTCCGCCGCATCGTCGTCACCGAGCCCGGCCACCCCTACGTCGGCGCGTGGTGGCCGGCCGGGCACGGCCTGGGCTACGAGCACGGTTTCACCCACCAGGTCGTCGACCTGGTGACCGCCATCGGCAAGGGCGAGGACCCGACGCCGTCCTTCGCCGACGGGCTGCAGGTGCAGCGGGTGCTGGACGCCGTCGAGCGCAGCGCTGCGGCCGACTCCGTGTGGACCCGGATCTGAGAGGAACGACGATGCCCCGTCCCGTCACCCTGTTCACCGGCCAGTGGGCCGACCTGCCGTTCGAGGAGGTGTGCCGGCTGGCCTCCGGGTGGGGCTACGACGGCCTGGAGATCGCCTGCTGGGGCGACCACCTCGACGTCGAGCGCGCCGCGACCGACGACTCCTACGTCGAGGAGCGGCTGGCCCTGCTGGAGAAGCACGGCCTGTCGGTCGTCGCGATCTCCAACCACCTCAACGGCCAGGCCGTCTGCGACGACCCGATCGACGAGCGACACCGCGGCATGGTGCACCCGCGTGTCTGGGGGGACGGCGACCCCGAGGGCGTCCGACAGCGGGCGGCCGAGGAGATGAAGACGACGGCCCGCGCGGCGGCGAAGCTGGGCGTGAAGACCGTCGTCGGGTTCACCGGGTCGAAGATCTGGAAGACCGTGGCGATGTTCCCGCCCGTGCCCGAGTCGATGGTCGAGGAGGGCTACCGCGACTTCGCCGACCGCTGGAACCCGATCCTCGACGTCTTCGACGAGGTCGGCGTCCGGTTCGCCCACGAGGTGCACCCGTCGGAGATCGCCTACGACTACTGGACGACGGTCCGGACCATGGAGGCCATCGGCCACCGCGCGGCGTTCGGGCTCAACTGGGACCCGTCGCACTTCGTGTGGCAGGACCTCGACCCGGTGGGCTTCCTCTGGGACTTCCGGGACCGGATCTACCACGTCGACTGCAAGGACGCGAAGAAGCAGGTCGGCAACGGCCGCAACGGCCGGATGGGCTCGCACCTGCCGTGGGCCGACCCGCGGCGCGGCTGGGACTTCGTCTCCACCGGCCACGGCGACGTCCCGTGGGAGGCCTGCTTCCGGATGCTCAACACCATCGGCTACGACGGGCCGATCTCGGTGGAGTGGGAGGACGCCGGCATGGACCGGCTGGTCGGCGCGCCCGAGGCGCTGGCGTTCGTGCGGCGGCTGGCGTTCGACCCGCCGGCGGCCGCGTTCGACGCGGCCTTCGCCAGCGGGGCCTGACGACGGGGGGCCGCCCGCGCGCGGGCGGCCCCCGGGACTCAGGCGCCGACGCTGACCGGCGTCTCCATGCCCTGGGCGCGGTGGCTGCCCACCGAGCAGTAGAAGACGTAGTCGCCGTCCTCCAGCGTGACCTCGAGGGTGGCCGACTCACCCGGCTGCAGCACCTCGGTGGCGGTGACGTCCTCGCCGTCCCGCTCGACGACGAAGTCGTGCGGCATGCGGCCGTCGTTGACCACCTCGAAGGTGTAGGTGCCGGGTGCGGAGACCTCGCCGCCGAGCTCGATGTACATCTCGCCGAGGCTGGCCGCGACGGTCTGCACCTCCGCCTCCGCCGGGCTCTCCGCCGCGGACGGTGCGGGCGCCGGGGTGGAGGCCTCCGCGCTGTTGGAGGGGGCCGCGCTGCTGGCCGGTGCCTCGGCGGCGGTCGCCTCCCCGGTGCTGCCCTCGTCGGCGGAGCACCCGCTGACGAGGACGGCGCCGAGGGTCAGCACCAGCGCGGCGGCGCGGCGGGCGGAGCGGGTGGGACCGGTCGGGTGCGGCACGCGGGCCTCCAGGGGATCGGCGGTGGACCGCCCCGTCAGCGGCCCCGCTCGGGACTGATGGTGCACGGGCGCAGGACCCGTGGACAGCCCTGCACCCGGTGTTCGCACGCCGACCGCCGACCGGATGCAGGGCACGGGCCGGGGCTCAGCGGCCCCCGCGGCGGGTGCGCCCGCTGAAGGACGCCGCGGAGTGGCTGCCGGCCCGCGCGGCCAGCTCGGCGCGGGTGCGCGCCGGGCCCGCCGGGCGGCCCTGCCCGCGGGCGGACGACGCCGTCCCGCCGGCGGCCGGGGTGCCCGCCTGGCCGCCGGAGCGGCCGGACCCGCCGGCCGGCCGGCGCCGCCGTCCCCCGCCCTGGCCCGGGCCCTGGGGCTGGGGCTCCGGCGTCGGTGCCGGCTCGACGTGCGGCGCGGCCGGGCCGGTCAGCTCGGTGATCTCGGCCGCGCCGGGGCGCACCGCGCTCACCGTGGGCGTGATGCCGGCCTGCCGGGCGAGGGTGCGCACCTCGCCGGCCTGGTCGGGCGTGGTGACGGTGACCACGGTGCCGCCGGCGCCGGCGCGGGCGGTGCGCCCGGACCGGTGCAGGTAGGCCTTGTGCTCGGTCGGCGGGTCGACGTGCACCACCAGCGCCACGTCGTCGACGTGGATGCCGCGGGCGGCGATGTCGGTGGCCACCAGCACCCGGGTGCTGCCGTTGCTGAACGCCTCGAGGTTGCGCTCGCGGGCGTTCTGGCTGAGGTTGCCGTGCAGGTCGACGGCCGGGACGCCGGACGCGGTGAGCTGCTTGGCCAGCTTCTTGGCCTGGTGCTTGGTGCGGGTGAACAGCACGCTGCGGCCCAGGCCGGAGGCCAGCTCGCGCACGACGGCCGGCTTGTCGGCGGCCTCGACCCGGAGCACGTGGTGGGTCATCGTCGACACCGGCGCCACGGCCGGGTCGACCGAGTGCGTGGTCGGGCTGGTCAGGTAGCGCTTGACCAGCACGTCGACGCCGTTGTCCAGGGTGGCGGAGAACAGCAGCCGCTGGCCGGTCCTGGGCGTCCGGTCCATCAGCCGCTTGACGCCGGGCAGGAAGCCGAGGTCGGCCATGTGGTCGGCCTCGTCGAGGATGGTGATCTCCACGGCGCCGAGGTCGGCGTGCCCCTGGCCGATCAGGTCCTCCAGCCGGCCGGGGCAGGCGATGAGCACGTCGAGGCCCGCGGCCAGCGCCTGGACCTGCGGGTTCTGCCCCACGCCGCCGAAGACGACGGCGGTCCGCATGCCCAGGGCGCGGGCCAGCGGGTCGACCACGGCGGCGACCTGGTTGGCCAGCTCGCGGGTCGGCACCAGGATCAGCGACCGCGGCCGCCGCGGCTGCCGGCGGCTGTCGGACGCGGCCAGCCGGGCGACCAGCGGCAGGGCGAAGGCGATCGTCTTGCCCGAGCCGGTGCGGCCGCGGCCGAGCACGTCGCGCCCGGCCAGGGAGTCCGGCAGCGTCGCGACCTGGATGGGGAACGGGGCGGTGATGCCGCTGGCGGTGAGCACCTCGACCAGCGGGGCGGGCACGCCGAGGGCGGCGAAGGTGGTGTCGGTCGGCAGCACGGTGGCGTCGCCGCCGGTGGGGACGACCGGCGGGGCGGGGGCCGCGGCGCGCGGGGCGGCGGGGACCTGCTGCGGCTCGCCGGCGGGACGGCCGCCGCGGCCGCGGCCACCGCGGCTGCGGCGGGGTCGGTCGGGGCCGCCGGTGGCGGGGCGGGCGGGGTGCTGGGGGGAGGTCATGGGTTCCTCGAGGTCCGAGTGGCCGCCGGACACCTCGGGGCGCGCGAGCGCAGGCGCACCTGCTCGGGGCAGGGCGGGCTCAGCTCGTCGGCGAGACGTCGGTCAGCCGGGCGCACCGGGGTGGCGCAGCCTCAGCCCGACGTCGATTCCTGCCGCTCCGGATGAGCGAGGGCGGCGCCGGTACACCCCACTCAACCAGACGCGGTGCGCGACTGTGCCCTCACATGGGGGAGGCGCCGCTCACACTCCCCCCGCGGTAGGTGCGCCGGTAGGTGCCCGGGGCCACGCCGATGCTGGCCCGCAGGTGCTGGCGCAGGGAGGCCGGCGTGCCGAAGCCGGCGTCGGCGGCGACCCGGTCGATGGGCGCGTCGGTGCTCTCCAGCAGCTGCCGCGCCAGCGCCAGCCGCTGCCCGGCCAGCCAGCGCAGCGGGGAGACCCCGGTCTCCTCGCGGAACCGGCGGGTGAAGGTGCGCACGCTCATCCGGGCGTGCGCGGCCAGGTCGGCCAGCGTCAGCGGCTCGCCCAGCCGCTCGACCGCCCAGGCGCGGGTGGCCGCCGTCCCCACGTCGCCGGCCTCGGGCAGCGGCCGCTCGACGAACTGGGCCTGGCCGCCCTCCCGCCAGGGGGCGACGACGTTGCGCCGGGCCACCCGGTTGGCCACCCCGGAGCCGTGGTCGCGGCGCACCAGGTGCAGCAGCAGGTCGATGCCGGCGGCGTTGCCCGCGGAGGTGAGCACGTCGCCGTGGTCGACGAAGAGCACGCGGGGGTCCAGCCGGACGGCGGGGAACAGCCGGCGGAAGGGCTCGGCGTGCATCCAGTGCGTCGTCGCCGGCCGGCCGTCGAGCAGCCCGGCGGCGGCGAGCACGAAGGCGCCGGTGCAGATGGACACCATCCGGGCGTGCCCGGCGGCGTCGCGCAGCGCCTCGGCGAGCCCGCCGGGGAGGGTGCCGTCGGTCATGGCCGGCCCGCCCTGCACCCCCGGGACGACGACCGTGCCGGCCGTGGCCAGCAGCGTGCCGTCGTGCTCCGGGGTGATCGAGTAGCCGGCCGAGGTGCGCACCGGGCCGCCGTCCAGCGTGGCCACCCGCACGCGGTAGAGGCGGTGCCCGTCCTCGTCCACCGCGGACTCCAGCAGCCGGTGCGGCAGGCCGAGCTCGAAGGCGATGGAGCCGGGGAGCGCGAGGACGGCGACCTCGTGGCGCGGCCCCCGTGTCGTGGCCGGACCCGGGACCCGTCTCATGGCCGGATCCTTGCACGTGTTGGCCGCCGGGCCACTGTCCGGCGTCCCGCCGGTCGGCCATGCTGGCCGCCGTGACCAGCACCGCCGCCCGGCGCACCGCGGGCATCCACCCGGCCTGGTGGGTCGCCGGCGTGACGTTCCTGGCGCTGGTCGGCGCCGCGGCGTTCCGCGCGGTGCCCGGGGTGCTCATCGACCCGCTGCGGGCGGAGTTCGGCTGGTCGGTCACCACGATCTCGGCCGCCGTCGCGGTCAACATGGCGCTGTTCGGGCTCACGGCGCCGTTCGCCGCGGCGCTGATGGAGCGCTTCGGCATCCGCCGGGTCGTCGTCGCGGCGCTGCTGCTGACCGCCACCGGCAGCGGCCTGACCGTGTTCATGACGGCGAGCTGGCAGCTGGTGCTGCTCTGGGGCGTCCTGGTGGGCCTGGGCACCGGGTCGATGGCGCTGGCGCTGGTGGCCACCGTGACCGGCCGGTGGTTCGTCGCCCGCCGCGGGCTGGTGTCCGGCGTCCTCACCGCGGGCAGCGCGACCGGGCAGCTGGTCTTCCTCCCGCTGGTCGCCTGGGCCGACGCGAGCTGGGGCTGGCGGGCGGCGTCGCTGGGCACGACCGCGGCGGCGCTGGCCGTCGTCCCCCTGGTGCTGTGGCTGCTGCGCGACCGGCCGCGGGACGTCGGTGCCGTGCCCTACGGCGGGACGGCCGCCGACGACGTCGACCCGGTGCGCACCGGCGCGGCGCGGACGGCGGTGCGCGGGCTGCTCTCGGCGGTGCGCACGGTGCCGTTCTGGCTGCTCGCCGGCGGCTTCTTCATCTGCGGGCTGTCGACCAACGGGCTGGTCCAGCCGCACTTCATCCCGGCCGCGCACGACCACGGCATGCCGATCACCACCGCGGCCTGGCTGCTCGCCCTCGTCGGGGTCTTCGACATCGCCGGCACGGTGCTGTCGGGCTGGCTCACCGACCGGGTGGACCCGCGGCTGCTGCTGCTGGCCTACTACGGGCTGCGCGGGATGTCGCTGTTCCTGCTGCCGGCCCTGTTCGGGCCCGAGCTGCACGTCAGCATGGTCGCGTTCATCGTCTTCTACGGCCTGGACTGGGTGGCCACCGTGCCGCCCACCCTGGCGCTGTGCCGGGAGTTCTTCGGCCCCCGCGCGCCGGTGGTGTTCGGCTGGGTGTTCGCCTCCCACCAGCTGGGGGCGGCGTTCGCGGCCTTCGGCGGCGGGGTGGTCCGCGACGTCACCGGCTCCTACGACCTGGCCTGGTTCCTGGCCGGGGCGCTGTGCCTCGCCGCCGCGGCCATGTCCTTCCTCATCCCGCGGGGCCCGTCGGCCGGCCCGCTCGAGGGGCTGCCGCCGTCCCCCGCCCAGGCCGCCGCTGGCCAGGCCCACGGCTGACCACCCCCAGGGCCTCCCGCGCGCGGAAGGCCCTCAGCTGGGCCTTCCGCGCGCGGAAGGCCGTCGCGGGGCCCGGTACCTGTGGACGACGGCGGCAGCTGCGACCCTCGTCCGCCAGGCTGCGCCGGTGCCCGCCCCCCGCCGCCAGCTCACCGGTGTCTTCCTCGGCAGTGCCGCCGTCGCCGAGGGCTTCCTGAGCCGCCGCCAACTGCGCACCCGCAGCTACCACCGCCTCACCCAGAACGTCTACGCCGACCCCTCACTGGAGCTCGACCACCGGCTCCGGTGCCGGGGCGTCGCCCTCCTGCTGCCCCCGGAGGCGCGGATCGGCGGCCACTCGGCGGCCGCCTGGTACGGCGCCCCGTTCGCCGGTCTACTCGACCCGGTCACCGTGGTCTGCCCGCCGTCCACCCGGTGGAGCGGGCCGCGGGGCGTGCGGGTCCACCGCACGGTGCTGGAGCCCGGGGACCTCGCCATGGTCGACGACCTCCCCGTGACGACGGCCCTGCGGACGGCATGGGACGTCATGGCGCTCGAACCGCTGACCACGGCCGTCGCCGCCCTCGACGCGATGGCCCGCGTCCGCCACGTCACGGTGGACGACCTGGTCACCCTGGCCCAGCGGGGCGCCGGACGGTGGGGGGCTGAGCGGGTCCGGCGGGCTGTGCGGTACGTCGATCCCCGGGCCGAGTCGGCCCCGGAGTCGCGGCTGCGGGTCTGCCTCGTCCTCGCCGGCCTGCAGCCGGTGCCGCAGTTCGAGGTCGTCGACGGAGGCCGCTTCGTCGCCCGGGTCGACCTGGCGTTCCCGGAGGCGCGGCTCGCCGTCGAGTACGAGGGCGCCCACCACTTCGTCGGGGACCAGATCGCCGAGGACCAGGAGCGTCTGGCCCGGCTCCGCGCGGCCGGGTGGCGGGTCGTCCGCGTCAGCGCCGCCGACCTGCGCGACCTGGCGGCTCTCGTCGCTCGGATCCGGGCGGCTCTCGCCGCTCCCTGACCGGCCTCCCGCGCGCGAAAGGCCCCCTGACCGGCCTCCCGCGCGCGAGAGGCAGCTGCGGCTCAGCGGGCCGGGGACAGCTCGTGCTGTGCCAGGGCCTCCCGGTCGGACTCCAGGACGTCGGAGGCGGCCACGACGATGTTCGGGTCCGGCCGCCCGACGACCGCCTCGTCCTTGCCGTCGTAGGGCATCGAGGCGAGGACGAAGCGCAGCGCCTCCAGCCGAGCCCGCTTCTTGTCGTTGCTCCTCACCACCGTCCACGGGGCGTGCGCGGTGTCGGTGGCGGCGAACATGGCCTCCTTGGCCGCGGTGTAGTCGTCCCAGCGGTCCAGGGAGGCCAGGTCGGTGGGGGAGAGCTTCCACTGCCGCACCGGGTCGATCCGCCGCACGATGAACCGGGTGCGCTGCTCGCGCCGGGAGACGGAGAACCAGAACTTCACCAGCCGGATGCCGCTGTCGACGAGCATCCGCTCGAAGTCCGGCGCCTGGCGCACGAACCGCTGGTACTGCTCCTCGGTGCAGTAGCCCATGACCCGCTCCACGCCGGCGCGGTTGTACCAGGACCGGTCGAACAGCACGATCTCCCCGGCGGCCGGCAGGTGGGACACGTAGCGCTGGAAGTACCACTGCGTCTGCTCGCGCTCCGAGGGCTTGTCCAGCGCGACCACCCGGGCGCCGCGCGGGTTGAGGTGCTCGGTGAAGCGCTTGATGGTGCCGCCCTTGCCCGCGGCGTCCCGGCCCTCGAAGACGACGACGAGCTGCTGGCCGGTGTCCTTGACCCAGCTCTGCAGCCGCAGCAGCTGGATCTGCAGCCGGCGCTTCTCCCGCTCGTAGTCCCGCCGCGCCAGCCGCTCCCGGTAGGGGTAGCCCTCCCGCCAGGTCTCGATGCGCCGGCCGTCGGGCCCGAACAGCTCGCCGTCGTCGTCCCAGTCCTCGTCGGACGCGTCGTCGGGGAGAGCCTGCAGCCGGTACTGCGAGACGTCGATCTCGGACATGCAGCGGGGGTTACCCCTCGGCGGCGCTGCCACGCTGTGCGGGTGGTCCCCTCCCGCGCCGCCGCGCCGGCCCCGTCCCTCGCCGCGTCCCTCGCGCTCGGCGGCTGCGCCAGCGACCTGGAGGCGGAGGTGTGCGACCTCCTGCAGCAGCGGGTGGACGCCGTGCACGCGGACCACCTCGGCGCCCGGGCGCGCGACCGGCGGCCGATCGGCCGGGCGGCGGCCGAGGGACTCGACCCGTGGGGCGACGCGCTGCGCACCCCGGTCGAGCGCGACGACGTCGTGCTCGTCCGGGCGGTGGGGCGTCGGTCCCCGAGCTGCGCGGCTGGCAGCCGGTCGAGGAGTCGGCGTCCCTGGCCACCTGCGTCCGGGTGACCGCCCGGCCGGGGGCGGAGGTCCTCGGTGACGACGGCCGGCCCGTCGAGGCGCTGACCACCGGCCTCGCGGGCCGGTCGGACGACGTCGGCGACCGCCCCACGACCCGCCGGTGTGCCGGTCGAGAGCCGTGCACCGAGGGCGGCGGCTGACCGGCCGCTGCCACGATGACCCCGTGAGCGCCGACCCCTTCGACACCGCCGGGCTGCGGCGGCGGGTGCTCGCCGCGTGGGCGGACTCCCCGGCCCGCTTCCGGGAGGACGCCAACGCCGAGGAGGACCTCGTCCGCGGCGGCTACCGCGACCGGCTGCTCGTCGAGCTGGCGCAGAACGCCGCCGACGCCGCCGTCCGGGCCGGGGTGCCCGGGCGGCTGCGGCTGGAGCTGGCCGCCGACGGCGCCGGGGGAGAGGTGCTGCGGGCGGCCAACACCGGCGCGCCGCTGGACGCTGCCGGCGTGCAGGGCCTGGCCACCCTGCGCGCCTCGGCCAAGCGCGACGAGCCCGCGACCGTCGGCCGGTTCGGGGTCGGCTTCGCCGCCGTGCTGGCCGTCACCGACTCACCCGAGGTCCGCTCGACGACCGGTGGGATCGCCTTCGACGCCGGCCGCACCCGCGCCGCGGTCACTGGCACCGGAACCCTCGCCGCCGAGGTGGCCCGCCGGGACGGCGCCGTGCCCGTGCTGCGACTGCCCTGGCCGGCCGACGGCGCCCCGCCGGAGGGCTCAGCCACCGAGGTGGTGCTGCCGCTGCGGCCGGGGGCGCGGGCCGCCGTCCGGGCCGCCCTGGAGGAGCTCGACCCGGGGCTGCTGCTCGCGCTGCCCGGGCTGGCCGGCATCGACGTCGTCCTCGACGGGACGGTGCGGTCGCTGGCGGTGCGGTACCGCGACGCCGCGGCCGAGCTGACCGACGGCGACCGGACGACGACCTGGCGGCTGGCCCGCCGGGACGGCGTGCTGCCCGCCGGGCTGCTGGCCGACCGGCCGGTGGAGGAGCGGGACCGCCGCGCGTGGACGCTCACCTGGGCGGTGCCCCTGGACGACGACGGGCGCCCGGTGCCGCTGCCGCTGCCGCAGCGGGTGCACGCGCCCACGCCCAGCGACGAGCCGCTGGGCCTGCCCGCGCGGCTGGTCGCCCCCTTCCCGCTGGGCCCCGACCGGCGGCACGTGCTGCCCGGGCCGGTCACCGACGCGCTGGTCGCCGAGGCCGCCGCCGGCTACACCGACCTGCTCGCCGGGCTGGCCCCGGACGCGCGGGTGCTGGCGTTCGTACCGCGCGTCGGGCTGGCCGGTGCCGAGCTCGACGCCGCGCTGGGCACCGCCGCGCTGGACCGGCTGCGCGCCACCGCCTGGCTGCCGGCCGCCGGGCAGGACGCCGGCCGCCAGCTCCCCGGTTCCGCCGCGGTGCTCGCCGAGCCGACCGCCGGGCGGGTGGCCGCGCTCACCGGCGTGCTGCCCGGGCTGCTGCCGGCGGACTGGTCGGCGCGCGGCCACCTGCCCGCGCTGGCCGCGCTGGGCGTGCGCCGCATCGGCACCGCCGAGGCGGTGGAGGCGGTGCGCGGCGTCACCCGGCCGGCGGCGTGGTGGGCGCGGCTCTACGCCGCCCTGGACGGCGCCGACCGCGAGGAGCTCGCCGCCCTGCCCGTCCCGCTGGCCGACGGCCGCACCGCGCACGGCCCCGCCGGGGTGCTGCTGCCCGACGCGGGTCTGCCGGTGGCGCGGCTGGGCCCGCTGGGCCTGCGGCTGGCCGACCCGGACGCGGTCGCACCCGCCGCCGCCCGCCGGCTGCTGGAGCGGCTGGGCGCGCGCCCGGCGACCGCCACCGCGGTGCTGGCCGACCCCGACGTGCGGGCCGCGGTCGAGGGCTCGCTCGACGCGGCCGACGAGGCCTGGGACACCGGCGGCGACCCGGCCGCGTTCGCCGGCGCCGTCCTCGCGCTGGTCGCCGCCGCCGGCACCGCGCCCGGGCAGGTGCCGTGGCTGGCCGAGCTCGCGCTGCCCGACGCCGCCGGCGGCTGGGCGCCGGCCGGCGAGCTCGTGCTCCCGGGCTCCCGCTTCGCCGCCGTCCTGGCCGACGGGGCCCTCGGCACCCTCGACCCCGCGCTGGACGCCGACCCGGGCGTGCTGCGCGCGGTGGGCGTGCTCGACGGCTTCGCGCTGGTGACCGCCGAGGACCCCGACGACCTGGACGTCGACGGCGCGCCGGACTGGGCCGACGCCGTCCTCGACCGGCTGCCCACCGGCGCCCCGCCGCCGGCCTGGCCGCCGCTGACGGCGGTCCGCGACCTCGAGCTGGTCGCCGACTGGCCCGCCGCCCTCCCGCTGCTGGCCGGGCTGCCGCCGCGGGCGTGGGCCGACGTCGCCCTCGGCGGGGTGGCCGTGCCCGGCTACCTGCGCTGGTGGCTGGGCACCCACCCGGTGCTCGGCGGCCGGCGGCCGGACCGGCTGCGGCACCGGGACGCCGCCGAGCTGCGGGGGCTCTACGACCCCGCCGACGCCGACCCGGCCCTGCTGGACCTGCTGCGCCCGCCGGCCTCGCTGGCCGACGTGCTGGCCGACGTCGACACCGCCCTGGACCTGCTCGACCGGCTCGGCGACCCCCGCCGCACGGTGCCGCCCGCCGTGCTGCGCACCGTGCACGCCCGGCTCGCCGCGGCGCTCGACGGCGTGGACGTCGACCCGCCGGACCGGGTGCGGGTGGCCCCCGACCGGGTGGTGCCCGCCGGGGCGGCCGTCGTCCTGGACGCCCCGTGGCTGCAGCCGCTGGTCGGCGCCGCCATCGTCCCGGCCGGCGGCGCGCCCGGCCCCGTGGCCGACCTGCTGGACCTCCCGCTCGCCGGCGAGACGGTCCGGGCGCGGGTCGAGAGCCGCCCGGCGCGCACCCTGCGCTGGGCCGACGTCCCCGGTGCGGAGCTGGCCGCCGCCCGGCTCGGGGTCGCGTCCCTGGCCGGCGAGGTCGCCGTGCACGAGCCCCTGCGCGCCGGCGGCCGGCCGGTGCCGTGGTGGCCCGGGCACGGCGGCCCCGACGCCGTCGACGGCACCCCGGCCGCGCTCGGCCGGGCGCTGGCCTGGCGGGCCGGCGCCTGGCCGCTGCGCCAGGCGCTGGCCGAGGCGTTCGCCTCCCCGGACCGCGCCGCCGCCCTCGCCGCCGAGGACGCCGTCGCCCCGTAGCCCACTGGCCCCGGCGACGCCACGGACGCCGGTGGTACGCCGACGACCGGTTCTCAGCGACCGGACCGGCGCTGCTGGTGGGCCTCCCAGCGGGCCCGGTCGCGGGCCCGCGCCTCCTTGGTGCGCTCCCGGTGGGCGGCGCGCTTCCGGGCCCGCTCGAGCTCGCGCTGCTCGAAGGAGGGGTGCTGGTCCCAGGTGCTCGACAGCAGCGCGAGCAGCCACAGGCAGGCCCCGACGACGGCGAGGAACGTGGCCAGGATCGGGTCGAGCAGCAGGAAGGCCGCGACCGACCCGGCGGCCACGACGACGCCCCACACCACCAGCCGCCCGGACACGCCGCCCAGTGTCCCCCGCACGGGCGGGACCCGGTCCGCGGCGGGCAGGCCCTTGCTTCTGCCGGCCGGCGTCCCTACGGTCTTCGTGTAGCGGTTCAACAGTCAGCCGCGGCGACCCGATGCCGGACCCCGCGTCGTCCCACGGCTGCCGTCGTCGCCCTCCCCGGGTCTCGCCACCAGAGAGGCACACCGTGACCGCTCTCCACGCCGCTGACATCGTCTCCCTCGACGTGACCCGATCGGCCGCCGGCGTCCGCGTCACCGTCGCCGGTGAGGTCGACTCCTCCACCGCCCCCTCGCTGCGCGCCGTGGTCGACGAGGCCCTCGCCGACCGGCCCCGCACGCTCACCGTCGACCTCGACCGGGTGACCTTCCTGGACTCCGCGGGCCTGTGCGTCCTGGCCGGGGCCCACCGGCGGGCGGCGGCCGACGGCGTCGCGCTGCGCGTGGTGGCCTCCGGCCGCGCGGTCGTCCGGCCGCTGCAGATCACCGGCCTCTACGACCTGCTCGCCGTCCGCCCCGGTGCCGGCGCCGGGGCGGCCTGAGGCAGCACCCCTCCCGGACGACGCCGTCCGGCCCGCGGGCCGGCCGCGCAGCCGGTCCGCGCCGGCGTCCTGCCCCGGTCGGGTGACGCCGCGGCGGGTCAGGTCACCTGCTGGTCACGATGGGCGCGGCCGGTGGACGGATCGGCGCGCCAAGCGTTTACAGTTCGCGGCCATGTGCCTCAGCTCACAGACCGATGCCGTTCCCCGGCGCGGCACCCGACGGACGCCGGCGGTGCCGCCCGCATGCTGAGCATCGACTCCCTGCAGGTCACCTACGGCGGGGCCGTCGAGGCCGTCCGCGGCGTCACCATGGAGGTGCCCGACGGCACGGTCGTCGCCGTCCTCGGCAGCAACGGCGCGGGGAAGTCCACCCTGCTGCGCACCATCTCCGGCACGCTGCGGCTGCACCGGGGGCGGGTCGACGCCGGCGAGGTGCGCTTCGAGGGGCAGACCCTCACCGGCCGTGACCCCGGGCAGATCGTCCGCCAGGGGATCGTCCAGGTGCCCGAGGGACGGCGGATCTTCGGCCGGCTCACCGTCGAGGAGAACCTGCGGGCCGGCGGCATGGGCAACAGGGACCGGGCCGCCAAGGCGAAGGCGCGGGAGCGGGTCTTCGACCTCTTCCCGGTGCTGAAGGAGCGCAACACCCAGCGCGGCGGGCTGCTCTCCGGCGGCGAGCAGCAGATGCTCGCCATCGGGCGGGCGCTCATGGCCAGCCCGAAGCTGCTGCTGCTCGACGAGCCCTCGCTGGGCCTGGCGCCGCGCATCATCGGCCAGATCGGCGAGGTCATCGGCGAGATCAACCGCCAGGGCACCTCCGTCCTGCTGGTCGAGCAGAACGCCACCATGGCGCTCGGGGTCGCCGACCTGGCCTACGTCCTCGACGTCGGCAAGGTCTCGCTGTCCGGGGCCGCCGCCGAGCTGGCGCGCACCGACGAGGTGCAGCGGCTCTACCTCGGCCACGGCGAGGCCGCGGTCACCGAGCAGGTCAGCCGCGGCCCGCGCCGCACGCTGTCGCGGTGGACGGCGTGAGCGCGGCCGGCGACGTGCAGACCCGGCCGGACGTCCCACCGGTCGAGGTCGAGCACGTCAGCGTCCGCTTCGGCGCGATCCGCGCGCTCAACGACGTCTCCTTCACCGTCACGCCGGGGACCATCCACGCCGTCATCGGCCCCAACGGCGCCGGCAAGTCGACGATGTTCAACGTCCTGTCCGGGGTCTACAAGGCCGCCGAGGGCGAGGTCCGCTTCGGCGACGCGCGGCTGGACCGGATGCGCCCGTTCCAGATCGCCGGGGTCGGCGTGGCCCGGGCGTTCCAGAACATCGCGCTGTCCGGGACCCAGTCGGTGGCCGAGAACCTCATGCTCGGCCGCCACCACCTGACCAAGGCCGGCTTCCTCTCCTCCGGGCTGCGGCTGCCCCGCGCCACCCGGGAGGGCAAGCGGCACGGCGAGCGGATCCGGGAGATCGCCGAGTTCCTGGACCTCGGCGAGAAGCTGCACACCCCGGTCGGCGTGCTCTCCTACGGCGACCAGAAGCGGGTCGAGGTGGCCCGCGCGCTGTGCACCGAGCCGCGGCTGCTGCTGCTCGACGAGCCGGTGGCCGGCATGAACGCCGAGGAGACGAACCGGATGGCCGAGGCCATCCGCGAGATCCGGAACGCCCTGGGCATCTCCATCGTCCTCGTCGAGCACGACATGGGGATGGTCATGTCCCTGGCCGACCGCGTCACCGTCCTGGACTTCGGCCGCCGGATCGCCGACGGCAGCCCCGCGCAGGTGCAGTCCGACCCCGAGGTCATCCGCGCCTACCTGGGCTCGGGCGACGACAGCACCCCCGCCGAGGCCGCGGCACACCACACCTCCGACACGCCAGGGACGCACCCGTGACCCAGTTCCTCTCGCTCCTGTTCAACGGGCTGTCCCTCGGCGCCATCTACGCGCTGATCGCGCTCGGCTTCGTCATCATCTTCAAGGCCAGCGAGGTGGTGAGCTTCACCCACGGCTCGCTGCTCCTGCTGGGCGCCTACTCGATCGCGCGGCTGTCGGAGTCGCTGGGCTTCCTCGGTGCCGTCCTCGTCGGCCTGCTGATCACCGCGCTGGCCGCCTTCGTGGTCGAGCGGTTCATCATCAACCGGCTGCGCGGCGCCCCGGTGATCAGCCTGGCCATCGTCACCATCGGCGTCGACATCATCCTGCTGACCGAGCTCATCCGGCGGATCGGCCCGGACATCCTCAACGTGCCGCACCCGTGGGCCGGGGAGTCGGTGCGCATCGGCGGCATCGGCATCACTCAGAACCGGCTGGTCGCCATGATCGTCGCGGGCATCCTCATCGTGCTGTTCTTCGTCGCCTTCAAGTACTCCAGCTGGGGCGTGGCGATGCGCGCGTCGGCGGAGGACGGCGAGACCGCGGCGCTGATGGGCATCCGGCAGGGCCGGGTCTCCGCGCTGGCCTGGGTCGTCGCCGGCGTCCTGGCCGGGGTGGCCGCCCTGTTCCTGGTCGGCAGCCCGACCCCCGGGGTCAGCTCGGCGGTGTACGCCACCGCGCTGCGGGCGCTCCCGGCGGCCATCCTGGGCGGCCTGGACTCCACCGGGGGTGCGCTGGTCGGCGGTCTGCTGATCGGGGTGGCCGAGTCCCTCGCCGCCGGCTACCAGGAGCAGCTGCTGTTCCTGGGGCGCGGCTTCGGCGAGGTCGTCCCCTACGTGGTGATGATCGCCGTCCTGCTCGTCCGCCCGTCGGGGCTCTTCGGCACCAAGGAGCTGACCCGTGTCTGAGCAGACCGTCTCACCGCCGGCGGGGGCGACCCGCAGCACGGCCGCCGCGGCCGCCCCGTCGGGGCCGGCACCTGCCCGCCGCCCCTCGGTGGTGAAGTGGGTGCTGACCGGCGTGCTGCTGCTGTTCCTGCTCGTCTTCCCGCTGTACTTCGACGAGTTCTGGCTGCGCACCGGGTTCGCGGTGTTCGGCGCGGCCATCGGTGCCATCGGGCTGAACCTGCTGGTGGGCACCACCGGCCAGCTGTCCCTGGCGCACGCGTTCTTCCTCGCCGTCGGGGCGGTGAGCTACACCTACATCTCCGGGGAGTCCGGGGGGCTGGGCACCCGCGCCGGTCTGGAGGGGCTGGGCCTGCCGCCGCTCGTGGGCATGGTCGTCGGCGTGCTGCTCGCCGGGCTGGCCGGGCTGGTGTTCAGCCCGATCGCGGCGCGGCTGCGCGGCATCTACCTCGGCGTCGCCTCGCTGGCCCTGGTGTTCATCGGCGTGCACGTGATCAACACCTGGACGCCGGTCACCGGCGGGTTCAACGGCCGCGCGGCGCCGGAGTTCTCGCTGTTCGGGTTCACGTTCGGCAACAGCGACCCCCAGCTGTTCGTCCTCGGCGTCCCGTTCCGGGAGGCCGAGCGGCTGTGGTACCTCGGGCTGGTCCTGCTGATCGCCGCCTACGTCTTCGCCCGCAACCTGCTGCGCAGCCGGCCCGGCCGCGCGCTGCAGACGCTGCGGGACAGCGAGGTCGCCGCATCGGTCATGGGCGTCAACGTCCAGGCGTACAAGGCGCGGGTGTTCCTGGTCAGCTCGATGTACGCCGGCCTGTCCGGCGTCCTCTACGCGCTGTCCATCGGCAGCATCGCGCCGGAGTCCTTCACCCTGCTGGTCTCGGTCCAGTACCTGGCCATGATCGTGCTCGGCGGGCTGGGGTCGGTGGGCGGCGCGGTGCTGGGGGCGCTGTTCGTCACCGCGCTGCCGCTGCTGTTCCAGCAGTACGCCGACGTGCTGCCGCTGGTCAGCGCCCCGGGCCAGGGCGGCATCTCCGCGGGTTTCGCCGCCCGGTTCCTCTACGGCGCGGCGATCATCCTGATCGTCCTGTTCGAGCCCGCCGGCCTGGCCGGGGCCGCGCAGCGCCTCACCCAACGCCTCCGCCGGGGCCGTGCGCCCGCCCGCGGCGGACCCGCCACACCACCGGAGCAACCGGGCTCCGCACCGACCCCCTCGGACCGACCAGCACAAGGGAGCAACCCCAGATGAGAACAGGCAAGACCCTGCGCACCACCACCGCGGTCGCCGCCGCCGTCGTCGTGGTGACGGCCGGCTGCAGCACCCGGGCGCCGGAGGAGAGCGGCGGCGGTGGAGGCGGCGAGGGCGGCGCGGCCGCGGACGTCCTCACCGACGTCGGCGTCGAGGGGGAGACCATCCGGCTCGGCGTCCTCACCGACCTGACCGGTGTCTTCGCCGCGCTCGGCCAGGACATCACCAACGCCAACCAGCTGTTCTGGCAGGACAACCAGGTCTGCGACACCTACAGCGTCGAGCTCGACGTCCAGGACACCGGCTACGTGCCGCAGACCGGCGTGCAGCTGTACAGCAGCCTGGAGCCGAACGTCCTGGCGATGCAGCAGACCATCGGCTCGCCGATCAACACCGCGCTGGCCCCGGAGTTCGAGGCCGACTCGATGGTCAACTTCCCGTCGGCCTGGGCGCGCACCCTCACCGAGATCCCCGGCACCGGGGTCCCGGGCGCCACCTACGACGTCGAGCTGGCCAACGGCTACGCGTACATGTTCGAGCAGGGTCTGCTGGCCGAGGGCGACACCGTCGGGCACATCTACTTCGAGGGCGAGTACGGCGAGAACGGCCTGGCCGGCAGCGAGGCGGTGGCCGAGGAGCGCGGGCTGACCATCATCCCGGCGCAGATCAAGTCCAGCGACCAGGACATGACCGCGCAGATCACCCAGTTCGCCGCGCAGGGCGTCGACGCCATCGCCCTGACCGTCGCGCCCACGCAGACCGCCTCGGCGGCCGGCGTGGCCGCGGCCCAGGGCCTCGACGTGCCGATCATCGGCAGCAACCCGGTCTTCGCACCCGGACTGCTGCAGGGCCCGGCGGCCCAGGCGCTCAAGGACAACCTGTACGTGGCCAGCCCGGTGTCGGCCTTCGACGCCCAGCCCGAGCTGCTCGCCCAGTACCAGGAGGCCTACCCCAACGTGCAGCCGAGCCTCGGCGTGCTCGTCGGCTACGGCATGAGCGCGATCATGAAGCAGGTGCTCGACGCGGCCTGCGAGAACGGTGACCTCACCCGCGAGGGCGTGTTCAACGCCTTCAACGAGCTGCAGAACATCGACACCGGCGGCCTCGTCGTGCCGATCAACGGCTTCGAGACCGGGACCTCGCCCAGCACGCAGAGCTTCATCCTGCGGCCGGCCGACGTCCCCGGTGGCGCCGAGGTCGTGCAGGAGGCGTTCGAGGGCGAGTTCGCGGCGGGTCTCGCCTGAGCGTCGCGACCACCCACGGCGGCGCCCCCTCCCGGCCGGGAGGGGGCGCCGTCGCGCGTCAGGGACCGGTCAGGACGACGAGCTGCCCGGTCGCCCGGGTCATCGCGACGTAGCGGTCCACGGCGCCCTCGACGCCGGTGCCGAACGCCGTGCGCTCGTCGAGGACGACCAGGTCGAACTCCAGCCCCGTGACCAGCTCCGGGCCCAGCGAGCGGACGCGGGACGTCGCCGGGAACGAGGGGTCGCCGACGACGCATGCCGTCCCCTCGGCGTGCGCGGCCAGCCAGTCGTCCAGGACCGCACGCAGTTCCGCGGCAGGTCGGTGGACGACGGGGACCCCGCTGCTGCGGACCGAGGCCGGCACGTTGGCGTCCGGGAGCACGGCCCGGATGACCGGCTCGGCCTCCGCCATCACCTCCGCCGGCGTCCGGTAGTTGACGCTCAGCGAGGCCAGGGTGACCTCCTCGAACCCGACCCGCCGCAACCGCTCCTCCCACGACTCGGGGAACCCGTTCCGCGCCTGGGCCCGGTCGCCGACGACGGTGAAGCTGCGCGACGGACAGCGCAGCAGCAGCATCTGCCACTCGGCGTCGGTCAGCTCCTGGGCCTCGTCGACGACGACGTGCGCGAACGGGCCGGCCAACGCGTCCGGGTCGACGGTCGGCAGGGCGGCCTCGTCGACCAGGGCGTCGCGCAGGTCCCGGTGGCGCAGGGAGGTCATCAGCAGCAGTTCGGAGTCGTCGGCCGCGATCAGCTCGTCGATGACCCCGGACATGCGCTCCTGCTCGGCGGCGACGACGGCCTCCTGCCGGCGCGTGCGGCCGAACGCCTCCCTGTCCCCCAGCCGCCGCCGGGCGGCGTCCAGCAGGGGGAGGTCCGACACCGTCCAGGCCCGGGGGTCCGCACGTCGCAGCGCCCGGACGTCGTCCCGGCTCAGGTGCGGCGCGCACCGGCGGAGGTAGGCCGGCACCGACCACAGGTCGCCGACCAGGTCGGCAGGATCGAGCAGCGGCCACGCGCGGTCGAGGTCCTGCTGCAGCGACGCGCGCAGGACGTCGTCGGACTCCGCGCCGTCGTCGGCGTCCCGGAGGATCGCGAGCAGCGCCCGCCAGACGTCCTCGCGGGCCTCGTTGTGCGGGGTGCCGGGCTCCGGCGCCTCGAGTGCCTCGGCCCAGTCGTCGGGGCCGAGCCGGAACCCGGCCGTCCCGGTCTCGACCGTCGTCCCCCGTCGCGGGGGCTCCTCGTAGAACCGCACCGCTGCATCGACCACCGCTCCGACGTCTAGCGACGCCTTCAGCCGGGCAACGTCCGGGTCGGCCTCGACCCCCGCCGCGGCGCCTCCGGGCACGAGGTCGCGCACCGTGCAGATCCGCACGCCCTCCTCCCCGAGGCCGGGCAGGACGTCGGAGACGTAGGCGAGGTAGGGCTGGTGCGGGCCGACGAACAGCACGCCGCCCTGGCGGGAGCCCAGGCGCGGGTCGGAGTACAGCAGGTGGGCGGTGCGGTGCAGGGCGACGACGGTCTTGCCGGTGCCCGGGCCGCCGTCGACGACGAGGGCGCCGCGGGACCCCGCGCGGATGATCGCGTGTTGGTCGCTCTGGATGGTGCCGAGCACGTCGCGCATCCGCCCCGTCCGGGCGCCGCCCAGCCCGGCGAGGAACGCGGACTGGTCGTCGAGGGCGGCGGCGTGCCCGGCGAGCGCCTCGGCGGTGAACACCTCGTCCCAGTAGTCGCTGATCCGGCCGCGGGTCCAGCGGTACCGGCGGCGGCTGACCAGGCCCATCGGGTCGGCGTGGGTCGCGGCGAAGAACGGCTCGGCCGCCGGGGAGCGCCAGTCCACGAGCAGCCGGCGGCCCGCCGCGTCCGCCAGGCCGAGGCGCCCCACGTACACCGGCTCGGCGCCGTCCGCGCGGACCATGCGGCCGAGGCACACGTCCGCGCCGGAGCGACGCAGGGTGTGCAGCCGGGCGGACAGCCGGTGCACCTCCAGGTCGCGGTCCAGCGCCCCCTGGCCCCTGCCACCGGGTGCCGAGCGCTCGGCAGCGAGGCGGGCGGACAAGTCGGCGACCGCCCGCTCGAGACCCGCCGCGACGGCCGCGAGGTGCCGCTCGTCCTCGGCGACCAGCGCCGGGTCGGCCTTCGCGGCGAGCCGCTCCGGGAGGTCGAACACGCCGGTCTCCGGCCGGGGCGGTCCCGGCCTGGGCACCGGCACCCCACCCGGCGCGCTCGCGCCGTCGACCCCGGCCCGGCGGTCCTGCGTGCATCCTGCGGACACGGCCATCCCCCTCGCTCGTCGGCTCCGGCCGGCGAGTGTGCGGCCCCACCCGGGTCTTGCCACAAGCCCCCTGGTGCGCTATACGGTCGAGTGGGACGGGGCCTCCTGCGCGGACAACGGCGTCACAGCCGGCCGCTGCGGGCGACCGGCACCAGCCGCACGGCCAGCAGCGCGACCAGCACCGCGGCGACCACCAGCGGCACCCACGCCGGCGCGGAGCGGGCCCCCAGCGCCATGAGGAACGGGACGGCGAAGCCCAGGTAGGCGCACGCCAGGAACACCGAGGTCAGCTCCCCGCGGCGGGTGGGCGCGGCCAGCCGGCCGGTGGCGGTGAGCCCGGCCGCCAGGCACAGGCCGCCGCCCGCGCCGAGCAGCGGCCCGCCGGCCAGCAGCCACGGCCACGCGTCGGTGGTGACGAAGACCGCCGCCGCGGTGTAGCCCGCCGCGCCCAGGGCGGCCCCGGTGACCGCCGTCCACGGCCCGAGCCGGCGCTGCAGGCCGGCCACCAGGGTGCCCGCGCCCAGCGTCACCCCGGCGAGGACGCCGGTGACCGCGACCCCGCCGGCCGGCAGCTCGCCGAGCAGCGGCACCGCGGAGATCACCGAGGACGGGAAGGCGTAGACGCACACCGCGACCGGGGCCAGCACCGTGACGGCCAGCGCCAGGCTGCCCGGGGGCAGCAGCGGGACGGCCGGGTCGCCGGCGGACCGCCGTCCGCCCGGGTGCGGCACGACGGTCTCAGGCAGCCGCACGGCCAGCGCCAGCCCGGCCGCGACGAGCACGACGTGCAGCAGGTAGGGCAGCACGGTCGGCGCCGGCGCGAACTGGCCGAGCAGCCCGCTGGTGAGCGGGCCCAGGGAGAACCCGGCGGTCATGGCGAACGCGGCCCGCCGCCCGCCCGCGCCCTCCCCGGAGGCCAGCGACAGCTCGGCGATCCAGGCGCTGGCGACGCTGAAGACGACGCCGCTCACCACGCCCTGCAGGAAGCGGGCGGTGAACAGCAGTACCAGCGACCCGCCGGCCGCGGCGAAGGCCAGCGACGCCAGCCCGGCGAGCACCACGCCGGGCAGCGCGACGCGGCGGCGGCCCAGCCGGTCCGACAGCGGCCCGGCGAGGAACAGCGCGGGCACCAGGCCGGCGGCGTAGCAGCCGAACAGCGCGGTCAGCACCTCGGCGGAGAGGTCCAGCCGCTCCTGGTAGACCAGCAGCAGCGGCGTCGGGACGTTGGTGCCGGCCGCGACCGCGAACAACGTGAACACCGCTCGCCTCCAGGCCACCGCGGCACCCTACGGAGCGCGGCGCCGGTGCCGCCCGCGGCGGGCGGGGAGGCCGACGGGACGCTGCGGGGTGCGCGGGGGCAGACTCACGGTGCCGACGGCGACCCGACGAGGAGGACCCCGTGCGCGATGCGGTCATCTGTGAGCCACTCCGGACCGCGGTGGGGGGGTTCGGCGGCGCCCTGCGCGACGTGCCGGTCCAGGACCTCGCCGCCACCGTCGTCCGCGCCGTGATGGAGCGGACCGGCCTGCCGCCGGAGACGGTGGACGACGTCCTGCTGGGGCACTGCTACCCGACGATGGAGGCCCCGGCCCTCGGCCGCGTCGCCGCGCTGGACGCGGGCCTGCCGGTGACCGCCTCGGGCATCCAGGTGGACCGGCGCTGCGGCTCGGGCCTGCAGGCGGTGCTGTACGCGGCGATGCAGGTGCAGACCGGCGCGTCCGAGGTCGTCCTGGCCGGCGGCGCGGAGTCGATGAGCAACGCGCCGTTCTACTCCACCGCCATGCGCTGGGGCGTCAAGGCCGGTCCCGGCGTGCTGCTGCAGGACGGGCTGGCCCGCGGCCGGGTCACCGCCGGCGGGCAGCACCACCCGGTGCCCGGCGGCATGCTGGAGACCGCGGAGAACCTGCGCCGGGAGTACCGGATCAGCCGCGAGGAGCAGGACGAGTACGCCGTCCGCAGCCACCACCGCGCCGCCGCGGCCGCCGAGGCCGGCCGGTTCGCCGAGGAGGTCGTGCCGGTGACCATCCGGGGCCGGAAGGGCGACACGGTCGTCGACCGGGACGAGCACATCCGACCGGACTCCAGCGTGGAGACCCTGGCGAAGCTGCGGCCGATCCTCGGCAGGGACGACCCGGAGGCCACCGTCACCGCCGGCAACGCCAGCGGGCAGAACGACGGCGCCGCGGTGTGCGTGGTGACCTCGCCGGAGAAGGCCGCCGAGCTGGGCCTGCGCCCGCTGGCCCGGCTGGTGTCGTGGGCCGTGGCCGGCGTCCCGCCGAAGACCATGGGCATCGGCCCGGTGCCCGCCACGGCCAAGGCGCTCGCGCTGGCCGACGTGAAGCTCGCCGAGGTCGACCTGATCGAGCTCAACGAGGCGTTCGCCAGCCAGGTGCTGGCCGTCGCCCGGGAGTGGGGCTTCACCGACGCCGACTGGGAGCGGACCAACGTCAACGGCTCCGGCATCTCCCTCGGCCACCCGGTGGGCGCGACCGGCGGCCGGATCCTCGCCACCCTGACCCGCGAGATGGCCCGCCGCGACGCCCGGTACGGGCTGGAGACGATGTGCATCGGCGGCGGCCAGGGCCTCGCCGCCCTGTTCGAGCGGGTCTGAAGGAGGACCACCCTCCCCCCACACGCCCCTGGAGGGTGGCCGATCCACCCCGTCCTCTCACCACCGGAGTTGCCGCATGTCCAGCCCCACCGCCCAGCAGCGGGTCGCGATCGTCACCGGCGCGGCCCGCGGCATCGGCGCCGCCACCGCCCTCCGCCTGGCCCGGGACGGCTTCGCCGTGGCCGTGCTCGACCTGGCCGAGGACGACGCCCGCGGCACCGCCCAGGAGATCGAGGCCGCCGGTGGCCGGGCCCTCGCGGTGGGCGCCGACGTCGGCGACGCCGGCCAGGCGCAGGCCGCCGTCGACCGGGTGGCCGCGGAGCTCGGCCCGCCGGTGGTGCTGGTCAACAACGCCGGCGTCACCCGGGACGCCATGCTGTTCAAGATGACCGACGCCGACTGGGACGTCGTCATGCACGTGCACCTGCGCGGGTCCTTCCTCATGACCCGCGCGGTGCAGCAGCACATGGTCGCGGCCGGCTGGGGCCGGGTGATCAACCTGTCGAGCACCTCGGCGCTGGGCAACCGCGGCCAGGCCAACTACGCCGCCGCCAAGGCCGGCCTGCAGGGCTTCACCAAGACCGTCGCGGTCGAGCTCGGCCGGTTCGGCGTCACCGCCAACGCGGTCGCCCCCGGCTTCATCGCCACCGACATGACCCGCGCCACCGCCGCCCGCATCGGCCGCGACTGGGAGGAGTACGTCGCCGAGCGGGCGGCCGCGATCCCCGTCCAGCGGGCCGGGCGCCCCGACGACATCGCGCACACGGTGTCGTTCCTGGCCAGCGAGGGTGCCGGCTTCGTCTCCGGCCAGGTCCTCTACGTCGCCGGCGGCCCCCGGAACTGAGGGCCCCTGCAGGGGCCCGCCGCGAGCCTGCGAGCGGTCGGGCAGGGGGTCCCCGCTCAGGACCGCAGGGGCTCCCACCGGCCCTCGAGCGCCCGCTCGACCGCGGCGGCCATCCGCCGCACGTCGTCCTCGGTGCGCCCGGCCGGCACCTCCTCGAGCGACTGGGCGGTCAGCGCCGCGCAGTGCTCCCGCACCGCCTGCCGCTGCTCGGCGCTGCGCGCCCGCCAGCCCGCCTCGGCGAGCAGCGAGAACAGCCGTTCGACGACGGTGGTGTCCTGCCGGCCGTAGCTGCGGACCTGGGTGACCGCCAGGTCCAGCAGCGCCCCGTGGTCCCACGACGGCAGCAGCAGCCGGACGACACCGTCGTCGCCGGTCACCCGGCGGTGCCAGGTGTCGCGCGAGCTGAGCTGCCCGATGAGCGCGGAGACGTGCGACAGCGCGTGGACGGCGGTCGTCGGGTCGTTGATGCCGGGGGAGAGCGCGCGGGCGGCGATGTCGACCAGCTTGCGCAGCCCGTAGCTGGGGTCGGCCGCCGGGGACCGCTCGAAGGACAGCACCACGTGCCGCGCCAGCGCCGCCTCCAGCTCGTCGGCGGGCGGCCACGCCGCCGGGTCGTCGGTCCACGCCCAGGCCAGGGGCGTCCCGGCGACGACCGATTCCCCGGGACGGCGGTCCAGCCGCAGCACCGCCCCGCAGCCGGCCAGCGTCTCCAGCAGCGGCGCCGCCTCGACCCGCACCAGGAAACCGCTCGCGCGGGCGCACAGCGGACGGGCGTGCCCGGGCACCGCCGGGAGCGGCGCGTCGGGCTGGTCGTCGGCCGCCAGCTGCCCGACCAGCCGCCCGAGGGTGGTGGTGGCCTCGGCGTGCACGTCGCGCATCATCGTCTCGACCCGCAGCTGGCGGGTCTGGTGGGCGAGGAACGTGACCAGCGCCGCCACCGAGGCCAGGCTGAGCAGCAGCGCCACGGTCACCGCCAGGCGGGGCACGAACGAGGAGTCGTCCGACTCGTCCTCCGAGCGCACGCTGCGCAACACGACCAGCGCGTACACGAAGGTGCCGAGCAGCACCCCGAGGCAGACCTGGACGACGCGGTCGCGGACGAACGTCTGCAGCAGCCGCGGCGAGTACTGGCTGCTGGCCAGCTGCAGCGTCACGATGGTCAGCGAGAACAGCAGCGTGGTCACCGAGATGATGGAGCCGGCGATCGTCGAGAGGATGCCGCGCGCCGCCGACGGCCCGCCCTCGAACACCAGGGCCAGCGGCCGCTGACCCGATTCCAGCACCTCGTCCAGGACCGGCAACCCGATGCCCAGGCCGACGGCCAGCACGATGGCCGCCGTCGGCAGCGGCCACAGTGCACCGGTGACCGCCTCGCGGACCCTCGCCAACCTGCCCTGCCCGGTCACGACGACGGGTCCCGGTCGGGGTAGCGGGCCCGGGCGAGGGCGTACACGCCGAAGGCGGCGAACCCGGCGGCCACCGCACCGAGCAGCCAGGGCCCGGCGCGGACCGAGCCGATCGCGGTCAGCGCGCCGTCCAGGCCGGTCGCCGTGGAGATGTCGGCGGTGCTCGCCGCCCGCCACAGGAGCACGCCCACCAGGCTGAAGGCGATGCCCTTGGCGACGTAGCCGACCCGGCCGACGGCCTCGATGACCGGCTCCCAGCGGTCGGGCGCGGCGGGCAGGTCGATGTCCTTCATGAAGCCGCCGGTCACCCCCCGGGCCAGGGTGTAGAGGCCGACGGCGGCCACCCCGGCCGCGACGGCGTACACCAGCAGCGCGCCACCGGGCACCTCCAGCGCCTCGCCGGTCAGCTCGCGGAACCGCTCGTCGGCCTGGTACTCCCAGCCGAGCGCGAACAGCAGCGCGGTCACGCCCAGCACGGCGTAGACGCCCGCCTTGGCCAGGCACTTCGTGCACACGAACGCCGTCCGCAGGCGGTGCGCTCGGTCCAGCAGCCCGCGCCACCACAGCAGCACCTCGCCGGCCTGCCACAGCGCGAGGGAGAACAGGCCCAGCCCGATCAGCCACAGCAGCACCGTGCCGCCGGGGCTGTCGGCCACCGCCTGCAGGGCGCCGGTCTGGTCGGCGTCATCGCCGTCGACGCCCCGGGCCAGCGCGACCGCCAGCCAGCCGATCAGCAGGTGCAGCACGCCGTAGGCCACCAGGCCCACCCGGGCCACCGCCGCCAGCACCGGGTGGTCGGTGACCTCGCGAGCCGACTCGAGGAGGCGTCCGATGCGGCCCCCCTGCCGGGGGAGGACCCCGTCCCCCTCACCGTCCGCAGGCTCGCGGCGAGCCCCCGGACGGGGCCACGAGCGGTGGGGGGCGAGGGGTTCCTCCATCAGGTCCGCTCGGGATAGCGCGCCCGGACGAGGCAGTAGGCGCCGAACGCGGCGATGCCGACCGCGACGACGGTGAGCAGCCACTGGCCGAACGGCACGGTCAGCAGGCTGCGCAGGGCGCTGTCCAGGCCGCTGGCGTCGGCCGGGTCGTACGTGACCGCGGCCCACACCAGCAGCGCGCCGACCAGGCCGAAGGACACGCCCTTGGCGGGGTAGCCGGCCTGGCCGAGGCGGGTCACCAGCCGGGTGGCCTCCGGCGGCGCCTCGCGGAGGTCGATCTCCTTGAGGAACCGCTTGGTGATCCCCTTGTGGACCAGGTAGCCGCCGATGCCCACGATGCCGAGGCCGAGCAGCAGGACGATCCAGCGCCCGGCGGGCAGGCCGAAGATGCCGGCCGCGGCCTGCTGCTCCTGACCGCCGGACTGTCCCCCGCCGGTGGCGTAGCGCACGGCGAGCACCGCGATGGCCACGTAGAGGACGGCCTTGGCCACCGCCTTCACGACCGTGACCACCGCCTTGTTCCGCGCCTCCCCGGACGCGGACAGGCCGCCGCGCCAGCGCAGCGCCTCGGCGGCCTGCCACGCCGCCAGCGCCGCCATGCCGATCGCGAGGACCCACAGCAGCACCGTGCCGAACGGCTGCTGGGCCAGGGTGGCCAGCGCCCCGCTCTGGTCGGGCTGGGCCGCGCTGCCGCCGACGCCCCAGGCCAGCTGGACGGCCAGCCAGGCGATGAGCAGGTGCACGACGCCGTAGGCGACCAGCCCGACACGGGCCAGGTGCTCGAGGGTGTCGCTGTTGCCCGCGCGGTCCGCGGCGCCCGCCGCCCGACCCGTCGTCCCGCCCATGGCCGGCTCCTCCCGCACTGCCTCGCACCGTCCCCGGGGGCACCAGGGTGGCACAGCGCCGGTGCTCCCGCCGGGTGCTCCGGCGCCGGTGGGGGACACTCGGTGCCGTGGCGAGCGCGATGACGGCGGTGGCGGGGACGAGCCCGGAGCGGGCGCGGCGGGCGTGGCCCGCGTGGATGGCCGGCGGCGCCGCCCTGCTCGGAGTGGCAGCGGCGGCGGTGTCCTGGACCGGCGGCGGCGCCCGGCTGCTGCTCGGGGTGGGCGGCGTGCTCGCGGTCGCCCGCGCGGTGCCCCTGGTCACCGGCGGCCGGGGCGCGCCGGGCGCGACGGTCGGGGCGGCGGGTGGCGTGGCCGTCGCGATGGCCCTCGGTCCCGCCGGCGTCGCGGGCTGGGCGGTGCTGGCCGCCGTCCCGGCGGTGCTGCTCGCCGGGGCGGTGACCCTGCTGCGCCGCGGGGGAGCGGTGCGCCGCAGCGGGCAGGCCGCGCTGGTCTGGTGGGTGCTGGTGACCGGCCTGCTGGCCGTCACCGGGCTGGTCGCCGGGTGGCCGCGCGCCGCGGGGGCCGCCACCGTCGTCGGGGCGCTGGGCCTCGGCCTGCTCGGCGTGACCCTGGTCGTCGCGGCCCTCGACCTGCGTGCCGCGGCGGCCCGCCCGGCGCCGGCCCGGCCGGCGGCCTGTGCCGGCTGCGCGTGCAGCGCCGGCGGCTGCGGCATCCCGCGCTGACCGCCCGCCCGGTGCCGCCCGCGCGCGCGGCGGCCGGTTCGCCGCCCGCGCAGTGGGCACCCCTGCACCCGTGACCGGACACGTCTTCGTCGTCGGGGCCGACCTCCGGCGGCTGGTGTGCGACGACGTCCTGGTGCCCACCGACCGGTCGCTGCGGGTCACCTCCGAGTGGCGCCACCTCCTCCCCGACGACGTGGTGACCAGCGAGGACCCCGACGGGGTGTGCCTCGGCCTGGCGTGGCGCGACGGCGAGCGGGTGCTCCGGGTGCCCGGCGGGCGGGCCGGTGAGCGCGGGCTGTGGCTGGTCGACACCGTCGACGAGCAGCAGCGCGACGGCGAGGACGCGCTGCGCTGGCTGGTCGACGGGGCGCGGCTGGCGCTGACCGCGGTGGCCCGCCGCGAGGTGTCCGCCCCGGTGCACGGGCGGGCCCGCCGGCTGGTCGCCCTGCCGGCGCTGGGCACCGGCTGGGGCGGCGCCGCCGGGCAGCGCGGCACGCTGCTGCAGCGGCTGCTGCCGGTGCTCCGCGAGGGCGCCGCCGAGCACGGCTTCGACGTCGCCCTGGTGCTGCGCGGCCCCAGCGACCTGGCCGCCGCCCAGCGGGTGCGCCGCGCGGAGCCGGACAGCTGGGACCTGCCCGAGCACCTGGCCGAGCTGGCCGCCGACCTCGGCGAGCGCGCCCGGCGCGGCCAGCTGGCCGCCTTCGTCGGCGCCGGGGTGAGCGCCGCGGCCGGGCTGCCGACCTGGGAGCAGCTGCTCGACGAGCTGGCCGGGCGCACCGGCCTGGACGACGGCCTGCGCGCCGGCCTGGCCCGGCTGCCGGCGCAGGACGCCGCGGCGCTGCTGGCCCGCGAGCTCGGCCGGGAGGAGCTGGAGCGCTACGTCCAGGAGCGGTTCGGGCCGGGCCAGTACGCGCTGGCGCACGCGCTGATCGCCGACCTGCCGGTGCAGGAGTTCGTCACCACCAACTACGACCCGCTGGTCGAGCTCGCCGCCGCCGACATCGGCCGGGACCTCGCGGTGCTGCCCTTCGACGAGGCCGAGCCCGGCCGGCCGTGGCTGCTCAAGCTGCACGGGGACGCCGCGCACCCGGCGAGCATCGTGCTGACCCGCGAGGAGTACCTGCAGTTCGGCGACAGCCGCGCGGCGCTGGCCGGGGTGCTGCACTCCCTGCTGCTCACCCGGCACGTGCTGTTCGTCGGCACCTCCATGCAGGACGACGACCTCATCCGCATCGCCCACCAGGTGCGCAGCGCCGTCCAGGCCCCCGGGGCGGCGCCCCGCCGGCGCAGCGGCACCGTGCTCACGCTGACCGACGACCCGGCCCGCGCCCGGCTGTGGGAGCGCGACGTGCAGACCGTGGCCATGGCGCCCGCGGACACCCCGCCGGCGGAGGCGGCCCGGCTGCTGGAGGTGCTGCTGGACTGCCTCTGCTGCCTGTCCACCCCGCCCACCGGCTACCTGCTCGACCCGGCATACCGGGGGATGCTCTCGGGGGAGGAGCGGGCGCTCGCCGCGGCGCTGCAGCAGGTGGAGGGCGCGGTGCCGGAGGGCGCGACGTCGTCGGCGGTCGGCGAGGTCGCCGCGCTGCTGCGGCGGCTGGGCTCCCGCCGGACGGCGGCCGGCGGGCCCCCGCCGCCGGACGAGGCCAGCGCGCCCCGCGACGACCGCCTGCAGCAGCAGCGCGCCGGTTAGCGCGGTGTGAGCGGCGGGGGGCCTGGGCAGGGGCGACCCGTGCGCCGACTCGAGAACAGCCTCCTGCTGATCGCCAAGGGCTACGGCTGGCTGCCCGACGCCCGCCGGGCGCGCGGCCGGCGCACCGTCGCCGCGCGGCTGGGCGGGCTGCCGGTGCTCGGCATCGAGGGCCCCGCCGCCGCCCGCTTCCTCTACGACGAGGACCACGTGCGCCGCGCGCACGCCGTCCCCGAGCCGGTGCAGGGCACGCTGTTCGGCAAGGGCGCCGTGCACACCCTGGACGGGGCGGCGCACCGGGCGCGCAAGGCGCTGTTCGTCGGCCTGCTGATGGACGACGACCGGGTCGCCGCGCTGGTCGACCGCGTCACCGCCGCCTGGGACACCGCGGTGCCGGGCTGGGTGCAGCGCGGCGAGGTCGTCCTGTTCGACGAGGCCGCCGAGGTGCTCACCCGGGCGGTGTGCGGGTGGGCCGGCGTCCCGGTGGCCGACGGCGACGCGCCGTCCCTGGCCCGGGACCTGACCGCCATGGTGGACGGCTTCGCGACCGCCGGCCCGCGGCACTGGCGCGCCCGCCGGGCGCGCGGCCGGCGCGAGGCGCAGCTGGTCGGGCTGGTGCAGGGTGTCCGCGACGGCACGGTGGCCGCCCCGCCGGGCTCGGTGCTGGACACCGTCGCCCGGCACCGGGACGCCGGCGGCGAGCTGCTCGACCCGCACACGGCCGCCGTCGAGGTGCTCAACGTGCTCCGCCCGACCGTCGCCGTCTGCTGGTTCGTCGCCTTCTCCGGGCACGCGCTGGCCCGCTGGCCGCAGCACCGCCCGCGGCTGGCGTCCGGCGACGCCGCCTTCGCGGAGGCCTGGGCGCACGAGACCCGCCGCTTCTACCCGTTCGCACCGTTCATCGGCGGGCGCGCGCCCCGCGCGGTCGAGTGGGACGGCGAGCGGGTGCCGGCGGGCACGATGGTGCTGCTGGACCTCTACGGCCAGGACCACGACCCCGACCTGTGGGGCGACCCGTACGCGTTCCGGCCCGAGCGGTTCCTCGACCGGGAGATCGGCCCCTTCGAGCTGGTGCCCCAGGGCGGCGGGGACCCGAGCACCGGTCACCGCTGCCCGGGCGAGCAGGTCACGATCGCCGTGCTGTCCGCGCTGGCCGTGCGGCTGGCCCGGCTGCGGGCCGACCTCCCCGAGCAGGACCTGTCCATCTCGCTGCGGCGTATCCCCGCCCGCCCGGCCAGCGGGGTGCGGCTGCGGGTGCGCGGGGCGGGCACCGGCGGGTAGCCGGCGGGTGCCCGCTCAGCCGCCGACGTGGATGCCCGGGCGGCGGGTCGGGTCGGGCTCGACCTCGCGGAGGATCTCGCGCACCACCGGCGGGGTGTCGCCGCGGCCCAACAGCAGGTAGCGCAGCAGGTGACCCAGCGGGTTGCCCTCCGTCCAGGCGAAGTGCGCGTGCGGGCGCACGCCGGTGGCGTCGCGCAGGGCCAGCAGCACGGCGGCGATGGCGTTCGGCGCCGCCGGGGCCTCCACCCGCAGCACCCGGTGGCCGTCCACCTGCTCCCCGCGCACGCACAGCACGCCGCTGAAGCCGGAGGGGTCCACGACGTCCACCTCCAGGAACAGCACGTCGGCCGTCCCGGGCACCGGGTTGAGCTCCCGCTGCTCGGCCTCCTTGGCGGCGTACTCCGCGACGTCCCCGGTCTGCCGCCGGTTGGCCACCAGGTGCAGCCGGCCGTCGTTGCGCAGCGAGTCGGTGACGAAGCGGCGGGCCGCCTCGTCGAACTCGATCCGCTCGGCGCGCAGCTCGGTGGTGCGGCTGACCCGGGACACCAGCGAGAGCGTGATGATGCCGATGATGAAGAAGGCCGAGATGGTGATCCCGTCGGGCTTCTCGATCACGTTCTCCACCAGCGCGTAGAGCAGCACCAGGGTGAGCACGGTGGAGCCGACGACCCGCCCGCGCTGCCTGCGGCGCAGCGCCGAGACGGTGACCGCGAACGCCGCGGAGACCATCATCGCCAGGATCCCGGTGGCGTACGCGCCGGCCTGGGCGTCGACGTCGGCCTGGAAGACGAAGGTGATCAGGATGCTCACCGCGGTGTAGACCAGCACGACCGGCCGGACCGCCCGCCCCCACTCCGGCGCCATCCCGTAGCCCGGCAGGTAGCGCGGCACGATGTTGATCAGGCCGGCCATGGCCGAGGCGCCGGCGAACCAGAGGATCAGGATGGTGCTGACGTCGTAGGCGGTGCCGAACGCCTCGCCGAGTTGCTCGTGGGCGAGGTAGGCCAGCGCCCGGCCGTTGGCCTCGCCACCCTCGGCGAACGCCTCCGGCGGGATGAGCACCGTGGTGACGAAGGTGGTGGCGACCAGGTAGAGGCTCATGATCAGTGCCGCGGCGGTCAGCAGCCTGCGGGTGTTGCGGACCCGCGCCTCCAGCCGCTCCTCCGGCGTCCGCCCGTCGGCGGCGACCAGCGGCATCATGCTCACCCCGGTCTCGAAGCCGGACAGCCCCAGGACCAGCAGCGGGAAGGCCACCAGCGCGGGCAGCAGCAGGTCCGACAGCCCGCTCCCGCCCTCGGTCAGCCGGTCGGTCCAGCCGTCCAGCAGGGCAGGGTCGGCGGCCATGTCGGCCACCCCGACCCCCACGATGACCAGGTTGAGGGTCAGGAACGCCGCGACCAGCGGGATGGCGATGGCGACGGCCTCGGTGAAGCCGAGCAGGAACACCCCGCCGAGGAGCAGCAGCAGGCCCACGGTGAGCGCGACGGCCTGGCCCTCGAGCGCGTCGGGGAAGAACGGGTTCTCCACCACGTGCACGCTGGCGTCGGCCGCGGACAGCGTGATCGTGATGATCCACGAGGTCGCGACGAAGCCGAGCAGCACGAGGACGAACACCTTGCCGCGCCAGAAGGGCAGCAGGTCCTCCAGCATCGCCACCGAGCCCTGGCCGTGCGGGCTCTCCCGGGCCACCCGGCGGTACATGGGCAGCACCCCGAGCAGGGTGAGCGCCACGATGAGCAGCGTGGCCAGCGGGGACAGTGCGCCCGCGGCGAGTGCGGCGATGCCGGGCAGGTAGGCGAGCGTGGAGAAGTAGTCGACGCCGGTCAGGCACATGACCTGCCACCACGGGTGGCCGCGGTGGCTGGGCTCGACAGCGTGCGGACCCTCCGGCTGCACCCGGTGGCGCAGCAGCCACCGGGTCACCGCGCCGGCCGGTGCCCCCGCCCGGCGCGGGGTGTCGACGCAGGCCGGGACGGCGAGCTGCTGTTCGGGCAGGACCATGGACGTCGTCCGTTCTGGGAGGGGTGTCCGGCGGCTGCTACCCCCGGAAGGGCGCCGCAGCGCAATGGTCAGGACAACCGGGCCAGCTCCGCGGGCAGTTCCCCGGGGGAGAGGACGCCGAGTCGCTGGGTGGGCCGGGTGAGCGCGACGTACAGGTCGTTGTGCCCGCGCACACCCTCGTCGAGCACGCGCCGGGGGTCGACGACGAGCACCCGGTCGAACTCCAGGCCCTTGGCCTCGCCCGGGGTGAGCACCACCGGCCCGCGGGAGGAGTCGGCGTCCGGGCCGGAGGAGACCCCGTCCACCCGGGCGGCGAGCGCGGCGGCCAGGCCGGCGACCCGACCGGCCGGGGCGACGACGGCGGTGGTGCCCTCCTCGGCCGCCCAGCCGGCGACGACCTCCACGGCGCGGGCGGCGAGCTGCTCCTCCCCGGTCACCTCCGCCCACGGCGCGGCCGGGGCCGGCCGGACCGAGCGCGGCGCGGTGGCCCCGGTGCCGCCGGCGGCGAGGACGTCGGCGGCGACGGCCATCACCTCGGCCGGCGTCCGGTAGTTGACGGTGAGCTCGGCCAGCCGCCAGGCGTCCCCGACGTGCGGGCGCAGGGTCTCCGCCCAGTCGGAGGCGCCGGCCGGCGAGCCGGTCTGGGCGAGGTCGCCGACGGCGGTCATCGACCGGGTCGGGCAGCGGCGCACCAGCAGCCGCCAGGCCATCGGGGAGAGCTCCTGGGCCTCGTCGACCACGACGTGCCCGAAGGTCCAGGTGCGGTCGGCGGCCGCCCGCTCGGCGGTGCTGCGGGTGTCGACCGACCGCTGCCGGTCGGCCAGCTCCTCGGCGCTGATCAGGTCGCCGGCGCTGAGCACCTCCTCGTCCAGGTGCCGGGCGGTCAGGGCGTCGTCGTCCAGGTCGACCGACCGCGAGCCGTGCAGCACGTCGAGGGTCTCCTGCGCCTCGGCCAGCCGCCGCCGGCGGTCCCGCTCCTCGCGGGCCCGCTGCGCGCCGTCGTCGAAGCCGAGCAGCTCCTCGGCCTCCTCGAGCAGCGGGACGTCGGCCGGCGTCCACGGCGACCCCTTGCGCCGGTGCAGCAGCGCGCGGGTCGCGTCGTCCCACCCCGGGGTGGCGGCCGCGACGCGGGCGGGGTCGGCGAACAGGTCGGTCAGCAGCCGCTCGGGGGTGAGCACCGGCCACAGGTCGTCGACCAGCAACCGGACGGCGGGCTCCTCGGCGACCTCGCGGCGCAGGGCGGCGGTGTCCTCGCGGTCGAGCAGGTCGGCCCCGCCGTCGATGCCGGCGCCGATCCGCTCGGCGTAGCGCCGGGTGAGCAGGTCGACGACGCGGCGGGCGAACACTGGCCGGGCCAGGTTGTGCAGCCGCTCGGCCCGGCGGGCCGCGGCCTGCGCGCGCCGGACGTCGACCGGCCGCAGCCGCAGCGCGAAGCCGTCGACGGTCACCTCGACCGGGTCGCCGGGCACCACCTGCCGGTCGGCGACCGCGCGCTCGAGCACCTCGACCATCTCCAGCCGGCCCTTGACCGCCGCGCTCGCGGGCGGCTCGGTGCCGCGGGCGTCCAGGCCGGGGCGCAGCTGGCCGAGCCCGGCGAGCAGCACGCCGGTCTCGCCGAGGGAGGGCAGCACGTCGGCGATGTAGCGCAGGAACGTCGGCGTGGGGCCGACGACGAGCAGGCCGCGGCGGGCCAGCCGCTCGCGGTGGGTGTAGAGGAGGTAGGCCGCGCGGTGCAGCGCGACGGCGGTCTTGCCGGTGCCCGGGCCGCCCTGGACCACGAGGACGCCGCGGTCGTCGGCGCGGATGACGGCGTCCTGCTCGGCCTGGATGGTGCGGACGATGTCGGTCATCCGGCCCGTGCGGGCGGTGTCCAGCGCCGCCATGAGCGACGCCTCGCCGGTCAGGCCGGAGGTGGCCAGCCCGCCGGTGAGCAGCTCGTCGTCCAGCCGGACGACGGCGCGCCCACGGGTGCGGATGTGCCGGCGGCGCTCGACGCCCAGTGGGTGCACCGGGGTCGCGGTGTAGAACGGCCGCGCCGCCGGGGCCCGCCAGTCGACCAGCGCGGGGTCGCCGCCGGCGTCGTCGGCGGCCAGCCCGATGCGGCCGATGTAGAGCGGGCCGCCACCGGTGCGGTCGATCCGGCCGACGCACAGGCCGGCCTCGGCGGCGTCCAGGGCGGTGACCCGCTCGGTCTGGAAGCGGACGGTGGCGTCGCGCTCCTGCAGCGCCTGCGGGTCGACCGCGGGCCAGGCGATGGCCTGCCGCAGCCGGTGCTCGGCCAGGTCGCGGGCGGCGTCCAGGCGGCCGTACAGGTCCTTGACGTACTGCTGCTCGGTCTCCAGGTCGGGGTGGGGAACGACCTCGTGCTGCGTCGTCGGCACTGCGCGTCTCTCTGTCGGGACCCGTCTGCGGACACAGACGAACGCCCATGGTGCCCCCGCATTCCCCCCGGTGCCGCGAGGCGCTCCCGGGCCGGGGCCTCGTGCCCGCCCCTGGCAGCCGATGAACGTCCGACCTGGGCGTCTGCCCTTGCGTGGTGAACTCTCCGAACATGCGATCGACACGTGACCGACGCCGTCCTCGCCGCCCCGGGTGTGGTGGCGCCCGCGGTGGGGTGAACCGCGGGTCCGTCGGGTGTGGTGCAGGCCGCTGGGACCACCTGGGCCGTGAGCCAGGCCGGGCGGGTGACCGCCGCCGACGACGCGCTCGCCGCGCTGGCCGCGGCCGCCGACGCCCAGCGCGGGGAGCTGGCCGCGCTGCTCGCCGCCACCGGCGGGGCGGGCTGGCCGACCGGCCCCGGATCGCGGTCACCGACGCGGTCACCGGGGCGCTGCGCGCACCCACCGACCTGCCCGGGCTGCGCCGCGCCGGGCACAGCGGCCGCCCCGGCCTGGGCCCCCCCCCGCCCGGCCGGCGGCTACCGGCCCGGCCCGGCGCTGGACCGGTGGGTGCGCGCCCGCGACCGGCGCTGCCGGTTCCCCGGCTGCCGCCGCCGCATCCCCGCCGCCGGCGAGCTGGACCACCTCCGCCGCTGACCCGACGGGCCCACCGCCGCGGCCGACCTCGCCTGCTTCTGCACCACCGACCACCGCGGCAAGCACCAGGCCCCCGGCTGGACCCACACCCTGGGCCCCGACGGCACGCTGACCGTCACCACCCCCACCGGGCCGACCGCCGTCACCGACCCCCCGCCCCACTGACGGCCACGCCCTCGCCCGTCGCCGGGCCCATCGGCGCGCGGCGGGCGCGTGGGACGGGTGGGCCGGCACGCGGCGCCGGTGGCAACCCGGTGGTCATCTGGGCGACACGTGGGCTGCCTACCGTCGGGGAGCGATCCCTGGAGGTGCCCCATGAGCCCGACCGCCACTGACCGGCAGACCGACCCCCGGCTGCGGCACAGCCCCGGTGCCCGCCTGCGCCCGCGCCCCGACCTGGGCGCCTGGACCTGCCCCAACTGCCGGCGGGTGACCCACCCGCCGCGCAAGCGCTGCAGCGACTGCGGCACGTCCCGCTACTGAGCCGCCGCCGCCGCGGCGGAGCGCGGCGCGGGCCGGGACAGGAGGGACCCCGGACGGATACCGTGCGGCGGTGAGCGTGATCGCCCGGAACCGGGTCCGCGTGAGCGGGGCCGACGACGGGCGGCCGATGGTCTTCGCCCACGGGTTCGGGTGCGCCCAGGAGATGTGGCGCCTCGTCGCCCCCGAGTTCGAGCGCGACCACCGCGTCGTCCGGTTCGACCACGTCGGCGCCGGCGGGTCGGACCTGTCGGCCTACGACCCCGGCAAGTACGGCTCGCTGGACGGGTACGCCGCCGACGTCATCGAGATCTGCCGGGCGCTGGACCTCGACGACGTCGTCCTCGTCGGGCACTCGGTGAGCGCGATGATCGGCGTCCTGGCCGCGGCCCGAGCCCCGGGGCTGTTCGGCGCGCTGGTCATGGTCGGGCCCAACCCCCGCTACGTGGACGACGAGGGGTACACCGGCGGCTTCTCGCGGGAGGACGTCGCGGCGCTGCTGGAGTCCCTGGACGCCAACCACCTGGGCTGGTCGGCCGCGATGGCCCCGGTGGTCATGGGCAACCCCGACCGTCCCGAGCTGACCGCCGAACTGGCCGACAGCTTCTGCCGCACCGACCCGGACATCGCCCGGCACTTCGCCCGCGTCACCTTCCTCTCCGACAACCGCGCCGACCTGCCCGGCGTCCGGGTGCCCACCCTGGTCCTGCAGTGCAGCGCCGACGCGATCGCCCCCGAGGCGGTGGGCCGCTACGTGCACGAGCAGGTGCGCGGCAGCGTGCTCACCCAGCTGCGCGCCACCGGGCACTGCCCGCACCTGTCGGCCCCGGCGGAGACCACCGCCGCGATCCGCGCCTTCCTCGGGTAGCCGGGGTGGACGCGGCGCGGCGACCCGACCCCCGGGAGGGCCCGGCGGGGTTGCGGCGGCTGCTGGAGGACGACCCGGCCGACCTGTACGAGAACGCGCCCTGCGGGTACTTCTCCGCGTTGCCCGACGGCCAGGTCGTCAAGGCCAACCGCACGTTCTGCGAGTGGACCGCCCGCCCGGTGGGCGAGCTGGTCGGGCAGCGCTTCCAGGACCTGCTCGGCGTGGGCAGCCGGGTGTTCTACGAGACCCACCTGGCCCCCCTGCTGCGCATGCAGGGCATGGTGCGCGAGGTCGCCCTGGACGTCGTCCGCGCCGACGGGTCGCTGCTGCCGTGCCTGGTCAACGCCGTCGAGGTGCGCGACGACCGCGGGGCGCCGCTGCTGGTGCGCGCGACGGTCTTCGAGGCCACGGCCCGGCGCCGGTACGAGCGCGCGCTGCTGGCCGCGCAGCGGGCGGCCGCGGAGTCCGAGCGCCGGGCGCGCACGCTGCAGCAGGTGGTCTCGGAGGTGTCCGCGGGTGCGTCGGCGCGGGACGTCGCCCAGGTGATCGTGCGCCGCAGCCGGGAGGCCGTGGGGGCCAGCGGCGCAGGGCTGTGGCTGGGCCGGGAGCGGCGGGGGACGACGCGGTCCGAGCTGTCGCTGCCGCCGCTGCGGCTGGCCGCCTCCGACGGCATCCCCGCCGACCTGCTGACCGCGATGGAGGCCGCCGCGCTCGGCGGGGCCGAGCTGGTGCGCGACGGCGGGGTGCACACGGTGCCGCTGGGCGCGGGGCTGCGCGCGGTGTGGCCCGGGCTGGCCGCCGCCATGGCCGACGCCGGCCAGGAGGCGCTGGTCGTGGTCCCGGTGGACGCCGACTCCCGGCACCTGGGCGCGCTGGTGCTGCTGCTCGGGGTGACCGGGGACAGCGGGCTGATCGACCTGGCGCCGCCCGGCGACCGGGGGACGCTGGCGCAGGCCGATGCCGAGCTGCTGGCCACGGTGGGCCGCCAGGCGGGGCAGGCGCTGGAGCGGGTGCGGCTGTACGAGGAGACCGCCCGCTCGGCCGAGCGCTCGGCGTTCCTGCTGGACGCCGCGCGGCTCATGGCCGCGGCCGGCGACGTCGTCGAGACCGCCGAGCGGCTGGCCGAGCTGGCCGTCCCGCGGCTGGCCGACCTGTGCGTCATCGACCTGGCCACCGAGCGCGGGCTCACCCGCCCCGCGGCCCGGCACGGCGACCCGGCGCGCCGCGAGCTGGTCACCGAGCTGGAGCTGCAGCACCTGCCGCACCGCGGGGCGCCGCACCCCAGCGTGCGGGCGATGGAGCTGGGCCGGACGGTGTGGATCCGGGAGGTCACCGACCGGTGGCTGGCGGAGGTCACCACCGACCCGCGGCACCTGGAGATCGCCCGCGCGCTGGACCTGGTCACCATGGTCTGCGTGCCCCTGATGGCCGGCGGGCGCAGCCTCGGCGTCATCACGCTGTGCAGCGACCGGCGGCGCGGGCCGCTCACCCCGGCCGACGTCGAGGTCGCCGAGCAGCTGGCGCTGCAGGTGTCGCAGGTGGTGGACAAGGCCCAGCGCCTGGAGCTGGAGACCCGGACGTCGCACACCCTGCAGGCCAACCTGCTGCCCCCGGCCCCGCCGCCGGTGCCCGGGCTGGCGGCCGCCGTCCGGTACCTGCCCGCCAGCCGCGGCGCCGACGTCGGCGGCGACTTCTACGACGTCGTCCCGCTGCCCGGCGGGCAGGTGGCGCTGGCCGTGGGCGACGTCGTCGGGCACGACATCACCGCCGCCGCGGTCATGGGGCAGCTGCGCAGCGTCTACCGGGCGCTGCTGGGCGACCGGCCGGCGCCCAGCGAGGTCATCGAGCGGCTGCAGTCGGCCTGGTCGCTGCTGGGCCTGCAGCGGATGGCCACCGCGCTGTTCGCGGTGCTCGACCCGGCCACCGGCCGGCTGCAGGTCGCCTCCGCGGGGCACCCGCCGCCGCTGCTGGTCGACGGCGGGACGGCGCGGCTGCTCGACGTGCGGCCCAGCCGGATGCTCGGCGCTCCGCCGGCCGACCACCCGGCGCAGGAGTGGACCGGGGTGCTGGCACCGGGCGCGACGCTGCTGCTCTACACCGACGGGCTGGTGGAGAGCCGGGAGGCCGACATCGACCTCGGCCTGGCCGCCCTGCTCGACGTCGCGGCGCGGGTCGGCAGCACCGGGCCCGACGAGCTGTGCGACCGGGTGGTGGCCGAGCTGGCCAGTGGGCTGCGCGCCGACGACGTGGCGCTGCTGGCCATCACCCGCTGCGCGTAGCACCGGCCCTGGCGCCCGGTGCACCGGCGCGCGACCATCGGTACCGCACGAGCGGCGCGGGAGGCGGCCATGGAGCGTCCAGCCAACCCCGGGGCCCCCAACCCGGTCACGCAGTCGATCGACGGGGCCACCGGTGACATGACGATGTCCGGCGACGCCATGCGGTGGTCCCCGGAGCTGGCCGAGGGGCAGCCGGTGGCCGGCCCGCCGCCGTGGGCGCTGCCCGGGGCCGACGCCGCGCTCGGCGCGCTGCTCGCCCTGGACGCCCCCGGCGTGCGCCGGCTGGTGTCCGGCGCGGTGACCTCCCTGGCGACCGTGGCCGGGGACGTCGTCGCCGAGCTGCGCCAGCTCACCCGCGGCCCCGACGGGGACGGCCGGGACGACGGCCGGGACGACGGCGGCCCGCGCCCGCCCGGCCCGCCGCCCCCGGCGTGACCGCCGGTCGCGATCTGCCTGTACAACCAGAGGAGCACAGCCACACCGGAGTGGGGAGTCGCACCGCATGAGCAGCTCGCTGACCCTGGCGCCCGCGCCGCCGTCCGAGGCCGCCGAGGAGGTCCGCGCGCAGGTGCGCGACTTCCTCGCCGCCGAGCTGGCCGCGGGCACGTTCACCACGCACGTGGACACCTGGCTGTCCGGTGTGGACCCGGCGTTCTCCCGCAAGCTGGGCGAGCGCGGCTGGCTGGGCATGACCTGGCCCAAGGAGTACGGCGGCCACGAGCGGACGGCGATGGAGCGCTACGCCGTCACCGAGGAGCTGCTCGCCGCCGGCGCCCCGGTGGCCGCGCACTGGATCGCCGACCGGCAGTCCGGCCCCAACCTGCTGCGCTACGGCACCGAGGCCCAGCGCAAGGAGATCCTGCCGCGGATCGCCGCAGGGGAGTGCTACTTCGTCATCGGCATGAGCGAGCCCGACTCCGGCTCCGACCTCGCCTCCATCCGCACCCGGGCGGTCCGCAACGGCGACGGCGACTTCGTGGTCAACGGCGCCAAGGTGTGGACGTCGAACGCGCACCACTCGCACTACGGGATCGTGCTGGTGCGCACCGGCCCACCCGGCGAGGGCCCGCGCGGCAAGCACCAGGGGCTGACCCAGCTGCTCGTCGACCTGTCGCTGCCGGGCATCACGATCAACCCGATCCGCATCCTCGACGGCGGCCACCACTTCAACGAGGTGGTGTTCGACGACGCCGTCGTCCCCGGTGACATGCTGCTGGGCGAGGAGGGCGCCGGCTGGCACCAGGTGACCGCGGAGCTGGCCTTCGAACGGTCCGGCCCCGAGCGGTTCCTGTCCACCTACCCTCTGCTCGCCGAGTTCGCCCGCCGCGCCGCCGACTCCGGCGACGCCGCGCAGCTGGCCACCCTGGGCCGGCTCTCGGCGCGGCTGCTGGCGCTGCGCCAGCTCTCGCTGCGGATCGCCGCGGCGCTGGACCGCGGCGAGCTGCCCGACATCCCGGCCGCGCTGGTCAAGGACGTGGGGACGACGTTCGAGGCCGACGTGGCCGAGGAGGTCCGCAAGGTGGTCGAGGTGCCGGTGTCGCTGGACTCGCCGGACCCGCTGGGCCGGGCGCTGGCCGAGGCGCAGCTGCACTCGCCGGGCTACACGCTGCGCGGCGGGACCAACGAGATCCTGCGCGGGATCGTGGCCCGCGGGCTCGGGCTGCGCTGATGGCCTCCGACCAGGACCTGGTGGTCGAGACCGTCCAGGACGTCCTCGCCGGGCACGAGCCGTTCGCGCTGACCGCGGACACCGCCTGGGACGCCGGCCTGTGGGCCGACCTCGCCGAGGCGGGGCTCACCGGCGTGGGGCTGCCCGAGGAGGCCGGCGGGTCCGGCGGCGAGCTGGCCGACGCCATCGCCGTCGTCCGCACGCTGGCCTCCGGCGCCGGGGCGGTGCCGGTGGCCGAGCAGCTGCTGGTCGCGGGGCCGGCGCTGCTGGCCGCCGGGCTGGACCTGCCCGACCCGGCCGAGCCGCTGACCCTGGCGGTCGCCGGGGCGGTCACCGCCGCGCCGTCCGACGACGGCGACGGGCCGGGGCGCTGGACGCTCACCGGCACCGCGACCGATGTCGCCTGGGCCGGGGTGGCCCGCCACGTCGCCGTCCTGGCCGCCGCGCCCGAGGGCATCGACGGCGCGGTGCTCGCCCTGGTCGACGCCCAGGGGCTGGCGACCAGCGACGCGCGCAACCTGGCCGGGGAGCCGCGCGGCTCCCTGGTGCTGGCCGGAGCGCCGGCGTCCGGGGCGCTGCTGACCGCCGAGCAGGCCGCGGTGGTGCGCGCCCGCTACGCCCTGGCACGCGCGGTGCAGCTGGGCGCGGCCCTGGAGCGGGTCCTGGCCTGGACGGTGCAGTACGCCGGCGAGCGGCAGCAGTTCGGCCGGCCGCTGGGCAAGTTCCAGTCGGTGCAGATGCAGCTGGCGCAGATGGCCGGCGAGGTGACCGCGGTGACCGCGCTGGTCGACGCCGCCGTCCACGTGCTGGAGCGCGACGAGGACGTCGTGCTGGCCGCGGCGGCGGCCAAGGTGCGCGCGGGGGCGGCCGTGGAGGTGGTGGCCCGGCTGGCGCACCAGGTGCACGGCGCGATCGGGTTCACCCAGGAGTACCGGCTGCACCACCTCACGCGGCGGCTGTGGTCCTGGCGCGACGAGGCCGGCTCGGAGCTGACCTGGTCGCGGGTGCTCGGCGCGGGGCTGCTGTCCCGGGGCGGCGACGAGCTCTGGCCGGCGCTCACCCGGGTGGTCTAGCGGCCGCGCGCCGCCCCCGCGCGGGAGGCAGCGCGCGGCGTCGGCTCACACGGTCTCGGGCACCCGCAGGTGGGCCAGGACCAGGTCGAACTCGGCGACCTCGGTGACCGCCAGGCCCAGGGCGGGGGCCAGCTCGTCGCGCAGCGCCTGCGCCTGCCCCCGGGTCTCGACCATGTCCTCCCGGCTGTCGTAGGTGACCGCGGCGACCGCCATCCCCTCCGCGGTGTGCGTCATGAGGCTCACGCTGCAGAAGCCGGGCAGGTCGTCGAGCCGGGGCGCCAGGGTGGTCCGGAACCCCTCGATGCTGCGCTCCATGCCGTCGGGCTCGCCGCGCAGCCAGGTCACCCGGGTGCAGGCGCCGTGGTGGGCCTCGTGCCGGCGGTGCATGGCGGCGATCTCCCACTCGCGCACCTCGAAGCCACCCTCGAACACCTCCGCCGCCCGGTCGCGCATCGACCGGACCCCCTCGGCGCTGGCCTGCATCGCCTCGCGGTCGCGCCAGGACGTGGTCACGATGCACCGGCCGGACCCGCGGTCGGCGAGCATGGACAGGCCGAGGCAGCCGGCCATGTCCTGGACGGCGGGCATCACCTCGTCGCGGACGTACGCGATCCCCCTGTCGAGGGCCTGCGGGTCGCCGCTGATGGTCGTCGAGCGTGCGTACACGGCACCGCTCCTCTCCCGAGACGCTGGAGTCCCCAGCCGGCGGTGCCCCGGCGGCATCGCCGCGGCGCCCAGGGTCCTCCCGCCCCCGCCGGCGGGCAACGCCCCGGTGCGCCCGGCCGCGGGCCTGCGGGCCCCGGGCTGCGGTGCGAGGGTGGGGCAGCGGGTCCGGTGCGCTCGCACGCGGCCCCCCCGACACCGCGGAGGTCCGCATGTCCCAGCACCGGTCCCTGTCCAGGCGGGCCGCACGCGTCGGCCTGTGCACCGCCGTCGCCTGCTCCACGCTCGCCCTGTGGACCGTCCCCTCCGGGGGCGCGACGGAGGCCACCGGCGTCCCGCCGGCCCCGTGCACCGGCGGGCCCGGCGTGCTCACCGTCGAGGAGCAGCGCATCGGCCTGCCGCTGGTCGAGGGCGGGGAGTCCGCCGCCGCCCAGTTCCTGCGCGCCGCCGGCTTCGAGGAGGCGGTGACGGCCTTCACCGACGACCTCTGCGCCGCCCGCACCCTCGTCGAGGTCGAGGAGCTCGCCGCCCGCCACGGGGAGGCGCTGTGGGAGCTGGCCGTGGCCCGCGCGCAGGGCGAGGTGCAGCTCGGCACGATCGACCGGTACGACGACCGGCCGCTGTACTGGGCCCGGCTGCACATGACGCGGGCGGTGCGCCAGTACGAGGCGCCCTTCGAGCTCACCGGGATCCAGCGCAACGCGCTGGTGCACGTCCTGGACCGCTCCTCGCGGGGGATCACCACGGTGGCCTGGCCGGAGGACGCCGGGGACGCCCGCCGCGTGATGATCAGCGGCTTCGACACGTACAGCCTCGACGCGAGCCTGCGGAACTCCAACCCCTCGGGCGCCACGGCGCTGCAGCTCGACGGACGGCGGCTGGAGACCGCGGACGGCCCGGTCGTCGTGCAGTCGGTCGTGTTCCCGGTCAACTGGACCGACTTCGACCAGGGTGTGGTCGAGGACGCCTTCGGCCAGGTCCTCGTCCCGGGGGAGGACCGCGCCGACCTGATCATGACGATCAGCCAGACCTCCCGCGGGCGGATGGACGTCGAGCAGTGGGCCGCCAACGCCCGCGGCGGCTCCCCGGACAACAACCGGAACACGCTGTTCGGGCCGGTCTCCCGGCCGTCGCACTGGCCGCAGCCGTTCGACTCGCCGCAGTGGATCGAGACGACCCTGCCCCACCAGGCGATGATCGACGCCGGGACCGGGCCGTGGCCGGTGGTGCTCAACGACGGCATCTGCGAGTGGCCGGCCGGCACCTTCCCGACCCCCTCGGCGGTGCGCTGCCAGGACGACCCGTCGGAGGGCTCCACCGCGGCGTCCGGCCCGGGCGGCAGCTACCTGCCCAACGAGAGCATGTACCGCTCCAACCGGCTGCGGATCGGCCTGCAGGCCTGGGACGTCCCCGGCGGTCACCTGCACATCTCGGCGCTGGAGTACCCGGCGGACCCCGCCGTCCTGACCAGCCCGGAGTTCGAGGCCGACCGGGAGGCCGTCGTCGACCAGACCGTCGCGCTGGTCGCGGCAGCCGGCGCAACCCGCTGAGAGCCGGGTCACCCGCGCGCCCCGGAGTTCCTCGCGCCCTCGCCCGGCGTTGCGCCGTCGGCGCGGGTGTCGTTCACCTGCCGCGCCGACGCTCGGGTTCCCGACCGCACGAGCGCAGGAGGACCCATGACCGACACGGACACCACGACCGAGCAGACCACCCACACCCCCGAGGCCGAGGAGCACCAGGGCGGGTCCGACCGGGAGTTCGGCGAGCTCGCCCGCACCCAGCAGGACGTGGCGCAGCGCGCCCGGCAGCTGGTCGCCGGCGACCTGGCGGCCCGGGCGCAGGACGGCGGCGACGCCGACGAGCGCACCGGCCGGCTGGTCACCTCCACCCGGGCCGACCTGGCGGCCGAGCTGCGCGAGCAGGAGCAGGAGGAGGCCCGCCGGCACCTGGAGCGGGCCACGCGCAGCAGCGAGGACGCCGTCACCGGCGTCGTGCAGGGCATCACGACGATCGTCCGCAGCGTCGTCCCGGCCGTCCTCGTGCGCCCGGAGGACGTCATCGAGGCGACCTACGGCCTGGCCGACCAGGGCCTCCGGGTCACCCGCCGGCTGGCCCTCACCATGGCCGGCAGCCTGCGGAACCTGAGCCAGGCGGCCTGACCCCGGTCCCGGGGTGGACGGCGGTGGCCGTCGTCCACCCCGGGCGGGCAGCATGCGGGGGGTGAGCAGCCTGAGCGACCGACACGGGCACACCCACCGCCTGGACCTCGCCGACGCCACCGTGCGGGAGTGGGACGCCACCGTCGTCGCGTCCGACGCCGAGCAGGGCATCGTGCTGGACCGCAGCGCCTTCTACCCCGGCGGGGGCGGGCAGCCGCCGGACGAGGGCGTGCTGCTGTGGGGCGGCGTCCGCACCCGGATCGCCGGCACCCGCAAGGGCGACGAGCTCTACCTCGTCCCGGTCGAGGGCGACCCGCTGCCGCCGCCGGGCACCGCCGTCCGCGGCGCCCTGGACGACGAGCGGCGCACCGCGCTGATGCGCACCCACTCCGGCCTGCACGTGCTCACCGGCGTCGTGCTGCGCGACTTCGGCGCGAAGGTCACCGGCGGGAACATGGAGCCGCTCGTCGCCCGGATGGACTTCGACCTGCCGGAGGTCCCGCCGGACTTCAAGGACCGGGTCGCCGAGGCGGTCAACGCCGAGCTCGCCGCCGACCGGCGGATCGAGGTCCGGACGCTGCCGCGCGAGCAGGCCTACGCCATCCCCGACCTGATCCGCACCGCGACCGACCTGCTGCCGCCGGACATCGAGGTGGTCCGCATCGTCGACATCGTCGGCCTGGACACCCAGGCCGACGGCGGCACGCACGTCGCCTCGACCGCGATGGTCGGCCGGGTCGAGGTGGTCAAGATGGAGAACAAGGGCAGGGGCTTCCGCCGGCTGCGGATCCGCGTGGTCTGAGGCGCAACTGCCCCCTGCCGGGGGACGCGGGCCGGCTCACCTCGCACCCGCGGCTGCCGGTGTCAGCCGGCCGCGGCGGCGTCCCGGTCCAGCGCGCGGGCGGCGAGCTCGGCGTGCAGCAGCACGCCGTCGGACAGGACGTCGTCGCTGAACCGGGCGCGCGGGCTGTGGTTGTTCGGCGCGGTCCGGTGGTCCCCGCCGACGGCGGCGCCGAGGAAGACGTAGCAGCCGGGGACCTCCTCGAGCACGCGGGAGAAGTCCTCGGAGCCGGTGAGCGGGGACACCCGCGGGGCGTACCGCTGCTCACCGAAGACCTCCGCCGCCACCCCGGCGGCGAAGGCGGCGTGGTCGGGGGCGTTGACGGTCACCGGGTACTCCTCGATGAACTCCACGTCGGCGGTCAGGCCGTAGCCGGCGGCCACCGACTCGCACAGCCGCACCGACGCCTCCCGGACCCGCTCGCGGGCCGCGGCGGAGAAGGTGCGGACCGTCGCCTGGAAGCTCGCCTCGTCCGGGATGATGTTGCGCTTCGTCCCGCCCCGGAACAGCCCGACGGTCACCACCACCGGGTCGAAGACGTCGAAGGTGCGGGTCACCATCGTCTGCAGGTCGCCGACCAGCTGCGCGGCCACCGTGATCGGGTCGCGCGCCAGGTGCGGCGCCGACCCGTGGCCGCCCTCGCCACGCACGGTCACCCGGAGCTCGTCGCTGGCCGCCATGAGCGTGCCCGGCCGGGTGGTGAACTCCCCGTGCGGGTGCACCGCCGACATGACGTGCATGCCGTAGGCCGACGACACCCGCTGCCCGGCGGCGTCGAGGACGCCCTCGGCGAGCATGTGCCCGGCGCCGTCCCACCCCTCCTCACCGGGCTGGAACATGAGGACGACGTCGCCGGCCAGGGTGTCGCGGTGCGCGTGCAGCAGCCGCGCGGCGCCCACCAGCATCGCCGTGTGCAGGTCGTGGCCGCAGGCGTGCATCACGCCGTCGACCTCGCTGCTGTAGTCCAGCCCCGTCTCCTCCTGCACGGGCAGCGCGTCCATGTCGCCCCGGAGCAGGACGGCGGGTCCCGGCCGCCCGCCGCGCAGCACCGCGGTCACCGACGTCGTCGAGGTGCCGGTGGACACCTCCAGGTCCAGGCCGTCCAGCGCGGCCAGCACCGTCTCCTGGGTGCGCGGCAGGTGCAGGCCCACCTCGGGACGGCGGTGCAGCCGGTGTCGCAGCTCCACCAGCTCGCCCTGCAGGGCGCGGGCGTCCTCGCGCAGCGTCTCCGACCGGGTCACGCGGCATCCTCCGAGTCCATGCCCGCACGGTAGGAGTGCGCCGCCGCGACGGCTCGGATTTGCAGGCATCGGTCATGGGAGGCTCGCCCGGTGTCGGGATCGGTTGTGCTGGACGAGGACGACCTGGCCCTGGTCGAGGCGCTGCAACGCGATCCCCGGGCGCCGTGGACGTCGGTGGCCGACGTGGTCGGCACCAACGCGGTCACCGCGTCCCGTCGCTGGGAGCGGCTGCGGTCGACCGGCGCGGCGTGGATCACCGGCACCCCCGGGCCCGGGTCGTACCACGCGCAGGTGCTCGCCTACGTCGACGTGACCTGCACGCCGAGCGAGAAGACCCGGGTGGCGCACGAGCTGGCCGGTGACGCGCACGCGCTGTCGGTCGACATCACCGCCGGCGGCCGGGACCTGCTGCTGACCGTGGCGGCGGTCGACCTGCCCACCCTGGGGCGGTACCTGCTCGAGCGGCTGGACCGGGTGCCCGGCGTGACCGGCACCCGCGCCCGGATCGCCACCCGGCTGTACGCCGAGGGCAGCACCTGGCGGCTGGGCGTGCTGCCCTCGACCGGCAACGGGAACGCCATGCCGGCCATCCGGCCCGCGGTGCTGGACGAGGTGGACCGGGACCTCATGTCGGCGCTGGGGGAGGACGGCCGGGCCTCGTTCGCCACGCTGGCCCAGCTGACCGGCATCAGCCAGCCCACGGCGCGCCGCCGGGTCGACCGGCTGATCAGCTCAGGGGCGGTCCTGCTGCGCACCGACGTGGCGGCCCCGCTGGCCGGGCTCCCGGTGATGGTCGTCCTGTCCGCCGACGCGCCGGCGAGCCGGCTGGACGACGCGGCCGCCCGGCTGGGCCGGCTGCAGCAGGTGCGCCTGTCGGCCACCCTCGCCGGCACGCCCAGCATGCTGGTGATCGCCTGGCTGCCCTCCCTGGAGGAGGTGCACCGCTTCGAGCAGGACCTGGTGCACCAGGTGCCCGAGGTCGACGTGGTCGACCGGCTGGTCGTGCTCCGCTCGGTGAAGCGGATGGGGCGGCTGCTGGACGCCGCCGGGCGGGCGACGGGGACCGTGCGGATGGACGTCTGGCGCGAGCCGGTGTCGCCCGGGCGGTGAGCGGCGCCCCGGCACCCTGTGCCCCGTCACCCAGCCGTGTGACACCGGTCACCCACAGCCAGGACCCGCCGCTGTTATCCCGATGTCACCCACAGGACCCCGTCGTGCCCTAGCTTTCAGCCACGGATCGGTCGAGGAGGCGCTGTTGGTGAGCAGTCCCGTTCTCTCCATCCGGGGGTTGACGACGGAATTCGTCACCCCGGCCGGGGTCGTGAAGGCCGTCAACGACGTCAGCTGGGACCTGTACCCCGGCGAGACGCTGGGGGTCGTCGGCGAGTCCGGGTCGGGCAAGAGCGTCACCGCGATGTCGATCCTCGGACTGGTCCCGAGCCCGCCCGGGCGGGTGGTGGCCGGCGAGATCCTGTTCGAGGACCGGGACCTGCGCACCATGCCGGCGCGGGAGCTGCGGCAGCTGCGCGGCAGCCGGATCGGCATGGTCTTCCAGGACCCGATGACCAGCCTGAACCCGGTGCTCAGCGTGGGCCGGCAGATCGCCGAGGCGCTGCTGCTGCACGACCGCGGCCTGGGCCGCGAGCGCGCCCGCGCCCGCACCGTCGAGCTGCTCGCCCTGGTCGGCGTCCCGAACCCCGAGGGCCGCTACGACCAGTACCCGCACGAGTTCTCCGGCGGCATGCGCCAGCGGGCCATGATCGCGATGGCCATCGCCAACGACCCGACGGTGCTCATCGCCGACGAGCCGACCACCGCGCTGGACGTGACCATCCAGGCGCAGGTCCTGGAGGTGCTGCGGGCCGCCCGGGACCGGACCAACGCGGCGACGGTGCTGATCACCCACGACCTGGGCGTGATCGCCGAGCACGCCGACCGGGTGGTCGTCATGTACGGCGGCAAGGTGGTCGAGGTCGCCGACGTGCGGACCGTCTTCGCCGCGCCCCGGCACCCCTACACCCTCGGGCTGATGACCAGCCTGCCCCGGCTGGACGTCGAGCTGGAGCGGCTGGACCCCATCCCCGGCTCGCCGCCGAGCCTCATCGACCTGCCGACGGGCTGCTCGTTCCACCCGCGCTGCCGGGTGTCGCGGGGACGCGAGGTCTGCCGCACCCAGGTGCCCCCGCTCTACGACGTCGGCGGCGGGCAGCAGTCGGCCTGCCACTTCGCCGAGGAGGTCCCCGCCGCGATGGCCGAGGTGTCCCGGGCGATGGGCGCCGACCCGGGGAGCGCCGGCCGGTGAGCACCCCGACGGTGCCCGACGCGCCGCCGCGGGACCTGCACGAGCGGGTCGGCCGCGGCGAGGAGATCCTGCGGGTCGAGGACCTCAAGACGCACTTCCCGATCCGCGGCGGGGTGACCCGGCGGCAGGTCGGCACGGTCTACGCGGTGGACGGCGTGAGCCTCCAGGTGGCCGCCGGCGAGACGCTGGGCCTGGTGGGGGAGTCCGGCTGCGGCAAGACCACCGCCGGGCGGACCATCGTCAAGCTGCTGGAGCCCACCGCGGGGCGGGTGCTGTTCAAGGGCACGGACATCACCGGGCTGAGCCGCCGGCAGATGAAGGCCGTCCGCCGGGAGATGCAGTTCGTCTTCCAGGACCCCTACACCTCGCTCAACCCCCGCATGACGGTGCGCGCCATCGTGGGCGAGCCGCTGCGCATCCACGGCCTGGCCGCCGGGGCCGAGCTGCGCTCCCGGGTCGACGAGCTGCTGGCCGGCGTGGGGCTGAGCACCGAGCAGGCCGACCGCTACCCGCACGAGTTCTCCGGCGGGCAGCGGCAGCGGATCGGGATCGCCCGGGCCCTGGCCCTGGACCCGCAGGTGCTGGTCCTCGACGAGCCGGTCTCCGCGCTGGACGTGTCCATCCAGGCGCAGGTGGTCAACCTGCTCCAGGAGCTGCAGGCGCGGCTGGGGCTGGCGTTCGTGTTCATCGCCCACGACCTGTCCGTCGTCCGGCACATCTCCACCCGGGTCGCGGTCATGTACCTGGGCAAGATCGTGGAGATCGGCGACCGCGCGGACATCTACGGCACCCCCACCCACCCCTACACGCAGGCGCTGCTGTCGGCGGTGCCCATCCCCGACCCGGCCAAGCGGGGCGCCCGGCAGCGGATCGTGCTCACCGGCGACGTGCCCAGCCCGGCCGCCCCGCCCTCGGGCTGCAACTTCCGCACCCGCTGCCCCCGCGCCGAGCCGATCTGCGCGGAGGAGGAGCCGGCGCTGGTCGACCGCTTCGGCCACGGCCACCCCAGCGCCTGCCACTTCGCCGAGGTGCGGCCGGTGGTCCCGTGACCGCGCACCCGCCACCGCCAGCGCCACCGTCACCGCCGGCCGCGTCCGCGCCCCCGGCCGGGTCCAGTTCCGTGCCACCTCGTCGAAGCGGGAGACCATGACCACGATCCGAGCACGCCGTCGCCCGTCCCGGGCCCGGTCCCTGGCCGCCGCGTCCGCGCTGGCCCTGCTCCTCGGCGCCTGCACCGTCAGCGACCCCGAGGCGCCGGCCACCGGCGGTGGCGAGGGCGGCGGCGGGGGCACCTTCTCCATCGCCGTGGGCATCGACCCGGACACCTTCGACCCGGCCGGGCAGACGACCACCACGGTGCAGAACATCGTCGACTACGTCGTGGAGACGCTGGTCGTGTTCGACGAGAACGACGAGCTGGTCGGCAACCTCGCCGAGAGCTTCGAGGTCTCCGAGGACGGGCGCACGGTCACCCTGGTGCTGCGCGACGGCGTGGTGTTCCACGACGGGACGCCGTTCGACGCCGAGGCCGTGCGGTTCAACCTGGAGCGGATCGTCGACCCCGCCCTCACCGTCCCGCTCGGCTCGCCGTTCGAGGTCATCGAGTCGGTGACCCCGGTCGACGACACCACCGTGGAGATCGCGCTCAGCCGGCCGTCGCCGGGCTTCCTCAGCGCGCTGTCGGTGACGACGGCGGGCATGATCTCCCCGGCCTCGGTCACCGCCGAGGGCAACACCAACCTGGAGTACCAGCGGCCGGTGGGCACCGGGCCGTACACCTTCGGCTCCTACACCGCCGGCGAGAGCGTCACGGTGGAGAAGTTCGCCGACTACTGGGGCGAGGAGCCGCACTACGACACCGTGGTCTTCCGGGTCGTCCCGGAGGCGGCCACCCGGGAGAGCCTGCTGCTGTCCGGGCAGGTGGACATGATGATCCTGCCGCCGGTGTCGGACCTCGAGGCGCTGCAGGCCAACGAGGACGTCGAGGTGCTGCTCGCCGAGAGCGACCGGACGATCTTCATCGCCCTGGACACCAACGACCCGCTGCTGTCGGACCCCCGGGCGCGGCAGGCGCTCAACTACGCGGTCGACAAGCAGGCCATCGTCGACAACGTGCTGTTCGGCGCCGCCGAGGTCCTCGACGCCCCGATGGCGCCCAGCCTGTTCGGCTACTGCGAGACCGGCTCCTACGACCACGACCCCGAGCGGGCGCGGCAGCTGCTGGCCGAGGCCGGCGCGGAGGGGGCCAGCCTGGAGCTGCTCACCCCCAGCGGCCGCTACGTGCAGGACCAGCAGGCCGCCGAGGCCATCGCCGGCTACCTGCGCGAGGTCGGCCTGGACGTCAGCGTCTCGACCAGCGACTTCCCCTCGTTCCTGGCACGGGTGAACGCCGCACCGTCGGAGAACACGGTCGACATGCACCTGCTGGGCTGGGCACCGCCGTTCCTGGACGCGGACTTCCAGATGCAGATGTTCCGGCAGGCGACCCACCCGCCGGCGGGCCTGGCGACGTCGTTCTACACCAACCCGCAGGTCGAGGAGCTGCTCGCGCAGGCCGACGTGGAGACCGACGAGGCCCGGCGGGAGCAGCTGTACTGCGACGCCTCGCAGATCATCTGGGACGACGCCCCGTGGATCTTCCTGTGGACCCAGTCCTTCCCGATCGTGTGGTCCACCGACGTCACCGGCATCAGCGCCACGCCGACCGAGAAGTTCTCCGCCGTCTACGCGCGGCCGGCGAACTGACCAGCGACCGCCGGGCCGGCGGGCGGCGGGCCCGCCGGCCGGACGAGGGAGGCCAGGGATGAGGGGTCCCCGGTGACGGGCACCACCGCGCACATCGTGCGCACGCTGCTGCTGTCGCTGATCACCCTCCTCGGGGTGTCGGTGCTCATCTTCCTCATGCTGCGCGTGCTGCCCGGTGACCCGGCACGGGTCCTCGCCGGGCTCAACGCCAGCGAGGAGCAGGTCAGCCGGCTGCGCGAGCAGCTCGGCCTGGACGAGTCGCTGCTGTCGCAGTACTGGTCGTTCATCACCGGAGTGCTCACCGGCGACCTGGGCCAGTCGGCCCGGACCTCCCGGCCGGTCGCCTCCGAGATCGCCGTCCGGCTGCCGGCGACGCTGATCCTGGCGGTCGTCGCCACGGTCATCGGCTCGGTGGTGGGGGTGACGGCGGGCGTCCTCGCCGCGGTGCGCCGCAACTCCCTCGTCGACCACGCGATCTCCAGCGTGGCGATGATGGGGGTGTCCATGCCGGTCTACTGGCTGGGCCTGCTGCTCATCCTGCTGTTCGCCGTCACCCTCGGCTGGCTGCCGGCCGCGGGCAGCGGCGAGCCGCTGAGCATCGTGCTGCCCGCGGTGACGCTGGCCGCGTTCTCCACCGCGCTGATCTCCCGGATGACCCGCGCCAGCATGCTCGAGGTGCTGGGACAGGACTACATCCGGACGGCGCAGGCGAAGGGCGCGGCCCCGCCGACGGTGATCGTCAAGCACGGGCTGCGCAACGCGTTCATCCCGGTCCTCACCGTCATCAGCCTGCAGTTCGGCGCGCTGCTCGGCGGCGCGGTGCTCACCGAGACCGTGTTCGGCTGGCCGGGCATCGGGCGGCTGCTGGTCGACTCGATCGGGGCCCGCGACTTCGCCGTCGTCCAGGGCATCGTCCTGGTCTACGCCGCCGCGTTCATCCTGCTCAACGTGGTCGTCGACGTGCTCTACGTCGTGGTCGACCCCCGCATCCGCTACTGACCGAGAGGGCCGTCCCGTGACCGCCTGGCGTCGCTTCCGCGGCCACCCCCCGGGGCTGATCGGCCTCGGCATCGTCCTCGTCTTCGTCGCGCTGGCCGTGTTCGCGCCGGTGCTGTCCCCCTACGACCCGAACGCCCAGGACCTGGGCTCGGCCATCCAGGGCCCGTCGGCCGAGCACTGGCTGGGCACCGACCAGCTGGGCCGGGACATCGCCACCCGGCTGATGTACGGCGGCCGGATCTCGCTGCTCATCGGGGTGCTCGCGGTGTCCATCGGGCTGGCCGTCGGCGTGCCGCTGGGCATCCTCGCCGGGTACTACGGCGGGTGGGCCGACCTGGCCATCTCGCGGCTGGCGGACATGATGTTCGCCTTCACCAGCATCCTGCTGGCCCTCACCCTGGTCGCCGTCCTCGGCGTGAGCCTGCAGAACGTGATCATCGCGGTCGGGATCAGCGTCATCCCGGTGATCATCCGGCTGGTGCGCTCCTCGGTGCTGAGCATCCGGGAGGAGCCCTACGTCGAGGCGGCGCGGATGCTCGGCGCGGGCGACCTGCGGATCATCACCCGGCACGTGTTCCGCAACGCGCTGACCCCCGTGCTGGTGCACGGCACGCTGAGCATCGGGGTGAGCATCCTGCTCGCGGCCGGGCTGGGCTTCCTCGGGCTGGGCGTCCAGTCACCCACCGCGGAGTGGGGCACCATGCTGGGGGAGGGCCGGCAGTTCATCTTCAGCGCCCCGCACCTCACCACGTTCCCGGGGGTCGCGATCTTCCTGGCCATCCTGGCGTTCAACCTGCTCGGCGACGGCCTGCGGGACGCGCTGGACCCCCGGATGCGCAGCGTCGACCGGCCGGCCGGGTGACCGCCGCCGTCGGCACGGCCGCCCGGCGCCTGGTCACCCTCGACGACGTCCGGGCCGCGGCCGCCCGGCTCGCCGGCCGGGTGCACCGCACGCCGGTCCTGCGCCAGGGCGGCCTGGGCGCGGCCTGGGGCGTGCGGCTGGACCTCAAGGCCGAGCTGTTCCAGCGGACCGGCAGCTTCAAGCTGCGCGGCGCGCTCAACGCGGTGCTCACCCTGCCCCCCGCCGAGCGGGCCCGGGGCGTGATCACCCTGTCCGCCGGCAACGCCGGCGCGGCCGTGGCCTGCGCGGCGGCCTGCGTCGGCGTGCCGGGCACGGTGGTCATGCCGGCCACCGCGGTGCCGGCCAAGATCGCCGCCTGCCGGGCGTACGGGGCCGAGGTGGTCCTCACCGACGGCGACCTGCTGGAGACCTACCTGGCCACCGTGGCCCGCACCGGCCGCGTCCCGGTGCACCCCTTCGACGACCCCGAGGTGGTCGCCGGCACGGGCACCGTCGGGCTGGAGATCGCCGAGGACGTGCCCGACGCCGAGGTCGTCCTCGTCCCGGTCGGCGGCGGCGGGCTGGTCTCCGGGGTCGCCACCGCCCTGGCCGCGCTCGCACCGGGCACCCGGGTGATCGGCGTGGAGCCGGAGACCGCCGACGCGATGTCCCGCAGCCTGCAGGCCGGCGCGCCGGTCCGGCTGCCCGGAGCGCGCAGCGTGGCCGACGGGCTGGCCGCGCCGATGACCGGGCAGGTGACCGTCGACCACGTGCAGGCCCACGTCGAGCGGGTCGTCCGGGTCGCCGACGAGGACATCCTGCGGGCGCTGGCCCTCGCCGTCACGCGGACCAAGCTCCTCCTGGAGCCGTCGGCCGCCGCGCCCCTGGCCGCCCTCATGACCGGCGTCCTCGAGCTGCCCCCGGGCACCCGCGTCGTCTCCGTCGCCAGTGGCGGGAACGTCGACCTGGCGCTGTTCGGGCGCCTGCCCACCCCCGAGCCCACCCACGAGCGAGAGGTCCCATGACCCCCACCAGCTTCCTGCTCCGCAACGTCACCGTCGTCGACGGCACCGGCGCCGCACCCGTCCCCGGCCGGGCCGTGGTGGTGGAGGGCCGCCGGATCGCCTGGATCGGGCCGCAGGACGCCGCGCCGGCCACCGCGCCGGAGCACGTGGTGGACGGCGGTGGCCGCACCCTGCTGCCCGGCCTCATCAACTGCCACGTGCACCTCACCGCCGACGGCGCGCCGGACCTGATGGCCCAGGTCGCGGGCGACACCGTGCCCAAGGCCACCCTGCGGGCCGCGCAGAGCGCCGTGTCCGCCCTGCGGTCGGGGGTGACCACGGTGCGCGACTGCGGCGCGGCCGACGACGTCGTGGTCGAGCTGGCCAAGGCGATCGACCGGGGGATGGTGCCCGGCCCGCGGGTGCAGGCCGCCGGCCGGGTGATCACCATGACCGGCGGGCACGGGCACTTCATCGGCCGGGAGGCCGACGGCCCCGACGAGGTGCGCAAGGCCACCCGGGCCGAGATCAAGGCCGGCGCGGCGGTGATCAAGGTGATGGCCACCGGCGGGGTGCTCACCCCCGGCGTCACGCCCACCCAGACCGCGCTGCTGCCCGAGGAGCTGGCCGCCGTCGCGCAGGAGGCGCACAACTCCGGCCGCCGGGTGACCACGCACGCCATCGGGCGGGCCGGCATCCACAACGCCCTGCTGGCCGGGATCGACTCCGTCGAGCACGGCTTCTACCTCGACGACGAGCTGCTGGAGCTCGCCGTCGCCCAGGGCACCTTCCTCGTCCCGACCATGCTCGCCGTCGACGGGATCGTCCGGAACGGCCGGGCCGGGGGCATCCCGGGCTGGGCGGTGGACAAGGCCGAGGCGGAGGCCGCCCAGCAGCGCAAGAGCTTCGCCGACGCGGTCTCCTCGGGCATGCGGATCGCCGCGGGCACCGACGCCGGGACCCCGTTCAACCCGCACGACGACCTGGCCGCCGAGCTGGCGCTCATGGTGCGGCACGGGCTCTCGCCGATGCAGGCCCTGGTCGCGGCCACCGGGGCGGCCGCGGAGAACCTGGGGCTGGCCCACGAGATCGGCACGCTGGAGGTCGGCAAGCTCGCCGACCTGGTGCTGGTCGACGGCGACCCGGTGGAGGACGTCGCCGCCACCGGCCGGGTGGCCCTGGTGGTCAAGGACGGCGTCGTGCACCGGAACGAGCTGCCCGGCACGGGGGCCGCCGTCCCGACCGCCTGAGGGAGGACCCCCGGCCCTCCTCACCAGGCGAGCCGGTGCAGGGCGGTGGCCAGCACCGAGGCGCCGCGGACGCAGTCCTCCGGTGTCGTGTACTCGGCCGGGGTGTGCGACCGCCCCTCCACGCTGGGCACGAAGAGCATCGCCGTCGGCACCCGCGTGGCCATCAGCTGGCTGTCGTGCCCGGCGCCACTGGGCATCCGCCGCCAGCTGGCGCCGCAGGCCTCGGCGGAGCCGCGCAGCACGTCGAGCAGGCCGGCGTCCATCACGGCCGGCTCCTCGTCCTTGTCCCGGACGACGTCCACCTCCACGCCGTGCCGCCGTGCGACGTCCGCGCAGGTGCGGTGCACCTCGTCGAGCAGCCGGTCCCGGACGGCGAGGTCGGGGTGGCGCAGGTCCAGGGAGAACCGCACCAGGCCCGGGACGACGCTGGGCTGCCCCGGCTCCACCGTCCAGCGGCCGGTGGTGGCCACCGCCGGCCGGCCCTCCCGCTCCACCACCGAGGTGAGCTCGCGGGCCATCTGCGCGGCCGCCTGCAGCGCGTCGGCGCGCAGGTCCATCGGGGTCGCGCCGGCGTGGTCCTGCCGGCCGCGCACGGTGACGGTCTCCCAGGCGATGCCGGGGATGACCTCCACCAGGCCGATGTCGGTGCCCTCGTCGGCGAGCACCCGGCCCTGCTCGATGTGCAGCTCGAGGAAGGCGCGCAGGTCGTGCCGCTCGGCGGCGCCCACCGCGGCGGGGTCCAGGCCGGCCCCGCGCATGGCCTCGGCCATCGTGGTGCCGTCCCGGTCCCGCAGCCGGTCCGGCTCGTCCGGGCCGACCAGCCCGAGCATCGCCCGGGTGCCGAAGAAGTTGGCCGGGAAGCGGCTGCTCTCCTCCTCGCACAGCGCGACGACCTCCAGCGTGGTCGCGGGGGTGCCGTGCGCGCGCAGTGCCGCCAGGGCGGCCAGCCCGCCGACCACGCCCAGTGCGCCGTCGTACCTCCCGCCGGAGGGGACGGTGTCGACGTGCGAGCCGGTGAGGACCACCCCGCCGTCCCCCGAGCCGGGCAGCCGCCCGAAGACGTTGCCGACCGCGTCGACCCGGGGCTCCAGGCCGGCGTCGGCGATCCAGCGCAGCAGGGTGTCCCGGGCCCGCTGCCAGGCCGCGTCGTACATGAACCGGTACATGCCGTCGGGGGTCTCCCCGATGGCGCCGAGCTCGGCGACGTACCGGCCGAGCAGCTGCTCGTCGACGTGCACCGCGTCCGTCACGGCTCCGACCCCCGTCCCGGGCGGCCCGGCGGACGCCGGCCGCCCCTGCCACCAGCGACCGGCCCAGCCTGCCGGATCGCCCCGCGGGGGACCACTCCCGGACCGGTCAGCGGCCGGCGCCCAGCGACACCGCGTGGGCCAGCCGCAGGCTGCCGCCGGCCCACACCAGCACGTCGTGCAGCCGCAGCCGGGTGGGGACGAGCCCACCCGCCGGACGCAGGGCGTCGGCCACCGCCGCCTCCAGGGCGCCGAAGCCGTCGGCGTTGGCCCGCAGCTCCCGGTGCACCACCGCCTCGACCCCGCTGTCGCCCTCCTCGACGTGCGGCAGCAGCTGGCGGCGGGTGGTGGGGCCGGCCAGCGGGAACAGCTCCGGGCGCCGGTGGTGCAGCGCCGCCGAGACGTAGGCCGGCACCGGCCCCCCGCCGACCCCCCGCAGCCCGCGGAGCGCGGCGCCGACCGTCCCCGGCTCGCCGAGCAGCGAGAACTCGCCGTCGGGGAGGTCCCACAGCGGGCGCCCGCCGGCCCGCGCGGTGGCGGCGTCGGCGAGGTCGCCGGCGTCGTCCAGGGCGGCCCGGACCGCCGCCCACCCGGCGGGGTCCAGCCGGCCGTGCAGCCCCTCCGCGGTCAGCACGTCGTCGTCACCGAGCGGGCCGTGCGCCCGGGGCCGGCGGTCGAAGCGCTCGTAGCCGAACGCCGGCACCTGCACCCAGCGCCCCCGCGGGTGGCCCGGTGACCGGAAGTACAGCGGCCGGCGTCCGCGGGCGTAGCCCAGCACGGCCGCGAGCGCGGTCGCCAGCGGCAGGGGGTCGGGCCCGGCGCTGGGCAGGACCAGATCGGGACCCGCGACGCTGCTCACCCGGCCAGCCTGACCGACCGCCGCCGCCGCCCACGCGCCGGCCCAGGTGCCCTTCACGCGCGAGAGTCGATCCGGTGGGCTCCTCATCGGGCCCACGGGCACCGGGGGTCACGCCGCTGTCCAGGCGACCCACCGGGATCCCGGCGCGCACGTACCGTCCCGCGGGACATCCGACGATCGGGGGACGCGATGATGCCGACCGGCCAGGGCTCCCAGGGCCCGCCCCAGCAGACGACCCGGACGATGCAGTGGCCGCTCCCGTCCCCGGACGCGGACGAGCCGGCCGGCGAGCGGCGGAGGTGGCTGCGGTGGGCGGTCCCGCTGCTGGCCTTCCTGATCGGCCTCGGCGTCGGGGGTGTGGGTGAGCAGCCGGACCCGACCACCACGCCGCAGTACCTCACGCTGCAGGACGACCTGCAGGTCGCCCAGGACCAGGCCGGGGCGCTGACCGACGAGGTGGCCGCCGCCGAGGAGCAGATCAGGCAGGCGGGCGCGGCGGCGGAGGCCCGGCTCGCCGAGCAGACCGCGGCCATCGCCCAGCGCAGCACCGCGCTCGACCAGCGCGAGCAGGGGCTCGTCGCCCGCGAGAGCGCGCTGCGGGCCGCTGAGGCCGCACCCGGCAGCTCGGGGTCGAGCGCCGGCGCCGGATCCGGCGGCTCCCCCTCGTCGTCCGGCTCCGCGACGTCCGGGTCGGTGGCGTCCGGGGCAGGGAGGGCGCCGGCGGCCGAGCCTGCGCCGCGGGCGCCGGTGAGCACCTACTTCGACAACTGCACCGCCGCGCGGACCGCCGGCGCCGCTCCCGTCCGCGCGGGCGACCCCGGTTACGGCCGGCACCTGGACCGGGATGGTGACGGGGTCGGCTGCGAGTGACCCGGGGTGGGAGACCCTCCGCTCAGCGGTGGCCGAGGCCGCCGGGGCCGTGGTCGGCGGGCACCCGCTCGCCCTCCGGCGGCGGCCCGGGCGGCGTCCCGTCGCCGAACGGCGAGCCGCCGAGCTCCTCGCGCCCGTGCGGGGTCAGCCAGTTCGCCGTGTCCGGGCCCAGCGGGATCACCTGGGTCGGGTTGATGTCGGCGTGCACCACGTAGTAGTGCTCCTTGATCTGCGGGAAGTCCGTCGTGTCGCCGAACCCCGGGGTCTGGAACAGGTCGCGCGCGTAGGCCCACAGCACCGGCAGCTCGGACAGCTTCTGCCGGTTGCACTTGAAGTGGCCGTGGTAGACGGGGTCGAAGCGGGCCAGCGTCGTGAACAGCCGCACGTCGGCCTCGGTGATCGTGTCGCCCATCAGGTAGCGCTGCCCGGCCAGCCGGTCGCTCAGCCAGTCCAGGGCGGTCCACAGCCGCTCGTGGGCCGCGTCGTAGGCGGCCTGGTCGCCGGCGAAGCCGCAGCGGTACACCCCGTTGTTGACCTCGGTGTAGACCCGCTGCATCACCTCGTCCATCTCCTCCCGCAGCCGCTCCGGGTAGAGGTCCGGGGCGCCGTCGCGGTGGAACCGCGTCCACTCGGTCGAGAGGTCCAGCGTCATCTGCATGAAGTCGTTGGTGACGACCTGCCGGGTGGGGACGTCGACCAGCGCCGGCACGGTGATGCCGCGGTCGTAGTCGGGGAAGCGGGCCAGGAAGGCCTCCTGCAGCCGCTCGTGGCCCAGCACCGGGTCGCGGCCGCCGGGGTCGAGGTCGAAGGTCCACGACCGCTCGTCGTGGGTGGGCCCGCACAGGCCCAGGGAGATCGCGTCCTCCAGGCCGAGCAGCCGCCGCACGATGACCGCCCGGTTCGCCCACGGGCAGGCCCGCGCCACCACCAGCCGGTACCGTCCGGCCTCCACCGGCCACCCGCCCGAGCCGTCGGCGGTGACCCGGTCGGGGATGTAGTTCGTGTCCCGCCGGAAGTCCCCCGAGGTGACGTACCCGGAGCCGCTGTTCTCGTCTGCCACGGGCCCCAGCGTGGTCGACCGGGCGCCGGACCGCTCGTCAGAGCCGCGTGGTGGTCGCCTCGTCCCGTTCCCCGTCGAAGTACCGCTCCAGCACCTCGCCGAACACCCGCTCGTCCGGCGCCGCCGCCTCGAACAGCGTCATCGACGAGCGCAGCTTCACCGCGTCGACCGGGCCGAGCACCGCCACCGGGTCGCGGCCGGGCAGGGTCAGCAGCGCCTGCGCGCACTCCAGCAGCCGGGCCCCGAGCACCGGGTGCGCCAGGTAGGTGTGCGCCTCCTCCAGCCCGGAGACCGCGTACCGCTGCGCGGTCGGGCTGCGGCCGAGCCCGGCGACCTGCGGGAACACGAACCACATCCAGTGCCCGCGCTTGGCGCCGTCCCGCAGTTCGCGCAGCGCCGCGTCGTAGGTGCCGCCGTCCTGGGCCCGGACGAACCGCTCGAGGTCGAAGGGGTCGCTCACGAGTCCTCCTCGCTGGCGCTCGTCGGCCGCGTTCGCGGCGCTGCTCCACCCGTGCGTGAGCTCGCGAGCTCGCTCACGACCCCTGCATGTCCCGGCCGGGCCGCGGCGAACCGCGCGGTCCCTCGGGGGCCCCGGGCTGCCGATGAGCACCCCATGACGACCGTCCGCCGGTGCCTCGCCGCCGCCCTGCTCGCCGGCCTGGCCCTGAGCGTCACGACGGCCTGCGGGTCGCCCGCCGCGCCGGAGCCCGCGTCGGCCGCCGAGGCCGCCCCGGCGAGCCCCCCGCCGCCCCCGCCGGTCCGCTGGCCGCTGACCGGCGTGGACAGCGCCGGTGCGGACGTCGCCCGGCCGGCGCTCGCGGTGAAGGTCGAGAACTCCGCCGCCGCCCGGCCGCAGACCGGCCTGGGCGCCGCCGACGTGGTGTGGGAGGAGGTCGTCGAGGGCGGCATCAGCCGCTACGTCGCCGTCTACCACTCCACGCTGCCGCCCGCCGTCGGGCCGGTGCGCTCGGTCCGCCCGATGGACCCGGCGATCGCCGGGCCGCTGCGCGGCCTGTTCGCCTTCTCCGGCGGGCAGAAGCCCTTCGTCGAGGCCACCGGCGCCGCCGGCCTGCAGGTGCTCAAGCCCGGCATCGACGGCTTCTACCGGATCCCCGAGCGGGTCGCCCCGCACAACACCTACGTCGACCCCGCCGCCCTCGTCGCCCAGGCCGACCCCGCCCACGCCGCGGCGCCGCCCGCGCAGTTCGCCGTGGCCGCCCCCGGGGAGCAGCCCACCGCCGTCGCCGCCGGCACGCCGGCCGGGCTGCTGGACCTGCGGCTGTCCCGGGTCGCCACGCCCCGCTGGACGTGGAGCGCGCCGGACGGCGCCTGGCTGCGCGCCGAGGGCAGCACGCCCGCGGTCGGGGCCGACGGCGCCGTGCTGCGCGCCGCCAACGTCGTCGTCCTGCGGGTGGACGTCGTGGACACCCGCTTCGTCGACAGCGCCGGCAACCCCGTCCCGGAGACGGTGATGGTCGGCGGGGGAGAGGCCCTGGTGGCCACCGGCGGCAAGGCGGTCCCCGCGACCTGGCGCAAGGCGTCCGTCGGCGAGCCGGTGGTGCTCACCGGCGCCGACGGGCAGCCGGTCCGCCTGGCGGAGGGCAGCACCTGGGTCGAGCTGGTGCCCAACGGCACCGGCGCCGTGACCACCGGCTGAGGGCTACGGCGTCCGGGAGCCGCTCAGCGTGGCGCAGAGGAACTGCAGCATCGTGCGGGTGAGCAGCTTGCGGGTGTCCGCCCGGCGGTAGTCGTGGCCCTCGCCGGGCAGCTCCAGGTACTCCACCGGCCGGTCCAGCGCCCGCAGCGCGGCCACGACCTGGCGCGCCTCGCCGATCGGCACGTTGGTGTCGTGCTCGCCGTGCACCACGAGCAGCGGGACGTCGATGAGGTTGGCCGAGGCCAGCGGGGAGATGTCCTCCAGCAGCGCCCGGTCCCGCTCCGGGTGGCCGTACTTGGTCACCGCCGCCGCGGCGATCCACGGCTCGCTGTCCCGGTAGAAGGTCACCAGGTCCGACATGCCGCACACGTCGACGCCGGCCGCGAACACCCCTGGCGAGAACGCCAGCGAGGCCAGGGTCAGGTACCCGCCGTAGGAGCGGCCGGTCACCGCGATCCGCGCGGGGTCGGCGACCCCGGTGGCGACCAGGTGGTCGGCGGCGGCGAGCACGTCGGCGAACGCGGCGTACCGCCCGGTGAGGTCGTCGGCGTGCACGAACTCCCGGCCGAAGCCCGAGGAGCCGCGGATGTTGGGCGCGAACACCGTGATGCCGGCCGCGGCCAGGGCCTGGTGCTGCGGGGAGAACGCCGGCCGCTCCTGCGCCTCGGGGCCCCCGTGCAGGTACAGCGCCACCGGCCCGGGCTCCTTGAGGTGTCCCGGCGCCCGGTACAGCCAGCCGGTCAGCGCCAGGCCGTCCCGGGCGGGGAAGGTCTCCAGCCGCGGGACGACGAGGCGCTGCCGCGGCAGCGGCGGCGAGTGCGTGACCCGGGTCCAGGCGTGCGTGGTGGTGTCCACCTGCCACAGCTCGCGCGGGCGGGTGGGGCCCTGGACGCCGAGCACCACGCTGGAGCCGTCGCGGCTGAGCACCGGGTCGGCGGCGACCAGGCCGGGCAGCCCGGTGATGGGGGTGCGCCCGCCGGTGGCGGTGTCCATCAGCTCCAGCTCGCTGCGGCCGGCCACGTTCCACACCAGCAGCAGCAGCCGGCCGGCGTCGTCGGCGTCGACGAACTCCAGCTCGGCGTCGTCGCGGGCGGCCAGCGTCCGCGGCTCGCCGCGCCAGCCGTTGGGCCCGAACGGGACGCCGATGAGCTGCCGGCGGGGCAGCCCCACGTCGGAGGCGAGGTAGACGTACACCGGGCCGGAGTGGTCCTCCGGCGCCGGGCGGATCAGCGCGACGTCGGTCGAGCCGGTCGCCCCGGGCGGCAGCACGCTGAGCGCCTCGTCGGTGAGCCGGTCTACCACGACGACGAACTGCTGCCCGCGGCCGCCGTCGCGCACGACGATGAAGCGCTCCTCCAGCGACACGTCCAGCACGTGGATGAGCTCGCCCTCGGCCAGCGGGTCCAGCCGGCCGGTGGCCGGGTCGGCCAGGTAGCAGCGGGTCGGTCCGCCCTCGGCGGCGCCGGGGAAGGTGACCACGAAGCGGTGCCCGCTGCGGGTCCAGGGCCCCAGCTCCGCGTGGGTCTCGGCGTCCCCGGCCACCCGGCGCGCGCCGGAGCCGTCCGGGCGCACCACCCACACCGCCGTCCGGACGCCGCCGCCGGTGGCCACCTCGACGGTCAGCCAGCCGCTGTCCGCGGCCCACCGCACCGCCGTGACCGGGTCGTCGGACAGCCGCAGGGGCCGCGCCTCGGGCTGGGCCCCGTCGAGCACGACCTCCTGGATGTACACCTGCGGGACGCCGGAGCGGTCGCTGACGAAGGCGACCTGCCGGGCGTCGGGGGTCATGTTGGGGCCCCAGCTGCCCCAGGCGTCGACGAGCGCGTCGGCCAGCGCGGCCGCCGCGTCGACCTGTGCCGGGGCCGCGGGCGCGTGGGTGGTCACCGTGCCGCGTCCTCCACCTTCTCCTGCCGCCTCACCGGCGGCGCCGGTCCGGGCCCGAGCGGACCGTGCCCGCCGGCCGCCGGTCCGCTCGTCGCCGTACCCGGTCACCGTACGGCCCGTCCCGCCGCCCGATCGCCGGCACCGGGGACCGGCGCCCCGGCGGGTCCGCCGGGTCAGCGGGCCAGCACGGCCGGGCGGCGGTCCGCCCACGGCGACGCCTCCTCCAGCAGCGCGGCGGCACCGAGCAGGGTCTCCTCGGCCGCGTGGCGCCGGACGACCTGCACGCCGACCGGCCGCCCCTCCGGTGCGGGGTCCGCGGCACCGACCCCGACGACCGGCTGGTCACCTGGGACCGCGCCGCCGAGCTGCTGTTCGGGCTGCCGCCGGGGGAGGGCCGGCGCTGCGCTGCACGCCCGCGCCCAGGCGGGGGAGGAGCCGCGCATCCCGCTGGCCGCCCCGGACGAGCGGCCGCCGACCGTCTCGGTCGACCCGTCGGTCCGCCGGCTCGGCGACCCCGGGCCGGTCGGCACCGTCGCCCAGGGCCTCGCCGACACCGGCCCGCCCCCGCACACGCTCGCCGACGTCGGCCGGCGGTGAGCCGCCGGGCGGCGCCCGCAACCGGCTCTGGCACGCTGCCCGCACCGCCGCCGACCCTGGAGGGCCGCGAACCATGACGGCAGAGCCCGCGCCGCCGTTGCCCGGACCGCTCGCCGGGCTGACCGTCGTCGAGCTCACCTCGACGTTCCTCGGCCCGTACTGCGCGGTGCTGATGGCCCAGATGGGCGCGCGGGTGGTCAAGGTCGAGCCGCCCGCGGGCGACATCATCCGCGGCGTCGGTGACGAGCGCGGCTCCGGCCTGGGCCCGGCGTTCCTCACCTTCAACCGGGGCAAGGAGTCCGTCGTCCTCGACCTGACCACCCCGGCCGGGCGGGCGGCGCTGGACCTGCTGGTCGACGAGGCCGACGTGCTGTTGCACAACATGCGCCCGCGGGCGGCCGCCCGCCTCGGCGTGGACGCGGACACCGTGCTGGCCCGCAACCCGCGGATCGTGCACTGTGCCGCCGTCGGCTACGGCTCGGCCGGCCCCTACCGCGACGAGCCGGCCTACGACGACGTGGTCCAGGGCGTGTCCGGGCTGGCCGCGGTGCAGGGCGGCAGCGGCGAGCCGCAGTACGTGCGCACCCAGGTGGTGGACAAGACCGTCGGCGTCATGGCGCTGGCCGCCGTCCTCGCCGCCCTGCACGAGCGGTCGGTGTCCGGCCGCGGGCAGGCCGTCGAGGTGCCGATGTTCGAGTCGATGGCCGGCTTCCTGCTCATGGAGCAGCAGGGCGGCCGGGTGTACGCCGGGCGCACGGGCGGCACCGGGTACGCCCGGACGGCGTCGCCCTACCGCCGCCCGCACCGCACCGCCGACGGCGTGGTCGCGGTGCTGCTCTACACCGACGCGCACTGGCGGGAGTTCTTCGCGCTGGTGGGCCGCGACGACCTCGCCGCGGACCCGGAGCTGGCCTCCATCGGCGGGCGCACCCGCCGGATCGACGAGCTCTACCGGCTGGTCGACGACGAGCTGGCCCGCCGGCCCACCGCGTACTGGCTGGCCGAGCTGCGCGCCCGGCACGTCCCGGCCATGCCGGTGAACACCGTCGAGGACCTCTTCGCCGACGAGCACCTGGCCGCGGTCGGGTTCTTCGAGGCCGTCGAGCACCCGACGGAGGGCCCGCTGGTGCACGCCCGCCTGCCCTGGACGTTCAGCCGCAGCGGCACCCCGCGGGTGCCGGCCGCACCGGCGCTGGGCCAGCACACCGCGGAGACGCTGCGCCGGCTGGGCCTGGACGGGGGCGACGGCCCGGCGCGCTGAGGGCGCCCGCGCGGCTCAGGAGCCGCGGCGGGCCACCTTCCCGGAGCCGGCCTGGTCCAGCGGGTACACCAGGACGTCGGCGATCACGACGTGCGGCGGGCGGTTGGCGATCCAGGTGACCACCTCGGCGACGTCCGCCGCCGACAGGGGCGTGAGCCCCTCGTACACGGCCTTCGCCGGGGCCTCGTCGCCGCCGAAGCGGACGAGGGAGAACTCGGTCTCCACCATCCCGGGGTCGACCTGGCTGACCCGGACGCCGCTGCCGAGGACGTCCATCCGCATGCCCCGGGTGATCCGCTCGACGGCGGCCTTGGTCGCGCAGTACACCGTGCCGCCGGGGTAGACCTCGCGGCCGGCGTTGGAGCCGATGTTGACCACGTGCCCGGCCCCGCGCTCCACCATGCCGGGCAGCACGCAGGACGAGACGTTGAGCAGGCCGCGGACGTTGGTGTCCAGCATCCGGTCCCAGTCGTCGGGGTCGTCGGTGTGCACCGGCCCGCGGCCGGCGGCCAGCCCGGCGTTGTTGACCAGCACGTCGATGGGCGTCCACTCCGCGGGCAGCGAGCCCAGCGCGGCCGTGACCTGGGCGCGGTCCCGGACGTCCAGGGTCAGCGGCAGCACGGCGTCCCCGTGCGCGGCCTGCAGGTCCGCCAGCCGCTCGGTGCGCCGCGCGGCGGCGACCACCCGGGCGCCCTCGGCGAGGAACGCCTCGGCGCAGGCCCGGCCGATGCCGCTCGAGGCGCCGGTCACCAGCACGATCCGTCCAGCGTCCACTCAGGTCTCCTGTGCTCGGGGGAGGGGGGCGGCCCGCGAGCCCGACGGCGCGCGGGTGCGGCGGAGGGCCACCGGCTCCGACGGGGTGTCGGCGACCAGTTGGGTGTCCAGGTAGGAGTCGCGGGACTCCTCGACGTGCACGCGCATCGCCTCCGCGGCCTCCCGGGTCCGGCCGGCCGCGATCAGCTCGGCGACCTCGCGGTGCTCGGCCCACGCCCGCGGGGCGATGGCCCCGACCAGCGGGGCGAAGAACCAGCGGCTGCGCTGGGAGAGCTGCTCGCCGAACTCCAGCAGCAGGTGGTTGCGCGCGCACAGCAGCACGGTGCGGTGGAAGCGCGCGGTGTGCCCGGCCATCTGCTGGGTGGGCACGCCGCGCACCCAGTCGGCGTCGGCCTCGTCGCAGATGGCCAGCAGCGCCGCGGCGTCCTCCGGCGTGCACCGCTGCGCGGCCAGCTCCGCCGCGGAGCGCTCCACCAGCTCCCGGGTCTCGAAGAACTCCTCGACCTGGCGGCGGGTCGGCTGGTTGACGAAGGCCCCGTGGCGCGGCCGCAGCGTGATCCAGCCGTCGCGGTGCAGCCGCTGCAGCGCCTCGCGCACGGGGCCGCGGCTGACCCCCAGCTCGGCGGCCAGCCGCTCCTCGACGAGGTGGTCACCGGGGGCCAGGGCGCGGGCGATCAACAGCTCCTGCAGCCGCCCGTAGACGTGCTCGCGCAGCGGGACGGCGGTGATGTGCTCAGGCCGGGCCACCTTCGGATCTCCACCTCCCGGGTCGGCGCGCAACGGAATGGTCACACGGATCGTAAACAGTAGACAAGGGATCTTGTGACCTGCTTCACTCGCTGGCGACCGTCCGGGTCCCGGGCCCCGCGCCTCCAGGAGGACCCCGGCCCGGGGCGCCCGACCGCACGCACCAGGAAGGCCGACGATGACCTCCAGCCCGAACTCCCCCCGCCCGGTCCGGCGCCTGCTCGGCACCGGCCTGGCCGCAGCCCTCCTGCTCACCGCCTGCGGCGGGGGTGACTCCGGCGGCGGCGGGGCCGGCGGTGGCGAGGCCGCCGCGCCCGGCGGGCCGCTCACGTTCGCCACCGGCGGCACCGGCGGCGTCTACTACCCCTACGGCGGCGGCATCGCCAACCTGCTGAGCTCGGAGCTGGAGGGGACGACGGTCACCGTCCAGGAGACCAACGCCTCGGTGGACAACATGCAGCTGCTGGCCTCCGGCCAGGCGCAGATGGCCTTCGCCCTCGGCGACGTCGTGGCCGACGCGGTCAACGGGGAGAACACCTTCACCGAGCCGCTGCCCGTCTGCTCCCTCGGCAACATCTACAACAACTTCACCCACGTCTTCACGACCGCCGCCACCGGCATCACCACGATCGAGGACCTCCGCGGCCGGCGGGTGTCGCCCGGCGCGGTCGGGTCGGCCTCGGAGGTCACCGCCGACCGCATCATGCAGGCGGCCGGGCTGGACCCGCAGGCCGACATCGAGCGCGCCCAGCTCGGGGTCGCGGAGACCGTCGCGGCGATCCAGGACGGCACCGTCGACGCCGGCTTCTGGTCCGGCGGCCTGCCCACCGGCGCGATCGTGGAGCTGGCCAACAACGCCGACCTGGTGCTCATCCCGACCGGGGAGTACGCCGACGCGATGGCCGAGCAGTACGGCGACTACTACTTCGCCGACGAGATCCCGGCCGACACCTACGAGGGCCAGCCCGAGGCCTCCCCGCAGGTCGTCTCGCCCAACATCCTCGTCGTCCGCAACGACATGGACGAGCAGCTGCAGGAGGACATCACGCGGACGATCTTCGAGAACCAGGAGCAGCTGCTCACCGTCCACCCGGCGGCCGCAGAGCTCGACCCGGCCACCGCCGGCGAGGTCGGCTTCATCGAGACCTGCCCCGGCGCGCAGGCCTACTTCGACTCGGTGAGCTGACCCACCCGGCACCCGAGGAGGAACCGGTCGTGGTCGTGCCGTCGGGGTCCGGGGTCCGCACCGCGGGCCCCGGCGGCACGTCGGCCGACGCCCCGCCCACCCGCCGACGTCCGGCCCCCCGCCGCGGCACCCGGTGGCCCGCCACCGTGCTGCCGGGGGCGGCCGTCGTGCTGGTGGAGGCCCTGCTGGTGGTGGCCGTGCTCGTGGGCGCCGGGGTGGCCGTGACCACGGCCACGGCCACGGCCACCGACGGCGGGCCGGCGGTCGTCGTCCGGACGCCGGACGGCGAGGTCGTCGCCAGCGTCCCGCTGACCGGGGACGGGTTCGCCGTCGGCTACCGCAACAGCGTCTACACGACCCTCGCCGAGGAGCGGTACCGTGTGCTGCCCGACGGCCGCTTCGCGCTCGAGCAGCTGGCCGCCGAGCAGGTGGCCGTCCTCGAGGAGTACTACGCCGTCCCCGGGGCGCCCCGCCCGGCGCCGCCCGGGGACCGCCTGGACCACGTGGCCGAGCCCGACCCGGCCCGGCCGGCCGTCTTCGAGCGACTGAACATCGCCGCGACCGACCTGGGTGAGCGCACCCTGTACACCCCGGGCGCCGAGCCCGTCCCGATCTGGCGGCTCGTGACCGGCGAGGACGCCACCGTGCTACTGGAGATCGAGCGATGAAGATCAAGCTGCCCGGCCGCCCGCGCACCCGCACCGCCGAGGACGAGCGGGCCCACAGCAGTGCGCACCGGACCGCCCACGCCGCCGCGCACCGGCAGGGCGGGGTCCTCGACGTCGCCACCCTCGACAAGCGGCCCGACGCCGACCCGGTCGACGACCCCGACCGGATCGACCAGGAGGCGCTGATCGCGGAGTTCGAGGCCGAGAAGCCGGCCCGCCACCTCACCGGCTGGCCGAGCTGGGTGACCTCGGTGGTCGGCGTCGGGCTGTCGCTGTTCGCCCTCTACTGGGTGTTCAACCCGATGCCCCGGCAGGTGTACCTGCCGACGTTCCTCTCCCTCGGCCTGTTCCTGACCTTCCTGACCTACCGCGGCTGGCCGCGCTCGGCCAAGGCCAAGGAGGCCGGCAAGCGGGACCACCCCAACGTCCTCGACTGGTTGCTGGCCCTCACCTCGCTCGTGCCCGCCGTCTACATGGTCTCGGACTGGCAGGGCTTCTTCCGGCGGGCGATCCTGCCCACCGATACCGACCTGCTGATCGGCACGCTGCTCATCCTGCTGGTCCTGGAGGCGGCGCGGCGCACCGTCGGCGTGCTCGTCCCGATCGTGGTCCTGCTGTTCATCGCCTCGGCGTACTGGGGCTCGTTCATGCCCTCGCCGTTCACCACCGCGAACTTCGGCTGGCCGCGGCTGGTCGGGCACAACGTCATGGGCACCCAGGGCATCTTCGGCACGCCGCTGGAGGTCGCCGCCACCTACATCATCCTGTTCACCATCTACGGCGCCGTCCTGGCCGCCTCGGGCGCCACCCGCTTCTTCATCGACCTGTCCTTCGCCGCCTTCGGGCAGTCCCCGGCCGGGCCGGGCCGCACCGTGACGCTGTCGGGCTTCCTGCTGGGCACGGTGTCCGGCTCGGGCGTGGCCACCACCGTCACCCTCGGTGGCATCTCCTGGCCGCTGCTGAAGAAGGCCGGCTACCCCAAGGAGGCCGGCGGCGGCGTGCTGGCGGCCGCCGGCATCGGCGCGATCATGTCCCCGCCGACCCTGGGCGCGGCGGCGTTCATCATCGCCGAGCTGCTGCAGGTCTCCTACCTCGAGGTGCTCGTCTGGGCGACGATCCCGACGATCCTGTACTACCTCGGCATCGTCCTGGCCATCGAGATGGACGCCCGCCGGCACGGCACGCACACCGTGGAGATGCAGACCCAGTCGGCGGGCAAGCTGCTGCTGCGCTTCGGCTACCACTTCTCCTCGCTGGCCGCGATCGTGGTCTTCCTGGCGCTGGGCTACACGCCCTTCCGCTCGGTGGTCTACGCCACCGTGCTGGCGTTCCTGCTCAGCTTCCTGGAGCGGCGGTCGTGGATCACGCCGCGGCGGTTCTGGGACGCGCTCGCCGCGGGCGCGACCGGCGCGCTGTCGGTCATCCCGGTCATGGCCGTCGCCGGCATCATCGTCGGCGTCATGACCCTGACCGGGCTGGCGCTGCGGCTGGCCGGGATCATCGTCGACTTCGCCAACGGCAACGTCGTCCTCACCGCCGTCTTCTCCGCGGTGGTGGTCATCCTGCTCGGCCTGGCCGTGCCGGTGACGGCGAGCTTCATCATCTCGTTCGTCGTCATCTCCCCGGCGCTGCAGCAGGTGGGCGTGGAGCCGTTCGCCGCGGCGATGTTCATCTTCTACTACGCGGTGCTCAGCGAGGTCTCCCCGCCGACGGCGCTCTCGCCGTTCGCCGCGGCGGCCATCACCGGCGGCAAACCGGTCAAGACCATGTGGCTGACCTGGAAGTACACGCTGCCGGCGTTCCTCGTGCCGTTCATCTTCGTGCTGTCCCCGCGGGGCGTGGGCCTGCTGTTCGAGGGCGGGACCGAGACGGTGCTGATCGCCTTCGTCACGTCCGTCGTCGCCGTCGCCTCCCTGGCGGTGGTCACCGGTGCCTGGCTGTTCGGCCCGGCCCGCGTCCCCGAGCGGCTGCTGTTCCTCGTCGCGGCGATCGCGCTGCTGGTCATGACGCCGACGCTCATCGCCGTCGGCGCCGGGTTCGCCGTCGCCGGGCTGGTCGTGCACCTGCTCACCCGCCGCCGCGGCGACACCGCCGGCGGCACGGGCACCGGCACGCCGGCGGAGGCCGACGACGCCACGACCACCCGGCCGGTGCCCGCCTCCACGGCGCCCCCCGTGGCCGGCGCCACGGCGGCCGAGCGGCCGCGGACGGAGCGGTGAGTCCGCTCCTGGTCTCCGGCGTCGCCGACCTGCACGTGCACGGGTCACCCAGCCTGGTGCCCCGGCACGGCGCCGACCACGAGGTGGTCGGCGCGCACGCCCGGGTCGGCATCGACCTCGCCGTCCTCAAGGCGCACGAGGGGTCCACCGCCGAGCGCGCCGCCCTGGCCGCCGGGCGGGCGGAGACCGGCGGCGTGCAGGTGCTCGGCGGCATCGTGCTCAACTCCCCGGTCGGCGGCGCCAACCCCGACGCGGTGGAGGTGGCCGCCCGGCTCGGCGGGCGCGTGGTGTGGATGCCGACGGTCTCCGCGCCCGCGCACGTCGCGTCGGCGGCCCGCCCCGAGCTGGCGGTGCACCGCTCGCTGTCCTTCCGGCAGGTCGACGTGCTCGCCGACGACGGCGCCCTGCTGCCCGCCTGGCAGGAGGTCCTCGACGTGGTCGCCGCCCACGACCTGGTGCTCGCCTCCGGCCACCTCACCTGCGCGGAGGCGCTGGTGCTGTTCCGCGCCGCGCACGCCGCCGGGGTGCGCCGGATGCTGCTCAACCACCCGCGGATGCCGTTCCTGCACTGGGACGACGCCGCCGCCCCGGAGTTCGCCCGGCTCGGCGTGGTGCTGGAGCTCGGCATCCTGCCCGACATCCTCACCCCCGACGGGCCGCGCTCGACCACGCTGGGCGAGGTCTACCCGCACGACCAGCTCGCCTTCGGCGGCGACCTCGGCCACGCCGACCACCCGACCATGGCGCAGGCCCTGCCCGGCTGGCTGGCCGAGCTGGAGGCCTGCCTGGGCGAGGCCGGCACCGAGCGGGCGCTGACCACCGTCGGCCGCGAGCTGGTGCTGCGGTGATCCGGGTCGCCCTGCTGCCGGGGGACGGCATCGGCGAGGAGGTGCTCGACGGGCCGGCCCGGCTGCTGCGGCGGCTGGCCGCCGACGGCGCGGTCGAGGTCACCGGGCCCTGGCCGGTCGGCGCCCGCGCCGCGGCGGCCACCGGCGACGTGCTGCCCGCGGAGACGCTGGCCGCCTGCGACGCCGCCGACGCCGTCCTGCTCGGCGCGGTGGGGGAGGACCCGCGCGTGCCGGACGGGGTGTGCCCGCGCCCGGAGGTCGCGCTGCACCGGCTGCGCGAGCGCTACGACCTGCGGATCTCCGTGCGCGACGTCCCGTTCCGCGACGGCACCGAGCTGACCGTGGTGCGCAACCTCATCGGCGGCTCCTACGGCGGCGCCGACGACCGGTGGCTCGGCGAGGACGAGGCGGCCGACGTGCTCCGGCTGACCCGCCGGCGGATCGCCGAGGTGGTGCACACCGCCTGCGACGTGCTCGCCCAGCGCTCCGCCCGGTCCGGTGTGGCGGGGCGGCTGGTCTCGGTCGACAAGGCCAACCTGTACGTCACCGGCCGGCTGTGGCGGCAGGTCGCCGGCGAGGTGGCCCGCGAGCGCGGCGTCGACGTCGAGCACCGCTACGTCGACCGCGCCGCCTACGAGCTCGGCTCCGGCGCCGCGGTGCCCGACGTGCTGGTCACCGAGGGGCTGCTCGGCGACATCCTCTCCGACCTGGCCGCCGGGCGGGCGGGGTCGCCGGCGCTGTGCGGCTCGGCCTCGGTGCACCCCGGCGAGCCGGTCCGCGGCCGCTGCGTCGGGCTGTTCGAGCCGGCGCACGGGTCGGCGCCGCGCCGGGCGCTGCGCGGCCAGGTCGACCCGCTCGGCGGTTTCCTGGCCCTGGCCGCGCTGCTGCGGCACTTCCCGGCCACCCGCGCGCTCGGCGACCGGGTGCGGGCGGCGGTCGACCGGGTGCTGCAGGGCGGCCCGTGGACCTACGACCTGGCGCCGGAGGGCACCCCGCCGGCGCCCACCGGCGCGGTCGCCGACGCGGTGCTGGCCGCCTTCGACGACGCCGGGGGGCCCGCCGTACCGGTGGCCGTCGAGGAGCCGCCGGTGCGGGTGCCGGCCGACGTGCTGGCCGGGTGGACCACCGCCGTCCTGACCGCCGTCGGGGTGCGCCGCCAGCACGCCGGCGACGTGGCGCGGGTCCTCGGCTACGCCGACCTGTCCGGCATCGACTCCCACGGCGTCGCCCGGCTGCCCGCCTACGTGCGCGGGGTGCGGGCCGGGGCGATCGCCACCGACGGCGAGCCCACGGTGAGCGGCGAGGGCGCGGTCGCGCTGGTCGACGGGCACGGGCTGCTCGGCCACCCGGTCACCACCCTCGCGCTGGCCGAGGCGGTGCACCGGGCCCGGGAGCACGGGGTCGGGTGGGTCAACGTGCGCGACAGCAGCCACCACGGCGCCAGCGGCGCCTACGTGTTCGAGGCGGCCGCGCAGGGGCTGGTCGGGCTGGCCGCCACCAACACCGGCCCGGTCGTCGCCCCCGCCGGCGGCGCCCGCCCGTACCTGGGCACCAACCCGCTCGCCCTCGGCGTGCCGGTGGCGGGGGAGAAGCCCATGGTGTTCGACATGGCCACCTCCGCGGTCGCCGCCGGCAAGTTCGAGATCGCGCTGCGGGCCGGCCGCCCGGTCCCGCTCGGCTGGGGCGTGGACGCCGACGGGCGCCCGACGACCGACCCGGCCGCCGTCTTCCCCGGCCGCGGCGCGCTGCTGCCGCTGGGCAGCGACCGCGAGCGGTCGGTGCACAAGGGCTACGGGCTGGCCCTGCTGGTCGAGGTGCTCACCGCCGTGCTCGGCCGCGGCCCCACCGGCCCCGGCGTGGGGAACCTGACCTTCCGGGCCGGGAGCGGGCACCCCGGCGTCAGCCACCTGGTCGTCGTCCTGGACCCGGGCCGCCTCGGCGACCCCGCCGAGCTGAGCGCGGGGGCCGCGCGCCTGCTCGCCGGGCTGCGCGCGCTGGCCCCGGTCGACCCGGAGCGGCCGGTCCGGACGCCGGGACAGCGGGCCGCCGCCGAGCGCGCGCTGCGCCGCGTCCACGGCGTCCCCCTCGACGCCGGCACGCACCGGGCGCTGCAGGAGCTGGCCGGGCACGTCGGCCGGCCGCTCGGGGTGCCCGCGCGTGCCTGATCCCGCCCTCCTGCGCCCCCCGTCACCGCCTCCCGCCCGCGAAGGGCAGTGACGGGCGTGGACGGGGGCGGGGCCGCGCGCGCCGTCGTCCGGGCGGTGTCGGTCTCCGCGCTCGGGGTGCTGCCGGCCTTCCTCGTCGGCGCGCTCGCCGTGCAGATCCGCGCCGACCTCGACGTCGGGCTGGGCCTGTTCGGCCTCGCGGCGGCGACCCTGTTCGCCGTCTCCGGCGCCCTCGCCCGCCCCGCCGGCCGGCTGGTGCAGCGGCTCGGCTCGCGCCGCGGGGCCGCGCTGGCCGCCGCCCTGGCCACCACGTCGCTCACCGTGATCGGCCTGGCCGGGTCGCCGGCCGCGCTGATGGCCGGGCTGGCGGTCGGCGGGCTGGGCAACGCGGTCGCCCAGCCGTCGGCCAACGCGGTCGTCTCCGAGCTGGTCACCGACGCGCGGCTGGGCGTCGCGTTCGGCATCAAGCAGTCCTCGATCCCCGCGGCGACCCTGCTCGGCGGCCTCGCCGTCCCCGGCATCGCGCTGGTGGCCGGCTGGCGGTGGGCGGTGGCCGGCGCGGTCGCCCTGGCGCTGCTCCTGCTGCTGGCCTCCCTCGCCGGCCGGGAGGCCGGTCAGCGGGCCGCCGCGGCGCGCGAGGCCGCCGGGGCCCGCGCGCCGGACCGGGGGCTGCCCCGCGGCGGGCTGGTGGTGCTCACCCTCGGCGGCTTCCTCGGCTCGGCCGCGGCCACCCCGACCGGGGTCTTCCTCGTCGACTCCGCGGTGGCCGCCGGTGTCGGCGCCGGGGCGGCCGGGCTGCTGTTCGCCGGCTGCTCGGTGCTCGGCCTGGCCAGCCGGGTCGGGTACGGGATGTTCGTCGACCGGCACCCGGCCCGCAGCGCCTACCTGTTCATCGCCAACCTGCTGACCCTCGGCACGCTGGGCTACGCGCTCATGGCCGTCGGGGCGGTGCCGGCCTTCGTCGCCGGCGGCGTGCTCGCCTACGGCGCCGGCTGGGCGTGGACCGGCCTGTTCCACTTCGCCGTCATCCGCGACAACCGGGGCGCGGCGGCGTCGGTCACCGGCTCCGTGCAGACCGGGCTGTCGCTGGGTGCGGCGTCCGGGCCGCTGCTGTTCGGCGTCGTCGCCGAGGCCGCCTCCTACTCCGCCGCCTGGCTCACCGCCGCGGCGCTGAGCCTGGCCGGCGCGGTCACCGTCCGGGTCAGCCGCCGGATGGTGCGCCGCTCCCGGGGCCTGCCGGTGGGCCGGCGCGCCCGTGTCCTCGACCCGACCTGAGGAGTCCCGCATGAGCACCTGCCGAGTGCACCCGCCCGGCCCCCGCCCCGACGACGGCCTGCTGGCCCGGGCCCGCGCGCTGCCGACGAGCATCCTGTCCGACGCCCTGGCCCGCACCGGCGGCGTCACCGGCGTGCTGCCCGTGCCGGGCGGGCGCTGGCCGCGGGTCGCCGGCCCGGCGCTGACCGTGCGCACCCGCCCCGGCGACAACCTCGTCGTCCACCGCGCCCTGGACCTCGCCCGGCCCGGCGACGTGCTCGTCGTCGACGGCGGCGGTGCGCTGGACCGGGCGGTGCTGGGGGAGATCATGGCCCGCTACGCCGCCGCCCGCGGGCTGGCCGCCCTGGTCGTGGACGGCGCGGTGCGCGACGTCGAGGGGCTGGCCGCGGGCGCCCTGCCGGTCTTCGCGCGCGGCGTGACCCACGTCGGCCCGTACAAGGACGGCCCGGGGGAGGTCGGCGGGGCGGTGCAGGCCGGCGGCACGGTGGTGCGCGCCGGTGACGTCGTCGTCGGCGACGCGGACGGCGTGGTGGTGGTCCCGCACGAGCGCGCCGCGGAGGTGCTCGCGGACGGCGAGGGGCTGCTGCGGGCCGAGGAGGCGGTGTTCGCCGACATCGCGGCCGGCACGCTGGACCGCTCGTGGGTGACCGCGGCGCTCACCGAGGTGCGGGTGGCGCCGTGACCACCCGGTGGGGGCTGGTCGGCTTCGGCGAGGCCGGCCGGGTCATCGGCGGCGCGCTGGCCGCCTCCGGCGCCGACCTGGCGGTGCACGACCGGCTGCTGCGAGACCCGTCGCGCGGCCCCGGCGTCGCCGAGGCGGTGCGCGCGGCGGGCGCGCAGCCGGTCGGTGACCTCGCCGGCCTGGCCGGGCGGGACGTCGTCCTCTCCCTGGTCACCCCGGCCACCGCGCTGGCCGCGGCCGAGGCGTTCGCCCCGGCGGCCGGTGACGGCGTGCTCTACGTCGACCTCAACTCGACCGCGCCGCAGGTCAAGGAGGCCGTGGTCGCCGCGCTGCCCCGCGCCCGCGTCGTCGACGGGGTGATGACCGGCGGGGGCATCCGGCTCGACGGCAGCCGCATCCCCGTCTCGCTGGCCGGGCCGGACGCCGCGGAGGCCGCCGGGCTGCTGGCCGCGGCCGGGCTCAACGCCGCGGTCGTCGGCGACCGGGTGGGCGCCGCGGCGGCGCTGAAGATGCTGCGGAGCGTGGTGGTCAAGGGGATGGAGGCGCTGTGGACCGAGGCGCTGCTGGCCGCGCACGAGATGGACGTGGTCGAGCCGCTGCTGGCGATGGTGGAGGAGACGCTGGACCGCTGGCCCACCCGCGACTTCGCCACGATGCTGGTCACCACGCACGTCGCGCACGCCGGCCGCCGGCAGGTCGAGGCGCGGATGGTGCGCGACACCGTCGCGGCCACCGGCGTGCCGCCGCTCATGGCCGCGGCCCTGGTGGCCCGCCAGGAGCGCACCGCCCGGGGGCTGGAGCTCAGCGGCCGGGCGCCCGGCGAGGTGCCGGCCACGCTGGCCGAGGCGCTGGAGGTGCTGCGCGGGCTGCCCGGCTGAGCCGAACCGTCGGACCCCTCCGGCAGGGTGGGCGGTGACCCGCCACACGACTCGAGGAGGGGGCGACGGTGATCCCCGAGCCGAGGGCGACCGACCTGGACCTGGTCGACGTCGAGACCGCCCTGCTGCGCGCCGCCGTCGGTGACTACGCCGCCGAGGCCGCCGTCCTGCTGCTGGTCAACGCCGGGCACTGGCCCGCCCAACTCCAGCAGGCCGGCCTCGTGTCCCTGCTCGGGGACGTCGACGGCGAGGGGATGTGGGCGCAGGTCGCCTGGCCGGACGTCGACGCCGCCCTGCGCGCCGGCACCATCGGCGGCAGCGGCAGCCAGCTGCGGGTGCTCCGGGCGGCGGCCTCGCTCGCCGACGGGCAGCCGGTCGACCTCGGTGACCTCGCCGCCGGGCTGGACCGCGACCACCTGGCCCTGGTCCTGGCCGCCGTCGCGCACGCCGGGGGCAGCCACGGGGAGGACCTGCCGCCCCTGGCCGCCTGGCCGGCCCGCTGACGGCACCGGCAGGACCCAGCTCGCCGCTCGTCACGGATCCGCCGGTCAGACGCCCGGGACTGTCGTACCCCGGCCGTGGGTTCCGGGGCGTGGCGCTGGCCACCGGCCGGGTCTCGCTCGCCGAGGGCGTGCTGGTGGACTGGGCGATGGCCCGGCCGGTGGACCTGCCGCGGCTGCCGGTGGGCCTGCTCCTGAGCGACCCACTGAGGGACAGGTCGTTCGCCGCGTCGCGTGCACGTGAATCGGCGAGGGCTCCCGTCCGTGCGACCTCACGGGTGCTGCGGTCGGCCACAGATGGTCATGACGACGTGCCGCCGCCGACACCCGTCCGCCGGATGACGGGGCCATGATGTCGGGTCAGAAGGCCGGTGTGGCGCTCACGGTCGTGGCCGATGCCCTCCGGTTGGTCGTCATCGCGATCCTGGCGACCCCGCCAGAGCACAGCGCGAACATCCGTGCCGGGACCCTAGGCCTACTCACCCTGCCGCTGTCCATCGTGGCGGCGGTCGTGCTGATTACCACGACGGCCTCCACCGCACCTCGTGCGGCGAGCGCCGCCTCCATCGCCCTGTGGACGCTGTTCGTGGTCCCGCGTGGACCTCTGCAGCAGGGAACGGCGTGCAGATCCTCCGGACTGTCGGCGATCTTGGCACTCAGCGCGAGCGCCGCCCTCATCGGCACGGCCCACCGACGCCAACGGCGCTGAAGCGGCTGCCGACCACAGCTGTCTACGCGGTCGCGGGTGTCTCTGCCGCACCCACGGCAAGCCGGCCGGTGTCCCAGAGCGGCCCACGTAGGGACACAATGGGGCCGCCGCTCGGCCGCCTCGGATGCTCGATCCTCACGCTCCATTGCGGGGATCCCTGGGTATGGCCCCGCTCTGGCGATCGGCCTCAGTGCGCTGTCGCCTCGGTCGCGACCGACTGGTTGTCCCGCGCCATGAGCGAGCCGGAAGATGTGGGTGGAACCTGATCCGCACGCCGCAGCCAATTGTCGAAAATCGCCTTGTACTGACAAGTGCGGGGACTGTGGTCGTCCGGCGGCAGGTATTCGTAGCTTTGGTAGGGCCTGCCAAGCTCACCGGTCTTGTCGTCCCAGCGGCCGAAGGAGATGAAATAAGTGCCGCCGCCAGTCCTGAATCCGTGCACGACTGGGACTAGGGCATAGGTCGTGATGGTCAGCTTGACCCCTCGCCGCTCCAGTGACTCCTCATTCTCGACGACGTAGCGTCGGACGTCTTCAAGGACGCCCCGGACCTCGTCGAGCCAGTGAGGGTCAAACCAGTGGCGTAAAGGGCCAGCCAGTATGTCGGGATCGACCATGCGCATTCGGATGGTCCAGCCGTCCAGTAGACACGTATGATCGTCGAGCCAAGCTCGGACGTTGGGCCAGGCGGTGTAGAGGGTGAGGCCGAGGACGTCAAGGACGCGATCGTCCGGCCGCGTGACTCGGTCGATCGCTTCGCGCAGTCGTGGATAGACCTCCCCGAGCACCCCCCTCTCGAGCAACCGGGTTCGAGCAGTGTCCGCTGCCGCCTCGAGTACCCTCTGGCCGACGACGGTCATGAGCGTCAAGCCCACAGCGTTGACCTTGAGCGCATCCTCCATCGTCGAGTCGGCGATTTCCTTGAGTCTCTGCCGTAGCTCCGCTTGTTCGCTGTCCGGAACGTTCTGCATCAGAGTCAGGTAGTAATTAGGCAATGCCTCCCCGACGTCCGTATAGGAAAGACCTCTCAATGCATCACTGACCGCCTTCGCCCGCTGTTTCGCACGCCGACGGTCGACATCGCGGTCGGTGGCGAAGAGTAATACATGAAGGAGCGTAGCCGGACCGACCCCGACGTCGCGCCCTCCAACCTGAACGATGAACAGCGACGTGCGGAGCACCGCGATTGCGCCAAAACCTGACACGAGCACCTGTACGGCGCGCTGCCCCGTGGCATCTGGGATGTCGAAGGTCACGTCAAATATCCGAAGAAGTGCCAGCGTCGCGGCTGCCGCGATGGCATTGACCGATACGTAAGCAGCCGAGGCCGGATTCTTGATGGCGCTCCACGGTGCGTCGCGGTAACGGGACACGAGTTCACTGGCGCCCACAAGAACGCCGAACATGGCCACGAGGCCGTAGTCAAGGGCAGCCTTCACGGTGCCGTCCCCCATTAACGTGCGTCGGGGCGACGAGGCCCCGACCCTAGGGCAGCTGCGCCCTTGGCTGTAGTGGATCCGTCACGACCTGTCCAGGCTGGAGGTTGATGGGGCGAGGTCTACCAATCTGGCGGGATGTGGCATCGGCCTAGCGCGGGCACGGACTGCGCGTTGGTCGTGTCCCTGCGGCCGCCTTCGAAGGCACGTGGGAGTGACGCGCGTGATCTGCGCCCGGCGCGCCCAGTAGCCGCCGACCGTCCGACGGCCGCAGTGGGTCAGGCGCGGGCGGCGGCGCGGCGCTGGCGGTGCGCGGCCACCAGCGCGGGCCGCTCGCGCAGCAGCAGGCGCCGGCCCAGCACGATGACCAGTCCGCCGAGCACGGCCAGTGCTGCCGTGGCGGTCCAGGCGACCGCGTAGGAGCCGGCCGACACCACCGCGCCGAAGGCCAGCGGCCCCAGCGCGGCGCCCAGGCCCATCCCGCCCTGGGTGATCGACGTGGCACGGGCCGCCATGCCGTGGTGCATCCGGGTGATGGCGTAGGTCGACAGCCCGGCCCACGCCCACCCGGTGCAGTAGCCGACCACCGCGCCGACGACGATGAGCGCCTCGACCCCGGTGCCCAGCAGCGCGTAGGACAGCCCGCCCAGCGACATCTGCGCGGCGACGACCAGCAGCCACCGGGTGCGCACCCGGTCGGCGAGCCAGCCGACGAGCACCCGGGCCAGGGCGCCGGCGCCGCTGGCCACCGCGGCCAGCACGCCGGCGGTCGCGGGGGCGATGCCGCCGGCGACGGCGGTGCTGACGAAGAAGGCGCCCAGGGCGTTGCCGGTGCCCGCGCCCAGCATCAGCCCCACCGCGAGCACGTACAGCGGCGCCCGGCGGAACGGCCCGGCCGCCTCCGACGGCGCCGACGACGACCCCGCCGTCCCCAGCCGCCGCGCGCTGGGCACCGACAGCACGATGAGCACCGCCAGGCCGGCGCCCAGCCCGAACGCCGTCCGCCAGCCCAGCGGGATGGCCACCAGCGGCACGGCCACGCCGGCCAGCAGGGTGGACAGCGGGATGGCCGCCTGCTTGAGGCCGTAGGCCAGCCCCTGCCGCCCGGAGGAGACCGAGCAGGCGATGAGGTCGTTGCTGGCCGGCTGGCCGATGCCGTTGCCCCACCCGGCCAGCACGAGCGCGGCCACCAGGACGGCGGTGTCGCGGGCGGCCACCGCGACCAGCAGCATCGCCGCCGCCGCGGTCAGGCCGGCCAGCCGCACGACGACCACCGTGCCCAGCCGCCGCACCAGGGTGCCGGCGGACAGGGCCGCCACCGCCGAGGTGCCGAAGAACGCCGCGACCAGCAGACCGAGCAGCGACGGGCCCACCTCCAGGTCGGCGCTCACCTGCACCCACAGGACGCCGACCAGGTACGCCGGGAGCACGCCCGCGGTGGTCACCGTGACCGCGGCGGTCGCCGCGCGGGCGGTGCCCGCAGACCGCTCCCGGCGCGCGCTCATGCCGCGTCGTCGTCGTCGAGCAGCACCTCGACCAGGTGCTCGGCGATCGCCAGCGACGACGTCGCCGCGGGCGAGGGCGCGTTGCGCACGGCCACCACCGCGCCGCGCCGGGTGATCCGGAAGTCGTCGACCAGGCTGCCGTCGGACTCCAGCGCCTGCGCGCGGATCCCCGCCACCGCCGGGACCATGTCGTCGGCGGTCAGCTCCGGCACGTACCGCCGCGCCGCGGCCGTGTACGCCTTCTTCGACAGCGACCCGCGCATCTCCGCCAGGCCGGTGCGCCAGTGCTGCCGGGCGAACCGCCGGAACCCGGGGAAGCGGACGATGGCGGCCAGCTCGGCGGGGGAGACGTCCCGCCACGTGTAGCCCTCGCGGGCCAGCGCCAGGACGGCGTTGGGGCCGACCAGCACCTCGCCGTCGAACCGCGGGGTCAGGTGCACCCCGAGGAACGGGTACCGCGGGTCGGGCACCGGGTAGACCAGGCCGTTGACCAGGGACCGCTTGTCCGGGGTGAGCGCGTAGTACTCCCCGCGGAAGGGCACGATCCGCGGGGCGTCGTCGTCCCCGGCCAGCCGCGCCAGCCGGTCGACCTGCAGCCCGGCGCACAGCACCACCCGGTCGACGACGACCTCCTCGCCGGCCGTGCTGCTCACGACGACCTGCCCGCCGGTGTGCCGCAGCCCGGCCACCGCGAAGCCGGTGCGGATCGTCGCCCCGGCCGCGCGGGCGTCGTCGGCGAGCCGGTCGGTGACCGACACGTAGTCGCAGATCGCGGTGCTCGGCGAGTGCAGCGCGGCGATGCCGGCGACGTGCGGCTCCAGCTCGCGCAGCTCCGCGCGGTCGATGACCCGGATGCCGGGGACGCCGTTGGCGCGGGCCCGCTCGGCGATCGCGCCCAGCCGCTGCTCCTCGGCCCCGTCGAGCGCGACCAGCACCTTGCCCACCTCGTCGTAGGGCAGGCCCCGCTCGGCGCAGAACTCCTTGAGCAGCCCCACCCCGCGGCGGCACAGCCGGGCCTTGAGCGAGCCGGGCTCGTAGTACAGGCCGGCGTGCACCACCCCGGAGTTGCGGCCGGTCTGGTGGGTGGCGAGCCGGTCCTCCTTCTCCAGGACCGTCACCACGGCGTCGGGCCGCCGGGCGAGCAGCCGGCGGGCCACCGCCGTCCCGATGATCCCGCCCCCGACCACGGCGTAACGCTGCACCGACATGGCTCTCCGTTCTCGACAGGCCTGGGAGCCGATCGTGACGAGCGGCTACGGTGACCGTCGTGATCTCCGTCGCATGGCCGGCCCGAGGCCGTCGTCCCCGTCCGCAGGGTAGTTCCCGGTGAGCGCCCTGACGGGTGTGCTGCCGATCACACTGACGCCGTTCACCGACGACGGCGCGGTCGACGAGGGCAGCATCGACACCCTGGTCGAGGACTACCTCGGCGCCGGGGCGCACGGCCTCACCATCCTGGGAATCATGGGTGAGGCCGCCAAGCTGCTCGACGAGGAGCGCGAGCGGGTGCTGCGCCGCTACCTGCAGGCCACCGCCGGGCGGGTGCCGGTCGTGGCCGGCGTCTCGGCGCGGGCCACCGTGATGGCGCTGGACTACGCCCGACGCGCCGAGGACGCCGGCGCCGCGGCGGTCATGCTCGCCCCGCCGGAGAACACCCGGAACCTGGACCTGGTCTTCGAGCACTTCCGGCAGGTCGCCGAGGCGCTGTCGGTGCCGGTCGTGGTGCAGGACGAGCCGGTCAACACCGGGGTGGTCATGCCCGCGCCGTTCCTCGTGCGGCTGCTCGACGAGATCGAGGGCTGCCGCTACCTCAAGCTCGAGGAGACCCCGACCCTGCCGAAGATCACCGCGGTGAAGCAGCGGGTGGAGGAGCCGGTCGGTGTCTTCGGCGGCCTCGGCGGGCTGTACCTGTACGAGGAGCTGCAGCGCGGCGCCGACGGCATCATGACCGGCTTCGGCTTCCCGCAGGTGCTCGTCGGCACCTACGAGCGGTTCGCCGCCGGCGACCGCGCGGGCGCGCAGGAGTTCTTCTTCCGCTACCTGCCGCTCATCCGGTACGAGGCCCAGCTCGGCGTCGGCGGGGTGACCATCCGCAAGCAGGTCTTCGCCCGCCGCGGCGCCATCGCCTCGCCGCACGCCCGCTTCCCGGCCCCGCCGGTCGACGAGCTGACCCTGGCCGAGCTCGACGACCTCATCACCGCCGTCGGCCTGTAGCCCACCCCACCCCGGGCGCGCACCGACGCGCGTCCCCGGCCTGCCCGCGAGAGGACCCCCCGTGCGACTGACCACCCTGCGCCTGGACGGCGCCGAGCCCGGTGCGCTGGTGCGCCCCGGCGGCGCGGTGCCGCTGCCCGCGCTGAACGAGCACGCGGGCACCGACTGGCCGGTGACCGTGCAGGAGCTGCTGGAGACCGGCCGGGTCGGCGAGCTGCGCGACTGGGTGGCCGGCCGGGACGCTGCCGCGCTCGACGGGCTCGTCGTGCCGCAGGAACAGCTGGCGTACGCCCCGCTGTACCGGCGCCCGCGCAAGATCTGGGGCATCGGGCTGAACTACGTGGAGCACGCCGCCGACCTGTCCGAGAAGGCGCCGTCCACCGAGCCGGCCAGCTTCCTCAAGCCGGACACCACGATCATCGGACCGGGCGACGCCATCCGGATCCCGCCGCAGTCGCAGCGCACCACCGCCGAGGGCGAGCTCGGCGTGGTCATCGGCCGCGAGTGCAAGGACGTCGACGAGGCCGACGCCCCCTCGGTGGTCGCCGGCTTCACCACGATCGTGGACATGACCGCCGAGGACATCCTGGAGGAGAACCCGCGCTACCTCACCCGGTCCAAGAGCTTCGACACCTTCTTCAGCTTCGGCCCCGAGCTGGTCACCGCCGACGAGGTGGCCGACGTCGACGCCCTCGAGGTGGCCACCATCCACAACGGGCAGGTGCACCGGCGCAACGTGGTGTCGAACATGACCTTCCGGCCGTGGTGGCTGGTCGCCTTCCACTCGCGGGTCATGACCCTGCTGCCCGGCGACGTCATCTCCACCGGCACGCCCGGCGCGGTGCACATCCGCTCCGGCGACACCGCCGGCGTGCAGATCACCGGCTTCCGCGAGCTCACCAACCCCGTGGCCTGACGGCCCCGACCCCACGGAGCACACCTGCGATGGACCTCGAACTCACCGGCCGGGTCGCCCTGGTCACCGCCGCCTCCAAGGGCCTGGGCCGCGCCACCGCCACCCGGCTGGCCGCCGAGGGGGCGCGGGTGATGATCTCCAGCCGTGGCGCCGACCAGCTGGCCCGCACCGCCGAGGAGATCGGCGAGGCCACCGGCGCGCAGGTCGAGCACTGCCCGGCCGACGTCGCCGACGCCGCCGACCTCGACCGGCTGCTGGCCGAGACGCAACGGCGGCTGGGCGGCGTCGACGTCCTGGTCAACAACGCCGGCGGGCCGCCGCCGGGCGGGTTCGACGCGCTCGACGACGCGAAGTGGTACGCCGCGCACGACCTCAACCTGATGAGCACCGTGCGGCTGTTTCGGGGCGTGCTGCCGCACATGCGCGAGCAGGGCTGGGGCCGGATCGTCACGATCGCGTCGTCGTCGATCAAGCAGCCGATCGAGAACCTGCTGCTGTCCAACACCTACCGGGTGGCCCTGCTGGGGCTGGCGAAGTCCCTGGCCATCGAGTTCGCGCCCGAGGGGGTGCTGCTCAACACCGTGGGCCCGGGCCGGATCGCCACCGACCGCGTCGCCGGCCTGGACGCCTCCCGCGCCGAGAAGGCGGGCATCACCATCGAGGAGGTGCGGGCGCAGACGGAGAAGGCGATCCCGCTGGGCCGCTACGGCACCGCGGAGGAGTTCGCCCGGGTCGTCGCGTTCCTCGCCTCCGGTGCCAACACCTACGTCACCGGCCAGAACCTGCTCGTGGACGGCGGCATGGTCCGCGCCATCTGAAGAGGACCCCCTGCCCCCCACCACTCGCCAGCTCGCGGCGGGACCCTGCAGGGGGCCGCCGCCGCCCCCGCCGTCGACAGCTCGCGGCGGGGGCGGCGGGACCGCCGGTCAGCGCTGGTCGAGGGGGGTGTAGGCCCGTTCGGTGGCGCCGGTGTAGACCTGCCGGGGGCGGCCGATCTTGGTGGCCGGGTCGGCGATCATCTCCCGCCACTGGGCGATCCAGCCGGGCAGCCGGCCCAGGGCGAACAGCACGGTGAACATGCGGGTGGGGAAGCCCATCGCCCGGTAGATCAGCC
>NZ_FZOO01000023.1 GCF_900188375.1 Geodermatophilus pulveris | reverse complement strand
GATGGCGTTCTACCGGCAGGTGGGTGAGGTCCCGCGCAAGCGGCACACCCAGTTCCGCCGTCCCGACGGCGGGCTGTACTGCGAGGAGCTGGTGGGCGAGGAGGGCTTCTCCGCGGACTCCGCGCTGCTCTACCACCGGGGCATCCCCTCCGCGCTGGTGGACGCCCGGCCGTGGCAGCTGCCCGACCAGACGCTCACCCCGAACGCGCCGCTGCTGCCCCGCCACCTGAGGCTGCACGACCTGTTCCCGGGCGAGGAGCACAAGGCGGTCGACGCGGTGACCGGGCGGCGGCTGGTGCTGGGCAACGGCGACGTGCGCATCTCCTACGCCGTGAGCAGCCTGCCCAGCCCGTTGTACCGCAACGCCACCGGCGACGAGTGCGTGTTCGTCGAGCGCGGCACCGCCACCGTGCAGACCGTGTTCGGCGCGCTGCAGGTGGGCCCGGGGGACTACGTGGTCCTGCCGCGGGCCACCACGCACCGCTGGGTGCCCACCGGCGGCGAGCCGCTGCGCACCTACGCCATCGAGGCCACCTCCCACATCACCCCGCCCAAGCGGTACCTGTCGAAGTTCGGGCAGTTCCTGGAACACGCTCCCTACTGCGAACGCGACCTGCGCGCCCCGGGGCAGCCGCTGCTGGCCGAGGGCAGCGACGTGCAGGTGGACGTGCAGGTGTACGTCAAACACCGCGGTCCCGGCCCCGGCGGGCTGGCCGGCACGATCCACGTCGTGCCCGAGCACCCCTTCGACGTGGTCGGCTGGGACGGCTGCCTGTACCCCTACGCGTTCAACGTCGCCGACTTCGAACCGATCACCGGCCGGGTGCACCAGCCCCCGCCGGTGCACCAGGTGTTCGAGGGCGGCGGGTTCGTGATCTGCAACTTCGTGCCGCGCAAGGTGGACTACCACCCGCTGGCGGTGCCGGTGCCCTACTACCACGCCAACGTCGACTCCGACGAGATCATGTTCTACGTCGACGGGGACTACGAGGCCCGCAAGGGCTCCGGCATCGGCCGCGGCTCGGTCTCGGTACACCCCGGCGGGCACTCCCACGGCCCCCAGCCCGGCGCCGTCGAGCGCTCGCTGGGCGCGGAGTCCTTCGACGAACTGGCCGTCATGGTCGACACCTTCCGCCCCCTCGACCTCGGCGAGGCCGGCCTCGCCGCCGACGACGGCAGGTACGCCTGGACCTGGTCCGGCCGGGGACC
>NZ_FZOO01000024.1 GCF_900188375.1 Geodermatophilus pulveris | reverse complement strand
CTCCCGCCACTGGGCGATCCAGCCGGGCAGCCGGCCCAGGGCGAACAGCACGGTGAACATGCGGGTGGGGAAGCCCATCGCCCGGTAGATCAGCCCGGTGTAGAAGTCGACGTTCGGGTAGAGCTTGCGCTCGACGAAGTAGTCGTCGGACAGGGCGATCTCCTCCAGCTGGCGGGCCAGGTCGAGCAGCTGGTTGTCCCCGCCCAGCTTGTCGAGCACGGTGTCGGCCGTCTGCTTGACGATCGTCGCGCGGGGGTCGTGGTTCTTGTAGACCCGGTGGCCGAAGCCCATCAGCTTCACCCCGGGTTCGCGCTTCTTGACCCGCTCGACGAAGGCCGGGATGTCCCCGCCCTCGCGCTGGATGGACTCCAGCATCTCCAGCACCGACTGGTTGGCCCCGCCGTGCAGCGGGCCGAACAGCGCGTTGATGCCGGCCGAGACCGAGGCGAACAGGTTGGCGTGCGAGGAGCCGACCAGCCGGACGGTGGAGGTGGAGCAGTTCTGCTCGTGGTCGGCGTGCAGCACGAACAGCATGTCCAGCGCCGCGGCGAGGTCGGGGTCGACCTCGTAGGGCTCGGCGGGGAAGCCGAAGGTCATCCGCAGGAAGTTCTCCACCAGGCCCAGCGAGTTGTCCGGGTAGAGGAACGGCTGGCCGACGGACTTCTTGTAGGCGTAGGCGGCGATGGTCGGCAGCTTGGCCAGCAGCCGCAGGGTGGAGATCTCCACCTGCCGCTCGTCGAAGGGGTCCAGGGAGTCCTGGTAGAAGGTCGACAGGGCGCTGACCGCCGAGGAGAGCACCGGCATCGGGTGCGCGTCGCGGGGGAAGCCCTTGAAGAACTGCTTGAGGTCCTCGTGCAGCAGGGTGTGCCGGCGCAGCCGGGAGTCGAACTCGCCCAGCTGGTCGGCGGTGGGCAGCTCGCCGTAGATCAGCAGGTAGCTGACCTCGAGGAAGCTGGCCTTCCCGGCCAGCTGGTCGATCGGGTAGCCGCGGTAGCGGAGGATCCCGGCGTCACCGTCGATGTAGGTGATCGCCGAGGTGCACGCCGCGGTGTTGACGAACCCGATGTCCAGCGCCACGTGCCCGGTGGTGGCCAGCAGCTTGCCGGTGTCCAGACCACTGGCCCCCTCGGTGGCCGGCACCACGCGCAGGGGCAACTCACCCCCGGGGTGGCGCAGGGACACGTCGGGGTCGCCGG
>NZ_FZOO01000025.1 GCF_900188375.1 Geodermatophilus pulveris | reverse complement strand
GCGTCGAGGGCGGCCGGGAGGGCGGTGAGGAAGGCGTCGACCTGGGCGTCGGTGACCACCAGGGACGGCGCCAGGCGCAGCACGTCCGGGGCGACGGCGTTGGTCAGGAACCCCGCCTCGCGCAGCGCGGCCTCCAGCGCCGGGGCGACCTCGGCGGTGAGCACCACGCCGAGCAGCGCCCCCCGCCCGCGCACGCCGGCCACCCCCGGGTGGCCCAGCGCGTCGATGCCGGCGGTGAACCGCGCCTCCAGCTCCTTGGCCCGCTCCAGCAGCCCCTCCTCGCGGATGGTGTCCAGCACCGCCAGCGCCGCCGCCGCCGCGATCGGGTTCCCGCCGAACGTCGACCCGTGCGACCCCGCCCCCAGCAGCTCGGCGGCGTCCCCGAAGGCCAGCGTGGCGCCCAGCGGCAGCCCCCCGCCGACCGCCTTGGCCACCGTCACCACGTCCGGGGTGACCCCGTCGGCCTGGTGGGCGAACCAGTGCCCGGTGCGCCCGGTACCGGTCTGCACCTCGTCCACGGCGAACAGCGCACCGGCCGCCCGGGCCGCGGCCTGCGCGCCGGCCAGGTACCCGGCCGGCGCCGGGCGCACCCCGCCCTCGCCCAGCATCGGCTCCAGCAGCACCATCGCCGTCTGCTCGGACACCACCGCGGCCAGCGCGCCGGCGTCGCCGTAGGGCACGTGGGTCACCCCGCCGGGCAGCGGGGCGAACGCCGCGGCCTTACCCGGCTGCCCGGTCAGCGCCAGCGCCCCCATCGTGCGGCCGTGGAAGGACCCCTGCGCGGTGACCACCCCGGCCCGCCCGGTCAGCCGGCTGATCTTGAAGGCGGCCTCGTTGGCCTCCGCGCCGGAGTTGCAGAAGAACACCCGCCCCGGCCGCCCGGCCAGCTCCACCAGCCGCTCGGCCAGCGCCACCCCGGGCTCGTGCACCGCCAGGTTGGACACGTGCCCCAGCGTGGCCGCCTGCCGGCTGATCGCCGCCACCACCCGCGGGTGCGCGTGGCCGAGGATCGTCGTGGCGATCCCGCCCAGCAGGTCGGTGTAGGACCGGCCGTCCACGTCCCACACGGTGGCGCCCGCCCCGCGGGCCAGCGCCACCGGCGGGGTGCGGTAGTTGCCCATCATCACCGCCGACCAGCGGGCCGACAGCTC
>NZ_FZOO01000026.1 GCF_900188375.1 Geodermatophilus pulveris | reverse complement strand
CACCAGGTGAGGGGCGTCGTCGCCCGCGGCAAGGGTGCACCGGTCACCGTCGAGACGATCACCGTGCCGGACCCCGGCCCGGGCGAGGCGGTCGTCGACGTCGCGGCGTGCGGGGTGTGCCACACCGATCTGCACTACCGCGAGGGCGGCATCAGCGACGAGTTCCCCTTCCTGCTCGGCCACGAGGCCGCGGGCACGGTGGCCGCCGTCGGCGAGGGCGTCACCGACGTGGCCGCCGGCGACTTCGTCGTCCTCAACTGGCGGGCGGTGTGCGGCCGGTGCCGCGCCTGCGCCAGGGGCGAGCCGCAGTACTGCTTCGCCACGCACAACGCCGCGCAGAAGATGACCCTGGCCGACGGCACCGAGCTGTCCCCCGCGCTGGGCATCGGCGCGTTCGCGGACAAGACGCTGGTGCACGCCGGCCAGTGCACCAAGGTCGACCCGGCCGCACCGGCCACCGCCGCCGGGCTGCTCGGCTGCGGGGTGATGGCCGGCGTCGGCGCGGCGATCAACACCGGCGGCGTGCGCCGCGGGGAGTCCGTCGCCGTCTTCGGCTGCGGCGGCGTCGGCGACGCCGCCATCGCCGGCGCGCGGCTGGCCGGGGCGAGCACCGTCATCGCCGTCGACGTCGAGGACCGCAAGCTGCAGTGGGCCCGGCGGTTCGGCGCCACCCACACCGTCAACTCCGGCACCACCGATCCGGTCGAGGCCATCCGGGCGCACACCGGCGGGTTCGGCGTGGACGTCGCCATCGACGCCGTCGGGCACCCGGTGGTCTTCGAGCAGGCCTTCTACTCCCGCGACCTGGCCGGGCGGGTGGTGCTGGTCGGCGTCCCCACCCCCGACATGACCATCACCCTGCCGCTGCTGGAGGTGTTCGGCCGCGGCGGGACGGTCCGGTCCTCCTGGTACGGCGACTGCCTGCCCTCCCGGGACTTCCCGATGCTGGTCGACCTCTACCGGCAGGGCCGCTTCCCGCTGGAGGAGTTCGTCAGCGAGACCATCGGCATCCACGACGTGGAGACCGCGTTCGACAAGATGCACCGCGGCGAGGTGCTGCGCAGCGTGGTCGTCCTCTGA